>NZ_JACYUD010000004.1 GCF_014841565.1 Rhizobium sp. CFBP 8762
GGACCGATGGACACGACGACAACTTCGGAAGCCTTGCCAGCCTCTTTCAGGCGCAGCGCTTCCTCCACAGAGATTTCGTCGAACGGGTTCATCGACATCTTCACATTGGCCAGTTCCACGCCTGAACCATCCGGCTTGACGCGTATCTTGACGTTGTAGTCCACAACCCGCTTGACCGTGACCAGTACCTTCATCAGCAACACTCCTATGCGCGTGTGTAAGATGTTTTGACAGACGTATAAAATTCTGCCGCATAACGACCCTGTTCGCGGGGACCGAAAGACGATGCTTTCCGTCCACCAAATGGAACATGAAAATCGACCCCTGCTGTCGGCAGGTTGACCATGACCATGCCAGCCTCCGAACGCCGTTTGAAATCCGTCGCATATTTTAGGCTTGTGGTTGCAATGCCGGAAGACAAACCAAAACTGGTATCGTTCGCCACCGCCAGCGCTTCCTCATAATCCCTGACACGAATAACCGCTGCCACAGGGCCGAATATTTCTTCACGGGCTATGCGCATCTGGTTCGTCGCTTCGGTAAACAGTGCGGGCTGGAGGTAAAAGCCCGGCGTGTCCCGCTCGATACGGCCCCCACCGAAGGCCAGCCTCGCCCCGTCCGCTCTGCCAATGTCGATATAGTCAAGATCCTGCTGTAACTGTCCGGCATCTACCACTGGGCCGATCTGTGTACCGGCTTTCAACGCGTCGTCTACGACAAGGCTGTCCATGCGCTCAATCAAGGCCTGCACAAAGCGGTCATGTATGCCCTCGGTTACGATCAAACGGGAGGACGCTGTGCAACGCTGCCCGGTAGAAAAGAAAGAGGAGTTGACTGCGGCATCGACCGCGATGGCCAGATCGGCATCATCCAGTACAACGAAGGGATTTTTACCACCCATTTCAAGCTGAAATTTCCGATTGTGTTCTATCGATGAAAGAGCAACCCGCCTGCCTGTCGAGGTGGAGCCGGTGAAGGTCAGCGCGTTGATATCCACGCTGTCCAGCATGGTTTGCCCTACCACGCTGCCTTGTCCCATAACGAGATTGATGACGCCCGCTGGTGCTCCGGCGCGGTGAAGAATGTCGATCAGCGCCCAGGCGCATCCGGGCACAAGATCCGCTGGTTTGAACACCACCGTATTGCCATAGGCAAGTGCCGGAGCGATCTTCCAGGCAGGTATCGCCATCGGAAAATTCCACGGGGTGATGATACCGACAACACCGACCGAATCCCGCGTGATCTCAACCCCGACGCCGGGACGAACGGACGGAAGGGTTTCCCCCGAAAGTCGCAGGACCTCTCCGGCAAAAAAATCAAATATCTGGCCTGCGCGCATCACCTCGCCAATCGCTTCCGGCAGGGTTTTACCCTCTTCGAGTGCCAGAAGACGGCCAAGCTCGTCACGCCGGGCCATGAGTTCATCGCCTGTGGTCTTTAAAATGGCGTGACGCTCCAGCACGGGCGAGTGGGACCATTGAACAAACGCGGATTTCGCAGCGGCTACCGCGTCCCGCGTATCCTGAGCGGTCGCACGGGCATAGTCGCCAACCACATGGTTGGTATTGGAGGGATTGATGTTGGACGATGCTTCGCCTGCTGTCCATTCTCCGGAGATGAGGTTTTTGTGCAGCATGGAGGCTCCGTTCAATGCAATCCCAGATAGGCTTTGCGGACCTCTTAATTATCCAGAAGAGAGGCGCTTTCGCCGGACAAATGAATTCTGCCATTGACCATGACATAGGCGCGCTGCGACAGTTTCAGCGCGTGGTTGGCATTTTGCTCCACCAGAAAGATTGTTTTGCCAAGCGCGGCAATCTCGCCCAGCACCTCAAACACCCGTTTGACAACGAGAGGTGCAAGACCGAGCGAGGGTTCGTCGAACAGAATGAGTTCCGGGCGGGCCATCATTGCGCGGGCAATGGCCAGCATCTGCTGCTCTCCGCCCGACATGGTACCAGCCAGCTGGTTGCGTCGCTCTTTCAGACGTGGAAACAGGCCGAACATGGCAGTGCGGTCCTCATCGAAATGATCCATGCCGATGGGCGTCGTTCCCATGATCATGTTTTCCTCCACCGACATGTCCTGATAAATCTGCCGCCCTTCCGGCACCAGCGCGATGGAGCGTCGGGAGATGAGGTTGGTTGGTGTTGCCGAGATATCGTCGCCCCGGTGAAGGATTTTGCCGGACGACACACGCGGCGCGCCGAAAACGGATGAGAGCAGCGTCGTCTTGCCAGCACCATTGGCACCGATCAGGCTGACAATTTCACCCGGGTGGATGTGAAGACTGACATTTTTCAGCGCCTCCACTGGACCATAATAGGCGTGAACGCCATCGAATTGCAGAAGCGGAACGGTTTGGTCGGGCGGCTGGTTCATACGGTGACCTCTTCTTCGCTGACACCCAGATAGGCCGCGACGACAGCAGGGTCGTTGCCCACATGCTCCGGCGTGCCATCACTGATGACTTCGCCGTGATCCAGCACGACGATATGGTTGGAGATACGCATCACCAGCCCCATATCGTGCTCGATCACCAGCACACTTTGATCGTGGTCGGCGCACAACCTTTGAATGACATCCGACAGATCGTGTGTTTCAGACGGATTGAGCCCGGCGGCAGGTTCATCGAGGCAGATGAGGCGCGGGCCGGTGCACATGGCCCGTGCGATTTCCAGCCGACGCTGCCGGCCGTAGGGAAGTTCACCTGCAAGCCGGTTGGCATCACTCACCAGATTGACCTGCTCCAGCCAGTAGTAGGCCCTGTCCACTGCGTCTCGCTCGGTCTTGCGAAAGGCAGGCGTCCGAAAGACACCGCTGAGAAGCGAGTTCGTGGTCGCCAGATGCTGCGCCACCAGCAAATTTTCCACAACCGACATGTCCTTGAACAGCCGGATATTCTGGAACGTTCTGGCGATGCCCGCGCGCGTTACCAGATGGGAGCCGCCGGTGATCCGCCGTGTGACGAGGTTACCGATATCCTGCGGACCGCTCTCGGCATTCAGGACGATACGGCCTTCGCTTGCGCGGTAGAACCCGGTTATGCAGTTGAACATCGTGGTTTTTCCGGCACCGTTGGGGCCAATGAGGGCGGTAACGGCGCCATGCTCCACGTTGAAGGACACATTGCGATTGGCAACAACCCCACCAAACCGCATGGTGACGTTTTGAACTTCGAGAATGGGGACTCTCATTGGCGCACCTCCGCGCCAGCCGGAAGACCTCTGCCCGCCTCACCGGGAAAAAATGCAGGCCGCTTGATGCGCACCAGTCCGCGTGGCTTCCACATCATCATGACAACCATGAGGATCCCGAACACCAAAACCCGATACTCGGCGAAATCGCGCAACAGTTCCGGCAGAATTGTCAGCACCAAAGCCGCAAGGATGACGCCGACCGTAGAGCCAAGCCCGCCGAGCACCACGATGGCCAGAATGAGAGCGGATTCGAAAAACGTGAAGGAGGTTGGATTGACGAAGCCCTGATGCACGGCGAAAAACACGCCCGCAAGACCGCCCGTGGACGCGCCCAGCATGAACGCCGTCAGTTTCGTGAACACGTGATTGACACCGAGAGAGCGGCAGGCAACCTCGTCCTCGCGAAGCGCTTCCCACATCCGGCCAAGCGGCATGACCCGCAACCGTTCGACGGCATAGATGACGATGCAGACGACCAGGAACAGCACGATGTAAATGAACCAGAATTTGTAATCGGCCGAGTAGGATACGCCGAAATAGTCATGGATAGGCACGCCACCCTGTTTGGCTGTGCGGGTAAATTCCAGCCCGAACACCGTAGGAGGCGGTACGGACGCGCCATTGGGGCCTCCGGTAAATTCAAGCCAGTTATTAAGAACGAGCCGGATGATTTCTCCGAAACCGAGTGTGACGATGGCCAGATAATCGCCGTGCATTTTCAACACGGGAAAAGCCAGTATCATACCGCAAAGGCCTGCAAGGAAGGGCGCGATGACAAGCGCGCCCCAGAAACCAAGACCGATATACTGCGACCCCAAAGCCAGCAGATAGGCGCCGACCGCATAGAAAGCCACGAAACCCAGATCCAGCAAACCTGCAAGACCGACAACGATATTCAACCCCAAACCCAGCAGACAGTAGATCAGCGCTAGAATAGCGATGCCGAGAAAGTATTTATCGGCAAAAAACGGCAGGCTGAGCCCCGCAATGAACAAAAGCACCAGAATGAACAGTGGAGATTTTTCCTGCCCGGTCTTGACCGTGATTCCATTATGACCGGACGCAAGGCCTGCAGCCAGTTTTCGTCCGATGGCGCTGATCTGAAACAGCGATATCACCACACGTCCTGCGGTTACGACCGCCGCCAGCGACACAGCCTTGAGAAGTTCGTTTTTGAACGAGAAGCCGTCAAGGATCAGCCCGGAAATCGGACCGAACAGCACGAGGGAGACGGTAAAGGTGAGCAGCGCCTGTTTGGAAAGCATGGATAGGATATTTGATTTCATCGGCGTGAGCTCCATCAGACTTTCTGGATTTCCGGGCGGCCAAGAAGACCGTAAGGGCGAAAAAACAATAGGATGATGAGCAAAGCGAACGCGAAGACGTCCTTGTAGTCCGTGCTGACATATCCGGCAAACAACGCTTCGCTGAGACCGAGCAGAAGTCCGCCAAGTACCGCACCGGGCAGAGAGCCGATGCCACCCAGCACAGCGGCAGTGAAGGCCTTGATTCCCATGACAAAGCCTATGAAGAAATTGAACGACCCGTAATTGAACGTGACCAGCGTACCGCCCACCGCAGCCGTTGCTGCCCCGATAACGAAGACGGTAGAAATGATCCGGTCCGTATTGACCCCGAGAATTGCGGATATGCGAATATTTTGCTGGGTTGCCCGGCATTGCCGCCCGATGCGGGTATAGGTGATCACGTAGGTCAGGATGCCCATAGCAACCAGCGACGCACAGAGAATAACGGCCTGCATGTAGGTGATTTGAGCGAAGTGCACATCGTTGCCAAAGCGGAACGCACCGGAAATCAGCGTTGGCACGCCCTGATCGCGCGCGCCTTGCGCGATTTGCACATAACTCTGCAACATAAGGGAGATACCGATGGCTGAAATCAGCGGTGCAAGTTTGGTTGAGCCGCGAAGGGGGCGATAGGCCACCCGCTCAATCGCCCAACCGTACACCGCAGTCACGGCACAGGTGATGACGAGAACCGATACCAGCGCAAACGGCACCGACTGAATGCCGAAAAATCCCAGCACCGCCAATGTGATGGCAGCGATGTAAGCCGAGACCATATAAACGTCGCCATGGGCAAAGTTGATCATGCGGATCACGCCGTAAACCATGGTATAACCCACGGCGATCAAACCATAGATCGTCCCAAGCGTAATACCGTTGAACAGTTGTTGAATGAGAATGTAAACGTCCATCGCGAACCCCTAAAGATTGAACAGGCACGGGTTGCCCAACTGGACGCACGGGTCCGGCTGGGCAACGTGACGGGACGTTACTTGACGAGTACCGCTGTGCCTTTCTCATCAAAGGTGTAAAAAACGAACTGGAAGTCCTTAATGTCGCCCTTGGCATCCCACGTAAGCTTGCCAATGGCCGAGTCGACGACGTTGTTGCGCAGGAAATCCGCTTGCGACTTCAATTCACCGCTGGCTTTCAAAGCTGCAACGACAGCCTGCGCATTGGCGTAACCGTAGAGAACGTAATTGGCGGGGGTGACGTTGGCAGCCTTCAGTTTCTCCTGAACCGACTTGGTTGCCGGATCTTCGAGTGGATCGGGGGTTGCGGAATAGTACACATTCTTGAGGTTTGCAGGCCCGCCGGTGGCAGTGACCAGTTCTGCCTGGGCAAAGGAGTCACCACTGACAAACACCACATCAACGCCCTGCTCCTTAAGCTGGCGGATCAACGGCCCGCCTTCGGGAATAAGGCCCCCGAAGTAGACGGCGTTGGCGCCGGAACTTTTGATCTTCGTGACGAGTGCGTTGAAATCCCGTTCTCCGCGCGTCAGGCCTTCATACAGCACGGGCTTGATGCCGCGCTCGTCAAGCGTTCTCTTGACCGCATCGACAAGTCCCTGGCCATATGTGTCCTTGTCATGAACAAGCGCTATCTTGTCGCGCTTCAGCGTATCGAGGATGAACCCCCCGGCCACCACAGCCTGCTGGTCATCCCGCCCGCATCCGCGGAAAAGATTATCGAACCCACGCTCGGTCACCGTCGGATTGGTAGACGACGGCGTGATTTGAAGGATGCCAGCATCATTATAGATTTCCGAGGCCGGAATCGTGCTGGACGAGCAGAAATGGCCGATAACAGCGTTGACATTATCCTGATCCACAAACCGGTTGGCAACAGCAACGGCCTGCTTGGGCTCACAGGCATCATCACCCTTGACGAGTTCGATCTGCTTGCCGTTGACGCCGCCGGACGCGTTGACGTCGCTGACATAGGTCGAGACGCCGGCATAGACCTGCTCGCCGAATGTTGCGTTGGCGCCCGTATAAGGACCGGCGACGCCGATCTTGATGGTGTCAGCAGCAAAGACCTGCGTCAAAAACGCGGTGGACGCCAGCAGGCCGAGTGCGAAAACTTTAGAAAAAGACATCATGCTATGGATTCCCTCTGGTTGAAGTTTTGCTTTTTTGGACTTCGCCCGATGCAGGTTGGCCCTGCATTCGTTGTTTTGTGATTATCTATCTATCTGAAATAGCTGTATAAATAAGACTACTGAAAACCGGATTGTACGATTTCACAGTAAAATTCGATGCCATTTCAAGTTGACACTTATATGATAAGTGACATATACATTTCTCGTCAAGCAGAAATGTTGCGCTGCCGCAGGTCTTGGAGAAGAATGGCAGGATACAAGCCGTCACGGCTGCATCGGCGCTGAGGCTTTGCCTTGGGCAAAAAGAAACTGGGGAACACAATGGTGAACAGCACACCAAGAAACTGCCGCGTCGGCGTCGACATCGGCGGCACCTTTACCGATATCGCGCTCGATCTTGACGGCGAGCTTCATTCAACCAAGGTTTTGACCGACTATACGGCGCCCGAACGTGCGATCCTCAAGGGCGTTCAGGCGGTTGCCGACGCAGCGAAGATTGCGCTCTGCGACATCAATATCCTGATTCATGGAACGACGCTTGCCACGAACGCCCTGATTGAACGACGCGGCGCAAAAACAGCATTTGTGACCACACATGGTTTTCGCGATGTGCTGGAGATGCGGACGGAAAACCGCTTCGAGCAGTATGACCTCAACATTACCCTGCCGCCTGCGTTGATTGCCCGCGCGGACCGTTTTGTCGTGCGTGAGCGCATGAACGCACAAGGCAAGGTCTTGTTGGATCTCGACGCAGAGTCTGTTCGCGTGGTCGTCGATGCCATCGCCACCGGCGGATATGAAAGCGTTGCCATCGGTTTCATTCATGCTTACGCCAACGGCTCACATGAAGTTGCTGTGCGCGATGCTATTTTGCAGCATCTGCCCAATGTTTCCGTGTCCATTTCATCTGAAGTCTCGCCGCAAATGCGTGAATTTGAGCGCTTCAATACGGTGTGCGCCAATGCCTATGTAAAGCCCGCTATCAAATCCTACCTTGATCGGCTGGTCGTTTCGCTAAGGGATATCGGCGTCGGCTGCCCTGTTTATATGATCCATTCCGGCGGCGGAATCGTGTCGGTGGAAAGCGCGGCCGAGTTTCCGGTGCGCCTCGTGGAATCCGGTCCGGCAGGCGGAGCAATTTTCGCAGCCGATATCGCCCGACACCACAATCTGGATCGGGTTCTGTCCTTCGATATGGGCGGCACCACCGCCAAAATCTGCCTGATCGAAAATCAAGTGCCCAAAACGGCCAAAACATTTGAAGTCGCGCGGACCTACCGGTTTCGCAAGGGCTCCGGCATGCCGATCTCTATTCCGGTTGTGGAAATGGTGGAAATCGGCGCGGGTGGTGGCTCCATTGCCGGTGTCGATGGCATGCGCCAGATTCGCGTCGGTCCGCACTCGGCTGCGTCCGAACCGGGCCCCGCCTGTTATCAACGCGGCGGAACCGGCCCGACGGTTACCGATGCAGACCTGATACTCGGCAAACTCGATCCGGATCATTTTGCCGGAGGTGCCATTCCACTGTCAGTCGACGCCAGCCGGCAGGCGATGACCGATGTCATCGGCTCGGTCATCGCGCTTGATCCGCAGGCCAGCGCATTTGGCGTGTGCGAAATGGTGGACGAGAACATGGCCAATGCCGGTCGCGTCCACACGGTGGAGAACGGTAAGAATATTTCCGATTTCACCATGATTACATTTGGCGGGGCGGGTCCGCTTCATGCCGCTCGTTTGTGTGAAAAAATGGGTATTTTAACCTTTCTGGTGCCCGCTGGTGCCGGAGTGGGCTCGGCCATCGGCTTTTTAAGAGCGCCATTCGGTTATGAATCCGTGCGCAGTGCTGTGTTTAATCTAACAGCTTTCAACCATGGCGAGGCCAACCGTCTGCTGAACGCCATGAAGGCTGAAGCCCTTGGTTTCGTCGAGGGCGGCATGGACGCCGGTGCCCCGATTGTCGAGCGCACACTGTTCATGCGGTATGCCGGTCAGGGCTGGGATATCCCCGTTCCACTGCTGGAAGAGACATTTGACGCTGCCAGCACCGGGTCCATCCACGCCCGATTCACGCAGGCGTACGAACAGTTCTTCGGACGCGCCATCGATGGCCTTGATGTCGAAATCGTCAGCCTGTCGGTAAAGGTCAGCTCTCCCCTGCCAGCCGTTACCCCTGTTGCGGCGGTGGACGAAGCAGGTCAGGCGCAGCCGCAAACCACCCGTCCGCTGTTTGAGGCACGTCAGGGTGTCTATGTCGATGCGGGTATTTTTGAACGAGCGACGCTTAAACCGGGCGAAGTGGTTCCAGGTCCGGCCATCATCGTGGAACGCGAGACGTCCACCGTGGTGACTACCTCTTTCAAGGCCACCGTCCAGCGCGACGGCTGCCTTCTCGTCACCCGCCATTAAGGATAGACCCATGCATCAATCCATGATCGATATCCACATGCAGGTGATGTGGAACCGCTTGATTTCCGTGGTTGAGGAACAGGCGCAGACACTGATCCGCACTGCTTTCTCCACCTCCGTGCGTGAAGCGGGGGACCTGTCTGCGGGCGTGTTCGACCTGAAAGGCCGGATGCTGGCGCAGGCCGTGACCGGCACCCCCGGTCACGTCAACGCCATGGCTGAATCGGTAGCCCATTTCATTGCCGATATCGGACCCGACAATGTATTCGAAGGCGATGTCTACGTTACCAACGACCCTTGGAAGGGCACGGGCCACCTCCACGATATCACGGTTGTCACCCCGTCGTTTCATCAGGGTCAGCTTGTCGGCTATTTTGCATCCACCGCCCATGTCGTGGATATTGGCGGACGTGGTTTCGGACCGGATGCACGCGAGGTGTATGAAGAGGGGCTCTTCATCCCCATCATGAAATTTGCCGAGCGCGGCACCTTGAACTCGACACTCCTTCATATCCTGCGCAACAATGTGCGCGAAAGTGACAAGGTTGTCGGTGACTTTCATGCGCTGGCCGCCTGTAACGAGACCGGGCATCGTCGCCTGCTCGATATGCTCACGGAATTCAAGCTCGATGATCTTTCGACCATCGGTGAATTCATTCTGAAAAACAGCCGTGAGGCGACGCTGGAACGCTTGAGAGATCTGCCGCACGGATCGTGGCACTACAGCCTCGACCTTGATGGTTACGATGAGCCGGTCCATCTGGCTGCCGCACTGACAATAGGGCCCGAGGGTGTGCTCGTCGACTTCGATGGCACATCGGGCATGAGCAAGTTTGGCATCAATGTGCCGCTAGTCTATGCCAAAGCCTATGCATGCTATGGCATCAAATGCGTCGTTGCGCCGGATATTCCCAATAATTCTGCCTCTCTTGCTCCCTTCGATGTCGTTGCGCCAGAGGGTTGTATTCTTAATGCCCGGCGTCCTGCGCCAGTGGCAGTGCGCCATGTGTTGGGCCATTTCGTACCTGATCTGGTGCTCGGTGCGTTGCATCAGGCGTTGCCCGGACAGGTTCCCGCCGAGGGTGCAAGTGCGCTTTGGAACCTGCATATGAGCGTTCGCCCGGTGTCGGAGCAGACCGGAAACAAGGGTGCGGAAATCCTCATGTTCAATTCTGGTGGCTCCGGCGCGCGCGCCGCGCTGGACGGGTTGAATGCCACGGCGTTTCCCAGTGGTGTCCACACCATGCCGATCGAGGCCACTGAGAACGTTGGCCCCGTCATCATCTGGCGCAAGGAGTTGCGCGAGGGCTCCGGTGGGGCGGGAGCGCAACGCGGTGGCCTCGGCCAGATGATCGAGATTGAAGCAGCAGACGGATACAGCTTCCGCTTTTCAGCAATGTTCGATCGGCTGAGCCACCCCGCACGCGGGCGTAATGGCGGACTGGACGGCGCATCCGGCAAGGTTGAACTGGATGACGGCACTGTGCTGAAAGGCAAGGGCTTGCAATTCGTGCCGGTGGGACGCCGTCTCGTGCTGTCGCTTCCCGGTGGTGGAGGCTATGGTGATCCATCATCGCGCCCGGCCGAGGCGGTCAGTCATGACATCACGCACGGCTATATCACCGAGGAGCAGGCCGTCGTTTACGATGGTAACAGCGGAGCACGGGAATGAGCACGATAGCATTCGAGAACATCCGCACATCGGCCATCAAATCATCGCCGTCCATGGCGGTTTCCATGGCGGCAAAGGCGATGCGGGCTAAAGGCGAGCATGTCATAGACCTTTCACTCGGCGAGCCGGATTTCGACACACCCGACAATGTGGTGAGCGCGGCGGTGGAGGCCATGCGCAAAGGTGTAACCCGCTACACCGCACCCGATGGCCTGCCGGAGCTGCGTCAGGCGATCATCGCCAAGTTCCAGCGCGAAAATGGTCTGACCTACGCCCTGGACGAAATTTCCATTGGCAACGGCGCCAAGCAGATTTTGTTCAACGCGTTTCTCGGAACGCTGGAGGCGGGCGACGAGGTTATCGTGCCTGCGCCTTACTGGGTGTCCTACACCGATATAGTGCTCCTGCATGGCGGCAAGCCCCGCATCATTGCCTGTGGCGTTGAAGATGCGTTCAAAATGACGCCGGAGCGTCTGGAAGCCGCCATCACTGACCGAACGCGCTGGTTTCTGTTCAATTCCCCGTCCAACCCGACCGGTGCCATCTATTCGCGCGAAGAACTCAAGGCGCTGGGCGATGTGCTTCTGCGCCATCCGCATGTGGCGATCATGTCGGATGAAATTTACGAACACATCGTTTGTGGTGATGTGCCGTTTACATCCTTCGCCGCAGCCTGCCCGGATTTGAAGGACCGCACGTTGATCATCAACGGCGTATCGAAAGCCTATGCCATGACCGGCTGGCGGCTGGGTTATGCCGCAGGCCCACGGGATTTAACCAGGGTGCTGAACAAGCTCCAATCACAGAGCACCACGTGCCCCTCGTCCATCACGCAATACGCGGCGGTCGAGGCACTGAACGGACCGCAGGATTTCGTGCGCACCGTGGTTGAAGAATATCGGGCGCGTGGAACTCTGGTGGCGGACGGCTTCGGTGCTATCCCGGGACTGAATGTGCGCGCACCCGAAGGTGCATTCTATCTGTTTCCGAAATGCGAAGCCTATATTGGCAAAACGGCTCCCGATGGCACGACCATTTGCCGTGATACCGACCTTGCCTCCTATCTCTTGAAAGAAGGCAAGGTGGCGACGGTTCCCGGTGCGGCTTTCGGCGTTGAAGCCTACATTCGGCTGTCCTTTGCCACATCTCGTGAAAACCTCGCCATTGCCATAGACCGCACCGCTGCTGCGCTGGCCAAACTTCGCTGATTGAGAGGCACCGATCATGACCGATTACAACCGTACTTTACTGACCGGCGCTGCCGGTGCGCTCGGACATCAGTTACGCCAGTCGGGCACCGGACTGGGCAAAATTGTGCGTCTATCTGCACGCAGCGCCTGTACCAATCTGCAGGCCCACGAAGAGGACTTTCCAGCCGAACTCGCCGATTTCGACGCAGTATCGAAAGCTGTGGAAGGCTGTGATGCCATTGTCCACATGGGTGGGCAGGCCATTGAAGGCCCGTGGCAGACCATTCTGGACGCCAATATTGTCGGCAGTTACAATATTTACGAGGCAGCCCGCCAGCACGGCGTCAAGCGCATCGTCTATGCAAGCTCCGTGCATGCCATCGGCTTCTACGAGCGGACGGAAACCATTGACGGCAATGTTTCGACCCGTCCTGACAGTCTGTACGGCGTGTCCAAGACATTCGTGGAAAATCTGGCACGCTATTACTTCGACAAATTCGGCATCGAAACCGTCTGCCTGCGCATTGGCTCGTGCTTTCCCGAGCCAACCGACCGTCGCCATCTGATTACGTGGCTCTCCTACCGTGATTGCCGCCAATTGGTGGAAAAATGCCTGTCTGCCGAGCGCGTCGGCTTTATGGTCGCCTATGGCATGTCCAACAATAGCCGCGCCTTCTGGGACAACCGCACGGCTGCTTCCCTTGGATACAAGCCGCAGGACAGCGCCGATGACTACGCGCAGGCCGTCTTTGCAAAGACACGCCAAGGCGATCCGGAGGATTTTGCCGTGCGGTTCCAGGGCGGCAGTTTCACCGCCGCTGGTCATTTCGAAGATGAAAGCAAGTGAGGCGTCGTCATGCAGGCATCCAGACAGTCTTATGATGTCGTGATTGTGGGTGGCGCCGTTGTCGGCAGTTCCACCGCGTATTTCCTCGCGACAAACCCTGATTTTACAGGGTCTGTTCTCGTCATTGAGAAGGATTGGACCTATCAGCGTTCGGCAACGGCGTTGTCATCCAGCTCCATCCGCCACCAGTTTTCGAATGCCATCAATGTCAAGGTCTCGCAGTTCGGAACCGAGTTCATTCGCAACTTCCGGCAGAATGTCGCGGTGGATGATGATACGCCGGAGATCGGGTTCCACGAGGCTGGCTATCTGTTTCTGGCGGACGATGAGCGTGGTGAACAGGTCCTGCGGCGTAACCACGATACGCAGGTTGCGTGCGGCGCGGAGGTCTCCCTTCTTGAGCCCGATGATCTCGGCTCGCGGTTTCCCTGGCTCAATCTCGACGGGTTGACGCTTGCCAGCACCGGCGAGCGGGGCGAAGGCTGGTTCGACAGCGTTGGTTTGTTGCAGGGTTTTCGCAAAAAGGCTCGTTTTAGCGGTGTCGAGTACATCGAAGACGAAGTTGTAGCCATCAATCGGGAAGCTGACCGGATTGTGTCAGTCACCACGGCAAGCGGTCAGACGATAGCCTGTGGCGTCATGGTCAACGCGTCGGGCACCAATGGCAAGGTTATGGCGCATATGGCAGGCCTCGATATTCCCATGGAGCCGCGCCGACGCTCACTTTTCGTTGTCGATTGCCGCACGCCACTGGACGGCAAGGTTGGGCTGACTATTGATCCAACGGGCGTTTTCTTCCGCCCGGAGGGCAAGTTCTATTTGATGGGCACCTATCCCAAGCACGACCCAGAGGTCGATCCGAACGATTTTGACGTTATGCATGATGAGTTCGACGAGGAGATCTGGCCCGTTCTGGCCAATCGCGTTCCGGCGTTTGAAGCGATCAAGGTCGTCAACTCATGGGCCGGACATTACGACTATTGCACACTCGATCATAATGTTGTGCTGGGACCGCATACCGAGGTAACCAATTTCCTCTTCGCCAACGGCTTTTCCGGCCACGGCTTGCAGCAGTCTCCCGCCATGGGACGGGGCTTGTCAGAGCTGATCACCTATGGCGGGTTCAAAACGCTTGATCTGTCGCCATTCGGCTATGAACGCGTGGCGGCAAACCGACCATTCCTTGAAGAGGCCGTGATCTAGAGCACGTCCGGTGAGCGCGTGTTCACCGGGCGTGCTCCAACTCCTTGTTTTGTCGCATGGTCCGGACGTGAAAACCTCTTCGTTTTCCCCGAGGCATGCTCTAACCGAAAGGTCAAACCCATGAAGCATGAAACTGCCAAGCGCAGCGGCGGCCAGGTTCTGGTGGATGCCTTGCGCATACACGGTGTGGACCGTGCCTTTGGCGTGCCCGGTGAAAGCTATCTTGCTGTCTTGGACGCGCTGCATGACGCCAGCGACGATATTGAATTTGTTATCTGCCGTCAGGAAGGCGGCGCGGCTTACATGGCGGAAGCCTATGGAAAGCTGACGGGAAAGCCCGGGATTTGCTTTGTAACACGCGGCCCCGGCGCAACGAATGCGTCCGTGGGCGTGCACACCGCCTTTCAGGATTCAACGCCGATGATCCTGTTCATCGGCCAGGTGGCGCGCGATCAGATGGAGAGAGAAGCCTTTCAAGAGATCGACTACCGCCGCATGTTCGGCCAGATGGCGAAATGGGTGGTGGAAATCCAGGATGCTGCGCGTATTCCCGAGCTGATTAGTCAAGCCTTCCATCGTGCAGTGAACGGCCGTCCGGGCCCGGTCGTCGTGGCGCTACCCGAGGACATGCTGACGGATATGGTCAGTGTTGCCGATACCCCGGCCTACAAGCGCGTGGAAGCCTACGCCGGCACAGCCCAGCTGGAGGCGCTGCAACGCCTCCTGGGCAGCGCACGCAGACCGTTGATCGTCGCCGGCGGCGGCGGCTGGACGCAACAGGCGGTTACCGATCTAAGACGGTTTTCGGAAGCATACGACCTGCCGGTTGCGGCATCTTTCCGTTGCCAGGATATGTTCGACAACCATCATCCCAATTATGCCGGTGATCTGGGGTTGGCGACAGGGCCGAAACTCATTGAACACGTCAAGACGTGCGATCTGTTGATCTGCATCGGCGCGCGCCTGGGCGAGATGACCACCGGCGCTTACGCGCTGGTTGACATACCGGTTCCCCAGCAAACATTGGTACATATCCACCCCGGCGCGGACGAGTTGGGACGCGTCTACCACGCCACCTTGCCGATCAACGCCAGTGTCGTCGGTTTTCTGTCGCAAGCGGCAGAGCTGGCACCCACAACAACGCCGTTATGGCGGGACTGGACGCAAACCGCTCATGCCGATTATCTGGACAATCTGCGACACCCGCACATTCCCGGTCCCGTGCAGATGGGCGAGATCATGGAATGGCTGCGAAGCCACCTGAAACCGGACGCCATCCTGACCACCGGTGCAGGCAATTACTCCGCCTGGGCTCATCGTTTTTACCGCTATCGCACGTATCGAACGCAGCTTGGGCCGACCAATGGTTCCATGGGCTATGGTGTTCCAGCGGCGATTGCGGCAAAGATTACCGAGCCGACGCGTACGGTGGTGGCGTTTGCGGGAGACGGTTGTTTTCTGATGAACGGTCAGGAACTGGCAACAGCCATGCAATATCACGCTCATGTCATTTTTCTGGTGATCAACAATGGCATGTACGGAACCATTCGCATGCATCAGGAGCGCAACTATCCCGGTCGCGTATCAGGGACACGCCTGACGAATCCCGACTTTGCGGACCTGGCCCGCTCCTTCGGACTGCACGGCGAAACGGTGCAAAAGACGGAGGAGTTCTACAGCGCCTTTGAGCGCTGCGAGGCCGCAGGCAAGCCGTCGCTGATCGAAATTCGCATCGACCCCGAAGCGCTCACACCAAAAATGAGCCTGTCGCAAATCCGTCAGCATGCTGTAGCAGTGGGAAAATAAGGCGACAGTTCCGGCCAGAGCGCAGGAACGTTCAAGCTTCGACCGGATCAAGACCGGTCGACGTTTTCGGCTCCTATGATCCGCTTCAGAGCATAGTCCGACCGGAGTGAAACGAAGAGCGATAAGATTATGCTTTCGGAATAAAGTTTAGAGCGCTTGTATCTTACGAGAGAATTTCGCTGCTCATCGGTTCGTCCAGTAAAGCGCGATAGCGGTTGAGACTTTCTTCCAGATGAGCAGCCATGGCATTGCGCGCGCTTTTTGCGTCGCTCTGGGTTATCGCAGTCAGGATTGTTGCATGTTCCTTACTGATTTTCTTCAGGTAACTGCTGTAGGCTCGCGCTGACTGGCGATGCTTGAGAACCAGCTCAAAATTGATGCTGTCCATCACCGCTTCCAGAAAGTTTGGGAAATGCGGGTTGCGTGTAGCCCGTGCAATGGCCAGATGAAACTCGAAATCAGCGCGGGCCTCAACTTCGGCATCATCAGTGTCAAGCGCTTCCAGCGCATCATAGGCACGCGCAATGTCGGCCAATGCTTCCGGCGTTCGCCGTGTTGCCGCAAGGGCAACCGATTGCATCTCGACTCCCAGACGTAGCTCCAGAATTTGGAGAGCCGAGCGGATATCGTCGATGCGGCTGATTTCAAAGTTCAGCGCTTTCGTATCTTTCTCTGTCACGTAGACGCCGGCACCCTGTCGGGTCGTGACCCGACCGGCAACCTTGAGAGATGTCAAAGCTTCACGAATGACGGTGCGAGACACTCCGAATTCCTCGCATAGAACCGCACTGGATGGAATTTTTTCTCCGGGCGAATACAATCCGGTATCCATGCGTTCGCAAAGCTTGCCAACGACGATTTCAGCAAGATTGCCGCGTTGTGTAATGATCGACACGAAATCGGCTCCAGTTATCCTGATCAACCCGGTAATTAGCACATATCACATATCATTCCACACCCTGTGCTGCCGATTGACTGTTTTTGCCGCGATTTTGTTCAAAATCTGGACAGGATGATCAATGCGTTGGCGATCCATCTCCTTGACTTGCGCCCGGCACGAGTATCCGGTTGCCAGCAACACCAGTTCATCGTTGCCCTCGGCAATTTCACGGCGCCAACTCATATCGTACAGCTTTTCGGATATGGGCCGGTTGCGAACCTCGTGCCCAAAAGTTCCCGCCATGCCGCAGCAACCCACATCAATGGCTTGCAGCGTAACACCAAGGTGCTGAAAAACCGATTTCCATTGCGCCATGGCGGCCGGCGCGTTGGTGCGCTCGGTGCAGTGAGGCATCAGCCGATAACGGGTTGCAGTCGGATGTTGATCTACGGGCTGCAACCGGTTCAGGTTCGCTGCCAGCCATTCCTGCGGCAACAGCACCTTCGCCTGTATGGCGCGCCCGTTTAGCGTCTTGTATTCGCTGCGAAAGGTCAACGTCATGGACGGATCGATCCCCACCAACGGCACCCCCGTTTCAAACAGACGGTCGAAATAATCCGCAGTACGTTTGGCGATCCTGTTGAACCGGCCCAGATAGCCGTGGACGTGCAACGCTTTTCCATTGGTAACGGGTGCTGCAAGATAGGGCGAGAACCCCATCTTGCGGGCAAGCTCGATCGTCGCAATTGCTACCTGCGGAGTGAAATGCGCTGTGAATGTGTCTGCTACTATGATGACTGCATTTTGCCGCTCATGGGCGGACAGGCTTTCCATACGCTCTATGGTCGCGACCGTCACACCCAGTCTTGCAGCCTCCCTTTTCAAGGACACAGGCGGGATCTGCGGCAGAGCTGTAAGGCCGGCCAAGTGCAGCGCGGCTTTTCCGAAACCGGAGGTCGCCATGAGGTTGTAGAGCGGTCGCACTTTTGCCATCCATGGCAGGGTCGACTCGATAGCCGCGACGAGCGGATCTTTGAGCGGTCGCAGATACCGCCCGTGATAGACTTCAAGAAATTTGGAGCGAAACGCCGGAACGCTGACTTTCACCGGACACTGCCCTGCGCAGGCCTTGCAGGCCAGACATGTATCCATCGCCGCCCGCACCTCATGCGAAAAGTCCTTGCGGTTTCTGGGGTCCAAACTCTGGAAAGCCCGCATCGGCCATTGCAGAATGCGCGGGGCGCGGCGCAACCGTTCGGCCTCGCGTTGCGGATCGATGCCTTTCTCTGCCAGAAGTTTCAGCCATTCCCGCATCAAGGACGCACGCCCCTTAGGCGAGTATCGTCGATCCCCGGTGGCCTTGAACGAGGGGCACATCGGGCTGGTGAGATCAAAATCGAAGCAGGCACCATTGCCGTTGCAATAAGCTGCATTGTCGAACGCCGCTCGAATATCGTTGCCGATCACCCTGTCGGTCAAGCCACGTAACGGCACCTCATCTATTTTCAGCAAAGCCTGCGTCTTCGGCGTCGCGATCTTTCCCGGATTCAGCCGGTTTTCCGGATCGAATGCGGCTTTGATATCCTGTAGGCACGGATACAACTCACCAAAAAATTTCGGAACGTATTCAGACCGCACACCTTTTCCATGCTCGCCCCACAACACCCCGCCATAGCGACGGGTCAGGCCGACAACCGCATCGGTTATACTGCGAACGGCGGCCTTATGGTCGTCGCGGGTAAGATCCAGTGCCGGTCGCACATGCAGAACGCCCGCGTCCACATGTCCGAACATACCATAAGCGATGCCGGCGCCATCCAGCAAAGCACGAAACTCGCGGATATAAGCCGCCAGATTTTCGGGCGGAACTGCCGTATCCTCGACAAATGCAACGGGCCGGACCGGTCCATCGACGCTGCCAAGCAGTCCCACCGCCCGCTTACGCATGGCCCAGATTGCCTCGGCATCCGCGTGACCACGGGCGATCGTATATCCGGAATGGCGACCCTGCGTGCCTGTATCAAGGGCTTTGGCAACGCGGGCCAACTGTGCCTCCACCTCATCCTGCGTATCACCGATGACCTCAGCAATATTGATAGCATTCACAGTCTTTCCGGCGTCATCGGGAAAGTATTTCGCAATACCGGTCCAGATGATGTCGTTCTTGGCAAGGCTTAACACCCGTTCGTCAACTGTCTCCACGGATGCGACGTTCAGTGCTGCCAAGGAACGCGCATCTTCCAGCGCCGTGTTGAAATCAGCATAGCGAATGTTGATCAGAGCCGCATGCGCCGGGATCGGCACCAGATTCAGCTCTGCTTCGGCAATCATGGCAAGCGTACCTTCAGACCCGCACAGAATTGAATTGAGATCGAACTGTCCATCGGGCCGCCGGATATGCGCTAGATCGTACCCGGTCATGTAGCGGTTGAGGTTGGGGAAGACGGCTTTGATCCGGTCCTGCTCGGTGCGCGCAATCGTGTCCACCACGCGGTGAATGGCGCCGATGCGGTCCGTGCGGGCCATAAGATCGCCAAGGGTCGCATCGTCGACAGGACGCGACCACCAGTCCGTCCCATCGATCAGAACGATGCGCAGCCCAAGCACATGATTGCTGGTTTTTCCGTAGAGGCACGACCCTTGCCCGCAGGCATCCGTCGATATCATGCCGCCCAGCGTGGCACGGTTCGATGTGGAAAGTTCCGGCGCAAAGAACAGGCCGTAGGGCTTCAGTGCCTGGTTCAGCTGATCCTTGACGACACCTGCTTCGACCCGTGCGACGCGGCGCACCGGGTCTATGTGCAGAATGCGCGTCATATGGCGGGAACAGTCCGCCACGACACCGCAGGTCAGTGATTGCCCGTTGGTTCCCGTTCCCCCGCCTCTGGGTGTCAATGCCATGGAAGCATGGTGCGGTTCGGACATGACCCGCGTCAAGGCTTTCAGATCGTCAACTCCTTTGGGAAAAACGACGGCCACGGGCTCTACCTGATAGATGGAGTTATCGGTCGCATAGACCGTGCGTGTCGACGCGTTTATCTCCACCTCCCCGGCGAAGCCTTCATCAACCAGCGTTCGGGCAAAACCCTCCAAAAGCGGAAGGGGACGGGTCGCTGCACGCAGTCGTGGGATCATGTGAAAACCGTCAGAAAATGCTTGAGCCAAAGAAAAGTTTACATATAAGTGATAACATACAGATTTTCGTGACAACAGAAAAAACGTTGAGGGTGAACCATGAAGAATTAAACTGTCATCATTGTGGGGGGCGCCTCTGGCTTGGGGTTAACCACTGCCAAGCTGATGATGTCGCATGGCGCAAGCAGGATCGGGTTGATCGATCGCAATGAGGAGTTGCTCGCCGCAGCGTCGCGCACTCTCGCGGACCTTGGGGCCGAGGTTGCGGTAGCCGTGGCGGATATTTCCCGAGCGGAAACCGCCCATGGCGGCTTTCAACAGATTGCCGAAAAACTGGGCCGGATCCACGTTCTGGTCAACAGCGCAGCCATCTATCCGCGCCGTCCCATTCTGGAGATCACGGACGAGGACTGGGATCTGGAAAATGCTATCAACGTTAAAGGCACCTACCATATGATGGTAGCTGCCGTGAACCATATGCGGCACTATGTCGATCTTGCACGTAATGACAGGCCGAATGTGACGGGGCGTATTGTCAATGTGACGTCCGTCGACGCTTTCAAGGCACACCCGCAAAACGCGCATTACGCGGCGACGAAAGCAGCTGTCGTTAGCCTTACCAAATCCTTTGCTCAGGAAGTGGCCAAGGATCAGATTTTGGTCAATTCCGTTGCGCCCGCCGGTTTTGCAACCGATCGCGCCAAGGAACTGGGCTTTCTGCCGGAACTGGCGAAAGCCAGCGCGCTTGGTCGAGCTGCAGAACCAGTGGAAATGGCAGAATGGATCGTGATGATGGCATCGAGCCGCAACACCTATGCAACAGGTGAAAACGTCGTCGTCAGTGGAGGTTATATCTATGTTTGATACCTACCGCGTTGCTGTGGTTACCGGCGCGACGAGCGGCATCGGAAGGGCAACGGTTGAGGCATTGCGTGAGCGTGGGTTGACTGTATATGCCGTCGGCCGCAACGAAACTGTCCTGCACGAATTGCAGCAGGCAAGTGGCGCGATTTCCATTCGTGCCGATGTGCGTGATGTAGCCGCTATTGCCGGTGCACTTGAGGGTGTGGAGGTGGATGTCCTTGTCAACAACGCCGGAATCTTGTCGACGCGGGCGCCGTTTCAGGACATGGACCCCTCGGAAATCGATAGTATGATCGACATCAATCTGAAGGCGCCCATGCATTTGACCCGCGTGGTGGTGCCCGGCATGGTCGCGCGAAAGCGCGGCCATCTAATTTACATTGGCTCCAGCGGCGGGCAATCTGCCTACCCTAATATGGGTGCCTATGGCGCGTCTAAAGCAGGGCTCAGCTTGTTTTGCGATAACTTGAGATGCGACCTTTTGGGAACCTCAGTTCGGGTCAGCGAGATCGTTCCCGGCCGGGTCGAAACATCGCTTTACCGAACCTCTATACCGGGTGGGCAAGCCAAAGCTTTGTTATACGACGGCTACAGATCGATCCAACCGGAAAACATTGCGAAAATCATTACGGATGTCATCAGCTTACCGGGCTTTGTCGACGTCTCACGACTGGAAGTGTTCCCGACCGACCAGGCAGCCGGTGGTGGTACGATGGTAAAAGCTGACCAGAACTGACGTTCGGTCAAGTCAATCGGTCTTTGAGACGCGGGCATGTCTTGCAGTAGCCCAGGGATGGGATGAGATAACGGATGCAACAGACCCGTCGTTTCCTGACCCGCGCCCCATTCATTTCAGGGTAACGAACTGGCTCAAATAAACGGTTCGTCTCACCATTGGAAAGCTGGCGAGTTCCCAGGAACTTCCGTGCTTGCTCCACGCTGTTTTTTGCAGGGGCAGACGTCTCGCAAAAGCTGACAACGTTCTCGACGATATTGCCTGCATTGCTCCAGAGAACTTTGCGTGAAAGCCCTGAAACACGGGCGATAGCGTCAGTAACCGGGGCGATGTGGGCGTCGATCACACAGGAAAAGCGCTCTTCTGTGGTTTGAGAAGGGCTCGCATACCCGGAATGCGCCAGGCGAAAGGCTTCTGGACGACCAAGCTCGTCGAGTATGATACCGGTGTCATGGAGATCAAGCGGCAGCCGCCAGTCGAGCATCAGCGAGGCTGCGACCGAGGGAATGATCAGTTTTGAAAAATAGATTTTAGACCATTGCGAAGCAACCGCCCGTGGTTCCGGCTGTTGATAACAGGTGGAAAAGCGGTTGAGGATTGTAGACAGACGATCAGGTTGCGTTAAGTCGGAAACTGGCTCGAAACTGCGTGTATAGTCGTTGACGACGAGCGCGGCACCCATAGGGGCAAGATCCCCGTAGAATAATCCTGCCAGTTCCGGGATCATCGCCGCACCATGAGCAATCCGTAGAAGCCTGCACCAATGATCATCGATACAAGCCCGGCCGGCACCTCCCAGGGAAATGCAATGTTGCGTCCGATCCAGTCGGAAAGAATAAGGAGCGTTGCGCCTATCAACGCCGCTCCGGCCAACTGCGTAACCGGTTTTCGCAAGCCGAGCAGGCGGGCAAGGTGCGGTGCAATCAGCCCTGCAAAGCTTAAAGGCCCGACGATCATTGTTGCTGTCCCCGTCAGCCCGGCGGTCATAATCAGCATTGTCAAACGCGCCTTTGCGGGCGGCACCCCGACCGAAATGGCAGCCGAAGCGCCGAGCGGAACGATCGCCAGCCATCGACGCGTCGAAGGCAGGAGTGTCAGAAACACAAGAAGCGCCCCAATGGCGACGACAGCGTCTTTGTCTCGCACCGAATAGGTCGATCCAGACATCCAGCCCAGCACTCGCGTAACGCGGATGTCGCCGAACAGTACCGAGATCGAGATGACCGAGCCGGCCAATGCCGTAACGGCCACGCCATTCAGCAGCAGTTTTTCCGTCATGAAGGCCGAGCGCCTTGCCATTCGTATGGTGAAGGCAAGGAACAATAGACAGCCCAGCGTCGCGAGAAGCATGGTCTGGGTACGCCCGAGGGGCGGCAGCAGAAAGACGACGGGGATCATCAGCAACGCAGCGCCGGATGAAACGCCCAAAAGCTCTGGACTGGCAAGCGGGTTTCCGGTCATCCGCTGCATGAGGCAACCTGCCATCGCCAACATCGCGCCAGCGCTGGCGGCCGCAGCCGTGCGTGCGAGTCGCCATTGCAAAAGCTCTACCCAATTTGTGCCGGTTGCAATGTGCCAGCCGTCAGGAAGCCTGCCGATGCTGATGGCGGCCAGCGAAACGATGGCGAGTGCACATGTTACAGCCAGCAAACCGGTTCGAGGACTGCGCAACGGCACCAGAAGGTGCGGCTGCCGGTGTCCGGCTGGCGTGCTTCTCATCCGATTGAGCAGCCATATCAACATAGGTGCGCCGAGGATCGCGGTTACCGCGCCAGCCGGGATTTCTATGACCCGGCCGAATGCCTGCAGGGCCTGATCGGTGACCAGCAGCAGACCTGCCGAAATCAAGGGTGCCGACAGGAGGCGATCCTTGAACCGTCGCGCGCCACATGCCTGCGACAGTCCGGCGCCTGCCAGACCAACAAAGCCGACCACACCGAGCTCAGCTACGACGAACACGGCTGGAACCACCGCAACAAGCAGAGCGAACGCTCGCAGACGGGCAGGCGAAATCCCCAGCCCACGGGCAGAACCTTCCTCGAGCCCAAGCAGCGTCAAACCCCGGCACAGCCAGAAAGCCGATACCCAGGCAGCGATCAGACATGGCAGCAGCATAAGAGCGATGTGCCAATTGTCCTGCGCCAAAGATCCGGCCTGCCAGGCGAGAAGTTCGCCAAGCTCCTCGAAATGGGCCAGAATCAACATGGTCGTCAGCGCATCCAGGCACAGCGACAGCACCAGTCCGTTGAGGACGAGATACAACGGCGAGAAACTGCGGCGCGCCGACAGGGCAAGGACAAGCGCAATGGCCAATGCGCCACCGAGAAGGGCGGGCAATGTAAAGCCAAATACCAGCGATGCAGGTAGCCAAAGCATGGCAACTGCGACGCCCGCGCGTGCTCCAGAAAAAATGCCAAGCGTGCCGGGTTCGGCCAATGGGTTGCGCATCACCTGCTGCAGGATCGTGCTGCTGAGGCCCAGTATCGATCCGCTGAGGACTGCGACGACAAACCGCGGCATCAGGCTGAAATGAACGGCAACCTCATCGATATTCATCGCATCCGGATCTAACAAAACCTTCCAGTCCGTTGGGGACACGTTCGCAAATCGCAGATTGAGTACAAACAGCGCGCATCCCGCGGCGATGAGCAAAACTGCAAGCAGCAGAGCCCGGTTTCCGGCCGGGCCGCCAGGTCCTGCATCAGACATTCTTCACCCGCGCAAGACCGCTTGCCAGCTGCGTTGCCAATCGTTCGACCGAGCGCACTCCGCCATTGGGGTAGATGACCGGCATCCTGACGACCCGACCCTCACGCACGGCTGGGAAGGCATTCCAGAGCGGGCTGTCCGCCAGACGTTCCAGGGCGCGGTCGGTCTCTGTTCCACGATCGAAATGAATGATGATGGCATCGGGCACGTCCGCCAGACGTCTCAGCGATACCGAGGCCACACCCGATCCGTTAACACGACCGGTAAACGCGTTGCGCAGACCGAGACGCGCGAGGGTATTGCCGATCATGCCGTTGCCGCCAAACACTGCGGCGTTGCGGCCGTCGCGCGTGAACCGACATACATAGACAGGACGGCGCAGGCCGCTCAAAGTTTCACGGGCATTTGCAATTGCCTGCTCGCAGGCCGCTATCGCGGTTTCTGCATTTTTTTGCCTGCCTAGCAGATCTGCAAGCTGCCGCAGCAAGGACTGGACGAAGGCGACTGCGGGCATGTTTTTCGGAAAGACGGCGAGCGGCAGCACGTCGGTAATCCCATTCAAATTGTCGAGACCGCTGGTTTGCCAGTCGGCCATCAATAACAGGTCCGGCTTCAGGATTTGAAGATATTCGAGGCTGGGCTCATTCAATGGCCCGATATCGGCGACCTTGTCTGACAGCACCGGTTCGGCCACCAGCCGCCGGTACAGGGGTATGTTGGCAATGGCGACGGGTTGAATACCGAGAGTCAGGAGCAGTTCGGTCAATAGCAGATCCATGCTCACGATACGCTGCGGTGTCGCCGCCTGGGCAATACCGGGCCACGCAAGCAGAACGGGGGCGGCCAAAGCCGCCCCGATGAACTTTCGCCTGTCGAGAAGTTGCGTTCCTACCATGTGTAGGAGAGCGTCGCAGCCACGGTCAGCGGCTCGCCGTAACGGCATCCATCCGACGATACGCAGGTATAGAACTGCTTGTCGAACAGGTTGCGCGCATTCAGTTTGAGCGTTGCGCCATCAAGTTCGTTTTTGAACTTGCCCAGGTCGAAACTCGCCATCGCGTCGACGAGCACGTAGCCCGGAACGTTGCTGCTGTTGTCGGTCAGATTGGTTTCGCCGACATAGCGGACACCACCGCCGATCTTCACGCCTTCCAGGCCGACATCATCCAGAGCATAATCGGCCCACAGAGAAACATTGTGCCGAGGCACCAGAGAAACCTGCTCACCGATTTCCGCTGCCTTTGCGCTTTCGGTAATTTTTGCATCCGTGTAGGCATAAGCTGCGACCAGACCGAGATTGCCGAATTCGCCGCGTGCTTCAAGCTCGAGGCCGCGCGATTTCACTTTTCCCTGCTGATAGGAAAGTCCGGCAGAATCATACGTGACGACATTGGTCTGGGTCAGATCATAGACGGCAGCGCTGAACAGCATGTTGCTGCCGAGTGGCTGGTAGCGCAGACCCGCTTCGTACTGCACGCCCTCATTGGGTTTCAACGCGGCCTTCGTAACATAATCAACACCTGCCTGCGGCAGGAAAGACTGGCTGGCGCTGAGATATGGCGCAAATCCATTGTCGAACAGATAGACAAGGCCAACGCGTCCGGTCAACGCAGTATCCCTCTGTTGCGTCACGACACCGGTTTGATAACTTTTCGACGAGCTATCGGCCCAGTCGTGCCGACCGCCCAGAAGCATGACCCAGTGATCGTCGAACTTGATCTGATCCTGCAAGTAGATGCCATACTGATCTCCAAGTGCGTCAGCACCGCGATCCACATTGTAGTTTATGGCCGGCGACCCGGTATAAGTGCCGGTACCGAGGTTCAGCAGGCTCGGCGCCGTCCCGCGGAAACGATGGGAATCGTAAGAGCGGCGGTAGTAATCAAATCCGCCAAGGACGGTGTGTTCGGCACCCAGTGCATCAAAGGAATATTTGAGGGAACTGTCCGATGTGACACCATAAGAGGACTCGTTACGCGCGCTACCCAGACGAGCAAGCCTGCCGCCTGTGCTCGACAAAGGCGCGATGTTTCCCATCATGTAGTTCCATTCGAGGTCAGATCGGAAATACCGGTTGCTGTTTGAAAACTTCACGCCGTTGTCGAACTCGTGTTCGAAGATCGTCCCGATCGAGTACATATCGATATTGTATTTATCGAAACTGTCGATGCCGAGAAACGCATCCCTTGGGATATGTCCTGAAATCACATCCGGGTACAGGAGCGGCGTGGCAAACCGGGTATGGATATGCTGATAGCTGGACAATACGGTCAATGAGGTCGCTTCATCCGGCTTCCAGGTCAGGGCCGGTGCGATATATGTCTTGTTGTCAGGTGTGTTGTCGACCCAGTTGTCGGCATTGCGCAAAAGGCCAGTCAGGCGGTATGTCAGCACGCCGTCATCGGTCAAAGGTCCGCCGAAGTCACCGGAAATCTGCTTGCGGTTGTTGCTGCCATAGTCAACATTAAGTTCACGAAGCTCGGTATCGGTCGGGCGTTTCGAGACGCCGTTGACGACGCCACCCGGCGCCAGTTGCCCATAGAGCACGGAGGATGCGCCCCTGAGTACCTCTACCCGCTCCAGGCCATAGGGCTCCTGTCCACCATCATAGACATTGGACTGAAATTTCATGCCGTCGCGCAGCGTACCGGTATTGCCGTTAGCGACATTGAAGCCACGGATGGTGAAATCATCGACGATACGGCTGAAGGTGCCAGACTGCGTCGTCACTCCGGGTGTATAGCTGAGTGTGTCGGCGACCGAGGTCGCTTTTTGATTGCTGATCTGGTCTGCCGTAACAACTGTCACAGATTGCGGTGTTTCGATGAGTGGCGTGTCAGTTTTGGTGGCTGACGAGTTGCTGGAGGCGAGATAGCCCTCGACCGGGCCAAATGCGTTTTGTCCCTGAACGACAATGGGCGCCAGCACACTGGAACCGCCGGAAGATGCAGCCCCGGTTTCACCTGCTGTAGCGCTTGCTATGGTAACGGAGGTCGGACTGGTGAAATAATAAGAAAGGCCGGTGCCTTCAAGAATCTGTCTGATGGCGGCTTCCGTCGAGCGCGCCCCATTCGCGCCAGGTGACGTGCGTCCCCGCGTCACCCCGGCATCATAAAGAACCTGAACACCGCTCGTGATACCGAACCTGGACAGAGCAGTGTCAAGTGCACCGGCAGGCACGGAGAACTGTTGCACCTGCTGCTGAGACCGGCTTGGCCCTGCGGCCATCAACGATGTTGTGATGGTTAAGGCAACCGCCGTACTGACGCTTGAAAGGTGGAACCGCTGCTTATTCGCCGCACCGCTTGTCTGCTTGTTCATCATAGTCCCCAAATATGCTCCCCATGGCACGGTTTTGCCGATACCACTAAAGACAAGAACGAATTGCCGTGCCGAAGCCGAAATCGCTTTTGTGATTTTTTCGAGAAATTTTGCTGACCGGTGGAAATGGTCGTTGGCGCCAAAGCGTTTCCAGTGAAACAAGGGGCGACACGGTATACTTTAGATATATGAGGTAGAGCGCCGTTCTGATTTCAATGGAAACGCAAAATGACAATGCCTGCGGGCAAGCGCGTTGCCGACACGTTGAGTGTCGCCTCCAACTGATCTATGATCTCGTTGGGCCTGGACAGGTGAAAGACCCCGGAAACGCGTCGTTGTCCGAGCGTACTGCTGGCGATAACGACATTGCCACGACGATGGCGATTGATGTCCATCACGACACTGGCAAGGGGCTTGTTCCGAAACACCAGCAGCCCGCGTCTCCACGGGGCCATGTTCTGCGGCTCGTCCTGATCCATATCACCAAGGCCCGTTTCCAGATAGCGCACTGACTGACCAGCCTCCAGCAGCATCTTTCCACGGCATTCGACTTCGATCTGCCCCGACAGGCATTCGACAGACACCTCCTCGGAGCCATGTTCTACAGCAAAACTCGCAGCCTGTGCGGTCGTGATGCCGCTCCGGGCCGTGAGCCGAAACGGGCGCTGGGTATCGGCTTTCACATGAAAGACTGCGGCTCCATCACTGAGGGTCAATGCTCGCATATGCGAGGTGAAGTCCCATGACAGGATTGATCCGCCGTCCATGTCAACGGTCGACCCATCGGCGAGAACGACAGTCTTCTGTTCGCCGCGTGCGGTTGCAAAATCGGCTGCAAGTGCCGAGTAGGATGGCGTTATCCCAAGGAATGATCCCACGAACGCTGTTCCCACGGCGGACGCAGCGATGGCGCCTCCACCGATAAACACACGGCGGGACAGGCCGGTACGTTCTGGATTTTTTTGCGTAAGCGCCGGTCCCATCGTTTTCCAGAGCCGCGCTGCCTCGGCGAAGGCCTGCTCGTGGCCGGGGCTCATGCTACGCCATGCCCGCAGACGCTCCGCGTCATCCGTCGTGGCGTCGCCGGACGTCAGGATCGCAATCCATTCGGCCGCCTCCTGCGTGAGGTTTGAACCGCGTTTCACTTCGTCGTCCATTGGCATAGGTTAAAATCGATCAGGATATCAGTCTGCGACGTTGTTATGTCCTAGTGATAGAACGATTGGCAGTCGGCGTGCCGAAACCTACCGCAAGATTATTTTTCGGGAGTGTCATGTTCGTCGAGGCGTGCGAAGCAATACTCGATCGCTGCTCGAATTTCCAGTTCGATGGTTCGTGTCGACACGCCATGGACCGCTGCAATTTGCCGATGTGGCTTACCCTCGACGCGCACCGCAAAAAGGATTGCTCGCCGCCTTGCAGGCAGCTCGTCCATGATTTTGTACAATCTCGACAGTGTGTCGCGAGATATCAGGACCGCTTCGGGACCGGGCCGGTTATCCTCGACATTCATGATATCGTCGACCTCATGGGAATGAAGGCGGCGGCGCTGAGCTGATCGGCCATGGTCGATTGCAAGATTTCTGACCAGACGACGGAGGTAGGGGATGGGAGCCACAAGCGTCATCGCTTTGCTCTGGGAAAAGCGGATCCACGCTTCCTGCGCCAGATCCTCACCATCTTCAGCGGATCCGGCGCATCTGGACAAATAGCGGGATATTCCTGCGCGTTCACGCATGAAAATTGCTGCCATTTTGTTATCGTGGCTTGGCATTGGTCGCGGCCCCGGCCGATATGATCGCTATCCGGTGACTGGATCAGCATCCTGAGTTCGTTGAGACCTGCATAGCGACGAGCCGGGGAAGAATCAATAGTGGAGAGTTCCAATCATCTTATGGCGTCGCGGAATTCCCTTCCAGCTTGTGAAAGCAGACTGGGTACGAGCCACTACGTCAGCCGTTTTCAGCACGGCGTCTGCCGGGGCAACGTTGAAATTAAGGGGCTAAGATTGCTTCGCAAGCGCCGCTTCCTTTCCGAATTCACGTCAATCGCTTTCCCGTAGCTTTATCGAAGAGATGCAATTTGGACACATCAGGCGCTATCGCAATAGGATCACCGCTATGGATATCCACACGATCCCTGACGGTGACGATCAGTTGCTGTGGGCCGACCTTGGTTGTCACTTGAGTTTCAGCACCGGTCGGCTCAATCAGCACAACTTGCGTTGAGACGCTTCCCTGCCCGATTGTAATGTGTTCAGGTCGAATTCCATACACCACCTTCGCGCCATGGGTAACTGTTGCCTCAGGCGGCAACGGTAATTCGAAACCACCTTCGGCAATAAACGTCAGTGGTCCCGTTGTGCAAATTTCTCCCCGGATAAGATTCATACCCGGCGACCCAATGAAGCTCGCGACAAACAGGTTCGCAGGGCGGTCATAAAGATCGAGTGGAGCACCGATCTGTTCGACAAACCCATCCCGCATCACAACGATCTTATCGGCCATGGTCATGGCCTCGACCTGATCATGGGTTACGTAGATGGTCGTCGTTTTCAAACGCTGATGAAGCTGTTTGATTTCGGAGCGCATCTGCACGCGCAACTGTGCATCCAGATTGGACAGGGGCTCATCGAACAGAAAGACCTGCGGGTTTCTGACGATTGCACGTCCCATCGCGACACGCTGGCGCTGCCCGCCAGACAGGTTGCGGGGATAGCGTTGCAGCAGATGCTCCAGCCCCAGAATTTGGGCGGCTTCGCGTACACGGCGGGTGATCTCCTCCTTTGACGCTTTAGCCAGCTTGAGTGAAAACCCCATATTCGCTTCAACGGTCAGGTGCGGATAGAGCGCGTAGGACTGGAACACCATCGCAATGTCGCGCTCTTTTGGCGGAACGTTGTTCACGAGCCTGCTACCAATCGAAATTCCGCCTGCGGAAATATCTTCCAGACCAGCGATCATGCGCAAGAGCGTTGATTTACCACAGCCGGAGGGACCGACAAGGATGACAAATTCGCCGTCCTGTATGTCGATGTCAACGCCATGCAAAACTTCGAAGTTGCCATAGCTCTTGCGGGCATTGGTTACGCTGACTGATGCCATAATTGTCTCCGGCTGTAAAATAACGTTTGTTCTACGGGCTTGCCGTAGTGGTGCGATGACGGCGGACTTCGCTCCACCGTTACGAAGCACTGGCATCAGGCCAGCTTCACAACCTTCGTCAGATGGCGGGGCGTAACCGTATCGATGCCGCGCAACTGGGCGGCGCGCTCTCCCAGAAGCTGCAAAGCCGGCAGAACCACAAGACCCGCAAGCGAAAGATCAAATTCGGCGGAAACCTCCGCATCCCCCGGCCCACCGATCCCGATGACGACCGCGCCTTTTGCTTTCAACTCATCAACCAGCGTCGTTTCAGCGGGTTTTTGATCCGATGAATACAGCATGATCACAGCTGTCTGCTCATCCACGAGGCTGATTGGCCCGTGCCGATACTCCAGCGGATGGAACGCCTGAGTGATGATCTGACTCATTTCCATCAGTTTCAGCGCACCCTCCAATGCAATTCCGAACAACGGTCCACCGCCCAGAAAAACGAAGTGGGAGCGCTCGGCGATGATTTCGGGAAGCGCTGCATCAAGGGTTTCCATCATATGGCGCGCGGTGGCAATAGCCGACGCCGGAATGTCCCGGCCAATGGCCTGAAGGCCCAACAGCACAATCAGACTGGCCGAAACCGTCATGACAATGCCTTCATCCCTATGGGTTTCAGCGGTAATCAGCCGATCGCAATTCTTGGCAAGTGCACTCTCCGGCTCCACGGTTATGGCGGTCACGTGCGCCCCGGCGGCGCGGCTTGCCTTGGCGGCTGCAACGGTTTCGGAGGTTTCACCACTGCGTGACAGGGCAAACACATGGGCGGTTTTCCAATCCGGTGAGAAAGCCTGCGGCCGGTTCTGCCATTCGGCACCGGGCACAGCGATGGCCTTGCGTCCGGCCATGTTGGCATAGGCTGCAAGCGACAGGGCCAGATTGTAGGACGTACCGCACCCGACAAACACCAGCAGGGCTGCATCGTCTACAGCCGGATTGCTGCCGATGGCTTTTTCCCAATAGGGAAATTGCTCGAAAATAACCTTTTCGGTCGTATTCATGAAGTCTCCAATTATTTGACCGAACCAGCCAGCAGGCCGCTGACGAGATACCGGTTGAGGAAAATGACGACGAGTGCGGGGATAATGATCGCGATGGAACCGCTGGCGGTGATCAAGCCGTAATCGACGAAGTTTTTGGTTACGAATTCCGGGATAAGGACCGTCAGGGGCTTGGTTGCCTGCGGTGAAAAGATCAGCGGAACGAGATATTGGCCCCAGGCACCCAGAAAGGTCAGAATAGCTGCCGCCGTCAATCCGGGTCCGGCCAGTTGAAGCACGATGTTGAAGAAAATGTAAAGCCGACCTGCGCCGTCAAGTTGGGCGGCTTCTTCAAGTGCTATCGGCAAGGCTTCAAACACACTGCGCAGCAACCAAAGCGACAGCGGCAAAAACGCCGAAACGTAGATAAGCGCCACCCCGACATAGGTATCGACGAGGTGAAGGTTGATCATGATCTGATAGAGTGGGATCAGCACGGCATAAGCCGGAATAGCCAGTGTGGCGACAACCAGGACAAACAGCACTTTGCGACCGGGAAACTCAAGCCGGGTGAACGCGTAGGCTCCGAGCGCCGAAATGGCAACACACAGGAACGTGGCGGCGACCGACGTGACCACGCTGTTGACCAGCGCCGCGCGGAATTGTTTGAAAACCTCAACCCCGCCGATCCTTGCAATGTTGATGCCAAGCAGCCGTGCGTAGTGATCGAACGTCAGATGCTGGGGAAAGAAATGAATAGGGCGAACCGAGAAATCGTCGGTCGGTGTGAAGGAACTGGCAATCGTCCAGTAGATCGGCCCCAGAGACCATATCAACAGCACGGCAATGCCGACCCAAATCATAAGACGGTAAAGGTATGTGGGTTTCATCAGTCAAACCGTGTGTTGCGATAAACGCGCAGGACGTAAACCAGCGAGATCAACAGGGACACCAGCGTGATAACCACCGACAGTGCCATGCCATAGGAGAAGCGAAGGTTCTGGAAGGTTTCGAGGTAGATTTGCACCAGCACCGGACGTGTCTCCAGACTGGAGCCTGCCAAGACCCATGCTTCGTCAAACAGATTGAACGCGTTGACCGTCGCATTGGTCATGGCAACGGCGATGGCACTGCGCACCAGCGGAAGGGTGACAAGGCCGAACATTTGAATGCGGGTTGCACCGTCAATGCGGGCCGCTTCATAGAGATGCGCCGGTATGCTTTGCATGGCCGCCAGAACAATGACGATGGTCAAGGGCATCATGCGCCAGACATGCACAACCGTGACCGCGATAATGGCGCTCGTGCGATCATTGAACCAGACGTGGTTTTCAAACGGCAGGCCGAATGCAGACAGGATACCATTGAGAAGACCCGCGCCCGGCTGGTAGATCCACAACCAGATCACGGAGTTGACGACGCCGGGCAGCGCCCAGGGAAGGATGACCGCCGCCAGCACCCATTGCCGCCCCACCTTGATCTGGTTGATCAAGGCAGCAGCAAGAACGCCAAATACGGTTCCAAAGACAACAGCCAGAACCACATAGATCAGCGTGTTGATCCATGTTGTACCCAGTTGCGCATCGGACAGCATCCGGCTGTAGTTTTCCAGACCGACAAACGGCCTGCCCGCCTGCATGGGGTTAACCCTGTGCAAACTGTCCCACACGGTTCTACTCATCGGGTAGAAAACCAGTGCCGCCATCGTCAGGACAATCGGCGACACCAGAAGCGCACCAAGCACGGCATCGGGGCCGAAGCCCCTGCTCCCTCTGATTGCGGCAGCGTCGGGCGCTGACACCGTCATTGCGACTTGGCCTGTTCAGCGGCTGCGGCAATGGCTGCCATGGCCTCGTCCACAGTCAACTGGCCCTTGGCCGCGCTGTTGATCGCTGTGTTGACGCCACTGGAAAACTGCGGATACCAGGGCGGCGTACCCTGTGGAAAGAGCGCTTCAACCGTCTTGGATTGCGCAACCAGCGCATCGCCGCTGTTGAGCTTTCCGGTCTCGTTCAGCTCTGACAGTGCAGAGGTACGGGTCGGCAGAAAGCCGTTTACCGCGTTTTTCTTTTGATGGTCCTTGCTCGTAAACCATTTGACGAAGGCAATCGCCGCCTCCTGATTTTGCGAAACCTTGGGAATGGCCAGGGCTTCCGGCAGACCGAAGCTACGTGTTTCGCCACTGAGCGTCGGCACAAGAATCGCTTCCGCCTGCCCTGCGACCTTCGATTGTTTCGGGTCGTTCATCTGACCAAGACGGCCCGGCTCGCCGGAAATCATGATGCTGGTAATGCCTTGGGCAAACATGCTTTCGTTGATCTGGGTATCTTTCAGCCCGGTGGAGGCCGGATCGACCAAACCTTCCTTTAGCAGCATTAGTTCGAAAGCGAGCGCCTTGTAGCCAGCAGAATCCGGCGACGTGAACAGCGGGTTGAAATCCTTGTCGAACAGCTCTCCGCCAAAAGCCTTTGTCAGCAGGTACCAGCTTGTGGACGCGCCTTCCGTTGCCGACAGCGGCAGGCCAATCGGGTACTCGACGATTCCCTTTTGCTTGATTGTCTTGGCCGCCGTCACCAGCGCATCCAGTGTTTTTGGCGCTTCGGTAATGCCCGCATCAGCAAAATGCTTTTTGTTGATCAACATCACCCGGAAGTCGTTGGTGTAGGGAATTCCGAGCAGAGTTCCATCAACGGTAAAGATCTTGGCAACGGCAATGTCGCTGATCGTATCGGCGTCGATCACATCATTCAGCGGCAAAAACCAGCCGGCAGCGTTGAACTGGCCAGTCCATGACCAATCCAGTTCCGTCACATCGGCTGGCGCGGTGCCAGCCACGAGAGCGGTGACAAGCTTGGGGCGGATATCGTCCCAGGACAGCGTTTGCAAATCGACGTGAATGCCCGTTTCCGCCTCAAAATCTGCGGCAATATCAGACCCCTGTGGCGATGGCATCAGCACGGTAATCGACTGGCCAGCCAGCGGCTTGGATTCGTCGGCAAAAGCAGGCATGGCAATGGCCAAAGCTGCGGAAGCAAGTAGTGGCAAAATAAACTTATGCATGTTCCCGTCCTTGTTTGTTCTTGATGCGCAGTTTACTCGGTAACGCCAACCCCCTCGGCGGTGGACGCGATTTGCTCGAACCAGCTTTCATCCAGCAGCCAGCCGAGACGTTGGGCAGCCGCCATAAGCGCGCCGCCAATGGGTGGAAGTTTCGGTGCGACCGCAGCCGCGCCGATCTTGTGTTCCAGCGTTTTCAGCAGAATTTGGCTGGTAAATGTGCCGCCCGCATAGGTCCAGTCCACGGTCTGACCCAGCGCTCCCTTGACGGCCTGATAATGCTTGGCAAGCTCATTGGCCGCCTGCTCAATCAATTCGATTGCGCCCGCGTCACCTTGTGCAGCAACCCTGTCCACAAGAATGGACAGCGCTGCGATCTGCGCGCGCGGGTTCTTCAGGGTCGAGGCCCAGTTGCCAAGTCCGTCCATGGGATTTGCGCGCTCGATGCCAAGGTGATCGAACACAGCATCGGCCAGTGCCGTTGCAGGTGCGCGTCCATCAAGGCTCTGACTGATCAGGTTCAACGCCTTTTGGCCCAGCCAATGACTGCTGCCTTCGTCGCCGATGCGTTCCCCCCATCCGCCAGAGCGGGCCGTGCGGCCATCACTGCCGGTTGCCCACGCCATCGACCCGGTTCCGGATAAGATCAGGATGCCCGGCTTGCCGCCAAACGCTCCGATGTGTGCGCCCTCCACATCGTTCAGCACCCGTTGCGGCACGCTCGGAAAGGCGCTCTCAATGGCCTCTGTTTGCAACGCGGAAAGATGTGTGACCTCGCCAAACGCCGGGAGAGCTGCCCCGACAGCCACCAGCCCGCCCAACTGCTGGAACGGGAGAATATGGCGCTCCAACTCCTGCCGCCAGTTTGGGTTGTCCATAGGGTTGACCCCGCCCCCGCGCGACGTGCGCAGAATGCGACCGCTTCTGTCTGCCAGCGCAACCAGCACCTTGCTTCCGCCGCCATCAATACCCAGGATCAGATCATTACCCATGGCTTGACCCCAGCTCGGCGATGGTCATTTCCACGTTGAAGCCGGCAAGTTCATCGCGCCAGTGGCGCGACAATGCCGAATCCGTAATGACCTTAGCCGTATTGAGTGGCGCGACCTTATAGGTTGCCATTGTTCCGAATTTGGATGAGTCAGCCAGCACAAAGCGATTGGCCGAGCGCGTCAACATGCGCCGGTTAAGGCTGGCTTCGGCGCTATCCACGCTGTAGATTTCACCGGCGGGGCTTATGGCGCTGGCACCCAGAAACAACTGATCGAACCACATGGAATCCAGCATGGCTTCGGCTTGCGGGCCTACGAGAGACGCGTTTTCACTGCGCAACTGGCCGCCAATGAGCGTGACATCCAGGTTTGCTATATTCAGAAACTCTTGCGCTACCGTCAGGCCGTTGGTAAATATTCTGAGCGGCATGGGGCTGATGCGGATAAGCCGGGCCAGTTGCAGGACCGTTGTTCCCGCATCCAGAAACACAGCGCTGCGTGGATGCAAAAGCTCATAAGCGGCCGTGGCGATTGCGCGCTTAGCGGAAAGATGGCGTTTCTCACGCTCCTGAAACGCAAGCTCGACCGAGGATCCCTCGGCAATGCGCGCTCCTCCGTGCACACGATCAATCGCGCCCTCCTGCTCCAGAATTTGCAGGTCTCTGCGAACGGTGGCAAGCGACGCACCCACCGCATCGGCCAGCGCTTGAATGGTTGAAAAGCCATTGGCGTACAAATGACTGCGAATGGCATCCAGACGATCCACCTTCACGCCAACACCCTGATTCACAAGAAGGCTCCCCAGCTCATTCTGCAATATCGATCATATTTCCATCCAGTAAAATCATTGTCAATCAGTTTTGTGACGCTTTGTGATTTATTAGACGAAAAAACGCCGCCTCTCGGCGGCGCTCCTCAGTCCCTTTTGGCACACGGATTAATGGTAGGCGGGCAGAAGATCACCATGGGCTTCGATGAGGTCATCCACCAGATGCCAGATCTGGTCTGGCGAGAGTTCGGCTGCTGTGTGCGGGTCCAGCAGTGCCGCCTGGTAGATGCGTTCGCGCTTCTTCGTCAACGCGGCCTCGACGGTCAGGTGCTGGACGGAAATGCTGAGGTTCATGACGGCAGCCAGTTGGGTCGGCACCCGTCCGATGCGCATCGGTTGCACGCCGTTTCGGTCGACATGACAGGGCACTTCGACGATACATTCATCCGGTAAGTTTTCGATCAAACCATTGTTTGGCACATTGCCGTAGACAAGAGCAGGCGTGCCGCTCACCGCTGCGTGGATGATGCCTGCGGCATATTCCTGACTGCGGCAAACCTCTATCGGCTTGTCCCCTTCAAGGTCTTTGCGCAGCACATTCCACTCACCGATCTGGGTCTCGCACCGGCTGATGTATTCGTCCAACGGAATATTGAACTGCTCGACCAGATCAGGCCGGTCTCGTTTGATGTACCATGAGGTATATTCGGAAAAATGCTCGCTGGATTCAGTCACGAAATGGCCAAGCCGCTTCAGCACATCGAACCGCACACGGTCATCGGCGGGTATTTTGCCAGCCGCCAGAGCTTTCAGCTTCGGGTAAAGGTCCTCCCGCCGCCCGTCGGCATGTATCTTTTCGTATTTAAGAAAAAACGCGACGTGATTGATACCGGCTGAGACGTAGTTCACGTTCGCTACGTTCTCACCCAAACATTCCGCCAGATGCGCCGCCGTATGCTGCACGCTGTGGCACAGTCCAACCGTCTGTATCTCAGGCGCAAGGTCCTTGATCGCCCAACAATTGATCGCCATGGGATTGACGTATTGCATCAGGAGGGCTTTGGGACACACATCCTGCATATCGCGGCAGATTGCCTCCAGAACCGGTATAGTCCGAAGCCCCCGGAATATTCCGCCAATGCCGAGAGTATCGGCGATTGTCTGGCGTAGACCATATTTTTTGGGAATGGCAAAATCCGTGACGGTTGCCGGTTTATAACCGCCCACCTGCATCATCAGAATGACGAAATCGGCACCTTGCAGTGCCTTGCGTCGCTCCAGCGTCGCTTCCACCGTCACGTTGGACAGGTGGAGCGATGCGCAAATCCGGCGGGTTACAATTTCAGATGTCTTCAGCCGTTCCGGGTCAATATCGAACAAGCTGATGACATAACCATCGCCATTTTGTGAATACAACACGTCTCCGAGAATGTTTTGAGCAAAAACGGTGCTGCCGGCACCGATCAGACAAATCTTTGGCATTGCAATCTCCCTATCGTTCGTGCTTCATCGTGCTCGTCACAAACAAGACTTTCCTCCGAAAATCGCTTTAATTATTCCGGGATTCGACCCTCGCATGAAAAATCACGAGGAATCTAACAAATGGGCAGCGTCCAACGGACGCTTCCTGATTGAGCGACACATCGCCGATACGATGACGACGGCACACTGGCACGATCATATCGAAATCAATCTTCTGCTGTCGGGACAGATGACCTATCTGTTCAACGGAAAGCAGGAAAAAGTCGCTTCGGGGCGGCTCGTCCTGTTCTGGGCGGCCATTCCCCATCAAACCATTGCGGTGAGCGCCGATGCGCCGCTCGTGTGCATCTATATACCTCTAGCTGATTTTCTGGCCATGACCACGGACAAGGATGAGAGACAGGCCATTCTTCAGGGACGATTTATCACGCAACACACCGAGGAACCCACCGACGCTATTCTCATGAGCCGGTGGGAACAGGAATGGCGTTCGGGTACACCCGCACGGCGCATACTGGTTGAAGACGAAACCAAACTCCGGGTTCGCCGATTGATACTGGACAGCGCTGAGATGACAAATCCTGCGATAGACACATCACCCACGCCATTTGCCGCCCCATCGGTTCGGCACGTGGAACTGCTCACGGATCTCATCAACAGACATTATGCTGACGCCGTTAGCGTACCGGAGCTTGCGCGGCTGGCAGGCATGCACGCCAGTACGGCCAACAAGGCCTTCCGCGATGTGCTCGGGATATCCGTCAACGAGTATGTTCTAAGATACAGGCTCGCCCGTGCCATGCAGCGACTGACCGATACGAACGACTCTGTGTTGCAAATTGCTTTCGACTGCGGCTTTGGTTCCAGCAGCCGGTTCTACGATATCTTCAGGGAAAGGACCGGAGTAACGCCAAGGCGGTTCCGGGAGTCTATCAAAGGCTAAACAGCGCGAAGCCTCGCCATCCCCATGAAGGGTCACCGTCAACTCAAGTGGCATTTTCTACAAATTCAGTAGAATTTAGGAGGTGAATTCTGTCGTGCGGATGATCGCTCGTCTAATTTCCTGCCGAACAGCACAATGAGCAGGACCAATGGCAGTCGCATCCGCTTTACACCTCAATGTCTTTCTACAGACGACCGGGCACCATGAGGCATCTTGGTTGCATGCAGGTGCGCAGCCGGAGCGTACGACCGAGATTGGTTACTACAGGGACATTGCGACACTTGCGGAGCGGGGCTGCTTCGATAGTCTCTTTCTGGCGGACCAATTGGCAATCGGGCGCAGCGTCCGCCATGTCGCACAGGGCAAACTGGAGCCTCTGACGTTATTGGCGGCATTGTCCGGGGCCACCGAGCGCATCGGGCTGATTGCGACCGCCTCCACCACCTACAATGAGCCCTACAACCTTGCACGACAGTTTGCCTCGCTCGACCATATCAGCGGCGGGCGCGTCGGGTGGAATATCGTCACGTCATGGTCGGCGGAGGCTGCAGGTAATTTCGGTTTCAACGAACTGGCTTCGCATGAAAATCGCTATCAGCGTGCTACCGAGTTTGTGGAGGTTGTCGCCAAACTCTGGGACAGTTGGGAGGACGATGCCCGCGTTTACGACCGCGAAACCGGAACCTATGCCGATACGGCACGGATTCATCCGATTGACCATGACGGCAATCATTTTCAAGTGCGTGGGCCGCTCGATCAACCGCGCTCGCCGCAGGGGCATCCGCTGCTTGTTCAGGCGGGTTCATCCGAAAGCGGGCGCAGTTTTGCTGCCCGTTATGCAGAAGCCATTTTCACCGCTCAGCAGGATCTGGCCGATGCAAAAGTGTTTTATGATGATGTGAAGAGCCGCGCGCGCGCCTTTGGCCGAGATTCTTCGGCCATTAAAGTGTTGCCGGGATTATCGCCAATTCTCGGGTCAACAAAAGCGGAAGCGCAGGCTCATGAGCAGGCGTTGAATGATCTGACGCTGCCTGCGACGGGTCTCAAACATCTGTCCCAGCGTTTCGATGGATTTGACTTCTCGGTATTCGATCTGGACAAACCCATTCCGATTGACGCGTTTCCAGTTCCCGATACCGTTCAAGGCGCACAGAGCCGCGCTGGCGTCATTCTGGACATCGTCAAACGAGAGAAGCCCACGTTGCGGCAGTTGCTGCACCGTCTTGCCGGTGCGCGAGGCCACAAGGTGCTGGCTGGCACACCAAAATCCATTGCGGACCATATCCAGCACTGGTTTGAGCAGGGAGCCGCAGATGGCTTCAACATCATGCCCGCGATCTTCCCGTCCGGGCTTGCTGACTTCGTTGATGAGGTCGTGCCGATCCTGCAGCAGCGCGGACTGTTTCGATCTACCTATGCGGGCCGTACCCTTCGCGATCACTTTGGCTTGCCGCGACCGGCCAGCCGCTACGCACGGTCTGCATGATGCAGCACGTGCGCACCCTCTGTCCTGTGGAGATGCCCTTGCTCGCCCGTTCCAAAACCCTCCCGGCTACGGGTGAAGTACCTGGCGGACAGACTGGCGTTTCCTCGCGTCTCACACTTCGCGGCCTCAAAAAGGCGCTTGGTAGCACCGCCGCTGTCAATGGCATCGATCTAAATATTGCGGCTGGTGAGAGTGTGGTGCTGCTGGGGCCAAGCGGCTGCGGCAAAACCACGACGCTGCGCATGGTTGCCGGGTTCCTTCAACCCGATAGCGGAGAGATCTATCTGGATGGCGTTCTCGCATCCAGTGCCAGCTTTGCCTTGCCGCCTGAGAAACGGCGTCTGGGCATGGTCTTTCAAACCTACGCAATCTGGCCGCACAAAACGGTAGCTGAAAACGTGGCCTATGGGTTGAAGATGGCTGGCAACCGTCGGGCCGATGTGAAGGCCGGGGTCGCCTCTGTCCTTGATCTCGTTCAATTGAGCGCGCTTGCGGATCGGTATCCGGCGGAACTTTCGGGCGGGCAGCAACAGAGGGTTGCGTTGGCGCGTGCGCTGGCGACACGGCCATCCCTTCTATTGCTGGACGAACCGCTATCCAACCTTGATGCATCCTTGCGCGATGAAATGCGGTTTGAGCTGCGCACGCTGCAACGTGAACTCGGCATAACATCCCTTTACGTCACGCATGATCAGGAAGAAGCCCTCGTTCTGGCAGACCGTATTGTGGTCATGAACAAAGGAGAAATCGAGCAGATCGGAACGCCTGAGGAGATCTACCGCACCCCCGCCAGCCGCTTTGTCGGCAATTTCGTGGGAACCGCAAACCTCCTGGAGGGGACTGTCGTCGCAGTGGACCGAAACGCCGGACGGGTGCTGCTGGCGCCCGATATCGGCGGCACGTTCTGGAGCGCCGCGCCCGGTCGCTGGGTGGAAACGGCTGCGGTGGGAGTGCGCGCCACGGCCTTGCTGCGCCCGCAAGACCTAAGGTTTGTGGAGGAAGCGCGGTCGCCCGAGGAACGCCCCATACAAGCGGATTTTGTGTCTGATGCTTTTCTCGGAGGCCATTACGAGATTAAGCTGCGCGCATGCGAAACGCTGCTGCGGGTGCAAGCGCGCCAGCGCATTCCAGTCACGGATGGCAAGGCGCAGCTCTGGGCACGGCCCGGGGCTGCGTGGATCGTGACATGAGCGAGATCACAGCTCCTGGCCCCCGTTCAACCGCCGCCCGTGGGCGTTTTGCCACCGCCGCTTCGCGTCGCCTTTCCGCCGTCCAGCCTGTACGCGTTCTGGTGATCGGCACGGCTTTAGCGGTGCTGTTCGCTCTGATTGCCTACCCGCTGACGCTGTTGATCGGCTACAGCCTGATCGATGCGGATGGCAATCTGACTTTAAGCACCTTCGGCGAGGCGTTTTCCCGTCGCGGCATGTGGGCGGCCACGCTCAACTCGGTCTGGCTGGTCTTCTGGGTAACCTTGGGTTCCTGCGCGCTGGGCATCCCCCTCGCCTGGCTGGTGGCACGCACAGATGCACCCGGAAAATCGCTCGTATTTCTGTCCGCCGGAGTGTCATTTGTTATTCCGACATTCATTTCCGTTATTTCCTGGATATTTCTGGCCGCTCCAAACTCCGGCTATCTCAACGCACTGGCCATCAACTATCTCGGCTTCACCCATGCACCGCTGAATATTATGAGCTTCGGCGGACTGGTCTTCATCGAAACCATTGGCGTGTTTCCCCTTGTCTTCTTTGCGGTCAATGTTGCGCTGAACAATATTGATGCCAGCCACGAGCAGGCGGCGCGGGTGCTGGGTGCGAACCAGCTGAAAACAACGCTGACCGTTACGCTGCCACTGGTGCGTCCGGCTGTTTTGTCTGCCGTCATTCTGGTCATGCTGGATGCGCTGTCATCGTTCGGCGCACCTGCGGCTATCGGCACAATGGCCAACTTCTCGGTCATCACCACCAAGATTTACGATCTGCTGACCTTTCCGCCCCAGTTCAATTATGCGGCTGCCATTGCCATGCCCATCATGGTGTTCACGGCGATCAGTCTGTTGATTCAGAAGTACCTGATCCGCGCTGAAAACTTCCGCACCCTGTCCGGCAAGGCCACGCCGGAGCAGATCGTCTCGCTTGGCCGCTGGCGCTGGCTGGCAGGCGCATTCTGTATCGTGGTTGCGTCCGTCACGGCTATTCTCCCCCTCGGTTCGCTCGTTTTGCTGTCGCTGTTAACCAGCTTCGGCGCCGATATCAGCCTCGCCAATCTGGTGGGCAAGCACTACGCGCTGATCGTCGATCCCTATTATCCGGCGCGAAGCTCCATCATTCACTCCATTTTGCTGGCGCTCGCCACCGCAACTGTTTGCGCAACGCTGGGACTGGTTCTGGCGTGGATTGTCGAGCGGTTCCGGTTTTTTGGCCGGGAGTTGATCAGCTTTCTGGTGATGATCGCCTATGGCTTTCCGTCCATCGCTTATGCGGTCGGCGTTCTCATGGGATATGTTGATCTTTTCTATGGCACACTGACCCTCATTCTGATCTCCTACGCGGGCAAATTGCTGCCAATTGCGTTTGTGATGGTGCGCAACGGCATTCAGCAACTTTCGACCGATCTGGAAGAAGCAGCCCGTATTTCCGGTGCCGGGTGGCTACGCAGCATACGGGACGTAACCTTTCCGCTGGTGCGCGGCGCGGTTGGCATTGCGTGGGTTCTGGTCTTTTCGCTCAGCCTGCGCGAGCTGTCGATGTCAGCCATTCTGGCCCAATCCGATACGCAGGTCATGCCCACCGTCGTTCTTCAGTTCATCGAGGACGGTGCCGTGGAACTGGCTGCCGCCCTTGCGGTCATCATCGTTGCCGTCAGCCTTGTCATGCTGATGCTTGCCAAGCTCTTCAACCGCAAGAAGACGGCCAACATTCAATAACAGGACCCGGAATGCCTCAACACAAACCTCTGCCTGAACATTTTGATGAAACCTGCGATGTGCTGGTCATCGGCTTCGGCTTTGCCGGTGCTGCGTCCGCAATCGCCGCCCATGACGCGGGCGCGCATGTCGTGCTGATCGAGAAAATGCCGGACCCCGGCGGAATTTCCATTTGCGCCGGTGGCGGTGTGCGCACCGTGACAGATATTCCCCGAGGACGGGAATATCTGCGCCACAGCGCCGGGCCGGATGTTCCCGATGCCGTGCTGGATGCCATGGCGTCTGGCATGGCGGACCTTGAACGATATTTTCGTAAGCTGGCAGAGGTCAACGGTGCGCAGATTGTGGTCCGCGACCGGGGAGGCAACTACCCTTTTCCGGGCCACGATGCGCTTGGCATCGTCGAGGTCGCGTCCATCCCGGACTTTGATGCGCGTGCAGAATACCCCCATGCACGGGGGCGTCTGCTCGGTCCCAATGTGTTCAAGCTTCTGCATGACAATGTCCGCGCACGCGCCATCGACGTACGGCTGGAAACGTCGGCGCAACGGTTGATTACGGCACCGGACGGTGCGGTCATTGGCGTGATCGTGCGCGAGCGCGATGTGGAAAGACGCATAGCAACGCGGCGCGGCGTTGTGCTTGCCTCCGGCGGGTTTGAGGCTGCTCCACAGATTCAGCGCAAATACTGGCAGATCAGGCCTGTTCTGCCGGTTGCAACCCGCGGCAACACCGGCGATGGCATCCGCATGGCACAGGCTGCCGGAGCGGACCTGTGGCATATGTGGAATTTTCACGGTTCCTACGGCTTCCGCCATCCCGATCCCGACTATCCCTATGCGCTGCGGGTCAAGCGCTTGCCGGACTGGACGCCGCAGGTGAAAGAGCCGGATGTGTCGATGTCGTGGATCGTGCTTGATGGCACAGGGCGGCGGTTCATGAACGAATACCAGCCCTATGTGCAGGATACGGGCCACCGGCCTCTGGACGAATTTGACCCGGTGACACAGCGCTTTCCCAAAATTCCGGCCTATCTGGTTCTCGATGAAGAGGGTCGCAAATTGTACCCGCTGGGTCAGGCGGTGGTCAACGACCGGTCGGTCGTGCCTTACGAATGGAGCAACGACAACCTCAAGGAAGTCGAAAACGGCATTCTGAAACAAGCCGACTCCGTCGAGGAGCTGGCCGATCTGATCGGCGCGGACAGCCAAACCCTTCAGCAGCAACTGGACCTCTGGAACCAGTCCGTCGAAGCCGGTCACGACTGCGCTTTTGGCCGCCCGGGCGGCTCCCTGTTCAAGGTGCAGACGGCCCCTTTCTACGTCGGCACGCTCTGGCCCGTGGTCAATAACACGCAGGGTGGACCGGTGCATGACGAGAAGCAACGCGTCATCAATGCCCACGGCGACCCCATTCCGCGCCTTTACGAGGCAGGTGAAATTGGCTCGATCTGGGGTTTTTTGTATCTCGGCGGCGGCAATCTGGGCGAATGCTTCGTCACCGGACAGATCGCTGGCGCACAGGCAGCAGCGCAAGCTCCTTGGGTTGAAACCGCTGAGAATTCAGCATCTGCCGATGCAGGGAGGTAATGCACATGTCATCCAGAACCGGACATATGGCTCTCGGAGCCTTTCTCTATCCAACCGGCCACCACGCGGCCGCATGGCGGCACCCGGATGCACAAGCGGATGCAGGCATCAACTTTCGCCACTATGCCGAACTGGCAAAGGCTGCGGAGGCAGCCAAGTTCGATATGCTGTTTCTGGCCGACAGCGCCGGTGCCCGGGGTGAAGACTGGAGCGCCCTGGCTAAGTTTTCCACCCACTACATCGCCCAGTTTGAACCGCTCACTCTGCTGAGCGCGCTTGCAGCGGTAACCGAACGGATCGGTCTGGTGGCAACCGCCTCGACCACCTACAATGAGCCCTATGTGCTGGCGCGCAAATTCGCGTCCATTGACCATATCAGCGGCGGGCGGGCCGGATGGAATTTGGTGACCTCCGGCAACGAGGCGGAGGCTTTCAATTTCGGCAGAGCGCAGCACCTGGCCCATGGTGATCGCTATCGGCGCGCCACCGAATTCCTGTCCGTAGTTCAGGGTTTGTGGGACAGTTGGGAAGATGACGCCTTTACCCGCGATAAGGACAGCGGTGCGTTTTTCGATCCGGACAAAGTGTACCGGCTGGATCACCGGGGCGAATTTTTTGGTGTCAGGGGTCCACTCAATATTCCCCGGTCCCCGCAGGGGTGGCCCGTACTCGTTCAGGCAGGCTCATCGGGGCCGGGAAAGGCGCTGGCCGGCGCATCGGCAGATGTCGTCTTTACAGCGCAACAGACCTTGGCGGACGCGCAGGCTTTCTATCGCGATGTGAAGCGCGAAGCCGTAAACCACGGTCGGGCGCCGGACGATGTGAAAATCATGCCGGGCATCTTTCCCGTTGTCGGGCGCACGCAAGCCGAAGCCCGCGCCAAGTTCGATCAATTACAGAACCTGATCCACCCGGATGTCGCCCTTTCCATTCTGGAACATCGACTTGGCGTGCCCTTGCGCCATCTGCCACATGATGCGCCGGTGCCGACCGATATACCGGTTACCAACGCCGCCCAGAGCCGACAGACGCTGCTGCTGGACCTCGCACGCCGTGAAAATCTCTCGATCCTCGACCTTGCTCTGCGCGTCGCGGGTGCGCGCGGCCACTGGCAGGTGATCGGCACCCCGGAGCAGATCGTGGACGAAATGGAGGATCGGTTCAAAAATGATGGTGCCGATGGCTTCAATGTCATGCCGCCATACCTGCCGGGCGGGCTGACCGATTTCATCGAACTGGTTCTGCCGGAACTTCGACGCCGCAACCTCTTCCGCACCGAATATGAGGGCACAACGCTGCGCGAACATCTGGGGCTGCACCGGCCACAACGCCACCACAGGCACAACAAGGCAAACGAACAACCCGCCACCGAGCGCGATCAACCCATTTTGGAGACCAAATCATCATGATAACCAAGCGATCTCTCGTCAAAGCCATGGGGACACTGACATTGGCCGTAGCGCTGATGACCCCTGCATTCGCGCGCGCAGATACCCTGCCGGAACGGTTTGCCGACCTCTACGAGCACGCGAAAAAGGAAGGTCAGGTCGTTTTCTATACGTCGTACCGGCAGGAAACCAGCACCGCAGTGCTTGAGTTCTGGCGCAACACCTTTCCCGATGTGCGCCTGAACATCGTGCAAAAACAAACGCTGGATCTGATCCCTACGATTGAGGCCGAAAAGGCGGCCGGGCGGACCAATCCCGATGTTACCTTCATCAGTCAGCGCTTTATTCTCAACACCTGGCGCGACAAGGGGTGGCTGACCGCTTACAAGGTGCGTGATTTTGAAAAGATCAGCGGAAACTTTCGCGAGGATAGCGGGTATTTCACCGCCGTTGCCGCTTCGCTTTTGTCTGCGGCCTACAATCCCAAGGTCTTTCCGGACCCATCCGTCCTGCCCAAAAAGATCACGGATTTTCTCGATCCAAAGTGGAAAGGCCGTATCGTCTTTTCCGATCCGCGCACGGCTGCTTCACAGCTGACGTGGTTCCAGACATTGCTGGCGCACAAGATTATCGACTGGGACACGATCAAGGGTCTTGGCCAACAGGATTTTCTGTTCACACGCGGCAATGCTGAGTCCGTACGTCTGCTTGTTGCGGGCGAGCGTGATCTTTCGCCGCTCATCTCCTCACAAAACGTGATCACTGCGCGCGAGCGTGGCCAGAGCATCCAGTCCTATATTCTGGATGAAGGCGTGGTGGCCAATGAGAACTATCTGGCCATTTTCGAAAACGGCCCCAACCCTGCTGCGGCAAAGCTTCTGCTTGAAGTGCTGTCGAGCGCCGAGGGACAGGCCGTTGTCGCCAATGCCGGATCGTACATTCCGACGCATCCCGATACACCCATCCCCGGCGGTCTGCCGCGCCTGAGCGACCTGAAAATCATCGTTGCCGATCAGGATATTGGTGGTGAGGCCTCACAAAAGTTTCTCGAACAGTTCGATGATGCCTTCAACCGTCAGTAACATACAGCGGCCCCGTTTTCTATAACGGGGCTTTTCTGCCTTTGCTCGAGAGTTGACCATGACCCTGCCCCGCATCAATGCCGAAACGCTCTACAACCGCATAACGCAACAAACGGAACTTGCTGTCCTCGATGTGCGCGAGGAAGGCGTGTTTGCGCAGGCCCATGTTCTGGCCGCAAGCAATGTCCCTTTCAGCCGGCTGGAGCGCTTGCTGCCGCCACTGGTTCCGCGTCTTGCAACACCCATCGTCCTGATCGACGACAATGAACACCTTGCGCAACGTGCGGCTTCGGTCCTGCACGATTCCGGATACAGCGATGTTTCGGTGCTGGCGGGCGGCATTGCATCATGGAAGGCGCGTGGGTTGGAGGTATTCGAAGGAGTTTACGTTCCAAGCAAGGCGTTTGGAGAGTTTGTCGAGATCCATTATGCAACACCGCACATATCCGCCCACGAATTTCAGGAAAGGCGTGACCGGGGCGAAGACATCGTTCTGATCGATAGCCGCCCGTTCGATGAGTATAACTGGATTACCATTCCCGGTGCCATCAATTGTCCCGGTGGCGAGCTGGTGTTGCGGGTTCGGGAAATCGTTAAAACTGAGACCACGCTGGTCGTGGTCAATTGCGGTGGTCGCACGCGCTCCATCATCGGTGCCCAAAGCCTGATTGATGCAGGCTTGCCGAACCCGGTCTTGTCGCTGAAAGACGGTACACAAGGGTGGCATCTTTCCGGTTTGGCGGTTGAGCGGGGCGCTCGCCGTGTGGCACCCCTGCCCGCCGATGCAGCATTATGCTGGGCCCGCACTGCTGCGGACAGGCTTGCGGAGCGTCACCGCGTCCCCGTGATCACGCGGGACACATTGGCACGGTTCGAGCGCGAACAGGACTCCACAACGCTCTACCGTTTTGACGTGCGAGATGTGGCTGAATATAGCGCCGGGCACCGTCGCGGGTTTCGCTCGGCGCCGGGCGGGCAGCTGGTTCAGGCAACCGATACCTTCATCGCGGTGCGCAAAGCCCGCATCGTCCTGGCCGATAGCGATGGTGTGCGCGCACGCGCCACCGCTGCATGGCTGGTACGGATGGGGTTTGCCCATGTTTATGTCGTCGGCGACGAGACAGTTGGCGAAACTCTGGAGACCGGCATGCCTGCCGATCCAATCCTTGATGTTCGCCAGCCGGTCTTTGACGAGGTTTCCGTTGAACAACTCTCCGGCTTGCTCGATGGTGGCAAGGCCGTCGTTGTGGATGTTGCAACAAGCCGCATGTATCGTGCCGGACATATTCCCGGTGCATGGTTTGCCATCCGTGGCCGCTTTACACAGGATGCCCATGCGCTGCCGAAGGCCCCGGTCTATGTGGTGACATCCCCGGACAGCGTATTCGCCCGGCTTGCAGCTGGAGAACTGCGCGCTGCCACGAACGCCGACATCAAAGTTTTGGCGGGCGGAACGGCGGCATGGTCTGACGCCGGACTGGCGCTGGAAACCGATCAGCATCGGTTTATCTCCGAACCCAATGACGTATTTCTGAAAGCGTTCGAGCGAACCGATAGGCAAGAAGAAGCCATGCGCCAATATCTGCAATGGGAGCTGGATCTGGTGCAACAGGTGAACCGCGACGGCACCGTATCCTTCTCCTTTGAACCGCAGGAGTCGTAATCCCATGACAGACCTGTCCAGACAGCCCTTTGCGGGCAAAGTGGCATTGGTGACCGGATCGGCGCGGCGGATTGGCCGCCAGACAGCCTTGGCGCTCGCGCGTGAAGGCGCGCACGTTATCACCCATGCCCGCAGTTCCCGGCATGATATTGAAGCGGTGGCCGACGAAATTCGCAGCACTGGCGGAAAAGCAACGGCTTTGCTGGCCGACCTCACGGACGAGGATGCGGTGCAACAGCTGGTACATGATATTCACACGGCTGCCGGACCTGTCAGTATTCTGATCAACAATGCTGCGATCCGCGGTGAAAGCCCGTTTCTGGACCTTGATTTGGAGACCTTCCGATCGGTGTATTCGGTTGCGGTCGAGGGTGCTTTTCTCGTTACGCAAGCTGTAGTCCCCGATATGATTGCCGCGCACTTTGGCCGCGTTATTACGCTTGGCGGGGTCAGCGCTCATGTCGGGGTTTGCGAACGGTTGCATGTGGCCACCGCCAAGGCCGCGCTGGTAGGGTTTACCAAGGCACTGGCGGTGGAATTTGCCACCGAGGGTGTGACGGCCAACCTTGTGGTTCCCGGCGCCATTGGCGGTCAGCGTTCGGCTAACTCCGGCACCGGCGGCAAGCTGGCCGGTGGCAGGCACCCTCTGGTGGGCCACGAGGGAGAGCCACAGGATGTTGCAGAGCTGGTGCGGTTTCTGGCACTACCAAGCGGGGGCTACATCACCGGGCAAACGCTTCATGTCAGCGGTGGACTTTACCTGCCTTAAAGCGTCCACCTGCGCTAATTCGTTGTTTCATCCCAATCAAGCTGACGGAAACAATTCCGGTTTACCCCCTACATGCTATAGCCATCCTCGTAACAGTCGCAGATCCGCCGTTCCGTCCTTTCTATTGAGCCCTTCCAATTTTTCGCAGACTTATATGAGCGTCCTTTTCTTTTCCAGCATGGCTGCGACTGTCTTCTTGACCTCCCTTCTATCGGGTGTGTTTGGCATGGCAGGCGGATTGATTTTGTTGTGGGTGCTGATGTTCGTCGCGCCGGTATCCACCGCCATTGCCGTTCACGGCATCGTCCAGATGGTATCCAACAGTTCACGCGCGTGGTTCTCACGGGCATTTCTGGCGCATTCAATTCTTTTTATCTTGATTGCAGGCCTTGCGGTAGCCGCCAGCCTGTTGCTGTTTGTGGACTATCGTCCCAGCCTCGTTGTTGTATCTCTGGCTATCGGATGCCTGTCGGTCATCGTCTGGCTGCCGCTCGGCCGCCTGAATCTGGATGCGCAGCGCCCATCCCATGCGTTTGCCTGCGGTTTGATTTCTGGTGTGCTGGCGCTGGGTTTGGGTGTTTCAGGACCGACAATCGACATTTTCTTCATCCGCACGACCATGGACCGGCGCGCGGTGATTGCCACGAAAGCCGCATTCCAGTTTATAACCCACGCTACCAAAGTGGTGTTTTACTGGGATGCCGCCACGGAACTATCCAGCGAAGGGTGGACGGCGGTAGCAGTCGCCGTACCAATTGCCATATTGGGCACACGGGCTGGGAACGTTATCCTTCACCGCATGACCGATGTGAACTTCCGCATCTGGACACGCTGGATCGTAACAGCCATTGGCGCAGTTTATTTCATGCGCGGAATTGTCGGAATCAGCTGATCTGACAGCCGGCAAACAGTGGGTTATGACCGTCACGACAACGAACATCAAACTGGCAGGGTTTCATCCGAAACCCCTCGACACCTATAAAAAATTATCTATTATAACTACTATTTCTAATATTGCGGGTTCAGAGGGAGTAGCGGAATGGATCGAAGCTTTATGCGGCTGGTTATCGCCAGACTGCGCACGGAACACCGCAACGGCACTTCGGTCAGGGAAGCCAGATCGTTGGTCCGCGATGTCCTTCGACATCAGGCGCGGGTCGACGAGCCGGATATCCATGTCAGCGAGACGACGGAACAGTCTATGCCCGGCATTCATAAGCTATGACCCGTACCAATGCGGATGGCGGACCTGTTTGGTTCAATCGGGGTTGCTCAGATGACGCGTAGTCGTTGCTGTAGCCCGGTGAGCATTGCGTGCAATGCTGTCTGGATCTTGAGGACGACGTCGAGCGCTTGACCTGCGATAGATTTACGAGCTCGCGGTTTCGAGAAAATCGGCCATTTCAGCATTGAAAAACACTTTCGTGCGTGGCCCCGCAAGAATAGGGTCGATCCGCCGGACGCATTCCTGATAGTGCGGTGTGCGACGGTGATCGTCCAGCGCGTCGGCTGAGGCGAAAACCTCGTAGATCAGAAAACTGTTTTGATCCTGCGGATCGCGCAGCACGTCGAAGCGCAGATTACCGGGTTCCTTTCGTGTGCCTTCATAGTTGATACGGAACGCCTCGATAAATTCGGCAGTTTGACCGTCTTTGACTTTGATGCTGACCATTTGAATGAGCATATCGATTTTCCTGGTAAGTATTGGATGTAACGCTGTAGCGCGATGAGTGGCGGGATCAGAGACCGGGCGCTTTCCACATGGCCGTGGTAATGCCTTCGTCAACAAGTTGCCGTTGCAAGGCATAAGCTCGTGCCCAGCGATTGCCGGCTTCGTCGTATATTTCTTTGTTTTGTAAATTTGGCTCAAAATGCCGATCCCAGCGCACCCAGTGGTCAGCGGTATCGACAAAATCGCGGTGGAGACCGGCACCGATCCCGGCGGCTGCGGCGCATCCGAGCGCTGTCGCCTCCTTGACGACAGGTGTGACGACCGCAAGACCGGTGGCGTCCGACAGCATCTGTGACCAGTGCGCGGACTTCGAAGCGCCTGCCGCGAAGACAATCTTTTCCGGTGTCTTGCCTGAGAGTTTGAAGATGGCAGTGAGATTGCGTGCGGCGACGATTGCCGCGTTTTCCTGCAATGCACGGAAAATTGCCGCCTTGCCGGATTTTTCCGGATCGATCGACAGGTTAAGCAGCGAAGGCGCCGCGTGGTACCAGTTTCCATAGTGCATGACGTCCGAAAAGATGGGGATAATGCCATAGGCACCCGGCGGTATGTTCGCCGCCTTTTCTTCGAGCAGGCTATAGGCGTCTCCGCCGGTTGCGGCTGCCTTCGCAATTTCCTCGCCGCCAAAGCTGTCGCGAAACCATCGCATGACGATGCCGACGAAAAAGCTGATGGCTTCGGCCTGATTGAGGCCTGTGACGACATGCGGATTGATGCGCAGGTTCATCGACGGATCGGTCACCGTAGGTGAGACATTGACCACCTGTTGCCAGAAAGTGCCGCCCAGCACCGCGCAGTCCCCCTCATTGACAACGCCAAGCCCGGCGGTGCCGATCTGGCAGTCCCCGCCACCCATGACCACCGGTGTACCCACGGCAAGACCGGTTTCTTCCGACGCGCGTGATGTGACTCGGCCAATGACGGTTCCCGGCTCAACAGTCTGCGCGAAAACGTCGTCGCGCATCCCGGCCTTGCTCATGGCATCCGGCAACCACGCGCGTTCGGTCAGGCTAAAAATCCCGGTCGTCCCGGCATTGGATGGGTCGCTTGCCAGTACGCCGGAAAGGCGGGCAAGCACCCAATCCGATAGCATCGCGACGCGGTGCATGCGGGCGTAGACCTCTGGCAGATTACGTTGAAGCCAAAGCAGACGCGGCAATGCACCAAGGGCGAAGGTCTGACCGGATAGCGCATACAGCTCCGGCTCAAGCTGCGGAAAACTGGTCTTCAAGTCGCGCACTTCAGTGTTGGCGCGGCTATCCACGTTGGCGCAGGCCCAGATTTCCCGGCCTTCTCGATCATAAATGACGATCGCCTCGCGCATGCTCGTGGCGCTTACTGCGGCGATATCTGCGGCGGTGATGCCTGCTTCGGCAATTGCCTTGCGGATGGCTCGAGACAGAAGCGCCCAATTGCCTTCGACATCGAAGTCCATCGATCCCGGAAAGCGCGGATCGGCCTTGTGCCACCATTCGTGCTGGGCGCTGGCAATCTGGTTGCCATCGACGTCAAAAAGCACAGCGCGGCCGCTGCCAGTACCTGCATCCACGGCCAGAAGATAACGTTGGTTCATCGCCTCAGTCCTTTATTTGCAACAGGCCAGCAGCCGTCGTTTCGTCAGTGATCAGGATACCGACGAACTTGCCGCGCAGTGCGGAGTGAATGGCCTGAACTTTGTACAAGCCGCCTGCTGCAGCGACGACCTTTTCGGCCTGGGACAGCGTGGCAATTTTTACACCGATAACTCTGTCATGCAGCGGCAATTCAAGCACATGTCCCCTGTCGTCAAAGAACTGGCAAAGAATGTCGCCGACAGCGCCCTTCCGCCGCAGCGGCTCGACTTCGTCGGGGTTGACATAACCGGACCGAACAACAGTCGAGTTGGCGGACAGTTCGCCGATTCCAACGAGCTGGTACGAGGCATTGAGCGCCATATCCAGCAGGTTGGCGACAGCGGGCTCGAGTGACAGGTTTTTCGCAACTTCCGGATCCCGCACCACGAGCGGAGCCGGAACCAAATGAACGCTGCTACCCCAATTGGCCGTGCGCATACCATCGACATAGGTTCCGACGCCGCCCGTTAGGCTGACGAGGCCGATATCGCGCTCATTGGCAAGATGACCAAGACGCTGGATGGTGTTGCTGACCGTAGCACCCCACCCCACCGCAAGCAGGTCGCCGTGTTGAAGGCGTTGCATCAGGAACTGTGCTGCCGCCTGTCCGAGGCGGTCGCTGGGATCCTGGTTGGGCAGTTGCGGCACGACATAAGCTTCTTGCAAGCCGTAGCGGTCCTTGATTTCGTGCTCCAGAGAAAGACAGCCTTGATAGCGAGAATTAATGCGCACCTGGATGATGCCGGAACGCCGACCGCTTTCCAGCAGCCGTGAAACCTTGATGCGAGACATGTTCAGTCGCTCGCCGATCTCGTTCTGGGTCAGTCCATCGTTGTAGTAGTACCATGCAATGCGCGTCAGGGTTTCCTCGTCCGCGTCTGCGTAACTCCACTCGCTATTGTCCGAAGCCATACAGCCCAGTCCCATCAATGTTGTCTGTGATCATTTGAATATCAAATGATCATTTGTTCCGTCAACTCTCTTAGGTACAAAAATATTTTCTGATACAAACCGCCAAATTGGTAAGGGAAATGAGTTCAAAAGAAGAACATAGATGTTGTTAAGCGTGAAGATTACATTGACCATATTGACGAGCACCGTTAGCTGTGATCACATAGTTGTCAGTGGATACATTTGAACGGGTGAGGAATGACGAAGGATCTAGCGGCCGGGAGGGTCGCTGTTCTCGAGGACATCTGGAAGTCCTATGGTGCCGTGCCGGTGCTGCGTGGCGTGTCGCTGGCGCTTGGTGCTGGCGAGGTTCATGCGCTTCTCGGAGGCAACGGCGCGGGCAAATCCAGCCTGATGAAAATCATTGCCGGTATCATACCGGCCAATTCCGGACGGATTGAAATCAACGGTCAATTTTTGACCCACGCATCTCCTGCACTGGCACAAGAGCTGGGCCTCTATCTGGTGCCCCAGGAAGCACATATCCTTCCCAATCAGTCCGTTCTGGAAAACATTTGCCTTGGCCTGCGGGCTTCGCCACGCGCGTTACGTCCCCGTGTTCGCACGTTGGTGCAGGAACTCTCGGTCGCTATTGATCTTGATGCGCAGGCAGCAACGCTCGAAATTGCCGAACGGCAGATCGTGGAGATTCTACGCGGTCTCGTGCGTGATGCACGGGTTCTTATTCTCGACGAACCGACCTCAGCGTTAACGCCCTTTGAAACCAGAGCGTTGTTCGACCGCGTCCGAAAGCTTCAAATGCAAGGTGTCGGCATCTTTTTCATTTCCCACAAGCTGCGCGAAATCCGGGAAATCTGCTCAACGATCAGCGTTCTGCGCGACGGGATCATTGTGCTCTCCGGGTCGCTGGATGATTACAACGATGGCGAAATTGTTAAAGCGATGAGCCACGTGCAAACCTCGGCGGAGGGAGAAAAGACCAGCATACTGGCGAAGGTTGCCCAAATAGGCCAGCCACGTCTTTCTGTGCGCGGTTTATCAGGCGAGGGTTTTCGCGACATAAGCCTTGAAGTTCGCGCCGGTGAAATCCTCGGACTTGCGGGTGTAGTTGGCGCCGGTCGTACTGAATTTGCTGAAACATTGTTTGGCCTGCGCAAACAATTCGCTGGAAGCGTTCATCTGGATGGCGTGGAGCTTTCTCAACGTTCTCCGCGCCTTTGCATCGACAAGGGCCTCGTTTACCTACCGGAGGACCGCCAGCAGAACGGGCTGTTTCTTGAGGCCCCTCTATTCTGGAATGTATCTTCCTACCTGATTCACCGCCTGCCTTTCTTCCTCCGTTCCAGTCAGGAACGCCTTTCCTTCGATGGTTTCCGCAACAGCATGGGTATCAAATGCACCAGCGCGGGACAGGCAGCGCGGGGGCTTTCTGGCGGCAATCAGCAAAAAGTGCTGATGGCGAAGTGCCTTTCCGCCCGGCCCAAAGTCTTGATCCTCGATGAGCCAACCCGTGGCGTCGATGTAGCGGCTCGCAACGATATCTATGCGCTGATCCGCACGCTTGCAGCCGATGGTGTAGCGATTGTGCTCATCTCATCGGACTTCGATGAAATCGAACAACTGGCCGACCGCGTGCAGGTCATGGCTTTTGGGCAGCACGGTGGTGCGCTTGTCGACGACATCAGTGTCGATGCCATCGCCAAACTCGCCTTCGGCGCTTCGGAGGCCAATCATGCTTGACCTTTTCGCGCGCAACCGCGTCGCTACGCTGCTTGTTATCCTTGTTGTTGCCTATGCTGCGATCGGTGCGGCTGCCCCCGGTTATCTCTCCGGTGCCACGGCATCGACAGTGCTTGCAAGCAGCCTCGTTTTGATGCTCATCTCGCTCGGAACGATGGTCGTCATCGTGACGCGCAATATCGATGTTTCCAGCGGCTCGGTGCTGGGACTGAGCGCCGCAGTTCTCGGCCTTTCGCTGAATGCTGGCGTTGGTCTTCCGTTGGCAGTTGCGCTTTGCATGTTGACGGGCGTTGCTGCCGGTGCGTTCAACGGCCTGATGGTCGCGTATCTTGGTATTCCTTCGATTGTTGCAACGCTTGGAACACTTGGCCTCTATCGCGGTATCATGCTGGTGATGACCGGCGGGCGCTGGATCGAGGACCTGCCGCAGGACTTGAAGGCGCTCGCGGGCAATCTTGGCCTCGGCTTTTCCGTGCTGACCGTTGTCGTGGTTGCCATCATCGGCGGTCTCTGGCTCTTCCTGCGCCGTACCCGCTTCGGGCGGTTCTTCTATGCAGTTGGCGACAATCGAGCAGCGGCTCATCATCTGGGTGTGCCTGTTCGCCGTGTGCAGTTTTCCGCTTTTGTGGCAACGGGCGCGTGTGCTGCTCTTGCTAGTATCGTCTATTCAGCTCAGATCGGCTTCATCCCAAATCAGGCTGGTAACGGCGTCGAACTCAAGGCCATCGCGGTCAACGTTCTGGGCGGTGTCAGCCTTCTGGGTGGCACGGGCTCCGTGGCCGGTGTGGTCGCGGCCGTAATTTTTATCACCTCCATCGATAGTGCGCTCGTGTTCCTGAAGATCCCCGCCTACTGGAACGACTTTATCGCCGGTGCTTTGCTTCTGTCGGTGCTCCTGCTCGATGGACGTATCCGTCAGGTTATAGATCACCGCATCCGCGCGCGCCGCTATGCTGTGCATGACCGGACGCCAGTTGTCGAAGGCCGGGATCAAACATCCAAAGCCTTGGAGGCAGGCCTATGAAAAAACTGATCTTCCGTTGGGAAACTGCGCTGCTTGCTATGCTGGTCGTTGAGCTTGCCATCTTCGGCATCGTCAATCCACGTTTTCTCAATCTTGGAAACCTGATTTACGGAACCTCGGATTTCGTGCAGATCGGTATCGTCGCCCTACCGTTGACGCTCGTGATCATTGCCGGAGGGATCGATGTTTCCTTTGCCTCGACAATCGGACTGGCGGCGATCGTTTTCGGGGTGGCAACCTTCTACGCAGTGCCACTGCCAATTTCGATCGCGGTGGCTTTGGTGACGGGCGCGTCCTGTGGCCTTTTTAATGCGACCATAATCCATCTTTCGAAAATCCAGCCGCTCGTCGTCACACTTGGCAGTCTCTATCTGTTTCAAGGTACCGCGACCGTGGCCTCCGGCCTTGTTGGCGCAGGCGGCTATGAGGGAATCGGCAATTTCCCGCAGGCGTTCAATGCTTTCGGCTACGCACAGATCTTTGGCCTGCCGGCGACGCTCGTCTTGTTTCTGGCATTGGCTGCCGTGCTCGTTACACTGCTTCATTTCACCCGTTTTGGCCGCGCCGTCTTTCTGGTCGGTCAATCGGAGTCTGCCGCGCGCTTTGCCGGCATTCCAGTGGCAAAAGTGCAAACGATCACCTATGTCGTCACCGGTCTCTGTGCGGCGATAGCCGGGCTTGCATTGTCTGCATATTTCGGATCGGCCCGCGTTGATCTTGGGTCAGCAACGTTGCTGCCCGCTGTTACGGCAGCGGTTCTCGGTGGCGCATCCATCTACGGCGGTCAGGGGTCTATCCTTGGCACGCTGATTGCCACGTTCGTCATCGGCTACTTGCAGCAGGGACTGCAGGCGAGCGGTGTCTCAAGCCAGATCTCCAGCGCACTTTCGGGAGGGTTGCTGGTTATAGCGGTCGCAATGCGCCAAGGAAGCGCTTTGCTTGCCGATTTCATCGCCGTGATCAGGCTCAAAAAAAGCCAGACGGCACTTACTTCAGGAGGAAAGTAAAATGATCAAGACAATCTTGAAATCCACGGCGCTTGTCGGTGGCCTTCTTGCCGGGACAATGCTCACGGCTGGAACCGCGCAGGCGGAATCCCAGATCGCCTTCATTCCCAAGCTCGTGGGTGTCGGCTTTTTCACCAGCGGAGGCGCGGGTGCTGTCAAGGCGGGCGAGGAAGTGGGTGCCAAGGTCACCTATGACGGCCCGACCGAGCCGAGCGTCTCCGGTCAGGTGCAGTTTATTAACAACTACGTCAACCAGGGCTATAACGCGATCATTGTGTCGTCCGTTTCACCGGACGGTCTATGCCCGGCTTTAAAGCGCGCCATGGAGCGCGGCGTGTTGGTTATGACGTGGGATAGCGACGTGAACCCGGACTGCCGCAGCTATTATATCAACCAGGGAACGCCGGACCAACTTGGCAGCCTGCTCGTTGAAATGGCTGCAAAAGGTGTAACCAAGGAAAAGGCCAAGGTTGCGTTCTTTTATTCCAGCCCGACCGTAACGGACCAAAACGCGTGGGCAGAAGCTGCAAAGGCGAAAATTGCCAAGGAACATCCGGGCTGGGAAATCGTCACCACTCAATATGGCTACAACGATGCCCAGAAGTCATTGCAGACAGCTGAAAGCATTTTGCAGACCTACCCGGATCTCGACGCCATCATCGCGCCGGATGCCAATGCGCTTCCCGCCGCTGCCCAGGCGGCTGAAAACCTGAAGCGGGCCGATGGCGTTACCATTGTCGGTTTCTCGACCCCCAACGTTATGCGTCCTTACATCGAGCGCGGCACCATTCAGCGTTTCGGTCTCTGGGACGTAACGCAGCAGGGCAAGATCTCGGTCTTCGTGGCCGATCATGTCATTAAGAACGGTCCGATGAAGGTGGGCGACAAGCTCGATATTCCGGGTGTCGGCACGGTCGAAGTCTCGGCCAATAAGGTGCAGGGTTACGACTACGAAGCCGATGGCAACGGCATCGTCCTGCTGCCCGAGCGCACCGTCTTTACGAAAGAAAATATCGGCAATTTCGACTTCTGATCTTGCAAGCTGATTGCCGGGCGGCTGCGATCTGCGACCGCCCGTTTCTATTTGAACCGACAATGGATTTGCACCATGAAAAGCCGCTGGAACGACACCGATGCTCAACACTATGTGGATGCAGCGCTTGCTGCCGGCCACAGCGAGGCGCTTGGTCTTCGCATTTATACCTCGCGTATTATCGGCGGCGACCCCGATCTTGTCCTTCATGGCGGCGGCAACACCTCCGTCAAGGTAAAAGCGGATGACGGCTCTGAGTTGATGCACATCAAAGGCAGCGGATGGGATCTCGACACCATTGAGGCGCCGGGTCTTCCAGCTGTTCGCATGCCGGCCCTGCTTGCCACCCGTGACGGTGTGAGGCTCTCGGATCCGGAGATGGTCGCACTGCTCCGTTCAAGCCTCGTTGATCCGACGTCGCCCAACCCCTCCGTCGAGGCGCTGCTGCATGCTTTCCTGCCCTTCGCCTTTGTGGATCACACGCACGCGACCGCTATTCTGGCGCTCGCCGATCAGCCGGATATGCGCGATACGGTGAAACGTATTTACGGAAGCAGGGTCGCGTTTGTGCCTTACGTCATGCCAGGTTTCGATCTCTCGATCGAAGGCGACAAGATTTATCGGACCCACAGTGGCTGCGAAGGCCTCTGGCTGGAAAACCATGGCCTGTTTACCTTTGCCTCTACTGCGCGTGCATCCTACGAACTGATGATTGAGTTTGTGACGATGGCCGAAGAGGAATTATCGCGAAAGGGTATCCTTCTGTCCGGGCCGCAACGAAGTGATGAGCATCTCGAGCCCGGTTTGAAAGCGCGCCTGACAGAGGTTCTGTCCCAGAAACAATCGCCCTTTGCCACCGGGCTATTCATGGATTACCGCTCGACCGAAGCGATCCGGCACTATGTCCAGCGAGACGATGTCGAGGACGTCAGTCTTCGTGGGACTGTAACACCCGATCACGTTATCCGCATCAAACCCTGGCCGATGATCATCGAAGCTGACGCAGATGTTCCCGCGATCAAAGACGCACTGGCCGCGTACAGTGAGCGTTACAAAGCGTATTTTCAGCGCAACGCCGTCCGGGCACATGAGTCCAAGACCATGCTCGACGCCTATCCGCGCGTAATCATCGTGCGCAATAAGGGTATGTTGTCGCTTGGTATCAATGAAAAGGCGGCCAGGATCGGCGGGGACCTGTGCGAACAGGCAACCCGCGCTATCAATGCTGCAGAAGACTACGGACGCTTCACCCCAATCGGCGAGGCCGATTTGTTCGACATGGAGTATTGGTCGTTGGAGCAAGCAAAACTGAAATCAACCTGAACGCCCGTGCGTGTGGACTTACACTTGGCGGGGGAAGGCCTCGGCGTCGGGGGCGTTGGCCCAGCTCTGCAGGGTTTGCCCTCCGTCGATCAGCCAGTCGACCCCGGTGACGTGACGGGCGTCGTCTGAGGCGAGAAACGCAACCGTAGCAGCCACATCTTCCGGTTGGCCGATACGACGCAAGGGAATGCGATCGGAAAACCGGCGGATTCCGGCCTCATACGCGGCATCATCCCCGGCGGGGACGCCAAGCCGCGTCTCGATGACGCCGGGGCAAACGGCGTTGACACGAATTTGATAAGGTGCGGCATCCAGCGCGGCAATGCGGGTAAGACCAACGATTGCATGCTTGGTCGATGCGTAGCCCGCACCGCCGGCCAGCACGTCCCAGCCCGCCATGGAGGACCCCATGTTCACCACCGCACCCTGTATCTTGGCCTCGATCATCACGGCAAGTGTCGCGCGCAGAACGTAGAAAATACCGTTGAGATTGATAGCGACGATGTGGTGCCAGTCCTCGATGGCAAGCTCATGAACCGGTGCAACCTTGCCCGAGATCCCGGCATTGTTGAACAGCGCATCGATGCGGCCAAAATGTGCCGCCACGTCGCCGACCATGGATGACGCTGATTCAGGATCCGCCACGTTTACAGCAAATGCTTTCGCTCGGTTGCCGAATTCCGCAGCCAGCGCCTGGGCCCTGTCGACATCAATATCGGCAACAGCAACGCGGGCGCCCTCGGCGATGAAACGGCGCACGGCCGCACTCCCGATAGCTCCGGCAGCACCTGTAACCAGCACGACTTTGTCCACGAACCGCATCATTGCCACTCCTCTTGCATGCTCAAATCTTCAAACCGGATAATCCCGCCATGAATAGCGCGGCGCAAACTTGAGCAACGCTTGCGCAGCAGAGGTGTCGATCAGTGCTGCATAGTCGTCCATAGGCTTGCGAATGGGGGTGTCTGCATAGGCCTGCGCGACAAGGTCCGCACTGGCACGGTCCATATAGCTGTCAGCCGCGCTGATGAACAACCGAGCGTGGCCGGTTACAGGTCTTTCCACGGCCGCCACAAAGGCCGCGGCAGCATCCCGCACATCGATATAGGCCCACAGGTCGCGCGCGGCATCGGCGTGCAAACGTCGCGGGCCGATGGCCGCATGAAACGTGTCCGGTGTCTGAATCCACGGCATACGCAGGCTGACGGCGGAGAATGCGTTCCGTCGAACCATTGTCTCTACCAGTTCTTCGCCCAGCCATTTTGTTGTTGCGTAGACGTCCTGCGCGCCGATTGGATGCGCTTCGTCGACCGGCAAGTAAGCCGGCACAACTGGCGTCTCGTAAAAAGGGAAACCGAGCACACTGAAGGACGAGGCATAAACGAACCGCTCAACGTCACAAAGACGCGCGGCTTCGACGGCGGCGTACATGGCGGCCATGTTGATACGAAACACGTCGGTCGCTGCCCGGCCTGTCGGTCGTGGAACGGCGGCGATATGAACGAGCGCATCCATGCCTTTGGCCAGTTGTGCGACCACCGCAAGTTCACCGGCTTCACCAGCGACATGAGACCAGCATGCACCTTCTGGTGGTGCACTCACGTCGAGGCCGGTAACGTCATGGCCTTGTTCCATCAGACTCGCAGCGACATGACGACCGAGCAAACCACTCGAACCGGTCACAAGTATCCGACTCATTTCGCAATCCTTCGTCGATCAACGATGTTGCAGAGGTCAAATCCGAAGATAAGGATGAGCTTTGCAACTCGCTGGGGGGTGAAACATGACATCACTGGCACCAAATTAAAAAACGACCGGCCTCGGCTACAGTAGTCCCTGTTCACATCATTGATGGTCATACGATTACGTCTTATCCGATACTTGATGTCAAGGCCGCTCATCGCTCTTTGGTTTGATACCCGATAAGGGTCATGTCCGCCCTGTAAGCTTGGAAGTATCGCGAAATTCCCACAAGGGACGCAATAAACCACTTGACTTCATCGGGCTTCGCTTGCTTGTTTGATCATCAATGAGTTTTGCGAATGCCGTTCTTTCTCGCAACCCCGGAGATGCCTATGTCGCTCGACGTCTTTTCTGCTCATCTGGAACAACAGGACATCCGCCTGGATGGAAAGCGCAGTGCGGTTATCGTCATCGATATGATCAACGAATTTTGCAAGCCGGGGGGCAAGATGGTGCTGCCGGGCTATGAAGCTCTGGTAGGCCCGCAACTGGCACTGGTGGAGGCTGCGCGAGCAGCTGGTGCGCCTGTTTTATGGGTTCATGATGCGCACCGTCCGGGAATGCGGCATGAACGTGAATGGGCAAAGCGCACGCCGCACGGGCTTGAAAACACTTGGGCAACCGAAATCATTGAGGACCTGGGGGCAAGGGAGACTGACATTCACGTCACAAAGCGCCGATATTCCGCATTCTTCCAGACAGATCTCGATCTTACCCTGAAGGATATGCAGGTTGATCAGCTTGTCATCTGCGGTGTCGTTACCAACATCTGCGTTCGCTCCACTGTGCATGACGCATTCTTCAATGGATACGAAGTGGTCGTACCGGCGGACGCCTGTGCTGCCACAGGGCCGCGAGAACAGGAGAGCTCGCTCTATGACATCGCCACGCATTTCGGCATCGTTTCCGATACGAAATCTGTCGTTGCCGCATACAGCCGGGGCACCGCGCTGACCAACATGATTGCGGCCTGAACGCATTGCAAGCAGTAGCAACAGCTTAATTTTCAGTTTGATTGCTGCAAAATATATCCGTTGAATGGAAGACCCTTTGAATAAAATCAGTCCGAGCTCCCCCGACGCTTTACCGCTGGACGAGAGCGACCAGAACGCTGCTGTCGAGCTTCCCGCATTGGGGCGTGATGAAGTCCAGGCTTATTATGCGCGTACCGGTTATTCGCTGGAGCATCACGCGGCGCATTTGCTGCGGCGCGCGCACCAGCGGGCGACGGCCTGCTTTCAGACTGTCATGCCCGGCGACGACCTGACGCCAACGCAACTTGCCGCGCTCGCAACCCTGCTGAAACACGGCGAGCTGTCCCAGAACCATCTTGGCCGCATGACGCAGATGGATCCCTCTACGATCAGCCTCGTCGTCAAGGCGCTGATGAAGCGCGGACTTATTGCGCGTAAGCGCTCGGATACCGACCAGCGCATGACGATGATTACGTTGACCAATGCGGGGGTACACTACACCTTACCCCTGCTCGACCGCTCCATGCAGGTGGCACGCCTGCTTTTGTCACCTCTCTCGCCCGGTGAGCAGGCAACACTGCTTGACCTTTTAATCAGGGTTGGTGGACCGGAAACGGACTAAGACCAGCCAATCTGCAGGCGCGGTCGGCACCGACATGCGTCTTTCGACGCAATACTGCCAAGCTCTTATCTGCAAGCCTTGAGGACATCCGACGATGCAGCCATCCTTCGACCGCCTTCTCATCCGAAACCTTGGCCTGGTGATCACTGGCGACATTGCGGCTCCAATCGAGAAAGCTGACGCCATTCTTGTTGAAGGCGGGCGGATATCTCAAATCGGCTGCGAAGCGGCCATGGCGCTCCCGGACGACATCACGGTGATCAATGCCAAGGGATCTGCCATCATGCCAGGCATGATTGACAATCACTCTCATCCCGCCATGGGTGACTGGACACCGCGACAAAACCAGCTTGGCTGGATTGACTCCACCTTGCATGGCGGTGTGACGACACTGGTCTCCGCCGGAGAAGTGCATGTGCCCGGACGTCCGAAGGACGTGATCGGCGTCAAAGCCTTGGCCATCACGGCCCAGCGCGCGTTCAGCGCGTTTTCGCCGACCGGCATGAAGGTGCTGGCCGGCGCATTGATACTGGAACACGGACTAACGGAATCCGACTTCGTGGAACTTGCAGCTGCGGGCATCACGCTTGTTGGTGAGGTCGGCTTGGGGTCCGTCAAGGACGGAGCAACCGGTCGGCAGATGGTAAGCTGGGCGCGGCAGAACGGCATGACGTCCATGACGCATGTCGGCGGCCATTCCATACCCGGCTCGGCGCGCATCGGCGCGGAAACCGTGCTGGAGGTCGATGCCGATGTCGCCGCTCATTTGAATGGCGGCCCGACGTCCCTGCCTGAAGCCGAGCTCCGTCTCATCTGCGAGAAAAGTTCTCGCGGGCTTGAGATTGTCCACAACGGAAATATGCGTGCCGGCCTTTTTGTGCTCGATACCGTGCGCGAGGTCGGAGCTCTCGACCGTCTGGTGCTCGGTACGGACGGGCCCGCAGGCTCAGGCGTCCAGCCGCTTGGCATGCTCCGGCTCGTCACCATGCTGGCGTCTCTCGGCAATCTCGCGCCGGAAGTTGCGATCTGCCTTGCCACAGGTAACGTTGCACGTCTGCGCGGTTTAAAGGACCGGGGACGGATTGCCGTGGGCCTTGCCGCCGATCTTGTCTTCATCGATCAGGCGATGGGCGGCGCCGGCGACGGTGTTCTTGACAGCATGACGCTTGGGAATATGCCGGGCATCGGCATGATTCTGGTGGATGGGGTGCCCCGTATTACCCGCAGCCGCAACACGCCGCCCTCAATCCTCGTACCGGAACTTCTGGCCGGGTAGGAAGGCACATCAACCGCTTCGATCAGCGCCGACGGCGCTGGACGATTTCCAGTGGAAATTACGTCGTTTTGACGTCTGGACAATCCGACACAACAGGCAGTTGGCAGGTCCAGTGAAACACAGGATCTGCCGTCGGATCAGACCATACCATCCTTGCCGATGACCTTGTCCACTGTCAGGCCGCCGACGCGTGGATGCGGTCGGCCACTGTCGGTAACTGCGATCGCCACCGCTATTTCGTCGGCGCGGGGAGCATCGGGCACGCGAACCTCCATGCCATCGAAATGGCTGCGCACGCGCGCGGCATCCTTGTGTCCAAGCGGGATATCGAAGGTCGCCCCCGGCGCACCGCGCTTCTTGGAGGAGGGAATCAGCGCTGCGCCACCGCCCAGAATTGACCGAAACGGTGCACCAAGCTCGGGATGCATCAACGCGGCTGCGTGTTCCAACTCACCATCTTCCCCGACAAGCACAGCCTTGCCGAAACTTTCGACCCGTGACCCCTCAATGCCTAAGGCCGCCACCGCCCTCTCCGGCAAAATATGCCCGAGTACCCGGCCAACAGCTTCGAGCGGTGAAAGATCCTCGACATAGCGACCGGCGAAGGGGTTGTGGATAACAGCGACGGATGCCGCACGCCTCGTCGGTTTGTTGAGCGTTCGTCCCCCTTCAACCAGCGTTTCTTCAACCACGGTTATGATACGGCGCAATCCTATTGTCGTGTTCTCGGTCATCTCAGGCCATCCTGACCCTTGATTTCGCTGGCCTTCAATCCGCCAACACGCGCATGCACACGTGGACCTGTGGTCATCGCCAGAGCGAGTACCATCTCATTTGCTCGCGGCGCGTCGCCGATACCCACCTCAACCGCATCGAAATGGCTACGGACGTATGATGCGTTGATATGGGTAATCGGGACATCGAGGCGCGTGCCCGGTCCGCCGACCTTCTTGGTCGAGGGAACGATAGCACGGGCATCACCCAGCAATTCACGCATGGAATAACCGCCCGGATTATGCCAGAGGGCTGCGTGTTCCAGCTCTCCAGCCGACCCGACGATCGCGCCCTTGCCGTAGCCTTCAACCACAGCTGGATCGCCACCCAGAGCAGCGATCAGGCGGCGCGCCATCTCCAGCCCAAGCGGCTTCAGGTCGTCCATAAAAGAGGCGATGTCCTCGACATAGGCACCGGCAAACGGGTTCTCAATCACCGCAAGCACGCAGGCGCGCCGCAGAGGCGTCTCAGTGACCGGACCTCCCTCATGGAAAATCTCATCCACTGAAACGACGAATTTGCGTACGGTCACGTCTGCCATGCATCCCTCCAACTTGTTAGAGTAGTAACAATCCATCGTGGTCGGGCATTGTCAAGTCAGGTCGTTAAAAAACCGGCACAATACACTTTGCTGTCGAACGAAGTGTCGCCAAGACGCAATTGTTGGCAGCTTTATCGACAAATGAAAAAAACCCGAAAAAGCGATTGACAAGAACTGATAGTCGACACAATATTCGTATGACCATCAACTAATTCGGCTTTAAGACCGTGGATGGATTTGCCGTTAAGGCTACCAGAGGGAAGAACCACAATGAAGATTTTTGCCCGCTTCTTAGCGGCCGGCGTCGTGCTGGCAGCATCCGCCCTTCCGTCCGCTGCTGCCGAGAAGGTCCATATCGCGGCCATTTCAGGCTATTTCGCACAAGGGTTCGGCATTTCCATTGTTAATGGGCTGAACAAGGCCAAGGACGATTTCGGCATCGATCTCAAGCTTGTCGACACCGGCAATCGGGCGCTCGATTATGAGGAACAATTCGCCAATCTCGCCAAAAGCGGCCAATATGATTTGATTTTTGTCATGGGCTGGGAACTGGTGGATGCGTTGCAGAAGGTGGGTGCCCAGTATCCCAACCAGCGGTTTGTCTTTATCGACGGCGTTCTCGACGCGAAGACCATGGTCTACGCCAATTTCGCCGAAGAGCAGGGCTCGTTTATCGCCGGTGCGCTCGCAGGCCTTGTGCAAGACTTGGGGCCAGATTTCGACAAGATCGGCGATGGCAAGGCAATCGGTTTTGTTGGCGGCCGCGACATTCCAGTCATCCGCAACTTCCTCGGCGGTTACGAGCAGGGCGCGAAATATGCAGCGCCCGACGTGAAGGTGAATTCGGTCTTCGCAGGCACGTTCGACGACCCGGCAAAGGGTAGCGAACTTGCTATGGCGCTATACGGGCAGGGTGCCGACATCGTCTACAACGTTGCCGGTCCAACGGGCGAGGGCGTCATGCAGGCCAGTGCCGCCGCTGACAAATATTCGCTTGGGGTCGATATCGACATGTGCTCCACTGCGCCCGGTAATGTGCTGGCCAGTATGCTGAAGCGCGGGGACGTCGCTGTCTACGCCATTATCAAGGACGAAATTGAAGGGCGCAAGGTCATGCCGGGAACGCGTACCTTCGATCTCGCCTCGGGCGGCGTCGAGGTGAAGGTGTGCGACGATGTCGCAGCAAAGCTCCCGACTTCGGTCAAGGAGAAGCTGGAGGCCATCCGCGCGGATGTGGTCGCTGGCAAGATCCAGATCGCCCGCGCGAAATAAGACGGTCCGGCCTGACGGCGGGCAATGTCCGCCGTTCACGGCTCGCAGCTCTACTTCAACCGGCGACACGAGCGCGCGCCGCGCATTCAACCAGAGGTACGTCGACGACTGTCGACGTACGTTTCCAGTCTTTCGTGCGTGAACCACCGCCTTTCCTCTCCTGCCTCGGTATGCTTTATGGACTTTGCCGTCGATCTTACTGGTATCACCAAGCGCTTCGGCGCGTTCACCGCCAATGACAGTATCAATCTTACGGTTCGTCGCGGTGAAATTCACGCGATTATAGGCGAGAACGGCGCCGGTAAAACGACGCTGATGAACATCCTGTTCGGCCTGCTGCAACCGGATGCCGGCAGCATCGCGATTGGCGGCAAAACAATGCTGATCGATAGTCCTGCGGTCGCTATCGCTGAGGGACTGGGCATGGTGCACCAGCACTTCAAGCTGGTGCCCTCGCTGACAGTGGCCGACAATATTTTTCTTGGCATGGAGATACGAAAGAACGGACTGATCGACCGGGCAGCGCAAGTGGAGCGCACTCGCTTTCTTTCGGAAAAGTTCGGCTTGCGGGTCGATCCGCAAGAGCGGGTGGCGGGGCTTTCGGTTGGCATCGAGCAGCGCATCGAAATTCTTAAGGTTCTGGCGCGCAACGCACGAACCATTATTCTTGACGAACCCACTGCCGTTCTGACCCCGCAGGAAAGCCATGATCTGTTCCAGACGTTGCGGGGCTTCGTGGACGATGGCATGACCGTCATCTTCATTTCGCACCACCTTGAAGAGGTGATGGCGGTTTCCGACACTGTCACCGTGCTTCGCGACGGCCGTGTCGTTGCCACGAAGGCAAAGAGCGCGTTGACCAAGCGTGAACTTGTGCGGCTCATGGTAGGCCGCGACATCAGCTTCGACCGTCGTCCCCGAACTCGAAACGATGGCGCTGTGGCGCTCAACGTTACTGATCTTTGGGCAAGGGACGACCGGTGGCTACCGGCTTTGAAGTCGGTGAGTTTGACGGTCAGCTCCGGGGAGATCGTCGGCATAGCCGGGGTCGCCGGCAATGGGCAGACAGAACTTGCAGAGGTTCTCGCGGGGCTGCGGCCTGCAAGTAACGGCAGCGTACAACTTCACGGACACGACATCCTCGACCGGACACCGGCCGAAATCCGCAACCGCGGGCTTGCCCACGTTCCGGGGGACCGTATGGTGCGCGGTGTCGACCGCGATGCAACTCTGTCCGCAAACATGCTGATGGGTCGTCAAAAGAAAAAGCCATTTGCACGCCACGGCGTTATTGACTGGGCGGCGGTGCATGAGGCCATGCGCGCTCTGATTCAGCGATACGACATCCGCGCGCGCGGCCCAAAGGATCCGGCGCGCAGCTTGTCGGGCGGCAATATCCAGAAGGTCGTGCTGGCGCGAGAGTTCACGGCCGGTGGGGACGTGCTTCTCATCGACCAGCCCACCCGTGGTGTGGATATCGGGGCGCAGGAGGCGATTCATGACGAAATCATGCGTCAACGCGCCGATGGCCGCGCCATCCTTCTCATATCCACCCAGCTCGATGAACTGAAGGCGCTGGCCGATCGGATCCTTGTGATGTTCGATGGCCGGATTATGGGCAGCGTCGATGGAGCAGAAATGGACGAGGACGCAATCGGACTGATGATGGCCGGGATCAATCCGGCAGACATGACGGAGGCCACATGACGAACCGCCTGCTCTTCCGAGGGCTCTTTTCCAAAGGGCTGGCGCGAACGCTGATGGGCCAGGCACTCGCCTTCGCCATCGCGCTGGCGCTGGGCGCAATCATCATTCTCCTGATCGACGAAAGTCCGGTCGCTGTCTTCCTTACACTGATGCGAGGCGCATTCGGCGACACGGAAAAGATTGCGGGAACTCTGCTGCAGACGACGCCTATCCTCATTTGCGGTATTGCCGCCTGCATTGCCCTTCGCGGTGGAATGTTCAACGTCGGTATCGAGGGACAGCTTTTTCTCGGCGGGTTCGCCGCCGCCTGGGTGGGCTTCGCCTTTTCACTGCCGCCCGTTCTGCACGTGCTTGCCGCTATGACACTGGCTGTGGTTGCCGGTGCGCTCTGGGTAGCAATTCCTGCGTTTTTCCGAGTTCGTTTCGGCACCGACGAGGTGGTGTCGACCATCCTTGCCAATTACATCGCGACGCTACTCACGTCCTATCTGACCATCTTTCTCTTTAAACGCCCGGGCGGATGGTCGGAAACGCCACCAATCCTGCCGAGCGCATATTTGCCGGAACTGTTTTCTTTCTCGCGGCTCAACATTGGCTTGCTGATCGGACTGGCTCTGGCGGTCGGCGTTGCCGCCTTCTTCCGCTGGACGTCTGCGGGCTATGCCGTGACGATGGTCGGCTCTGCGCCCAAGTTCGCGGAATATGGCGGCGTCAATGTGCGTCGCGTCGGCTTTGGCGTCCTGCTCGTGTCGGGTGCCGTTGGCGGCCTAGCAGGCGGGGTCGAAACGCTCGGCGTTCACCACAGGTTTATGGAGGGCTTTGCGCCCGGCTTCGGTTTCGATGGACTCATCGCGGCTCTGCTGGCCAACGGCTCGCCCATCGGCACCATTTTTACGGCACTGTTTTTTGGTGCGCTTAGGGCAGGCTCCCTGCTGCTCGAGGTTGATACCACTGCTTCGCGCGAGATCATAACGGTCATTCAGGCGCTGATCATCCTGGCCGTATCTGCCGATCTCATGATGCGCCGACGAGGCGACCGCACTGGAGAGCGCCGATGGAAATTCTGAGCAACCTGTTCAACGTTGCGCTGTTGGTGGCAACCATCCGCACCACGACGCCGATCCTGCTGGTAGCCCTTGGCGGCTCCTTCACCACCAAGGCCGGAATCTTCAACATCGGCCTGGAAGGCCAGATGCTGATCGCCGCCTTCTTTGCCGTCGTCGGCTCGATTTATACAGGCTCGTCTTTGGGCGGAATGGTCATCGGTGTTTTCGCCGCCCTCGTCTTCGCCCTCATCTATGCCGTGCTGGTGGTCAGTTTCCGGGCAAACGAGGTTGTCGTGGGATTGGCGCTCAATATTCTGGCTGGCGGCATCACCGTTTCGCTCCTGAAGGCGATTTTCGGAACACGCGGCTCCGTGGTCGGGCGTGGCATTGTCGGCCTGCCGAAGGTGCAGATCCCCGGTGCGCGCGATCTGCTCGGACCCTCAACCGCACAGCTGATCTCGGGCTATACGCCGCTCGTCTACGTCGCCTTCCTCGCCGTGCCGCTTCTCATCATTTTCTACAATCGCACGCGGCTCGGCCTCTACATACGCGTGGTCGGCGAAAAGCCGGAAGCGGCCGAGGCGCTGGGTATCTCCATCGTATGGATCCGCTATGCGGCATCGCTGCTCTGCGGCCTGTTCGCCGGACTGGCGGGTGCGCACATGTCGCTCGGCTACATCACGATGTTTACCGAAAACATGTCCTCCGGACGAGGGTTCATGGCGGTCGCAATTCTCATCTTTTCTGGCGGCGACCCGCTGAAGGTGCTGGCTGGCTGTCTGCTGTTCGGCTTTGCCGATGCCTTCTCGCTCCGGCTGCAAACCTTCGGCTTTCCGTCTTACCTGGTTCTGGCGGTGCCATACGCTGTGGCGCTCGTTGCCCTGTTCGCGCTGTCCTGGCGCGCGCGGCCGAAGCGGATCCGCGAGACGGTCGAAACCATCCGCCGTGCCCTGTCCGTCCATCGCTCCGGGGAAGCTGATCGCGACGCGCCGCTTCCCCGTTCCTGAAATCTTGAGACCTCGAAGGCTTCCCATGCAGCGCATCATTCTCGACGTGGACTCCGCCGGCGACGACATTCTCGCCGTGCTGTTTGCCGCCGCCCATCCCGACATCACGCTGGAAGGCATAACGACCGTCACCGGTGCAGCGGGCCCGATCAAGCAGGTAACGGATGTCGTCCTCAACACGCTTTCACTCGCCGGACGGGACGACATTCCAGTCCATGCCGGTGCGTGGCGACCGATCGTCGGCCATGCGAAAGCGGCAATGGAAGCTCCAGTCCACTTTGAAAAGCGGCTGACGGCGCGCTTCGGCGACCGTTTGAAGGCGTTTAATCCGAAGGCACCGGAGCCGAAACGGCAGGCCAATCCCAAACACGCGGTCGATTTCATCATCGAGACGGTTAAGGCCAGTCCCGGCGAGATCACGTTGATCACCACCGGGCCGACAACCAACGCGGCGCTTGCGTTCCTTCAAGAACCCGAATTACCAAGACTTTTGAAAAACATGTTGGTGCTTGGCGGCAATTTCACCACGCCCGGCAACATGACGCCGTTGTCTGAATATAATATTTGGGCCGATCCGGAGGCGTCCCGCATTGTGCTGAACGCTGACGTCGAAAAGATTTTGGTGCCGCTGGACATCTGTGAGGACAACCGCGTCGCCGATAGCATGTTGACCCGTGACGATCTCGCCGACATGGCATCCAGCACCACCGACAATCCTGTCATCTCGATGATCGGCGATGTTTTTCCAATCTACATTGACATCTGGCGGGAATTTTTCGGCCTGGTCGGCTTCCCGATGGACGATGTCATTACCGTTGCGCTGGCGTTCGCGCCGGATCTGGTGACCACAACCGCACCGCTCTTTGCCGATGTGGTCATCGAAAAGGGCGTCGCGCGGGGACAGGTGGTCGCCTATCGCGGCCACCAGATCCTGCCCGGGGGTGATGGCCCTAAAACCACCCGTATCGCCATCGGCCTCGATGGTCGCCGCTTCCTTTCTATCTTCAAGGCCACCATGGCGCGCTTTGCACGCACTGCCGGTCTTGGTACCGCAGCCTGAAGGACCGTTTCCGATGCCGACACCCATCCTCTACGACTGCGATCCGGGCCATGACGACGCCATAGCCCTTGTTATGGCGCACCGCTCGCCAGATATCGAGCTTGTTGGCGTAACCACCACGTGCGGCAATGCCGAACTTGAAAAAACAACCTCCAACGCCATCCGCATTCTGGACTATATTGGTGCCACCGACGTGCCGGTTGCAGCGGGCTGCAAAAATCCGCTCGCCCGTCCGCTGGTGCTGGGAACAGCAGATGGCCCGAGCGGTCTTGAAGGTTCTCCATACCTGCCGATGCCGCAACGTGAGCCGGTCAGCCAGCATGCGGTGGATTTCCTCGCAATGAAGCTGCTCGAAGCGCCCGAGCCGATCATCGTCGTGGCGACGGGGCCGCTGAGCAATATCGGCCTGCTTGTCCTCAAGTACCCAGAGGTGCTGGCGAAGATCAAGGAACTGATCTGGATGGGCGGCGTGTTCTACCGCAAAAGCGAAATCATAACGCCGACAGAGTTCAACGCCTTCTGCGATCCGGAGGCCGTGAAACTGGTCCTGGACAGCGGCGTGCCCGTAACCATGGTCGGGCTCGATGTTACCATGCAGGTTCTGGTCGAGGAGGCCGAATACGAGGAACTTGCGACGATCGACACCGAGCTTGGCAGGCTCGTCATGGACTGGCTGCGCTTCTATGAGAAGCTGCATCGCAATTCCATGGGCGTTGGCGGTGCAATGCACGATCCTCTGGCGCTGGCGCTCGTGATAGACCCGACGCTGGTGCGCACGAGACCGGCGCACATCGCGGTTGACCTTGACGGGACTTTCGCCTTTGGCGCCACGGTTGCTGATTTCTGGAAGGAACGCGGTGAGCCAGACAATGCCCGCATTGCCTACGAGGTTGACAGTGACCGCTTCTTCAAACTGATGTTCGACTTGCTGCGCGATGCGCCCGGGACACCGTAATTGCTCGTGATGTGTATAGTACCTGCATCTGGGTGAGGACCGACAGAACGGGAGGAGTAATAGCGGTGGCTTATGATCTCGCCATCATCGGAGGCGGAATTGTCGGGCTTGCGTCCGCGCTGGAAATATCAACCCGTCTTCCAGGACTGTCCATCGTGGTGCTGGAAAAGGAGGCCGAGGTTGCAACACACCAGACCGGGCGAAACAGCGGCGTGATCCATGCCGGGGTCTATTATCAACCGGGCAGCCTCAAGGCGCAGTTTTGCAGGGAAGGCGTGCGGACGACGATCAATTTCTGCCGCGAGTACGGCATTCCGTTCGAGCAGTGTGGAAAGATGCTCGTGGCAACCGCCCCTGACCAGATGTCGCGTCTTGCAGCTCTGCAGGACCGATGCCAACAAAACGGCTTGCCTGTGGAACGGCTGGATGCAATGGAGCTTGTCCGTCGAGAACCGCATATTCGCGGCGTCGGAGCCCTGTTCGTGCCGACCAGCGGCATTGTTGATTACGGGATGATTGCCCGCAAGATGGCAGAAATCCTGACCGAAAGGGGCGTCGAGATCCGTACAGGGGCCGCGGTCGTTACCCTTCGCGAAGACGTCGACGCCGTTCGTATTAAGCTTCTGAATGGAGAGATCCATGCTCGGCACGTTATCGCCTGCGCGGGTATCATGGCCGACAGGCTGGCGCGGCTTTGTGGCCTCGAACTCGACTTCCGCATCGTGCCTTTCCGCGGCGAATATTATCGGCTGGGGTCCGATCAGGACCGGATCGTCAACCATCTGATCTACCCTGTTCCCGATCCCGCGCTGCCATTTCTGGGCGTACACCTTACAAAGATGATTGGCGGCTATGTCACAGTGGGGCCGAATGCGGTCCTCGCCTTTGCGCGGGAGGGATACCGATTTTTCGATGTCAATATCCGCGACCTCAAGGACATGATTGCCTATCCCGGTTTTCGCCGTCTCGTGCGCAGCAATGTCCGGTCGGGCCTGTCGGAAATGGCCAATTCGCTCAGCAAACGGCGTTATCTCGCGCTCTGCCGTCGCTACTGCCCGGAGCTGAACCTGAGCGACCTTCTGCCTTACCGGTCCGGCATACGCGCGCAGGCGGTTCTTGCGGACGGGAGCCTTGCCCATGATTTCTTGATACGCGAAACCCGCCGAACGATTCATGTCTGCAACGCTCCGTCTCCCGCCGCAACATCCGCGATGCCGATTGCCTGCAATCTCGCCGACCGTGCCGCCGCGTTGTTCGGGTGGCACGCAGGCGGTAACAGGGGCTGAAGCATTTCCAGTGAAAACGAAGTCGTTTTCACGTCCGGACAATGCGACAAAACAAGGAGTCAGAGCACTTCCGGTGAACACGTGTTCACCGGAAGTGCTCTGGATGTGATAAGAAGCATCACGGTAAGATGACGTAGTGTCAGAACGCGATGTGACGCAAGACGAAACAGAATGTGCGTGCGCCAAATGTTCGGGCGCGTGGATCAGACAACACGGAGAGCGACATGAGCGACACGGCACCCTTTTCCTGGAACGATCCCTTTTTGCTCGATGATCAATTGAGCGACGAGGAACGTATGATCGGCGACGCCGCACGGGCCTTCGCGCAGAATGAACTCTCTCCAAGGATCAAGGACGCCTATCTTGATGAGACGACCGACCCGGGCCTCTTCCGCGCCATGGGCCGCGCGGGACTGTTGGGATTGACCCTGCCGGAGACGTATGGTGCAGCCGGGGCGAGCTATGTCGCCTATGGGCTGGTGGCCCGTGAGATAGAGCGCGTGGACTCCGGCTATCGCTCCATGATGAGTGTGCAGAGTTCGCTGGTAATCTACCCTATCTATGCCTATGGCAGCGAGGCGCAAAAGGATCGTTATCTTCCCGGTCTTGTCTCAGGCGACCTGATCGGATGTTTTGGCTTGACCGAGCCCGATGCCGGCTCCGACCCGGGCGGTATGAAGACCAGAGCCGAGAAGACAGACACGGGCTATCGGCTGCATGGCACGAAAATGTGGATTTCCAACTCCCCCATCGCCGACGTCTTCGTGGTCTGGGCCAAATCGGCTGCGCATGACAATGCCATTCGCGGGTTCATTCTGGAAAAGGGCATGGAAGGGCTGTCAGCCCCGAAGATTGGCGGCAAGCTCAGCCTGCGTGCCTCGATCACCGGCGAGATCGTCATGGAGGGCGTTGAGGTGGATGAGGATGCTTTGCTACCGGGCGTCTCCGGCCTGAAGGGTCCTTTCGGATGCCTGAACCGGGCGCGTTACGGCATTTCATGGGGCGTGATGGGGGCTGCCGAAGACTGCTGGGAACGGACCCGTGCCTATGGTCTCGATCGCATACAATTCGGGCGGCCACTTGCGGCGACCCAGCTGTTCCAGAAAAAGCTTGCGGATATGCAGACGGAAATCGCGCTCGGTCTTCAGGCTTCGCTGCGGGTCGGGCGTCTGATGGACGAACATCGCTTCGCGCCCGAGATGATTTCTCTGATCAAGCGCAACAATTGCGGCAAGGCACTGGATATTGCTCGTCAAGCCCGCGACATGCATGGCGGAAACGGAATCCAGATTGAATACCACGTGATGCGGCACGCCCAAAACCTCGAGACCGTCAATACTTACGAGGGCACGCATGATGTACACGCGCTGATCCTCGGACGCGCCCAGACAGGCTTGCAGGCGTTCTTTTGACGTCGTCCAATTCACGCTCAGCAGGAGTTTCCATCATGTCCGCACCGCTAGAAGGTCTTCGCGTGATCGAACTTGCTCGCATTCTGGCAGGGCCATGGATCGGACAAACCCTTGCCGATCTTGGAGCGGATGTCATCAAGGTCGAAAGCGCGGAGGGCGACGATACGAGGCGCTGGGGGCCGCCTTATCTCAATGACGGTCAGGAGGAGTCGGCGGCCTATTTCCATGCCTGCAATCGCGGAAAGCGCGGTGTCGTGCTGGATTTTGCAACGCAAGAGGGGCAAGCGACCGTGAAGGCGCTGATTCAGACGGCGGATGTCGTGATAGAGAACTTCAAGGTGGGAGGTCTGGCGAAATACGGGCTGGACTATGCCAGTCTTGCCAAAGTTAATCCTCGCTTGATCTACTGTTCAATCACCGGCTTCGGGCAGACCGGCCCGCAGGCGCACAAAGCTGGCTATGATTTCATGATCCAAGGTATGTCTGGAATCATGGACCTGACGGGTGAGCCCGATGGCCCACCGCAAAAAGTTGGTGTTGCCTTCGCCGATATCTTCAGCGGCCTCTATGGTGTCGTCGGCATTCAGGCTGCCTTGTTGCAACGGGCGCAAACGGGACGAGGACAACAGGTCGACATTTCACTGCTCGACTGCATGGGTGGCGTTCTCGCCAATCAGGCAATGAATTATCTTGCAACCGGCACCGCGCCCAAGCGGCTCGGCAACGCCCATCCCAACATCGCTCCCTACCAGACCGTCACCGTTTTGGATGGGCACATCATCATCGCTTGCGGCAACGACGCCCAGTTTGCACGTCTTGCCATCCTGCTTGACCTTGCCGACATGGCCCTCGATCCACGATTTGCAACGAACGGGGCGCGCGTCGAAAATCGTACTCAATTGACTGATGCGATCGAGGGCAAGACACGGCTATGGACGAAGGCGGATATTCTTGCCAGACTTGACGCGATCGGCGTTCCCGCAGGGCCCATCAACACGGTGGCTGAGCTGTTTGCCGATGCGCAGTTCACCGCGCGCAGGATGAAGATCGATGTCGATGGCGTACCGGGGGTTCGCACACCGATCGTGTTTTCAGATGCAGAGCTGGCTCTCTCTCGTCGTTCGCCACGGCTTGGCGAGCATACGGACGAAATTTTGAAGGGACTTTAGTGGCGATATGGATCAGATGTACCGTTCATGACGATCGTAACGGCTGACTCCAGTTTTACATCGCGCTAATCGAAGCCAGCTAATGCTACAATTGGATTCCATAATGGAAACAGACCCTGTAGGCTCGGTGAAAAAGGAGATTTGAGGTTTGACCGTTACAGCCGTATCCCGATGCCTGACCCTGTTGGAAATGTTGGCCAGTGAAGCTCAGTCTGTTGAGTTGTCCGATATTGCCGGGCGCCTCGATATGCCGGCCAGCGCAGTGCATCGGCTGCTGACGACGCTTGTCAACCACGGGTGGGTCACTCAGGATGCTACAAGCCAAAACTATGCCCTGTCTCTTCGACTGAGCACCTTGGCGTTCCGCAATCTTGATGCGCGAAATGTCCCGGACGTCGTTCAGTCCGTTTTGAATCGGTTGGCCACACAAACTCAAGAATATTGTCGCCTCGCAATCCTGGAAGGCCCGGATTTGGTGTGGGTGGCGCGTGCACAAGGTGCAACAACTGGGCTTCGATACGATCCGGACATGGGACAGGAGATCGTTCTTCACGCAACGGCAAATGGAAAGGCCTGGCTTGCCACATTGCCCGAGGAACAAGCGCTTGAAATTGTATATTCTCGCGGCTTCACGGCGAAACGCAAGCTTGGTCCCAATTCGGCTCAAACCATCGATGAATTGAGAATTCGGTTGAATGAAACCAGAGAACAAGGCTTCGCGACCTCTGTCGAAGAAGGAGAGGCTGGCACAGCCGCCGTGGCCGTTCCATTTCGGGCTAATTCGGACGTAGACGCGCCGGTGGCTGGGACGATTTCCGTAGCGGGGCCGCTCATGCGTATAACGGAAGATCGTTGGCCTGACCTTGCGCGCGCTCTTCATACGGCGGCGGCGGAACTGAGCTATATCTGGCCTGTCCGAACGCGTCAGCGGACCGTGACCCCGTTGATCGTGGCCGCAGGCGTAGTGCGGTAGCTACAACCCGCCGCTACCGAACTACACAACGCCGGAAGCGGCACACTCCCGTTGATATATACTTTTCTGACCGGTTGCTTTCAGGCGCGTAGATCGCTTTCTACACGCTATTCCGTCGCGCGTGATCGACGCGAAGTCCCCTGATTATCCTCCATGTGCGCTAACGATCTCGTCGCCCGCTACCTCCCCCGTCGTCCAGCAAATTACCGCGTGCAATCTCTATAAAAGTTCATTCAAGTTTGGACTAGATTTAAAATCTATTTTCATATTAGAATTAGTTTCCAATTACATTTTTGAAAAGGGAGGGCTGGAGATGAGCGTAACTCGATGGGAGGATGACGCCACTGTTTGGCATGGGCCAAACTACGGTGCGGAAGCATTGCAATACCATCCAGACGTTAAGTCGGCAGCGGTCGCAGGACGAATCATCACCTGCGTCGAAATTGTGGACTGGAGCGGCACCGGCACCAGGGACATGCTGATTTCAGCATGGGACGCCTGCTATGACGGGCGGGTCTTTCTGCGCCGTCAGATCGGAACAAACACCGACGGCACGCCTGTCTTGGGTGAAGAGGAACTGGTGGAAGGTGTGCGCGGCTACGTGACGGCGGTCACTGACGGGGATACTTTCCATCTTGTTTCTGCGTCTCGGCTGCGCAAGCAGATTTATGTCTTTCCCAATATTGGCAAGAAGGGTGCGCCGAAATTTGGCGATCCCGTCAGGCTCGATCTGGAGGTAGACTGGGTCAAGGGCAATGAATATTTTCATATGGCCCGCTTCCACGACATAGATGGCGACGGCGTGGCCGAATTGATTGTCGGCAGTGACTACTGGAACGACTACTGGCCGAACGGTCTGGAATGGAATGACGAGGGGTATCGCGGATATGACGATGCCGGTCGATGGCTAGGCGGTCCGCTGCGCGGCTTCCTATATGCCTTCAAGAACAGTGGCACGCTTTCGGCTCCGAAACTGGAAAAGGGCCACGCACTCATTGCTGGCGAAACGCCAATCGAGGTCTATGGCCAGCTTGCTCCGGCCTTCGGTCACTTCGGCGCGGAACGCCAGAGCATCATTGCCGGTGAGTTCTGGAACATTCTGCACATTGCCCGACAACGCGATGACGGCACTTTCGAACCGACCAGCCTAGTACGCACTATCGACGACGCGGTGCTGGAACTTGAACAGTGCATACATATACCCTGCGTCGTGGACTGGGATGGCGACGGCCGCGAGGATATTCTTTACGGCGCAGAGGACGGCTATATCAGCTTCCTCAAGAATATCGGCGATGGCGAGGATGGTCTTCCTCGCTTCGAACAGCGTGGCAGAATCGAGACCACGAAACCTCTGATCCATGCCGGCATTTTGCCAAGCCCGGCAGCTTACGACTTCAGCGGAGACGGGCATTACGATCTGGTCGTGGGTAACAGTACCGGCGAACTTCTCTTTTACCAGAGCCGGGAAAAGGACGGCACCATCTATCTTGACAGGGAGGTCATGCTAAAGGGCGGCGATAGGCCGATCCGACTTGCTGCCGGTCTTACCGGTTCGATCCAGGGACCGTCGGAGAAGATGTTTGGCTATTCTTGCCCGACACTGGCCGACTGGACCGGCAATGGCAGCATGGACATTCTCGTCAGCGACGTGACCGGCCGGCACCGACTGTTTCGCAATACCGGCGAAAAGACGATCCCGCCGCGCTTTGGCGAGGAGGAATTCCTCACATACAAGGGCAAGCCGCTGAAAACTGTCTGGCGGGTTAGACCGGCAGTCGTCGACTGGCTCTCAGCCAACGACCTTCACTATGTCGCGCTGGATGAGGACGGCGTTCTCAGCGACTGGAGGAAGGCCTCGGATACGGAACTCGTCGACAAGCGTTTCCTCCATTGGGAAAACGGTGATGCCATGCGTTTCACCGTGGATGTCGGCGGTGGGCGCGGTCGTGTGAAGCTTTGCTTTTGCGACTGGGAAGGCACCGGCCGCACCGATCTGATTTTCGGAACACATGCCCGCGCCTGCGTGCCGCCGGATCCGAAGACAGGCGCGCGGCGCAACACGACGAAACAGGCCGGTCTTTTCTACTCGCGCAATGTCGGGACACCGCAGGAACCGCGTTTTGCGTTTCCGGTTCCTATCAGGCACCGCGATGAGACCATTCAGATGGCAATGCATGTCGCTTCTCCGGAAGTCGTTGACTGGGCTGGTCGCGGCGTGCTCGACATCATCGTCGGCATCGAAGACGGCAGCATCGTCTGGCTCAAGCGCGAGGAACTGTCGTGGTAACGGGCGTCAACATTCGAGGAACAACCAAGCTGATCGGCATCATCGGCGACCCGATCGTCCAGGCGAAGTCGCCAGCGGCGGTCAACCCGCTCTTTGCGGCACGTGGAGCGGATATCGTCTCTGTGCCCCTCCATGTTCCTGCAAAGGATTTGTCTACAATTTGGGCCGGTCTGAAGGCCATGCCGAACCTTGTGGGGTTCGGCATTACCCTGCCTCACAAACAGACAGCCATCAGTCTGTGCGATAGCCTTGATCCGGTTGCGGCCCGGGTCGGCGCTGTCAACTTTGTTCGGCGTGAACGTGACGGGACATTTCGGGGCTATCAGTTCGACGGAAAAGGCTTTGTGCGCGGCCTGCAATCGAGAGGAATCGTGATCGAGGGGCGTCCTGCTCTGATCATTGGAGCGGGTGGCGCTTCGGTTGCTATAGCCTTTGCACTCGTCGAGGCAGGTGCCAAGAGCATTACGGTGTCCAACCGGACTTTCGATAAAGCCGACGCTCTGGCGGAGACGGTGAACGCCGACTTTGGAAGGAAGGTTGCTAAGGCGGGCAAAGCCAAGCCGGAAGCGGGTCAGCTGGTCGTCAATGCCACGTCGCTCGGCCTTCAGGATACGGACGCCCTGCCGCTCGATCCCGATTTGCTACAACCTGGAATGACATTTGCTGAAGTCATTGCCCAGCCGGAGACGACCAGGCTTCTCGCGCTTGCTGCCAAAAAGGGTGTCGCGACACATTCCGGGATGCACATGATTACTGGACAGGCTGACCTGACCGTCGATCATATCTGCGAGCTTTGGGCTTAGGTATCTGGGAACTGTCTGATCGGCATGCCTGACCCGTCAGTATGCCGATCGCATTCGCTCAAGCATATTTAAAAGAAGATGCCTGAACCTTTGGAACGCTCGAACCAGTTTTGGGACGGTACCCGCATCCAAAAAAACGACCGGTCCCTGCGGCTGGTTTGCATCAAACCACTGCGCAACAGATCAAGTTGGTCAACTAGAGAATGGTGTCGACGACCTCGGGCGCTCCCCTGTTGGCGGCCGAACGATAACCTGCCTCGATTACGGCCAGCGCCCGCTCCGCTTCGCGCAAACCTGCAATGGGCGGACGACCGTTCGCAAGGTCGGCCCAACTGCGCCGGAGGAACACGGGATAATACGCGTCCGTGTTATACTCGATGGTCGTCGCAGACGCTCTCTCGTCGTCCCGCGATTTCGCATAAAACTGGTCGGCATACCCGCGAATGTAGGATTGACGATGCGAGAGCGAGAAGCCGAAATCCCGCTGATCGTCAGCGGTGGACGGATACAAATAGCCTGTCTCGATCACACCGATCTGCCCTGCGGCCGTTCGGCAGGTGAAGACAGCCTGCTCGTCGACGGTCACGTCAGGTCGGTATATCTGGACCTGGCCCGAGACTTCGGTGATGGGAGATTGTGTGAGGTCCGAGATCAAGTCGATGAAGTGAATACCGACATTCAGCATCGACCCACCTCCCGCGAATGCCTTGTCAAGCATCCAGCCGCAGCCGTTTCGTTCATAACGGGCTACCGAGCCCACGATGAACCTGAAGGACAGGTGTTGAAACCCGTCCGGGGCAAGGCCTTCAGCTGGCGAAAGACGATCAGCCAAATCGCTCACGCGCTGGATGAAAGGCACGCTGACGAACACACCATGTTCCTCGGAACGTTGGCGGAGACGGCGAACGTCCTCGACGTTAAGACCGCAGGGCTTCTCGATCAAGAAGGGCTTGCCTTTGTCGATCAGCCGCTCAGCAAGGATGGCCATGTCGGAATGACGGCTGAACACAAGCGCAAAATCGAAATCCTGCTCCATCAGGTCTTCGTTGGAGCCATAAAGCTTACAATTGAGCAGTGCGGCGAAACGTGGCCCGGCAAATGCCGCGCTATCAGACAGGCCGATGACCTCGATACCAGGATCCTTCAGCGCGGCGATGTAAAGCGGAAAATGCCAATGGCTGACATCAAATATTGCGATCTTCATCACGACTCCAGTATTCCTGCTTTATTCAGACTTCAGGCATGGGTAGACGCATCACATTCGCCCTAGGAACCCTGACGTAGGTTCGCCTGAACGCCGCTCCCAACGCTCCTTGTGAAACGTCTCTCATGATGCTATTGGAATAACGTTCCGATAAACCGAATATCGTGGTATCATGCGACTTGTCAAATCCCTTCTCGATCGTTGTTTCGACCTCATTACGCTGTTGAGTGAGAACGCAACTGGACTGTCATTAGGCGAGATCAGTCGCAGGCTGGACGTGCCGAAGAGCGCAGCGCATCGCTTGCTCAACAGTCTGTGTGACCTTGGTTGGGCCGAACAGGATCCCGAGAACGGGTTCTATCGCCTTTCGCTGCGTCTCGCTGTTATGGGCCAGCGTCTGCTGGCAGGGACCAGAATCCCCGACATCTGTCAACCGATCCTGGACCGCTTGGCCAGCGATACCAAAGGTCTGGGCAGGATTGCGATCCTTGATTCTGACGGCCTGACGTGGATATCCCACTCGCAAGGCATGCGGTCTGGCCTGATTTACCAGCCAGAACTTGTAGCGAAGGTGCCATTGCACACGACGGCTAACGGCAAAGCCTGGCTGGCCACACTGAACCGCGACGAAGCGTTGACAAGGGCCGTAGCAAGCGGGCTTGGCCGAACAGACCTCGGCGGTCCGCGGGCCATTACCTCAAAACAGACGTTTTCGGCGGCTTTGGACGAGACCGAGGAACGCGGATGGGCCACCGCGATCGAGGAAGCTGAACCGGGCGTTGCCGCTGTTGCCGCGGTGATCCGCGTCGGAAGTCAGGTTGTTGGAACGGTGAGCATCGCAGGACCTATACACCGCTTTTCTTCCCTCGTATTGCCGCAATTGGCGGAACAGGTGAAGGCCACCGCGCAGGAACTTTCCGAACTCTGGCCTTATCGGATTGCCTCACCCAGCCCGCAAAAAAATCTTTCTAATAAGCCACAAGGCATTGGTAACATTATCTAAATATCTTCTTTAGCCATCACTGTGCTCACCGACGCGCTGAACCTTCTTGACACCTGCATTCCTTAATGGAATAACGTTCCAATAGCGAATCCGGGAGATCGCGCTGAGCCAGGGAGCCGCTTCGGTGGCTGGTAGGAGGAAACAGTTGGCTAATGTTGAGCTAAAGGCCGTTCGCAAGGCTTACGGCGCCGTAAACGTGCTTCACGGCGTATCTGTCGATATTCACGAAGGAGAATTCGTAACTCTCGTCGGACCCTCGGGTTGCGGTAAATCAACACTGTTGCGGATGATCGCGGGACTTGAGAACATTACCGGCGGTGAAATCCAGATCGGCGGACGCACAGTTAACGACATCCCGCCGAAGGCCAGGGATATCGCCATGGTCTTCCAGAATTACGCGCTTTATCCACATATGACCGTTGCGGAAAACATGGGTTTCTCGCTGAAGCTCAAAAAGGCTCCACGGGAAGAACGAGACACGCGCGTTCAACGCGCAGCAGAAATTCTCAGTCTCACGAAACTTCTTGATCGCTACCCTCGCGAACTTTCCGGCGGCCAGCGTCAGCGCGTGGCGATGGGTCGCGCGATTGTTCGTAATCCGCAAGTATTCCTGTTCGACGAACCGCTTTCGAATCTGGACGCGAAATTGCGTGTGCAAATGCGCGCCGAGATAAAGGAACTGCATCAGCGGCTTAAAACCACCACCGTCTATGTCACCCACGATCAGGTCGAGGCAATGACAATGGCCGATAAGATTGTTGTCATGCACGACGGTTACGTCGAGCAAGTCGGCGCGCCGCTCGAACTGTATGATTACCCAGCCAACCTGTTCGTTGCCGGGTTCATCGGATCGCCATCGATGAACTTCCTCAACGGACGGGTGGAGGAAGGCCGGTTCGTTCTGGAGGACGGACACAAGCTGCCTCTGCCTGCGGGCGTGGCCAATATCTCCGAAAAAGTGATCTACGGCGTGCGTCCTGAGCATCTAACGATCAGCGACGAGGGACTCCCTCTCACCGTGACCGTTGTCGAACCGACCGGTTCCGAGACCCAGATCATTGCTCGGCATGGCGCTCAAACCATCGTCTGCATATTCCGGGATCGGGTTCTCCCGAAAGTTGGCGAGACCATCATAGTCGCTCCGGATATTTCACGCGTCCACCTCTTCAGCGAGAGCACTGGCAGACGCTTGTCTTAACGACGCGCCACCGCCGCCCACTTTGCCTGATACGGCCACAGGGGACTTATCGAATGTCGATACCACCGCTGCAAGTCAGCACCAATCAAAGCGCGCACCTGGCGAGCGACGTCGTGGGCGCCACTGAAAACCCTAATCGCTTTATTTGGGCTCCCTTTCTATGGTTTACGCCCGCGATCCTGATCCTTTTTCTTGTCACGCTCTATCCGACTATCTTCGTGGTCTGGTTAAGCTTTCAGAAAACAAAATATTATGAACTCGTTGGCTTTACCGGTCTCGCCAATTACGTCGAAGTGCTAAGCTCATCCGAGTTCTGGGACACAACGATCATTTCCCTGACCTATGTCGGGGGATCTCTTGCCGGCGCCATGATCCTTGGCATGGCTTCGGCGCTGGTTTTGAACCGGGCGGGCGTTACCGGCTCTGCGTTGCGGGTATTCATCCTTTTCCCCTGGACTTTATCCATGTCGGTCGTCGGCAGTATCTGGCTCTGGCTCCTCAACCCCTCGTTCGGGCCGGTGCCCTATATGATCCAGGAGCTCGGTATTGATCCGGGGCTGATGCTGGGGGACCCAGGTATGGCATTGCCCCTCATCACTATCGTCACGGCTTGGTGGTCTTTTCCATACGTCATGGTGATGACGACCGCAGCCATGCAGTCCATTCCGAAAGAACTGTATGAGGCGGTCGAGATCGACGGGGGCGGCGCGTTCGTGAAGTTCCGATACGTTACGCTTACCGAAATCCTTCCCACGTTGGGAAGCACCGCGCTGACGCTTTCGATCATGTACCTGACCCTGATGACGCTGATCATTGTCATGACCGGCGGTGGGCCACTAGGGTCAACGACCACGCTCAGTTTTGAAGCTTTTCGTGGAACCGTTCAGGCGGTCAATATTGGGCCGACTGCCGTTGTCTCGATTGTTGTCCTTGTCATCAATGTCGCCCTTGGTGCTCTTTACAGCCGGCTGACGGGCCGCGCCACCGGATAGGATCAGATATGAGTAACGCTCTCTCGAACCGATCAAACGGACAGATACCTGCCATCCTGGGATCACTGCTTGTTGCGATTATTGTTCTCGGACCTGTTCTTTGGGCCTTTGCGACATCGTTCAAGACGGAAGTGGAAGCGGTTGTTGTTCCGCCCACTTTCTGGCCGACGTCACCGACGCTGGATAACTATATCAAGGTCTTTCAGGACGCGCCTTTTCTTAGCGACCTCTGGAACTCTGTCGCCTACTCCGTCGGCGCCGTGATCATAGCCCTTCTCGTTGGAATTCCCGGAGGATACGCGGCAGCCCGCTTTTCTTTCAGGGGCAAACGGACGTTGATGCTGGTCATTCTCGGAACCTCGATGGTGCCTGGAGTGGCGCTGCTGGTTCCCACCTATTATCTGCTGGAAATGGTCGGTTTGCTGAACAGCGGCATCGTGGTGACAATCATCCTTGCAGCGAGAATTATCCCGCAAACGGTCTGGTTCATCGCTAACTTCGTTGAAGCCGTTCCAGTAGAGATCGAGGACTCCGCTATGATGGACGGCGCGTCCCGTTTCCAAATCATTTGGAGCCTGATTTTGCCGCTCATCCGTCCTGGCCTGGCAGCGGTTGCGACAATAGGCATCGTGACCACCTGGAACGACTATATCACCGTGGCGGTCTTTGCGCCCGAGGTCGCAAAACGAACTTTGCAGGTCGCCCTCGTCAATCAGGTCTTCGACGCCGTCGGCATTTCCTGGTCTTACATGTTGGCCTTCGTGATGGTCGCGTCATCGCCGGTGATCTTCATGTTTGGCTTCGTTCAGAAGTGGTTCATTTCCGGCCTGACGGCCGGCGCCGTAAAAGGCTGATGAACGACATAAATCCACACACAAACGTTCAATCTGGGAGGAAGACGCATGCATACCATCTCAAAACGGAAATTGATTAAAACCTCGGCGGCGCTCGCAATCGGTACGGCCCTATCTGTTTTCGCTGCTCCGCACGCCTTTGCCCAGAGCACGAAGATCGTCTACCAGACCTACCTGGATCCGAACAATTCGAAGGACCCCCGGTCGGCTGCCCAGACCAAAATGATTGACGCGTTTCAGGCGAAGAACCCGGACGTCAAGATCGAGGTGCTTGTCGATTCGACGGGGGCGACGGCATCGCGTGCGATCAAGTCCGGCAGTCAGACCCCCGACGTGATCCGGGTGACCGGACAGGGTGTTGCAGAATTCGTGGCCACCGGAAATCTTCTTCAGCTCGATGATCTGGTGAAGAAGGAAGGCATTCCGGATGACGACTGGCTTTTGCCGCTTTCGAACGCGAGAATGGACGGAAAGCTGTTCGTCATCCCCCAGGATTTTCGTATTCCAATCCTCTTCTATCGCAAGAGCATGTTGGAGAAAGCTGGCGTAACGCCGCCGAAGACCTGGGATGAAGTGTGTGCGATGGGCGCCAAGTTTGGCCAATCGGATATTATTCCATTCGCAGTTCCACTAGGAGCCACAGGCGGCCTTGGTGGCGCTCAGGCTCTTGGAGAATTTCTCTTGAGCACGATGCTGCCTGAACAGGCTGGTCAATACTTCACGTCTGATGGCAAGATTGCATTCTCAAAAGAATCGTTCATCAAAGCAGCAGAGACGATCAAAGGCTTCTACACGAAGTGCAACGTAACCCCGCTGCGAAGCGCACAGATGGGTTTCAATGAACTGCATGACGCGCTTCGGTCCGGTGGTGCGGCATCAGCCGTGTTCGGGCTCTATCGCTACAAGACGGTTCAGAGCCAACTCGGCGGCGATGATCTAGCCTGGGCTCCGGCGCCTGCATATTCGGCAAACGACAAGCAGACGGTCTACAGTTATAATATCGGGATCAACAAGAAATCCGTCAATCAAGACGCTGCCTGGAACTTTGTAAAATTCATGGTGTCACCGGAAGCGCAGGCTCTCGCAGCCGAGGGCGGCGAAGTCGTATCGCGTAAATCAGCATACAATGCGCCATACTTCCAGAGCGACGCTGGTAAAGACCAGAAGCAGTGGTCTGAACTGGTCATCCAGCGGGGTCAAACTATGACCTACACTCCCATCATCACAAATTATCACACGATCCTCGGCAAAGCTTTCCAAAGAATGGTCCTGAAGGACGGATCGCCGGCAGATGCTTATGACGAACTGATCAAACGATATGACGCAGCACTCGCCAAGGCGCAGTAGTTAGTCTCCCTGAAACGAGACTGGATGGCAGATCATCGCCATCCAATCTCGACCGACAAGGCCATCGACGGTCATTGTCGGAATATCGATGCCAAAGTTGGTGGTTTGGGTGGCTTCAGTCTCGCTCAAGAGCGGCTGAAAAGCCGATGGGTACTGTCGTGCCATACGCTCTGAATGTTGCGTGCAAACCCTGGACCACTGAACATTCAACCTGAAGAAGGGATCCGCCATGAGATATCGATATCTGGGAAGAACTGGGGTTCAGGTCAGCGAGTACATGCTGGGCACGATGAGCTACGGATCGGATGGGAATACCGACGAGAAAGAATGCATTGAAATTTTGCACAATGCGCTTGATCGCGGCATCAACTTTATCGACACAGCTGACACGTACTCCCATGGCGAATCCGAGGAGATCGTCGGCAAAGCGATTGCCGGCCGTCGAGACAAAGTGGTGCTTGCAACAAAGTTTCGGCTAACCGCTGGTGAAGGCCGCAACGAACAAGGCGCGTCACGCTATTGGATTATGAAACAGGTCGAAAACAGCCTGCGGAGGTTAAACACCGATCACATCGATCTCTACCAGTTGCACCGGCTCGATCTTCAGACCGATCTTGATGAAACACTCGGTGCTCTCGACGATCTCGTCGCTCAGGGCAAGGTTCGGTATATCGGCTGTTCAACACTACCGGGCTGGTATCTGGCGGAGACGCAATCGGTAAGCCGCTTGAACAAGACGGTGCGATTCATCAATGAAACCTCGCCCTACTCGATCTTTCAACGAGCGGTGGAGAGAGAAACCCTCCCCGCCGTTCAACACTATCGCATGGGTTTCACCGCCTGGAGTCCACTAAACGGCGGCTGGTTGACCGGAAAGTACAAGGGCGGTGGCGCGTTACCGTCAGGATCCAGAGCGGAGCGCGTCAAAGGACAATGGGGAGAGCATTATCCAATCCTGCAAACCCGCTTCGATATGGAACGCGAGGGTAATCGGCGCAAGCTGGAACTGGTTCAGGAACTCGAGCGCGTTGCAACAGAAGCAGATCTGTCTCTTATGCATATGGCTCTGGCTTTCCCACTTGCGCACGCCGCAGTGACATCTGTGATTCTGGGTCCTCGGACGCTTGAGCAGTTCAAGAGCATGGAGGCGGGTTTTGAGACAGTCCTCCAATCCCCGACACTTGATCGGATTGACGCGCTTGTCCCCCCGGGATCACTCATCGAAGAAGCCGACCGTGGGTATATTTCTCCGTGGCTTGCGCCAGAGCTTCGCCGCTATCCGGGAAAGGTTGCCTGAGTAACGCGCCAGACAGGCAGTCTATTTGCCAATCGGCCGCCATGATCATGACACCGTTCTGGCAACCGGGCGGGGTCTCAGAACCATCCGTATTTAAAACCAAGAGGGGCCGACGATGAACATTGTCTTCAACCACGCCACGGTGCGCGAGAGAGCAGATATGTTGACCTTTCTGCGGCTCTGCTCGGAGCGAGGACTTCATACCGTTTCCATTTGGGGAGATGAGATTGCCAAAGTTGGCGAAAAAGACGCTCTGTCTGTCTTGCAAGACTCTGGAATGACGGTCTCAGGCTACAATCGTGTCGGGCCGTTGAATGCATGTTCATATGACTCAGTTGAAGCGGAACTTGAGCGGGCGGCGAGATTTGAGGCTGACCACGTTTTCCTCTTTACGGGAGGCTTGCGGGACAATGAAAAGAATCTGGGTTCCGCAAGACGGAGAATTGAAGATACAATTGGCAAGGTCCTCGACAGCGCTCGAAAGATCGGAGTGAAACTGGCCATTGAGCCACTCCATCCCATGGTCACGGGCGACCGCAGCGTCATATCAACGCTCTCCCACGCAAATTCTATTTGCGAGGCGCTGGGACCGGGGATCGGAGTGGTCGTCGACGTCTATCATTGCTGGTGGGACGAACGACTGCAAGCCGAAATCGCACGGGCCGGCGATGCCGGCCGGCTGTTCGGGTTTCACGTCAACGACTGGCTCATCCCTACCCGTCATGTCCTGACCGATCGGGGCATGATGGGCGACGGGATCATCGACCTGCGCGGCATCCACTCGATGATGCGACGAGCAGGATACGATGGAGCGGTTGAGGTGGAGATATTCTCAACCGACTGGTGGGCTCGCGACCCGGCGGAGGTGATGGATATCGCCATCGATCGCTGCGTTGACCTGTTCAGTGTGGATTAAATTATGCAAGCCAGCATCCCCAACCTCGACGGCAACTCGCGTGTCTACGCTGTCTTTGGCGATCCGATCCATCAGGTCCAAACGCCGCGCCTTATAAACCCGATTTTCGCGGCCGCCGGAGTCAACATTTACGCGGTCCCCTTCCAGATTTCCGCTGAGCATTTCGCGGCAGCCTGGGATATATTTTCTGCCATACCCAATCTTTGCGGTATAAGCACCACGATCCCACATAAGGTCGCAGCGGCCAAGAAATGTTCAACGCTTACACCAACGGCGAAGGCCGTGGGTGCCGTCAACTGCGTCCAGCGCACCGAGGACGGCCAGATGAACGGCGCGCTGTTCGATGGCATAGGTTTTGTTGACGGCCTCGGTGAGGCAAAGTCGCGACTGCACGGGGCCCGCGTGCTGCTTGTCGGAGCCGGGGGCGCCGGCCGAACCATCGCCTTTGCACTTGCCGAGGAAGGTGTTTCCAAGATCGATCTTATGGATCTATCGGCGGAATCCGTCGCCTTCACAACGGCAATGGTCAATCGTTTCCGCGCTGAGGAATGCGCAGTTGCAATCGATGGATCGGCAGGGTGGGACTACGATATCGTCGTCAATGCGTCACCGATCGGCGTGAAGGGTGACAGCAAATTTCCTATGCCGGCTTCCGCAATCCGCCCGGACATGCTCATCGCCGATATCGCCAGCCTGAGCGAGGAGACCGCGCTATTACGCGCCGCCAAGGCGGCCGGTGCAACGGTGTCTGACGGCAATGACATGCTGCTCGCGCAAATCCGCTTGATGGCGGGTTTTGCCGCAGGTTTGCCGGCAGGAACCGCACTTTGACAATCAGGAAACAGAGAAAGAGTATATCATGAAAATCCAAGCCCAGGGTATTGTCCCGGTTATGCTCACCCCGTTCAAGCCGGATAACCGGATCGATTGGGAGGGTCTGGAGCGGCTCGTGGAGTGGTACATCGCCAACGGCGCCGACACCCTCTTTGCCGTCTGCCAGTCGAGCGAGATGCAGAAGCTGTCGCTGGAAGAGCGTGTCGAACTATCAAAAAAAGTGGTCTCTCTGGCCGCCGGACGTGTACCGGTGATCTCATCGGGACACATCAGCGACAGCCCCGATGATCAGCGCGCAGAACTGGTGGCCATGGCCGGTACAGGGATCGATGCGCTTGTGCTCGTCAGCAACAGGCTCGACACACGCAATAACGGAACAGAAGCATTTCGCTCAAGCCTCGACGCCATCTTGAGCTGGCTCCCGAACGACCTGGCGCTTGGTCTCTACGAGTGCCCGGCTCCCTATCGCCGTCTCTTGAGCGATGACGAGTTCAAGCTCTGCCGAGACTCCGGCCGCTTCGTCACGCTCAAGGATGTTTCCTGCGATCTTGAAACCGTCAAGCGACGCGTCGCGCTCTCTGGCGATTCCGGCTTTGCGATCGTCAACGCCAATGCGGCCATCGCCGCAGCCGCTATGCGGGAAGGTTCGAAGGGCTTTTCTGGCGTCTTCACCAATATTCACCCCGACCTCTATGCCTGGCTTTACAAGCACGCATCGGAAGACAGCGATCTGCGCCGCGAACTTGAAAACTTTCTGGCGCTCGCAGCGATGGCCGAACCTATGGGCTATCCGGGTCTTGCCAAGGTTTGGCACAAGCGCCTTGGCACGTTTGACAGCATCTCTTCTCGTGTCACCGATTATAACATTGCCGAGCGGCATTGGGCGGTCATGGATCTTCTGGATCATATTCAGCAGGGGACGGAGAGGTTTCGCGAGCGGATCAGCCAAGCGTCGTAAAAGGCAGTATCCGGCGCATTTGTCGCCGTGCACGCCTTCCTTCAAGGCACGGGTCGTTCAACGATCGGATACCTTCATCGTCCCGGTGCGCCATCGAATAACCACGAGGCAGACATGACTTCTATGACAGCTACTCCCGACGCAACTGCATTGGCTCGACAGCTATACAGCCTCCGTCAAAACAGAAGTCAGGTTCCGACAGGTCAACTCGTATCCGTGCCCGTAGCGCTTCAAGATGCGATCGACGCACAGAGCCAGTTATCGAAGCTCGAAGGAGCCGGCTTTAACGCTTGGAAAGTAGCAAAGTCGCCCGGCGGCGACCCTGTCGTCGCTCCGCTTTATCCCTATGTGGATAATCTTGCCCCTGCAGCGCTCTCTTGGCGGAGATCGATGAAGATCGAGGTGGAAATTGCCGTTGAACTCCAACGGGATTTTCCTGTTCGGACAGATAGAACCTATGAGCGCACCGAAATCGAGGCCGCGATTTCCAACGCCTACCTTGGCGCTGAAGTGGTTTGGAGCGGCATTTCAGAAGGCGGCACTATTTCCTTTCTGGCCTCCCTGGCAGATCGCCTGGGAAACATGGGGTATGTGCGAGGGCCAGCCCTGCCCTTGGCGGTCCTTCAGCCTGGTCTGAACATTCCTCTCAAGTTGAGGTTCAACGGCCAGGTCGCCTTCGACGCTGCCGGACACCACCCGACCAAAGACCCGCTGACTTGGCTCTGCGATTACGCGAACAATCCATCACGGCTGGCAACGGTGCTCACAGCCGGCTCGATCATTACGACGGGGAGCCTCTGTGGTGCAATCGAGGTTCCCGGTCCGGGCGACATAGCCGTTCAATTCGGCAACAAAGCTTCGATGCACTTCGCATTGTCGTAGGCCCATCCAACACGCCCGAAGGAATCCGATATGATGCAGCCGAACGCTCTCTACACGGTCAATACCTATCCGTACACGAACCGTTACCCCGCTCTGGATTGCTTACAACATCTTTCTGAGCTGGGGTTTTCCAGTTTCGAGATGATGCTTATCCCGGGGCATTTCTGGCCGGGTACCTCTACGATAGCAGAGCGCAAAGTAATCGGACGGCTTCTGGAAGAACGAAAGATACGCGTCGAAACCCTGAACCAGCCAAATCTCGACCTCAATCTTGCGGCTGTTACGCCCGAATGCCGCGACTATTCTTGCGGTGTTATTGCCTCTGCAATGGAACTGGCGGCTGATTGGGGCGCATTCGGCGTCGTCGTCAACCCAGGAAAGTCAAATCCGGTTTTCCCGACGAGTATCGACAAGCTTACCGACGGTTTCCGGTACTCTCTCGATATCTTGGTGCCACGCGCAGCTGAATTGCAGGTCAAGCTGATCGTCAAAAACCATCCACTGTCATGGCTATACAAGGGAGCCGACCTGTTAGCCTTTTTTGATCGTTACGGGTGGGCGAACATCGGGTTGGGCTATGACGTTGCAAATGCGACCTTTGGCCGAGACCCGGTGGTAGAAGCAATTGCTCTGATCAAGGAGCACCTCTTAGCAGTCTACCTCGCGGATACGCCACTCGACGAATTTCGTCACGATCCAGTCGGAGGCGGAGACGTGTCGTTCGAACCCATCGCCGAGGCTTTAAGGCGCATAGGCTATAACGGACCCTCAATTTTTGAGGTCGTTTCAGCCGAACCTGACAGAGCGCTTCTGGAAAGCGCAGCCTATCTCAACAAACTTCGCTGGCCCGGATGATCGGAGCTACCCTACCGGAACCAGCATCGTCTTCCAGTCGCAGGGGACAGCGCGGCATCACTTGGAATTTCAGAAAAAATCAGATGTCGCGTTGAACGCGGCCAGGAGGCACCGATGATCATCAATACTTTTTCATACCTCTGGAAGTCTACTGCAATCGAGGCAATGTCGGAACTTGTCCAGCACGGCTTTACGGTCTTCGAAGTGCCCGTGAGCTCTCCGCACTGCTGGCCGGACGAAATGTCGGGACGTTTGCGCTCGGATGGGAGAAAACAATTGCAGAATTACGGGGCAACTGTCCGGTCGCTGAATGCCGGTGGATACGATATCAACCTCGCAAGCCCCGCAGCCAATATGAGGCGCAAAAGCACAGACCATATCAAGGACGTCCTTCAACTGGCAGTCGATTGGGGGGTTGCAGACGTTGTCATTTCTCCAGGAACGCGGCGTCCAATGATCTCTCCGACGATCCCTCAGGCCCTGGGCTGGTTTTCTGAAAGTCTGGATGTGCTTTTGCCAATGGCCAAGCAAGCAGGCGTGCGGCTACTCATGGAGAATACCCCATATTGCTTCAGGCCGACGATCGGCGAACTGGTCGATCTTGTTGACGATATCGGAGATAGCAATCTCAGCATTGTCTATGACGTCGCGAACGCTGCGTACATAGGCGAGGATCCTGTCGCCAGTCTTCTGTCGCATCACTCACACATTGGTCTCGTGCATATTTCCGACACGGGTACGGACGTTTGGGGACATGATCCTATAGGCACGGGGATTGTCGATTTCGAAGGTTTAGGGCAGGCCGTGGCCTCCGTGTTCAGTGTTGATGACGTTGTTCTTGAAATCATTCGCGAAGAAGAACCCCTTCAGGAAATCAACGATGGAGTGGAGGAACTGAAGAAAAGAGGCTGGAAAATCTCGGTATGACACTTGCGCCATCATGGGTGTGCTCGGCATCCAAGATCACCAACGTAGCTACGCTGCCGCTCACCCGAATTCCGGTGAACGATACAGATAGACACCCGGATCCGCAGCGGCGAGGAACCGGGGTCTCGTCGTCATTGATCCAGCAGGAGTTACGTCTTTGAGAGTCTTGGTCAGCGGAGGACGTCGTGGAATTCCTCTCCTCTGTGAACACATGGTCGCAGTGTTGATGAAAATTGAAGCATCCCCACCAACCGCGCCGCAATATTTGATATTGCGTTGCATTTTGGAATTCAATTCCATATACTCTTTCACTATGAAGTTGGAGGGATCAATGAGAGTTTTAGTGAGTGGAGGAAGTCGCGGGATCGGTGCGGCAGTTTGTATACGAATTGCCGAAGCTGCGGCATCGCGGGGTGAGCGCGCGAAGATTGTCATCTGTGGTCGTGAACCATCAGAGGGACAGGAGGACGTCGCCCACTCGGTGCGTGCTTTGGGTGCCGATGCGATCGCCTTATCCGGCGACCTCAGCAATGTGGACGTCGCCGCCGACCTGGTGAAGTCGGCAGTCTCCGAATTTGGGGGTCTCGACGCTCTGGTTGCCAATGCTGGCGTGGCGAGCCCTGGGAACATCTGCGATCTGTCCGTCGCCGACTGGGACAAAATGTTCGAGGTCAACCTTCGCGGAGCATGGCTTTTGGCCAAATACAGCTACCCGCATCTGAAGGAGAGCCGTGGCGCTGCATGCTTCACATCCTCGATGTCGGGACAGGTTCCACATGCCGGATCCGGTGCGTATAGTCCAACCAAAGCAGCGTTGGCTATGTTGGCCAAGACCCTGGCCTTGGGATGGGCTCCGGACGGCATTCGCTCAAATGTCGTCTCACCGGGGATGACCCATACTCCAATGTCCGCAAAAATGTACGCAGATCCTGAAATCAAGCAGGCAAGGGAGAAACTAATCCCGCTTGGAAGGATCGGCGACCCCGTAGACATCGCCAATGCAATCGAGTTTTTGATAAGCCCGCTTTCTGGCTATATTACCGGTCAAGACCTCTGCGTCGACGGTGGCTTCTCAAAGTCAATCCTCAGCCACATCCCAGGCCGCCCAAGTTCCAAACCGTAGTAGGCGACGCTGCCGCAGGCTGAACGCATCACCGTTCCTCGGCTTCGGCTGGCGTATATTCCCGATGGGCTCCAGAAGCCGTCGGTGGTTAAACCAGTCGACCCATTCCAGCGTGGCGAACTCGACGGCCTCGAAGTTTCGCCACGGTCCTCGCCGATGGATGACCTCGGCCTTATAGAGACCGTCAGCTGACAGAGCTTGAAATTCGACCGTCATACTGAGTTTGCCGGCTTCAGGGCTTAGGGAGATGGGATGGGTGCATCCAGTTGGCCCGCGACCCAAGTGCCCCTTCGCAAAACGCACCGTTGAGAACAGCAATAAGTGCATTCGACCCTTTTGCCGAGCCATACCGAACTGGCGACTGCGTAACAAACTGACCTGCTCATTCTGCTGCGCTCTCTTAACCATCAGCCGCTCAAATACCTTGGATACGAGACGCCCCCGACTTGTTCATGGAGTTTTGAGGCGAGCGCGTAATACTCTACCCTGTATCAAGCGTGATGCACTTCGGTTAGCTTCTCCAGACATGCCACTAGGTTTCTTCTTGGATCTATATTGACAAACCGCGCACCATCCCTATTGTCGCTTCATGACATGGGTGGTAACTACAGGTAACGCTCACTATTTAATTTTCATGAAACATCAGTGGTAAAATTTCTGGGAGGAAAATATGCCTGCATTAAACAAACTCGGTTTGTTGATATCTTTTAGCGTTATGGCTACCGCAGTCACGTCGCTGGATGCCCTCGCCCAACAACCAACGGCAGATGTCGTGCACTGGTTGACCTCGGGTGCTGAATCCGAAGCCATCACCATTCTCGCCAAGGAGTTCGAAAAGCGCGGTGGGAAATGGGTGGACTCTGCGGCTCCAGGAGGGCCTACGGACGCACAGGCGCTGATCATGAACCGCATTGCTGGCGGCAATCCCCCTGGCGTCGCGTTCATATCTGTCGGCCATTCGGCCGTAGAGCTTGGCAAAGAAGGCTTGTTGCAGGACATTAAGGCAGAAGCCGAAAAGAACGGTGCGGACGTCACCTCTGATGTCATGCTTAAGCTGGTGAGTGATACGGACGGGGCCTTGTATGCGCTTCCTATCGCCATTGAAAGCAGCAACCTCGCCTGGCTTTCTAAGACCGTTTACGACGAGGCCGGGCTAACCTTTCCAAAGTCATGGGCCGAGTTTCTGGAGCAAGCCAAGGTTCTGAAGGAAAAAGGCTACATCCCCCTCGCCGTAGGCGCACAAGGCTGGCAGCTAAGCATTCTCTTCAATTCAGTGCTTCTGGCGGAAGCCGGCAACGACACCTTCGACGCCATCGTTAATACCAAAACTGCGGAAGCCGCAGGCAGTGCAAAGGTTGTTCAGGCCTTCACCACCATGCGCGCGCTGTCAACCTATTCCGATGCCGGTGCCAGCAACCGGGCCTGGAACGACACGCTCAATCTGGTTGCCGAAGGTAAGGCGGCTGTTCAGATTATGGGCAGCTGGGCCGGAGCCGAGTTGACAAAAATGGGTTTGGAGCGCGGCGATAAATGGGATTGCATACTTCCGCCAGGCAATACACGCCTGATATTGGACGGAGCCGGGTTCGAGTTTCCGAAGGTTACGAACGCCGATGATGTGGCGGGCCAAGCTCTCTTCGTTCAGGTCATGATGGACCCGGCCGTGCAGGCCAAATTTGCCGCGGTAAAGGGCGCGGTTCCTGCCCGTCTGGACGCGGACACGTCCGGCCTGGCACCGTGCGATCAGATGTCAGCTCAAATCATCCGGGATTCGGGCAGCTTCCCTTCACCAAGTTCGGTTCTTGGGAATGAAAGCGGTGGCCAGATCGAAGATCTGTTGTCGCGATTCTGGGCAGATGCATCCCTCAGCCCTGAGGAAGCGGCAAAACAATATTCCGACATCGTCAGCGGCGGGCAGTAGTCCTCATTGGAGTCCCGCCCTGCACCACGCAGGGCGAACCGATTCTCGCAACACTTGGCAGGACCATGCGACACAAGACCTTTCCAGCCCACATGATGGCGAGATTTGCGCTCGTACCGTCCATCCTGCTGTGCGCCATTGGCTTCTATGGCGCGATGCTGTGGACCGTCGTGATCTCGTTCACCAGTTCCACCATCACGCCGCGCTATGAGTTTGCCGGGCTGGCACAATATGTGCGCCTGTTCACGATGGACCGGTGGCATGTGGCCTATACCAACATGTTCGTTTTCGGTGCCTTATATATTGCCTGTTCGCTGATATTTGGCGTGCTTCTGGCCATTGCGTTGGACCAAAGTATTCGTGGACGCAACCTCCTTCAGACCATCTTTCTGTATCCAATTGCGCTGTCGTTCATCGTAACGGGTCTTGCGTGGCAGTGGCTTTTAAATCCGACGACCGGGTTGCAAAACTATGTCCGGGGTCTTGGCTTTGAAAGCTTTGCCTTCGACTGGCTCTCCAGCCCCGACCGTGCTGTGTATACACTCGTTATTGCCGGTGTCTGGCATGCGGCCGGGCTGGTCATGGCTATCATGTATGCCGGGCTCGGCTCAGTCGATGGCGAGATCTGGCGGGCCGGGCGTGTGGACGGTATTCCCCGCACCACGATGTACCGGCGCATCATCCTGCCCATGCTGAAACCGGTCATTATCGTTTGCGTGGTTCTGTTGTCTATGGACGTGATTAAGAGCTACGAACTTGTGGTGGCCATGACCGGCGGGGGTCCGGGCTATTCCACAGATCTGCCGGCGAAATTCGTTGTCGACAACCTGTTTACACGCACCAATATCGGGCTGGCGTCTGCGGCTGCGACGCTGATGCTGGCCTCCATCATTGTCTTGCTTCTTCTGTTCGGTTGGCTGCAAAAGGAAAGGGTCGCGCGATGACCATGCTACAAACGGCGATACCGTCGGCTGTTCCGCGCCGTGCGCGTAAACACCGCCCTGCTGCAGCCATTGGCCGGTTGGGCCTCTACGGTTTTCTGGTTCTGGCAGCGCTGTTTTTTGCTATTCCGCTGATCATCATGGTGTCCACATCGTTGAAAACGGTTGAGGAGATCCGCACCGGGTCTATCTTTATGTTGCCGCAGGCACTTGATTTCTCGGCCTGGGCAAAGGCGTGGTCGTCCGCCTGTATTGGGCGGCAGTGCGAGGGTATTCGCGGTGGGTTGTGGAACTCAATTCTGATCATGGTGCCTAGTACAGCACTGTCCGTGTTGATTTCAGCGTTGAACGGTTACGCGCTGTCGCTCTGGCGCATCCGCCATGCGGGCTTGCTGCTCAGCGCACTGATGGTCGGGGCTTTTATTCCTTATCAGGTGATGATTTACCCGCTCGTGCGTATGTCATCGACGATTGGTATTTACGGCAGCATTCCCGCTGTGGTTCTGGTGCATGTGCTGTTCGGCCTGCCGATCCTAACGCTGATCTTTCGAAATTTCTATTCGGCCTTGCCAGAAGAGCTGATCAAGGCTGCCCGTGTCGACGGCGCTGGATTTTTCAGGATCTTTTTCAGAATTGTTTTGCCGATGTCGACCAACGTCATCATCGTTGCCCTGATCCTGTCAGTCACTGGCGTCTGGAATGACTATTTGCTGAGCCTCATTTTCGCTGGACGCGAAAACCTGCCCATGACTGTGGAACTGGCCAGCCTCGTGAGTACGCGCATCGGTGTACCAGAATACAACGTCAACATGGCGGCAACCATCATAACAGCGCTGCCGCCGCTGCTTCTCTATTTGTTTTCAGGCCGGTATTTCGTGCGGGGCATCACCGCCGGTGCGGTGAAAGGGTAAGACATGATTGGTGTACAGATCGAAAGCCTGAGCAGGCACTTTGGAGCACTGCCCGTTTTGCGTGATATCTCAATGGAGGTACAGCCCGGCGAATTCACGGTGCTGCTCGGCCCTTCCGGTTGTGGCAAATCGACTTTACTGGCATCCATTGCCGGTCTGGACGATCTTCAAGGCGGGCGCATCTTGTTCGATAGTGCCGATGTATCCGACCTAGAACCAGCCGAACGCAATATCGGCATGGTCTTTCAGTCATACGCGCTTTATCCGACGATGACGGTGCGGCAAAACCTGTCCTTCGGTCTGGAAGTCGCCAAAACATCGAAGGCGGATATTCAGGAGCGCGTGACGTGGGCGGCGCAGTTGCTGCAGATCGAACCGCTTCTGGATCGTAAGCCTTCTCAGCTTTCAGGCGGCCAGCGCCAGCGTGTGGCCATTGGACGGGCACTGGTGCGCAAGACCAATCTGTTCCTCTTCGATGAGCCGCTCTCCAATCTCGATGCGAAGCTGCGGACTGAAATGCGGGTAGAAATCAAGGAATTGCACCGCCGCTTGGGGGCAACTTTTATTTACGTGACGCATGATCAGGTGGAGGCGATGACGCTGGCAACGCGGATTGCCATTATGCAGGGCGGTAGAATTGAACAATATGCCACCCCGGAGGACGTTTATGAACGCCCGGCCTCGCTGTTCGTGGCAAGTTTTATCGGCGCACCACCCATGAATTTGCTGCCTGCTACCTTGAAACAAACATCACACGGCGTCGTGGCCTTCACCGGAGACCATACGGTGAGCTTGAAGGGCTATCCCTTTAAAATAGCGCCGGCAGACGGGCAACCAATCGTCATCGGTATTCGACCGGAAAACATATTGATCGACGGCAACGTTGCGCCGACGTTGCGCGCCGAAGTCGTTGTTGTGGAACCGCTCGGTGCCGATACGCTCGTCTGGGTGGATTGTGCCGCCAACCGGATGGCTGTGCGTACGCACCCAAAGGAAGCCAAGGGGCTTTCCGGCAGCATCGGCCTGTCCTTCAAAGTTGAAAACCTGTCAATCTTTTCCAAAGATTCCGGGCTGCGTCTATGACAGTTCCCCGCCCCGGCATCCGGCTCCCTAGGAAGACGATGATATGACCACAAACGGTGAGATGGCACACAATGGCGCAGAGCCCCTGCACCAGCAATTGAAGGCGATCATTCTCAAGAGCATCGCCAGTGGGGAGTGGCCACCCCATAGCCAGATTGCATCCGAGCGCGAGCTGTGCGAGCGCTACTCAGTCAGCCGAACGACCACGCGCAAAGTCCTGTCCGATCTCATCCACGACGGTCTCGTCTATACCGTTAGCGGCAAGGGCACGTTTGTGGCCGAGCATCGCCTCCGGCAGGAGTTGAAGCCGCTTGTGGGGTTTACGCAGGACTTGCGCGATCAGGGCGTGGACGTGGTGTCCGAGGTCATGTCGTTTGAGCGCATCGAGGCGGACGAAAGTCTGGCAGCCCATTTGAAAATCCGGCCCTTTGCCGCTGTCGTCAAGTTGCAGCGCTGCCGCTGTGCAGGAGACCAGCCACTGGCTATCCAGACCACCTATCTGCCAGAGCATCTGTGCCCAGGAGTCTTGCGCTATGATTTTGCCAGCCATTCTTTGTTCGAAACTCTGCGTCAGGAGTTCGGCCTGGAAATGATCGAGGGCAAGACCGTGATTAAACCTGGACTGGCTGAGCATTGGGAGGCGAAGACGCTGAATGTGCAGCAGCCGGCTGCCGTCCTTCGGACATTCCAAACCACCTTTCTGGAAGACGGTCAGGTGATTGAATACTGCGTTTCCGCATTCCACGGCGAACTGTTTGAACTCACAGTCGGCGGCAATGCCGATCGTACCATCAATATCAACACTGCCTATTCTACCGGCAACCTGAAAATGGTTACGCCGTGACCATAACCTGCCGAAAGCCGCAGGTTGTGCCGTTTGAGCACATGGCGCGCGTAAACCTTATCTGAAAGAGGACGTCACAATGGCACGCATTAAAATCGCTTATATCGGGGGCGGCAGCACCCGCGCGCCGGGATGCATCGCCTGCTGGATTGCACAAGGCGACAATTTCCGTGGTTCAGAAATCGTTCTGATCGATATCGACAAGGATCGTCTCGAAACCGTGCGGGTTCTGGCACAGAAAATGTCCGATAACGCGGGTGTGGATATCACCTTTACAGCCACGACAGACCGGGCTGCGGGACTGACAGACTGCGACGCTGTGCTGACGAGCTTCCGTCCCGGCGGTTTCGAAGCGCGTTATCTTGATGAATGCATTCCGTTGAAGCACGGTGTTATCGGGCAGGAAACGCAAGGTCCGGGCGGCTTCTTCATGGCGCTTCGCTCCATCCATGCCATGAAGGATATCGTCAAGGACATGGAGCGCGTTTGTCCGCGTGCAAGGCTGTTCAATTACACCAACCCGGTCAACATCGTGGCCGAGGCCATGACACATTACACCGATATTCCCATCGTCTCGCTCTGTGAAGGCCCCATCGTGTTTCCCGCCGAGGTCGCGGTGGCTGCTGGCCTCGATCCGTCCCTTTTGAAGAGCCAGATGATCGGGCTCAACCATGCCTCATGGTCTGTCGAACATCTCTACGACGGGCAAGATTTCATCCCCCTTGTGGAAGCTGCATGGAACAAGAAACGTCACGATCAAAGTCTGGATTTGCAACAGCGTCGCCTGCTGCACATGACAGTGGCATTGCAGGCAATCCCGTCGCAATACTTCAAATACTACTATTTCCGCGACGAAATTCTACTTGAGTTGCAGCAGTCAGCTACAACGCGGGCTCAGGACATTATGGCCAAGGTGCCTGGCTACTGGCAGCATTATGAGGAGCAGGCGAGAGCAGACGTTCCCAAGCTCGATTCCAACCGCATTCGCGGCAGTCTGGAAGAGCTGGAAATTGCCATTGATGTTCTGGACGCTGTTTACAACGATCGCGGCGAAATCTGGCCGGTCAATGTTCCCAACCGTGGGGCAATTCCGGATCTGGCGGATGATCTGGTTGTCGAACTGTCGGGTTATGTGGACAAGGCGGGAATTAAGCCGGTTGTGGCTGGCCCGTTGCCACCGCAATCTTCCGGTCTGGTGCATATGCTGGCCGAGTATCAGGCCGCAACGGCGCGTGTTGCGCTGAATGGCAATCGTCGCCAGGCGATACAAGCGCTGGCCAGCAATCCACTGGTCATGTCTTTAACAAAAGCAGAGGCGATCTTCGACGAGATGGCCGCGGCGCACCGCCAGTATATCCCTGGCCATCTTTCCTCCTAATCAGGACACTGGGGTACGACCATGGACGTGATTGTCGAAACAAATCCACAAACGGCCAGTCAGGCCGGAACGGATCTGCTGGCTACGCTTATCCGGCGCAAGCCGACCCTCAAGGCTGTACTAGCAACCGGCAATACGCCGATGGACATGTATTCCCGTTTGGCAGCATTGAAAAATGCTGGAAAGATTGATGCCGGGCAGATGACTGTGTTTCAATTGGACGCCTATCTGGATGTGCCCGACACCGACCCACGCTCACTGTACGGTTGGATGGACAGGTCTTTTATTCAGCCGATGGACATTCCCGCAACACAGGTGCACCGCTTCCGCGAAACATCCGACGACCCGCATGGCGATTGCGTGCGCTACGCCGACACCATAAGGGCGTCCGGCGGGTTCGACCTGGCTGTGCTGGGGCTGGGTCCGAATGGCCATCTCGGCTTCAACGAACCGCCAAGCGCCGCAGACGCCACAACACGTGTGGTTACCCTGACGCCGGAAAGCATCATCAGCAATGCTGTCTACTGGGGCGGTATCGCGCGCGTTCCGAAAGTTTCGGTGACAGTCGGCATGGATGCATTGCTGGCCTCTTCGCAAATCATCCTCATTGCCACCGGGGCGCACAAGCATGACATCCTACGCCGCACAGTCGAGGGACCGGTAACGCCGGACGTCCCCTCCTCGTTTTTGCAAACGGCGGCAAAGGTAACCATCATCACGGATCGTGCAGCATGGGAGGGAGATCGCTGATGCCCGTTCCGAATTTCCCGCTTGTTCTCGGTGTCGATGGCGGCGCCACGAAGACTATCGCGGTTTTGGCAGATCTCGATGGCCGTGTGCTGGGCTATGGTCGGGCAGGCAGTTGTGACATCTACACCCATCCCGGTGCCGTCGATGAAGTCGAGGCAGCTGTGGCACAGGCGTGCACCTATGCCGGTGTCGAACGTAGTGCCATTGATACCGCTGTCTTCAGTCTGGCCAGTGCCGACTGGCCGGAGGATTTCACCTATTGGACAAACTCACTGAAAGAGCGGCATCTGGGGCGCACGATCACTGTCATGAACGATGCCATCGGCGCCCTGAATTGCGATTTGCCGGAGGGCGATGCTGTCGTCGTTGTCTGCGGGACAGGTGCCGCGATTGGAAGCCGGAACAGTCAAGGCGATATTTGGCATTCCAGTTTCTGGCAGTTGACTCAAGGAGGCGCAGAACTCAGCGACATGGTTCGGTATGCCGTCTATCGCTCTGAGCTTGGGATTATCGCACCAACATGTCTGACCCAACCTGTGCTCGCCTATTATGACGCCGCATCGGTGGAGGATTTGCTGCACAGACTGACCTGCCGTGAGCGCGAAAAAGCTTCCAACAGAGCCGGTCTGGTGCCCTTGCTCTATGCAGCGGCGGAACAAGGGGACCTTATCGCCATAGATATTCTGCAGAACCACGGCCTAGCTCTGGCAGACTTCGCACTGGCTGCCGCCCGGAAGGTGGCGATTGCTGACAAGTCGTTCCATTTGCTGTTAACCGGCGGTGTCTTTCGAAATCCCTCGCAGATCATGCGCACGAGCTTGATCGGGCATATGCGGGCACGTGGCGCCCGATTTCACGTCGTCGAAGGCAACAGCGAACCGGTTAAAGGCGCGGTTATAACCGCGCTAACCACCTACAAACCCGTATCCAACGCAGTTGTTACTACCCTGGACCATACCTTTCCTGCACCATCTTTCTTCGACACGACGCAAAGGACATTTCAACAAGCAGGGTAGCGCGGCCCCACGAGTGGATCGTTGCCGCGGGTCTAGGCGGTGGCGAGGATATCGCGATCATCAGCCAGCGGGACGTGACGCGAAGAAATGGCTCGCGCTTCCGCCTGCAGTCGTATCTATCAGCTCATCACCATTGACCGAAGCTGGATGTGGGGGCTGCGACAGCGGAAGGAATATGGCTCGCGACGTTCTCGCCAACAATGCCAGCATTTACGTTCCGGCTTGCTTGCAGGACGAAACGGCTGACGGATTTGGTCGCATGCTCGAAATCAACTCGTTTTCGATCTTCTGAGGCATGCATCAAGATGCTGATCGACAATCACGCGGCGGCGACCGGAGATAGGCTCGAACCACACGTATCGCCGAGCGTCAGCGACGATTGCTGGTTCGGCAATGCTGGCATTCACGCCTTCATATACGGACCCGGAGAGCTTCGCCAATGTCATGCTGCGCCTCATCCATTAATGGTCGAATACCGCTGCGTCTTCTATTTTCATTCAAACAAGAGCGAGCTTGCGACCCTCGACCGGATGATGGGGGTCGCTCGGCGCGAGCGTCGATGTCTTGCCGGGCGACACGAGCTGATCGATGAAGGCCTCATCGGCTTCCGTGTAGCGGTAGTCCAACGCGTCCAGATAATCCTGCCACTGTTCCATCGTGCGCGGACCCACAATGGTCGAGGAGACGAGGCTGTTGCGCATTACCCATTGCTGGGCGATATGCGCCGATCTGGCACCCTCGGCCTCCGCATGGCGGACGAGCGTTTCGGCGACGGCAAGTGATTCCGGCCGCCATTCAGCTTCCATCATGCGTACGTCGCAGCGCGCCGCACGGCTTCCCTGTTCCGGGACTGCGTCCGGTTTGTATTTGCCAGTTAGAATACCGCGCGCAAGCGGGCTGTAGGTGACGACGCCGAGCCCATAGAATTGCGCCGCTGGCAAGTGTTCGACTTCCGCCTCGCGGTTGACGAGATTATAGAGCGGCTGGGTGGCGACGGGCCCCTGTATACCTGCCTCCTTCGCCAGCGCCACAGTTTCCGCCATGCGCCAAGCCTTGAAGTTGGAAACTCCGAAATAGTGGATCTTGCCCATCCGCACGAGATCGGCAAAGGCATGCACCATTTCCAACATGGGCGCTTCGAAATCTGCCTTATGGATGTAGAGGAGGTCGATATACTCGGTACCCAAGCGCTTCAGGCTGGCATCGACCGCCTGTATGATCCACTTGCGCGACATGCCCTTTTCGTTCGGGCCAGCGCCCATCGGATTGCCGACCTTGGTAGCGAGCACCCAATGATCGCGATCGGCGGCTATCGCGCGACCAACGACACGCTCAGATTCTCCACCATTATACATGTCGGCTGTATCGATGAAGTTGACGCCGGCATCCCTTGCCGAAGCAATGATATCCGTCGACACCCGCTCGTCGGCCGCACCACCAAACATCATCGCGCCGAGACAGAGCTCGGAAACTTTTACGCCGCTTCGGCCGAGATAGTTGTATTTCATCGATCGCTCCTTTGCCCGGACCGGCCTTTCAAAGGCCGGCCGCATCTCATCTGCATCGGCTCTAACAACCCTGCTCGGGATCGCAAACCGCCGAATGCCGCTCGTCCGGATATTGTGCGCGTTTGTCCAAACGCATGCCGTTGGCAGTCACTACTATGCTGATATCAGCGACATACATCGCCGCGGTCATTAAGGCAGAACAAGGATTTTTCGATGAACACTCCCATCCACCCGAAGGACTGGATCGTCGGCAGGACGGCAAATGGCACCAACCATCTCAACTGGGGCGTCAAGGCCGGCAATCACATCTATGTCGCCGGCATGCTGTCTACCGATCCTTATGATGGCAGCACGGTTGGCGAAGGCGATATTATAACCCAGACCCGCCGCGTCCTCGATAGCGTCAAGGAAGTCATCGAGACCGCAGGCGGCAAGATGACCGATGTCACGTTCAACCAGATTTTCCTCAAGGACCTCGCCGATTATCATGCGATGAATTCGGTCTATGTCGAATATTTCAAGGAAAACCTGCCGGCCCGTGCCTGCCTGAAGGCAGACATGGTGAAGCCGGAATATCTGGTCGAGATCATCACGATCGCAGTCGTTTCCGGCTGATCCCTAGTCCCGCCATTAGAGTTGGCCTCCGTTGGCCATCTCTTCTTCGCCTACCGCCGACTCGAAGCCATGATCAACCCGCCCGAAACGAAGATCACGATCGCACCGACAATCGTATGCAGAGCCGGAATTTCTCCGAATACCATCAGGCCAACCACAAGTGCCCAGCACAGCTGCGTATAGGTAAGTGGCGCAAGCGTGCTTGCCGGTGCATACCGATGGGCTATGACGAGGAAGAAGTGGCCAATCCCGCCGATCACGCCGACCAATACCATAGCGATCCAGCCACCCGCCGCATTCGGCCACTGCCAGACGGGAACGACCGCGACTGTCAGCGCAACGGCCGGCAACGCGACGGCGACGATATTGAGGCTAAGCATCGTCTCGCTCGACAACAGACGCTTCGACAGAAGCACATAAAGGGCATAGCTCAGCACATTTCCGACCGCAAAGAGCGCCGAAATTTTGAAGACATTGCCACCTGGTTGAATGACGATCATCGCGCCTGTCAGGCCAAGGATGAGCCCGAGACCGACAAGTAGCCTCAGGCGCTCGCGAAAAATGACGATAGACAGACCGGAGATGACGATGGGCCCGAGCATGACGATCGCCTGGCTCTCGACAAGACCTAAAGTCCTGAGTGCGAGAAAATTGAAGGCGGTCGAACCGAACAAGCACGCTGCACGCAACGCCTGCAGCCAGGGGTGGCGAATGCCCCATCGGCGCGGATCGAGCGCCGGTCGAAACAGGATGAAAGCAGTCAGGCTGCCGAAGGCATAACGCGCCCAGATGACCTGCAGCACCGGCAGATGACGCCCCGCATATTTCGCCGCCGGATCGATCAACGCAATGCACATGGCTGCAAACAGCATCAGCAGGATGCCGGTTCTAACCTTGACAGGGGCAGCCGTCGGATGGGCAGGACGATTGACGGAAATATTCGACATGAAAGTCCGGGGGATGGGCCGCGCCTGCGACCGGAAAAAAGGAGGGGCGATCTCTTGTGGCCTCTCAGCGGACACCCAGCAGGTGCGAATTGCGTGTGATCCGCAATCCGCCGTGCGATTGTGAACACGCCTTTTCGCGCCAGCGTCCATATCCGCGATGCTGCGACGGCGACACGCCGTAACGCTCCTTGAAGGCACGGCTGAAATAGGCAGAATCGTTGAACCCCCAGCGATAGCTGATCTCGGCGATCGACAGGCTATGATAGAGCGGATCGGCAAGATCGTGATAGGACCGCTCCAGCCTGCGTCGGCGGATATAGGTATTGGCATTCTCGCCAGCATCCTCGAACAGTTTCTGTAGATAGCGCAGCGAGATGCCGAGATAGTCTGCAAGGCCGCTTGGCGACAGCTTGGGATCTGAGAGTTTCAGCTCGATTGCCTGGGTTGCGCGCAACGCAATTGCATTTTTTGACCGCGATCCATCTATGAGATTTGCGGCCGCTCCGGTCGAGGCGATCGCTGCCATCAGGAACTCGACCAGCGTGATTTCTAGCGGACGGAGCTCCTCGCTGGAAATGCTGCCGATCCGTGCCGTCGCGAGCGCCAGAAGATCAGCAAGGAAGGTCGTCGCGCCATGATCGGCACCGAGCGAGAGACCGACAGCCGGCGTCGCCAACGATGTGAGGCGCGAACCACTGTGGAATTCGGTGAACTGTACGATGTCAATCGCGGTCTCAGCACTCGCCGTCAGCCGCATTGCGCGCGGGATCTTGCCGACAATGACGTCGCCGGCGGAAAAGACCAGACTACCGCGTTCGGTCCGCAGCGCTCCTGCACCCTTGAGGATACGCGCCAGCCAGATACCGCCCGCGCGAGATCGTGTATCGAGCGAGATATGTTGCGGGGAGATTTCAAGCCGCAGCATCGCGAAGCCCCAGGGGGCTTTGAGGCCGTTGACGGACGCCTTGAAATTGCGCGGCGATGCATCGCAGACCGACTTGGCACCCAAACCGCCCAAGGTCTCTGTCCAGGCGGACATGCGCTGGTGTTCATCAATCGGCCCGCTGTCGAAACGAAATAGCTTCAGCATCACCTATACACTCCCCATTTCCGGTCACTTCTGACCGCGAAGGAAGGGAATGCCAATCTCGCTCGGGCCAGTCTTGCTCTTGCCGACCAGCACCCAGGCAATGAGCGCCAGCAGAAAAGGCGACATAAGAAGCAGCGGCGGCGAGATGGACAGCCCGATCGCCTGCCCTTGATACTGGAGGGCATCGGCGGCACCGAACAGGATCGAGGCGAGCATCACCCAGATCGGGTGCCAGCGCCCGAATATGACGACCGCGACCGCGAGATAACCGCGCCCGCCAGTAATGTTGTCGACAAATACGCCGCCGGAGGCGACCAGCGTCAGATAGGCGCCGGCAATGCCCGTCATGATGCCGGTGACGAGCATGGCCGAAAAGCGGATATTCGTCACCGAAATGCCAGCGGCGTCGGCTGCGGACGCGCCTTCGCCTACGGCGCGAAAGATCAGGCCGAGGCGGGTATGGCGGAAGAAGATCCAGAACAGGATGGCGACGATGACGGCACCGTAGAGGATCGGGCTCTGCGAGAAGACGGCGCGGCCGACGATCGGCAATTCGGAGAAATAAGGAATGCGATAGCTGGAAACGTTGCGCAGCGACGGCGACTGAAAGGCCGGCGACAAGACCATGTCACGTAGCAATGAGGTGGCGCCGAGCGCCAGAATGTTGAAGCCGATGCCGACGACAATCTGGTCAGCCCGAAGCGACGCGACGGCTATGGCCACCACACCGACTGCCAGCATGCCCCAAAGAGCGCCAAAGGCGACTGCGGCATAGGGCATGCCCGTCAATTGCAGTCCGAATACGGCACCGAAGGCGCCGAACAGCATGATGCCTTCGAGCCCGATATTCAGCACGCCCGTCCGTTCGGAGACGAGTTCGCCAAGCGAGGCGAGCAGCATCGGTGCGCCGAGACGGATCGCGGCAGCCAGTAGCAGGCTGATCGTTATAGGGTCGAAGACCATAGCGGCCGTCCTTTCAGGAACCTATATCCATGGATGCATGCCAGGAAGATGATCGGCAGGCCGGTCATGATCAGCGCAAGGGCTGCGGGAATGCTGAGCGTGCTCTGCAGCGCAACGGTGCCGCTGCTGATCGCACCGAAATAAATAGCGACGATCACCGCGCCGAGCGGTTCCAGGCTGCCGAGCAAAGCGATCGCCAATCCGTCGAAGCCGAGCGAGGACGAAAAGCCGTCGATGAGGCGGTATTGGACGCCCAGCACTTCGACGGCACCGGCCATGCCCGCAACGCCACCGGAGATTAGCATCGAGCTGACGATCAGCCGCGACAGCGGCATGCCCTGCAGGCGCGCAGTCTTCGGGCTGAGGCCGGCAACGCGCAACCTGATGCCGAACGTACTGTGATAGAGCAGCGCCCAAAGGGCGACGGCTACAACCAGCGCCAGTAGCACACCGGCATGCAGCCGTGTTCCATTGACAAGCACCGGCAGGATCGCGCCATCGGCGATCTTCGCCGACATGTTGAAATCCGACCCATGCGGCTGCAGCGGCCCCTGGACCAGGTATTTGACCAGATAGATGCCAATGAAATTCATCATCAGCGTGACGATGATCTCGTTGGCGCCACGCCACAGTTTCAGTAGGACCGGGATCAGCCCCCAGAATGCACCGAACAGTGCACCGCTGACGATTGAGATTGGCATGAGCAAAACGCCAAGCTCGGGGGGCAGCAGGGTCGCCGGAAGGACCGCACCGATCGCGCCGAGCTGCAATTGCCCCTCGGCACCGAGATTGTAAAAGCCGCAGCGGATGGCGATTAGGGCAGCCAGTGCCGCAAGCAGCCGCGGTGTCATGAAGGCGAGGGTATCGCCAATCGCCATCCTGGAGCCGAAGGCACCCTTGATCATGACGCGCAGTGCCTCGACCGGTTCGACGCCTAGGCTTGCGAGGATGAAGAGACCGATGATCATGCTGACGGCAAACGACATCAGCACCAGAAAGGCATTGGAGCCGGTGATCCGCTTCATCAGGTCGGCCATGCTTCCGCCGGCTGATGCGGCATTATCGGATTGTCCCGGGCTGATCGGCGTCACGCGTTGACACTCCCCTGTTTGCCACCACCGGTCATCAGGTCACCGATGATCTCGCGTGGCGTATCGCTTGTCACCTTGCCAACCGTCTGCCCCGCATAGAGGACAACGATTCGGTCGCTGACGCGCAGGATTTCATCGAGATTGCTGGAAATAATCAGTACCGCCTTACCGCCATTGGCCGCCTGGCGCAGTCGCTTCAGCACCTCTTCGCTGGCCGCGACATCCAGCCCGCGGGTCGGCTGATAGACGATCACGGTCGGCGCATCCTCATTTAACGCGCGGGCCAACACGATCTTCTGCTGGTTGCCGCCCGACAATGTGCGCGGCGTAACAGAGACGGAGCGTGCCCGGACATCGCAGGCGACGCGCATCTCTTCCGCCTTTCTGGCGATCTCGCCATGCACCAGCCGGCCGTGGCGGGAATAAGGCTCCTGTCCGATTCTGTTAAGCAGAAGATTGACCGAAACCGGCAGATCCAGAACAAGCCCTTCATGGTGCCGGTCCTCCGGCACGAGTCCGGCAATGGCGCGCCCATTCGGGTGACGGCTTTGAGCCTCGACAGTGCCACTTTCGGGCTGGCGCAGACCGGCCAGAAGCTCGAACAGTTCGCGCTGGCCATTGCCCTCGACACCGGCAACGCCAACTACCTCGCCGGCATGCAGCGTCAGAGAGGCGTTGTTCAGACCCGATGAGGACTGGGTCGGCGCCACGCTCACCCCTTTCAGGGCGATCACGGTCGCGCCGTTTGCAACGTAATCGGATTTGAGCGGCATATCGAGATCGACGGACTTACCGACCATTTCGCGGACAAAATCGCCACGGTTGCGGTCTGCAACGGGTGCCGAACTGATCAACTTGCCGCGGCGGATGACGGAGGCATGCTCGGCATGGGCAAGCACTTCTCCAAGGTGATGGGTGACGACGACGACGGCCCGGCCGTCGTCTGCGATTTGCCGAAGGACACGGTAGAAGGCCTCGATTTCAGACGGATTGAGAATGGTCGTCGGTTCGTCGAACAGAATGAGTTCCGCCCGGTTGATCAGTGCTTTCAGGATTTCGACGCGCTGCTGCAACGACAGCGGCAGGTTACCGACAATCGCCTTGGGATCGACCGGCAGGCCGTAATCCTTTGCGATCTTTTCAATATCGGCATTGCGCACAAGACGCTTGCGGGCCGAAGGCGAAGCCGCGAGCCTTAGGTTTTCGGCAACTGTGAAACTCGGCACCAGTTTGAAATGCTGATGGACCATGCCGATGCGATTTGCGATCGCATCGGCCGGCGAGGTGTGGATGACCTGGCGGCCTTCCAGAAGAATACCGCCCGTATCCGGCTGATGCATGCCGAAGAGGATGTTGAGCAACGTGCTCTTTCCGGCTCCATTCTCGCCAAGGATGGCATGGATCTCGCCGCGCCGGAAGGTGAGCGAAACCTCTTCGAGGACCGGGTGGCCGGCAACGAAACTCTTCGAAACACCGGTCAATTCGACATACGGACGGTTCAGCATTGGGTCTCTTATTTCTCGACGTCGATTTCGCCCTTGGCGATCTTCGCCATCGTGGCAAACACATCCATCTCGACCTTGGCGTCAACATGTTTAAACGGCTTCTGCAGCGTCCAGCCCTCGTTCGACAGATCCATCGTGTGGACCTTGCCGTCCAGCTTGCCTGCAGTCATCAGCTGGCCCATCTCATCATAGGCCTTGTCAAAATTGAGCACAGTGCTGGTGATCACCGCATTCGGATAGGCCGGACTTTGGTCCATATAGGCGCCGATCGTATGGGCCTCCTCTTCGTCAGCCGCCTGCTGTGTGCCGACATCGGCAAGGTCGGCGGAAGGCAGAAGCACGTCGGCACCGCGAGCGATCACGCCAGTGGCGATTTCCTTTGCCTTGGCGACATCCGAAAACGAGCCGGTATAGACCGTATCGACCTGAATATCGGGAACGAGCGATTTCGCGCCCTTGATGGTGAATTCCTGCGCCCGCTTGGCCGATGGAATTTCCTCGCCCGAAATGATTGCAATATGTTTGTTCTTGCTCGATGCCGCAGCGACGGCGCCGGTCACGAAACCATACTGATCCCAGTCCAGCGACCATGCCGTGTAGTTTTTCAGGTCGCCGGTGGAGGACGCATAGCTGTAAAGAACGAACTGTGTATCAGGAAACTCCTTGGCAATTTCCTGGATGGCTGCCGAATAGCCCGAGCTGTGGCAGATGATCATCTTGACACCGCGTGAGGCAAGCTGGCGCAGGATGGCCGGCGCCTTCTCATAGGTAGCGTTCTCGATATAGGACGGCTTGAAACTGTATTTCTTGACCATTTTGTCGAAAGCAGCATAGCCTGGCACATCCCAGTTTCCTTGGGTGACAGAACCGGTGAACAGGGCTGCAACCTCCACCGGATCGGCAGCGTAGGCGGCACGCGGCGAGACGAGCGGACCGGTGGAGAGAACGGCTGCACCAAGCGCGAGCGCCAAGATATGCCGTCTGGTCAAAGAGAGTAGGATCATGCGCAGGGTTCCCTTGATTGGTGTCAACGAAGAATAACGGATATGAACTGCTCAGATGTCTGCCAGGGCGGCTGAAACCATGACGACGACATCGATCTCAAGCATCAGGCGCGGATCAGCGAGACCCGCGACATGGATGAAGGTGCTGGCGGGAAGCTCCACGCCGTCGAAGAATTTCAACCGTCCCCGATGGATGGCGGGCGCGAAGCCCGGGTCGGTCACATAGGTCACCGTCTTGACGATATCGTCCGGCGTCGCCTTCAAGGCCGCGAGAAGATGACCGATATTGGCATAGGTTTGGGCAATCTGAGCATCGATGTCACCGGCACCGACCACCTCGCCGCCCTCGTCCCAAGATACCTGGCCGGTCGCATGGACCGGCACGCCCGAACGGAGCTTGACGTGGTTATAGTAGCTCTGCTGTTTGAGCCCCTTCGGATTGATTACGGTCATCTCGCTCACTCGTGCTGGTGGGTGTAGGCGGTGGTCGATACGCCGCGTTCCTTCAGGCCCGAGACTACGTCGACACCTATGGTCTTGAGGTCGTCTATGAAGTCGGGCACGATTACGGTGATGCCGCTGAGCCGGGCGCTTATGACGATATCGGCGAGACGGTCGGCGATCGTATCGACCGATCCGACAATGGCTGCGGGTGACATCGAGTTGCGCGACTGACCCTGGGCGATGAACCGATTGGCCATCGTGTTCTGCTTCAGGCTGGGGTCTGAGGAATATTCCCGCGTCTGATTGTCAAGCGCTTCGACATCGACACCGGAATTGTAATAATCGACCCGTTCCTGAGCTTCCTTGTCGGTCCCACCCGGAACGATGGTAAACAGGCCGTAGGTCTTGAAATCGGTCCGCCCGACCTCGGCGGCCAGTTCCTTGGCGCGCAGCCCCGTCTTGACGAAATCATTTCGGTTCGAGCCAAGCAGGAAGCTGCCGCTACAATTTTTGATGGTGAAGCGGAAGCCGCTGTCGGACGCACCAGCACAGATGATCGGCGGCTGTTTTTTAGGCTTCGGGTTCGACATGCAGTCGGTCAGCTTATAAAACTTGCCCTCGTGATCGACACGGTCTTCGCTCCAAAGGCGCTTGGCAACGGTGATCCATTCCTCAGCCAGCTCATAGCGGCCGCCGTGATCGAGTTCGCGCCACAGGCCCATCTGTCCCTGGTCGGCAGGATTGGAGCCGGCAACAAGATTGAGGCCAAAGCGTCCGTTGGAAATCTGGTCGAGGACCGACACCATTTTGGCGACCACGGCCGGATGAAAGATCATGGTGTGGATAGTACCCCAGACGCCGATGCGGCTCGTCGCCTCGGCGAGACCGGACATGGTCGTCAGCGATTCCAGCGTCACGTCCCAATGCTGGCTCGGGCCCCCGTAACCGCGCCACTTGGCCATGCTGAGAGCAAAATCGAAGCCGAGATCCTCGGCCAGAAGCGTCACCTGCTTGTTATATTCATAGGTAGCCGGCAGCTGAGGGCTCGTCGTAGACGTGATCCAGCCGCCGTTTCCGACCGGCAGGAAAACGCCAAGTTCTACGGAAGTCTGTTCGGAAGTCATGAGGTCTGCCTTTCAATGATGCGGGCCAAGCCCATCTTCATGGTGGGTACGCTAACAGCAATTTTTTGGGAGACGTAATCGAATGTGATCCATGTCACGTTGCCGCTTTGGCAACGCGGGTTGTTTTTCACCGGAGGTGGTTGGACGATTCCGTAGCAGTCTTGAACGCCTTGACGAGGCGCTTTAGGAATTCGTTCGCCGCATAGGACAATTGCCGGTCGCGATGGATGCAGACCGCCGAGGTCGCCTCGGCAAAATCGGGGTAATCGATGGGTATGGCGCGCAATCGCCCGTCGCTCAACTCCTTGCGCGCCGCCATGACTGGCGCGATCGCCAGCGTTCGACCGGTGATTGCCAGATTCTTCGTGAGTTCCAGATTGTTGGTGGAAACGACGATGTCCGGTGCGAAGCGATTGCGGGCAATCGCCTGGTCGAACAATTGCCTGAGACCGAAGCTCGTCACTGGAAGAGCGATCTGCTGGCTGCAGATTTCGGCGAGCGACAGTTTCTCGCGATTGGCGAAGTCATGATGGGGCGAAACGAGACACATGACCGGCTCGCTATATTGCGCCATGATCTCTATCCCCGACCGGCCTTTGGGATTGTAGACAATGCCGATATCGGCCTCGTCTCGGGTCAGCGCCTCGGCGATGCGGTCGGACGATTCCGAATAGACGGAGAACTTGATCGCCGGGAACTGCTCATTGAAATCGGCAATCGTGCGGGGCAAGAAGTCCATGATCAGGCCCTCTATCACCCAGATTTTCACCTCTCCCAGCCGAAGCCCCTTCAGGCTGCGGATGCTTTCCTGCACCCGCTCCATGTCCCGGAACATGTGTCGTGTGAAACGTTCGAGCACCACGCCCGCCGGTGTCAGCTGAATGCCGGTATTCGTCCGTTCCAGAAGCATCGTGCCCAAGGATTGCTCAAGGATGGCAATCTGCCGGCTGATCGCCGATGGCGCCACATGCAGCCTGTCGGCCGCCCTTCTGATCGAACGCGTCTCGGAGACTTCGTTGAAATATTTGTAGGTGTTGAGATTCACGTCGCATTTCTCCAACTTCAGGCCGCGGGAGAAAAGCAAGCTTCGTGCCAAGGCGATCTTTCTGTCGTTCTAAAATAGGCAACAGGCAGAGAACCACATTGAACTACGGCAGACGTCAGTTGAGTTGCTATGCCTCGTCACTGTCACATTGGCCTTGGCCGACAAAAATCGGCTTAAGGGCGTGATGCGGCGAGCGATACAAAATTCGAGGCGGCCCGACTGCGCCTCAGTTTCCCTTGAGGGACCAGGAGTGACGATGCCTTTCGCTACAATCGGAAGCGACGAATGCTATTATGAGATTACCGGCCAAGGACCGCCGCTCCTGCTCGTCACCGGGCTTGCCGGTGTTGCATCCTACTGGAATCCAAATATAGAAGCCTTGTCCAGGCATTTCACCGTTATCAGCTACGATCACCGCGGCACCGGCCGCAGCACCCGCTCCGAACAGGCCTACAGCGTCGAACTGTTGACCGATGACCTGATCGACTTGATGGATGCGCTCGGTATCGAGATGGTAAGCCTGATTGGCCACTCGACCGGCGGTGCGATCGGCCAAGTTTTCGGCGCCCGTTATCCGGAAAGGCTCGCCCGGATGGTGCTTTACGCTTCCTGGGCAAGTCTCTGCCCGCAGATGATGCTCTGCTTCGATCTGCGTCGCCTCCTCTTGCAAGGCCATGGTAAGGAGGGCTATCACCGTGCCTCTCCTGTCTTCCTCTATCCTCCACAATTCGTTTCGGATGAATGGCCGAGACTGAAAAGAGACATGGCCGCTGCCATTGCCAGCTCGACGACCGAGACCATCCTCGATGCCCGCATCGAAGCCGTCATCAGCTTCAACGGGCTGGGCTACCTGCCAAAAATCTCAGCTCCGACGCTCGTATTGGTGGCGAAGGACGATATACTGACGCCGCCGCTCTGCTCAGAGGAACTTGCCCGCAACATCCCCGGTGCAACGCTGCAGGTTCTCTCCTATGGCGGTCACGCCGTCTCGGTTTGCGAACCGGAAACCTTCAACCAGGCAGTGCTGACATTCCTGCTCGGCGGCCATGCCCTGCCTGGCAGCACCATGAAAGCCGCATCATGACACCTCAGATCGAACTGACGCCACTCGATGAGCAGGCACGTGCTACGTTGTTCACCGACGCTCGCACACAAAACGGCTGGCTCGACGGCGAAATTTTAGACGAGACGCTCAACGCCCTCTACGATCTGGTCAAATTCGCCCCGACTTCGGCGAATTGTTCGCCCGCGCGCTTCGTCTTCATCCGCAGCCAGAAAGCCAAGGAAATGCTGAAACCGTCCCTATCATCGGGCAACCTTGGCAAGACGATGTCGGCCCCTATCTCCGTAATTGCCCCCTATGACACCGTATTCTACGACAAGTTGCCAGACCTCTTTCCACATGGCGATGCCCGCTCCTGGTTTACCAGCAGCCCGGAACTGGCGGAGGAGACGGCGTTTCGCAACGCCACGCTTCAGGCCGGTTATCTGATCCTGGCGGCCCGTGCGCTCGGCCTCGATGCCGGCCCGCTATCGGGCTTCGACAGGCAGAAGGTGGACGACGCCTTTCTCGGTGGCACGACCTGGAAGTCAAATCTTCTGATCAATCTCGGTAAGGGAGATCCATCAAAACTCTTCAGCCGGTTGCCGCGTCTAGGTTTCGATGAAGCCTGCCTGATCGCATGACGGAAAAGGATATGAATTAATGACAATGCTTGCAGCACCACATACCGTGCCTCCTCAGCCCAACGAAACCTTAAGAGCCGGCTTCCGCAATGCCATGTCGCGCCTCGGTGCAGCGGTTAACATCGTCACGACCGATGGTCCCGGCGGCCGCACGGGCTTTGCCGCGACCGCCGTCTGCAGCGTCAGCGATTCACCGCCAAGCCTTGTCGTCTGCATCAATCGCGGTTCGTCGGCTTATAAACCCGTGATCGACAACGGTGTTCTCTGCGTCAACGTCACCGGCGACACACACCGGCCTGTCTGTCAGCTTTTCGCTGGAAAGACACCTGCCGCCGAACGTTTCGCACTGGGCGAATGGACAGATATGCAAACCGGCTCTCCAGTGCTTCATGATGCGCTAGAAGCGTTCGACTGCCGCATATCTGAGGTTTATTCGAGCGGCAGCCACGATCTGTTGATCTGCGAGGTCATCGCGCTGAAACCTCGCAGCGAAGGACGTGGCCTTGCGTACTTCGATCGCGCCTACCACGCCATCGGCATCTGACCAGACCGTTTGCCGCGCCTTTATCGGGCGGACCCAGGAAGTAAGGTTCGGTCGCGCACCGTGCGCTCGCTGAAATATGTCTCCCCGCTTTTGATGGATTCAGCCCGCGACCCACAAACCTCGCAATTAACCATTGGCTGATAAAACTACTGACAGTGTCTCTTCTCGATCTGCGACTGCTGATAGGCAATACCGCCGTGCGTCTTATTACTGCAATATTGATTCCAAATATGCGGGAACAATGTGTCTTCGAGGATCCAAACTAACCGGTCTAGTTGAAACACCGGGGCACGCCCCACGAACGTCCGATACACAGTCGGCCAAGAACTCCAAAACACTATGCTGGATCGCTGATCAAGGTCATCAGCAGCACCCTCGCGCGCCAGAGCCCGTGCGTTCTCACGAACGCACGGTAATTTGCCTCTTTGATCCGACATATCAGGCTTATCGATAATCGATACCGATCTCCGAGCCGATGATCTAGTAATCAGACCTGTGCCAGTCCGCCATCCACGAAGACTTCGCCACCTGTCATGAAGCTGCTGTCGTCCGATGCCAGAAACGCAGCCACGGCGCCCGTCTCGGACGGCTCACCGACGCGGCCCAGCACCGTTGAAGCTCCAATGGCCGACATTCCTTCGTCGCCCAGAACCTTGAGCGCGATCTCGGTCGTGATCGGTCCCGGTGACATGACATTGACGCGGATACCCGTGCCGCGCAGGTCCAGTGCCCAGCTGCGGGCAAGATTTCGAACGGCGGCCTTTGTTGCACTGTAGATGCTGAAGGCGGGTGTACCCATAACGCCGGTGCTCGAACCGGTCAGGATAATGGAGGCCCCCGTTGCCATGAGCGGAAGGGCTTTCTGCACCGTAAACACCAGGCCCTTAACGTTCAGATCAAATATGTCGTCATAGTGCTCCGGCGTGATTTCGCCGAGAGCCGCAAACGCGCCGGTTCCCGCGTTGGCAAGCAAAATGTCAAGCCCGCCACGTTCAGCTTTTACGGTTTCATACAGTCGGTCAAGGTCCGCCATATCGGTGACTGATCCTTGAACAGCGCGCGCCGAGGACCCCAACTGTGCCACGGCGGCGTCGAGTGTTTCCTGCCGTCTGCCAAAAATGTAGACGAACGCGCCTTCATCAACAAACCTTTGGGCAGCCCCCAATCCAATGCCGCTTCCACCACCGGTGATTACAGCTGTCTTACCTTCAAGCCTTGTCATCATGAACTCCTTCTATGAACATGTGAAGAGTTGGTTGATAACAAACCAATTGACAAGTATGCACCTTTTGGTAAGTACCCTATATGATTTCAGAGCAAACAACCGTTCCGCCATCAGAGGCGCGAATTCTGCCATCGACACAGGCATGCACACCGATACTGCCCGGGTTTACTTGTGGGCTGGATGTATCGCTGCGCGTCATTGCGGGAAAATGGAAACCGTTGATCCTGTACTTCATCGCACAGGGGGGGCCCATTCGCTACGGGGCACTTCGCCGGGCCGTACAGGGCGTCAGCGACAAGATGCTGATCCAGCAGCTTAAGGAGTTGGAGGTCGACGGATTGGTCAAGCGGACCGACTACAAGGAGATACCGCCGCGCGTGGATTACGGCCTTACCGCGTTAGGCCGTAGTTTGGCTGAGGCCCTCGTGCCGCTGTGCTCATGGGGTACGCAGAACATGGAAGAGGTTGCCCGTGTCTTTGCTGAACGCGATCTAAGTGGACAGTAGACTGTCAACTTGCCTGTGAAGAACGTGCTGTTTAGGGCGTGCGATGCCTTCTCAGACGCGGAAGTTCACCTAAAAGCGGAACAGGCGAGACTTCTGATCAAAATATGATCCTGCAACGTGATGGTATCGGAGACTCTCGATCAGTACCTGCCTTGTCGATTCCAGGTTCGCAATGGCGCTCTTGCTGCCATTTCGTTGACCCCGCACGCAATACACCCCATTTAGAAATGATGCCGCGCAAAAACGAAATGACCGACAATGAACTGATCAGGACCTGGAGGCTGTCACCTGCAGCGACTATGGGCTCGGCCGTGCGCGCGAAAGGGATTGTGCAGGAGATCCAGGCTCGCCTCGCCGTCAGCGCGAAGAAGTCTATTTCCTTGGAAGGCAACGAGATCACCTTGGCGATGCCTGTCGCAGCGAAGGCCTCGTTCAATGCAGCAGCATCCGTCGTCACAAAGGCGATGAAGGAAGCGGAGACGTTCCCCGTCATCCCACGTGAGATTCAGGACATCCTGACCATCAAAAGCACCGAACGGCATCGCTGGCTTGCCGATGGACGCCTTCCAAGTGCCGGGACGAGAACTGTCCGGCTGAACGGTCGCGCTCGGCAAATTACCTTCCATGTCTTTGATCCCAAAGTCGTCGAAGACCTTATGGACCGGGGTACCGTTTACGAATGGCGAGTAGAGGACGCCGAGGCGAAGGCTGAAAGACGGCGAAAGGCTGCCTACCATGCCAAGCTGACGCGGTCGCTCAACAAGCAGCAGAAGTCGGACGAGACGTCCGACCACGGCCTGAATGATGAAGCGGCTGAACTGCGAAGATGGCAGGAGTTCGATCGTGACGGTTTCCTGTGGAGGCAGTCCTGACCCTTCTCAATCTGAAAATCGAAGAATGAACGCACCAGCCTCTCAGTCGGTCATCCCTCAAGACACCTACACGGAATTACGATAACCCCGTGTAGCAGACCAACTGCGTTTTGCAGAACGGCATCCCTACTCCCGACGATAAAAGACCATGCCTGCATGGTGGAGAACGTCATCGACGAAGTCACCATCGGCCGTGAACCCAGTGTCATCCCAATACTCGATGTGGTTGTCTTTGACTTCGTATCGGCCCTGATAAGCACTAACCCGCGTTCCACGCGCTTCATCGTAGCGACCGTTTGGTAGGAGATCGTGACGAATATGCCCATCGGATGTCACCCACATCCCCACATATGTCTTTGGCTTCTGAACGCTGGTCATTTCTGACCCAACACGGGTTCAATTGACTTCGGCTCTACAACCCAGGCATAATTGATCTCATGACGAATCTTCCATGCTCCGTCGACGCATGTCCATGCCAGCTGTGAGCGGGCATCAAAGGCAATGACCTCGCCGGTTAAACGCTCCAGCCGACCGACAAAACCAAGTGTTGTCGATGCGACATCATCGCCAACCAACGCATCTCCATCGCGGATACCATGACGGACCGAACGGGCAGCGTCCTGCAGGCTTTTCCAGTTGTCGCCATAGCGGGCGGCATCGTTAAAAAGCTGCGTATCTCCCGGTGCAAAATTGTCCCAGAAAACCCCTTTCGTGTTGTTTAGATCATAAAATTTACCAAGCTTATTGGCAAAATCATACGCGCTGTCGCCTTCGTCGCGTTCCCAGCCTTTCATGATCCACTCTTTGTGAAGAGCAAGAGGCGCATTTGCCCCTTCTTGCTGACAGGACGTAGCGTTTGCCGAAACGGGTGGAACAAGGGCGCTAATGACGAGTACTGCGGTTCGAAATGTCGTGAGTTTCAAGGTAACTTCCTTATTGATGTTGGAAAGCATCAGATAGACAGATCAGAATGTTCAGTGTAGTCTCTTTTTGGTAACGTCATTGGTTAGTAAATTTGTACAATGAAGCTTGATTTGAATTTGCTTCCTGTTTTTCTGGCGGTTGCTGAGGAAAAGAATTTCCGTGCGGCAGCTGATCGTTTAGGCGTTACCCGGTCGGCTGTCAGTCAGGGCATTCGTCGGCTGGAGGATTCATGTGGCGCTGCTTTGGTTGCGAGAACCACAAGGTCCGTCCATCTGACGGAGGTGGGCGAACAACTTCAACGCGACCTGGGTCGACCGCTCTCTGACATTATACAAGCGCTTGATTTTGGGGCAGTCGACAGCGAACCACGGGGACATCTCCGTGTGGCGGTGACCTCTATTGCGGAGGATTTTCTCTCCGGTCCTCTTCTTGCATCTTTTGCTTCAGCCTATCCCCATATCACGATCGACATAACCGTTACGGACGAGGAATTTGATATTGTGGCGGAAGGGTACGATGCTGGCGTCAGGCTTGGAGAGGTGATCGAAAAAGATATGATTGCTGTGTCGATCACGCCTCCGCAGCGCGAAGCAGCGGTTGCCTCACCTGCCTATCTTACCACCTGTGGAACGCCGGAACACCCGAGGGATCTGGCACACCATCGCTGTATAAATTGGCGACCTGCGCCCAACATCGCACCGCACCGCTGGGAGTTCGAGGAGGACGGAGTGCCGTTTGACATTGTGATCCACCCTTATATGACGACCAATGACCTTCGACTCATGTTGCGTTTGGCTCTCAGCAACGCCGGGATAACGTTCGGGGTCAGGGACACATTCCGTCCCTACATAGAGTCCGGGGAACTGACCCCGATTTTGGAAAACTATCTGCCGAGTTTTCCGGGCTTCTTCCTGTACTTTCCTGAGCGCCGCAACATGGCTCCGAAACTGCGAGCTTTGATCGATCACATACGAAGGCGGCGATAATGGTTTTTACACATTATCCAGATCTGAAAGCGGCTCCGCTTTTATTGGAAATGCTTTAGTGTCCAAACCCAATCAAGCTATTGATGATCTGCGTATGTCATGGTTCATTTCTGCTTTAATTGGAGATTGGGACCATGGCAGGAGAATTTGGCTTAACGATCGGCAGTGGGCGGTGATTGCTCCTTTGCTTCCAATCAACCAACCCGGTGCTATCGCACGGACGACCGCCGGGTCATCAGCGGGTCATTCATGTCCTACGATCCGGCTGCCAATGGCAAGATTGTCCAGCCTGCTGTGGGCCTCCAACAACCATCTACAACCGTTTCCATCGCTGGTCTGCCAAAGGCATGTGGCGGCGACTGTTTGAAGCCATGCTGCAAACGAGCGATAGAGACATTCACTTGATTGATAGCACCACTGCAAAAGCGCAGCGATCAGCTGCCGGCGGAAAAGGGAGGCCGATGCTGAAGCAATCGGTCGCTCGCGCGGCGGCGGATCGACAAAGATCCATGCTGTTGTCGATAGTCGCGGCCGTCCAATCGCGCTGCTGATTACACCTGGGCAGCGCGGCGATGCGCCTGTTGCCATTCCATTGCTCGAACCTCTGCCTCCCAGCCGCCTATGCGCTGCGGGGTTTGAGTAGCAACGGAACAGAAAACCTACATGAGGATCTCGTCGCCAGAATTTGATCATGTTTGATTACCGGCCCATTCCGCGCGCGTCACCTCATACCAGACTTCGCCATGCTCACTGCCGGAAAGGTTGCCAGGATTGCAGGGAACAGTGCGGGTATGTTTCATGCCGATCTTCTCCATGACCCGCCGCGATCCTTGGTTCACCATCATGGTGCAAGCCACCACCTTGTCATAACCGGCAATGTTGAACCCCCAGTTGACAAGAGCAGCGGCGCCCTCCGACGCTAATCCCTGGCCCCAATCTTGCCACCGTAGCCGATACCCGACTTCGGCTAGCTTTTCGCTCTCTGGGAAAAGACAGAACCAGCCGACGAACTCGCCATTTTCCTTCCGACGCGCCGTCCAAACGTAAGGCTCTTTTCCTCTGGGCATAAGGAATGTGACTTTGTTCGGATCGGTGTTCTCATGGTCGACTGCACCGCCATTTAGAAAGCGCATCACCTCTGGATCACGTTCCAAATCGATAAAGTCAGCGCAGTCAATTGGGCTGCAAGGACTGAGCAGTAGGTTTGCTGTTTGCAACACGGCCATTTCGGTATCCTCAAAGCCTACTTTTATTACCAGATTGCAGCTACGATCAGTACTACCGGATAGCACACTGCAGACGGAGTTTTGACAAGTTGTAGTCTGCGGGCGGACAAGGAAAGTTCGGGGCAGCACCCATGGGCCACGCATTGATGTTCAAGCCTGCGCTTTGGCGCCAAGCACGTCGACCAATATCCGCAAGAGGTGATGGATTGAGACGCAGTCCGGGGCAGCTTTACCATTGGAAAAACTAAAAGCTGTCCACCCACTGCCGTACACGCGACTCCTCCCGTCTGACGACGACCGGCTTATGTAGGTTTTCTGTTCCGTTGCTACTCAGACCCCTTCTCCAGATCGATGCCCACATCGATTGGCGCGACAAGGTGAATGGTAAACGCTACGGTTATTCGAGCCCAATGCGGCGGGCAAGCGAGATGCCGCATGTCACCGGTATCGTCTAGGTTGCGCTATGCTGTGTCGGAACAACCATGGTATTGAGGCCGCTCTGCAACAAATTCTGGACGGCGCGCGGGTCGTCATCACTCTCACTGTGACAGCATCGATCCTAGCATAATGCCAGGCCTGGCCGCGCGGACGCAGGGAGGCCTGACGTACACGCGGATATCGACGGAACCTCAGCTCTGTTTACTCATATAAGCTTTTTATATGCGATATTACGAATATAATTTTGCCAACGACGATGAACTGCCAAGCATGTCAACACAGCTATGGTACCCTTGCAGTAATAGGGAACGTCCGGCCTTACTGTCCGTCAGAGGCAATGGAGATCGCGAGCTTTCCGATTTGGTGACTTTCCCCTCATCGGGGCCGTCAGCCGCATCACACGTTGCGTTGATCATGCAAGGGAGCAGCTACCCCCACTTTTTCTAGCTCGACATTGCCGATCACGGCCGAGACGTCCTAATTATCGTTCCAACGGTTCCCTGAGATCGGCACAACCTCTGCCTCATATCGACATACTTTGAGTTCCATTTTTTACATTATCTGTTTTTTAAAATATTCTGATGTGGTGCGCTTAGCTGCCAGCGTAATGCAAGGTTTGTAAGTCGACGTCATGTTAGTCCTCTATAAAGCATTCCCGTGGAACGGCTTTGCGCGCTGTGAACTCCTGTTTTTGGCAGCGTAAATGCAGACGCAATAGCGTCAGTACAGTCGCCGTGTACGACAAGCACGCGGGATCGTTTTAGCGTGAATTGCGTTGTTCGTCGCACATCAAAGGGGACAACGCATGCAGGATAACTTGACACCTTACGCACTCGTGGCTGACGATGATCCGTTGTTGAGAATGGATGCGTCCGACATTCTGCAGGAAGCAGGCTTCAGGGTTCATGAGGCCGCTGGCTATGATGATGCTGTTTCGATCCTGAAAGAAGCCGGGGCCTCAATACAGTTGCTGTTTACAGACGTTCAGATGCCCCCAGGCCAGATGAATGGTTTCCATCTGGCAAGGCACTGCGCTCGGGACTGGCCGGATATCAAGATACTGGTCGCCTCCGGCCAGATCAAACCAGGGCCCGGCGACATGCCGGACGGTGCAGTTTTTGTCAGTAAACCCTTTTCCTCAAAGGTCATCCATGATCGTCTTCAGGAGCTTTTGCCAGACGGCCAGAAACCGGAGCCGCTTCTGAAAATGGCTCATAGGTCCACCCGAAGCTGATAAACAATCGGGGAACTAATGTTAGCCCTGCCGATTATGAGGGTCCACTAGGACCATCAACATGCCAGATATTCAGTCAGTCGGTAAAAGCACGGTTACGCGCGCCGAAGCCAAGGCTCTGCGAGAAATGAGTAAAGCGACTAGAGAGAAATGGGTGTTGCAGCGATTGCAAAGCGAAGCTGATCGTCACACGCGAGCGGTTGAACGGTTAAGCCGTATCAATACAGGATAAGGCCATCGAAGCCAGTCAGCCGTCATTATTCTGATTGACCATGCCGGGTTCTCCCATGAACATACAGCCAGCTGAATTTGTGGCACTTATTATTCGAAATGTGAATCGTCCGACACCTCTGTGCAACATCGAAATTAGACAGATGTTTCGTGTTGCAATCGCGATGATCCGCAGCATGAGGGCCGAGACGGGTATCCCATTTCTTCAATCCGAACTGCAAATCTTATCGCGCTTTGAAAAGCTGTCTGCGACAGCGCATCTCTGTCCCTATGATACGTTAATGACGGCTTTGCTCGATGCTGCTGAAGAAATTCGAACGTTGGCAATCGTGATTGATCGTCTCCAACGGCGCAATCAGACTGCGAGCCAGTGAGCCTCGACTGCCAGGCGAATGCAAGATTGATAATTGGTTTTGATGCCAGCGTCGTGGGCCGAAGCCAGCAACGCTTCTTGTGACACATCAATGACGGTGTCACGCGTAGGAAAGACGGCGCTCCCAAAGGTTCCGAACATCTTATTCGGCCAGATCAACGAACCAAAGCGACCTCGCTCATATCGAAACGCAAGCGCTCGGCAAGAAAGTTAACGAATGCCCTGATCCTCGGCGAGAGATGGCGACTGGTTGGCCAGAGCGCGGCAAACTCCCCTGTCTCTCGAATGTAGTCGTCCATAAGAGGTACCAGACACCCGTCGGCAATCTGGTTGTAGACGGCAAAAGGCGGCAGAAACGCAATCCCGAACCCCTTTTCCGCCAGATAGATCAACGGCTCGATCGTCGTCGCACTTATGGTCTCCGGAATCGTGAAATGGATACTGTTGGCCATCATGAGCGGCCATTCCGCAAGTTTGCCCGTCGCGGGCGACCTCTGTCGTAAGCAGGCATGCGAGGCGAGTTCCTCGGGCGTTTCGGGACGGCCACGCAACTCCAGATATTGCGGAGAAGCGACTATTTGCCCGCTGAACCGTCCAAGGCTCCGGCGCACCAGGCGGCTGTCCGTAGCTGCCCCCGTCCTGATCACCACGTCGAAGCCTTCCTCAACCACGTCTACGATCCTGTCACTGTAGTCGAGATCGAGCTTTCTCACCATCCTGACCGAGGCACTTCCCGCCGGACTGCTTCCCCAGATCGCAGCCGGTCTTGGGATAGATGAGTCGGCGGCGGGGCAGCTCGTCACCGTTTACGCGATCGGTTCCTTCCTGGCAGCCATACCCTTGACGGCCGCAACCCGCACCTTGCGTCGCCGTCGGCTTCTCATCTCGGCGCTCATCGGGTTCCTTCTGGCCAACTCGATAACAGCGGCCGTGGACAGCTACGCCGTCGTCCTTGTCGCCCGGTTCGTCGGCGGCGTATCTGCTGGATTGCTGTGGGCGCTAATGGCGGGCTACGCCTCACGCATGGCGCCTCCAGGAATGGAGGGACGCGCGATGACAATCGCGCTGGCAGGAACGCCCGTCGCGCTGTCCATCGGCATTCCCGCCGCGACCTTCGTCGGCCTTGCACTCGGTTGGAAGTCAGCATTCTGGCTGATGAGTTCCATCTCAGTTCTCCTGATACTGTGGGTGATGTGGAAGGTCCCGGACTTCGCAGGGGAAGACAAGGACGGCGACAAGCCATCCCTGCTCTCCGTCTTCACGATGCCCGGCGTTCGACCGTCGCTGTTCGTGACACTGGCCTTCGTCCTTGCGCACAACATCCTTTATACCTACATCGCACCGCTCCTTCAGTTTCTCGGGACTGTCGGTCAGACCGACCGAGTGCTTTTGGTGTTCGGCCTCGTTGCGCTCGCCAGCATCTTCATCACGGGCGCGCTGATCGACAAGTTCCTCCGCCCACTCATCCTCGTTGGCCTGGCGCTGTTCATGGTGGCATCCGTGACACTGGCCTTCGCAACCGGATCGACGCTGGCGGTCTACGCAGCGGCAGCGATCTGGGGTCTTGCGTTCGGCGGTTTTGGGCCGCTCATCCAGACTGCAACGCTCAGGGCTGCAGGAAGCGCCGCCGATGTCGCCACGTCCATGATCGTCACGCACTGGAATGTCGGGATCGCTGGCGGAGCCGTCGCAGGCGGCCTGGTTCTCGATCACCTCGGACCCGCCGCCCTCCCATGGTCGCTTCTCCTGCTCCTGATCCCAGCACTGGCCATGGTCGCCTTGATCAGAACTTTCGGCGCCCATGGTGCGGGTTTCAATCCGACAAAACCAGTCGCCGCTCACTAACTAGCAATCTATCCAGCAAGCATGACAGGAAAGACAATGACGACTTCGACAAAGACCTGGTTCATCACAGGCGCATCGCGAGGCTTCGGCCATCTTTGGGCCAAGGCGGCACTCGAACGCGGTGACAAGGTTGCGGCGACCGCACGCAACACAGCCGCGCTCGGTCCGCTCGTCGAGCGGTTCGGGGACTCCATTCTGCCGATCTCGCTCGATGTCACCGATCGGAATGCTGTCTTCGAGGCGGTCGCCAAAGCCCATCAGCACTTCAGCCGTCTCGACGTCGTCCTCAGCAACGCTGGCTACGGCCATCAGGGAGCGGTCGAAGAGATCACCGAGCCCGAGGCGCGTGCCCAGATTGACACCAACCTGTTCGGCACCATGTTCGTTGCACAGGCAGCCCTGCCGTTCCTGCGTAAGCAGAAGTCCGGACACATCATCGCCGTGTCGAGCGTCCTTGGCGTGTTCTCGCTCCCGAACTTCGGCATCTACAACGCCTCGAAGTTCGCGGTCGAAGGGCTGCTCGATGCCCTGTCACAGGAAGTCGCGCAGCTCGGCATCAAGGTCACACTCATTGAGCCAGCGGGCTATGCGACAGACTTCAACGACCCGTCGTCTGCCAAGACTTCGGAGCCGAACCCCGCTTATCAGGGTGTCCGCGACGGTCTCGCTGCTGCTTTCGCGAACTACGTGATGGGTAAACCCGAGGCGACCCCGTCGGCAATCCTGAAGCTGGTAGACAGCGACACCCCGCCGCTTCGTCTCGCCCTCGGCGCAAGCGCCGTCGGTGACATCACGGGTGCCTATCAGGGCCGCCTGGCCACATGGGAATCCTGGCGCGACGTTTCGGAAAAAGCGCAGGGCTGACATGGGAAACCGCGCTCGCCGTTCATACATGGATAGCGAGCGCATATCATTCAGGATTACGGAGCCGCATCATGACCAAGCTATCCATTCTCGAACACGTCAGGGTGACGACCGAGACCGACGCTGGTCAGGCGCTGAACAACGCGCGTGATCTCGCCGCTCATGCGGAACGCTTCGGCTATCACCGCATCTGGGTCGCCGAGCATCACAATATGCCGACTGTCGCGAGTGCCGCGACCGCCGTCGTCATAGGTCACATCGCCGGAGGCACGAAAACCATCCGTGTCGGCTCAGGTGGGATCATGTTGCCCAACCACGCCCCCTACGTTATCGCCGAGCAGTTCGGCACCCTCGCCCTGCTCTACCCCGGCCGCATTGATCTCGGCCTTGGCCGCGCGCCCGGGACGGACCAGATGGCAGTACGCGCACTTCGCCGCCCGCCCGAAGCCTCGGATCAGTTTCCGCAAGACATCCTTGAGCTGCAGGCCTACTTCGCAGAAGCGAGTCCGAACCAGCGCCTCCAAGCGGTGCCAGCCGCAGGGACGGATGTACCGCTGTGGATATTAGGCTCGAGTAACTTCGGTGCCATGCTGGCGGCCCAGCTCGGCCTGCCTTACGCCTTCGCATCACAGTTCGCGCCCGACTATCTCCTCCCCGCTCTCAACATCTACAGGAACGCCTTCCAGCCGTCCGAGCAACTCGACCGTCCGTACGTCGCCATAGGCATCAACATCATCGCCGCCGACACAGATGCGGAAGCCCGCAGGCTGGCGACATCCCAGCAAATGTCATTCGTTGGCATGTTCCGAGGTAGCCACGAGCTCACGCTTCCACCGATTGATGACATTGAGACTTACTGGTCGCCGTCGGAAAAGGCCCAGGCAGGGAGGATGTTGGAAAGGTCGATCATCGGATCGCCCGAAACCGTCCGCAAGGGCATCAACGCGGTCATTGCGGAGACACGGGCCGACGAGTTGATGATCGTGTCCGACATGTTCGACCATAAAGCCAGAATACGATCTCTGGAACTTATTGTTGAAGCTGCGGGCACGGACAAAACATCCGCACCGGTAGCAAGGAAGTTGTAAGACGCATTACCCGTCTAAACCAATCTACGGGAGCCCTTCGCCGACCGGAACCATTGAGCGTCTGCCATGTTCAGTTACCAAGAGAGACTAGGAACATGGCAGACGGACTCAACGATACTCCTACTGATTACAGGACAAAGCACAACAACTCTCCACGGACGGGGCGCGGACGCTCAAGGTGGACGATGATGGCGCTCGCTGTCTTTTGGTGTCCCTCGTGGGATGAGCTCTCATGAATCCGGGCGAAGAGAGCGGATCTGCTCCGCCCTCCCCGATTGGCAAAGAAAACACCAACGCCGGTCCCGTTCTCTATTTGATCCGCCTGCCGTATATCTGTGCTCCTTTTATGTTCAGGGGCGATGAAACCTCAAACCTCCGCTTGTTCAACAAAAATACTTTAGCCGATCTATCTGGTGACATGGGGTGCACTTCATTTTTTTGTTTCTGAATATATTAGAAATTAAAATATTAAATCGCTGCGGTTGTTTTATTTGTGCCTTTAGCGTGGCATGATCGCGTGAAGACAAACTATGTCGAAAGGGGAGACAAATGCTTTGGTACGACAGCCGCGCCCGTGATCATTTCATAAAATTTAGTACGTGGGATACTCTTAAAAGCTGGACTGGTGACGAGAAAACGTCAGCGTTCAATGATCTGAAGAGCTTGCAGATATCTATTGTCGGATCGGTCGTTCTGCCTGGTGATCCTGACTACGATCAAGCGCGCATGTTATCTAATCCCAGGTTCTCGGCATTTCCCGCGATTATCGTCTATTGTGAGGTGGATTCCGATGTTGCCACCTGCCTGTCATGGGCGCGGATGCGGAAGTTGCCCGTGGTTGTCCGCTCGGGCGGACACAGTACGGGCGGCTTTTCGGCGCAGAACGGTTTCCTGATCGACGTCAGTCGCCTTAATGATGTTGTCGTCGACGTCAGCGAACGTACCGTCTGGGCGGGGCCGGGCACCACTTTCAGGAAGTTCAATGCCAAGATTGAAGCTTTCGGGCTGCATACACCGGGCGGCGCATGCCCTGACGTCTGCGTTGGTGGCTACATGCAGGGTGGAGGTTATGGCTTCACTGCAAGAATCTTCGGCATGAACTGCGACCAGGTGATAGCGGTGCGTGTGATGTTAGCGGATGGTCGCATGGTTTACGCGGATGCGACGACTAACCGCGATCTATTCTGGGCTGTTCGTGGCGGAACCGGAAGCAACTTTGGTGTCCTGATGGGGGTCAAATACCGGCTCTATGAAGGTGAGAAATTCTCCGGCTTTTCAATTGTCTGGTCGCTGGCAGATAACGCTGCAGCGGAAAATGCTGCAAAAGCACTAAGCTGGCTGCAGAAGAATTTCATGCGCGCCCATGCGCCCCCAGATGTCGGCTATCAAATGATATGGGCGTTCGAGGGGCCGCAGCCTACAGGCAAACAACCCGTCATGATGATGCGTGGCATGTATCGCGGATCGCATGAGAACCTACAGGCAATACTTCATCCGGTACTGGCCTTACCCGGGGCTACGCTTCAGGCACTCTACAACAGCCAACCATATTCGTCGCTCAACAAAATGTTGCTTACCGAGCCCTATGAGGTTCCGGACTTCCCGCCCAACATGACACCGATGCCGCCCCCTGAGGCAAAACTAAGCCGTTACATCGATCGCGAGCTAGCACCGGAAGAATGGCTGAAGCTCCTTCAGTATTTTTTGACATCCGCGAGTCCATATACGATTGCTGCTATGGAAATCTACGGAGGTGCCATCGAAAGCCAGCCGGCGCTGGGTAATGCCTTCATCCACCGAGCGGTCTATTGTGATCTGTTCCTTGACGTGTTCTGGTCGAACGAAGCGGAACAGGCGGAGATGTTGCGTTATATCGAGGGCTGGAGCCAATTGATTGCCCCTTTCTGGAGTGGCTTCGTCTACCAAAACTATCCAAGTCCTGTCGATCTGGAGTTCGGGACTCATTATTGGGGAGCCGTTTATCCTCTGCTTGGGATGGTCAAGTTAAAGTATGATCCCGATGCCGTTTTCTCCTATCCACAAAGTATCGTGCCGGTAGTAGATCCCACTTGGAAGGATCACGACATTGGATTGTCGGATCCAATCGAATGCGAGCCGTCTTGGTGAAAAGCGCCCGAAATCGGCGAGAGGTCCGCGCTTGGTTGCAAGACCTCGACCTGGAGCAATACACCGAGCGTTTCGGTGCAGCCATCGTCGATCTCGAGGTCCTGCCTCACCTACGCGAGTCCGATCTCAGGGAAATTGGAATAAGCGCACCTGACCACCGGCGGAAAATCCTTCACCATTTGCCTGAACTGTCTCGGGAGCACGAGGCGGGTCCTGGCGCCGAACTACGCTATCTCACCGTACTCTTCTGCGACCTGGTAGGCTCCACACAACTGGCTGAATGTTTGGGTGCTGAAGCCTTTTGGGATTTGTTGGTCCGTTACTATTCTGCAGTCGAGGCCGCCGCCGTTCCTCTTGGTGGATATATCGCCCAACATCATGGCGACGGGGTGTTGGTCTATTTCGGGTACCCGACTTCCATGGAGGATGCTGCCTTGCGCGGTGTTCTCAGTGCCTGCCGCATGATAAAGGAGGTTGCCGCGCTGAAAACCTTGCGCAGTCAAAGGGTGGAAGCACGCGTAGGCGTTACAAGCGGCCTGGTTGTGGTCGACAAGGACCTGCCTTCGGGTAGTTTTGGAGCAGGTCACGCCATCGGCCCGACCGTAAATCTCGCCGCGCGCCTGCAATCGGTCGCCAAACCCGGCCACGTAGTTGCCTCGGAAACGACCGTCTCGCTCGTTGGACACCATTTCCGTACCAGATCGCTTGGAAAACACCGCTTGAAGGGCATCAAATCTCCCTTGGCAATATTCGAAATCGAGGGAGAGCGTTCGGGGGATCTGTCCGCCGCGATAACGAGTCAGCCCATCCGCGTTCCCTTTTTTGGTCGCACGCACGAGTTCAGAAAGCTTGAGGAGGCATGGTCCGCCGTCAAAGCGGGTGGCTCACGCGCTGTCCAAATCGTCGGCGAACCAGGAATTGGAAAATCTCGACTTGCGACTGAATTTGTCGCCTCTATCGAGCGTTCCGGGTATACGGTACGCCGGATATCCTGTCAGCCACAGAGTGAAGCTATTGCTCTGCATGCATTTCTCGATTCGTTGCGGACCGACAAACCAGAATCGTCTTTTTCGATGCGGTTTCTCGACGCGTTTAACACGCATAAGGACCAAAACGCGATCACCCGCCGCGCGCGCCGTAGCGCCCTGATTGACGAGCTTATCGATCATTTTGTTGCCGGGGACCGGCCGCGTATTTTCTGGTGCGACGACATCCACTGGGCAGACCCTTCGAGCCTTGAGGCACTTTCCAGACTGCTGGCGAGACGGATGCCGGGTCTTCTGGTAATCACGGGCGCACGTGATGAGGCCGGTGCCAAATGGCGAGGCATCCAACAACACCCAAATGATATGGATTTGCTTGAACTCGAACCATTGCCGCCCGCCGATACAAAAAAGATAATCGCTCACCTCCTGTCCGGGGAAAGGGCTGGAAAAACGCTTATCAGCACCTTGGCGAACCGCTCCGAAGGAGTGCCCCTGTTTGCCGAGGAATTGGCCCTCGAACTCAAGCCTTCTAAAAGCAGGCGCCATGAGACAACCACCAAGGAAATCCTCCCTTCCAGTTTGCAACAGCGCTTGCAGGCGAGGATCGCGCGCCTGACTGTCGGGCGGCCTCTCATGCGGCTGATGTCATGCATTGGACGATCGGTTTCCTTGCCGCTTCTTCGCGGCTTGTGTTCGGACGATGAGCGTATCGATAAAGCGCTTGAAGAAATAACATCCGTCGGGCTAGCGGAGGTTCGGCTTTCGTCTGCAGATGGAGAGGAGAATCTTCTCATCTGCCGGCATCAGCTGATACTCGACTGCGCCTACGAGATGATTTTGCGTCGTGACCGGGTGCTCTTGCACGGGCGCATCGCCGACGTTCTCTCAGAGAGAGCTGCCGATGGTATGCCTGTCCACCCCTTGATCCAGGCCGAACATCTGGAACGGGCGGAAAGACTAAAGGAGGCCGCTGTTCTTTTTGGCGAAGCTGGACGGCTAGCTGCCGCCCAGTCCGCCGATGCCGAAGCGGCTTCGCTGCATCGTCGCGCGCTGGATCTTACCCGGCGATTACCGCCGTCTGCGGATGGCTGGCAACTGCAGTTTGAAGCCGACACGCTCCTCTTACTCTATCCCGCAATAGTCGGGGCAGCTGGTTACAGCGCGGCGAATGCCGAGGTTACCAAACGAATTGAGGAACTTGTCCCGCGGCTCGAAGGCTCCGACCGTCTTCTTTCCTCTGTCTTTATCCGTTGGCTCGATCATCTCGCGCAGGGCGACATAGACACGGCACATGGTCTTACCCTCGGACTTGCAGATGCAGTACCCGCTGCCACAAACAGCCTTCAGTCTCTGATTGTCAATCGCATGCTCGGATCGACGTTCATGTTTCGCGGCGAATTTGAGCAGGCTCGCGCCCATCTGGACAGTTTCCTCAAGGAATTTAGGGATGACCAGCATATTCCAGCGCTCAGTCAGTTTGGCGCAACTGACAATTACATTACAGTCTTGTGCTGCCTTGCTGCTATCTCAGCTTTTGTTGACGATGCGGATACTGCACTTCAAGCCAGCCAGCGAGCGGTTTCCGCCGCTGAAACGCATGGGCACATACACACCCTCTGCCATACGCTGTGTTTCGGCGCTGCGTTACCGGCCGGTCTGCGACAGGATTGGAAACAACTCGCCGGTCATCAAAGAAGACTCCGTTCAATTGGAAAAAAGCATCAGTTGGGCTTCTGGGAGTGTTTTGCGGTCATGCTGCAAGGCATATCTGTCGCTGCCAAGGGCGATGTGGAAAATGGCAGCGCCATATTTTACCGCGCTCGAAACAAGCTCGCCGGACAAGGTTTTTATTTTATGGGGCCGACATTCCGTTTGCTTTTGTTTCTTGCCTGCGGCAATGCGAGGCCACCGGGGAGCTTGGAAATGTTGGAGAACGAACTGCTCAGCGGTGAAAGGTGGGGCCTGCATCTTTTACGAAAACTGCCTACCGGTACAGCCGTATTGGGAGGCCGCTAGTAGCTTGCCCTGACTGAAAAACTTCCATTGGGCCCATAGCTGACGGTATACGTCGTATAGCCTGCGGAGAAGTCGCATTCTGCGGCCGAGGACGTTGCCGTGGCGTAATCAATCACGCTACCGGTGGGGTAGGCGTATGCAGCGACGTAAAAGATCTGCAACACTGTAATAGAGACGAGCTGGTTGGGCGGCGCCTGAATAAAGCTGGACAGGATGACGGAACCATCCTGATTGACCGCCGCATTCCCGATTTTATAAGATGGAACAGGCGGTGTGTAGGCCGGGACCGAGATGCAAAAGGCTCCCGGCGAAATATTCTCTCTTGCAACGGCAGGCGACAGCCCGACGGGATCCACCGACATGATCGTGAAGTTGGCTGAACTGCTGCCAGTGCCTTGCGTCGGGCTCACCTTTTGCACTGCAGTTGTCTGAGAGGCGGCCGCGGCCGCAAGCGATCGCGAAAGGAGGTAACTTTCGGTCGTTGAATTTGAGAAACTGTTGGGCATCGTTTCCTGTGCGCCCGCGTACACTTGTGGATCGACTGAAAATGACAGTGCTGTTCCTGCTTGGCTAAAGGGCCTTAAAGGCTGGCAGTCGAGGCTCGTTGAAACAACTTCAGCGGGACTGTCGTATCTGGACGCGGCTTGAAATAGTGAGAAGGGCAGGGACTGCGAAGAATTGTTGATCACAACAATTTTGAAAAGAGCTGACATTGTCACGATCCCTCCTGTGTGCACCATAGTCTATCGCCGACTGCCCAAGTTGAACTCCGCCCCGGCTTCTGCGGGACGGTAAATATTGCACGCTTCTTGCGAAAGCTGATCGATGAAGCTGGAGTTTATCTCTTCAAGGGCACGGAGGCGGAGGATTGTTGCAATTGTTAACGTAAAACGTTGCCGTAGCCGGGTCGATCCTGTTGGCGGCCTGCGCGTTGACAAAGCTCGTCTGGCAGGTCGGCGGTGCAGCTGATTGCGGTTGCGCGTTAAGTCTGGCGACGTAGTTCTGAACATTGACCCCGCAGATGACCGTCGGCTGACCAGCGGCGAGCGTGAGATTTGCGGGCCAGGCGCCCGCGAGATATGCGTTGCCTTCGCAAGCCGGCGTGCGGACGGTGATGTGAAGAGCCGTTGCGTTATTCAATGTCAAGTGGATATCAGGGTTGTCGGCGAGTGCGCAAACCCAATGGTTGCCGGTACTGAGCGACTTGCAAAGGCCGGTTTGGGCGGCATTGCCGTAAAGCGTCAGAGCCTGACATTTGGCCACCTGCGCCAGCGTCTGCCCTGCAAAGCTGCAAGTGGCAGCCGAGATGAGCGCAAGAAATCCAATAAATTTTTTCTTTTGCGACATAAGTTTCTCCTTCATTACAACGGTGCGGAACATTGTTAGGGCACGGCTTAACAAAAACACGATACACGCGTCAGGCGGCATTGGCCGTGTTGCCAAAGCTCTTCAACCAGGGAGGTGGGCTGCATCCCGACGAAAAGGCCATTCCGATAGAGACCTCTTCGAGGGGAGCAGTTGATCGGTTTAGTTCATGTTGACGGTCCAGTTGCCATCAGTGTTGTAGGCGACATTGGCGACGGAATAACCGCCGGTAAAGTCGCAAAGAGCTGCGTTCTGCGAAGATTGCGTGAAGTTCATGTTCACGCCTGCAGTGTAGGTACCGGTTCCCACATAAAACTTCAGGACCGGCTGGCAATCGATGTTCTGCTGCGGCTGTGCCAGCACGAAGTTCGAGAGAACGATCTGTCCATTGGCACTCATGGCCGAGCCGGCGTAGAATTGCTGTGCCGGTGGCTGGTAGATACCGGTCGTGATGCGAAACGCGCCCTGCTGGACGCCCGGGGTCGGGCTTGCCTGCGTTAGGCTGAGCGGGGTCGGGGTCATAATCGTCGAGTTGTTGGATGAGCCGGTGGCAGGCGTCAGGTCGATCGGCTGAATTGCGGACGAAAAACCATTGATCTCGCCCGGAATGGGAACTGCATTGTTTGTCTGCTGGACCCCAGCATAGAACTGCACATTCGTCTGGAACGTGAGAGACGATCCCTTGCTCGCCGGTGCCAGTACTTGGCTGAAAAGGCTGTTCGAATAAACTGCGGATCCGCCGGTGTAGCTGGCCGGTTGCTGGAAGAAAAAGAAGGTGTTGTTGACCGCCTGATTGTTAACGACATTGATCGTGAGAAGAGTCGACATATCCTGTATCCTTGCTTTTGGGGTTGCAGTATCTTCAAGCAAGAGCTGCGTTCTCTCAGCACTGAAGATGCTCGGAAGGTAGGACATGTAGATATTTCGGAATGTGCAAAACCTCACAGACCGATGACAAGGCTTTCCAATAGTACCGCTGTAACTGGAATATTATATCACCATACGGCATCTGAGAGGCGTAGTTTTGGCTTGCACTGCCGGTCTTCACCGGTTCCCGCAGTCTATCCATGCAGCGCTTTGTCAAGATAGAGTTGAAGCTTGTTGCGGTCGGTGAGCAGAAATGCACCTCGGTTGCGCGTCACGAGGCCATTGCGAATGAGAACATTGAGTTCTCGAGTGACAGCCTCCCGGTGGCTTCCAATTCGGGCCGCAAGCTCGGTGTGAGTGGGAGGCGGTGTTATGACGTGAAGATTTGTGGAGCGCGAGGGCCTCGATAGTCGAAGCAGTTCAGCTACCAATCTATGCTTCATCGCAAGCGCGGATGTTTCATTGACACGATCAGTCAGGGTGCGCACCAAATCGGTCAGCGACGTGAGCACCTGCATTGCTACCGTCGGATGAGTGTGAAACGCGTTCAGGAAAACCTTTGCAGGCATTGAGGCGACCAGTACATCGGTGAGGCAATGTATATCTGCGGACCTGGGCCGGTTGTCTATGGCCGCGACTTCGCCGAAATATTCACCAGCTGAAATGTCTCGCATGATCGATGCCTGCGCGGCGATACAAATGCTGGCTCTCACTTTTCCGCGAATGACGAAGTAAACGCTGCTTCCGGCGTCAAGGGTGTCGATGATGACTTCATGAGGCCTGTAACTGCGCCACTTGCACTGGCGCTCAATAGCCTGCCGATCCTGCTCGTTGAGAGAGGAAAACAGCTTAATTGTAGAAAAGTCAGCTCGTCTGCTTTGCATTCCGAAATTCTCTCTTGATCCCCACGGTCAGCGGGCGTCTAGATAGAGTATAAAAGAGTATTCGTATATTAGAAATTATCCTCTAGCTGTATTCAGGACCATTTGAGGCTATCGCGTTGGTTTCCCGCTGAACAATGGATGGCGTCAACATTGGATTGTCGATCTCTGGCCAGCCCAGGCTTCATCCTACCTTCGTTCACCTGACCGACCTCCACATTGGAGCGCCGGAGCTCTTTGATGACCATCTGCTTTCCGATACGTCGTCAACGCTTGCGACAATCCTTGACGATATCAAAAGCATCGTTCCACAGCCTGACTTCATCGTGGTCAGCGCCGATCTGGTCAGTCGCGGAGAGAGCATCGATCTATGAAGAGCTGCAATGGATAGTTAATAATGCCGGCCTGAAGCCGTAAGCTTAAGCGATGAAGTGCGCGTCTGTGAATGCGGAAACGTTGGAGATACCTGTGATCGTAATTAAGGTATCGCCTGCGTCCAAAGCGCCATTAGCGCTTTCCGCAAAGACGTATGCGTCTTCCTCGTATGTTAACAATGCGAAGTCATTAGCTGGTGATGCAACAAGCAAGTCGGCGTCAGCTGTAATGTTACCGCGTTGAACATTGTTCAAATCGACTGTGTCATCTAGAGCACGGAAGTCGAAAAAGTCCGCAGTGCTGCTGAATTCACCCATCGTTACTAGCGTCTCGATAAAGTCGGCATTGATTGTCGTATCATCCACCGTGCCCACCGTACCAGGGTTATCAATGGAGAACAAATCGTTACCTGCGCCAGCATTAACCGTCAGGTCGTTCGCCTGGTTTGTGTCCACCGTGATCTCGGTTACCGTGCGAAATGCTACCTTCGCATTGCTCGCTATCACCATCGTTTTAATAGCAGCGTCTACATCAGACTTTGTAGCTGCAGTTGTCGTTATACCTCTAAGGAAGGCGCGGGCAGCGTAAGTAGCACCCAAACCAGTGTAGGAGGCAACTTCAACGGCTGTATCGAGCGACTGTGTGAACATATCAGCAGCAGCAATTTTGTTGGTGACGATGGCCTTGTCGGTGCTCCATGCGGCGCCGTCAAGGATCGCGATAGCAATGTTGTTGATCGTCAGCTTGCCTCTGTTCAGCTCTCCAGTGAAATACTCAAGGCCAGCAGCATCAGCGTCGCGATTAAACAGCGTCTGGTAGATCGTGTTGATAACCTGTGCGTTGTTCAGACCCGTGAAACGGTCCGTATATTCTGGCTGACCGGCCAGGTTGCCGATTGCTCTGAGGTCTGCTCCGTTGTTGGTGACGCTGTTAAAGTAAGCGAGGCCTGCTGGGTCAGCCGGGCGACCGAAGAGGGCAACATATATACCTTGAATAGTAGCCACTGAACAAGGATCCTTCTGGTTAGACCGTTGGGTCACGCTGTTGCTATACGTTATAGTTGCATATCAATATAAGAATATTCTTATTTTAATAGTTATCTGCTGTTTATAGCTGTTGGAGGGATCAGTTTGAAAATAATAAAATCAATAAATCAAAAAAATACGACTGAAAAACATTAAAATTTTTGAGGATATTTTCTGATTTTTTACTACCGCGAAGGTTGATATTTGGCAACTGACCTAGCGTTTTCAACGAATCCCGCGTTAAGATGTTCACAAATCGCTAGACAGCAGTACACAACCAAATTATTGATTCTCTAATATGAAATCCGGTCGCTACATTCGCACTAAAAATGAAATGTTCGAGTTGCCGCAACTGTCGGCCACCGTCCGCCAGGATTTCAATGCGAGCAAGGGCGTCAAGCACCGGGCTGATGTTTGGTTTGATGAACCTTCAACTGAATTCTGTTTCCGTGCAGATCGGTACGAACAGGAAATTACTTTGCTACACTTCGACAGTCTGGGGCCGCGATTTCAGTCGGAGGAAGTGGTTGAAGATGTATTTGACCGGTTCAATTTGAGCCAGTAACGGATCAGTCAGCGGTTAATATATGTTTGCCTTCTCTCGTTTTAGAGAATATACGTGTTTCATTATGAAAAGCGCGTCCCTTCCATCACTAGCTGCAACCAACGGCTTGATAAAGCTGGGCGAAGACATCAGTGCAGCAAGAAGACGCCGCAAGATCACGCAAAAGCGTCTGGCTGATGGTGCTGGTGTGTCGTTGCCAACCATCCGACGTCTCGAAAACGGCGATCCCGGCGTCTCACTGGCCACATTGGCTATGGTCCTGGTCGTGCTTGGCGAAGGTCAGCGTCTTTCAAATCTTCTGGATGTCCGTGCAGATGACGTCGGCTTGATGCTTGCTGCGCAGCAACTCCCCCAACGTATCCGTTCACCGCGCAAGAAAGCATCCGTACATCAGTCCGAACAGGCGACAGGGACGGTAGCAGGCCTTCCTCAAACCAATGAGGAATTTGGAGAGGGATTCTGATGGCCAGAACCTACACTGTCTGCATCGGCAACGGTGGTATTGAGGTTGGCACGCTTCGATTTGAAGCTCAGGGCAATCGTGAGTTCAGCAGTTTTGAGTATGCCGACACGTGGATGGCAAACGCACGCGCATTCGCTATTGCGCCATCAATGCCCCTTGGATCGGGGCCATTCTTCTTCAAAAAGGAGTCTGATTATGTATCGGCGCTCCCTTCCCCATTGGTTGACACAACGCCGGATTCATGGGGTCGCAATCTAACCCGTAGGGATGCCCGAGAAAACCGCCAGGATACAGCACCGCTGACCGACCTGGACTATCTGCTGGCCGTCGACGACTTCAGCTGCATGGGTGCTCTACGGATCAGAGAGGTAGCAGACAATGCCCCTTTCTTGGCCGGCCAACCAGGCGGGCGACATGAAATCCCACCCATTATCAAGCTGAACGAGCTTGGCCAGTCGATCGCCAATCTGGAACGTCAAAACCCGATGACAGCCGCCGCTCTGAAGCGCTTGCGGCAAATCGGAAGTGCTCTTGGTGGCGCTCGGCCCAAATGCAGTGTGATTGACACCGATGGGTCGCTGCTTCTGGCAAAGTTTACATCACGCTATGACACCTACAACGTTGAACGGGTCGAAGTCCTTACGCTCAATCTTGCGCAGCAGTGTGGCTTGAATGCGCCCTCAGCGCGCCTCGATGTCAGCGACGGCCTGCCCGTGGCCCTGATCCGACGATTTGACCGCAACAGCAACGGGCGAGTGCCCTATATCTCGGCGCAAACAATGCTGGAGGCACGCGATGCCACGTCCGGCTCCTACACGCAGCTCGCCGAAGCCATCCGCATACACTCCGACGATCCCAAGCGTGACATGACAGAACTGTTCAAGCGGGTGGCGTTCACGATCCTCGTTTCCAACGTCGACGATCATCTCAAAAACCATGGCTTCCTCTACACCGGCAACAACCAGTGGCGATTGTCCCACATGTTTGACGTCAACCCTGCCCCAGAGCGACACCGCGAATTGAAGACGGCCATCTCGGAGCTGTCCGGTTCAGAAGCCAGTATCGAAGTGCTGGTAGAGCATGCCCCATTCTTTGACCTCAGCAACGATCAAGCGGCACGGTCCGTGTTTGCGATGGCAACGACAATATCCGAACAATGGGAAACGCTCGCCGTTCGGCTTGGCATGGATCGAAACGACATACGGACATATCGGCCAGCCTTCGAACACACTGACATGAAAAATGCCCGTGCGTTGGGGTAACGCCGAAACTTATATAAGGGTTGAAATAGGATGCCGAGTTAAGAAAAGAAATCCTTTTTTGAAATGACTGAACTATTCGCTCCAAGCTTGGCTCAGGAAGGATACAGCGATGCTCAAAACCAATACCCGCCAGGCAAACTGGCGTCGCGCCAACCCTGGCAAATATGATGCGCATCTTGCGGTTCAGCGGGCCGTGAAGGCGGGTGAGCTGACAAAACAGGCGTGCGAGGTCTGCGGAGACCGTGCCGTTGATGCCCATCACGATCGCTATGAGGAGCCATTGAAGGTAAGATGGTTATGCCGACGTCATCACATCAAGCTACACTTTTACGGCGAGGATATGTTTCCGATCAGGACTACCTTGTGAAAATCGAAAGCCTATACCTGATGGATTAAGCAGTATCAGACAATTCTTCTTGTCCATCTGTTATCCGATCGACTGGGCGGAGCTGTCAATCTCCATCCGGTTTCGTCGGGCAAAAGGGCGCTGCGAGCATTGTGAACGCCCACACGGCAGACAGATCTGCGCACTGCCCGACGGGCGATGGTTTGACGCTGACATTTCCAGATGGAGAGACAACCGAGGCAGACGGGTTCGCACCAACCTTCCCTCTCCGCCTGACCTACCACCTGAGTTTCAGGCGAAATGGACAAAGGTGTTTCTCGCCTGCGCTCATCTCGATCATAACCTTTCCAACAACCAGGCTGACAATCTTGCGGCCCTCTGCCAGCGCTGCCATCTGGCCAATGACCGCACGGAGCATCTGGCGAGACGCAGGATCACCTACCGCAAACGATGGGCGCTCGGGGATTTGTTCACTGGCACGTATTCGGCTTGATCTGTGATTTCCGCGACGTTTGGTAATACGAATCTTGCCCGGCCCTGCGGCAAGGATAAACAGTTCATTGGGATCAGTTGATGTCGCGATGCTAGATGACAAAGTTCTTCGGTTACACATGAATCTTAGCAAAGCCGATTGGCCTCAAACATCGATGATCCAATTTTCGACACGCAGTCCATTAACGCGCGAAAATTCCTTTGTATTGGCTGTCACGAGCACAGCTCCCAAAGCATACGCGTGAGCCGCGATCAGAAGATCATTGGGTCCAATAGGCTTGCCAGCAGCTTCCAGTTCCGCTCTGATACGACCATATTTCTCATCTGCAGGAACATCGAGCGCAAGCACGTTGACGCTGCTCAGGATTGCTTCGATCTGGGCCAACAGCTTAACAGATCCTTTTTTGGCGCAACCATAGCGTAACTCTGATGCGGTTATAATGCTAACGCAGACACCATCAGGTCCAACGTCAGATATGCGCTTGGAGACATGCCCTTGCGGATAGCGTGCAAGTTCGGACACAATGTTCGTATCCAACATAAACAGATCTGTCACAGATCAATGTCCTTTGAAGGCAGCAAAGAATCGTCAATCTCTGGGAACTGATCTTCCGGGCCAAGAGGCTTGAGCTCGGCTAGTACTTGAAGAAGGTTTCGACGGCGTACCGGCTCAATGATAAGCCGGTCACCGTCGCGATGGATTGTAACCCTGTCACCAGGCATCTCGAAATCAACGGGGATACGAATTGCTTGGCTTTTATTATTGCGAAACAACTTGGCTTCGCGTGGTTCTGAATAAGACTGCAGGTTGGACATAGGCATCCCTCAACATGTATATGTTTTTACATATACATGTTATCAGGAAATTTCAATGCCTCAAATTTTCCAGATCGGAAACCAAACCAAGCAATACACCAAACTATCTGAGCGTGGTCAAATCGAATAAAACGGGAAGGCAAGCTCATTACAAACGAGCAACTTGGCCAACACCTGACATCGGGCTGTCTCAGATTATAATCTATTTTACCGGATACGATTGCCAATAGGGATTGGATCGTCTTCAATACGGCCATGGTCATTAACGTCAAAAACAAAACCGCCGACAGGTTAACCCGCGAGTTTGCAACGCCGGCGAATGTGAGCCTTACTGATGCTATTATTATCGCAATGCGCGAAGCTATTGGGCGTCGCCCAACTGCCGAGACACATATCCAAACAGCGGCTCGCATACGCGAAAAATATAATCTCAAACTTTCGGATGAGGCAAAAAATCCTCTTCCGAAAGAAGTCTTCGACAAGATGTGGGAAGCATGAGCAGCCTATTATAGAAGCCTACGCATGCGATCCTTTACCGAAAGAACATTTTTTTGACGTCGGTAAATTTGGACAAAACAGTCAACACAAAACCGGCTTTGCGGCTATTTTGGATCGTATGGTATGACGATTGTGCATTCCTGCTGTTTCTGTGTTGTCTCCACTTTTTTCCGGCACTCAGCCACGTCGGTTTTGTTGGCTTCGTTGCCTTCAATCAGGTGATGCGCGTCCCGAAACATCCCCCAGATTTGCGGTTCGGTAAAATGCATGAGCCTTGCGCCTGCACGCCAGGTCGTATCGGCCATGACGACGCTGGCAACACGGGGTGCAGCTGAGGTTGGAAAGAGCCGCGGGGTGAACAACGTGAACATGATACCAAAACCAAAACACGCGATAGCAACCGCAGTTAGCCACCAGGTCTGTTGCCGATGTTGGCGCGCACTGGGAAGGCTGGAAGCAACCACCAGACTGGCCCTTTGTAGCTCCCTGGCCTGCGTTTCCAGTTGCCGTACCGCGTTCAGGACAAGCATTTCGCCGCTGCGCTCTATGACATAGGCATAGTGCTCGGCCGATGTTTGAAGGAGTTTCAAGCGCTCGATTGCTTGCAACCGTTTGTTGATGTCGTTGAGGTTTTGAACCATGTGCCCAAGATCGGCACTGTAGTCGATGGGGTTATTAAGCCCGTCGAACTGACCCAATGCGGTCTTCACATTGGATCGGATCTGCGCCATCTCTTGCCTCAAGCCAACAGCCATATGCTCCACAGTGGCCCGCAAGGCATCGAAAGCTGCCGCTGGATCGCCATCCTCATGCTCATCGTTCATCGTTTCATGGTTCCGTCTGTCATGACATGTCCAGCTTAAGCATTTCCAGTAAGGCGGAATCGCTTTTACGTCTGGAAATGCGTCAAAACAAAAGTTAGAGACCAAAATCAAAGCTTGGGCCACGACTGCGCACAGGTCCGCGCTCAGGCTTCTCGGCAACAGGCCCCGGTTTGGGTTGAGGTGTCGATTGCCGTATCCCGAGCTCCGCCTTACGATCGCGCAGGATCGCGTCAACTTCAGTATCCTTTGCCAGTGCCTGAAGAAGGCTGGCCTTCTGGCTCTGAATGGTGTCTTCGGCTTGTAAAGTTTCTCGATCAGACAATCCATGGGGTTGTATCTTCAGCTCTTGCCACTGTTTGACAAAGCGATCGGCACGAACGGCCGGATCTGCCAGTGCCGCACGCTCCTGATGGATGCCGGCGACAAGCTGGCTGCTACGGGCACGACCGGTCATCTGCTTCAGCGCCTGCGCCATCCGCCGGTCATGCTTCACCGCTGAGCGCAGGAGATCGACCGATCCGGGCTCAACCTTGTCAAGCGCCTGAGTGGCGGCCAACATTTCCCGTGTGTGGCCCATGAGAACAGGCAGGTCCCGGTCCTTCTGCCGCTCTATCGCATCACAGGCCCGTGCGTAACGGTCAACGGCCTGCTCGAATGGACTAAGCAATTTGGCGTCTTGTGCCAGTACGCCATTGCCTTTGGGTGCCTTGCTTCCAACGGTTCCAATACCTTTACCAATACCTGGACCGATACCCAGTTTGAGCCCGGCAAACATTGTGCGTCCTGGTTTGTCCGTCTTGCGTTGCACACCTGGCGCATCCCCGGGCTCTCGCTGGAGGTCAGGACGCAGGACGCAGGACGATCTCACTGTCAATGCCGAACATCTGCGCAATCCCGCGACGCTCGGCAAAGGCCTGGCTATAATCCAGCGTGGTCTCCTTGGCACCCGAGCGAGACAGGCGGCTTTCGAGCTGGCGATACACCATGTCCTCTGCATCAAGCACTGTCCAGGAATGACGCTCAATCGTGCGGCCACTGGCAAGGAGCACCGGCGTCGATCCGTCCTCCACCAGAGAGATCGTTTGACCAATCGCAGGCTGCGCCTGTTTCATGGCCCGCTCCAGATCGACGCCCCAGACGGTTTTGCGCTGCCCTTGCGCTGTTTCTAGTGTCACAAAATAGCTGGCACGGTTGCCCGCCTTATGCTGGTAAGGCGCAACACCGTGAGCTACCAGAACACCGGCGTTGCGATCGCCAAATTCTTGCCGACTGGCATAGAGACCGACACTGTCGCGATGGCGGGTCATGGCAACGTAGGTCAGATGACGATCCATCGTTCCGGACGCCAGAACAAATGCACGATCCACTGTCGCACCCTGATTTTTGTGAATAGTCGTAGCATAGCCATGATCGATGGCTTGATAGGCGTCCATGTCGACAGTAACGAACGAACTGTCACGACCATCAAGTTTGACGATCATTTGAGACCCAGATCCCGATTGATCGGCGCTGACCTGATGGACTGTGCCGAGAACGCCGTTCTTGACACCGAGATCACGATTGTTTTCCAGAAACACGATGCGATCACCCGGTGCGAAAGCACGGGCCCCGTCGCGGGTCGCAAAGGTCAGTTCTCCGTTTTCGACTCCCTTGGCAAGTTCACCCTTCTCCTGAAGGCAAGCACGAATATCCTGGTTGAGGGCACACACATCGACACGGCGATGCGCCATGGCAGCCCGGGTGCCACCGGAACGGCTCTCCAGATCATGGATGTAATCGCGCACGATCTGCGCCCGTGCGGTCTCATTGGTCTCAGCCATGTGGATATGTCCATGGCTGCGGTAAGCAAGGCCCTCGGCCGTCTTGTGGGTTGCAAAGGCAACCGATGCCTGCCCTTGCCACTGTGTGCGCTGACGGCGAATGGCGGAAAGCTCGGCGTAACCGACCACTTCGGTGATCGCCCGAAACGGCACCCCTGCCCCAATGGCCTGCAACTGCTCATGGTCCCCGACCAGAACAATCTTGGCGCCGCGCTGTTCTGCTTCTTGGACAAAGCGGGCAAGCTGGCGGCTTCCCACCATCCCCGCCTCGTCGATCACAAAGACATCCCTCCCCCAGCATGGACCTGCTTTTGCCGTTCGGGTTCTTCCAACTGTTCGACCAGGATGCCAATGTCCGCGAGACAATCCCCGACGAGTCCTGCAAACCTTCTGAAGCCTTGCCCGACAGAGCTGCACCATGGACCCGGTACCCCTGCGCCTCCCACGCCTCCCTGGCGGCCGCCAGCATGGTGGATTTGCCAGCGCCGGCAAACCCCACCACAGCCGCAATCCTCTGTGGCCCGGTGATGTGCAGGATTGCCGAGCGCTGTTCAGGCGATAGTCCGGCTGTCTTATCCCCGGTGCTGGCCTGAATGGCCCGGTCCTGCCGTTCCAGCGCCATGGTCACATGCCGCCGATCGACACCATGCGTGCAGGCCTCATGGAGCCTGGTTGCCGCCTCCCCCATGTCGTGCTCGACCGCAACCATGTCACGCGTCGAATACCTTGCGCGTTGCACCTCACCCGTATGGCTGTTGATGGATTCCGGTTGCAGCTCAATCAGTGACGCAGACGCCAGCACCGTTGCAAACGCATTCTGGAAAGCCTGAGCATCGTCGTTCAAATACCGGTGGAGCGTACGGGCAATATCATGGCGATCAAACACGCTTTTCTCACCCGTGATTATCTCCAGAACCTGCTCTGATTGCTCGCGGATAATGGCAGCATTGCGCTCGGCTGCCTCATCGGTCAGGCGTGACCGTTCCACCTCCGCTCCGTTGCGCGCCATCTGTGTTGCATGGAAACCCATATGGGTGGTTGGCTCGATCTCAAGACCACGGTCTGCATGCGAGCGATGATCGATGAGAAGTTCAAAACCCGCTTTTGCCAGATAAGTGTTGGCAATACTCTCCCAGCATTGGCGAATGTCGCGCAGTTGCATATCGGTGGTCGCCAAACCCTGTTCCAGCAGCCAGCCATTCTTGCGCTCCAAGTTGGTTTTGTCACCGAGACCAGTTGGCGTGACCTGCCGTGTGGTCATCATCACATGGGCATGATGGTTGCGTGGATCGCCTGCCCTCGTTGCGCCTCCCTCCTTCGGTGGAGCATGAATGGCAAAATCGACGGCAGTGCCATAGCGATTGGCAAGTTCACGGGCAAACTCTCGTGTCATCGCCAGCCGCTCATCCGATGACAGTTCATGCGGCAAGGCAATCTCGAACTCGCGCGCAACCCGGGCATCTCTGCGGTGCTCAGCCATCTCTGCTGTATTCATGAGCACAGACCGATCCAGCGCCCAGGCAAACTGCTGCTTGCGGTCCGCACCGCCGGCAACATCGCTTAGAACGATTTCGCAATGCTTGATCCCCTGTTTGCGGGTATAGTCATGGGTGAGACCGTTGCGCTGATTGGTCAGACACACGCCACAGCGATAGGCAGCCGACGCCACGGCGCTGCGCCCGCTGGCGCGCGCAATCGGCTTCATGCTGCAGTGATAGATTGCCAAGCGTGTCTGCCTTCTCAGTCAACGACTCATGCATCTGACTTGGCCCCCAAGTCGTAAGTGCGCCCTTGTAACCTCATTCGCTTCACTCAATCGGCCACGGTGTGGCAACTGATCGACACTTAGAGATACACAAGGCTAACAATTAGCTCATACAAATACTATGTTCAATGCATATCTAATACGATAATAATACCGACGCTCTGCCGCAGTCAGCGACACACCAAACGACCCGCGAAAGGACGAAAATGGCGCGCAAAAGTATCGAGCAGCGACTGGCTGAGATTGAAACAAGACGAGCTGATCTAAAGGCGCGTCTGATCAAACAGGAGCGTAGCAATGATACGCGGCGAAAAGTTCTGATCGGTGCCTTTGTTCTCCATCATCTGAGCAACGACAAGGATCCAGAATTTACAAAACGGTTGTCAGGTTGGTTGCGGCGTGAACTCCCGACGTTCTTGACGCGGGATAACGACAAGGCCTTGTTTGACGATCTGCTCAAGCCTGAAGATACCACCGTAAAGAACAATCATGTTGGCCACGATCTGATCTAGCGACTGCAAGCTAGCAATGGCTGGGGCATAGCGTATAAGAAACATATGGTTATTGTTTCGAGGGGCCAACACCATAACGCGTTACGCTCCCGATCGTCATTCCCACAAAATCAAACAGTGCTTTAACGTGATGCTGAGTGGCTGCACGCTACTGTGCAGTTGATCAACTGCATCAGATCACCAGATTCAATGAAAATCGGCCAACGATGTTGCCAGATCCACCAGTTTGCGGCGCACATCCGGGGAGTGGATTCTGGTAAATGCCAAATTGAGTTTTCGCCCCTCATCCGTCGTCAGGAAGTCAATAACAGACTGAAGCGTGAAGGCGTTTGTGTGCTGATGATCGACTGGTAGATTCAGATTTCCAAACAGGGCAGCGACAGGAATATTCAATGCGACTGCAATCCGGTCAAGCCTACTGGCGCCAACCCGGTTCAAACCGCCTTAGCGCTGCCGTAGATGATCAGAGCGGTAGGACGATGGGCTTTCTCAAAAAGCTAAAATCGAAGGTCGGCGGAGTTGATGACGCGGGTGACCTGAGATTTCCGGAAAAACGCATCACGTGCTTCAACCGTGTTTTTGGCGTGGTTGTGCAAAAATCCCATCGCTGGCAGCAGGAACGCTATCAGTCCGCCTTCGGCGAGATGCGACAGCGCCTTCCAGCTAAATGCCCAGGCATCCTCGCCGCCCGGCATGGGATGGCCTGTTTTCCTGCTCCACTGCACGGACGAACGAGACGGACCGCGTCGGCTGGTCCACGGCGGATTGCCGATGATCACCTCGTACCGGGGGCCATCAGGCGGCACTTCGAAAAAATCTCGGCACACAAGGGTCTTGCCCCAGAGTTCTGGAAGCAGTTTTCCCCGGGTGATGAGTTTGCGGATGTCGCGTGGGGATACCTCTTCAAGGAGTGCTACGTAGAGCGAGAACACGGCGACCCGAACGGCGCCGCTATTCAGATCCCAGCCATGGATCTGACTGAGCAAGGACAGCAGTGTCTTCCAGGCAATCGACTGTGTCTTGTGCTTGGCGCGCCAATGTTCACACAGCCTGGAACGAGCGGACGAGGAAAACGCCTGAACCGCAAGCGGGGTCGAGGAAGTTTCCGGTCGTCCGTGTCGCATCCGGCAACATTTCCCAGGCTTGGGAAACGACGGTGTCGGCGAGGAACATCGGGGTATAGTAGGCGCCGTTGGCGCGGCGTTCAGCCTCGCGCTCACCCAGGAAGCGATCGTAGACGGCGCTGACCAGTTCGATCGGGATATAGCGGAAGTCATAGCCCCAGAACCGTTGCTGGCCTGAACGTGCCATTTCTTCACGGCCTGATCGGAACCGCGCCAGGATCGTCAGATGGGCAGACGTGACTTCGGGTGTCTCGCCCATGGGCTCGAAAGAGCATGGCGCAACGAACAGATCGCCGTTGAAATCGGCATGCAGCGTCCGGAAGAAGGAACGGAAGAGGCCGGCGTCTCCGGTTTCCAGCAGCGCCGAGAAACTCTCGGCGGTCTTATCGGATACGGCCGCAATATAGGCGGGGGTTACAATCTCCCGGTCTTCAAGATAGGCGATAAACATCGCCTGTATGAGCAAGGCTTGCGCCGCATCGGGGGCGAGCGCGGCCTTTTGCAGGAGGTCGTGGGACGCATTCAGATTGTCGAGGAGAACCTGATCGATGCGTTCCTTTGGCGGGAAATACTCGCCGTACTCTTTCCAAAGACGTCCGGATTCCGCGCCGTAAATGAGATTCTGAAATCTCAGGGCTTCGGTCGTCAAGCTGAGGCTGTCGATAAGGCAGCGGGCCTCAAAGGCGTCGCCTGGATCGCTAAGCGGAGTGCGAGCGAGCGAAAACGCTCTGAGCGTATCGTCGGCGATGACCAGCAACAGGCTTGCCAGGCCCTGATTCTACAAAGCGCCGTGAAGGTCGACTATTGCGGCACGATCATAATTATCGGCTTCCAGGATTGCGACAGTCGGGACGCCCTGAACGCAGAAGATCGCTGATACACCCATTTCTGTGAGGGCGGCTCGGATGGCCGGCGCATGCGGCACATTGCTGACGGCCTCGGCTGACTCGTAGAGTTCAGGCGAGCGCCTATGTGTAAGCCCCAAGCGGTCTTTCCATTCCGGTGCCAACGTGGATGGCAAAATGGTGGTCATGCTCGTTTTCCACGTCGTTCAGTTTGCGGGCCGATCGCAGTGGGGGGAAACTTCAAACAGCCTTGACCCAGATCGGCTTCGGTAGCCGTAAGCGCCGACTGCAAGCGCGACACGATGGGTCCACAAGGAACGCATAAGGTGGCGGCGTCTGGCGACGGACGCGCAGACGACCCAATGTCAACGAGACGGATGCTATCAGCCTCGATCAGCGCAACACAAGTTTCCAGCGCGAGCCAAGACTTGCCGCGACACTCCCTGATCAGTTGATCGAAACGGCCCCCAACCGTGCCGACGCGGATGCCGAAATCTCTGACCAGTTCAGCCACGATCGCCATCGCGACGACGTCGCCAGGTGTGAAGCTTGGGGCATGCCCCTTATGGGCGGCTAATGCTGGGATGGCATCCCGCCACGTGCGAAAGGCGTCCACTGAAATGGAAAGTAGCTCGCGAATCTGGCTTTGAGTGTAACGCATGTGCCCTACTTAGCTCGGAAAGCTCCCCATATCAATACGGGGTAAGCCCCGCATCTGTGTTTGGTTTGTTCTTGCCGAAAATACTCTTCATCGCAGGGCGCACGGCTGTAGTTGCAGTCGACCGGAGCCGAATGCCACCTCCGCCGATCGAGGTGGCTATCTTCTCGTTAATCCAAACTGCTCAAACACCTCATTCAAACGACACGAAGTAGTTCTTTTCCATAATGCTCGCGTACAAATTGACGAATTATTGTCTCGTCCAGCGCACTGACTTGCTCAGGCTCAACCAACGTGTCGAACAGACGAAGCTGATGTTGATGTTCGACAACTGGGGAAAGAGGCACGCGGGTGGTCCCAGAGAAGAAGGACTCGATATACACATCACCAACCCAAAGCTTGGCGCGATCCTCGTCAAGGTGGGTAAATGAATTGTAGATCGCTTCCGGTGGAAAGTTAGTGAACTGGTCGCGATGAATACCCATCCGGACAAATCTAAGGTGCACCGGGCACTGAGGCCAAGCGTTTAGGTCCAACATCCATTTCGTGGGATCGAAAAACTGTTCAGGATCCTCAATCACTCGATTTATGAGATCGAGGCGACATTCCAGCACGTCGGCGAAACCGGAGACAGTCTTCAACTGGGACTTTGCCTCATTCGGATTTGATCCATAAAGGCGCAAGGCCGCCTCAACATGTGACGAGAGTTCTACATGCCCAGCCCTCAGCGCATCCTGGTGTTTGGTGACGCCCATCTTGCTTTCGAAATGCGCCAAGAGTTCAAGCGGCCCCATGTGGTTGGGAAAGACATCATCCCAGTCCTGTCGAGCCGCCTCGATTAAAGTGCTGAGGCGGGCGGGTGCGCTGCCTTTCGCGCCATCATTTTTACATCCCGTCATTATCCAGAACGCCACTAGCTTCATCTTTGGAAAGTCAATTGCTTCAGGCGCAAATCCTTCGTATCGGCCGCGACTACCGAAAAACGTTAGCATTTCAAAGAAAAACCGCGTGAAGACTGTTCCCTCTTCCGCAAGCTGCCAGGCGAACTCGAAGCCCTCTTTAATCCCGTAAGTCTTGATAACCGCCTGCAATTGCGTGTTCAGAGCCGAGAACTCCAAAGCGAATCTGGGGGTAAACCGCAGCTGATCGAGTGCTGTTGGGTCTGGTCCATTGCGCAGCGGAACGAGTGCTGCTTGGTCTGCTTGGACTACCTCGAGTATGAGGCGTTCTTGCTCGTCGGCCTGCGCTTTGTTCACCGCAACCAGCATTGCCCTGTTTTCGTTCAGGCAATGCCTCTTTCGCAGCATCCTCGGGAACCAAAACCGGTTGCGGTCTAACGGGAAAAGCGGTTGCAAATCGTCGCGGATGCGACCGCGACTTTGAGTCGACAGGCCTGCCCAACCCGTAAGCGGGAACGGGATGACGTCATGATCTGGAGAACGCAGTAACTTGGAGACAAGTGGCGCGGCGTTCATGAACATGCGACGGCGAAACCAACTGGCGAGGAGGAGATCCCGATTGAGAAGGTAATCGTGGAAATGTCGCAATTCATGTTCGACGATCGTTCCAGCGGACATCAGATTAAACCGTGTCTTGCCATCTCCGGAGAGCGCCGGCGGGCGCCCTACGTGACGCCACGCTGCCTCAAAGTGCTCGAATTGCTCTGGCGAGAAAAACCGGATGTCGATAGCCGGTAACGTCGGTGTAAAGCCCCCATAGTTGTGTTCAGCCATTGCTATCCCAGAAAGGGCAACGCTTGTTTCACCGCTTGTGCGACTTCTTCGTCCGTCTTATCGGCCAAGTCGATCAGAACTCGTCCTGTAGGACCGATCACCTCAATTTTTTTATTCTTCGCGCCTGACGCCGCCTTCAGCAGAAGCTTGGCCAGATTGAAGACATCGATTGCTGCGGTGATAGCACCTACGATCGTGAGAATATCGTTTAGGTCGAAGCCAAGGCGCTCCACTTCTGCGGGCGTGCCGACCGCCTCGGTAACGTCACTAATCAAGGCCTGCTCGGTGAGGTCTTCGCGAAGCTTCCGAATAGTTGTGATTTCTCCGATAAATGAGACGCGCATTAATTCTCCTTCACATGACCTTTGTAGTGCACATTTGTTCGCTTGGCATAGTTATAGATCGGTTTAAAAAATGACAACATGAACAGGGTCAGCCCGGCGCCGGCGGTTTCAGACGCCATGGCCGTCGCATCTGCCCTTTTACGATTCGGATTGAACCCGCCTTTATTCACATCCGTCCTGATCGGATTCAGGATGAACCGTGCGACATCTTCATTCCTTACCTTATGCAAAACCCTTTGGGTGCAATTAAAACGGTGCAATGCGTCCGGCCCGCATGAAAACGGAACTGCATGATCATTGACAGGCCGATAGAGGGGAAAGCGGGCATCCGCTGCCTGTGCTCCAGGCCATGCCTTGCCGAGGCGAAAGCATCATTCCACACCGAATTTCACAGTTATGCGTGGGTGCTGCGTCAAATGTTAGCTAATTTTCGAACCCTCCGATTTAGTTAGATCGTGCGGACGGATAACAAGAAAGGAAGCCAAACAGCATGAAGTCAATAATAATTGATGCGGCCACTATTTTTGATCCTGCTAGGTTGATAGCCGTATTAGCATCTGTGGACATCAGGCACTCGGAAGTTTGGGTGTCACAGCGCTATGACCATTTCAAAGAGAAAGATTTTATTACTGGGTTCGGGACTAAGAGCAAATTTGCGCTCCTTCCAGACGAAAATGGAAGCTTCAAAGCTGACCCCTTGGGTGTACCACAGCCCAACGAAAAATTAGACCCGAACTCATATATGACGGGTCCTAAGATACTGCGCTGGGCTCTTAGTAAAGGAATGGTCGTCCCGAAAGATCTTTATAAGTATGAGGAACTCGCCGTTGAACTGGAACGAGAAAACGACATTAGCAACTTGTCCGAGGCAATCATGCTTGGGCCGCCGTCTGAATACGACATTCGGGCAGGAAAGGAAGAAACTGACAAATACCTCAAAAGGATAGGAAAGGACTCTTTAGGGCCTGAACATGCTTGGCGATTGGAGCCGTATGGAATAGGTCACGGCTTAGGGCTAATTTTAGCCGCAGCTAAAGAGGGCAGTGTCGAGCCCTTCATTAGTCATCCAAATTTTCGTGACAATATCTCGTTGCACAACTACACGTATTTTAAGCGCGAAAAACAACTTGGTTTAGCAACTGGAGAACCGGCTAAGAGACCCAGTTTTGCTCTGGACGCGTCACTCAATGAAGCCAAGAAGCTCCTTTCAAGCCCCGAGCCGGTCGATATCTCCCAAGTAGCCTTCTACATGGATCAGAAAGAAAGAGTAGAGCATATTACGGGCATTATTACAGCGTCCAAAGATCTAGAAAATAGAAATAAAGATTTGGGAATTATTACCAGCAAGTTCGTTGGAACGTATGCTTTTGACGCTTTGTTTTTTGCAGGCCTCCCCGTAACAACTGGGCTAGTATCACTGTATGATATTGGAGCTCGATTTATGCGGCCAAAGAAATAAATATTTGACGCTAAACAAATTTGTCACGCGGCGCTCCGTTGTGCCCAACAGCTGAGGATCAGTACAGCGGACAGCCCTGCCAAACATCGCTAAAAATGTTCTGGTGATCCTCATGCTTCGTCGTCCTCAAGCCCGGGCGGATCGCCTCTGTGTGAAGGCGCCGACGCCAGGTGCATGACGATATCGATCAGGCTCGGTAAAACATCAGCCGGCACGTCCCTGACCAGTAGCGCCAGCTTCGTGCGATCGTCCGCCTCTCTCTTTGTCTTTACCCAAAGATGAGGGGCGACATCGTGGAGCAGCCTGATCGGTTCGATGTCCAGCAGCTCACACAGATGGATCAACCGTGTTGCGGTCAGGTGGGATGCAGCACGCTCGTAGCGTCCGTAAACCTGTTCGGCGATCCCGACCATGCCGGCCAGTGTTTCCCGCGACAGACCGGCAGCCTTCCGCTCTCTTTTGATACTGGAGGCAAGAGCTTTCTCCAGCTCGGTGAATTGCTGGACGCCTGCAAAGCCGGGTTTCCGAAAAACCGGTTTGTTGTTGCCAGTCTCACGACTTTCGACCAACCCTCTTGATTTGATTTCCTCTGCAAGTCTCTCGGTCTTTGATGGCGTCATGCCTGCAGATCCTCTGATAACGCTTTGAGCAGACCGGCGAACCGGTCCTTGTTAGAATGGTGCGTCAGGTAGCCGGGCGGCTCGCGGCGCAGCCATTCCCCGCGGCGCTTGGAGAACTTGCAATAGCGGTCCTCGCCGAGGCGATGTGGGACAGGGGCCCCAGCAGGACCTTGTGGCGTTCATCATCCCTGCGCTCCTGTTGGCGGAGACGGGCTTTAAGAGTTTGCGCTGGACCTCGATCTGGGCGAGGCGTTCCTCAATGCACTTGCGTGCCATCGAAATGCTCCTTTCACTTTCTGGTCGCGGTGGATGCCGGTTTGAGATGGATGAGGACACCTTTCTGCGTCTTACCGGATCGGTCGATGTCGAATTTCCCTGTCGCCTCGACGAGTTCGCTGAGACGGGCAAAGCCGTAGTTTCTTGAATCGAATTCGGGTGACTGCTTTGCGACATGACTGCCGACAGCACCGAGATTGACCCAGCCTTCTTCGTCGGCGGCGGCGATCACGGCTTTGGTCAGCATATCGATCAGGATCTTGTCGATCTTGCTCTTAACGGGGGTGACTGCGACAGCCGACGCAGCGCCTTGGACCGGTGCCTCCTTCTTGACGACTTTCCGAACTGGATCTGCTGCTGCAACGACGACAGCCGGTTCGTCGATCGACGCATTAAGGACGTCGAAATAAACGAACTTGTCGCAAGCAGTGATGAAGGGACGAGGGGCTTTGCGTTCGCCGAATGCGTAGACGGTCACACCCTGTTCGCGGGTCCTCGCTGCAAGTCTGGCGAAATCACTGTCACTGGAGACGATGCAAAATTCTGAGAATCGTCCGGTGTAGAGCAGGTCCATGGCGTCGATGATCATCGCGCCATCGGTGGCATTCTTGCCGGTGGTATAGGCGAACTGCTGGACCGGCTGGATCGAATGTTCGAGCAGGCAATCCTTCCAGCCGTTGAGATTGGGCTTGGTCCAGTCGCCATAGACACGTTTGACGCTGGCGGTTCCGTAATTGGCGATCTCAGCGAGTAAGCCTTTGACGATTTCGGCGTTGCGTTGTCGCCGTCAATGATCATCGCCAGTGTTGCGTTCGCCTCTGCCATTGTATCGTTCCTTTTCCATAATTTCATTCAACAGCTTTGCGGAAACAGACGACACGACCGGTTTGGAAGAAGCCGCAGTCAGCGTCATCCTAGTGGGATCGTTTGTTTCTGATACCAGCGTCCGACCGGAAATCTCGCGTCTTATGGAACGGGCTCTGCATAGACTCCAACTCGGTATAAGTGCCCGACTTGCACTTCGATACGTTGAAGGTGAAGTGCCGCAATTTCCAGTAAGCCCCGTAGAGCGCGGCCGAGACCAGCTTGCCCAGATTTGACGATCAGGCTGGTCTCGCGGCCCAACAGGTCAGAGCACGCTAACGTTCTCAGCCTTCGATTTTCCAGTCTTGCGGTCCTGGCCATGTTCGAAAGTGACCTTGTCACCTTCTCTCAGCGACCCGCCATTCTGCAAAGCGGACACGTGAACGAACACGTCCGTTCCGCCCGTCTCCGGGGTGATGAAACCAAATCCCTTATCATCGTTGAAAAATTTTACGGTACCGGTTGCCATGACAGTTCCTTTTCAATTTTCGCAGCCTTCTGGCTCAAAGCTGTGTTAAAGTTTGCATGTCTGGGTGTGCTTTGCATCCAGGCAAACCCAACCCCGCTTAGCGGGAGAAAGAGAGTCCTATAAGCAATGAGGAATTTGAAACTAGATGTCCAAGAAATTTAAGTTTGTGAACGAAGGCGCCAAACGCGCTTTTATGGATCTGCCAACAGATATTAGAATCAATTTTTCAGGCGAGATCCGGAGAGTTCAGGAGGGCGAGGACCCGCTGGATGATTTCAAGGTTCTCAGAGGCGAATGGAAGGGCGTCATCGAGCTGCGCGAAAACGGTTCGCCCGCCTATAGAGCCGTCTACTGCGCAAAACACCTCAACACCGTCTACATTCTCCATGCCTTCACCAAGACCAGCGAAAAAGCTGATCAAAAGGAAATGGACACTGCGCTGTCCCGCTATAAGGAGATGATGGCCGAGGTCCGGGAAGCGACCCAGGCTGAAGCGAAGGCGGCTAAAGACAAAAAATCGACGAAGAAATAACACTCCGAAACTGGAGCAAGGAGAGGCCGGTTATGCGGCCTCTTTTTGTTTTTCTTCGACACGGCAGACCACGTGATGGTTGCCATCGAGCGACGGCTTGAAGCGATAGCCGAGGATTGCCAGGTAGCCAAAAAGCTTCTGGACAGAAAGGACGGCGATCTTACCGCGCACGAGTTCACTGACGCGCGACTGCGGGATGTCGAGTGCCGTGCCGATATCGGCGTTCTTCCAGCCCCGTTCCTTGAAGATAGCGACAAGCGTGTTGACGAGATCCGATCGCAACGTCAAATCCGCAGCTTCGATCGGATCGTCCGTGATCGCTTCAAAGATGTTGTCGTATTCAAGCTTTGTCATCGCACAATTCCAAACTTCAAAATTACAGAATTCTGTAAATAGGCCAAAATGACGGAGCCGTCAAGTTGGCGACGCTGGATCGTGCGAAGCGGTGCGGAACGCTGCAAGGCCCATCGCCCTTTGGCGGCCAGGTGGCTGCGCTAAAGTCTTGCTGCCAGCAAGCCCTCATCGTTCAAGCTTTCTTCCTTATGCCCGTCTCTGCGGGGTCGTTCGCAGTGCATCAGAAGCGACTTTGGCCATCCGCTGTCATGCAGAACGCAGACCCACCTCATTGGTATCCGGGGGTTTTGATCGCGGACGGATCGCGTGATCGGATGGTTGGCCTGCAATTCGGACCGGATCGACGAACGCTCCAACAATTGGCGTTTCCGACCCCGCTCTCTTGTCTGGCATCCCTAATCCAGTCCCGTCCTTGGACGGTCAACCCGCAAGGGGTTCGCAGCTCCTGCGACCTCTCTGGCTGCGCCGCCGAGGTGACCGCGGCCAGGCCCAGATCAAACGGGCGCCATCGAGCGGGGATCGGCCCCGCCAACGGATGGAGCCTCACATGTCGGATCTCAGCCTTGCACAAAACCACGCATTCGATTTTGCCCGGACCCTGATGGTCCCGGTCACCCTCTTCGAAATCGATGGAGAGATCGGCGTCATGCCTTCCGCCGAGTATGACGGCGATGAAGACGCCATCATCAACGGATATGACCCCTTTGCCTATGGATCGGCTCATTGAGCCGATCATCCCTTCGGGGGAGCGCGTGCCGCTCGCGCTGAGGCGCGCGCAAGGGAGGCTTCGCCGCGAACCTTCTTGGCAGATCTGCACATTGCGAACCGCGCCCTTGCGCGCTTCCATCTTCGCGGCCTGGGCGCTGCCAGTCCGAAAAGTCAGGAAAGCTAAAGGAAGTGAAATGGAGAAAAATGACATAGAGGAGCTGCGCGCCCGGGTGGGCTGCGCAGCCCTCCTTGAGCATGAGGGCTTCGCGATAGACCGGAAAGAGAGCACGCGCCGGGCGGTCAAATTCCGGCGCGACGACGATATCGTCATCGTGATCCACGACGACAGGGGCTGGTTTGATGCTCGCTCCGACGCAAAAGGCGACGTCTTCGCACTTGCGAGCTATCTGCATGGGATCGGTTTTGCCGAGGCCCTGGCGATGGTCGGCGATCTCGTCGCGTTTCAGCCAACCGCAGCGACCTGGGAGAAGCCTCTTCGTCAAACGCAAACAGGGGCTTCGATCCCTGACCGCTGGAACCATAGAAAACGGCCGTGGCGAGCATCGGCGACATGGAGGTATCTTCGACAGAACCGGGCGCTGCCATGGCGGGTCATCTCTGCGGCGATCGAGGCGGACGTTCTTCGGGAAGGCCCATATGGCTCGATGTGGGCAAAACATGTCGATGAGGCTGGCGCCGTCATCGGCTGGGAGGAGCGCGGTCCGGACTGGCGCGGGTTTTCCACCGGCGGGGCCAAGGCGCTCTCCCGATTTGGTAACGCCGGTGCGCCCCGGATTTGCGTCACGGAGGCGGCGATCGATGCACTCAGCCTCACCGCAATAGAGCACATAAGATCCGACAGTCTCTATGTCAGCACCGGAGGCGGGTGGTCTCCGTTGACCGCGCAGGCGTTGGAAAACCTGGCTTCCGGGGAGGGCGCATGACTGGTGGCGGCGACCGACAACAATGTTCAGGGTGAGGTCTTTGCCGATCGCCTGCGCCAGATGGCGGACCGCGCCGGTTGCGATTTCTCGCGGCTGAGGCCGCAATGTAAAGATTGGAATGAGGAATTGAAGGAGAGGAGGGAGAAAGGAGAGCTGCCGCATACGCGTACAGCGCATCAAGGGTGAAGCTGCCGCCCGCCTGACGGCGGCCCTTGACCCGCTGCCCGCGAGGCGCCGGCTGAGGAGGGGTAATCAAAGGACTGAAAGAAGAGGTCGATCAGCTTCCGCTTCGGTCCTCAACCCCAAAAGGAGCAGCCGATGTTCAATCCTCCCACCATCCGTAAAGTGTTCGAAGGTGTGGCCAACCGCCACGAAATGTACGCCCTGTTCAATCGCCATAGCCAGTCGCCGTTCGACGATGACCGGACAAATGGCACGCGATATGTCGGCGAGTGGTTCGAGATATCCGAAGCCGACCACGACCACATGTTCGAAATTTTGCCACCGCTCTTCTATCGAGGTGACATGTTCGCGATGCGGGAGTTTCTGGCCGCCAGCGTCACTAGCGTATTCTTCGCGCTGACGATTGACGATCGGTCTCGCTGGTTCCACGGCTATTGCGACCTGAGCGATAGTCAGTCGCCAGACCGGCTGCGCGGCGAGATCATCGCCTGGGAATCCCGCCCAGTGCGCGCCATGAACCGACAGGAAAAGCTCGATCATATCTGGAGCGCGACCGGTCCCGATTTCCGCGGCTATGCCGACGCTCGCTTTCCAGCCGATCTGCGCAATCGCCAGATCGTGCTCGTTTATCCCTCAGCTCAAGGCAAGGTCTGGAAGCTGCTCGACGATCTGACCGACGAGGAGATCGCCGCCAAGCTGCCGGTGCAGTTCCGCCTCCTGCCGGAAACCATCGCTGCCTGACGGCATCCGTCACTTCCCAATCTCACCTGTTGGTTTCCACGCAGAACTGAGCCGGTTAGACGCATAATTTCCATTAAGAATTGAGCCATGTGAACCTTCCCCTAACGCGGTGAGCGACGGGGGCAACGGAGTGATCCACATGGGACTTTTAAACATCATCCGTCGGATAAAGCTGCGCGAGAAGCAGTCGATCCGCGAGATCAGTCGGCATACCGGTTTGTCGCGTAACACGATCGCGAAGTATTTGAACGCTGGTACGATCGAACCGACGTTCACGGTACCGGAGCGGCCGGGCAAGCTTGATCCTTTTGCCGACAAACTGGCGGCCTGGTTGAAGACCGAGGCCGGAAGGTCGCGCAAGCAGCGCCGAACGCTGAAGCAGCTTCATGCCGATCTGGTGGTTCTCGGCTTTACCGGCTCCTATGGTCGGGTCGCCGCCTTTGCCCGTGAGTGGCGGGTTGAGCAGCAGACGACTGGCCGCGGGATATTCGTTCCGCTGTCTTTCCGCGCAGGCGAAGCATTCCAATTCGATTGGAGTGAAGATTATGCCGTGATCGGCGGCGAGCGCACCAAGCTTCAGGTCGCACACATCAAGCTATCGCACAGTCGGGCGTTTCTGGTCAGAGCCTACCTGCTGCAGACGCACGAGATGCTGTTCGATGCCCACTGGCACGGCTTCCGTGTGTTCGGCGGCGTACCTGGTCGTGGCATTTACGATAACATGAAGACAGCAGTCGATCGCGTCGGTCGCGGCAAGGAGCGGCAGGTCAATGTCCGCTTCCAGGCGATGACGAACCACTATGTTTTTGCGCCCGAGTTCTGCAATCCAGCGGCAGGATGGGAGAAGGGTCAGGTCGAGAAAAACGTTCAGGATGCCCGACCACGGCTGTGGCAACAGATGCCGGACTTCCCGGATTTGGCAACGTTAAATATCTGGTTGGAACAGCATTGCCAGGACCTGTGGCGGGAGACGGCACATGGCACCTTGTCCGGCACAATCGCAGATGTTTGGGCTGATGAGCGGGCAGCATTGATGGCGCTCCCCGCCATGTTTGACGGCTTCGTCGAGCAGAGCAAGCGCGTCTCGACGACATGCCTGATCACCTTCGAGCGTAATCGTTACAGCGTGCCAGCATCATTTGCGAACCGGCCCGTCAGCCTGCGGATCTATCCTGACCGACTGGCCATTGCGGCCGAGGGCAATATCCTATGCGAACATGTTCGGATCATCGAGCGGAGCCGCCGCGGACGATTTATGACTGGCGGCATTACCTTGCCGTCATCCAGCGCAAACCCGGAGCCCTGCGCAATGGCGCACCTTTCCTGGAATTGCCGCTGGCCTTTCGACGACTGCAGGACCAGATGCTGCGCCGCCCTGGCGGTGATCGCGAGATGGCCTATATCCTCGCTCTCGTCCTCCATCACGACGAACAGGTCGTCGTTAGAGCTGTAAAACTGGCTCTGGATCAAGGCGTAGCAACCAAAACGCATGTGCTGAATCTGTTGCATATGCTGATTGATGGCAAGACGACAGACGGTCCCGACATCGATACGCCACAGGCACTGACCTTGCTGCGGGAGCCCAAGGCCAATGTCGAACGTTACGATGGCCTGCGTGTCCGGATCGTGGGAGGTCGCAATGCGTCATGATCCCGCCAGCGCCGCCGTCGTCATCATGCTGCGTAGCCTGAAGATGTATGGCATGTCTCAAGCCGTCACGGACCTGATCGAGCAAGGTGCTCCGGCTTTTGACGCGGCCGTGCCGATCCTGTCCCAGTTGCTGAAAGCCGAGATGGCCGAGCGTGAGGTCCGGTCCATCGCCTATCACATGAAGGCTGCCCGCTTCCCGGCCTACAAGGACATCTCCGGATACGACTTCGCCGCCAGCGAAATCAACGAAGCGACGGTGCGCCAATTGCACAGATGCAAGTTCATCGACGGGGCGCAGAATATAGTGCTTGTCGGCGGACCGGGCACAGGAAAAACACATGTCGCGACCGCCCTCGGTGTCCAGGCGATCGAGCATCATCGCCGCAAGGTCCGCTTCTTCTCGACCATCGAACTGGTCAACGCGCTCGAGCAGGAGAAGGCTAGAGGCAAGGCAGGCCAGATCGCTGAGACGCTGGTTCGCCTCGATCTGCTGATCCTCGATGAGCTCGGATACCTTCCATTCAGTGCCTCAGGCGGAGCGCTGCTCTTCCACCTGCTGAGCAAGCTTTATGAGCGCACCAGCGTCATCATCACCACCAACCTCAGCTTCAGCGAATGGGCAACCGTCTTCGGCGACGCCAAGATGACGACGGCTCTTCTCGACCGTCTCACCCACCGTTGCCACACCCTTGAAACCGGGAACGACAGCTTCCGCTTCAAAGCCAGCTCGGCCGCAGCAGCGCAAAAGAGAGGAGAAAAAGCCAGTCACTTGACCCGAGCTTGATCAAAAAACCATACTTAGAGGTGGCTCACTTCTCGGTGGAAAAACCGGCTCAGTTCCGCGTGAAAACCAACATGATCGCAGCGCGGGAAACGGTAATGCAGATCGTACCTGTGAATGATCGTCTTGTCGTCGAAGCGCGCGTTCAGTCGGCCGATATCGACCAGTTGCATGTTGGCCAACAAGCTGTACTTCGCTTCTCGGCCTTCAATCAGTGTACAACGCCGGAAATCGTAGGGCAGATCAAGACCGTTGGTGCTGACCTCGTGCATAACGCGCAAACGGGCGAAAGCTGGTATACGGCGAGCATCCAAATAGAACCCGACGAGATGTCAAAGCTCGGAAATCTTACTCTGCTTGCAGGCATGCTAGTTGAGGCCTTCATCAAGACCAGCGAGAGAACAGCGTTGTCTTATTTGATCAAGCCGCTCGCTGATCAGATCAACAAGGCGATGAGAGAAGACTGAAACTAAGAAAGTGTCTGCTAAAAGGTTCCCGACAGCGGTTTACCTAGAAAATCGGAACAAGATGAGCGAGTTAGCAAAAGCAGTATTCAGTCCACAAAACCGTTCGTTTATCGAGAAGAACAGACGCCAGTAAATGAGCGTCGGTGTACCCAATGCCCATGCTAAAAACCCCCTGCTGTTCGATCATCGCCATGACTTCCCCTGCAAATGGGCTTTCCTTACGTCCACCGCAAGACCACGGCACTGGTCGCGGGCCTGCGCAGTACCGGAATGGTCGCGGCGCTTGTGATCGACGGGCAATCACCGGAGACTGATTCGAAGCCTATGTCGATCAGGTACTTGTGCCCACGCTCAAGCCTGGCGATGTCGTCATTCTTAACAATCTCCCCAGCCATAAGCGACCGGCCGCTCGCGCAAGGATCTAGGCCGCCGGAGCACGCATGCTTTTCCTGCCGCCTTTTACAGCCCAGACTTCAACCCGATTGAGAGGGCATTCTCCAAGCTGAAAGCACTCTTGCGGAAAGCAGCAGAGCGCACGGTGATAGCATTCTGGGACAGAATCGGAAAACTGATCGAGCTCATCAACCCTCAATAATCACAAAACTTCTTCAATTCCTGCGGATATGATCCAACTTGAATGGGAAACACTCTAATTCAAAATGCATCCCCACAAACCCTAATCGCCATATTAAATATTTAAAAGAGTCACAACGATTTATGGTTAGAAACAGACAACCATTCATACGAAAGTTGGCGGATTTTACTTTCAGCTTCGTCTATCATTTTCGAATAGTGATCATTTTGAATCCCCCAAAGGGTCGACATCATTTCTTCTCGGTGTCCCACCAGGAAAGGAAGTGTGACAACGGTCTTAAGTTCTACCTGATTTTCAAGGTAGCGGTCTATAGCGTTAGAATCTACATCGTTATTAGTGGGATCCCACTGAACCATTAGATCGATGGCACGACGATTGTAAATATTGAAAACCATGCTGGTCATACGGTCTAATTTAACAAAAGTAAGTCCATCCACCTCCTGCACGTCCAATATGCGCGTATCATTGTGAACTGAGGCAATCATACCGGAAAAAATATCCCACCCATTAGTAGATTCTAAATAGACTCGTATCTTACGCAACCGTTCAAGATGGTCCTCGCGAAAAACCGCATCGTCTTCGAACACCGTCAGTTCAGTCAGTCCATTGCGTTGAGCATGTCGCGCTAGCGCACTGTAGCTCGAGCCGCATCCGATCCAGCCCTTCACGTTCCGGATACCATCGAAGACGCACGACAAAGGCGGCTTTGTTTCCTGGAAGAGGCGCCGCCGCTTTATTGTTTCTGGCAAAGAGAGAGCTATTTGCGGATAGGTGTTAGGCAAGTAAATTTCATCATTAAGGATCGTGTCCGGCGGCAAAACGCCCAGAGACGTTAGAAAACGGTCGAACATGAAAGTGAAACGATGGGCGCTTTTCGCTGTTGCTTGAACGACCTCCGGTTCTAGGGCGGATGCCGCTTGTAACGTGGATTCGGCAACACGTAGCATTTCTTCGATGGACCCCTCCTCGAAAAAGTGAACCGCTCCAGCAAGCTCGGGATAGTCTTCTTGGTCTTGAGCTGACTCGGACACGACTGGAACGCCTTGGGACAGGCACTCTTGAATACGTGGCATCTCAAGAAGCGCATTTTCGTAATAATGAATATTGATAACGACACGAGCTTTGCGGATTAGCGCATGCATCTCCTCGCCAAATGCGTTGTTGCAAAGCTTAACTTGGAATTGCGCCTGTAGCGCGTCGATCATCTTCGCCCGCCGTGGTGAACTATAATAATCACCGTAAAATAAGAAATCATACTCCTTTTGCGCGGAGGGCAGCGTGTCCTTTATCTCCAGGGACGTTCCAATAGGTAAGTAGAAGACATGTGGATAGGCGATTCCCTTGCCAGTCAAAAAGTCAATATTAACAAGGGAATACTCTAAAACCGCCAGAGAATTCTCGAGCATCGACAAATAGCCGGGCGTAAACCAGCGGGATGAGACAGATTGTTCTAGCTGGAAAATAACGCGTTTTTCGCCAGGCGGTAAACGTTCGAACATCTGAGCACATAGAACAATGTAAAGATCATTGTTGAAGGAACTGGGGGCTTCGGTCATCACGACTGTATTTATGCCGTGAAGTGCCAGCCGTTCAACCATGCACTGTGCAATAAAAAGTGTGTGAGGCGTTGTAAGAATTCCCCAAATCCGTCCCTCTGCGCTTGATAGGTTTTGCTGAATGACTTCAAGCTGGGTTTCGCGCCTATAGTGACGCAACCTGCCAACAAAACCGCTAAGATCGCGACGGCGCAGATAGTTAAGGGCATTTTTAGACCTTAGCCCAAGTATGCTGCGTGAGATTGGTTGTACCAAATTGCTCAGCCCGAACAGCGATTCTAAGCGGCGACGTGACGCTCGAAGAGGTGCTGTCAATGTCCAGGATTTCGATGCAAAAATAGTCTGTGTCATAGTTGTAAGTTCATCGAATCGTCGCTTCTCGTTGTCGTAAGCGTCTTTCAGTCGCTCTAATTCGTGATTGTCAGCATCACGTTCCTGTAAAAGATCTTTAAATTTTTGCTTCAAAGAAAAAAGGTGTGCGAGCTGCTCGTTCAGATCATTGCTCTGCGTCGCCAAACGGGCATTCGCATCGCCTAATTCCTTGCTTTGCTCCAATAAGCGGGCATACTTTTCGGTCAACTCCTTGCTATGCCTTGTCAAACCGGCATTCTCTTCGATTAATTTTTTGCTCTGCGCTGCCAAACGGTCATTCTTTTCAGCCAGTACCTTGTTCTGCTCGGCCAAAAGAATTCTTTCAGTAGAAAGCCGCGCGTTTTCACCAAACAACTGTTCCGCTTCTTGACGTAACCCATCAAGCTCCCGATCGCGTTCTGCCATTACGCGTTCCCAAGACTGGATAACCTCAGTGTCATTAATGGGTTGTTCAAAAACACCGCCCTCAATTGTCACTAGTGGTGCATCAGATGCCAAAGCCAGATGGTAATACGGTTCTACAACACCGGGTGACGAGATGATATTACCGTCGCGCAACAAATAGCTGCACAGTTTGGCCGATCCCGAAGCTGGAAGAAGGAAAGAGCCGAAAGCAATCCGCTGAGAAAAAAAATGTATCTGTCGAAAATGCCGCTGCAGTAGATTATGGAACTCTTCCTCGTAGAGTTCACGTACATGGAACGGATTGCGGAAATCACGTAGATCGGAGTAGTTTTTCTTGTCTGGGCTGGATATAAATAGTGTACCATCAGGACGCAGCACGCGTTTAAACTCGGACATTGACTCTTCGTGCTGGTCATGATGTTCAAGCGTCTCAAAACTTACAATGACATCGACGCTGTGGTCGGGCAACGGGATGCTAGCGCAGCTACCAACTATAAACTTTAAATTAGTGCGGGCATATTTGTCGCGAGCATGCTGAACCGCCTCTGGAGCTATGTCCACACCGTAAACTTGCATAGCACAAGACGCCAAAAGGTCACTTCCATAGCCTTCCCCACTGGCAATGTCGAGAACAGTTTTCCCCACCACCAGAGGCAACGCACTGTAATAGCGATGGAGGTGCTCAATAACGATATTACCGGTTTCCTCCGGAACAAAACGTTCACCGGTGAATGCCATTTTTTTATTAGTATCCGACATAGCTCAGGCTTCCGCTTTCAAAGTAATGCTAGACATTGGGACACCGACTAGACCTGTAGCAACGAGTGAGGTTTCTGATCGTATTGCCAATGCCTCATGTATCCAATGATGTTGCACATGCGCCTCTTGTGTTCCGTCCGCAATAGCGGCGCCTATTGTGTAGTTACCAGCGGGGAGTATCGGCATGCGAAAGACAAACTCCGCCACAAGAATTTTGCCTGCAGAACAGAATTTATGATCGTCAATAGTGCTTAGAAAAGTATTATCGCCAAACAAAGTCTGGCCTAGCCGATCCTTAAACATAAAGCCGATAATGGGCGAGGCAAGATTGGTGTGAGTTTTGACTGTAATCTTCACGGTCACCCTCTCGCCACCCACAACCCAACTCAGCGAAGAGCCCGCCATGTCGTGAATGGTAACACCAATGATCTCAGCTCGCCTCTCGCCAAAGCTGTCGCTATTCGGATCGAACTGGAAAATCTGAAGATCGTTTCGCAAGTTAGAGGCGTTGACGAAGGCGAGACGTCCGTCAACAAAATCTTCTTCCTGGACCGCAAAAGCTTCCGCAGAAGCTTCAACTGGAGTTTCTGAAGCGGAATTGCTCTCGCTGTAGTAAGCTTTCAAATACTGATTACACACATCCTTTGGGATTCCATCCATCAGCACAGTCCCTTTGTCCAGCCAGATAGCTCGAGAACATAGACCACGTACTGCCGCTGTGTCATGGCTGACAAAAACAATGCTACCTCGCTGGATGAAATCGTGCAGAAAGCGCATGCACTTTTGTGTAAAGAAAGCATCTCCAACTGCTAGGGCTTCATCAATGACAAGAAGATCCGCATCAATATGGGCAATAACTGCGAAGGCAAGGCGTACGAACATTCCGCTAGAATAAGTCTTGACCGGCTGATTAATGAAATCTCCGATATCGGCAAATGCGGCAATGCTATCGTAACGCTCTTCAATTTGTTTTTGGCTTAATCCAAGTAAAGTGGCATTGAGATAAACATTTTCGCGCCCGGTGAATTCAGGATTGAATCCGGAACCAAGTTCAAGCAGTGCACCTATACGACCCGCCGTTTTCACGGAACCTGTGGTAGGGTGTAGCGTTCCACAGATCATCTGAAGCAGCGTAGATTTACCACTACCATTACGCCCTATGATGCCAACGGTTTCACCTTTTTTAATCGTAAAGGAAACTTCTTTCAAAGCCCAGAATTCTCGAAAGTAGTTATGTGCGGTCATGCCAAGCCGCGACTTCAGCCGCGGAATCAGCATCTGTTTCAACCGGTTACGAGGGTGATCATAGATTTGATAGCACTTTGCTAGAGATGTGACAGTAATCGCATCATCAAATAACATCCGCAAAGCCTTTACGTGTTTTCTGAAACCAGATGAATCCAAGCCAAGCAATCAACAACGCGCCAGCAAGTTCCACCGCATACAGGAACCAGTTAATAGCCTGTCCAAAAAACAGAACTTGACGCATTTGTTCTACCACCAGCGTTAGCGGATTGAGCGACACGAAGATCCTGTACTCCTCAGGCAATGCTGACAGTGGGTAGAAGATCGGCGACATGAACATCGTCACCGCAACGAGGATCGTTACAAATTGTGCTACGTCGCGCACAAAGACGCCAACTGCTGAAACGAACCAAGAAAGCCCCATTACAAACAGCAAAAAGGGTAAAATAACAATTGGAGCAAGCAACACAGTGAGTGAGGGAAGACCAAAAAATACAACGTAGGCGACCAACCAGACGGAAAAACTAATACCTGCGTTTACAGCTGAAACAGTAAGATTTACCCAAGGAAGAACTTCCAGCGGGAACACCACTTTTTTGACGTAGTTGGCATTGTTGATAATCAGGTTCGGAGATTGGTTGAGACATTCCGCAAAAAAATTAAAAAGAATCAATCCGATAAACAAAACAAGTGCAAATTCCGTTTTAGAGTCAGATCCTGTTCCCCAGCGTGCCTTGAAAATTACGCTAAACACAAAGGTATACACGATCAGCATCAAAACCGGTGTCATAAAGGCCCAAATGAAGCCAAATAGCGAACCGCGGTAGCGCGCCGAGAGATCACGCTTTGCCAGTGACAGCACCAGCCGCCAGTGATCCGACAAACTGCGCATGACATCCAACGGGTAGGCATGATAAGTGTTCATTGATTACTCCTAAAGCACGTCACGCGGAAGCGAAATTGCTTTTACGTTCAGGGATGCTCACCTACAATAGATTAAAGCGGTAATCGGCTGTTTTCTCATTGGATTCGTCATTCCGCTACTTCAGTAAATGCCTTAAATACCGCCCATAGTCGCTTTTCCCAAAATAGCTGGCAATTCTTTCTAGTTGACCTGCATCAATAAAACCTAATCGATAAGCGATTTCCTCTGGGCACGAGATCTTAAACCCCTGCCTACGCTCTAGCGTCGCAACAAATTCTGACGCGTCTAGTAGGCTGTCAGGCGTTCCCGTATCAAGCCAGGCATAGCCACGCCCTAACTCTTGAACTGAAAGCTGACCGCGTTGCAAATAAACGCGGTTTACGTCGGTAATTTCGAGTTCCCCTCGCGCGGACGGCTTTAGGTTGGCTGCGATATCGACGACTTCTTTGTTATAGAAGTAAAGACCAGTCACGGCCCAGTTCGATTTGGGCTGCTCCGGCTTTTCTTCGATTGATATTGCCTTTTTTTCCTTGTCAAACTCCACTACGCCATACCGTTCCGGATCGCTGACGTGGTAAGCAAAAACAGTTGCGCCATCGTTTTGGGCGATTGCGGATTTGAAGAGATCATTAACCCCATGTCCGTGGAAGATGTTGTCGCCAAGGATAAGGCAGGAGGGGCTATCCCCAACGAAGTCTGCACCGATAATGTAGGCTTGTGCCAATCCGTCTGGACATGGCTGCTCAGCATAGGACAGGGAAATGCCCCATTTCAAGCCGTCGCCAAGCAAGGCCTGGAAGTTTGGTAGGTCCTTTGGTGTAGAGATGATTAAAATGTCGCGGATGCCTGCTTGCATAAGAGTCGACAAGGGATAATAGATCATCGGTTTGTCATACACCGGCACCAGCTGCTTCGACGTCACCAGTGTCATAGGATGCAGGCGCGTCCCGCTCCCACCCGCAAGAATGATACCCTTCATTTTTCGTCCTCAAAGATTCACAGGTATGATCTGGTGGCGACCAGACGCTTGATCATGTTTTGTGTAGAATCCTGCCAAGGTGGAAGCTGTACGCCATGGGTGGTCCGCAGTGCTCCGCTGTTCAAGCGAGAATTCGCGGGGCGTTTGGCAGGTGTGGGATAGTCAACTGTTGATATATGGCCAACACCTGCGGTCGGCCCACCGTTTGCAGCAGAGATACGGAAGATTTCTGCTGCAAAGTCAGCCCAGCTCGCGTCTCCTTGCCCGGACATATGGAATACGCCGCGAAGATGAGGGGCTGAGCTTTCAATCAGGTTGCAAGCAACCTTCAAAACGCCATCCGCAATATCTAGTGCTGATGTTGGATTGCCAATCTGATCGGCAACGATATTGAGCGCATCACACGTTTCGCCCACGCGCAGCATTGTTTTGGCAAAATTCTTGCCAAACGGACTGTAGACCCATGCCGTGCGCAGGATCACAACGTTGTGTGTTGTCTCCAGCAGGTAGCGTTCACCTTCCAGTTTGGTGCGCCCGTAAGCGCTGACTGGCCCAACCGGATCGCTCTCGACGTAAGGCGCGCTTTTTGTACCATCAAAGACATAATCGGTAGAGAGATGGACAATTGGGATATTTCGTGAGGTCGCACTCTCAGCCAGCGCCCGCGGACCCAAAGCATTCACCCGTCGCGCCGTCTCTTCGTTGCTTTCTGCTTGATCAACAGCCGTGTAGGCCGCCGCCGAGATAATCAAATCCGGCTTGATATCGTCTACTGTCGATTTGATAGTGTCAAGCTGCTCCAGATCGAGTACGGGACGCCCAACAGGGATCAGTTCTATTAGGTTATATTCAGGACGGCTGCACTGCTCGATGAGGGAGCGTACCACTTGGCCTTCGAGGCCCGTTACAAGATAACGTAATTTGGAAATCATTCGGTAGCTTCCGTCTTGATAATGCCAAGACGCTGACCGGCATAGCCCTGACGCAAGGGAGCCCACCACCATTCGTTTTCGATGTACCAGCGCACCGTTTTCTCGATCCCGGTGTCAAAATTTTCTTGCGCTTTCCAGCCTAGTTCCGTTTCCAACTTCGATGCATCAATGGCATAGCGAGCATCGTGACCGGGCCGATCTGTTACATGTTGTATCAAGGTCTCGTGGGGTTTGTCTGATGGACGCAAACTGTCCATCATTGTGCAGATACGCTTGACGACGTCAATGTTGCGCCGCTCGTTGCGTCCGCCAACATTGTACGTCTCGCCAATCCGTCCTCGCTCGACAATAATATCGAGCGCCCTAGCATGGTCTTCAACATACAGCCAGTCGCGGATATTTGCGCCACTGCCGTAGATCGGCAGGGGCTGAGTATGTAATGCGTTGAGAATAACCAACGGAATGAGCTTCTCTGGAAAATGGTAGGGCCCATAATTGTTTGAGCAATTGGAAACTACAACTGGCATCTCGTAGGTATGAGCCCAAGCCTTTGCGAGATGATCAGATGCGGCCTTTGAAGCGGAATAGGGTGAGCTGGGATCATACGGTGTCGCTTCCGTGAAGAGACCATCATCCTCCAAGGATCCATAGACTTCGTCTGTCGAAACATGAAGAAAGCGGAAGGTCTTCTGTTTATCCCCTGAAAGACCTTGCCAATAGGCTCGCCCAGCTTCTAGCATGGTGAAGGTACCAAGCACGTTGGTTTGGACGAAGTCCTTTGCGCCGGTGATCGAGCGGTCCACATGACTTTCTGCGGCTAGATGCATGACGCGATCGGGTTTAAAGCTGTTGAACGCTTCATGAATAGAGCTGATGTCGCAGATGTCGGCCTTCAGAAAGCGGTAATGGTTGCTCCCTTCGACCGAAGTGAGCGACGTCAAAGTTCCAGCATACGTCAGCTTGTCGATGTTGAGGACATCATAGCCCTTGTCTAAAATGAGATGTCGTACAAGCGCAGAACCAATAAAACCGGCGCCACCGGTAACAATAACACGCATGCGACACTCTTACTCCGCAACCACAAAAGATGAAGGCAAATCTACCAGCGTTGGATGACGTTTGTCCTTGTCGGACAATACGACTCTTTCGATAGACACTGGCCAGTCGATACCAATAGCCGGATCATTCCACAAAAGGCCACGATCATGCTCGGGACTGTAGTAATTGGTCACCTTGTAGCTGATGACCGTGTTAGGTACGAGAGTACAAAAGCCATGCGCAAAACCTGCTGGGACCCAAAGCTGCTCACCACTATCGGCGGTGAGTTCAGCTGATATATATTGACCATACGTCGGTGAACTCTGGCGAATATCCACAGCAACGTCAAAAAGCACCCCAGCTATGCAGGACACCAGTTTGCCTTGAGCTTGAGGTGGGAGTTGAAAATGAAGGCCACGTACGGTCCCAGCTTCAGCGGAAAATGACCGGTTTTCCTGAACAAAACGCACAGGCCCTGCCTGTTCTTGGAATAACTCCTCCCGAAAAGTCTCCATAAAGTAACCACGGTTATCGCCAGTTTTTTTCGGAATTATCAAAATAACATTTGAAATATCAAAATTATGAAATTGCATAAGACCTCTTGCCCGTCACGATGTTTTTGTATTTCGTAGGTCAGATTTCACTCGGATACTGCTTACGCTTTTGCACATTCAGGACGTCTATTAATTTGTGCCGCCTCTACAAAGCTCCTTAAAATCTTCAACAGGCTTAAGCCTCTACCGCATAATTCAGTCTATAAAAAGAGTCAAATTTAGCTAAAATTCAACTAAATTAAGGTGGGGAGAGTACCTCATAAAATAGTACATAATTCTTTGTCATAATAATAATTATTTTATAAATTCAAAATCAATGTAAAATTAAATATCGAAACATGCTTCTGAGGTGAATAAGTGCGTAAGTCGAACTTTTGTGGCTTTTTCTTTGGGCATAATGCGATACCTTTACATCACTACAAAGTACAACAGTTAAGTTTTTATTTCTTACCCTTTTGCAAATATCAACATCTTCATAGTATAAAAAATATTTTTCATCAAACCCGCATATTTCTTTGAATATACTTGATCTAAACATCATAAACATACCTGCGACCCAATCTGGTTCAACAATATTTTTATAAGAATTAGGAAATTTTCCTTTTGAACCAAATATAAGCTTTTTAAGTAAACGACCTATACTAGGAAAGTATCTAGCACTATCTTCTACATTACCAAGCTTCCCTACGATCAAGGGAGCTGCGATCGCCACTTGATTTATTGTTAAAGCAGATATTAGTGATTCGTACACCTCTTTTCCAAATCTGACGTCGGGATTCATCACACAAAAGTAGTTGGTGTTGCATAGCGCAAACGCTTGATTATGGTTAGATGCAAACCCACGCTTTCTTAGATTTCGAATAACTATGACTCTATTATCATCAGGTATATAAACATCTTCACTTATGTTAAACGTTAGAATAACTCTAGAAACAAGCTTGCTTGCCAGCGCATCTTTTAATGCCGCTGTGGTCATTGCTCCGTGACCATGGCTCACGATGGAAACTGTTATCACGACGAGATCCTTAAATAGGCAACTACTTCACCGTCACCAGCTGGGCAAGTTATGCGGCTGACCACGTTTGTGCCCACGGAAACGGCCGTGTAAGACACGATTAACTGGATTTTCAGCGCATATATCATTGGCAAGATTGCTTTGTCGACAGAGCAGCATGATGGTCACCATAGAAGCAGCTTGGATGTAGCAACTACCTTTTATAGGTAAAGACGATCATCTCGCTGCTGTCGGCAGAGGTAGCTTATAAATTTCGATGGCAACATCAAGGTCGTTTGCGAAGGGACCCCGAAGAGGCGCGCAATCAAATCGTTCTGATCGTTGATGATCCAGCCTCCGGAAAAGCCAAAGCCCTTCCGCAGCCAAAGCATGGCCTCGAAATCTGCGATGGTTTGCCGTGCCGTGTTGAAGGATTGGAAGCCACCGATCTTGGCATGTTCTTCTTAACCCGGAAATGGTCACTTTCGATGCCTTGCTGGAGATGCTTGGTAACATAGTGGATGGGGCCGGGTGCAGAAGCCCGTCATCAATCGACGTTTTGATCGTTGACGGCAGGGTGTTGGCCCCGTCTGTCCCGATCCTGTTCGGTGATAACAAAGGTTCGTCTTTAAGCATCTTGCGGAAGAACCGCTTGGCGGCGTCGAGATCGCACTTTGCGGTCAACAGGAAATCCACCGGATTGCCGTGTCTATCGATGGCTCGGTACAGATAGCGCCATTTGCCGCAGATTTTGACGTAGGTCTCATCGATCCGGACCGAGCCGAAATGGGATCGCCGAAACTGCCGCAGCCGTTTTTCGATCATTAGCGTATAAGCCAATACCCAGCGGTGACCGTGCTATGATCGACCTCAAACCCCCGCTCGCGGAACATCTCTTCCAGGTCACGATAGCTGAGCGGGTAGCGCAAATACCAGGCAACCACCTGTACAATCAGCCAAGCCTCGAAATGCCTACCTTTGAAGTCATCCTTCGACTGCCGCCTCAGCTTCTCGGCAATGGCATTCAGAATCATGGACTCGCGCCGCAACTTTCGAAGCGGAGAATTCCATGACTATGGTCAACATAAAGCTAAGCTTGAAAATCTGCGACAAGCCCTAGCAAGGTCCTGTTTATCTGTTGAGCAGTGAGCGTACCCAATCAATGTCATGTATCATGACGAATTGTGTAACGTGAGAGGACCGTTCACTGCAATAAATATCGTACCAATCAAATGAGACCGCCATTGTTGATAAAACGCGGGCTTACTGTTCTGTGTATTCCAGTGTCCGTTGCACGATCCTCTTACGGACAAACCAATTCGGTGGTAGCAGGCCGAACAATGATTGACGGTAGGCATACGGGCATTCGTTGGGTATGATGATGGTAGTTTTACCCTTTTGAAAAGGATTGTCTCAATGCGGTATTCGATACCATTGCAGGAAAATGGGCGGTTAATCCTGCCAGCAGACATACGACGTGCTTTGAACCTCAAAAAGGGTGACAGGGTCATCATCGATACACAAGGAGATCGTATCGAATTGACCACAGCGCAGCGCGAGCGACGCAGAGCACAAATGCTGTTTCGCAGCTTCATTCCGTCGGGAGAGCAACTGGTCGATCAATTGATCAACGATCGGCGGGCCGAGGCGCTTGAAGAGGACAACGTACCATCCACGCAGGCAAAACAACCATGAGCGCCTGTGTGATCGACACCTCTGCCATCATTGCTTATCTCAACGAGGAGCCGGGTGCTGTCATCGCTGAAGAGTGGTTGGATAAAGGAGCAGCAGTGTCGACGCTTTGCGTCCAGGAGGCGATCACTATCCTCGTTCGTCGCGGCGTTGACCGTGATGCAGCAGCCGAAGTGATGACAGCACTGGGGGTAAAAGCATATCCGCTTGATTTTGATCTTGCTGTGGACGGCGGAGCACTCATAACACAAACCCAATCCAAAGGCCTGAGCCATGGTGATCGCGCCTGTCTTGCACTTGCCCGAAAATTAAAGCTGCCGACCGTGACCACGGACCGAATTTGGTCTGAAATCGCTGATGAGGTTGGCGTGAAAGTGGTGCTAATTAGATAGTTAGCGTATTCGAGATGACTGACCGCTTAGGATAGCTTCAAAATTCCTCATCAAAACTGCAAGCGGAAAAGTCAGAAACCAAACAAATGTCAGGACTCCTGCGTTAATGAACATGAGTTCTTATAACGACCATTTCGCGTGAAAGCATTTACAATTATCCTAAAATTACTATGGACAGCAGTATAAGTTGCCTCAAAATTATTCGCCACGGACGTCAACTCTAATCTTAAAACAGTACGAGCGTCACAGGGAGTATTTGAGTGTCTCGTAAAACGATAACAGATCTTGCACAGGCCGCCGGGGTCAGTATAGCGACAGTTGACCGTGTGTTGAGTGGGCGTCTGCGGGTCAGGGAAGAGACCGCACGCAAGGTGTATGATGCGGCAGAAAAAATAGGGTTTTACGGGTCCAACTTAATCCGACAGCGTGTATTTGCGGATATACCCCAATATAGGCTAGGCGTCATTTTGCGAAAAGAACGCCACGCATTCTATCAGGTGCTTGCGTCTGAACTGGAGCTCGCAGCGTCCAACACCCGCGATTGCAAAATCAATCTGGACATCCAGTTTGCCAGTTCTTCCGACCCAAAAGAATTGGTTGAGCTGTTGCAGCGCTTCAAAGGCCGCGTGCATGCGGTTGCCGCAACCGGTCCCGATCACCATACGGTGACAGAAGCCGTCAGGGATCTTAAACAGGGTGGCATCCCGACGTTCTCACTTCTGTCGGATTTTGCGCAAGGCATACGGGAAAACTACATTGGCCTGAACAACCTGAAGGTTGGCCGCACTGCAGCATGGCTTATTTCCAAGCTTTCCTCCCGCGCCGGGAAAGTCGTTCTGTTTTTAGGCGGTCACAAATTTCATGGACATGCGCTTCGCGAAGCCGGGTTTCGCAGCTACATCCGTGAATATGCGGAGCAGTTCGAGGTTCTTGATCCCTTGGTCAACCTCGAGACACGTGGCCTTACCTATGAAGCGCTCTCAGGATTGCTGGCGCGTTACTCCGATCTGGTGGGGGTCTATTGCGCAGGCGGCGGCATGGAGGGTGCCATCGAAGCTATGCGGGAAGCCGCCTCAGACCGTGATGTCGTTTGTATCGTCAATGAACTGACCGACGAGTCACGCGCAGCGCTTCTGGACCGGACCATCTCCTGTGTCTTGGCGACTCCGGTGCAGGGACTGTGTGCAGATTTGATGGCCGCAACGATTACGGCAGTCGAAAGTGGTATGGCGAAAACCCCGGGCCAACGATTTTTGGCACCGCAGATATGGGTACCCGATAGCCTTCTATAATCTGATAGAGTCTATCATTTCTTGCAAATTTCCTTGCAGGATTGATGGTCTTATTAGGGAACTCTGTATTGACCCACGCAGCTGACACGGGCAATGGTGGATGTGCAGGGCGACTGGGACGAGGACTTAAGTCGGACCTGCAGCACAAACAATAGCTGATTGAATGAACGCACCTATCGAGTTCGAGCGAAGAGTCGTGCCATTTTTATCAGCAATCTGGGAGGGTGATATGAAAAAGCAAATACTGGCAGCACTTGCAGGTTACAGTATGATGGCATCAGTGGCATCAGCTGAAACAATCGGCGTATCGATGGCGTTGTTCGATGATAACTTCTTGACGGTCTTGCGCAACGGCATGATCAAGCATTCGGAAGATCAAAAAGACGTGTTGGTTCAGGTGGAGGATGCCCAGAACGACGTCGGCAAGCAACTCAGTCAAATTCAGAATTTCATTGCGTCGGGTGTTGATGCCATTGTCGTAAATGCCGTCGATACGGACGCGACCGTTGCCATGTCCAAGGCCGCCGAAGAAGCCGGAATCCCTCTGGTCTATGTCAACAGACAGCCGGTGAATGTGGAAGAGCTGCCGAAAGATCAGGCCTTCGTTGCCTCGGACGAAAAAGAGTCCGGAACATTGCAAACGCAGGAAGTCTGCCGCCTGCTCAAGGCGCAGGGACTGAAAGAAGCACGTGTTCTGGTGATGATCGGAGAATTGTCCAATCAAGCCGCCCGCGTTCGCACACAGGATATCAAGGACGTTATTGCAACACCGGAATGCAGCTTCATGAACATTGTTGAAGAGCAAACCGCAAATTTCATTCGCACCCAGGGTGCTGACCTGATGACGAACTGGCTATCGGCTGGTGTGCAGTTTGATGCGGTTATTGCCAACAATGACGAAATGGCAATTGGTGCCATTCAATCTCTGAAAGCGGCCGGGCGCGCAATGGACACCGTTGTTGTGGCCGGCATTGACGGAACGCAGGATGCCATGGCCGCCATGGCCGCAGGGGAACTGGATGCAACCGTTTTCCAGAATGCCGATGGTCAAGGCCGTGGTGCCATTGATACAGCTCTGAAGCTTGCCAGAAAAGAAGCTGTCGAACAGCGCGTTTACGTGCCGTTCGAATTGGTTACACCCGCTAACCTTACGCAGTATCAGGCGAAAAACTAGGCGGATTGTTCAGCACCCTGCTGCTTTGGACGCCGGGTGACTGAAGCTCGCCGTGAGTTGAGACCCGCTCTTTCAATATAGTGTTCACAGGAAACAGTCTGTTATGATCAGCACGACGACTGAGGCAGCTATACGCACATACAAAGACAGGCTCGAAACCTACGGCCTGCTGAGTATCAAGGGTATTCGCAAGGCGTTCCCCGGCGTTCTGGCACTGGATAACGTAGAGCTTCGGGTTCGGCCCGGAACTGTTCACGCGCTGATGGGCGAAAACGGGGCGGGTAAATCCACTCTGATGAAAATCATTGCGGGCGTATACCAGCCCGACGCCGGAGAGATACGTCTGCGTGGCGAGGAGGTTTCCCTAAAGTCTCCCTTGCATGCGCTTAAAATGGGAATTTCCATGATTCATCAGGAGCTTGCCCTGATGAACGACATGACGGTGGCAGAAAACATCTGGATCCGGCGTGAACCGCACAATCGTATCGGCCTGATAGATCATGGCAAAATGGCGGATATGACGAGCGAATTGTTCACACGGTTGAATATCGATGTCGAGCCGGGCGCAAGTGTGCGCGATCTGACAGTTGCACAAAAGCAGATGGTGGAGATTGCGCGCGCGGTCAGCCACGACTCCGATGTTCTGATCATGGACGAGCCCACGTCTGCTTTGACCGATCGTGAAGTGGACCGTCTCTTTACCATCATCCGCGATCTGAAATCGCGCGGTCTCGGCATTGTTTACATCACGCACAAGATGAACGAGCTGTTCGAAATCGCCGACGAATTCACCGTTTTCCGGGATGGAAAATATGTCGCCACTCATTTGAGTACTGATGTGAACCGTGACGACATCATTCGCATGATGGTGGGTCGCGACATCACGGACATGTTCCCCAAGGTTGATTGTGATATTGGCGAGACCATTCTGGAGGTTGAAAACCTCACCTTGCCGGGTGTGTTTCACGATATTTCCTTTAAGCTGCGACGCGGCGAAATTCTGGGCATTGCCGGACTGGTCGGCTCCAAGCGGTCGAATGTCGCCGAAGCACTTTTCGGGATCACGCCAGCAGCCTCCGGCGACATCAGAATTGATGGTCAATCCGTATCCATTCGCAGTCCCCAAGAAGCCATGGCGCATGGCATGGCATTTTTGACGGAAGACCGCAAAGAAAGCGGTTGCTTTCTGACGCTGGATTGCTTGGCCAACATTCAGTCAGCGCTGATTACGCAGAGCCATGTTCACGCGGGTTTTGTTGATGAAAAGGAAGTCACACGTCTTTGCTCCGAGATGGCGCAGCGCTTGCGCGTCAAAACGCCTGACCTCTACCAGACGGTCGAAAATCTGTCTGGTGGCAATCAGCAGAAGCTGTTGATTGCGCGATGGCTGCTGACGGAGCCGCGCATTCTCATACTGGACGAGCCGACCCGAGGCATCGATGTTGGCGCAAAGTCTGAAATTCATCGGTTGATTTCGGAGCTGGCGGGAACCGGCGTTGCGGTCCTGATGATCTCATCCGAACTGCCTGAGGTTCTGGGCATGAGTGACCGCATCCTGGTGATGCACGAAGGGCATGTGTCCGGGATACTGGAGCGCTCTGAAGCCGATCAAGTGAAAATCATGGACCTGGCTGCGCGATAAGCGAGGACGGGGAGGAGTACATTATGGAAAACAGCATAGGCTTATCGTCGCCCAAAAGGGCACGCCGCTTACCGGCGGAATTCAACATCTTTCTGGTTCTCATTGCGATCTCACTGACATTCGAAGCGCTGGGCTGGATTTTTCAGGGGCAGAGCTTTCTGGCCAATACGCAGCGTTTGTCCATTGTCATTCTACAGGTTTCCGTGATTGGCATTCTGGCAATTGGCGTCACCCAGGTCATCATCTCAGGCGGTATTGATCTCAGCTCCGGTTCCGTCGTTGGTGCAACGGCCATGATCTCCATGAGCCTTGCGCAGGTTGCAACCGCCCGGGCAGTTTATCCAGGGTTAACGGATCTACCTGTTATCGTTCCTGTTCTGGCCGGTTTGGCAGTGGGTCTGGTCTGCGGCGTGATCAACGGCGCGTTGGTCGCTTATGCCCGGATTCCCTCGTTCATTGCGACACTGGGCATGATGGTGACAGCGCGTGGTTTTGCCAAGTGGTACACCAAGGGCCAGCCGATCAGCTTTCCGACTGATAGCTTCGCATGGCTTGGCGCTGGCCTTGCACCAGTGTGGATTTTCCTGGTGGTTGCCTTCATCATGCACATTCTGCTCAGATACACCCGCTACGGAAAGTTCACCTACGCCATTGGCGCCAATGCCCATGCTGCGCGGGTTACCGGGATCAATGTCGAGCGCCATCTGGTCAAAGTGTATGCCGTTGCCGGCGTTCTGTCGGCCCTGGCTGGTATCGTTGTTGCGGCGCGTGGCCTGACGGCGCAGGCAGGCATGGGGATGTCCTACGAGCTTGATGCGATTGCTATGGCAGTCATCGGTGGCGTTTCCCTTTCCGGAGGCCGCGGTTCGGTCGCCGGCACGATGATCGGAATGGTGATCTTCGGCATCATCATCTCAGGCTTCACCTTCCTGCGACTGGACGCCTATTATCAGGAAATGATCAAAGGGCTCATCATCGTGGCCGCCGTGATGGCGGATGTCTACCGTCAACAAAAGCGTAAAGCGCACCGGTAAAGGGTGGACGACGCACCAATGCCTTTCCCCTGCTGATCGAGGATACAGACATGTATAATGGAGAAAGACTGATAGAGCGGCCTCTGCGCTGGGGCATGGTCGGCGGTGGTCGCACGGGTCAGGTGGGCTACAAGCACCGCACTGGCGCACAGCGCGATGGCACTTACAAGCTGGTCTGCGGTGCCTTTGATCTGGATATTAATCGCGGGCGTGAATTCGGCATCAATATCGGCGTCGATAGCGACCGTTGCTACGACGATTACAAAGCGCTGATTGCAGGCGAGGCAGCGCGCGATGATGGCGTGGAAGTCGTCTCCATCGCGACCCCGAATTTCAGCCATTATGAAATCACCAAGGCATGCCTTGAAGCCGGACTGCATGTGATCTGCGAAAAGCCGCTGTTTTTCACGGTTGCCGAATGCGAGGAGATCGAAGCGCTTGCAAACAGGCAAGGCCTGATTGTTGGTGTGACCTACGGCTTCACAGGGCATCCTCTGGTGCGCCAGATGGCTGCCATGGTTGAACGTGGACTGCTGGGTGACATCCGCATCGTCGACATGCAGTACACCCACGGCTTTAACGCCGGTGACGATACCAACGCGCCAGATGCTGTCAGATGGCGCACGAACCCCAAAACTGCGGGCCCTACCTTTGTCCTTGGCGATATCGGCACGCATCTCTATTATTTGTCGGAAGTCGTTCTTCCACACTTGAAGATTGAAAAGCTGCTTTGCGACCGCAAGGCTTTCATCCCAAGCCGCGCCCCGCTTGAAGATCACGCCACCGTGCTGATGCACTATGACAACGGCGCCCGTGGACGCCTGTGGGTATCCTCGGTCAACGCGGGAAACATGGGGTCGCAACGCTATCGCTTTGTCGGCTCCAAAGCTTCGGTTGAGTGGTCCGATAGTCATCCCGACCAGCTTTCATACGATGTTCAGGGGGAGCCGAACCGCATCCTGCACCATGGTATGCCGTACCTGGAACCGGAGAGCCTTGCCGTAGACCGCATGGGCGGCCTGCACACGGAGGGGCTGGGGGACAGCTGGGCCAATATCTATCTCTGGATCGCCCAGGCAATTGACGCCAAACGGCGCGGTGATGAGGCGTTCCTCAAGACCCATCGTTACCCGGATATCAAAGCCGGAACCGAAGGCGTGCGCTGGCTGGAAAATTGCGTCCGCTCCGCCGATGCCGGTTCTGCGTGGATCGACTTCCAGTAATTGTATCGGTTTTGCCGACGGGAGCACCGTCATCGCTGGATACCGAAACTGCGAATGAGCCCAAAAGTAAGGCATGCACTTCAATGATCAACGATCTGGGAGGATATATCATGTTGAAATTGCTACTCCTATCGACTGCCATGGCCGCATTCGCGTTGCCGTCAATGGCCGAAACCCGCATCGGCGTGACGATGACGTCGTTTGATAATCCGCATCTGACGATCCTGCTGAATGGTATCAAGGCGCAGGCCGAGGCAGACAAGGACGTGACGCTGGTGCTGGAGGATGCGCAGCTCGATGTTGCGCGTCAGCTCAACCAGGTCCAGAATTTCGTGGCGAACGGCGTGAACGCCATCATCGTCAACGCGGTTGATGGCGACGCCACGGCAGCGATGACGGCTGCTGCCTCCAGTGCGGGTATTCCGCTGATTTACGTCAACCATCCGCCCGCTGAGCTGGATGGCGGAGATATGCCGGCGGGCACGGCCTATGTTGGCTCTGCCGAGCGCGATGCCGGTCTGTTTCAGGCCAAGGCAGTGTGCGGGCTGCTTGGCGGCAAGGGCAAGGCAGTTGTGCTCATCGGCCCGCTGGAAAACCACGCAGCACTGGTGCGCACGAAGACTGTTGAGGAAGTGTTTGGCTCCCCGGACTGCAAGATCGACGTGATCGAGAAGCAGACGGCCAACTGGAACCGCGTTCAGGCTCAGGATCTGGTGACTTCGTGGCTGACGGCTGGACTGGAGTTTGATGCGGTTGTCGCCAACAACGATGAAATGGCCATTGGTGCCGCACAGGCTATCAAGTCGGCTTCCGGCGCAATGGACAAGGTGGTTATCGCCGGAATTGATGCCACGCCGGACGGGCTGGCGGCCATGGAAAACGGCGACCTCGATGTCACCGTCATCCAGAACACCACCCAACAGGGACGCATTGCCGTGCAGACGGCTTTGGCCGCCGCCAAGGGCGAGACATTCAGCGCGCAGTCCTGGGTTCCCTTCGAACCTGTCACCCGCAGCAACATGGCCAACTACAAACGTTAAAGGCCTTGGACCAGCAGCGCCCCTCTGAACGCTATTCAATCTATCTCGAAAGACAAGACCATGAAACACACGCTTGATCCGCACATGTTCCGCCACCTGTCGCTTGAGGAGACGTGCCGCAAGGTTGCCGATCTCGGTTACGACCATGTGGAACTGTCGCCGCGTCCTGATTTTCTGTCGTGGTGGACGCGCCCGAAGGTTTATCCCGAACGCGTCGCACGCTTCAAGAAAGCGTTGAAGGACCACGGCCTGAGCCTTGCGACGCTGCAGCCGATGTATCGTTGGTCCAGTCCCTATGCGGATGAATGGGACGTGGCGATCGAGAACTGGAAACGCGCCATCGAGATTGCGGTTGAGATGGAATGCCCGATGTTCGTGTCCGAATTCGGCCGTGGCGGCTCGCCCGATCGCAGCCTGAACGACCGTTCCGGACTGCACCGGCCTGAAACCTGCGAGGCGCAGTTCTTTCGCGCCATGGATGTGCTGGTGCCAATTCTCGAGCGCGAAGGCCTGATCCTGTCGCTGGAAGCCCACCCCGAAGACTGGCTCGAGGAGATCGCCCCGGCCATCGATATTATCAAGACCATCAACTCGACATCGGTCAAGGCGTCGTTCATCGCACCGCATACCTTCTTCTACGGTCCCGACATGGTGGCCAACCTGCGCGCAACGGAAGGGCTCTTGGTGCATGTGCGTTTGGCCGATACCTACGACCACAACAAGTCGTCCGGGCTTCGCTACATCGTCAATCCGCCGGGCTCGAAGGTGCGCGTGCATCAGCACACTGACTTCGGTCAGGGCGAAATCGACTGGGATACCTTCTTTGCCACACTGGCCGACATGAAGTTTGACGGCGTGCTGTCCAACTGCGTGTTTGCCTGGGAAGACCGGGTGGATGAAAGCGCACGCTTCATGCTCTCGCAAACAAAGCGTTACGTCAAAACATACTGGAAATAGGACATTGGCATGACATTAAGAATTGGAGTTATTGGCACGGGTATGATTGGCAGCGACCACGCGCGCCGTATTCAGACTGTGTTAGCGGGGGCTTCTATCGTTGCACTCAGTGATGTCAATATCGACGGCGCCAGAGCCGTTCAGTCCGAGATTGCGCCGGACGCTGTGCTTTACAGCACCGGCGAGGAGTTGATTGCATCGCCTGATGTGGACGCCGTACTCATAACCTCATGGGGCGGAACGCACGCCCAATATGTGCTGGCTGCCATTGCTGCAGGCAAGCCCTGCTTTTGCGAAAAGCCGCTGGCGACGACAGCAGACGACGCCCGTCGCATTGTGGATGCGGAAGTGGCCTACGGCAAGCGCCTGGTGCAAGTGGGCTTTATGCGCCGGTATGATGCCGGGTATCGCCTGCTGAAAAAGGTGGTGGACTCCGAGATCGGTACGCCCTTGATGGTCCATACCGCCCACAGAAACCCGACTGTGCCCGAGCAGTATGTAACGCCGATGGCCATTCACGACACGCTCATTCACGAAATCGACGTGTTCCGGTGGTTGCTGGATGACGACTATGTATCGGCTCAGGTTGTCTTCCCGCGCGCATCACGCCACAGCCACGCCAAACTTGCCGATCCGCAGATCGTTCTCTTTGAAACCAAAAAGGGTGTGCGCATCGATGTCGAGATTTTCGTGAATTGCCGCTACGGCTATGACATTCAATGCCAGGTTGTTGGCGAGGAGGGGCTGGCCAATTTGCCCGAACCGATGGCGATTGTCACACGCAAGGATGCGAAAGTTCAAAACGCCATTTTGACCGACTGGAAAGACCGTTTTGTCGATAGCTATGACGTAGAGCTGGCGGATTTCATCCAAGCGGCGTCGCGCGGCACGGCTGCGGGCCCATCAAGCTGGGACGGGTATGTTGCCAGCATTACCTCTGACGCCTGCGTGGAAGCACAGGAGAAAGCCGGTCAGATCATCGATATCGCGCTGCCAGAGCGGCCATCTTTGTACAACTGAGGTTTTATCATGCAATTTGCGATCAACCATATTTCCGCGCCCAGGCTGTCGCTTGCCGAATTCTTTGCCATGGCAGGCAGGCTTGGCACCAAACATGTCGAAATCCGCAATGATTTGCCCGATGTCGTCAACAGCCTGAACCCATCGGACGTGCGGGCGGAGGCTGACAGACAAGGCGTCACCATTCTGTCGATCAACGCGCTGTATCCGTTCAATGTCTGGACGGACGGGCTGGCGCAACGCGCCACCGCAATGGCTGACTACGCGCAGGCCGCTGGTGCGAAAGCTCTGGTGATGTGCCCCCTGAACGATGGAACGCAGGTCTCTTTCGATGACCTCGTCAAGGCTTTGAAAGCCATGAAACCTATTTTGAGCGAGCGTGGCTTGATCGGGCTGGTGGAGCCTCTTGGCTTCCCGATCTCATCGCTCCGCAAGAAATCGGTGGCGATCGAGGCAATCAAAGCCGCCAGTGGCGAAGGTGTGTACAAGCTGATGCACGACACGTTCCACCATCATTTGGCTGGAGAAACGGAATTTTTCCCCGAATGGACGGCACTGGTCCACATATCCGGCGTAACCGATCCTGATATCGGCGTTGACGAGATGCTGGATGCGCATCGCGTTCTGGTCGATAGCAACGACCGTCTGGAAAACATTGCCCAGATCAAGACGCTGCTGGCCGCCGGGTATGACGGCCCGCTCTCGTTCGAGCCATTTGCGAAAGGGGTGCATGAAGCCGCTGACCCTGAAGCCGCCTTGCAGCACAGCATCAGGTACATTCGCACTGCCGTTTAGGCAGTCCAAAGCAGACCTGCGCGGGTTTATCCCGGCAAAGTAACAGCAACAGAGAAACGAAACAGATTGGGTACACGCGGGTGTGTTCCCGATCTGCGGGGGAAGATCATGAAGACGCTGGATGTCATCACGCTTGGCCGATCTGGGGTTGACCTTTACGGTTCACAGATTGGCGGTCGGTTGGAGGATATGGGCAGTTTCCGCAAGTATATTGGCGGTAGCCCGACGAACATTGCCTGTGGCGCTTCGCGGCTGGGTCTGAAGGCGGGGCTGATCAGCCGGGTGGGTGATGAGCATATGGGGCGCTTCATCCGCGAACAGCTGGTGCGCGAAGGGGTGGATGTGCGCGGCGTTGCAACCGACCCGGAGCGACTGACGGCGCTGGTGATCCTCGGTATTCGTGACGATGAGCGCTTTCCGCTGATATTCTACCGTGAGAATTGTGCCGATATGGCGCTGAGCGAAAGCGATATCGACGAAGCGCTGATTGCCGATACGCGCAGTCTGGTCATCACCGGCACGCACCTGTCGCATGCGCGTACCCGGGCGGCCGTGATCAAGGCGCTTGAGCTTGCCCGCACGCACGGTGTGCGCACCGCTCTTGATATTGATTACCGGCCCAATCTGTGGGGCGTTGCTGGACATGGCGATGGCGAACGCCGGTTTGTGGAAAGTGCAGCGGTCACGCAGCGCCTGCTCGATACGCTGCACCATTTCGATCTGATTGTGGGGACGGAAGAAGAGTTCCACATTGCCGGTGGCTCCACCGATACGGTGGCAGCGCTTCGTGCGGTGCGCGCCGTATCGGCTGCGGCGCTGGTGTGCAAACGCGGTGCCAAAGGTGCGGTGGTGTTTGAGGGTGATATTCCCGATACGCTGGACGAGGGCCGCTCCGGCCCGGGCTTTGCCATTGAGGTGTTCAATGTGCTGGGAGCCGGGGATGGCTTCTTTGCCGGGTTGCTGAAAGGCTGGCTGGACGGCGAGGCTTGGGAGCGCACGCTGGAATATGCCAATGCCTGCGGGGCGTTTGCCGTTTCCCGCCATGGATGCACGCCGGCCTATCCCTCGCTTGACGAACTCACCCTGTTCCTCAAGCGCGGGGTCGTGCGGCCTGATCTGCGCAATGACCGCGCGCTGGAACAGGTTCACTGGTCCAGCAACCGTCACACGCGGGTGGCGGGGGATGGATCAACCATGCGGGTGTTTGCCTTTGATCATCGCATGCAGCTGGAACAGATGGAGGGCTACACGCTGGAAAAGGGTGGCGCGTTCAAGGAACTGTGCCTGAAGGCTGCGCTCAACGTGCAGAACGGGCGTTCGGGCTACGGCATATTGTGTGACAACCGCATTGGTCGCCATGCGCTGCATCAGGCGTCGGGCACAGGCCTGTGGATCGGTCGCCCGTGCGAACTGCCGGGATCGCGTCCGCTGGAATTCGAGCCGGAGCTTGGCAGCGATTGCGGCCAGCTTGAGGAATGGGCGCGCGAGAACGTGGTCAAGGTGCTGTGCTTTTGCCATCCCGATGACGATGCACCGACGCGTGCGCGTCAGGAGGCTGACGTCAAGCGGTTGTTTGAGGCGTCACGGCGTAATGGACTGGAGTTCCTGCTGGAAATCATCCCGTCCAAGGTTGGCCCGGTGGACGCACAGACGAATGCAATCCTGATCCGCCAGTTTTATGCAGCGGGCATCCATCCCGACTGGTGGAAGCTGGAGCCTTTGACGACGCGAGAGGCCTGGGCCAACGCCATTGACGCCATCGAGGCAAATGACCGGTCCACACGCGGTATCGTGGTGCTGGGTCTGGATGCGCCGGAAGCAGAGCTTGCGGCAAGCTTTGACGTGGCGGCGGGGTTTAATCTGGTCAAGGGCTTTGCCATTGGCCGCACGATCTTCGGATCGGTTGCACGCGACTGGCTGGCCGGGCGCATAAGCGATGATGCAGCGGTGGACGAAATGGCGCACAGATTTACCCGGCTGTGCACCGTCTGGGATGCAGCGCGCGCGGTTGCGCAGGAGAAAGCGGCATGAGCGGGACACTGCGTACACGCCATGAGGGCCGCAGGGACGATACAGTGCGGTTGACTGCGGCACAGGCCATGATGCGCTATCTCTCGGTGCAGATGACGAAGGACAATGAGCGCTTTATCGAAGGCGTATGGGCGATCTTCGGCCATGGCAATGTTGCCGGTATTGGCGAGGCGCTTCATGGCATCGGCGCAGCGCTGCCGACCTGGCGCGGCCAGAACGAGCAGACCATGGCACACGCGGCCATCGCCTATGCCAAGGGCAAAGCCCGACAACGGGCGCATGCGGTGACCAGTTCCATCGGCCCCGGCTCAACCAATCTGGTGACGGCAGCAGCGCTTGCCCATGTCAACCGGCTGCCGCTGCTGATCATCGCGGGCGATGTCTTTGCCAGCCGAAGGCCCGATCCGGTGTTGCAGCAGGTGGAGGATTTTGACGATGGCACGGTCTCTGCCAATGATGCGCTGCGCCCTGTCAGCCGCTACTTCGACCGCATCACACGGCCCGAACATCTGCTGACGGCGTTGCCGAGGGCCATGCGGGTCATGACCGACCCTGCCCATTGCGGCCCGGTCACGCTGGCGTTTTGTCAGGATGTACAGGCACAGGCCTATGACTGGCCGGCGGCGTTCTTTGCGCCGCGGGTGTGGCGCATACGCCGTCCCGAGCCCGATGCACAGGACCTGCGCGATGTTGCCGACGTTATCGCCAGGGCCAAAAGCCCGGTGATCGTGTGTGGTGGCGGCGTGATCTATGCGCAGGCCGAAACTGCGCTTGGGCAATTTGCCAGTGCCCATAACATTCCCGTGGTCGAAACGCAGGCGGGCAAGTCCGCCCTGTCGCAGGCGCACCCGATGAACTTCGGTGCTTCCGGCGTCGATGGGTCGGCTGCCGCCAATGCGGCCTCGGCTGCGGCTGACGTGGTGATTGCCATCGGCACGCGGCTGCAGGACTTCACCACCGGCTCGCGCACATTGTTCAAGCCGGACGCAACGTTGATCAGCATCAACGTGCAGGGTTATGACGCGGCCAAGCATGGCGCGCTGGCGCTGGTGGCGGATGCCCGGGTGGCGCTGGAAAAGCTGACACTTCTGCTGGGTGACTACAAGGCGACCTCTGCCAATGCGCAGGCACGCCTGTCATGGCTGCAAGCGGTTGAGGCCCATTGCGATCCTGATCGGGCACAGGCCAGCGCACTGCCCACGGATGCGCAGGTCATTGGCGCGGTTCAGCGGGCAGCAACGCAGGACAGTATTGCCATGTGTGCGGCTGGCACCATGCCCGGAGCCCTGAAGCTGTTGTGGCGTCCCGGCCAGGGGGGCTATCATATGGAGTATGGCTATAGCTGCATGGGCTATGAGGTGGCCGGTGCCATGGGCCTGAAACTGGCCCGGCCGGAGCGCGAGGTGCTGTGCTTCGTCGGCGACGGCTCCTATATGATGGCAAACGCCGAGCTTGCCACGGCTGTGATGCGCCGCATCCCGTTTACCGTCATCCTCACCGACAATCGCGGCTATGGCTGCATCAATCGTTTGCAGATCAACTGCGGCGGGGCAGAGTTCAACAACATGTATGTCGATTGCGCCATCGAGGCGCAGCCGCAGATTGACTATGTTGCCAATGCCGCTTCGCTCGGCGCTCACGCGATCAAGGCGGCAACGCTTGCCGATCTGGAACGCGAGATCGTCAATGCGCGCACCCGCGCCATTCCAACCGTGATCGTCATCGAAACCGATGCCCGCCCCGGACCGGGACCGGTCACAAACGCCGGCGGCGGACACTGGTGGGACGTGGCCGTACCTGAGGTCGGCGGGCCGGAGCGGTTGCGCAAAGCCTACGACACATATCTTGCCAACGCTGCAACGCAGGTCATCCTCAACTAACCGCATGCTGGAGAGCACAATGATCCTTTACGGTACCAACCCGATCGCCTGGTCAAACGATGACGACTATTCGATCGGCGCGCATCTCACGCTCGAAGATTGCCTGTCCGATTGCCGCGACATCGGTTTTGACGGTATCGAAAAAGGCCACAAGATGCCATCCGATGGCACGGCCCTGAAACAATGCCTTGGTGCCTATGGGCTGAGGTTTGCTGCCGGGTGGTTTTCCACTAATTTGCTCGTCAACGATATCGATACAGAAAAGGCTGCCCTGAAGGCATGGATCGATTTTACCAAGGCCGCCGGAGGCGATCATATCAACGCCTGCGAGTGCTCCAATACCGTGCATGGAAACGATGCCATACCGGTCAATGACCGGCCAATAATGAGCGATGGCGATTGGCAGCGTTTCTCCACCGGCTATGAGGAACTGTCGCGCTTTGCCCACGAGCACAGTGTGAAGATGGGCTATCACCATCATATGGGAACCATCATCGAAAGCGGCACAGACATCGACCGCTTCATGCAGATGGCCGGACCCTACACGCGCCTTCTGCTCGACACGGGCCATTGCACGTTTGCAGGCGCAAATCCTGCCGAGGTGGCTGCCAGATACATGGATCGCGTCACCCACATTCATGCGAAAAACGTGCGTCCTGATATTGCGCGCCAGGTGCGCGAGCACAACCTGTCCTTTCTGGAAGGGGTTCGACGCGGTGCGTTCACCGTTCCCGGAGATCCGGAAGGCAGTATCGACTTTGCGCCGGTCCTGAAAATAGCAGCCGAGCACGGCTATAACGGCTGGTTGGTGATTGAGGCCGAACAGGACAGCCTCGTGCGTGACCCCAAACATTACCAGCGCATGGGGCTCGATACACTACGCAGGCTTGCACGGGAAAGCGGCCTCGACAAAGGTGGTGATAACAAGCCAGGTGAGGGTTGATCATGACACCTCTTCTGCGCAAACCCTTTGGCAGCCATGGCAAAGTGCATGAGATCACGGCGGTGTCTGCTGGCTGGCGCTATGTCGGCTTTGCGCTGTACCGGTTGCGCGACGGCGAAACGGTCAGCGAGGCCACCGGTGGCAATGAAGTGATGATCGTCCTGGTTGAGGGCAAGGCCGCTATTAACGCTGCCGGTCAAGACTGGGGGATATTGGGCGAGCGGATGGACGTCTTTGAAAAGACGCCACCGCACTGCCTCTACGTCCCGAACGGCGAGCACTGGACGGCACAGGCGCGCACCGACTGCACCATTGCGGTTTGTTCAGCACCGGGTAAGGGCGGACATCCGGCACGCCGTATCGGTCCCGATGGCATCAGCCTGACGGAGCGTGGCAAAGGTACCAACACCCGCTACATCAACACCATCGCCATGGAAAACGAAGACTATTGCGACAGCCTGCTGGTGACGGAGGTCTTCACACCGGCCGGGCACTGGTCCAGCTACCCTTCGCACCGCCACGACGAAGACGATTTCCCCCGCATTACCTATCTGGAAGAGACCTATTACCACCGCCTTCATCCGGCCGATGGTTTTGGCATCCAGCGGGTCTATACCGACGATGGAACGCTGGATGAGACCATGGCCGTGAGCAACCATGATGTCGTTCTGGTACCGCGTGGCCATCACCCCTGCGGCGCACCACATGGATTTGAGATGTACTATCTCAACGTTATGGCCGGACCTCTGCGCAAATGGCGTTTTGTGCCTGATCCGGCGGTTGAGTGGATCATCCAACGCGACGCCTGACGTTAATCCAAACCAATGTGTTGGCCACACCAATGTTTAGGCCACCAATGTGCAAGCCACCGTCGTGGCTTTCCAACAGGAGTTCAGACCATGCCACTCATGAAAATCCATGTCCGCAAAGGCCGCTCGCCCGAGCAGATCGCCACACTGATGGACAGCATTCACGTCGCCATGGTGCGCTCGTTTGACGTGCCGGAGCGCGACCGCTACCAGATCCTGTTCGAACATGAGCATTCCCACTTCTGCGCTCAGGATACAGGCCTGTCCATTGAGCGAACCGACAACGTCCTGCTTCTGGAGGTCGTATCACGCCCTCGCAGCAAAGAGCAGAAAACCGCCTTCTACGCCAATCTGTGCGACGACCTCACCCGCAACTGTTCCATCGCACCAACCGATGTCATGATCTCCTTCGTTGAAAACACCGATGCCGACTGGTCATTCGGACACGGACGCCCGCAGTTCCTGACAGGGGAGTTGTGAGATTGGGTTTGTCCAGATCAAGCCTTCTTCACAAACTCTTTCAACGACCTCTACCTTCCGTATGCATACCCAAAAGAGCCATGGTGATGTTACAGTCCCGAATGTAACTTTTGACTTGTGTTCCTGGTTTTGTTACGACTGTTCAATCGAAGCCACCCTAATGCTACAGTTGGATGTGTGAATGGCATGTATCGGCTACGCCCGCGTCAGTTCCGGCGATCAGGATCTGACCATCCAGCAGGAACGACTGACCGCGGCGGGATGCACCATTGTCAGATCAGAAAAAGTGTCTGGCAAATCCGTGAATGGTCGCGACGAGTTGCAAACGGTGATGCAGTTCCTGCGCGATGGTGACGAGCTCTGTGTCGTTCGTCTGGATCGCCTCGGCCGATCCACAAGAGACGTGTTAAATATTGTCCATGAGCTCGACGAGCGCGGCGCAAGCCTGCGGGTTCTGGAACCGGAGATTACCACCGGCGGCGATGTTGGCCGGATTGTCATCACTGTGCTTGGCATGGTGGCGGAGATGGAGCGTAAGTTCATCCTCGACCGGCAGCGCGCCGGCATCGATGCAGCGAAAGCCGCTGGCATCTACAAGGGACGCAAGCCCACCCTGCCCTATGACGACATCCGTCGGCGCAAGGCGACCGGAGAGAAGATCTCCGATATTGCCCGAACGCTTGGCATTGCCCGCATCAGTGTCTACCGGGCATTGGCCGACAAGCCACTGGATGAGGGTGGTCATGCCGATCAAGCCTGAGCTACGCGGTTTCTATCCGATCGACTGGGCGGAGCTATCGATCTCCATCCGGTTTCGCCGGGCAAAGGGGCGCTGCGAGCATTGTGAACGCCCACACGGCAGACAGATCTGCGCACTGCCCGACGGGCGATGGTTTGACGATGACATTTCCAGATGGAGAGACAACCGAGGCAGACGGGTTCGCACCAACCTGCCCTCGCCGCCTGCCCTACCACCTGAGTTTCAGGCGAAATGGACAACGGTGTTTCTGGCCTGCGCTCATCTTGATCACAACCTTGCCAACAATCAGGCTGACAATCTCGCGGCCCTCTGCCAGCGCTGCCATCTAACTCACGACCGCACAGAGCATCTGGCGAGACGCAGGATCACCTACCGGAAACGATGGGCGCTCGGTGATTTGTTTACGGGCACGTATTCGGCCTGATCACTATATTTCCGCGACGTGTAGCGATACGGGTTCATATGTTCGGCTGATGGGCACAGCCTAATCTATATAGCAAGAGCGCCGTGTGGCCATGGGGATTTGTGTTTCCGGCGACCTTCGCTTTACATCTACCTGAAACGAGAAAAGACGCCCGCGAAGAGCGCCTTTTCCTATTTGGGAAGTCGAGGATTCGTAATGCTCAAGGGCAAACTGCCAATCTGATCTCGACTTTTCGAAGTGGAATGTAGTTCAAAATGACGGAGCGTCAAGAAGTTGACGATTGGGGATACTGATCTCGCTGAGATCACTAAGCTGCTATCGCCTGAACGCCTAAGCAAGCTTCATCAGCTTACGGGCAACTCCAGGGCCGCAATTGAATTTCACCAAAAAACACTGCGTCTAGGAGCAGACCTGATGAATATCACGGCTGTTATTGAGATAGCGATGCGCAACTCGATTTGTGAAAATCTAAGCCAGTTCTTCGGCCAGGCCAACTGGCTCTTGAACCCGCCCGTGCCCTTCAAATGGAAGGACACTGAAGCAAATAAGATTAACATGGCTTTGGGCAGTGCCCGTCGCGCGGAATATTCGAAGCTTGCCCAAGATGACAAACATGCTCTCGACGCCTTAGCATTCCCACTTGGGAAACCCACCAACCTTGCGCATACCCAGCGATCTAAACAACGTCGAGCGCACATCCAAGTGACCGACGGCAAGATCGTAGCTGAACTGACGTTCTACATCTGGAAACGCCTTTTCGGCCCAGATTACGAACATTCACTTTGGAAGCCGACGTTGAAAAAGGTGTTTCCGAATAAGCGGGTAAAACGCTCGGACGTGGCGGACAACCTTGAGATTGTCTACCAGTCGCGCAACCGTCTCGCGCACCATGAACCTGTCCTACACAGCCGGTTTACTGACACAATTGCCGCAATCAAGTATCTCGCAGAGCACCTAGAGGCTAGCACACCAAGTGACCGCACACCACTGTACCGTCTCATTGCTGACGATCTTGTTGCCGTCGAAGCTTCCGCTGTTATCCTGCATGCAGAGCTAGACGCCTACCGGACCTAACGAGGCGACCTGCAAATTTCTGCCATGCGTCAATAACGTTGTTCCATGTTAGCGAGGATGTCAATTTATGCGTTCCAGATGTGTTGCCATTCTGGGCATCTACGACAACACCAAGCGCTTTGGCATATAGCACCCAGTGAGTTTCGAAAGCATCACACGAAAATGCTGCGACCACCTTGTGTTTTAACCGTCCGGTGGCTGCGCCTGCCGTGGGCGGTGAGTTTCATCTGTCTCAATGGCTTCTCCGTCAGGACTAATATTAGTTGCAGTCCAGACTTGCGGTCTTTTGGTGTTTGAGCTCAAACGCTAGCGATGCGGGCTACTCAAATGTCGCAGGCTGTCTAAGACTCTCGCTTGCTGCATTGATGTATGTATCAAGAGCCTGGTTCAGGCGCTTATACATCAAGCCCCTGAACCGATCGTCAGGTTTGCCTGCTTGCCCGTCTTCCAGGGCTGATATGTACAATGGCCTGTCTTCGGGTCGAATGGCAATCGGTGGATACCCTCCGCGGATTAAAATCAGGTTCATAAGAAGGCGTGCCGTTCTGCCGTTGCCATCGTTGAATGGGTGGATTGCAACAAGGCGTCTGTGCGCCTCGAACCCAACGTCTGGATCGTTGCCTACAGTGTTCAGCCATTTGATCAACGCAGCCATCATTGCTGGTACGTCGCCAAAGGACGGAAATCTGTGAATTCCCATTGCAGTGTTCACATAGCGCGCTGTGTCTGTATAGCGTCCGGCAATGTCCGGCATTGATCTTGCAACCACGAACTGATGCACTGCGCGGATATCGATTTCTCTCACAGGGGTTAAAGGAGGCGAGCCAGCTTCTGTTACCCAGTCCAGGGCATGGGCATGATCGACAGCCTCAAGATGGTCTTTCAAGGGCTTTCCACTGACTGTAATACCCCTCTCAATGACGAGTGCAGTTTCCTCGCCTGTGAGCGTGTTACCTTCCAGTGCATTCGACGTATAGGTAATATCGATGCGATGTACGGTGTCGAGCATGTCCAGTGCGCCGGGCCTGATCCTTGCCCTCAGTGCGTCCAACTTTGCTTTTTTCTCACGAACTGTATCAGCAAAAACCATCAGCGCTACTCAATTGAACCAATCACCCATCATCCACGGCATAGGCAAGGACTAAAAAGACAGGCATTCCTGCTAAAGAACCATGTACCTGCGATGCCGTAAGAATTCAAAGAGCAGTTCTACTTTATGCAACACACCTACGTTCTCGATATTTCTATGTGTAACCAACGTCTCAGATCAGGGTGCCTTTTTGCATGAACACCCTGCCACGTGGGATGCGTTTGACACAACAGGCTCTTGCGAGCGGGAACGCGGTTGGCGATCCGCAAAACGCTTCCTATCACGTCCAGAACCTTTGATTGCAAGTCACGGAAGTCATGTATCATGGCCTCCACCTCTGAAAAACGAGCGCCCTGACCAGGTCTCGGCCAGCCACAATTTTCGCAATCCTGCCATACGGCCAAGGTCGCCGTTGAGTTTGACAAGATCAGCAACTGCTTTGAGATCAAGAACAGAACATACTGGCTTGTTCAACCCCACACCGCGCAAGTAAGTGAACAAGGACAAGCCCGTCAGTTCGGCTCGCTCAGTCATGAAAGACCTTTCCTCTGCAGTCACCCAAACCTTGGATTGGTGGAAGGTCTCTGCGTTCCCCTGGTTTTGGTTCTGGCTCCAGTATGTTCCGTTTCTTTGCTCGCGGCAGCGCATGTCAGCCTCGCGGAGCAAGAGAGTTCGTTGAGCCGAAGGCGAATAAGAACAGGAAATGGAGGCATAGATGCGAAGCAGCGTAGGCCTACAATACACATCTTGCCTTCTCTCTTTATGCAATTCTATGCAACTTTATGCAATTTCGATATGGATAACAGAAATCTTGGTGAACTCGTCTCCGCAATTGCATTGATTTGCACCAAATTGCATTAGATTGCATTAGATTGCATTAGATTGCATTAGATTGCATTATGCTGAGCATTGGTAGTCGACTTGGCGAGCCAAATCTTCAACGATGTATTGAATGGTCGCGCTGGCTGGTCTTCAGAAACCGCCGACAGGTTAACCCGCGAGTTCGCAACACTGGCGAATGTGAGCATGACGGAAGCTGTTGTTATCGCAATGCGCGAGGCGATCGAACGTCGCATAACAGTCGAGACCCCTATCCAAACAGCGGCTCGTATACGCGAAAAATATAACCTCAAACTGACGGAGAAGGCGAAAATCCCTCTTCCGAAAGAAGTCTTCGACGACATGTGGGCACACGACAATCATCGTGTCTGATCAGTTGACCAATGGATGCAAGGTTATGGATCCTGCTACTTGTTGATCATCGCACGAGGCCCCGTCACCACATCGAAGACGTTCCTACAAAATGTAATACATCTTTGCGTATCCTGCCATGCCATAACTACCAAATTTTGGCCTTGAATTTGCGCCCGATCAACTGTCTGACAGTTGCACTTTCCTGCCTACTTTATATTGTTGATCATTCTGATAATATTTATAAAACTGATAAAACTGATAAAACTGATAAAATCGATAAATTGATTTCCGTCGTATGGCTAACGTCGATCACGTCACCGCTCAGGCGGTTCCAGTATTGTGTTGATCAGCAATTCGTCCGACTCCAGTCTGTGGTAATCCCCTCGCCAAATAAGGGGTTTTAAAAGTCGAATTCTCTCGGGCTTGAAGATTGAGGGGATTGATGAAAACGAGCAGATTTAACGAACCACAAATCCTTGCAGTCCTTCGCCAAGTGAAAGGCTGCGTCCCCTGTCCCCGAGTTATGCCGGAGCATGGGATGAGCACAGCGTCATTTTACAAATGGCGATCGAAATACGGTGGCATGGACGCGTCGATGATCAGCCAGATGAAGGCTCTGGAAGACGAGAACCGTCGGCTGAAGAAGATGTATGCCGAGATGAGCAGGCAGGCAGAACTGCTGAAGGAGGCTCTTGGAAAAAATGACGCAACCATCTCAACGCCGAGATAGAGATCGTTATTGATCAACCTGCCGAGCGTTCCGATCACTATGCAAGGTCAGGAGGTTCGGGAAGGATCATGATGCAACCAGCACGTTTGGCAAGTCGGAGCTCGCTTGGAAACCGCTTCGGCAATGAACTACTTTCGCATCAACTCAAGGAACCGTTGGGCATCAAACCACTGTTTGCCACCTTTTTCGCCAAGGCGTGGATTTCCAAATTGTCGTATTGAAGGAGGATCAATGGTCGCCAAATCGATACTGCGCATCGCTGCACGTTCGCGGCGATGGGCGCGCTGCTTGAAAGCTTGTTGCTTTCTGCCTCGGTCCAACCGCAACCGGGATTGTTTCGTCTGGAACGAGCCATCTAATCACACACCAATCAGCGTCAACTGCGCAATCCAACCGACCGTCGGCTGTGCGACGGATACTGCACAATCGTAATAAAGTTCTAGTACGTCCATCTGGTGACACTTTCCTTTACACGAGCAAGCAGTCGTCTTTGGCACTGTCATTGTACTAAGCAGCTCTTAGCAGGGGCTGAGCAACCTCATTGTGTCACCTGCGCAGCAGTGCAAACTCAACTACTCCTTGAGAAACAATGACTCATCGGATCGAAATCTTTATAGGTGTACGTAAGTACGAAAGACGTCCAAATCAGGTTTTAGAGGGTTTGAGCTTAGCTGTTTTAAAGCTTTCGACGCTAACATTCGCCCAGAAATACGCACTCAATGATTCATCCGCTGGAGCATTGGGATCATGGTACAGTTCACCGTTCTCCTTCATCTTCAGGATTTGCGCCAAGGTTATGCGCTTTATATTTTGATCCGTCATTGCGACCATCTTTCTATCACGTGATCAATCAAGTGGTACCAATTGCTTTGTGTAAAAAGCATAAACCGTTACAGGTCCAGTTGTTAAGGTACTATGGCCAATCCTGCGCGGGCCAGTCACGCGCTGTGTGGATCACGCGTAAGATAACGATACTTTCTTGATCGAGGATCGAGCGCAATTAGAGGTGGCTCGGGAAATCTGCACAGCTAGGATAAGTGGAATTTCTGCCTGACTTCGGCTTAGATGCCGGGAACAGGAGATACCATGACGAGACGACCGCGCCGGAACCACAGCCCGGCCTTCAAGGCAAAGGTGGCGCTTGCCGCGATCAGAGGCGAGCAGACGCTGGTGGAATTATCCCAGCAGTTCGACGTGCATGCCAACCAGATCAAACAGTGGAAAGACCAGCTCCTTGAGGGGGCGACAGGCATTTTTGGCGATGAAGCGAAGACGGAACCGGCGGGTCCAACCGTCGATGTCAAAACGCTGCATGCCAAAATCGGCGAACCGACACTGGAGAACGATTTTTTGTCCGGTGCGCTCGGCAAGGCGGGATTGCCGGACGGAAAGAAATGATCGACCGCGAGCATAAGCTATCCGTCGTGCGCCAGGCGAAGGTTCTCGGCTTCAGCCGTGGCAGCATTTACTATTCTTCACGTCCAGTCTCAGGCCGCGATCTGGCTTTGATGCGGCGGATCGACGAACTGCTGCATCTCGACTACCCGTTCGCCTGAAGTCGGATGTTGGGAGGGCTTTTGAGAGGAGAAGGACTGGAAACTGGCCGGCTGCACGTCGCCACGCTGATGAAGAAGATGGGCATCGAGGCAATCTACCGTCGCCCGAATACCTTTAAACCAGCGCCTGGGCACAAGGTCTATCCATACCTCCTGCGTAAGCTGGCGGTCGCCCGGCACAACCAGGTCTGGGCAATGGACATAACCTACGTTCCGATGGCTCGCGGTTTTGTCTATCTCTGCGCCGTCGTGGACTGGTTCAGCCGGAGGGTTCTGTCGTGGCGGCTGTCGATCACGATGGCAGCAGCCTTCTGCATCGAAGCGGTGGAGGAAGCACTTGCCCGCTATGGCAAGCCGGAAATCTTCAATACGGCCCAGGGATCGCAGTTCACCTCCGTCGAATTCACGGCGGTGCTGAAGAAAGCCGAAATCGCCATCTCGATGGATGGCAAAGGTGCGTGGCGGGACAATGTCTTCGTCGAACGGCTCTGGCGCTCGGTCAAATACGAGGAGGTTTACCTTCACGCCTACAAGACCGTGTCCGAGGCCCGCGCTGGCATCGGCCGATATCTGACCTTCTACAACGGCCGACGCCCACATTCATCCCTTGACCGGCAGACGCCGGATCAGGCCTACTTCAACGCGCTGGCACCAATGATGGTGGCGGCATAATCGAGGCGGAAATCCACTTAACAAAACGCCCGAAACTGTTCAGACAAACCGAGCCAGCTCTATTCGTATGAAATAATATAGGGCAGGCGCGTTATAGATTTCTCATAGGTGCCTGTTACACGACCTGATCGGCCTGTCGCCATCTCGCCTGTGCTGCGGAGTCGATCTACTATCGATCGTGCTGCTTCTGGATTGTTCTGCGCAATAAACCCGATTTGCTCACGCATATCGTCCAGCGCTGCGCGCGCCCAGGTAACAGGACGCCTCACGCCTTACTCGCTTGCTTTGCTTCAACTGCGTCGATCACGCCATAGAGTTCGGCCATTGCCTCGTCATGCGACACGACCCGACCATCTGCCCCGTCCGCTATACCGCGCTTGATGCCATCAATGATCTCAAGCTCACGCTCGACGTAGGCTGCAACGGCCTCACCGGCTAGAAACGACTTGCTACGCCGGGTGTCGGTCGCGATCCGATCAAGCTTTTGTTTGACATCGGGACTAATCCGAATTGTCATCGTAGGGCTAGCTGTCACAGCAGGACCCCCTGTGTTGAATTGTGTACAACTTAACACAAGGCAGATTAGTCTGTCAGCCGTTTCATGATGCAGGTACGTAAAACAGTCTTGCATATGAACACGATTCAAGGTTCGCCGCGCTCGCAAGTCCTACAGGGTCTCCACGGACGCATGACAGTCTGTGGCTTGTGTTATATCACGGTCGTCTGGCCAACAGTTGAGATACGGACATAAGCAAAGGTGCGAGGCATGGCCAAAGCTGTCCGAAACGGGTGCCCTCAGGTGGTTACCTGTCCTAACCGAAACAACCTATCTTCTGAACAGACAAAATCAGACCTGTTCAAAGTGCTCGGTTTCGGACAGGCAACCCTGCCCTACTTGTCCTTCGACGCATCGCGACCCTTTGGTCGCGTCCTGCGTGACCGACCGTCAATACCTATCCTCATCCGTTTCAGGCACTCATTCACTCATTATTTCATTTGAGTATATGATGATTTGAGAGAAAACTCAGATCGTCAAATGAGCGTATCGGATTGGTAGAGCGTCTGGATGTCGCAGGTCAAAATCAACATAAGGCATAACATATAACTTAAGTGAGTGAATGAGCGTATGAACAACACATCATTCACTCTGTTAAGTAATCACACATTTCATCATTTGAGTGATTGAGAAACCAACTCGCGCAAGATTTCTGCTACAGTGCGGCCTTGCTCTACAGCCATCATTTTAAGTCGCTTATGTTCGTCACGTTCAAGATCGAAATTAACGCGTACCGTTGGGCCTTTGTCCGACAAGCTGGCCAATGTTGCCGACTTACGAACATTGCTTGGGCGACCAGCGCTCAACATGCCTTTCTTATCTTCACTCATTTGAACTTCCCCTTATCTACTCAATTGAGTATTTCTTTAATTTCGTTTGCGAGATTGGTAATCTCACGTGCAGCATCACTGGTTGGTTCGAGATCGAGGATTGTCGAACCAACGGCAGCAGAGCCGGGGTAACCAACGCGCTGGGTAATCCTGCTATTCAGGACAGGAAGGCCATATCCATGAAGTGCATCGGTAATTTCGCTTCCGATCTTGGTCCCTTTAATCGCGCGTGACACGACGAAGGCGGCGCGCAGCTTCCCGTCCGTGACCTCGATGCGCTGCTTAACGAGATCAACCAGATCCGCAGTCGCCCATATGTCATACGGGGATGGCTGCACGGGGATAAGAATAAAGTTCGCAGCCTTAATCGCTGAAACAGCAAGGTCAGCTGCCTGCGGCGCTCCGTCGATCACAACAAAATCTTTCCGGGCGATGTTTTTCAAGTCCCGCTCAATTGTCGGCCGGTCGATGCCCACCACGGTAACGGGCTGCTCCTCGCGCACGGCAGCCCAATCGCGGGCGCTACCCTGCGGATCGGAATCAATCAGCAGCACGTCTGCGCCGCCGATCTGTAACGCTCTTGCGAGGTGGGTCGCTATCGTGGTTTTCCCCGCGCCACCCTTTTGGTTCAAAACGGCGATTACGTGCATGGTCAATCCTTGTGTATTTGATGTAATGTGCTTTTACTCAAGTGAGTTTAGTACATTAAACGCATGAGTAAATGGTTAAAAGAGTAACAACTCAAAGCCTCATATACATAAATGAGTAATTTGGCGCTGCTCTAGCCGCAGGCTTTCCTTCGAAAGCCCATACGAGTTTCCCTCATGTTCTGTTGGGGCTGTTTTTGTGATAATTCCTGCAACACCGACCCGCTTTAGCGCGGGTCGGAACCGCCGCAGGGTCGCGTAAGCGGCCCGAACAGCGGCGTCCGCTTTTCTTCCTCTATTATATTAAATCTAGATTTGGTTTCTGTCCGCTTGGCGGACTCGCGCTGTTTGATGAAACCACCGAGCCTCGCCAAGGCCCGACCTATCGGATTATCGCCGACTTCAAAGAGCGCCAGCTGATTGGCCTCCAATGTCTTGCGGTATTCGTCAAACATGGCCTCACGGGTAGCGACAGCGACCTCTGCATCGTCTGACGGGGGAGGGGCATTGCCGTAGCGGCCGAGGCTAGCCTCTGCGCGGGCGGGCAGCATCAGGCGGTAGGCATTACTGGTCTGTTGAAGCTGGGGGCCAGCGCCGTCGTTGTGCGTGGGAATAAACCGGCGCAGCCAATCGACAAAGCCATGGGTGCGCAGCGCCTTCAGCGCCCGAACAATCGCATCGCGTGACCGGCGTAGCTTTCCCATCATCGTCTCGATAGACGGCTCCAGTCGGCCACTGCGGTAGTCCACCATATTGGCCAGAAGATCCAGCACCTCGATGGCGACCGCGCCCAGCGGGCCGTTGCGCTTGCCGCGCTCCTTATTGGCTACCTCGAAGCGGCGGGCTGCTAGAACGATGCGGCGCATGTCCTGTCGGTTTGTCCGTCGCCAAAACGTGCCTTCGCACTTTCCGGCCTCGCGTGAGTTGCGCCGGATCGGCATACGGCTTCGCCGTGACGGCGCTTTGGCAAGCGCCACCCTATAGATATTCGACATGGTTTGTCCCCGACTCCATTGGGAAGGCAGGACGGCAGGCAAAGAAATAGCGTTCCCGGAAGACTCACATCTTGCAGGTTCTTAAAATCTCACCTATGTTGGGAATGAAGATCGAGACCGTAGTCTTTTCCCAACTTAGATTGCTGTCATCCAAAAACCCCTGCCGCGACCAACGGCGGGGTTTTTATTTATGCCCTCATGTTTTCAATATAAAACCTCACGGCTTCCTCGATCAGCGGTGCGCGCGATGACGCTCCACGTTCTTCCTTAATGCGATCCAGTTGTTGAACTGTCTCGGCCGAAAGAAAAGTACTAACAGCCACCCGACCGGCAGCCCTCTGACGCGCCTTATGGGCGGCTGCACGTCTACGAACGTCTTCTGCGGCGGATATGCTGTTTTTCATAGTGACCAGTCACAACATGTTATGGGCGATTCTGCAACCGACGAATTTGATAGATCACTCTTCACCCGGAAAATAGGATAATTGCAAGGGCGGGGAGGGCAGGGCAAGTTGGTCAGGCTTCGCTTTGCCTTTCGCCGGCCGAGGTTTACGCGCGGCGGCTTTCTGTTCGGCCTTGATCTCGTCCAGCTGCCGCAACAAATAACGGGTTTTCGTCTCTAACGATTGAAAGGTAGATTGCATAATTCGTCACCATCGGTTGAAACTCCCTTGCTCCAACGCTAGTCAGACCGATCCGTGTAGCGGAGCCAATACTCGGAGCGGATCAGTCTGACGGGCTACTTTGCACCCTCTTCGGCTTTAGCTTCCGCGAATAGTTTGGCTTCAAGCACCACAGTTTTTGCGATGTCTGGGGTCGGTTCCGGCTGGGGGCGGAATGACACTCTAAGCCGTTGAGGCCTTGGGCCAGAGATATTCGCCGGTCAGTAATATGTGTGCCCAACCCAGCGGAGAGATATGCGCCAGAAGTTCGGGCGGCACATCAAGTCCTTCATTCCGGCGCTCTGCGACTGCATGGCCGAGATGGAGGGTGTTCCAGTAGATGATGATTGCGGTGAGCAGGTTCAGCCCTGCGATCCGGTAATGCTGCCCCTCAGTGGTGCGATCACGGATTTCACCCTGGCGACCGATGCGCAGCGCATTCTTGAGAGCGTGGTGGGCCTCGCCCTTGTTGAGGCCGATCTGGGTACGCCGCTGCATGTCGGTGTCGAGGATCCACTCTATAATAAAGAGTGTCCGCTCCACGCGGCCGACCTCCCGCAGCGCAACCGCCAGATCGTTCTGGCGTGGATAGGAGGCAAGCTTGCGGAGCAACTGGCTCGGCTTGATCTTGCCGGAAGCCATGGTAGCGGCGCAGCGGAAGAGGTCGGGCCAGTTCGCAACGATCAATTCTTCGCGGATTTTGCCGCCGACCAGTTTGCGCAAATCTTTAGGCGTGCCTACGGGATTGAACACGTAAAGGCGCTTCGAGGGCAAATCGCGGATACGCAGGACAAGTCGGTATCCGAGCATGGCACTGGTCCCGAACAGGTGATCGGTGAACCCGGCTGTATCGGCATATTGCTCTCCGACCTGCCGACCTGCCTCGTTCATCAGCAGACCGTCAAGAATGTAAGGGGCCTCACTGACTGTCGCGGGAATAGTCTGTGACGCGAACGGTGCGAACTGATCGTTGACGTGAGTGTAAGCCTTGAGGCCGGGTTCATTTCCATATTTGGCGTTGACCATGTTCATAGCCTCTCCCTGCCGGGCTGAAGGGAAGAACTGGCCATCGCTCGATGCGGTCGTGCCCATGCCCCAGAAGCGGGACATCGGCAGTTTTCGCTGGGCAGCGACCACCATCGCCAGCGCCTGGTCCATCGCCTCGCTCTCGACGTGCCAGCGAGCCAAGCGCGAAAGCTGCCAGTAATCATGCGTGTTCGTGGCTTCCGCCATCTTACGTAGCCCCAGATTCAGCCCTTCCGCCAGCAGGACGTTGAGCAGACCGATCTGGTCGCCGCACGGAACCCCGGTTCGCAGATGGGTGAAAGCCTCGGAGAATCCGAGCGCAGCATCGACTTCAAGCAAGATGTCGGTGACCCGCACGGGCGGCATCCGGCGATAAAGATCGAGGATCAGCTCCTCGGCACTGTCCGGAACGTCAGCCGTCAGCCGGTCGATCCGCAACGTTCCATCCTTGATGCTGCCGTGAGGGATGGTTCCGTCGCGCGCTGCGCGAGCCAGCCGCTTCAGACCATCGGCGAGCCGAGCCCTGCGATCTGTCAGCCAAAGCTGCGGATCAAGGGGAACAGCCAGTCTGGAGTTCGTCTGAGCTGTGGTCATTGGCACCAGGACCTGCTTGAGATCGCCATAGCGGCGCGAATGGTCGAGCCAGATATCACCGGATCGGAAAGCATCGCGCAGGTGAAACAGGACCGCCACCTCCCGGAGGCGGTTATCGCCCTGGTCTTGCGCTCGCAGATGGCGGTGCCATTTCGAATTCGGCCGCAAAAAGCTGTCGGTTGCCGATGGTGATGCTTGCATTTCGCCGATGGCTTTTGCCGCCGCAATCAGGGGCTGGGCTACCGATGCTGCCTTGAGTTTCAGGCATCGCAACATGCGGGGGGCGTATCGGCGGAAGCGATGATATCCTTGTCCGACATGAGCCAATGGGTCGTCCGCCAGCCTATTGCTGAGCTGGGCGCCGGTCGCGACCAATTGTTCGAGCCGGTCCCATTCCGCCGATTTGGCGACCGCCATTTCCAGCGGCACACCATCATTGCGGGCTTCGAGTAGGGAAGCTCCCAGTGCGGTGAAGGCGCGTAGCGTATCGGTGACAGTTGCCTTGGAATCGGCAATCCGTTCTTCATGCAGCCGTTTCGCCTCGCGCCAGGTCTTTCCGACGATCCGGTCATGGGTCTCGACCACCGTATCGGCGATCGCCGCCTCCCATTCCACGGCGCAGACGGCAAGGATCGCCCAACGGCGATCGGAGCTGATGTCGCGCAGACCATCGGTGAAGTAGCGCTCCCCCTGCCGACGCAGGCGTGCGACACGGTGCGGTGGACTGCTGGTGAGGATCTGATGATCAATATCCAGGCCACGCAGGAACTCCAGCCGATCGAGCAGTCGGTTCGCCGCTGCGGAGTTGTTGCCAACCTCGAACTGGCGAAGCCAGATGAACCGGCTGACATTGGCCTCGAGCAGTTCGGTCAGCAACCCATCAAGCCGTTCGCGGGCGTTATTATCGAGCTTTTTCGCGATCCGCGTCTCGATCCGCCGTTCGGCGGCGACCAGCGCGTCCGCACATAGTCGCTCGATTGTCGATACCGCTGGCAAGATCGTCTGAGTTTCACGACAACGTGCGACCAGACGCTGAGCGAGATCCTCGTTCGAACGGGCCTCTTCCGCCTGATCGAAAAGCCAGTCCCGTAGATCACGGGCACCACGACCCGCGAAGGCCTTGTAGCCGTAGATCTCACGCAAAGCCTCCATATGCTCCTGGCGGGTCTGCCGCCGGGCGGCATAGGTGAGAAGCGCATCGGCAGGGACGCCGAGCTGAGCCCCGATGAACGACAGGAGTTCATGCGGGATCACCTCGCCGGGAGCCAGCGCGCGCCCTGGATATCGCAACGCGCAAAGCTGCAGGGCGAACCCCAGCCTGTTCTCCGGCCTGCGGCGTTCCTGGATATGTCCAAGATCGTCGTCGCCCAGTGTGTAATGACGGAGCAGTGACAATTCATCGGTTGGCAAATCGAACAGTGCTGAACGCTGTCGCTCAGTGAGAATATGTCGCCTTGGCATGCCGCAATGTCCCTATTGAAGTATAGTCTGTTTTGGACAACAATGAGCCCATACAAATCAAGGCCTTCCGGCATCAAAATCCACGAGGGTTCAATTGGGACAGCGCGCCGCTCTTTACTGCCGGGTTTCGACTGCCGATCAGTCGTGCGAGCGGCAGGAACGCGATCTGACCGCATTTGCCGGGCGCGCCGGTTACGGCGTCACCGGAATCTTCAAAGAAACGGGTTCCGGCGCGAAGCTAGATCGAGCCGAACGCCGCAAGATCATGGCCCTAGCCCAGTCCCGACAGATCGATGTCATCCTCGTGACCGAACTTTCGCGATGGGGGCGCTCGACGATCGACCTCCTCAACACGCTGCGCGAGCTGGAAAGCTGGAAGGTCTCTGTGATCGCCATGAACGGCATGGCCTTCGACCTGTCGTCTCCACATGGCCGGATGCTGGCGACCTTTCTCTCGGGCATTGCTGAGTTCGAGCGTGATCTCATCAGTGAGCGGGTCAAGTCCGGTCTGGCCGCTGCGAAGGCGCGGGGCAAGAGGCTCGGCCGCCAGACCGGAGAGCGCCCCAAATCTGATAGACTAGCGCCGAAGGTCATGGCGCTGACTGCTCAAGGCCGCAGCTATCGCTGGATTGCACGCGATCTCGGCATCAGCAAAAATACGGTCGCTGACATCATTCATCGACACAAATCAAATGACAGGATTCTCATTTCGACGCCATCCGGAACCGAGCCTTGACGCAACCCCAGACACCATACAGCCCGCACCCCTCACGCTATACCGAGCTTTCGGGTGGAGCCGATCCTGGTCGTGGGATCGAAGCAGTCTGGGTGTCCGTAGCTGACAAGGCCAGCGCCCATCGGGTTCTGCCGGACGGGCGTTGTGATATCATTTTACGGTTCTGCGCCAAGGTAAGTCCGATCAATAGCATCACCGTTGTGGTGACAGGCCCGACGACCCGGCATTATGATGTTGTGGTGGAACCGGGCATGGGCTTTGCTGGTATCCGCCTGCGTCCGGGCTTCTTTCATGCCATTCTGGGGCTGAGCCCCGTGGTTTTGCGGGACGGGAACCTTGTAGGTGAAGCCGCGATCGGGGCCTGCCCACCGCTTGCCGATCTATGTGCAGAGGCAACTTCACCGGACGATCTGCCGGGCCGGCTGGTTGCTTTCGTGCACCACCACATTGCGCTTGGGCACGCCCTTCCGCCCATACAGACCCTGAGCATACTAAGCGCGCTCCATGCTTCCGGTGGCCGACTTCCGGTTCAGGATATCGCGCGCATGCAGGACATCAGCACCCGCACGGTTCAGCGGATCGTGCGGGATGCGACGGGCCTGCCGCCCAAATCCTATGCCCGGATATTGCAGTTTCACCGCGCGCTGCGCCTGCTTCGCGACCATCACATGCGCCCATCCGAAGCGGCGTCTGAGGCGGGATATGCTGATCAGGCCCATATGACCCACGCTTTACGCGATTTCGGTGCACTTTCGCCTGCCCGGCTGGCGGATGTGACACTGGTAACGCTTGGAGACTGATGTCCGATTTTTACAAGACCGGCAGCGCCGCTGCTGGCATGGTCGGGCGAAATGAACAAGGACATCCCTATGACAGTCAGATTCGGCTACACCATTCTCTATGTCCCGGATGTTCGGGCAACTATCGCCTTTTACGAGGCGGCCTTCGGCCTGACGGCTCGGTTTCTGCATGAAAGTAATCTCTATGCCGAAATGGAAACCGGTGCCACCACCCTGGCCTTCGCGGGCGAAGAGATGGCCGAGATGAACGGGCTGGCCATTCGGCCCCTGCGTGCCGGTGATCTGGCCCAGGCGGTGGAAATCGCGCTGATCTGCGACGATCCGCAATCATCATGGGACAGAGCGGTCGCGGCCGGGGCCAGCCCGCTGTCGCCGCCAACGGCCAAACCGTGGGGCCAGATCGTCGGCTATGTCCGCGACCTGAACGGCGGCATGGTCGAGCTTTGCTCCGACATGACAGCAATCGCCTGAGGGGCCATAATGCAACCAACAACAGCCTCTCCCGCCAATACCACACCGCATGTCGCCGCCTCACGCGCGTTCTACATCAAACATTTCGGCGCCCGCCTCGTGTTCGATTGCGGCTGGTTTATCAGCCTCGAATTCGGCCCTGGACTGTCGCTGCAATTCGTGGAACCACAGCCCGAGCAGCCAGCCTGCAACCCCACGGGCCTGACCTATAATTTCCGCGTCGCCGATGTGGATGAAACCTGCAACGAATTTCTGGCCGCTGGCCTCACCCCCGACACCCCGCCCGAGGATCACCCTTGGGGCGACTGCGGCTTTGCGCTGCGCGATCCGAACAGGGTCATGCTCTACATCTATTCCGACCGGGAACCAGCGCCGGAGTTTCGCACCGCCCTTCTCGGCGGAACTGATGCATGAACAGGGTCGAGAACCTGCTTGAAGACCTGCGCCTGCATCGCGGCGCGCTTTTTCCCATTGTCACACGCCTGCGCGCAATGGCGCTGACTTCTGGCCCGGCAATTACCGAAGAGGTCAAATATGGCGGCATCCTCTTTGCATCGAGCACGGGTTTTTGTGGCGTCTTTGCCTACACCAGCCACGTGACGCTGGAGTTCGGCGACGGCAGCGCGCTGCACGACCCGCATGGCGTTCTGGCGGGCAAAGGAAAACTCCGTCGACATATCCGCATCGACAGTGAACACGACCTCGAGGCCAAAAAGGTAGGCGACTACATCAACGCGGCGCGCGCGAGAAGCGATGCTGTCTCGGCGACTGGTCCCAGAACGGCTTTTGTATAAAGGCTTGCAAACGGAGCGGCTTGTCCACGCAAAACAAACGATCTCTTGCTCAGACCTACCGACGCTGGTTAGCGGAAACGCTTAGAGTGTCTTTTCGCCCCCAGCCGGAACCGACCCCTGTCTCGGGTACGCCAGCGGAAGCCTGGGGAGATTTCCTCCCCCGTAACTAAATGCCGCGCGATCCAGCCCCAACCACGTTCATATTGGCGTCACGACACGAAAGTGATCGATCTGTCCGACATTTAAGAACGAACAAAGAACTGGAAGCGACCGACGGCATTCAGCCTGAAGCCGCAAGGCGATTTCCCAATCCCAAATGTTAATGGTGTTTAGCCGTCAGAGAAACGGAAAGACGCCCGCTTCACGTCTTAAAGCGTGTCGCGTCTTTTCGGATTCGAGGATTTCTTTGAGGCTTGAATTATGATTCACTTCTTTGGTGGATGAGAAGTGTCATGGGCAAGCCGCATCCGATTGAATTGCGTGTGCGTGTGGTGGCGTTTGTGAAGGATGGCAACAGTCATCGCGAAGCGTCTCGGCATTTCCGGGTATCGCCGCGTTTCGTCAACAACATGATCATTCTGGAGCGATCGTCCGGCTCGCTGACGCCTTCCAAACAGGGCCATCCGCCCGGCAGCAAGCTAACCGCGTACAGCGCATGGATTGCAGAGCGCCTGGCACAGAACGGCGATCTCACGCTCGATGAACTCTGTGTCGAACGGGCCGAAAGAGGAGTGATGGTTCACCGCGCCACGGTCGGCCGGTTTCTCCATCAGCTTGGACTGAGCAATAAAAAAAAGCCTCATGACCCGCGAGCGGCTACGGCCCGAAATCGCCAAAGCACGTGATCTCTGGATCGACCGCCGCATGCCTTTCTTGCGCAAGGCATTGTCACATCTGATCTTTATCGATGAAACATCGACCAACACCAAACTGACCAAACGCACCGGCTGGTCTGCGAAAGGCCAGCGCTACCATGCCTACGCGCCATTTGGCCACTGGAAGACGCAAACCTTCATCGCAGGGCTCAGATGTCATGGTCTGGTTGCTCCATGGATCGTCAACGCACCGATGAACCAACGGAGCTTCGAGACCTGGATAGAAACGCAGCTCGTGCCGACCCTGTCGAAAGGCGATGTCGTCATCCTCGACAATGTCGGTTTCCACAAGAGCGAGCGCGTGGAACAGTTGGTCCGAACCAAAGGCGCATGGCTGCTGTTTCTCCCCGCCTATTCACCCGATCTCAATCCGATCGAGATGGCCTTTTCCAAACTCAAAGCCCTGTTGCGGAAATACGCAGCCCGCAGCTTCGATGCCATCTCTGATGCGCTGGGCAAAATCGTCGATCTCTTCTCCATCACTGAATGCAGAAACTTCTTTAAGGCTGCAGGATATGAGGCAGAATAGATGCGACACGCTTTAGTGAGGCTGGGCAGGAACACGTCGAACAACAGCGCGGCAGGTGCCATCCACTGATCCGGGGGAATTGTAATTACCGGTGGTGATGGCGAGGACAAAGTCAAAACCGGGGAAGACGAACAGCCGTTGCCCACCATGGGGCAGATTGAAAGTACGTGTAAAAAGTTCACCCAACAAATGTTTTTGGCGCTCGGACGCGTTTGACGATCTCACCGACGCGTCCGCGACTGGCTTTCCCGTCGATTTTCTCTTGTATCTTTCGGATACTGAGGTCGGTTGATGCAGCAAGCACCTCGATCTCGTCAACCAGCGGCATGGGGAGACGTGGCCTTCCGAGATGCTTGCCGCGGGATCGTGCCGCTTGCATTCCAGCGGTAACGCGCTCGCTAATCAAAGAGGACTCCAATTCTGCCATGGCTGCGATGATGGTGAACATAGCGCGGCCCATGGGGCTTGCGGTGTCGATTTGATCCTGAACGCTGATAAAGCGCACGCCGAGGTGATCGAATTCCTCGAGGGCGATCAAGAGGTGACGTGTGGAGCGGGCGAAACGGTCGAATTTCCAGACCAGGACACAATCAACCTGGCGGTTGCGAACACTGGCCATCAGGGCGTTGAGCCGGGGGCGTCCCTCGCGTCGGCCTGACACCGCAATGTCGCAATAATCTCCGACGATCTCCAGTTCGGCACGCTCGGCATAAGCGTGCAGACCGTCATATTGCAGATCTGGCTTTTGGTCCGGCGTGGAAACGCGCAAGTAAAGTGCCGTGCGGTTTTTGGACCGAATGTGACGGTGGACTTGTCCCAGAATGTCTTCCTTTCCGGACGGCGAATCGCTATGTCCTAACGCCTTCAATTCATACACTTTCCGTCGCCCCTTCGGCGGACCCTTTTCTGGACAGATTATGACCTCGATTGACCGCACCGCCTACCCGTGTCCGGGCGACCCTCTGACGGCTGAGGAGCTGAACGTCCGCTACCTCCTAAACGAAGCCGATCTTTTCTTCATTCGTGACAAGACACCTAACGATACCGGTCGCCTGACACTGGCAACTTTGCTGAAGGTACGGCAGGATCTCGGCTACTTTCCCTCGGCAAGCGACGTCCATGTCAGCACGCTCGCCTTTCTGGCGGCACAACTTGATCTGGTCACCATATCTCCGCTGCTCGACGAGACCCGCCAAAAGACGACGCTCCATCGCTATCGAACAGCGGTACGCGTTTATCTCGGCGTGTCGCCTTATTCTGATACCGCCGAGCAGTTGGTTTCGACCACCGTGCTTGCGGCCGCCGAAACTATGAGTGATCCGGCGGACCTGATCAATCGAGCCATTGAAGTTCTGGGCAAGGCATCGATTGACTTGCCGGCCTTCAGCACCCTGGACCGGCTGGTCAACCATTTGCGAACCCGGGTCCACACGCGAATGTACGACTTGGTTACGGCTCGACTGACAGCGGATATTGTCGCGGCTCTGGATGGATTACTGACGGTCACGCCCGGAGTGGCGACAACTCCTTTTAACCGGTTGAAGCAGACGCCTGGACCAGCGCGCCCAGAGACAATCAGGCTGTGGACCGAGCGCCTCCACTGGCTGACCAATCTGGTTGATCCTGATCCGCTGCTGGCAAACATCACCCACACCAAGCTCCGGCAGTTAGCCGCCGAAGCCCGGGCTTTGGAGGTGAGCGAACTTCTTGCCATTGCCCGGCCAGGACGGCGCTACCTCCTGGTCCTGAGCCTTCTGCGGCAGGTCCGCGCGCAATGCCGTGACGAACTCATCGAGATGTTGTTGCGTCGTGTCCGAAAGACGCAGTCCGCCGCCAAGGAAAAGCTCAAAGCGTTCCAGGAGCAGCACGGTGACGTCGAGGAGAAACTGATCGCTGTTCTGGGACAGGTGCTGGAAACGGCTAAGGAAGGCGAGAGCGACACCGATACTGGACGTCGCATCCGCGCCTTCTTTGCCGAGCAGGGCGGCGTCGAGGCGTTGTCGCAGCAATGTGAAACGGTCAGCGCCTGGCATCGCAGCAACGATCTGCCGCTGCTGTGGCCAATCCACGCCAAAACCCGCAGCCTCTTGTTCCAGCTGCTGGACTTGATGGAGATTCGCTCGGCGACACAGGATCGCAGCCTGCTTGACGCATTGTCGATCGTGATTGAACATCGTCACGCCCGCCGTGACGAATTGGCCGGACCTCTTGACCTGAGTTTTGCCTCGCAGCGATGGCAAAGCTTCGTGTGGAAGCGCCGTGGTGGCAGTACAGTGGTCGATCGTCGCGCGCTCGAAGTCTGCGTCTTCATCCATCTGGCGGACGCGCTGCAAGCAACGGATCTGTTCGTTGTCGGCACCGAAACCTTCGATGATTACCGGACTCAGCTCCTGCCTTGGCCGGATTGCGAAGCGCGGCTGACAGAATATTGCGATGCGCTTGGCCTTCCCAGGAGCGGTGAACACCTTGTCGACCAATTGCGTCGAGAACTGACGGCCACAGCAGCGGCGGTCGATGCAAACTTCCCCACCAACGCGGAACTGACCATTGACGCTGATGGCGTGCCGCACCTCAAACAGCTCAAGGCCGCATCGCTGCCCGAGGGATTGCAGGTCTTCGAGACGGAAGTCCATACTCGCATGCGTGAACGCCACCTGCTCGATATTCTCAAGGACGGGACTTTCTGGACCAACTTCACGCGCCACTTCGGGCCTCCATCCGGAGCTGATCCGAAGCTCACAGGAGCCGAGCAGCGCTATGTCTTCACGACTTTTGTCTATGGCTGTAATCTCGGCCCGGTTCAGGCCGCCCGCCATGCTCCAGCTATTGCCAGCGCCGATACGTTGCGCAGACTCAATGCCCAGCATATCAACACGTCCAAGCTCGAAGCCGCGATGACGGACCTGATCGACGCCTATAATCGCTTCCCCTTGCCGAAAATCTGGGGCGCCGGCCGAGCGGCCATCGCTGATGGCACGCATATCCCGCTTCGCGAAAACAACCTCCTGGGTGCCCAGCATATCCGTTATGGTGCCTATGGTGGCATCGCCTATCACCACATCGCCGACAACTATATCGCGCTGTTCACCACCTTCATCCCCTGCGGCGTCTGGGAGGCGGTCCATATCTTGGACGGCCTCATGAAGAACCGATCCACGAATCCAGCCGGACATCCTCCATGCCGACACCCAGGGTCAAAGCGAGCCTGTCTTTGGTCTTTCCCGCTTTCTCGGCATCATGCTGATGCCGCGTATGCGCAACTGGGGTGATGCCACCTTCTATCGTCCTGACAAATCGGTGCGCTACCAGCATATTGACAAGCTCTTCACCCGCGAAATCGACTGGAGCTTGATCTCGACGCATTGGCAGGACATGATGCAGGTGGTCCTCTCCATTCAGGCTGGCATGGTCTTACCCTCCATGTTGCTGCGCAAACTCGGGTCGCACAACCGGAAAAGTCGCCTGTACCAGGCCTTTCGTGAACTCGGTCGGGTCGAGCGTACGCTGTTCCTGCTGCGTTATATCGCCAATCCCGAGATCCGGCGCACCATCCGCGCCGAAACCACCAAAATCGAATCCTTCAACGATTTCCTCGATTGGATCACATTCGGCGGTCCAATCATCAAGAGCGGGGATCCGGTCGAGCAGGAAAAGCAGGTCAAATATGCCAGCCTGGTCGCGAACGCTATCATGCTTTCAAATGTCGCCGATTTGACCGAGACTCTTGCTTCCATGGCCGATGACGGCCTGAACGTCACGCCGAAGCTTGCTGCGGCCCTCAGTCCCTACACCCGTCGGCACATTCGCCGATTTGAAAAGTACGAACTCGATATGGACGACCGGCCTCCGCCTCTCGTGCCGAAACAATTGCCCTTCGACATGCCCATGTGAACTTTTTATACGTACTTTCAATCCACCCCTTACGTGCTCGACGGCCTCCTTCACAACGAAAGCTCCGTCGAAATCCATGAGCACGCGACCGATACAGCCGGTGCCACCGAAACGACTTTCTCGATGTTCCATGCCTTCGGCTACAGACTCATTCCCCGTATCCGCAATCTCGGCAATCGCAGGCTCTTCGTCATCGATCGCCATCCGACGTACGAACCGCTTGATGCGCTGATCGCGGGAACCGTCAACATGGCTGTCGTCGAGCAGCTCTGGGATGAGGTCTTGCGGCTGAAGGCTTCGATTGCTGCAGGACTGGTGCCGCCCTCCGTGATCCTCAAGAAGCTGGCAGCGTCGCCGCGACAAAACCGGCTGAACCAAGCCCTGCGCGAAATGGGCCGGATCGAGCGCTCGATCTTTATCTGCGATTGGCTGCTCGATACGAAATTGCGCCGCAGATCGCATGCGATCCTCAATAAGGGCGAAAGCCGTCACGCTCTTGCACGCGCTATCTTTCTACACCAGCTCGGCGAACTCCGCAACCGCGTCGCCGAAACCATGGCCTACAGGGCGTCCGGCCTCAACCTCGTCGTCAACGCGATCATCCTATGGAACACGGTCTATCTCAGCCGCGCCGTCGATTATACACGCAGCCAGGGCATTATCATTCCGGACGAACTGCTCTCCCAGGTGGCACCCTTACCCTGGGCGCATATCGCGCTCACCGGCGACTACCTCTGGAACGAAATTGATCGCCCCCTCGAACGCTTCAGGCCACTCCGCACTAACCGCTTCAATCCAAACAACTTCAAATTCCCTTAGCGTGTATTAATGTAGAAATGCCCACGGAGCCCCTTGTAGAGTTCAGTGTCATAGGCACGTTGGATTTCGCGATTCCGTTTTGGCGGAATGACGACACCAATTCCTATTTCTGCGATCCTTTCGACGAGATGATCCGCGTCGTAACCTTTGTCGGCTAACATTGCATCGGCCTCGATACCCTCGACAAGGTCGTGGGCCAAGGCGATGTCGTTGCGCTACCCGGGAGTGCCGATCAGGCGTATCGGCAGGCCGAGCGCTTCGGTCGCTGCATGGATTTTCGTGCTCAATCCGCCGCGCGACCGACCCAGGCCTTGGGCATCCGCCCCCCTTTTTCCTTGCGGGCTCCGGCTGCATGCTGATGGGCGCGCACGATGGTGCTGTCGATCATCAGCCATTCGAGGTCTGCTTCGCGCACCAGAACGGCGAGCATGTCATCAAGAACGCCCATCTCTATCCAGCGATAATAGCGCCGCTTGACCGAGCGATAGTCGCCAAGTCGCTCTGGCAGGTCGCGCCAGCGTCCTCCCGAACGGGCCATCCACAACAGTGCATCCAGAAATGTTCGATTATCCGTGCGAGGACTACGTTTGCCTTTGGTGCCACCTGGCACAAAGCCCTTGATCCGTTCCCATTGATCATCCCGAAGGGCATCGCAATCCATCACCGACCTCCAAAAAGTCAGTGTGAATCTCATTTGCACACCTTTGGGAATCCCAAACCTTAAATCGTCACCACGACCTAGTCACCTGAATCTGAAGTTCGGCTCTTTGTTTTTTGGCAAAATCGTTTGACGGAGGCAAGGATTTGGTCCGCGGATTTTACCATCTGTAAGGCTTCGGGTTCTCGTTATGTGTGTTGATAAAGGCTTCGATGTCGGCCTCAAGCTCAGCGGTGGAACGATGAACGCCGCGTTGCAACTGCTTGCATGTCAGCTCAGCAAACCATCGCTCGACCTGATTGATCCAGGACGCGGAAGTTGGTGTGAAGTGAATATGCCAATGCGGACGGCGTGCTAACCAGGCTTTGATCCTCGGCGTCTTGTGGGTCGCGTCATTGTCCATGACCAGGTGCACATCCGGTCCCTTGGGTATCTTGGCATCAATCCGCTTCAGGAAGTCGAGGAATTCGCTGGCTCGGTAACGTTTGTAACACTGCCAATCACAGCGCCAGTGGCAACGTCGAGCGCAGCAAACAGCGACGTCGTGCCATTGCGCACGTAGGTGTGGGTTCGCCGCTCTGCTACGCCCGGCGCCATGGGCAGAACTGGCTGTTCGCGATCCAGCGCCTGGATTTGCGATTTTTCGTCGACGCACAGCACGATCGCCCGGTTCGGTGGTGACATGTAGAGCCCGACGATGTCCTGCACCTTGTCGACAAACAACGGATCGGAGGACAGTTTGAATGTCTCCGAGCGATGCGGCTGCAGACCAAATGCACTCCAGATCCGACGGATGGTGGTGTGCGACAGCCCGCGATCTGCTGCCATAGAGCGGATGGACCAATGTGTGGCATCCTTCGGAGTGGTGTTCAGTGTCCGTTCAACGACTTCTGCAACCTGCACATCGGAGACGGTCCGCGGCCGACCCGCCCGGTATTCATCAGTCAATCCATCAATGCCATCCTTGGCAAAACGGCGGCGCCACTTGCCAACCGTGTGCTCATGGACACCGAGCCGGTCGGCAACATCCTTGCTGGAAAGGCCCGCTGCACGAAACAAGACTATCCAGCATCGATCTGAAAGCGAGCGAGGTGCTTTGTATCAACGAACCTGGGATTCAAGAAAATCCCTATCTCCCTCACTCAGCGTCAAAATGTCCGCTCGCCTGCTCATGATCACTCGACCTCCTACTGTTGCTGCAGAAGAAAACAAAATGATGATTATTTTAGTTCCAAGAGACTAGACATTTAGAAGAGGATTGCTCAAATTTTCCTCTCTTAATATTAGAGATATTATATGTTAATCATTTTATGGTTGCTATCTCACTCACCAATTGCAGGTATTGATTGCGTTTTTGTAATTGACAGCTCTACACAATTAACCTACCGTACAGGCTATAGGGGAACAATAAATCGAATGCAACCGAATTTTTCTCGCCATAAGTGCTTTCCAAATTGTGTTCGACATTCGCTTAAGATATTGATTTGTATGTTATATATTATTTTTTAGCTTTCATTAGGCGGGACGAACACATATGAACACTCTATGCATAGGAGAGCGCATTGAGTTCGGCTGCGGGTCAATTTACTCTTATAGAGTGCAATCTTCTAGGGATATCGAAAATACTCGGCGCGTGCGAGATATTATCAATATTGGCGCAATTGCGTTCGGTCGGTCAACGAAGTACGGGCACATTACATCGACAGCGTTCATAGTTGACGGTAGCCGAACCCATGCACTGATGATGCACCACCGGAAGCTCGATTTCTGGCTGCCGCCAGGCGGGCATTGTGATGGCGACAACGATGTCCTTCGCGTAGCAAGGCGAGAGGCCAAGGAAGAAACCGGCCTCAGTCACCTAGAGCTAACGAGCGGGGAAATCTTCGACATCGACATTCACACGATCCCAGCCAATGCCAGCGAAGAAGAGCACCTTCATTTTGATATACGTTTCATGTTTGAGGCCGATCGTTCACTTCCAACACTTGGAAATGCAGAGTCAACGTCTGTTGCGTGGATTGACATTGCCAGCTTGCCGAGCGTCACAGCGATGCAGTCGGTTCTCATCCTCAAGGACAAATTGGAGCTGTAATGAAAATCGGTTTCATCGGATTTGGCGCTCATATGCGGGAATACCTCCTCCCAACCTGGAGGACATTTTTCGGCGTCGAAATTGCAGGCATTTGCGACATTGATCCTCGTAAGAGACAAGAAGCAGTTGCGCTTTGCGGTATCCGAAATGACATTGTGTTTGACGATTATCGAGCGATGATGGACACTACTAAGCCCGATGCCATTGTCGCAGCTTGCTACCCAAACGAACACTTTCGAATTGCAAGGGAATCGATTGAAAGATCCATTCCGGTCTTCATAGAGAAGCCGCTAGCCTCGACTATGGCTCAGGTCGAAGACTTAATCGAACAAGCTGCGCGAAAAAATATTGTTACAGCAGTTGGCATGAATTTTCGTTTTGCAGAAGTGACAAAACGGTTATCGGAGATTGCTGGCGGCCATTTTAACACGATATCGCTGCGTCAGTTAGCAAACAAGCCAGCTGGGTGCCTGTGGGATTACACAAGTCCGCTCAAGTCATTTCTCCATGCACAAACCATTCACGGCCTCGACATGCTAATTTACCTGTGTGGACCAGTGGATAAATTAGACGTTGTTCACGACAACCATGGCGATTGCATTATTTTTACCACGGTGATGCGCTTCTCAAGTGGCGCTCATGGTAGCCTGATTACTAGTAATACCTCCCCACACTTCGTGTTTGATTTCGATGCAATCTGTCGCGACACGGTCCATGTGACTGCTCGTTCGATGTGGGACATCACGGTGTCCGAAATCGGAAAAACCTATGTCAACGGCGAGCAGAAGAAGTGGCGTGACTCATGGACGCCCAGCCCACTTGCTTCAGGCTTTGATCGTTCAGGTTTCCGCGGTGAGATCGAAGATTTTATCGCTACCATCCGGGCGAACAGGGGCGCATCAGGATCGTCTACCGCCTTTGCAACGCTGCATGAAACGTTCCGCTGCCTGGAAGAAATTGAAGCCCAATGCCAAAGTAATCCGACCATCGTAAAAGAACTGGCCTCGTAAAATGAACCACCAGCAAGCCCCGAACAAAACATTTCAGAACCTGCACATAAATTTTGTTCAATCGGACCTTGACGCTGTTCTAGGGTCATTCAACACAGTCAGTTTCTCAGGGAAGTCCCCGATTATAAAAGACTATGAAAAAGTAATTGCCAAATGGTTTGGAACAGACTTAGCGCTGGCTTGTGCAAATGGCACAATCGCAATTGAGCTTGCCCTACGTAGTCTTGAAGTCGGTCCAGGCGACTACGTTGCGCTTCCGCCTACTGCGCCAATCATGACGATATTACCAATTATTACGATCGGCGCGACACCAGTCTTTTGTGACGTCGCAACAGGGTCGTTCTCTGCAGACCTCGACCACCTATCAGATCTACGCTCAAGATATCCGATTAAAGCGCTGATTGTGGTTCCGATGTGGGGCTATCCATTGTCGATGGAGAAAACCGCTCAATACTGCAAAAAACATAACATTGCACTTATCGAAGATTGCGCCCATGCGATCGGTACAAAAGCCGATGGCAAATATCTTGGTTTATTTGGCGATGTAGCAACCTTTTCCACGCATGAGCGAAAACTAGTAAGTACCGGAGAGGGCGGATTTTGCCTTGTCCGAGACGAAATTGTGTACGAGAAAATGTTGTCATGGCAGCATCACGGGCTGGTAGCGTCGAACCGCGATAGACAGTACCGGCTCGGAGAGGCTGTTGGTACGAACTTCAAACTTTCGCCGCTATGTGCTGCCCTCGGAATCAACCAATTTAACCGCCTCGCACAAAAAATCGCAGAAAGGCGAGAACGTGTAACGGCGATGCGGGAGCAACTCGCTGATTTATCCGATATTAAAGAGTTCGATCGGTTCCAATCTGCCGAGGTCAACGGATACTCGATGGTGTTTCGTTATCTCGGCGGATCATGCCGCTCCAAGGCCGCTCAACTCGCAGCGCGTGGCGTTATCTCCGACACAACACGCTACGGCTACAAACCGCTTTATAAAGAGCCAGCATTTGTCGAATATGCTGAACCCTGTCCGAACGCTGAACAACTTATCGAAACCATTTTCACGGTCCCGTGCCACGAGGGACTATCGACCGACGACATGTCGATCATTTCCACCGCTGTGCACGACATATTCGGGCGCAAGGACGGGGCAGAATGACTGTGGTTCTCGACCAAATCGGATTGCAAGCCGTTGTTGAAATGTCGGCCTTTTATGGGGAAATCGAAGGCGAGCAGATTGATGTATTCGAAGGAGTACTTGCATCGCTTACCGGTTTTGAGCGGTGCGTGGCCACATCTTCCGAGAGTGGTGCCATCAGCGTAATGATCGGAGCGTTAGGTTTGCAGCCGGGCGATCGAGTCATTGTCTCGCCCGCGCTGTGCTATCGGAATATCTTCGCCTTACTCCATGCGGGCATCGAACTTATTTACACCGACTTCTCTCCGACAAGCTTCCTTCCAAATCTGGAAGAGATCGCAGAGCGTTTGCTTTCGAGTGTAAAGGCCGTGATCGTTTCCTTACCTTGGGGGTACCCGGAGAGTCTTGCGGGCCTTCGGTCGCTTACAAGCGCTAATTTGGTACCATTGGTCCTCGACATTACCAACTTTCTTGGACCTTTGATGGCTACACCGCGCTTAGCAGCGGATTGTGATGTCGCGGTTCTTTCCATGGCAGAGGGACGGTCCGACTTATCTCTTGGCGAAGGTGGCGCCATATTCTTTCGAGATGTGACGCTAGCGGCGAAAGCGAAAAGCTATACGCGGTTTTCTGACTTGGATGGTGTTCACCTTGGCATCAATCAAAAGCTCAGCCCAGTTCAGGCAACTTTCGGGCTGGAGCGGCTCAAAGCCTTGCCAAAGGAACTTTCGATTCATCAACAAGATCTCTGTGCGCTGTCAGAGAACATAAGTACGAAGGGTATTGCTGTGCTGTGTCCTTCAAGCTCGCTCAACGGGATAGTCGGCGGAGCAGTGGTCGCATGTCGAGCCGCCGTAGCGAATTGGAGTGGTGAATGCCAATTTGCATATCTTGAGCTCAGCAACAGGTTACCGACGTTGAGACAGTTTGCGCGCGATTGCCCGAATGCTCACGCGACAGCAGCACGGTGGTGCGGTGTCAGCAGCACCTTTGTAGGGAGGACACGGTGAACTCACTGTCGTTAACTGATCGGTTCGACCCAGTTGGACCAAATGAAACCGCCTTCCTTGGCAAAGCGATCGAAACCAGCATATCAGGTCAGTCCTCAATAGTGAGCTACTATGAGGATCAACTGCGGGAGCATTTTGGTGTTCGTGAAGCGATCGCTGTCTCCTCAGGTTTTGGAGCACTTGTGGTTGCATTGAGTGCGATGGGCCTTGAACCAGGCGATAAGGTTCTGCTGACGCCAACCTGCCCGCTGTGCACCGCTTATGCGCTGACATTTATGCGACTGGAGCCCGTCTTTTGCGATATTTGCCGGGACGACTTTTCGATGAGTGTGGACCATGCGGCGTTTCGCTTGGATTCGATGACACGTGCAATAATCGACATACCGATGTGGGGCTACCCGATCGCCGCGGACGCCACCGAAAAGTTTGCAAAAGAACATAAACTTCAATTTCTTGTCGATGTCGCACTTGCGCACCAAACCAAACTACATGGCCAATTCCTCTGCAAATACGCAGGCGCGGCAACGTTCTCGACGCACTCGAGCAAGAACATAGTTACTGGAGAAGGTGGCGTTGTATTAACGGATGATCCTAACCTCGCGTCCAAGGCTCGTAAGTTTTGCCATCCAAACAATCCGCAATCCGCAAATCCCGGTCTAAACTACGCGCTTGGCGGGCTGCAGGCCGCTCTCGGAGTTTCCCGGCTGCCTCGACTGGAATCTGATGTGGTCCACCGACAAGCAATTATGCGGCACATTACTAACGGTTTAGACAATCCGCATTTGGAGGTACTGCCAATAACAACAGGCGGAACCCCTGGTGGAACGAAGTTGATCGTACGCGAAGTGTCAGGCAACAACCGACAGCTTCTTCGCCACCAGCTAGATCATGGCGTACCGTCAGACATAGCGAACTACAACTGCAAGCCACTGTATGAGTATCCCGTTTTTTATGATCGTTCGGTCTCGTGCCCGAACGCGGAGAAGATGTTGCAGTCGATAACGACGATCCCCGTTCACCCAGAGGTTGATTTCGAAACAGCAAACGAGATCATTGAAATTCTCAATTCCTACCGACCGGCAGTAAAGGAAGGATTGTGATGAACTCCTCCAATCCTTCGCAGTTCCGGCGAGCAATTGTGATCGGTGCCAGTATCGCCGGCAGTCTTGTCGCGAAGACGCTGGCGAGCCGGTTTGAGGAAGTTGTAATACTGGATCGGGACAGGCTTCCAGAAGGCCCTACTCCTCGATCAACTGTCCCGCAAGAACATCACGTGCATCTGCTTCTGCAGCGTGGGCGTGAGATCATGGAATCATTCTATCCTGGTTTTCTTACAAATATTGAGGAAGGCGGCGCAGAAATCGTCGACCTTTCGCACGGTGTCATGTGGCACTTAGCGGGGCGGTGGAAACACCGTTGGCCGACTGGATTCACCGCCCACTATTGTTCCAGAACGCTTATTGAGCATACACTAAGAAAGCGCGCTGCGGAGCTACCTAATGTTAGCATACGCCAGAACACTACCGTTAGCGAAATCGTTCACGACGACGAATCCAAGCGAGTAACGGGGGTTTCGCTTATCGGATCTGATGGTGTCACAGAAGAGCTCTCGGCAGACCTCGTCATAGACGCTAGCGGCCGCGGAACCCGGTCACCGGCGTGGGTCAAAGAGCTCGGGTATGGGGTGGTCAAAGAAGAACAAGTCATCTCGCGCCTTGGATATGTTTCTCGTATTTACAAGCGCGGTGCATCAGATGCAAGAAATTGGACAGTCTTACTTTGTACACCCAAATTGCCGGACCAGCGTAAAATGGCGGTGATAAGTCCAATCGAGGGCGACCGCTTTATGGTTACAACAGGTGGCTGGTTGGGTGCTTTTCCGGAACTTAACGAAGAGAGTTTCCTAGAACACCTCAAGTCACTCTCGGTACCAGACCTTCATGACGCTGTTCGTAAGCTGGAGCCAATTAGTGAATTTAAGCGCTTTCGCCTGCCTGGAAGCTTGAGACGCCACTATGAGAAAATGTCAAACTGGCCCGGAAATTACTTGGTTGTTGGTGACGCACTCTGCTCTATCAACCCGATATACAGTCAAGGTATGAGCGTTTCTGCGATGCAGATTGAAACATTAGAGGCGTGCATTGACTCATATCTAGCGGACAAAATTGAAGCGAAAACGCTATTTGAACGTCTGTTCGCGGTGACTGAGCGATCGTGGCAACAAGCAAAAGATGGCGATGAAAGGTTGCCTGAGCTCGGAATAAGGCCCAAGTGGTCCGGCAAGCTTTTGAATATATATTTTGACGCATTGATTGCTGCGTCGGCACACAGTCGCACGATCACGATTGCGCTTCTCAAATCTAATAATCTCGTCGCTGGTGAGCACACCGTTTTTCACCCTAGGGTCCTGATTTCGGTCGCGACCGAATCTCTGGCCCGGCTTTTTAACTTGCGTGCAAGATGATCCCAGTGAGCAGAGACACTAAAATTTCTCATATTATATTCGATTGGAACGGGACCTTAGTGGACGACATTGCTTTAGCTGTGAAGAGCGTCAACACGGTCTTGGATGAGCAGTGGCTTCCGCACATTGATGCTTCGATGTACCGCCAGCAGTTCGGGTTCCCTGTAAAGACATTTTATGAGGGTCTTGGGATTGATTTTAATAAGATGTCCTTTGTGCGGTTAATTGAGGTATATTTGGGCATCTTTAATCGGGGCCTTAACGCCTGCAAGCTGCATCAAGACGCTGAAGCATGCTTTTTGTGGGCGGCCAATTCTGCGATTCCTACCTCCGTGCTTTCAGCAAGCCAACAACATACGCTCAATGCCAACCTCGAGCATTATCACCTAGACGGGTTCATCTCACACTGCTTCGGCCTTGATGGAACGGAGGCTGACGGGAAGTTTGATCTTGCCCGGCGCCTCGACACGGTTCTCGGCCATCCCGGAGAAGCCGCCCTCATGGTGGGCGATACTGACCACGATATCGAGGTTGCACGGATTTGCGGATGGCGTGTCGCTACTGTTTCGCACGGTCATCAGTCCCGTGAGCGACTCCTTCAGTATCACGGTGCGGTGTTTCCAAGCCTAGTCGCGCTCTTTGAACACCACTTTCCAGGAACCGACATGAGGAGGTTTGCGAATGTTGCCTGAAAATTTTTTGCAACCCGTATTGCTTTGCGCTCTTGCGTTGAGTTTTCTATTTCGTGGAATCGTTTGGTTCTACTATCGAGACGGTAAACGAATACTGCCTTTATTGAAGCTTGCATCAAATACAGGCATCACAGAGCGATATTACAAGCCCCTCGATAATTGGCTGTCTCCGTTGCCTTTCTTGTATTGTTGGCTGGAAATATTTTCTGCGGTCCTGTTCTTCCGCTGGACTAGTTACAATTTATTTTCTGGTGCCCTTCTCGCGGTCGTGGCGAGCGGTCGAATGCGGGCTTTGCAAGAGATCGGACATAACGCTTTGCATGCTGCGTTGTGCCCATCAAAATCGCTCCAATGGGTGTTGGGGAACATCTTTTTCCAATTCCCGACAGTAAAACGAGATATGGATTCGCGATTTCAGACGCATGTCAAAGACCACCATCCGAACGCTGATATTCCGGGTAAGGATCCGAATTTGAAGCGCGTTATTCGGGCTGGTATGGTGCCGGGAATAACGACATTCGGTTTTGTGATGGCCCTGTTCTATCCGATCAGCCCCAAAGGTGTTCTTGCGACAGTGAAAGGGAATCTATCGGACGCTATGTTTGAGAACTCTTCTTCCTACATTGTTTTTCTGAGAGTCCTAGTTACTGTTTCCGTGATCGGTCTATACTTGTCTATTGGTGGACCGTCGGCACTCGTGGTCGGATGGATTATTCCGGTTTTCTTAATCTATCCGTTGTTTGCTTGGTGGTCCCTACTTTCGAAGCATCGCTGGCATACTACATACATTCCAACAGCCGACAAAAGGGCACATGACTACGAACATGGTCGCGCAACTGATTTTCCGGGACTTTTCGGAATCATCCATCGATATCTCATTTTCCCGATGTCGGACGCATATCATCTTGCCCATCACATCTATCCATTTGTGCGGTCGGAATACTTGCCCGAGGTCGATCGTGCTTTGAAAGTCCGGGAGCCGCGGTACACACAGTATATTTCCAGCGGCATGCTCTTCGGTTTCGATGGTCAACCAGCCGCGCTATCGGAACTCTACCATCGATTAGTTCGGCCGGCGACTGCCAGTGAAGTGACCATAAATTGACGCGGCGGATAGCCGTCTTGCCTGTCATGGAGAGGAACAAAGATGAGCGGTCACCATACTATCGGGATAATTAGCGGCAGTGGCATGCAATCGATGGCAATCTTGAAAGATGTTGCCGAGGTAGCTGTGGAGACCCCGTTTGGGCAGCCGTCCGCGCCATTGATCACGGGTAACATCCACGACGTCCCAGTGGTGGTAATGCGTCGCCACGGTTTAGGCCACACGACGCTTCCTTCAGAAATAAATGCACGGGCAAACATCACCGCATTGAAACTACTTGGTGTCCGGCAAGTCGTTTCATTATCGGCAGTCGGCGGTCTGGCCGAACACGCACCTCCAGGAACGTTCGTTCTGGTTGACCAGTTCATCGATCGGACGTACCTCCGGAAGAAGACATTCTTTGGGGATGGAATCGTTGCCCATGTCAGCTTTGCTGAACCGGTCTGCTCCGATACTTCCAAGGTCATCGTTTCCTCTCTACGAGATCAGTCAATACCCCATCACGTTGGAGGTACGTATGTGGTGATGGAGGGGCCACAGTTCTCTACTAAGGCAGAATCCGAATTCCACCGAAGCCTCGGCGCAACAGTGATTGGTATGACCGCAATGCCGGAACCAAAGCTCTGCCGCGAGGCTGAGATGTGCTACAATATGATTGCCATGGTCACGGACTTTGATTGTTGGCATCCCGATCATGGTGCCGTGACAGCCGATCTCGTGAGTAAGCGAATGGCCCAAAATGCGATGAACGCGGAAAAGCTTCTTGCGGACTTGGTTCCGCGGCTTTCTGCACGAACATCACAATGCGTTAGCCATTGCCACTACGCACTTGATGGCGCGATCATGACAGATACTTCACAAATTCCCTCGGAAAGTAAAAAGAAGCTGAACTTTCTCTTAAAAAGAGTTCTGGGTGAGGACAATGAAAGCATAATCTGAGCTTTTCTCGCTCAAGATAAAATATTTAGATAGGACAAAGATGCCCATAACCGCTGGCCTACTTTTCGATCTTGATGGAACGATGCTGGACACTGACACGCTACATTTAGAAGCATTTCAAATCCTGCTTTCTGGCTACGGTCGCTCCGTTACGGAGCACTATTATCGAACTAAGATAATGGGCGCACCGATCGAACAAATTATGGAAGGACTATTCCCTGAGCTAAGCGCCGCCAAGCAATGGAAATTGGGGGAAGAAAAGGAGAGACTGTTCCGGGGTCTTCTGACAGGGCCTCTGCAAGCCAAAGCCGGTCTGTTTGATGTCTTTGATTGGGCTGATGTTAACAGGATAGGTATCTGTGTCGTTACAAATGCTCCGCGTGACAATGCCGAAATGATGCTTTCCGGCTTGGGACTAATTAATCGCATTCGCTTTCTCCTAATTGGCGCTGAACTGTTAAAATCGAAACCGGATCCATTTCCCTATCAAGAAGGGATGAGGCTCTTGAACGTAGACCCATCGACCGCAGTAGCTTTTGAGGATTCCGGGCCTGGGGTTCAATCAGCTTCGTCGGCGGGCCTGCACACATTTGGTATGTTAGGCGGGCTTGAAGAGCGCGAACTTCGTGACAAAGGGGCGTCGTGCGTTATCGCTGATTTTCGGGCCCCGGAACTGTGGCGGAAACTGACCGATCTCGCTCAACCTGTCCCGGAGAGCCCCCGATGAGTTCAGTTACGATTAATACTAGAACAGGCACGGGAGAAACAGCAACGTTGAAGGCTTATAGCTCATTTGAGCCCTATGAGCTCACCGACTATCTCGACGCAATGGCGAATGTATTACCCGGCATCGCGATTTTAGTCGAGCGTATGCCTACTTCGGTGTTAACGGATCGACTCATCCAAGAACGCGATCACCCTGTCGCTGACCTAATACTAGGTTGGTCGGACACGGCATCTAAAACCAAGGGATTGGCTTCGATCGTATCGAACCGACTTGGGAGAGGCGACGGCTACGTCAGGCCTACAGGATTTTCTACCGCCTTTGTCTTGGACGCCAAAGTGCTTTCGTCGATCGGGAAAGACGTTTCCACATGGGAAGATCTCGCAGATCCATCGCTAAAGAATCGGGTTTATTTCCCAAACCCAGCGATCTCTGGTGCTGGGTTTCTCGCACTAAACACAATTTTGCAGGCTTACGGCGACCAAGAGTCCACTTGGAGCCTGCTCCGCTCGATTTGCAACAACGTCGCCGAGTTCCCTGGCTCAGCTTGGCGTGCCGCCGAAGCAGTAGGCGACGGCCAAGTTGCCGTTGGTGTCACCGTAAAGATTGCGGTTACCAAACGTTTGTCCCAGATGAACAGTTTGCAGCTATTGGAACCTTGCGATGTCGTGGGGTGCGAATCTGAAGTCTATGGTGAACTATCTAACTCGAAACAAGCTGTTGCAGTCAGTCACGTTTTACGGTGGCTTGAATCTCAAAGTGCGATGGACCTCTTCTTAAAGCACAATAAAACTGTCCTCGCTGAAGCGGCCGATAATCTTTTTATGATCGATGCAGCTCGCGCCGCTTCGGAACGAGACCGCAATGTTCTTCGATTTCAGTCAATGATGAAAGCATAAATGGAAAAATGGAATGAATATAGAAACGCCAATTCAAAAAAAACGCACCGTCGAAATCCAGAATACGAAAGTCCTGGCGGACGACTGGGGCAAGCTGACGAAGTATGATGTCCGATTTACGCGATCAGACGGCAGTATTCAGGACTTCACACGGGAGACTTATGATCGCGGACACGGAGCGACAATTCTGCTTTACAACTCGGAACATAATACAGTGATCCTGACGAGTCAGTGGCGATTGCCTGCTTTTGTTACAGGACATAACGACGATCTAATCGAGACCTGCGCAGGGCTTCTCGATGAACGTGATGCCATTTCAGCAATCCGCGAAGAGGCCGAAGAAGAGACAGGTGTGACTCTCTCAAACGTCACGAAAATCGGCGAGATTTATATGAGCCCTGGATCTGTTACCGAACGCCTGCATTTTTTCATCGCGCCATATACTCAATCGATGAGGACCAGCGAAGGAGGCGGTGTTCTCAATGAGGGTGAGGACATCAAGGTAATGGAGTTGCGTTTTCGGGAGGCGCTGGCAATGATCGACGACGGGCGCATCATCGATGCGAAGACAATTATTTTGCTTCAGCACGCGGCGATAAAGGGTCTGTGTAAGCTTGTGGATTGATGGGGACCGCGATGACAAAAAACAAGCTTCGGCAGAAGCGAAAAATCACTAGGGATTTCTACACGGTTTACCTTTATTTCATGATGGCAATTTTGGGCTATAATCAGTCCATCCTTGGTTCTATTATGCCGTTTCTCCGTTATGAAATGAACATGTCAAAAGCCGAGATTGGCTGGCACTTCAGTTCCTACGCGGCTGGATTATTCGTCGCGCCTTATCTAAATGCTTGGCTCTTTAGAGAGAAGTCAGCGACTAAGGCTTTGGTACCGAGTGCGCTGGTACTGGTGACGACGGCGGCGCTTTTTTCTGCACCCACCTACTCAATGATGCTATTTCTCGCGTTCGCGCTAGGTGTGGGCGTGGGAGCTGTTCAGATTTCCATACAAGAAGCAATCGCGAGCCATCATGGAGAAAACCAGAGTATAGCTGTTACGGAGGCATTCGTTTTCGGCGCTCTAGGAGTTTTTGTGGGACCACTTGTGATCGGAACGGTGTCGAGCTTCGGATTTGGATGGCGCGAAACAATGTTTGTTCCAGCGATATTGCTAGGAATTTTGATGTTCTTCAGTCGAAAATTGCATCTACAGCATGAGGGTCAAGCGAAGGCATTGGTTCACCCCAAACCTACTACACAAGGAAAGGTCACCTTGCCAGTTCTAGTGCTTGTGGGAATGATTTTATTCGGTATCGCAACCGAATGGGGAATTGGCTTCTGGGGCGCTCAATTTCTCGAGGAAAAGCTAAATACTAGTCCGGAGACGGGCGTAACTCTGATGGCTGTCTTCTTCGGCGGAACTGTCTGTGGACGTATTCTGGTTAGCCGTCTTCTTGCGTTTTTTGAGGTCAACGTAACTCTCGTCGCAATGATCTTTCTGGGAGGCGCGAGCGTTCTTGCACTTTGGGCCGTACCACTATTCAGTGTTTCAATGGTTGCGTTAGCCCTTGCAGGGATGTGTCTTGGAAATTTCTTCCCTTTGATTTTGGCAACAGCGAACGAATATGCACCACAACACACCAGGGCAATCTCGGCAGGCGCAACGCAAGCCGTTGGGCTCGCACTTCTGACTGTTCCAATCCTCCTCGGACAACTCAGCGAGTCAATTGGTCTAGAAAATGCTTTGGGTCTTCTTTCTGCCCTACCGCTCTTGATGCTCTTGATGTTCGCAGTAGCAACAAGAATGAAAACGCGGCTTGCAAACTCTTAGTGTCTGTCCAAGAATGACATTTGCGAGGCGGAGTTGAGAGAAGAGCGGCAATCAGATTTTTGTATTTTGCGACAAGTAAGGGTGGGAACAAGGTCTGTTCCCACAGGCACGCCGCTTTTATCAACCAAAGACAGCTACGGCAGATTTGATGGCGATGCCCCGTAATGGCTGCGGCGCATCTGGCCGCCTACAGCAACGCGAAATACCTGCTGCAACTGTAATGCAGGCGGGATTCGTGACCAGAGTGCCTTGGTACTTTCGTTGCCGCTTCGGCTCTTGCGAACCACTTGACCCGTCACGACGCGCTGGGACCAGCGAAAACCTATTTCGTGAAAATACAGGTCAGCGAGTTCCGGGCTGATGTGGTGAAAAACGCTGGCTATGGTTCGGCGAACCGTATCCCTCCGCCGAAGGCCGTCTGCCCCGATTTGCTGATTGGCTTTAAGTCCATGCCTTATGTCATTCGCTACAGTCATTTCCCCCATTGAGGTCTTACCGGCCGACCATTTTCGTCGCCGACGGGATTGGTCGGATGAAGAGAAGGTTCGGATCGTTGGTAACCATCCGGCCCAAGCCGCGGACCTCATGATTTTGGCTCATCAGCGATGATGCGTTCGATCTTTTCTGGCCACCTATATTACTACAGAAATCAAACTCCTTTCTTCCAACTTCTCGCCCACTGATACCGACGCTTACGCATCGGCTTCAAAGCAATGAAACGCTCACACGAGAAGCCACACGATAGGTCGTGTGGTTTTTAAATGTGACTGGCTCAATCCATTTATCAACACGCTACAGACGCACGTTAGGACAATTTCATGTATACATATTAAATAGGCATAGTGTGCTTTCGATCTTAACATCCTAGTTGACGTACCATGTAATGTTATTTTACGTTCACATCGTGTTGTCTTACTGTTGTGACTAGGACTACTGTCGTATCGTGTTTTCTCACCGTTGTTAAGATTTTAACAACCTTGCATGGGATCAATCAGAAGACCGTGGCGAAGCCGAGGAAGCGGACATCGCTGGCCGATTTGCCAACCGGACGAGGGAGCCGCATTCGACAGTTCTGTCACTGGAGGAGGAAGCCACCATTGTCGCTTTTGGCAGGCACACGCTGCTTCCTTTTGACGATTACCTTTATGCCCTTCAGCCGACAATCCCACATCTGACACGCTCGTCCTTACATCGATGCCTGCAGCGCCACGACATCTCCCGCCTGCCGGAGGTCGGGGGCGACAAGGAGCCGAAGAAGAAGTTCAAGAGCTATCCGATCGGTTACTTCCATGTCGATATTGCCGAGGTACAGACGGCCGAGGGCAAACTCTATCTCTTTGTGGCGATAGACCGGACATCCAAATTCGCCTTCGTCGAACTCTATGCCAAAGCCGGGAAGATGAATGCCGCCCAATTGCCTCACGCAATCTGATCGCCACCGTGCCCTACAGCATCCACACCATCCTCACCGATAATAGCATCCAGTTCACCAATCAGGAGCGGCATAAATATGCCTTCCAGCATATCTTCGACCGGGTCTGTGACGAGAATAATATCGAACACCGGCTGACAAAGGTGAAGCACCCATGAACCAATGGGCAAGTCGAGCGAATGAACCGTACGATCAAGGAAGCGACCGTCAAGCGCTTCCACTACAACGATCATGCGCAACTGAAAAAGCATTTCGCCGACTTCATCAAAGCCTACAATTTCGGGCGAAGGCTCAAGACGCTAAAGGGTCTCACGCCCTACGAATTTATCTGCAAACAATGGACTTTCGAACAGGATCGATTCATCATCGATCCAATCCAACAAATGCCGGGACTGAACACTTATACGCCACCTTGCTGATGTTGACTCTTTGGGCTTCCCAAATCGCGGTGAATCTGAATTTCTGGGGCAAAGCGGAGGTTTATGATGCGATCCGGGATTTTGTTACGTGAAGATTTTGATGGAGACCGTCTTCGGCGGCTGGCGCGGCAGACGAAGGATGCAGCCCCTAGGTGCGACGCTTGTTGGCGCTCGCCTCAATCTATGATGGCGGCACGCGTTCAGATGCCGCCCGTCTCGGCAATGTCACGCTCCAGATTGTTCGGGACTGGGTCCTGCGCTTTAACGAACGCGGCCCCCAAGGTCTGGTCACTGGCAAGGCTCCCGGTCAACAGCCACGGATGAACGATCAGCAACGTGCGGCGCTGGCGCAGACCATAGAACGAGGCCCAACGCCCTATCTCGACGGTGTCGTACGCTGGCGCCTGCGTGATCTGGCTCAGTGGCTGTGGGAGGAGTTTCGTGTGTCGGTGAGCGAACAGACGCTGAGCCGGGAGGTGCGTGCCATGGGTTACCGCAAGCTCGCTGCCCGCCCCAAACATCATGAGCAGGACCCTCAAGCTATTGAGGACTTCAAAAAAGCTTCCTCACTGCAGTGGCAGAGATCGCAAACGGAGCCGCTCAAGGCAAGCCACTAGAAATCTGGTTTCAAGATGAAGCCCGGATCGGCCAGAAGAACAAGATCACCCGTCGCTGGCAAAACGAGGCTCCAGGCCGTCCGCCCCGCATGATCAACGCACGAGATCAGCCTATATCTTCGGGGCGATCTGCCAAAGCTCGGCAAGGCGGCCGCGCTGGTCATGCCATGGTGTGACACCTACGCAATGACCCGGCATCTCGCCGAAATCGCCCGTCATGTCGATGATGGCGCGCACGCCATCCTCATCATGGATCAGGCTGGCTGGCACATGTCCAACAATCTCGTCGTGCCGACAACATCACTATCCTGCCGTTGCCGCCCAAGTCGCCAGAGCTCAATCCCGTCGAAAACCTCTGGCACTTCATGCGCGAAAACTGGCTTTCAAACAGGATCTTCAAATCCTACGACGACATCGTCGCTCACTGCTGCGATGCCTGGCGAAAGCTCGAAAGCCAGCCATGGCGCGTCATGTCTACCGGACGCAGACAATGGGCGAATGGGTTTTGATCAATGAGGACGCGTATTAGAGGGCATCTTCGGGCGCAACGATAAGATTCTTACCCTAGCTTTAATAAAACCTAAATAGCTTTATATTCCTATAAGCACGTTATTTTCCGTTTGTGGAGGATATATACGCATGAACACCGAGTTCACCAATGTGGCTAACTTTGCAACTTCCCGCCGATTGTGCAGTTCACCCGCAAATTGGTAAGAAAAATGATTGTGATTCATAGGAACAGAATGGCACCAAGTTGGTTCAGCTTGGAACATAATGCTGCTCGTAAGGCGGATTGAGGCTGAGGGCGATGTCGGAAACGCGGGACCTAAAAAAATATAAGAATTCGAAAGGTTTAGTTGAGATCACCGACGACGAAGTAGACCGAATGCTTTGTCGCCGGCCAGGTTTCGAAGGTATTGTGAGTTTCAAGGAAATGGACGAAAAGCTTGCAGTCTTTCTGCGCAAAGCTCGCGAAGACGAAAAACTCACTAGAGCAGACTTCGCTTCCATCGTCGGTCTCTCAACAGCCGTATACGGTCGCTATGAGCGTGCCTTCTCGAGGATTACAGTCACAAGGATGATCCACTTGTGCGAGCTTCTTGATTTTCAGCCGATCGACATGCTTTTTGCAGCCGCACCTCATCTTTACGGGCGTACGCCCGAGGAGGCGAAGGATCACCTCGAATTATCGCACCTTATACGAGGTCTACCGCATGAGACTGTCAGAAATCTTATCGGGATCGTCTCACGTATAACACCTGAGGATCGCCTTGATAAAGTGAAGACTGAAAACCGCTAGGCGGCCTCCTTATTTCCTTCATCCTGCAAGCTGTAAAGATAGTCAGCAACGGCCTGAGCCTTAACAGCGGCTGTGACGATCGCACGCTTATCCTGGTTGAGAACCTTCAGCCAGCTTTCCAGATACGTCGCGATGTTGTCGCGTGGGTCGTGCTCGATGCCAAGGTCTGCGCATATGAAGGCTGCCGAGAGTTCGGCAACGAGCTCTTCCACGGCATAGGTTTCAGTCCCGAACCGGCAGGAAAGATTGCGATCTAGACGCTGTTTAGCGCCAGTCCAGTGACCGAGTTCGTGAAAAACCGTACTGCAAAGATGGATTCCACTTAGGAAGCGTTCACGTGCGGGCATCTCGATGTCGTTGGGATCTGGACGATAGCAGGCGTGCTTGCCGTCGTAGGTAATCTTCGCGCCGGTTCGACCGATAAAGTCTTTGACATGCCCGAGGAGCGGCATAGAGCCTTCCGGAAAGTCTTCAATCGGGCTCTTGAAGCGGTCGGGTAGGCCATCAATCTGCTCGACGTTGAAGACGGTGTGTAAACTGCGCCGGGTTTGCCGGAGGCCATTTCGGTCAAGTTATGCGGCCATGGCTGGTTCGTCCAGCATGGCGTAATACCGGTCCTCGGCTTCGGCTGGCGGTATATTCCCGATAGGCTCCAGAAGCCGTCGATGGTTGAACCAATCGACCCATTCCAAGGTGGCGAACTCACCGCCTCGAAGCTGCGCCATGGTCCACGCCGATGAATGACTTCGGCCTTGTAGAGACCGTTGATCGTTTCGGCGAGGGCGTTGTCGTAACTGTCGCCCACGCTTCCGACAGATGCCTCGATACCAGCTTCTGCCAATCGCTCGGAATAGCGAATGGACACGTATTGAACGCCCCTATCCGAGTGATGCACGAGGCCGCCGCCATGAGCGGGACGCCGATCATGAAGTGCCTGCTCCAGCGCATCGAGGACGAAGCTTGCATGTGCTGTCCGGCTCGCCCGCCAGCCGACGATGCGACGAGCGAAGACGTCGATGACATCCGCGCAAATGCGTAGCATTTGTGTAAACGCGATTTTCTGCGCACGNTGACTTGAGGTGGTCGGTGGCGAGACCAACTTCCCGCTGGTTCCCGAGCCGGATCGCATCGACCAGCGCGAGGTACTCATAGAGTGCGTCGTCCTTCAAAACCGCGTCCGAGCACGGTCTTGAAGAGCGGCTCCACCGCCTGCCCCATCTCCCTTCCGCTGGCATAGGGCCAAACGTAGTTGTACGTCCCGCCGCTGATCAGGAGTTCCGTGAGCATAGGTGCTGCGAAGGCACTCAGTATGCCGCACTGCATTGGCCCAACTTGGGCGGGGAAGACGAACTTTAGCCCGGTGGTAATGAAGCCGAACAGGTTCCTTCGGCTTGGCTTAGGCTCGTTCTTGCTGTTGTCTTTTCGCGCGACGCCTGATGCGACACTGCGCTTGATCGACTGCGCTATTCCGGTCTTGCTGATCCCGAGTAGCGCCTCTAGGTTCCGAACAGAATATAGGTCCCCCCCCCACGGATACCGATCTCAACTGATCAATGCCCTTGGTAAGTTCCTGGTCTTTAAAGCTTACCAGCTTTAGCAGGACGACGATATCTTGGCTCTTCATAAACACTGTCCTCTGTCCTAGGACTGAGGACAGCTAGCCCGAAGCAGTGCGTAGATAACGCGTACATTTCGCGAGAAATTTACCGGAAACCATGAACAGTTTTCAGCTTTCGTTAGGGTGATTGCCACCGCTGTGATGCTATGATCGAACAAAGGCTGGATGACGAAGCCATATGTCGAACCAAGAAATCATACAATATCGACACTTCAACCTAAGTGACTGATTTATCATAATTTCACTCCACCAAGATTACTGTTCAACAGTTCGAATCCCATCAAGGCTTGTGGGGCGCGAGGAAGCTTTCCCGTTGATGCGGGCTTATTATGTCCTAAGGGTGATCTTTCGGTTAGCCACAGAAGGCAACTTCAACGCTGACTTTACGGATCATCTGCGCCACTTGCGGTAAAGCCCGCACGACTGCGCCCTTGTTCGTGCCGATGAACACGTCCTGCATCGGAAGGCGGGACTGGGTTTGCAGCAAATGCACCGTTCCGGCTTTCAACTGCGCATGAAGCAGTCTGCCTGGCAGGATGCTGATTCCCGTACCTGCCTCGACCAGATTGAGAATGGCACCCAGGCTGTTGCAGACGTTCAGGCGAAGGCCGAGCTCACGGTTGCCGCTCAAGGCACTGGTCGTCAGGGCATGGAGATTGGACGGGGCGGGCGTGGAGAAGATCCGCTGTCGAAGAAGCATCGCATCCGAGACGAATTCGCGAGGCATCTCGAGCTTGGGGCTGGCGAACCATTCCACCGTCTGACGGCCCAGCAGTTCTAGCGCGACATTGTCGTGTTCAGGCGGCGTCGACAAGACTGCTATATCGAGCAGCCCCTCGGACAACTGTCGAGCGAGGTTGTGGCTGGTGTCGACAGTGGCTGCAACGCGGGTCTCGGGAAAGCGGACGTCGAGCTCATCAAGCAAGGCCGGCAGGCAAACCACGGCGAAGCTGTCCATGACGCCTACCCTGAGTGTCGGTAGGCGGGTGTTGCGTGTCTTGATATTGGATTCGATATCCCGGGCTATGCCGATCATTGCTTCGGCATAGTGCTTGAGCGCCTCGCCCTCGCTGGTCAGTTGCAGCTGACGCTTCTGCCTGATGAACAGCGGCACGCCGAGTTGCTCCTCCAACTCCTTGATCCGGTAGGACACGGTTGGCTGGGTAATGCTCAGCTTCTCCGCTGCGGCGTTGAAGCTGCGCAATTGCGAGGCCCAATAAAATGCCTCGACCGCTGAAAAGCTGAGGGCCATGTCCATCCATAGAAAAATTCGATCGATACCGCGCAATATCCTAATTGGATTTTGGATTCAATCACTCCTAAGCTCACTCCATGAGCAGTTAAGTTAGGTGGTCAAAAAATGGACAAAACCATTTCCCGCGCGCATATCCTCGAAGATCTGCCGGAAATTGCGGATATTCAGTCGGCCGAGTTGCGCGAGAAGGTTATCGACGCCTGGGTGTTCGCCCTCGAGCGCTCGTCCTTCGATCGCGTCACCGACATTCAGGGCGAGGGCAGCCCGAACATCTTCTCCCTGAAGCGCGGCACGCAGGATGCGCATCTTCGCGGCGTCACCCGCCTGGCTCTGTCGATCTACGAGGAATTCAAGGCCACCTATCCTGAGGCCAAGGTCGACCGCGATATTATTCTGGCCGGCGGCCTTTGCCACGATATCGGCAAGACCTGGGAATTCGATCCGGTCAAGCTGAAGCGCTCGGCCGAACGCGGCGACCGCTACGGCGACCCGACCTACCGCCATTCCGCCTATGGTGCGCATGTCTGCCTTTCCGTCGGCCTTCCCGACGAAATCGGCCACATCTGCATGGGCCATGCGATGGAATTCGGACAGATCGGTCACAGCACCGAATGCTTCATCATCCGGCAGGCCGACCACACCTGGTGGCTGGTCGCAGCAGCACTCGATCTATGTCATCCCGACACGATCGCGCAGGCGGGCAAGAATATCCGCGTGCGACCGCTCGGGACCGAGTGAAGACTGGAACTGTAAGGCGCGAAAGCCGAGGTTAGCATGGATTACACCTTCCAATTCGGCCTATTACTAAACTACCTACCGCAGTTCATCAGCGGCTTCTGGCTGACGATGCTGCTGGCGTTCGTGGGCATTTTTGGGGGCATTGCTTTGGGCATCGGCTGTGCCGTCGCCTCTACCTTGCCGGGCTGGCTGCCGCGCTTCCTTGTCCGGTGTTACGTGGAGGCGATGCGTAACACGCCGCTTCTGGTACAGATCTTTGTGATCTTCTTCGGACTCCCGAATATCGGCGTGCGGATGTCGCCGCTGGCCTCGGTCTTTATCGCGCTAGTTCTTAACAATGGCGGTTACATCGCCGAGATCGTCCGCGGTGGCATCCAGTCGACGCATCGTAGTCAGGTGGAAGCGGCCGAGAGCCTCGGGATGACCTATCTCCAAACGCTCCGCTTCGTCATCCTGCCACCGGCGCTCGAGAAGGTGTTCACACCAATCGTGTCGCAATGCGTGCTGCTTATGCTGTCCACCAGCCTCGTTTCGGCGATCGGCGTCGAGGATCTGACAGGGGCTGCGATGATAGCCAGTTCGGAAACCTTCCGCACGATGGAGGTCTATCTCATGATTGCCGCCGTCTACGTCCTGATGAACTTCGTCTTCCGGGCCATTCTGAACCTTGCCGGGTTGCTGATTTTCCGCCGCTCGCGCCGCAATATTTTCAGGGGGATCTGACATGCGTACCTTTGGCTCGCCGGAATTCTTCTTCATTTTTTACGCGCTGCGCTGGACATTGACGCTGACTGCGATCGCATTCGTGGGCGGGGGGCTGGTTGGCATCGCGCTCGCCGTGATGCGCATCTCGTCTTCAAAAGCTCTGCGCGTCGCGACCTCAGCCTATATGCAGTTCGTCCAGGGTCTGCCGCTGCTTATCCTGATGTTCATCTGCTACTACGCCCCATCGCTGTTCGGCTTCGAAGTTAGCGCTATCGCAGCTGCCGCCGTGGCATTGACAATCAACTCCAGCGCCTTTCTCGGTGCCATCTGGGAAAGCGCGCTTCGGGCCATTCCGAAGGCGCAGTGGGAAAGCGCCGATGCCCTGGCACTGCACCCCTTTAAGGTCCTTCGCTTTGTGATTGCACCCCAGGCCATCCGGCTGGCAATGCCTTCGACCGTTGGCTTTCTCGTGCAGATCATCAAACAAACCTCGATCGCCTCGATCATCGGCTTTGTCGAAATTACCCGTGCCGGCCAGCTCGTCAGCAATGCGACATTCGATCCGCTGAAATCCTTCCTGGCCGTGGCCGCATTCTACTTCGCTGTGTGTTTCCCGCTTACCCAGCTCAGCCTCTGGCTCGAGAGCCGTGCCGCAAAACGGGGAGCCCATGCCTGACCCATCTCATCATCAACGACACGAAGAAGGTCGCTGATCATAACCGGAACCCAAAACTGAGAGGATACAACATGCGCCTGAAATCCCTATTCATGCCCCTGATCGGTCTCGCCATCGCTCTGGGCGCAACTGCGGCCTCCGCCGCCTCTCTCGATGATATCATTGCCCGCAAAAAGGTGCTGATCGGCGTCGATCTTTCGGTCCCGCCCTTCGGCATCACAAACGCCGAAATGCAGCCTGACGGTCTTGACGTCGATGTCGCCAAGCTGCTTGCCAAGGATCTTGGCGTCCAGCTGGAACTCGTGCCCGTCACCGGCCAGAGCCGCATTCCGTCGCTGCAGACAGGAAAGGTGGACTTCGTCGTCGCAAGCTTCGGCATCTATACCGAGCGCGCACTGTCGGTCGCCTTCTCCAACCCCTACGGCGGCCACAAGTCCGTGATCATCGCGCCGAAGGGCACCGAGGTCAAAAGCCTGGAGGACCTGAAGGGTAAGAAGGTTGGCGTACCGCGCGGTACCGCGCATGAAAAAGTGCTGTCGGCGGCCAATATTGCGGGAATGGAGCTAGTCCGATTCGACGACGATAGCACCACGCTGAACGCGCTCGTCGCCGGTCAGGTGGATGCGATCGGGACCGTCAACTATATCGGCGCGCAGCTGCAGCAACGTTATCCCGACAAGTTCGAGGAAAAGGCGACTTATCTGCAGAGCTTCTACGGTGTGGGCCTGCGTCGTGGCGATCCGGATCTCCTGCACTGGCTGAACACGGTTCTCTTCGTCCACAAGCAGAGCGGCGAGCTCGGCCAGATCTACGAGCATTGGATGAAGACGCCGATGCCCGAACTGCCGTCCTTCTGACCCCAAATGGCCGCAGAGGGCAGCATATGCTGCTGCCCTCGCATTTCCATCGAGAGGTAAACATGTCTGTCGTAGTCGCAAACGATATCCGCAAGAGCTTCGGGCCGCTCGAAGTGCTCAAGGGCGTCTCCCTGAATGTTGAGGCGGGCGAGGTTATAGCGCTGATCGGGCGGAGCGGCTCCGGCAAGAGCACGTTCCTGCGTTGTCTCAACGGACTGGAAACGGTCGATAGCGGCCTTATCCAGATCGCCGGCCATGCCATGTCGCGCAAACCGGCGGCCCTGAGGGAGCTCCGGCGCGACGTCGGTATCGTTTTCCAAAGTTATAATCTCTTCCCGCATCTGACGGCAGGCGAAAACATCATGCTCGCTCCCGTTCAGGTGAAAGGCGAGACCAAGGTCGCCGCGCGGGACGAAGCGCAGCGCTGCCTGTCCATGGTTGGGCTCGGAGACCGTTTCGATGCCTATCCGGACATGCTTTCGGGAGGCCAGCAGCAGCGCGTGGCAATCGCTCGCTCGCTTGCCATGCGCCCCAAGGTTTTGCTGTTCGACGAGGTGACCTCCGCGCTCGATCCAGAACTCACCGGCGAGGTGCTTGCGGTCATTGAGGATCTTGCCCGACAGGGCATGACCATGCTGCTCGTGACCCACGAAATGGGTTTCGCGCGCCGGGTAGCCGACCGCACAATCTTCATGAAGGACGGCATCATCCATGAGGGTGGGCCTTCCGCCGAATTTTTCACAAATCCCAGAACGCCCGAACTGCAAGCCTTCCTCAGATCAGAGATCGGCTGACCGTCACATAACGCGTTTTGGTTTCCACATTGAGCCCCCGTCGGGAGGAGAGGAACAGCTGTGTCAAAAAAACGGAAAATTGCATTGATTGGTTGCGGAGTCATGGGTCACGCAATCGGCTCACGTCTCCTGAAAACAGGCCATACCGTCATCGCCTTTGACGTCGATCCGGCCAAAGTGGCGCAGATGACCGGCCAGGGCGCGGATGCCGCCTCTACCGCATCGGACGCCGCGTCGCGATCCGACGCTGTGGTTCTTAGCCTCAACTCCGCAGCGATCGTCCGCGAAGCGGTGTTCGGTTCCACCGGCGTCGTCAAAGGCGCCTCGGCTGGAACGGTGGTGATCGACATGTCGTCGATTGATCCGATCCTGACCAGGCAATTCAGTGCGGACGCAGCAGCGGCAGGCCTGAAATGGGTGGATTGCCCGCTTTCCGGCGGAGCGCCGAAAGCCTACGAAGGCAAACTGACCGTGATGGCTGGTGGCAACCCCGCCGACTTCGGAGAGGCGAAACCGATCCTCGACGACCTTTGCCAGAACCTGACGCTGATGGGCCCGAGCGGCGCTGGCCAGACGACCAAGCTGATTAATCAGGTTCTATGCGCGCTCAATTTCGTTGCCGTGGCCGAAGCAACCAAGCTGGCAATCGACTCCGGTGTCGATGCGCAGCGGATCCCTGCGGCGCTGAGCGGCGGCCGCGCCGACAGCGCGATCCTGCAGGAGTTCATGGGCAAGATGGCGCGCAACGACTACTCGCCGACCGGCCGGATCGACAACATGGTGAAGGATCTCTCCGCCGTGCAGTCGCTGGCGGTCCACACGGGCACGGCGATGCCTATGACATCGCTCTGCATGGAGATCCATCGGCTGATGGTCTCCGCAGGCCTCGGTGCGGTGGACAATGCCGTCCTGATGAAGTTTTACGATGGCCCAAAGGCCTAACGAGGAGGAATGACATGCTGATCCGCTACGCAGAATTCGTCGGAACGATCAAAGCCGGCAGGCAAGAGGAATTCTACAGTTTCGTAGAGAAAACGCTGACGCCGCTATGGACCAAATTCGACGGTGCGGTGAGCGTTTCCGTCTGCCGCGAGCTGGAACGCGACGAGGGTGCGCCCTCCATGCCCTTGCTTCTGGTCATCACCTATCCGGACCACGCAGCTCTTGAGCGCGCCATGGCTTGTGACGCGCGCTTCCAGTCGCGCGAACAGACACAGCACCTGCTGACCATGTTCGACGGCAAGGTCTATCACCGCGTCACGAGTGCCGCGATCCACGATCTCTCGGCACAGAAGTAAGCGCGATGACGTTCCCGCTTTTCGATCTTGCCGGCCTCATGGGCTTCAACATGGATATTGCCTATAGCGATGTCTCGGCCAAGTATTTCACCAGGGACATGACCTTCATGGCCAACCCAGTCGAACTGGCAAGGCATTCCAACTTCCTCTTCGTGACGCTTGCCGCCTCGACCGTGAGCCGCCACATCGACTCCAAACCGGTGATCGAGGCGCTCGGGCCGGAAGGCGTGCTGATCAATATCTCCCGTGCTTCGAATATCGATGAAGACGCCCTGCTTGATGCGCTCGAGCCATGAAGTAGCCGGTACGATCGAAGCGTTAGGCGAAGGCGTGTCGGGTCTCGCGGTCGGCGACCGGGTCGCAGTCTCGCCGTCGCGCCCCTGCAATGCCTGCGAATACTGCCTCAGGGGCCAGCAGAACCATTGCCGAATATGCGTTTCTACGGTTCGGCCATGCTCATGCCGCATATTCAGGGGGCGTTCCGGGAGCGGCTCGTTGCCGAAGCTTACCAATGCCATAAGGTTGCCGATGGCGTATCGATCAACGAGGCGGCAATGGCCGAGCCCTTCGCGGTTGCCCTGCATGCCGTGAACCGTGCTGGCGTGTTGACCGACCAGCGGGTGCTGGTGACCGGCTGCGGCCCGATTGGGGCGCTCGCCATCATCGCCGCGCGTGCCATGGCGCCCGCGAGATCGTCGCAGATCGGGTCATCATTGTGGTCAACAGCCCGGAAGAACTGTCAGCCTATTCCGCCAACAAGGGGTATTTCGACGTCCAGTTCGAGGCTTCGGGGCAATGAGCGCGCCGTGCGCACCGGTCTCGAAGTGCTGCGCCCGCGCTCAACTCGGTGCAGCTCGGCCTCGGGGGCGATGTCTCCATTCCTCAAAACATGGTCGTCGCCAAGGAAATCGAAATGAAGGGAACATTCCGTTTTCACGAAGAGTTCGGCATTGCCGTTGATATCATCAACAAGCGCCGCGTCGACCTGAAGCCGCTACTGACCGGCACTTTCACACTGGAGGACGCAAAAACGGCTTTCGAAACCGCCGGCGACCGAAGCAAATCGATGAGGGTCCAACTGTCATTCTGACATCTGTGCCTCGTACGTGGTCACGGGAGCTTTAAGGTTGCGGTGCGAAGGTATTGCAAACTTAGGGCTATTTGGCGGGGTAATGCCATCCGTGCCTCTTGAATTGTTCAAACCATTTATGCGTCTCGGTTGTTACACAAATAGCGGGGTCGTCAGTTCGGCTCCTTTCAAGAGCTGACCCTCTAATATCGGACGAAAAGCTAAAACGAACCGGCGGACCATCTACTTGCCGACATAGGCAGCTAGTTCGTCAGGGGTTCCATTCGGAAAAGCTTCCTTCAAGAATTCTAAGAACGCAGACACGCGCGCGCTCAACAGCCGGCGTGATGGGTAAAGCGCCCAGAGCGCAACATCGGATTTTTCGATGTCTCCCCAAAATATCAGCGTGCCGTCGGCCAGATCCTGGCTGACCAGTGAGACCGGCAAGCGTGCAACCCCAACGCCTGCTCGTACCGCGTCACGCACCATGATCATCGAGGAGAGGGCGAGGATCGGCTCGACGACGACCGTCGCTGGACCGTCTGGTGTCGCAAGCTTCCAGGCTTGCCGATTACCAGCGCCGCGCACAACGCCCTGTACGGACTCTGCTCCGACCGGCCGGCCAAGCCTGGGGCTTGCGACGACCACAAGACGGTCGCGCAGGAAGATCCTGCCGACCAGGGCCTCGTCTGGCTCCGGATTGACGCGGATAACCAGATCATAGCCCTCCTCGATCATATCCACCGAGCGGTCTTCCGTGGTGATCTCCAGCCTGACATCCGGATATTTCAGCGCAAAACCTGCCGCGATCTTGCCCATGGCGGTCTGCGACAGCAGGAGCGGGGCGCTGATCCGCAACCGTCCGCGCGGCTTCTCCGCGCCGGATGCAATGCTGGCCGCGGTTTCGTCGATCTCCGTCAGAAGAGCGACTGTCCGCTTATGAAGCGCCCGCCCTTCCTCGGTGAGTTTCAGGTTGCGCGCACCGCGCTCGAACAGTCTGATCTCAAGCGCGGCCTCCAATTCCATGACGCGGCGCGACAAGGTCGCCTTTGGTCTGCCTGTGGCGCGAGCGGCTTTGCCGAAGCCGCCATGACGGGCAACGAGATTGAAATCGGTGAGTGCGACCAGGTCCATATATTCGTTCCATTGGTGAGACGGTGTGTCCAAAATACTGGTCTATTGGATCAGTAGTGAACCGATCATAGTCCGGGTGTCAAGCAAACACATCGGCAAACACCGCCGACCTCACCAGGAGATACCGCAATGACCATTCTCGTTACCGGCGCAACAGGCAATATCGGCGCTAAGGTTGTCCAGCACCTCGTCGAGCGCGGCGCTGATGTTCGTGCCCTCGTTCGCGATCCCTCGAAGGCCAGTTTTGGGGCAGGCGTCGACGTCTTCAAAGGCGACTTTCTCGACGTCGACCTGCTGCGCACCGCCTTCGACGGCGTATCGACCCTCTTCCTGTTGAATGCCGTCGCACCAGACGAATTCACCCAGGCCCTTATCGCTCTCAATGTCGCCCGCGCCGCAGGCATCGAACGCATCGTCTATCTTTCGGTCATCCATCCCGACGTCTACGTGAACGTGCCGCACTTCGCGGGCAAGTTCAGCGTCGAGCGGATGATCGAGCAGATGGGGATGCATGCGACCATCCTGCGCCCGGCTTACTTCATCCAGAATGACCTGATGATCAAGGATACCATCACCGGCTACGGCGTCTACCCCATGCCGATCGGGACCAAGGGTCTCGCCATGATCGACGTGCGCGACATCGCCGAGATCGCCGCTCTCGAATTGTTGCGCCGCGAACAGGCCGCACAGCCGCTTCCTCTCGATCGCATCAATCTGGTGGGCCCCGACACTTTGACGGGAACGGACATCGCCGCCATCTGGTCTGAGGCTCTTGCTCGCCCGATCCAATATGTGGGTAGCGACACGTCGGCCTTCGAACAAAACCTGCGTCAGTTCATGCCGCCGTGGATGGCCTACGACATGCGCATGATGGGCGAGCGTTTCCTGACAGACGGCATGCTGCCGGAAGGTGGCGATGTCGAGCGACTGACGACACTTCTCGGCCGCCCACTCCGCTCCTATCGCGACTTCGCTGCTGAAACCGCTGCCTCTGCCTGAGGCAGGCCGTCCTACATCTCAAAGAAGGACTATTGTCATGATCTATTCAACCGCAACCGTTCCCGTGAACCCTGACGGCGAAACAAAGCTTACCCGAGAGCAAATCTGGAAGGGCCTGGAGATGAAGGCGCGCGATGCCCGCCTGTTTCTCCCGCCCGGTCTCTGCACCCGCTGCGATGTCGTCGAGGAAAATGCGACGCACTTTGTGCGCGAGGCGACCATTGCCGGCGCCGACCTGCGCGAAATCATCACGCTGGAGCCGCAGAGCAAGGTTACCTTCTTCCAGGCCACTGGTCCGCGCGAAGGCGCCATTGTCAACGAGTTGTTCGAGGACGAAAACGGTACCCTCCAACTGAAATTCTACTGCTATATCGGCCTGCGCGGCAAGGAGCCGAATGGCCCTGAGGAGCAGGCGGAGCAGGCACAGTTCGACAGCGACAAGGGCTACAAGGCCGCATTGCTGTCTACCCTAAAACGTACCCGCGAACTGGTGGCCGAAGGCCGGCTTTGATCACGACCGAAAACAACTCGGACAGGGCAGCCTTTGAAAGGTGCCCTGTCGCTCGACGGGATGAATCGATGGCCATCTCCGTCACAGCAACAACCTTCACTGTCACGCCGAAAATTCTGGTCCTTGGCGCGACCGGTCCAACGGGCTGCCATATCGTGAACCAGGCCGTAAGCCGTGGCTATGACGTCACCGTGCTGGCGCGCTCACCGGAAAAAGCCTGATCTCAAAAGCGCAAAGCTTGTCGTCGGCGATGCCCGCGACGAGAAAACGCTGCTTCAGGCCATCAAGGGGCGTGTTGCCGTCGTCAGCGCACCTGGAACGCCTGCCAGTCATTCCGCGAGCTCACCTTCTTTCGATCGTTACGCGCTCCCTATCACCGCAATGAAGGCGGAAAAGGTTACGCGCCTGATCGCCTTTACCGGGATTGGCGCCGGTGATGGCTCCGGGCACGGCGGTTTTCTGTTTGACAGGCTGATTTATCCGCTGATCCTGCGCAATGTCTACGCAGACAAAACCGCCATGAAGCCATTATCCGGGCCAGCGAGCTCGACTGCACAATCGTCCGTCCTTCGGTCCTGAACAACAAATCAGGGGCTGGCAGGATCCGCACTCTGACCGATCTCTCCGAATTCTACGGCGGGACGATATCACGGTAGGACGTGGCAAAGTTCGTTCTCGATCAGATCAGCAGCGGCACCTGGCAATATCAGTCGCCATTGATTAGTGGTGACCGGATTTACTGCGTCTGCGCGAAGAGCCCATTGGCACCCGTCCGGCAAGCAGTCTGCAGTACCGCTGTCGTTGCAACCTAAAGGTTGTCGGGCGCATGCGTGCAATTGCCTCTGATGCAGCATATCATCACGGGGAGCCGCGCGAGAGGTCTTCAGGAACTACATGCCGCCGGTTCGAATTGGCTCCAGGCGGACGGCAATCAGCCACCACCTCTAAGTCCCGAGGTGACCCCGCCGGCCTTCCTCGGCAAGTGCTTCCACGACATGGCGGACCCGCGGTAGCAAATGCCGGGTTGCGGGCCATACCGCCGAAATATCGATTTTCGCCCCAGTGAACTGCTGCAAGACGGGTGTGAGGCGACCGGACTTGATATGCTCTACAAGAAGCGAGCTCGGCATTTGAGCCAGCCCAAGGCCTGCCACGGCCGCGTCGACGATCGCAGCGCCATCGCCAATCTCGTGGCTTGCTGGAGGCGTCACACGGAAGATCGAGCCATCTCCCGCCTTGATCCGCCAAGTCGTGGGAATATCCCGCCGAAACCCTACGATGCACTCATGTTTCTGAATGTCCTCGACCGTATCGGGTGCGCCCCTTTGGCTGATGTAATCCGGTGATGCGACAATCAATGCACGCTGCTCTGCGAGCTTCCTTGTAATGAGACCACTGGTGTCTTTCGTTTCGCCGAAACGGATAGCCAGATCGACGTTTTCTTCGACGGGGTCGATGATACGGTCGGTGAGTGACAGGGAGAGGCTAAGGCCAGGGTTCTGTCTCGCGATTCTTGCCAGAACAGGCAAAAGGATCTGGCGTCCCCAGGCAGCAGGCGCATCAATTCGCAGCCGACCGGCAATCTGCTGGTTCTTTGCCAGGAGCGCAGTCTCGGCGCTGCTGATCTCCTCAAGCGCATGCCGGCAGCTCGCAAGATACGCCTCGCCATCAGGCGTCAGGGTCAGTTTGCGGGTTGAGCGGTGGAGCAGTTTGGTGCCTAACCGCTCTTCGAGCCGGGCCACGCTTTTTCCTACGGCAGATTTTGTGATGCCGAGCTGATCGGCGGCTGCCGTGAAGCTCAAAAATTTGGCTGCCTGAACAAATGTGATGATGCCGTCGAGCTGTGCGGGTTGGGTCATTGTAGCACCTAGCTCTACTCTTCGTAGATTTCCGACCGTTTATTCGGCTCTAGAACTACACTATCAGAAGCTCATCGACAACCAAGTTAGATTGATACGAACACGCGTTCGGGTTGGGGAAGCCACGTCATGATCAATATCCTCCGCCGGGTCTCCTGCATCACTGCAAGCCTACTCTTGTCAACCACTATCGCAATTGCTGCGCCAGCGGTCGAAGTTCTCGGCAAGGATTTCCAGTTTCCAAATGTGGTCGAAGGCCTGCCTGCCCGATTGTCCGACTTTACAGATCTGCAGATCAATAGTTTCGAAACCACAGACGGGGTGAAACTCTCCTATTGGGAGGCCGGCCAAGGGAAGCCGCTGATTTTTGTGCCCGGTTGGTCAGCCAATGGAGCGGAATATATCAACGTCATGTTCCTGTTGGCGAAAAGGTACCACGTCTATGTGATAGACCCCCGTAATCAGGGTCTCTCGCAGCAGGTCGAGTTTGGATCGCGGATCGCCCGGTTTGGCGCTGATCTCAAAGAATTCATCGACCATGTCGGCGCAGACAAAGTCGATATCTACGGCTGGTCAATGGGGGCTGCTGTCGTCTGGAGCTACATTGGCCTGTTTGGCACGGACAAGATCCGCAAGGCGGCATTCATCGATGAACCCGTGTCTATTTATACGCACGCTGACTGGTCGGAGCGCGAGCGTCTTGACGCGGGTGGCATGACGACGTCGCCTGAACGGATGATCGCCGCCTTCGGCGGAGCACCGACGAACGATCAGATCGTCGATATGAATGCCATGCGCCGATATATGGAAAGTGGCTCGAAACTGTTCCAGAACTCTGAAGCTTTTGCTCGTGAGTCCATCAAGAGCGATCCGAAGTTTATGAGCCTTGTGCTCTTCGACCATGCGGTCAACGATTGGCGTGATGTCATCCGGCACAAGATCAATGTTCCGACTGCCATCTTCACCGGTGAAAATAGCAATAACGTCCCTAGCCAGAAATGGATGAACTCTGTCATCCCCGGTTCGGAACTGCATATCTACACCGCCCAGGAGCAGGGTGATCATTTTCTCGCCCTCAAAAACCCCATAAAATTCACCGCCGATCTGACGAGGTTCCTCGATCGCTGAGATGGGTAAGGGGCGCGAACTACAGCCCGGGCATTGCTCGGATTTATCAACAGCGGCCATTCGGCTGCAATCAAAGGAGACTACACATGCCCGTCGTACGCGTAAGCTGGTTCAGCGGTAAGGATGCCAAGGCGAAGAAGGCCGTCGCTGCCGAAATCACCGAGAGCATCGTCAAAAACACCGGCACGTATCCGAACTACATCTACGTGATCTTCGAAGACGTTGCCCCGTCGGATTGGGCAGGCGCCGGCAAGATTTTTGATGAAGAGGTCGAACCGTCCTGAATTGCGGCTCACTGCGGAGAAAGGAAGCTTATTCTGCGAAAAACAGGCGTTCATAGCGCGCAAAGCCGTCCCACGGGAATGCTCTTCATAGAGCACGACCATGATGTCGACTGACAAACCTTGGATTATGGCGGGCCGCTAAGCCCGCCACATCAGACTATTTCAGAAAACAGATAACGTAATTGATGAAATCTCGAGGCCCAAACACAGCGTCAGTTCCTCGTTATCCGCTTTTGTCAAAATAATTTCGAAAAAGCAGACGGTTAATTCAATTCGTTCAAGATTCCGAGGGCTCGAGTCCATCGAGGCGACAGTTTGACAGCCTCCTCACGCTCAGCTTGACCATGAACAAGGCTACGTGCCGTGACTACAATCTGGCAGGCGCCTCGACATCTGAGTATGCCTGAACCACGTCAGGGAGCCCTGTGCCTTTGATTTCAATAGCAGCTACTGACTGGTTCAACTCTGAAATTTCGGTAGGGGTGAACGAAAGGGCAGACGCTCCAATGTTCTCAAGCATGTGAGACATCTGCGTGGTGCCAGGGATCGGAACGATAAACGGTTTCTGAGCAAGGAGCTAAGCAAGGGCGATCTGACCAAGACGTGCCTGCTTGCGATCTGCCCAGGTCTTCAACAGTTCCACAAGCGCCAGATTGTGCGAAAGATTTTCCGGCGCAAAGCGGCCTTCTATGGCCCGGATATCTCCGGGGGCAAATCGTGTCCGCGCATCGATCGCGCCGGTTAGAAAACCCACACCGAGAGGGCTCCAACAAGCCCGTGTTCTCTTTGCTTGGTTTGTCACGCTTGTCGGCCTCCGAATAGATGTCATAAAATACCTGTCGGCCTGCCGCAACGCCGTCAATATCCGGTTCAGTCCGCCGAGCACCGTCCCGGTGTCGACGGCGCTGTGATAAGGCAGGCTGCCGATGCGGCTCAGTTCCGTGCTCTCGTCATAGAGTCGATCGTCCCAGGGCAGCAGCAGACGTGCGTAACCCACAAAAGCCGGATGGCCGAGGATGTCTGCGATCGTGCTCTTCGCCAATACTTGCCACCGCTCAGTGTTTTCAGCGTGCTCGGACTACGGCATTGTGGTTTCGGTCCGCCCCGCAGCGGGATCGAACAGGAAAGGCAATGAAGCCAGAAGGACGGTTTTGAAGCTGTTCAACGATGGGCTCCTTTCTCAGGACGCCGACTTCCATGTCGATCATTGCTGTGCGGCCTTCTTCCTGATGTGTCGGATTGCATCGTTGAACCCCTTTGGTGTGCCGCTGGAACCGGCCAGCTTGCCAACCTTGACTTCGTCGATACGCTTGCCGACGACGACCTTCGGCCCTTTTCCGACAGCCCCTACATCAATGACAAGCGGCCTGCGCGTCGTGATCGAATTGTCTTGCCGCTGCACGTCCCCGACACCAGACCGGACGCTGCGCCACCGTCGCCGCGATTGTCGTCGTCAGGTGTCAACCTGTAGTCAAAGTTATATCCAAGGAGCTCGAGATCACGGCCCACAAGCGGATCGACTGCACCGTTGGTCGCGCCATAAAGTCGGTCGTAGAGCTCGAACATTGGGACTGCAGACGACGGGTCTCTATGCGAAGCGTCTCGCGGAGGAGGGCTTTATCACCATCACCGCTGACGCGGCCTATCAGGGCGGGAGCGGCGGCGAGCCACGGAGCACCGACAAGCCGCAACACCGTGTCGAAGATATCCACAGCATGGCTGATTTCATCTGCCCCTTTCCGGGGGTCGATACGGCACGTCTTTTCTAATATGCAAGGATTATAAAGTCAACTATTTATAACGGGTGATTTTTTATACTTGAGGTGTAAGCTACGCATTTTGATAAGCACCGTGTTGGGTTGCGGTATCACGCGATCTGTTTTGTCCAGTTCACTGCTCAAGATAATTCGCTGGAAGGTTTTGATGATGACGAGCTCGAGCAGCGACATTCGAAGTTGGGTTACGAGGCGATTAAGGAGGGGTTCTCGACCCGTGAGGCGGCACGGCGCTTGCGCATTGGGATCTGAACGGTGGGGACCTTGTATCGCCGCTCTCGCGACCGGCGAGATGGAAGCGCGCAAGCAGGCAGTCGCGCTCGAAGCTACGCGCGAGGCCATAATTATGGCCCTTATAGAGGAGGTGCCCTGCATCTCGCTTGCTGAGATCGGCGAACGCGGAATATCGAGGCCAAGCTCATCGACCTGCCTGCGTTCGGCCAGCCATTCATCGCAAACCCGGACCTTGTGGATCGATATTGGGACGACATCGTCGCAGCAAAGCCTGATCGCGACACGGTTTATGGCGACTACAGCAAGGCTACACGGATTATCCCTCGCGCCGTGCTTGATGCTAGCGGCCATGAACGCAAGCATTCAGCTCGCGTTTAACTTCAAAAAAGACAGATAGACCCTCGAACGAATATCTCGCACCAGAAAATAGAACGCTAGGTTTAATGTCGGCTCTCGCTACACCTATCGAAGACACAGGTAAAACACGGCAATCAGTGATAAGCTGACCCCGGTATCATCGCGATCAACGTGCTGTTTGCTGCGACCTTCACCGTGATCCATAACGATATGTTAATGGGCGTGGCCTTGCCGACCGCGTACCCCGGTAGTTAGGACCCAGCAAAGACGTTATCGACGAGCGCGAGCAGATGTTCGCGGAGGATCAATGCGCGAACTGATCCGGCAGTATACCATGAGCTCCAAATTTCAAATTAGCTAATTGCCGGATGGCTTCCAGCTTGGAGTGCGACCTTTAATAATTGATCATTCCTATGCTTCAAAGCAGGTGCCATGTATCCTAGGTAATGTTCACTGAAATAGACAGGGTTCCCTGCTGTCTGAATTTTGAACAATTGCGAAGGCCATTGGTAGCCCTCTCGGCCTACAGGCCGCCGCCGTTTTATTGCGGTTATCACGTTAAACGTAAAAATTCGCGAAGCCCCGAAAGTCAGCATCCGGTGCTGGAGGGACAAGAGCATCGCGTACTCATGGTCAGGCGAGCGGGAACTGACGGGATGACTGCCCTTCATGACTTGAGTCAGCCTCACGCTGGCTGGGCGTCACAACGACATGTCACCAAGGTGTCCTGCCATCCGGCTCGAAAAAGCTGCCAGATTCCGTACCTTCCAGTGCATGGCGGACGGGGAGCCTTGCACCCTCCTCAGGGGTCATGTTGCCATATCCGGTGAGATCGGTTTTGACAAAACCGGGACTGACGGAGTTTACGATAATGCCGGTCTCGCGCAGCTCTTCGTTCAGCTGGATCGTCAGCATATTCAAAGCCGCTTTTGAGGCGTTGTATCCAATGAACTGCTGCGCGTAGTAGGCAGATGCAGGGTCGCCGTTCAACGCCAGAGATCCAAGCGAACTCGACACGTTGACGATGCGCGCGGAGGGTGCTTCCTTCAGCAAAGGCAGCATCGCTTGCGTCACAGCCAGCGCACCGATGAAGTTCACTTCCATCACTTGGCGCACGGCGTCGATCGACGCGCGGCTCGGAGGCGCGTCGGAGAAGCGAAAGATGCCGGCATTGTTAACGAGGATGTCGAGCCTGCCATGTCGTGATCTGACTTGGGAGGCAGCGTCCGCGACGGTCGCTAGATCTTCAAGGTCGATGTGAACAAAACTTACTTTAAGGCCTTGCCGTGAGAGATCGTCAACCGCCGTGCTCGCCCGGCTGTCGTCGCGAGCGCCGATAACCGCGTGGACCCCCACCATCGCGAGCTGCCGCGCGATCTCAAGCCCGATTCCCTTATTGCCACCGGTTACCAGCGCGATGCGTTGCTCTTCCATGTCCAAACCCTTGTTCCTGTGCTTGTCCGGTCATAATATGAATAATTGTTCAGTTTGGGGATTCGCTTTTGATCGCTGTTGTACCGTCGTCGTTAAAGCCCCGGAAAAGACCACAACAGGCTCGTGCAAATGCAACGCTCGATGCCGTTATTGAGGCGACCATTCAGCTTTTGGTAAAGGACGGATATCCGCAGCTCACGACAACGCGGGTTGCTGAAAGGGCCGGTGTTTCTGTCGGCACTATGTATCAGTATTTCCCGCATAAGCAGGCGCTGATCTATGCCGTAAACGAACGCTATCTCGCAAGACTAGCGGAGAAGATTGAGGCGACTTGCCAGGCGTCCTATGGTCAGCCAGCTGAACTGATGGTCGAGGCCCTCATCGACACCTACTGGAAAGCGAAAACGGAACGCCCTGACGTGACGCGTGCTCTCTACCGGTCGGTCGTTGAGATGGACAACGAGGCGCTGTTGGCCGAGTTCGCGACGAGGACTGACGCGGCGACCACGGCCATGTTTTCCAATGCGTCTGACGCAGCATTTGCTGATATTGCGTCTGTCAACCGGGTGTTAGTCACTGTGATCTTTGGAACCGTACGCAATTCATTTGAGCGCGCGCATTCCGATCAGGACGTGGAGGACCTTCGCCGACAACTGCTGGTGATGTGCCGTGCATACCTCCAAAACTGCGTGCGGGTGGACCGAGAATTGCGTTAAAGCAGCGCTGTCGACAGTCGACGTGCTCAGGGTTCGATGCAGAAGAATGGTAGACCAGGCCTCACTGGCCACCAATCGGAACAGGATGAGGCTTTCACTTGCGCGACAGACTGCTTGACGCCGTGGGCGGCAAGCAAGCTTGGAATACCTTTTGACGTGCTCCGAATGCCATTGACGACTGTTTAATTTCTGGAGCCGCAACGGCCTCGTTGTTCAACCGGCTTCTGCTATCAGAACGTTACAACAGTCTTTCCAGGAAGTTTGACGGTAGCGTAAGCGACTGCCGCTTCCACGGCGAGGTTGAAAGGATAGACCTTGCTGATTTCCACAGTAAGTTCGCCCTTGGCAGCTCGACACCGGCCCCCATTACAACGAAGCCATCTAACTGATTGTATGCTGGCTGATTGACTCCCTCAGCCTGCGAAGGTCGCGGACAGGCGGAGCTCCGAACTGCCGCAGATATTCGCGGCTGAACTGCGAAGCGCTTTCATAGCCGACCGCATAGGCGACGTCGGAGGCACTCCGGTCACCGGCAAGCAACAACTGCCGGGCTTCCTGAAGGCGTATCTGCTTTTGATACTGGATCGGGCTTAATCCGGTCAGAGCGACGAAGTGGCGATGCAGGCTTGCGCGGCTCATGCCAGCGGCTTCGCACAAAGCCTCGATCCGCAGCCGCCTGTTGCCGTGGTCGCGGATCCATTCGACCGCGCGGCGTATGCCGCCGATTGCGCCTTCCGGGCGGGCGATGTGGCGCAACAGGCGCCCGCGCGGGCCTTGCAGGAGACGATAAAGCAATTCGCGTTCGGCCAACGGCGCGAGCGCCGGGATGTCCGCGGGTGCGTCGAGCAACGCCAGCAATCGCAGCAGCGTGTCGCGCACTGGCGGTGTCATCGGGTTGGTCGCGATGCCGCTGCCTGGCGCGTCCGTGTCGCGCGCCGCCGGCATGGTCGATGCGACCTCGGCGAGACGTGCGGGATCAAGGACCAGCGAAACCGCCACATAAGGACTGCCATCGTCGGCGTCATGGATCTGCCCGCTCAAAGGCAGATCGAGTGCGCTGACCAGATATTCAGAGGCGTCGTAGCGCAGCAAGTCGTCATGGATGGCCACCTCTTTCGATCCCTGCAGAATGAAGCAGATCATCGAGCGGTAGAGACACGGCGAGGTTCCGGAGGTTGCCTGTCCAATACCGATTTCCAGGCGTGGGATTGGCGTCAGGGTCATTCCGGTCCGCCCGTGACGGAGCGCAAGATCGCGAAGGGGATTCAGGTCGTTGGTCATGCCTGAAAACATGACATCAATTTCCACGAATGCAAAGACCTTGAGATAATCAGGCAAACAATTGAGAGCATCAGGCGGAGCGTGAAACGCAGCAATCGCCTATTTGACTGGCAGCGAGGGCCGCGCCTCAGCGGCGTGCCGTCCGATAATCAAAACCTCAAGGAATGTAGCCATGTCTCAGAAAATCGCACTCATTACCGGTGCCAGCCGTGGCCTCGGTCGCAGCATGGCGCTGCACCTCGCCCGTCGCGGCGTCGGCATCGTCGGCACCTTTCGCCAGGGCGCCGGGGAAGCCCAGACGCTGGTTGAAGAGATCGAAGCTCTGGGCGGCAAGGCGGTGATGCTCGAACTCGACGTCACCAAGGTAGCAAGCTTCCCGGCCTTCGTCGCATCCTTCGCCGAGACGCTCGCGAGCCGCTTCGGCAGCGACCGGTTCGACTATCTGGTCAACAACGCCGGTGCGGTCGTCCACGTGCAGGTCGCTGACGCAAGCGAGGAACAGTTCGATATGATGATCGACATGCACCTGCGCGGACCGGTGTTCCTGACGCAGGCATTGCTACCGATCATCGCCGATGGCGGACGCATCCTTAATGTCTCTACGGGCTTCACGCGCACATCAATGGCCACCTTCGGTCTTTATGCGGCAGCCAAGGCGGGGCTTGAGACGCTGACCCGGTTCATGGCGCTGGAACTCGGCGCGCGGCAGATTCGCGTCAACGCCATCGCGCCGGGCGCCATCGCTACCGATTTCGGCGGCGGCAGGGTCCGCGATAACGAACAGGCTCATGCCTTTGTCGCGAGCAAGATCGCGCTCGGCCGCGTCGGTCAACCCGACGACATCGGCCGCGCGGTCGCAGCGATTCTGTCCGATGACATGGGCTGGGCCAACGGCACGACGTTCGACGTATCGGGCGGCCAGTCGCTCTGATCTCCATTCCAGCACATCGAGACGCCGTCATGACCAAGCAAAACCTCACTCTTATCAGCCACCCACTGTGCCCCTTCGTCCAACGCGCCGCGATCGTCCTCCTCGAAAAGGCGGTAGCGTTCGACCGGGTCAACATCGACCTGTCTGCCAAGCCTGACTGGTTTCTGGCCCTGTCGCCGACCGGCAAGGTGCCGTTGCTGAAGGTGCGCCAACTGAGCGGTGAGGAGGCAATTCTCTTCGAAAGCGTGGCGATCTGCGAATATCTGAACGAGACACAAGGCGGCGCGGCGATGTATCCCGACGATGCATTGCTGCGTGCCCGCCATCGCGCCTGGATCGAATTCGCCACCCAGACCTTTGCCGAGGGCTGGCAGTTCCTCCACGCCAAGGATACGGCGACCGCCGACGCCCGGCGGGCAGCCTTCCGTGATCGGCTGAGCAAGATCGAGGCTGCACTGGGGAACGGCCCGTATTTCGCCAGGGCGGACTTTGGCCTGGTCGATGCGGTCTACGCACCGCTGTTCCGCTATTTCGGGATCATCGATCCGCAAGTGGCGGACCCGATCTTTGCTGGCCTGCCTCGTGTGACGGCGTGGTGCGCGGCACTTGCCGAGCGATCCAGCGTCCGGAACGCCGTGACCGATACCTATCCCGACCTGTTTTGCGACCACCTGCGCCAGCAAGGCGTGATGATCGCGGCTTAACTTTGCCGTTCAGGCGGCTGCGGTGCGAGCCCATGAACCGGGCAACCGCCTGTACGCATTGTTCAAGTCGACCACTGTCCGGCAGCGCGTTGGCGCGATTGCGGGCTGCCGGAGCGAAATCATGAAGTCGTTCTTCGACGAAGGCTTGTTACGCGACGCTCGCCGCCATCGGATCGTGCACAGTCAGTCCGCCGGAGCGCTTCAGTACCCACGAAGCTACAATCGGTGCAAGGATGGCGGTTACCAGAACAGCTGTCGCAGTCTGCGCTGCGGCTGACTCCACAAAGGGCAGGAAGCGAGGGTCGGCGACGGCGACGGCCATAGGGACGGCAACGGCGTTACCAGCCGTAGTACCGGCCGCAAAGCCAATGCCGCTTTTCGAACCACGGCGCAACAGAAATCGATAGCCGAGGTAAGTGAGCCCGCCTGTGAAAAAAGCGACGCCAACGCCAAGAAACAGGCCCTGAACTCCACCCGTCAGCACTGTGCCCAAGCTGATGCCGGTTCCAACGGCAAAGGACATGAACGGGATCGTGATGCTCGGCACGCTATCGAGTGCACGGGTCCACTCGCGGTCGACAGCGCCGACGATCAGACCCAGCGCAAACGGGACAATCGCTGCAACGAGAGCTATGAACGGGATCTGTCCCAGACCGGATGCGCCGAGAAAGATCATGGCGAGAAACGGACCATCATCGAAGGCGCTGGCGACATAGGCACCTGTGTCTCGCTCGTCGCCGTACTCACCGGCGAAAGCCAGCCACAAGGCTCCGTTGCTGTTGCCCATAATCGCAAGCAAGGCCAGGATCGATATTCCCCAGAACCCTTCAAGTCCAAATATAAGACCGAGCATAACTGCGATTGCCGCCGGGATCAGGGTCTTGCACAAGAGCACCACTCCAGTGGTAGCAGCGGCAGCCTTGCCGCTGTGGCTCCCGGTAATCTGCGCACCGGTTGCAAAAATCAGCAGCCCGATGAGAGCCAGCGCACCGTCCTTGAACAAGGCTTGGGTGAAGCCGCCGATCCTGAGCGCCTCGGGTGCAAACGTATTGATGAGGACACCCAGTACGAGCGGGATCAACATCATGCCTGCCGGGACTTTTTGCATTGTCTTGAAGAACGGGACTGACGAAGGTCCTTGTTTGAATTGCATTTCCATGAGGCACACTCCTCCTGCGCGCCCTACCTCCCCGGTATTGCACGTCGCTTTCGGTTGATATCGGTTTCATGCTCTTCTACGTCGAGTGATGTGCCGGAAACCCAGGGCTCCTCTTCCCAAATTGACCGCACACCACACCGATGCTCATTTCAAACTCCCCGCCTTAAGCCGGGAGCGCTCCGGCAGCGAGGAACCCGCCGTCCACGGGAATGACTGCGCCATTGATATAACTCGCGCCCTCGGACGCCAAAAATGACACAGTCGACGCTATCTCGCCCGGCTTGCCATAGCGCTTCGCTGGAATGGCAGCCGTGTATGTCGCCCTGAACTCCGCCGAGTGCAGAACCTCCGTCAGCGGTGTATCCACGGGACCGGGTGCAACGGCATTGCTGGTGATGCCGTACGTTGCCAGTTCCGCAGCCATCTGCCTGGTCAGGCCAATGACAGCTGCCTTCGACACGCCATATGCGGTCCGGCCATGGCCCACGGCACGTTCGCCCGCAACCGATGCGATATTGATGATCCTGCCCCAGCCGGACCGGCGCATGAGCCGCGCCGCATGCTGGCTGCACAGCAAGGCTCCCGTAACATTGATGTTGATCGTCGCAACCCAGTTGTCATAGGGAAAGTCGATAAATGGAAATGTCTTGGCGATGCCGGCATTATTGACCAGCACATCGCAACGGCCATAGTCGGTCTCGACGACCTTGAATGCCTGAGCAATGGATTCCGGATTACCAACATCCATCACGACTGGCGTGGCAATGAGATTTGCGGCTCTCAGTTCATCCGCCGCTTTTTTCGCGGCTTCCTCGTTGACGTCGGCAATGATGACCGCGAAGCCATCCAGCGCGAGATTGTGAGCAATCGCGAAGCCGATACCCATTGCGGAACCGGTCACAAGTGCAACTCTCGTTTCTTTTTCGTCTGCCATATCGTTCCTCCCTGACGTTAAAATCGACCGGTTCGCACCGGCTGGCTCATCCCCACCGATCGGAGCCAAGCGAAATTACTGATGTCCGTCCCTTGCTGCTGTGAAGTAACCGACAGATCCCACCTGCCCGCCCTTCATCGCGATCTCTATCCCATTTCTGGATGGATCTGCTGAGTGGGCCCTGCACAACGGACCGCCGGGTGCCAGCTTCGACACACTGGTCAAGGCGTCGATTTTCAGCCTCAAAGCAGCATGGCTCGACGTGTCCCCGCCCGACAGAACCACCCGACTGATGCCGGTTTCCGTGATGAGCCTGTCGAGTATCTGCCCAAGACTGCTGCCGATGCGGTCATTAATGGTCTCAGCCGTCTTCCGGTCCTGGTAGAATCTGTCTTTAAACCGGCCGACTGCCGGGTCTTGCGGACCCTTGGCTGTAAACACCAGGGGATCGCGACCCTCCGACAGGGCGACCCTTGACCTGCTTACGGCGCGATCGATCTCGGCATCCCATGCCTGCTGATCGGACACGCGATCCAGATCAAGCCGGATCGCCTCGAAACCATGAGACGTTGCATGATCGATCTGCGCGGCAGTCATGGGTGAAACCGAACCGGACACGACAGCAATTCTTTCAACCGGCTTCACCGAGCTTTCGATCGCACTATCGGTCAAAAGGCCCTTCGAGCGCCAATATGCTGCCAATGCCGCCTGCACACCCTGAGAGCCAAGCACGAATTTTTGCGCGTTGCCCATGGTCCAGATGGCCCGTCCGGCGGCACGCAAAGTATCCCGATCGAGCAGATCGATGGAGTAAATATGCGCCTTTTCCGTCTCGTATTGACGAATGCGTGTTTCGACGTCACCGTTTTTCAGCTGGAGAAAGTCGATATTGGTAATCGGCAAACTGGTTTGCAGCGCCAGATGCCGGGCCAGATCGGACTCCTGCATCGGCGTCGATGGATGGTTGGTCATCGTTGGGTGGCGATCCAGGCGATAATACCTGCTGTCGGCTTGGGCGAAGAGATGGCCGAAAACCTGTATCCGCCCCATTCCAAGATCGCCGACCAACATGGGTATCGGACCCGGGAACAGCTCCGCGCCTATGTCGGCGGCTTTTCCAATCGAGCCGATCTCCGGTGCGGAATCGAATGTCGAACACACCTTGTACTGTACGATGGGCGCGCCAGATTCCGCCAGTCGCTGGAAGATGGCAGGCAGGTGAGACGCCATCCAGGACGGGCTTTTTGAGCGCGCTATCCCCGCAATCCCGATGCACCGGTAATCCGGGAATGCGGCAAGACGTTCCGCCGATGGGACATCCAGAAAAAGCACCGTCTTGATGCCCTGCCAGGCGAAGGCTTCCATCGAAGCGGATGATCCCGTGAAATCATCACCGTAGAAGGCAAGCAGCGCGCCGGGAGGAAGCGTTGAAAGGGTGTCGCTCATGTGCGCATGTCCATGGCGAGCCTCAATGCATCGCTATGTCCGGCGGCAGACTCGAGGCTTTCCCCTGCAATGGCCGCCCGATAGGCATCGCGCAGAGCCTGCACGCCTGCCGCGGGGCCTTTGGGATGCGCCACGATGCCGCCACCGGCCGTGACGATCAGGTCGTCCGACTGCAACCCGGCATAGGTGGCATGGGCCTGACGAACGGTTTGTCCGCTCGAAAATACCGGCATGACCAGGCACGCCTTCTCTTCCGACATTGGCGTCAGGCATTCGCGTGCCGACCGGATGACCGATTCATTGTCCTCGGAAAACTTGTTGTCGACGCCGTTGACATGCATGTGGTCTGCGCCGGCAAGGCGCCATAGCTTCTGCCATGCGACATAAGACCAACCCAACGACCGATGGCGGCTCAGATAACCCCAGCCGTTTCGGTGTGCGTGGATCGGCAGTTGACTGAATGACCTCAAATCCAGAAAGCCAGTCATCCCGACGGAATTCAGGCTGACCATCAGGCAGGTTGCGCCTGCGGACACGAGCTTGTCATGGCGTCGCCGCATCTCATCCATATCGCCCGTCAGGTTGAAGGCGTACATCGTCTTCTTGCCCGTCCGTTCCGCGGCCTCGTTGATCACCCGCATCACGCGGTCGACGCGGTCGTCAAACGGGCAGACAGAAGAGTCGCTTTGCAACTCGTCATCCTTGATGAAATCGATGCCGCCATTGACGAGATCCTGGACCAGAGAAGCGGTTTGCTCTGCGGTCAGGCCGACACTCGGCTTGATGATCGTTCCAATCATCGGTCCCGTCTGAACGCCGCCAAGGTCTCTGGTTCCCTCGATCCCGAACGCGGGACCTTTGTACTTTTGAAAGAACGGCGGGGGGAATCGAATGTCGACGATCCTGAGACCAGTGACACAGGCAAGTTCAAAAAGATTGCCAGCAACTGTCGCCAGAAGGTTGGGAAGCGATACCCCAACAGTTGCAAGGGGCCAGGACAGCGTCATCTTCACCCGATGCAAAGGCATCGCGGCGTCCATGGGATATCGACCATCGAGGGCGGCAACAGCATTGTACGTTGCGATGGTCTCGAGGGTTTCCACTCGTGCTGCCGCCAACGCTTTTAATTCGGGCGTTTCGCCAGGTATTGCAACGAACGTGCCGCTGGATTGCTCGCCGGCAATGATTTCCGCAGCTTGTTCCGGTGGCATGTATGTCTCAAGGATATAGTCAGCCTCGAGGCGCATTGTATTGGTCACGATATCTCCTCCTCGATCGAAGCGTACCGGACCCTCCTCCGTACTCCCCATGATCGTTCAACACTCATACATGCGTGGCTCCTTGAAAACAGGCACAATGCAAGCCGTATGATGTGAGTTTAAATCACCTCATACGAGGAAATGAATTCGAGTTGTTGTGTTCCATACCCATCCCATCGCTGTGCCAGCAGCACATTTCCGTGTAAAATGTCGAGCGTCTGCTAATTCAGACCTTCATTGATGTGTGTCAAGCTGACATGGTGCGGGGAATCCTGCTTGGTGCAGTATGTCAGGAGGTATCAATGTCCTTTGCAAATCTTCCCTTGCATGCTCTTCGCGCGTTTGAAGCGACGATACGGCTGCGAAGCATGACGAAAGCCGCCCAGGAACTTGGTGTGAGCCATGGCGCCATAAGCCGTCACGTTCGCGAGTTGGAACGCCTTTACGGGACGACGCTCGTCCGGCGCCTTTCGAAATCATCCGAGCCCACGCCAACGGGGTCCGAGATGGCACAGACTCTCAGCGAAGGGTTTCGGTCGCTTAACCTTGCGGTAGCGCGTCTTTCGGCTGGCCCGCTGACCTTATCGTGCTCGGCAACGATCATGCAGTACTGGCTGATCCCGAAAATCCCTGAATTCAAGGCCCTTCATCCAGATATCCATTTCCGGCTGAATGTAAATTATGGAGAAGTCGACTTCGCCCGGGACGGTATCAGCGTAGCCCTTCGGAACACAATGTATAGCGCGCCCGACGATGTCGTGATTCTGGACATGATTGGCGAGGAAATCGGGGTCGTTTGTAGCCCGGATTATCTGCTGCGCCATCCCTTGAAATCCGCTGTCGATCTTGAAACGGCGCATGTCTTGGGCACGGCAACGCGGAAGAGGGCCTGGGAAGAGTGGCTTTCCGCCGTTGGACCTGAAATTCCTGACATTCAAATTGCGGAGGAATACGAGCATTTCTATCTTATGCTACAAGCCGCTACTTTCGGGTCAGGTGTCGCTATCGCCCCCAAATATCTCGTTCAGCGAGAGATCGATGCCGGACAACTTGTCGCTCCGTTCGGTTTCATCCTTGGGCCACACAGATTGCAGTTATGGATCGCTCATCACCTGCGGCAAAATCCCGGCGTTAAAACCTTGGCTGGATGGCTTGAAGCGAAAATGGTGGAGGCTGCCTGATCATCCATCGAGCACCGCGACGTTGAATGGCGAATGCTTCACTCTCTTTCCTGCGCTCATGCTGAGCGAGAAATATTTCAAGACCTTATCAGCGCCCTTTTAAACGCAGGGCGGGCCTCGCCACGCTCGGTGCTCTGGAAATCGCTCCAGAATAGGCACGCCATGCAACGTACGCAGAACTGTCACCAGCAATACATCAGCCGCACTGAAGCCTCCATCCAGAGAGGCTGGGCTCTATCGCTATTGCATCACTCGGCTGCGAGATTCAACTGCGACCTCGGGTCGCTCGCGTCCGGCTGCATAATGCCATGGTCGGCGTGCACCGTACTGTCGCCGGTCGGCTTGATCCGGAACCATGTTGCGTAGAGTGCTGGAAGGAACAGCAGGATCATCAGAGTGCCGACAGCCGTACCACCGATCAACGTGTAGGCCATCGATCCCCAGAACACCGAGTGGGTCAGCGGAATGAAGGCAAGGACCGCTGCCAACGCCGTCAAAATAACCGGACGGGTTCGCTGCACGGTCGCTTCGATCACCGCGTGATAGTCGTCCAGGCCTGCCGCCCGGTTCTCCTTGATCTGCTCGGTCAGGATGAGCGTGTTGCGCATCAAAATACCGGCAAGTCCAATCAGACCCAGAATGGCATTGAAGCCGAAGGGCTGATTAAAGAGAAGCAGTGTCGGGACGACACCGACAAGACCGAGCGGCGCAGTCAGCATAACCATGGTCATGGTCGACAGGCTGCGAACCTGAAGAATAATCACAATCAGCATTATGGCGATCATCAGCGGGAAAATCTTGACAAGGGCAGTGTTCGCCTTCAGCGATTCCTCAATGTTGCCGCCCATTTCGATCCGGTAGCCGACGGGCAGCGAAGCGATGAGAGGCTGCAGTGCCTGCATCACCGCCTGCGAAACCCCCGGCGGCTGCGCTGCCTCATCGATATCCGCGCGGACGGTAATGACCGGCGTGCGGTCACGTCGCTTCATGATCGGCTCTTCAAAGCTGACCTCGGAGCGACCGATCTGATCGAGGGGAATGGCGCGCCCATCGCGGCTGATGAGCGAAAAGCGTGAGAGCTGCGATGGATCAAGGCGGCTTTCGCCTCCGCTGCGGGCAACAACGGGAACATTGCGAATGTTCTCGCGAACCTGCGTGACTGCGACACCCGTCAGCAAAAGCTGCAATTGTTGAGCCGCCTCTGCCGGCGACAAGCCAATAAGGTTGAGCCGTTCCTGGTCGGGAATAAAACGCACCACAGGCGTGCGGTTACCCCAGTCGCGGTTGACCTGACGGACGTCCGGAACAGTCCTCATAATGGTCAGCGCTTCCTCCGAGATCTGATAGAGCTTCTCGGGATCGGGCCCCATGACGCGAAACTCGACGGGGAATGGCGTGAAGGGTCCAAAGACGAGCTGGGTGATGCGCACGGCGGCTTCGGGGGCAAGGCCCTCGGCGACGGCGGCGCGCAGGCGATGCTTCAGGGCTTCGCGTCCTCGCGCATCAGGAGTGAGTGCGACGATCTTGGCGAAAGCCGGGTCGGGCAGTTCAGGCGACATGGCAAAGAAGAAACGGGGCGCACCCTGGCCGATATAGCTCGTGACGATTTCCGTCTCCGGCTGCGCCTGCAGCCACTTCTCCACCTTTGCCACCGTGGTCGACGTCGTTTCGATACTCGTGCCTTCCGGCAATCGAACCTCGACCAGCACCTCGGGACGATCCGATGTCGGGAAGAATTGTTGCTTGACGCTCCCCATCCCGGCGATGGAAACGCCCATCGCGATGACAACCACGGCGCATGTCATGAACTTGTGGCGAACGGCGAACTTGATGATCCCGCGAAGCCGCCGGTAATTTGGCGTTCCGTAGATGGCCTCGTGACCGCCCGTGACAGGTTTGATATCGGGCAGCATCTTGACACCAAGATAGGGTGTGAAGACCACAGCGATAATCCATGAGACGATCAGCGCGAACCCGACGACCCAGAAGATGTTTCCGGCATATTCACCAGCCGCCGACTTTGCAAAGCCGACTGGCATAAAACCAACGATCGTGACGAGCGTGCCTGACAGCATAGGCGCCGCCGTATGGCTCCAGGCGTAGGCGGCCGCCTTGATACGATCCATCCCCTCTTCCATCTTCACCACCATCACTTCGATAGCGATAATGGCGTCATCGACCAGAAGCCCGAGTGCCAAGATGAGGGCGCCGAGCGTGATGCGATCGAAGAAGCGGCCTGTTTCCAGCATAATCAGAAAGACCACGGCCAGCGTCAGAGGCACAGCCAGTGCAACAACGATGCCAACGCGCCAGCCCAGAGCAACCAGGCTGACGAATAGCACCACACCCAGCGCCATGGCGAACTTCATCATGAACTCGCCGACAGCCGCCTGAATGTTAACTGCCTGATCGCTGACTTTCGCAAGGGTTATACCGAGAGGCAGCGACTGGCTGATTTTTGCCGATCTTTCCTCAAGCGCCTTGCCAAGGTCGAGGCCGTTCCAACCCGATTGCATCACGGCAGCCAGCATGATTGCCGGCTCGCCCTCGTGTCTGATGACGTAGGTCGCGGGCTCTTCGTAGCCGCGGCGAATTGTGGCGAAATCCGAAAGCTTCAAGGTGCGGCCACCCGTCACAATCGGTGTATCCGCGACGGCCTGTATATTGGTATAGGCGCCGTCAAACCGGAGGAACACCTGCGGGCCACGGGTATCGATGGAACCAGCAGGTGTCACAGTGTTCTGATTCTGCAGGGCCGAAGCGATGTCCGGCGCCGAGATGCCGAGCGTTGCGAGCTTGGCAAAGGAGAATTCGACGAAGATCTGCTCGGGCCTTTCACCAAGAATGTTGATCTTCTTCACGCCCGGTACGGACAGGAGCTCCTGCCGGATCGTTTCGGCCTGGCGAACGAGGTCACGCATCGGCATGCCCTTGGCTTTCAAAGCGTATAGGGCGAAACTGACATCGGAATACTCATCGTTGACGAACGGTCCCAAGACACCGCGCGGCAAGTTGGGTGCCTCATCCCCCAGCTTCTTGCGTGCCTGATAGAACTCGCTTTCGACAACGCTGGCCGGCGTATTGTCCTTGAGCGTGACCGTCAGGAATGCGTAGCCCGGACGCGTGGTCGTTTCCACCCGATCATACCATGTCAGTTCCTGAATCCGCTTTTCCAGCGGTTCGGCGACAAGGTCCTGCATCTCGCGCGCAGTCGCACCGGGCCAAGCGGTCGTGACCGTCATCGTTTTGATGGTGAAGGACGGATCCTCAGCGCGACCGAGGCTGACGAAGGCATAGACACCCGCTGCGGCCAGAAGGAGAATAAAAAACAGAGTGACCGCCCGCTCACGAACGGCGAGCGCTGAAAGATTGAAGCTCATTACTGTGCGGCCTCTGCTTTTTCGGCACGTGTGCGGATTTGTGCGCCGTCGACCAGGAGATGCGCGCCAAGCGCCACGACCACCTCACCCGGCTTCAGTCCGGAGACGATTGCGTTTTCTTCACCGAGACGTTCGATTTTCAAGTCGCGGAAGTGGACCTTGGACGATGCCTGATCGACCACCCAGATGCCGGTGCGCTTACCATCGTCCAGCAGGGCACCGACCGGCACCTCGGCGTGAGCTTGGGCTTGCCTGTTGGGTATCTTGATCGTCACCGTCGCGCCCAAGGGTGCGGCAGCTGCATCTCCTTGAAGAACCCATCGTGTTTCATAGGTGCGCGATTGCGTATCTGCCGCAGCAGAGATCTGCCGAAGCATGGCCTTGTCCTCGGTGTCGCGGCCATAAACGGTGGCGTGTGCGGTCACGCCGATCTTCGGTCGAAGATTTTCAGGCATCCAGACGACCGCTTCACGCGCGCCAGCCTTTGCCAGTCTTACAACTGTCTGTCCGGCTGCAACCACCTGTCCGGGCTCACCCAGCGTCTCGACAATTGTTCCGTCAGCGTCTGCCAACAAAAGGGTGTACGCAGCCTCATTTTCTGCGACTTTTCCCTTCGCTTCCGCTGCGGCAAGCTGCGCCGCCGCTGTATCGAGCGCTGCTTTGGCCTGTTCATATCTTTGAGGGGTGGCTGCCAAGCCATTCTTGACAAGTGAAGCGTACCGCTTCTCATCCGCTTGAGCTTGGATAAATGTTGCGCGAGCAGCCGCAACGGCATTGCGTTTGGCCGTCAGCGCAAGGCGAAGATCCGTCTCATCGATCTTCATCAATGGTTGTCCGGTTTTCACCTCATCACCGAGGTTGACCAACCGTTCGATGATCTTTCCGGGGACCCGAAAGCCGAGATCGCTCTGGACACGGGCGGCAATCGTCCCGGTGTAGCTCCGCACCACGGTATCGGGTACCTCGGCGTTCACGACGTTCACAAACGGGACAGCGGTCCGGGGATCGGCGGCGGTTGCAGCGTTTTCGGAGGACCAGAACACAAACACTGAGGTGGCAGCGCAGGAGATCACGACCGCAGAGGTGAGGAGAAACTTCGCTTTCATGTGGTGACCCTTCTTGACGGTCGACGTATCTGATATAGATTTCAACCTAAATCTAAAACACCTATAGATGTCAATTGAAATCTAAGCGAGGATCGAATGAGAGTTACGAGGGCCCAGGCCGAAGCCAATCGAGAAACCGTAATCAATGTCGCAAGCCGGCTCTTCCGTGAGCATGGTTTCGACGGGATCGGTCTCAAGGATCTGATGAAAGGCGCAGGCCTTACCCAAGGCGGCTTCTACAAGCAGTTCGAGTCCAAGGACGATTTGGCCGCGCTTGCATCCCGGCGGGCGATGGAAAGTGCGACGCTTCGATGGTCGTCGGCTGCGGCATCCAGCAAAAATCCCCTACATGCGGTTGTCGATTTCTACCTGTCGGCGGGCCATCGTGGCGAGATGGGTGACGGTTGCCCGCTCGTCGCACTCGGATCCGACGCCGCTCGGCAAAGTGAAGACGTCCGGAGACCTTTCCAGGAAGGCATCAAAAGCCACCTTCACGTCATAGAGGAACTGATTCCGGCAGGAGGTGAATTCGATGTTGAGGAAAGGGCCATGGCCCTACTGTCATTGATGGTTGGTGCGGTTACGCTTTCCAGAATTGTAATAGACGAGGACATGTCCAACCGGCTTCTTCAGGCAGCGGCCAACGAGGTCAAGCGCCTCGTTCCCACCCAATAGAGAGCGCGGACGAGCCGCGGTTCCCTCGGTATTGAGAACCGCTTGCACAAACTGGCGCGAGGATTGCATGTGTACATGCTAAATTTCGCGGGAGCTGCCCTTGTCAAATTGTCCGTCCATTCACTGCCTCGCGTCCTCGTCAATTCGCATCGGTATTGTGGCGACCTGTGACAATTCCGCATCGAACCCCGGCACCGCGCGCTTGCCACGTCTTTTTGACCGCACCTCGGCTTGAACATGTCAACAGTCACCAACGACCTGACAATTCTGGTTATCGACGAGAATGCAATCCGTGCCTCGATCATAGAAGAAGGCCTGAGCGAAGCGGGACATCTTAACGTCAAGGTGATCCATGAGATGCAGGGCGTCGCACGACTGATCGAGACGATGGACCCGGATGTCATCATCATCGACATCGAGAACCCCAATCGTGACATGATGGAGCACATGTTCCAGCTCACCCGGATGATCTCGCGCCCGATCGCCATGTTCGTCGACAGATCCGATACCGCTGCCATAGAAGCTGCCGTCGATGCCGGTGTTTCGGCCTATGTCGTCGATGGCCTGAAAAAGGAGAGGGTCAAGCCGATCCTTGACATGGCGGTGAGCCGCTTCAATGCTTTCAGCCGGCTCCAGCGCGAACTGGCGGAGGCACGCAATGCGCTCGAGGAGCGCAAGGTCATCGAGCGGGCCAAAGGCATCCTGATGAAGATGCGCGGGCTGAGCGAGGAACAGGCCTTTGCGCTGCTGCGCCAGACGGCCATGAACGAGAAGAAAAAGCTGGCAGACATCGCCCAAAGCGTCGTCACGGCTGCAGGAATGCTGCTTTGAACGCGGCATTGATCGGAGAATGCTGGTGAGTACCATGGTTTCCACACAACCCGACGACAGTGCCCCAAAGGCTCCCATGCGTGTGCGCGGCAAGGAGCAGCGCACACTGCGGGCAGGATACATACCGTTGATGGATGCGGCCATCCTGATCATTGCGGTGGAACTCGGATTCGCCGAGACCGAAGGATTGGGTCTCGAACTGGTTCGCGATGTCACCTGGGCCAATGTGCGTGACCGGCTCGCTTTCCGGCAATTCGATATTGCGCATATGCTCTCGCCCATGCCGGTGGCGTCCATGCTCGGACTGGGGTCCAATCCCTCTCCGACCATCGCACCGTTTTCGCTTGGTCGCGGCGGCAATGCCATTACGCTGTCCACGCGCATCTTCGAGCGGATGACGTCATTGACGACCCTGACAGACGATGCCGGTGCGCTCGCCAATGCGCGGGCCCTGGCGGCCCTGCTTGCCGACATGCGGGCGCGCGGCGAGGCTATGCCGACACTTGGCATGACCTATCCCTTTTCCTCGCACAATTACGAGTTCCGGTACTGGCTGGCGGCTGGCGGTATCCATCCCGATCGGGACGTGAAACTGGTCGTGGTTCCGCCGCCCTTGACGTCCGATGCCCTGGCGGCCGGAGCCATCGACGGGTTCTGCGTCGGCGCGCCGTGGAACATGATCGCATCTGAACGCGGGGCGGGCCGGATTGTCGCGGCCAAGCAGGACATATGGGCTCTGGCTCCCGAAAAGGTTCTGGGCATGCGGCCAGACTGGGCCGAAGCCAATGCCGACACGGTGTCCCGCCTCATCGTTGCGCTCGACCGGGCTGCCCGCTGGTGCGACGACCCCGGTCACCATGACGAACTCGCCAAAATCCTCAGCGCCCCCGAGTATATCGCCGCACCGGAGGGCATTGTCCGGCGGGTCCTCAGCGGCGAGTTCAGTCTCGATGCGCAGGGAACGAAACGGGTCGTCCCCGACTACTTCCTCTACCATGGCAAGGCGGCCAACTATCCGCGGCCAGATCAGGCAACCTGGATCTACAGCCAGATGATCCGATGGGGGCACGCAGCTTTCAGCGAGGAAGGCTTGGCGCGCGCCAGAAGCGCCTTCCGACCGGACCTTTACCGCACTGCTCTCGGCAAATTTGCAGCCGTGCCGAGCGAGAAAAACGGTGCCGGTTACGATGGCTTCATGGATGGCCAGTTCTTCGACCCGGAGGATGTCGAAGGGTATGTCGAGCGGTTTTCAGTGCGATCCACATCGGCGGCGGCCAAGGGAACCATTGAAAGCTAATGGAGTGCACAAACCTGAGGCATTTGCATCCGGGGTCAGGCTTTTGAACGTGCAAGCCTGCATCAGGTCAGACCAACGGCGCTGACAAAACCGTGCAGGAACGTTTGTTTGCGTCCCTGCCTAGCGTCAAACGAAACTGGCACGCTCCTTGCTCCAATATCTCTGTCCGCAGTCAACGGCGATTGCAGGACAGATGAGCGCCAGGTCTGGCGCATATCCCCATCCGACACCGACGTCGCATGCTCCCTTGCTGTCCGGCCCCTATCGCCCGGACCCAGCAGACGGGCACGCGGCGTTTTTTTGTTTTCGGATCTCCGTCGCGCACCAGAGGGGCATAAGAACAATGACGAAGAATACAGGAATGACCATAAGCCGCCGCCAGATTCTCAAGATTGGTTCTGCGGCGGCGCTCGCCAGCGCGGCTCGGCTCGCTTTCCCATCCGGTGCCTTTGCTGCATCAACCGGTCCGGAGGTCACAGGCATCAAGCTTGGCTTTATCGCGCTCACCGATGCCGCACCGCTGATCATCGCCAAGGAAAAAGGCTTCTTCGAGAAACACGGCATGGCTGATGTCGAGGTGCTGAAGCAAGCCTCCTGGGGCGCGACCCGTGACAACCTCGTGCTCGGTGGCGAAGCCAACGGCATTGACGGCGCCCATATCCTGACCCCCATGCCGTACCTGATGGAAACCGGCAAGGTGACGCAAAACAACGTGCCCGTGCCAATGTCAATCGTCGCGCGGCTCAATCTCGATAGTCAGGGTATTTCCGTCGGCAAGGAATATGCCGAGACCGGTGTCCAGCTCGACGCTTCGAGGCTGAAGGACGCCTTCGCCGCCAAAAAGGCCGCAGGCAACGAAATTAAGGTGGCCATGACCTTCCCCGGTGGCACCCATGATCTGTGGATTCGCTACTGGCTCGCCGCTGGCGGCATAGACCCGGACAAGGACGTCTCCACCATCGTCGTGCCGCCGCCGCAGATGGTCGCCAATATGAAGGTTGGTAACATGGATGCGTTCTGTGTCGGGGAACCCTGGAACGAGCAGTTGGTCAATCAGGGCATCGGCTTTACCGCCTGTACCACGGGCGAGCTGTGGAAAGGCCACCCGGAAAAGGCGCTCGCCTTGCGCAGCGCATGGATCGAGAAGAACCCGACGGCGGCAAAGGCCCTGATGATGGCCATCATGGAAGCGCAGATCTGGGCTGACAGCATGGACAACAAGGAAGAGATGTCGGCAATTCTGGGCAAGCGCCAGTGGTTCAACGTACCGCCCAAGGATGTCGCCGGACGCCTGAAAGGCACGATCAACTACGGCAATGGGCGTCTTGTGGAAAACACCGGGCTTGAAATGAAGTTCTGGAAGGACCACGCGTCCTATCCCTTCAAAAGCCACGACGCCTGGTTCCTTACCGAGAACATCCGCTGGGGCAAGTTCGCACCCGACACCGACATCAAGACGCTGGTCGACAAGGTTAACCGCGAAGACATCTGGCGCGCGGCTGCGGCCGACCTCGGCATCGCCGCCGCTGACATCCCGGCATCAAGCTCGCGCGGACCGGAAACCTTCTTCGACGGCAAGGTTTTCGACCCCGATAACCCGAAGGCCTATCTCGACAGCCTGACAATCAAGGCCGGAGCCTGAGCGAAGGTTAACGAAACTGCCGCCCGTGAACACCAATCGCCCGAGAGGACCGCACCATGACCGCAACCGCCCGCAAGGCAAACACTGAAGCGATGGCCACGTCTGTTAACAGGATCGGCACCGTCGTTTTGATGGCGCACCGGCCTGCACGCAGGCTTGATACGCAACGTATTCTGGCGGCAATTTGTCGTCATGTCCTGCCGCCGCTAGCGGTCCTGATCGGGCTGCTGGCCATCTGGCAGATCGCCTGTTCCAGTCCGGGTGCAACGCTGCCGCCGCCATCGCAGGTGTGGATCGACAGTTACGACCTGATCGCCTTTCCGTTCTTTAATTATGGCTCGCAGGATATCGGTCTCGCCTGGCGTGTGTTGATTTCGCTGCAGCGGGTCGCCATCGGCTTTGGCTTGGCTGCCATCGTCGGTGTTTTTCTCGGCGCCGTCGTCGGGCAATCGGTTTGGGCCATGCGCGGCCTCGACCCGATCTTCCAGATCCTGCGAACCGTACCGCCGCTCGCCTGGCTGCCGCTCTCGCTTGCGGCATTCCAGAACTCCAATCCGTCTGCGATATTCGTCATCTTCATCACCTCGATCTGGCCTGTAATCATCAACACCGCCGTCGGTGTGCGCAACATCCCCGACGACTATCGCAACATCGCACGCGTCCTGCGTCTCAACCCGTTGGAATTCTTCATCCGCATTATGGTGCCGGCCGCCGCACCTTACATTTTCACCGGCCTTCGCATCGGCATCGGTTTGTCGTGGCTTGCAATCGTTGCGGCGGAAATGCTGACAGGCGGCGTTGGTATTGGTTTCTTCATCTGGGATGCCTGGAACTCCTCGCGCCTCTCCGACATCATCGTGGCGCTCGCCTACATCGGCGTAACCGGCTTCGTCCTCGACAAGCTGGTGGCGCTTCTTGGAAACGTCATCACGCGCGGCACCGCGAAGAACTGAGGAGAGCGAGCATGAACGCCTATCTCAAGATTGATCATATCGACAAAAGCTTCGAGCGCTCAGGAACCCGCACCGATGTCCTGAAGGACGTCACCCTGACCATCGGCAAGGGAGAATTCGTCTCGATCATCGGCCATTCCGGCTGCGGCAAGTCGACACTTCTCAACCTGATTGCCGGTCTGACGCAGGTTTCCGCAGGGGCTGTCCTGCTTGAAAACGTAGAGGTCAACGCACCGGGCCCGGAACGAGCCGTCGTATTCCAGAACCATTCGCTGCTGCCATGGCTGACCGTCTACGAGAATGTAAACCTTGCCGTTTCCAAGGTCTTTGCCGGTCGCAAGACCAAGGCGGAAAGGCATGAATGGGTGATGCGCAACCTGGACCTCGTCCAGATGGCGCATGCAAAGGACAAGCGTCCGGCGGAAATCTCCGGTGGTATGAAACAGCGTGTCGGTATCGCCCGTGCGCTGGCAATGGAGCCGAAGATCCTGCTGCTCGACGAGCCCTTCGGCGCACTCGATGCGCTCACCCGCGCGCATCTGCAGGATGCCGTAATGGAGATCCATTCCCGTCTCGGCAACACCATGATCATGATCACCCATGACGTCGATGAGGCGGTGCTTTTGTCCGACCGTATCGTCATGATGACCAACGGCCCGGCTGCCCGCATCGGCGAAGTGCTGGATGTGCCCATTCCACGGGTGCGGGACCGCATTGCGCTTGCCGCTGACCGCACGTACCTCAAATCCCGCGAAGCCGTGTTGAAGTTCCTCTACGAACGCCACCGCTTCGTTGAAGCCGCGGAGTAAATCAATGGCTGAAAAACTCGTCATCATCGGCAATGGCATGGCACCCGGCCGCATGCTCGAAAACCTGTTCGAAAAGGCGCCCGGCCTTTACGAGGTAACCATTTTCAACGCCGAGCCGCGCGTCAACTATGACCGCATCATGCTCTCGCCGGTGCTGTCAGGCGAAAAGTCTTATGACGACATCGTCATCCACACCGACGACTGGTATGCCGCCCATGGCGTAACCCTGCACAAGGGGGCCAAGGTCACCGAAATCGATCGCCACGCCAAGACGGTCACATCGGCCAACGGCATCACGGCAGCTTACGACAAGCTGGTCATCGCCACCGGCTCGCTGCCCTTCATCATTCCGGTTCCGGGCCATCAATTGCCCGGCGTCCTGCCCTATCGCGATCTCGACGATGTTGAGAAAATGCTTGAGATTTCCAGGGGCAAGGGCCGCGCAATTGTCATCGGTGCCGGTCTGCTGGGTCTGGAAGCGGCTTACGGACTGAAACGGCAGGGCATGGATGTCACGGTCATCCACCTGATGCCAACGATCATGGAGCGCCAGCTCGATCCTGCCGCTGCCTATCTTCTGGAAAAGGCGCTGACCGAACGCGGCATCGACATCATCACCAAGGCCAATACCAGACAGATTCTGGGAACCGACAGGGTTGAGGGCGTCGAACTGGAGGATGGTCGTATCATCCCCGGCGACATGGTGATCATGGCCGTCGGCATCCGCCCGGCCTCTACTCTGGCCAAGGAAGCCGGTATCGCCGTCAACCGCGGCATTGTGGTGGACGATGGCATGATGACCTCGGACCCCAATGTCTTTTCGCTTGGCGAGTGCGCCGAACACCGTGGCACCTGCTACGGCCTCGTCGCGCCGCTCTATGAGGCGGCGCGGGTTCTTGCCGATCGCCTGACCGGTGGGACCAGCGAATATCACGGCTCTGTCGTCAACACCAAGCTCAAGGTCACCGGCATCAACCTGTTCTCCGCCGGTGACTTCGCCGAAGCGCCGGACCGTGAGGAAATCGTGCTGCGCGATGCGTCGGCCGGCATCTACAAGCGCCTCGTGCTGAAGGATAACAAGATCCTTGGCGCCGTGCTTTACGGCGAGACGGGAGATGGTTCCTGGTTCTTTGACCTGATGAAGCGCGGAACCGATATTTCGCAAATGCGTGACACACTGATATTCGGCCAGTCCTATCAGGGGGGTGCCCCGCTGGACCCTATGGCGGCCGTTGCAGCCTTGCCGGATGATGCAGAAGTCTGCGGCTGCAACGGCGTCTGCAAGGGCAAGATCACGTCTACGATCTCGTCCAAGGGCCTGACCTCGCTCGATGACGTGCGCGCCCACACCAAGGCTTCCGCCTCCTGCGGGTCCTGCACCGGTCTCGTTGAACAACTCATGGCGCTGACACTGGGCGACGCCTACAATCCTGCTTCCGTCGCGCCGATGTGCACCTGCACCGAACTCGGCCATGACGATGTCCGCCGCCTGATCAAGGCCAAGAGCCTGAAGACCATACCGGCTGTCATGCAGGAACTGGAGTGGAAGACCTCCTGCGGCTGCGCCAAATGCCGCCCGGCCCTCAATTATTATCTCGTCTGCGACTGGCCCGACGAATATGCCGATGATTACCAGTCGCGCTTTATCAACGAGCGTGTGCATGCCAACATCCAGAAGGACGGCACCTATTCTGTCGTGCCGCGCATGTGGGGCGGCGTGACCAATGCCGCCGAACTGCGCGCTATTGCAGACGTGGTCGACAAATTCGAGATCCCCATGGTCAAGGTGACCGGCGGCCAGCGCATCGACCTTCTCGGCATCGAGAAGGAAGACCTTCCGGCAGTGTGGTCCGATCTCGGCAAGGCCGGTTTCATCTCCGGTCAGGCTTACGCAAAGGGATTGCGCACGGTAAAGACCTGCGTGGGGTCCGACTGGTGCCGCTTCGGGACGCAGGATTCAACCGGGCTTGGCATCCGCATCGAAAAATTCATGTGGGGTTCCTGGACACCGGCCAAACTGAAGCTTGCCGTTTCCGGCTGTCCGCGCAACTGCGCCGAAGCAACCTGCAAGGATATCGGCGTCATCTGCGTGGATTCCGGCTTCGAAATTCATTTTGCCGGTGCGGCTGGCCTCGACATCAAGGGTACCGATGTTCTGGGTATCGTAAAGACCGAGGACGAAGCGCTGGAGCATATCGTGGCGCTCACCCAGATGTATCGCGAACAGGGCCGTTATCTCGAGCGGATCTACAAATGGGCCAAGCGCATCGGCCATGACGAAATCCGGCGCCAGATCATGACCGACGCGGTGAAGCGCAAGGGCTACTACGAACGCTTCGTCTTCAGCCAGAGGTTCGCTCAGGTCGACCCATGGTCGGAGCGCGTCTCCGGCAAGGACAAGCACGAGTTCAAGCCGATGGCGACGGTCGGCTATGGCGAGGCGGCCGAATAGTCCAGTCTCCCCGCAAGAGGAGAGAGGGCAAAGGAACACAAGGAGCTTACCTATGAACTGGATCGCAATCGGCACCATTGACGATATACCGCTACGCGGGACGCGATGCGTGAAGACGCCGCAGGGCAAGATCGGGGTGTTTCGTACCGCCGACAACGAGGTCTTTGCCATCGAGGACCACTGCCCGCACAAGGGCGGTCCGCTGACGCAAGGCATCGTCCATGGCAAGGCGGTGACCTGCCCGCTGCACAACTGGGTGATTTCGCTGGAAACCGGCAAGGCACTTGGCGCAGACGAAGGCGCGGTCAAGACCATTCCGGTCCGCAACATCGACGGTCATTTGTCCATCATGCTTGAAAGCATGCTGGTTGCAGCGGAGTAGATGGAATGATCGCTGTGGGAGCCGTGCCTGTTTCCTGTGAGACCAGAACGACATGCCCCTATTGCGGCGTCGGCTGCGGCGTGATTGCCTCCGTTGATGACAAGGGAAAGGTCAGTGTCAGAGGCGATCCGGACCATCCAGCCAATTACGGCAGGCTCTGTTCAAAAGGCTCCGCGCTCGGCGAAACCCTTGGGCCGGACGGCCGTGTGCTTCATCCGGAAATTCGGGGCAGACATGCCGGCTGGGACGAGGCGCTCGATCTCGTCGCCTCGACGTTCCAGCGGACGATTGCCGAACATGGACCTGATTCCGTCGCCTTCTATGTTTCCGGGCAGTTGCTGACCGAAGACTATTACGTTGCCAACAAGCTGATGAAGGGGTTCATCGGCTCCGCCAATATCGACACCAATTCACGCCTGTGCATGGCCTCGTCCGTCGCCGGCCATCGCCGCGCCTTCGGTGCCGATACCGTACCGGCCTGTTACGAGGACCTGGAGCTTGCCGATCTCGTGGTGCTGGTCGGCTCCAACATGGCCTGGTGCCATCCGGTCCTCTACCAGCGTCTCGCCGCAGCCAAGGCCGCCCGCCCGACGATGAAGGTGGTCGTGATCGATCCGCGCCGAACCGCGACCAGCGATATCGCCGACCTGCATCTGGCCGTCGCCGCTGACGGCGATATTGCCCTGTTCAACGGCCTGCTCACCCATCTGGCCGAGGCCGGTGCGATCAATGACAATTATGTCGCGAGGCATACCACCGGCTTTGCCGAAGCACTGCTGGCGGCGTCGCGCGGACCAGTGTCCGACCTCCCGGAGGCAACTGGCGTATCCAGCACATTGATCCGCCAGTTTTATCAACTCTTTGCCCAGACACAAAAGGTCGTCACCTGCTACAGCCAGGGTGTCAACCAGTCCTTTACCGGCACGGACAAGGTCAATGCCATCATCAACTGTCATCTGGCGACAGGCCGGATCGGCCGCCCGGGCATGGGACCTTTGTCGCTGACCGGCCAGCCAAACGCGATGGGTGGACGTGAGGTCGGCGGCCTCGCCAACATGCTCGCGGCGCATATGGCAATCGACGACCCTGTCCACCGCGAGCGGGTGCAGCGCTTCTGGAATGCCCCGGTGATTGCAGGTAAACCCGGCTTGAAAGCTATCGACATGTTCGAGGCGGTGGCGGACGGGCGGATCAAGGCGATCTGGATCATGTCAACCAATCCTGTCGTCTCCATGCCCGACGCCGATGCGGTCAAGGCCGCCCTAAAAGCCTGTCCCTTCGTGGTCGTCTCGGACATCCAAAGCGACACCGACACCGCACGTCTTGCCCATGTCCTGCTTCCGGCCACCGGCTGGGGCGAAAAATTCGGCACTGTGACCAATTCCGAACGGCGCATCTCTCGGCAAAGGTCGTTCCTGCCGGTGCCGGGCGACGCCCGGGCCGACTGGTGGCAGTTGGCGGAGGTTGGTCGGCGAATGGGATTTGGCCCTCATTTTAACTATGGTAGTCCGGCTGCGATCTATGCCGAACATGCGTCGCTCTCCACCTTCGAGAACGAAGGCGAACGCGATTTCGATATTGGCGCCCATGCCAAGATCAGCGCGGACGCCTATGATGATCTGGCGCCGTTCCAATGGCCTTTGCGCGAAGATGGGTCGTCACTTGCCCGCTTTTTCGCCGACGGTGGCTTCTATACCGCCGATCAAAGGGCGCGCCTGGTGCCCGTCACGACACCCGTGGCGCAAACAAAGGACCAGTGCCATCCCTTCACCCTCAATACGGGCCGCATCCGCGATCACTGGCATACGATGACGCGAACGGGAAAGAGTGCCCGGCTTTCCGCGCATATTGCAGAACCATTCTGCGAGATCCATCCAGCGGACGCGGTTGAAGTCGGTATCGGCGATGCCGATCTTGTGCGGATCGAAGGTGTAAACGGCAGATCGATCATCGTGCGCGCCCTGCTGACCGACAGGCAGATGCGTGGCTCTGTTTTCGTTCCCATGCACTGGACAGGCGAGACGGCTCCGAGCGCGCGCGTGGATACGCTGGTCTCTTCTCGCGCCGACCCGATCTCCGGCCAGCCTGCACTGAAGATGGCCCATGTTTCGGTGACCCGCCACGCCGCGCAGGCGCATGGCTTTCTGGTGACGAGGACGCGACCGCGCGACCTCCCGTTCGCCTATTGGGCGATTGCGAAAATCGACGGTGGTTATCGTCTGGAATTTGCGGGCGACCCGCCTTCCGAGGGCTGGAAGAGCTGGTTGCGGCAAAGCCTGCTGCTTCAGGACCATCACGAGTTTTCCGGCTATGTCGACCAACAGGCGGGTAATCATCGCCTTCTCTTTTTCGAGGGAGAGCATCTTGTAGCGGCCCTGTTCGTCTCGCCGGAACCGGTCTGCGTCTCGCGGCAATGGGCAGTCAGCCAGCTTGAGGAACGCCATGGGGACCGGCAGGCCCGATCCCGGCTGATCGCTGGCCGTCCAGCAGCAGGCCGGCCCGACAAGGGTGCAATCGTCTGCTCGTGTTTTTCTGTTGGCATCAACCAGATCAACGCGGCGGCGCAGAGCGGCTGCCGGTCTGTGGAAGCCGTCGGTGTGGCCTTGAGTGCCGGAACAAACTGCGGCTCCTGCCGCCCCGAAATCAGGAGGATATTGGATGCGACCCAAGCCCTTGCCGCAGAGTGACCGACACGAACGCATCGCCGCACTCGCCAAGCTTCCTGTTTTCTGGAACTTGTCAGGCAAACGCGTGGTCATCGCGGGTGGATCGGATGGCGCTGCCTGGAAAGCAGAGCTTCTACAATCCTGTGGTGCCGCCGTAGAGCTCTATTGCGAACACGATGATCTTGGGGAGACGATGAAGGCGCTGGTTGAACGCACCGCGCTTATCCATCATCCGCATCCTTGGCATTGCGGCATCTTTACCGGCGCGTCGCTGGCGCTTGCCGACTGCGAAACCGATGACGAGGCGCGCGCCTTCTTCTGCGCGGCACGGGCGGCGGGCATCCCCGTCAATGTGATCGACAAGCCTGCCTACTGCCAGTTCCAGTTCGGCTCGATCGTCAATCGCTCGCCGGTAATCGTGTCGATCTCGACCGATGGGGCGGCACCCATCCTGGCTCAGGCAATCCGCCAGCGGATCGAAACGCTCCTGCCGCCCTCGCTGAAGCAATGGGCGAGCCTTGCCCATTCGCTGCGTGAGGCGGTCAATCGCCGCCTGACGCCGGGCGCGGCAAGGCGGCTTTTCTGGGAGCGTTTCGCCGCCCGGAGCCTGTCGACGAACGAGCCACCGGCGGAGGAGACGGCGCACCGGTTGCTCACCAATGCTGAGCAGATCGCCTCAAGGCCACCGTCGGGCTCGGTAACATTGGTCGGGGCGGGACCGGGTGATGCCGAACTGCTCACTCTCAAGGCCATGCGAGCCCTGCAAGCCGCCGACGTTATTCTGTTCGACGACCTTGTGTCGCCCGAGGTGCTCGAACTGGCCCGGAGAGAAGCAAAACGCTTCCTCGTCGGCAAGAGAGGCGGTCGGGAGAGCTGCCGTCAGGATGACATTAACGATATGATGGTGCGTTTTGCCAAGGCTGGCAAACGCGTGGTCCGGCTCAAATCGGGGGACCCGATGATCTTCGGGCGAGCAGGCGAAGAAATAGCGCGGCTGGAAACCGAGGGAATTGCCGTAGACGTGGTTCCGGGCATCACCGCAGCCTCGGCTATGGCGGCTTCGCTGAAGACCTCACTCACCAATCGTGATCTCGCCCAGCAGGTTCGCTTTGTGACGGGCCATTCGCGCAACCATGAATTGCCCCGCACCGTTGACTGGGCCTCGCTCGCTGCAGCCAATCAGACGTCCATTTTCTACATGGGCGGACGCATGGCAGGGCAGATCGAGCAGCGCCTCAGGGACAACGGCATGACATCGGACACGCCCGTCGTCGTGGTTTCCTCTGTCAGCCGTCCACAAGAGCGCCGTTGGGCCGGTCCGCTTGGAAGCCTTTCTGAGGCAATGCGTACAATCGGTGTTGATGAGCCTGTGTTGATTGGTGTGGGAGAGGTTTTCGGCGCGGTCGCCGGAGGGCGCATCCGTCCGTCTGAAATCGACCGTCTGGAGACATTGGCTGGAAGCCTGTGACTAGCGGGAGCGAACCCGGCAGGGCAGAAGCCGTCGCCCTGCCCGCCGCCTAAGTCTATTCACAGCTAAAGCGTTCCGGATTTTTGAATCGGTTGATCTTTCCAGATCAGTTCTGTTCCAGCAACCATATCGAGAAGAGAGCGTATTCGTGCACTGGTTGCGCGCTTCAAGGTGGCCGCGTCTCTGTGCTGTTCATCGATTTCGCCTCACGCAAACCATATCCCGTCGGAAATCGCACCGGCGACATTGCTTCTGTTTTCCGGACTGTCTGAAAACGCTTCAAGCATATAGTTGCGCGTGACAAGACCGTTGTCCAACTGTCCGACCCAATAGTCGAGACCAGCCTTCTCAGACTGTCGGCCCAGCGTGTTTTTATAGAGCAATTCAGTATACCCGACATTGCTGACCATCCGCGAATGCCCATACAAACTTGTAAATTCATCGGATTGAACAAAATGCGCGGTTGTCCACTGGAATGCTTTTCCGCTTTCCAATTGGCGGATCCAGTAGCCCAGTCCATCCGCGTCTGGTTTGCGGTTGAATGCAGCCTGATACAGCCTATAGGTCTGGCCAGCGATACCGTCCGTATCGAATGCGAGAGTACCATCCAGAAACGCAAGCCGTTCGATATTGGACAATGTATCCTGTGAGGAACCGTTCCGGGAGGTGACGACCAAGTTGCCACTGTTCTTCGTTGACGTGTAGTCGTTCCTGAGGCCGGTGAACATCGCGACATCCAAACCTTGTCCCCCATCGAGGAGGTTACGGCCTGCTCCACCGATCAGGGTATCTCGTCCGTCATTGCCTTGCAGCACATTGTCGGCGCCGTTGCCTATGATCTGGTCATTCCCGCGTCCGCCTTGTGCGTTTTCGATGACCGCACCATAGGCAATTCCGAGATTGTCCTTCGCATTCCAGTTGTCAACGCGCGCTGTTGAGTAGGCGCCGTCGTTCAGGTTCAGCACGAGGTCGGTGACGAAATTGGACAGGTCCAGCGTGTCGTTGCCACAGGCATCCCAGATGGTATCGAAAAAACCGCGCGTGGGGTCATAGGTGTAGACATCGTTGCCAGTGCGATACGACCAGTTTGCACCATACAGGTACTGAATGGCCAGTATATCGTAGACCATCGGCTTATTGATCAGGAGTCCCCACCGCAGGGTCTCAGGGTCAAACGTAATGGCCCCCTCAGGGGGTGTGTAGGACATGATCGTGTAGTTCAAAAAATCGAGGTCTTTCGGGATCTGTACAGCCCCTTCGAAGGGATGCTTCAGGCCCAGCGCATGTCCGATTTCGTGGACAAGTGCCGTTGCGTCCTCGGATACGGTGTCCCATGGCTGGTTGAACTTCGGGTTGACCCACACATCGCCACCTTCCGCCCAGCGCGCACTTGGCAAGAACGCAACACCCCAGTAAGGATCCTTGACATTCCCGGTAAAACCAAAGCGTAAAACGCCGACGTCCGTGCTGGTTTCCGCAACTTCTTCAAACCGGATATTTGCGACGTTCGACCAGGTTTGCAACGCGGCGCGTGTTAAAGTCTGCTGGTGGGCAGAAAAACCGAACGAGATACTGCCCGGGGGCTCGCCTGCATAACCAAAGGACGCCTCTTTCCCGTTCGCCCATGGAAAGCTGTAGCTGAGCGTCACTCCGGTTCCGACAGCACCGCCCCACTTTTCATCATAGTCGGTAATGAGGGCATTTATGTGGGAATTCGTGCTGTATGGAACGTTTGAGGTCGTAAAGCCTGCATCGGGTAATATTGCGGAACTCATGAGCGACCTCACAACGGCGTATTGATCTTACACTTTGTAGCCGTGAGCATCATATACGGTAATCCTGATAAATCATCTGCTTTTTTTCGCGATACGATAACCGTTCAGGTTCACGTCAGCTTGAAGGTGCCTTTGCCAATCAGTTCCGGCGAAGGCGTCCTGTCTTTCGCCGCTCCACGGCGAGGCACACGATGAACGACGATAATAGCAGACGTAACCTTGGGGTTTTTCGTCCCCAAATGGGCAGCATCACGCTAAGCGTGCTGGTTTCACTCTACATTCTGTTTTTCACAAACTGGACCTTCTGGGCCAGGGTTCGCACGTATCTGGCCGCGTACCCCTCGGCACTGGTGGCTTTTCATGTGGCCCTGATCGCGCTGACCATTGCCGTGCTGACCGCATTCTCGGTGCGGTATCTGACCAAGCCGCTGTTCATAGCGCTGGTGCTGACGGCGGCTGGAACCTCGTGGTTTACCGACCGGTTCGGCATCGTTGTCGATACCGATATGATCCGCAACATAGCAGACACGTCATCGGCGGAAGCGCGCCACCTCATCACGCCATCGTTGCTGTGGCACATGGTTCTGTTCGGTGTGTTGCCCAGTGCCTTCATCCTGTGGGTGCGTGTCGTCCATCGGCCGTTTTCGCGCAAAGTGCGCACCAACCTCGCCATGATCGCCGGTTGCCTGCTGGTCTTTTCCGTTGCGTGGTTCTCCAGTTCAAAGGTGCTTGTCGCAGCGTTTCGCCAGCATCAGGATATGATGAAAACCTTCGTCCCCGCCGTCCCCATCGGCAGCGCGGTCAAGTACGCCATCGATGTCAGCCGTCCCCGGTTGGCCGTGGCACCCCTCGGGCGGGATGCCCGGGTCGTCAAGGTGTCCGATCCGCTGACCAAGCCCCGTATCACCATCATCGTGGCGGGCGAAACGGCGCGTGCCGCCAACCATGCGCTGTTCGGGTACAATCGGGAGACCACACCGGCAATGGCTGCCCAAAAGCCTATGGTTTTCAAAAATACCAGCAGTTGCGGAACCTCCACCGCCGTGTCGCTGCCCTGCATGTTCTCCGATCTGACGCGGGCGGGCTATTCCTATCGCGGCGGTCTGGCCAAAGAAAATCTGCTCGATGTGCTGGACCATGCCGGTGTCAAGGTCACCTGGCTGGACAATGATATGGGCAGCAAGGACGTCGCCAACCGCGCGGACTATCACGATATTCGCGCCAAGGGCGATCCGCGATACTGCGACAAGGGCGAGTGCCTGGACGAGATCTTTCTGGATCGCGTCGATCAATGGTTGGCTTCGGTCAAGACCGACAGCGTGCTGGTGCTGCATATCATGGGCAGCCACGGGCCCGCCTACTCCATGCGTTACCCGGATAAATTCCGCCGGTTTCAGCCGGATTGCAGAACGGGCGAGTTAGGTGACTGTACCCAGGCGCAAATCATCAATGCCTATGACAACACCATTTTGTATACCGACTTCATTCTGTCTTCCATCGTGGACCGGTTGAAAGGCAGAGGCCGGCAGTTCGCCACCAGCCTGCTGTATATGTCCGATCACGGTGAATCGCTTGGAGAATATGGCATGTACCTGCACGCCGCACCCTACATGGTGGCCCCCAGCACGCAGACGCATGTTCCGTTCATGGTGTGGATGGATCAGGACTTTTCGCAATCCATGGGCCTGAATGAAACCTGCCTTCGCCAGACGGCGGATCAGCCGCGCTCGCAGGATTATCTGTTTCATTCGGTCCTGAGTATGATGAATGTGGTTACATCCGCCTATAAGCCGGATCTGGACGTGTTCGCATCCTGCCGATTGGACAAGCTGCGCGCCGCGCCGCAAGATGTTATTGCAAGCCGGTAAGTAGGGGGATCGCGTTGCGCGTATTGCTGGTAGAAGACGATCCGGTTCTGGGAGAGGCGCTCAGGGACCATGTCCGGGCCGCAGGCCATGCGGCGGACTGGTTCAAGACGCTGGCCGATGCCATGGCCGTGGTGCAAACCACGGTCTACGGCTTGATCCTGCTGGATTTACGTCTGCCGGATGGCCATGGGTTGACCTTGCTGCGCGCGCTCAGATCCCGTAACGATGCGGTGCCGATCATCATTCTGACCGCGCATGATCAGGTCAGCGACCGGATTGAGGGGCTGAACAGCGGCGCGGATGATTACCTCGTGAAGCCGTTCAATCTGGATGAGTTGAGCGCCCGAATGCTGGCTGTTTCCCGCCGGTATGAGGGAAGGCCGAGCTCGCGCATTCAGCTGAACGGTCTTGAGATCGACCAGAGCCTGAAATCCCTGACCGTGGACGGCAGAACCGTGGGCCTGAGTGCGCGGGAATGGGCAGTGCTGGAAAAACTTCTGGAGCGCCCCGGCGGGGTCGTATCGAAAGCGCAGCTTCATGATACGCTCTATGCCTTTGGTGCAGAAATCGAAAGCAATACGGTGGAAGTGTATATCAGCCGCTTGCGCAAGAAGATCGGACCGGACCGTATCGAAACGGTACGCAGCCTGGGATACAGCCTGCGATGACATCGAAACCCGCAAACCACAGCATGACCCGTCGGCTGGTAGCAATACTGGCGGCGGTGGTTACGGCCTTCTGGTTGATTGCCGCAGGCCTTGGCATGGTCATCATGCAGTTGGAGTTCTCGGAGATTTTCGATGGGGCTTTGCAGCAAACCACAGAACGCCTGTTGCCACTGGTCGTCGATACGCTGGCGCAAGGGCCGGTCGATCCGAATGTGACCCACGCCAAACCCTATCCGGGCACGGAATATCTGACCTATCAGGCACGCCGCGCCGATGGCAGCATCATCATGCGTTCCGACGATGCGCCTGCAATCGGGTTTGATGCGCCTTTGAGTGTGGGTTTTTCCGATACCGCCAAGCACCGTATTTACACGGCGGTTTCGCTGGATGGCACAGTGTTTGTGCAGGTGGCCGATGCGTTTCGCAACCGGCGGGAGGCCATTCGCGAGGGTGGATGGGCGTTGTTCCTGCCGCTGCTTCTTCTTGTGCCTGCCAGCATGTGGGTGATCATGGTCGTCGTGCGGCGTCTTCTGGGCCCCATTGAAACCCTGCGCGCCGATATCGGCCGAAAGGACAGTGGCAATCTCGCCCCGGTGGATGAGACGTCTTTGCCGCGCGAGTTGCTGCCGATTGCGCATTCGGTCAATCTTCTGCTGGAGCGGCTGCGGTCGGCTTTGGAAGCCGAGCGGGAGTTTACCTCCAACAGCGCGCACGAGTTGCGCACCCCCATTGCCGGAGCCTTGGCGCAAACGCAGCGTCTGCTGGCGGAAGCCCCGCCGGCCATCGTGCCGCGCTTGCGCCAGATTGAAGCATCGCTGCAACATCTCGGGCGCTTGGGTGAAAAGCTGCTGCAGCTTTCCCGGGCGGAGGCTGGCATTGGCGTTCAGGACCATGCCATCGACCTCATCCCCGTCCTGACTGTGGTGGTCGACGATTTCGAGCGCGGCGTCCATGCCGGTCGCCTCGGGGTTATGACCCGGGCGGAAACGTTCATAAGGGCGATCGATGCCGATGCGTTTGCCATCGTGCTGCGCAATGTCATTGAAAATGCGCTGATCCACAGCCCGCCGGACAGCCCCATTTCCATCACCTCAACCGCCGACACGATCCGGGTTCAAAACCATGGCAGTGTCATTCCTGCTGCTGCTTTGAAAACATGGAGCGGCCGTTTCGTTCGTGCAACGACGCAAGCCAACGGCTCCGGCCTCGGCCTCTCCATCGTCAACCGCCTTGTCACGCAGATGAATGGAAAGCTGATACTCCAGTCGCCCGTCGAAGGCAGAAGCGACGGGGTCGAGGTGATCATTCGGCTTTAATTGATCACACCATGGCTCAATCGGGATAGCGTAGATCGCAAACTCGGGTAAACGCGACGACTTGCCTGGCATCTTTCTGAGCGAGAGCGACATATAAGTCAACATGCTCTTGCATATAGACTTCTGCCTCTTTTTTCGACCGGTTCGTCCGCTCGAAAACGCTTTCTGCCATCACTGCCAGCCTGTCGAACTTTACGCGATAGCGTTTGGATTTTTCAGTATCGCCAGCTAACTTCACGACGCCCGACATTAAAACAAAAACAGAGCCGCATTGAAACAAATGCTCGTCCGTATTCGGGCTGAGTTTCATGGAATGATCTGCGTAACTCGGTGTTGCCAGCAACCCTATAAAAAGCAGGATAATGAGCCGTACCATATGGTTCCCTCCACGCAACCGGGCTGACTATACCATCGCGACGGACAGCGTGTCGCGATCTTTCAGAGCCGCTCTGCACGCTTACATCTCTGTTTTGTCGCTTCCGTAAAACCGTTGCACACTTTGCGTGGACCACGCTTCAGGCTCCTTATTCAACTCATTCGTTCTACCACAAAACGCTACCCGCATTTGCGCAACCCGCCTCAACCCAATCCCCACGCCCGGAACCGCTGCCGCCCGGTTACCTCGCGCAGGCCAAGCTCCGTCACCAGATTGACCGCGCCTTGGGCGCTGACGCCCAGATGCGCCTCGATCATGCCGGAGGATACCACCGGATGGGACAGAACGAGTTTGATCAGATCCGGCAGGCGTGACGAGGAGCGGCGGCCTGCAACACGACGCTCCAGATGGCCCTTGGCCAGCAACAGCCGGTCATGCTCCTTCAATCCTGCTTGCGATGCTGCGGTCAGCGCGTTGAGCGTGGCGCAAAGGCGTGCGTTGCGGCTTTTGGCCTGCCGCTCTTCACGCGGCACCGCCTGCAGGCCGATGTGGAGCGCCACAAGATGCGCCGCTGTTAGCCCGGTTTCGCGCAAAAGCGAGGCTGCCAGCAGTGGCCCCAGCCAACGGGTATGTTGCAGCACGCCGATGGCGTGCCACGCCTCCAGCGCCAGCGCCGTGCGCAGGACAGGCGGCAGATGGGCGCTGGCCTCCACCACGCCCAGCCATTGGCGCAGCCGTTCATCCTCATCCCAGTCGGCATCGTAGATGAGGCTGTGTTCGACTTCGCGCGTCGCTGGGGCCGCCTGGGTTTTTGTCACCGCATCCAGCGTCTGCTGCGCGCGCGCCAGCACGGCATCCAGCGCGTTCATCTCCGCTTCCAGTGCGTCGCCGCTGTCCATGCTCTTTCGCTCCAGCGCGGCAAATGCTTGCACCCGGTCCGGCGCACGCCCCCGCAACTGCGCCAGCCCCGCCGCCGATAATGCCCAGCTCGCTTCCTGCCCTGCCATCTGCCTGCGGGTGCGCAGCATATCATGGGTGCGGATCAACTCATGGGTTGGCGCACGAATGTCCATGCGCGCATCGTGCAGGACCAGATCTTCCAGATGCACCAGTTCCCCGTCCAGCCACTGGCAGGCGATGGCATCGCGGAAATGCATGCGCTGCGTCCACCCCTCGCGGATGGCGGACCGGGCTATGCGCTCATCCAGCCGCGCCAGATTGGCCGTTGCGGTTGCAAGCGGGGATACCAGACGTTCGAGATCAAAATCGGTGAGCAGATAAGTCATTGGAATGACGATAGCACAGGCGCCTTATCCAAGTGAACAGACCGTTTGCTTGGGTCACTTGGTATGCGCAAAATCAGGGCTATTTAGGGTGTGTGGAGACATTTTTTCGTCCGCTGAGGTTGATTAAAGACCCATCCACCCCGCCTGTCAAGCACGGTTGTGAGCCTGTCCACACCAGACTTCACGGACAAAAAACACCCCTGCGGAAAACCACAGGGGTGCATAACCCGAAAGCAGAAAGCCGCTAAAGCCTAGCGGGACTTTTCATAAAGCTTGCTGGCGATCTCGAACATTTCTTCCGGTGCATAATCCGGTGTGAAGGCCGAGGGAACGCCGGTCAGCTGATGGATCTTGCCGCCATCGGGATGACCATCCACCACTTCCAGTTCGCCCGGAGGATCGCCCGCCAGCGCCTGCTCGCCACCACCCCAGATACCGGCCATTTCCTTGTAATCGCCGGGGCTGAAGGTGTAGAGGCGGCGGTGTGAGCCTTCCGCCAGATACTTCTGGCACTCCGGAATACGGTCGAGGTTGATGTTGGGTGTCGGCAACATCTTTTCGATTTCGACGCCGGTGATCTTTTTTAACGCCAGTGCATAGGCATGGGCGTGGACCGAGCCGCGCACCAGGAGATAACCGCAGACCTCACGGCCTGTCGGGTCGGTCAGCGTTTCGTAGACGCGCAGCTTGTGCAGGCGCGCACCGCATTCCAGATGGAAGTTGTGCAAGAGGTCAGTCACCACATTGCCGGTGGTGGTCACCATATCGTTGTTCCAGGAGGCGCCGTTGCTGTTGACTGGCGTGGCACCGCCCTGATTGGAGAAGAAATTGTTGGCAAGGCGAATGTCTTTCATCGCCTCGTAGGGTGCGTTGGAGATATCGCCACCGTCCTGCTCGTCACCGTCATTGTCCGGCCCGTTATTGAGCATGGCAACACCGTTGCTGACCAGCTCCACATGGCCGAGTTCTTCGGCAGTGATGGAGGCCACGAGGCTGTAAAACGGCTTCAGCTTGCTTTTGCTGCGGAAATTGAAACTCTGGAACATGTAGTTGCCGAGTGTCGACATCTCGCCGTACTTGCCGCCCAGAAGTTCCTGAAGGGCTGCGGCCGCGTTCGGGTTCTTCTGTTTCGGCGCAGGTAGGTCTACCTGCAACTTGTCAACGCGTAAGAACATCGTGCCATCCTGTGATAACGAACAATGGGATTTGAGCCGGATAAGACCGGTCAGTCCAACCTGTACCACTTTCACATTATATCAAGATGAATATTGCACGCGAAACGTGAAAATAGAGCTATATTACCACTTGCAAAACACCGCATCGGCTCTAGCTTGGAACATTATTGCAGGTATAAGACGATATTCATCACTCAGGGGTTTTTTATTCTTTCTGCACTCTCTTGAAACTACGGCACCGCGCATACGCGGGAGCGGGTGAGAAACCGGACTTCGCGTCCGTTATCCAGCGAAAACATGCCGCCCCTGCCCGGTACGACATCAATGATCAGTTCCGTGTGCCGCCAGGCTTCATACTGCGGCGCGCTGATGTAAACCGGCGCCCCGCCGATCTCGCCCAGCAACACATCCTGATCCCCAACCAGAAAATCGCTGCGGGGATAGCACATGGGCGACGATCCATCGCAGCACCCGCCGGACTGGTGAAACAGGATCGGCCCGTACTGCGCTGTAAGGTCCGCAATCAGCGCCAGCGCTGGCTGGGTCGCGCTGACCTGATTTTTTGCTGGCCGATCCATGGAATTTCCCTTTCGATTGGTTGATAAATGAGACCGAAGCTGCGGTCGACCAAACCTTAAACCACTATGCCCTCATCTCATTCTCCGTTCTTCCATCCGTCATTCCTGTGCTGGTCACAGGAATCCATACTCTCAACCCCGCATGAGCGAGCACCTGTGCCGGTGGACCCCTGTGACCAGCACAGGGGTGAGGGAGGGGAGTGAGGCGTGGTACAGCCGGGAACGCCGTTGCAGGATCTTATTCAGGCGATGCTACAAACCGTCATCGTTGTTACAGTACCCGTTCACCAGCGGCATAAACCCGCCGTACCTTCCTCGCACCCTCCGTCCTCCCCTCCCTCATCCATACTCTCAACCCGGCACCGGATTTTTTCTCTCAGAAGAACCCAAGCTTGTTGGCACTGTAACTCACCAGCATATTCTTGGTCTGCTGGTAATGATCGAGCATTTTCAGGTGGTTCTCCCGCCCGATGCCCGATTGCTTGTACCCGCCAAAGGCCGCATGGGCCGGGTACGCATGGTAGCAATTGGTCCACACCCGGCCCGCCTGAATGGCACGGCCGAAACGGTAGGCGCGGTTGCCATCGCGGGTCCAGATGCCCGATCCCAGCCCGTACAGGGTATCATTAGCCAGCGAAAGAGCCTCGTCATCATCCTTGAATGTGGTAACAGACACCACAGGACCAAAGATTTCTTCTTGAAAAATCCGCATCTTGTTATGGCCTTTGAACACGGTTGGCTTGATGTAATAGCCGCCCGCCAGATCGCCTGACATTTCATTTCGTGTCCCACCGGCCAGTACCTCTGCCCCCTCCTGCCGGCCAATGTCGAAATAGCTCAGAATCTTTTCCATCTGCTCGCTGGAAGCCTGCGCGCCGATCATCGTGTTCGGGTCCAGCGGATCGCCCTGCACGATTGCCTCCACTCGTTTCAAAGCCTTTTCCATGAACTGGTCGTAGATGGATTCATGAATCAGCGCGCGCGACGGGCATGTGCACACCTCGCCCTGATTGAGCGCAAACATCACAAAGCCTTCAATGGCCTTATCGAAGAACGCGTCGTCTTCCGCCGTCACATCCTTGAAGAAGATGTTAGGCGATTTGCCGCCGAGTTCCAGCGTCACCGGAATAAGGTTCTGGCTGGCATATTGCATGATCAGCCGCCCCGTGGTCGTCTCCCCGGTGAAGGCAATCTTGGCGATGCGTGGGTTGGATGCCAGCGGCTTGCCCGCCTCCAGCCCGAACCCGTTGACGATGTTGAGCACACCGGCGGGCAGGAGATCGCCGATCAGTTCCGCCAGCACCAGAATGGACGCCGGTGTCTGTTCAGCCGGCTTCAGCACCACGCAGTTTCCTGCCGCAAGCGCTGGCGCGAGTTTCCACACCGCCATCAGAATGGGGAAATTCCACGGGATAATCTGCCCGACAACGCCCAGCGGCTCATGGAAATGATAGGCGACCGTATCAGCATCGATTTCCGAAATTCCGCCCTCCTGCGCCCGGATTGCACCGGCAAAATAGCGAAAATGGTCAATCGCCAGCGGCATATCGGCGGCCGTGGTTTCGCGAATGGGCTTGCCATTGTCCCAGGTTTCGGCTTCCGCCAGCAGCGCCAGATTGTCCTCCATCACATCGGCTATGCGGTTGAGGATGACGGCGCGCTCCGCCGGGCTGGTACGCCCCCACGCATCTTTGGCCTTGTGGGCTGCGTCCAGTGCCGCCTCCACATCCGCCGCTTCGCTGCGCGCCACCTCGCACAGAAGCTGGCCATTGACCGGTGAAAAGTTCTCGAATGTGCGTCCGGATTTGGCCTCCACCCATTGCCCGCCAATGTAGTTGCCATAGCGGGTTTTAAAATTTGGACGTGCGGTTCTGTTGAATTCTGCCTTGTTCATCACGTTTCCTCCCAGAAAGGTCTCAAAGAGACCGCGAACAACCACCATCATCCACCCGGCAGCCACCGCTGTCACGCGAAATTTTCGCGGCTACACCTTGACAGATAGTAAGGCGCCTAATTATCGTTTCATTTATGGTTCTGGATGAAAAATATCAGGTGTTACTCAGCGCCTCCGCCGACTTGCCAGAGCGGGAGCAGGACGGAATGCGGCTATGTTTTGAAATTCTGGCGCTGGCGCGCAGCATCGATGCTGATTGCGCTGCCAAACTCGGCACTTTCAGCTTGTCCGAAGCGAAATTTCTGCTGCTGTTTCTGTTGGACCAAGCAGACAAGCCGCTGAAACCCCACCGTCTTGCGACCCTTGCCGGAGTTACCCGCGCCACTGTTACCGGCCTTCTGGACGGTCTGGAGCGTGATGGCCTTGTCGAGCGTCACGTCAACGACACCGACCGCCGCAGTGTGGATATTGCGCTGACACCCAAGGGCCGCACGGTCATTGCGGAGGCTGGCACTGTCCACCGCCGCTGGATCGCCTCCCTTTTCGGGCATCTCTCCACAGCCGATGTCGACTGTCTCATGCGCCTGTTGCCTGTTTTACGCGCCCGTTTGTCCCCCCGTTCAGGAGAGTTCGATGCACTATCTCAGTGAAACCTATAGCGCTAAACCCGCCTGGCTTGCGCTCAGTCAAGCGGAACGCAGCCCCCTGCTGGAAGACCATACTCGCGGGCATGGCGCATCTGGGCGACAGCGGCATTACGGTTCTTGCCATGGGTCAGGCAGACCCCAGCGACGATACCGCGCCGGAATTCTTCGCTCTGTGGGAACTGCGCGACCGCGGGAGCCAAGCGCTTTTGTTGTCCGCCATTGCCGCAACCGGCTGGCATGATTATTTCCATACCACAATCGTCGCTGGTCCTGCCGTCAGCGTCGAAGCCCATCTCCATCAACTCCAGACCGTCGCGTGATCCGTGGCTTTGAAACCCTCCGGCGTGTCATGGTGAACCTTTCGGTGCATCGTTGTCAGCACTTCGACCAGTGAAAACGCGCCCGCTCTGGCTTTCTGTGTGATGCCACGCAGATAGCCGCCCGGCGACTGAATGGTATCGGTCCGCTCCAGCATAACCGCCAGCACAATGGCCGTCGGCACCGGCCCCAAGGCCTGAACGGCGTGCGCATAGGCGTCGCTCGATATACCCAGCATGGCCCGAACCACGCCAGCGGTGGCCAGTACGTCCCGCCAGGATGTAATCCCTCCCTTGGCGTAGGTTTGGATTTCAGGGCAAAGCTTGAGAAAGGAACCGAGCGTTATCGTCTGGCTTCTTTCACAATTCCTTTTACCAATCTTTTTAAATTCAGATTCTGACTCTGTATTCTCAATATGGCGCTCAAAATCGCACGCATTGCCGCTCACTTTTACGGAGTCGTCCGTAGTTACGGCTATTTTCGTCTGTTGGTCGAGATCACGTAAATAGCTTGCCTCCACCTCGGCACGCAGCCGCATGAGATTGTCCCGGCGCTCCATCAAGACGGAAGCCTCAACCGTGCGCGAAACCCGGCCTGACAGGGCCGCCAAGCGCTCGCCCAGCCCTTGCCAGTCGTCTCCCCTGCCCTCCTCAAGCGCCAGCGCAATCATCTTGGATATATCGCGCAAGTGCAGCGTAATCTCGCTGCGCAGGCGTTGATACGCTTTGGCCTCGGCGATTGCCTTGCCCGCATGGGCCTGAATGGCCTCCGCCGCCAGTGCAAACGGCGATAGATCGAAGCCGAATGCAGTTTCGATTGCGCCGTCCCGGTCGCGCTGGCAGTAGCGCTTGCCATTGGCGCTGTCACGCCGCAGGATCAGCCCGGCAGTCACCAACACCGCCAGATGGCGGCGCAGCGTGGCACTGGACATGCCACGGGCGCGCATGGACAGTTCTGCATTGGACGGAAACACGATGATCGGTTTTGCCCCGTTCAATTGCTTGTCCGGGTGAAAACTTGCCAACGCTTCCAGCACCACAATAGCCCGGTCTGACAAGCCATAGGCGGCACGCGCATGGGTCAGTGCGCGCAAAAGCTGCCACTTGTCTATCGGCTGGGGCGCTGCCCCCACCCCACTTGCCCCTTGGTCCTTCGCGTGTCCATGCCGAGCTGAAACCTGCTGTTGCAGGGTAAAAATGTCCGCACGCATCCGTGCGCCGCCAAATGGCGTCGTTGCCAGTCTCTCCATATCCGTCCCTCTTGCTCACAAGGCAGGAGGCACCGATCCGCCATAGGCAAGCCGCTCGCAGACAAGCCATAGGCTTTGGCCCGCGATCAACAACCAGCCACGCACCACGCTGCTGTCGCAACACGGGGCCTAGTGGTCACGTCCCAACGTGGTTAAACGTGGGAGCGTCTATCCTTTTACCATTCAGGAGGGCGGGTCAGCCGTGCCGGTTGTGCACAGACGCTGCCATCGACAGGTCACAAATTCCCGTTTTCGAAACAGCAAACTGTATCGAACGCTTGACTTTGACCTGCGGAAGTGATTCTCTCTTAATTGCAACATTGAAGAGGGCTTCCGGAATGGTGACGTTTCGGGGCCTTTTTTCTTGCTCTACAGTTCCCTTTCAGGTTTCAAAACGTGTGCCGGCCTTTACAGCGCCAGCGGTGAACGTGTTTTCACGTCAACTCTGATCCAGATATTTCCGGTATTCGTCGGCCACCAGTGCGGCCATACGATCCAGAAACGCCTGATCGACAGTGCGTGAAAATTCGATGCGCGGCACCCGGTCCCGGGCGTAGTAGCGCGCAAAAATCTGTCCCTGATTGTCCGTCAGCGTCTTGGCAGACTTTTCCGCCTTGCTCGGCTTTCTGGACAGGCGGTTAAACAGCATCTGGAAGCGCGTATCGCTATCGGCCTCTTTGAACTCGATGCTGCCGATCTCGTCGCGGGTCTTTTCCGTCACCGCGCCATTGTCGTTCTCCATGAAGCTGCCAAGCGCCATCCAGCGCGCTCGCCCGGTTTTTGGCGCTGGCCCAATGGCGCGCACCACATATTCCGGCACCGCCTCCACTACCTGGACAAGGCGTGAAACCTCGCTCTTTTGCACCGCCAGTGCTTCCTCCACCACCTTGCGGTCAAACCCGCGCGCCAGCAGGTTCTGGGCAAACAGCGCCCGCTCGATAAAGGACAGATTGCGCCGTTCGGCATTTTCCTTGCCTTGGGCACGTACAAGGTCTGTGTCACTCAGCGCCCGTACAATCGCCTTGACGGAAATGCCCAGCCGCGCCGCTGCTTTCAGCCGCCGATGGCCATAGGCCGTCTGAAACCGCCCGGTGTGCTCCGGGTGCGGCCGCACGAGGATCGGCACCTGCTGCCCGCTGTCGCGCATGCTGGTCATCAGTTCGGAAAACGTATCATCATCCCCCTCGCCAATCGTCAGCCGGTCCTCGACAAAGGATGTATCAATCAGGCCGGGGTCCAGCGCCACAACGCGCTCGCCCTCTTCCAGAGCCTGTTTCAAAGCGCGTGCTTCCTCCACCTCGCGGGTGATGGAGCCGAGCGACAGGCCCATGGCCTTTATGGCTCCCGACGAGGTGCGGCTTGGGCGCGGATCGACCGGAGTTTGAACGCTCTCAGGCCCCTCCCCGCCTTCGGGCGTGGAAAGCTGCACCGGCAAAGCTGATTTCGTTTCTGGTGCAACGCGATGCTGTTCATCACCGTGGCCAAGCGGAGCCTTGCCACTTTGCGGCGCGAGCGTCGGACTGCCAAACAGCGCTTTCAATTCGTTCTTACGGTTGCCGCCCGCCATTATCGTGCCCCCTCGCGGCTGATTTCGCGACCCCAGGCTGTATGCAGAAGCTGCTCCACTTCGTGGTTGACCGCGTTTAGCGATTCCATCGCCCGGTCATAGGTTGCGCGGGTGAAATTCTCCCGGCCCACCTCGTAGAGTGTCTGCTTGGTCAGGCCCGCGTCGGATATAGCGGTAGATTTAACCATCGGTGCCGTCAGTACCCGGTCGCCGAACAGCGAGCGCATGAAGCCGACAATCTGCGTCTGTGGCCCGTCATTGGGCTCAAACCGCGTGACGAGATAGCGCAGAAAGTCAAAGTTCAGCGTGCCACCGGCTTCGCGCACCACGGCCAGCAGATCGGAGGTCATGAACAGAAACTGGCTCATGGACGCCACATCCAGCATTTGCGGATGCACTGTGACAATCACCGAGGTCGAGGCGCAGAGCGCCGACAGCGTGAGATAACCAAGCTGCGGCGGGCAGTCCAGCACCACCACGTCGTAATCATCGGCCACGGTCTGCAAGGCCGTTTGCACCCGGGCAAAAAACAGCGACTGGCTATCCCCTCCCTGCCGGTTGGCTAGCACCTGCGGCGTCACATGCTCAAATTCCTGAAGCTCCAGATTGCCGGGCACCAGATCCAACCCATCGAAATAGGTCTTGCGAATGATATCCTTTAGCGGCCGCGCCTCCGCATCATAGCGGATGGCACCGTAAAGCGTGTCGTTGCCCTGCAAATCCAGCTCCGGCTGGTAGCCGAACAGGGCCGACAGCGATGCCTGCGGATCAAGATCAACCGCTAGCACCCGATGCCCCGAAAGCGCCAGATACTGCGCCAGATGCACCGCCGAGGTCGTCTTGCCGGACCCACCCTTGAAATTGGTGACCGCAATGATCTGCAAATGCTCGCCACGGCTTTCATCGCGCCATTTCATGTAGGATCGCGCCTTGCCGCCATTGCCTTTTGCTTGCGCTTGCTGGCCCAGATGCTGACGCAGCGCATTGATATCGGCCAGCGTATAGAACCGGCGTCCCCCGGCTCCGGTATCGGGCTGAGGCCCCTCCCCCGCCAGAGACAACTGCCGAAGATAGCCATCCGATACGCCAATCAGCTTGGCCGCTTCACCGGATGTGAAGCTGCGCAACGTCTTGCGCGCCATTGGCGGAAACAACCGTTCGCGCATGGCCTTTAACTGTTCAGACAGCGCACGCGCATCGGCCGCAATTGTTTCATCGGCAGGCGCACCGGCTGCGCCCGGCTTTGAAGCAACGGCGGCGTTTGTTTCCTGTGCCTTTGGCTTTGACGCCATATTCCAAATCCTTGTATGTCTTCACGGACCAACCACGCCACACACCAAAGCGACGACCTGACCTTGGTGCGGGCAGCGATCAACGCGATTGCGTGGGGTGACGGCCTGATTCTGACTGTACCATATACGCGATAGCGGTCCGCTAACAGCACCGAGACCAAGCTACGCCAAATATGCCATTCAGCGCCGCCGACCGTTATTGAGCATTTGTCATAATCTGAGTCGCGTCAAGCCTCTTTTCCGCACCGAATCAGGCAGTTGTTGCATTATCTGCTAAAGATACGCGAACACCGTTACGCGGGGAAAGCGGGGATGAAATATTGGCGTAAATTGCTTTTCCGATTGGTCAAGTCATTGACGGCATTGACCTTTACGCGGTTGACAGCTGTCAACTCTCGGTATTGAAGTCACTGATACGAATGGAAACACCGAGTATGAGGTTACACACGATCCTCTCCTCCTCATTTCGGTGCTTGTCACAAGAGTCAATACCCGCCGCCGGGTCTCAAGAGGTTGCCTGGTAGTTTCTTCCAAGGGACACTCATTCTCAAACAATAAGCTATTGAATTCACTGCGTATTACCCTGTTGACAGCTGTCAACTTCTCAAACACACAAAAAAAAGCCGGGACGAATCCCGGCTTGTTGCTTATAGGCTTCTGTTTACACCGTTTGCGGCAGCTTGATCTGCGTGTGGTAACTTACATCCGGCACCGAACTTGTCAGGTTCGCCTTGGCAATTTCCCAACCGTAGCGAAGACCGCTGCTGGTGGATGCCCAGATGCTGACGTCCTCCACCTTCAACTGCAGCATGGTCAAAAGCGGATCCTCACGACCATGCTCATACCAGGCTGCCACATGGGCATTCCAGAATTTATCAATATGCTCTTTGGAAGCATTTTCTGAAATGCCACCAGCCAAGCATGCGTGATAATCCTGATCTTTCGCAATAATGCAGAAATGCGCGTGGCTACCCGCCTTCACAGCTTTCACCAGATCCGTATCGGTCTTGGTAAAGAACCATATGGAGTTGGTTTCTTTTTCCACCTGTGGTGCCATCGGCTGCAAATGCTGGCCGGAGCCTTCCACGCCCAGCATGCCCGCATGCACCTCGTTGATCTGGTCCCACAGCTGCTGCAGCGGGTCGCTCTTTGCTTTTTCAATATCGGCCATTTGAAACTCCCTTTATTAAACGAATGGATTACGAGCGCGGATGGTCGCCTTCTTCCACTTCCTCGACGATCTTCGCAACGAAGGCAGCAAGGTCATCCGGCGAACGGGAGGTGATGATGCCGTTATCGGTCACCACTTCCTGATCGGACCAGTTTGCGCCAGCGTTCTTCAGGTCCGTCTTGATCGATGCGAAGGACGTGACGTCGCGACCCCGCACGGCGTCTGCTTCCACCAGCAACCAGGGACCATGGCAGATGGCAGCAACAATCTTGCCCGCATCCACAAACGCCTTGACGACGCCAACGGCACTGTCTTCCTTACGCAGCTTATCCGGGTTGATCTGCCCGCCGGGAATAACCAGCGCGTTGTAATCATCCACGAGCACATCGCCGATCAGCAAATCGACAGAGACCGAGTCGCCCCAATTGTCTTCGTCCCAGCTTTTGATCTGGCCGGGCTTGAGCGATGCAATCTTCACATCCGCCCCGTGGGCTTTCAATTTTTCCAGTGGAACCATCAGTTCCGAACGCTCGTAACCATCTGTTGCGATGATCAATATTTTGGCTTCCGCAATTTTCGGCATACCATGCTCCTGCTTTAAGACTGTTTTCGGTTCGATTTACTAACGAGCCGTCCTCACAATCGTTCCTGCGCAAATGGTAAAGTTTCTGGTTGACGAAAGCACCCAAAGAACATAGCATGAACTGGCTATGAAGAAATCCATCAAAGATCGACTGGCCGTTTTGTCCGATGCTGCGAAATACGATGCGTCCTGCGCATCCAGCGGCACGCAAAAACGCAACTCCGCGCAAAGCGGCGGGCTTGGCTCCACGGAAGGGGCGGGTATCTGCCACTCCTATGCGCCGGATGGGCGATGCATCTCGCTGCTGAAAATCCTGATGACGAATTTCTGCATCTATGATTGCGCCTACTGCATCAATCGCTCGTCCAGCAATGTCGAGCGGGCGCGGTTTTCGGTGGAGGAGGTCGTGTGGCTCACGCTGGAATTTTACCGCCGCAATTATATTGAGGGCCTGTTTCTCTCCTCCGGCATTATCCGCTCGTCCGATCATACCATGGAAGAAATGGTGCGCATTGCCCGCGAATTGCGGATCACGCATAATTTTCGCGGCTATATCCATTTGAAGTCGATCCCGGAAGCGTCTCAAGCCCTGATAGAGGAAGCCGGTCTCTACGCCGACCGCTTGTCGATCAACATCGAACTGCCGACTGACATCGGCATTTCGCAATTTGCTCCGGAAAAGCGGCCGGAGAATATCCGCAAATCCATGGGTGACCTGCGCCTGAAAATCGAGGAATCGCGTGACCCCACGTTGCAGACCAAGCGCACCAAACGCTTTGCCCCGGGCGGCCAGAGCACACAGATGATTGTGGGTGCCGACGCCGCCGATGATGCGACGATACTGTCGACCAGTGCGCGTCTTTACGGCAGCTATGGTCTGAAGCGGGTGTATTATTCCGCATTCAGCCCCATCCCGGATTCATCCAAGGCTCTGCCGCTGATCAAGCCACCGTTGATGCGCGAGCACCGCCTGTATCAAGCCGATTGGCTCTACCGTTTCTATGGTTTCGGCATTGATGAAATCACGGCGGGGCAGGGCGATGGTATGCTTGATCTGGATCTCGATCCGAAACTGAGCTGGGCGCTGGCCAACCGGCACCGGTTTCCTGTAGATATTAACCGGGCCGACCGGGACATGTTGCTGCGCGTGCCCGGCCTTGGCGGCAAAACGGTCAATGCGCTGATTTCGGCACGGCGCTACCGCCGCCTGCGTCTGGAGGATCTGTCGCGCCTGAGCGTATCCCTGAAAAAGGTTCAGCCGTTCATCGAGGCTGAGGGCTGGTCGCCCGGCGCGTTGACCGACAAGGCGGATTTGCGCGCCCGCTTTGCGCCCAAGCCTGAACAGTTGCAGCTGCTGTAGTGCACACCATAACGCTGGAGGGGCCGGCGGATTTCGATGGATGGCGCGTCAATGCCCGCAGTCTGGCGCTGGCCGGTGTGCCGCCGCAGGATACGCAGTGGCGGGTGAGGGGAGGGGACGATGGCGGCCTGTTCGACATGGCCCCGGCGGAACCGGAGGCTTTGCCGCCGGGGCTAATGCCACCACCGGGCACTGGCTTAAAGGTGCCAAAAGACTTCATAGAATTAGCAAAAGCCGTTGTCTGCCACAGTGATCCCGCCCGGTTCGGCTTGCTTTACCGCCTGTTGTGGCGGATGCAGAGCGAAAAGGGGTTGATCGGCATTGCCACGGACGCGGATGTGGTGCGCGCCCGTGGCATGCAGAAATCAGTGCGGCGCGATTGCCACAAGATGACGGCCTTCGTGCGGTTCAAGGAAGTTCCCCACGGACAAGGACAGGGGCGGAGCGGGCAAAATCCGCGCCGCCGTTTCATCGCCTGGTTCGAGCCGGACCATTATATCGTGGAGCGCACGGCACCGTTCTTTCAGCGGCGGTTTACCGATATGGATTGGCTGATCCTGACGCCACACGGCAGCAGCGCATGGGATGGTCAGGCGTTGCGGCTATCGCCGCTGGCGGCCAGCAAGCCCGATATTTCCGATGAGACGGATGATCTCTGGCGTACCTATTTCTCTAATATTTTCAATCCCGCGCGCTTGAAGGTCAAGGCCATGCAGGCGGAAATGCCGAAGAAATACTGGAAGAACCTGCCGGAAGCCTCGTTAATCCCGGACCTGATTGCGGATGCCGAGGCAAGCGTGCGGGCCATGGTGGCGCGCGCCGCCAGCCAGCCGCCTGCCCACCATTTTCGCCTGCAAGAGGCGATGCGCAATGCACCCGCGCCGGACCTGCCCCCGGCGGGCACGCTGGCGGCGTTGAAGGAGCAAGCGAAAACCTGCACCCGCTGTCCGCTGCATTGCACGGCGACCCAAACCGTGTTTGGCGAAGGGCCGGAAAATGCCGATCTGATGTTCGTGGGCGAGCAGCCCGGCGATCAGGAAGATCTGGCGGGCCGTCCCTTCATTGGACCGGCGGGCAAGCTGTTCGATACAGTGCTGAACGAAACCGGCATTGACCGCAGGACGGCCTATGTCACCAATGCGGTGAAGCATTTCAAATACGAGCCGCGCGGCAAGAAGCGCATTCACCAGCGGCCCAACACCGGCGAAATCGAGCATTGCCGCTGGTGGCTAAAGCTGGAGCTGGACTTGATCAAGCCGAAACTGGTGGTGGCGCTGGGCGCGACAGCGCTCCACGCGCTGACGGGCGAAAAAAGCGGCCTGTCGCAACGGCGCGGCCAGTTTCAGGATTTGGGGCAGGGCCAGTCCCTGTTCACCACCATCCACCCGTCCTACCTGCTGCGCATCCCCGATTTGGGCAAGCAGGGTGAAGAGCGCCTTCGCTTTGAGGCCGAACTCGCACAGGTGGCCCGCGCCATGCAGGCACCGCATTTTCAAGCGGGAGGGTCGGCATAGCACTGACCACGATCCGTCAGACTACCCTCAGGCACTGCACCGCCGAACAATGTGAAAGCCGGTATCGACCAGCGTCTTGTCCTGGTCCTTGCCCGTGGTACGGTCGATGATCAGGGACATGGCCTGTTGTCCCATGTCGTAGGCGTGGGGGTGAATGGTCGTGATCCCGGGTGTGATCTCGGAGGCGATTTCGTAGTCGCCCCATCCAGCCACTGCGAGACGGTCAGGCACCGTCCAGCTACGCCGTCCACATTCGAAAAGAACACCTGCGGCCACAATGTCCGTCGGGCAAAGGATCGCGTCCAGATCCGGGTCTATTGTGCAGAGCGCCTGAAGCGCCTTCGGGCCAGCGCCAAAGCCATCGGCTTGATCGATCAGCACAATACGGTTGCTCTCCAGACCGGCCTGTTCCAATGTTTGGCGGAAGGTGGGGAGGCGTTCGGTGAAGCGACTGGACACATCGCCGTCATAGCCGACAAACCCTATCCGCCGGTGGCCACCGTCGATCAGCAATTGAGTGAGCGCTCGGGTTGCATCGGCGGTGGAGTAACCCACGGCCATGTCAAACGGGGTCTCATGCACCCAGGATTCCACCACTGGCACGCCGGTCTTTCGCAACAGCATCCGCGCGTCCTGCTCGTGCTCGTCGCCCACCAGCGCGATACCGGCAACGCGCAAGCCAACAAAGGTGCGTATGGCAGCAGCCTCCTGAGCGAGGCTATCGGCCAGTTTGAGAATAAGCTGGTAGCCCTGCGTTGCAACGGCATCCTGCATGCCGCGAACATAGTTGTAAAAGCTTGAGTTCTTGATCGATGGAATGACCGCACCGATAACACGGCTCTGGCCGGACGCAAGATTGCCTGCCGCATGGTTCGGCACATAGCCGAGTTCGGCTGCGATGGTCAGCACGCGCAGCCGCGTCTCTTCCTGGACCCGCTCCGGATAGCGGAACGTGTTGGACACCGTCATGGGCGATACGCCGGCGGCCACCGCAACGGACTGCATGGTAACGGTTTCATCGGAACGGTGCTTGGTCATGGCGGAAATTCAGGCCTGTTCTACGGCGGGTTGATTACAAAATATGCACTGCTTTAAATGACAGCAAAATGAGAAAAGCAATCCTTGACAGGACCTGTACGCGGATTATTGTAGCGCTACAAAACACAAATGGGAATAGATCTTTGCGGCTCTCCATCTGCCATTGCAACGTTCAGACCAGCTCATGCCCGTAGCGCAGCGCGAGGCAGGCAAAGGGCTGTTGCTGACGGGTATTCACAAGTCCTACGGCAAGGTCGCGGCTGTGAAGGATCTCGATCTGCATGTCGGTGGCGGCGAACTTGTGGCGCTGTTGGGGCCATCCGGCTGCGGCAAAACCACGACGCTGCGCATCGTGGCCGGTTTCGAGCAGCCGGATACCGGAACGGTTGAGATCGACGGCGAGGAAATTTCCTCGCTTCCCCCGCACAAACGCCACCTTGGCATGGTGTTTCAGAACTACAGCCTGTTTCCCCACCGCACAGTAGCCGAAAACATCGGCTTTGGCCTGCGAATGGCGGGAATGGCAAAATCCGCGCGTGATGAGCGGATCAACACCATGCTCGATCTGGTTCATCTGCAGGGCAGGGGGAATGTGTTTCCGGCCAAGCTTTCCGGCGGGCAGCAGCAGCGTGTGGCGCTGGCGCGCTCGCTTGTCGTCAACCCAAAGGTGCTGCTGCTCGATGAACCGCTGGGTGCGCTGGACAAGTCTCTGCGCGAAAGCATGCAGTTTGAAATTCGCGGCATGCAACAGCGGCTCGGCATCACCGCCCTTCTGGTGACCCATGATCAGGAAGAGGCCATGTCGATGGCCGACAAGGTTGCCGTCATGAATGGCGGGCGTATCCTGCAAATCGGAGCGCCAGCCGATATCTACGACCGGCCTAAAAGCCGGTTCGTGGCCGAGTTTCTGGGAACATCCAATATCTTCGAAGGCCGCGCCAGCGATGACGGATCGGCGCTTGTCGTCTCCGGGCCGCACGGTCCGTTCAGCCTTACGCTGCCGCAACCGCAGGCACACGGTCAGCCGTTCCTTCTTTCGGTACGTCCAGAGCGCATGACACTCACACCGGGTGAAACCTCTGACGGGAGGGGCAGCGGGTTTGCGGGCCGCGTGGTCGGCGCTGTGTTTCGGGGCAATTACGCGGCCTATCAGGTGGACGTCCCGGCGCTCGGTCGCGAACTGTTTGTGTACCGGCAGGCCGATGGGCCGCTCGGCTCCACCACCTACCATCTCGGCCAGGCCGTGGTGCTGGACTGGGCGCCGCAGGACGGCGTCATCGTGAGCGGGGAGTAAGGGACAGTGACGACCATGAAGACGAGCGGTGCGCGCATTGGAATTGACGTCGGCGGTACGTTCACCGACTTCGTTCTGTCGAACCCGAAGGACGGCAGCCTGACCTTCTACAAGGAACCCTCGACGCCAGACGAACCGTCGCGCGCGCTGATCGATGGCCTTCAAGCGCTGCTGGCCAAGGCCGGGCTGACATCGGCTGATGTGGCGACGCTCATGCATGGCACGACCATAGGCCTGAACGCGATCATCCAGCGGCGCGGCGCGACGATTGCGCTGGTGGTGAGCAAGGGCTATCGCGATATTCTCGAAATTGCCCGCAGCCGTATGCCGTCATCCTTCGATTTTCACGCCAGCAAGGAAGAGCCGCTGGTTCCGCGCCTGCGCATCGTTGAAATCGATGCGCGCCTGTCCGCCGCCGGTGAGGTTACCAAGGCGGCTGACGATGCGGAACTGGAGCGGGTCGCCAGTGAGCTCAAACGGCTGGGCGTGGATGCCGCAGCCCTCGTGCTCATCAACGGTTACACGACACCGTCGGTGGAGATCGGTATGGCGAAGACGCTGTGCGAAAAGGCCGGTGGGCTGTCCATCACCTCGGCGGCGGCCATATGGCCGGAAATCCGGGAATATGAACGCACGCTCGTCGCCTGCCTGAATGCCTATATCCAGCCGCTGATGCAGCGGTATTTCACCGGCCTCAAGGCGGGGCTGGAGCGTGATGGCGTCGTGGCACCCATTCTGGTCACGGCATCCAACGGCGGTTCACTCAGCCTTGTATCTGCGGCGGAAAGGCCGGTCGAAACCATTCTGTCCGGTCCGGCTTCGGGTGTCATGGCAGCGGCGCGCCTTGCGCAGGCCGCCAATGTCACCTCCATCATCACCTTTGATATGGGCGGCACGTCCTCGGATATTGCAGTGGCGCAGGCGGGCTCCGCCGCGCTTGCGACACGCACGGATATTGGTGGTCTGCCGCTGGTGCTGCCGGTGGTGGATGTCTCGGCAATCGGTGCCGGGGGCGGCTCCATCGTGTGGGTGGATGCCCATGGGCTGCTGAAAGTCGGTCCGCAAAGTGCGGGCGCGATGCCCGGCCCCGTGTCCTATGGCCGGGGCGGCACCGAGCCCGCCGTGACCGATTGCTATCTGGCGCTCGGTTACATCGATCCGGCGGGGTTTCTGGGCGGGCGGATGACGCTTGATATCGACGCGGCGCGGGTAGCACTTGCCGCAATCGGTGCGCGTATCGGCCTGACCGGAGAGAACGGCGCGGCGCTGGCTGCCGAAGGCGCGCTGTCGGTCACCACGGCGGGCATGGCTACAGAACTCTACAAGACACTGGCCGCGCGCGGGCTTGATCCGGCCTCTTTCGCGCTGGTTCCCTTTGGCGGGGCGGGGCCCACGCAAGCCAATCTTCTGGCGGTTGAAGCCGGTATCAACCGTGTCGTCATTCCCCCGGCTGCGGGCACATTCTGCGCGCTGGGCGCGGCGGCAGCCGATCTGCGCCGTGATTTCGTGCGCAGTCTCAGGCGTGCTGTCGATCCGGCGAGCGCGGCCCTGATGCTCGACATTCTGGCGGAACTGGAAAACGAAGGCAGTGCGTGGTTGGACCGGGAAGGCGAGACCAGCCAGACGCGCCGGTTCGAGCGCGGTGCCGACATGCGGTATGCGGGCCAAGCCTATGAGTTGCGCGTAGCGCTGGATGAAAGCCACCGCGATGCGGCATCGATCTGCGAAGCCTTTCATCTGGAACATGAGCGGATTTACGGGTTTCGTGATCCGCAGACGGAGGTAGAGCTGGGCACGGTGCGCCTTGCCGTCGTCGGCGTCACCGACTCGATCACCCAGCCGGGCGTGGCTGTGGGCACTGGCAAGCCGGTGCGTAAGGGAGAACGACCGATCTTCCGGGCGGGCGCATGGATTGCGGCGGATGTGTACGACCGCACGGCGCTCGGCGCGGGCGATCAAATCACCGGTCCGGCGATCATCGAGCAGGACGATACGACGACCGTTCTCCTGCCCGGCTGGTCGGCCCGCACGGACGACCATGGAAACCTGCATCTTGAAAGGATCGTGCAATGAGGCTGGATCCCGTCACGCTTGCCATTCTGGGCAACAAGCTGGCCGCTGTCAGCGAGGAAATGTGCCTGACGCTGCAGCGCACCGGGCGCACGCTCTACGTCAAGGAAACCGCCGATTTTGCCTGCGCGCTGGCGGGGCTCGACGGACGGTTTTTTGCCTATCCGCGCTCCATCGGCGTGTCCGGTTTCGTCGGGCTGGAATGCGCGCCTGCCATTGCGGCGGTTGGCGCGCTTGAGCCGGGCGATGTGATCCTTACCAACGATCCCTATCGCTCCGAGGGGCTGGCCACGCATCTGCCCGACCTGCACATGATCGAGCCGTATTTCCATGACGGCAAAATCATCGCCTATGGCTGGTGCTTCGTTCACTGCTCGGATGTGGGTGGCCGCGTGCCGTCCAGCATTTCGCCGGTCAACACGGAAATCTTTCAGGAAGGTTTGCGCATTCCGCCGGTCAAACTGGTGAAGAAGGGTGAGATGAACCCGGATGTTGCGCTGTTTCTGAATGCCAACAGCCGCACGCCGGACGCCAATATGGGCGATATTCGTGCCATGCTTGCCGCCCTGACCGCCGGACGCCGCAGACTGGAGCAGACGATTTCCCAGCATGGGGCCGAAACCGTCTCGGCTGCGGCGGTCGATCTGGTGGCCTATGCTGCCGAAAAGGCGCGCACTGTGCTTGCCCGCGTTCCGGCGGGCACCTACAGTTTTTCCGATTATCTGGACGACGATGCGGCCACACGCCTGCCCGTGCGCATTGCGCTGGCTGCGACATTTGCCGATGGCGAGGTTCATCTCGACTTTACCGGCACCGATCCGCAGGTTGCCACCGCCATGAACATCCCCTCGCGCGGGCGTCCCCATGCGTGGTTGACCCTGCGTGTGCTGGCGCTGGTCAATACGCTTGATCCGACGACACCGTTGAATGTCGGGATGCTGGCACCGGTCAAGATAACGGCGCCCGAGGGCAGCCTCGTCAATCCGCAGGAACCGGCTGCCGTTGGCGTGCGCCACGCCGCCGCCATCCGCGTCAACGATGTGCTGAACGGCGCTTTCGGCAAGGCCCTGCCGGACGTGATGCCAGCGGCGTCTTCCGGCACGGTCATTCCCGTTGTCATGGCGGAGCCGGATGGCCGGGGCGGCAGGCGCGTGCAGGTCATCGAACCGATGATCGGCGGCACCGGTGCCCGCAAGGGCCGCGATGGTATCGACGGTCGCGACAGCGGCATCTCCAACCTTGCCAACAATCCGGTTGAAACGGTGGAGGCGGAACTCGGCATCGAGATCACGACCTATGCGCTGCGGCCTGACTCCGGCGGCGCGGGCCAGTGGCGCGGCGGCTGCGGCATGGAACTCACATTCCAAGTGCTGACCGACGATTCCAACGTTCTTGGCCGGGGTCTGGAGCGGCTGCTGTTTCGGCCATGGGGATCGAATGGCGGAAAACCCGGAATGCCCGGCCAACTTATTCTCAATCGCGGCACCGAGCGCGAGAGCCATCTCGGCAAGATCGATGTGCTGACGGTCAATGCCGGGGACACGGTTACGTTTCTCACCCCCGGTGCCGGTGGCTGGGGCGATCCCGCCGCGCGTGATCCGGTAGCCGTGCTGGACGATGTTGCCAATGGCTTCGTGACCGTGGAGGCGGCCGCCCGCGACTATGGTGTCGTGATTGCCGATGGTGCGGTGGATGCTGTGAAAACCGCAGATCTGCGCAAGGACATGGGGGCAAGTACCTTGACCAATGCGCCGGGGCCCAATGCGCAAGTGAGCGGAGAAGGGCCGGAGCGCGAGCGCTGGGACGCGGCTTTTCCCGCAGGCGTTATGGACAGGCTCAACCGTGGGCTGGTGGCGCTGCCCGGTGCCGTGCGCCAGCGGCGCAGGCGTGATATTTTCGAGGCCGTTCTGGCCGAACTTCCAGAAGGGTTTCCGCGCGTGGCGGCCAGCAAGAACGCCGTGGATGCGGCGCGCCAGCGGCTGGAAGCCGCAGCCGGCAGTTTTGATGATGTGAAGCAAGAAGCCTGATCCCCTCTTTGGAGAACCGTGATGACGATAATGAAGAGACGACAATTCCTTGGTGGCAGCGTCCTGTTCGGCGCCGGTTTAACGACCGGGGGCCTGTTGACCGGAGCCCTGCCGCGTCTTGCCAATGCGCAGACGACCGACATCACCGTGACCGCCTTCGGCGGCGTCTGGGAGGAGGCGATCCGCACCTGCTTCGTCGCCCCCTTCGAGGCAAAGACCAAGGCGAAGGCGAATGTTTCGCTAGGTGGCCCGCCGCAATGGCTGGCACAGGTGGAAGCCAACCCGGCCAAGCCGCCGGTCGATGTGCTGATCATGACGCCGGATCTGGCGTTGACGGCTGCAAAGTCCGATCTGGTTGACGATTTTACCGTCGATAAAATTCCCAACCTTGCCAAAATTCCAAAGGAACTGACCGACAGCGTCCTGGGCAAGGGTACGCTGTTCGATTACGGCGTCGGCGGCATTACCTTCAACAAGGACCGCGTAAGCGCCCCGCCGAAATCCTTCGCTGAATTTGTGGACCGCGTCGCGAAGGGCGAATTCGTCGCCTCCGTGCCATCGATTTCCTACGCCGTGACGCCGATCATGCTGATCTGGGCCATGGCCAAGGCGCTGGGCGGTGGCGTGGACAATGTCGATCCGTTTTTCGCCGCCATGGCGAAGATGAAGGACAATCTGGTGTTCTGGGGTGGCCCGAACGATTTCTTCAACCACCTTTCGTCCGGCGAAGCCGATGTCGGCATCTATTTCGATGGCCGGACGTGGAACCACTATGACAGTGGCGCGACATGGATCGACTTCATCAATCCGGAAGAAGGCGGCTCGCTGAATGGCGTGGCGGTGCAGAAGCCGAAAAACGCCAACCCGCTCGCCTTCGCCTATATCAACGAAATTCTGGATGCGCAAAACCAGACGAAGTTCGCCGATATCATGAACTATGGCGTGACGAATACCGACGTGGTCTATAGCGACAAGATCAAGCCGCGGATTACACCGTGGCAGAACACCGCCTTTCCGCCCTACGAGCAAATCGCGCAAGTGCGCAATGAATGGGTCGATCGCTGGAACCGCGAAATCGGCCGCTAGAGCCAAAATGCTGAGAGCTGCCCGTGTCTTACGGGCAGCCGCCTGTTTCGCCAACGAAAGCCAGCGATGAGCGACATGACCCCGCAACCGACACCGCCACGGCCACGACGGCTGCTGTTGCCGCTTTTTCTGGCGCTGCCGGCGGTTGTTTTTCTCATCGTGTTCTTCGTGGCTCCGTTGTTTGACAACGGTATGCGCAGCATCCTGACGCAGGACGGCTGGACCGTATCGCGCTATGTCTCGCTGCTGACCGACCGGTTTTATCTCGGTATCATCGGGCAGACGGTGCTGCTGTCGGCCGGTGTCACGCTGATATCGGTTGTGATCGGCTATCCCGTCGCCTATTTTCTGGTGCGCAAGGCGGGCCGCTTTGCCGGTCTGATCATCTTTCTGCTGATCGCGCCGCTTCTGACCTCCATCATCATGCGAACCTTTGGCTGGCAGGTGCTGTTTGCCCGCCGGGGGCTGGTCAACACGCTGCTGGTCGATGAACTCGGTATTCTCTCCGCGCCGCTGCGCCTGACCAATTCACCGGAAATTGCCATTGCCGCGCTGGTGCATGTGCTCGTGCCATTTATGGTACTCTCCATCGCCACCGTGTTGCAGGGTATCGATACTCGGCTGGAGGAATCGGCGAAAATTCTTGGAGCCAACCGGTTGCGCACCTTCTGGGAGGTAACGCTGCCGCTGTCGCTCGACGGCATTGGCACGGGTGCCATTCTCGTGTTCATGATTGCCAATGGCAGTTTCGTCACGCTGGTGCTGCTTGGCGGCGGTCTGCAGACTCTGCCCCTGATGATCTATCAGCAATTCAACACCACGCGCGATTTCGGCATGGCGAGCGCCATGAGCATGATCCTGCTGGTGATTGCCGTTGCCTGCCTGTTTGCGCAACTGCGCCTCGTGCGCCGCAAGGGAGCGTGAAGGCGGATGAAACGGGACTGGATCAATCTGTCGCTCGGGGCCTTCGTCGTCCTGTTCTTCATCTTCATGCTGGCGCCGATCCTGATTGTCGTGCTCGTGTCCTTCACCTCGGCCGGTTACGTCTCCTTCCCCATCCCCGGCTGGTCGTTGAAGTGGTTTGCGCGCATTTTCGAATACCAGCCCTTTGTCGATGCGCTGATCGTCAGCATCGAGATTGCCATTGGCGCGACCATCTTGTCCTGCCTCATCGGCGTACCGGCGGCGCTCTATCTTGCGCGTTCACGCAGCCGCTGGGCCAGTGGGGTGATGACCTTTCTGCTCTCGCCCCTGTCCATGCCGATGATCGTCATCGGGTTTGCCTCGCTGTTTTTCCTGTCGTGGCTCGGTATCGGCATTTCCTTTGCCGCATTGCTGATTACCCACACGGTCGTCTGCCTGCCCTATATCGTTCGCACGGTCGCGGGCGTCTATTCCGGCCTGCGACCGGCCTATGAGGAAGCCGCTGCCATTCTGGGGGCCAATCCACTGAAAACCTTCTGGCATGTCACCCTGCCGCTGATCCGGCCCGGCATCATGGCGGGCTCTCTCTTCTCGTTTCTCACCTCGTTCGACAACCTGCCGATCAGCTACTTCTTCGGCAGCTCCAGCACCAACACGCTGCCGGTGGTGATGCTGAGCTATCTGGAAAACCAGTTCGATCCGACAATCGCGGCGCTGAGCACGCTGCAACTGCTGATCGCCGTGGTCGCTTTGCTCATTGTCGATCGGGTCTACGGCATCGACAAGATGACGGTGGCGGGATGAGCCTTCATCTTGCCATCGACCATGTCGTGGTGCTGGTGCCGGATCTGGCGCTGGCGGGGGCTGCGTTCGAGGGGGCAGGGTTTCACGTTACGCCGCAGACCGAGCACAGCGCCGCAATGGGCACGGCCAATCGCTGTGTCATGCTGCATGGCGGCAGCTACATCGAAATCATGGGCATCGTTACGCAAACGCCCGCCAATGCCCCATGGCGCGCGCTGTTGCGGACGAGTGCGGGTATTCGCGGGCTGGCCTTCGCCAGCGACGATATCGAGACCACCGCCAGCGCACTCAGCGCGCGCGGCATCGCCACCGAGCCTGTGCGTCATTTCTCCCGCATGACGGGGGAGGGAGAGTTGCGCTTTTCCGTGACACGCATCGATCCGGGCGAAACGCCGGGTTTGCAATGCCTTGCCTGCCAGCATCACACCGCCGATCTGCTCTGGCGCGCAGATACGATGACGCACGACAATGGTGCCGACAGGCTGGTGTCCATGACTGTGCCGCAGGCCGACAGGCTCAAGTCCTTTGCGGACTTGGATGGGAAAGTTCGTGTGGGGGTTGAGACCGGCAGCAACCGGCTGGTTCTGTCCGGGCCCCGGCGGCAGGTTTATGATCTGCGCTCCGTCTGCGGAGTCGAGCTGGAGATCGTCCCCGCATGACCTCCTGGCCCTCCGACACGCCCTCCGCGCTTTGGATGTCGTTGTCGCGCGAGACATTTGCGGGGACAAGGCTGACCGGAGAGGTGAGCGCCGACGTGGTGGTTGTCGGCGGCGGTATCGCCGGGCTGTCCACGGCGCTGGAACTGGCGCGTCGTGGACATCGGGTCGTCGTGCTGGAAGCGATGCGGGTCGGTTACGGCGCATCGGGCCGGGCCAATGGTCAGGTCATCTCCGCGTTGACGCGCCATGGCCCCGATGCCATTCGCAAGGCTTGGCCGGGCGAAAGGGGCGAACGGTTCATTCGACTGTTGAAGGGCTCTGCCGATCACCTCTTCGATCTGATTGATCGGTATGGCATCGATTGTGACGCACGGCGAACCGGCTGGCTTCAGCCTGCGCACAGTCCCGGACGGTTTCAACGTGTGAGCAAGCTGGCCGCGCAATGGGCCGATGCGGGCGCGCCGACCACAGTTCTTTCAGCGGCGGAAATGCGCGCGCGGCTTGGCACCGACGTCTATTGTGGGGGCTGGGAGCACCGGGGCGGCGGGCACATCAACCCCTATGCGTTCACCTGCGGGCTTGCGCGTGCCGCCGTTTCTGAAGGTGTCACTGTCTACGAGGCAAGCCCCGCCAACCGGCTTAAGCGCGAGGGCGGTGGCTGGCTGGTGGAAACTCCCGGCGGGCGGGTGCGGGCGAACAAGGTGGCGCTGACGACGGCGGCCTATAGTGGTGATCTCTGGCCGGACCTTGCCCGCTCCATCGTGCCCGTCACCTCCTATCAGGCGGCAACCGATCCGCTCGGAGATATGGCAGCAGACATTTTGCCGAACGATGAAGCATCCTCCGATACGCGGATGGACCTGCGCTATTTTCGTCGGGATCGTGAGGGGCGGCTGGTTTCGGGTGGGGCGCTGGCCATCCAGCTTGCTGCTGCGCGCCGGGTGCCGGCCATGGTCGGCAGACGGCTGAAAGAAATGTTTCCTGCACTGCCGGACAATGCGATGACCTCCTTCTGGGGTGGCCGTATCGCCATGACGGCCGATCGCCTGCCGCATCTGCACCGCCGTGGTGACGGCCTGTCGGCATGGATCGGCTGCAACGGGCGCGGCCTTGCACTTGCCTGCGCCATGGGGCCGGTTCTGGCCGATGCCATCGAGGGCGTTGCGGACGAGCAACTGTCTGTCAGGCCCACGACTCCGGCGCGCGTTCCCTTCCACGCCATTGTGTCGCGCTTCGCGCGGCTGATTTTGCTCTGGTACCGGTTCAAGGACAGGCGCGAGGTCTGAACGCTCAAAAGCATCAGGATAAGGGTATAGGATATGACGTTTTCGCTTTCGGCATTTGACAGGCAGACCGGTCTGTTCGGCATCGCGGTGGCAAGTTCCAGCATTGCGGTGGGCAACCGGTGCCCGTGGGCAAAAGCCGGCGTTGGGGTGATCGCCACCCAGCACCGCACGGATATCCGCTGCGGTCCGCTGGGGCTGGACCTGCTGGCCAAGGGATTTTCCGCCCGCGAGACGGTGGATATTCTGGTCAACAGCAGCGAACATCCCAACCTCCGACAGTTTGCCGCCGTTGACCGCGATGGCCGAACCGCGTTTTTCAACGGGCCGGATATCGAATCCATCGCCACCGCGCATCAGGGCGAGGCCTGTGTGTCGGTCGGCAATTTCATGGCCAATCACGAGGTGACGGCGGCGATGGTGCGGGGTTACGAGGCCAATACTGCACCGTATTCTGCTACACCGAATGTCGCCGCCCCGCTTTTTGCTGAACGCCTGCTGGCAGCACTGGATGCCGGTGTGGCGGCAGGAGGCGAAACCCAGCCCGCCATGGCCGCTGCTCTGCTGATTGTTGACAAGCACGACTGGCCGCTCGTCGACCTGCGTGTCGATTTCGAGCCCAATCCGGCAACAAAACTGCGTTCGCTCTGGCGATCCTATGCGCCGATCATCGATCGCTTCGTCACACAGGTTCTGGAACCAGCCACGTTGAAACCGCTGATCAATTCCGCGCTTCAGGTCTGAGGATCGGCGGCGTTTTGCGCCTGACCTGCCGCCAAATCAGTCTTCCGTTTTCCCGTGACCTTCGCGAGCACCATCTCGCGCGCCCGCACGGCCCTGCGTTTTGCCCATCAATTTTAATGGGATAGAATTTTGAGCAGGGCTTGCAATTTTGTGCAGAAAGGTGTTTCACTGCCCACTCTGCTGATGCATGGGGAGATGCACACTCGGCATTTTAAAAGCGTTGCAGCGTTATGGTCCTAGCGGCGACGTCACAGGGAGGGGACCTTTCTCAACAGGAGGAGACTATGGGAAAACTGAAAACAAGTCTGTTGTCGCTTAGCGCCGTAATATTTGGCGCGCATCTTGCGCAGGCGGAAACGCTGACAATCGCCACCGTCAACAATGACGATATGATTGTCATGCAGAAGCTATCGGGTGAATGGGAGAAGAGCTCCGGCAATAAACTCAACTGGGTTGTGCTGGAAGAAAACGTTCTGCGCCAGCGCGTAACAACGGATATCGCCACCAAGGGCGGCCAGTTCGACATCGTCACGATTGGCGCGCTGGAAACCCCGATCTGGGGCAAATCGGGCTGGCTGACACAGCTCGATGATCTCGGCGACGACTATGATTATGCTGATCTGTTTCCATCGGTCAGAAGCGGTCTGTCGGCGGATGGCAAGCTGTTTGCCGTTCCGTTCTACGCCGAAAGCTCGTTTACCATGTACAACACCGAGCTATTCGAAAAGGCCGGGCTGACAATGCCGGAAGAGCCGACCTGGTCGCAAATTGCCGGGTTTGCCGAAAAGCTGACCGACAAGAGCAAGGAGCAGTACGGCATCTGCCTGCGTGGCAAGCCGGGCTGGGGCGAGAACATGGCGCTTATCACCCTGATGGCCAATGTCTGGGGTGGAACATGGTTCGATATGAAATGGCAACCGCAGCTGATGTCGGAGCCCTGGAAAAAAGCCGTCAACTTCTATGTCGACACCATGAACAAGTATGGCCCTCCGGGTGCCACGGCCAACGGCTTCAATGAAAATCAGGCCCTGTTTGCCGCCGGACATTGCGGCATCTGGGTGGATGCCACCTCGGCAGCCGGACGGCTCTATAATAAAGACACGTCCAAGGTGGTCGACAAGGTTGGCTATGCCAAGGGACCGGGCGAGGTGACCAGTGTCGGCAATGGCTGGTTCTGGGCCTGGGCGCTTGCCATTCCCGTGACCACCACCAAGGCGGAAGCCGCCAAAAGCTTCGTCAAATGGGCCACATCCAAGGACTATGTGACGCTGGTTGCCAAAACCAATGGCGTGGTGACCTCGCCGCCCGGAACGCGCAAATCGACCTATACGGAGGCGTATCTGAAGGACGCGCCGTTTGCGGCGATGACGCAGAAGGCAATCGAGAGTGCCGATCCGTCAAAACCCACGCGTGATCCGGTGCCCTATACCGGTATTTCCTACGTCATTATTCCGGAATATCAGGGCATTGGCACCACCACGGGCCAGGCGATTGCCGGTGCGCTGGCAGGCCAGACATCCGTGGATGAAGCGCTGCAATCGGCGCAGGACAACGCGGTCGAAGCCATGACACAGGCTGGCTACATTCAGTAGCACGCACCGTCTCAAGCACCCGGCCAGAGGCCAGGCCCCGGCCGGGTGCTTTCTTCTCAAGCCTTTTCTTGCCCTTGAAATTTGGAGTCGGTTGATGGCAACTCGCTCACGAGACATGAGAACCGGGCCGCTGCTGGCACCGGCGGTCGGTCTCCTGCTGTTCTGGATGATCGTGCCGCTGGCGCTGACCCTCTGGTTTTCGTTCCAGCGCTACAATCTGCAAAATCCGCTCGTTACCGGTTTCGCCGGTATCACCAATTACAAGCTGTTGCTGTCCAATGCCCGCCTTTGGGTGTCCATCCTCAATACACTGGTGCTGGTGGGCAGTGTGCTGGTCATTACGGTCATCAGCGGCGTGTTTTTCGCGGTGATCTTCGATCAGGACTTCTGGGGGCGCAACGTCGCGCGCCTGCTGGTTACGGCGCCGTTCTTCATCATGCCGACGGTCAGCGCACTGATCTGGAAAAATCTGCTAATGCATCCTGTCAACGGGTTCTTTTCCTATGTTTCCCGCTGGCTCGGGCTGCCCGTCGTCGACTGGTTCGTTCAAGTACCGATGTTCTCCATCATCATGATCGTATCCTGGCAATGGGTACCGTTTGCAACGCTGATTCTGGTTACAGCCATGCAATCGCTGGATCGCGAACAACTGGAAGCGGCACGTATGGACGGGGCCAAAGGCTTCTCCATGTTCTGGAACATCACCTTGCCCCATCTGCAACGCTCAATTTCGGTCGTGGTGATGATCGAGTGTATTTTCCTGCTGTCGGTATTCGCCGAAATTCTGGTGACGACATCGGGGGGACCGGGTCTGGCCACCACCAATCTCAGCTATTTCATCTATATGCGCGCGCTGCTGCAATGGGATGTGGGCGGGGCTTCGGCTGCCGGGGTCATCGCCATTGTTCTCGCCAATATCGTGGCGGCCTTTCTGATCCGGACCTTTGCCAAGAACCTGGAGCGCGAATGACCATGAGACGATCGCGCACCTCCCTGATCGCCGGTATCATCGGCTGGGTTTCCGCCATTGCGATGTTCTTTCCCATTTTCTGGATGGTGGTAACGTCGTTCAAAAGTGAAATTGACGCCGTTGTCCCTTCGATCCTGTTCAAGCCGACGCTGCAAGGCTATGTCGAGGTCAACAGCCGTGCGGACTATGTGTCGTTCGCGCTGAACAGCGTGGTCGAGTCCATTGGCTCCACGCTGCTGGCGCTGGCGATCGGTTTGCCTGCCGCCTATGCCTGCGCCTTCTACCCCGGAAAGCGTACCAAGGATCTGCTGCTGTGGATGCTGTCCACCAAGATGATGCCTGCCGTGGGTGTGCTGGTGCCCATCTATCTGCTGTTTCGCGATGCGGGGCTCCTGGATACGCGGCTCGGCATCGTGTTCCTGTTCACGCTGTCCAATCTGCCGATTGTGATCTGGATGCTGTACTCGTTCTTCAAGGACGTTCCCACGCCCATTCTGGAGGCCGGGCGCATGGATGGCGCGCGCTTCTGGACGCAGATGCGCTATATTCTCATTCCCATTTCGATGCCGGGAATTGCATCCACGGCCCTGTTGTCCATCATTCTGTGCTGGAACGAGGCGTTCTGGAGCCTGAACCTCACCGCATCGCGGGCTGGTCCGCTGTCGGCGTTCATTGCATCGTTCTCCAGCCCGGAGGGCCTGTTCTGGGCAAAGCTTTCGGCAGCCTCCACCCTTGCGGTTGCCCCCATCCTCGTCATGGGCTGGGTTACCCAGCGGCAACTGGTACGGGGCCTCACTTTCGGGGCCGTGAAATAGCGGCTGTCAGCATAAGGAACCCCCCAATGGCCACTCTGAGCCTTCGAAATGTCACCAAATCGTTCGGCGCGCTTGAAATCATCAAGGGCATCGACCTCGAAATCGAAGACCATGAATTCTGTGTATTCGTCGGCCCCTCCGGCTGCGGAAAATCAACCCTTCTGCGCATGATCGCCGGTCTGGAAGACATTACCTCCGGCGACCTTCTGATCGCGGGCCAAAAAGTCAACGACTTGCCACCGGACGAGCGTGGCCTTGCCATGGTTTTCCAGAGCTACGCGCTGTACCCTCACATGACGGTGAGGGACAATATGGGCTTTGCTCTCAAACTGGCGAAAGTGCCGCAGGCCGAGCGTGACGTGCGTGTGGAACGTGTGGCCGACCTTCTGGAACTGCGGCCGTATCTGGAGCGCAAGCCGGGTGCCCTGTCGGGCGGGCAGCGCCAGCGCGTGGCCATCGGGCGGGCCATCATCCGTGAACCCTCGATTTTCCTGTTCGATGAGCCGCTTTCCAATCTGGATGCGGCGCTGCGCGTGCAGACCCGCATCGAGCTTGCGCGCCTGCACGAACGGCTTGGCTCCACCATGATCTATGTGACCCATGATCAGGTGGAGGCGATGACGCTTGCCAACAAGATTGTCGTGCTGCGGGACGGCAGGATCGAGCAGGTGGGCACGCCGATGGAACTGTACCACCATCCGGTCAACCGCTTCGTTGGCAGCTTCATCGGTAGCCCCAAGATGAACTTCATCAAAGGCCGGGTTCACAGCGTATCCGATGCCGGTGTCGAGGTGCTGCTGCCGGGCGGCGGAACCGTGACCGTACCGGTTTCCGCGCCGGCCATTGCGGCGGGAGACGACATCGACCTTGGGGTGCGGCCCGAACATCTTGACGTCGATGATGCCGGTCCGCTCGCAGGCACGGTCATCGTGGTGGAGCGGCTGGGCAACGAGACGTTCCTTCACGTGGAAATCAGCCCCGACCTCATCCTCATCGCCGGGGCCGATGGTGCTTGCCCGCTTCAGGTGCACGACCGCGTCCGGCTCTCGGTGCTGGCAGCGGCCTGCCATGTTTTTGCAGGCGATGGCGCCGCACTTCCCGCACTCGCCAGGCATCCGCTTGCGACCAATCCCATCTGATCTGGAGACGACCATGTATTTCGAGAAAATGCGCCTTGACGGGCAGACGGCCTTTATCACCGGCGGTGGCCGGGGCATCGGGCTGGCTGTGGCGGAGGCTTTGTCGGAAGCCGGTGCCCGTGTCATCATCGCCGATATCAACGAGGACCTGCTGGCCAGCGGGCGTAGCGCGCTGGCGGACAAGGGCTATGCCGCCGATACCGTGGTGCTGGATGTGACGCGGCCCGACGATGTGGCGCAGGCCGCCACGGCGGCCAATGCCCGTTATGGCGCGGTGGATATTCTGGTTGCCAATGCGGGAATTGCCTGGCCGGACACACCGGGAGAGGACATTGCCGACGATATCTGGCGACGTCTGATCGATGTCGATCTCAACGGCGTTTTCTGGTCCTGCCGGGAATTTGGCAAGCATATGCTGGCGCGGGGTCGCGGCTCCATCGTGACGCTGGGCTCGATTTCAGGGCTAATCTCCAACAAGCCGCAGCGGCAGGCGCACTACAATTCCGCCAAGGCGGCGGTGCATCACCTTACCAAAAGTCTGGGTGGCGAGTGGGCGGAGCGAGGCGTGCGGATCAATTGCGTGGCACCGACCTATGTCGATACGCCGATGTCCAACACCAGCTTCGTGGACCCGGAACGCATGCCGATCTGGATGGATTTTACCCCGATGCGGCGCGTGGCCAAGCCCGACGAGATCGCCTCCGCCATCCTGTTTCTGGCCAGCGACGCAGCCAGCGCCATGACCGGGGCCGTCGTGCCGGTCGATTGCGGTTATACGATCTGGTAGCGGAGTGCGCGAAGCTTAAAGATCACTATCGGCATCTAGAGCATTTCCAGTAAAAGCGGAGTCGCTTTTACGTCCGGATAATGCGTCAAAAAATGCTCTGGGAGTCTGACGGGGCAAGATGATCCTTGACCCAGTCAAGGATCATGTCCACCCGCAGCGGTGTTGTCGTATCGACAGGGAGTACCGGGCCAAGGCGGCATGGCTCCGCCCGGTGGGCCAGCTCCATCAGTTCCGGCACGTAGGCCGCACCCGGATGGCCTGCAAGACGCTGGCTGGCACGGGTCAGATAGCGGTGCCCGATGACATCGGGTGGCGCATGGCACCATACCTCCACAACTCTGGTGACGCCCGCCCGTGCGATATGCTCGCGCAGCACCTCCAGCGGCTGAAAGCCGAACCACGCATCCACGATGAAGGTGGACCCCGGTGCCGACTCCCCGATAATGGAAAAGATCGATTTGTAGCTGGCCCGCCCGAGAATGCGGTTGAAGGGCCGGTCCACAGTCTCAATCAACTCGAGAAACGGATTCTTGATCGTATCCAGAGCCAGAACCGGCCAGCCGGTCTTTTCAGAAAGCGCGTGCGACAGCCCACTCTTGCCGGAGGCGGGCACGCCGTTGATCATGACAAGCCGCCGTCCCCCATCCGGGGCCGGTTTGGGTTTCAGGTCCAGCGCGGCCAGACCCGCGCCGATCACACCCGCATCGTCGCCAAGCTCCGCATGGCGGACCTCGGCGCGGTACCAGGTTTCAAGCTCGGGCAGAAACTCCAGCGCGCGCGTAGCGGCCTGTCCCATGCCGCCGCCAAGCACCACCACCTCTGGATCGAAGGCCGCACAGAGCGTGTTGATGGCCGCGCGCAGAGGCCCGGCCCATGCGTGGAGAACGCCGATGGCGGTGGTGTCTCCCGCCTCTGCCTGTTGCAACAGAGGCTCGAAACGCATGTCTGGTCCGTAGCCGGCTTCCAGAATATGCCGTTTCAAGGATGTACCTGAGGATTCCGTTTCCACGCAGCCGCGCTGGCCGCAGGGGCAGGGATGGCCCCCCAGATTGACCACGAGATGGCCGAGTTGCCCGGCAGAGCGTCTGCCGTTGACGATCTGGCCGCACTCCATGACCGCGCCACCAATGCCGGTGCCGATAGTCATCATGACGGCATTGCGCAGGCCCTTGGCCGCCCCCCGGCGATATTCGCCGATCAGCGCCATGCTGCAATCATTGGCAACCAGTGTCGCCACGCCGAAGGTGGAGGCCATCTCCTGTTTCAAATCCACGCCGGACAGATCGAGAAAGCCGCCGGAGATGATGTCGCCGGTCCAGCCATTGACCCGACCGGGCACGCCAATGCCGATGGCGCAGGCACTTGCCGCATTCATCTCCGAGGCCAGACCCTTGATGAGCTGAAGGGCAACCGCCGGATCGCGACTTCCGGCAATCGACCGTTTTTGCAAAATTGCGCCCGAAGGCGAGATTTGCGCGGCGCGCATGTTCGTGCCGCCGACATCGATGCCGATTGCAAACTGTTCAGGAGCCATCGTGTCTCAAACCTCAGGCTGCGGCCTTCCCGGCGCGATAGCGGTGAATGATAGTCTGAATGTCCTGCAGGCGGGAGACGGCGATGGTGGAAAGTTTCTGCCGCGAAACATCGCGATCCAGCGAAATGCAGTCCTTCCAGAGCGACCGGCCCGCAATCACGCCCGATGCCCCGTTTTTCATGGCCGCTTCAACCTGCGGCAGAAAGGTCTGGTGATCGACACCGGCTGACAGCACGGCCCAGGGCACATCTCCGGCCAGTTTCGTGACCTGCGCGCAGGCGTCCTCGCTACCGGGATAGGGAATTTTCAGCACTTTGGAGCCGAGTTCCAGGCAGGCGCGCGACCCCTCGACAATCAACATTGGCAGCTTTTGCGCGTAGTCCTCCTTGCTTTCGCCCTCAAGCGGGTAGGTGAGGAACTCCACGACAAGAAGCAGGTCCTCGCGGGCAAAATCTTCAATGCTGGCCTTGAGCGTTTCCAGATTTTGCACATTGGCTTGCGGCGTATCCATGCGCAGATACACCATGATCTTGCCGCCGGTTGCGCCAAGTTCGCGCACCTTGCGCGCGTCAATCCCGTCGACCATCCTGGAAATGCGATAGCCCTCTGGCGACGTATCCCAGCCGGAGGCATCGATGCCGATGAGAAGGGCCGTGTCGCGCGGCAGAACGCCGCTGTCCACCAGTCCCGGCACGGCACAGATGGGGTCAACCAGCACGCAACCGGCCTTGGAGGCAAGGTGGCGCGTAATATCGGCCTTGGTTTCGCCCAGCGTGGCATTGCTGATTTTGGCCTGCTCCTCCGGTGTTGCGGCCAGCACGGTGCGCATGCCGCCCCGCTGGTCGCAGGCAATCACCATCATGGCGCCGCTGGCATCGCAAATCTGGTGGTAGCCGCGTCTCTCGGCTGTTGTCATCGCTGTCATGATCTCTCTCCCTAAAACAGGCATACGGCATCGTTCGCGCCCGCAGCACGGTCGTGCAGGCTCGGTGTTGGATTGAATTGTGGTTCGGTTCGGTGTAACTTTCGCAGCCATGTAACACATTGCTGAAAGGAATTGCAAGGTGCTTCCGCAAACACCACAGGACACGGCGTCCCGGGCCACCCTTCACATGGTTGCCAAGCTTCATTACGAAAGCGATATGCCGCAGGTCGAAATTGCCCGCAAACTCGGTGTTTCCACGGCAACGGTGTCGCGCCTTCTCACCCGGGCAAGGGCGCTCGGCATTGTGAAAATCGAGGTGATGGATTTGGCAATTCCGGACGAAATCACGACCCGGCTGATTGCTGCTTTGGGCTTGAAACGGGCAGCGGTGGTCGATACGCCATCCACCGGTGTGCTGGCATCGCTCGCCGCCCCGCTGGGCGCGCTCCTGAAAGAGGAAAAGCTGAAGAAGGGCGCGGTCATCGGCATTGGCTGGGGCCGTGCGGTGCGCGAAGTCATACAGGCCGGTCTGCCCGGCATTCCCAATGTGCAGGCCGTGGCGCTGAATGGCGGCTTGCAGCAATCGGCACCGCATTTCCAGATCAACGAATTCGTTCGTCAGGCGGCAGAGCAATTCGGGGGAACCGCCCACTTTCTGCATGCGCCCTATGTGTCCACCGTCGAGTTGCGAGACGCGATTTTGAGCGACCCGTTCGTACGCAAGGTCACGACGCTGTGGGATACGATGGATTGCGCCATTGTGGGGATTGGCCTGCCCCATGCCATCAATCCGCCGGAAGCCAGTGCCGCGACCATCAACGAGCAATCGATTGGCGGAGCCGTAGGCGACGTCATTCGCCACTATGTCGATCTGGACGGAAACCTGCTGCCGTGGGACGGGGAAGCAAGTATGATTGCCGCCTCGCCCGATCAGCTTCGCAACGTCGGATTGAGCATCGGCGTTGCCGCGACGGTCGAAAAAGCGCCGGGAATAATCGGTGCCGTTCGCTCACGGATGATCAACGCACTGGTGACAGATACCGCGACGGCGCTGGCGATACTGGAAATTTGCGCTGCAAAACCATAGGTTTAGTCCGCACAACCCCCATGCGAATTAGAATGAAATATTTTTCAGGAAATTATTGCTTGACGAAACAGCCATGATGGCGTGAATATTCCCGCACTGGTCCGGGGCGAGACGAGGAGGTCTCGCACCGGATTTTCATCAGGGAGGACATCATGGAACGTCGTGCTTTCATCAAGTCGGCAGCGGTGGCAACATTGGCTGCACCAGCATTTCTTCATGCCCGGCACACTAGCGCCGCTGATCAAAAATTCACAATCGCACTTATCCCCGGTCTCACCACCGATGCGTTCTACATCACCATGCGCAAGGGGGCGGAAGAGGCGGCCAAGGCCGTGGGTGCCACCATCGTCTTTCAGGGTGGGCCGGATTTCAACCCCGTAACGCAGGTGCCGGTACTGGATGCCGTGATTGCCAAGCAGCCGGATGCCATCCTTATCGCCCCTACCGACAAGGATCAGTTGATCCAGCCGCTGAAGAACGCCAGCAATGCGGGCATTCCCGTGATTACGGTGGATACGTTCATCGGCACCGGGGTCTACCAGACCGGCAGCGGCGATGCCGATTTTCCGCTGGCCTATATCGCTTCGGACAATCTTCTGGGTGGAGCCATCGCGGCGCGCGCACTGGCCAAGGCCGTGGACGAAAAGGGCAAGGTCTATGTGTCCAACGTCAAGCCCGGCATTTCCACCACCGACCAGCGCGAACAGGGCTTCAAGGAGGAGATGAAGAAATTTCCGGGAATTACCGTGCTGGAAACCCAGTTCAACGACGATGACGCCAACAAGGCGGCATCGCAATTACAGGCGGTCTACGCCCGCAACTCCGATCTCGATGGCGTGTTCGGGGCCAATCTGTTCTCCGCCCTCGGCGCTGCCAATGGTGTTCAGCAGGCCGGGCAGCTTGGCAAGATCCGCGTCGTCGCCTTCGATGCACCGACCTCGATTGTCGACAACATCAATTCCGGGCTCGTGGATATGGCCATTGCCCAGCATCCGGCGGAAATCGGCTATTTCGGCGTAATGGCGGCCTATGCGCATCTGACGGGAAATTCCATTCCCATCAGCATCGGCACCGGGTTTACGGTTATCGACAAAGCCAATGTGGCCGACCCGGCCATCGCGAAATTCATTTATTCCGACTGAGCACCACGTGCGTGCATTTGGCAAGCGCGCCACCGGCCGCTACAGCATCGGCCCGAAAATCGAAATCGATTGTCGGTAAGCCGGATGCGTAGATTGAATGAGTTAGAGCGACCTTTGCGCGTCATATTTGACGCGCGGCGCTGTCAGGGCTGTCATCGGGAGCATTCCGCATGGTTGAAGACGTGACCCATCCGCACCGTCAGGTGCATGTCGCACCGCAGGCAGACCATGCCGACGTGCGCAAGACACTGGTGCAGCAGATAGCCCAGATGCGGGCATGGCTGTTTCTGGCCGCGCTGCTGATATTCTTCGAAATCTGGGCGCGGGCCGATTTTGGCGGCAGCTTTGTCGGCTCCTCGTTCAACTGGCGCTCGGTGGCAATCTTCGCCGTTGCGCCCCTTCTGCTCGCCGTCGGGCAGACCTTTGTGATTATCTCGGGCGGCATTGATCTGTCCGCCGGGTTTGTCATGGGGCTGGCCGCGGTGGTCGCCGCCCATGCCATCAATCTTCTGGGCGTGCACATGCCGCTGCCGCTTGCCATGGTTCTGGGCATCGTCATTGCCGTTGCTGCCGCTGGCGTTCCCGGTGCCATCAACGGCCTGCTGATCTCGCGCCTGAAAGTGCCGCCGTTTATCGGCACGCTCGGCATGTTCGGCGTGGCCCGCGGGGCTGCGTTTCTGCTGGCTGGCGGCACCACGGTGCCGGTTAAGAACAGCACTTTCGCGGAACTCGGCAATGGGCAGATTTTCGGCGTGCCGTATCTTGTGCTGGTCACGGTCGTCTTGGTGCTCATCATGCACTACCTGCTCAGCCAGACGCGATTCGGGCAGCACAATTATGCCATCGGTGCCAATGCACAGGCGGCGCGGCGCGCGGGCATCAACATCAAGAGCCATCTCACACGGTTGTACGTTCTGTCGGCCTTGTGCGCGGGGCTGGGCGGGGCGCTGTACGCGGCACGGTTTACCGCCGGTGCGGCGCAGGCCGGAGAGCCGCTGCTACTGGATAGCGTCGCAGCCGTGGTGATTGGTGGTGCCAGCCTCTTCGGCGGCTCTGGCACCATCATCGGCACCATTGCCGGAGCGCTGGTCATCGCCGTTATCCAGTACGGGCTGGTGTTCATGAATGTGGAGCCATTCTGGCAGTTCATTGCCGTCGGCGTCGTCATTATCATCTCCGTTCTCATCGACCAGTTGCAACGGCGTTTCAGTGGAGCAAAGCAGGATGAATAGTTCCGTTCCCCTCTTGGAAGTCCGCAATCTCTCGCGCTACTTCGGCGCCGTCAAGGCACTCGATGATTGCTCCATGGCTGTGTATCCAGGCGAGGTGGTGGCACTCGCAGGAGACAATGGCGCGGGCAAAACCACCATGATCAAGGCGATTTCCGGCGTCTATCGGCCCACGTCAGGTGATATCCTGATCGAGGGAAAACCGGTCTCCTTTTCATCACCGGAAAATGCCCGTGAACAGGGCATTGAAACCATTTATCAGGATCTGGCGCTGGCCGATAATCTGTCGATCGGGGCCAATATCTTTCTGGGTCGCGAACCCATGAAGAAGTTTTTCGGGTTTCTGCCGGTGCTGGACCGCAAGGCCATGGCAAAGGCGGCGGAGGAAACGATGGCGCTTCTCGATTTCCACGTCAAACGTCTCGACGCGCCGGTCAGCAACTTTTCCGGCGGGCAGCGGCAGGCGGTCGCCATCGGCAGGGCCGTCTACTGGAACGCCAAAATTCTCGTCATGGACGAGCCGACCGCCGCCCTCGGCGTGCCGGAGCAGCGCAAGGTCGTGTCGCTGATCAAATCGTTGAAAGCGCAGGGCAAAGGCGTGGTGTTCATCTCGCACAATCTACAGGACATTTTCGCGGTGTCTGACCGGATTGTGGTGCTGCGGCGCGGCGTCGTGGCCGGGTCGCGCAACATCGCCGATACCAACCATGACGATATCGTCAAGCTGATGGTGGGCGGTTAGCCCGCGTGAAATCTGTCCCATCCCCTGATCAAACAAACAACGGAGTGCGCCCATGTACGGGTTAGACGGAAAAGCAGTTTTGGTAACAGGTGCCAGTGGCGGCATTGGTGCGGCAACGGTGCGCAAGCTGGTGCAGGCGGGTGCCAATGTCTACGCCGGGGGTCGCGACGGGGAGAAACTCGACGCGCTGGCAACGGAGACCGGCTGCACGCCGCACCCCTTCGATCTCACCAGCGAGGATAGCATCCGCGATGCGGTGGCCGGGCTGGAACTGTGGGGCGTCGTCAATTGCGGTGGTTTCGGCGGCGAACTGGCAACGCCGATGGATACCGACATCGCGATTTTCGACAAGGCCATTGCCATCAACACGCGGGGCGCGCTGCTGGTGACGAAATACGCATCGCAAGCAATGGTGGAGCGGGGGCAGGGTGGTTCCATCGTCAACGTATCCAGCCAGGCGGCGCTGGTCGCCCTGTCCGGGCACATTTCCTATGCGGCATCCAAGGCGGCGCTCGACAGCATCACGCGCGTATCGGCGCTGGAACTGGGCAGGTACAATATCCGCGTCAACAGCGTCAATCCGACCGTGGTCATGACGAAAATGTCGGCCTTCTACTGGGGGCGCCCGGAGATTGGCGAACCGTTTCTGAGCCAGATGCCACTCAACCGATGGGCAACCGAAGATGACATTGCCGATCCCATCGTCTTTTTGCTGGGGAATGGTTCAGCCATGATCACCGGCGTGTCCCTGCCGATTGATGGCGGCTTCACCGCCTGCTGAGCGGAAATTTTGAGAACAGAGAGCGTTGATCATGACAGGAATACTTCACGACAAGGTTGCCGTCATCACCGGCGCGGCATCGGGCATTGGATTGGCGACGGCGGAGTGCCTGATGGCCGAAGGTGCGCGGGTGGTGTTGGTCGACCGGAACGAGGATGCTCTCCAGCAGCTGGTGGCCAGGAGCGACGGCAAAGCGATAGCGCAGGTGACGGACCTACTTGATGCCGAAAGCTGCGCGGCCATGATACCGGACATTCTGGCAAGGACCGGGCAGATCGACATTCTGCACTGCAACGCGGGCACCTATATCGGCGGCGATCTCATCGATACGACGGCGGAGACCATCGACCGTATGCTGAACCTCAACGTCAATGCGGTCATCAAGAACGTTCATGCGGTGCTGCCGCACATGATCGAACGCGGCAGCGGCGATATCATCGTGACGAGTTCGCTCGCCGGACGCTCCGCCATCAAGCACGAGCCGGTCTACTCGGCATCGAAATGGGCGGTGACGTGCTTTACCCAGACGGTGCGCCGTCAGGTCAACCGCCACGGCATTCGCGTTGCGCAGGTGTCTCCGGGTCCAGTGATTTCCGCCCTTCTGGCCGACTGGGAACCGGAGCGGCTTCAGGCGGTAAAAGACGCCGGTGCCGTGATCGAGCCGAAAGAGGTGGCGCAATCCATCCTCTTCATCCTCAGCCGCCCGCGCAACGTGACGATCCACGATATCGTCGTGCTGCCAACGAATGTCGATGGGTGAGGGCTGGCATTTACGAACGTGCTCGCAGAGCCTCGATGACCAGTGCAAAGGCGGGAGAATGCTGGCGGCGGCTGGGGTAGTAGAGGTGGTAGGCAGGGCGCTGCGGGCACCAGTCGGCCAGCACTTGCACCAGCCGTCCGTCGGCGATCGCGCCATCGACCATGTCATGGGGCAGATAGGCCAGACCAAAACCGTCCAGTGCTGCCTGACGCATCATACTGATGGTATTAAACGCCGTGCGACCCTCGACACGCGCCATTAATTCGCGGCCGTCCTTTTGGAAGTCCCAGAGATAAAAGCCGCCATGTGTCGGCAGTCTCAGTCGGATGCAGCTATGCTCCACCAGATCCTGCGGCGCCTTCGGCGCTGTGCGCGTTGCCAAATAGGATGGTGCGCCAACCACTGCGAAGCGCAGATCACGGCTGATCCGCACCGAAACCATGTCCTGATCAACCTGTTCGCCGAGGCGGACGCCTGCGTCGTAGCGATCGGCGACGATATCCTTCAGCCCGTACTCACTGATGATCTCGACGTTGATATCGGGATACTGCGCCAACAGCGGCGCGAGCTTCGGCCAGAGGATGGTTTCTGCCGCATGTTCGATGGTGGTGATGCGCACCGTGCCAGCCGGTTTGTCCCGCATGGCGCTGATCGCCGCGATCTCGCTCTCGATCTCGTCAAAGCGGGGCCCGATGGTCAGCAGCAGGCGCTCACCTGCCTCGGTCAGGCCCACACTTCGTGTTGTGCGCGTGAGCAGGCGCAGGCCGAGTTTGGCCTCCAAGGTTCGCACGGTGTAGCTCAGCGCGGACTGTGAAACACCCATTTGCGCAGCGGCTCTGGTGAAGCTGCGTTCACGGGCGACGGCAATGAAGGCAAGGTAGTCATTGATGTTGTCTCGACGCATTCAGAAGTCCGCTTTCTAAGTTCATGCGGATAATACCACATAATCGCGTGCAACCAGATGGGTTATGTTTGCTCCATCAATCAAGGAGCATCACATGAGCAATGTCTGGTTTATTACAGGAGCAGGAAGCGGCATCGGCGCCGCAACAGCGCGGGCCGCCCTTGCGGCGGGCAACCGCGTGGTCGCCACGGGTCGCAATACCGACAAAGTGCGCAAGGCGCTGGAGGACGTCGCGGGCGACAACCTCGTCGTCATTGAGCTTGACGTCACGGACGAGGCGCAGGCGCACAAGGCTGCAAGCCGGGCCGTTGATGCATTTGGTCGCATCGACGTGCTGGTCAACAACGCCGGCTACAGCCTGCTGGGGAACTTCGAGGATATGCGCACATCCGACATTCAGGAGCAGATGCAGACCAATTTCTTCGGCGTGGTGAATGTGATGCGCGCAGTGCTGCCGGTGATGCGCACGCAGCGCGCCGGTCGCATCATCAACATCAGCTCCGTGGCCGGTGTTATCGGAATCCGGCACTGCGCCGCCTACGGTGCTGCCAAGTTCGCGGTGGAAGGTCTCACTTTTTCGGTGGCGGAGGAAGTGGCGCAGTTCGGCATCAAACTGACAGTCGTGTCGCCGGGCTTCTTCCGCACCAACCTGCTGGATGCAGGAAACGTCCGGTACGTGCCGAATACACTTGAGGATTATGCTTCTGAACCGTCGGCTGAGGCGGCCTATTCAGCCTATGACGGCCAGCAAACAGGCAATCCCGCCGCTCTTGGTCACGTGCTGGTCAGGCTCAGCCACATGGACAATCCGCCGATGCAGTTCATGGCGGGTGCGGACGCGGTGGCAGCCGTCACGCCTTTCCTGAAGAGCCGACTTGAGGAAATCCAGACGTTCACTGAATTGTCGACGGAGTCCGCCGGATCATTTTGACAGTGGTGGCGCAGGGGATAGACGTCTACCCCTGCGCCACGTGTGCCAACACCTGTACGGAGTTTCGGCTCGAACAGCTTGCGATTTAAGGAGAGAGGCAAACATCTGCCCCATCACTGTCGATGACATAGGTTGCAACGATCACATTCGACCGGCGACCAGCCGTGTAGATTTTCTAATGAATTATCGGAATATTCTAAATTGAGCTAATTCCTCGGTTGCTCTATGTTTGAACACAAGGCCGCGGTGGGAGGTGGCCGAGAGAGGCTTCGGCAGATTGCCGAACCTCCCGGGAGGAGAATACGCTATCGGCATTGGTTCACCGGAGGAGCAAGCGCTCAAGATCCGAGGGAAACCCGTGTGGATCGTCGCTCCGGCCGGACAAATTTCGAGAGATTTCCCCAGCCGAGGATGTTGAAATGAATCTATACTCTTTGCTTTCGCTGCGTGCCGCAGATGGCCGTCCTGTGCGGGTTGGTCTGATTGGCGCGGGAAAGTTCGGGTCCATGGTGATGGCGCAAGTCCAGCGTATCGACGGGCTTCATCTGGTCGCCGTCGTTGACCTCGATGTTGCCAAGGCGAAAGAATCCATGGGCCGCGTCGGATGGCCGGAAGAGCGGTATGCGGCAACCTCCTGTGGTGATGCCTGCAAGAACGGGACGACGTTTGTCACGCAAGATGTCAACGCGTTGTTCGACTGCGAAGATATTGAATGCGTTATTGAGGCCACCGGCCACCCGATTGCCGGTACGCGTCACGCGCTGGGTGCTATTGAGCACAACAAGCATGTCGTAATGGTGAATGTCGAAGCCGACGTGATGGTCGGGCCCATTCTGGCGGAGAAGGCGCGCGCCAAGGGCCTGATTTATTCCATGGCATACGGGGATCAGCCAGCGCTGATCTGCGAACTGGTAGACTGGGCGCGCGCCACCGGCTTTGAAATTACGTCTGCCGGCAAGGGCATGAATTTTGAGCCACGCTACCGCTATTCCACGCCCGACACGGTCTGGGGCTTGTTTGGCTGGACCGAGGAGCAGGTTGCAGCCGATAACCTCAATCCCAAACTCTACAATTCCTTTACCGACGGAACCAAGGCCGCAATCGAAATGGCTGCTGTAGCCAATGGCACCGGGCTCGATTGCCCGGATGACGGCCTCGCTTTTCCGCCAGCCGGTCTTCATGATCTTGCCCGGGTGTTTCGCCCGCAATCCGACGGTGGCCGTATGGCACGGTCCGGTCTCGTCGATATTGCTGCCAGCCAGGAACCGGATGGCCGTGAGGTCTTCAACAACATTCGTTACGGCGTTTTTGTCACCTTCAAGGCGCACAACGAGTATGCGCGGGCCTGCTTCAAGCAGTATGGTCTGTTGACGGACCCCTCCGGCTGGTACGCCTCCATGTGGCGTCCGTTCCACATCATTGGCCTGGAGACCTCGATCAGCGTGCTGTCAGCTGTGCTGCGCAACGAGCCTACAGGCACGTCCAAGGAGTTTCGAGGCGACGCCGTGGCTACGGCCAAGAAAGACATGCAGCCGGGTGAAATGCTGGATGGCGAAGGCGGATATGCGGTCTGGGCCAATGCAATTCCGGCGACCCGAAGCCTTGATCTGAAAGCGCTTCCCATTGGATTGGCGCACAACGTGAAGCTGAAACGTCCCATTCAAAAGGATCAGATTGTTTCGTTTGACGACGTTGAACTGGTCAACGATCTGGATGTCGTCGGCTTGCGGCGCGAAATGGAAGATCGCTTCCGCCCTGCCCGGATGGCCGCAGAATGAGCACCGTTTCCCCCGCCGATGGTCAGGCATTTGTTGTCATCGCGCAATTTCAGGTAAAGCCCGGCAGTCTCGATGCGTTCCTCGACGCCGCGCGCGATGACGCGATGCACTCGCTGGTGGACGAGCCCGGCTGCCGGCAATTTGATATCATCCGCCCGGCTGGCATGGACGATACGGTCATCTTCTACGAAGTCTACGATCGTCGAGAAGACTTTGATGCCCATCTGGAAACGCCTCATCTCGCGCGCTTTCGCAAAGCGTTTCCAGCACTTATTCTGGAAGAGCGGCCTGTCCTTTTTTCCGTAAGGCATTATCCCTTACAGCGGAGGATGCACACATGAAGAAGACTGTTTCAACCATTGCTGTGATCGGCACCGGCATCATGGGGGGCCCCATGGCCGGTCGCCTGGCCGAAGCCGGATTTTCGGTGACTGCCTGGAATCGATCGTCGTGCAAAGCCGTTGCTTTGCGCGAGCGCGGTGTTGTGGTCGCCGACAACGCGGCGGCGGCCGTGGCCAATGTGGATGTGGTTATCTGCATGTTGAGTTCCGGGCCGGTCTGCGAAGAGGTGCTGCTCACAGAAAACGGCGTTATTGCAGCGATGAAGCAAGGATCAACACTGGTAATCATGAGCTCGATTCCTGTCGAGACCGCAGTGAAGCTGACAAATGCTGCGTCCGATTGCGGAATTGAGTGTCTGGATGCTCCGGTTTCCGGTGGTGAAAAGGGGGCGGTGGAGGGAACATTGGCGATTATGGCCGGAGGTGACGCTTCGGTTATTGACCGTCTCGCCCGCGTGTTTGCGTGTCTCGGCCGGGTAACCCATGTCGGTCCATCCGGTTGCGGTGCCCTGACGAAACTTGCAAACCAGTTGATTGTTGCAGGCACAATCTGTGCTGTAGCGGAGGCCTTGACGCTCGCAGAACAGGGTGGTGCCGATCCGGCAAAGGTCCGTGAGGCGCTGCTTGGCGGCTTTGCCGACTCGACGGTATTTCGCCAGCATGGGCTGCGGATGGTGGAAGGCAATTTCAAGCCGGGCGGTCCGGCAAAATATCAACTCAAGGACACGTCGACGGCATTGGGTTTTGCGCGAAGTCGTCAATTGAGACTGCCGGTCAGCGAGGAGGTTGATCGGTTGTTTCAGGCCATGGTGGAACACGGTGACGGGGATCTCGACCACAGCGCCGTCATTCTGGAACTGCAACGTATGAACAAGCGCGGAGGCAATTTCGCGTAAACCCGTCATCATTCAATGGGAGGAATGAAATGAAGAACTCTGCAATCCGTAGTCTGGCTGCTGCAATCTCGATGCTGACCGCATCGCTTGCCCACGCAGAAACGCTGACCTTGTCGACACCGGACCCCGATACCTCTGAAATCACGCTGGCTGCCAAAAAGTTCGCTGAGATCGTTTCGGCCAAAACCGGCGGGGAACTTGTCATCAAGGTCTTTGCGAACGGTACGCTGTATGGCGGCGATCCCTCCGCTGGCGTCAAGCAACTGGCCGGTGGATCACTGGACATGCTGTTGAACTCCACATCGCTCTACGCCACGTTCAACCCGAAGTTTACGGCCATTGCCATTCCCTATCAGTTCAGGGACATCCAGCAGTTGCGGAACTACCTTGACAGCGAACTCGGTCAGGAACTTCAGTCCGATCTGACAAAGATCGGCATACAGGGGGTAGATCTCTGGTCCCGCCCATTGCGCCAGATAACAAACTCCAAGGTTGCGATAACGTCTCCTGACGATATGAAAGGTATGAAACTGCGCGTTCCCAACAATCCGCTCTGGGTCGAGTTCTTTGGTGCCATGGGTGCCGCCCCGACGCCCATGGCCTTTGCCGAGGTTTATAACGCGCTGCAACTCAAAGTCGTTGACGGACAGGAAAACCCGATCAATGTGCCGGTCAGCGCCAAACTCTACGAGGTGCAGACATACGCGACCATCAGCAATCACATTGCCGATGCCTGGGTGCTGGGCATGAACCCCGCCCGTTATGATGGGCTGAGTGAGGCGTTCAAGACGGCCATCACGGAAGCGGCAAAAGAGACCGAAGCGTGGAAGGCAGAAAACGATGCTGCCGACATCGAGAAATCGCTGGCAACGTTGAAAGCGAACGGGATGGAAATCAACGAACTGACCGACGAGCAGCGCAAAGCCTTCGTGGACGTTGCGACCGGTCTTGAGGACAAGTTTTCCGCTCTTGTCAAAGACAAGTCATTCTTTGATCGTACCCGTGCTTTCGTGACCGCGAACTGATGGCGCACCGACGCTTCACGTCAAGCGAAGCGTCGGTTCAACAAGCTCCACCTCATGTTTCCTGCATCGTCCCGGTTTAAGGCAAACCTGCTTTGATGGACATGCTTTCACTGGAAGGGCACTCTCATGCGCGCTCCCCTCAGTCTGTTGTTGGGTACGTTCGTTCGAATTGTTGCAGATTTTGCCGCAGGTGTGGCTTGTGCGGGCGTACTGATCGTTGTGCTTGTGCAAGTCATCGGTCGTTTGTCCGGACACCCACTGCCATGGACGGAAGAGGCGACACGTTTTCTGTTCATATGGATGGTGTTTCTGGGGCTGGCGGCTGGTTTTCGAACGGTGGAAAGCGCCCGCGTCGTCGTTTTTCTGGTCATGGGTCGACGGGTCTTCCAGCATCTGGCCGTACCAATCTATGTGGTGTCTTCGGCCTTCTTCTTTAGCCTGATGGGGTGGACCGGGTACACACTGATGCGCCAGCAGGTGATGATGAACGAAACGGCCGCGACCCTTCCTGTTCCCATGTGGCTTATCGGCATGGTGATGCCGGTTTCCGCGGGGATTGCGATACTGGCCATTGTGGAGTCGATGCGCAGCCGTCGAGACCTGATAGCCCTACCAGAACTCGGACTTCCGGCGGGCGAAATCGTCCATGCCGATGTGTCCATCACGTCAGGACATTGATGCCATGTCGATTTTTCTTCTCATCGCATTTTTCGGGCTCAGCATGCTCGGCGTGCCGTTGGCCGTGGCTCTGGCACTGGCAAGCGTCGCGACACTGTGTCTGTTCACGTCGATGCCGCTGGATCTCCTGGCGCAAACGATGTTTTCATCCATGAATTCTTTTCTGCTGGTTGCCGTGCCACTGTTCATCCTCGTCGGAACCGTCATGGAGCGCGGCCGGGTTGCGGAACGTATCTTTGATTTTGCCGAAGCGATTGTCGGCTGGTTGCCCGGTGGGCTCGGACATGTCAACGTTATCTCGTCGGTGATCTTTTCCGGCGTGTCCGGCTCGTCCGTCGCTGATATCGCGTCCGTCGGCGCCATCGAAATCAAGGCCATGGAGCGGCACGGCTTTCCGAAGGGCTATGCGGTTGGCATGACACTGTGCACCGCCACATTGTCGTCGATCATTCCGCCGTCGATTCTGGTCGTCATTGCCGGGTCCATTGCCAATGTTTCCATCGGCACGCTTCTGGTCGCGGGCCTCGTACCCGGACTGTTTATCGCGTTTGCCTTCATGGTCTTCAACCACTTCTATTCGGTTTATTACGGCTATAATCCGCCGTCGCCTTTCAATCTGCGCATGGTGGTGGTCACGGGTTTGCGAGCAATCTTACCCATGCTCACCCCGTTGATCCTCATCATAGGCATTGCCAGCGGCCTCTTTACGCCAACGGAAGCGGCCGCCGTTGCCGTGGTCTATGTCGCGATCCTTGGTATTCTGGTCTACCGGACACTTCCGGTCAGTGAACTTCCGGAAATCTTTATTTCCACGGCGCGCATATCGGGAACGATTCTCTTCATTGCGGCGACCTCACAGATCGCAGCCTGGGTTTTCACCTATGACGGTCTTCCCGACAAAGTCGCCGAGCTTCTGCAGGCCATGAACCTTGGACCTTTGTCGGGAATGCTGGTCATTTTCGTCTTCCTGCTGATCATCGGGATATTCATGGAAGCTATTCCTGCGATGTTCATTCTCATTCCGGTGTTGATGCCGCCCGTGCAGGCAATCGGAATTGATCCGATCCACTTTCTGATTGTCACCGTTATGACATTGACGCTGGGGCTCGTGACACCGCCCGTCGGGGTGTGCCTGTTTGCCGCCGCGCAGGTGGCAAACATGAAGGTGGAGGACGTCATACGAGGATCCCTCGCGCCCATGACAGTGCTGACACTGGCAATATTTGCGCTGGTGCTGTTTCCGGTCCTCACTCTAGGTCCGATCCGGATGCTCGGTATGTACTGAGCCAGCCGGATAGGACAATTGCCAGACGTCTCGCTCCGCGCGCAACCAGTCAAGAAACACGCGCACCTTTTTCTGCCGAAGATGGTCGCGCGGGCAGACGATCCATTGGGTAACGATACGAACCGCCGGTGGCGTGATGACGGGACAAACCAGCCTTCCGCTCTTTAATTCCTCATCCATCATCAGCGTGCTTTCCAGCGCAATTCCCATTCCGCGCACAGCCGCGTCGATTGCCATGTGGCTGCGATCAAACAAGACCCGTTGCCAGCGCTCCTGCGGACGCAGGCCCGCCAATGAAAACCAGTTGGTCCATTGCGCCTGCGATTTCACCGAATGGATCAGCCGATGCCGCAAGATATCCTGCGGCAGCAGGCTGGCCTTTGCCGCATAGGCCGGTGAACACACCGGGAAAAACTGCTCCTCGGCAACCCCCTCCACAAACAGCCCCGGCCACCGGCCATTGCCATGGCGTAGCTCGATATCGACCAGTTCCTGGTTGAAATCGGTGGGCTCATTTGTCCCATCCAGCCGAATTTCCAGGTCAGGATGCCCATCGAGCAAGCTCCCAAGCCGGGGTAGCAGCCATTTGTTGGACAGGGTTGGCGTAGCACGAACGGTCAGAGTCGTAACCGAACGAAACCCCCGGATGATGCCTGTTGCTTCCTCGATCTGGTCGATCTGGTCGGCTATCATCGAGACGTAACGCTCGCCGGCCTCCGTCAAAGCCACGCCACGTCCGGCCTTGGCCATCAGGGTAACGCCAAGCTGGACTTCCAGCAGTTGTATCTGCTGGCTGACGGCTGAGGGCGTTACGCCGAGTTCCTCGGCTGCCCGGGCGATGCTTCCCGCGCGCGCCGCCGTGTGGAAGATCAGTATGGCTTTGATCGGCAGTTGCATGGCAATCCATAAGCTGATGTGGATCAGAAAGAACGCATTTTTGTCGTGGCGCGCGACAGGGAATCTTACCGAATTCATCCGTCGGATAATAGTATCCCGGCAGAGCAGGGATGCAAAATTGGAACTCCTGTCCACCCGTCGTTCCAGCTATAACGCAGGTACAAACGGAGTGACGACATTGAGACCTGACGAGACCACGGTAGCCAAGCCTGTAACGATCCGACAGAAACTCTGGGAAGCCATCGTATCGGCGCGCGCGCGCGAAGCAAACCGGCTTTTGCAGCGTTCGCGGTTTGAGCAGTAAATCCGCAGCATGTCCACAAAACAGCGCAGGCGGGAGATCGCCACCTGCGCTGAGCCAGACCTTACAAACCCATCGCCTTCAGTTCCTGAAGTGGCGGAATGGTGTCGAACATGTGCTGGTCCAGTCGGTCCCAGATGATGCCGCAGGTGGGCTTGTGGGGGTCGGGAACCTCGATCGTGCGTGTCGGCGTGAAGATCACATCGACAACCGTGTCGTACACGTCGGGCGTCAGCTTTTCAGAAAGTACCTGGCAATCATGAACCACGGCGGCGCAGGGTGTGTCTACGGAAATACGACCGATCTGGTAGAGCATGCCCCATTCGGAATCAAAGAAACCGTGGCCCTTGCCGAAGCGCACACCCTCTAGATTGATGGCGCCTGTCCCGGTGACCATGTAGTCGACAGCGGGAAGCGTCGTCTGGATTTCGGCCAGCGTCATATGCCGGCCAATGCGCTCCATGCCGTCGAGGGTGGAGGCGTAGAGATATAGGTCCGGTGCGATTGAATCGGGATCGAGCAGCCAGAAACCGCGCTTGATCGAATAGGTGGTCATCAGGACAGTTTTCCCGTCCCGCAAGGCCTGATGGCGAAGACGGTCGAGGCAGTTGTCCGGGGTGATGAAAATCAGGCTGGCATCGCGGTAATAGGCGTTGTCGGTCAGGCGCTTGACGGCCTCGTCGCCGCCTTCGAAATCGGCGATGAATTCGCCGAAATCAAAATGAAACCGGCTGTCTGGCACCGCAACCTCGCGCAATTGGCTCCAGACGCGCTCGCGCACGGACGATTTATGATCGGCGATTTCAGCCGCAGTGGACACGATGGTAGACTTAGCACTAGACATGGGGGACTCCCTGGTATTCTCAGACAGCCGGCTGCATGCCGCGCTTGTGCAGCACACGCCGTTCGATGAGGATGACGATTTGATAGAAGAAAACCGAGATGAGCACCGAGACCATGGCGACCGTCCAGATCATGCCATAGTCAAGATAGCCGCGTGACTGGTTCAAAAGGTTGCCAAGCCCGGTGCCGGTGGCGAGCCACTCCGCAATCATAACGCCCAGAAGCGCGCGTGGCACGGCAAGACGCATCGCGGCAAAGAGATAGGGCAGGGAGGCGGGGATGGAGACCAGCCGCACCTGCGCCAGCGGGCTTGCGCCATAGGCGCGCACCACATCCAGCGCGCCGCGCGATACCATGCCCAGTCCCTGCGCCAAAGTGACATAGGCCGGGAAAAAGGTGACCGAAATTGTAATCCACACAATGACGGAGGGCCCGCGGCCGAGCAGCAGCACCAGAAGCGGGGTCAAGGCCACCAGCGGCATCGTCTGGGTGACGAGCGCGACCGGCATGAACGAACGCACGATACCCGGGCGCACCACGGAGGCAAGGGCCAGCGCGAAAGCGAAGGCAAGTCCCGCAGCCATGCCAAGGAGCGTCATGGGTAGCGTCTGGACAAGAGCGGCCAGCAACCGTGTCTGTGCCGACGCCGCCGAGGGCGCAAGAAACAGGTAGTCAAACACGCCAGCGGGCGTCTTGGCGATCATGGCCGGGGTGCCAAGTGCTTTGAGCAGCAGCCACCAGACCGCAAACGGCAGGCTGATGGACGCCAGTGTAATGGCAATGCCGGAAAGATGGTTGCTCTTCAGCGGTGTTCCCGGCGCTGTCGCGGGCACGGTGACGGCGCGGGTGGAGCGTGTGACGCGCGCTTCGATCCATGCGAAAACACCATAGGCGACCAGCGCCATCAGGGTTGCGGCAAGGCCGATTCCCCACAGGCGCGCCGGATCGGCACGCCCGAGCGAGCCAATCAGATAGACGCCGAGGCCGAAGCGGCCTCCACCGCCAAATTCTGCGAGAATGGAGCCGAGCACGGCGGCTGGTGCCGCAACGCGCAAGCTGGCGAGAATGGCGGGCAGGGCGGCGCGGATCTGCACGCGGCGCAGACGTGTCCAGCGTCCACCGCCATAGGCGGCCACCACGTCCAGCATGCGCCTGTCCGTCTGGCTGATGCCGGTGACGGTCGCACTCATGGTTACAAAATAGCAGCCAAGGGCTGCCAGAACGACACGGGGCGTCATGCCGGAAAAGGTGAGAACGAGGATTGGCGAGATGGCGATGGGCGGTAGCGCAAACAAAGCCACATTGAGGCCACGACCGAGCCTTGCGGCTATCGGCGACACCGCAAACAGGATACCGGCGAGGATGGCGAGACTGTTGCCGATCAGAAAGCCGAGCGAAGCGCCTTCAAACGTCGCCAGAAGATGCGGTGGATAATCGCCGCGATCCTGCCAGAACCGGATGATAATCTCGCTCGGTGCGGGCAATGCGCCATCAGCCACAAGCTTGAAACGCCCGAGCACTTCCCAGACGACAGCGATGATTGCCGCAGTTCGCCATGCGGAAAAGCGCCGAAAATCACCCTCACTCTTGCTTTCACGGGCCATTGAGCGCCTCTGCGACTTGATCTTGCAGCGCGTGGAACTCCGGCGTGGTGAAAATGTCCGGTCGGCGCGGTCGCGCAAACGGAATGTCAATCACCGTGCCGATGCGCCCCGGACGGCTTTGCATGGCAACGACTCTGTCGGCGAGAAACACCGCCTCATCAATTCCATGCGTGACCAGCAGGGTCGTGGCTCGACCGTCCATCCAGATGCGCTGCAGTTCGATATTCATCTGGCGACGCAGGATCTGGTCGAGCGCACCGAAGGGTTCATCCAGAAACAGGACCTTCGGATCGGTAACGAGCGCGCGGGCAATGGCCACGCGCTGGCGCATGCCGCCGGAAAGCTCACCGGGAAGCGCCTTTTCAAAGCCTTTTAGCCCCACGAGGTCGATCAGCCCTGCAATCTTCGCCTTATGGTCGGCACGCTTGCGGCTGAGAACGTCGAGCGGCAGCGCAATGTTGTCTTCCACGCTTCGCCAGGGCATCAGGGCGGCATCCTGAAAGGCAACGCCCGTCAGACCCGCCTTTGCCGCCTCTTGCGGAGACATGCCAGCAATGGCAATGGTGCCCGCATCGGGCGTATCCAGCCCAAGGGCGAGACGTAGCAGGGTTGACTTGCCACAGCCGGAAGGGCCGATCAGCGCGGTGAACGAGCCCGCCGGACACGCAAGCGTAACATTGTCGAGGGCCTGCACAACGCTCTCGCGGCCCTGAAAGGCGCGCGAGATGTTGGCCAGCATGATGCCAGTCGTTCCCGTCATTACACTTCTTCAAGGACGGTGGTGTCGAAGTGTTCGCGCTTGGCCGTTATGCCCACCGCAGCCAATGCCTCGATATTGGCGGCAACGGCTTCCTCGCTCATCGAAAAGACGCCCTGCGGGCTTTCGATCAGCGGCTTCTGCGCCGTGTTGAAGTAAACCTCGTTTTCAAGGGAGCGGCCTGTGCCCTTGAACCAGCTATCGGCAAAGGTTTTGGGGAAAGCCGTCGGGTCGGCAAGGTTTTCATCCCAGCCCCTGCGGCTGGCCTTGAGGAATGCGACGATTTCCTTGCGCTTGGCTTTCAGCACCTCTTCGGTCACCACGACCGTGTCGTTGAAGATGGTAAAGCCAAAATCATAAAGCAGGAAGGAACTCGGTTCTTCACCGGCCTGCTTGATGGTAAACGGCACGTTGGTGGTGAAATCCAGCGAAGCGTCAATCTCGCCCTTGATCAACGGGGTCGGGTCGTAGGCATACGGCACGATGTTGACCTGGCTTCGCTCCACACCGGAAATCTTCAGCATGGCTTCAACGGAAATGACGTTGACCGGCGGCACGGCAAGCGTCTTGCCGATGAGGTCCTTTGGCTCCTTGATCGGGTTTTTGGCCAGAGAAACAATGCCGATCGGATTCTTCTGGTACTGAGCGCCGATAATCTTGAAGGGCGCGCCCTGTTCGACAATCGCCTTGATTGTTGTGTCCGGTGTCGTCAACGTCAGGTCGGCCTTGCCCGCAATGATGGTGCTTTCCGGGATGACATCCGGCCCGCCGGAGAGATAGGTCAGGTCAAGCCCTGCCTGCTCATAATAGCCCTTATCGGCGGCCAGAAAATAGCCGGCGAACTCGGCATCGTTGATCCATGAGGCCTGAAAGGTGAACGGCATGGCGGCGGATGCCAAGCGTCCCATCAGGGGCATGGTTGCGGCTGCGCCCAGAAGACCCATAAAATGGCGACGGTTAAATGTAAGATGCGTGGAGGCTGTTCCTTGTTATCGGGTTTGGCGTATGTCCGGGCGCAAAGCGAACCCGCTTATGGTAAGATTTTGTCAGCGCATCAGGCGATGCCGCGCATACGCGCCAGTTCTTTCAGTGGTGGTGTGTGGATGATTTCATCGCGGCTCAGACGATCCCATTTGATGCCACGGGGACGACTGTTGCTGCGCTCGATTTTCGCCAGACGGGTTGGCGTTGCAATATAATCCACCTGAATATCGGTATCGCTGGCACCCAGCTGCTCTTCCACCACCTGAACATCGTGAACGACAGCGGCGACGGGCGTTTTTTCGTCGACCAGCCCGAGATCGGTGAACATACCCCATTCGAGATCGAAATAGGTGTGACCCTTTCCAAACCGGATGCCATCTTTCGTAACGGCTGACGCACCGGTTGCGAGAAAATCAAAACGACCGATGGTGGCAAGCTCAGCCAGATCGACCGGGCGGGCAAAATGCTCCATTCCATCCAGCCAGGCGGCGAAGGGTGCAGCTTCTGCGGGCACAACGCCCGGCGCAATATAGAGGAAGCCACGCTGCATATTGTAGGTGGACATGACAAACGCCTTGCCATCGGAGATTAACCGGCGGCGCAACTCCGTCATGGAGTTATCGGGTGTGACAAAAGCAAGCTGGCTATCCTTGAAGGCGGGAAGTTCGGCAATGAAATCGGTTGCCTGTTCCACACCCTCGAAATCGGGAATGAACTCGCTGAAGCTCAAATGAAAGCGGGTGTCGGGCCGCGCGACAGCCTTCAGGCTGTCCCAAATTCTCTGCCGGATGACGCGGGGTTGTGCCATGACACTCTCTGTTTCAATGTTTCATAATTGTGAAACAGTAGTTTCATTATTGCAAGAGGGCTGCTAATCTTTTTATGGAGACAAAAACCCGGAGAGAACATGGCCTCACGTCTCGTCTTGCGTATTCAGGAGCGCTACCAGCGGCTGACAACCGGTGAGCAGAAGCTTGCCCAACTCATTCTGGAGCGCGAGGACGATATCCTGACGCATTCGGCAACAGAAATTGCCGAGATGGCCGGCGTGTCAAAGGCCACAGCCGCCCGCTTTTTCCAGCATCTGGGCTATGCGGATTTCAATGAGGTCAAATTGCAGGCGCGCGAGGAGCGCAATCGCACCGAACCCTACGGCTACTCGGTCACGCAGTCCGATCAGGTGGCCCTTGGCCGCAGCATTGGCGCGCATCTGGAACTGGAACTGAAGAACCTGACCAAGACGTTCGAGGAGATGCGGTCGGACACCGTCCGGCAGGCGGCCGAGCTGATTGGCGCTGCACCAAAGGTGTGGATTCTGGGCCTTGGCACGGAGGAGGGCGTTGCGCGCTACGCGCGGCTGGTGTTTTCGCGCCTCAGACACAGTGTGATGATTCTTGGCATCAATCAGGGATCCTGGGCGGAAGATCTGGCCATGACCGGGCCAAAGGATGTGCTGCTGCTTGTCACTTTGCCGCCGCATCAAGCGGTTCTGAAGCCGATATTGAGCCATGCGGCAACCAGCCGCCTCAATGTCATCACCATCACCGACCGCACAACGATGCTGGAAGCACAGCGCTACTCGCATGTTGTGCTACCCTGCCATGTGGCCAGTTTCGCGCTCGGTCCCTCCCACACCGCCGTGCTCAGCACGGTCAGGCTTCTGGCATTGACCTATGCCGCCCATGCCGGTCGCTCCGCACAGCAGAGGGCCGAAATCATTGCGGCAATCCATGAGGAACTGGGAGACGTGGACTGAAGGCACGTTGATGGCGACCGGTGAAGCGTCGCGTCATGACTTCAATCGTACAGGTAATGGCTCGCCCACTGTGATTTCGATACTTTCTGCCCGATGGTGTAGACCAGCGACTGGGCATCCAGATGCCGTGGCCCTGTTTTGCATTCATAGGCCAGATGATACCATTCACCGCGACTGCGAAACACCGCGCCCGGCGCCTTGATCACGTTGTCTTCGGCTGTGGGTGCCTTGAACGTATAGGCGATGACCTTGTCGACGCTGAACGCTTTCTGCTCGCGATTGATCCGGTCCATGACCTCGGTATCACAGGTTTGCTCCAGCCGAGTGTCGGGATCGAGCCGCATCAACTGCTGGTTCAGGCGGGCGTCATCCAGAGCCAGCGCTGTGGATGGTCCGAAAACCATGAGACTTACAACCGTGATCGACATGTGAGATGCGAACGACATTGACGGTCCTTTCGATCAAAAAGCGCTCCGAATCCGGATGTCGCTTTCTGCTGTTTGTCAAACTTACAGGCAGTCACCCAAGGTGAACCGCTGATGCAGCTGGTACGCATTTTTTAATCGCGCGTTGATGATTTATCTTAGGTGGTGATATCATCATAAAGGGATTTTTGACTAAACTAATCAATTTTGAGTATCAACTTTGCAGTTGGGTTGGATCGATTCTTTTATATACTGCTCATTAACCATAACCGGTCTCAGGCTCTGCCTTGCTTCTGAAGACAGTCGATACTTGATTGTGATTCAAGGGCAAGGCGCTGTATACTAGCGCCGATAGTGACGCTGATATCGGCATCTACCAACTCGGATAGAGCAGTTTTACCGAAACGAGTCCAGCAAGGCGATGAACGCTGCACGACAACAAGCCGCAAGTATTGGCAGCACAGTCCAAAATTGGTTGCGGGTATTGCTAATGCGAATTACCAATTAGGCAGTTACCAACATGATCTTCAAAATCTTGGGCCGCGTTGGCGTCTGGAAATCTCAATCAAGCGATAGTAGAAATCGAGACATTTTTGTGGATCAAACAAACACCTATACGCGCAAACGATCGCTTTGCCGCAATACGCGAGTATGCTCCAACTCACGTTCAATGATGAAAAATGTAATCTACTTTGTTTCTTTTTTTACGATAGGTACGGCTGCGTTCTCAGCGGAAGTCGACCGTAAATATTTGGGAGAATGGGTTCCTACCTCAACAACGTCGATATCGATTACAGGACCCATAAGCGTGAAGGCCAATCAAATTATTTTTAATGGCCTTCACGAAATGAAAATCTCCTACAGACGTCAGCGTGAAATAATGACTTTCTCTTATGCTCAACACACTGTTGATGAGTTTTTTATCGATGGACCGGCTGTCATCGAAGGTCTGAGAGGAAATTCTTTAAAAGAAGAGCGTGAAAATATTATTCTGTTGCGAACAGAGGGATTGAATAGGCTTGTCGTCTATTTCTGCAATCAGGAAACATTAGACAAAATGGGAACGGAAGAGGTTGTTGGATGCTCTTCCTATGGATACGAGCGGAAAAACCTCGGTCACGTAAGTTAGGGCAAGTTTCGTATCCTGATCGGTCAATTGCGCAAACAGCATCTTCTGCGCGCCTTGGTATTGTTCAGGCCTTAGGAAATCCGGTAGGGTCGGCGTGTATCGTGTTTATCAGCCGCCGACGGGTCTTGACCTCGCAGCCGTCTTTTGGAGCCTTCGATGAAGGCGGTCTGGAGCGGCTTGTTATGCCCCTTGCTAATCCGGTTTTACTCAAGAGTAACCTGCAGACCGGAAAGGGAGCTATTGGCGACGAGTGCCACGCATTCTCTGGTGCAATCGTCGACGACCGTCGAAATTTGAAAACTGCGACCATCGGTCAATTGATCCAATACAAAGTTCAGCGGTCAACGATCATTGGCGGCAAGCGCGATCAACATCGGCGCTCAGGTGCCTATCGCCGACTTATGCCCGCCAAGCTTGCGCGCCGTTAGCTTTTCCTCCCGATATAGCCGGAAGAGCCGCTTGGGGGTTCACAAAGTGGTCCTCGCGTCTGAGCAGCACATGAAGGCGCCGATATCCAAAGCAGCGGCGTTCATGCGCCAGCGCCTTCATACGCTCACTCAGGTCATGGTCATCGCTGCGTCTGGTGTAGCAGATTCTCATTCGAAAAAGCCCTTGGCTTTACACGCCTGCCGTTAGCTCATCTGGTGATCATCTAACAAATGCACGACAGATTTTCGCCCTGCTGCCTTTTATATGTGGATGCTAGCAACGCTGATGCCATCCTTGCGACAAAGCTCCGAGACCGGCGTGCCAGCCTCGTGCTATTCACGCCGCGTCATCAGCTGGTCGCTGCAAAGCAGGCAGACTAAAAATGTCGTACTAAGGGCGTCGTGGACGCGCAATACGAAGGGCGAAGTTGCTATGATCCAATGGGACCAAGCTTAGTTCCGCAGCATGGACTGGAATTCGTTCCTAACGCACCACAATGTGGTTCATTCGATGAGCCGACGGGGCAGCTGCCATGACAACGCTGCGGCTTAGAGCTTCTTCAACCCTTTGAAGCGGGACGCTGTCACCCGTCGAGTCAACAATAAGCAGGAAACATAACCCGAAGGTTTCTACGAAACGCGGGGCTATTCACCGGCGTAACTCACACGCGGCCGTGACCAGCAATGTCGAGGTTAAAAAAGGGGTGGAGGGGGAGGGTAGAGTGCTCTCTTTCGCCGTTAATACAAAAGGTAGGCGGCTGTTGGCTCAGGCGACGGCGTGACTCCGGTTTGAGCGGTTACGGAAGATCATTTCGATTGACCAACCTCAAAAGAGGCAATGCTCATCAGTTGATGACGGGTGGGATGGGGCCAGGTAGCCTTGCACTCTAAAACGTAACAGCCATCAATTTATATATAATAACATTCGTAAAATCTAATTTATGTGCTATTTATGGCGATGTCTGGTTTAAAGTTTTTTTGAAAGTTAATAATGAGTGATTTTCAAATTAAATCTGTGATTGTGCCATGCACAAGGAACTGAGATTATTCCATCAGTCGTCGGAAGAGCGCGCTGTTTCGCCGTCGGTTTACTCTGAATCTCTGCTATCTTTTATATTGTTGGCAAAATTTCTAGGCGTGGCTGCCGATGCCTACCAAATTACACATGATTGTGGAGGTCCGGGTCAAACCCATACACTTGAAGACTTGGCGCGCATCGCAAAAAGACTGGATATTGTTGCGAAAATCAAATCGGTCAAACAGGATCGGATCGTGCACCTGCCTCTGCCCGCGCTTATGGCGTTAAGGGACGGGCAAGCGGTCATTCTGCTTAAAGTTGATGCTGATTCGAATAATTATAAATTCCTTGTCCAGCGTGGCAGCGGCGAGCGTCCGGAAATATGGTCGCTTGAAGAGTTGCATGCCAGATTCACCGGCCGTTTCCTTTTAATGACCACCCGAGAACGAATGACTGGCATTGCACGGCCTTTCGATATTAGCTGGTTTATTCCGGCGCTCGTAAAATATCGCCGACCCCTTCGCGATGTCTTGATCGGTTCTTTTTTTCTTCAACTGATGGGTCTGGTGTCTCCCATATTTTTTCAGCTAGTGATCGACAAGGTGCTTGTCCATCAGTCTTTGACAACTCTGGATGTGCTGGCTTTTGGTCTGGCCGTCGTTCTGATTTTTGAAACGCTGCTGTCGGCTTTGCGCAATTGGCTCTTTGCCCATACAACCAACCGTGTTGATAGTGAACTTTCTTCCAACCTGTTTCGTCATCTGGTCAACCTTCCGCTTTCATATTTTGAGGCGCGTCGCGTTGGCGATAGCGTCGCAAGAGTACGAGAGCTCGAAAATATTCGAGAGTTTTTGACATCGAATGCAGTCACCGTTGTCATAGACCTGTTTTTTACGATTGTATTTTTCGCGGTAATGTATGCCTACAGCCCGGCATTGACGGTGGTCGTCCTTTTGTCCATTCCTTGTTACGCCGCAATATCGTTTCTTATCACCGCGCCCCTTCGCGCCCGTCTTGACGAAAAATTTCGGCGTGGCGCGGAAAATCAGTCATTTCTCGTCGAAAGCGTAACCGGCATTGGAACCCTAAAGGCAATGGCGGTCGAGCCACGGATGCAACAGATTTGGGAGCGTCAATTCGCAGGTTACACCAGCACAGGCTTCAAAGTGGCGACACTGGCTAATTGGGGAAGCCATCTTATTCAGGTTGTCTCAAAGCTGACGACAGTTGCTATATTGTATTTCGGGGCAAAAGCAGTCATAGCGGGCGATCTCTCTGTAGGCTCCTTGGTGGCCTTCAATATGCTTTCTGGACGTGTGGCACAACCAATCCTGCGCTTGTCGCAACTTTGGCAGGATTTTCAACAAGTACGTATTTCCGTGGATCGGTTGGGCGACGTCTTGAATGCTCCAGCGGAGCTTAACCAAAAATCCAACAGGGCGACTCTTCCACCGGTTCAAGGCGCAATTACCTTCGATAAAGTACGTTTTCGGTATCGTCCTGATGCGCCCGAGGCATTGAGGGGTGTCACTCTATCTATTGCGGCCGGGGAAGTGCTGGGCGTTGTTGGGCCGTCAGGTTCGGGAAAATCGACTCTCACAAAATTGGTACAACGACTGTACGTTCCCGAACAAGGACGTGTCCTCGTTGATGGCATTGATTTGGCGCTTGTCGATCCTGCATGGCTCCGCCGCCAGATCGGCGTAGTTCTTCAGGAAAATATTTTGTTTAACCGGCCAGTGAGCGAAAACATTGCTCTGACAGACCCCACTATGCCAATGGAGCGGGTGATTGAAGCGGCCAAACTTGCTGGCGCCCATGAGTTTATACTGGAACTATCGCACGGCTACGATACGGTAATCGATGAACGTGGCGGAAACCTTTCCGGTGGCCAGCGTCAGCGCATCGCAATTGCCCGCGCATTGGTTGGAAACCCGCGTATTCTGATTCTGGACGAAGCAACCAGTGCCCTGGATGCCGAAAGTGAAGAGATTATTCAGCACAACCTTGGCAGCATGGCTACGGGACGAACGGTCATTATCATAGCCCATCGTCTATCTGCGGTCCGCCAGTGTGATCGTATTGTTACCGTAGAGGCTGGCGAGATCACCGAGTCTGGAACGCATGACACGCTGCTGCGGTCTGGTAAGCGTTACGCCCAGCTTTACGCCAAGCAAATGGGAATCCGCCCATGATACGGTGGTTGGCTGATCGATTATCCATACTCTCTCGGCATATTGCAATTCTAAGAACCAGCTGGCGTGTGCAAAATGACCTAGATCGCGTGAAACCACCACGCTCGGATCATGAGTTTCTCCCCGCTGCACTCGAGATTATGGAAAAGCCGCCGAGCCCCGGTCTTCGCATGTTGCTTCTCATGATTTGCGGTTTCTTCACGCTAGCTATCGCATGGTCGATTATCGGTAAGGTCGACGTGGTGGCTGTTGCAAGCGGCAAAATTATCCCTTCAGGAAAAGTCAAGACTGTTCAGCCAATGGAAATTGGCTCGATCAGGGCAATTCATGTCGAAAACGGCCAGCACGTCAAGGAAGGCCAAATACTCGTCGAAATCGACCCAACATTAGCCGCCGCAGATGAAGAGCAGGCACGCAAGACGCTTTTTGCCGCTACTTTGCTTAAGGCCCGAAACGCAGCCATTCTTGCCTATATGGACGGACGTGCACTGGTTTTGTCGGTTCCTGAAGACATACCGGCTGCGATGGTGGCGACCGAGAAGCGCTTTGTGTGGGCCAGCATTGCTGAGTATGAGGCAAAGCGCACCAGCCTGCGCAAGCAGATCGCCCAGCAGGTGGCAGGACTTGCTTCCACATCGGTTGAAATCCACAAACTCAGGCAAACTCTACCTTTGGTACGCGACCAGTTCGAGTCTCGCCAGGTATTGACCGGTCAGGGGCATTATGCGCGGCTCAGACTTCTTGAAAACGAGCAACTGCTCATCGAGCACACGCAGAATATTAACGTCAGGATGGCCGAGGAAACGAAAGGGCGAGCGGCAATAGAGACGCTGGAAGCCGACATGCAGGCGTTGCGCGAAACCTTCACCCGCACTGCTGTGGAAGGCTTGTCCGAGGCGACCGAAAAAGAGCAGATCGCAAGTGAGGAACTGCGCAAAACCACCCGAAGGCTTGAAATGTTGCAGCTTCGCGCGCCTGTATCCGGTACGGTGCAGCAGTTGGCTGTAGCCACAATCGGTGGTGTGGTTCAACCGGCACAACCCTTGATGACCATAGTCCCTGACGGAACGGAACTTGAGGTAGAGGCGCAGGTCTTGAACAAAGACATAGGTTTTATACGGGAAGGACAACATGTTCGCGTTAAACTGGAGGCGTTCCCGTTTACTGATTATGGCCTTGTCCCCGGTATTGTGTCCAGCATCAGCAGAGATGCAATCGACTTGTCGCAGTCTGATGCCCCGCAGCAAGACGAAAAAGGACGTCCGGTACGGCCAGGCTTGGTTTATGCCGCTCGCATACGGCTGCAATCCACCAGCATCAATATAGGAGTTACAAAAGTCCCACTGAGCCCTGGTCTGTCGGTGCAGGCGGAGATTAAAACAGGCGAACGGCGCATTATCCGCTACCTGCTATCGCCTATCAGTCAAGCGTTTGATGAGGCCGGGCGAGAGCGGTAAGCTGCGCAAGACTGTTAACAACAGATCGAGGTGGTATAAAGATTCAACGCGACGAAGAAACTGCTTGAACTTTCGTAAATGCTAATATCTTCTATCTAAGAGGGCATAGTCGAAGCAACCGTGGGTCGCATTCCTGATCCGCTGGTGTGTTTACGCTGACGTCGCTAGAAGCGGTGTTACCTCGCCAAAGTATCAATGAAAATAACAGGATGAGGTTGATAATGGACGAGACCATCGTGGAACCAACAGAAACCCCGGAACTGCCTGTCATCAACGGCACGGCTCAGGCCGCAGATCAGGTTCCACTTGATCCGGCAGTTGTTGCACAGATCGCTGCATTCCGGACTCGGCTACAGGCCAATATTGGGGAAGTGGTGCTCTCCATGCTGAATTTGCCGCGCTACAAACATCAGTCGCTTGCTGATGTTATGCACCTCGTCGTTGACCCCATGCTGCGCGACCGTGTTTCCATTGCCAAATCAGGTGGTGAAGGCAAGGTGGAAGAAACAGCAGGCATTGCCATTTGGGCCAGTGTTTCAGAAGAGGTCGATGCCAAGATTCGCGAGCAGGTAAAAGCACGTTTGTTTCCGGTGCGGCTGAAGGCCGAAGATTGGGCAAGTGGTGATATCCATTGGCTGCTGGATGTGATTGCGCCGACGCAGAAAGTGGCGACGGCGGTTCTCGCCAACTTCAGTCAGGTTGTGAAAGATAAAACCCTACGCATTCATCCCCTTGTTACTCAACTTGTTGACCCGGCCGTGCTGGAAAAAATGCGGGTTCCTGCAACGCCGGAACCTGCAAATTTGGAAAAGCCTATTCTTAATTCATAAGGCCAACGTCTCATATGGGAGCGCATAGCGGCGTCCTATACGATACATGACGAACCAGAAACTCAAAGCGTGAAGATAGCTACACGCTTTGGGTTAGCAGCGAGCGCTTGGGCGGTTCCGATAGATGGAAAAGACGCTTTTGTTAGCGCTGCCAACAAATCTTCAGAGTAGAAATCTGTGTCTTTCAGAAACGTGAACTCGTCTGTTTCAAAACACAGTCAGACGTAACGGCAGCTTGGACCATACCGTGTGATACGCTCTGCAAGCGTGCGGTTAACGGCCCTGCGCACGCTCTGATTATAAGCGCTCCGATACGCAAACTTAGCTCCAAAGCTGCACGGTCTTGGAACACATCTTCATTGCCGCATAAATCACAGTCGTATCGCAAAGCCAAACCACTTGTTTGCAACTGGTGCCGGGACATGCCTAATATTATGTGGTTCTAAGATTTGCGCAAACAAGCTGCGTACGAGCCCATTCCCAAATAAAATTAATTTCAACTTAAAGACGAATACTGCTTGCATTCTTTGTATTAGTGATATCTTGTGGATGACAATTAGGGATTGTTTCGCTGTGTGTCGTTCCGTTTCGGCGAGCGTGTGTGTGGAACTTGCTGAAAGCACGGTGTGAAGCTGTCAGACGTTTGCATCGAAAATTGAGAGAATGCGGTGGGTGAATCAGGCATGATGCATCGGGTAACACATTCCATCAAATTCAGGAGACACACATGGCAGGGTATTTGAGTTTTTGGACAGAAGGGCCACAGTTCGATTGGCAGGATAAGAGCGGTTCACAGTTTGATAAAGAGACACAATTGCCCTTTTTTCTTTGGGCACCAAGCCCAAAGGTCACCGATTCCAGCAATCTTCCGACCGTAGCGATCCAGAAAGACAAGGTTAGGTTGGTAGACGCCTTCCGAATTATGGACTTGTCGGTGGTCAGTGCTCGGTTCAAGGCGATTATTGAAGAGTTCGAGGCAGATGTGCATCAGTTTTTTCCGGTAGAACTGCGTCGCAAAGACGGCACGCCCTATGAGGACAGCTATTTCATCTTTCATCCAACCCGTACAGTGCCATGCGTCTTGCTGTCGAAAAGCGGCATATCTGAAATTGTGAGGGTTGCAGTTGGTCCTCGTACCGGCTTGCCACACCATCATGTGCATGCAGGCGAATATGTCATCAGTCGTCCAGCCTTCGGCGAACGCAAGGTCTTTGGTTCACTGTTCTTGCAGGGCAACGCTCTTTTCGTCAGCGATGCCATAATGGCACGGATGCAGGCAAAGAGACTCACCAATCTCAAACTCTATCCCGTCAAGGAACTTGATGAGCCTTGGGTGCTCGAGAAAGAAGCGCCGGAACTGGTAGAGTTTCTTAAAGACAAGCCAGAAATTGCTGCAGAATATTATGAAAAGTATTTAAAAACTCTTTAGGAGCTTAGATCATGGCTTTTACGACGTCGGCCGGTGCGGGCTTTCAGAACCACCATGTTCTACCGGAAGCGCTTCGCAGCCACCCGGTGCTGGAAATTTTGTCGAGCCATGGTCTTTTCGATATCGATGACGCGTTACAAAACCGGCTGCGGCTACCCACCAAAGAGAATGCCGCCAAAGCAACCAATATGGCGCTGTTTCCCGAGACCGTGCACCAAGGAAGACACAAGGCCTATACTGATTTTGTTGAAACGATCCTGAGCAGATTAGGTGAAAAGTATGAACTAACCGATGCACTAGGAAAGCTATTACCCGGAGGGACGCTTAGTGATAATAGCCGTTATTTACTCAAAGCGGATGTGGAACGGTTCCAGTTTTATTTGAAATGGAACAGTGTTGGCGGCTTTAACGCAGATGAGTCGCTAAGACCCCCAGCTTTCGTGTTCAACAATGCCGATCCGCAACTGGGTGGGCAAGATCTCGACTACAAGCAAATCTACGAACGTTTCTACGAAAGCCGTGCCTCTTTGAAACTCGTACAGAGTGCGCCAGAGTACCAGCAAGCTGATGTGCTGCGCGGTCTGATCGACTTCAACGATATTTCCACCGGCAATGACGGTCTGTCCGGGCTGGAACGCACCCTGCGCAAGCTTGAAGCCGCCAAAAAGGCAGGGCTGGAAACAATGGATGGCGTCAGTATCGCGCATCTGGATATGTCCAAAATCACAAAAGCGGTGCAAGAGTCCTTCCCGAAAGTCGATGCGGTGAAGCACATAATCGAAGGTTTAGCGAAAGATACATCCGGCAGTGTCGACTTTGGTGGCAAATTCGTCGGTTTGTCGGACAAACTCGGCGCGGTGGATTTCGCCATGCTGGGCCTTCTGGGTTTGGGATTCTACCAAATATCCAAGGACAGCGGCATGACTATGAGCGAGCTTCTCGTTGAGCTCGATATCGATATTTCCGCGGATATGCTGGCGGATGCCGCTGCCAGCATCACGCAAACGGTGTTTGAATACGGCGCACTGTCGTTGATAACCGGCGGCGCCGGTGCCGTCGCCCGCTTTGCGTATGACGCGGCTGATTCCACCGAACTCATGAAGCTGACGTTTCAGGTTCTGGATATTGCCTATCCGCAATGGGGCTTGGGTGCCTCGTTCGAGAAGCTGTCATCGGACATGGACGCAACGTATCAGCACATCGCCAGGCAGATCGAAAAGACACTGACCAAAACGGCGTTTGTTATGAGCGATGCAGACGCCATGACGATTGCCGATGGCTCTGCGCGCACCAGTCTTGATCCGCTGGAAGCCATAGGAAATGATAAGCCTGATTTTATGATGGGCAAAGGTCTTGCCAATCTTAAGGGCGGCAAAGGCGATGACTGGATCATTCATAGCGGCGCTGGCGACGCGCGCGGCGAAGACGGAGATGATTTTCTATTCGGATGGAGGGCAGACCATATTCGTTCCGGTGATGCCATTGGAACGCAACTTGTGGCTGACAAAGATTACACCCTCAAACTGGACGGCGGGTCTGGTAAGGACTGGGTGGTCGCCATTGGGGGGGATAAAGCCACAACGGCAGGGGGCGCGGGGCGGGACTGGATCTACAACACCTCGGACGGCGGGGTGATCTATGGTGATACCATTGATAGTTTGGACCTCGAGACCAGCAAGCCCATTACCGACAGCAAGGAGAACAGCGACAATATCTGGTACTCCCCCAACACCACGGTCATGGATGCGCAGCATCACGATGTCCTGAAATTTTACGGTCTGCCGCTGACGGGCGGCAATGCCGAAGGCGGTGTTCTGGGTCTGGTTGGGGGCGGTCTGCTCGGCAGCGTCATGGGGCTGGCGAATTTCTTTGGATCTGTCGATAAAAACAATCAATACGATCCGACCCGTACGATTTATACCGATCATCTGATCCCGTGGATGAGCTATGCCCTTCAAAAGAATGAGGATGGCAAACTGGATCTATTCGTTACCAACCAGTTTGATCAACTCTTCACCGCTATTTTTGGCGACGGAACCAGTGCGGCCTACAAAAAGCAGAAGGCTGACGATGCCACGGGCGCATTGCGTGGCTGGATGCAGATCAAAAATGTCGATATCGCCGCCAGCTTTCTGGGCGTGCAGCAACCCGAGCTGGATGGCAAGGGCACGTTCAACATGGTGTTCAAGCTGCCCAATCCCTTGGGAGCGCTGATGCCGCTTCTGGCTGTTTTCGGTGGGGCTGTTGGTTTTGCTGTCGGAATGGCCTATGGCGCTCTGGCAGCGGTCGATCAGGTAGTGACACTGGCCGCCGCCGTGACCCGGTCCGCCAAGGCGCTCAAATGGGCCGAAGAGGCCGACCCTCTTGTCATCGATCTTGATGGTGACGGGATCGAGACGCGACCTTTGGGCGGCAAAGCAATCTACTTCGATGTTGATGGCGATCTGTTTGCCGAGCGTGTCGGCTGGCTGGATGGCGACGATGGGTTTCTGGTTCGCGATCTCAACCGCAATGACCGCATCGATGATATTTCCGAAATGTTCGGTGGCGTCGGGGCTTCGGGCTTTTCCCGGTTGGCCGTGTTCGATGAAAACGGCGACGGAAAGATTACACGTGCCGATGCGATTTGGGCCGAACTGGCCGTTTGGCGTGACCGGGACAGCGACGGATATACCGATGCGGGTGAGTTAAAATCACTCGATGCGCTCGGTGTCGCAACCATCGATCTTTCTGCGAAACCCATCGATGCAAAAACTCCGCAGGGTGCGATGCTGACTGGTGTCGGTGACGTCACTTTTGCGGACGGTGCGGTACGGCGCATGTTTGATGCCGTGCTGGCATCCAACGATGTCGATACGGTGTTTGGCGGCGAAGCTGGCACACCGGAATGGCAAAGCAATGTCACTCTCGACCTTAAGGGGCACGGGCGCGTTGCCAATCTGGCAACCGCCATTGCCAACGATGGCAGGCTTTCCGACATCGCCATCGCTACGGCTGCAGCGATGCGTACGCCAAAACTGCGTATTTTGACCGCGCAGATAGGCAGCTTGCTGGAGGCGTGGGGTCACACGCTGGAGCAAACCCGTGAGTTAATCGCCGTTCGTACCGGGCGCGATGCCACTGGCAACCCCGTTCTGCTCGACCGCGCCATCTATAACGAAGATGAAACCGGCGGCTACTGGACGCTCGAATCGAAAAACCAGATCAAAAACGCCCAAGGTTCCATCCTTGACCGTGCGACGCTTGAGGATGTGCTTTCTCAGCAAAGTAGCACGAATGAGGAATGGCGGCTGGAGCAGGTATGGTCGCCTTCTAGCCGCGCTGCGCCGCTTAACCACCGGGAGGCGGCGCCCTATCTTACGCGGATAGAAAACGGCCGCGCTGTTATTCTGGACCACGGCATACGCCAAGGCGACGGGCGCTTGGTGCTCTCGACTGATCTTTCACGTTCCTATGCTTCGACGGCCGATATTCTGGCACTCCCCCGCGTGCCGGGTACGGAATGGCGCACCGAGGCGTTGGGATTCAATCCCTACGCAACAATGCCGGTAGAAAAGATATGGGTTCGCTTCACCGATGGCATCGCCGTCGACTACAGTGTTCAACTAACCGACCGGGACGGCAAATTTTTCGTCTGGGCCAGAAATCTCGACCGGGCACTGCAACTTCAGTGGAAGACCGGCGACAATCGCGAATTCAACCTTCGTAATTACGCTATCGATTTCGACGTACTGGACGAAGTGAATTCGACCGACAACTCCACGTATCGCATCGAGGTGCTGACGCCGGGGCAATTCCATTTTGCAACATCGCTGGGCGGTATTGATTTCCGTCCAGACATGCTCACTGCACGTGTTGACGCGGACACCGGGCGTCTTTCTTATGCGCTTGGTCCTGCTGCCGGGCCTAATCTGGCAAACGACCCGGACACCTATGTTTCCGGCATTGCCGAGATGATTAAAATGCTACAGCCGGTGATGGAGCAATATATCACCGCCTCGCGTCGATATGCCGTAAGGTTGGCCATACAGGGGGGGCTAAAGGATGTAGCGCAAGGCATATCGTTTGATGTTGCATCCGATAGGTATGTGCCCACGACCAATCGCGAACTTGCCCCGCTATTCGAGGCGATTTTCCGCGCAGCTCCGGCAAGCAACGAAAATGACGCGGTTCTGGACTATCTGACCGAATGGAATGCTATTTTATGGCAAATTTACCCTGATTACCGCCCTTCTGGTGAAGGCAATATGGCAGGAAGCACACTCTCGGTCGATCAGCCGTTTATTCTTCAAATGCTGCTGCCTGCCTTTGAAAAAATTGGTATTGACCTCGATATTCGCGCCGTCGCGCATGTTTTATCGGTCAGTGACGAGCGTCTGATCCTACACGAAAAGACTGCGACGGCTGTGGATGGAACCAAAGGAGTTGACTATTTTTATTTAACCGATGGAGACCAGACCTATCGCGGTGGCAGTGGGGCGGACATTTACTTCGTCGGCGGCAAATCTGGTAACGACACTATTCACGATCTGGATTTAGGGGAAGCCGATCAACTGCGTTTCTCAGACGTGTTGTCTAGCGGGGTCAAGGCTATCCGCGATGGGGAGGACATGGTCCTTCAAATCGAGGGGCGTGACGCTGCCATCCGGTTAACCAACCAGTTTCTCGGTGAACTCAACGATTATACACTCACCGGTCAGCAGTATGATTCCGGCGTTTCTTCAATCGTATTTGCCGATGGCGTGGTCTGGGACCGGTTCCAGATGGCAATGCAAGTTGCCGACAAGACGCGCGCAGAAGGTCTTTACAACGACAGCCTTTATGGCTCCGGTTCGACGGACGTGCTCTGGAGCGGCAAAGGCAATGACTATATCAGCGGTGGCGCCGGGGGCGATATTTATATTTACCAGCCTGGTGACGGTCAGGACGTCATTGATGATGTCGGCAAATCCACATTCGGGCCGATCAAGGCTGGTATTGATATTCTGAGCTTCAAGGGGGGGATCAAGGCAAACAATTTGCGCCTTACCCGGCACGGAGAAGAAGCAAACCTGAAAATTTCTTTCCTCGATGATGCGGGTAAGGAAACCGGCGATACGCTTGAAATTGTGAAGCATTTTGACGGTCTGCGACTGGGCTTAGAGGCTTTTGCTGGTCTATTAGGAAGTAGCGAGGGGCTTGACTATGCTGCCCCCAACCTGATTGAGCGCTTCATCTTCGATGACGGAACCAGCCTTGAGTTTACCCAGATCATTGAAGAGGTGCTAAAAAACGCGAAGACTGACGGCGACGATGCTATTTATGGTATATTGAACGATAATACACTCGACGGCGGTGCAGGAGATGATTTTCTTTCCGGCAGGTTCGGAAACGATACATATGTTTACGGTCGAGGTTATGGCCGAGACGTAATCGAAGATAACTCGTCGAAACTTTTTTTCGAACTGCCTCAACACGATACTTTGAAATTTAAGGATGCTATCCGCTGGACCGATCTTGACTTCTTGCGCGATGGCCCAAGTGATACATTGCGTATGCGACTCCGTGGGACAAATGACGAAGTAGTTTTGTCCGACTTTTTGGAAGAAAACCTTTTCGGTTTCACCAACTTCCTCGAGGATATACTATTTGGCGATGGTACCAGTTGGACAGGTTACAAACTAGCGCAGCATTACATCGATATTGCTAAAACCAATGAAGATGACATTATTTACGGTTATGGCCCACTTTCTGACTCCCTAGATGGAGGCCTCGGCAATGATCTTCTCATTGGTTTTGGTGGAAACGATACCTACCGTCTCTCAGCAGGTCAAGGCAACGACACCGTTGTTGACGAAGGAGGCGATGATTGGGTGATCTTTGCCGGTATTGCCTCGACTGATGTGGTGTTTTCCCGTACGGCTCTTAACCTTATTGTGACAGTGGAAGCAACCGGGCAATACTTCGTATTCGAAAACCAGTATGTGCGCGATGAGGCACAGAAACATGCGGTGGAAAATTTTGTTTTCACCGACCGTACGATTTCGTTTACCGATGTTAACCCCGAAGACATCGATCTGGTCGGCACGGATCGGAGCGAAACCATTACAGGCTCTAATTTTGCAGAAAAGCTGGATGGTCGCGCGGGAGACGACCTGCTGATAGGCGGCGACGGCGGCGATACATACCTCTTCGACGCTGGCTACGGTCAGGACGTGATTGTCGATCGACGAGTGTGGGCCCGTTGGTCCGACAGACGTGGTGTCAGGATACCGGTTGATGATACCATCGAGTTCGGCGGGGGTATCGTCCGCGACGATATCGTTTTCACTAAGGACGACAACGATCTTATCGTGTCGGTTACCGGCCGAACCGATACGCTAAGAATTCGCAATCAGTTTCGCGATGCCGAGGACGGTATTGAACTGTTTCGTTTCTTTGACGGCTCGTCTATGACGATTTCAGATGTTGAGGAAGCGTTGCAGATTGCCGGCGGCAATCGCGGTGACAACGTCTTGACGGGCCTGATAGACAAGAGCAACGTTCTCGATGGACGTCAAGGGGACGACAACCTTATCGGCGGATCAAAGGCCGACACCTATGTGTTTACGTCAGGCTATGGATCCGATCGGATCGAGGAGTTATACGACATTGCTGGTGTGATTGATCGGGTCGTGTTTGGAGCATCCGTGCGCGCCGATGACATCAAGGTCAGCCGAAATGGCAACGATCTTGTCATCGATCTTGGAAATGGTTACGACGTTCTCACCATCGTCAACGGTTTGACCACACATCAGGTAGAGAGTTTCCAATTTGTCGACGGCAGCGATCTGTCGGTGGACTTGCTTATTGATCGTATGCTGAGCGGCAACGAGGGTGACGAGCACCTGACAGGCTTCGATAATCGTAACGACAGGATTTCCGGCGGGGCGGGCTCGGATGCGCTTGAGGGAGGCCTCGGCAACGATACTTACGGTTTCAACCTTGGTGATGGCCGCGACAGCATTTTTGATACAGGTGGTATTGATAAGGTCGTTTTCGGTCAGGGCATTACCCGCAATCAGATTTCTTTCCGCAATGTCGATGGCGACTTGTTGATCATATTTGGCGAAACTGAGGACCGCCTCGCCATCCTTTCGGGTTATAGTCAGCGGACGGTCGAAAGTTTTATATTCTCAGACGGATCACAATTATCCATAGCCGATATCCGGGCCATCATTCGTGACGGTTCCAGCCAGTCCGGCCAGGATGTGATTGATGCGCGTGAATTACCATCCGGAAGCATTCTTCGACCGGGGACCGGCAATGACCGCATCATTCTGGCGCAAAATGCTCGAATCGTAATTGCCCCGTCGGACGGCATCGACAGCGTCGAGATGCCATATTTCGTGACCGCCGCGACTGTGGTGCTGGAAGGATATCTGCCGGGCGATACTGTCGTACGGCAAGCAGCGACCGGATCAAACGATCTTATTCTTTCCTTTCCGGCTTCCGGTAGCCAGTTGATTATAAAATCCGCACTGGGCGGCGGTAGTCTACCTGATATCGAGTTTGCTAATGGAGAGTTGTGGAACGTTGGCAAACTTTTTCAAGCCGCAATCGACAGCCAGATAAGTACCAGTGACGATATTGTTGTTGGTAGCGGACAAGCCGACCAGCTTGCCGGTGGGCTGGGCGATGATGAATTGTACGGTGGCCAGGGCAACGATACCTATGTCTTTACCCGAGGCGACGGTCGCGATGTGATAGATGATGTCAACGGTGCCAACTGGATCACCATAGCAGGCTACCAGCCCGACGAGTTGCGTGTTTCGCAGATCGATCCCGCTCGCACGGAACTGGTGGTATCCTTTGCGGATTCTACGGATGAAATAGTACTCCGATTTGGAAAAGGGACCGGAGCCAGCTACACGATTCAGTTTTCCGATGGAACCACCTTGTCCTTGGATACGCTCAGGCAGATGGCGGAACTGACCGGTGATTGGCAGGATGAGCTCCTTCGTGGCAAAAGCGGCAATGAAACATTCTCTGGCAGTCAGGGTAACGATGTACTGATCGGCGGGGGAGGTGACGATATTTATCGTTTCAATCGCGGTGACGGGCAAGACCGTATCGAGACTGGCAGCACAGCCAATGGCATAAGTACGCTCCTCTTTGGCACAGGCATTGAACCTGACAATATTACCACCTCTCGTGATAGACATGGCAACCTTGTGTTGAGCATTGCCGGTAGCCAGGATCGAGTTACTTTGATCGACCCTGCTGACGATATCCATCCTGTCGTATCGAAAATCGTCTTTTCCAATGGCCACAGCGTTAGCTACGCGGCCTTAGCCGCGAGCGTTACGGCGACGGATCGTGACGACAGGATCATTGTACCCGGAGACCCTGTTCGTCCCCAAACTGGCGCGAGTATTTATGGCGTCGGCGGCAATGACTGGCTTGAAGGTGGGCAGGGAGCCGATGTTTTGACCGGTGGCCGGGGCGATGATCGTCTTGAAGGACACAGCGGTGCTGATACTTATGTATTTGCGCGCGGTGATGGCCAAGACACAATTAGCGACACAGAGTCTAAGGACGCATCACAGATCGATAGAATCCGCTTTGCGGCGGGCATCCTGCCATCCGATATTCGATTCCTCTCGGTGGGTCCGAATGCACTCGTCATCGGTTTGGCTGACAGTGACGACCGTCTAACGATCACCGATATGTTCCGCGCTGATCGCGACGCCAAGGATTACGGTATCGAGCGTTTTGAATTCTCGGACGGCACCGTCTGGCAATACGCCGATATCATAGCGCAGGCCGGGGCTTCACGGCCGACCAGTGATAGTATTGATCTCGGATCAATGCTTGACATTACAGCGACACTTGATGGTGGTAGTGGTGACGATATACTGGCGGGTGGGATCGGCGATACAACTTACGTCTTTACCAAAGGATACGGCCATGATGTGATCCGTGAGGGTACTGACTGGACTCGGTCAAACGATACACTTCAGATTTCAGGCGGTCTTGTATCGTCGGATGTTATCGTCATCCGTAGTGGTGATGATATCGTTTTACGCTTTGCTAATAGCTTGGACCGGCTTACCCTGTCCGGTCAAGCTACTGCAAAAGCACCCCCAATCGACATTGTGCATTTTGGGGACGGTACAAAATGGACTGCCACAGAACTAATTGCTCGCTCTTTGACACCGGAAGCAGCAGAGCAAAGGCTAGACCTCAATGACACATCTGACGATCCATTTGCGACACCGATTTTCGTCGGTAAATCTTGGACAGTGGATGAAGAAGTCGGTGGTTCCACGCAGCTTGTCAACGAGCCGCATATCGGTTCAGGATTGTTTGCCCGTAAACTGACCGGCTCCGCCGAACGAAATACCTACAAGGTTTTTGTTCCTCTGGCACACTGGAGTGACAGTGTAGATATCATAACCAATTTCAAACCCGGAACACAAGGTGATACTCTGGACATTGCCATTGCCACTGGCCTCGAAGGCGCACTGGTTGCACGTCCCGCCGGCACTGATACGCTTGTTTATTATATCGAGTCCAATATACGACGTTTTGCCGATGCAAGGTTGCTCCTGCGTTTATCCGACGTTTCCGCCACAAACCTAACCGGCATTAATTTTGCTGGCGCACCTTTTGCCGTTGCGCTTGACCAGACGATAACGGGTGGTGCCAACGCCGATATTGTTACGGGGGGATGGGGTAACGACACGCTGTCCGCCAGTTGGGGCAATGACCGTCTTATTGGCGGCGCAGGCAATGATATTCTTCAGGGCGGTGGCGATGACGATATCTATGTTTTCTCACGCGGCGACGGTCAGGATACGATTATCGACCGGCGCGACGATTATGACTTCTACTCAGGCGGAAACGATGCGATCGAGTTCGGTAAGGGAATAGCCTGGGAAGACCTTTATTTTTGGGTCTCTGGCAACGAACTGACGATCGTCATTTCAGGAACCGAGGACCAAATTCGTATTGTCAACGGTTTCGGCTATCTCGATAGTTCTCGTAAACACAGTTATCGTATCGAAGAACTGCGTTTTTCGGACGGTTCGGTCAAGAGCTACGCGGCCATCATGCAGGCGTTTTCCACCGGTGGCGGTGGCGACGATAGTCTCATTGATGATACTGGCTCCAGCGTGATGACCGGGGGTGCTGGTAACGACAAGCTATGGGCCAGTTTGGGCAATGACCGTTTGATCGGTGGAACCGGCAACGACATCCTGGAGGGCGGCAGCGATGATGATATTTACGTCTTTTCACGTGGTGACGGTCAGGATACGATCATCGACCGAAATAATCAGTATGATTCTAATTCGGGTGGAAACGATGCGATCGTTTTCGGTGAAGGCATCACTTGGGATGACCTGCGGTTTTCAACCTCTGGTAACGATTTAACAATCAGCCTTTCGGGAACCGAAGATTGGATTCGTATCGTCAACGGTGTAGGCCTTGTCGATACTTACCGCAAGCGTAACTATCGTATCGAAGAACTGCGTTTTGCCGATGGTTCGGTCAAGAGCTACGCGGCCATCATGCAGGTGCTGTCCACCGGTAGCGCTGGTGACGATATTCTTGTCGACGACGACGGCTCCAGTGTGATGACCGGGGGTGCTGGTAACGACACACTGTCTGCTGGCACGGGCAATGATCGTCTTATCGGCGGGATAGGCAATGATACACTTCAAGGCGGAAGCGATGACGATGTATATGTGTTTTCACGTGGCGATGGTCAGGATACGATCATCGACCGGAATAACGAATATGAGTCTAATTCGGGTGGAAACGATGCAATCCTGTTCGGTGAAGGGATCACTTGGGTAGACCTGCGCTTTTCAACCGCCGGCAACGATCTAACGATCAGCCTTTCGGGAACCGAGGATCGGATTCGTATCGTCAACGGTGTGGGCTTTGTCGACAATTATCGCAATTATAACTATCGTATCGAAGAACTGCGTTTCGCCAATGGTTCCGTTAAGAGCTACGCGGCTATCATGCAGGTGTTGTCCACGGGTAGCGCTGGCGACGACACGCTTTTGGACGATGACAACTCAAGCGTACTGATCGGTGGCGCCGGAAACGATAGGCTGTCTGCCGGTTGGGGCAACGACCGCTTAGTCGGGGGGACTGGCAACGACACCCTAGAGGGCGGTGGCGATGATGATATCTATGTGTTTTCGCGCGGCGATGGCCAGGATACGATTACTGACCGGCGCGACGACGGCGACCTGTTTTCGGGGGGTAAAGATGCGATCGTTTTTGACGTAGGAATTACCTGGGAAGACTTGCGTTTTTCAACTTCTGGTAACGACCTGTTGATCGGTCTTTCTGGGACTGAGGACCGGCTGCGCGTCATCAACGGCTTTCGCTTTAACGGTGGTTTCTTCGGTCAGCAGAGCTACCGTATCGAGGAGCTGCGTTTTTCAGATGGCTTTGTTAGAACATTCGCAGATATTCAAACCCGTATCAAAAGCAGTTCGCCAAAGGGTGTCACCATGGTGGGTGTGCCTAAAAATTCAATTGACAAGGGACGCAATGACCAAAGCAATCGGGCTGCAACACATCTGAGGGGAACGGCAGGCAACGATACGCTGACGGGGACGAGCGGCCCCGATGAGATAGATGGGGAAACCGCTTTTGGTCTGCATTCAGTGGGTAGCAGTCTGCTAACTGATGGTAATTTCAAACAGAGGGTCGCCGATACACTGGCACAGGGAACACAGTTTGTCCCAAAAACGACGTCCGGATGGTTTACTAGCGAATTGGAGAACAAGCAACGCTGGGTTGATGTTCAAATCGCTCAGGAAATATCCGGGTTAAAGGAAGGCGAATTGCTTTCTCTTGTTCTGCCGAAGTCGAACACCATCCCTTCGGGTTACGGCTCTATCGATCTGTTGTGGAACGATACCGTCATCGGGACCTTCGCAAATCTTTCTGGAGCGCAGGAACATTCCTCAATTGTCGTCACAGCGCGAGCAGGTATCAATCGGCTCGGATTTACCGGTTCAGCAGTCTATTACGCACTTCGTTCTGCATCATATCTTGGTGCTGTTAGTGAAGCACTCAACACCGTTGCTTTGACACGAACTGAGTCCAAACCAAGTGATGCCGTGGGTCATGATCGTCTGTCAGGGCTTGCGGGTGATGACATAATTCGTGGCGGTTCAGGCGACGATACGTTGTCAGGTGGTGAGGGTAACGATACGCTGGACGGCAAGGGGGGCAACGACATTATTTCAGGCGATGCCGGCTCCGATGTGGTGATCGGTGGTCATGGCGACGATACGCTTTCGGGTGGCGATGGCGACGATGTGTATCGCTTTGAAGCCGG
>NZ_JACYUD010000005.1 GCF_014841565.1 Rhizobium sp. CFBP 8762
GCACAGTCATAACCAGAAGCAGAACAAGAACACGCAATGGCCAACGACCAAATGGGGAATGACAGCTGTTTTGACGATGGGAAAACGCCGCTGTAGTTCTTCCATCAGTTCGCATGCATCATGACGCGATGCTTACCACTGCTTCGAACAAGGTGCATGCGGGCACGCAGGTCAAGGCAGGTTTACCCGGGAAGATATCGGAAACGGTAGCATTCGAGGTTGCCTCAGTGCGCACGAGAAACTTCACGCCTTCGGGAAGTTCTGGTGTGCCAGATAGCGAAGACTTTCGTGAGCCATCCAAGCAATTCCTGAATGCAACGCTCGCTCTTATCGGGGCCACACTTTGCCTTGACCTACGGAGAACTGATTACTCAGATTAGTCGTGAGCCACCTGCAAGCGCAGTGCGGTGAAGCGCAAAATGCCTGCAAACCGCATCGTCCACAGAATAAAACAAAACCGAAGCAGTAATGTCTAAAACTCGCTCAAATTGCCGGAAAGGTCAATGAAAGGGCCCCTGTTTTCCATCTCTCATCCCTCTATTGCCACTAACATAGTGTTTCAGCGTTTGAATAAACATTCTAATGTCGGCGAGGTTTGCGCGTTTACCTTCCTTGAAAGTCAGCGATGACTGCTCCATTTTGCTTTTCTCAATAACAGTCGCTCAGGGGCACTTTCATGAACTGGTTCAAAACAATTTTGGCTGTAGCTGCGGTTCAGTCTGCTATGATGAGTGTGAGTGTCGCTTCTGACCTTGCGGACATAAAAGCGGCCGGTGTGTTCAAGATCGGTACGGAAGGGACGTACGCGCCCTTCACATTTCATAACGCAGAAGGCCAGTTGGTTGGTTTTGATGTGGAGATCGGTCAGGCGCTTGCGGATAAGCTGGGTGTGAAGGCTGAGTTTCTGGAAGGCAAGTGGGACGGTCTGATTGCCGGACTGGACGCCAAGCGCTATGACGCGGTCATCAATCAGGTTGGTATCACCGAAGCACGTCAAAAGAAATACGATTTCTCCGAGCCTTATATCGCCTCGAAGGCTGTTTTGATCGTCTCCGATGACAACACTGATATCAAATCCTTTGCTGACCTGAAGGGTAAGAGGTCTGCCCAATCGCTGACCAGCAATTTCGGCAAAATTGCCACTGAGAGTGGTGCGGAGCTTGTTGGCACCGATGGTTTCGATCAGTCGATCCAACTGGTGCTGACCGGACGGGCTGATGCAACGATCAACGATAGCTTGTCGTTCCTCGATTTCAAAAAGCAAAAGCCCGATGCGAAGGTGAAGATTGTTGCCGAGCAGGATAAGGCGGAAGTTTCCGGTGTTATTTTCCGCAAGGGCGAAGCCGACCTGCAAGAAGCACTGAATAAAGCACTTGCCGACATCAAGGCGGATGGTACGTACGCAAAAATTTCAGATAAGTATTTCGGTCAGGATGTATCGAAATAAATCTGAAAGCTGCAATCTGGCTTTCGCTTGATGAAAGGCTGAAACGTGCCGGATTGGCTGCAATTGATGCTGGAATCGCTCCGCCCTCTTCTGATGGCGGGGTTGAAATTTACAATTCCTCTGACACTCCTGTCCTTTGTGTTGGGTTTGACAGTAGGCCTGCTTGTCGCAGTTATACGTCTGTTTGCGCCCCGTCCACTTGCTGCTTTGGTGCGCTTCTACGTCTGGATTTTTCGTGGAACACCGCTTCTGGTGCAACTGTTTTTGATTTTTTACGGCCTGCCTAGCATTGGGATCTTGCTGGATGCGTTTACGGCGGCATTGATTGGGTTCACACTGAATGTGGGAGCCTATACGTCCGAAATCATCCGTGCCGCAATATCGGCTGTGCCAAAGGGGCAATGGGAGGCGGCCTACTCGATTGGCATGAATTGGCGCCAAGCGATGATGCGAACCATTCTGCCCCAGGCAGCCCGTGTGTCCGTGCCACCCTTGTCCAACACATTTATTTCCCTCGTCAAAGATACATCGCTCGCGGCAGCAATCACGGTTCCGGAGCTGTTTCAAGTCGCACAGCGTATCGTTGCAACGAGTTATGAGCCGCTTATTCTGTATATCGAAGCTGCCTTGATCTATCTTGCCCTGAGTACAGTGCTTTCGGCGTTGCAAAATCGGCTTGAGCAGCGTTTTGCCCGGTATGGCGGATATCTGGAGGAGCGGGCATGATCGAACTGTCCCACATCGTCAAGCGGTTTGGCGACCTGACTGTGCTCAACGATATCAGTCTGCGTTTGGATGAAGGTGGCGTAACCGCTCTGGTCGGTCCCTCTGGCGGGGGCAAGAGCACATTGCTGCGCTGTATCAACCTGCTGGAGACACCAACCTCCGGTACCATTCGCATCGGCACGGAGAGCCAGACATTCAACGAGAACGTAAGGGTTGGTTTCCCCGACATTCAGCGTCTTCGTCGGCAGACGGGAATGGTGTTTCAGAACTTCCAGCTGTTTCCACATCAGACCGCTTTGGGAAATGTGATGGAAGGACTTGTGACGGTTTTGAAGTGGCCGAAAGCCAAAGCGCGAGAGCGTGCCTTGGAACTGCTGGAAAAGGTCGGCATGGGTCACAAGGTTGATGCATGGCCGTCAACCTTATCGGGCGGCCAGCAGCAGCGTGTTGCCATTGCGCGCGCGCTTGCCCCATCACCACGGGTTCTGTTGTGCGATGAGCCGACATCGGCGCTTGATCCCGAGCTGGCTGGTGAAGTGGTGGATGTCCTTTCGCGTTTGGCGACCGAGGGTACGACAATGGTGATCGCAACCCATGATCTTCGGCTTGCTTCCAGAATAGCAAGTACTGTCATTTTTCTGGAAGCCGGGCAGGTGGTGGAAACAGGGCCTGCGCGCGCTTTGTTCGATCAGCCGCGAGAAGCCCGCACAAAACGTTTCATTTCGTCGCTCGGCGTCGGGTTTGAGGCAGATGCTTCGGGAATTTAGCCTCTTTATTTCGAGAATAGCTAAAATAGTTGAGTTTGTCGGTTGACAAGTGCTGATCGGTTTGGTGATCTCACACCATCTTGACGGGGAGCCGGTACACTGGCTGAGATGGTGATGTGATTACCAAAACCCGCTGAACCTGATCCGGCTTGTACCGGCGTAGGAATCAAGCGTCCATTCGCTGGTGCATGAACCGGCAACGCCTGCTGCCACGTCTGCCCGCCGGGTAATGATAGTGACGGGCGCGATGGCGGGCACACCTTTTGAACGACTGATTGCATCCTGCGTGGATGACTGGGCGCAGTACACCCAGCATGCGTTTGTCTGCCAGTTGGGGCAGGGCACGCTGTCCGCATCCGCCTTTCGGCATTATTTGCAGCAGGACTATCTTTTTCTCATCCATTTCGCGCGCGCCTGGGGCCTTGCTGTTTACAAGAGCCGGGGAATTGCCGAGCTTCGCGAGGCCTTGGGCAGTCTCAAAACCATTGTGGATGTCGAGCTTGGACTTCACGAGGCCTACTGCGCTGAATGGGGTATTTCGGAGCATGATCTCGCTTCACTGGAGGAGGCCCGCCCGACCATCGCCTATACGCGCTATGTGCTTGATACCGGAAACCGTGGCGACCTCGTGGATTTGCATGTGGCACTGGCACCGTGCCTCATCGGCTATGGTGTTATCGCCAATTGGCTGGCGGATCAGCCGTGGACGCGCCTGGATGACAACGCCTACGCGCCGTGGATCGCGATGTACGCAGGCGCTGAGTTTCAGCACGCGATGCAGGTCGAGATCGATTGGCTGAACAGGCATTTGGCCGAAGTTTCACCGGCGCGATTTGCTGAACTTTCGCGTGTGTTTCGCGAAGCAACCCGGCTGGAAGCGGACTTCTGGCAGATGGGCCTCGATCTCATTGTTTGACTATCAAGGATAAAGGATTGGCTATGAAACTCGTTCGCAACTGGATGGCGGGTACACTGATGGTGCTGGCTCCCGTGCTTTCAGCGCAACCCGTAGCAGCGGCTGAAAAGCTCACAGTCCTGCTGGAATGGTTCGTCAACCCGGACCATGCGCCTCTGGTGGTCGCCAAAGAGCTGGGCCTGTTTGAAAAAGCTGGACTGGACGTGGAGCTTCTCCCACCTGCCGACCCTTCCGCGCCGCCCCGGCTGATTGCCGCGAAGCAGGCGGACATCGCGGTGCATTACCAGCCGAACCTCTATCTAGACCACGAAGCCGGTCTGCCTCTGGTGCGCTTTGGCACACTGGTGGAAACGCCCTTGAATACGCTAACGGTGCTGAAAGAAGGCCCGATCAAAACTTTGAGGGATCTTAAGGGCAAAAAGGTTGGTTACTCAGTCTCCGGTTTTGAAAATGCCTTGATGAACCGCATGATGACAGTTGCCGGATTGACCAAAGACGATGTGGAGATGGTCAACGTCAATTTTGCTTTGTCTGCATCACTTCTGTCGGGTCAGGTGGACGCAACAATCGGTGCCTACCGCAATTTCGAACTCACACAGATCAAGCTTGAAGGAAAGGAAGGGCTTGCCTTCTTCCCGGAAGAACATGGTGTTCCTGTTTATGATGAGCTGATCTATGTGACGCACCGTGATAACTTGGCGGACGCCCGCTTGCCAAAATTTCTGGATGCTGTGGAGGAGGCTGCGATTTACCTGACAAACCATCCGGACCAAGCTTGGGGCCTATTTATCAAAGCCTATCCTGAACTGGATAATGCTTTGAACAAGCAGGCGTGGGCCGATACTCTGCCACGTTTTGCCAAGCGGCCGGCTGCGTTGGATATAAAGCGCTATGCGCGCTTTGGCGCGTTTATGCAGGAGAGCCAATTGATCAAGGCGGCTCCCCCTGTGTCTGATATTGCCGCGGAACTGAAGTAAGTCAGGTGCCTGCTTTCCATACCGCATGAAAATGGTGAACCGGGCCACGCCCGGTTCCGATTTTCAAGGCATCTGCAGAGCTAAGAGCAGCGTGAAGGTAGGCTTTGGCTGATGCGACGGCATCCAGCAATGTCTGCCCGGACGCAAGACCGGCGGCAATGGCGGCGGATAAGGTGCAGCCGGTTCCATGATCATGCGTTGTATCCAGGCGCGGCGCGGTAAAGCGCTGCATCGATGTACCATCATACAGAAAATCCGTACTTTCTGCCCCGTGGCCGTGGCCGCCTTTGATCAGCACGGCCCTGGCACCCGCTGCAAGAATGAGCCGGGCTTGCCGCGCAATATCGGCCTCGGACTCAGCCATCGTATCGTCAGCCAGAAGTGCCGCCTCCGGCAAATTGGGGGTCACGATCAGGGAAAGCGGTAACAATTCCCGGCGAAGTGCTGATATCGCATCTGCTTCTAGCAGCGTGTCTCCTGAGGTGGCAACCATCACAGGGTCTAGCACCACGAGGCGCTGCCAGTGACGAAGACGCTCGGCAATGACCTCAGCCGTCACAGCGCGTGATACCATGCCAATCTTGATCGCCCCGACATCGAGATCGGACAGGACCGCATCGATTTGCGCGCCAATAATGCCGGGCGTCAGGTTTTCAATGGCTGTAACACCATGGGTATTCTGCGCTGTAATCGCAGTCAGTACGCTGGCGCCGTAGACGCCCAGTGCCGAGAAAGTCTTGAGATCGGCCTGAATTCCTGCGCCGCCGCCGCTGTCGGACCCGGCGATGGTGAGTGCAATGGCGGTCATGAGCGCTGCCTTTCGTCAAGAGCGGTATCAATAACGGAGCGGAGCCTGGCAGTGGCTTGGCCGCAATCCTCTGTGCGGAAGATGGCAGAGATCACGGCTACCCCATCCGCACCGGCGGCGATGATGGTGGGGGCGGTGGCCTCGTCGATCCCTGCAATGGCACCGATCGGAAGGCCGGGCTGTGCTGCGCGAATCAAGGTCGCAAGCGTTTTAAAGCCATCAATGCCCACCGGGATGTCCGGGTTCTGCTTGGAAATTGTTGCGAAAACACCGCCAATGCAGGCGTAGTCAATGTCAGCAACGGCGGCCAGGTCTGCGTCAGACTGGTTTTTGACGGTCAGGCCGATAATCATGTCAGGCCCTGCGATGCGGCGGGCATCCGCTGGCGAAAGGTCCTCGCGTCCGATGTGAATGCCATCCGCGCCCGCCGCAAGTGCGACATCCAGCCGATCATTGATCAACAGCGGAACCTGCGTGCCCGCCAGTGCTGCCCGAATGGCGCGGGCGCGGTCCACCATCTGCCGTGTGCTGGCGCTTTTATCGCGGTACTGGATCAGCGTGGCACCGTTTTCAGCGGCTTGGCGTGCCAGCTGCGGCAGTGCGTCCGGCCTGAGATTGTCTGCGTCCACCAATGCGTAAAGCCGAATGTCAGGCATGGCCATGGATTAGCTGTCCTTTGTTAATGATGTCGTCGGGCGTCAGATAGTAGAGGGCATCGAGCAGAGCGGGGGCGAAGCTGCCCGGTCCGTGTGCGTACGATGCGGCTTGTTCGGCGGCTATGCCCAAGGTGACCATTCCTGCGGCGGCAGCAGCCAAGCGGTCATCCGTTACCGTCATGAAGGCCGCAACCAGAGCGCCGGACAGGCAGCCCGTGCCGCTCACAGCGGCAAGCCATGGATGACCGTTGAGAACCTGAACCTGACGGTTGCCGAGGGTGATCCGGTCTTGTGCGCCTGTCTGAATATGAACGGTATCCGGCCGGGGGCTGAACAGGGCCATTTCGCTCATATTCCCGCGAATGGCAGCGGGTTGATTGGCCAGCAGCGCCGTCGCGAATGTCAGCCGGAGGGGCGAAACGTCACAAAATACCGGGTCCAGAACCCAAGGCTTGGGTTGTAGTGCCGCGAGACCAAGACCGATAGCCTGCTGCATTTCCGCTGTCAGGGTTCCCAGATTCACGAGCATGGCATCGGCACGGGCCGCAAAATCTGCGACTTCTTCTACACTGGCTGTCATGGACGGCGTTGCGCCAATGGCAGACAGCCCATCGGCGGTCAGTTTTTGGGCCACCGTGTTCATCAGGCAGTGAATGCGCGGGCGCCGGGCGCGCAGGCGCTCCAGAAGCTGTGCCAGATCGTTCGGCGTCATGAAGTTTCCTTTTGCCAAGGGGCGACGGTACGGGCGAGTTCATCGACAAGAAAACGGAGGATGAGCGTGAGGGCGGCGAGGATTGCAAGTGTTGCAAACAGCATATCGGTCTGCATCCGGGCATTGGCGGTGACCATGGTAAAACCCAGGCCACCGGACGCACCCACCCATTCGCCAATCACTGCTCCCAGCGGCGCCAGAGGCGCTGCGACCCGGAGACCGGACATCAATCCCGGAATGGCCAAGGGAATGCGGATAAAACGGAACGTCTGAAACCGGCTTGCACCGAGAAGGGCCGAGGCTTCCAGCAGGTGCTGGTCTGTGCGGCGCAGTCCATCGGCAAAGGCGGAGGCGATGGGAAAGAAGATGATCAGCGTGGCCATGACGACTTTGGACGTGATACCAAAACCGAACCACAAAACCAGCAAGGGCGCGATTGCGAAAACGGGAAAGGCTTGCAAGGTTAGCAACAGAGGCCACACCACCGATCCCAAACGGGGGGATACGGTGATGGCAAGGGCCGTAGCAACGCCCAGAGCCGTACCGAAGGCCAGCCCAAGTATAATTTCTGTCAAGGTCGTAAGCGTTTGCCGTGCCAGAAAACCGGTCTGTGCGCCCAACACATCGGCAACCGCAAGCGGCGATGGCAGCATGTAACTCGGTGGTGCAACCACCAGCACCAGCGCTTGCCATACCAGAATGACAACGATCATGCTGAACAGGGCGGACCGCAACAGGCGCATTACTTGCTGTCCTGTACGCCTGATGGCTTCGATATTGTTACATGTGGTAGCGCATTCGCGTGCAGCGATCTGCTCATAGAGTGGCTCCGTTCCTACGCCGGCATGACCCGGATCAGGTTCAAGGGTCCAGCTTTCGCCATCTCAGCGCAACATGCGCTCCCCTCGGATAGACTTTGTCTCTAGGCTGCGGCCTCCGTTTGGTCAATCAATTTCCGGCACGTCTCTGCGGTTGTATTGAATTGTCGTGAAACGAGCCGCCAATCCGTCATACAGCAGCAGGCGACCAATCAATGGTTCGCCTGCCCCGGTGATAACCTTGATAACTTCCATGGCCTGAAGGGTGCCGATGACGCCCGTCAGCGCCCCGATGACGCCGGCCTGCGCGCAGCTTGGTAAAAGGCCCGGCGGCGGTGGTGCGGGAAACAGATCGCGGTAGCGCGGATTGCGCTTTCCGTCACCGTTGGTTTTCCAAGGCTGGAGAACGGTGACGGAGCCATCGAACCGGCTGACCGCGCCCGTTACCAGCGTAATTTTCAATGCTTCAGCAGCGTCGGCCAGAACGTACCGGGTTTCAGAATTGTCGGAGCCGTCGACAACCACATCATACCCCTCCAGCACCGAGGCGGCATTATCGACCGTTAACCGGATATCGTGGCATCGGGTACGGACATGTGGATTGAGGTGAGCGATCATAGATGCGGCGCTGGCAGTTTTCGGCTGGCCAATGCTGTTGGTATCGTGAATAACCTGCCGCTGCAGGTTGGAAAGGGAAACCGCATCGTCGTCGGCAATTCCAAGCAGGCCAACCCCCGCTGCTGCCAGATACTGCAGAACCGGGCTGCCCAACCCTCCGGCACCCACTACCAGCACACAAGCGTTCTTCAGCGCCTGCTGGCCGGTGCCGCCAATATCGGACAGGACGATATGGCGGGCATATCGCTCGATTTCGTCGGCATTCAAGCGCTCGGACATGGCGTTATCCTTATCCCGATACATGACCATTGGAGATATTCAGGAAACGGGCGCGGTCGCCAAGGCTGTCGAACATAGCCTGATCCGTGCCGGTCATAAACGCTTGCCCGCCAATATCGTCCACCAGATTGAACAGGGCGGCACGGCGTCCCTCATCCAGATGGGCGGCGATTTCATCGAGCAGCAAGATCGGCGCATGACCCGTAATATTGGCGACCAGCCTTGCATGGGCAAGCACGAGCCCGACCAGCAAGGCCTTCTGCTCGCCGGTCGAACAGCGGGCCGCGTCCATGTTTTTTTCCTGGTGCCGTATCAACAGATCAGCCCGGTGCGGGCCATCCAGCGTGCGTCCGGCGCTGGCGTCGCGGTAACGCCCCTCGCGCAGCATATCCAGAAACTCTTCCTCCAGATCGAATGCCGGACGATGCCAGGATCCGTCAAGAAAGCCGGAAATGGAAAGCTGTGCAGTGGGAAACAGCGTTTCGCGCGGTCTGTCTTCAACCAGCCGCGACAGCAGCCCCAGCATTTCATGCCGTGCCAAAGCCATGGCAATGCCAAGTTCAGCCATCTGGCGTTCCAGTCCGGTCAGCCAGACCGGGTCGGGGCGAAATTCTGTCAGCAATTTGTTGCGGCTGCGCATGGCGCGCTCATAGTCGCTGGCGCGCTTTCCATGCCCTGCATCCAGCGACAGCACCAGCCGGTCCAGAAACCGACGCCGGTCGCTTGAAGTGCCGGTAAACAAGCCATCCATCGCCGGTGTCAGCCACAACACGCGAAGATGGTCCAGCAGTTCATCAATGGTTTTGGCATTGGTGCCGTTGAGCCGAAGGCGGCGCGCCTGCGCTTCATCGCCGCCCACGGTGCCAGTGCCGATATCAACCGAACCTTCCATACCGTTCAACGCGCAGAAAATGGAGAAACCGGTCGGGACATCAACCCGGGCGATATCGCCATAGGACGCTCGTCTCAAGCCACGGCCCGGAGATAACAGGGAGACGGCTTCCATCAAATTCGTTTTGCCGGACCCGTTGTCTCCCGTCAGCACCACATGGCGCTCGTCCAACTCCAACGAAAGAGCAGGGTAATTGCGAAAATCGGTCAGTTTCAGGGCATCAATGCTGACTTTATAAACCATGAAAGCCGATTTTCGCTGCAAATTTAATCACTTAAGGTATCGAAGAAGTCCTTCATCCGGGCGAAGAAGCCGGAAGATTCCGGGTTGTTGTCCTTGGACGACAGTTCCTGAAACTCTTCCAGCAGTTCGCGCTGGCGTTTGGTGAGTTTCTGCGGCGTCTCGATCTGGATCTGGATGTAGAGATCGCCGGTCTGTTGCGAACGCAGAACAGGCATACCCTTGCCACGCAAGCGGAACTGCTTTCCGGCCTGTGTTCCCTCGGGCACGGTCACACGCGACTTTGTGCCGTCCAATGTGGAAACGTCGAACTTTCCGCCGAGCGCTGCGGTCGTCATGGATATGGGAACGGAGCAATAGAGGTCTGCACCATCACGCTGGTAGAAAGCGTGTGGCTTGACGGACAGGAAGATGTAGAGATCGCCCGCCGGGCCACCGCGCATACCGGCCTCGCCCTCACCAGTCAGGCGGATGCGGGTGCCATCTTCGATGCCCGCAGGAATGTTGACGGATAGCGAACGCTCTTCGGTCACGCGGCCCTGACCGTGGCACTTCGTGCAGGGGTCGGTAATGGTTTCGCCGCGCCCATGGCAGGTGGGGCAGGTGCGCTCCACGGAGAAAAACCCTTGTGCGGCGCGGACACGGCCCGAGCCGTGACAGGTGCCGCAGGTGGTTGGCTTGGTGCCGGGCTTGGCACCAGTGCCGGTGCAGACGTCACAGACGATGGACGTTGGTACGCGAATCTGCGCTGTTTTCCCGGCGAAGGATTCTTCCAGCGAAATTTCCATGTTGTAGCGCAGGTCCGCACCGCGCTCACGCCCGTTGGACGACCGGCGCTGACGGCCACCGCCCATCATTTCGCCGAAGATGTCTTCGAATATATCCGAGAAGCCGCCTGCGCCCGCGCCACCAAAACCGCCGCCCTGACCCATGCCGCCGTTTTCGAACGCTGCATGGCCATAGCGATCATAGGCTGCTCGCTTCTGGGGGTCTTTCAGGATTTCGTAGGCTTCGCCGATTTCCTTGAATTTGACTTCCGCCTCAGCGTCACCGGGGTTCTTGTCCGGGTGGTGTTTCATCGCCAGCTTGCGAAAAGCGCTTTTCAGCTCTTTTTCATCAGCGGTTTTTGCAACACCGAGCAGTTCGTAAAGATCACGTTTCATGACTTGCAGTTAGTCCTGTGTGAATTGGGTGCCAAGGCAACGCATGATAACTTGTGAGCCGAGCATCTCCAGTGAACATGCGTTCACCACAGATGCTCTACATTCCTGTTTGTCGCATTGTCCGGGCGTGAAAGCGATACCGCTTTCACTGGAAATGCTCCAGCACGGATTTAGTCATTCCCGAGGCGCGATACCATAGGCAAAGCCGTTTTAATCAATTTTCGTTAGGGCAATTCATATACCAAAAAGGCCCGGCGCTCACACACCGGGCCTTCCAAGAGATACGAAACCTTAGGCGGACTTCTTACGATCGTCGTCGCCGTTGATTTCTTCGTAGTCGGCATCAACGATGTCGCCATCGCGGGCCGCGTCGGCGGCGGCATCTGCCTGCGCCTGCGCGTCGTCCGTCTGGCCTGCTTCGTACATGGCCTGACCCAGCTTCATGGAGGCTTCCATCAGCGTGTTGGTCTTGGCTTTCAGATCGTCCAGATCAGGCTCGGCCTGCTCGACTGCGGCTTTCAGACCGGCAATCGCATCGGAAATCGCATTGCGATCAGCCTCTGTCACCTTGGAGCCATATTCCGACAACGACTTTTCGGAGGAATGAATCAGGCTTTCTGCCTGGTTCTTCGCTTCCACCGTTTCACGACGGCGTTTGTCGTTCTCAGCGTTGGCTTCCGCGTCCTTCACCATCTTCTCGATATCGGCGTCTGACAGACCGCCCGAGGCCTGAATGCGGATCTGGTGCTCCTTGCCAGTGCCCTTGTCCTTGGCCGAAACCTGCACAATGCCGTTGGCGTCAATATCGAATGTCACTTCGATCTGCGGAACGCCACGCGGTGCCGGTGGGATGCCGACGAGATCAAACTGACCAAGCAGCTTGTTGTCGGCTGCCATTTCGCGCTCGCCCTGGCTGACCCGGATCGTCACGGCATTCTGGTTATCTTCCGCCGTCGAGAAGGTTTGCGACTTCTTGGTCGGGATCGTCGTGTTGCGCTCGATCAAACGTGTGAACACGCCGCCGAGTGTTTCGATGCCCAGCGACAGCGGTGTTACGTCCAGAAGCAGCACGTCCTTGACGTCGCCCTGCAGAACACCTGCCTGAATGGCAGCGCCCATGGCAACAACTTCGTCCGGGTTAACGCCCTTGTGAGGCTCCTTGCCGAACAGCTGCTTGACGATTTCCTGTACCTTCGGCATGCGGCTCATACCACCGACCAGAACGACTTCGTCGATCTCGGAGGCCGAAACGCCAGCATCCTTCAACGCCGCCTTGCACGGTGCAACGGTGCGCTGAACCAGATCGTCCACCAGCGTTTCAAACTTCGCGCGGGTCAACTTCATGGTCAGGTGCTTTGGACCGGAAGCATCTGCAGTGATGAAGGGCAGGTTGATTTCGGTCTGCTGCGAGGATGACAGCTCGATTTTGGCCTTTTCAGCGGCTTCCTTCAGACGCTGCAGCGCCAGCTTGTCGCCGCGCAGGTCAATGCCCTGATCTTTCTTGAATTCGTTGGCAAGGTATTCAACCAGACGCATGTCGAAGTCTTCACCACCAAGGAACGTGTCACCGTTGGTGGATTTCACCTCAAACACGCCATCGCCGATTTCAAGAACCGAGATATCGAATGTACCACCGCCCAAGTCGTACACGGCAATAGTGCGGCCGTCCTTCTTGTCGAGGCCATAGGCAAGAGCTGCGGCTGTCGGCTCGTTGATGATGCGCAGAACTTCAAGACCGGCAATGCGGCCGGCATCCTTGGTGGCCTGACGCTGGGCGTCGTTGAAGTACGCCGGAACCGTGATCACAGCCTTCTCGACCTTTTCGCCGAGATAGGCTTCTGCGGTTTCCTTCATCTTCTGGAGGATCATGGCCGAAATCTGCGATGGGGAATGCGCCTTGTCGTTGGCTTCTACCCAGGCGTCGCCATTATCGCCACGAACGATCTTGTAGGGAACGAGGCCCTTGTCCTTTTCCACCAGCTTGTCGTCGTACCGGCGGCCAATCAGACGCTTGACGGCAAACAGGGTGTTTTCAGGGTTGGTGACGGCCTGACGCTTGGCAGGCTGGCCAACCAGACGCTCGCCATCTTCGCTGAATGCGACCATGGACGGCGTGGTGCGCGCGCCTTCTGCGTTTTCAATGACCTTCGCGTCCTTGCCATCCATGACGGATACGCAGGAATTCGTCGTTCCAAGGTCAATACCAATTACTTTAGCCATGTCATTTCTCTCCTTGAAGCAAGCTGTCGGAACCCGGTCCGGCATTCGTTTGACAGCCCCTAACGGGATGGTCTGTTTGGGTGTATCGACCCGCCTGTCGAGCGGTATGGGGGCTATATAATGAGGGGTTTGGGGGACTGCAAGGCACCTGATGACGGGAAATTGTCAAATCGGCAGAGGATTTTGACCGCGCTTACGACAGTCTAAGTCATCCACCCGTCAGAAAGTCAAAAAGCGTGGTGCGGTGGGTGGCACCACCACTCTCACCAACCTCGTTCGGTGGCACCATCATCGAATCATCCAGTGGCACACCCTGTCCCGCAATTCCCGGATCGGTCACAGCCTGCGGACCATCCGGGAAAGCATTGGGATCACCGGTAGCGATCGTATCGTCTCCAAACTGCGGCTGAACGCCTGTTGTGCCGAACAGGGGTGCCGGCGTCAGGCCCCTGTGGGCCGCCGTCATAAACTCTTTCCAGGCCTTGGCGGGCAAGCCCGCGCCTGTCACCTTCTTCATCGACTTGCCATCGTCATTGCCGAACCAGACCCCGGTCGTCAGATTGCTGGTATAGCCAACGAACAGGGCATCGCGGAAGGACTGTGTCGTGCCAGATTTGCCAGCCGAATCCCAACCCTTCAACTGCGCGCTTTTGCCGGTGCCCGACAGCACGACCTGCATCATCATTCCATTCATTTCGCTGACGACAATGGGGTCCAGCACTCGAGGCGGTTCGTCATAGGTGTTTTCATAAAGCACCGTGCCATCGCTTGTAGAAACACGACGGATAATGTGCGGGGTGGCCTTATAGCCGCCGTTCATGAAAGGAGCATAGGCCGAGGTCAGTTCCATCAGGCTGACTTCCGAGGTGCCAAGCGCGATGGACGCATTGGACTGCAAGGCGGATGTAATGCCCATGCGGTGTGCAACCTTTGTTACCTCGGCGGGGCCGACTTCCATCACAAGCTGGGCTGCAATGGTGTTCAGCGAGTGGGCCAGCGCATTGGCCAGCGTGACCTGTCCGCGATATTTCTGGTCGTAGTTCTCCGGCGTCCAGTTGCCGATCTTTACCGGGGCATCGTTGCGCAGCGACATGGGCGTATTGCCCAGTTCCATGGCCGCGGCATACACAAAGGGCTTGAAGGCGGAGCCCGGCTGGCGCTTGGCCTTGGTGGCGCGGTCAAACTGGCTGTCGCCATAATCGCGCCCGCCGACGATAGCACGAATGGCCCCCGTGCCATCCAGTGAAACAAGGGCGGCCTGTGAAACATTCAGCTTTTTGCCATCGGCATCCAGAAGCCCGGCAATGCTTTTCTCCGCTGCTTTTTCCAGTGTCAGGTCGAGCGTGGTGTCAATCACCAGATCCTGCTTCACATCGCCAATCAGGGCAGGAAGCTGGTCCATCACCAGATCTGCCGCGTAGTTTTCGGCGCCGGTCAGATGGCTTTTGGCCTGCGTTGGCGGCTGCGACATCGCGGTCTTGATATCGCGCTCCGTTACAAAGCCTTCTTCGCGCATGGCACCCAGCACGACCTGCGCCCGTTCTTCTGCCGCTTGCGGATCGCGTGCCGGGGAGAGGCGGGACGGTGCCTTCAACAGGCCCGCCAGCAGAGCGGCTTCCCCGAGGTTCACGTCTCGCGCGGATTTGTTGAAGTAGCGCCGCGATGCCGCTTCGACACCATAGGAATTGGAGCCGAAAAACACGCGGTTGAGGTAGAGCGCCAGGATCTGGTCTTTGGTGTATTTATGCTCCAGCCAGAAGGCGAGCAGCACTTCCTGCACCTTACGCTCCAGCGTGCGGTCGGGTGATAGAAACAGGTTTTTGGCAAGCTGCTGTGTCAGCGTAGAGCCGCCCTGCACCATGCGCCCGGTGGTTACGTTGGTAAGCATGGCGCGGGCAAAGCCCAGGGGATCGACACCGAAATGAGAGTAAAAGCGGCGGTCCTCGATGGCGATCACGGCCTGCGGGATGTAGGGCGACATGGTTTCCAGCGACAGCGCCTCCCCGCCCGTGGTGCCCCGGTTGGCCAGCGTTGTACCGTCTACAGACAGGATTTTGACGTTGGGGGGGCGATCCGGGATGGCCCAGGAGGTGGCGTTCGGCATGCGCGCACCGTAATAAAACAGGACACCGGCAATGCCGATAACGCCCCAGATGCTGAAGACCACGCCCCAATACACCAGTTTGCGCAAGGGCGCGAACAGGCCCCCGGAGCGGCCTCTGGACCGGCTGCGTGTTGTCGTGGGCTTGCGTTTGTCGGCTTTGGTGGTCTTTGCGGCCTTTGCGCGTCCCGTTTGGCGCGGGCTCACGCGGTCACGCGCATCGGCCCGCAGGTCGTCATCCTCATCGTCATCGAGCGACCTGCCGAAGTAGGGTTCAACGCGATTGCCTGATTTTCTGCCGGTTGCCATGTCGGACTATGCATTGCTTTCCAGTTTTGGGGCCAAGGTGCGCACCAAATTTAAGACGGGGTTCATTTTTCAGATGAACCCCGCTGCGTTTGTTGGCCTTGAACTGTAAATGCGGCAATTTAAGGAGGCGTTAACAACGTGTTAAAGTCATCCTTATGGTGTGGTTAACGCCGCCGTTTGCGCGCCCGGAGCAACGCGCCAGACAGTATTGCCCACATCATCAGCCACCAGCAGTGCGCCAGCCTTATCGATGGCAACGCCAACGGGGCGACCAAGGGCCTTGCCGTCAGCGCTCAGGAATCCGGTGAGAATATCCTGTGGTTCACCGGCGGGCATACCGTTCTGGAATGGAACGAATATGACCTTGTAGCCGCTGTGCGGCTTGCGGTTCCAGGAGCCATGCTGACCAACAAATGCACCATTGGCATATTGTGGGCCGAACAAGCTGCCAGTGTTGAAGGTCAGGCCCAGCGATGCCGTATGGGGCCCAAGTGCATAATCCGGCACGATGGCTTTGGCGACCAGATCAGGCTTCTGTTCCTTGACGCGAACGTCGACATTCTGGCCATAATAGCTGTAGGGCCAGCCATAGAACCCGCCGTCTTTCACCGATGTCATATAGTCGGGCACCAGATCGCTGCCGATTTCATCGCGTTCATTGACGGCCACCCACAGGGCCTTGCTATTGGGCTGCCACGCCAAGCCGTTGGGATTGCGAAGACCGGAGGCAAAGACGCGCGTCTGCTTGGTCGCCAGATCGATTTCCAGCACGGCGGCACGGTTTTCTTCTGCGGGCATGCCATTTTCGGCAACATTGCTGTTGGAGCCGACAGTGGCATAAAGTTTGGTGCCGTCTGCGCTGGCAATCACATCTTTCGTCCAGTGGTGATTGATGGGGCCGCCGGGGAGATCGGCGATCTTTTCAGCCGGTGCCGTAATTTCGGTCTGCCCATCGGTATAAGGGAAGGCGACGATAGCATCGGTATTGGCAACATACAGCTTGCCGTTGGACAGTGTCATACCGAAGGGTGAATTGAGCCCGGAGAGAAAGGTCGTCTTCATTTCGGCAACGCCATCGCCGTCCGCATCGCGCACCAGCGTTATGCGGTTGGCACTGGGTACTTCTGCTCCAGCCGCCCCCATGACAACGCCCATAACCCAGCCGCGAACGCTGAACGGGTCTTTTTCTTTCGGTGGCTTGTTGGTTTCGGCTACCAGCACATCGCCATTGGGCAGAACGTGCAGCCAACGCGGGTGGTCAAATCCGCTGGCATAGGCGGCGACGTTCATGCCATTGGCGGCTGTCGGCTTCCCATTTTGCGGCCAGCCTTGTGCAGGCGCGATATTGACAGTGGGGATCAATTTGGGATTTGGCGCTGGCAAGGTCGGGTTTGGCCCATACCCCTGCGCTACTGGCACGGTGGCCGATTCCTTGGACAGGAAGTAGACGGCAGCCCCGCCAATCACAATTATGGCCACGCCTGCGAGAAGAATTTTTTTCATGGCAAACACCTTTGTTCGCGCGCCCGTCGAGCACATCGGGGATCAACGCCGGGATGCTGAGATGGTTCACGGACAATCATGATGGGCAACCATTAAATTCTTGAGGCGTTATCAATTCAGACCGCAATCGCAGAAGGACTGAAAGCCGTGACGAAACGATGGATGATGATAGCCACCCTTCTTGGCTGTGCCGCCACTGGGGCTGAGGCGCAGACCATTCCTGATTACGTGGACAATCGCTCTGATGGGGCGAGCTTGATCAAGTCACTCTACAACGCTGTCAACCGCCGCGAATATGCCCGCGCCTACAGCTATTTCAGCGGTGAAAAACCCGCAGTCGATTATCAGAGCTTCGTAGCAGGCTATGCCGATACGGAGAAAGTGGAGTTCGTAACCGGCAAGATTGAAACCGAAGGGGCTGCCGGAAGCGCCTATTCGTCGGTGCCGGTCGCCATCCGGGCGACCGACACCAAGGGTAAGCAGACCGTGTTTGCGGGATGCTACATCATCCGCGTGGTCGACCCTGCCATTCAGGAGCCGCCCTATCATCCCCTGCATATCGAAACCGCAAATCTGCAGCAAGCGAACGGGCCGCTCGAGGCGGCCCTGCCGAAAGCTTGTGAGGCCAAATAATTAATGTGAGATTGCATCCAGAATGCGGATCCATGAGCGGATCCCCTTCTGGAAAGACTGGTAGGCATATTTCTCATTCGGCGAGTGAATACGATCGTCTGCAAGCCCGAATCCCACCAGCAGGGATTCCATACCGAGCATCTTCTGAAAGTCGCCCACAATGGGAATGGAGCCGCCCATACCAATCATAACAGCAGGCTTTGGCCACTCCTGCGACAGCGCGTCCTTGGCCTTGTTCAAAAGAGCGGAGTCATAGGGAAGCTGAATGGCCGGAGAGCCGCCATGCTCGTGGAACGTGACAGAGCAATCGGCGGGGATTTGGCTTTTGACATAGGTACGGAACGCATCTCGGATTTTGCCGGGGTCCTGATCGCCCACTAGACGGAACGAGATTTTCGCACTGGCTTCCGCCGCAATGACGGTTTTGAAGCCTTCGCCGGTGTAGCCGCCCCAAATGCCGTTGACCTCGGCTGTCGGGCGCGCCCAGGTCAATTCCAGCACGGAGCGGTTTTTCTCGCCCGAGGGAATGGACAGGCCAACTTCGCCCAAAAACGTCTCTGAAGTCTGGCCCAGTGTGTCCCACATCGCCTTGATGGCATCGGGCGTTTCGGTCACGCCATCGTAGAAGCCGGGCAGTGTCACGCGGCCATCAGCATCGTGCAGGCCAGCGATAATACGGGCAAGAATATGCACCGGGTTAGCTGCAGCGCCGCCGAAATAGCCGGAGTGCAAATCCCGATCCGCACCCGTAATGACGATCTCTTCACCCACCAGACCACGCAGGCCCGCCGAAATGGCCGGGGTTTCAGCATCCCACATATTGGTATCGCAAACGAGGGCGAAATCCGCCTTCAACTCCTCAGCATAGGCCTCAAGAAACGGTTTCAGCGAGGGTGAGCCGGATTCTTCCTCACCCTCAAACAGAAGCGTGACGGCGCAGGGAAGTGCGCCGTGGGCATCCTTGTAGGCGCGGCAGGCCTCCACGAACGTCATCAACTGGCCCTTGTCATCTGACGTGCCACGACCGGTGATAACCTTCTGGCCGTTGGCAAGGGTTTTGATCTGAGGGGTAAACGGATCGCTTTCCCAAAGCGAAATTGGGTCCACCGGCTGCACATCGTAATGGCCGTAGAACAGAACATGCGGCGCTTGCTCGTCAGCCGCTTTGTGGTGCGCCACGACCATGGGGTGGCCGGGGGTATCGCGCACCGAGGCCTCGAAGCCCAGCGATATAAGATCGTCCGCCAGCCACTCGGCAGCCTTTCGGCATTCGGGTGCGAAGGACGGATCGGTTGAGATGGACTGGATGCGCAGCAGCTCGAACAGCCGTTCGACGGCAGGCTCAAGGTTACGATCAGCAGATTCGAGGGCTTTTTCCAGGGATGTCATGCGTGATTCCTTATTCTTCCAGCTGAACCTAGCTCAGGTTGGAAATAGAGGGAACCTTTAGACAACGAAAAGCCGCCGTGGCGAGGGGCAGTGCCACGACGGCTTTCACGAAGATGCGGACAAAGGCCCGGAGAGGGGGGATAGGCCCTTGTCCTTTGTCTGGCGGCCATAGCGGGGGACGAGCCGGCTACCAGACGACGGCATGATCAGGTGCCGTTGGTAAGCAAATGGCCGTGTAAATGTGGCTTTTCAAGGGTTAACTATACAAAGCGAGCATTACAAATTCGTAAGGTTGCGCGAACAAATTTACTATTGGTATTTATATCAAAGGAAGTTTGTCGAAATCATTATGAGTAAGAATATACTGCCGTAGGGCGAATGATCACTCCCATAATAAAAAATAAAGGTCATGCCGGAAAATAAGGTGATGTATAGCAGAAATGGCACAGCTTTTTTTCGAGCCGGTGCTTTGTTTTTTTTCATCGAAAGGAGGCGATCACTCAACCGGAATACCGGTACGAAAAGGAGCGATATCAGCACGACTTGAACAAGTACGACCCAATATGGATTTTCAGAATCGAATATACTGAGTAGAGCAGTTACCGGAATTGTGAAAAACAGAACGCCTGTCAGAGATGGCGGTTTGTCGTTCTGCGCGTTCCAGGAGCGGACCAACAAAGCTTTCAAACCCATTTTGCGAAATGTCCCCGAATTGCATGTCGGAATATTCAATTATTTGCATATAATGATTTCAGTGACAATTGAAAACACCCTCTCCTCCTTCATCCCTGTGCGTGGTCCACAGGGGTCCATGGCTCGGCAAACGCAAGTGGAGCGTGTCCTCGTGCGGGTGGACCCCTCTGACAAGCACAGGGGTGAGGAGAGGACGGTGGCAGGGATTAGATGCAAGTTTCAATATTGACTCAGCACAATTCAATTTCGATAATTCTAATATGAAGGGTTACGTCTACATCCTCGCATCCAAACGCAACGGAACGCTTTACATTGGCGTGACCCGCGACTTGCCGGGACGATAATTGAACACCAAAACGAACTTCTTCCAGGGTTTACGCAGCGCCACGGTGTGAAACGATTGGTCTGGTTTGAAGAGCATGATCTTCTAACAACTGCCATTACCCGCGAGAAGACGATGAAGAAATGGCCACGGCAGTGGAAAATCAGCCTGATTGAACAAGCAAACCCGGAGTGGGCGGGCATATCGGCGCATCTATTGGTATTATAACATTGCCCTTAAACGAACCGCCACCCAAAGATGGCGGTGACAATTCTGTCTTATCGTCGAAAACCAATTTCGATATGCGCCAAATTGCGTTATCCATGCTCCCCATGAAAAAAGTTGATCATCTCTTCCTCGTCGATGGCTCGGGCTTCATTTTCCGGGCGTTCCATGCCATTCCCGCGCTCAGCCGCAAATCGGATGGCCTGCCAGTCAATGCCGTCTCCGGTTTCTGCAACATGCTGTGGAAGTTGTTGACCAATGCCCGTGATACGTCCGTTGGCGTGACGCCCACGCATTTTGCCGTCATCTTCGATTATTCATCCAAGACCTTCCGCAACGAACTATACGATGCCTACAAGGCCAACCGCACAGCACCGCCGGATGATCTCATCCCGCAGTTCGGGCTCATTCGTCATGCCACCCGTGCGTTCAACCTGCCCTGCATCGAGACGGAAGGATTTGAAGCCGACGATATCATAGCCACGTACGCCCGCATGGCGGAAAAGGCGGGGGCGGATGTCACCATCATTTCATCCGACAAGGATTTGATGCAGCTCGTGACCGCCAATGTCTCAATGTATGACAGCATGAAAGACAAGCAGATTTCCATTCCCGAAGTCATCGAGAAATGGGGTGTTCCGCCGGAAAAGATGATCGACCTGCAGGCCATGACCGGCGATTCCACCGATAACGTACCGGGCATTCCGGGCATCGGGCCGAAGACGGCGGCGCAGCTTCTGGAAGAGTTCGGTGATCTGGAAACCCTGCTAGCGCGCGCGGGTGAAATCAAGCAGGTCAAACGCCGCGAAACGATCATTGCCAATACCGAACAGGCGCGGCTTTCGAAAACATTGGTCACCTTGCGTACCGATACCCCCATCGACGTGCCGCTGGAAGACCTTCACCTGCACCGGCAGGATGGCCCAAAGCTGATTGCCTTCCTCAAGGCCATGGAGTTTACCGCGCTGACGCGGCGCGTGGCGGAAGCCTGCGACTGCGATGCCTCCGCGATCGATGCCGCCAATGTTCCGGTTGAATGGGGGCCAGCCGCACGGGGGCCGGATCTTGATCCGGGCCAGATGGTTACGACCCAGCAGCCAAAAGTCAGCACCGGTTCCGTTCAGCCGGCAACCCCGGGTGATATGACGCCGCACAAGCTGGCGCAGTCGCGCGCCGAACTGTTCGCCACCCACAAGATCGATCGTTCGCGCTATCTGTCCATTCGCGATCTGGGCACGCTCACCGATTTCATTGCCAAAGCGCGTGAAACGGGTGTGGTTGCTTTTGATACGGAAACCACGTCGCTGGATGCCATGCAGGCGGAGCTGGTCGGGTTTTCTCTTGCCTATAGCGATACACGCCGCGATCCATCCGGCGTTGAAACCCACGCCGCCTATGTGCCGCTTGCGCATCTGGATGGGCATGGTGATCTCTTGGGCGGCGGGCTTGCGCCAAACCAGATACCCTTTGCGCAGGGGCTTGCCAGCCTGAAAGCACTGCTAGAAGACGATGCGGTGCTGAAAGTCGCCCAGAACCTGAAATATGATTATCAGGTGATGCGCCGTTACGGCGTCACAATGCGCAGCATCGACGATACGATGCTGATGTCCTACGTGCTGGACGCGGGAACAGGCCAGCACGGGCTGGATGCGCTGGCGGAGCGCTGGCTGGGCCACACATGTATCACCTACAAGGAAGTAGCGGGCACCGGCAAAGGGGCCGTTACGTTCGATCATGTGGACATCGACAAGGCGACGGCCTATGCAGCGGAAGACGCGGATGTGTCCCTGCGGCTCTGGCATGTGCTGAAACCACGCCTTGTCGCCAATCGCCTGATGAGCGTGTATGAGCGGCTGGAGCGACCTTTGCTGCCGGTGCTGGCGCATATGGAAGAGCGCGGCATTACCGTGGACCGGCAAATTTTGTCGCGGCTGTCGGGGGAATTGGCGCAGGGCGCTGCTGCCCTCGAACATGAAATTTATGAGCTTGCGGGCGAAAGCTTCAATATCGGCTCACCTAAGCAGCTTGGTGATATTCTGTTCGGGCGGCTGGGTGTTCCCGGTGGTTCCAAGACCAAGACCGGGCAGTGGTCTACTTCGGCGCAGGTGTTGGAGGAACTGGCAGAGCAAGGCTATCCGCTGCCGCGCAAGATCGTGGACTGGCGACAGCTCACCAAGTTGAAATCCACCTATACGGATGCCTTGCCGGGATATATTCACCCGCAGACCAAGCGTGTGCACACGTCCTACGCCTTGGCGGCAACCACCACGGGACGGCTGTCGTCGTCTGAACCCAATTTGCAGAACATTCCCGTTCGCAATGCCGAAGGGCGTAAAATCCGCACGGCGTTTATCTCCACGCCGGGGCATATGTTGGTGTCAGCGGATTATAGCCAGATCGAACTGCGGGTGCTCGCGCATGTTGCCGATATTCCGCAACTGCGGCAAGCCTTTGCCGATGGCATCGATATTCACGCCATGACCGCATCGGAAATGTTCGGCGTACCGGTGGAAGGCATGGCGAGCGAAATCCGCCGCCGCGCCAAGGCCATTAATTTCGGCATTATCTACGGCATTTCCGCGTTTGGACTGGCCAACCAGCTTGCCATTGAGCGGTCCGAGGCTGGTGAGTATATCAAGCGGTATTTTGAGCGTTTTCCCGGCATTCGTGACTATATGGACAGCACCAAGGCTTTTGCACGCGAGCATGGCTATGTGGAAACCATTTTCGGGCGGCGGGCGCATTACCCGGATATTCGCTCTTCCAACCCGTCGGTTCGGGCGTTCAACGAGCGTGCAGCCATCAATGCGCCGATTCAGGGCGCGGCAGCCGATATCATTCGCCGCGCCATGATTCAGATGGAAGATGTGCTGACGAAGCAGGATCTTGGCGCACGGATGCTGTTGCAGGTGCATGACGAACTGATCTTCGAGGTGGAGACAAGCGAAGTGGAGCGCACCATTCCAACCATCGTATCGGTCATGGAAAATGCCGCAATGCCGGCGCTTTCCATGCGTGTGCCGCTGAAGGTAGATGCGCGCGCCGCACACAACTGGGACGAGGCGCATTGACGGCGTTTCATCCATTTGTCATCGGCCTCATCATTTCTATGGGCTAAATTCGTCACGTGCCATGTTGCAATGCGAGCGGATCGCTCTTAACATACAGTCATGTTTGTAAATTCATCCCGGTGCCGCGTATGCGACGCCGGGATTGCGTTTGCAGGTCCGGCTGTGACTGTTGAAACGTTCTCCCAAGCGTTTGAGTATCACGAGGGCAGGCGAGCGCCGCAAGTTTATGTTTGACGCATTGTCCAGACGTAAAAGCGATTCCGCTTTTTCCTGGACATGCTTTTATTGGAAACCCTATGCGCCCAACACATCGTTTTTCGCTTGCTTTCACCATTGCTGCCGCACTGGCGCTGGCCTCATGCCAGGACAAGGATTCCGAGCAGGCCGCCGCACCGCCAGCGCAGCCTCCGGCACAGGTCGGCATTGTCACCACTGTAGCAGAGCCCCTGCCAATTATGAATGAACTGCCGGGCCGTATTGCGGCAACCCGCATTTCCGAGGTGCGCTCACGGGCAACCGGTATTGTGGTAGAGCGGGTGTTCGAGCAGGGGTCCATGGTGAAGGAAGGTGATGTGCTGTACCGCATCGACCCTGCGCCGTTTGAGGTTCAGGTGGCAAGTGCCGAAGCCACGCTTCGCCGGGCGCAGGCCACACAAATGCAGGCGCGCCAGACAGCGGATCGTCAGGAGCAACTGCGCAAGGCCAATGTTGCCTCTGGACAGACGCTGGAAAACGCCGTGGCAACGCTTGCACAGGCGGACGCCGATGTGGCCATTGCACAGGCCGGTCTCAACACCGCCAAGCTCAATCTGCAATATGCCAGCGTAACGGCCCCCATCAGCGGTCGTATCGGCCGTGCGTTGATTACCGAGGGTGCGCTCGTCAGTGCCAACGGTACGGAAAATCTGGCGACCATCCAGCAGCTCGATCCCGTCTATGCCGACTTCACGCAATCGGCCACGGATCTGATCAAGCTTCGCAAGGCGTTGAAGGACGGTGCTCTGGAAACTGCCCCCGGCGAAGCCCGCGTCCGCCTGCTGATGGATGATGGCAAGCCTTACGCCCATCCGGGCCGTCTGCTGTTTTCGGAAGCGGCTGTTGATGCCACCACCGGTCAGGTAACGCTGCGCGGCGAGTTTCCCAACCCTGATGATGATCTTCTGCCGGGCATGTATGTCCGTGTGCAGATTGAGCAGGGCGTGGAAAACAACGCCATCGCCATTCCGCAACAGGCCGTACAGCGCGATGCTTCGGGCAATTCGCATGTGTATGTGGTGAAGGCGGACGATACTCTGGAACTGCGTCCGGTCACGACTGGCCGCGTCTACGAAGACCGCTGGATGATCCAGAACGGCTTGAAGAGTGGCGAGCGTGTGGTCGTGGAAGGCTTCCAGAAGATCGGTCAGGGCGCAAAGGTCGTAGCGACAGAGTGGAAGCCTGAGGGTGCGGCCCCCGCTGCTGAAACACCTGCTGCCGGCTCTACCCCTCCTGCCGACAAGGCTGCCACGGGGGAAGCGCCTGCGGCTGCGCCGTCCGATGCTGGCACTGCCAGTGGCACTGCTGCCGAAGATAAGAAGTAAGGATCGTATCGATGCCAAGTTTCTTTATCGACAGGCCGATTTTCGCCTGGGTTGTGGCCATCATGATCATGGTTGCCGGTGCCATTTCCATTCCCATGCTGCCCATTTCGCAGTACCCGGCGGTGGCACCGCCACAGATTTCGGTCAGCACCAGCTATCCCGGTGCCTCATCGGAAGAAACCTATCAAAGCGTGACGCAGCTCATTGAAAACGAGCTGAACGGCATTGAAGGGCTGCTGTATTTCGAATCCACATCCAGCGCCGCCGGTGCCGTGGAAATCAACGTGACCTTCGCACCGGGTACGGATTCCGGCGATGCCGCCGTGGATGTTCAAAACCGTGTGCGCCGCGTTGAAGCGCGTCTGCCTGCCTCCGTGGCGCAGCAGGGTATTCAGGTCGAGGAAGCCGGTTCGGGCTTCCTGATGATCGTCTCACTGACCGCTACAAACGGACAGATGGATGCGATTGCACTGGGCGATTACCTTAGCCGAAATGTCCTGTCCGAAATTCAGCGTGTGCCCGGTGTGGGCCGTGCGCAGATGTTTGCGACCGAGCGTTCCATGCGCGTCTGGCTGGACCCGGACAAGCTGGTGGGTCTTAATCTGACCGCAGCCGATGTGACAGCGGCCATCGGTGCGCAAAACGCGCAGATTGCCGCCGGTAGCATTGGTGCCAAGCCCAACCCGGTCAACCAGCAGATCAGTGCTTCAGTTCTGGTCAAGGGCCAGTTGACGACACCGGAAGAGTTTGGTTCCATCGTTCTGCGCGCCAATCCGGATGGCTCGTCCGTTCGCTTGCGTGATGTTGCGCGTCTGGAAGTCGGTGGGCAGGATTACAGCACATCCACGCGTCTCAATGGTCAGGCGTCTGCGGCCATCGGTGTGCAGTTGGCCCCAAGCGGCAATGCACTGGCGACATCCAACGCCGTCAAGGCGCGGATGGAAGAGCTGAAAACGCTGTTCCCGGAAGGGGTGGAATACTCCGTTCCCTATGACACATCGCCATTCGTGTCGGTGTCGATTGAAAAGGTGCTGCACACCCTGCTGGAAGCCATCGCTCTGGTGTTCCTGGTGATGTTCCTGTTCCTGCAGAATATTCGCTACACCATCATTCCCACGCTGGTTGTGCCGGTGGCCTTGCTTGGCACCTGCGCGGTGATGCTGATGATGGGGTTCTCCATCAACGTGCTGACCATGTTCGGCATGGTGCTTGCCATCGGTATTCTCGTGGATGATGCGATCATCGTCGTTGAAAACGTTGAGCGCATCATGAGCGAAGAAGGGCTGACTCCCAAGGAAGCCACCAAGAAGGCCATGAGCCAGATCACCAGTGCCATCATTGGCATTACGCTGGTTCTGTGCGCCGTGTTTATTCCCATGGCGTTCTTCCCCGGTGCGGTGGGCGTAATCTATCGTCAGTTCAGCTTGACCATGGTGGTCTCCATCATGTTCTCGGCCTTGCTGGCCATGTCGCTGACACCTGCTCTGTGCGCCAGCTTCCTCAAGCAGGTTCCCAAGGGCCACCACGGCACGAAAAAGGGCTTCTTCGGCTGGTTCAACCGGGGTTTTGACAGCGCATCCCATACCTATAGCGGGGGCGTGGGCTGGTTGATCCGGCGTGCGGGCCGGTTCATGCTGGTCTATGTGGTGCTGCTGGGTGGACTTGTTTATCTGTTCATGCAGTTGCCCACCTCGTTCCTCCCGGACGAAGATCAGGGCTTTGTGATCGTCAGCATTCAGTTGCCATCGGAAGCCACCGCCAACCGTACCAATGAGGTCATTCAGCAGGCTGAGGAAATCTTCAAGAAGGAAAGTGGCGTCAAAACCATTATCGCCATCAATGGCTTCTCGTTCTCGGGTGCCGGACAAAATGCGGGTCTCGCCTTCGTTACGCTGAATGACTGGAGCGAGCGCGATGCCGATAATGTCGCCTCCGCCATCGCCATGCGTGCGACCATCGCCATGAGCCAGATCAAGGATGCAATCAGCTTCGCCCTGTCACCGCCACCCATTCAGGGCCTTGGCACCACAAGCGGCTTTACCTTCCGCTTGCAAGACCGGGCCGGTGCAGGCACCGCCGCTCTGGCGGCAGCGCGTGACCAGTTGCTGGGTCTGACTGCCAAAAGTCCTATCCTCGCCGGTGTGCGTGTCGAGGGTATGCTGGACGCAGCCCAGGTTAATCTGCTGATCGACCGAGAAAAGGCCAATACGTTCGGAGTGACGTTCGCGGATATCAACTCGACGATCTCCACCAATCTGGGGTCAACCTACGTCAACGACTTCCCCAATGCAGGCCGTATGCAGCGCGTTACGGTGCAGGCAGATCAAAACCAGCGTATGCAAACGTCGGATCTATTGAACCTCAACGTTCGCAACAGCAATGGCGGCATGGTGCCGTTGTCAGCCTTCTCCACCATCGAGTGGTCGGTGGGGCCATCGCAAACGGTGGGCTATAATGGCTACCCGGCCATTCGTATCAGCGGTGAGACCAAGCCCGGCTACTCCTCCGGGGATGCAATTGCAGAAATGCAGAACCTGATGAGCCAGTTGCCGCCCGGCTTTGGCTATGAGTGGACCGGCCAGTCCCTGCAGGAAATCCAGTCCGGCAGTCAGATGCCGATCCTGATTGCGCTGTCCTGCCTGCTGGTGTTCCTGTGCCTGGCTGCACTCTACGAAAGTTGGTCCATTCCGGTGGCTGTGATGCTGGTGGTGCCGCTTGGTGTTATCGGCTCGGTTGTTGCGGTGCTGCTGCGGGATATGTCCAACGATGTGTACTTCAAGGTCGGCCTCATCACCATCATCGGGCTTTCGGCGAAAAACGCGATTCTGATCATCGAGTTTGCCAAGGATCTGCACGCGGAGGGCAAATCCTTGCTGGAAGCAACCATTGAGGCAGCGCATCTGCGCTTCCGTCCGATCCTGATGACATCGCTTGCCTTTACCCTTGGCGTCGTGCCGCTGGTGATTGCATCCGGTGCCAGCTCCGGCAGCCAGCGGGCTATCGGTACGGGCGTCATGGGTGGAATGATCTCGGCGACGGTTCTGGCGATCTTCATGGTGCCGATCTTCTTCGTGTTCATTACGGGACTGTTTACGCGCAAGTCAAAGGATAAGCCGGACGCAATCAACGCCGATACGCCCACGACGGTGCCGCCTGTGGCGCACTGACCGGTTCAGACAAAGCCGGAGCCTCTTTAGAGAGGCTCCGGCACAGCTTGCGCTTAAAGTTTGTCAGGGAAAAGTGGAATCCGGTTTTCCCGAAAAGACAAACCACAACAAACGAATCGAGAGTCTGTCTGGTTCAGAATGAACCCGACAGACTCGAGCGAGGAGGGCCAATGGTGCGAAGAACCAAGGCCGAGGCACAGGAAACCCGCCAGCGCATCATTGATGCGGCTGAGCACATCTTCTTCCTGAAAGGCGTATCCGACACCACACTGGAAGACGTTGCGCGTGAAGCGGGCGTAACCCGGGGCGCGATCTACTGGCATTTTGCCAACAAGGTTGCGTTGTTTCTGGCGCTTTATGAAACCGTCAATCTGCCGCAGGAAGACATGCTGGCCCATGGGCTGGATGAAGGTATACAGCAAACTATGGACCGTCTGGAATCGGCCGGGATTGATTGGCTGACGGATATTTCATCCGACCAGCAGCGCCAGCGCATCTACACCATTCTTTTGCGATGTGATTACCGGGGTGAGCTTGTCGCCGTTCTCAACAAGCAAAAGGAAGCCGAAAAAGAGCGCATGGTTGCCTTTACCGCTCTGTTTCAGGATGCACAGAAGCGCGGATATCTGCGCCGCAACTGGACACCCGACGCCGCTGCCCGCACGATCTGTTGGGCCATGAAGGGACTGGTTTCCGATTGGCTTCTTTTCGGACAGAATTTTGATCTGGTGTGCGCCGGAAAAGACATGCTGTCCCGGCTGTTCGAAGGGTTTCGGGAGGATGCTATTGCCTGCCAGACCCTTACATCTGCGGCGAGGAACGTTCCTGCACGTGGCGGGCCCAATCCTCACTGAACCATGGATTGATCAGCGAAACCTGATTTTGCGGCGCCGTTTCCGTCACCTCACTGCTGGTTTCCTCGTAGGTCCATACCTTGAACGTGGTCAACTGATGCGGGCCGAATGTAGATAGCATGGGAATGTCATTGGCATCCTTGCCGCGAGCCACCACAATGCGCCCGATGCGCCGTGTATTGTGGCGGGCATCGAATGTGTGCCAGCGCCCACCAAGATAGACCTCCAGCCATGCGTTGAAGTCCATGGGTGCTGGATCGGCGGGTACGCCAATATCGCCCATATAGCCATTGACGTAACGGGCAGGAATGTTCATGCACCGGCAAAAGGCAACAGCCAGATGCGCGAAGTCACGGCAGACGCCAACACGCTCTTCATGCGCTTCCAATGCCGTGCGTGTGTTGCGCGCATAGCCGTAGCTGAAGGAAATGCGGTTGTTCACGTAGTCGCAAATGGCCTGAACTCGCTCCCAGCCCTTTGGAACGTTGCCAAACAGGCGCCATGCAATATCACCGAGTTGGTCCGTCTCGCAGTAGCGGCTTCCGGTTAGAAACGGCAGGCATTCCGGCGGCAGGTCTTCTACAGGATGCTCAATGGCGTCCCAGGCAACCGGGTCCGGCTCGCCGCTGTTGCGCATGATTGCATCATAGGCGAGCGTTACACCGCCCGCAGGCGCTACCAGACGCAGGCAGTTGTTGCCGAACGGGTCCTTGTAGCTTTCCAGAGGAACATCGGGAAATGTCCGGGGACCGGTTTCCTCGACAATTTCATCGCGACGCGCATCCTCTACCGAAAGGCAGGTGGTGATGGGCGTTGCCTGAAAGCAGGATATGCCAATTTCGTAGCCGATACGGATCAACATTGCCGTTCTCCCTTTTTGTGAGAGAATGACTGCTTCCGGCTTTTGTTCCCTGTGCCTCGAGGGTTTTAAGGGTCAGTATAGCCCGAAGCGCGAATGTCCATTTCACTGGTTTTCGGGTCATTTTTGAACAAAAGCACGCCATCCATCTCGGAATGGGCCGGAACATAATCAAAAACCACCTCGCGGTTTTCCAAAGACTGCCCGTTTGCCATCAATTCACCCTGAACCGTTACCCCGGCTGCTGCCATCGGGCCGTCGTTTTTTATCAGAAATTCCACCTCAAAAGACGGACCCTGCTGTGTCTGGTTGATAATTTCAATGCTGAGAAGCGGCTTGCCTCCGGTGCTGCTCAATGCCTGCCAACAGACCCAGCCAATCATCGCCAACACCAGACAGGCGGAAATGATGCCAAAAATCCATTCGATCAGCGCGGTTTCCTGCGAACTTTCCGGGTTGGGAGACGATTTTGCCATGGGAATTCTGCCTTACAAAATCAGTCGGGCTGCTGCGGCCCCAATGGAGGCGGGCAAGCCCAGAACGATGACGGTGTAGAGAACCTGGGTGTAGGATACGCCATCCACGCGCTCAAACGTCCAGAGCGTGTAAAAGCTGATCAACAGTGCCAGCACATAGCCGACCATCGTAAACCGGAAGAATGCGTGCCACCATGGCATGTCCGGCGAGAGCATGTGGGAGCCCTTGAAGCAGACCGCATAGACGAACCCATGCATGGCAAGCACAGACACGACAACCAGCGCCAACGCGTGCCAGCCGGTCATCTTGTAGGCAATCACGATCATCTCGTCCGTCGGTGCGATGTTGAGGCTTAAAAACAAAGCACCGATGGCCATGAGAAACAGTTCATCCAGATAGCCGACATCGCCGGTTGGGCTGTCGTCGTCATCATCGTCTTCGAGACTATCGTTTCCCAACTGGCTGCGACCGAGCAGGGCACCCATGCCCGCCGATACCGATTGCAGAGCGATTTTGCCGACGATTTCATCAAGCGACATATCAGGCGATAGCTGGTTGAAAACGGTCAGAATGATGACGCTGGAAAAGATGCCGATACCATAGGCGAGGCAGGCGTCGCGCAGCGCATCCGACCAGGACAGTGTACGCTCAAATCCAATGCGGTGAGCCAAAACCACTAGCAAGGGCAGCGTGACGATCAAGAGAATGAACAGGCGTGTGCGGTCCATAAACATGCCAAGCGACCACATTTCCATGGTCATCAGCATGGGGATGGCAAACAAAAGGGCGCCGCCAATGCCGCGCCCAATGCCGATCAGATAGCTGTTCGATTGCCGGTCTGTGTCGTTTGAAGAAGATGCCTGCGCCATGGAAGCCTTAATTTTATGGCACCGTCTTCCGGGTGCATGGGGCCGATTGTTATTCGTCGTAGTCGGCGGGGATGTTGGCGTCCACACCGTTCAAGGTCAACTGACTCTTCACTTTTTTCACACCCGCAATGCTGCCTGCAATTTCGACAGCGCGCTGGCGCTCGCGTGCGTCGCCCACAAACCCTTGAAGAAACACAACACCGTTTGCTGCGCGAATATCGATGCCGGTTGCATCCAGCGCCTCATCGTTTTCGATCGCATCGTTGACGGCTTCCTCCAAGGCGGAATCATCAGTAATCTGCGCCTCGTCTCCATCAGGGTATACTTCGAGCTTGTGCTCGTGCTTCTGGGATTCAGATTCGGTCAAGGTTTCGTATCCCGGATTGGTGTCGCCATCGAAATTCGTGCCGGTTTCGCCATAGGCGCGATTTTCCGCAGGCTTGGAAACGGCGCCCGGCTCATCGGCATAGGGCCAGCCATCTTCAATATCGCGCTCTTCATAATCGCGATAATCTTCCTGTCGATTGGTGTCGCTCGTCGGGGCGATCTTATTCGGAACTGGCTTGTTGGTGCGCTCGTTTTCCATCGTTCTTTTACCTTCAATCATGCGGTTTGGATAAAGAACGGCTGGAACGAGGATTGGTTCAATCGGCAGAGACAGGATTGTCTGGCAGCGCCCAATCGATCGGCGTTAAACCATTGTCCTGCAAAAACGTATTGGCCTTGGAAAAATGATGATTGCCAAAAAAGCCGTTATGCGCTGACAAGGGCGACGGATGCGCCGATTTCAGCACCAGATGGCGGGTGGTGTCGACAAAGGCAGCTTTTTTCTGCGCGTAGGAACCCCACAGCATAAATACGACCGGGTGTGGCCCGGCATTGATGGCCCGCACCACAGCATCGGTAAACTTTTCCCACCCCTTGCCCTGATGGGATGCGGCCTGCGCCCGCTCCACGGTCAGCACGCTGTTCAAAAGCAGCACGCCTTGCTGTGCCCAGCTTTCCAGAAAGCCATGGCGCGCTGGCGCAATACCAAGATCGCTTTCCAGTTCCTTGTAGATATTCTTGAGCGATGGCGGAATGGCAACGCCGGGGCGCACGCTGAAGCTGAGGCCATGGGCTTGGCCGACGCCGTGGTATGGGTCCTGTCCAAGAATGACGACCTTCACATTGTCGAGCGGGGTCAGATCCAACGCCCTAAAATACTCTGACCCCTTGGGGAAAATCGTTTTCCCCGCATCCTTCTCCTGCTTGAGAAAGGTTTTGAGAACGGCCATGTAAGGGCTGGTAAACTCGTTTGCGAGCGCCTGTTTCCAGCTTTCATCAAGCTTGATTGTGGCAGTGGTCATAGGTGTAACCCCTTGAATTAGAGCGTTTTCCGACCTGATTGTATCAGATCGGCGCTCTAATATTCTTATGTTGAAGCATATTCTTTTCGATCCTCGTTTCACTCCGGTCGGAATATGCTCTAAAGCCGTCCCGGCAGAACACGGTCCGGTGGGCGGTGGCCGTCGAAGAAGGTGCGGATATTGATAACGACCTTGTCCCCCATGTCGATGCGCCCTTCGAGCGTTGCCGAACTCATATGGGGCAGAAGCACGGCTTTGCCCTGTTCGGCCAGCTTCACAAGCTTGGGGTTGATGGCGGGCTCATTCTGAAACACATCGAGCCCCGCCCCGGCAATGCGCCCTTCGCGCAGGCATTTGATCAGCGCGGCCTCGTCCACGATATCACCGCGCGCGGTGTTGATAATGGTGCTTGTCGGACGCATCAGTTCCAGCCGCCGTGCGGAAATCAGGTGGTAGGTCGCGGGCGTGGAGGGGCAATGGATGGAAACGATATCCACCCGCGCCAGCATCTGGTCGAGACTATCCCAATAGGTGGCTTCCAGCTGCTCTTCGGTGTGATGGTCAACCCGGTTTCGATTGTGGTAATGAATGGACAGGCCGAAAGCCTTGGCGCGCCGTGCGACCGCCGTGCCAATCCGGCCCATGCCGACAATGCCGATGCGCTTGCCGGATATGCGCCGTCCCAGCATCCATGTGGGCGACCAGCCCGCCCATTCGGCGCGCTTGTCAGCCAGAATAGCAGCACCTTCGGTCAGGCGGCGGGGCACGGCCAGTATCAGCGCCATTGTCATATCAGCCGTGTCGTCGGTCAGCACATTGGGCGTGTTGGTAACGGTGATGCCGCGCCGGGCGGCCGCTTCCACATCGATGTGATCGACGCCGTTGGAAAAGCTGGCAATCAGCTTGAGTTGCGGACCGGCCTCGGCGATCAGGCTGTCATCAATCCGGTCGGTGAGGGTCGGCACGAGAACATCCGCCGTTTGCAGGGCGCGGATCAGGTCTTCGCGCGTGCGCGGCACATCATCGATATTCAGCTCGGCGTCGAACAGTTCCCGCATCCGCGTTTCCACCAGATCCGGCAGTTTGCGGGTGATATAGACCTTCGGCTTTTTCTTCGCGGACGTTGACGACATGGACGACGCTTTCGAGAACTCTCGTTGACGGAACTTTAACCAAGTTGGCTGATAAATACGATTTCAAGGGCATTTTCTACCAGACCCGGGCAGGAAGACAACCAAACTTGCTGGCTTTTCGCTCAGTGGCCGCGTGAGATTTGCTCTCGGCAAAGGACTTGCCGAAAAGTTGTGTCGGAAACGGATCGCCATGCCTCACAGTGTTTCAAGGCTCTGCATTGCCATTTTCGTCAGCCTCGCAACGTTTGGTGCCGTTGCGTCGAGTGCGGCTGCACAAGCCGCCAAAGGCCCCAGCGGCCTGCCGCTTCCACGGTTCGTCAGCCTGAAATCCAAAAGCGTCAATCTGCGCATCGGCCCCTCGGTGGATTACGCCGTGGCATGGCGCTACCTCAAATCCGGTCTGCCGGTGGAAATCATTCAGGAATACGACAACTGGCGGCGTATCCGCGATGCCGATGGCACGGAAGGCTGGGTCAATCAGGCGCTTCTTTCGGGCGAACGCACGGCGGTGACCGCACCCTGGATGCGCGGCAAGGGCGACAGCGTGTATGTCAACATGCGCCGTGAGCCACAGGTCAATGCGGCTGTGGTGGCGCGCCTTCAACCCGGCGTGGTGATCCGCATGGGTGAATGCAATGGCGACTGGTGCCATGCCAATGCGGGTGGTGCGGAAGGCTGGATTTCGCAAGGTGAAGTCTGGGGCGCCTATCCCGGTGAAGCGTTCAAGTGACGCAAGTGTGACTGCATCGTTGAAAGTTGCGCTGTCGTTGTCGGTGCGGGTGCGATAGAAGATCGCAATCACCGGCACAGAGTATTCTCCCATGACAGCTTCCAACAATGCGGCACCCGTTCACGCAGCGGACGCGATTTCGCGATCCATGACGTTTTTTCTGGCCGCCGCCTGCGGCCTGATCGTGGCCAATCTCTACTACGCGCAACCCCTTGTCGGGCCGATCAGCGTTGCGCTCGGCATGTCGCCGGGGTCGGCAGGGTTGATCGTGACATTGACACAGATCGGATATGGTCTCGGGCTTCTGCTGGTGGTGCCGCTTGGCGATCTCTTTGAAAACCGGCGGCTGATTGTGTCTATGGTCGGTCTTGTGGTCCTTGCGCTGCTGGCCGCGGGGCTTGCATCCACCTCCACGCTGTTTTTGCTGGCTGCCTTGTTCATTGGTCTCGGCTCGGTGGCGGTGCAGATCATCGTACCGCTGTCGGCGCATATGGCGCCGGAGGCGATGCGCGGCCAAGTGGTGGGCAATGTCGTCAGTGGGTTGATGGTCGGCATTATGATGGCGCGGCCGGTCGCAAGCTTCATCGCGCAATACAGTAACTGGCACACGGTCTTTTTCCTATCAGCCGCCGTTATGGTTGTGCTGGCCGTGGTGCTGGCGCGCGTGTTGCCGCAACGCGTGCCGGCCGGCAAAACCAGCTATGGCGCGCTGCTGGCATCCATGGGCCATCTCGCGTTGAATACGCCCGTGCTTCGCCGCCGTGCGCTCTATCAGGCCTGTCTGTTTTCGGCGTTCAGCCTGTTCTGGACAACGACGCCGCTGTTTTTGGGTGGCCCGGCCTTTGGCCTGTCGCAAAACGGCATTGCCTTGTTTGCCCTGGCGGGCGTGGCGGGTGCCATTGCTGCCCCCATTGCCGGAAGGCTCGCCGACCGTGGCCTGAGCAAGCCCGCAACAGCAGGCGCAATGGCGGCCGTTGCGCTCGCCTTTATCATCACGCACATTGGCGCGGAAGGCTCCACCTTGTCGCTGGTGCTGTTGACTGTCGCAGCCATTTTGCTGGATTTCGGGGTAAGTATGAATCTCGTGCTGGGCCAGCGTGCCATCTATGCGCTTGGGGCTGACCTGCGCAGCCGGTTGAATGGGCTGTTCATGGCAACATTCTTCATCGGGGGTGCCATAGGGTCGGCGCTTGGCGGCTGGATTTTTGCCCATGGCGGCTGGCCCGCAACAGCATGGGCGGGACTGGCGCTGCCGGTGCTGGCATTTGCATATTTTCTGACGGAAGGACGAAAAGTGCGTTAAAGAATGCCCGTGACGTGCTGCTCGACGGGATTTACAAATGATTTTTACGGCTGCCAGACTGGCTTTTCTCAATCTCTTTGCACCGGAAACCCGCTCCGTTTTCTGGAAGGTTATTGGCCTGACTTTGGTGGTGCTCGTTGGCCTGTGGTTTGGCTTAAGAGCCTTGTTCGTCTGGCTAGCGTGGCCGTGGCTTGATGGTCTGTTGCCGACTGCGCCCGATTGGGCAGACTGGAGCGGGCTGGTGTTCGGCATCCTCGCCAGTATTGGTCTGGCGTTGACGCTTGGCCTGTTGATTGCGCCGACCACGGCGATTATCGCCGGGTTCTTTCTGGACGATGTGGCCGAAGTGGTGGAAACGCGCGATTATGCGGCTGAGCCCAAGGGCAAAGCCTTGCCGTTTGGCGAAGCGTTGTCGGGATCGATCAAGTTTCTCGGCGTGGTCATTCTGGGCAATATCATCGCACTTCTGCTGCTTCTGGTGCCGGGCATCAACTTCATCGCGTTTTTCGTGGTGAACGGCTATCTGCTCGGGCGGGAGTTCTTTGAATTTGCGGCCATGCGGTTTCGCGCGCCGAGCCAGGCGCGGGATTTTCGCGCAAAACATGCCTCAACCGTGTTTATCGCCGGGCTGGTGATCGCTGCGTTTCTGGCGGTGCCAGTTCTCAACCTGTTGACGCCGCTGTTTGCGGCGGGGCTGATGGTGCATCTTCACAAGCTGCTCTCGAGGAAGGATGTTTCATTCTCTGCAAGCTGAGCCGGAAGCTCGACCAGTTCTGCCGGTATGCTGTTGGTTTTTTCTGCGGCCTTGCAGATATCGGCGATGATGCAGCGCTCGCATTCCGGCCTGCGGGCCTTGCAGGTGTAACGGCCATGCAGAATAAGCCAGTGGTGGGCATGGTACAGGAAGGCTTGCGGAATAATCCGCATCAAATGGTCTTCCACCTCGTCCGGGGTTTTCCCCGGCGCAAGACAGAGCCGGTTGGCAATGCGAAAAACGTGGGTATCCACCGCCATCGTCGCTTCGCCAAAGGCCATGGACATTACAACATTGGCGGTTTTGCGACCCACTCCGGGAAGCGTGATCAGTTCGTCGCGTGTCTGCGGAACGTCGCCGCCAAAATTGTCGATCAGCATTTGTGACAGGGCGATGACATTTTTTGCCTTGTTGCGATAAAGGCCGATGGTCTTGATGTACTCGCGCACCGTATCTTCACCCAGCGCCAGCATCTTCTGCGGTGTATCGGCAACGGCAAACAGCGCGCGCGTCGCCTTGTTCACGCCTGCGTCCGTCGCCTGTGCAGAAAGCGCCACCGCAACCACGAGGGTGAACGGATTGACATACTCCAGTTCGCCCTTCGGTTCCGGCCTCTGGATGGCAAACCGGCGAAAGATCTCCTCAATTTCAGCACGGGTATAGGCGGTTTTCGGCCTTGGCTTGCGGCGCGCAGAACCGGGTTTTGTCGCTTTTGAAGTGCTGGCGCTGATTTTAGGCTTCACGTTTTTCATAGGGCATCTATAGTGCGCAGACCTGACAGAAGGCAAATTGTGATGGCAGGCAACGACGCTCCTATTTTTGCAGCAGAACTCACCCCGCACCGGTCTTTGGGTCTGAAGGGGTTCAAGGTGCTGCTTCTGATCTTCGGTCTGATGAGCATTGTCCACGGCTTTGTGTTTCTCATCATCGGCGCCTGGCCGGTTTTCCTGTTCTTTGGCCTCGACTTTTTGGGGTTGTTTGTTGCTTTCGGACTGAATTATCGCGCCGCCCATGCGCGCGAAGAGGTCAGCGTGTCGCACACCTGCCTGTCCGTGCGCAAATTCACGCCATCCGGCCATATGACGGAGCACCGCTTCAACCCGTTCTGGGCGCGTTTTCGCGTGGCGCGCCATCAGGACATCGGCATCGTTTCCATGTCGGTCAGCGGGCAGGGACGCCAGACCGATGTGGGCTCTTTTCTCAATCGCGATGATCGGGAAAGCTTTGCCAGCGCGCTGACGGCGGCGCTGGCAAAGGTAAAAAGATGAGGTTAGAGCGCCTGACAGCGCTCTAATGCGCTCCGGACATATCGCCGAGGACTTCTTTCGACGCAACGGTGGAGTCGGCATTGAGCGTGTAGACAATGGGAACGCCGGTTGCGAGGTTGACCGACAGGATCTTGTCGCGGTCCAGACGGTCCAGAACCATCAGCAGCGAGCGCAGAGAATTTCCATGGGCAGCGACCAGCACCTTTTCGCCGCGCAGAACGCGAGGCAGAATTTCGTTCATGTAGTAAGGCCAGACCCGCGCGCCGGTGTCTTTCAGGCTCTCGCCACCCGGAGGGGGAACATCGTAGGAGCGGCGCCAGATGTGAACCTGCTCTTCGCCCCATTTGGCGCGGGCGTCGTCCTTGTTCAGACCGGCGAGGTCACCATAATCGCGCTCGTTCAGCGCTTCATCACGAATGGTCTCGAGACCGGGCTGGCCGATATTGTTGAGGATGATCTGGCAGGTTTTCTGCGCCCGTTGCAGGGTGGACGTGAAGGCAACATCGAACTGAATGCCGGTATCAGCCAAAGCCTTGCCGCCTGCATTGGCTTCTTCATGCCCCAGTTCCGTCAGGTCCGGATCTTTCCAGCCGGTAAACAGGTTTTTCAGGTTCCATTCGCTCTGGCCGTGGCGCACAAGCACAAGAGTTCCGCTCATGATATTCCCTCCAATATTTGCTGTTCAAGACGGTTAAGTTGAAGATAGGCCGAGAACGTCGAGCATGGAATACAGTCCCGGCTTCTGGCCGTGCGCCCAAAGGGCTGCTTTCACAGCGCCACGGGCAAAAATAGTGCGGTCAAGGGCGGTGTGGCGCAGTTCGATCTGCTCGCCTTCACCAGCCAGAAGCACGCTGTGATCACCCACCACGGAGCCACCCCGCAGGGTAGCAAAGCCGATGCTACCGCTCACGCGCGCGCCGGTGTGGCCGTCGCGCACCTTGACTGCATTCGGCATAAGGTCAATGGCGCGGCCCTTGGCTGCTGCCTCGCCCAGAAGCAGCGCGGTGCCGGAAGGGGCGTCGACCTTGTGCTTATGATGCATCTCCAGAATTTCGATATCCCAGTCTGCCGCTTCCAGCGCACGGGCCGCCTGCTCCACTAGCACGGCCAGAAGATTGACGCCGAGAGACATATTGCCGGATTTGACGATACGGGCATGGCGGGCAGCCGCCTTGATGCTGGCATCGTCTTCGCCTGAGCAACCGGTGGTGCCGACGATGTGGACGATGCGGGCCTGTGCGGCTAGTGCAGCAAATTCGACAGTGGCGGCGGGGGCGGTAAAATCAATAACGCCATCGGCATGGACGAAGGCTTCCAGTGGCTGATCCGTCACCGGAATGGACAGAGGACCGACGCCCGCAAGTTCACCGGCGTCCTTGCCGATCAAGGGGGAGCCGGTGCGCTCCAGCGCAGCGGACAGTGTCACGCCGTCCATGGCCTGGATAACGCGGATCAGGGTCTGGCCCATGCGGCCACCGGCACCCACCACAACCAGTTTCATATCCGCATTGCTCATGCTTGGTCCTTTTATTCGATAGGCCGGGAGCCCGCCTTAATGCGGCTACCCTGTAGATTGTGCAGGCGCGCGTAAAGGCCATCTTCGCGGTCCGCAAGCGCCTCATGGGTGCCTTCTTCCACAACCTGCCCCTCCCGCATGACGACGATCTTGTCGGCGCGAACGATGGTGGACAGACGATGCGCGATGACCACGACCGTGCGCCCGCGCATCGCCTCGTCCAGAGCCTGTTGTACGGCGGCTTCCGACTCGGTGTCGAGGGCTGATGTGGCTTCATCCAGCAGAAGAATGGGCGCATTGCGCACGAGAGCGCGTGCAATTGACAGCCGCTGACGCTGGCCACCGGACAGCGTTACGCCATTTTCGCCAACCGGCGTATCGTAACCCTTGGGCTGATTCAGAATGAAATCATGCGCATGGGCAAGGCGTGCGGCGTTTTCCACGTCGATATCCGTGGCATCAGGCCGCCCATAGCGGATATTGTCGCGAATGGTGCCTTCAAACAGGTACGGCTGCTGCGATACGTAAGCCAGACCTGCACGCAGCGACTGCTTGGTGATATCGGCAATATCCTGCCCATCGACCAGAATGCTGCCGAAGTGCGGATCGTAAAAGCGCGGAATTAAGCTGATGACCGTCGACTTACCAGCGCCGGAGGGGCCAACCAGCGCCGTGGTCTTGCCACCCTCGGCGGTAAAGCTGACGGATTTGAGAATGTCGCTTGTTTCACCGTAGCCGAAAGACACACCGCGAAACTCGATGGTCGCATCGGTAATCTGCAATTCTCCCGCGCCGGGCTTGTCGCGCTGATGGGGAACGGTATCCAGAATTTCATAGATCATGCGGGCATTGACAACAGCACGCTCCAGCGAGACCTGCAAACGGGCGAGGCGGCGGGCCGGATCATACGCCATCAGCAGCGCCGTCACGAAGGCAAAAAAGGCACCCGGCTGCACGCCACTATAAATGGAGCGGAACGCCGCATAGGCCAGCACGCTGGAAATAGCGAGACCCGCAAAGGTCTCGGTCATGGGGGCGGTGCGCTCACTCAGGCGGGCTATGCGGTTGGCGCGGTTTTCCGCCCAGTCAATGATGGCATCGACCTTGCCGCGCAACTGCGCTTCCATGGTAAAAGCCTTGACGATGGAAATGCCCTGAATGGTTTCCTGCATCGCGCCCAGCACATGGCTGTTGATTTCCACCGATTCACGGGTGGCGCTGCGCAGACGCTTCGACACATAGCGCAAGCCAAGGAGCAGCGGCGGCGCGATGACGAAAACAATCAATGTCAGCAGCGCGTCCTTGCTGATCATGACGCCGATAAGGGCAATGAGGGTCAGAAGATCGCGGGCGATGGAGGTGACGGTCATGTTCAGCACGTCGCGAATGCCGCTGACGTTCTGGCTGACCTGCGCCGACAAATGGGCAGAGCGCGACTCGCTGAAATAACCGACGCTGAGCGCCATCAGGTGCGAATACAGGCGGCGCTGATAGGTGGCGACGATATTGTTGCCGATCTTGGAGAGGCTGACCGCCTGCCCGTAGGTAGCAAACCCGCGCAACACGAAGGCGGCGAAGATGGAGCCGCAGATCACCAGCACCACATCGGCCCGCTTGTTGGCAAAGGCCTCGTTGACCACAGATTCCATGATCCATGCGGTAAACGCGGTTGTTGCAGCCACCACCAGAAGACAGAAAATGGCGAAGGCGTAGCCACGCACATGCGCACGGCCATTTTCCGCAATCACGCGTTTCAGGACGCCGGTAATCGTCTCGGTGTCCATGCCGCGGGCGGTCTTGTCACTTGCTGTCAAAAATCTGGGTCCCTAACCGCGCTGAATTGCGGGTTCTATAGTCTTTTCAGTCCGCTTTGACCAGAGCGCCGTGCGTCCGACAGGACGCGCAAAGGTTGCTCTGACTTTTTTGCTTAGCGCCAGCGCCTGCCATCCGTGCTGAGGCCGAAATCATGCTGGTTGCGCGCATAGGCCGCCAGGCCCCAGAGAGCGGCGGCAGGATGAGTGACAACATATGTAGGCACCGTTGCGAGCAGACGGGAGTGGGGGGCCTTGTCTTCAAACGCACCGCGAAAGGCTGGCAATTTCAGCGCAGGCAGTATTTTCTGCGAAATGCCGCCTGCCAGAAACACGCCGCCACGCGCCATGAATGTCAGCGCGAAATCGCCCGCGACGCGACCGAGATAGGTGGCAAACAGGGCCACGGTTTCCTGTGCCGCAATGTCCCGTCCGGCCAATGCGGCGGTGGTCACATCGGCAGGGGTTGTCAGGGTAGGTTCGACGCCATCGGTGGTGCAAATGGCGCGGTAGATGTTGAGAATGCCGCGACCACAGAGAATCTGCTCGGCGGAAATGCGTCCCTCAATCGGATCGAGATGCGGCCAGATCTGGTAATCGCGCTCGGACCGTGGGCCAACATCCACATGGCCGCCTTCGCCGGGGATGGGAAACCACGTATCGCGGGCATGGAGCAGACCGGCCACGCCCAACCCTGTGCCCGGGCCAAGCACGACACGGGAGGCAGCAGGCAGCATGTCGCCGCGCCCGATCTGCTCGCGGTCCTGTTCTGTCGATGCGGCAACGGCCAGCGCTTGTGCCTCGAAATCATTGACGACGATAATATCGGTGAGCCCAAGAGCGGCCAGCATATCGCGCGGGCGGATGACCCAGCCTGCATTGGTCAGCGGAATTTCGTCTCCCTGCACCGGACCGGCAATGGCGAGAATGGCCGAGCGCGGCGACGCCAGCCCCGCGCCACGCAGGGTCACCTCGATTGCGGCCTCAATGGTCGGGAAATCACCGGTCTGCAAAATCGGGAAATGTACGGGCTGGCTGTGTGCCTCGCTCAGCAGCCCGAAACGGGCATTGGTGCCGCCGATATCGCCGATGAGGATGGGAAAATGCAGGGCGTCTTCAATATGCAGCATGGAGGGCACAGTCCGGTTGGGCGGGAATCAAAGGGAAGCTGGTTGGAACAGGGCCAATTGCTCGGCCGTGGCACGGTTCAGCGCCATTGGCACATCATAAACGGTGGCAAGGCGCATCAGGGCTTTCACGTCCACATCATGCGGCATGGCCGTCAGCGGGTCGACGAAGAAGATCAGCAATTGGACATTGCCGGTTGCAATCAGCGCCCCGATCTGCTGGTCGCCTCCCAGAGGGCCGCTTTTCAGCCGTACGACGTTGAGGCTCGGGCAGGCGTCCTGCACCCGCCCGCCGGTGGTGCCGGTCGCTACAATCTCGAACTGCGACAGCACGGCTTCATGCACACGCGCAAAATCAGCCATGTCGTCCTTTTTCTGGTCATGCGCGATAAGCGCAATGCACTGGCCGTTCGACATGGCAGCTCCGACGATAAAGTTAATCGATTGAAGGCTCTATAGCCTAGCCACCCGGTCTTGAAAAGCCTCCGCTCACGGTGCAGGCCGCGCTTTGGGCACGGGCACGAAGCCAAGTGCCGATGGCGCGCCAATCGGCGGGTCCGCCGCTATTGTGCCCGGCATGGCGGGTCCGCCTTGGTAAGTTGCCGCTTGAAGCGAGGCCGCAGCCGGCGCGTTCAGCACCGCGGTGCAGCTTTTGGGCAGGTCGGCAAGCGTTGCCAGGCGCGGTGGTGGGGCTGGCTTTGTCGGTTTGGTCGTTGGTTTCGCCCAGGGCTCATCGGTAAACCACCATGCGAGCGACTTGTCACAGCCGTCCCCCGGTGCCGTCGGGGCCTGCGGCTTGCAGTTCACCGCATCGGCAGGGCATTTGATGCGGATATGGAAATGATAGTTGTGGCCGTACATGGGGCGCACCTTGCCGAGTAGCGCGCGGTCTCCTTTCCACGTTTCGCACAGTTGTTTCTTGATGCCGGGATGCACAAAAATACGCTCCACCTGCTGATAGCTGGCAGCGCGCATGATCAGATTGCTGTGGGCAGGCGTCCAACGGCTCTGGTCGACAAACAGGCTGTCTTTTTTCAAAAGCGACGGCGTTGGGTAAGTCTCGCGCTCTTCTGCGCTGAGAGGATGGTTGGGCATCGGGGTCAGATAGATATCGGCATCCAACCCCACCTGATGGGAGGCGTGGCCGTTCTTCATGGGTCCGCCGCGGGCTTGCGAGATATCCCCCAGCAGCAGGCCGGGCCAGCCGTCCTTTTCCGCCGCGTCTTTCGACAGGCGCTCGATCAGAGAAATCATCTGCGGATGGCCGAAGCGCCGGTTGCGCGACAGGCGTAGCGCTTGCCATGTCGGCCCGTCCGTCGGAACGGCAACGCCCCCCGCCAGACATCCCTTGGCATAGAAACCATAGGGCTGTGCAGCGGCAACCGACGGCAGGCTCACGGCCCCGAACAGGTCACGGGCAGCAGGCGCATCTTGCGCCTGTGCGGTTCCAAACAGAGTGGTGACGGCGACAAGAGCGTGGAAGGCACGGCGCAAAAAGGCGGGCATGGCGGGTTCCGATGGATGGGTGCGAGAGGCTTCGTCAAAACAAGCTATAGCGCAAATCATAATTTCGAAGTGCTTCTTCGGGCTTTGCCTGTCATTTGACATGATTGGGCCTATTGTGCGGCAGACGAAACAGGAAGACAGGGTACGCATGCAAAAGCGACAGCGGTGGATACGGACAATAGGAGCAATCTTTCTGTCATTGGCTGCATCCATGCCACTGGTTTATGCGCAGGATCTGCAGTGGCGCACGGCCATTTCTACCATCGCTCCACCAAAATATGCTCCGGGTTTTAGCCGTTTCGATTATGTCAACCCTGCCGTCACCAAAGGCGGCACGTTGCAGATTGGGTCTAATAACGACACGTTTGATTCGTTCAATTTCTTGCTTGCCAAGGGAGAAATGGCAGATGGGTTGGGCAATGTCTTCGAAACCCTGATGGTTCAGTCGCAGGATGAGATTTCATCCTCCTACGGCCTTTTGGCGGAAGCGGTGGCGTATCCAGACGATATATCCAGCGCCACCTACCGGCTGCGTGCCGAGGCGCGATGGGCGGATGGAACGCCGGTCACACCTGAGGACGTGGTTTTTTCCTTTGAGAAATCCAAGGAATTGAACCCTCAGCTTCAGTTCTACTACACCCATGTGATGAAGGCGGAAAAGACCGGCGAACGGGACGTGACATTTACCTTTGCTGAGAAAAACAATCGCGAGCTTCCGGTGAGTGTTGGTCAGTTGACCATTGTGCCCAGGCATTGGTGGGAGGGGACGGATGCCAATGGCAACCGGCGCGATATTACCCGCACCACCCTGGAACCGCCCATGGGCTCGGGCCCCTACCGTATCGCGGATATGAAGCCGGGTGCCACCATCCGCTACGAGCGCCGCCCGGATTACTGGGGTGCCAATCTCAATGTGAAGGTGGGGCACGATAATTTCGACACGCTCGTCTATAATTTCTTCAGCGACCGGGACGTGATGTTTCAATCCTTCCGCGCCGGAAATATTGATTATTGGTGGGAAAACGCCGCCAAGCGATGGGCCACGGCGTACGACTTTCCAGCCATACGGGATGGACGCATAAAGCGCGAGGAACTGCTGAACGAATCCGCCAGCCGTGGCGTTATGGTAGGGTTCGTTCCAAATATGCGCCGGGAAAAGTTCAGTGACCCGCGTGTCCGTGAAGCGCTCAATTATGCCTTCGATTTCGAAGCGCTGAACCATCGCCTGTTCTATGATCTTTACAAGCGCATCGACAGTTTCTTCTTCGGCACGGAGCTCGCCGCCCAAGGCCTGCCCACGGGCCAAGAGCTGGACATTCTGGATTCCGTGCGTGACAAGGTGCCGCCAAGCGTCTTTACGAAGGCCTATACAAACCCGGTGGGTGGCGATCAGAACAGGATGCGGAATAATCTGCGCACAGCAATGGACCTGTTTGCGCAGGCTGGCTATGAAATGCGCAATGGTCGTATGACCAACACGCGCACGGGTGAGCCCTTCGGGTTCGAGATTTTGCTGCCCAGCAATATCATAGAGCGGGTGGCACTGCCCTACGCACAGAACCTGAAAAGCATTGGTGTTGCCGTGACGGTGCGTATTGTCGATGCGTCCCAGTACACCAACCGATGGCGCGCGCGCGACTATGACATGCTGTATAACGCCTGGGCTCAGTCGCTCAACCCCGGCAACGAGCAGGCGGAGTATTTCGGCTCTGCCGCCGCAGACCGCGAGGGGTCGGCAAACTATAGCGGCATCAAGGATGCAGGCGTGGATGCGCTTATTCAGAAGGTTATTTTTGCCAAGGATCGGGATGATCTGATCGCCAGTGTCAAGGCGCTCGACCGGGTTCTGCTGGCTCATCACATCATCGTGCCGAGTTACGCCAGCCAGGCTTCCCGCATTGCCTACTGGACCCGTATCGCCCGCCCGCAGGACCTGCCGAAATATGGTCTTGGTTTTCCTGAACTCTGGTGGTCGGCAGATGCGCAGAAATGAAGTGCTTGCCTTTGGCCGGTGTGCCGCCGACATTGCCCGTCAAACGAATCAAATTCCCAATGGACGGAGACAGACAGTCTTGACCATACCTGCCACCGACCGCACGAAACAGGACCGCTGATGGGCGCGTATATTCTGCGCCGCCTGTTGCTGATGATACCGACAATTGTCGGCATCATGGCGATTTCCTTTGCTGTGGCACAATTTGCCCCCGGTGGGCCAGTGGAGCAGGTAATTTCCGATCTGACCGGGCAGAATGGCGGCGACCGGCTTTCCGGCGGGGGCGGTGACCTGACGGCGCAACAGAGCTTCTCAGAGGATAGCGGCTCCAAATACCGGGGATCGCAGGGGCTGGACCCGGACTTTATTGCCAAGCTTGAAAAGCAGTTCGGTTTTGACAAGCCGCCGCTGGAGCGGTTCGGGCTGATGATGTGGAATTACATCCGCTTCGATTTTGGTGAAAGCTTCTATTCCAACACCCGGGTGGTGGATCAGATTATCGACCGGTTGCCGATTTCCATTTCGCTTGGTGTTTGGATCCTGTTGTTTTCCTACATTATTTCGGTGCCGCTTGGCATTACCAAGGCGGTAAAGGACGGGTCTGCCTTTGATGTCTGGACATCCGGCGTCATCATCGTCGGCTATGCGGTTCCAAGCTTCCTGTTCGCCATCATGCTGATTGTCGTTTTTGCGGGTGGGTCTTTCTATAGCTGGTTTCCGCAGCGCGGTCTGGTATCGGATAATTTTGCCGACCTGACCCTATGGGGCAAGATCGTTGATTACGCCTGGCACCTGACATTGCCGCTGCTGGCGCTGTCATTGTCTGCCTTTGCCACAACCACGCTGCTGACGAAGAACTCTTTCATCGAGGAAATCCGCAAGCAATATGTGGTCACGGCGCGGGCCAAGGGGCTGGCCGAGCGCAAGGTGCTCTACGGCCATGTGTTTCGCAATGCCATGCTGATCATCATTGCGGGCTTTCCGGCAGCTTTCATATCGGCATTTTTTACCGGCTCGCTGATGATTGAGTATATCTTCTCACTCGATGGGTTGGGGCGGCTTGGCTACAACGCCATCGTCAAGCGCGATTACCCCGTCGTCTTTGCCACGCTGTTTATCTTCTCGCTGATGGGCCTCGTCGTGGGGCTGATTTCGGACCTGATCTACACCTGGGTAGATCCGCGCATCGATTTTGACCGGAGGGACGTGTGACCATGACACGTGTCTCTCAAGTGAATGCACCGCCAAGAACCGGTCTGTTTTCTCCAATCAGCCTTCGCCGCTGGGGAAATTTCAAGGCGAACCGGCGCGGCTACTGGTCGTTCTGGATTTTTGCCGTCCTGTTCGGCTTGAGCCTTTGCGCTGAACTGATTGCCAATGATCGGCCCATCATTGCCTCATACAAGGGTGAAATCCTGTTTCCCGTGGCGGTTGATTACCCCGAGGAAAAGTTCGGCGGGTTTCTGGCGCAGACGGATTATCGTTCGGATTTCATACAGAACGAGATTGACGCGCATGGCTGGACCATCTGGCCGCCCATCCGCTACTCCTACCAGACCGCCAACGCCTACATCCCGCATTCCGCTCCGACACCGCCCGTTTGGCTGCTGAGCAGGCAAGACCGCTGCGCGGGTTACCCGCAGGGGGTGAATGATCCCGAGTGCCGTCCTGCCAATTTCAACTGGCTTGGAACGGATGATCAAGCGCGCGATGTGGCGGCGCGGATCATCTACGGTTTTCGAATTTCCGTGCTGTTCGGGCTTATTCTCACCGCGCTGTCGGCGTTGGTGGGGGTAACGGCCGGGGCGGTGCAGGGGTATTTCGGCGGCTGGACGGATCTGTTGATGCAGCGCTTTATTGAGATCTGGTCGTCCATGCCGGTGCTCTATATTCTGCTGATCATTGCGGCCGTGCTGCCGCCGGGCTTTGGTGTGCTGCTTGGCATCATGCTTCTATTTTCCTGGGTCGGGTTTGTCGGCATTGTGCGGGCAGAGTTCCTGCGGGCGCGCAATTTTGAATATGTGAACGCCGCGCGCGCCTTGGGCGTGGGCAATGTCACCATCATGTTCCGGCACCTGCTGCCCAATGCCATGGTGGCGACGCTGACGTTTCTGCCCTTTATCCTGTCCGGCTCCATCACCACGCTGACCTCGCTGGACTTTCTCGGCTTCGGCATGCCGCCGGGGTCTCCGTCGCTGGGCGAACTGATTTCTCAGGGAAAAACCAATATCGAGGCGCCCTGGTTGGGGTTGACGGCGTTTTTCGTGCTGTCGATCATGCTGTCCTTGCTGATTTTTGTCGGCGAGGCAACGCGCGATGCCTTTGATCCCAGAAAGACATTCCGGTGAGTGATGTGACAGAGCCTCTGCTTTCCATTCGCGATCTGTCCGTCGCTTTCCATCAGGGCGGCAAGACGACGCTGGCCGTCGACAGCGTTTCGTTCGATATTCAGCGTGGTGAGGTGCTGGCGCTGGTGGGCGAGTCCGGCTCCGGCAAATCGGTGACCGCCAATTCCATTCTGAAACTTCTACCCTATCCGGCGGCAAGCCATCCCGGTGGCAGCATCCTGTTCAAGGGGCAGGATTTGATGCGAGCCACGGATGCGGACCTGCGCCGGGTGCGCGGCAACGACATCACCATGATATTTCAGGAGCCGATGACGTCGCTCAATCCGCTTCACACAATCGAGAAGCAGATTGCAGAAATTCTGGCCCTTCACGGCGAGGTGTCGGTTAAGACCGCACGCGCCCGCGTGCTGGAACTGCTGAACCAGGTGGGCATCCGCGAGCCGGAAAAGCGGCTGGCGGCTTACCCGCATGAGCTATCCGGCGGGCAGCGCCAGCGCGTGATGATTGCCATGGCACTCGCCAATCGCCCGGAACTGCTGATTGCCGATGAGCCGACCACAGCACTTGATGTTACAGTGCAGGCGCAAATCTTGAAGCTGCTGAAAGACCTTCAGGTCCAGCATGGCATGTCCATGCTGTTCATTACCCATGATCTTGGAATCGTGCGCAAATTTGCCGACCGCGTCTGCGTGATGACCGGCGGCAAAATCGTCGAGTCCGGTCCGGTCGTCGAAATTTTTGATAATCCCCGTCATGCCTATACCCGGCATTTGCTGACGTCCGAGCCCAAGGGGACGCCACCGGCGCGCGACGCAGCAAAGCCTGTCGTGCTGGAAGCCACTGATGTGAAAGTGTGGTTTCCGATTAAAGCCGGGTTCATGCGCCGGGTCGTGGACTATGTGAAGGCGGTGGATGGCATCGACATGCGCTTGCGCGCCGGGCACACGCTGGGCGTGGTGGGCGAATCCGGCTCCGGCAAGACGACGCTCGGATTGGCGCTGACACGGCTGATCGCCTCCAAGGGGCGCATCGCCTTCGTCGGCAAGGATATTCAGGACTATCGTTTTGCCCGGATGAAGCCGCTGAGAGCACGAATGCAGGTGGTGTTTCAGGATCCGTTCGGCTCTCTTAGTCCGCGTATGCCCATCGCCGATATCATTGCCGAGGGTCTGGCAATCCATGAAAGCGGGCTGTCGGCCACCGAGCGGGACCGGCGCGTGGCACAGGCGCTGGAAGAAGTGGGGCTTGATCCGGCGACACGCTGGCGGTTTCCCCATGAGTTTTCCGGCGGGCAGCGCCAGCGTGTCGCCATTGCCCGCGCCATGGTGCTGAAACCGAAATTCGTCATGCTGGACGAGCCGACCTCGGCGCTGGATATGAGCGTGCAGGCGCAGGTGGTGGATCTGCTCCGCGATCTGCAACGCCGCCACGATCTTGCCTACCTCTTTATCAGCCACGATCTCAAAGTCGTTCGTGCGCTTGCCAATGACATGATCGTCATGCGGCTGGGCAAGGTCATGGAGCAAGGTCCTGCCGATGAGATTTTCGATGCACCACAGCACGCCTATACGCAGGCGTTGATGGCGGCGGCTTTCAATCTGGAAGCTGTCACGTCCAGCGTCATCCGTGAGTAGGAACATACAATGTCATTGAAGCCAAGCGTGATCGTTGATCTGAAAATGAATCCGGAGAGCGTACGGGACGCGCTGCAAACAGTGTTTCACGGGCGCGAGGTGATCAACCTGGCCGATGACACCGCGACCCCGCACGCTGTTTCGGATGCTGCCTATGCCGTCGTCTGGAAACCGTCTGCCGATCTGTTTCAGCGGGCAACGGGCCTGAAAGTTGTGTTTTCCGGCGGTGCCGGGGTGGACCACGTTTTGAAACTGCCGGGTTTGCCGGATGCACCACTCGTACGGTTTGTCGACCCGACGCTGACCACGCGCATGAGCGAATGGGTGGTGATGCAGTGTCTCATGCACTTGCGTCAACATGCTACCTATCAGGCGCAGGCACGGCAGCGCGAATGGAACGAACGTGCGCAACCTGAAGCACGCGAGGTGACCGTGGGCGTGATGGGTCTGGGCGTTCTGGGACAAGATGCGGCCCGCAAGCTGCAGATTATGGGCTTCAAGGTCATCGGTTGGTCGCGTACGCGCAAATCCATTGACACAATGGACACTTATGACCAGTCCGGGCTCGACGTTTTTCTGGCCCGCACAGATATTCTGGTTGGGCTGCTACCGCTGACGGCGGAGACAACTGACATTTTCGATGGGTCGCTGTTTGCCAAACTCAACCAATCCGGGCCGCTGGGTGGGCCAGTCTTCATAAATGGAGGGCGCGGCGGTAGTCAGGTGGAGCGGGATATCGTGAGCGCGCTCGATAACGGTACGCTCAAAGGGGCATCGCTGGATGTCTTCGAACAGGAACCGCTACCGCGTGACAGTGTGTTGTGGGGATACGATCAGGTTTATATCACACCCCATGCGGCGGCGGCGTCGGATGTCCACGCGTTGTTCAGACATGTCTCCCGGCAGATCGACCGCTTTGAAAATGGCTTGCCACTGGAGCATGTGGTGGACCGGAATAACGGCTATTAACGAACGGGACGGCGGTATCCGGTTGGCTCATGGTAGAGCCAACTGACTCGCTGGATCGCATCGTCCAGCGGTTCGCAGGCAACGCTCATGCTGTGGCCGTTGGCGTGGATGATGCTGTCATGATCCAGCATGATTGCCACATGGCCCTTCCAGAACACCAGATCGCCACGTTGCAACTCGTCCTTTTCTATGGCTGTGCCGAATGCCGCCTGCATGTCGGAATCACGCGGTGCGGCGATGCCCGCCATCATCAGGCTCAGTTGGACAAGCCCCGAGCAATCGATCCCGAAGCCGGAACGGCCACCCCAGAGATAGGGCGTTTCGATAAACCGCGCAGCAATCGAAACGTAATCCCGTGATACGAATTGGCCTATCGGAATGCAGTGGTTGGCAATGACGGACTGCCCCGTTGAAAGCGTGAAATAGTCGGTGCCGCGTGTTTCGCTGCTGCCCGTCACCACCACACGGCTGCCCATGGACAGGGGAAATACAACCGGGCTTCGCAGATCGCCGCTGGAATAGGCGAAGGTGCGGGGAGCCGTAATCAGGTGGGTCGGTTGCGCGTTGCTGCTGCTAAGGTCCGTCTGCTGGAGGTAGCCAACATAGCCATCCACTTCCGATAGGATCCACGCCCAGCCATCCTCTTCATCCAGCACCCGCACCGGTTCACCGTAGAGAAGTTGCGTATCAATGCCAATTTGCCCATTGGGACGCTGGCGGAGGTCGGCGACCGGCACGGTCACGTGGGCGCTATGACCTTCGGTAAAGCGACCTGCTTCCACCATACCCTCCAATCGTGCGTCTGCCAGATCGGAGCGATAGGCATTCAAGCGTCTGTCGAGCGGCATTGTGAATCCTATACAATCAGTGTGCGGCCTCGATCTATAATCAGATCGCCGAATTTTTCCAGATATAGCGCACCGGCAACGGTGCGTTTGATGATGACATTGCGTCTATCGCGCTCATCACGCACGCGGTTAACCAGACCCATTTCCCCCATTGTATCCAGCGCACGGGTAATCACAGGCTTGGTGACCCCCAATGTGGTGGCAAGGCCGCGCACGGTATGCGGCGGCGGCACCAGATAGATATGCAGAAGAATCGACCATTGCCGCATGGTCAGGTCTGGGTCGTTATCCTGCACGTGACGCAGCGCAACCGCGTGCCACAGACCCAGCGCCTGCGATGGATTGAGTTCAACCGGCATGAGCGCCTCCGACGATAGTACCTGACATTACCATCGGATCGTTACGCAACCGTTTCGTTAGCCAGCGATATGGCGAATATGCTCGTAAAGTGCGCGGATCGCCTGTGCCTCGCCGCCGATCGGTCCGTGAGGACGCTCGGTCGGTGCCCAGCCGAAGATATCAAGATGCACCCAGCTCGGTGCTTTCTCGACAAACCGCTTAAGGAACAGCGCCGCCGTAATGGCACCGGCCATGCCGCCAGCAGGCGCATTGGTCAAATCCGCGATGCGCGACGTCACATCTTTCTCATAGCCCTTGTAGAGGGGAAGGCGCCAGATCGGGTCATCCACCGCATCGCTGGCTTTGGAAAGGCTGACGGCAAGCTCTTCGTCATCGGTAAAGAAGGGTGGTAAATCCGCACCCAACGCGACCCGGGCCGCACCCGTCAGGGTTGCCATATCGATGAGCAGATCGGTTTCTTCCTCATCGGCATAGGTCAAAGCATCAGCCAGAATCAAGCGGCCTTCCGCATCGGTGTTGTCGATCTGCACAGTGAGACCCTTGCGGCTTTTGTAGATATCACCGGGGCGGAAAGCATCGGCAGAAATCGAGTTTTCCACCGCTGGCACCAGCACGCGCAGGTCCACATTCAGCCCGGCATCCATGATCATCAGCGCCAGACCCATGACATTGGCGGCTCCGCCCATATCCTTCTTCATCAGAAGCATGGAGGATGACGGCTTGATATCCAGCCCGCCGGTATCGAAGCAAACACCTTTGCCAACCAGCGTGATCTTGCGGCCCCCGCTGTTGCCCCAGCGCATTTCCAGTAAACGCGGTGCTTGCGCGCTTGCGCGTCCCACCGTGTGTATCAGCGGAAAGTTTTGCGACAGAAGCTCATCACCCGCAATTACGGAAACCTGTGCATCGTAATGAGCGCCCAGTGCGCGGAACGCCGCTTCCAGCGCATCCGGCCCCATATCGTTGGTGGGGGTGTTGATGAGATCGCGGGCGAGAAAACTTGCGGCAAGTTGCCTGTCGATATCGGCCCCATCCGCATCGACAGGGCGACGCAGCAGAGGCCGGTCGTCCTTGATTTCCTTATACGTCTCGAACCGGTAGCTTCCCAAGCCGAAGCCCAGCGACAGCCGCTCCGGGGTCAGCGGTGCGGTTTCAATGTGCCACTGTCCGGCAGGCAGGGTGCGCGCAAGGCGGCCGGTGATGAAGGGTGCGATGGCCGGTGTTTTTCCAAGCCCGAACAGCGCGCCTCCAAGGCTGCCATCCTGCGCAGGTAACAACAGCACCGCACCGGATTCGGCCTTGAAGCCGGTTTTGCGGGCCCAGTCCAGCGCGACGGGGTCGATATTGTCAGCCTCGATATTGTCAGGCGTAACGGCAAAAACCGGCAAGGTTGCCCCCTCATCGGTGAAGGGGGAGGGGCGGGAAATATACTGGTAGGGAGCCATTCGAAGTACCTTCGCAATCACCGGAACTGATTGGGTATAGAATAGAGCCGATGGCTGCAAATCAAGCGGTGTTTCTGCGTTAACGCTCTATTAGGGTTAACCAATTATTGATTTCAGGGAGATTCGGGCGGGCAATGCGTGGTCCGCAAAGGCGTTAGGGAGCCGAAATGGCCGCTGCAAGAAGATATACCAAGCCAATTTGTCATACGGGTCTCGGCCTTGCGCTGATTTTGCTTGCCGGATGCAACACCCAGCCGCAGCGGGAGTTGATAACAGGCTCCATTCCGAAGCCCGGTGCCGTATCGTCCATGACGTTGCCGGAACTGAACAGGGCGACGGACGGTGCAGGCAGAGCCTATGAGCGCAACCCCAAGGATAAGCAGGCGGGTTTGAACTATGCCAGCCTCCTGCGCTCCACCGGGCGCAGTGCACAGGCTCTGGCGGTGATGCAGCAGGTGACAATCCACCATCCCAATGACCGAGAGGTGCTTTCAGCCTATGGCAAGGCGCAGGCCGCCGCAGGCCAGTTGGAGCAGGCCCTGACAACCATCGTGCGGGCACAAACACCAGACAGGCCGGACTGGCGGCTGAAATCTGCCGAAGGTGCAGTTCTGGACCAGCTTGGCCGCGCGAACGAGGCACGGCAACGCTATCGCGAGGCTCTGGATTTGCAGCCAAACGAGCCTTCGGTTTTGTCCAATCTCGGCATGTCCTACCTTCTTGCCAAGGACTTGAAAACCGCAGAAAACTACATGCAACAAGCCGCACAGCAGCCGGGTGCCGACAGCAGCGTACGCCAGAACCTTGCATTGGCCGTAGGCCTGCAAGGCCGGTTTTCGGAAGCCGAAGCAATTGCCACGCGTGAACTTTCCCCGGATCAGGCTCAGGCGAACCTGACCTATCTGCGCGGAATGTTGGCACAGCAAAACGCATGGAAGCAATTGGCCGCCAAACCGTAATAGGCGACTTATTTCATGAACTGGTCGATGATCTGGAGCGCGGCAGGACCCAGAATGACGACAAACAGGACCGGTAGAAAGAAGATAATCATCGGCACCGTCAGCTTGGGTGGAAGTGAGGCGGCCTTTCTTTCTGCCGCTTCCATGCGCATATCGCGGCTTTCCTGCGCCAGAACACGCAGGGCCTGAGCAACTGGGGTGCCGAACCGGTCAGCCTGAATCAGAGCCTGCGCAACAGCCTTTACATTATCCAGCCCCACGCGGTTCCCGAGGTTTTCCAGCGCCATGCGACGCTCTGGTAGAAACGACAGTTCGGCCGTTGTCAGCACGAGCTCTTCCGCAAGCTCCGGGGATTGTCCGGCAATTTCATCGGCCACGCGGCGCATTGCAAGTTCCACAGTCACGCCCGCTTCCACGCAGATCAGCATCAGATCCAGAGCATCGGGCCAGGAGCCTCGAATGGATGCCAGCCGTTTTTGACGCACATTCGACACGTAGATGTTGGGCAGATAAAATCCCAGGGCGAGAGCAGCCAGCACGATCATCATGCTTTTACCGCCCGACTGTGCCCATGTGCCAGAAACTACTGCGTACAAAGCAGCAAGAGAGGCGAAAACGAAGGGAAGGGTGAAGCGGGCAAACAGGAATGTGTTCAGCGCATTTTGTGAACGGAAACCAGCGGTACGAAGGGTTGCCAATGTACCGTCATCGACCAGCGCCTTGCGCAGGTTCAGGCGCTCCACAATCGTTTGAACAGACGTGTTGTTGCGAGACCGGAGCGATGCCTTCGTCAGTTTTTGGGCGCTAAGCCGTGCGCGTTCGCGTGCGCGAATACGCTCCCGTTCGGTCGCAACAGACTTCATGCGCCGATTGAGGCTGTTACCATCCAGAAACGGCGTAGCGACCACATAGATCAACCCAAGCACCGCAACGGCAACCAGAACCGCCAGAAGAAGCCGCTGGTCGAGGCTCACACCCCAGAGGGTTGACGGCATCAGAACACCTCAAACTTTAAAGTTAACCATTTGGCGCATGACCAGAATGCCGATCAGCATCCAGACCGCGCTGGCTGCCACCATGATCTGGCCGCGAAAATCCGTGAACAGAACAGTGATATACCCCGGCGACGCAAAGTTCAGCACAGCGCCCATGACGATGGGCGTTAAGCCGATAATCCACGCCGATGCCTTCGATTCCGATGACAGCGACTTGACTTTGGCACCGAGTTTTCGCCGCTCGCGCAGTACGCGGGACAGGTTGCCGAGCGCTTCCGACAGGTTTCCACCCGCCTGTGCATGAATACCGATGACGATGGAGAAGAAGTTTACCTCCATCAGGGGAATGTTCTGCTGCATGCGCATACACGCTTCGGTGACCGTAAAGCCGACCTGCTGGCTGTCAACCACGCGCTGAAACTCGCTCTTGACTGGCTCCTGGGAATCGGAGGCAATCAGTTCCAGCGCATCGTTCAGCGGCAGACCAGACCGAATCGAGCGCACCATCACATCCAGCGCGTTAGGAAACTCGTCGCGAAATTTGGTCATGCGGCGATTAAACAGGTACAAAATCGTCAATCGGGGCACGAGACCCGCGCTGATCACCGTTACAAGGCTCGCTACCCACAAAGGGGCACCTGCAAGCAGAACGACAAGAAAGACGATGAGCGCAAAAATGCCGCTGTAAACGTAAAACATGGTAACGCTGACAGGAATATTACCGAACAGCAGAAGCGAGCGAATGGAGCGAGAGGCTTTTCTCGTATTCTCTTCCTGTTTCTTTTCGATGCCTTTCAGCGATTCCTGCACAGACCGTCGGCGCTTGGACATTTCAGCCACCCGGTCGCGCGCAGCTGAAATTTTGACGTGGTCGGTTTCCGCATATTTCACACGGCTCATGCGCGACGTCGTTTTCTTCGCCGATTCGATACGCTGAAACAGGAGGACATAGGCAAACGAAGCTGCCGATATGGCACCCAAAATAGCGATAAGGATGACGCTGCCGTTGAGCATTATCCACGCTCCATCTGATCCAGAACTTCGGCCAGCCGCTTGTCCTCGTTGAAGTACCGAGCGCGATCCCAGAAATGCGGACGCCCAATGCCGGTAAAAACATGCCGCCCGATCAACTTGCCGGACATGTCTTCTCCATCGATTTCAAAACGCATCAGGTCCTGCGTGGTGATGACATCGCCTTCAATGCCCACCACTTCGGTGATCTGGGTTATGCGGCGCGACCCATCGCGCAGGCGTTGTGCCTGAATGATGATATCCACGGAGTTACAGATGATTTCGCGCACTGTTTTAGCAGGCAGCGTATAGCCGCCCATCGCGATCATGGACTCAATTCGGCTAAGGCATTCTCGCGGCGAGTTAGAGTGGATTGTGCCCATGGAACCATCGTGGCCCGTATTCATCGCCTGCAAGAGGTCGAACACCTCCGGCCCGCGCACTTCCCCAACGATGATCCGTTCGGGCCGCATCCGCAGGCAATTGCGGATAAGGTCGCGCATGGTGACTTCACCCTCGCCCTCAATGTTGGGAGGACGCGTTTCAAGGCGCACCACATGCGGCTGCTGCAGTTGCAACTCCGCTGAGTCTTCGCAGGTGATGACCCGCTCATTGCCATCGATATAGGCCGTCAGACAATTCAGAAGCGTCGTCTTTCCCGAACCGGTTCCTCCGGAAATAACGACATTGCAGCGTACGCGTCCAATGATTTTGAGCAGCGACGCTGCAGCCGGCGTGATGGAGCCGTAGCGCACCAGTTGATCAAGCGTGAGCTTGTCGCGCTTGAACTTTCGGATGGTCAGCGCCGCGCCGTCCAGTGATAGCGGCGGGACAATCACGTTTACGCGTGAACCATCCGGCAGACGGGCATCGCAGATTGGACTGGATTCATCCACGCGACGACCAACCTGACCCACAATACGTTGGCAGATCGACAGAAGCTGCGCATTGTCGCGGAACCGGATGTCCGATTCCACGGTAATGCCGTCGACTTCGATAAAAGTCTGGCCCGCACCATTGACCATGATATCGGCAATATCATCACGGGCCAGCAAGGGCTCCAGCGGGCCATAACCCAAAACGTCGTTGCAGATGTCATCGAGCAAATCTTCCTGCTCGGAAATCGACATAACCAGATTTTTGATCGTGATGATATCGTTGACGATATCGCGAATTTCTTCACGCGCGCTATCGTTTTCCAGCTTCGAGAGCTGGGACAGATCGATCGTATCGATAAGCGCAGAAAACACTTGGGTCTTGGTATCGTAAAAGGACTGGGTGCGCGCGCCTCTGCGCCGGGCCGGGGTGGGCTGAGATGCAGCGCGTGACACAGGCTCGTCGGAGTTGGTGCCCGTTGACGGCGCCAATGGCCGTTCCATCAGTCCGCTATCGGACTGTGTCAGGGGTGTGCGGCTCCCGCTTGCCTCAGATCCTCGTCTACCGAACATTGTCTTTTCCAGTTTGGCGGCCCGCTGCCGCTATGACATCAGCCATCATCGCCCGAGCTTTTCCAGAACCTTTGCAAACGGTCCGCTTCGCGCCTTTTTGGGCGGTGTTCGCGCTGCCAGCACATGCGAAACGTCCGCCAGTATGTCCACGATTTGTCCTTTGGGGTCTACCTCTTGCAACATCCGTCCACTGTTGGCGGCGTTGCCGAACAACGCTGGATCAAAGGAGATCACAGCCAGAGGGGACGTTGTCAGCGGCTCACAGAAATCGTCCGGGGCTATCTCTGGCCGCTTGGGCATGTTGATCTGATTGAGGATCAGATACGGCATTTTGTCATTGGGACGAAGTTTTCGGATGGCCTCAAACAGGTTCTTGGTGTTGCGCAGGCTGGCCAGATCAGGCGTTGCACATACAACGATTTCATCAGCATCTGCCAGAACGCTGCGTGTCCATTCATTCCAGCCATGTGGAACATCCAGTACCACCAACGGGGCATTGCGTTGAAGCACATCAATCACCGGCTCGAAGGACGTGCGGCTGAAATCGTACGGGCGGTCCAGCATGGATGGTGCGGCTAGCAGCGACAGGTGTTCCGAGCACTTGGTGAGCAACCGGTCCAGAAACATCTCATCGAGGCGTTCCGGCGAAAAGACTGCCTCGGATATTCCTTGAGGGGGGTCCTGATCAAAATTGATATTGGCTGTGCCGAATGGCATATCCATATCGGCCAGAACGGTTTCTGCCTGAAACAGGTTCGACATGGTCCATGCAACGTTGTGTGACAAGGTCGAGGCGCCCACGCCCCCTTTGGCACCGATAAATGCGATGGTGCGGCCAAGTGGGGCCGCTCCAGGATCCACGAAAATGCCGGCAAGCGTATTGACGAGGTCACCCATATCGACCGGTGCGACAATATAGTCTGAAATGCCGTTGCGCATCAGATCGCGGTAAAGCTGCACATCATTATGGTGACCAACAATCAAAACGCGTGTGCTGGCATCGCAAACTTCTGCCAGCGGTTTTAACCGAACAAGCAGCGTAGCCGGATCAGACGATGTTTCCAGCACAATGAGATTGGGCGTAGGCGAGGCCGAAAACAGGGAGGCCGCGTCCTCAATCGTCCCACGTGTCATCCGCATGGCGACCTTTGCCATACGCCGGTCTGCCGCCGCCAGTGACATCGTTTGATGAACGGTTTCCGTTTCATAGAACCCATGGACGGAAATGCGCGGAAGCGGACGCAATGCTTCAATGCTTCTACTGGATCGCTCTGGCGGAATAGGGGCCGCTTCCATGTTCGTTCGCATGTGCTCGCTCCCGTATTAGTTCAGTTGAAGCGTGACGGTTCTGTCCGAGCCACCGCTGTTTGCATCGGTTGAGGTTGAGATACCCCGATAATCACGAATGACACGCCCGCGCTGTGTCGCATCTATGGGCGACATTTCGCGCGGAGCGACGAGATCCATCGGATTGGACAGTTGTGCGGCAAGGTTCGACTGGGTTGCGCAACCGAAATTGTGATAGTTGGTGTTGTCGAATGTCGATGCCGTGATATCCTTGGGCCATTGTCCACAGGGACCGGCTTGCGCAGTGGTGGCCACGTAACGAAGGCGCACGGGTGCCGCATCATCACTGACAGCAGCGTGATACTGTGTCTGCTGGATACGGTTGGCGGGAACACCCCGCGAGCGCAACAGAGCTGCAATTTCGCCTGTCATCACGCGTGCCGCATGCTCGTTGTAGGACCCCACAGGCCGCAGGATCTCCACGGACGATGAGGCAGATCGGCGATACTCGGTTGCAAATCCGCGCACGACGTCTCGTGTTCCAGCAGTTAATTTCCGGTCCCCGGCGGAGATTGGCACGTCCAGCGTTTTCTCCGCATCAGCAATGGTGATCGGGTGACGGGTGCGATAGTCGTCCGGCAAGGCATTGGTAGCCAGTCCATCGCGGCTTCCGGCGCAGGATGACAGGATGGATGCTGCCAATGTCAGGGAAGCAGTGACCGCGGCACGGCGCATAAACCTTCTGGAACGTGTCATATCAACCTGCCTCATTTGTAGATGAACCCCACATTGCCGTGATACGGGCCGGGCACGGCTTTGTCCTGCCGGCCATAAACACGGTTGACCTGGCCCAGAAAAAAGCTGGCTGCATCATTCGTCGGATTGAAGTTATCATCCGGTTTCGACAGTGCATTGCGCGCAACGGGGCGCACGAGATAGGGCGTCGCGATGATCACCATCTCGGTTTCATTGCGGACGAAATCCTTGCTGCGGAACAATGTGCCGAAGATCGGAATTTTTGCCAGTCCTGGAACGCCGGACATGGCCTGACGAATATCGTCCTTGACCAGACCGGCGATAACGATGGAGCCGCCTGAGGGGAGTTCAACACTGGTAGAGGCTTCGCGTTTGCGGATGGACAAGATTGTGGACGCGGGAATGCCGGGTCCTGCAAGGCTCGCCGTTGAGCCTTCGAATGTCGGTTCCGAAACTTCGGTCGCGACTTTTAGACTGATACGGCCGGGACCAAGCACAATCGGTTTGAAGTTCAGGCGAATTCCATAGTCCACGCTTCTGGTATTACGGTCGATCGTTGGCCGTCCGGTAAAATTCCCTTCGGAATCTTCGTAGCTGATCGATTGCTCGTTGACGATATTGAACTCGCCGCCCACGTAAAATTTGGCCTCTTCACCAGAAATTGCAGTTAGCGTTGGCTCGGCAAGCGTACGCATAACACCCGCCTGTTCCATGGCATTGATATAGGTATTGATGTTGTAGTTCCCGGCTGTCGCATTCAGGGCAGCATTTGCCGCCCAGCTTGCCGAACCTCCGAGATTGGTGGGGTTGACGAAATTGATCTGATTGCCGGAGCCGGCAGCCGAGGTGTTGAACCCCAGTTGCTTGAGTACCTGACGGCTAACCTCTGCAACGGTGATCTTTAGTGTGACCTGATCCTCGCCATCAATCTTCAACATATTAACAATTTGCGATTGCTGACGACGCTCCGCATAAATGTCGGCATCGCCATTGGTGCCCTGTGCCGTAATATTGCGTGTCGTCGCCTCACCACCGCGCAGGAAAACCTGAGCCAAATCGGAAGCACGGCTGGCATCTTGCGGCGTACTCACAGTTCCAGACAGAACAATGTTGTCGGAAATAATTTCGACGGAAATATTCGAGTCAGGAATGAAGCGGCGCAGTTGCGCTTCAAGCGGACCGATGTCGCGCTCGATGTTGACATCCAGACTGACGATTTCCGCTCCATTGGCACCAAAAATGAAGATATTGGTCTGACCGACAGTCTTGCCGAACAGGTAGATGCGTCTGGATGTGCGGGTAACTGCGTCAGCCTTTTCCGGGTCCGCAACCAGAATATCATGGGCATCGACCGGAAGATCGATGACCATTGCCTTGTTCAGACCGACGTTGATGGTGCGTTTCGCACCGGGGCCGGAGGACGTTATGCGCAGAATCGAAGGCTGATTGCCAAGATTTTCCGCAGCAAGTACTGTTAAAGACCCGCCTGTTGTCGCAAACGATAGCGTCGTAAGTCCTACAATAGCTTGACGTAATAGCTTGGAAATCCGCATTGCCATGATCCTACCTTACTCGCGGTAATGTTGCGGCCAGGTTTGCAACTGCGGAACCGAGATCTGCTGCAGGTGATTGACCATCATCTGACTGGATAGCGCCAGATTTAATAACTTGCACAAGGCTTGCATTTGCCTTTGTGCCGAGCAGGTGCGCGGGTGCAGTCGTATCCGATTCACCTGCATCAGCTATGCTGCGCAGACCGAGTGTGAGCTGCTGTGACGAGGCTTTTGCAGTTGTCAGGATCCGGGCTTGGTCCTCGGTCAGTTCTAAAGTTGCCGTTGTTCCCATTGTCGGCTTTTCGTCCTTTTTGCCGGTGGCAGTTGCCTGATCAACGGCGAGGACACGGATATTTGACAAGACAACCTCTGAAAGTTGCGCACCGTTGGTGTCACGCACTGTGATCACGTCGACTCGATCGTTTGGGAGAATAAGACCACCTGCGCCGCTGGATGCCGAAATATCGACAGAAAGGGCTCGCTTGCCAGCGGGAAGAAGCGCTGACAAAACGCCGGAACTGGGATCAGCTATCTTTTCCTGTCGGATGGCTTCACCAGCAAATATGGGTAAACGGGCAATAGATCCGGCTAACTCTTGTGTCGCGTTCGGTCGATCTTCCTTGCGAATAAAGCCATCAGGCACATTCGCCTTTGGCCATTTCACCCACTGGAAAGAACGCTCTATAAGCCGGTCGCCAACTGCCAGATCACTTGCCGCAGCGAGTATGTCAACGACGGGTTCCCGTTCAATCACAGGGGCGGTTGTCACGACCGCTGGTTGTGACAATTGTACCGCAAGGAATCCAGCTATGAGTGCTGCTATAACTGCAACCAACAAGATAATCGAACGAGTCGTTTTCACATGGATCTCTAATTTTAACGGTCTACGTTATAATAAACTAACCAATGATATGTGAAATTATGGTTAACGGCCGCCTGCCTATTGACCGGCCATTTGTGAGATCGCGAACCTCATAATTTCGGTATTTGGATAAGTCAGAAGGCCTGCAAGGCCAATAGCAATGCCGTAAGGGACTTTTTTTCCGCGGAAGACGTAGTTGGGTAGTAGAGAATTCGCAACGATATTGTTGGAATATAAAAGCCGCACTAAAAATATTAACAGTACCAGAACCGCTCCAAAAACCGAAACAAGTACGATGTACTCTAACAACGATGGGGTTAAGCCGAACCAGAGGGCGGACGTTGATAGAAGCTTTACATCTCCCGCGCCTACTTGACTTGTTACATAGAGGGAAAACCCGACTGACAGTATCAACAAGCCAGCAGTTATGTGAAATATAACCGCTTGGCTTGATAAGTTAGACTGATATGCCGCAAAAGGAAAAACACCCAATAAAGTTACAGAAACAATGTTGGGTATCGTCATATTGTAGCTATCACTCAAGGACGCGACGATAAGACAGAAAGGCAGCACGAAGGCTAAAGGAAATATCAATTTAGATTCCATGCTGCATTAGTATATTTTACTTTACGCCGTTAGTTTTATCAAATTCAATCGATTCCAAGAATGCCGCCAGTTCACCGTAGAGGTCGACCAAAGCTTTCTTGAAAGTATCGCCCAGAGCTAAAACGGCTGCCCCGACAAGACCTACAATCAAAGCGTATTCAACGGCTGTTGCCCCAGACTCGTCCGATAAAAATTTCGTTACTGCATGTTTCATTTTGATATCCTTATCTTGGGATGCTAATTCGCCATATAGCTAAGCAACCATGGGTTGCTATTGCAAAAAGTTGCTTATGATTATTCGCATACAGCCAAAAAATTGATAAGGCAATTGAAATATTTCATGCGCTAATGAAGAATTCATGAATTTGGTGTACATCGCGTCTACGCAGTGGAGTGAAAAGATGATCAAGATAATTGTTCTTATATTAGCATCCTTAGCTTTTAGTTTATCCGGTACGGCTATTCAGGCCAACGACGGAGATCATGGTATTTTACGGGTTTACAAGGATCAGTCCCGCATCTTGAAGCTGGATCGCCCTGCTTTGCGCGTCATTGTCGGAAGTTCCGAGGTGGCCGATGTCGCTGTGGCCGATCCTCAAACGGTGGTGGTGACGGGCAAAAATTATGGTGCAACCAATCTGGTTATCATCGACAGCGATGGAAACACATTGCTAGACGAGCGGGTACTTGTGTCAATCGATGAGGGCAATACGGTGCGATTGTATCAGTCAACCGGGCGAACTGTTTTATCCTGCACACCTTCGTGTGAGCAGCACCGGCGTTCACAGTGACACGTATAAGTTGTTTTTGGAATTTACAAATTGTTAAGGCAAGTCGGGATCATGGGCTTTTTTCGTCACTGGTGCGATCGCTTCAGGACAGATAGTCGCGGCTCCGTTGCGGTGGAGTTCGCGCTGCTGGTGGTGCCGTTTCTTGCTCTCATATTTGCTTCCGTTGACTCGGTCCTGACATCGGTTGCCGAGTACAGGCTCATCAAAGAGGCCAACGTTGTTGTACGTGAATTGATGACTGGTCAAATAACGAAGTCCGATGCTTCCGGGGTACAGTTTAAAATCTGTGAACGACTAGGAACGTTATTTGACTGCTCGATGGTGTCCGGGAAGCAGAATTTTTTCGTTGATCTACGGCACTCAACCGACGGTGTTGTTTATGACCGTTTGGATAAAATTCCTCTTGAACTACTGGCAAAAGGGACCGATCCGCGATCGCAAAAACAAAATTTTCAGTTCGATCCCGGCGGACCCGGTACGATCAATGTATTGCGCATTTATTATCGCTGGGAAATGAAACTGGAACTCGTGCGGCCATTCATGTCCGGTGTTGCCCAAGATGAGAACGGGAACAATTTTACCTATGTCATGATGGTGAATGAGGTTTTTCGAATGCCGTCCGATGGGTGATAGCGTCCATGCCTAAATTGGGAAAACTGCAGTTCGGGAGTCGGTGGTCGCTGTTTGCGCGGGATGAGCGAGGTGCAAGTGCAGTCGAGTTCGTCTTGGTCGTACCGATGATCATCGCTGCCTATATTTTTACTCTGTCTTTTTCCATTGGCGCTATTGTTGCCGTAAAGACGGACAGCGCGGCACGGTCAGTGTCCGATATATTCGCGTCTCAGACATCGTTTACAGAAGAAGATTTCAAGGGTGTTCTAAACCTAATCAATATACGGCTGGCACCGTATGTACCTGATGGTGCGACCTATAAAATTTCAGCGATAAACGCATCAGGGTCAGGCGAGGGTACTTATGTGTGGTCGCGTGACAGCAAAAATCCTGCACTCAACCAGAAAGGTCAAAAGTACGCCAATGACAAACGTATCATCGGAAAAGGTTTTTATATCCTGACGGAGGTATCAGTGCCCTACAGAATGCTGGGTCCATGGCTTTTGGAAAAAGACGGCATGTTGCCTAGTATGAATCTTAAGGGCAATCAAATCGTTGCGACGACGTCGGAAACCGCTCCGGTTTGCTCCGTGTGCAAATGACATCGTTTGCAATGTGTTGGTGGGCATTCTATTCCATCGTTAGAGGTAAATGCGATGGCGCGGGTTTTTTTGGCAGTTCTGGACAGTTTTGGCATAGGCGGCGCGCCGGATGCGGCGGACTTTGGTGATATGGGGGCCAATACGCTTGGCCATATTGCTGAGTTCTGCGCGACCGGTGCAGGTGATCGCGCTGGCTTGCGCGCCGGGCACCTGGTTTTGCCCAATCTTGCGGCGCTGGGGCTTTTGCAGGCAGCGGAGCTTGCGAGCGGTGACTTTCCGGTGGGTATGGCGCCGCCGGAGGCGCCTACTGGGCTTTATGGTGCAGCCAGCGAAGTGTCGCGGGGCAAGGATACACCGTCCGGGCACTGGGAGATTGCGGGCACTCCAGTCACGTTTGACTGGGGCTATTTCAGCACGGACGGGCTGCCGTTCCCGCCCAAGCTGGTCAAGGCAATCTGTCGTGAGGGGCAGGTTCCGGGGATATTGGGAAACTGTCACGCATCAGGAACGGATGTGCTTAAGCAGTTTGGTGAGGAGCATCTGCTGACCGGGCAGCCTATCTGCTACACGTCGACCGATTCCGTATTTCAGATCGCTGCCCATGAGGAAACATTTGGGCTGCATCGTCTGTTGGCATTGTGTGAGGTGGTGCGCGCATTGCTGGACCGTGAGAACATTGGGCGGGTAATCGCGCGGCCCTTTGTCGGCACGGATTCCTCCAACTTTACCCGCACAGGAAACCGGCGCGACTACTCTGTTCTTCCGCCAGAACCCACGCTGCTGGACCGGCTTGTGGAGGCTGGGCGGTCCGTTCATGCGGTGGGGAAAGTTGCCGATATTTTTGCGCATCAGGGCGTGAGCCATATCATCAAGGCCAATGGCAATATGGCGCTGTTCGATGCTACATTGGCGGCGGCAGATGTAGCGGAAGAGGGGGATCTGGTTTTCACCAATTTTGTCGATTTCGACATGGTGTATGGTCATCGGCGGGATGTAGCGGGTTATGCCGCAGCGCTTGAGGCTTTTGATCGTCGCCTGCCGGAGTTGCGCGATAAGCTGCGCGAGGACGATATTATGATTCTGACCGCAGACCATGGCTGTGACCCCACATGGCGCGGTACGGACCATACGCGGGAGCGGGTGCCGGTGTTGGTGTTCGGGCCGAAGGTGAAGCCCGGATCGATTGGGATACGGTCAACATTTGCCGATATCGGAGAAAGCGTCGCCAAGGTTCTCGGCATCCCCGCAGGGCCACATGGGCATAGCTTCCTGTGACTTTGAGCGCGGAACAGCTTGCAGTGCGCAGTGGTTCTGTGAAAAAGATGATCGACATTTGACACGAAGGAACGGCCATGAATGGTGTAACGGTTATCAGTCACCCGCTTGTGCAGCACAAGCTCACCATTATGCGCAAGAAGGAAACCTCGACCGCCGGTTTTCGCCGTCTTCTGCGTGAGATTTCCACGCTGCTGTGCTACGAGGTCACGCGTGATCTGGAACTGACGACGGAAACCATCGAAACGCCGATGCAGACCATCGAAGCTCCAGTGCTGGAAGGTAAAAAGCTGGTGTTTGCCTCGATCTTGCGTGCAGGCAATGGCCTGCTGGAAGGCATGCTGGAACTGGTGCCTTCGGCCCGTGTATCGCATATTGGCGTGTACCGCGATCACGATACGCTGGAAGCAGTCGAGTATTTTTTCAAGGCACCGGATGATATCAATGAGCGGCTGGTGATTGTGGTGGATCCGATGCTGGCGACGGGCAATTCTGCCATTGCAGCAATCGAGAAGCTGAAGGAGCGGGGCGCCAGCAATCTGCGCTTCCTGTGCCTGCTGGCGGCACCCGAAGGTTTGCGCAATTTTCAGGACGCGCATCCCGATGTACCGGTGTTTACGGCGGCCATCGATAGCCATTTGAACGAGCAGGGTTATATTATGCCGGGTCTGGGTGACGCCGGAGACAGGATGTACGGTACGAAATAGCGACTTACTCTATCCGGTCCCATATCAAGGGGCCGTCAACCTTCGGCTCATCAGAAATCGTATACAGAGACCGCATCGTGTATGCAGCGCTCAGCGCGGCATCTTCTGTTGCCGCGTGGACGAAGCCGATGGGCTGGCCGCGACTGACGGGCGTGCCGAGCGGCAGAAGGGCGTCGAAGCCGACACTGTGGTCTATAGTGTCAGTGTGGTGAAGGCGCCCGCCCCCCAGTGTGATCAGCGCCACGCCAATGTCCCGCGTTTTGCAATGCGTTAGAAAACCATCGTGTTCTGCTTGTATGGGCATGAAGAACGGAGCAGATGGTAAAATTGTATCCGCCTTTTCGATAATGTTGGCAGGACCGCCGAGCCCTTGGACCATCCGGGCGAAATGGTCCGCAGCACGACCTGAGTTAAGCGCCGTCTCTGCCTGCGCGCTCGCATCTGCGTGATCTGCAGCAAGGCCGGATGCGATCAGCATGTCTGCGGCCAGCGCCATGATGATGCTATGCGCGCGTGTGCCTGTTTTCTCGCCACGTAGAAACGCAATGCAATGGCGCATTTCCAAGGCGTTGCCGACAGCATCGGCCAGCGGCTCATTCATATCGGTGATCAACGCTGTGGTTTTAACGCCCGCGCCGTTGGCAACGTCCACCAGCGAGCGGGCCAGTGCCTGCGCATCCTCCACGGTGTTCATGAACGCGCCGTTGCCAACCTTCACGTCCATGACAAGGCTCTGCAATCCGCTGGCAAGCTTCTTGGAGAGGATCGAGGCGACGATCAAGGGCAGGGAATCGACTGTCGCGGTGACATCGCGGATGGCATAGAGGCGGCGGTCGGCAGGGGCCAGATCCTCGGTTTGTCCGATGATGGCGCATCCCGCCTGTTTCAGCACGTCACAAAACTGCGGCGTGCCGGGCGTGATTGTGTAGCCGGGTAGCGACTCCAGCTTATCCAGTGTGCCGCCCGTGTGGCCCAGCCCCCGGCCGGAAATCATCGGCACGACCATGCCGCAGGCGGCAGCGATGGGGGCAAGCATCAGCGAGATATTGTCACCCACGCCGCCGGTGGAGTGCTTGTCAGCAACGGGCCGGTCCCATCCCGCCCAGTTCAAAACCGCTCCTGAATCGCGCATGGCAAGCGTGAATGCGACGGTTTCGGCACGGCTCATGCCTGAGAACCAAACCGCCATGGCGAAAGCCGCCACCTGCGCATCCGACAGGGACCCGTTGGATATGCCGTGCACGAGGGCGGCAATTTCTTGAATTTCCAAGGTTTCTCCGTCGCGCTTGCGGCGGATAAGGTCTTGTGGGATCATCAGTAAACGGCTTCCGCCGTCGTGTTGTCTGTGCCATCCAGTGTCGCGAGGATATCGTCGAGCAGACCGGAGGCCCCGAAGCGGAATGTCGCGGGCGACACCCAGTCCTGCCCGAAAATGGTGCTGGCGAGATCGAAATAGGCTTTGGCGTCCGTCACCGTGCGCACCCCGCCAGCGGGCTTGAAGCCAACCTTACGCCCGCTTTCCTGTATGGAGGTTAGCATCAGGTCGGCTGTTTCCAGCGTGGCATTAATGGCGACCTTGCCGGTGGAGGTCTTGATAAAATCCGCGTGTTCGCGAATGGCGATGTGGGACGCGTTGCGGATCAGATTGCGATCCTGCAGCTCTCCGGTTTCCAGAATCACCTTCAGCGTAACAGGCGCTTGGCAGGCGGCGCGGACTGCGGATATCATGGTCCGCACGGCGTCCTCATCTCCGGCCATCAACGCGCGATAGGGGATGACCAGATCGATTTCGTCAGCCCCATCGGCAAGCGCGGTGGTTGTCTCGGCAACAACGGTTTCAACGGGCAGATCACCGCGGGGAAAATTGACGACCGTTGCAATACGTACCGGACTATCCACACCCAGCAAGTGCCGGGCCTTGGCAACAAAGCGCGGCCAGATGCAGATGGCGGCAACACTGCCATAGTGCGTGATAGCGCGGGCGCAAAGACGCTCGATGGCGGCATCGTCGCACGTATCGGTCAGGTCGGTCAGGTCCAGAAGGGAGAGGGCCGTTTTGGCCGCCTGTTGCAGGGTCGCGTCCGTCATCGTCCAGTTCCTTATTCCGGGCTCGCCAGCATTGCAGTTAGAATTGCGGCAAGCCGCTTTCCACCGATGGGAGCCATGTCTTTCGTTTCCGTGTGGCTGAGTTCTGCGCCTGTCATGCCAGCTGCAAAATTGGTGATGACGGAGGCTGCGGCGACACGCAAGCCCGCGTAGCGCGCCAAGATTACCTCCGGCACGGTGGACATGCCGACCGCATCGGCGCCCAGAACCCGCGCCATGCGAATTTCCGCCGGGGTTTCGAAGCTCGGGCCGGAAAACCACATGTAGACGCCACTGCTTAAGGGGATGTTGAGGTTCGTGGCTGCGGTTGTCATGCGGTGCGCCAGCTCCGCATCATAGGCGTTGGTCATGCCCACAAAGCGGTCGTCGCTCGGCTCACCGATTAGAGGATTGTGACCGGAAAAATTGATGTGGTCACTGATCTGCATAACGGAGCCGGGGGGCATGTCGGGACGCAGCGACCCGGCAGAATTGGTCAGAATAAAATTTTGAACGCCCAGCCCTTTCAGGGCTTCAATGGGAATGCGCATGGCACGCGCGTCGCCCGTTTCATAATAATGAACGCGGCCAGACAGCATGATAATAGGCGTATTACCGAGATAGCCTGCGACCAGTTCCCCCGCATGGCCGGAGACGCTGCTGACGGGAAAGCCTGGCAGATCGGCATAAGGAATGCGGATGGGATCACGCACCGCATCGATCAGAGCGCCAAGGCCGGAGCCAAGCACGATACCGGTGCGGGGCATCAGGCCGTTCAATTCAGCGATCAGCAGATCAATCAGTGTTTTCAACCGATGGCCTCGGTCTGGAAGCTGTGAGGCAACAGGTCGGCAATGGTCATGGTCTTTTGAATGCCAGCCTCGTCGCAGAGATAGATTTTGGTGTCGGCATCGGAAAATTCCGCCAGACGCTGGCGGCAACCGCCGCAGGGCGGGCAGAGCGCCAGCTTTTGGGCGATAACCGCGACCTCACGGATTTTGTGCTGGCCAGCCATTACCATATGGCTGATGGCGGTGGTTTCAGCGCACCAGCCTTCCGGGAAGGAGATGTTCTCGATATTCGCCCCGCTATAGACAGAGCCATCATCCGTGCGGATAGCTGCGCCAACGGGAAATTTGGAATAGGGCGCATGGGCCCTGGCCATGGCGGTGCGCGCCGCCTCAAACAGATCGTGAGCCATTACCGCTCCTTTACGTAGGGTATGCCGCCCGCCTTGGGCGGCGTCGCCTTGCCAATAAAACCCGCCAGCAGGATGACGGTGAGAATATAGGGCAGCGCCTGCATCAACTGCACCGGCACCTGCCCGATAACAGGCAGCGGTGTGCCCTGCATACGAATAGCGAAGGCGTCCAGAAAGCCGAACAGAAGGCAGGCGAACATGACCGGCACGGGACGCCATTTGGCGAAGATCAACGCAGCAAGCGCGATATAGCCCTTGCCCGCCGTCATGCCCTTGACGAAGCCCGCCGTCATCGCCAGCGAAAGATAGGCACCAGCAAGTCCACACAAAATTCCGCAGCAAATCACCGCACGGTAGCGCAGCCAGATCACGGAAATCCCGGCGGTGTCGACCGCCGCCGGATTTTCACCCACGGCGCGCAGGCGCAGACCAAAGCGGGTGCGATACAGCACCCACCAGCTGAAGGGCACCATGGCGAAGGCCAGATAGGTCAACGCGAACTGGCCGGATAGAATGTTGGAATAAATGGGCCCGAGGATCGGCACCTCCCGAACGGCATCGGCAAACGGCAGGTTGATAACCTGAAAGCGCCCGGTTTCTGACAGCGCTGGTGTGCGCCCGCCCTGGCGAAACCAGGCCTCGCCGAGAATGACCGTGGCACCGGCCACCACAAAGTTGATGGCCACGCCCGAAACGATCTGGTTGCCGCGTTGCGTGATGGAGGCATATCCATGCACCAGCGACAGGGCAATGGACACGAGCACGCCCGCCCCAAGCCCCAGAAAGGCAGACTGCGTGACGCCAGCCACCGCACCGGCGGCAAAGGCGGCCCCAAGCATTTTCCCTTCCAGCCCGATATCGAAGACACCCGCCCGCTCGGTAAACAATCCCGCCAGCGCCGCCAAAATCAGCGGTACGGACACACGAATGGTGGATTCCAGCAGGACGATGAGGGTGTGATAGAGGTCCATGACAATCACGCTCCCGAATTTTGCGGCTGAGGGGCAAGCGACGATGAGCGACGGCGCGCCAACAGACGCGAAATGGCAGGGCGGAACATATTTTCCAGCGCACCCGCAAACAGGATTACCAGACCTTGAATGATGACAATCATGTCACGCGAAATGGCTGGCATTTCAAACGCGATTTCCGCGCCGCCCTGATACAGCATCCCAAACAGTATGGCGGCAGGAATAATACCCGCTGGATGCGAACGTCCCATAAGCGCGACCGCGATGCCGACGAAACCTGCGCCCTGTACGAAATCCAGCTGCATGCGAAACTGTTCACCCATGATCGGGTTCAGAGCCATCATGCCCGCCAGTGCGCCGGATAGCATCATGACGATGATGGTGATGCGCGCTTCGCTGATACCGGCATAGCGGGCGGCACCGGGGCTATGGCCCATGGTGCGCATTTCATAGCCAAAGCGTGTGCGCCAGATCAGCACCCACACGCCGAATGCGGCCAGAAGGGCCAGCAGGAAGGAGATATTGAACGGGGCAGTGCCGATATTCATCCCGAATATCGACAGCAGCCAATCCAGCTTGGGCAACTGTCCGCCCTCGGCAAAGGTGCGGGTTTGCGGGGCCATAGAGCCCATGGGCTTCAACACCCGCGTCAGCAGATAGATCATCACGCTGGATGCGATGAAGTTGAACATAATGGTGGTGATGACGATGTGGCTGCCGCGCCTGGCCTGTAGCCAACCGGGCAGAAACGCCCAAAGGGCGCCGAAAAACGCCGATCCGAGGATCGCAAGCGGGAAAACCACGTACCATGGCGCAATGCGGTCCAGCCACAGACAGGCGAGCGCCACGCCAATGCCGCCAATATAGGCCTGACCTTCACTGCCGATGTTGAACAGGCCCGCATGGAAGGCGACGGCAACCGACAGGCCGGTGAAGATGAAGGTCGTGGCGTAATAGAGTGTAAAGCCGATATACTCGCCCCGCCCGAAAGCACCATTGATCATATGATAGGCCGCGTTCAGCGGGTTTTCGCCCACCAGCAGCACCACCAGACCGGCGACCAGAAAGGCGACGATAAGGTTGATGAGCGGAATGAGACCGTATTCGGCCCAGCCGGGAAGTTTGGCGTAAGGATTGCTCATGGCGCGGTCCGCTCTTTAGGACTCTGGTCGGCTTCAACCCCGGCCATCAGCAGGCCGAGTTCCTGTTCGGTGGCGTCAGACGAGCGCTCGCCCACCACGCGCCCTGCAAACATCACAAGAATACGGTCGGACAGTGCGCGGATTTCATCCAGTTCGACCGAGACCAGAAGCACGGCCTTGCCTGCATCGCGCATTTCCACAATGCGGCGATGAATGAATTCGATAGCGCCAACATCCACGCCGCGTGTGGGCTGGCCGATGATCAGCACATCGGGGTTCCGCTCCATCTCCCGCGCCAGCACGATTTTCTGCTGGTTGCCCCCGGAAAAGTTGGCGGTTTTCAGGCGCGTATCGGCAGGGCGAATGTCATACTGGCTGATCTTGTCGGCGGCATCCTTGCGGATGGCATCCACATTCAGGAAAGGGCCGTTCAGATAGCGCTGATCCCGATGGTAACCGAGAATGAAGTTTTCGCTCTCTTCAAATTTCAGCACAAGGCCCACATGGTGCCGGTCTTCCGGCACATGGGCAAGGCCGCGTTTGCGCAGTTCCGCCGGATCTGCAACACCTGTCACATCCACTGTGCTGCCATTGAGAGACACAGTGCCAGAGGCGGCCTTGCGAATGCCGGACATGGCTTCCAGAAGCTCGGACTGGCCATTGCCCGCTACCCCGGCAATGCCGACGATTTCGCCAGCCCGCAGAGTGAGCGAGACATTGTCCACCATCGTCACGCCCCGGCTGTCGCGCACGGTGAGGTTGGCAACCGTCATTTTGACCGCGCCGGGAACGGCAGGTGTCTTGTCCACGCGTAACAGCACGCGTCGGCCCACCATCAGTTCCGCCAGTTCCTCCACCGAGGTTTCAGAGGTCTTGCGTGTCGCCACCATTTCACCACGGCGCATGACCGAGACGTTATCGGTTATTGCCATGATTTCGCGCAGCTTATGGGTGATGAGAATAACGGTCTTGCCCTCGTCGCGCAGCCGCCCGAGAATGCGAAACAGGTGGTCGGCTTCCGGTGGGGTCAGCACGCCAGTGGGCTCGTCCAGAATCAGGATATCGGCTTTGCGATAAAGGCTTTTCAGAATTTCCACACGCTGTTGCAGGCCCACGGGTAGGTCTTCAATCAACGCATCCGGGTTGACCTCCAGCGCATACTCCCGTTCCAGCCGCTTCAACTCGGCGCGTGCCTTGGAAATACTGGTGTTAAGGATCTGGCTGTCTTCTGCACCGAGCATAATGTTTTCCAGCACGGTGAAATTTTCGACCAGCATGAAGTGCTGGTGCACCATGCCGATACCATGGCCAATGGCTGCGTTGGTATCACGTATGGTGACGGGTTTGCCATCCACCAGAATCTCACCGCTATCGGCCTGATAGAAGCCGTACAGAATGGACATAAGCGTGGATTTGCCTGCACCATTTTCGCCGATAATGCCGTGGATGGTTCCCTTTTGCACCGCCAGATTGATATTCCGGTTGGCGCGCACGGACCCGAAGCTTTTTTCGATGCCTTTGAGTTCAATGGCAGTGCCGTGCATGATATCCCGCTTTTATCATTTTTGTATTTCGGGTTTATCACCAAAATCGAATGGCGTAATCCCCTCTTACTGGGTTGCTCTTCAAAGGAGAATTTTGTGGCAAGTCAAGATGAGTACCGTATCATTCGGCTGGAAGAAACTATTGCCCACCAGAGCGGTGTAATTGAAGAGCTTTCCGATCAGTTGGCCGAGCAATGGAAAGTGGTCGAGCGGATGCGCACAAAGCTGGACATGCTGGCCGAGCGCTTTTCGACTCTGGAAGAACAGGGGTTGGAAGCACCAGCCATTACCCGCCCCCCGCATTATTAAAGAAAAGCGGCGGGTGATGCCCGCCGCTTTAACGATGCTTAGTAAGGGCAGGCTTCATCCGACATATAGTCGTGAACGACCAGTGAGCCATCGAGAATGGCAGCCTTTGCCTTGTCGGCGGCAGCAATCATCTCCGGTGTCAGCAGGGCCTTGTTGTTGTCGTCAACGGCGTAGCCGACACCTTCCTCCTTCAGGCCGAGGTTGGACGGGCCAAAGGTGAACTTGTCGTCTTTTGCGTCCATGAACGCCTGATAGACGGCAACGTCTACACGCTTGACCATGGAGGTCAGCACCTTGCCGGGAAACAGGTTGTTCTGGTTGGAGTCCACGCCGATGCCGAGCTTACCCGCATCAGCGGCTGCCTGCAGGACACCCACACCGGTGCCACCAGCGGCATGATAGACCACGTCCGAACCCTGATCCATCTGCGACTTGGCGATTTCGCCACCCTTGACCGGGTCGTTCCAGGCGTCTGGGGTGCTACCGGTGTAGGCTTCCAAAACCTTTGCCCCGGAGGCCTTCGCGCCACCGACATAGCCGCAGGCGAATTTGTGTATCAGCGGAACATCCATACCGCCGACGAAGCTGACGGTCTTGTTCTTGGACGCCATGGCGGCCAGAACACCGACGATGTAGGAGCCTTCCTGCTCCTTGAACACGATGGACTTCACGTTCGGCTTGTCGAGAACCATGTCGATAACGGCAAATTTTGTATCCGGAAATTCGGCTGACACCTTCTCCAAAGCGGCTTCCCAGCTGAAGCTGGCCATTACGATCGGGTTGTTGCCATCCTGCGCAAAGCGGCGCAGCGCCTGCTCGCGCTGGGCATCGTTGGCGATTTCAAATTCACGGTATTCAATACCGGTTTCCTTCTTGAATCGCTCCGCGCCATTGTAGGCCGCCTCGTTGAACGACTTGTCGAACTTACCGCCGAGATCGTAAATGATCGCGGGCTTGATATCCGCCGCAAAGGCTGTGGCCGACAGAGCAGCCGTCGCAAACAGTGTGAGGATGGTTTTCTTCATGGATAAAGCCTTTGGTTGATACGGACCCTGGAGACATGCCGCACTCCGGTCATCTATCCTTGCATGGCTTCAAGCAAAATTCATCCAAAATTTTAGGCGTGGTTAAGAATGCTAAACCGGCCAAATGGCCGGTTTAGCAAAGGTGTCATTCAGCCGATCGGGCAACTCACGCCCGTGCCTTTCAACCCACAATAGCCGCCAGGGTTTTTGGCCAGATATTGCTGATGCTCGGCCTCCGCGAAGTAGAATTCGCTGGCTGGTTCGATCTCGGTGGTGATTTTTTCCCCGTGACCGGCGAAATCCAGCGCCTGTTGGAACGAATCGCGCGCAGCCTCCGCTTCCGACAATTGCTCGTCGTCATAGGTGTAAATTGCCGAACGGTAGGTGGTGCCCACGTCATTGCCCTGCCGCATACCCTGCGTGGGGTCGTGCTCTTCAAAGAAAGTTTTCAACAGTTTTGACAGGGGTGCGACATCAGGATTGTAGACCACCAGCACCACTTCCGTGTGGCCGGTCAGGCCCGTGGTCGTTTCCCGGTACGTTGGGTTGGGTGTTATGCCACCCGCAAAGCCCACGGCAGTGACATACACGCCGGGTATCTGCCAGAACAGGCGCTCCGCGCCCCAGAAACAACCCATGCCCAAGAGAATGGATTTTGTGCCGGCCGGGTAGGGTCCTTTCAAGGACTTGCCATTGACATAATGGGTCTTTGCCGTCTCGAGCGCGGTTGCGCGTCCGGGAAGCGCATTCTCCGTAGTTGGCTTGGCCGTCTTCTTGTGAAACAGTTCATTGAGAAACATCGCGAACTCCTATGAATACTTATTGATTTCGGGCCGGTCTTCGGGCCGGTACGATGTTCAGGAAAGAGCAAGGCCGCGACTGCGCGATCTGCTCTGATACCCAAAAACCCAGAACAACAATGCGACCATTGCAAACACGGCAAAGGCCGGTTGCGACAGGATCCACGCAAAAACCGTGTCATAGAGGAATGACGGGAGGCTTTGTTCCAGTGTCTGGGCAGTGGCCTGAAAGCTTGCGGGGCTCAACGTGCTCCAGCCTGCTTGCAGGGATGTCAATGTCGGCTCTGACGCCGCAACCGATTGAATGTCATCCACCGATGCTGCCAGGATTGCGACAATCAACGCCAGAAAACTGGCCAGTTTAAACAGGAACCGCATGACGTTCTCCGCGAAACAGCCGGTTTATCACTCCTGTCTCGATAAATAGTTGCTGTGATAGCCAACGACAATGTGCGTTCAGCGAAGTTATTGTCAGCGAACGCAAAAAACTTGCGCAATACAGGTTGATCAAGCGCGGATGATCGGTATATATCGCGCCGGTCTGCTGGTTCGAACCGAGCCGCAGCTATCGCCGGAAGCAACCACCGGCGATTGGCGTCAGGACAGGTGGCCGAGTGGTTGAAGGCGCACGCCTGGAAAGTGTGTATACGTGAAAGCGTATCGCGGGTTCGAATCCCGCTCTGTCCGCCAGTCTGTCCGTCACAGCCTTCAGTTGCTATCCTATTGCCTTGTTCTGCCATGAATGGAAAACCCCATCGGGATTTTTCCGAAACTTTGCAACCGGTGAAGACCGAGCTTGTCGACGAGGGTGGCCGTTGTCAGGCAGCAGTCGCTGAGGCCGCAATAGCAATCATGGGCGGCCTGAGCGTTGCTGGTGACAAACCGCCGCTCGATACTTTGCGGTATCAGACTCTGTGGTGCGGGATGCGTGGAGCAGGTTTTTGGCGCTGTTATGGGGGCAGCGGACGCAAGGATCATTTCGTCCGTGGGCGTCAGGAAAAGATCGATGATCTCAAGCGTGCTAACGTAAGCGTAGATGATGGTGTGCAGGTTGGGATAGGCGATGGGGCTGAGTAAGGCCCCTTCCAAATTCGGTCAAAATCCGTCGTTCTTCGATCCCGTTGAACAGATCTGCTTCCGCAACATCTGCCTCACTGGCCTGACGGTGAATGGCCAAGAAGATCGGATCGTCTGACCGGCGTATTGTTTCCGGCAACGCCATGCCGCAGCCGAGAATGCCGATATCGCAATAGGGTTTTGTCATCTGTGCACTCTGTTCGTTCAGGATGTCTGTGCATCGTCTGCGGAGAAGTACTTTTTCAACATGCCAACACGACGCAGGAGGATTGTTGGAACCTCTTCGAGATCGACATGAGCATCGATCACGTACGGGCAATTTGCCTGCCTCGCGTCAAGGAAAGCAGTCTCGAACTCATCGAGGGTGCGCACCGTTTTGCCCCTGGCACCCAGAGACCTTGCAAATTCAGCGAAATCGACTCGGGTTTCAAACTGGCTGAAGATCAGTGTTTCCCCATTGTAGACCATTCCGTGGCCCGAATTGTTCAGGATGATCCAGATCACTGCGATACCGTATTCCACTGCTGTATGGACCTCGGTGCCCGTCATCAGAAACGCGCCATCTCCCACCAGTGCCACGACCGTTTTATCCGGTGCCGCAAGTTTTCCGCCAATAGCAGCGGCTACGGCATGCCCCATCGTTCCCATGCCGATGCCTACGTGGTACGTGCCGGGCGCGGCCTGAAAGAAATCAGCCGACCAGCTAATGCAATTTCCGATATCGACGAACAGGATCGTCGAGTCCTCGGCCATTTCCGATAGGCTGGCTGCCACTGTCTGGGGTTTGAGGACAGGAGCATCGCCTTGTAGTGTGCGCGCACTCCGGACCGTGTTGATCCGTGCGGGCCATTTCGGTTCGGCTTTGCCTGCGCCCACAAGCTCCGTCAAGTTGGATAGAGCAAGGCTGGTGTCACCGACCAGCGCCACGTCCGGGATATAGCTTTTTCCCAGTTCTGTCGGATCGATATCAAGATGAATGAAGGTGCGCCCTTTGCGCAGGGCCGGGTTCCATCCGCTGGTTTGCCATTCGCCCAGACTGGAGCCAACGACAAACAGAACATCCGGCTCGGGACCTAAAAGCGTGTCATCGGCGATCTGACTGACCGCCATGCCGAAAACACCGAGGGAAAGGGGTGCTGTTCGGGAAACGTGCCCTTTCCCTTCAATGTCGTTGCCACCCAATGCTTCCGCAAGGTCCTGCAAAGGTTGCCATGCACGGGACAGATTGATGCCATGACCGGCCAAAATGACCGGACGGCGCGCTTGGCGTAACAGGCGCGCAGCGGTTTGGAGCTTTTCTGCGTCAGGCAACCAGCGTTCACCGATCTCCTGTTCAAATGTGTCGTCGGTATCGTCCTCAGCCACACCTTTCAGCACATCGGCGGGAAGGCAGAGATGAACCGTTCCCTTGCGTCCACAAAGGGCGTGTCGCAGAGCCATCTTCATATATTGTCTGGTGAGCTCGGACCCCGGAAGCATGGCCGAATAATTCGTGATGCTTTTGAACATGCCGACAATATCCGGCGTGCGGAGCGCACCGCTGCCTTCCTGAAGTGACCCTTTGCCAAACACTTTCTGTGAAACCTGGCCCGTCATCAGCAGAATGGGTGAGGAGTCCGCGTGCGCGGTCATCATAGCGGTGACAGAGTTTGTGGCACCGGGACCTGAGGTCGCAAAAGTGACGCCAATCTTGCCGCTGACACGCGCATAGCCGTCTGCCATCATGACAGCGCCTTGCTCATGTTTGGCAAGAACCGTTTTCAGTTTGCTTTGATCGAACTCCACCACCAACGGAACGATTGGGCCACCTGATATGCCAAATACGTGGGTTACGTTCAAAGACTCGATCATGCGTGTGATGACGGAAACACAAGTTCTGGGCAAAGCTACCTCCTGATCATCTTGGTATTTAATACTTAAGATAGCAGGAATCGATTCTATGCAATTATAAGTTATGTAATAATTTCATGAAATATCGCTATTGTTTTTTCGCAGAATTGATCTTGCAGTCCGCTGCAGGTGTGAGCAACGTCAAAGCAAGATGCAGTTCCGTATTGTTCAAGACTGGTCCTAACGCTTCTTACTGTTAAGGCCAGCTGTCGCAACTCTCACTAAATCGTAAGGGGAATTGCTATGGACCCCGAGATTCTCAACCCTAATCGCTAATCGGTGGTTTACTATCCACGGTTATGGCCTACCTCAAATCCTTGAGGGCGGGTCAACGGGCTTGGAACAGAGCGTTCGACCCTTATGGCGCAGGTGGCCGCATGGGAATGAATGACAACGAAGGACCAGTCGAAGCGGTGCCTTCCTCTTCGGGCGGCGTCCAGACAGGGGCGGTGCCAGGTCCGGATGTCTTGTTTGCATCCGCGCCGTTACTGGACCGTCTTCCGGCGCTGGTGGCCTATATCAATCGCGAGTATCGGTTCGTGTATGCCAACAAGGCTTATGCCGCTTGGCGTGACAAGACGCCGGAGGAGGTTATAGGGCAACACTGTCGTGATGTGGTCGGCAATGCCAACTTTACCTTGGTGGGACGGCGGCTGCGGCAGGCGTTGGCCGGTAAAGCAGTTTCTTATGACTATGCCGTGCTGCAAAACGGTCGCAAACGCCGTGTCCACGCTTGTTATCTTCCGCACACCGGCGCGGATGGCGTGGTCGTCGGCGTCTTCGCTATGTTGACCGATATCAGTTCGGACGAAGGCGGGTTGCTTCCTCTAACCGGCAATGACGCCTTGTTCGAGGATACGTTCCTAAATGCGCCCATTGGCATGGCGGTGGTTGAAACGACCGGTCGTGTTGCACGGGTGAATGAAAGCTTTGCAGCCATGCTTGGTTGCGATCCGGTCGCGCTGGAGGGCGTGGACTTTCGCGATATTACCCATGCGGATGACCGGGATGCCGATGTTCTCCTGTTCAAGCAGGTGCTGGCTGGTCTGCGCGATGGCTACCGAATAGAAAAACGTTACATCAATTTCACAGGCAATGTGGTCGAAACCATATTGTCCGTCTCCGCTGTGCGTGATGATACGGGCGAGCCAATCTGCTTTGTATCCCAAATCGAGGATGTGACAGAGCAACGCGCGGCCGAACGGCGCCTTCGGGAAAACAACGCACAATTGTCGTTGGCAATCGATGCCGTGCAAGGTGGCTTCTGGCATATGGATGTTGCGACCGGTGAGTTTACGACCTCGCAACAACTGGCTCGCTTCATTGCGGGACCGGACGCATCCGTCTTCAATCTTCAGGGATACATGAAGAAGATCAACCCCGAGGATTATGGTGCCACCAACCTTCTGCCGCTTCTCAGCGGGCAGGTCGATCGCTCCTCGGACGAATACCGGCTGGAAACCGTCAATGGATCTCGCTGGATGCGCTGTGACCGGCGCCTGCTTCGCGATGCCAAGGGTGACCCGCAACTGATTGTCGGCATGACAACCGATATTTCGGACGAACGCCAGCGATTGATCCAGTCCGAAGAGGAGGCCGATACCGATAGCCTCACCGGGCTGCTGAACCGGCGTGGCTTTACGCGGCGTGTGCAAAAAGGCGCCAAGGGGCGGACTTGCGGTATTCTGGCCATCGATCTCGACAGTTTTAAAGAGGTGAATGACCGGCTTGGACACAAGGCAGGTGATCTGGTGCTGATAGAGGTGGCAAACCGCTTGCGCAGTTGTGTGCGGACGGGGGACATGATTGCCCGCCTGGGTGGCGACGAGTTTGCAGTCTTTCTGATGGATGCAGGACGGGATCATTTGCGCTCGCTCGCGCAACGGGTCGTCGCCACCCTCCATGAACCCTATCGCATCGGCATTGCCGATCTCGCCTTGAGCGGTAGTGTCGGGGCCTCGTGGACCGCGTCCTGGAATGGAGATCTTGATACCTTTCTTGCCCATGCCGATACGGTGCTTTATGAGGCAAAGGCAGCCGGTAAGGATAACTGGCAGATGGATCATGATAGTATCGAATCAGAGTAGGGCGCACCGAATAAGGCGACTGACCTTTGACAAAACGCCGTCTGCCTGCTTTTAACGGAACACGATAGCGTGTTGCAGGCTCATTCAAACGGATAGCGCGATGAACGAATTTTATGTCGGCCAGAAGGTGGTGTGTATCGATGCCAAATACACCAAGCAGCAGCGTGTTTCCCTGGCGATCGAACTGGTGGAAGGTCAAATCTACACCATTCGCTGGCTTGGGCCTTTTACCCATTATCTCGACGGTGAATTTATTGGTATCAAGGTTGCCGAGATTCATCGCGGTGCCGACAAGGAATATGGCTACGACGATATGCCGTACCGCGCCACCCGCTTCCGCCCGTTAGTAGAGGACCGGTTGGCCAGCTTGCGCAATCTTACCGCACCCCAGCCGGATGGGTCGCAACCCTATCAGCCGGACGCGCCCGAAGAGCCAAAACGGCGCGTCAAGGAAAAGGAAGATCAGAAGGTTTGAAATCAGTCGCACGGTTCTTTGATAATGGTTGTTTTCCACGCCTAAGAACTGTGCGTCTGCCTGCCGCAAGTGACTTAAAAAAGATCATTTTTAGCTCAGATGCCGCTTTATGTTCGGGTTATTACGGAACCTAAACGGGGTGTGCACGTTTCTTGACCAGCAGACCAGCGATCTGGTTTCAAGAACATAGAGCGAGGTAAAGATGAAAAAGATTATCATGTCTGCGGCACTGTTGGCCGCATCCACGACTTTCGCAATGGCGCAGACTGAAACGCCTGCCCAGACACCTGCCCCCGCAACAACGACTGCTCCCGCAGACACCATGGCACCCGCGCCTGCTGATACAACAACGACAGCACCCGCAACCGGCATGGACACGACAACGAGCACCGATGCTGATTCCAGCACACCTGCCGTTGCAACGCCGGAAACAACGAACTCTGCTGCTCCCGTTGCTGGTGCGAATTCCTTCACCGAAGATCAGGCCCGCAGCCGGATCACCGACGCTGGTTACACGGATGTCGGTCCGCTGACCAAGGACGACAGTGGTATCTGGAGAACAACGGCTAAGAAGGACGGCGCGAGCCATTCCGTAGCGCTCGATTATCAGGGCAACATCGTTAACCAGTAATTCGGGCCTCAGGCTTTCGAAACCACTACAATTTTGGAGATGATCAATGGCTACTGTTTCAGGTCTTTTTGACAATTATGACGACGCAAGCCGTGCGGTAAATGAACTGGAAACCGCAGGTATTCCCCGCGACGACATCAGCATTGTCGCCAACAACTCCGACGAATGGTACGGTCGCGATCGTGCCGACGTTGACGAAAGCGGAGCCGCCGAAGGAGCAGGCACCGGTGCCGGTCTCGGCGCGTTGGCTGGTGGCGCTGGTGGTCTTCTGACAGGCCTCGGTATTATGGCCATCCCCGGCGTGGGCCCAGTGGTAGCAGCTGGTTGGCTCGCAGCCACAGCTGTCGGCGCCATTGCTGGTGCAGCCGTTGGCGGTGCAGCCGGTGGTATTATCGGCGCGATGACGGACGCTGGTGTATCTGAAGAAGATGCGCATGTGTACGCTGAAGGCGTGCGCCGTGGCGGTACGCTGGTCACGGCCAAGGTCAACGAAGCCCATGCTTCGATTGCGGAAGACATTCTGCAGCGCTCGCGCCGGGTTGATCTCGCAGATCGCCGCCGTTCGTACTCGGAATCCGGTTGGGATCGCTTCGATGAGTCGGCAACGCCTTACACGCCTGAACAGGCACGTGAAGAGCGCAATCGCTACACGAACGTTCTGTAATCTCGGATTATAGTTGTAAAGAGCCGGCCTCAGGGTCGGCTTTTTGCGTTTTGAGGTAGCGCAAAAACCGCGTCCTGTTCGGTAGCAACCCCATTGCAGAAACATCACTGTTGGCGTTACGCTTGATGAAACGATGATTGGTTGCGTATGTCCGAGATTGCTTTGAACGTTCTGCCTGTTTTTATCCTTATATTTTTAGGCTGGGGCGTTGTTCGTATCGGATATCTCAGTCCAAGCGTCGGCGATGGTCTCGGAGACTTTGTGTTTCGTATTGCTGTGCCGGTGTTGCTGTTCGGCACGATTGCGCAAGCGAATTTCCAGTCCGGCTCCCCATGGTTGTTGTGGGTGGCCTATTTTGGTGGTGTGGCTGTTACCTGGGCTCTGGGTGAATTGATTGCCACCCGTCTGTTCAAGCGTGATGCGCGCATCGGCGTTCTTGCAGGCGTATCATCCTCGTTTGCCAACAACATCTTTATTGGTCTTCCGCTGGTCACCAGAGTGGTGGGCGAGGACGGAATTGTTGCGCTGTCGGTTCTGCTCTCCGTGCATCTGCCGGTGATGATGATTGCAGGCACAATTCTGATGGAGCGCGCCGAGCGAAAAGCCACAGGACGGGCGGGGAAGAGTGTGCCTCAGGTAATGCTCGATGTCGGGCGAAACCTGATACGCAATCCCCTGATTATCGGTCTCAGCTGTGGTGCGCTGGTCAATATCAGCGGTTTGCCGTTTGGCGGCACGGTCAAGATCGTCACGGACCAGATCACGGCTGTCGCCGCACCGGCGGCGCTGGTGTCCATCGGCATGGCACTGGTTAAATACGGTGTATCAGGCAATCTGGGGTTGGCAACCGTAACCACGGCATTGAAACTCATTGTGCTGCCCGCGGCTGTGTTCGCTTTCAGTACGGTTGTCGGATTGTCGCCTCAATGGGCAGCGGCGCTTGTCTTGACGGCATCGGTACCAACAGGCGTGAATGCCTGGTTGATTGCCAATCACTTTAATGTGGGGCACGGTTTGGCATCCAGCACCATTACAATGACGACCATGCTGGGCGTGGTCTCCGTTTCCGCATGGACGTATTTTCTAATGTAGACGCTGACGAAAATACCCGGGCAAAGCCTGCCCGGGTTAACACATGATGCCGTTAAAGCGCCGTTCTGTTTTTAATCAGAACGAAAAGCTCTCTAAGGCTTTGCAGGCGTCTGCTCGGGCGCGGGGGCTGGCTGGTCACCTTGTGGGGAGGGTGGAGCGCTGGTGGATTTGCCAGCTTCATCCGGTTCCTGTGTGGTGGCCGCACCGGGTGGTGTGGTTGCTGATTTCGGCTCTTGCGTGGTGACAGGTGCCTGTGCAGGCGCATCGCCGGTGGCTGGAGCGGCGGCGGCTGGGGCCGCAGCGGGCTCAACACCCTCGGCAGGCGCTGCCTGAGCGGCAGCCGGATCGGGCAGGGGCGCCGGTGAGTCCGATTGCGTGCGCAGGAAGGACAGAAGGTTCGCCCGCTCCTCCGGTTTTTTGATGCCGGCGAAACCCATGGCTGTGCCCGGCACATGCTTCTTTGGTGCTTCGATAAAGTAGCTCAAGTGATCGAAGTCCCAGACAACCTTTTGCCCCTGCGAAAATGCGACCATGCCAGCAGAGTAGCTGAAGCCTTCATGCGAGGCGATTGGACGATTGACGACCCCCCATAGGTTAGGCCCTACCTTGTTGGGCCCTCCCTTCTCTACGGTGTGACAGCTCGCACATTTCTTGAAAACACCCTGTCCGGCATCGGCATCGGCATTTGCGAGCAGCGGACCGATGGCAACTTCCGCAGCCTCTCCTCCGGCCTCACCAGCAGCTTCTGCCGGGTTCTCCTCGGCGACAATGGCAAAGCCTTCCTTCTCGGGCACCGGTGAATGGAATATGCCCTCGGATGCGATCGAAACCGACATCAGGACAAAAACTGTGCCAAGAAGGGCGCCCGCCCCCATGTTCACATATGAGTTCATGTGCAAACGCTCCCTTACAGCCGTCGCGATTGTCGCCCGGCCCCATCTTGAAATCGCGTGAAACCTATGTCTTTTGGCAGCGCGTGACAACTACGATCATCCCGCAGTTGCCTTTTGCATAATTCTTTAAATCGGAATCGGTTTAAAGAAGAATTATGCAGCAGATATAAAGTGCTACAGCGTCCTTTGTGCGTGGTGTTTGACGCGCGGCGCTGTAGCCAGCACTTGACACTTTTTTTGCCAGCTTTTGAAGGAAAAAGCATGATCGAGCAGCATTTTAGCAAAAGGTTGGTGCTGATCCCCGCTCGCCTGGCCTCCACCCGTCTTCCGGGCAAGCCTTTGGCCGATATTGCGGGCTTGCCGATGATCGTGCAGGTGGCCATGCGCGCCCGCGAGGCTGATGTCGGTCGTGTCGTCGTGGCCGCTGACCATCAGGATATTCTGGATGCTGTCACCGCTGCCGGTTTTGAAGCGGTCATGACTGGCAACCATCATCAGTCCGGTTCGGACCGGATTTTTGAAGCCCTGCGCCAACTGGACCCGGATGGGGAAATTGAAACGATCCTGAACGTGCAAGGCGATCTGCCGACTATTGAGCCTGAGACAATCCGCGCTGCTCTCCGTCCGCTGGGCAATCCAGATACAGATATAGCCACGCTCACGGTGGAAATCGCCGATGATGCCGACAGGATGAACCCCAATGTGGTGAAGGTGGTGGGCACACCGCTGACCGAAAGCCGGTTGCGCGCGCTTTACTTTACCCGTACGACAGCGCCGTTTGGCGACGGGCCTCTCTACCATCATATCGGTCTTTATGCCTATCGGCGCAGCGTACTTGCGCGCTTTGTTGCCCTGCCGCCCTCCACGCTGGAGAAGCGCGAATCGCTGGAGCAGTTGCGCGCGCTGGAAGCGGGGATGCGTATCGACGTGGAAATTGTCGATGGCGTACCGCTTGGCGTAGATACGCCCGACGATCTTGAAAAAGCGCGGGTTATCCTCGCCAAACAGAAAGCCTGACCTTCGCCATGATAGACAAGACGACCAACCGCATTGCCTTTCAAGGTGATTTTGGTGCCAATTCAGACATGGCCTGCCGCGACATGTTTCCTGACATGGAGCCGCTGCCCTGCCAGACGTTTGAAGATGCCTTCGTGGCGTTACAGTCCGGAGAGGCGGATCTGGCGATGATTCCGATCGAAAACACAATTGCAGGCCGGGTCGCTGATATTCACCACCTTCTGCCCGACAGCGGGCTGTATATTATCGGTGAATATTTCATGCCGATCCGGTTTCAACTGATGGTGCTGCCGGGCGTCACAGCGGATGAGATCAGGACGGTTCACAGCCATATCCATGCGCTGGGCCAGTGCCGGAAGATCGTGCGGGCCAATGGCTGGAAGGCTGTTGTGGCCGGTGACACCGCCGGGGCCGCCAAGCTGGTAAGCGAGACCGGAAACCCCAGCATGGCCGCCCTGGCACCGCGTCTGGCCGCAGACCTCTACGGTCTCAGTATTCTGGCCGAAAATGTTGAGGATATGGAAAGCAATGTAACGCGCTTTGTCGTTCTGGCGCGCACTGCTGTGCCGATGGCACGTCAGCAGCCGGACGACGTGATTGTAACAACGTTCGTCTTCAATGTGCGCAACATTCCAGCAGCGCTCTACAAGGCACTGGGCGGCTTTGCGACCAATGGCATCAACATGACCAAGCTGGAAAGCTACCAGATCGGCGGCAAGTTCATCGCTACCCAGTTCTACGCCGATGTGGAGGGGCACCCGGAGGATGAAAATTTGCGCCGCGCGCTGGAGGAACTTGCCTTCTTTTCCGAGAAGGTTCGTATACTCGGGACATATTATGCTCACCCGATGCGAAAAAATTTAGCCAACTAGGTCGCCACATCGTGCGCTGGCCCATGGCTGTTGCTGCAGCAACAGACAGGGGCATCTCCGCACAGATGGCGGCTTATCCGGCACCACGGAGATTGGATTTGGATTCAGAGACAGCAGTCTGCTGCATCAAGTTGCCTGCAACGGAATTTTTTTCAGGGAAGGCTCATGCGGAGAATTTGAAGTTTCCGCATGATTTTCGTGATCACTCATGCGGATGTGCGATTCTTTCCATTGCAAGAAGATCTCGCCAAGTCTGTCCTTTATCCTCTTTTCCAGATCGTTGGCTTCTTGGATTTTGTCGTGAACGTTGGACACGTGACTTAAATCCTGGGTCTGACTAAGTTTCATGCACGCATAGTGCAGACTTTTTAGTGCTTGCACCAACGAATCGATGACCTCGCACCATGTTTCAAATTCAGCAGCAGGGAGTTTCAACGCACGCCAGAAGAAAGCGAACCCGTGTTCGTAGGCGTATTTACGGATAATGATGACCGGCAGTTCGCGAACCGCGACTGCTAGATTTGAAATCCTCAGGCCGTTCCGTTGTTCAACATGAGCATTAACGATAGTGCAGACCGCATCCACGAGTGGATTGCGATCACGAATAAAGCAGGCTTCAAAAAAAGCGCTGATATCGTCTGGGTTTGGACTTTGAGCCGTGGCGTTATCGAAAACATAGCCTCCGCCAACCGTTGGCTGCATAATCGCATGCGCAACCTTGTTCCGAGCAATTACACCTTCCCAGCGAAAATCGGGGTCATGCACGAACCATGTGTCCGGATCGGTTGTTGTGCGGAGCATAAGGAAATGGGGAAATGGGTTCTGGTTGAACTTGTTTTCACGTTCCGGCAGGTGGAACATGTCCAGCATAACCATGACAGAAACTGATTCCGATCGATTGTCTACGAGCTCTATCAGTGTCTCAAGATTCTCTGTCTTAGAGCGGTGTGGATCGTACCATTGATGAATAGGAACCTTATAAAGACGAGTGAACCAATCACGGAAAAAATCCTGCGTTATGTCTGGTGAATGATACTGCAGCCCAAACTGGTCGCTGATAGCGAATTTGGCATCCCAGACACCAAAATAGAAAGGGCGATGGTCTATGCCGAATTTCTTGAGACCGTCACATAAGCAACTGATGAAGCAATGGACTTTAAGATCGTAGTAAGCTTCACCGTGCACACCTTCATCCACAGTTCCGCCTGTCAAAGCAAAATCAGGTAGTTTCGTTCTGGGCGCGAATAACGCAATCAGATCGGACACTGTATTGAGGTCTTGCTCCGCGATGGCCTGTTCAGGCATCGATAGTCCGTATTCTAGCTCAAGATTCAGAAATACTTCCAGAAGTAGGACGGAATCGAGATAGAGATCTTCATTAAGACGCGCGTTGAGAGAGAACCCATCCATATGAACATTGTTCATGGTTGTGCTGAGTATCGTGCGCACAGCGTCATATATTTCGGAAGGATTCATAGGGTGGCTCCAGTCGATCGTTTGATCAGTTTGCCTGCCTCATATTGTGCAGCGATATCTCGACGATTGATTTTTCCATTTGCCTGACGTGGGATTTCTTCGACCTGCACCAGGTCCGATGGCAATTGATGGCTGGCGAGGTGGTTGCTGCACCAATCACGAATATTTTTTGGGGGAACCGATTGACTTGCACTGTACAGCAGCACGACCCGTTCGCCGGCAAACTGGTCAGATTTGCGAAAGGCAACAGCATCCCGGATTGTTGCCATGGCCATCACCGTATCCTCGACATCTTTTGGATACACGTTCAAGCCTGAAACATTGATCATGTCGTCCATACGCGACATGAAAACCAGCATGCCATCTGCGCGTTGGTAACCAAGATCACGGGTGTTGATGGCACGGCCGTCTCTGGACTGGATGATGATTTCGCTTGCGGTTTCCCGGCTGTTCCCGGTTATTGCCGCATGGTGCGGCAATACGAAACCCATCTCGTCAGACGCGCGAACATCTGGGTTGATAGCGATACAACCGGTTTCCGAGCAGCCATACTGCTGAAACATGTGCTGACTTTTGTCGCGGATGCGGGCAAACCAGGGCTCGGGTAGAAGGGTGCCCGAGGTCATGGTCGCGTACAGTTTTTCGTCCTCCGGCAGTAACCGAGATAAAGTATGCAGGATGGCTGGTGAAGAGTACAGCAGGGGGCGCTCGGTGTCGCGAAGGATGGCAAGAAGATGTTTTGGATTTCCGGTGTCCACAAGGGTTGGCACCTGCCCTCGTGCTAATGCTACAAGTATGCCGCAGATCAACCCGTAGGAATGGGTCGTCGGGCATGCGATAACAGGCGTCATCGTGTCCGGCTCACGAAAGGTTTTAACGTAAGTCTCGACTTCGCAGTCTATTTCGGTCCAGTCTCTCGCGATGCATTTTGCCGCACCCGTCGTACCTGAACTCATCTGCAAAAGTTGTCCGGTAGAAGAAGGGCTCTCCGAAGGGATCAGTTTTTCCTCTGGATAGTTGCGGTAGATTAGCCGCTCGCATTGCGCCGTTTCGGCAAGTCTCCGTGCCGCTGAATAGGGAGTACTTGGGTGAATCGGTAAAACACTGGCACCGCTCTTGCGGATAGCGAAGAAAAGAGACAGCCATTCGATGGTACTGCCGAAACATAGGGCATAGCGGCGCTTGACGTCTGTGTCCAAGCCGAGTTGCGAAGACATGCGATTGCCCAAGTCTTGAATTGAAGCGCGGTCGTATAGCTGCCCGTCAATGTGGATCATGAGTGTCCCTTATTGTTTGCGGCGTTAGTGACAGATCGTTTGGGATCCTGTGGTGGTACTCAGGTTTGTCTGCAAGAAGCTTTCGGGTGAGAAGGGATTCCGTCGCGATGGTATCGCTTTCGGTGTCAAGAAGTGCTTGGCGCGCGTGCATTTCGTGTGTATCGGCGTAGTTTGTCAGCAAACCTCGAGCCCTTGCCCAAAAATCACATTCGGAAAAATCATAGCTGGTATGGAGCAAATGAGAGACTTCGGTAAGGTTGAACACAAACAGGGTGTCCATCACCAGTTCGCGCAATGGTTCAACACTTTCGACCCAGTAATATTGGTCAGGCTGGGCATTCCGATAGATTGGGTTCAGCGACTGAAAATCCGGTGCATCCTGCGGTCTCCGTAAAAAAGCATAGGAAAATTCTACGCTCTCGTGCAAATCTCTAAGGATGATACGGACCGGCCAACCGTTTTTGTGAACGAGTAGGACGTTCTGACCGTGGGCTTCGACGGCAATACCATGAAACACCAAAAGGTGCCAAATGGGCAGAATGACGATCTCCAGCAATCTGCTGGTCCAGTCTTCAAGGCCGAACCGTTCAATCCACTCTGAGACGAACGGCTTTCCATCAGCCTCAATCATCATAGTCGCATTAAGAGGAATCAGCGCCTCCTCAGGCAACAAGGTGGCTTCGGCGTTCTCTCGCCATAGTGCGCCGATTTGCCCTGCAAGCGGTCCCTCTGGATCGGCAATAATTCCCGCGTATTCTTTTAATATTGTCAGAGGGTAAGTATCGGTAAACAGTGCATCTCCTGCAACAACACCGGAGATCCAGTGAGACAACGCCGGTGCCGTACAAACCGAATGGGGTTCGAGCGTTCGTCGTGAGGAGGTATTTATAATATTAAGGGGTAGTTTAATGCTGGATGCGCCTGTCCGGTCTATACTGAACAAAGAGCGCACCGACTGCGTGGCGATATAGCTATCCCCAAACAGTCCAAGATAATGAAGCTCACCGGCTGTGATCCAAGGGACCAATTCATGGTCACGCAGCGTTTTCCACTGCCAAGGGTGCATCGGTACATAACCAAAATCGTCGAGGCTTAGCTTAAAAGCGATTCGCCGTTGTTCAAGAGCGACCCAAGCATTGTCGCCTAATTCATTGCGCCAAAACGGCTCGTCCGCCATGGGAAGGTTTTGGGAAAGATGCTTTCGCGCAATCAGAAGCCAAACCAACTGAAAAGGTCGACCTGACTCCGGGCTATACAGTATATGATCGATAGTTGAAAAACCCAGGCGTGCCCGATAGCAAGGATGATAAGGATGCCCCTCATCCAATGCACCGTCCAGTTCGCGAAAAGCCATACGCCTGCGATTTTTAGCTGGTAAATTTTGCTGGTTCCAATTGGAGAATGCGACCGTCTGTTGCAGTTCGTGCAACAATTTGCCTCGGTTGATGCCATTGCCCGGTAGGAAAGGAACAATGTCCCCAAGCGATGCAAGCTCCCAGGTGCCGTTTGATCGACGGACCTTGATCGATTGCGGCGCAACACGCACCCGACCAAATACACCGATCTTGCACAGCCCACAAAAATCGTTGCCCCCAAGCGACCACCGCAAGTGCGGTACGCCATCAATCAGCTCTTCTATTGCCTGCACAATACCTTCGAACAACAGCGCTGATATCAGTTGTCGCAGGACACGGTCACTAGAAAACGCCGTTTCTTCAAGAGGCAATGACATTGTTTGTCCTCGTGACAGCAATCGCGCCGGGGTCCATGAGGGGATTGCGAATGGCGTGATACAGGGATTGCGCTCCATTGTTTTGCAACTCGTCGACATCGTGAAGACGGGTTGTCAAATTGGCCTTGGATGCGATCGTTGGTAGATCGAGGATGTGGCGTATGAAGTCTCTTCCGGCGCCCGACATCGTTCCAGCGGCTGCATGCAGATGACTGCGAAGGATTTGAAGCAGAACGGTTTCATTGCAAAGCCGATCATGCCCCATGCGACTTATGATCGAGAAAACCTGGTTAACGATTAGATAATAGGCGAAGCAGTCCCGTATTTCGGCGTCTTCGTAGAAGAGCGCGTCTTGGTGATGGCTTTCGGGAACCATCTTTGTGATCAAGCTGCGATAGGATTTTGACAAATAAAACCCTTCGTTATCCCGGTAGTACCCAACGCTTGGATAACCCGAGGATATATCGATCAGGCTGTTTTGCTGATGAGCTTCCAGAGCTAAACCGAAGTCATCATACAGCCGGATCAGCGGTTCAACTGCACATTGAAGATAACGGTTGAACCATTTGACGCACGTTGCAGCGATATCTTCCGCAGATGCATAAGCAAGTTTATGGATGAGCTGAGAAAGGTAAGACAGTGCGCCAGGGAGGGGGGCGGCCGCTAGTGCTGCGGTTGTTACAATACCATCGCCGCGAGTTCCCCGAAACGGATTCTCCCTGAATATAATTTCAAAACCGCTTTCCTCGCGTCCAGGCAGATCGAGTGTGATGTAAGCGGGGTCTTGAATGATACGGAACGTTCCGCTTGTACTCGTAAGGCCGATACTCTGCACGAGCTTGGCCATGACGATGCCAGCTTCAAGCTCATGGCGGCGGTTGATACGAATGGAGTTGGTAATCCTGACCGGCAATGAGAACTTCAGCATCCATTCAGCATCTGAGTTGAAGACCGTTCGGACCGATGATGTTGCTGTAAATGTACTGCCGGCTGGCCCCAGATGACGCAGATCACCCTTCTCCAGTAAAGTGATGATATCAGGATCCATCAACACCGCTTCCGCCTGGAGCGGATGCAGTGGTATCAGGACCTCTCCCGGGCCGATGATGAGATTGTGCTGAGCTTCACCGAGCATTTGCCGAATAGCGTCGCTGGCTGAAACGGTGTTTGCAGAGGCTTGCCTCACAATGGATTGATGCGCGGCGAAATACTGAAGTTGAAACGTCCCGCCAAGTTCAGGTGCATATCGCTGCTGGTGCCAGAATGCCATGCCTTGCCGGCTCTTTGGGGTCGGATGTTGCCAGTGGCCATAAATCAGAGACTGCTCTGCTTGGATAAAGTTATCAGGAGCTATCGGTGTCCGAATGGCTGTTTCAATATAGGTCGCCATCAATTGATAGCTATCGATAATTCGTGCGAGAAGCTCAACCTCGCGGACACGCACAGCCTCCAGGTGCCCGCCTTCCGTTTGCGTATAGGCATAACGAACCAAAGCGATGACAGCCGTTAACGGCGGGACGGGTTCCCAGACAACATCAGTACTCAGCCGTGACCATATCCTGCCAAAGTGCTGTGGTCCGCACACGGATGTTGATATTAATTCAGCTCGTATGAAAAGTTTTTGGAAACCGATCGACCATTCGACTGCCGAAACACTTTCGCCATGAATGTGATGGTTAACGCGTACTCCTGTATCAAACTCGTTCATGAAGGAGGCGGCAAAGCAGGAAAATGTGACGTGCTCGGCCACCCAGCTAGCTGGCTTTGTTGTTTCACTCATGCCCGCTGAAGTCCCTGCGACCACCCAAACTTGCGCATAAACGTCTTTTCCATACTTATCTACCCTAGATTGCACGCCATCGAACGCTAATGTCGCTGCTGAAGTTGGCATCGCATAGATACTAGTGTTAGAAATACAACATTTAAAACTTAATGAAAAGATACTAATGTTTAAACTTGAATGTTGTGCACGGCAATAATATCCCTCAGCAGTTGCTAATTTCAGGGGGTAGACGTGTTGATTAGGTTTAATGAAAAATTACCATTTGCGACATCTCGGTGTGTTTATGTAGCTTTGGCAGGGGTTTCACTTCTTTCGCTCACCACCGCTTCAGCGCTTGGTCAGGATAAGCGCTCCGAGGTGACTGCGAAGCAAAGTCGCGTTCAACGTGTTGATGCATCTACGCCGACAGTTCTCGACGCTGTCGTTGTTCGAGGCCAATCCAGTGATGGTCAGCCTCCGGCAACGGGAACAATTGGTCAGCCGCCAACGCCTTATGCTGGAGGGCAGGTCGGTTCTGGCGCTCGTCTCGGAATGCTCGGGAACCGGTCCGTGCTTGAAACACCATTCAATATTACGTCTTACACGGAGGAACTCATTCGCAATCAGAATGCGCGCTATGTGTCGGACGTTGTCTTGAACGATCCCTCCGTGCGCAACGACGCATCAACGTTCAGCGAGCGCGATCGCTTCATGATCCGTGGGTTTGAACTCAACGCCGACTACACATTATTTGATGGCCTGGAAAATCTCACCAATTCGCGTCGGGTCTTCACCGAAGGGGTCGAGCGCGTTGAAGTATTGAAGGGGCCGAGTGCTCTCATTTCCGGAGGTCAGGACCGGATCGGCGGTACAATCAATATCGTACCAAAGCGGGCCGCTGACGAACCTCTGACACGACTGACGACGACCTATATGGGTGAGTCGCAGTTTTCACCCCATTTCGATATTGGTCGCCGGTTCGGTGCGGACAATGAGTGGGGTGTTCGTGTCAATGGCTCCTATCGTGGCGGGGATACGGTCCTTGATAATAATGCGAACAAAGTTTTTGTCGGTACGATTGGTCTGGACTATCGCGGTGATCGTCTGCGCGCATCGCTGGATGTGACAACCGACGACCAAAAGGTCGACGCGGCAACGTCACTGTTCAATTATGCCGAACTACCCGCCGGTGTAGCCATTCCCGATGCTCCCAATGGTCGCCGAAATACCGCAAGTCCATTTGAATACTATGATACCAATAACATCATGACGGCAGCGAGAGTGGAATACGACTTGACGGAGGACGTCACCGTCTATGCCGCCGGTGGCGTACGCCGCTACCGGGAAAACTTTGTGGGATCCTACTATAATATCAAGAATATTCTGGGGGATGCGGGCATTATCGTTTCCACCAATCCCCAACAGCACGAAGGATTTTCAGCTGAAGTTGGTTTGAGAGCCAAACTCGAAACCGAAGTTGTCGATCACCAGCTCAATATTGCCTATACACGTGCTGGAACTGAGAATTATCGCACCCAGAAATCTCGAGGCCGCGAGCTGAAATTGCTGACGGAAACGACAAATATCTACAATCCGGCGCAGCTTGATAGCAATAAAATAGACTTTTCTGTTGTGCCGCGAGCGAGCAACGCCTGGCTTTTCAGCAAAGGACGTGAAAGCAGCATTGCTGTGTCGGATACGCTTTCCTTCGACAACGATCGGTATCAACTGACAATCGGTGGTCGTTTCCAAAATATTGAATCGAGCCTTCCGAGCAGAGGTTACAGCTATACGGATAGCCGCTTCAGCCCTGCTATTGCCGGGCTGATCGGCATTACGGACAAGCTTTCCGTTTACGGGAACTACGTCGAAGCCTTGACAGCTGGAGAGACCGTCAACGACGAGCGTGCGATCAACAACGGGGATGTACTTCCGCCTTCTGTCAACAAACAAAAGGAGATTGGGCTCAAGCAGGAGTTTGGTGATTTCGTCTTAACGACCTCACTGTTTGAGATCAGGAGACCCAGTTTACTCTTCGACCGCAATATCAAATTGTACTCGGCCAGTGGTTTGCAGATCAATCGCGGTCTTGAAGTCAATGTGTTTGGCGAACTGACAGACGACCTTCGCCTGCTGGGTGGTGTGACGTTCCTCAATGCGAAGACTGCAAAAACCAGAGACGGCCGATTTGATGGCAATGAAGTCAGTGGTGTCCCGCGTACGGCCATTAATCTCTACGCGGAATATGATGTTGATCAGCTTATATCGGGACTGACCATGACCGGTCGTATGATCCATTCAAGCAGCACGTGGTATGATGCGGCCAACACCCAGAAGGTTAAAGACTGGACCCGGTTCGATGCTGGTTTGCGGTATGTGTTCACAAGTCCTCAAAACAAGCCGGTTGTCTTGAAAGCAAACGTAGAGAATGTCTTCGATAAAGCTTACTGGGCTTCGTCAGCAAGAGACCATCTCATTGGTGGTGCACCAAGAACGTTTATGCTTTCCGCCTCGGTTGATTTTTAAAGCAGCTATTTAAAGACTATAGTGGTTGGTCTCTTAGGAGACCCTAGCGAAATCAGTGGCTGTCCCTTAACATAATGATGTTGAAACGGGGTGCGATTTGAAGGCCCCAAACATCAAGCAAGGGACAGCTTGAACTGCCAATCTGAAATTGGTGTCGCTACTCAGAGCCAAATTACGTAATACGGCTACGGTCCTCAGGATATCGTACGCAACTATGTCGAAGAGAAGCGGGCCTGCTAGCCTATAGTTCTTGATAGACAAAATTGGGCTGACTTTAAGCATGAAAGAAGCGTCGCATGGCGTATCACGTCAGTTCACCGAAGCTGCGTTCGAGATCGCCAACGCCTAGATCGGTGTCCGCCGCATATATCTCGCACGGCGGTCTTAACCTTTATCGACTAAGACCCATAACCTACAGCAGAACTGCGACAGCGCGAGAAGAGGTACGACCAAACGTTCACCTTAGACGCGCGTCGCGATCAGCCGGCGTCAGCTTAGCAGATGATTGTGCGTGCGATCGCAACCGACGCCCGTTCGCCTAGGTCTGGTCTAAGAAGCAATTTGCTGAACAAGGTCTTCCGTTACGGTGCCGAGCGTCGAGCGGTTTCGGCCGTTCGCTTTCGATAGATACAGCGCGGAATCGGCGGCTTCGATGATGGCTTTGGCGGGGACCACGCCGATGGGAGCATGTGCTGCCCCTACACTCACGGTCACGTGGGGGCCAACTGAACTGTCTGGATGGGCAATTGTTGCGTTCAGTACGGACAGCCGGATACGCTCCGCCGCTGCCATGATCTGGTTGTCATCACTTGTTTCCATCAGAATCATGAATTCTTCTCCGCCATACCGGTAGGCACGATCGGTCCCGCTACGAAGGGTCTCGGTCAGTGCCCGGCTAACCGCCCGCAGACATTCATCACCCGCCTGATGCCCGCTCCGGTCGTTGAAGTTCTTGAAGTGATCAATATCAAGAATGATAACCCCCAAATGGTAGGGCTTGCCCATGCCTGCACTGACGCGGCGTTGCAGCCGTAACAAATCCTCTTCAAGACCCCGCCGGTTAAAAAGATCGGTCAGCGCGTCGTGGACGCTGGCGGATTTCAATTCCTGATTCCGCATGTTTTGCAGGCGTGCAAGCAGGAAGTTCGTACGGTACTCACGCTCAAGATTATGGGCTGCAAACAGGGTGAATATGATTCCCGCAATATACAGGAACGCTAATGCGATAACCCGAGGAATATCAGCCATGGAACTGTAATAAATGATGATCGCGTAATTGACGGTGAAAATCACCGCTCCCAGAACTGCGGAACGAAACTGGATTCGAACGATCATCGTTGCAAAGAGAATAATCAGCACGAACGAGTTCAAATAGACGTCTTTGAGCGGATTTTGACCGAAAATGATCAACACTCCCACCCCCGATGATAGAACCCATAGATTGAAGACGAGCAGCAATTCGCGCGTCAACGGGCGCGGATGCCTGAGCGCAATGTAGATGGTTGCCAGCATTACCGGGGTAACCACAGCAAACCGCATGAGGAATGCAAGTTGAATGATGTCGGGAAAAATTAAAAAATCGGTGATGATGAACAGATCGAAGAACAGCAGTCCGACGGCAAGTTTGACCGCGTTTGAGCGTCCCCGTTCCTCGGAGGTTTCAGTCTCGAAATGATCTTCCAGCGACTGGGAAAATCGCATACGCGGAAAACCCGATGCCAGTTCTGCTTCGATCCCTTCAGGCGTAATGGCAGTGTCGACACTGGTCGCAGATGAGCCGGGCATAAAAAATTACCGTTGAACAATGTATGATCAATATTCCTTAATTATTGACCATACATTAAAGAAATAGACAACGGTCAATTTCCCCATTCCAGCCAGTCCCGCATCAAGCGGTGTGCAATGGCACCTTTCGGCGGGGATACAGTCAAGGTGCCATCCGTGCCCACACCCGTGGCGCGCTCCAGCATCTCTGCGGTTTCAGCGCGGGTAAACCAGCGGCAGTCCTCAAGTTCCTGCGCGTCACGCGTAATCTCTCGCGACTGTGCTTCGGCAAAACAGCCGATCATGAGGGTATGGGGCATGGGCCATGGCTGGGAGGCATGATAGCGCACGCGACCGACACGGATGCCCGATTCCTCAAGCGTCTCGCGCCGTACGGCGTTTTCCACGGTTTCGCCCGGTTCCAGAAACCCGGCAAGGCAAGAATACATGCCTTCGGGAAAATGTGCGCCACGCCCAAGCAGGCATAGATCGCGCTCCAGATCGATCGTCAGCATGATGACGACCGGATCGGTGCGTGGAAACATCTGATGATCGCAGGCCGAGCAGATGCGCCGGTAACCGCCGCCCTTGGCAATGGTGGGTGCGCCGCACTTGCCACAGAACCGATTGGCCGCATTCCAGGACAGCAGGCTTGAGGCTTGCGCCACCTCGCCCAAAAGCGAATCCGGCACCATGCGCTGCTGGTAAAGGGAACGGACGGTGGCAACCTTGAAGGGTTCTGGAAGATTTTCAGGGGCTATTTGCACGGGCACAGCCATATGCGGCGCGCCATTGCGGTCGAAGCCCAGCAGAATGCTATCGTCCAGCACAGGATCAAGGCCCGCCAGTTCATAGGGCGCAAACAATGGATCGACCACCTGCTCGTCATGCTTGACGATGATGCCGCCGCTGGAAAAGGCGTAGGCATGGACGCCCTCCGTTTTGAAGGCGACCTCCAGACAATCGTCGGCGCGGTGTTCGGACTGGCGGTCCAGATGATTTTCCGCAAAGGCAACAAGGGTGCTTGGCTCGGGATGCGGGCCGGTGTGGTCGAAAATGGAAGAGGTCATTTAAAGCGTGTCCATAATACGGTCGATGAACTGCGCGCGCCGGTCATCATCCCAAGGTTCAGCCTGCCCAAAACCCCAGACAGGCCCCGGCCAGTTGTCGTCGCCCGGGTCCCGCGCGATGATGTGCATATGGAATTGCGGCACACGGTTTCCCAGCGCTCCAATATTGATCTTCTTGGCTCCCGTCACTTTTTTCAGCGCGCTGGCAGCCATGCAGGTCTCAAAGGTCAGCATGGTCTGGTCAAGGGGCGACAACTCGAAGACCTCGGTGATCGAAGGACGTTTGGGCACCAGCAGCAACCAGGGCCAGCGGCTGTCGTTGATCAGGCGCAGTGCGCACAGGCCCAGGGTGGTGATCGGCGTGCTGTCGCGCGCAAGCGTCGGGTCCAGAACGAAGTCAGTCACGCGTGAAACCTCTTTGATCAGGGAAGTGCCTCTTTTTCATTCTGGCGCAAAAGCAGGTGTATGGATAGGCGGAAATTTTCCAAACGCCGTCTTGCATTCTTCGCGCAAATTTCCGATATGGAAGCCGGGAGGTTGGTGGTGGACGAGCCACTCGCCAACCGGGTCAGGTCCGGAAGGAAGCAGCCCTAACGAGCCCGGCACGGGTCATCGTGCCAGCCTCCCACCTTTTCGTGCGCCGTTCAACGGCGCCGAATTCCCCTGCTGCGCGGCAGCGTGGTCCTGTTGGACATATCGGGCAAACAGAGGGAATCATGAGCGACGATACAACAGCCATTTCCAGCGATACCAAGCCCGCCGCCTACCGTGTGCTGGCGCGCAAATACCGTCCCAAGGACTTTTCCGACCTGATGGTTGGGCAAGAGCCGATGGTGCGTACGCTGACAAACGCGTTCGATACCGGGCGCATTGCGCAGGCCTACATGCTGACCGGTGTGCGCGGTGTGGGCAAAACCACGACGGCGCGCATTCTGGCGCGCGCACTGAATTACAAAACAGCGGAGATCGACCGGCCGACCATTGATCTGCGTATTCCCGGCGAACATTGCCAGGCTATCATGGAAGGTCGCCATGTCGACGTGATCGAGATGGATGCGGCATCGCATACCGGCATTGACGATATTCGCGAGATCATCGAACAGGTGCGCTACCGCCCTGTATCGGCGCGTTACAAAGTCTATATTATCGACGAAGTGCACATGCTCTCCACGCAGGCATTCAACGGTCTGCTGAAAACGCTGGAAGAGCCGCCCGAGCACGTCAAATTCATTTTCGCCACGACGGAAATCCGCAAGGTCCCGATCACCGTGTTGTCGCGCTGTCAGCGGTTCGATCTGCGCCGTATTGGAGCGTCTGATCTGGTGGGATTGTTCACCACCATTCTGGGCAAGGAAGGCATTCAGGCCGAAGCTGACGCGCTGGCGATGATTGCCCGTGCCGCCGAAGGCTCGGCGCGCGACGGTCTATCCCTGCTCGATCAGGCCATTGCCCATGGCGGCGGTATTGTCGAGGTGGAAGCGGTGCGCTCCATGCTGGGGCTGGCTGATCGTGCGCGCATTGTCGATCTTTTTGCCCATATAGTGCAAGGGAATGTGGCGGCGGCGCTGGATGAATTTGCCGCGCAGTATGAGGCCGGTGCCAGCCCCTCGGTGGTGCTGACCGACCTTGCCGACTTCACCCACCTTGTCACCCGGCTGAAATATGTGCCGGATGCTTCGGGCGACCAGTCGCTGAGCGAAGTGGAGCGCATTCGCGGTGGCGAGTTTGCCACGGGCGTTGCGGTCACCACGCTGTCGCGAATCTGGCAGATGCTGTTGAAGGGCATTACCGAAACGGAAAATTCGTCCCGGCCAGCCGGGGCCGCTGAAATGGTGCTGATACGCCTCGCCCATGCTGCCCATCTGCCGTCGCCGGAGGATGCTGCCCGCAAGCTAATGGAGTTTGCCGGGGAAACCCCGCAGCGCCCTGTGTCTACAGCGCCTGCTATTGGAAATGGGAACGGGTCTGCCCCTGTCAGTCAAACCCTCACCGCACGCGGTATGGATGTGCCGCAGGCACGGCCATCCGGCAACGGCGCGACCATGCTGCGTGCTGTTCCGGTTGAAGCACCTGATGTGCAGCCATCCCCCGTGCCGCTGGGACAGGTGGATGCGCAGCCGGACGCAAAGCCGCAGCCGAAAGTTAATGTTTCAACGCTTCAGGATATTGTCGATCTCTGCTCGAAGAACCGCGATGCGAAGTTGAAGGCGCTGGTGCGCGGCTTCGTGCGGCTGGTTAATCTGGAGCAGGGCCGTCTTGAGATGAGCCTGTCGGACGATGCACCGCGCTCGCTCGTGGGCGATCTGCAACGCCGGTTGGAAGAGTGGACAGCCGAGCGCTGGATGGTCATCGTCAGCCGTGAGCAGGGCGAAGCCACGCTGGTAGAGGCCGAAACGCAGGCACAGGCCCAGCGCGTGGTGGATGCCCGCGCCGACCCGGATGTTGCGGCGATTCTGGCGATGTTTCCCGGTGCCAAAATCACCGATGTCCGCATTAAGGCGCCTGCACTGGAAGAGGCAGAGCCTGTCGCGGCATCGACCGCAGAATCGGAAGAAGGCGATATACTTCCCGGCGACGACATCGAATTTTAAACAAGGAGACGGCGATGCGCGACATCATGGGTATGATGGGCAAGGTCAAGGAAATGCAGGCCAAGATGGAGAAGCTTCAGGAGGAAATCACCTCCATGGAAGTGGATGGCCAGTCTGGCGGCGGCCTTGTAACGGTGAGGTTGACGGGCAAGGGCGACCTTCGTAGCCTGAAAATCGATCCTTCCCTGTTCAAGGAAGACGATATCGAAATTCTCGAAGATCTAATCGTTGCGGCCCACAAGGATGCCAAGGACAAGGCCGAAGCGATGACGGCAGAGCGCACCCGCGAGCTGACAGCAGGCCTGCCAATTCCACCCGGAATGAAGCTGCCGTTTTAAGCCTTGTCTGGAAGTCAAGCGACAGGCACCGCTATCTCTCCTCCTTCATTCCTGTGCTCGTCACAGGAATCCATGGTTTCATTACGGGTGGCGTTTCGTTGCTTCTCCCCGTCCTGGTGGATTCCTGTGACGAGCACAGGAATGATGAGGGGGAGGGGAAGTATGAACGTTTACCCCTCCAGCATTGCCCGGAAGCGAGTAGCAAGGGGTGTTGTCAAACATGCAGCCCGCTCTTCGTCGGTGAGCGACCGCGCGCGAAACCGTTGCAATATCAGCGGCATTGATACTTTGAAGCCTTCATAAGGCTCGAATGTCACCGCCTCACCCGCAACCAGCATTCCAGCCTTCAGCACCCGGCAGTAAAAGCCGGGCTGTCCGGCGGCGCGGAAGCGCGAGGCAAAATCGGCGTCGTTTACGCGGGCCGATAGTGTGGCGCAGGGAATGCGGGCGGCGGTGACTTCCAGCGTTACCTCCGCCATCACAAGACGGTCACCGACGTGGATGGTGGCGCTGTCAGCGCCATCGACCACAAGGTTTTCGCCAAAGAAGCCGGCTTCGACCTGAAATCCCAAAGTATTTGACCAGTAAAGGAGATCGGCAGACCCCATGGCGTATATCGCTTGATCCGGTCCGCCGTGATGCTTTTTGTTGCAAACGGCATCGCCGACAATGCCCGCGCTGTCGATCATGACGGAGCCCTGCATCGGGGTTTTGAAGATTCCGGTTTTTGCGGTTTTCCCGGATAACGCCCGTGCTGTGCCACGGCAGATGGCGTGAATGTGCATCGGCGCGGTTTCCTGATTCCTGTTTTGGTAATTATGCAGTAGAAGGCGCCTATGGCAAAGCGAGTCACCGGACCTGAAATTGAAAAACTGATCCAGCTTCTGGCGAAAGTGCCGGGGCTAGGGCCGCGTTCAGCACGGCGGGCGGCGTTGCATCTGGTCAAGAAGAAAGACCAGCTCATGGGGCCTTTGGCCGATGCCATGGGTGAAGCCTACCGCAATGTACGCATCTGTTCGTGCTGCGGTAACGTCGATACCATGGACCCCTGCACTGTGTGCACTGACGATCGGCGTGATCAATCCATCATTATCGTGGTGGAAGACGTGGCCGACCTGTGGGCTCTGGAGCGGGCGGGCGCGATGAATGCAGCCTATCACGTGCTCGGCGGGACGCTCTCGCCGCTTGATGGTATCGGGCCTGACGATCTCAACATCCGCAAACTGGTTGAGCGCGTGGCAGCGGGCGGAGTGCGCGAACTCATCATCGCGGTCAATGCCACGGTGGAGGGGCAGGCAACCGCTCATTACATTACCGATCAACTCGATGGTCTGGATGTCAAAATCACTCGACTGGCCCATGGCGTGCCGGTGGGGGGCGAGCTGGATTATCTGGATGAAGGTACGCTGAACGCGGCGCTTCGCGCCCGCACAGCCATTTGATAATGAGGTTGATGATGCTCACATTGCTGAAGGCATTTGCCCTGACCATTCTGCTTGCTACCCCTGCATTTGCAGCGTCCAAGGCAGATGTGGAAAAGAGTTTCCGCACATGGATCGTCAGCGATTTGCAGCCGGATGCACGCAAGGCCGGGATTTCGGAAAGCGTCTTTCGCACCGCCATGAGCAGCGTCAAGCTGAACTGGGATCTTCCCGATCTGGTGCCGCCCGGCACCAAGCCACCGAAGGAACGCCCGCAGAGTCAGGCGGAATTTTCGTCGCCGTCCTCTTATTTTTCCGAAAAACGGCTGGCCGGGCTGGCAACGACGGGCCGCGAACTGGCACGCACCCATGCCCGTACGATACGCGCCATCGAGCAGAAATACGGCGTGCCGGGGCCGGTGCTTCTGGCCATCTGGGGCCGGGAATCGGGCTTTGGCCGTGCCAATATTCCGCACCCGGTGCTGGATGTTCTGGCGACCAAGGCCTTCATGTCCACCCGCAAGGACCTGTTTCGCAAGGAATTGATCGCGGCGCTGAAGATTGTCGCATCGGGCGATGTCGCGCCGGGCAGCATGAAAGGGTCCTGGGCTGGTGCCATGGGGCAGCCGCAGTTTCTGCCCTCAAGCTATCTGCAATATGCGGTGGATTTCGATGGGGACGGACACCGCAACATCTGGACCTCCGTGCCGGATACCCTCGCCTCCATTGCCAACTATCTGGCGGTCAAAGGCTGGGTGCGGGGCCGCGATTGGGGTTTTGAGGTGCGCATTCCTGAAACGCTGTCCTGCGCGCAGGAAGGGCCAGACCTTGCAAAGCCCGTTTCCGCTTGGGAAGCGATGGGCATTGCGCGTGTGAACGGCAAAGCCTTTCCGGCAAATGAGCGTAATGCCTCGGCCATGATGTTGGTGCCAGCCGGTCGCTACGGCCCGGAGTTCATCGCTACGCCAAACTTTTATGTCATCAAGGAGTATAACAACTCCGACCTGTACGCGCTGTTTATCGGCAATCTTGCCGACCGGATCGGCAGCAATGGTGGAGCGTTCATCGGCGAATGGGGTAATGTCGGCAAAATGCTGCGTTCGGATGTATCGGCCATGCAGCGCGCGCTGGAGGCCAAAGGCCATGACGTCGGTGGTTCTGACGGGCTACCGGGCTACAAAACCCGCCGGGCGCTGGGCATCTGGCAGAAGAGCACGGGGCGTGCTGTGACCTGTTATCCGGATGCCAGCCTGAAAACGGTGCTGAAATAGTCATTGTTCTGGAGCATTTCGAGTAAAAGCGGGATCGCTTTTACGTCTGGACAATGCGGCACAGTAAGAGGCCAGATCATGTCTGGCAAACACGTATTCGCCAGACATGATCTTGCAGCCTTGCATTTCGGCTGTGCAGCTTGTATATGACATTCAAATTCTTGATCGGTTGATGAAGAGTGGGTCCCACCGGACCCGCTCTTTTTTGTTAGCCGGACGGTTTTAACGTTTTAAACATCCGGGAGACTTCATGTCCGATACGCCGCTCACACCAGACGCACCAGAGCCGCGCCTTATTGTTGAAACCGGTATTGATCGCCGTGTGGCCGATATCATTGAGCCGACCATCGTTCAGCTCGGTTTTCAGCTTGTGCGCGTGCGTCTTTCGGCGCAAAATGGTGCCACCTTGCAGATCATGGCCGAGCGGCCTGATGGTACGATGACCGTTGAGGACTGCGAAGAACTGTCGAAGGCAATTTCGCCGGTTCTGGATGTGGACGACCCGATCGACAAGGCATACCATCTGGAAATGTCATCGCCGGGTATCGACCGCCCCATGGTGCGTATTTCTGATTTTACGCGGTGGCACGGCCATCTGTTGAAGTGCGAGACATCCATTCTGGTGGACAACCGCAAGCGTTTCAAAGGGACGATTGCGGGCGTTGAGGACGAAGGCTTTACGCTGGAGCGCGAGCAGCCGGCAGAAGGCGAAACGCCGACGGTGTTCATTCCGTTTACCGCGTTGGCCGAAGCGCGGCTGATTCTGACGGATGACCTGATCCGCGAAGCCTTGCAGGCCGACAAGAAGGCCAAGGCCGCCCGGGATGCGGCCAATGAAAATTTTGAAGACGAAGACGATACCGATAGCGAATAAAGACTGGGCGAATAAACGCCAAACCCGCAAGATATGCAGCATACGGAGTAACAAGAGATGGCAGTGAGTGCTAACCGGCTTGAGCTTCTGCAAATTGCAGATGCCGTTGCACGCGAAAAAGTGATCGACCGCGAGATCGTTCTGGCCGCCATGGCCGACGCGATCCAGAAGGCCGCTCGTTCGCGCTACGGTTCGGAGTCCAACATTCGCGCCGACATCAACTCCAAGACCGGCGAAATTCGCCTTCAGCGCTTGCTGGAAGTGGTCGAAGAAGTCGAAGATTACGCCACGCAGATCGCTCTGGAACTGGCCCGTGACCGCAACCCGGATGCTATCCTCGGCGACTTCATCGCCGATCCGTTGCCGCCCATGGATTTCGGCCGTATCGCTGCCCAGTCCGCCAAGCAGGTAATCGTGCAGAAAGTACGCGAAGCCGAGCGTGACCGCATGTTCGATGAGTTCAAGGACCGCGTTGGCGAGATTGTCAATGGTACCGTCAAGCGTGTCGAATACGGCAACGTCATCGTTGATCTGGGCCGGGGTGAAGGTATCATTCGCCGTGACGAGATGATTCCGCGCGAAAACATGCGCTATGGCGACCGTGTTCGGGCCTTCGTGTACGATGTGCGCCGCGAGCAGCGCGGTCCGCAGATTTTCCTGTCGCGTACCCATCCGCAGTTCATGGTGAAGCTGTTCACCATGGAAGTGCCGGAAATTTACGATGGTATTATCGAAATTCGCTCGGTGGCCCGCGATCCCGGTTCGCGCGCCAAGATTGCCGTGATCTCGAACGATAGCTCGATTGATCCCGTCGGCGCTTGCGTCGGTATGCGCGGTTCACGCGTTCAGGCCGTTGTAGGCGAGCTTCAGGGCGAAAAGATCGACATTATTCCTTGGAGTCAGGACCCGGCATCCTTCATCGTCAATGCGCTTCAGCCTGCTGAAGTTGCCAAGGTGGTTCTGGATGAAGATGCAGAGCGCATTGAAGTGGTGGTGCCCGATGAGCAGCTGTCGCTGGCCATTGGTCGTCGCGGCCAGAACGTGCGCCTTGCCTCGCAACTGACCGGTTGGGATATCGACATTCTGACCGAGCAGGAAGAGTCCGAGCGTCGCCAGAAGGAATTCAACGAGCGCACCAACCTGTTTATGGAAGCGCTTGATGTGGACGAAATGGTCGGTCAGGTTTTGGCGTCCGAAGGGTTTGCACAAGTCGAAGAGCTTGCCTATGTAGAGCTTGAGGAAATTGCCGGCATCGACGGTTTCGACGACGATACCGCCAATGAAATCCAGACACGCGCCCGTGAGTTCCTGGATCGGCGTGAGGCCGAGCTGGATGCCAAGCGCAAGGAGTTGGGCGTTTCAGACGAGCTTCGTCAGATCGATGGTCTGACGACCCAGATGATGGTGGCGCTCGGTGAAGACGGTATCAAGACGATTGAAGACTTTGCCGGCTGTGCCGCTGACGATCTGATTGGCTGGTCGGAGCGCAAGGACGGTGAAACCAAGCGTTTCGAAGGCCTGTTCTCCAAACTCGACCTGTCGCGCACCGAAGCGGAAGGCATGATTCTGCAAGCCCGTCTGTCGGCTGGCTGGATTACAGAGGAAGAACTGGCTGAACAGAGTGCGGCAGTCGAAGACGCTGATGGCGAGGACGCCGAGGCTGCAGAAACCGACAAGCAGGACGCCTGATATGACCTTGTCCGCCCGCCAGGCCGATAATTCGGCCAGCGATGAACCTGTGCTCGATGGGCAAGCGGTGGCAACACCGCCTTTCCCCGGACTGGCGGCATCGCGGGTACGCGCGGCCGACGCTGAGCGCATGTGCATCGTTACGCGCGAGAGCGGCAGCAAGGACGATCTGATCCGGTTCGTTGCAGGGCCGGACGGTCGTGTGGTGGCCGATATCAAGGGCAAGCTGCCCGGACGTGGTTGCTGGGTGAAAGCCGAGCGACCGGTGCTGGAAAAAGCAATTGCCAAAAAGCTGTTCGCCCGCAGCCTCAAGGCCGATGCGAAGGCGACGCCGGACCTGGCCGATGAGGTTGATCGGCTGTTGGTGATGCAGCTTTCGGGCATGATGAATCTGGCGCGCAAGGCTGGCCAGTTCATTACCGGATCGGCGAAAGTCGATCTGGCTGTGCGCGGCGGCGAGGCGCTCGCTGTGTTTCACGCGGTGGACGCGGCAGCCGATGGTGTTCGCAAGATTGATCAGGCCCGCAAGGCTTTTCATCTCGGAACGGACGCTGACAATGAAATTCCCGCCTACCGGTTCTTTACCGAGGCGGAAATGCAGGGGCTTTTGGGCCAGAATGCGTTTATCCACGCCGTAGCGCTTGCAGGGCAGGCGGGTGAGGGTGTAGTGAAACGCGCAACCATACTTGCCACCTATCGTGGCAATTCGCAGGCGCAGGCGCTCGACGCCAGCCAGCCAGCACAATGATTTCGGCGACCGGCTTTGCCGGCTGCACGTGCATTGGATATGATGATTTGAACGACGGGGTCTGCTGATACGCATCCGACCCCGATCTTAGGAACGGGAACGGAATGACGGACAACAACGACGACAAGACAATCAGCGTAGCGGGCAAAAAGACGCTGACCTTGAAACCCACCGGGGTTAATCAGGGAACCGTTCGCCAGGACATGGGTCGTGGCAGAACGAAGGCCGTTGTGGTCGAGACCCGCAAGCGGCGCCCGTCGCGCCCGGAAGACGAAAAGCCGATTACACCAGTAGCGCCGGTTGCCAAGGCTCCTGTGACGGCGGCTGCACCCCAGCCGCAAAAGCCGGTTTCAGGCCAGCAGCGTCCGCAGCAGCCCAATCGCTTGCAGCAGACAGACCGTCCGCAACAGCCTGTTCGCCAGCAGGTTCAGAACACTGCACCCCGTGCCGAGGCTCCCAAGCCGCGCGTTGGCGTCGTTTTGAACCATCTGTCGGCCGGTGAAATCGAAGCCCGCCGCCGTGCGCTGGCCGAAGCGCAGGTGCGCGACGCCGAGGATGCAAAGCGCCGGGTTGAGGAAGAAGCTCGCCGCAAGGTGGAGGAAGAAGCCCGTATCCTTCGTGAGAAGGAAGAGGCCGCTCGCCGCGCCGCTGAAGAGCTTGCCAACCCGACACCGCCACCCGCACCAGTCGTGGAGCCGGAAGTGGTTGCCGCCGCACCGGAGCCGATTGCCGCTGCCGCCCCAGCCCCGACTGGGGATCGCCAGCGCCCGACAGTCAATCGGACAGCGGCTGCCGCTCCGGCAGCCGCAGTGCCCGGTCGCCGCAAGACCGAAGGCGATGACGAAGAAACCCGCAGCCGCAACGCCGGAAGCCCGGCACGCGGCAAGGTCGTTCGCCCCGAGCCTGCCAAGGTTGCGCCCGCCCGTCCGAAGGTCGAGGAAGATCGCCGCCGTGGCAAGCTGACGCTGACCGCAGCCCTGGACGATGATGGTACGCCGCGCGGCCGCTCCATGGCCGCCATGCGCCGCCGTCAGGAAAAATTCCGCCGCAGCCAGATGCAGGAAACCCGCGAGAAGATTGCGCGTGAAGTCATTTTGCCGGAAACCATCACCATTCAGGAACTGTCGCAGCGTATGGCTGAACGGTCTGTGGATGTGATCAAGTTCCTGATGAAGGAAGGCCAGATGATGAAGCCGGGCGACGTCATCGACGCCGATCTGGCGGAGTTGATCGCTGGCGAATTCGGCCATACGGTTCGCCGTGTTGCGGAGTCCGATATCGAAACTGGTATCTTCAACGTGACGGATGAGGTCGGTGAGCTGATTTCGCGTCCGCCCATCGTCACCATCATGGGCCACGTCGACCACGGCAAGACCTCGCTTCTCGATGCGATCCGTCACGCCAATGTGGTGTCGGGCGAAGCCGGTGGTATTACGCAGCATATCGGTGCGTATCAGGTTGAGCAGAACGGCCAGAAGATCACCTTCATCGACACCCCCGGCCACGCCGCCTTTACGGCCATGCGTGCCCGTGGTGCGCAGGCAACCGATATCGCCATTCTGGTGGTTGCGGCTGACGACAGCGTGATGCCGCAGACAATTGAATCGATCAACCACGCCAAGGCGGCCAATGTGCCGATTATCGTGGCGATCAACAAGGTCGACAAGCCTACAGCAAATCCGCAGAAGGTACGCACCGAACTGCTTCAGCATGAAGTGTTCGTGGAATCCATGGGCGGTGAAGTGCTGGACGTGGAAGTGTCCGCAAAGCAGGGCACCAACCTCGACAAGCTTCTGGAAGCCATTCTGCTGCAGGCCGAAATTCTGGACTTGAAGGCCAATCCGAACCGCACGGCCGAAGGTACGGTCGTGGAAGCCGAGCTGGACCGTGGTCGTGGTTCCGTTGCCACCGTTCTGGTGCAGACAGGTACGCTGACGCCGGGCCAGATCATCGTGGCTGGCGATCAGTGGGGTCGCGTGCGCGCGCTTGTCAACGACAAGGGCGAGCATGTGAAGTCCGCAGGTCCGGCAACACCGGTGGAAGTACTGGGTCTTTCCGGCACGCCGCAGGCAGGTGACCGCTTTGCCGTCGTCGAAAACGAAAGCCGTGCACGTGAAATCGCCGAGTACCGTCAGCGCCTGACGCGCGACAAGGCCGTTGCACGTCAATCCGGTCAGCGTGGTTCGCTGGAGCAGATGATGACGCAGTTGTCTTCGTCCGGCGTTAAGGAATTCCCGCTGGTCATCAAGGGCGACGTGCAGGGTTCCATCGAAGCCATTATCGGCGCGCTGGAAAAACTGGGCACGGGCGAAGTGCGCGCACGCATCGTTCATTCGGGCGCAGGTGGTATCACCGAGTCGGATATTTCGCTGGCGGAAGCCTCGAACGCCGCGATCATCGGTTTCAACGTTCGTGCCAATACGCAGGCTCGTTCGGCGGCGGATCGCTCGGGCATCGAAATCCGCTACTACAACATCATCTACGATCTGGTGGATGACGTGAAGGCAGCGATGTCCGGCCTGCTGTCACCGGAACGCCGCGAGACCTTCCTGGGCAATGCCGAGATCCTCGAGGTGTTCAACATCACGAAGGTCGGCAAGGTTGCGGGTTGCCGCGTTACCGAAGGCAAGGTGGAGCGTGGTGCCGGGGTGCGTCTGGTGCGCGACAACGTGGTTATCCACGAAGGCAAGCTCAAGACGCTCAAGCGCTTCAAGGATGAAGTGTCGGACGTACAGACCGGTCAGGAATGCGGTATGGCGTTCGAGAACTACGAAGATATTCGTGCAGGCGACACCATCGAGTGCTTCCGCGTCGAGCATATCACGCGTACGCTGTAAGATCGCAGCCGCTCAAAACACGACAACGGGCGCCGGTTTTCCGGCGCTCGACTTTTTTAAAAGCCTTCTGCCTTTTGAGCAGTTAGACGCTTGAGGTAAAGAATGACGAAATCCACATCATCAGCCCCTTCGCAGCGTATGTTGCGCGTTGGTGAGCAGGTGCGCGCCGCCGTAACGCAGGTGCTTCAACGCGGAGAGGTTCGCGATCCACTGCTGGAAAAGACCGTGATTTCCATTTCCGAAGTACGCATGTCGCCGGATCTGAAAATTGGAACAGCTTACGTAACCCCTCTCGGCGTTGCCGATCATCAGGGTGTGATTGACGCTCTCAACCGCAATGCCAAATTCATTCGCGGGCGCATGGGTGCGCAACTGCGGCAGATGAAATACATGCCGGAAGTCCGTTTCCGCGACGATACCAGCTTCGACAATTACAAGAAGATCGATGCTTTGTTGCGCTCGCCCGAAGTCCAGCGCGACCTGGCCGCTGGCACGGACAACGACACCGACGAACAAGTTTAAAACCTGCCCATAGCCGGGGTGCCTTTAAGGCATACCCTATCGCGCAGCAAATCAAGAGTATGACATGGCACGACGTGGCAAGGTAAAAGGCCGTCCGGTTTCCGGCTGGTTGATTCTGGACAAGCCGGTGGATTTCGGCTCGACCGAAGCCGTCTCTAAAATCAAGTGGCTGCTGAAAGCCCAGAAAGCCGGCCACGCCGGTACGCTGGATCCATTGGCGTCCGGCATGTTGCCGATTGCCCTGGGCGATGCCACAAAGACCGTACCCTACGTTATGGATGGGCGCAAAGTCTATGAATTCACGGTGACGTGGGGCGAAGAGCGCTCGACCGACGATCTGGAAGGCGAGGTCACGCAGTCGTCCGAAAACCGTCCGTCGGACGCGGATATTCAGGCACTGCTGCCGAACTATACCGGCACGATCCAGCAGATTCCACCGCAGTTCTCGGCCATCAAGATCGACGGCAACCGCGCTTACGATCTGGCGCGCGAAGGCGAGGTGGTTGAGATACCGTCCCGCGAGGTGGAAATCCATCGCTTGACGTTGCTCGGTTCTGACGAAAACGCAGCGCATTTCGAAGTTGAGTGCGGCAAGGGCACCTATGTGCGCTCGCTGGCGCGGGACTTCGGCCGCGATCTCGGCTGCTACGGCCATATTTCCTCGCTGCGCCGCACCTTCGTTGCGCCGTTCGGGGAAGGGGACATGGTGCCTCTGGCTGATCTGATTGCTCTGGAATCCATTGAGGACGAGGCCGAACGTTTGGCCGCCCTTGACGCGTATATCATTGAAACGGGCGAGGCGCTGGCCAGTCTGCCGCATCTCGTCATTACCGACGATCAGGCCCACCGCCTGCAGATGGGCAACCCCATTCTGGTGCGTGGCCGTGACGCGCCCGTGGCGGAACAGGAAGCCTACGCCACGGCACGCGGCAAGCTGATCGCAATCGGTGAAATCGTCAGCGGTGAGTTCCGCCCCAAACGGGTGTTTAACGGGCAGTGAACCTTCTGCCCCTGCACATTACCCTCGTTTTTGACGTTCAACGAGTTTTGCAACACCCCAACCGGTCATGCTAGTCAGAACGGCAAACATTGTGAAGCCACCGATGATCGTAAGAGGTTGACTGGTTTTGAATGTCCCGGACACGATCATAAATGTTGAATAGATCAGTGCTCCGGGAACGCCATGGACCAAAAGTGCCTTCCATAACGGCATCGGTGGATATTGCTTCCCGAGTGTGTCGGGAACGGTCGTAACCGCGCTTACATGCTGTCGATTCAGCGTCAGCGATGAATGCGCGACAATCCTGTTTGGCTGTAGCCAAACGTGGCTTCCAGCGTAGTGCCGTGTTCAGGCAAGTCCGCCTTCAATACGATGGGGATGAGGTTGTACCGATAGGACGATGAAGCAATAAGGGTGTCGTCCAGAAAGATGGAAGCTTTCGTCCGCATCCGCCAGTCTGTCTCATGTACCAGCAGAAGATGAATACCTTGTGCATTTGCACGCCATCTCTTCCGAAACATTTTAGCCTCGTCAATTTATTTATATCTAATATGTATCTTTGGAGCTTGTCTTGTCAACGCTGGCAACGAAGCGGGCAGATGTGACACCAAACTACCGCCTCTTTCTTTTCCCACAAAATTGCTTTATAGGCAGCCTGCGCTGTACGGGTCTTGCACCTGTCACAAAGCACTCATGGCTGCAGCTGGACGACATCTCGGCTGTTGGCGACCTTAAAATCCTAACATAGAAGGGATATTGCGATGTCGATTACTCCAGAGCGCAAGCTTGAACTCGTGAAAGAATATGCAACAACCGAAGGCGATACCGGTTCTCCGGAAGTTCAGGTGGCAATTCTCACCGAGCGGATCAACAATCTGACCGAGCACTTCAAGAGCCACAAGAAAGACAACCACTCGCGTCGTGGTCTTCTTGCCATGGTTTCCAGCCGCCGTTCGCTGCTGGACTACTTGAAGAAGAAGGAAGAAGCCCGTTACACCAAGCTGATTGGTGCCTTGGGCATTCGCCGCTAAGGTTTTTTCGGCGGACGATCCTGTAGATCGTTCGCCGAAACTCTATTTTGCGCTGTCAACGACAGCGCCATGAATGTCAGGCAGACCGGATGGGCCGGTTTGCTGAAAAACAAACCGGTGACCTGTCATGGGGCAGGATTGCTGGGTGCTTGACCTCGTGTTGCAGCAATCCGGATATAAGCGGTTCCGCTTTACTGGACATGCTGAGAGTGAAGCATCCCGTTGTCTTGCCCGTGATGTGTCGCACCCGTGCCAAGCCGATCCCCGCGCCGTTTCAGGCGCTTGCGGGTGCGGTACGGCACACACGAAGGACGAATATATGTTCGATACTCACACGGTCGAAATCGAATGGGCCGGACGCCCGCTCAAGCTCGAAACCGGCAAAATCGCACGTCAGGCTGACGGCGCTGTTCTGGCAACCTACGGCGAAACTGTCGTTCTGGCCACAGTCGTTTCGGCAAAGTCGCCAAAGCCGGGCCAGGACTTCTTCCCGCTGACGGTCAACTATCAGGAAAAGACCTACGCTGCCGGTAAAATTCCCGGTGGTTACTTCAAGCGCGAAGGTCGTCCGAGCGAAAACGAAACTCTTGTTTCCCGCCTGATCGACCGTCCGATCCGTCCGCTGTTCCCCGATGGTTACAAGAACGACACACAGGTCGTTGTTACCGTCATGCAGCACGATCTGGAAAACAACCCGGACATTCTGTCCATGGTTGCCGCATCGGCTGCGCTGACGCTTTCCGGCGTTCCCTTCATGGGCCCGGTCGGTGGCGCGCGCGTTGGCTACATCAACGGCCAGTACGTTCTGAATCCGCATATCGACGAGATGGACGAGTCCACGCTGGAACTGGTTGTTGCCGGTACGCAGGACGCCGTGCTGATGGTGGAATCGGAAGCCAAGGAACTGCCGGAAGACGTTATGCTGGGCGCGGTCGTGTTCGGCAAAAACGGCTTCCAGCCAGTCATCGATGCGATCATCAAGCTTGCCGAAGTGGCTGCGAAAGAGCCGCGCGATTTCAGCCCGGAAGACCATTCACCGCTGGAAACAGCGATGCTTGGCTTTGCCGAAGCGGAACTGCGCGAAGCCTACAAGAACACCAACAAGGCTGAGCGCTACGCCGCTGTCGACGCTGTTAAGGCCAAGGTGAAGGCACAGTTCCTGCCGGAAGGTACGGAGCCGACTGAATATACCTCGGAAGAAGTTGCTGCGGTCTTCAAGTCGCTGCAAGCCAAGATCGTTCGCTGGAACATTCTCGACACCAAGAGCCGTATCGATGGGCGTAACCTTGAAACGGTTCGTCCGATTGTGTCGGAAGTCGGTCTTCTGCCGCGCACACACGGCTCTGCCTTGTTCACCCGTGGTGAAACGCAGGCGATCGTGGTTGCAACACTTGGTACGGGCGAAGACGAGCAGTACGTGGACAGCCTGACGGGCATGTACAAAGAACGCTTCATGCTGCACTACAACTTCCCTCCCTATTCGGTAGGTGAAACTGGCCGTATGGGCTCTCCGGGTCGCCGCGAAATCGGCCACGGCAAGCTGGCATGGCGTGCGCTTCGCCCTGTTCTGCCTGCTGCCGACCAATTCCCTTACACCGTGCGTGTGGTATCGGAAATCACCGAATCCAATGGTTCGTCGTCCATGGCAACCGTGTGCGGCACTTCGCTCGCGCTGATGGATGCCGGTGTGCCGATTGCAAAGCCGGTTGCCGGTATTGCCATGGGTCTCATCAAGGAAGGCGAGCGTTTCGCAGTTCTGTCCGATATTCTCGGTGACGAAGACCACCTCGGCGACATGGATTTCAAGGTGGCCGGTACTGAAGCTGGTATCACGTCGCTGCAGATGGACATCAAGATCGACGGCATTACCGAAGAAATCATGGGCATCGCGCTGGAACAGGCCAAGGGTGGGCGTCTGCACATTCTTGGTGAAATGGCCAAGGCCATCACATCCAGCCGTTCAGAACTGGGCGAGTTTGCGCCCCGTATCGAAGTGATGAACATTCCGGTCGACAAGATCCGTGAAGTTATCGGTTCGGGTGGCAAGGTCATTCGCGAAATCGTTGAAAAGACGGGCGCGAAGGTGAATATCGAAGACGACGGTACGGTCAAGATCGCATCGTCTTCGGGCAAGGAAATCGAAGCGGCGAAGAAGTGGATTCACTCCATCGTTGCCGAGCCTGAGGTTGGCCAGATCTACGAAGGCACCGTTGTCAAGACGGCGGACTTCGGCGCCTTCGTCAACTTTTTTGGTCCTCGCGATGGTCTGGTGCACATTTCGCAGCTGGCTGGTGAGCGCGTCGCCAAGACCTCTGATGTCGTCAAGGAAGGCGATAAGGTTTGGGTCAAGCTGATGGGCTTTGATGAGCGCGGCAAGGTTCGCCTGTCCATGAAGGTTGTCGATCAGGCAACCGGCAAGGAAGTCGTGGCCGAAAAGAAGGCCGAAGGCGAAACCGAAGCTTGAAGCTCCACACAGGTTGAGACAGGAGGCGCGGGACAGGTTTGTTCCGCGCCTTTTGTTCCTTAAAAAGGTCGCGACACGGCAAAGCCAAGAGACCATGTTGCCAAGGATAGAGTGAATGAGCCGAGACGCACTGAAAACCCTTTTCCACCCCTTCGCAAGTGAGGTTCTGCCCCCGCTTGGCGCTGGCGAGCGCGTGCTGTTTCTCGGCGCGGAAGCGGGATATATTCTACCCCCGGGCTTTGAAGCCACGATTGAGGCTGTGCAGCCGTTTCGCCCGCTCTATCGCGCTCTCGAGGCCTCCCGTGCCGCTGTGAAGCCGGTCGTTGAGGGTGAGGCCTATGATGCCGCCTTTATTCTCTGCGGCAAGCACAAGGGCGAGAATGAAGACCGAATTGCCGAAGCGCTAAAGCGTGTGAAGCTCGGTGGTTTGATCGTGGTCGCCGGCGGCAAGGAAGACGGCATCCAGTCGCTGCGCAAGCGGATCGAGCGGTTTGGCTGGGGCGGGGACTCGCTGCCAAAATACCACGGCGTCGTGTTCTGGTTCGGGCGTCCTGAGAATGTCGATGATGTGATTGCAAAATTGCAAAAGCAGGCCGTGCGTGTCGATGGTCGCTTTACGGCTGCACCGGGCATGTTTTCACACGACCGTATCGATGGCGGCTCTGAGCTGCTGGCGTCACGTCTGCCGGAGGATTTCCGGGGTCACGCTGCGGACTTCGGCGCTGGCTGGGGCTATCTTGCCGTGGAACTGGCGAAGAAGGCTCCCGGCGTCAAGGGTATCGATCTGTTTGAAGCCGATTACGAAGCGCTGGAGGCGGCACGCGCCAATATGGCAGAGAATGCGCCGCGCGTTCCTGCCCGTTTCCATTGGCAGGATATGACGTCGGAAGAGACCCGCGACAAGTTTGACCTGATTGTGATGAACCCGCCGTTCCATGAGGGACATTCAACCGAGCATTCGCTGGGTGTGGCCATGATCAAGGCGGCTGCGAAATCCCTAAAAATTGGTGGACGGCTGATGCTGGTCGCCAATCGTGGACTTCCTTACGAGCCTGTGCTGGAAACCAGCTTCAAGGAATTTGGTGAAACCTGCCGAAATGCTCGCTTCAAGGTGCTGTGGGGCAAGCGTTAAACGCTGGAAGCATGAAACAAAAAAGGGCGCGAACCGCAGGGTTCGCGCCCTTTTTTTCGCAATGCAATGACTTACTCGGCGTCTGCCTTGCGCAGTGCTTCCACGACCGGCATGGACGTAATGTTGTAGCCGGAATCGACGTAATGAATCTCTCCGGTAACGCCGTTGGACAGATCGGACAGCATGTAGAGTGCCGAGCCACCGATATCATCGATGGTGACTGTGCGGCGCATGGGAGAATGCTTCTGCTGCCAGGACAACATGGCGCGCGCATCGGAAATGCCGGCACCTGCCAGTGTGCGGATCGGGCCTGCGGAGATGGCGTTGACGCGAATGCCACGCGGGCCGAAATCAGCGGCGAGATACCGCACGGATGCTTCCAGTGCAGCCTTTGCAACACCCATGACATTGTAGTTCGGCATGACCCGCACCGAGCCGCCATAGGTGAGGGTGAGCATGGAGCCCCCCTCGTTCATCAAGCCTGCGGCGCGCTTGGCAATTTCGGTGAAGGAGAAACAGGAGATAACCATGGTACGGGTGAAGTTATCCCGCGTGGTATCCGCATAAAGCCCCTTCAGCTCGTTTTTGTCGGAGAAGCCGATGGCGTGAACGATAAAGTCCAGTTTGCCCCAGCGCTCCTCAATGGCCGAAATGACGGTATCCACGGAGGCAATATCTTCCACGTCGCAAGGCAGCAGAAAATCGGAACCCAACTCAGCCGCAAGCGGCTTCACCCGCTTGCCAAGTGCTTCACCCTGATAGGTAAAGGCCAGTTCCGCGCCCTGTGCTGCCAATGCCTTGGAAATTCCCCAGGCAATGGAGTGGTTGTTCGCGACGCCCATGATGAGCCCGCGCTTTCCGTTCATAATTCCGGTCATGGATTTATCCGTTGTAGCGCTGGAAGACGAGCGTTGCGTTGGTGCCGCCAAAGCCGAAGGAGTTGGACAGGACGGTGTCGATCTTGGCGTTGTCGATGCGCTTGCGCACAATCGGAACGCCCTCAAACTCGGGGTCAAGTTCGGTAATATGCGCACTTTCCCCGATGAAGCCTGCCTGCATCATCAGCAGGCCGTAAATGGATTCCTGCACACCGGCGGCACCCAGCGAATGGCCTGTCAGCGACTTGGTGGACTGGATATGCGGGATCTTGTCGCCAAACACTTCGCGGATCGCACCGATTTCCTTGGAGTCGCCCACCGGCGTCGAGGTGCCGTGGGTGTTGATGTAATCTACCTCGCCGGTCACGGTCGCCAGCGCCTGCCGCATGCAGCGCGCGGCACCTTCGCCCGATGGTGCAACCATGTCGTAGCCATCGGATGTTGCGCCATAGCCCACAACTTCCGCATAAATTTTTGCGCCACGCGCCTTGGCGCGTTCCAGTTCTTCCAGAACCAGCACGCCGGCTCCGCCGGCAATCACGAAGCCATCCCGGGTTGCGTCATAGGCACGGGAAGCCGTTTCCGGCGTAGCGTTGTACTTGGACGACATGGCGCCCATGGCATCAAACAGGTTGGACATGGACCAGTCGAGGTCTTCGTGACCGCCGGCGAACATCACGTCCTGCTTGCCCCACTGAATCATTTCCACGGCATTGCCGATACAATGGGCCGAGGTGGAGCAGGCCGATGAAATGGAGTAGTTGACGCCGTGAATCTTGAACCATGTGGCAAGCGTTGCCGAGGCGGTGGACGACATCGCCTTTGGTACGGCAAAGGGGCCAATACGCTTGGGGCTGTTGTTCTTGATAGTGATATCAGCCGCTTCGATGATGGTGCGGGTGGATGGACCACCCGAACCCATGATGATACCGGTGCGCTCATGGCTGATATCGGCTTCTTCGAGGCCGGCATCGGCGATGGCCTGCTTCATGGCGACATGGTTCCATGCGCCGCCCTGGGACAGAAAGCGCATGGCGCGCCGGTCTACCAGATCGGTCGGGTCCAGCGTGGGTGCACCCCAGACCTGGCACTTGAAGCCGTGCTCGGCAAAATCGGCTGAAAACGAAATGCCGGACTTGGCATCGCGCAGCGAGGCGGTAACTTCCGCAGCGTCATTTCCAATGGAGGAAACAACGCCGAGACCTGTAACAACAACCCGTCTCATGTTTGCGACCTTTTCTAAAACTTCTCAGTAAATCTGAAACGGCAGCGCTTGCGCTTACGCCGCTTGTTCCTTGGACAGACCCACGCGCAGGTCGGTTGCCTGATAGATAAGCTCTCCGTCGGCCTTCAACCAGCCATCGGCGGTGCCCAGAACCAGCCGGCCCCGCATGACGCGCTTGAAATCAATGCCGTACTCGAGCAGCTTCGTATCGGGACGAACCATGCCCTTGAACTTGACCTCGCCGGTGGACAGCGCCATGCCGCGACCGGGCTCACCCAGCCAGCCCAGGAAAAAGCCGGTCAACTGCCACATGCCATCCAGACCGAGGCAGCCGGGCATGATCGGGTTGCCCTGAAAATGGCAGGGGAAATACCAGTCGTCCGGACGAACATCATATTCCGCGCGAATGAAGCCCTTGTCATGCGGGCCACCGGTTTCGGAAATTTCGGTGATGCGGTGGACCATCAGCATCGGAGGAAGCGGTAGCTGGGCATTGCCGGGGCCGAACAATTCGCCACGACCGCAGGACAGAAGTTCCTCATAATTGAAGCTGGACTGTTTGGTGCTCATTCTCAATCTTTTCCCCGATCGACGGTTTGTTCACACGCTTGGCTTCATTCGTAGGTTCACAAACACCAAGCGTGATACTGACCGGTTTCCTCACTCTTATCTGCAACATATGCAGCCCCATTGGCTGCAGGAATGAAGCGTCGCATACATGAATGACATGTTTGCGACCAGAGAGAAAAGGGACCGAGCGGAAAAAAACGCTTGTTTTGTATGAAATTGGGCAGCTCCGCCCGATTGAATCTATTGAAAGCACTCGCGGTAAAAGTTATATCGGTTGAGAATGATGACAGTTCAAGCGCAGTCAGACTGGAAAGCTTGCCATGGGCACTGAAATTTTTGTGGGTACGCAGGAGCGTTTGCGCGAGTTCGGGCTTCGCCCAACGCGCCAACGCACGGCACTTGCCGATCTGCTGTTCGCAAAAGGCGATCGCCATCTGACTGTCGAGGAACTGCACGAAGAGGCAGTCGATGCCGGTGTTCCCGTGTCGCTTGCCACCGTCTACAACACGCTGCACCAGTTTACCGAGGCGGGGCTCATTCGCGTGCTGGCTGTGGAAGGCGCGAAGACCTATTTCGACACCAACACCTCTGACCACCACCACTTCTTCGTGGAGGGTGAGAACGAGGTTCTGGATATTCCGATCAACGATCTGGTGATCGACAATATCCCCGAACCACCGGAGGGCATGGAAATTGCCCATGTGGACGTGGTAATCCGGTTGCGCGCCAAGCGGAACTGATATCTGCCCTGCGAGCTCAGCAAAGCCGCTGCTCGAATGTCAGATACTCTTCCTGCCAAGTGATCTCAAAGTAGCTCATGGCTATGGTCAGCGTGGAATCAGTACTGTCGGCCTCAACGCCAATCGACAAATGACCCAATGATTTGGCGAGGGCGGCTGCCTTTGCAATCAAATGGATTGTTTCCATTGGAGCCTTGTTGTTCGGCACGCCACTCCAGCCGAGTTCCAAACGGTCGTGCGGGCCAGTCCTCAAACTGGATATGCCGTTCAGTTGGTTACCGTGAAAGCCGCCGATAATACCATTGGCGTGAAGATCGCCATTATCGAAGAGTTCCGCATATCGCGCTTCGTCAATCGACGCGACCGGATTGTCCTGATGCGTTTCGGCGTAGAGCTCCGCATGCAGGCGGAGCCAAAGCGCAAACTCATCTGTGTTTCTGGGCAGGCAACGCACCGCGAAACCGGATACGTCAGGGACGGGCGGTTTGTCACAGACAGCCAGTTGTCCGAGCTTGGTGGTCTTGCACAGCTTCCAGCCCTTTGGTGGCTGTACGCCCGTGGGCAGACATAGGCGAAGCCGCTGGATGTTCTGCAGGTCATTGGCAAGCGGACGGGGAGCGTATCCCGTCTCGCATGCATGACTCTCCCACCAGTCGGCGGATAAGTAGAGTGTGGTTGGATGCAGATCCTTTCGGAAATACGGCGTGTTCAATCCAACACCCTATGGAATATCGTCCGGGTGGCGTCCGGGACGTGCTCTGTAGGATGGAATGGACCAGCCGAATTTTAATGCGCCACCCCGCACGATAAAGGCGCAGGATGCGCCGATGATGGATGCAACCAGCAGCGACAGGCCCGCTTCCGTGGCGAGCGTAAAGGCGAGAGCGCCGGAGAGAGCAGCGGTGATGTAGATTTCCGGACGCAGGAGAACAGAGGGTTCACCGGCCAGCAGATCGCGCATAATCCCCCCGAAGGTGGCCGTCAGAACACCGGTGATCACCGCCACAGTGGCAGAGCCCGTTGCGGCAAACCCTTTGGCCGCGCCCATGACGCTGTAGGCCGAAAGCCCGATTGCATCGAGCCATAAGAGAAGCTTGTAGCGGGACTCCACCAGATGTGCGCCAAAGAAAACCAGAAGCGCCACCCCCACGCACACGAGAATATAGGTGGGGTTCAGCACCCAGAATACCGGTGTCAATCCGAGGATAACATCGCGGAACGTACCGCCGCCGATACCGGTGATAGAAGCCAGAAACAGAAAGCCTATGATATCCAACTGTTTGCGCGATGCCGATAGGGCACCGGTGGCGGCAAAAACCGCGACACCGGCATAATCAAGAATTTCGAGGATCGGCATTCACACTCCCGACAGTTTTGTAAAGCGTCAGGCCTTCGGTTCAAACGGTTTCGGGCGGCGCAGTGTATTCTGCCGCTCCAGCATCCAGCCGGGATACTCGGCGGGAATGGCGCTGACCTTGTTTAGCTTTTCCATATCTTCGGAATCAAGCTTGAGTTTGACGGCGGCAAGGTTCTGATCGAGCTGTTCCACACGTTTTGCGCCAATGATGATGCTGGTGACAAACGGCTTGGCGAGAATCCACGCGAGCGCTACCTCGGCTACACTGGCGCTGTGTTTGGTCGCCACCTCACGCATTACGGCGACGCATTCCCATGCGCGGTCTTTGTTGACGGGCGGAAAGTCGAAGGTATCCCGGCGGCCATTGCTGCCTTCCGCCGCGCCTGGCCCATACTTGCCAGACAGGAGACCACCGGCCAGCGGGGACCAGACCAGCAGGCCCAGTTTTTCCTCATTCATCAAGGGTACGATTTCACGTTCCAGATCCCGGCCCGCGATGGAGTAATAGGCCTGTATGGTCTCGAATTTCGCAAACCCGCGTCTTTCTGAAATGCCCAATGCCTTGGCAATACGCCACGCCTGCCAGTTGGACACGCCGACATAGCGGACCAGCCCGCTGGAAACGAGGTCGTCCAGCGCACGCAGGGTCTCGTCGATAGGCGTGATCGTATCGGTACCATGCATCTGGTAGAGATCGATATGGTCCAGTTGCAGCCGCTCCAGACTGTTTTCAACCGAGTCCATGATATGGCCGCGGGATGCGCCGCGATCATTGGGCTTATCGCCCATTTCGCCAAAGAATTTGGTGGCAATCACCACATCCTGCCTGCGCACTTCCAGATTGAGCAGGGACTGGCCGAGAATACGCTCCGAGTCGCCGTGAGAGTACACATCGGCGGTATCAAAGAAATTGACGCCAGCGGCCAGTGACCGCTCGACGATAATATCTGCTGCGTCCTGATCGACATCGGCAATGGAACCCCAGGTGGAGTGACCACCCGCTTGCCCGAACGTCATGGTGCCAAGGCACAATTGCGAGACGAAAAGGCCGGTATTACCAAGCTGATTATACTGCATGGTGTGCTCCTTTGAACATCGGTAGATCTGGGATGAACGAATTCAGATAGAACTATCACACGCAATTGGAAGTTATATTACTTGGGAAATAGCGCAGCCGTCCTCCCGCTAATAGAGTAGGCTAGAAGGCCGATCCATTCGCGCAGGGCCGTGGTCATCAGTTGCGCGTTGCGCGATGGCTGGGTGAAATCGAATCCAAGACGGGTATCGGCTTGCGTGCGGTAATCCGTCGGCCAAGGCAGAACAGGAATGCCCTGCTTGCGGAATATGCCGATGGAGCGGGGCATATGGAAGGCGGATGTAATCAGGGCGCAGTTTGCCAGACCATTCTCGTCCAGCAGCGTTTTGGTGTTCGCTGCGTTTTCAACCGTGTTGCGGGATGTGGATTCCAGAACCAGCCGCTCCGGTGCAATACCGAACGCTTGAAAGAAGCGCTGCGATATGGCCGCATCGCCCTCATAGCTGCCACTCAGCGAGCCATCACCGCCGGAAATGACAATTCTGGCTTGCGGGTAGAGTTGCGCAAGCCGCAGTGCCTCAACGTAGCGATCTCCGGCCTGATTGAGCTCGATTCCCCCACGGGATGTGGTGACCTCGTTGGAGAATGCGCCACCAAGCACGATCATGCAGGACAGAGGCTGGGTTAGTGCGGGCGGATTTGGAAACCGGTCTTCCAGGACCGCCAGCAGCCGCTCCCCGGTCGTGGTGAACAGGGTTACAAACAGCAGCAGACCCGCAGTACCCGCCCATACCATCTGCAAGCGCCGCCAGCCGAACAGGCCCGCGCTGACGGACAGGACAATCAGGATAAACGCCAGAGACAGCGGTTGTGCGACCAGCCAGAACAGCTTGGAGAGCAGAAAGAACATAGCTCAGGGCGCTGCAAACACGCGGGCACGCTGGATTGCCAAATGGCCCGCCGCACCAATCCCGTGGCTGAACTCCGGCGGAGCATCAAACTCCACTGCATGCCCGCCGTCCGTGCGGGCCAGAACACGGCGGTTATCCGGCCTGTCGATCACGCGCAGAATTGTGGCGGGAATGCCTTCGCCCTGTTCGCGCCAGTCGATATCGGTTGGGCGAAAGAAAAGTTCGCCCTTGCCATCCACCATATCCGGTGCCTGAAACGGGACACCCTCCACATGGGCGGTGCCGGCCTGAATGGTTGCGGGCAAGCGATTGGCGTCGCCCAGAAAGTTCATGACAAAAGCATTGGCAGGGTTGCGGCAGACGTCTTCTGGGGTGCCGTTCTGCACGATCCTGCCCTTGTCCAGAATCACCACACGGTCTGCCAGATCGAGCGCTTCTTCCTGATCATGGGTCACGAACAGCGTGGTAATGCCCAGTTCATCGTGAATCTGGCGCAACCAGCGGCGCAGATCGCGGCGCACATTGGCATCCAGCGCACCAAAGGGCTCATCGAGCAGCAGAACCTTGGGGTCTACGGCCAGCGCCCGGGCCAAGGCCACGCGCTGGCGCTGTCCGCCGGAAATCTGCGCGGGAAAGCGGTCCTGTAAGCCATCCAGTTGCACAAGGCGCAACAGTTCCGTGACGCGGGTAGCAATGGCACTTTTCTCGCGCTTGACCTTGGAGACTTTCATGCCAAAGGCGATGTTCTCCCCAATAGTCATATGCGGAAACAGCGCATAGTGCTGAAACACGAAGCCCACGCCCCGGTCTCGCACGGCTATGTCGGTCGCGTCTTCCGCCCCGAAATAGATGTTACCGCCATCGGCAAATTCGAGGCCCGCCACCATGCGCAGAATAGTCGTTTTGCCGGAGCCGGAGGGCCCGAGCAGGGCCACGAGTTCGCCACTCTCCACCTCCAGCGAAATGCCATGGACGGCGCGGAACGTATCAAAGGTCTTGACCACATTGTGAAGGCTGATTTTCATGGAAGGATCAAATCTCCGTTTGTGGCGCCGGGGCGGCCAGCGTCGGGCGGCGGCCTGCGCCGCGCCGTTCCAGCGCCACCTTGGCGATAAGGGTAACCACAGCTAGCAGCGCCAGAATGCTGGCGGCGGCAAACGCGCCGACCGTATTGTAATCGTGGTAGAGCAGTTCAATGTGCAGCGGCAGCGTATTGGTTTGCCCACGAATATTGCCCGAGACAACCGAGACCGCGCCGAACTCGCCCATCACACGGGCATTGCACAGCACGATGCCATAGAGCATCGCCCATTTGATATTGGGCAGCGTCACGGAGAAGAACGTGCGCCAACCACTCGCTCCCAGCGACGTTGCCGCTTCTTCCAGATCGCGGCCCTGTGCCTGCATTAACGGTATCAACTCGCGCGCCACAAAGGGCGCGGTCACGAACAGGCTGGCCAGCACGATGCCCGGCAGGGCAAACAGGATTTTGACGTCTGCGCTTTGCAGCATATCGCCGAACAGGCCTTGAAGCCCGTAGACGAAGAGGTAGGAAACGCCTGCCACAATTGGCGATATGGAAAACGGGATTTCAATGACGACAAGCAGAAACCGGCGTCCCGGAAAGTCGAATTTGGTAATGGCCCAAGCAGCCGCGATACCGAAAACGGTGTTGATCGGCACGGCGATCAATGCGGTCAGCGCCGTCAACAGGATGGCGTGGCGTGTATCCGAATTGGCAATGGTTTCGCCAAAGTATCCGATACCAAGCGAGAAGGCCTGAACGCCGATCACCAGCAGGGGCGCGACCACCATTAGCAGCGTGATAAGAATGACAACGGCCAGAAGCGAGCGACGAAACGCCGGATGATCCCCCACGCGCGGCGGCTGTTTGCGGCGCGGCCTAGTCATTTCCTTACTGTTCATGCCTTCACCGTATAGCGCAGCGCCCGTGCCTGCAAAAGATTGGTGACCGCCAGCATGACAAACGCCGTGATCAGCAGGACGGAGGCAATGGCAGCAGCCGCCTGATAATCATATTCCTCCAGCCGTATGAAGGTGAGCAAGGCGGTGATCTCCGTCTCGAATGGCTGGTTTCCCGCGATAAAGATGATGGCACCAAATTCACCCAGACTGCGAGCAAAGGACAGTGATACACCGGCGAGTATCGCCGGTGCCAGCAGCGGCAGAATTACACGCACAAAGATGGACCCGTCGCTGCCGCCGAGCGACTGTGCGGCTTCTTCCAGAGCAGGGTCCAGCTCTTCCAGAACCGGCTGCACGGTGCGCACGATAAAGGGCAGACTGGTGAACGCCATGGCCACGATAATACCAAGCGGCGTATAGGCAACCTTGATGCCGACCCCGGCAAGAGCCGCACCGAACCAGCCATTTTGCGCAAACAGCGTGGTCAACGCGATACCCGCCACCGCCGTGGGCAGCGCAAACGGCAGGTCCACGAGGGCGTCGATCAAGCGCCGACCGGGAAAGCGATACCGCACCAGCACCCAGGCGAGCGCAAAGCCAAAAACGAGATTGAACACCGTTGCCGCAAAGGCGCAGAGAACGGTGACACGGTAGCTTGCCAAAGCACGGTCCGACGAGACGATCTCCCAATAGGCCTCAGGCCCAAGGCTTGCAGCCTTGAACACAAGCGCGCCCAGCGGCAGCGCCACGATCAGGCAGACATAGACAAGGGTGATGCCGAGGGACAACGGCAGACCGGGTAGAACACGACGCGCCAAACGAACACCTTTACAAACGGCAACAATCGGGCCCGGCGCACCGGTCCCGATTGAGGGGGAGGAAACTGTTGATGCACGACACGAAGCGCGCACCTTCTGGGATGAACGATTAGCGGGTGTTGAGAACTTTATCCAGCTTGCCACCGGATGCAAAGTGCTCCGACGTGATCTTGTCCCAACCGCCGAAGACGTCTTCGACCGTCACCAGCCGAACCTCAGGGAAGTCTGCCTTGAAAGTTTCGGCGACCTTTGGGTCGTTGACACGGTTACCGTTCTCAGCAAGCACGGTCTGACCTTCAGGTGAATAGAGGAAATCGAGATAGGATTTCGCCAGATCGCGCGAGCCACGCTTATCGACGACCTTATCCACAATTGCCACGGGAAACTCAGCCAGCAGACTGACCGACGGCACGACAATATCGAACTTGTCTTCACCGAACTCCTTGGCAATGCCGCGGGTTTCAGCTTCAAACGTAATCAGCACATCGCCGATCTCGCGCTCGACAAAGGTCGTGGTCGCGGCACGTCCTCCGGTATCAAACACGGGCACGTTCTTGAACAGCTTGCCAATGAATTCATCGACCTTGGCATCGTCGCCCTTGAACGCTTCCTTGGCGTAGGCGGTTGCTGCCAGATAGGTGTAGCGGGCATTGCCTGAGGTTTTAGGATTGGGGAAGATGACCTTCACGTCATCACGAACGAGATCGCTCCAATCCTTGATGCCTTTTGGATTGCCTTCGCGCACAAGAAAGGCAGGCAGCGAGTAGTAAGGCGAAGCATTGTGCGGAAAATCACTCTTCCAGTCGTCGGATACAAAGCCGCCTTTGACGAGAACATTGACATCGGTGATCTGGTTGAAGGTCACGACATCGGCTTCAAGACCTTCCAGAATTGCGCGTGCCTGCTTGGATGAACCACCATGCGACTGATCGACCGTGACGCCCGGATGGGCGGCTACGAATTCCTTGTTGACCGCTTCAAACAGCTCACGGGAAATATCGTAGGACGCGTTCAGAATTTTGTCAGCGGCATTGGCCGAAAGCGGGGCAAGAAGGGCGGCAAGCGCACCGGCAAGAATCAGGGATTTCATTATGGCTCCTCAGGCAATTTTAAATCACCATAACCCTCTCACCGTGTGACACGAGTGACAGCCAACCAAACCTTGGATGCAAAAGGGAAAAAAATTCTAAAATACGACAACAGCAGTGATCTACCGCAGGAAGAACCAAATTTTGCTTTGGATATTTGGTGGAGCCAAGCGGGATCGAACCGCTGACCTCTTGCATGCCATGCAAGCGCTCTCCCAGCTGAGCTATGGCCCCGGGAACGAACCGCAGATGTCCGGTTCGTGATTTGCCGTGGAGTGTTCCCCGGCAGTGGCGGCTTATTACTTGCCCATTTTGCAGATAGCAAGATGGAAAGTGACGGCCCGCTTAAAATAATTTGTCAGCAGGCCGCAATGCATTTTTGTTTCTACGCAATTGCGGACGCAAAACCGCTCCACACTTTTACTGCAATTGCCTTAAACGTCGTCGTCGTCGTCCGACACGCCGATCAGGTCGCTCATGTCGTCGTCTTCATCGTCTTCGTCGGGCGCGAGGAAGGTATCGTCCTCGTCATCGTCGATTTCCACGTCGTCATCACCGATATCGGGAATGTCGTCGCCGCCCGATGCTTCTTCGTCGGCGTCCTCGAGCGATACGAGTTCGACTTCCGTGCTCTCTGTATCGACTTCGGCGACTTCTTCCTCTTCTTCCTTCTCCATCACCTTGGCAACGGATGTCTCTTCAAAGAAAGACAGAGGATAGGACTTGCCGGTGTAAGGCGAGACGATGGGATCCCGATTAAGATCGTAAAATTTACGGCCCGTTTCCGGGTCGATGCGCTTGGTTCCAAGTTCCGGTTTTGCCACAGTCAAAGCCTCTTGAATCGCCGGACTATTCCAGCTTTAGCCGCAAAACGGCGGTTAAACGTCAAAATGATGTGGGCGACCCCATAATCGTGTTGATGACGTCTGTCAAAGGCTAACTTTATGATGAACGAATCGTGGTTTTTCAGCGACAGTGGATGACCGCCCGCACACTTTATGTTAGGCACGCCGCAATTTGTAGCTTGACTGGCTTTATATAGAGGATGCTGTTCCCCGTGTCACATGGCGTAAAAAGACCCGCTACCGCCCGCAAATCCGAAAACCTGAACGGGACTGTTCGCATCCCCGGCGACAAATCCATTTCGCATCGCTCCTTCATGTTCGGCGGGCTGGCAAGCGGACAGACGCGCATCACCGGCCTTCTGGAAGGTGAAGACGTCATCAACACAGGCCGCGCTATGCAGGCCATGGGTGCGCGGGTGCGCAAGGACGGCGACACCTGGATCATTGACGGCGTGGGCAATGGCGCATTGCTGGCACCGGAGGCCCCTTTGGATTTCGGCAATGCCGGAACCGGTTGCCGCCTGACCATGGGCCTTGTCGGCGTTTATGATTTCGACTCCACCTTCATCGGCGATGCCTCGCTGACGAGCCGCCCGATGGGGCGCGTGCTGAACCCGCTGCGCGAGATGGGGGTGCAGGTCAAGGCTGCCGAGGGTGACCGCCTGCCGGTGACTTTGCGCGGCCCTAAAACGGCGAACCCCATTACCTACCGCGTGCCAATGGCGTCCGCGCAGGTCAAATCCGCCGTTCTGCTGGCGGGCCTGAACACACCCGGCATCACCACAGTGATCGAGCCGGTCATGACCCGCGATCATACGGAAAAGATGCTGCAAGGCTTTGGTGCCAACCTGACGGTCGAGACCGACGCGGACGGTGTGCGGACCATTCGTCTGGAAGGGCGGGGAACACTGACGGGGCAGACGATCGATGTGCCCGGCGATCCATCCTCCACCGCGTTTCCACTGGTGGCGGCGCTCCTGGTGCCGGGGTCGGATGTCACGATTTTGAACGTGTTGATGAACCCGACACGCACCGGCCTGATCCTGACATTGCAGGAAATGGGTGCGCATATCGACGTGCTGAATACCCGTCTGGCCGGTGGCGAAGATGTGGCGGACCTGCGTGTGCGCTCGTCCGAGTTGAAAGGTGTGACGGTGCCGGAAGATCGTGCTCCGTCGATGATCGATGAGTATCCGGTGCTGGCGGTGGCTGCGGCCTTTGCCGATGGTGTAACCATCATGAACGGTCTTGAAGAACTGCGTGTGAAGGAGTCTGACCGCCTGGCGGCGGTGGCAAGCGGACTGAAGCTGAATGGCGTGGATTGCGACGAAGGCGAATCATCCCTGCTGGTGCGGGGTCGTCCCGGCGGCAAGGAGCTCGGCAACCCAGCGGGCGCAGCCGTGACAACCTTCCTTGATCATCGCATTGCCATGAGCTTCCTCGTCATGGGGCTGGCATCGGAGCATCCGGTAACGGTCGATGATGCGACCATGATCGCCACCTCCTTCCCGGAATTCATGGATTTGATGGCCGGGCTTGGTGCTCAGATCGACGGGAACGGACCGGCCTGATGGCGTTCGTCGTTGCACTGGACGGACCAGCGGCAGCGGGCAAGGGCACGCTGGCGCGGCTGATCGCGCAGCATTACGGCTTTCACCATCTGGATACGGGGCTCACCTATCGCGCCACCGCCAAGGCGCTGATGGATGCCGGGTTGCCGCTGGATGATGAGGCCGTTGCCGAAAGGGTGGCGCTGACGCTTGATCTTGCCGGTCTGGATCGAGCCGAGCTATCGCGCCATGATATCGGCGAAGCGGCCTCACGCGTGGCCGTCATGCCCGCCGTGCGGCGTGCACTGGTGGAAGCGCAACGGGCGTTCTCTGCCATGGAGCCGGGAACGGTGCTGGACGGGCGCGATATCGGCACGGTGGTTTGCCCGCAGGCTCAGGTCAAATTCTATGTGACCGCAGACCCGGAGATTCGCGCGCAAAGGCGTCTGGACGAGATCGTTGAGCGCGGCGGCGCGCAAGATTTCCAGTCCGTTCTCAGCGATATTATCCAGCGCGATGAACGGGATATGGGGCGGGCTGATAGCCCTTTGCGACCTGCGCGCGATGCGCACTTGCTAGACACGTCGAAAATGCGTATAGAGGCGGCGTTTTCGGCAGCCAAAACTGTCATAGACTCCGCTTTGCGGACTTGAGTTCAAAATGCCATCCCCGCGCCGGATTTGCTCTTGAGAGAAGAGCGGATGCGTTTTGAGCTTGTTCAACACCAACCACCGGCGCCCGTGCCCTTACCGGCACACTCAGGAGTTTGTATGTCTGACACCAACCCATCCCGGGAGGATTTCGCAGCCCTCCTTCAAGAATCCTTTGCTACGCAGGATCTTGCTGAAGGCTACGTTACCAAGGGTATCGTGACCGCCATTGAAAAAGACGTTGCTATCGTTGACGTCGGCCTCAAGGTTGAAGGTCGCATTGCGCTGAAGGAATTCGGTGCAAAATCCAAGGACGGCACGCTGAAGGTCGGCGACGAAGTCGAAGTTTACGTCGAGCGCATCGAAAACGCGTTGGGCGAAGCTGTTCTGTCGCGCGAGAAGGCTCGCCGCGAGGAAAGCTGGGTTCGCCTCGAAGTCAAGTTCGAAGCTGGCGAACGCGTTGAAGGCGTTATCTTCAATCAGGTCAAGGGTGGCTTCACCGTCGATCTGGATGGCGCAGTTGCCTTCTTGCCGCGCTCTCAGGTAGATATCCGCCCGATCCGCGACGTGACACCGCTGATGCACAACCCGCAGCCCTTCGAAATTCTCAAGATGGACAAGCGCCGTGGCAACATAGTTGTTTCTCGCCGCACGGTTCTGGAAGAGTCGCGTGCTGAACAGCGTTCGGAAATCGTTCAGAACCTTGAAGAAGGTCAGGTTGTTGACGGCGTCGTCAAGAACATCACCGATTACGGTGCGTTCGTTGACCTCGGCGGTATTGACGGTCTGCTGCACGTTACCGACATGGCATGGCGTCGTGTGAACCATCCATCCGAAATCCTGAACATCGGCCAGTCGGTCAAGGTTCAGATCATCCGGATCAACCAGGAAACACACCGCATTTCGCTCGGCATGAAGCAGCTCGAAAGCGATCCTTGGGATGGCATCGGTGCGAAGTACCCGGTCGGCAAGAAGATTTCCGGTACCGTTACCAACATCACAGACTACGGTGCATTCGTTGAGCTGGAGCCAGGCATTGAAGGCCTCATCCACATCTCCGAAATGTCCTGGACCAAGAAGAACGTCCACCCCGGCAAGATCCTGTCCACAACACAGGACGTTGACGTCGTCGTTCTCGAAGTCGATCCATCCAAGCGCCGCATTTCGCTGGGCCTCAAGCAGACGCTTGAAAACCCATGGGAAGCTTTCGCACACGGCCACCCGGCTGGCACGGAAGTTGAAGGCGAAGTCAAGAACAAGACCGAATTCGGCCTGTTCATTGGCCTCGAAGGCGACGTTGACGGCATGGTTCACCTGTCCGATCTCGACTGGAACCGTCCAGGAGAGCAGGTCATCGAGGAATACAACAAGGGCGACATGGTCAAGGCCGTCGTTCTCGATGTAGACGTCGAAAAGGAACGCATCTCGCTCGGCATCAAGCAGCTTGGCAAGGATTCGGTCGGCGAAGCTGCTACATCCGGCGAACTGCGCAAGAACGCTGTTGTTTCGGCTGAAATTCTCGCCATCAACGACGGTGGCATCGAAGTGAAGCTCGTGAACCACGAAGACATCACATCGTTCATCCGCCGTGCAGACCTGTCGCGTGACCGTGACGAGCAGCGCCCAGAGCGTTTCTCGGTTGGCCAGGTTGTTGACGCCCGCGTCACCAACTTCTCCAAGAAGGACCGCAAGGTTATGCTTTCGATCAAGGCGCTGGAAATCGCCGAAGAGAAGGAAGCCGTTGCTCAGTTCGGTTCGTCGGATTCCGGCGCATCGCTCGGCGACATCCTTGGCGCGGCTCTGAAAAACCGCAACAACGACTAATCTGTCCTGCTTTGGATAGTTTTGAGCCCGCGCGGAGCGATCCGCGCGGGCTTTTCTTTGCCCACCCGCTTCGCGTAAGGATGGGCAGTTAAGAGGTGGCAATAACACTCTGTGATTGTACGTATCGGACTGACCAAAATCGATACCGATTTTGTGCCGATACTGTGGGAGAGCGTACCTCATGAATCTGTCGAACCTGATTCTAAACACCGACAGCTACAAATTCAGCCATTTCCTACAGTATCCACCGGACACACATGGCATCTCCTCCTATATCGAGGCGCGTGGCCATTCCGAACGGCCCGATGTCATTTTCTTCGGGTTGCAGATGTTTCTGAAATCGGTGCTCTCAAAGCCGGTCTCCATGGCCGATGTGGATGAGGCGGAAGCGTTCGTGCTGGCGCATGGGCTGCCGTTCAACCGCGCCGGCTGGGTGCGGATCGTGGAAAAGTTCGGCGGTTTCCTGCCGCTGGAAATCGAAGCTTTGGCCGAGGGAACATTGGTGCGGCGGGGCGTGCCTGTGGTGCAAGTGCGAAACACCGACCCCGAATCGTTCTGGCTGACCTCGCATATCGAAACAGCCTTGTTGCGGGCGGTCTGGTATCCGTCATCGGTTGCCAGCAATGCGCGGCGGCTGCGCAACATCATTCTGCCCATGCTGGAAAAAACAGCGGATGATCCTCATGCATTGATCGCAAGCAGCGTTCACGATTTTGGCGCGCGCGGCGTTGGGTCCATGGAGATGGCGGGGATTGGTGGCGCTGCCCATCTCCTGCATTTTGACCGAACAGACACCGTAACCGGGGTGCTTTACGCCAGAACCTTCTATGGCGCGGAGATGGCGGGCCGGTCCTATCCGGCATCCGAGCATTCGACCATGACGGCCTGGGGTGCAGATCACGAGGCGGATGCGTTTGGCAATATGGTTGAGCAGTTCAGCGGACAGGGGACTTACGCTGTTGTCTCGGACAATTACGATATCGACAACGCGGTTTCGGACATCTGGGGCAAGCAATTGCGCGAAAAGGTCCGTGCCGCCGGTGGTCGCCTTATCGTACGGCCTGACAGCGGTGATCCGGTAGAAACACCGGTGCATGTCATCAAGCAACTGGCCTATCATTTCGGGACACATCTGAACACCAAGGGCTACAAGGTGTTGGATGACAGCGTGAGGGTATTGCAGGGCGATGGCGTTTCGTTCAACGATATTGGCCTGATCCTGACACGGTTGGAGGCTTTTGGTTTTTCAGCCGAGAACATTTCATTCGGCGTCGGTGCCGGTCTTCTCCAGAAGGTCAACCGCGACACCTACGCCTTCGCCATGAAGGCAAATGCGCGGCTGGATGCCAGCGGCCGTTGGCACGACATCTACAAACGCCCGGCAACCATGAATGTCAAAGCCTCCAAGCCCGGCCGACAAGCTGTCGTCGCTGGTTTAGGTGGTCTGGAGGCGGTGCGCCTTGATCACATCGAGAGCCGCGAGAATCATTTGATTCCGGTATGGCGGAATGGAGAACTGCTGCAAGACTGTTCTTTTGAACGGGTTCGCTTAACCGCTCTCACAGTGTAGGCGGCCAACTCTGATCGATAACCAATGATGCGTCGACGCCGGCCAACCCAGTCGGTCTTACATCGGGGTTCTGCCGAAGATACTGTTTAACCAACCGATACCCAAGAGCATAACCGGCCCAGCGCGGCAGTCTGCCCATGCCAAAAAACCATTCGGCATGATCGTAGCAATCGGAAGACAGATGTTTGCCGGCCAAGGCCACTGTCTCATCCCAATGCGCTGGCGGGAGGGCATTCGTTATGGGGGAGGGGTGCTTTCCCCAAACCTCATCGACGAAACAGTCCGCAAGCCCCTCGGATACCAATGCTTCCGACAAGGTGAAACCGTAACCGTTTGGGCACAGCTTGAAACGCAACGCATGGTGCACTTCATGTGTGAGAATACGCGATAGTTCCCCAGTCGTCAGGCTTGTCGGGAAGTTCTGATTAAGGCTGTCGACGGTCAACGTTATCAGACTGCTGCGAAAGCAACTGCCGGTAAGGCCGTATTCGGGGATGGTCGCGCCAGGCACATTTTCTACGATGACATCGACGCTGTCCTGTGCGTTCGCAGGCAAACACTGTTCCAAATACGTTGCTGTTTTATCAAATTCAGCATCTATGGCAGACCGCCACGTGCCAAGCGCACCGGCTGCCTCAAGGTAATGCCGAACAAGTTTCATACGGACGCACGATTCTTGCGAAGGTCATAGACGCCGTTCTCGTCAATACCGACAACGCTTTCTGGTGTTGCAGAACCCTTCGCATCATTCGGCAGCGACTTGGCCGTAGCGGTCAAGACAGTCAGCGCCTCCGAAACAATTGGCGTTGAACCGGCACCCATTGGTTCGATCCGATCAGATACGATATCCAGGATATCTCCAATCGTTTCCAGATTACCCAGCGCTTCCCTTTTGTTGAGCTCTTTTGCCCGTTCGGTGTCGACTTCATTATCCGACAACCGGGGAGCGTCATCCAAGGTACGCTTCTTTTCAATCGCCTTGCGGTCCGGCTGGAATTCGAGGCTTTCAGTGCCGTCTTCATTGGTTATGGTATCCGCGAGCGGTTCGATCCGCGCGTCATCGAGAGCCGATCGGATGCGTTTTGCATCCTCACCATACGGATTTCTGGTTGCTTCGATCAGGTTGTGGATGGTGACACCGAGATCCCACAGGCCTGTCATTTTTTCAAGCTCCAGGAGCGTATCGGGAAGGGCCTTGCGTTTTTCGGTCAGAAACGCCTCCAGTCTTTTCAGGTAATCCCCATCAGACTCAAGAGCGTTGCGGGTTACACCGCCGTCTGCTGCAATACGGGAGATGACGCCAGCAAGACCGTTGTCGGTTCCGCCTTTGGCCTGCGCTTCCATGACCATTTTTAAATCAAGATCAATCGATTCAAGTGTGAGTTTGTAATTCCTCAAGATCATGGCCGGGCGATCAACCAGCTCAATGAATTGAACTGCGTTGGTCATTTTGGCGGCAAGCGCATAGGATGGCTCGCCTTCCTTCAGCTCAATACCCATAACCCTGGCGGCATGGGCCACAAGCTTCACCAAGGGGTCTGCGTCGATACGATCCGGACCGAACAAGCCGGATATGATTTTCGATTTTGCCTTCGCAGCGTTCGCATCCGGCTGGATCACCGGAGCAGCGAGGCCCCGCTTTTGAGCGAGCCTTGCTTCTTCAGCCTCACGCTGTTTCTCTACGTCACTCAACGCTGATTGCATCAACGCCGTCACGACTCTGGCATTTCCCGCAACAGAAGGCAGCATCATCCATCTCCAGGGTAGTGAAATCGATCTCACCCAGAAATTGTATAAGAACATCCTTGTGCAAGGGTTAACGAAGGTCAGCTATGCGCAAAAATGTCCGTATCGTCCCAGCCGAGAAGGTCCAGCTTGCAGCGCGTGGGCAGAAATTCAAAACAGGCCTGAGCCAGTGCCAGCCGATCATCGCGCACAAGGCGCGCCATCAGCTTGGTCCGCAGCGCATGCAGGTGCAGTACATCGGACGCAGCGTATTCAAGTTGTGCCTGAGTCAGCGTCTCGGCTGCCCAGTCGGATGACTGCTGCTGCTTGGAAATGTCGACTTCCAGCATTTCCTTCAGGTTTTCCTTCAGACCATGGCGGTCGGTGTAGGTTCGGGTCAGGCGGGATGCGATCTTGGTGCAAAACACCGGTGTGGTGGTCACACCGAAGGTGTGAAACAGCACGGCAATATCGAAACGGCCGAAATGGAAGATTTTTTCCTGATCGTTGTCCAAAAGTGCCGCAAGATTGGGGGCCGTTGTCTGTCCGCGCGCAGTGCGTATGATATCGGCTGACCCATCGCCCGGTGACAGCTGCACAAGACACAAGCGGTCACGACGGGGGACGAGGCCGAGCGTTTCCGTGTCAATCGCAATGGCACCGGTGTAACGCGCAGCATCTGCGGTGGAAATGTCGCCTTCGTGAAGCCGGATTGTCGTTGCCATGAAACGTCCTCAAATAATCGTGTCTTGCTTGCGCGCCCTATACAATATCAAGACCCCATGCGGTACTGATTTGCACAGGATCAGGCGTCATACAACAGGGGGCGACATGCACCATCTTTTCCGTTTCGGTCTGGCGGCCCTGCTTGTGAGCCTTGGCGTCGCCCATGCGTATGCGCAGAAAGCTCCCGCGCCTCTTGATTTGCGGTCCGTTCAAAAAGAGGGCTACCGCGATCTCCCGGGCGTCAAGCCGCAGATCAGTGGAGAGCCGAAGGACAAGCCCGAGGCGAAACTGGAGTGCTCGCAGCGGTTGGCCGAGCGCCCCTTTGGCCGAAGCTGGCGCTATGACCGCTATGGTACGGCAACCGTGGTTTATAGTTGTACGGATGAAAACGGCATAACGTTTGAAAGTACGCACCCGCGTCCATCAAACGAGCGGCAATTGCGCGGCCTGGGGTATTAGAGCACTTCCGGCGAACACGTGTTCGCTGGAAGTGCTCTAATCTCTTGTTTTGTCGCATTGTCCATGCGTGAAAGTGATTCCACTTTCACTGGAAATGCTCTGGTACGCTGTTCGATCCTCGTTCCACTCCGGTCGGATTATGCGCTAATCACCACCCAACGGCCGTGAATCCCGTTGCGCTTTGGCGCATATGTGGTACATAGCGCGCGTCCGAACGGTCCGGCAGGGCATGCCGTGGCTGTTCTTTACGCTGGAAGTCATCCTCGTCAGATGACTTCAATAAAAACAATGGAGAGCAAAATGCCCAAGATGAAGACGAAGTCGTCCGCTAAAAAGCGGTTCAAAATCACCGGTACCGGCAAGGTATTGGCTGCTGCTGCTGGCAAGCGCCACGGCATGATCAAGCGTTCCAACAAGTTCATTCGCGATGCCCGCGGCACCATGGTTCTGGCTGAGCCAGATGGTCGCAAGGTTATCAAGAATTACCTGCCTAACGGCCTGTAAGCCGCTTCGCATTTTGGATTGTTTTAAGGAGATCATGACATGGCACGTGTAAAAAGAGGCGTAGCTGCCCACGCCAAGCATAAAAAAGTTTTGAAGGCCGCTAAGGGCTTTTACGGTCGTCGCAAGAACACCATTCGCGCTGCAAAGGCTGCGGTGGATCGTTCGAAACAGTACGCTTATCGCGACCGCAAGAACAACAAGCGTAACTTCCGCGCTCTGTGGATTCAACGTATCAACGCTGCGGTGCGCGAATCTGGCCTGACCTATGGCCGCTTCATTGATGGCCTGACGAAGGCTGGCATTGTTGTGGACCGCAAGGTTCTGTCCGACATGGCAATCCATGAGCCTGCAGCATTCGGCGCACTGGTCGATGCTTCCAAGAAGGCGCTGGACTACCTCAAGGACACCGGCACTGCAAACGAGTTTGAAAGCGCTGTTCGTTAAGCCAGCGTTTCCCACGAGTAAGATTGAATTGGGACCCGCGCTGGCACAGCCTGCGCGGGTTTTTCGTTTCAAAGCAGTTCGAGGAAAAGTGCGAAGCGGTTTTCCGCCCGACACTGCGTCAAACAAAAGCCAGAGCAGTTCGAGGAAAAGTGCGAAGCGGTTTTCCGTGCGGCACTGCGTCAAACACAAACCAGAGCGTTTCTGTTGAAACTTGACATGCTTTGGAAGCCATCAGGGCAGGATACTATGAGCGAACTTGAGACACTGGAAAGCACCCTGCTGGCCGAAATCGATGCGACGGCCGATGAGGCCGCAATCGAGGCGGTGCGTGTTGCTGCGTTGGGAAAAAAGGGTTCGGTTTCCGAGCTATTGAAAACGCTGGGCGGCATGTCGCCGGAGGAGCGCCAGACCCGCGGTGCCGCGATCAACGCGCTGAAAACCCGTGTGACCGATGCCATCAGCGCGCGCAAGGCAGCGCTGAAAGAGGCGGCGATTGCCGAACGCCTGAAGCGCGAGACGCTCGACGTCAGTCTGCCGGTGCGCTCATCACCCACGGAGCGGGGTCGTATCCACCCGATCAGCCAGATCGTAGACGAAATCACCGCCATCTTCGGCGATATGGGTTTCGCCATTGCCGAAGGTCCGGATATAGAAACGGATTACTACAACTTCACGGCGCTGAATTTTCCGGATGGTCACCCGGCGCGTGAAATGCACGATACATTCTTTTTCAAGCCCGATGAGAATGGCGAGCGCAAGGTGCTGCGTACCCATACCTCGCCGGTGCAGGTGCGCACGATGGAAAATCAGGAGCCGCCGATCCGCATCGTGATTCCGGGTAAAACCTACCGACAGGATTCGGATGCGACGCATTCGCCGATGTTTCATCAGGTCGAGGGTCTGGTGGTGGACAAGACGGCGAATGTTGCCAATCTGCGCTGGGTGCTGGAAGAATTCTGCAAGGCATTCTTCGAGGTATCATCCGTCACGATGCGGTTCCGGCCCTCTTTCTTCCCGTTCACCGAGCCATCCTTCGAGGTGGATATCCAGTGCGACCGGTCTGGTCCCATCGTCAAGTTTGGCGAAGGCCGCGATTGGATGGAAATTCTGGGCTGTGGCATGGTGCACCCGAATGTGCTGCGCGCTGGCGGACTGGACCCGGATGTTTATCAGGGCTTTGCCTGGGGCATGGGTCTGGATCGCATTGCCATGCTGAAATACGGAATGCCGGACCTACGGGATTTCTTCAACGCGGATGTGCGGTGGATGAGCCATTACGGCTTCCGTCCGCTGGATATGCCGACCTTGTTTTCCGGCTTGAGCCTTTAAGGAGAGACGCCCATGAAATTCACACTCTCCTGGTTGAAAGAGCATCTGGATACCGATGCCAGCCTGAATGAAATCTGCGAGCGCCTGACGAGCATCGGTCTGGAAGTTGAAGACGTTGACGACCGTGCTTCATTCAAGCCGTTCGTAATCGCAAAAATTCTGACGGCGGAGAAGCACCCGGATGCTGACAAGCTGAAAGTGCTTTCCGTTGATACCGGCGTGGGCAAGCCTGTGCAGGTGGTCTGTGGCGCGCCCAACGCGCGGGCGGGGCTGATTGGCGCGTTTGCAGCGCCCGGAACCTATGTGCCGGGGATTGATGTGACGCTGTCCGTCGGCAAGATCCGCGGCGTGGAAAGCCACGGCATGATGTGCTCCGAGCGTGAGCTGCAAATGTCAGACAACCATGAAGGCATTATTGAGTTGCCGGAAACGGCAGAGGTGGGGACGAGCTTTGCCGCCTATGCCGGGCTGGACGATCCGCTGATCGAAATCAACCTGACGCCCAATCGCCCGGATTGCACCAGCGTCTATGGTATTGCGCGTGATCTCGCGGCGTCGGGCCTCGGCACGTTGAAGCGTTTGGACGAACCAGCGATCAAGGTGGACGGCGAAACGCCGGTCAAGGTCCAGCTTGAACTCGGCGATGCGCCGGAGCTCTGCCCCGGTTTCGCATTGCGTCTGGTTCGCGGCGTCAAGAACGGTCCAAGCCCAGAATGGTTGCAGAAACGGCTCTTGTCGATTGGTTTGCGTCCCATCAATGCGCTGGTGGATATCACCAATTACATGACGTTCGATCAGGGCCGTCCGCTCCACGTGTTCGATGCGGCCAAGGTCAGCGGCAACCTCACAGTGCGGCGCGCCGAGGGCGGCGAAACCGTTCTGGCGTTGGATGGACGGACCTACACGCTGTCCCCGGCCAATGTCGTCATCTCGGATGACAATGGCGTCGAGTCGATTGCTGGTGTCATGGGCGGGGAAGCATCGGGGTGCGATGAGAACACGACGGACGTGCTGATCGAATCGGCTCTCTGGGATCCGTTGAATATCGCGAAGACAGGCCGAGCCCTTGGCATCATCACCGATGCACGCTACCGGTTTGAGCGCGGTGTCGACCCGGAAACGATGGTGTCCGGTCTGGAGCGGGCAACACAGCTTGTGCTGGATCTGTGCGGTGGCGTTGCTGCGGCTGTGAATGTGGTCGGCTACCAAAAGCCCGAGGCCAAGCGCATTGCCTTTCCCCTCTCGGAAGTTAAACGCCTGACCGGTATTGACGTCTCGGATAGCGACAGCATCGAAATCCTGAACAGGCTGGGCTTTGCAGTCGAGGGTTCAGCGCCTGAGCTTCAGGTGTCCGTGCCATCCTGGCGTCCGGATGTGGATGGCAAGGCCGATCTGGTGGAAGAAGTGCTGCGCATTCATGGTGTTGATAAGGTTGCACCGCAACCCTTGGAACGGCAGGCTTCGGTCAATAGCCGGATTCTGACAACCATCCAGATACGCACCCGTCAGGCAAAGCGTGCCTTGGCGGCGCGTGGCATGATGGAAGCGGTAACATGGTCCTTTATTGCCAAGCCGCATGCCGAACTCTTCGGCGGCGGCGCAGAAAGCCTGTCTCTCGCAAATCCGATTGCGGCTGACATGTCGGATATGCGGCCCTCGCTGCTGCCGGGCCTGTTGCTGGCAGTGCAACGCAATGCTGACAGGGGCATTGGCGATGTCGCAATTTTTGAAGTGTCGGGCACCTATGACAATGACAGGCCGGAAGGCCAGCGCCGGGTTGCGGGCGGCGTGCGCCGTGGAACGGCGACACTGGCCGGTGCCGGTCGCCTCTGGTCCAATGCGGCCAAGGGCGGTGGCAAGCCAGTGGATGTGTACGATGCGAAGGCTGACGCCATCGCCGTTCTGGAAGCCTGCGGCGTGCCGATGAGCAATGTTCAGTTCGAGCAGGGTGGGCCAAGCTGGTATCATCCCGGTCGTTCCGGCACCATCAAAATGGGCCCGAAAATCGTACTTGGGTCTTTTGGCGAGTTTCACCCCCGCACGCTGGAAGCGCTGGATGTATCTGGTGCGCTGGCCGGATTTGAAATCTATCTGGATGCCATGTCCGAGCCGAAGAAAAAGGCCACGAAAACCAAGCCTGCATTGGAACTGTCACCGTTTCAGGCCGTGAAGCGGGACTTTGCTTTCATTGTGGACTCCACCGTGGAAGCTGGTGCGGTGTTGAAGGCTGCAGCGAGTGCAGACCGGAAACTAGTAACGGGCGTCAGCGTCTTTGATGTCTTTGAAGGTGCCTCGCTCAGTGAGGGCAGGAAGTCGATTGCCATCGAGGTTGTCATTCAGCCTGTGGAGCGCACCTTGACGGACGAAGATTTCGAAGCGCTGACGGCGAAGATTATCGCCAATGTAACGAAATCGACGGGTGGTACGCTTCGCGCATGAAGCATAAGGGTAGGGGTAGTTTTTGCCCCTGCCCAACTTCATACCGGTGCCATTTTCAGTCAACCGATACGCTTAGACCCCTGGCGAACGCGTTGCCGATCAGATCAATCAATTGCCGATGAATCTCGTTGCGTGAGCGTGTGCCGCCATCGGTACAAATAGGCTCGCCAACTTGCGCTTCTGAATGATGAAACGTGCCAGGTTTACATTCACCAAACATGCTGTAATGGCTTGCGTCTTCAATCGTTATATATCTTGCGTTCGGAATTGCCTTCGCGATATCGGACGCCTGAGCGGTGATCGGGATTGTTTCTTGTCTGCCAAGATTGACGAGCGTGACCGGTATCGAAATTTGGGTTAAACTCTTCAAGTTGAAGAGATCGGCAGGTGCAGGATCTATTGCCATGGCAAAACGAATGCGTTTATCCACGTTATTGCGGTCGGCAGCTCGAAGGTCCATTGTTTGGAGGTCGACACCGCTCTGGCGAACCCATCCACATAGCGACTGGTTTAAGGCGTCTGTATCGCAATAATGAGCCAAGCGTTCTGACTCCAAACGAGCACCAGCAACGGCCAATGCGGTGTTACCTCCCATTGATAGACCGAGTATACCGATTTGATTGTAGCTGATGACGCTGTCAAAAAGTCTGTCTGTCTGCAGACTGTTCAGTGTCTCGGTGATATCACGGGGCCTTAGCCACAGCTTCATTGTTTCAGAGGCTGATTTCTTAAGCCCTGTGTTTCCCTGATGTGTGGGCGCCGCCACGATAAACCCTTTCTTTGCCAAGGGCGCCGCGATCCAACTCAATGAATGAGCGTTTCCTGCTAGACCAGCGCCATGGGAAAGTAATACCAAAGGGTGTTTCCTGTCAGAGAACCGGGCATCTTGAACGGACGATGTACCTGAAAAAAATGCAGTATCTCCAAGCGTAACCGATACCCCTCCTGACTTCGCGGGATACCATATCGTGATGTCGAGTGGCGTACCTCGTTCTTTGGATAAAGCTTGAATTTGGCGGACACCAACCGTTTCACCGGCATTCGCAGTTATTTGCATCATTCCAAATAAAATGGTGATGGCGTAAAGGGCGCTCACTCTCAGTTTGCGATACATATTCATCTCCTGTGTTAAAGCAGTCCGCTCATGAGGTGAATGGACTGCGTTAACATGTGAGGAGGATGTCCAATCGCGACCTTAATCGTGATAAAGGTCGTTCTTGATCACACGTCTGAGCGTGTTAACTCTGTGGTGTCCTTAATAATCACTGGCCTTAGTCAGCAAAGCCATCGCCTCGTCACTCAGTTTCAGCGAGGCGGATTTTGTGAGGCTCTCCAGTTGCGCCAGACTTGTCGCGCTGGCGATGGGTGCTGTCACCCCGTTGCGGGCCATGATCCATGCTAAAGCAATCTCTGCGGGTTTGGCGCCGGTTTCATTTGCCACCGTGTCGAGGGCATCGAGAATTTTTGTGCCGCGTTCATTCATGTACTTTTTGACGGCATCACCACGATTGGACCCTTCCAGATCCTTTTGGGTGCGGTACTTGCCGGACAGAAAGCCGGAGGCCAGACTGAAATAGGTGATCACACCCATTTCTTCCTGTCGGCAGAGCGCTGCCAGCGGACCATCAAAGCTTTTGCGATCGTGAAGATTGTATTCCGGCTGCAAAACGCCGTAACGCGGAACGCCAGCTTTCTTGGCCGTCTCGATTGAGGCAGCGAGCTGATCCTCGTCCAGATTGGATGCGCCGATAGCGCGAATTTTGCCCTGCTTCAAAAGAGTATCATAGGCACCCAGCGTCTCTTCATAGGGCGTTTCAGGGTCAGGCCAGTGCGACAGGTAGAGGTCTATTTGGTCAGTCTGCAAGCGCCGAAGGGAGTCGTCCACCGCCGTCGCAATCCATCTAGGGGAAAGACCCTTTTTGCCGTCGCCCATATCGGAGCCGACCTTGGTGATGATCACCACCTTGTCGCGCATGGAGGGCTTGCTCTTCAGCCATTTGCCGATGATCGTTTCGGATTCACCCCCGCTATTGCCCGGCGCCCAGGATGAATACACATCGGCGGTATCGATGGCGTTAAAGCCAGCATCCGTGAAGCCGTCGAGCAGTTCGAACGAGGTTTTTTCATCCGCTGTCCAGCCAAACACGTTGCCGCCAAATACCAGCGGGGCGATCTCAAGTCCGGTTCGTCCAAGCGCACGCTTTTCCATAATCATGTCTTCCTGTTTCACCCGATAGGAGCAACATAGTCGCTCGGCAAGCAATGGAAACCGGTTCACGGTGTTTTTACCGCCTTGCTTTCTCACAGTGAGACGACATAGGCTCATGCGAACAAAAGGGAGATGAGCATGCTGCGCTGGGGCGTTTTATCGACAGCAAAAATCGGGCGGGACAATGTGCTGCCTGCCATTCAGGATGCAGAAGGCTCTGTGCTCACAGCGGTGTCCAGCCGCTCAACCACCAGTGCGCAAGAGTTGGCAGAGCGTTTTGGCGCGCCACACGCGTTTGGCTCCTATGAAGAGATGCTGGCGTCGGATACCATTGATGCGGTCTACATTCCGCTTCCCACATCGCACCATGTGGAATGGTCTATCAAAGCGGCGGATGCTGGCAAGCATGTGTTGTGCGAAAAGCCGATTGCGCTTGAGGCAAGCGCGTTTGAAAGCCTGATTGCCGCCAGAGACCGCAACGGCGTGGTGGTGAGCGAGGCCTTTATGGTGACCTACAGCCCTGTCTGGATGAAGGTGCGAGACCTGCTGGCGGCAGGGGCCATCGGCCGGTTGCGCCATGTGCAGGGGGCATTCAGCTACTTCAACCGCGACCCGGGCAATATGCGTAATCAGGTCTCACTGGGCGGTGGTGGCCTGCCGGATATCGGCGTTTACCCCACGGTCACAACGCGCTTTGCCACCGGGGCCGAACCTCTGCGGGTGCAAGCGACGGTTGATCGCGACCCGGAGTTCGGCACGGACAGCTACGCCAGCGTGCGTGCGGATTTCGGTGCGTTCGAATTGAGTTTTTACATCTCCACGCAGTTGGCGCAGCGTCAGGTCATGGTGTTTCATGGCGATGAGGGCGTGATCGAAGTGAAATCGCCCTTCAATGCCAATCGCTATGGCGCCGAGGAGGTGGAACTCAGCAACCAGAGCCATGGGCAATCCACCGTGTTCCGCTTTCCCGACAGCCGCCAGTACAAGCGGCAGATCGAAGCGTTTTCAAAAGCGGTGGCGGGTGAGGGAACAGTATATTCGTTGGAGCAGTCACGCAGCAATCAGGCGTTCATCGACGCGATTTACCGCGCCGGTGAAGCCGATGGCTGGGTAGAAGTTTAGGCGTTGCCGATCAGAATACCCGCCGCCAGCACCATGCTGCCGCCGAGCACCACCTGAAAAGCGGCCCGCAGGAACGGCGTATCCATGTATTTCTTCTGAATGAAGGCGATGGCCCAGAGTTCCACGAACACCACGGCGATGGCGAGTGCGGTTGCCGTCCAGAAATGCGGAATGAGATAGGGCAGCGCATGGCCAAGGCCGCCAAGCGCTGTCATAATGCCGGATGCTAATCCGCGCTTGATGGGTGAGCCACGACCCGACAGCTTGCCATCATCATGGGCCGCTTCGGTAAAGCCCATGGAAATACCGGCCCCGACGGACGCGGACAGGCCGATGAGGAAGGTCTGCCAGGTATCCTGCGTCGCAAAAGCGGCGGCGAAGATGGGTGCGAGTGTGGAGACGGAGCCATCCATCAGGCCTGCCAATCCCGGCTGAACATAGGTCAGCAAAAACTGGCGTTTGGAGGTTTCGTTCTCGTCTTCCTTCACATCATCCGGCAGGTGCTTTTCGCCCAAGCGATGGGCGAGGGACTCGTGACCTTTTTCGGCAATAGCAAGATCACCCAGCAGCTTGCGTGTGGCGGCGTCGGTCGCGCGCGTCTGCGCCTCCTGATAAAAACGATAGGCGGATTCTTCCATCGCTTCGGCCTGTTCGCGCGCCTTTTCGACCGAAAGCTGGCCGATCAACCAGTCTGGCTTGCGCTCGGGAAATTCACGCACGTGCTCACGGCGGATGAGGGGGATACGGGAGCCGAAGCGCGCCACATGCATGTCGATCAACGCCTGGCGGTGGTGGCTTTCCTCCTCCGCCATATCCTCAAAGACCATCGCGGAGTGCGGATAATGTTCGCGCAGCGCATCGGCATAGGCCAGATAGATACGACCATCGTCCTCTTCGGACGATATGGCGAGCGCGAGAATCTCCTGCTCGCTCAAGGACTGGAATGACCGCTTCGGGCCGCGGAAAATTCTGGGCAACATCGGATAGAAACCTTCTTTAGAATAATTCTAAAGATAGGGCACCGCAATTTTGGCTTCAACCCCTGTTTGTAGGGATATGCTTGTAAAAAATTGTCGTCCCGCAAAAGCTGCCATCGGGAAACAAGGCATATTCGGGGACGACCCCGACCCGCTGCCAGCCAAGACGCGGATAAATCGCTTCGGCTGCACTGCCGGTGGCTGTATCCAGCACCAGCACGTGGCGCGCATGGTCGCACGCTCCGGCTTCGGCCGCTGCCATCAGGTGGCGCGATAGTCCACGGCCCCGAAAGTTGCGGTGTACCAGTAGCTTGCGAATATCGGCTCGGTGCGGCTGGTTGGGTGCCTGCGCGAAGGCGACGATCACGGTGCCGACAAGTCGCGCATCTTCAAACGCCGCGTACAGCAACATGCTACCGTCGCTGATGGATTGGATCGTACTGTCCCAGAACGTTTGCGCCTGCAAAGGGCTGAATGGCGACATGAAGCCGACTGATGCGCCATCCTCGACACAATCCTTAAGAACGTCGCAGAGGGCTTCCATGTGCGCGCTGGCCTCACCGGCGCCCAAAAGACGAATGTCTGGCATGTTATTGTATCCTTTAGAGCATAATCCGACCGGAGCGAAGCGAGGATCGAAAAGAGTATGCTTACGAATAAATGACTTAGAGCGCCGATGTGATTCAATCAGATCGAATAGCGCTCTAAGCGCTACGATGAATGATAACGGCGTACAGCGCCGGGTCTGGCGAGGGGTTGGCAAAGACAGTCTCCACACCGATTGGCATAAACAGGCAGTCGCCCGCCGCCATCTGCCAGATGTCTTCGCCGGCTGTCATGACCAACACGCCGGACAGCAGCCAGATATGCTGTGTCATGCTGTGCAGATGCGGTTGCGGCGGCAGCACGACCCGGCCTTTGGGCGGAAACTCGACCTCGACGATATCCACCGGCGAACCGAGGCCCGGAGGCGAGACGGACCGGCGCAGATATCCGCTATCGGGATCACGCCACAATGGCTGATCGGCGTGCCGCGCCATCGGGCTCGGTTCGTGGGCGGTGGCCGCAAAAAAGCTGGACAGGCTCTCGCCCAAGGCATTGGCGAGGCGGGCGAGCAAAGCCGCCGTTGGGCTTGCCTCGGCGCGTTCGATCCGGGAGATCATCGCGCGGCTGACACCCGAGCGGATCGCCAGCGTATCCAATGAGTAACCGGCTTGCCTACGCAGCAGCTTCAAGCGTTCGGCAATGGTGCTATCAACGGTGTTTTCCATTATCAGACTATAAATTTCCATCATAGTAGAGTTAAGCGGTACGAAGCGTTTATCGCGCTGTCGCTCCGTTGTTTTTAAGCTTTGCGCAACCGTGCGGCCCTGCTATATGCGCGCACATGAGCACAACACCTTCAAAAACGCCGCTATCGCATATCCGTAACTTTTCGATCGTGGCGCATATCGACCACGGCAAGTCTACGCTGGCCGACCGTCTGATTCAGGCGTGCGGTGGCTTGGCTGATCGTGAAATGTCGGAACAGGTGCTGGACAATATGGATATCGAGCGCGAGCGCGGTATTACCATCAAGGCGCAGACCGTTCGGCTGCATTATCAGGCGAATGATGGTGAGCGCTATGTGCTGAACCTCATCGATACCCCCGGCCATGTCGACTTTGCCTATGAGGTGTCACGTTCGCTCTCGGCCTGCGAGGGCTCGCTGCTGGTGGTGGATGCATCACAGGGCGTGGAAGCGCAGACGCTGGCCAACGTTTATCAGGCCATCGACAATAACCACGAGATCGTAACGGTGCTCAACAAGATCGATCTGCCCGCCGCAGAGCCGGAACGGATCAAGGAGCAGATCGAGGAAGTTATCGGCATTGACGCCTCCGATGCGGTGCTCATTTCGGCCAAGACAGGCCTTGGCATTCCCGATGTGCTGGAAGCGATTGTCACCAAACTTCCCGCCCCCAAGGGCGGTGAGGACACAGCACCTTTGAAAGCGCTGCTGGTGGATAGCTGGTACGATACCTATCTCGGCGTCATGGTTCTGGTGCGCATTCTCGATGGCACTTTGAAGCGCGGGATGACCGTGCGGATGATGGGCACGGATGCGAAGTATCAGGTTGAGCGTGTCGGCGTTATCACGCCCAAAATGCTGACCGTCGATGCACTCGGACCAGGTGAAATCGGCTTTATCACCGCCTCCATCAAGGAAGTGGCTGATACCCGCGTTGGTGACACGATCACGGAAGACAAGCGACCGACGGCGGAAATGCTGCCGGGCTTTAAACCGGCGCAGCCGGTGGTGTTCTGTGGCCTGTTTCCGGTTGATGCCGCCGATTTTGAAGATTTGCGCGCTGCCATGGGCAAGCTGCGCCTGAACGATGCTTCCTTCTCGTTTGAAATGGAATCGTCGGCTGCGCTCGGCTTCGGCTTCCGCTGTGGCTTCCTCGGTCTGCTGCATCTGGAAATTATTCAGGAGCGGCTGGAGCGAGAGTTCGATCTTGACCTGATTGCAACCGCGCCGTCTGTGGTCTACGAACTGACGATGACCGATGGGTCCGAGCGCGAACTGCACAATCCTGCGGATATGCCGGATGTAGTCAAGATCGCCGAGATCCGCGAGCCGTGGATACGCGCAACGATTTTGACGCCGGATGATTACCTCGGCTCGATCCTGAAACTCTGTCAGGATCGCCGTGGTCTGCAGGTGGAACTGACCTATGTCGGCACCCGCGCGATGCTGACCTATGATTTGCCGCTGAACGAAGTGGTGTTCGATTTCTACGACCGCTTGAAGTCGATTTCCAAAGGCTATGCGTCGTTTGACTATACGATCACCGATCATCGTGAGGGCAACCTCGTCAAGATGTCGATTCTGGTCAACGGCGAACCGGTGGACGCGCTGTCCATGATGGTGCACCGTACGGCGGCGGAAAAGCGTGGCCGTGAAATGTGCGAGAAGCTGAAAGAGCTGATTCCCAAGCACATGTTCAAAATTCCAATTCAGGCGGCCATTGGCGGCAATGTGATTGCACGCGAAACCATCTCTGCGCTGCGCAAGGACGTGACAGCCAAGTGTTACGGCGGCGACGCCACGCGTAAGCGCAAGCTTCTGGACAAGCAGAAGGCCGGTAAAAAGCGCATGCGCCAGTTCGGCAAGGTGGAAATTCCGCAGGAAGCGTTTATCGCGGCCCTGAAGATGAGTGACGACTAGATTCGTCGACATCTTTTTTTATTGGGGCCGCCGTTCAACCGTGATCGGCGGCTTTGCTTTTTTCGGTTTCACTTGACAGTTGCCCCGAAGTTCGGAATGCTCTGAAATATGAAAACACGGGTTCACATAGGCTTCAACGCCAGTTTTCGGATCTGCCCAATCGCAGGACAGTGACCCCTTGCCCGGTTTTTGCGCTTTCCGGGTACGGGGAGCGACAACACGAACCATGCCTTATCTTCCGGCTTTTTGTCGAAGCGCATCATCCTGAATTTCAAATATGTGCTTGAGCGCCGTGCTCGGGCTTTACCACAGGGCAATATCATGGCGGAAAAATCCCGCAAGAAACTGGCTCCGCTCGTTGTCAACGAAGCCGACCATCAACGCCTGCTGGCGCTGGCCGATGCCGCGCTGGATACGATGCCGGAACTGGCGGAAACGCTGCTGGGCGAATTAGAGCGCGCCAAAGTCGTGAAAGCGGGAAAGGTGCCGGACAATACGGTGCAGATTGGCTCCACGGTGTCATACGCTGCCGATAGCGGGGAGGCCAAGCAGGTGACGCTGGTGTATCCCGGTGAGGCCAATATTGAGCTGAACAAGGTATCCGTCATGACGCCGATCGGCGTGGCATTGATCGGCATGGCCGTTGGGCACTCGATCGACTGGACAGATCGCAACGGCAAGAAACACTCCATGACCATTCAGAGTGTCTCTTTACCGCAATAGGAAAGGGCCGCGATTGCGGCCCTCTTCATGACTAAATCTGCCGACCCAGCAGCGCATCCACCGAGTGGCGGTTGGAGCCGCGAATGGCGAAGAAGAAGAAGATTGCGGCCCAAAGGATGGATTTTTCCGCCCCGGCAATGCCTTCCGCCTTGAAAATCCAGTGGAAGTAAACCGTTACCAGCAACACGATCATGGAGGCGAAAGCTGCAGGTCTCGTAAACAGGCCGATAGCCACCAGAATGCCACCAAAGAATTCCGTTGCCGCCAGGAGCGGCGACCAGAACACGCCAGGATAAAAGCCCAGCCCTTCCACCATGCCCACCGCGCCCATGGGGTTGGAAATCTTGCCGTAGCCGTGAAGCGTAAACAACAGCAGACCGGCCAATACACGCAACAACGTTTCTGCAAATGTATCCAATGGCGCGTAAATCTTGCCGAGGCCCGGAATGATCAGCGGGGGGCGGGAAAAATGGATCGGTTCTTTCATACGGCTCTCCTGATTTTGAACGACGGAACGTGTGCTCCGGTCATAGCATGCCAGAAAATCATGATAAGGTGGTGTTAAAGCATGTCTAGAGCATTTCCAGTGAAAACGGAGTCGTTTTCACGGCCGGACAATGCGACAAAACAAGGAGCTAGAGCAATTCTGGTGAACACGCGTTAACTGGAAGTGCTCTAGCAAAAGTGTTCAGCGGTTTTGTAATAACGACATGCTGTAAAATTGTTATGAAGCCGTCAACTGGAGCAGCTATGCGCAAACCACGGATTACAATTCTCTACTGCACCCAGTGCAACTGGCTTTTACGCGCCGGGTGGATGGCGCAGGAGTTGCTCTCCACCTTTGGGCAGGATCTGGGCGAGGTGGCGCTTCTGCCAGGGACAGGCGGTAATTTCGCTGTTCATGTCGATGATGTGATGATCTGGGAGCGCAAGCGCGATGGTGGATTTCCCGAAGCAAAAGAATTGAAACGCCGCGTACGCGATGTCATCGCGCCGGATCGTGATCTCGGTCACAATGACCGCACATCGGGGCCGGATGAGGGTATTGACGTTTGAGCACCCTGTGGGGTGTGTTCGCCGCCGCGTTTCTGTCTGCCACGCTGTTGATGGGCGTATCCGAGGCGGCGCTCATTGCGGCCGCGCGATACGGTACGAGCGACAAGCTGGCACTGTTTGCGGCGGCTACCACGGGCAATGTGCTGGGCGCTGTGGTTAACTACGCGCTGGGCGCATGGGCACTGCGTTTTGAAGGTCGCCGATGGTTTCCGGTTTCCAGCCGCTCTCGCCAGAAGGCTGAGCGGGTGTTCGCCCGGTTTGGCTATCCGGTGCTGCTTTTGTCCTGGCTTCCGATCATCGGAGATCCGTTGACGGTCGCGGCAGGTATTCTGCGCATGCCGTTTGCCCTGTTTCTTGTTCTGGTTGCAATTGGCAAGGCTGCGCGGTACGCGGTTCTGCTGTGGCTAATATCCTGATTGATCAAAGGGTGAGCGGCAGACCACGGAATAACCATCGTTGTTGGAAAAGCGATTGGTGCCCGCATTGTAGGAACGATAGCGGCTCTGGCACCAGTTCTGATGGGCTCGGCCAGCGCGCAGCGGCGAGCGGTGGATATCACTATAGGGGCGTGTTCCGGAATAGCCGGGCTGATAGGGTTGTCGTCCAGTGTAGCTGGGCCGGTAGGGACTGTAGCCGCTCCGGTTCCTGTTCAGATCATACACGGGTGGATTGTCGTTCTGGCACCCACTGGGGCCGCAGATGATGCGGGCCTGTTGAGCATCGGTCAGTTCTGTTGTCGCTGGGCGCTCTAGAGACAAGGGCGCTGCCTGCACGACGCTGCTGGCAGCAAGAGTGATGCTGACAACCAGATAGCAAATAAAGCGCATCGACGTTTCCTTGTTTTAAGATGCAGTCGCAATTATGGGGTTTTAACATGAATGCGGTTGTACAGCACTGACCGACTTGCCATAAACACACATGCAGAAACCGACGAGGGTAAAATGAGCTTGAAATTCGGCACCAGCGGGCTTCGTGGATTGTCTGAGGATCTCAAGGGCAAGGCTTGCGCGATCTACGCGACAGCTTTTGCCAGATACCTGTTGCAGACGGGCATGGCGAAACAGGGCGATGACATTCTGATCGGGCAGGATTTTCGCGACTCCAGCGCCGAGGTCGCCGCCGTGGTGGCCGGTGCCTTGTCGCGCAGCGGTTTGGTGCCGATTCACTGCGGTACAGTGCCGACCCCGGCACTGGCGCTCTACGGGTTGCAGTTGAAGGTCGCGGCGCTGATGATAACCGGCTCCCACATTCCGGCAGACCGCAACGGAATCAAGTTCTACCGTCCCGACGGTGAAATTGACAAGGCAGATGAAGTCGCAATCGCGGCGCTCGCGCAGGAACTGATGGCGGATCAGGATGCCGTTTCCGTGCAGGAAGGGCAGGCCGAGGACCGCCAATCCACGGTCGAGGCACTGTTCATCGAGCGAAACTCAGGGCTTTTGCCAGAAAACGCCTTGGCCGGCCTTACCATTGGCGTCTACCAGCACAGCACTGTCGCAAGAGATCTGTTTGTAACCGTTCTTCAGTCCTATGGAGCGACCGTGGTGCCGCTCGGGCGTTCCGAACACTTCATTCCCGTGGATACCGAAGCGGTTTCGCCGGAGACCATTGCTCTTCTCAAGCAATGGGCGAAGGAGCAGCCGCTTGATTCTATCGTGTCCGCCGATGGCGATGGCGACCGGCCGCTGGTAACCGATGAAACCGGTGAGCCGTTGCGTGGCGATCTCCTCGGTCTGATCACCGCTCGTTTCCTGAAAGCGAAGGTCGCGGTTACTCCCATTACCTCCAATTCCGGCCTGGAGCGTTCGCCGGAGTTGACGGTGGTGCGGACGCGGGTTGGCTCACCCTACGTTATCTCCGGCATGATGGACGCCAAAACGGATGGGGTCATGGGCTTTGAGGCCAATGGCGGATTGTTGACGGCCAGTGTGTTTGAAGTCAACGGCAGGCGCGTGGCCGCGCTGCCAACCCGCGACAGCTTCCTGCCGGTACTGGCGACACTCTATACAGCCGTACAGCAGGGTGCACCGCTGTCGGAGGTTGCGGCATCGGTTGCGCTTCCTATCGCCTTAAGCGACCGGCTTGAGAACTTCCCGCTGGAAACCAGCGGGGCCTTGATGACGCATCTGCGCGCCAGCCCTGCCAATCTGTCAGCGTTTTTAAGCGGGATTGGTGCGGTGAAATCGGTCAGCGATCTGGATGGACTGCGGGTAACGTTGGCCGATGACCGCATCATTCATTTGCGTCCATCCGGCAACGCCCCCGAGATGCGGTGCTATGTGGAAGCCGAAACGGAGGATGCTGCAAAAGCGCTGATTTCGCAGGGGCTTAAGACAATTGCGGCCTGGGAAAAACCGCAAGCCTAAGATTATTTTCGGTTTCTTGAGGTTTGTTGGAAAAGCCTGTTGACAGCAGGCCATCCTCCCCTTAGAAACCGCCTCGTCGCCCAGATGGCGGAATTGGTAGACGCGCCAGCTTCAGGTGCTGGTACTCGAAAGGGTGTGGAGGTTCGAGTCCTCTTCTGGGCACCATTCCATTCAAGAAAAGCTAATGATAACATGTCGTTAGCATTTTCTTTGATTTATCAATCCCCCTCGTAGTCCACCTTAACGCGTTCGGTGGAAATCATTGGTTTCCTAGCACGCCAGTTGGCTTTTTCGTTCTTATTGGAAGCCATCATGCGCGTAGGGGGTGGTAACCTGGGTGGAAACCACGCTGGTAACCAATCACCAAAGCGCGTTGACAAAGCTTACCCCTGATAAGAAGCTCGAGCTTGATTGTCGGAGGAAATCATTTGTCAAAAAGCAAAGCTACAGTTCAGTTCAAATGCCCTAAGTGTCATACTTCACCAGAAGTTGACGACCCATCTAACGATAACTCGCCTGTTTATTGCTCGACTTGCAAAAAGCAGTTCGGCACTTGGGGCGAGGTGAAGCAGAAGGCGCGCGATATCGTAGCAACCGATTTTAAGGACAAATTGAGGAAGGCTTTGAAGGGGAGCAAAGGGATAAAGATAAGGTAGCCTCGCGTGCGCGCGCGTATTGGTCACAAAACTACGCCATGCCTGTTCAGGAAGCGCAGCGAGCGTTCTCAGGGCCATGCGCAGCTCATTCCCTCGCGCGTACGCGCGTATTGCTCCGAAAACTTCAAGTTACAGATAGCAAACATAATCTTGTCAGAGCAAACCGATCGAGCGCTTCCCCGCACGCTATTCGTTTGCAGATGATGTCGGCCTGTGCTTGCGTAAACCCCGAGGTCCTCCCCCCTTTAGCGGGCGGAACAGCCATATGGTTTAATGCTGTTTCCGTTTTGTCGGTCATGGTGACTTGCTCTGCTGGAAGCGTTAATTGAATGTTGAGTAGTGCGCTGGTGCACACCGGTAACCTGTTGGGGGCGCAATGGTGGATGAGGATAGACGGAGAACTTTAGAAGCTGCGGCCATAGAAAGCGCAGATCAAGGCCTCAAGGGTCTGCTGCTGCTAAATGGTGGGGCTTGTGTTGCGTTACTCGCATTCGTTGGCAGCACTGCTACCAGCTCTTCCCTAAGACCTGAATTTGTGCCGTTGATTAACGTCGCCACCCATTCGCTAATTTGGTTTGCATCCGGCGCTGGACTGGCGGTTTTGGCCTGTATACCTGCCTACAAGGCAAATCAGTCGTACGCTAACCACCTTCATAATCCAACAAAGATCAAATGGTCGACAGGAGACCGATATGCCAGCGTGGCACTCGGTATAGCTATTTTTTCCCTATTCTGTTTCATAGTAGGTGTGGTTCAAATGGCGCTCTCACTAACAGACAGCGCAGCCGTCCCCACCATACCTCCGGTTATTACACGCCTCTTGAAGAGCATCATTGCCTTGATTTTCCCGTGGGTCTAAGTCGAATTTCCACAACTGCGTACAGCGCGTTCAAGAGCGCTATGGGTTCCGCTTGCCAACCGTTCAGCCAGGCGAATGCAATGGGCTATGTTCCCGCTCAATTGTGAGGCGGCACCCCCGGCTTCTTCAAGATTGGCAATCGCGAACTGGCACACCTCCAAGAGAGCCAGCGTTTCATAGGACCGCTCAAGGTCCTGATTGGTGACTGTCGTTTCGTTGTTCAAGCCTGATCCTCCTGATGTAGCCTGTTGACCACGCTTCGAACCGGCGTCAAGATTTCAATGACGTGTGCGACAGCATTGCTCAAAGAGCGTATGTCGCTATCCGAGGGGCCGCCGTCCGTGTTCACTGCCAGCCAAGTCATTTGAAGCAGGTCGATAGCCAAATCCATCTTGTCTATGGCCGGGTCTGAGACGACGGGCGCCGCAACAACGGGCTGGGCACCAACTGGCTGCGCAACAGGTGGATTGGCGAGGCTGTCAATCACCATGTTCAGATAGTTCCTCGACAGCTTACCATTGTAGGCTGTCTGGATATGGCGCGCTTTCAACTGCACTTCATCCATCGTCCGGCATTGCCACCGTAGAATGGCTTCATCTGCATCGCTTTCCAACGCGCTAAGACGGTCGAACTCATCGTGGAGCTGTTCCAGGCCCGATGATGCTTCCCACGCTGCATATGCGCCTTGCCGTTCGGCCAACAACTCGTGGGCATGTTTGCGCCAGCCGTTGAGAACTTTCAGCCGTTCAAGGTAGTGGGCTGCGGGCCGGTCCGAGGTCAACTCGCTTAGATTGTGAACTTCGGTATCAAAATGTTCGTCGATTGCCGATGCCGTGTTGAACGACATACCCGCCCGAAATTTGCGGGGGTCAACCTCTGACAGGGTTACGCAAGCCATCGGCGGCGCATCGGGCTGATTGCCGAGGTGCGTAATCTGTGCATCCATTGCGAGGATGCTTTGCCGAATGGGCGCGTGGTATGCGACCAACTCAGCAAGCGAACTCCCAACAGGGTATTTTCCGGGTATGCCTTCGGCGGCTGCCTGAACAACGTTCGACATCGGGTATTCTCCAATCTGGGATAGGTATAGGCGGGCCGGGGGTCAGGCCGCTTGCGATATTAGGGTTTCGATTTCCTGTTCCAACGCGGCCCGGCGGTCGGTGGCGCGGTAACGGAACGACAGGTATTGAACTTCAATCAGCGCGGCTTGCAGGTCGCGTAGTGTGTTGCCCCGCGGGCCCGCCATGATGATTGCCAGCTTTGCAGCCTTTGCGGCGGCTTCCACAGCTTCCTTTGCCTCACGCCATGCGATGCGCAGGCAGCGGGAGAACGAACCATCGATAAGGCCGCGCTTGAACTGGATCGGGGAGTACCGCTCATGGATGTTACGATAGTGTGCCCATGCTGATTTCATGATCTGGGAGAGGTTGAACATTGGTGATCCTCAAAACAACGATTATCGTCAATATTCAACGTTTATCATTTGTTAACGCTCTTGGTCAACGGTTATCGTTGAATATTGACAATTTTTGTTTCAGGGTCTATCCAGAGTTCATGATTACACCCGCACAATGCAGAGCCGCGCGCGGCCTCACCGAATGGTCACAAGAACAACTGGCGCAAGCTTCACACTTGGGCCTGTCAACAATCCGCGATTTTGAAAAAGGCAGACGGATACCGGCCTACAACAATCTCCAAGCGATTATGCTCGCTCTCGAAAAGGCTGGCGTGGTATTTCAGGGAGATAGCGAGATGATAGAAGGCGGCCCAGGCGTAAGGCTGGCAAAGAATGGATAAGCCTGGCACGGAAAGGCGCTGGCTTTTTGCGATAGATCGGGCAGGGGCTAAACTTGCCAATCGAGTTCAGATTGCACTCACATCGCCTCTTCTTGATAATTTCAACATTGCGATGATGGCCGGGATCGCTGTTACTTGGTAAATCAGATTTATGACACGCTCTATACCAGACTGGTTTAAGATCAACGAGGAAGCCACATCGCAGATCATGATGCGCATCTCCGCCTCCGTGACGGCCAGCGACATGGTGCTGCAAGTGAGGTCGTCATCGATGCTGGCTTACTGGTTCGTTCTTGACACGCTGTTGCTGGCAAATCAGGCAAACCGTGATGGAATGCACGCCAATGCTCTCGCCCTGACGCGGCAATGCGTAGAGGCAATCAGTGTCATTGAACTAGGTGTATGTGGACACCCGGATGCCGAGGCGGCGTTGCTTAGATGGGAATCGGATGGCTTGACGCCGGGCAAACTGCGCGTGTGGTTGCAAGCGAATCTGTGGTCGAATTACGGATCCGGTCTCTGGAACGAGCCATGGTCAACATTCATGCGGGAGTTCGCTGGCGCGGTTCAACCTTATGCGCATTACAGTCGCGGCCTCGCGCAATGGCAGCTTCGCCTGCACCGCTTGTCCGATACGAACGAGCCTGGCGCGGATATGCACGCGGTCATCGAGATGCGGCCACGTGCATACGATGAGCAGAAGGCGACCCGCATCACGCTCTTCCATGCCTTGCTTGCCTATGTGCTTGGCCGGATTTGGCTGGCAGCGAATCCAAGAGACGTGGAATTTGGCGTGCTGATGGCGCGGCTGGGTACTGCGCTCGGCAAGTCACGCTACCTTGACGGACATGAGACCAACTGGGGTCAGCAGTTCTGGGCGACGGTTTGGGAGAGGGGCGGAGGGACCGTCTTGGAATAGCGTCCTGTCGTCTCTGGCTATTAAACCTTGATGATTATCAGATATCTCGCTCTCTTAAAACCTGTCCAAACGTGATGTACCTACTGTGCTCAATATGAGTCCAGCGCACTACCGGAATGTCGGTAGTTTGTGTTATCATCTCAGAAACCACAATTAATTGGAATGCAGATTTCGCCCCTTTTTACGGATACGGGAGATTACCCCCCGTCACGCTACGTTCAACTTACGCCAACGACGGAAGCGGCGAGCTCAGTTGCTGTTACAGCAATGTAGGTAGCTTTAGCTTTATTGTGGGATCTCCTCATTGATCAAACGCTATGTTCAAACTTGGACGCATCTGCATACCCCTTGAGGTATACGCAGATCGTAACAACGGAATGAGTTGGAGAAAGGTACGCTTAGTTTCGAGGCCATTTCAAATAAGCAGCCTTTTCCTGATTTTGGGAGGTAGACCCAATAGAAAATTAGGACGGATGGCTTTTTCTGTACACCAGTGAAGGATACCGTTTTAGCTTTCGCCCTGCGCCTAGAAAAGCGGGGCGTCCATCATTAGGTCGTTTATATAGGCCAAATGGCCCTCCAGCATTATCTGGACGGTATATCTACCGGGCTTCAAATCGCAAGCATGTCTCCAGTGCAGACTTGTGGGCGGTATAGGCGGGAAATCGCCCTTTATGAAAGCGGCAACCTGCTGGCCTTTCGCATCCGTGACGCGGAGGTCAATGGCGACTGTACCGCCGTCTAAGCGCGGGTTCAGTTGAAAAATTACGCCGTTGCTGATTAATCGTACGGTCTCCACGAAAGTGTATTCTCGCTGAAATACTTTTAAGTCGTCGGACACTATGATCCGTGGTGCCCAATCAATTCGGGAACCACGTAGATGATAGAGAAGGGTTTCACGTTCAGCGTTCGAACGACAATAAATCCATTGAAGGGTTTCGTTCAGCGGCATCGGTGACGATGCTAATACTTCCGCGCACCGATGTTGGATGATTGACATGTCGTGGCTGGTTCCGCCGACATGGTAAACTTTATCGAAAGGGATGGAGGAAAAAAATTGATGGGTATCGGTGTGTGCCGCACCACCCGTCTGCATGTTCCTATCACTGAAATGAGTGCCAGCGCGCGTCAATATAGCTTTAGCATCAAGAACAAACATTACCAAAAAAGGCGCATGCGATTGGTCGCCGTACTTTGCCTCTCCGGCTTTTCGTATGCCTTCAATGCGATACTGGGTGGGCGTGCAGGGCCTAAAATACATCCTTACGAACGCATGAGCCTCTTGGCGAGCGTCAATTACGCCGGGTGCAGCTACGTCGAGTGGATGCGGGTTGTTCGGATCATTACGAGAACGCAATTGACCGGATAAAAGTATTTCCACTGCATTTTGCAGCGGACTATGGTGGAAGAGGTAAGTCGGCCATTTATGCCGGTACGAATTGTAGGACTTCCCAAGCGTTTCCGCCCATGTCGCTATATGCGCCTGCACGTGTTGCCGGCTTAGTGCCATGACAGCTCCATTTGCCCCGATCGGGGTTGGGGCGTTATTGATGTGCTTCTGTTTCCAGGAGTGAGCTCGACTGCGAGTTCGGGCGCGCTTTCGTCTGGACGACGAATTTCAATGGGCCTTACTTGTGGCAGGACGCTAAACAACGACAAAAGCGGGCTACCTTCAGTTGGCTCTCCAAGATTATCTTTGGTCAAAAGCCCTTTAACCAAACGAATCCATGCACTTCGCAGGTCATCACGCTCGAAAGTCAAAGACGCATAGTCAGTGTCAATTCTTAGATTTTCGTCAACGATGTGAGCTTGTATCTGTTTCTCAGTCACCAAATCGATCAAGTTGTCGCCAGACAAATCGACGGCACGGGTGATATCCGCAAGAAAGCTTTCGAATGACAGTTCTCGCTTAGTAGTTTTCAGACTACTTGCGACGCTTTCTAAATGTTCCGGCAGGCCGACATCGACCGTGTAATCATGAATGTAGATATTGATCGGCAACGGTTTAAGGTATCGCTCCATCAATGGGCGAACATCTTCCCAATCGAGACCACCATTTCCGCACCCCAGGCGCGGAAATGAAATATCCTCAATTCCAACATCTGCGTAGGAGGCTGCAAATTTTTTGAGGCCAGCCTCAACCCATTCCAGTTTAGATGGACTTTTCCATTGAATTTTAGTTGGGAAGTTCAAAGCCAGGTAATCTTCGCCACGCCACAACCAAAGTTTTCCCGGAGCGAGCAGCTTTTGATCGCACAGCCGCTTGTAGGCATCGAACATATCGGGATCGCGCTGTTTGAACTCCTTTGCAATTCCCTTCCCCATTACTCCAACGCAATTCACTGTATTTACAAGAGTTTGCGCTGGGGATGAAAATAGGTCAGTGCGTCGATAAACCAGCATGATCATACCCCCCTGTTTTGTTTGGTATATCCCCGAATTCGCTTCGAGAATAAAATGAGAACATAGGCATTTCCGCTACTCTTTTCCATCCCTGACTTTGGCTTAGATTAAAAAAACGCCTAGGTAGAGGTGGCGCTTTGACCATGATTTCAATTTTTAGGCATCGCTTTTTCGAGTGAGGGTCAAGATGCCCAGTCGCTTTTGTCTAGGTTTTGCACGGATTTTTGTTCTTACGAAGATCAATTGCGCAGCGTATAACCAATTGCCGTTATGAGACTAAAGCGATGAATCCGCGCTTTCTTGACCACCTTCACTGCAACGGGGGCGGGCGGGCGTTGTCGAAAAACCGGCGCTCGTTCAGAGTTACGCCGGACGCCAGTTCCATGAACGTACCAGCGGACTCAACCACCAAAATGAGGTGGTTTGCGATAGTCCTCACCTTGTCCGGGTTTCCTGCGCATTCGAATAGCGCATACCCGAGTGAGACAGCCAAAGCTTGAAGCGTCGTTGCATCGTCGGCGGTAACATAGTCGCCGGGTAATCCGGCAATGATGCTGGAAAACTGATGTAGTGCGGACGGGTTTACGAAGCCTTCCGGCGTATGCATTCGCGATGCAAGTGCCATCAGTTCATCCGTGATGGTAACCGATTGTTCCATGTATTCTGGGTCGATGTCACTCATTTGGTTCTCTCCGCCAGTCCGCCAAGGAAGGTACGGCTGGTCTTTGGTGGCGTTACGGTAATTTCAAGCGGCTTGCGCTTTTCCTGCCCTATCTCACGCGGCGCTGTGGCGACGCCAGCCGATGGAATGACTGAATGCCGGTACATTCCGCCGAGGTAGGACGCTACGCCCTCATCAGGCCGCACAGGCACCTTCTGCAAGAGAACCTTGGCCCGTTGCGGGTTTAGCAGTGCATCGGCCACCAAGTCGTTGACCGTTTCGATACCGGTCTCGCGCATGCCCCCGATTGCCTTGCTACCCATTGCGCCCGCAGCGGCCCCAATCATGCCTCCGCCCGCACTTCCGAGACCTGCACCTACCGCAAGCAGTATTTTGCTGAAAACGGTCCCTACACGGTCGCCCTTCTGGATTTTGAGCGTGTCCTGAGCCGTGTTCGACTGGCCGGGTATCTTGACTGCCGATATCGATCGGTTGGCGCGTTGCAAGTCCGCTGCGACCGCTTCCATGACCCCGATTTCCTCCGGTGAGAAGCCAGCCGCCGACAGCGCCGGGCGGTTGTTCTTAACAAACGTTTGGAACTGGTCGGACTTGATTTGAGCCTGTCCGCTTGTTGCCGCTTCGGTATTGCCAACAAAACGGCTGGTGATGTGATCGACAACCGCCTTGCGCAAACCCTTCATGGCTTCGGGATCATTACCCACGGCACGGCGGACGTTTGCCATCTCGCGGACCGAGTCCTGCCGCTGGAAAATCCCGCCGATGGTGCGGGTCACGTCCTGCGGATCGGACAGGTTCATGAGCGCGCCAAGACGACTCCGATTAGCATCGTCAACCACGGCCTTTTGACGAGCTGCGACCTCACCAAGCGAGCGCGACACCTGCGCCGCATCGGAAAACCGCCTGTCGAGCTCGGGGAAGGCCCGTAGAGCGTCGGCATGGCTGCGGCGGAAGCTTTCCACCTTGGCCGGGTTAAGCGTGCCGTTGGGCTCCATAGCCGTGTTGCGAAGGCGGTCAACGGCATAGTCTTGCAACTGCTGCATGGCGGCTTCATCACCAACGGCCGCCCGGTAATCCGTGATTGCGTCTGCACTCTTGGCCCCGGGGTAGAACACCCGGCCCGGAACGTTTGCAGATGCCATGTCATAGGGCGACACGGTAGACGGGCGCTTACGCATGGGCCCGAGCGTCTTGTTGTCGAAACGATTGGCAATGTCGAGTGTTGCGTCTCGTGCTTCGCCTAGTCGGCCTGCGGCTCCGGCGTCGAAGTTTGGGAGGATAGATGGTTCCGATATTCCCGGATTGCCCGCAGGTAAGCCAGATCCCCGCGCTGTTTTGCCTGTTGCTCCGCGTACGCCAGAAATGGCAGACGATCCGGTTCGGCCATATCCGCCAGAACTCGTTCCACTGTCCGTATTCCCTGCGACCGCTTGTCGTTCGCCATACCAGCCACTAACATCCCGCTGCATGTTTGCCATTAGGGTGTCGTCGTAAGACATCTCACCCCGAGCGACGGCCTGGGTCTCAAATTCGATCTTCCCGGCCACTGCTGCCTGAATATCGTTTTCCACGGCGTTATTCAATTGCACAAGGCGACGATAGGCCGGGCTTTCACCGTTCGCAAGCCGTTCTTCCCGCATTCCAGCCTTCACACGCGATTGCAGCGCTGCGATTTCGCTGAACGGCATGACATCACCATACTGCGAAAGCACCTGATACATGGCCGCTTCCTCGCCCTCTATGGGCTTGGCAGACTTCGGCATGGTCCGAACGGTTTCAGTTGCATACTTGCGCGCGTTTGAGGCTGGCAGTGCAAGTGTGCCGTCTGGGTCCACTGCGCTCCACAGGCGCTGTTCTTCAAACTTCGCGGCCTTGCGGGCATCCTCAATGGATTGGCGCATGACATCGCCGGTCTGGCTGGGATTGGTTCCCTCGCCGAGGCCCCGAGCGCGTTCCTGTGCGCGTTCAAGCGTGGTGTTGTAGATGGTTTCGGCCCGATCCGTTACCGACTGCATGAACTGGCGTGCAGACGTTGCAACGCGCTCAGGCGCGCCGGTCGGCTGTACCGCTTCGACCGCACTGACACGTGCCATGTTTTGGTCTGCGCGCCGCTGGTTGAACAATTCGGGTGCGCGTGTCTGTGCTTCACGCTCCAAACCGCCGAGACCCATATCACCCGTCAACTGGAATGTCGTCGGCTGCGAACCAGCGACAAGATTTTCCGGCTGTTCGTTCAGAATGGATTTGGTCAAGTTCAGATCGGTTGCGCCATCGGCAAGCTGCTGTCCGGCGAGACGTTCGCGGCCTGCATTGGTCATTGGGGCGGCGAAATCGGAAGCCAACCGGCCGACGCCACGCGCCGCAGCCGGAACCGATGCAGCAAGAGCACCGACGAAACTGCCGCCCATGCCGCCAGCAAGCCCAGCAACGGGCTTCCACGGCTCCGGTGCTGCTTCCATAGCCGCCGTCGCAGAAGCGCCTGACGCGCCTCCTACAACGGAATTTGCAACGGTTGAACCAATGCCTGCGCCGGTACCGAACAACTTGCCAGCTGCGTCACCAACCCGAGGGGCAAGATTGAATGCTCCCGAACGCGCAAGACCGGATACAGCCGCTTCCGGTGCGACGGTATAGCCGACACCTTCGCCCAGGCCGCGTGCAACGCGCTCACCGGTGGTTGCTGCCGTGACATCTTTCGGTTCAGGCACACCAACAGCGCCGAACATGCCGGAAATGGATTCACTCCCTCCGAACGAGTCCGATGGGATGGTGGACAGGTCTGCACCGGTAGCGGCATTGATTCCGCGAATGCCCAGATTGATTGCCCCGCGTGCCAGATCAACCGGCGCGCCGAGCGTGTTGTAAATGCCCGAATTGAGACCGGCGGTCGCATTCAGGGCAATCCCGTCGCCTTGCTCTGGCTGGGGCGAGGCCAAGGCACGCCTTTCTAATTCCGCCTTTGCCCCTCTTCGAATAAGTTCCTGTCGGGCTGCGGCTTTCACTTCATCAGGGGTCATTGCTGTTCTCCTGCCAGCTGTCTCAGTTGTTCGTCGCTCATGTTTGAGAAATCGAACCCGGCGGCACCGTTTGGACGTGGGCCGCGCGCGCTGCCTTCTGTTGCCTCCTGCGAGGGCAGGTTTGCTTTCGCCCGGTCCATTGCTTGGCGGACAATCTTTTCGTAATCGTCAAGCGCGGCAAGGAAGCCTTCTTCGGACATTGACGTGTCCATACGGGTGACAGCGGCCGTGGCCGCTTGGCCTTCTGAGTTCGACAGCGCACCAAGTCCGCGCATCTGTTGGATAGCAGTCAAGAATGCGCCGCTCTTGGCTTGCTCGACCTTTTGATTAAAGTCGTATCCGCCGGTTCCGGGAACTCGATTCATTATAGAAGTCATGCCGGTACCAAACTGGCGGTATGGATCCTTCTTGATGTCTTCAATCAGGTCGAGGTTGTTTTGAGCGGCTTGGAAATCACCAGATGCCGACGCGGCACGCTCGGCGGCTGTACGACCTTCAACTGTGCCGCTCGCTTTGTCTGCGGCCTCTTGCCGGTTCTCTTTGGTGACAGTGTTGATAGTCTGACCCGTCTTGCTGTCACGGGTTATAATATGGGTGCCAGTATCGATGCTCGATGTTCCCGGCGTGACCTGAAAGCCTTCGGGGACATCTACGGGCTTGAACTTGCCACTTTTGGACGCCTGACCGACGACAGTTTTGCCGGTAGCAGGGTCTTTGCCGTAAACAAGATTAAGGCCCCATTCTTCCTCGCCCGCACCCTTCGCAAAGTTGCCGATTGGCTCGACCGAACCTGTCTTCTGATTTGCGCGAAACAGAGTACCGTCTTTACCCTGCACAAAGCTCCACTGTGACCCTGAGCTGCCTGTAACGTTCTGCTGCCAGAGCTTCATGCCCATTTCGCGTAGGTTCGGGTCCGACAGCATGTAGCGAAGCGTTTCCTTCGATACTCTGCCTTGCGGGATTTGCTGATAGTCAGGCATGTTGACCTGCCCCGATGCTCCCGCCATGTGCGCCTGCGGGTTCTGCTGCATTGGTGCAGGTGGTGCGGGAGCGTAGGTCGCTGGCGCAGCCGATGTAATCCCGGCGGGCGTTGGTGCGGGCTGCTGCGCCAAGCCAGCTCGGAGACCGTCGACGCCCTGTGCATGGGTTTCGCTCGGAAGCGGCACCGGGCCGAAACGGTCATCAAAGTTTTGCTGCGATATCGCGCCCGGCGTGGACGATGCGGTCGGCTGCTCAGCGTAGGCCTGAGGCGCGAATTGTGGCTTAGGCGCACCATTCAGCGGCGCAATCGCTTCAATCGCGTCAGCGGCTGTCTGTGGCTGCCCCTGAGCTGGTCTGTTAGCGAACTCTGGCAGGTAGGCGTTAGCGCGCGCCATGCGGGCCGCTGTCTCACCGCCTTGCCGGTCATAGCCTGCATACCGCCATGCATTGTTCATCAAGTTTTGTGCTTCCTCGACGCTACCGGCGGTGTTCAACTTCTGGATAAGCGCCGGGTCTTCGCGCAAGAAGTATTCGGCCTGTGTTTGCGGCGAGATACCGCCGGGCTGTTCGCCTTTCGATGCCGCATACCGATAGAGGTTCTGTAGACGCTCATTGCGCCATGACAGAATGCCGCCTGCTGTACCGGCTGCACCTGCTTGGCTCGGGTCCGACCACGTAGCGTTTGCCTTGTCAGCGGAAAACCCGCTTTCCCGGCTGCCGGTGGATGCGATTGCAGCTAAAGCGTACGGGTTTTGAACACCGCCAGCCTGTACGGTACCAATGAAGTTTTTGTAGATGTCGCCAGATGGCAATGCGGCCCGCTCGACCTTGCCCACTGGACCGATACCCATGGGCTGCTGAACCTGTTGTGGTACGAACTGGGATAGGAAGTTGCCGGGCCTCTGTCCTTGCTGTGGCCGCCCGAATACCGGCCCGCCCAAAATAGCGGCTGATGGTTGCGCGGTTCCTGAAAGCCTGTCTTTCAGGCGGCCAAGAAACGTTCCTTCCTGTTGGGGTGCGGGTGCTGGCTGTTTGTCGATTTCAACGGCAATGAATCCATCAGCGGATTTTTTGAGGGAGGCTTTGTCTTTGGACTGCTTCAAAGCATCGCCCAAGCTCGATAGCCAAGAGGATCCATCATAGTCCGGGATTGCAACGGTGCTGTTGACCAGTGAGGGGAGAGAAACCATCAGAACAACCCCACCTTCGAACCGAGCCCGACAAGGTTCCCAAGCATTCCGCTTTTGGCTTTGGCCTGCATTTCCTGACCTTGGGCAAGCTGGTTGTTGCTGCTTGTAAGGCCCTGCACAACGGTTGCACCTAAGCCCAGTCGGTCACCGGCCGTTTTTTGATAAAGGTTAGCCAAGCCAGTTTGGGTTTGTGCCTGGCTTCCGGCTGCCTGCATCCCCTGCGATGCCTGCGCCTGCAATCGCTGTAGCCAAGTGCCATACTCTTGATTGGCAAGGCCCTGCCCAAACTGTGACAGGGCCGTGAGTGTGTTGCCGCTGGCAAGTGAGCCCGCTGCACTCGCACCGCGCAAAGCTGCCTGCGTTCCCGGATTGAGCGCGAACTCGTAGCCCGGCCCAGCCTGAAACGCCGATGTGGCGGCGGCATTGCCATCTGCGCCATTCAGTCCGAGGGCATTCGAATACATCGTGTTCGCACCGATGCCGGTATCTGCATACGGCTGAAACAGCGATGACGCGTTGTTCAGCGCGCCTTCGGATCGCGTTTCACCGGTGTCGATGATGCCTTGGCCCTTAGTGTCGAATGCATTGATCAAGCCTTGGTTTTTGACCGCCGCTTTCTTCGTTGCCTTACCGGCGTCGCCGCCCAAAAGCTCAGAAAAGAACCCCATTACATCGCCCCCCGCGCAGTTGCGTCATTCCGGCAATCGCCCGACGAAAACAAACCGGGGAAGGTAGCGCCAGCGGCTGCCAACTTTTCAGCGGCGGCTTGCAGCACGTATTCGTTGATTGAAATTCCCGCACGGGCCGAGGCGGAAAACAGCGCTGAACGAAACCCGTAGGTCACCCGCCCGCCGTTCAGCATCACAGCGACAATGCGCTCCGAATCCTGGTTCTGATTGATAGAAACAACTGACATAGCAAATCCTGTTCTTGTAAAGTTCTGAACAGGAGCAAACCAGAAAACTCCAAGTTGGGGTACGGTCTAAATGTACTCAAATGTTAGCGTTTGTTAGCATCGGAAGCCGTCAAGACGCGGGCAAACCTGCAAAATCGAAATATCGCACTACGTCCGGGTGATTGCGCTCGCCAGCGCGTAGCAGTTCCAACGCCTCGAAATCACCTTGCAGGACCATATCCAGCCCAATCCGGGTGACCTCGACCGTGGCGTGTTTGCCGGATTGTCGGCCTATCCCGTATTGCTCCACCCACCGCCGGATTGTGCAGATATGCTTGCCTGCATGGCTCGCCGCGCGCTTGATCGGCATGGCTTCGTCTGGGCGCATCAGGATCGGTTTACTATGCATGATGCGCCCCCTTGCTGACTGGATTGGTCGTTTTCCAGACTGGCGCTAGACCGTAGAGCGACTGATAACCCTCAATCTCAGGCAGATATTGCAGGGTAACTTCACCCTTGCGGCCGGACCATGAAAAGCGGGCTTTTTTGACCCATACAGCGGTTTCCCTCGCGTCCGGGTCCGGCACGTCAATCACCACGCCGTGGTCTGGCTTGTTGTACCAAGCTGCCGAACCTTCGATGTCGTATAGTGTTGGCGTGCGCGCCTCGCCGCCCTTGCCAAGGTCTTTCGTCGGGTGCGCAAGGATGATGGCGAGAACCTGATGTTTCAGCGCAAAGCGGCGTATCTGGCGCAATGCGCGGTTGATGTATTGCGTCTCGCTTTCGTGCTTCGGACGTGCGTGCTCCACTTCGTTCCATGGATCGATCACGAACGCCTTGATGCCAAACCGCAAGACTGCATCGGCGGCTTTCTCAAGCAACCATTCCAAGGTCATATCGTCATCGTCTTCCCCTGTGGGGTCCGCATCAATGAATGTGAAATGGTCCTGAATGAACCTATCTGCCTCGCTGACAATGTCGCGGGTCCAAAGCTTGGCCTCCACGCCCGTAGCGGCGAGGCGCAGTTTGTAGCGCAGCGCAGGCACCGTGGGGATTTCGAACGATGCGATGGCAATGCGCCAGCCGTATTGTCGAGCAAGGTTTGTGCAGAGGTTGAGGGTCCATGTCGATTTGCCGTGCCCTGGAATGCCGGTAATCACAAGCAATTCTCCAAGCCAAACTTTCAGATACGGATCAAGGTCCGGCCAACCGGTGGAGTAGGTTTCTGGCTCCGGCGTCTCGGGGTAGTCGGAAAGCTGATAGAGGCCTTTGACCGGGTAGGGCTTGGCTTCAAGGATCAAGCGAACAACTGCATCAACGCCGTGCTGCATCCGAACATCGTTCAAATCCTTGCACCCATCTGGGTAGGTCACGAATGAGCAACGCGCAGCGCCCAGCCTGCGCACCAATTCAGCCGCCAGCCGCTTTCCCGGCCCATCATTGTCGACCGCGATGACAAACCGCTTGATTGCCTTGATCCGATGCCGGTTGTTGTAAACGAACTCGAATTTGCCGTGTGCGTCCGCCTCCGGGTCAACGTCTTGCAGATCCTCGGGGCGCTCACCGTCGCGTACCGGCGGCGCGCCATCGGGAACGGAAACCGTGCAACGAAAACCGCAATCAATCGCTGTCAGCGCATCAATCTCGCCCTCAACGATGACAAGCGGCTCACGCCCGTCATGCAGGGCTTCGATGTCCATGCAGTCGGCATTCCAGAAGGTTTTACGCCCACCTTTTTGCTGCCAGAACCGTTTACCAGAGGCCCGGTATTTGGCACCCACAGCCTTACCGCCGTCGATAAACGGGAATACGATGATGTTGCCAGCCGGATCGGGAATAACCGTGTTCTCGCCGTTTTCGTCCGTGGCGCTGCTACCGGTATAGATTCCGGAATGACTTGCGATTGCCGGGTCTATCTGCCGGTTTTGAAATGCTTGTATGCCCGCTGGTCCGAGTGTGTTCATCGTAAAAATCTCCGCCGTGGAACCCGCAATGGTGGCAATTGAACCGGACGCCGGTCGCGCCGATTTGAACCGATAGGCAGGGTTCACGCTTGTTTCTTCGGGTGGCCGAGCATTGCGGGCAGGTGGTTTTCTGATTGCCGCTCACAACGCGTCTAAGCCGGATGCCGTGGGCTGATAGAATTTCGTTAGGTGTTTTCATATCCGCATATCAGGCCGGGCGCGCGGGCTGCCTCCTGCTTCACGGTTGGCCTTGGCAATGCCAACTCGCTCGTTGAAGTCCCGCTGCTTTTTTGCCAGAGCGCCAGCCACAGCGCTGAACCAGCTCTTGCCAGCCGCCTTCTGTTGGCCTGCCCATTCGTCCAGAGCGAACAATTCCGACATCAGCGAAAGGTTTGGGTGTGACTGCACCCATTGGTCAAAATTCTTTTGGTTGAGCCTGATGGTTTTGCCTTCGAAAGCATAGCGCGGCGGCACCGCGTCAGCGGTAACAACGCCGGGTGAGTTGGTGATTGGTTGTTTATCTTCTGGCCTCTGGCTTCTGGCCTCTGGAATATGGGCTTTAACCGAGGGGTTAACCCCGGTTTCGGCTAAGTCCTTGTTTAACAGGGCAGGGTTACCTCCCGTTCGTCCATTTCGTGTGTCTCGTTCAACCTTTTCTAGCTCGCGAATAACACGTCTAGAAATGATGAAATCATGCTGATCCCTTGAAAACACACCCGCCGTTTCCAGCTCAGCCAGAAGCTTTTTTATGGTCCGTGGATTGTCTCCAAGCACGGCTGCAATATCCCGCTCAGTAGGGTTGATTCCATCGAAATGCAGGCGTCCGTCACCGCCCTCATGAATGAGGCAGACCAAATCCAGCCAAAGTGACCGTGCGGCTCTCGACACGCGCTTAAGCGTGATTTCCGAGCGCCAATCTGGGCCGTAGAATTTGAACCATGGCTTTCTACTCATCGGCCTGCGCTCCCGCAAACCGAAACCGATGGGTCAAGGCAAGTGCCTCACAGCATTGGCGAGCCGAGAGGCCATATTGTGCCTTCAAGTCGCCAATGACCGTTAACGGCACACTGTCCTGTTGTGCCAGCCATCTTGCGGCGCTGGTTACCGGATCGGGGGAAACGGGCGCGCTCATGCTGCCCGAGCCTTTCGCTCGTAAACGTCCTCACGAACGATTTGTAAGCGCGTGTGAAGCACATAGCGGCCATGGTTGCCAGAATAGGCCCCACCGTGCTGTTCGTGGATGGTTTCAATCGAAAGGCCCAGACCACGAAGCAGGAACACGTAGTGGCTCCATCTCGGCGCGGGGTTATCGATCGGTGTGCATCCGGCGCGACCGGCGAGAATGAGGCTTTTCAGCGCCCAAGCAGCGCGCCCCTTTACCGTCATTGTGTCACCGTCCGGCAAGACGCGGACAGTCATTTTTGTGACCGGGGCGTTCATTTTGCACCCCCTATGCCCGCCAATTCGCACACAACGCGCGCGTGGTTCGGGGATAACCGAAACCGATACATCAGCATTCGGGCGGCTAGACTTTGCGAGGGGATTTCAGTAGGGTTCTGCCTATCAAGCGCCCTGCCAAGAGCTTTGATGTTTAGAGCCCGGTCTGCGCCTGCAAGCGCTGCCGGGTTTTCTGTTTGAACTGTCATGGCCTACACCTCACGCCGCTACGCGCTGGGCTTTAGCTGCCTCAATCACAGCTTCGATATCGGATTTTGCCCAGCGGGACAGTTGACCAAACTTCATCGGTTTGGGCACCGTTCCGCCTGCAATCAGCCGGTAAAATGTAACGTAGCTGACTTGCAGGACGGCCGCGCTTTCACGTGCGGTAAGGAGGGGGTCGATTTGCTGCATTGTTCGTCCTCGGTTGTAGTTGGTACGAGGACGAATTTGCAGGAACGCGGGCAGAACAAATAGATGGGTGGGCTACGATTACTATGGGTACGGTTCAAATTACATAGAATTTAACAATGATTACAATAACCTAAGTTTCAAACATCACTTCCGCTCAATGGATCAATCCACGTCGCACCGGTATCTTTGTCCTTTGTCGCCACAAGCGACTTATAATTGTCCGGGGTTGCCTTGGGTAATGGGGGGAGGGTTTCATCAACCTGCCCCCCCGTCTTAACTGCCCCACCCTGTGTTTGCCAGTTTGCAACTTTTGAAATCTCTTCCAGCGCAGTTGCGCCTACTACTTCTGGCAATCCAAATCTGACACCATTATTTGTTACCCAGGCTTCTATCGTTTGCTTTGGGGTTTTGTTTTTCCCCGCATCTGTCACTGCTTTCCAAGCAGCAACAGCACAAGCCAATTTTGCCGAATACCTTGGGTGATTTGGATTCATAAAGTTATCGGGATCGGCCTCTATGTCTGGATTCCCTACCGGGAAAAACATCGAAGGAAATACATGGCGTTTTTTCAACCAGTCCTTCAGGTCTTCGACTTCAATTGTTGACTGAGACCAATCAGGTTCACCTTTCAAGTAAACCAATGCGTCGTGTTTCCAAACGTTCAGTTGTCGCATCTCAAACAGATGAGAACTGTTTCTCAGCATGGCTGTAAGGTGCCCTCCGTTGCGAGAATTGTAATCGGGGTTTTCAACAACCGGGAATACAGCCGATACCCGCAATTTGTTGCTAAAAATGGCGTTTTTCAGCGCTTTGAAAACAGCTTCAAATCCATCATATTCAGTGGTTTGAACCATAACGGTTTCACGGGAGAACCCTTCGCCCACATACTCTTCGTGTTTTGTCTCTGGGTCATTTCCGGTAATGAGGATAGCGGCATCAATGACAGACAATTCGTCTGACAGTTTCCACTTTTCTTCTGTTGTCATTTTCCGCATGTCAATCACCCACCATCTTTAGCAACTGCCCACCTTTGCCGGTGACATGATTTGCCCAACGTTCCAACAATTTGCGTCTCTGTTCCAAGTAGTCCGTACGGCGATAGGCGCGCACCACGGCACCGCCTGCGATATGGCCGAGAATGGTTTCAGCAATTTCGTGTGGGGTATCGGTCGCCTCTGCCAACCAGTCGCGTAGACTGGATCTGAAACCATGCGGCCGCGCTTTCATATCAGCTCGTTCCATCAGCCGCGCCATGGTAGCGTCCGATAGAACGCCTCTCTTGACGCTTGGAAATAAAAATCCCTCTCGGGCGTGCCTGCGGGCCAGTTCAACAATGGTCAAGGCCTCGGGCGACAGTGGGACGCGGAAATCGGCTGTCGCATCCTTTCGGCCCTTCATGGCCTCGCCGGGGATAGTCCAGATATCACCATCAAGTTGTTCTTCATGCAGGAAACGCAACGGGCCGGATCGAACCCCGGTAAGGATCAAGAGCCGTAGTGCCAGATGGGTAACGGACCCATCGTTGAGAGTAGCATAGAACGCTGGCACTTCTAGCCATGGCAATGCGGGGATGTTTTCAGCCTTGTGGCGCTGCTTGCCCAGAAGAGCGCGGGCTTTGTCCGTCGCTTGCAAGTCTACATCCAGCCCAAGCGCGGCACCGTGCTTAAGGCAAATGCTTAGGCGGTTCATGGCTTTGCGCGCCGTCTCAGCCTTCTCGTGCCAAATCGGGGCCAACGTATCGCGAATGTCCTGCTGATCGATGTCAGCAATGGGCACTCGCCCCAGCTTAGGGAGGATGTGCAATTCCAGTGGACTGAACCACCGACCGGCAACGCCATCGCCTTTCAGTTCTGCCTTGCGGCTTTCGAACGCGTCTTTGGCGATATCTTTCAACAGGTGCAGATTGCGGGCTGCTTCCCGTTTCAGTCGAACGCGCTCTTTGATTGGATCGAGGTTATCGCGCGTGACACCACGCCAGCGTTCGGCTGCATCGCGGGCCTGCTTCAATGAAACCTCGGAGATTGAACCTAAGCCCATTTCGCGGCGTCTACCGTGGATGGTAACCCGCAATACCCATTGACCGCCGCCGTCAGGCCGCTTGATGAGCCACAACCCGCCGCCATCCGAATATTTGCCCGGACCTGCATTCCGCAATGCGACCGCGCTCAGCTTGTTCAGGGATCGGCTCAAATCTATCCACCTCTGTATCCACCCCGACATGTAGTATGTGGAGCATCAATCTGATACACGATGATACGAGATGAAACAAGAACATTACCGAAGAACGTGGGTTCTCAACACCGGCGAGACGAGTTGATATCTAGATATAGAACAATTCAATGCCTATTCTGGGCACCATTCCATTTGCAACAGCCAAGTTGCAGTTCAATCGCTAAATCAAATATGATGTAACCCCTCACGGGGATTGATTGAGGTTTGCCGTTACGGTTCAAGTTCGGGAACGTTACCGTGTTCAAACAGGATGACCGACGCGCCATATTCGCCGACGGCTGGGTTTGCTTCGCGGCTCCAGGCGATAACGCCTGAATGCTGATCGGCAATCACCTTGGCTTCGCGGATTGCGTGGGCTTCAGTGTCCATCTGCTTGGCTTCGAAGGCGGAGTGCAGATTTCCGTCGCTATCAGCGTCAAACGCCATGAGAACAATCAGTTTTTTCAAGCCGGGCATGGAGTATCCTTCCTGCTGGCAAAGACGCAGGCAGCTGTGCTGCCCGCGCCACGTTCAAATAGTATCAATCTGCGAGGTCGGCAGGCACCTTGCCGCCGTTTTCAGCAAGCTTTTTCATCACAGCCTTGTGCAGCCACATGTTCATGGTTGCGGAATCGCTGGTGTCGCCGGTGTAGTGCAGTTCTTCCGCCAATTCCTTGCGCGCTGCCAGGCTGCTGTCGATATTTAGCGCTTTCAGGAGGTCGACGATGGACGTTTTCCAGTTCAGCTGCTGGCCGCTCTTGGCGACAGCTTCGTCAAGAATAGGTGCGATATCGACCTGTGTGGCCGGAGCTGCGGGCGAAACGGATGCCTGAGCAGCAGGCGTTGTCACGGGAGCGGTTGATGCTGGTGCCGCAGGGTTAGACGCTGGAGACGGTGATGCGGACGCTGCTGGTGTGGCAGAGGGGCCGGCGGTTGGCGTAACGGATTGGGGTGTGCCAGACACCGGAGCTGCTGCTGCGGGGCCGCCAAAAATCGCATTCTTGATTTTGCTGAAAAAGCTCATGAATATCTCTCCGATGTTTCAGATGGTTCTTAAACACATTTGTGCGACAATCGTTCCCGTCCCTGAACAAAAAGGCCGCAAACAAAAACCCCGGCAGTGCTGCCGGGGTTCCATGGTCGAACGAAATATTCAAGTTTTGCTTAGTTGCGGTTGCCCATAAAGCGCAGCAGGAACATGAACAGGTTGATGAAGTCGAGGTACAGGGTGAGGGCACCCATGATGGCCTTGCGACCAATGACCTGTGCATCATCACCGTCGAAGTACATTTCCTTGATCTTCTGCGTGTCGTACGCCGTCAGGCCTGCAAAAATCAGCACGCCAATAGCCGAGACAGCGAAGTTCAGCGCGCTGGACTGCAGGAAGATGTTGACCAGTGACGCAATGATCAAGCCAAACAGACCCATGATCAGGAACGAGCCCATGGCCGACAGGTTCTTCTTCGTCGTGTAGCCGTAGAGCGACAAAGCGCCGAACGAAGCCGCAGTCACAAAGAATGTCTGCACAATGCTGGCCGTTGTATAAACCAGCAGGATGGACGACAGCGACAGACCCATCAGGCCCGCATAAACCCAGAAGGCCGTCCGCGCAGCGGGAACGCTGAGGGAGTTTACCCGGAAGCTTAAGAAAAACACCATGCCGAGCGGTGCCAGCATAACGATCCATCGTAGCGGCGAGGTGTAAAGCGCGACGCCAGCCGATGTCAGCATCTTGCCGTTCGCCATCGTGGCGGCAGCCGATGCCGGATCGTTTGTGGTTGTTAACATGATCGTGAAGAACGCGGCAACGCCGGTGATCACCATCCCCAGCGCCATGAGATTGTAAACCTTCAGCATATACGTGCGAAGGCCTTCATCAATCACCGCGCCCGCTTGCGCGCCCGCAGGCGTCATTCGGGTTTGGACGTTTCGAAGATCAGCCATATTATCCTCTTGTAGGTGCTCCGATGGTTGTTACGGTGTCGGGTCGCTCATCATTTCCAAGAATGACCCAGGCGCCGCTGCGGAGCTCCAGCATGCCTGCCATAAATATGAGGCGGAAACGTTGGTTTCACAAGGGGATGCCCAAAATGAATCGGCGCAACCTATAATTCTCGCAGGACCGGGGCGGCTTTTTGCCCAAGAACACGCCACGTGCCCGCCAGCCCGATGCCTACCGTCATGACCAATGCCAACACAATGGTAATCAACGCGACATCCGGCAGAAATGTCGAGGGCAGATGCATGATACGCGCCACCACGAACCATGCCGCGACCCCGCCTGCAAACAGGGAGAAGATCGCCGTTGCCAGCCCCAGCATCATATATTCGTAGACGAAAGCACGGATGAGCGTGGCGCGTGTGGCGCCCAGTGTTTTTAGCACCACCGCATCGTGAATGCGCGCGCGGTTGCCCGCCGCCAAAGCGCCTGACAGGACGAGGACCGACGCAACCAGTGCAATGGAGGCTGCGGCGCGAATGGCAACCGCCAACTGGCCGACAAGTTCGTTAACGATATCCAGCGCATCCTTCACCCGCACGCTGGTAATGGTGGGGTAGGCGTTGGTAACGGCCCGCAAGGCCGTGGCTTCCTGTTCGGCCGTCGCGCTGGGATCGATCATCGTTGCCAGCCACGCATGGGGGGCACCCGCGAAGGTATTGGGCGAAAACACCATGACAAAATTGATCGACAGCGATTCCCACTCGACATTGCGGAAGTTGGCAATCTTTGCGGTCACGTTGCGGCCCAGCACGTTGACCGTCACGGTATCTCCAAGTTTCAGGCCAAGATCGCGGCCCTGTTCGGCGGCGAACGATACCAGAGGTTCACCGGAATAATCGGGCTGCCACCAATCACCCTCAGCCAGCGTCGAATTTTCCGGCAGGTTTTTGGCGTAGGTGATGCCACGGTCTCCCCGCAAAACCCACTGCCCGCTGGGCGGAACGTTGCGCTTTTCCACGGGCTCGCCGTTGAAGGCAACGATACGACCACGCATCATCGGTACTTCGATGATCTTGCCATCGGGCATTGCGGATTTCAGCGTGCTGCGGAAGCCTTCGATCTCCGTGCCCTGAATATCGACAAAGAAGAAGTTCGGGGCCCGCTCCGGCAGGTTCGATGTCAGCTCGCGCCGCAAATTGCCGTCGATCAGCGCAAGGGTGACCAGCAAGGCCAGCCCGAGGCCAAGGGACAGCACCACGGCCGACGTCAACGCGCCTGGACGATGGATATTGCCAATCGCCAACCGCAGGGCAGGCGAATTGACGCGTGGGCTTCGGCGCGCAAGCGCTGCAATTATCAAGGCAACGCCGCGCAGAACAACGAACGCGAAGGTGATGGCACCGAGAAATGTCAGTGCGATACGACGATCATACGCGGTGGCGATGGCAAGTGCGGCAAGCGCCGCCAGCAAAAGCGCAGTCACAATGACCGAACTGATGGCCGGCCAACGGCGGTTCTCAAAGCCCTGTTCGCGAAACAGTGCGGTTGCAGGCACATCCCGCGCCCGGCCGAGCGGCAGAATAGCGAAGGCCAGCGCCGTCAGGATGCCGAAGGCTGCGGCAATAGCCAGCGCCTTGGGATACAGATGAAACCCGGTTTGCACCGGCAGCACGCCCGCCAGAAAATGGGCCGCAACCAAAGGAATGACCGCCCCGATCGCAAGCCCGATGACGATACCGGCCAAAGCAATCAACGTAATCTGCATCAGATAGATCAACACCACCAGCGACGACGGTGCACCAAGGCATTTGAACGTGGCGATCACGCCCCGTTTGGAATCGAGATAGGCGCGGACCGCATTGGCGACCCCAACACCGCCGACTATCAGTGCCGTCAGACCCACGAGCGTCAGGAACTGCGAAAATCGTGTGATGTTCTGGGTCAGCGATGGCGCTGCATTCTCGTTGCTGCGGAACGACCATCCGGCAGTCGGAAATTTCGCATCGGCTTCCCGCTGGACGGCAGCGGGCGTTACCGTTGCGTCGTTCAGGCGGACTTTGTAGGTGTTTTCAACAAGACTGCCCGTTTGCACCAGACCAGAGAACGCCAATGCTTGCGACGATACCATCAGGCGGGGTGCAAAGCCGAAACCATCGGACAAGGCATCCGGCTCGCGCTCGATAACGCCGGTTATAAGAATGCGAGCCTTGCCAAGTGCCAGTTCGTCACCGGTTTTAATGCCCAGCCGCTCCAGAAGCAGGGCGGCTGCAAGGCCGCCGTAAACGTCTCCGTTTTGCGACAACAGTTGCTCCAGCGGTGCCTGCGGCTCGGCTTTGAGCGTCCCATACAGCGGATAGGCGTTGTCAACAGCCTTGAGTTCCACCAAGGCCTGATTGGAACCATCGGGCAGGCGGGCCATGGAGCGCAGGCCGGATGATACCGACACCGCCCCGAGGCCATTCAGAAATGCCGATTCCGCATCGGTTGCCAACCGGTTGTTCAACTCGAAGCGTAGATCGGCAGCGAGAAGCTCTTTGCCCTGCTCGGCTATGGAACTGGTGATGGAGCGAGAAACGGAATTCACACCGGCAATGGCCGCGGCACCGAGCGCAATACAAGCCAGAAAAATGTAAAAACCGCGCAAGCCCCCGCGCATTTCGCGCAAGGCCAGACGAAACGCCAGGCCGAATTGAAAACGCGTTGGAAACTGCATCATGCGCTGACTGCCACGGCAGCTTGAACGCTGCCGGTTTCAATCTGGCCCGACTCGATCCGGCCTGAACGAACACGCACCTGACGGGAGCACCGCGCAGCCAATGCCGGGTCGTGGGTAACCAGCACCAGTGTCATATCGCGACCGGACTGCTGGGAAAACAGAAGATCGGCAATCTGCTTGCCGGTTTCCGTATCCAGATTGCCGGTCGGCTCATCGGCAATCAAAAGTTTCGGCTGCGGTGCCAGCGCGCGGGCTATCGCCACGCGCTGCTGTTCACCCCCGGACAATTGGCCGGGGTAGTGGTTCAGCCGTTCACCGAGGCCAACGGAAACCAGTTCATTGCGGGCCTTGTCGAAGGCATTGGGCACATTGGCGAGTTCCAGCGGCACGGCCACGTTTTCCAGCGCCGTCATATTGGGAATGAGGTGGAAGGATTGGAACACGATGCCGATCGTGCGCCCGCGAAACTCCGCCACCTGATCTTCCGAAAGCGCATGCAGGGCCGACCCCGCGATGTGGATTTCGCCCTTGTCCAGCCGCTCCAACCCCGCGAGCACCATCAACAGGGTCGATTTGCCGGAGCCGGAAGGCCCGACGATGCCGACGGATTCGCCGGTCTCGATCGTCAAATTCATGCCTTTCAACACATGCACCGACGCCGCATCGCGCCCCAGCGTGAGGTCTGCGTTTTTCAGGTCGATGATGGTTTTTGTCACGAAAATTGATCCTATATCATGCACATGAGTTTTGCCGCAGCACCCGAGATTTAGGAAGAGCATGTTGATATTTAAAGCACTCACAGGTCTTTTCCTGTCCGCCACCCTTATTACAACAGGGGCTGTCAGCGCAGGCGCCGCCCGTGCTCAGACGCTCCAGATGGTCGGGTTTGGCGATAGTTTGATGGCGGGATACCAGCTTCCCGCGCAGGATTCGTTCGCTGCCAAGCTGGAAGCAGCGTTGCGGGCGAAAGGTCACGATATCGTGATCGCCAATGCCGGCGTATCCGGCGATACGACATCGGGAGGTCTGGCCCGCATCGACTGGTCCGTGCCGGATGGCACGAAAGCGGTGATACTCGAACTGGGTGCCAACGATGCGCTGCGTGGCATTCCGCCGGAACAGACGGAAAAAAATCTCGACCAGATGATTACCAAACTCAAGGCACGCGGTATTGCCGTGTTGCTCGTGGGCATCATGGTGCCGCCCAATATGGGTGGCGATTTCGGAACGCGGTTCAACCCGATCTACAAGCGGCTGGCGCAAAAGCATGACCTGATGCTGTACCCTTTCTTTCTTGACGGGGTCGTCACCAAGCGGAACCTGCAACTGGACGATGGAATGCACCCGAATGCCGCTGGCATCGATGTGATGGTCGAACGGTTTCTGCCGCTGGCGGAGCGCTTCATCGCGGGGCTCAAAGCCACCAACTGACAAGAAATTGTCACTTGCGCCGTAAGGGCTGCTGTGATTCGTTGAGCGTACATGTTGATGGACGCCATGTCTGGCGTCCCTGTTCGGGGAGTGCAGGCGATGCCGAGACTGTTTACCGCCCTCGAAATTCCGCGATCTGCGGCCATGAGCCTTTCCCTTTTGCGGGGTGGTTTGCCGGGTGCGCGCTGGATTGATGTGGAAAATTACCACATTACCCTGCGTTTTATCGGCGATGTGGACAACCGCACAGCCGATGAGATCGTCGATCGGCTGGATCGCATTGACCGGCCAGAAGTCTCGCTTCGCTTGAGCGGCACCGGGTTTTTCGGCACCAAAAAACCGCACTCGTTGTGGGCAGGCGTCGAGCCGTCGCCGGATGTGCTGGCGCTGCAAGCGGAGATCGAGCGGCTGTGTCAGCGCATCGGTTTGCCGCCGGACTCGCGCAAATTCACGCCTCATGTAACGCTCGCCCGCCTGCGCGGCGCTCGGCTGGATGATGTGGTGCACTATCTGTCCGGCCGCGGCGACTTCAGAACGCCGACGTTCCATGCATCGCGGTTCGTCCTGTTGTCATCGCGCGATTCGGTGGGTGGTGGCCCCTATCTGACAGAGGAGATATTTCCACTGCGTGAAACCGGCTCCGCCAACTTCTCAACCAGCGCAGTGCAGCCTTCCAAGAGCATGCTGTAGACCAGTTCAAACCCTTCCGGGCCTTCGTAATAGGGGTCCGGCACCGGTTCGTTGCGGCTTAGCGCGTAGTTCATCAGCAAATGCACCTTGGGCAGTGCTGCTGTCGGTGCAAGCGCCCGTACATGGCGCAGATTGCTCTTGTCCATGGCAAGAATGAGATCGAAAGCGTCAAAATCCTCAACGGCGATCTTGCGTCCCCGTTGCGCCGTCAGGTCTATGCCGTGCTTGTGCGCCACCGCAATCGCGCGGGGGTCCGGCAGTTCACCGATATGCCAACCGCCAGTCCCGGCGGAATCAACGATGACATCGAGATTTGCCTTTTGCGCCAGATGCCGCAGCATCCCTTCGGCCAGAGGCGACCGGCAAATATTTCCAAGGCAGACGAAAAGAATGCGAGCAGGTTTCATTGGCGCTATGCTCCCCTCAATCATGCATTCATCATGCAGATACGCTACAACACTGTATAGCAGGAGTATGCCCGCTTGAAACAGCAAAAGCTTGATCGTCAGGAAATCTTCAACCGGCTGCAAACACTGGATTCCTGGGCACTTGATGCGGAGGAAAGCGGCATTACCCGCACGTTCCGCTTCACCACCTTCGCACGGGCATTCACCTTCATGACGGAGTGCGCGTTTGCGGCTGAGACGTTGAACCATCATCCGGAATGGTTCAACGTGTATTCCCGCGTCGATGTGCGGCTGACGACGCATGATGCAGGGGGTCTGTCCGCATTGGATTTCAAACTGGCGGCCATAATGGACAAAGCGGCGCGCGTTTGAACCGTCACTTTGATTTTGCCGGAAAGCATCCCATATGAAACGCGATAACGGGAGCCCATGCGGATGAGTGAAATTAAATTTGGTGAGATTTTGCTACCGGGCGACGAGCAGGAACAGGCCAAGCGCGAGGCGAAGGTCCGAAAGCGTTTCTGGCCGACGATCAAGCGCGCCGTGCGGGTTATTCCCTTCTCGCGGGACCTTGTAGCCGCCTACTATTGTGCGCTGGACAAGGAAACACCCCTGCGGGTGCGTGGCATTCTACTGGGTGCACTGGCCTACTTCGTTCTGCCCATTGATACGGTGCCGGACTTTCTGGCGGTGGTTGGCTTTTCCGATGATATTGCCGTTTTGACGGCTGCCTTCACGGCCATCAAAGGGCACATCAAGGATCGCCATTACGTGGCGGCCGACAAAGCACTTAGCGAAAACTTGACAGAGACCGTTTAAGCCCGGTTATCGTCCAGCATGGTTTTCAGCTTGGCGAAGGCCAGGCGGATGCGGGATTTGACCGTTCCGAGCGGCAGCCCGGTTTCCTGCGAAATTTCCGTATGGGTGCGACCGAAGAAGAACGCCATGCGCACCAGTTCCGTTTGCTCCTGAGGCAGTTTTTTCAGCGCTTCGCGCACCTGTTGTTCGCGGTCGTCATGCTCGAGGCCTTCATCCGGCGATGGCGGTTCGGAGGGCTGGAGCAGCGGGTCTGTTTCGTCGATCTTGCGGCCACGATCCCGGCGGGCCAGATCGATCCGCCGGTTTCGAGCGATGCGGAATAGCCATGTTGACAGCGAGGATTTGGTAGGATCGTAAAGATGTGCCTTGTGCCACAGAACGACCATCACCTCCTGTGCCATATCTTCCGCTTGGCCCGCATCCATGCCCTGTCGCATCAGGAAAGATTTCAGTCGGGGCGCAAAAAAGTCGAAGAGCGCCGTGAACGCCGATTGATCGCGCTCTTTCGCCACCGCGCTTGCCAGCCGGGCGAAATGCTCTCTGTCGTCCACATTCATGGGTCGGTTAACGGCCTCCAAGCCAGACTGGTTCATCGTCACAAATATGCGTCACTCGTACATGGGATTTCACAAAGGTCAAACTCCTGCCCAATTCTTTCTGCCATAAACACTGGACTCGATGAAATCTTCTATAATCGAACGTTAATACAGACGCGATCACGGGTTTGTGCTGCTTGAACAAGCAGGATTGACTGGTTGTTGCCGGGAAATGGCTTTCCGTTGACGATTTGGTAACCTGAATTAAGTCAAAATAAATTCAATTCGAGGACAGGACGCGCCTGAACACTATTGGGCGTAGAAGCAAGAAACCGGCAGGAAAATATGTTAGTCAGAAAGCTCGCAACCGTACTCGCACTCGTCTTGGCCACATCCAGCGCGGCTCTCGCGCAGTCGCCGACGCGGATCGAGCAGTTCAAGGCATGGGGTGCCTATTCCTACCCGGCCAATGGCGGCAAGGTCTGCTACGTTCTGTCTGTTCCGCAGGACAAAAGCCCGGCTTCGGTGGATCACGGCGATATCTTCTTCCTGATTTCGCAACGCCCCGGCCAGAACATCAGCTATGAGCCGCAGGCGATGATGGGCTATGAGTTGCAGGCCAATTCGAAGGTGACGGTGACCATCGACGCGCGCAGCTTCACTATGTTCACCAAGGAAAAATCCGCCTGGGTGGAAAATGCAGCGGAAGAGCCAGCGCTTGTCGCTGCCATGCGCTCCGGAAAGGCCATGCGTGTGGATGCCGCCTCCAAGCGTGGCACCAAGACCACCTATAACTATTCCCTTCAGGGAATTTCGGCGGCCTTGAAGGCCATTGAAAGCTGCAAGTAAGCCTTCTTATCGAAATGTTTGCAAAGGCCGGTCATCGCACCGGCCTTTTTGCATTGCTGATGAACAGGTGACGGCGGATAAAAAGCGTGATATGTCGCCCAGCAACGATCAAATCGAGCGCTGGTGATGCGCTGGACCTTTTTAAAGGCTGATTTGAAACGCGATCAAAGCGAACCTATCTAGGCAACTCTGCTGGCGTCGGTTGCAGCCGATGAAAACGGGAATATTGGCATGGCCGCAATTGAAACTCTGGAAAGACCGGTGCGCAGCGCGTCTCAGCGTTCGCCAAGTGTTGAAAAACCATCGCTGATCGGCCTGTCGCGTGAGGACATGGGCAAGGCGCTGCGCGACAGCGGAGTGCCGGAGCGTCAGGTGAAAATGCGCGTCAGCCAGCTCTGGCATTGGCTGTATGTGCGCGGTGTTTCCGATTTTGATGCCATGAGCAATGTCTCGAAGGATTTGCGCGACCTGTTGAGCCGCAATTTCACCATTGCCCGTCCCGAAATTGTCGAAGATCAGATTTCCAACGATGGAACACGCAAATGGCTGTTCCGCTTCCCGGCTCGTGGGGCTGGGCGTCCGGTGGAAATCGAGACGGTTTATATCCCGGAAGAGGGGCGGGGAACGCTGTGCGTTTCCAGTCAGGTGGGCTGCACGCTGACCTGCTCCTTCTGCCATACCGGCACGCAGAAGCTGGTGCGCAATCTGACGGCGGAAGAAATTCTGGCGCAGCTTCTGACCGCGCGCGACTGTCTGGGTGATTTCCCGGATCGCGATACGCCTGCGGGTGCCATCGTGCCGAGTGAAGGTCGCAAGATCACCAATGTCGTAATGATGGGCATGGGTGAGCCGCTCTATAATTTCGAGCATGTGAAGACGGCACTGCTGATTGCATCCGATGGTGACGGGCTGTCCCTGTCCCGGCGGCGGATTACGCTGTCCACCTCCGGCATTGTGCCGGAAATTTATCGCACCGGCGAAGAAATCGGCGTCATGCTGGCCATCTCGCTTCACGCGGTGCGCGATGAGTTGCGCGATATGCTGGTGCCGATCAACAAAAAATATCCCTTGAAGCAGCTGATCGAAGCCTGTCGTGCCTATCCCGGTCTGTCCAATGCGCGCCGCATTACCTTCGAATATGTCATGCTGAAAGATGTGAACGATAGTCTGGAAGACGCGAAGGAATTGGTGCGCTTGCTCAAGGGCATTCCCGCCAAGATCAATCTCATTCCCTTCAACCCATGGCCGGGCACCAATTACCAGTGTTCCGATTGGGAGCAGATCGAAAAATTCGCCGACTTCGTCAATCAGGCGGGCTATGCCTCGCCGATCCGCACGCCGCGTGGACGGGACATTCTGGCCGCTTGCGGTCAGCTGAAATCGGAGTCCGAGCGGATGCGCAAGGTTGACCGCATGGCCTTTGAGGCGATGATGATCGTTGGTCATGGTGAGGATGACGACAGCGACGACCGATAAGCGGACACGCTTTCGTTGTTTGTTTGCCGCATTATCCAGACGTAAACACGAATACGCTTGTGCTGGAAATGCTTGCTTATTGTTAGTCGCATTACCAGGACGCAAACGCGAATACGCTTGTGCCGGAAATGCTCTGGCAGTTGATTTCACCGGAATGGTTTTCTACAAGCGGAAATAGATCATTCTGGAGGAATATGATGCGTACGCTTATTCTCGCGCTTGCTGCTGCAACCGCACTTGCCCTTCCCGTCAAAGCCGAAACGGTTACGGTTGCCGTCACCGCTATTGTTGAACATCCGGCGCTGGATGCCACGCGCGATGGTGTAAAGCAGGCGCTGACCGAGGCTGGATACAAGGACGGCGAGAATCTGAAGTTCGTTTACCAGTCCGCACAGGGCAATCCCGCGACCGCTGCGCAAATCGCACGCCAGTTCGTGGGCGATGCACCGGCGGTTATCGTTCCGATTTCGACCCCATCGGCACAGGCAGTTGTTGCCGCTACCCGCGATATTCCAGTTGTATTCACCGCTATCTCGGATCCCGTCGCAGCACAGCTTGTGAAAAACCTTGAGAAGCCGGGCCGCAATGTGACGGGTGTCACCGATATGTCGCCAGCGTCGCAGCATATTGAACTGATCCGCGAACTGGTTCCCAATGTAAAGTCCATAGGTTTTCTCTATAACTCCGGCGAGGCCAATTCCACGGCGTTGCTGGCAGCCTTTCGAGAGGAAGCTGAAAAGTCAGGCTTGAAGATCGTGGAATCCGCTGCCACGAAGTCCGCTGAAGTACAGGGTGCAGCCCGTGCGCTGGTCGGTCGCGCCGACGTTATCTATGTGCCGACCGACAATACCATTGTATCCGCGTTGGAAGGTGCTGTTGCCGTGGCTGAGGAAAGCAAGCTGCCGCTGATCACCGCTGATACGGATTCCGTTGCTCGGGGCGCTCTGGCTGCTGTTGGTCTCAACTACCATGATATCGGTATCCAGACGGGCAAGATGGTGGTGCGTGTGTTGAAGGGTGAGAACCCCGGCGATATCGCAGTGGAGAACCCCAGCAAGTCTGAACTGGTTGTCAACAAGGCCGCAGCATCGAAAATGGGCGTGACGCTATCAGATGCCATTTTGAAGCGCGCAGCCAAGGTTATTGAATAAAATCCATAATTTCTATTGGCAAAACCTGTTTCGGGCCGTATTCGCCGAGGTGAATGCGGCTCGCTTTTGCTGTGATTGCGCTGCAAAACCGAAAATTGACGAGAGGATGCTCGCACCGTGAGCCCGATAGCTTTTTGGGGAGCCGTAGAACTCGGCCTAGTTTTTGCGTTCGTGGCGCTTGGCGTCTATCTGGCGTTTCGCGTGCTGGATTTCCCGGACCTGACGGTGGATGGCTCCTTTCCTCTGGGTGCGGCGGTCACCGCTGTGCTGATCATTGCGGGGCTGAACGCTTGGGTTGCCGCTGGCATTGCCATGGTGGCCGGAGCGGTCGCCGGTATTGTCACGGCCACGCTGAATGTCCGCTTCAAAATTCTGAATTTGCTGGCATCGATCCTTACGATGATCGCGCTCTTTTCGGTTAACCTGCGCGTTATGGGCAAGCCGAATGTCGCGCTGATCAATGAAGATACGATGCTGACGCCGTTCTACGGTCTGGGCCTGCCGGAATATTATGTGCGGCCCCTGTTCGTCTTCATTCTGGTGGCGCTTGCAGTCGTTCTGGTCTGGCGTTTTCTGGAAAGCGATATTGGCCTTGCCATGCGCGCAACCGGTGCCAATGCGCGTATGGCGCGGGCGCAGGGCGTACAGACCAACCGTCAGATTTACCTTGGCATGGCTTTATCCAACGCACTGGTGGCGCTTGGAGGTGCCCTGTTTGCGCAAACCAATGGCTTTGCCGATGTCACCTCCGGCGTTGGCACCATCGTTGTCGGACTGGCCGCTGTCATTATTGGCGAAACGCTGTTTGGCGCACGGGGGATTCTGCTGACGCTGATCGGCTGTGTCGCAGGGTCCGTCATCTACCGCATCGCCATTCAGTTGGCTCTGTCCAGCGATGCGCTGGGTCTGCAAGCGTCTGACCTCAACTTTGTGACGGCGCTGTTGGTCACCATCGCGCTGGTTCTGCCCCGCTTGCGCCGTGGAGGTGCATCGTCATGATCAAACTTGATAACATCCATGTGGTCTTTGGTCGCGGTACGCCGCTGGAAAAGAAGGCGCTGTCCGGCATCAACCTGACCATCGATGAAGGCTCCTTCGTCACCGTTATCGGCTCCAACGGTGCCGGCAAATCCACGCTTTTGGGTATTCTGGCGGGCGATGTGCTGGCGACGGAAGGGCGTGTGACCATCGGCACGACCGACGTGACCCGCAAGCCCACCGCCAGCCGTGCGGGGCTGGTGGCCCGTGTGTTTCAGGACCCGCTGGCCGGTAGCTGTGGTGCCCTGACCATTGAAGAAAATCTGGCGCTGGCCCTGCTGCGCGGCAAGCAGCGTGGTCTAGCCGCGGCACTCAGCGGCAGCCGCCGCGTGCATTTCATGGAACGGATCGCTGGCCTGAATTTGGGTCTCGAAAACCGCATGAAGGACCGGATGGATTTGCTGTCAGGCGGCCAGCGGCAGGCGATTTCGCTGGTCATGGCCACGCTGGCGGGATCGGACGTTCTGCTTCTGGACGAGCACACGGCAGCGCTTGATCCCGGCATGGCCGAGTTCATCATGGATTTGACCAAGTCCATCGTGGCAGACCGAAAGCTGACGACGCTGATGGTGACGCACTCCATGCGCCAAGCGCTCGATTTCGGCACCCGTACGGTCATGCTGCACGGTGGCGAGGTGGTTCTGGACGTGAGCGGTGAACACCGCAAGACCTTGCAGGTCGAAGACCTGATCGACATGTTCCGCAAGATCAGGGGCCAGACGCTTGATGATGACGAGTTGCTGATCGGCTAATTCACTTGGATTGTGCAAGCAGGATTTTCACCGCAAAGGCGGAGAAAATTCCCGCAAACAGCCAGTCGATCACGCGGGTCACGGTCGGGTTCTTTTTCAAGGCCGCTGAAAATGTATCGGCAGCCAGCACCATCGGTATGATCATCGGCAGCGACAGCGGAATGAACGACAGGCCGAGAAAAAACAGCTTTCCCGGCGCATGAGGATCGGCGGCGGAGACAAACTGCGGCAGAAACGTCATGTTGAACAGAATGATTTTCGGGTTCAGCAGGTTGATGCCGAGCCCCGTTGCCCAATGCTGAAACAGGCTGTGCTTGCGTCCAGTGCCAAGCTCCGGCGAGAAGGCCGATCCCTTGCGGATGGCCTGTACTGCAAGATAGACCAGATAACCCGCACCCACGATCTTCAGGGCCAGAAATGCCGAAGGCGATGCCACAATCAGGGCGGACAGTCCCAGTGCCACCATGCTGGTGTGAATAACGATGCCGCTGCACGCGCCCGCCATGCAGGCGAAGCCCGCTGCGCGCCCCTCCGACAGGGTGCGGCCCACAAACAGGGTCATATCCGGCCCCGGGGTCAGTGACAGGATAAGCGTGGCAATGGCGAACTGAACCAGAATTGGCCAATCGGGAATGAAGGACATCAGGCACCTTTGGATCTGCAACAAACAAGGGGTAAGTGATCTTGTTTCGACGCATTGTCCAGACGTAAAAGCGATCTCGCTTTTACTGAAAATGCTTGAAGTTTTGCCAACTGAATTTCAGCCAGACCTTGTATCCGGCACTGTTCCCGCTAAAGTGCGCTCCGATTTGGTAAGGCGCCCAGAGTGCTGAGGGCGCCGCGCGCACAGGAATGAACGGACGGTCATCATGGCATCGGTTAAGCAAGTAAAAAAAGTCGTTCTGGCCTATTCAGGCGGTCTCGATACATCCATTATTCTGAAATGGCTCCAGACGGAGCTGGGTGCCGAGGTCGTCACCTTCACCGCCGATCTGGGGCAGGGTGAGGAACTGGAGCCAGCGCGCAAAAAAGCTGAGATGATGGGCATCAAGGAAATCTTTATCGAAGATGTGCGTGAAGAATTCGTCCGTGACTTCGTCTTTCCGATGTTCCGCGCCAACGCGGTTTATGAAGGCGTCTATCTGCTGGGCACATCCATCGCTCGGCCGTTGATTTCGAAGCATCTGGTCGATATTGCCGCCAAAACCGGGGCAGACGCCATTGCCCATGGCGCAACCGGCAAAGGTAACGATCAGGTCCGTTTCGAGCTTTCGGCCTATGCGCTGAACCCGGATATCAAGATCATTGCTCCTTGGCGTGACTGGTCGTTCAAGAGCCGCACCGACCTGTTGGAATTTGCCGAGCAGCACCAGATTCCCGTTGCCAAGGACAAGAAGGGCGAGGCGCCGTTCTCGGTGGACGCGAACCTGCTGCACTCCTCCTCCGAAGGCAAGGTTCTGGAAAACCCGGCGGAAGAAGCGCCGGAATATGTGCATATGCGCACGATTTCTCCCGAAGCTGCGCCCGATAAGGCTACCATCATCAAGATCGGCTTTGAGCGTGGTGATGCTGTTTCCATCAATGGGGAGCGCCTGTCGCCCGCAACGCTTCTGGCGAAGCTGAACGATTACGGCCGTGACAACGGTATTGGCCGTCTGGACCTCGTGGAAAACCGCTTTGTCGGCATGAAGTCCCGCGGCGTTTATGAAACCCCCGGCGGCACCATTCTTCTGGCAGCGCACCGCGCGATTGAATCCATCACGCTGGATCGCGGCGCAGCGCACCTCAAAGACGACATTATGCCGCGCTACGCGGAACTGATCTATTACGGTTTCTGGTTCTCGCCGGAGCGTGAAATGCTGCAGGCGCTGATCGACAAGAGCCAGGAGCATGTGGAGGGTGAAGTGACCCTCAAGCTCTACAAGGGCAATGTGATGGTAACGGGTCGTGAATCGCCAAAGTCGCTTTACTCCGACAAGCTGGTGACATTTGAGGACGACCACGGTGCCTACGACCAGAAGGACGCAGCCGGGTTCATCAAGCTGAACGCGCTGCGTCTGCGCACGCTGGCGGCCCGCAACCGCCGCTAATTTACAATACAAAGGATGACGTCATGACACAGCAAGCCACCAACCCCGCCTTGGTCAAATGGGATGGATTTGAGGGGCTGCCGCGTTTTGACGTCATTCGGGACACTGATTTCGCGCCAGCCTACGAGGTCGGGCTGGCCGAGCATGACGCCGAAATCGACGCCATTGCGAACAATCCTGATGCGCCGACATTTAAAAACACCATTATCCCGCTTGAACTGGCGGGCGAGACCATGTCGCGCGTCGGCGCAGTGTTCTGGACCAAGGCCGGTGCTGATACCAATGATGCCATTCAGGCGCTGGAGCGCGACATTGCGCCCAAACTCTCCCGGCACTATTCCGCCATCAGCATGAATGCCAAGCTTTTCGCCCGCATCGACGCGCTGTGGGAGGCGCGTGATACGCTGGGTCTCGACCAGGAAGCGTTCCGTGTTCTGGAAGGGCACTGGAAGGGGTTTGTGAAGTCCGGTGCCAAGCTGGAGCGGGGCGCGCAGGAGCGTCTGGCTGCCATTCACGAGCGGCTGGCGACACTCGGCGCCAGTTTCGGCCAGAACGTGCTGGCGGATGAAAAGAACTGGGCGCTGTTGCTGGACGGCCAAGACGACCTTGCCGGTCTGCCGGATTTTGTCCGTCAGGCCATGGCGGAAGCCGCCAAGGCACGTGGCCATGAGGAACGGTATGCTGTGACCTTGTCGCGCTCCATCATTGAGCCGTTTTTGACGTTCTCCGAGCGGCGTGATCTGCGCGAACAGGCATTCCGGGCGTGGAGTGCGCGCGGCGAGAATGGCGGCGAAACCGACAACCGCGAGATCATCCGCGAAACGCTGGCGCTGCGCAACGAGAAGGCCAAGCTGCTGGGCTATGAAAGCTACGCCGCGCTTAAACTTGACAATACGATGGCAAAGACCCCCGCTGCCGTCAACGATTTGCTGACCCGGGTCTGGGACAAGGCTCTGGCCCGCGCCAGCGAAGAGGAAACGCAACTGGCAACGCTGATGGCGGAGGAAGGTCAGAACCACGACATCATGCCGTGGGACTGGCGTTTCTATGCTGAAAAGCTGCGGGCGAAAAAATTCAACTTTTCCGAGGCCGAGGTAAAGCCATATTTTCAGCTTGAGCAGATGATCGCCGCCAGTTTCGATGTGGCCGGTCGCCTGTTCGGCATTACGGCGCGTGAGCAGCCCGATGTGGTCGGCTACCACCCGGATGTGCGCGTGTTTGAAATTCTGGATTCCAAGGGCAAGCTGATCGCGCTGTTCATGGGCGACTATTACGCCCGCGCGTCCAAGCGTTCCGGTGCGTGGATGAGTTCGTTCCAATCGCAGCATCGTTTGGTGCTGGCCGATGGCACGCGCGGCGAAATTCCGATCATCTATAACGTCTGCAATTTTGCCAAGCCCGCTGCCGGTGAGCCCGCCCTTCTGTCCATAGACGATGCCCGCACACTGTTCCATGAGTTTGGCCACGGGCTGCACGGCATGTTGTCGAATGTCACTTATCCATCGGTGTCCGGCACCAGCGTTTCGCGCGATTTCGTCGAACTGCCATCGCAGCTTTACGAGCATTGGTTGACAGTACCGGAGATCCTGCACACCTATGCGGTGCATTACCAGACGGGAGAGGCCATGCCGCAGGCTCTGCTGGACAAGGTTCTGGCTGCACGGACCTTCAATGCCGGCTTCAATACGGTGGAGTTTACGTCGTCGGCGCTGGTGGACATGGTGTTCCACACACGTGACGGCGTGGATGATCCCATTTTTTCTGACCCGATGGCGGTGGAAGCGGAGACGCTGGCGAAGCTCAACATGCCGAAATCCATCACCATGCGTCATCGCAGTCCGCATTTTCAGCACATCTTTGCCGGTGACGGATATTCTGCCGGGTACTATTCCTACATGTGGTCAGAGGTTTTGGATGCCGATGCCTTTGCCGCGTTTCAGGAAACGGGCAATGCATTTGACCCGGACATGGCACGCAAACTCAAGGATAATATCTATTCCGTTGGGGATTCCATCGATTCGGAGGAGGCCTACATTGCGTTTCGTGGGAAAATGCCCACTGTGGATGCAATGTTGATCAAGAAGGGGTTGGCAGCGTAAAGTTGCACCTCTGTGGGCGACTTTTTCTGTCGCCCCCTTTCGCAAAGGCTGAAAACAAGGTATGAGCGCCTCATTGAAGATGCGGCGTGACCTTTGCTTGCGCCCCCAAAACTCCGAGACCCTACACAATGAAAATGCGCAATATTGCGATTATCGCCCACGTTGACCATGGGAAAACGACCCTTGTTGACGAACTGCTGAAACAATCTGGTTCATTCCGCGAGAACCAGCGCGTTGCAGAACGCATGATGGACAGCGGCGACATCGAAAAAGAACGCGGCATTACCATTCTTGCCAAGGCGACCTCGGTTGTCTGGAAAGACACCCGCATCAACATCGTTGACACCCCCGGCCACGCCGACTTCGGTGGCGAAGTGGAGCGGATTCTTTCCATGGTGGACGGCGCAATCGTGCTTGTCGACTCCGCTGAAGGCCCCATGCCACAGACCAAGTTCGTGGTCGGCAAGGCGCTGAAAGTTGGTCTTCGCCCAATTGTTGCAATCAACAAGATCGACCGTCCCGACGGTCGCCCGGAAGAAGTCATCAACGAGGTGTTCGACCTCTTCGCAGCCCTTGACGCAACGGACGAGCAGCTCGATTTCCCGATCCTCTACGGTTCTGGCCGCAACGGCTGGATGAACGTGAACCCGGAAGGCCCGAAAGAAGAGGGTCTTGGCCCGCTTCTCGATCTGGTCCTGAAGCACGTTCCAGAGCCAACTGTGGGCGAAGGCCCTTTCCGCATGATCGGCACGTTGCTCGAAGCCAACCCCTTCCTCGGTCGCATTATCACCGGTCGTATTCACTCTGGCTCCATCAAGACCAACCAGCCCGTGAAGGTTCTGGATGGCCATGGCAAGCTGGTCGAAACCGGTCGTATTTCCAAGATTCTTGCATTCCGTGGTGTTGAGCGCCAGCCAATTGAAGAAGCACAGGCAGGCGACATCATCGCGATTGCTGGTCTGACAAAGGGCACCGTGGCCGATACGTTCTGCGATCCTGCCGTGACCGAGCCTCTGGTTGCCCAGCCGATCGATCCGCCGACCGTAACCATGTCATTTATCGTAAACGACAGCCCGCTGGCGGGTACCGAAGGCGACAAGGTGACGTCACGCGTTATCCGTGACCGCCTGATGAAGGAAGCCGAAGGCAACGTAGCGCTGAAAATTGAAGAAGCCGACGACAAGGATTCCTACTTTGTATCCGGCCGTGGCGAATTGCAGCTGGCCGTTCTAATCGAAACAATGCGTCGTGAAGGCTTTGAACTGGCCGTGTCGCGTCCGCGCGTGGTCATGCAGAAGGGCGAAGACGGCACGCTGCTAGAGCCAATCGAAGAAGTTCTGATCGACGTGGACGAGGAATATTCCGGTGTCGTGGTTCAGAAAATGTCCGAGCGCAAGGCCGAAATGGTCGAGCTTCGTCCATCCGGTGGCAATCGCGTTCGTTTGGTCTTCCATGCGCCGACCCGCGGCCTGATCGGCTACCAGTCGGAACTTTTGACGGACACGCGCGGCACCGCAATCATGAACCGTCTGTTTCATGACTATCAGCCCTTCAAGGGTGAACTGACCGGTCGTGTCAACGGCGTTCTTCTGGCCAACGAGTCCGGTGAAGCGGTCGCTTACGCGCTGTTCAACCTGGAAGATCGTGGCCCGATGATCATCGATGCCGGTGAGAAGGTCTATGCCGGTATGATTATCGGTATTCACACCCGCGATAACGATCTGGAAGTGAACGTGCTCAAGGGCAAGAAGCTCACCAACATCCGCGCCTCCGGCAAGGATGAAGCCGTGAAGCTGACAACCCCGATCCGCATGACGCTGGACCGCGCTTTGTCATGGATTCAGGATGATGAACTGGTGGAAGTGACACCAAAGTCCATCCGCCTGCGCAAGATGTATCTGGACCCGAACGAGCGCAAGCGCTTTGAGAAGTCCAAGAACTCGGCAGCATAAAACTTCTCGAACCCCGGCTCACAGCCGGGGTTTTGTTTTGGCGAGAAAGGTGTGGGCAATGCTGACCGACACGCCAGCAGGGATTCCGGTTATCATCGCACAGGCCTAGAGTGCGCCTATGAAAACCCTGTCCATAGAGGTTCGCCCGACCACCGCTCAGGATGTCCCTGATATTGCCGAGGTCCACCGGCAATCCTGGCTGCAAGCTTATACGGGCCTCATTCCGCATCGCGCACTCCTGCAGATGGTAGAACGGCGCAGTGAGGCGTGGTGGCGCCGGGCAGTCGGTGGTCCCTCAACCCTTCTGGTTCTCGATGTCGCGGGCATGGTCGCAGGCTATACGACGGTCGGCCTCAGCCGCGCGCGGTCCCTGCCGCACGAGGGAGAAATCTATGAACTGTATCTGCGCCCGGAATATCAGGGCATTGGCATGGGTCGCATCCTCTTCGGCGAAGCGCGCCTGCTGCTGAAATCCTTGGGGTGCCACGGCATTCTGGCGTGGTGCCTGGAAGACAGCGACCATGCCAACCGATTCTTTCGTCGCAGTGGCGGGCAGGATATTGCCGAGGGTGTGGAAGACTTCGATGGACAACCCTTCAAAAAGATAGGGTTTGCATGGTCGTGACAGGCGCCATTAACGAAGTTACGCTAAGGTTGTTGCACTGATAGGCGTTTGCCTCTATCGAAACGACAGATTTCAATCACTTTTGCGTGGGGAACACATGCGGATAGACGCGATTGCCATTGGCTCAAATCCACCTGATGATATCAACGTCATCGTTGAGGTGCCTGTCGGCGGACACCCGATCAAGTACGAAATGGACAAGGAAGCCGGTACGCTTGTCGTTGACCGTTTTCTCTATACGCCCATGACCTATCCCGGCAATTACGGTTTCGTGCCGCATACGCTGTCGGATGATGGTGACCCGATTGACGTGTTGATCTGCAACACGCGTCCGCTCATCCCCGGCTGTGTCATCAATGTCCGCCCCATCGGCGTGATGATGATGGAAGACAACTCCGGCAAGGATGAAAAGATCATCGCCGTTCCGTCTGCCCATCTGACCAGACGGTATGACAAGGTTCATACCTATCAGGACCTGCCGGAGATCACGCTCAAGCAGATCGAGCACTTTTTCGAGCACTACAAGGATCTGGAGCCCGGCAAATGGGTGAAGATTTTTGGCTGGCAAGACGTTGATGACGCAAAGCGTCTCATCGTTGAGGCGATTGAGCGCGCGAAGGGCTAAATTGCGCGCAAGCAGTTTTAGAACTCATCCAGCCTGTTTTTTAAATCCTTCGGGTCGCCATCGATCCGGAGGATTTTTTTGCGCTGCGTCTCGCCTGTAAGCAGGCTGATCGCGGATTTCGGCACACGCAACTGTTTTGCCAGAAGCGCAATCAACGCCACGTTTGCCTTGCCTTTCTCCGGCACTGCGCACACGCGGACTTTCAAATAGGCCCCTCCATCCGCGCCGGTTTCAAAGCCATCAATGTGATCGCGACCACCATTCGGTGTGAGCCGAACCGACAGGCGCACATGATCGCCTGCGAGTGTCAGCGCCGTGTCGCTCATCTATCTTAGAGAAGTGCCGGTGCAATCGTGGTGTTCAGCAGCATTTGCAGGAAGTAGAGGATGACCAGAACGACCAGCGGCGACAGATCGACACCACCCATATCCGGCAGGAAGCGGCGAATGGGGCGGTAGACAGGCTCGGTGAGGTTGTAGAGACCGCGACCAATGGCGGCGATGGCCTGATTGTTGGTGTTGACAACATTGAAGGCATACAGCCACGAGAAGATGGCGGATGCAATCACCAGAAACCAAATGATATTGATGATAAAATTCAGCGTTGCAATAATCGCCAGCATGCGTCTCTCCATTCGTTGTGGATTGACATGTAGCCATTACAGCGCCCGCCGACAAGGCTGTTCGTCTTAACCGTTTTGGCTTCGATGCAGGAATATCAGGCGGATGAACGACTCAACCCAGTTGCGAAGCGGTGCATCGTAATCAAACCGTCCTTGCAGATGGGCTCGCCCCGGCTGCGCACCGGGAAGCGAAAAGCGGTGTGCGCCGTGGACAACCCAACGGTGCATCATCGCGCGTGTGAGTTCCGCATGGAACTGAATACCCCAGGCATTTTCACCGTAGCGGAACGCCTGATTGGGGTAGTTTTCGCTGCCGGCCAGCAGTTCGGCACCCTGCGGCAGGTCAAAACCTTCCAGATGAAACTGGTAGACCATTTTTGGCCAGGTCATGATGGACTTGCCGCGTTCTGTGGCCTTGAGCGGATACCAGCCAATTTCCGTGAGACCATCGCCATGGGGTGCCACCAGGCCGCCAAGATGACGCACCAGCATTTGTGCACCGAGACAGATCCCCAGAAACGGACTGTTTTCTTTCAATGGAACGGAAAGCCAGTCGATTTCGCGCCGGATATATTCGTCCTGATCGTTGGCACTGGGCGGCCCGCCAAAGACGATTGCGCCGGAATGCGCCCGCAACGTTTTGGGCAGCGGATCACCCAGAACCGGGCGCCGGATATCCAAGGAAAAACCGGCCTGTTGAAGCAGTTGCCCAACGCGCCCCGGACTGGACGTGGCCTGATGCAGCACGATGAGAACAGGCGGCAGGGACGGCGTTTGTTCGTCCGGGGTCAACGCTCCTCTTCCCCCGCCGTAACGGCGGTTTCTGACCGGCGCGCCGCATTCTGACGCATCAACACACGATCCCGGTCGGACACGCCGAGAAGATCGGCGATGCGCCAAATCATATGGTCTTCCAATTCGCTGCGCTCGCCATCCGCATAGACGATTTCCCACAACATGCCGACCAGATCGACGCGCTGCTCCTCGGACAACTGACGCTTGATATCGGAGGTGAAGCGATAAAAATCGATCGCCTCACTTTCCGCCGTTTCACCGGCGGATATCAATTCGGCCAGTGCCGCATCGTCCAACTGGTAGCGGTCTTTGATGACCGCGCGCAACGTCCGTCGCTCGGCATCCTCCACCTTGCCATCGGCTTCCATCACCTGAATGCAGAGCGCCATAACAGCGACGCGGGGATCATCTGGCTGGAGCGTGGATGGCATGACTTCGGAAGTCAGGCTGGAGATGAATTTTTGTAAGCGTTCAAACATGCGATTCCAGACTTCTAGAGCATTTCCGGTGAAAACGGAGTCTTTTTCACGTCCGGACAATGCAACAAAACAAGGAGTTAGAGCACTTCCGGTGAACACGTGTTCACCGGAAGTGCTCTAATAGAGACGCAGAGGCTGCGTTTCCGCCAGCGACTTTTTCACGCCGGGGTCATCGGGCGGATGGCCAAAGAAAGGCCCACCTTGTCCAATGGGCTGAGACTGTGCAGGTGTTGACTCTGCCGGTTTTGCGGGTTGGACCACAGCAGGCTCACTGCGAACGATTGTTTGCGGCACCGGCTCTGCTGGTCTTGGTTCATTGGCTGGCGGCGGCAGGGTGTCGAAAGCCTTGTGAAGTTCGCCTTCTTCTACCGGTCCGGCAATCTGTCCTACGGGCACCTTCCACTCGAAGGCATCCAGCGCGCCCGTGACCGGCGAAACGGGCAACCAGACCGAAGAGGTTACACCATCGGCAGTCCACACCGCGTCACGCGGTGCGCGAAGCGCCTGATTCATCCAATGGCGAATTCGCCCCTGATCGCCGGTTTCGGCCTCTTCAATATCGGCCAGCAGCAGAAAATTGCTCTCGCTTGGCACCATCCGCGCTGCTGATTCTGCCTTGCTCCGCGCCAGTGTAAACTCACGGGCGTCCAACGCTGCCTTCGCAACAGCGGCCATCGCATCTGCATTGTTGGGTTTCAGGCTTTCCAGCTTTTCGGCACGCTTCAACCTGTCCAGCGCTGAATCGCCACTGCGTGCCTTCACGTAGATGCGGGCAATTTCCGGGTGGGGATCGACCTTCCAGATTTTCTCCAGAATGCTGGCGCCCTTGCGAAGATTGTCATCGCGAAACAGGGCCTGTGCCGCAATCAGGCCAGCGGGCACAAAGTTATCGGCAAGTTTCAACGCTGCCAAAGCGTTTTCCTGCGCGCCATGGGGGTCGGTTTCCAATTTCTCGGACGCCTTTGCCGTGAGCAGCACGGCTTTCTTGCGGTCGGCCTCTTTCCGGTCAATGGCGTTGGCAGCGCGGCTTTGATCCAGCAGGCGGATGGCTTCATCCCACTGGCCGGTTTGGCAGCGGTGCTCCATGGCGGCCTGTGCAGCCCATGAGAGATGCGGGGAGGTCTGGGCGGCACGCTCGGCATATTGACGGGCAGCATCGCCTGCGCCCAGGCGCTTGGCTTCCAGATACAGGCCGCGAAGACCGAGTTCGCGTGTTTCCGGGTCATCGGCCATTCGCTCGAACTTGCGACGCGCATCGTCATGACGGCCTTCGATCAGCGCTGTCTGCGCATCGAGCAGATGCAGAAGCGGTTCCTGATCGGCTTTGAGGAGACCCTGTGCGCGGGCGCTCATCTTGCGGGCAAGCGACGCGTCGCCCGCGCCAGCCGCAATCAGACCGGTTGAAAGGGCCTGATAGCCACGATCCCGCTTTCGGGCGCGAAAATGGCGGGTCAGTGCGCGGGGCGATTGCCAAACGGCACGGACAAGCCACCATGTCAGCAAGATCGCCGCGACGAGCGCGACCACCAGCGTGGTTGCTTCCATCAGCGACATATCCAGCCTCTGGCCCTGCCAGACCATGGAGATGTCACCGGGACGGTCAGCCAGCCACGAGAAGCCTGCACCGAAAAGAAGCACGGCAAGCGCAAATATCAGAAGTCTGGTTGTCATGCGTGTCGCTCCCTAGCTTCTGCTGCCTGTGCCGCTCAATGCCCGCGATACGCTGGTGGAAACCAGCTCCTCCACGCGCAGCCGTTGATCGAGCCGCGTCTTGAAGGGTGCACCGGCGGTTTGCGCGGCTGGCGGAAGGGCATCCCATTCAAGGGCCGCACCTTTCACATCGCCATTGTTCAGCTTGTCTTCAATACGGGCGATAACGGCTTCGGGCTCGGTGCCTTCGACATTGCCGACAGGACGAACACGTACGGTTGACGCTGCGCTGTACCAGAGCCGCGCCATGACGCCTTGATCCGGCCCGGGCTGGTTGATGGCCAACAGCATGGCATCCGCCGCCTTCGGAAAGTCGCGTGCAAGTTCGGCGCGCGATGCAAGCCCGCTTGCCGCATCGCTGCGCAGCGCGGAAATGGCTTCGTCATCGGGGGCTGCCTTTGCCAAGCCATCCAGCTCGGTCAGGAAGGAGCCGCCATGTTCCACGGCAGCTTTCAGCGCCGTGGCGGCTGCAACGCGCTCCACCTGAGCAGGGCTTGCCGTTTCCTTGAGCTTTTCTTCGGCTGCATAGAGACGGTTGGCAAAGTCGGTGTTGGATGTGTTCTGGGTGTCGATGCTCTGGCGCAGTTCGGTGCGCACGGAATCGATATCGCCCATCAGCTTTTCGACAGAGGATTGCAAGGCCGGTATTTCCGGCGATGGCGTTGCCTCGCCGGCGGGTGCCGCGTTGGCAAGTTTGGCTTCCAGTTCGCTCAAACGGGTTTCAACCGGTGACAGGTCAACCGGCTGCGCCTGCGCGCCCGGCGCTGCAAGCTGCGCCTTGATAGCCTCGATTTCCTGAGCGATGGCCGGATCGGTTGCACTGGTCGTGGTGCCGCGGTCTGGCGAAACGGCGGGAAGGACGCCTGCGTACTGCAAGCCACCGGCCGCCAGCAAAGCCACCAGACCGCCGACGATTCCGGCGGCAAGGCTGCCTGATCGGGATGGTCCTGTGTCTGATCGTGTCGTATGCACAGGCTCCGCAACGGGTGCTGTATGGGCTGGCTCTTCTGCAAAGGCGGAGGCGGTGCTGTCGGTTGCCGCGTTATAATCGGCTTCCTCGCGGTCTATCCGCTCCCCGGATGCGTCTGCCTGATCGTCAGCGACAGGGGTTTGTGCCGGAGGTAAGTCGACGTCGGTGTCGTGCGGTGTTGTGGCATCGTCAAGCGCTGCCTGATTGGCACTCAGCTCGATTGTCGTCGGTTCCCGATCGTCTGCCGTGTCGCGTGGTGGCGTACCCGATACCATGGTGGCTCTCCCCGTTTTCATTGCCTTGCGCTAAAACTAGTCGGGGAGGGGCGTTTGGGAAAGGGCCTTTGTATAAATTGGCTAAAACTTATCTGTGAAGGCCAGCAGTTGCAAAAGCGCGGCTTCGTCAGGGGTCGCACTGACAAGGATATTGGCAGAGTTTTCAGGCAGCGCCTGCGCCACCTTTTGGCTCAGGCACAGGCAGGTCAGCGATGCGACAATCTCAACCCCTAGAAGCCTGCACAGTTGCACAGCCGCTTGTTTTGAATAGAGCAAGACAACGTCCGGCGGGAGTTCGATAACCTTGCTCAGTTTGGCCCTATCATAATGCAGTGGTTCCATGCGGTAGCATTTGACAATGGTCCGCACGATACCGGCGCGTGACAGCTTCATCTCAAAGGTGCACGAGCGGGGTGTACCGGCAAGGTAAAGAACGGGTCCGGGCCTGTCGGCGATGATGATGTCCGCCAGCGCTTCGCCTGTACCCTCTCCGGTCACCACATGGCGAAAGCCAGCGGTTCTGGCGGCCTGTGCCGTTGCCTGCCCCACGGCATAGACCGGCGTTTCAACATGAGGTGACAGCATCGCTTCGTTGTCGCCAAGGGCACGAATGGCCTCGGCACTGGTAACGGCAATGGCGGCATGGGGCTGAGACAAAGCGGCAAAGGCCTCATCTCGCCGATGCCTTGCTTCAAACAAAGGCAGCTCTGTCGCGATATGCCCCATTGCCTCAACGCGCTCTGCCGTCAAACGGGCAGCCGGTTGTGGACGGGTCACCAGCACGCGCATGGTTCAGGTCAGCCAGCTGGCAAAGAAATCAGGGCCAGCCAAGGTGCGGATCTTCTGGCCTGCCTGCTCACCCAATGCTTTTGCATCAGACGCTTTGCCGTCGATTTCCACCGTGTGGTACAGGCTGCCATCCGGCGTCAGCACGGTGCCGGAAAACCGGATAGCCTCACCATCTGAAAATGCATAGCCGGCTATCGGTGTTCGGCAGGAGCCGTCAAGGACGCCAAGAAAGCTGCGTTCGCAGGTAACGGCTTCGAACGTTCGCCGGTCGTTAACAGCATCGAGAAGCGCCATGACCCGTTCGTCATTGCGGCGGCATTCGATGCAGATCGCACCCTGCGCCGGGGCGGGAGGGAACGATTCCGGGTCAAGAAGCTCGGTCGCGACCTCCGGTCGCCCCAGCCGTTTCAAACCTGCGTAAGCCAGCAACGTTGCATCGGCTTCACCTTCCGCCAGCTTGCGCAGCCGTGTTTCCACCTGTCCCCGGTAGATGATAACGTTCAGATCCGGTCGCAGACGCCGCAGAAGGGCTTGCCTGCGCAGCGATGCGGAGCCAACGGTCGCGCCATGGGGCAGGTCCATCAGTTTTTCCACATCGCGCCCGATGAAGGCATCCCGGATATCCTCTCGCGCCAGAAAGGCGGCCAGCACCAGCCCATCGGGCAAAAGTGTCGGCATGTCCTTTGAGGAATGGACGGCAAAATCCAGACCACCGGACAGGAGTTGCTGCTCGATTTCCTCGGTAAAAAGACCCTTGCCGCCAATCTCCGACAATGCACGGTCGGTCACGCGGTCGCCCATGGTGGACATGACGACGATGTTAAACATCTCCTCCGGCAGACCGTGGGCAACCATCAGCCGATCACGGGTTTCATAGGCCTGCGCCAAAGCGAGATTGCTTCCGCGTGTGCCAATTCGGAAAGGTTTTGTTTGCATCCGGCGTCATCCATTGTTACCGACACGTCTCGTAACCGGTCTACCGGTTATCCGCAACAATTGAGTAAATCCATGAGCGCCATCACCGTTCTCGGTATAGAAACAAGCTGCGATGAAACAGCTGCCGCCGTTGTCATCCGCGATGCCGACGGCAAAGGCCATATAGCCGGCGAGGTGGTGCTGAGCCAGCTTGATGACCACAGTGCCTATGGTGGCGTTGTGCCTGAAATTGCTGCCCGGGCGCATGTGGAAGCCCTGGATACGCTGATCGAAGAAGCGCTGATGCGCGCCGGCAAACACCTGCGGGACATGGATGCCATTGCCGCCACCAGCGGGCCGGGTCTGATCGGTGGTCTTATTGTTGGCCTGATGACGGCTAAGGCGCTGGCGCTGGCCAGTGGCAAGCCGCTCTACGCCATCAACCATTTGGAAGGCCATGCGCTGACGGCGCGTCTGACCCATGGCCTGCCCTTTCCGTTCCTGATGTTGCTGGTGTCGGGTGGTCATACGCAGCTTGTGCTGGTGCGTGGCGTGGGTGACTACGAGCGTTGGGGAACGACGATCGACGATGCGCTGGGCGAGGCGTTCGACAAGACCGCAAAGCTCCTCGGTCTGCCATATCCGGGCGGTCCCGCCGTGGAGGCAGCGGCGCGAACCGGACGCACGGACCGATTTGTTCTGCCCCGTCCGCTAGTAGGCGAAGCCCGGCTTGATTTTTCGTTCTCCGGCTTGAAGACCGCTGTGCGCCAAGCGGCAACCAGTATTGCACCTGTCAATGATCAGGATGTGGCCGATATCTGCGCGTCGTTTCAAAACGCCGTTTCCCGCACATTGACGGATCGCATTGGCCGAGGGCTGGCGCGGTTCAAAACACAGTATCCCGACACGAAAGCGCCAGCGCTTGTGGTAGCGGGCGGTGTTGCGGCCAATCAGGTGCTGCGCCAAACCCTGCAAACACTGTGCGATACCGATGGATTCACGTTCATCGCGCCGCCTCTGGCGCTGTGTACCGACAATGCGGCGATGATTGGATGGGCGGGCGCGGAGCGTGTGGCCGCTGGCTTCGCGCCGGATTCGCTCAGCGTCTCTCCCCGGTCGCGCTGGCCGCTGGATGCTAGCGCGCAGACCCTGCTCGGCTCTGGAAAGCGTGGCGCGAAGGCATGACCCAAGGTATCATGGTGGATCGTCAGCGCAATATTGTGGTTGTTGGCTCCGGTGCGTTTGGTACGGCGCTGGCAACGGTCATTGCGTCCACAGCGCGGGCCCATGTCATTTTGCTGGCGCGGCGCGCCGAGGTTGTCGCAACCTTCCGGCAGCATCGTCGCAATGAGGCGGCATTGCCGGGCATTGATCTATCGCCGAACCTCAATTTTTCCGCCGATCCAGCCGTGCTTCGAGATGCAGATATCGTCCTGTTCGCTATGCCATCGCAGGCGCAGGCGCAAGCGGCTCGGCAATTGCGGCCCTTGATTGCCGCCCATGCCGCCATCGTCACCTGCGCCAAGGGGCTGGACAAAGCCTCTGGTCGTTTGCTGACGGATGTTCTGGCGCTGGAACTGCCCGACCATGAGATAGCGGTTCTGTCCGGTCCCGGTTTTGCTGCCGATATCGCCAAGGGCCTGCCAACAGCCATGACTCTTGGCGCAAGCCATGAGCAATTGGCTGGTGAACTGGCATTGGCGCTGTCCGGCCAGACATTCCGGCTGTACCCGAGTGCGGACCGGATTGGTGTGCAACTGGGCGGCGCGCTGAAGAACGTGCTGGCCATTGCCTGCGGCATCGTGGAAGGCGCGGGCCTTGGCGATTCAGCCCGTGCTGCGCTGATTGCGCGGGGGCTGGCGGAAATGTCTCGGTTCGTCGCGGCCCATGGCGGCGAGGGTGATACGGTGCGGGGGCTGTCTGGTCTCGGGGATCTGGTGCTGACGGCCACCAGCCATCAGTCGCGAAATTTGCGGTTCGGCATTGCGCTCGGCCGGACTTATAAAAGTGATGTGGGCGGCACCAAGTCAAGTTTTGGAGGTGAACTGGTGGAGGGCGCATTCGCTGCCGCCATTGCTGCCGATGTTGCCCGCCGATTGGGCGTTGATATGCCCGTGACCGATGCTGTCGCTGCCATTATCGATGGCCACATGGACGTCGCCACCGCGCTTCATCAACTGATGTCCCGCCCCATTACACAGGAATAACAGGAGAAGTCTTGATGTTATACGCGTTTCTTTGCACCGATAAGCCTGATAGCCTTGCCTTGCGCATGGAGACCCGCCCGCCGCATGTGGCGTGGCTGAACGAGATCAACGCTGCCGGTCAGTTGAAGTTTGCCGGCCCGTTTCTGGATGACGCCGGGCAAGCCACGGGCAGTCTTGTGGTGGTAGAGGCCGAAACGCTGGAGGCCGCTCAGGCCCTGTCCGCTGCCGATCCCTACGCTAGGGCAGGGCTGTTTGAAACGGTTGAGGTGAAAGCCTGGAACTGGGTTTTCAACAAGCCTGAGGCATAAAGACGATGGCATTCTGGCTTTACAAATCCGAACCGTTCAAATGGTCCTGGGCCATGCAGAAAGATGCAGGCGAGGCAGGCACCGAATGGACGGGCGTGCGCAATTACTCGGCGCGCAACAATATGCGCGCCATGAAAATTGGCGATAAGGGCTTCTTCTACCATTCCAATGAAGGGCTGGAAGTCGTCGGTATCACCGAAGTCTGCGCCCTGTCTGCACCCGATAGTACGGCAGATGATCCGCGTTGGGATTGCGTGCATATCCGCGCCATCTGCGATATGCCGAAGCCTGTTACCTTGAAAGATGTGAAGGCCAATCCGGCGCTGGAAAAAATGGCGCTGGTCACCTCCATGCGGCTGTCCGTCCAACCCGTCACCGAAGCGGAATATTTCGAGGTATGCCGCATGGGCGGGCTGGAAAATCCGCCCACCTGATGAAAACCGATCCGCGCACCTTTATCCTCGCCAATACGGAACAGGTCTCACCTCCGCATGTGCCGGAAATCCAGCTTTATCTGGCGACCGAGGCGCATGATCTCTGGTTGAAGACCGAGGATGAGTTGCAGGAGATCGGCCTACCGCCGCCGTTCTGGGCTTTTGCCTGGGCGGGCGGGCAGGGACTGGCGCGGTATATTCTGGACAACCCGGAAACCGTTCGTGGCAAATCGGTGGTGGACTTTGCCAGTGGCTCCGGCCTTGTCGGTATTGCTGCTGCCAAGGCCGGAGCAGCTAGGGTTCTCTGCGACGATATCGACCCGTGGGCCAAAACCGCCGTGGCACTGAATGCATCGCTTAATCAGGTTGAGATGACGTTCACACCGGAAAACCTGATTGGTGGTGCGCGTCGGGCTGATATGTATCTGGCCGGTGATGTCTTTTACGATAGCGTCTTCGCTTCACTGCTGACGCCGTGGTTTGCGAGCCTTTCAGCGGCTGGCGCAGTCGTTCTGGTTGGCGATCCCGGACGGGCCTACTGTCTCAAGGACCGCCTGACTGAACTTGCCACCTACCGGGTGCCTGTCAGCCGCGCGCTGGAAGACAACGACGTCAAGCGAACGACCTTCTGGTCGTTCCAATCGGACTTGACCTGAAATCTCATGTTTTTACATGCCATTATAGCGTTTCGGCTATAATCGATTAAATCTTACAATTGCTGATAAACGCACTTGTCGTGGCGGGAAGAGGCGATTAAACGTCGCACCATGTAACTATGCACTCTACTGTGCGAGGGGAGGAGCGTCATCTGAACGGAGGCGGGTTCTCCCACGTTTTCGTGAGGTTCTGATGGCGAATGTCACTAGAAGCCGGCCTCTTTCGCCGCATCTACAGATTTACAAGCCTATTCCAACCATGGTCATGTCCATTTTGCACCGAATTACCGGCGTGGCGCTGTATTTCGGCACCATTCTGGTCGTTGCTTGGCTGATCGCCGTGGCCTCAGGCGAGGCCCGTTACAACAGTATCAGCTGGATTTTTGGCACCATTCCTGCGCTTTTGGTGCTGTTTGGCTATAGCTGGGCCTTGTTTCATCATATGCTGGGCGGCATCCGCCACTTTATGTGGGACATGGGACATGGCTATGAAAAGTCATTTTCTACAAAACTTGCCATTGGCAATATGATCGGATCGATCTGTCTGACCGTATTACTATGGATCGTCATTTATCTCGTGCGATTCTGATCGGAGTAGACGGTATGGATATGCGTACGCCTTTGGGCAAAGTTCGCGGCCTCGGTTCTGCCAAGAACGGTACAGAACATTTTTGGCATCAACGTGTCACGGCTGTGTCCAATGTGCCATTGATGCTGTTTTTCATGTTTTTCATTGTGCGCTATGCTGGTGCGCCCTATGCGGAAGCGGTTTCGGCCCTGTCCAATCCGTTTGTGGCCGTGGTCATGGCGCTGGTTGTGCTGTCCGGTCTTATTCACATGCGCCTTGGCATGCAGGTGGTTATCGAGGACTATGTCCATAATGACGCCGTGAAGCTTGGGCTGCTGATGCTCAATACGTTTTTTGCGATCATCGTTGGCGCGCTCTGTCTGTTCGCCATCCTGAAAATTGCATTTACAGGATAATACTATGGCTTCGATGAATGGTAAGGCTTACACCTATGTGGACCACTCCTTCGACGTAATTGTCGTCGGTGCCGGTGGCGCGGGTTTGCGCGCGACGCTTGGCATGGCAGAGCAGGGCCTGAAAACAGCGTGTATTACCAAGGTTTTCCCGACGCGGTCCCATACGGTCGCAGCGCAGGGCGGCATCGCCGCATCTCTTACCAATATGACACCCGATTGCTGGCAGTGGCATCTTTACGATACGGTCAAGGGGTCCGACTGGCTGGGCGACGTGGACGCCATGCAGTACCTTGCCATGGAAGCGCCGAAAGCCGTCTACGAACTGGAGCATTACGGCGTGCCGTTCTCGCGCAACGAGGAGGGCAAGATCTACCAGCGTCCATTCGGCGGCCACATGCAGAATTACGGCGAAGGCCCGCCAGTGCAACGCACCTGTGCGGCTGCTGACCGCACAGGCCACGCCATTCTGCACACCCTGTATGGCCAGTCGCTGCGCAACAACGCAGAATTCTTCATCGAATACTTTGCCATCGATTTGATCATGGAATCCGATGGCCGTTGCACGGGCGTTGTTGCCTGGAACCTTGACGATGGCACAATCCATCGCTTTGCCGCAAAAATGGTGGTGCTGGCGACCGGTGGTTACGGTCGTGCCTACTTCTCGGCGACCTCGGCCCATACCTGCACCGGTGACGGCGGCGGTATGATTGCGCGCGCGGGCTTGCCGCTGCAGGATATGGAGTTCGTTCAGTTCCACCCGACCGGTATCTATGGCGCAGGCTGCCTGATTACCGAGGGTGCGCGCGGGGAAGGCGGTTATCTTGTCAACTCCGAAGGCGAGCGGTTCATGGAGCGTTATGCGCCGTCGGCGAAGGATCTTGCCTCGCGTGACGTGGTTTCGCGCTGCATGACGATGGAAATCCGTGAAGGCCGTGGTGTTGGCAAGAACAAAGACCATATCTTCCTGCATCTGGACCATCTGGACCCCGCCATCCTGCATGAGCGCCTGCCGGGTATCTCCGAGTCCGCCAAGATTTTCGCCGGTGTCGATGTGACCCGTGAGCCGATCCCGGTTCTGCCGACCGTCCATTACAATATGGGCGGCATTCCCACCAATTATTGGGGTGAAGTGCTGAACGCCGACAGCGACAATCCCGAGCGCATCGCGCCCGGACTGATGGCTGTGGGTGAAGCTGGCTGTGCTTCGGTGCATGGCGCCAATCGTCTCGGCTCCAACTCGTTGATCGACCTTGTCGTATTTGGCCGCGCGGCGGCAATCCGCGCCGGTCAGGTGATCGACCGTACCTCGGCAGCGCCGCAGGTCAATGTGGATGCCTGCGACAAGATCATGGACCGGTTCGACCGTTTGCGTCATGCCGGGGGCGAAACGCCGACAGCCCATCTGCGCGACCGGATGCAGCGCACGATGCAGGAAGATGCAGCGGTGTTCCGCACACAGGAATCGCTGGAATCCGGCTGCCGCCGCATGTCGGCAATTTGGCAGCAGATGGCCGATATCCGCGTGACCGACCGCTCGATGATCTGGAATTCCGATCTGGTGGAAACGCTGGAACTGGAAAACCTGATGGCCAACGCCATTGCCACGGTTTATGGCGCGGAAGCCCGCAAGGAAAGCCGCGGCAGCCATGCGCGCGAGGATTACACCAGCGGACCGTTTGCAGGACGTGACGATGTGAACTGGCGCAAACATACGCTGTCATGGATCAGCGATACCGGCAATGTGCGCCTTGATTATCGCGGTGTGCATACCGACCTATTGACCGGTGGCATCGATCCGAAAAAGATCGAGCCGAAAGCACGTGTTTATTGAGCGATACAGTTTCACTCGAGGTATAGGTCCATGGCGGTTCATCGAACATCTGCTCAGATAGGCCACAACAGTTCAAGGAGTGACCGAATGTATGCGGTCGTATTCGATCTGGACACAGAGACTCTCAAACAACTGTATCCAAACCCGTCCTGGAACAATGCCTATACCGATGTCAGAAACTATTTGACCTCCCGTGGCTTTGAATGGCGGCAAGGCAGCACCTACTTTGGCGATCAAACGATCGATGCGGTTCGATGCGTCCGGGTCGTGCAGCGATTGGCAAAAAAATACCCGTGGTTCCAGCCCTCTGTCAAAGACATAAGAATGCTGCGAATTGAAGAAAACAATGACCTGATGATGGCATTTGACGATGATGAGGAAAGCTGAAAATGGTTGAACTTGCTCTTCCCAAAAATTCGCAGATGACACGGGGCAAGGTTTGGCCCAAGCCGCAAGGCGCGGTTCATGTGCGCGAATACAAGGTGTATCGCTGGAATCCGGATGACGGACAGAACCCGCGGATTGACACCTTCTATATCGATATCGATGATTGCGGACCGATGGTTCTCGATGGTCTTCTCTACATCAAGAACAAGATCGACCCGACCCTGACGCTTCGCCGCTCCTGTCGCGAAGGCATTTGTGGTTCCTGCGCGATGAACATCGATGGCACGAACACCCTTGCTTGCACCAAGGGTATGGACGACGTGAAGGGTGCGGTTAAAATTTATCCCCTGCCGCACATGCCCGTCGTCAAAGATCTTGTGCCGGACCTGACCAACTTCTACGCCCAGCATCGGTCAATTGAGCCGTGGTTGAAGACCGTGTCGCCCACACCCGCCAAGGAGTGGAAGCAGAGCCACGACGACCGCATGAAGCTGGACGGGCTTTACGAGTGCATTCTATGCGCCTGCTGCTCAACTTCGTGCCCAAGCTACTGGTGGAACGGCGACCGTTACCTCGGTCCTGCTGTGCTGCTGCAAGCCTACCGCTGGCTGATCGATTCCCGCGATGAAGCAACCGGGGAGCGTCTCGACAATCTGGAAGATCCCTTCCGTCTTTATCGTTGCCATACGATCATGAACTGCGCACAAACCTGTCCTAAAGGCCTTAACCCCGCGAAGGCCATCGGAGAGATCAAGAAAATGATGGTCGAGCGCCGCGTTTAAGTTTGTGGTGTGTGACAAAGATTTTCAACTCGCTTGATTTTATTGTCTGGTTTTACAATAATTTGACCTATATTGCCTGAAACGTGGCATTGACGGGCAGGAGCATCCTATGCGGTTTACACATTCGGTCGGCGGGGCAGTAACGGGTTTGGTCGTTTTGCTGGCATTGTCGGGGTGCACCCGCACCTCTAACGATGGCTTTGGTGGTCAGCAAATGGGCGCGAATGCGGCCCCCGGTCCTGCATCACTGGCACCGCAACCGGTTGCTTCGGTCTCTTCCAGCCAGCTTCCTGATCCGACGACCAATCCATCACAATTCCCGACAGCGCCAGCCACGCAGCCAACAGCTCCGGCAACGACTGTCGCATCGGCTGAAAATGCGCTGGATGTGACCAAGGAATCCATGGTCGGCAATTGGCGTGTCGCCAATGGCGCAAGCTCCTGCGACATGTTCCTGACGCTCACCAATCTCGGCAGCGGTTCGCGCGGCGGCACACGTGGTTGCGCGGGTGAACTCACGATGATGGGATCGTGGGAGGTCTCCGGCAAGCAGGTGATCCTCAAGGATCGCAACGGCAGCGCATTGGCGCGCGTTTATAAGACGGCTGATTCCCGTTTCGAAGGCTCCACCAACTCTGGCCAGACGCTCAGCCTGAGCCGGTAACGTTCAGCGGGCATACGCCCGCCCAACCCTGGTGCAGCCTTGCCCAATTCACAAAACAGTGTGACCCGTAAGCTCGGTCAGCTCGTCGCAGGCGGCGAGCTGCGCGCCGACCCCGGCCAGATGGAAATCGCCGGTCTGTTCGACCGTCTGTTGAACGACATCTACGCCACCGAAACACCGCAGAAATCCAGCCTATTGGGCTGGTTGTTTGCCAAACGCAAACCGGCCCCCGTTATCAAAGGACTATATATTCACGGCGGTGTTGGTCGCGGCAAGACCATGCTGATGGACCTGTTCTTTGATCTGGTGCCGATCAGAGCGAAGCGCCGTGCCCATTTCCATTCGTTTATGGCTGACGTTCATGAGCGCATTCATCGCCATCGTCAGCGCCTCAAAAATGGCGAAACCAAAGAGGCCGATCCTGTGCCGCCCGTTGCCCAAAGCCTGATGGCAGAAGCGCGGCTTTTATGCTTCGACGAGTTTTCAGTCACCGACATTGCAGATGCAATGATACTCTCGCGTCTGTTTGGCGAGTTGTTCTCGCGCGGCTGTATTCTGGTGGCAACATCCAACGTTGAGCCGGACAATCTCTATCGGGATGGGTTGAACCGAAGCCTGTTCCTGCCGTTTGTTGACATGCTCAAGCAGTATGTCAATATTGTTCCCCTCGACTCGGTCACCGATTACCGTTTGGAAAAAACCGGCGCGCAGCCGATTTGGCGGTATCCGCTGAACGACCAGACGCGGGCGGCGCTGGATGCGGACTGGAACCGGGCAGCACAAGGGCGCCCAGCAGAATCAGCAGCGGTCGAGCGTAAAGGCCGCTCTATACCTGTGCCTCGGGCAAGCGGTCACGCCGCACGGTTTTCGTTTTCAGACCTGTGCGAACGACCGCTGGGTGCCTCCGATTATCTCGCGATACTGGACAGGTATCAAACGATTTTTATTGAGGGTATTCCTTATCTCGGACGCGAGAAGCGTAACGAAACCAAACGCTTCATCACGTTGATCGATACGCTGTACGATCGCGGTGCGAAACTGTACGCAACGGCTGTCGCTGCTCCTGAGAATTTGCTGACTGACCGGCATGGCACAGAAGGTTTCGAGTTCGACCGTACCGTCTCCCGTCTGATCGAGATGCAGAGTGAGGACTACGCTCTTGCAGCAAGAGAGCCTTAATCTGAACACAATCTCGACCCGTTTTCTTACGTTTACGTAAGATAAATTTGATCTAACCGATTGAAATTGCTAGATGCAAAAGTATCGGTTGATATTTTGCAAATACGCGGCTACTTCCTACCCGCGAAAGGCAGCGGCTGGAGGATGACGTTTCCGGTATTCGCGCTTGTGGCCGATGGCCCAGCGACGCGCCTTTAAATGAGATCGCAAGAGGGAAGCATTTTCATGGCGCGTAATAAGATTGCATTGATCGGTTCGGGGATGATCGGGGGAACGCTGGCACATCTGGCAGGCCTGAAAGAACTCGGCGACATCGTTCTGTTTGATATTGCTGACGGTATTCCACAGGGCAAGGGCCTCGATATCGCCCAGTCATCCCCCGTTGAGGGTTTCAATGCGTCCTTGACCGGCGCTAGCGACTACTCCGCCATTGAGGGTGCCGATGTGTGCATCGTGACCGCTGGCGTTGCCCGCAAGCCTGGCATGAGCCGCGATGATCTGCTCGGTATCAACCTCAAGGTGATGGAGCAGGTTGGCGCCGGCATAAAGAAATATGCCCCGAATGCCTTTGTCATCTGCATCACCAACCCGCTGGATGCGATGGTCTGGGCTTTGCAGAAATTTTCCGGCCTGCCGAAGAACATGGTTGTTGGCATGGCGGGCGTTCTCGACTCTGCCCGTTTCCGTCTGTTTCTGGCGGAGGAATTCAAGGTGTCCGTACAGGACGTAACCGCATTTGTTCTCGGCGGTCATGGCGATAGCATGGTGCCGCTGGCTCGCTATTCCACCGTTGCCGGTATCCCGCTGACGGACCTCGTCAAGATGGGCTGGTGCACGCAGGATCGTCTGGAAGAAATCATCCAGCGCACCCGTGATGGCGGCGCGGAAATCGTCGGTCTGCTGAAAACCGGCTCGGCCTATTACGCGCCTGCAGCCTCGGCAATCGAAATGGCCGAGTCCTTCCTCAAGGACAAAAAGCGCGTTCTGCCCTGCGCCGCGCATCTTTCTGGTGAGTATGGCGTTAACGACATGTATGTCGGCGTACCAACGGTTATCGGCGCTGGCGGTGTTGAGCGTGTCATCGAGATCGATCTGGATGCGACGGAACGTCAAGCGTTTGAAAAGTCGGTCGGCTCCGTTGCGGGTTTGTGCGAAGCTTGCGCAACCATTGCTCCAAGCTTGAAATAAGCTCAAGCCTTAACAGGAAAACCTCTCATGAATATTCACGAATACCAAGGCAAGGCTCTGTTGAAGAGCTTTGGCGCGCCTGTCGCTGACGGCGTGGCAATCTTTTCGGCAGACGAGGCGGAAGCCGCGGCAAAGTCGCTTCCCGGCCCACTCTATGTGGTCAAAAGCCAGATTCATGCTGGCGGTCGCGGCAAGGGCAAGTTCACCGAACTCGGCCCCGATGCCAAGGGCGGCGTGCGCCTGGCAAAGTCCATCGAAGAGGTTGTTGCCCACTCCAAGGAAATGCTGGGCAACACGCTGGTTACACAGCAGACCGGCCCTGCTGGCAAGCAAGTCAACCGCCTGTACATTGAAGACGGCGCAGATATCGACCGCGAGCTTTATCTGTCGGTGCTGGTTGACCGTACCGTCGGCCGTCCGGCTTTTGTCGTGTCTACCGAAGGCGGCATGGACATTGAAGCCGTCGCCGAGCATACCCCGGAAAAAATCATCACAGTTGCCGTTGACCCGGAAACAGGCCTGACGGCTGAAGATCTGACCAAGTTGGCTGACGCGCTGAAGCTGGAAGGCGAGGCCCGCAAGGACAGCGAAACGCTGTTTCCGATCATCTACAAGGCCTTTGTCGAAAAGGACATGAGCCTTCTGGAAATCAACCCGCTGATCGTCATGACCAATGGTCGCCTGCGCGTGCTGGACGCCAAGGTCTCCTTCGATGGCAACGCATTGTTCCGTCACGAAGATATCGTTGCTCTGCGCGATACGACGGAAGAAGATGCCAAGGAAATCGAGGCATCGAAGTACGATCTCGCTTATGTAGCGCTCGATGGCAACATCGGCTGTATGGTCAACGGCGCTGGTCTTGCCATGGCAACCATGGACATCATCAAGCTGTATGGTGCTGAGCCCGCAAACTTCCTCGATGTGGGCGGCGGCGCGTCCAAGGAGAAGGTCACGGCGGCGTTCAAGATCATCACGGCCGATCCGGCGGTGAAGGGCATTCTCGTCAACATCTTCGGCGGCATCATGAAGTGTGATGTGATCGCGGAAGGCGTAATCGCTGCGGTCAAGGATGTTGGCCTCACTGTTCCGCTGGTCGTTCGACTTGAGGGCACCAATGTCGACCTCGGCAAGAAGATCATCAACGAGTCCGGCCTGAACGTTATTTCCGCCGATGATCTCGATGACGCTGCGCAAAAGATCGTAGCCGCAGTGAAGGAAGCCTGATCCATGTCTATTCTGATCAACAAAGACACCAAAATTCTGGTTCAGGGCCTGACAGGCAAGACCGGCACTTTTCACACAGAACAGGCACTGGCCTACCACGGCACGAAGATGGTCGGCGGTATCAACCCGAAAAAGGGTGGTGAGACCTGGGAAGGTGGCAAGGGCGAAAAGCTGCCGATCTTCGCAACGGTTGCTGAAGCGCGTGATGCCACCGGCGCTGACGCCTCTGTGATCTACGTGCCGCCAGCCGGCGCGGCTGCCGCCATTCTGGAAGCCATCGAAGCAGAAATTCCGCTGATTGTGTGCATCACGGAAGGCATTCCGGTCTCCGACATGGTCAAGGTCAAGGCACGGCTGGAGTCGTCGAAATCACGTCTGATCGGACCGAACTGCCCCGGCGTCATGACACCGGATGAGTGCAAGATCGGCATTATGCCCGGCAACATCTTCAAGAAGGGCTCGGTCGGCGTTCTCTCGCGGTCCGGCACGCTTACCTACGAAGCTGTGTTCCAGACCAGCAATGAAGGCCTTGGCCAGACCACGGCTGTCGGCATCGGCGGCGATCCGGTCAAGGGTACGGAATTCATCGACATCCTGGAAATGTTCCTGGCCGACGAGGAAACCAAGTCGATCATCATGATCGGTGAAATCGGCGGTTCTGCGGAAGAAGATGCGGCTCAGTTCATCAAGGACGAAGCCAAGCGTGGCCGCGCGAAGCCAATGGTCGGCTTCATCGCCGGTCGCACAGCACCGGCTGGCCGCACCATGGGCCATGCGGGCGCTGTCATTTCCGGCGGCAAGGGTGGCGCGGAAGACAAGATTGCAGCGATGGAAGCCGCTGGCATTCGGGTTTCGCCATCGCCAGCTCGCCTTGGCAAGACCTTGGTTGAAGTCCTCAAGGGCTGATACATTCAACCGGCGCGCCTTGTAAGAAACAAGGCGCGCCGGTTTCTAACTGTTTGAAACGCCGCATCAGCGGCAGCGCCGGAAACTCCGGTTCCTCAACGAAGTCGGGAGGCGGGCGCATACGTCCGCGAGTGACATCATGGCAAGGCAAGAAGCCAACGAACAATTCCAGCTGACGTCGTTTCTCGACGGGGCGAATGCGGCCTATATCGAGCAGCTCTATGCGCGGTATGAGAGCGACCCATCGTCCGTTTCCGGGGAGTGGCAGAGCTTTTTCAAGAGTTTGCAGGATAGCCCGGACGATGTTGTGAAGGCCGCCAAGGGCGCCTCGTGGAAAAAGCCGAACTGGCCGATTTCCGCCAATGGCGACCTGATTTCGGCTTTGGACGGCGACTGGGGCTCCGTCGAAAAGATCGTTGAAAAAAAGGTCAAAGCGAAGGCAGAGGTGCAGGGCACGACGGTATCGTCTGCCGACGTGCATCAATCGACCCGCGATTCTGTGCGCGCATTGATGATGATCCGCGCCTACCGCATGCGCGGCCATTTGCATGCCAAGCTTGATCCGCTGGCGCTGGCAACGCCGGTTGAAGACTATAACGAACTGTCGCCATCGTCCTACGGTTTCACCGAGGCTGATTACGACCGCAAGATTTTCATCGATAACGTGCTGGGTCTCGAATACGCGACCCTGCGGGAAATGATCGACATTCTGGAGCGCACCTATTGTTCGACGCTCGGTGTCGAATTCATGCACATTTCCGATCCTGCTGAGAAAGGCTGGATTCAGGAGCGCATGGAAGGCAAGGATAAGGGCGTCGATTTCACTGCCGAAGGCAAGAAAGCCATCCTGTCAAAGCTGATCGAGGCGGAAGGCTTCGAGCAGTTCATCGATGTCAAGTACAAGGGCACCAAGCGCTTCGGTCTGGACGGCAGCGAGTCGTTGATCCCGGCGCTGGAGCAGATTATCAAGCGCGGCGGGCAGGAAGGCCTGAAAGAAATCGTTCTCGGCATGGCCCACCGTGGCCGTCTGAATGTGCTGTCACAGGTCATGGGCAAGCCGCATCGCGCGATCTTCCACGAGTTCAAGGGCGGCTCTTTCACGCCGGATGACGTCGAAGGCTCCGGCGATGTGAAGTACCATCTGGGTGCCTCGTCCGACCGGGAGTTTGATGGCAACAAGGTTCACCTGTCGCTGACGGCCAATCCCTCGCATCTGGAAATCGTCAACCCTGTCGTCATGGGCAAGGCCCGCGCCAAGCAGGACCAGATGGCGACCGTGTATGAAGGCGACATCATTCCGCTGCGCGAGCGCGCCAAGGTTCTGCCGTTGCTGTTGCACGGCGATGCCGCGTTTGCCGGTCAGGGCGTGGTTGCTGAAATTTTGGGTCTATCAGGCCTGCGCGGTCACCGCGTTGCCGGGACCATGCACGTCATCATCAACAACCAGATCGGTTTCACCACCAATCCGGCCTTCTCGCGCTCCTCGCCCTATCCGTCGGATGTGGCGAAGATGATCGAAGCGCCTATCTTCCATGTGAACGGCGACGATCCGGAAGCGGTTGTGTACGCGGCCAAGATTGCGACAGAATTCCGCATGAAGTTCCACAAGCCTGTGGTCGTGGACATGTTCTGCTACCGCCGCTTTGGCCACAATGAAGGTGACGAGCCTGCGTTCACGCAGCCGAAAATGTACAAGACCATTCGCGGTCATAAAACGGTCGTGCAGATCTATGCCGATCGCCTCGTGAACGAAGGCCTGCTGACTGCTGCTGAAGTGGAGAAGATGCGGGCCGACTGGCGCGCGCATCTGGAACAGGAATTTGAGGCTGGTCAGGGCTACAAGCCTAATAAGGCCGACTGGCTGGACGGTGTCTGGTCCGGTTTGCGGGCAGCCGACAATGCCGATGAGCAGCGTCGCGGCAAGACCTCCGTTCCGATGAAGACACTGAAAGAAATCGGTCGCAAGATTTCCGAGGTTCCGGAAAACTTCCACGCCCACAAAACCATTCAGCGCTTCATGGAAAACCGCGCCAAGATGGTGGAAACGGGCGAGGGGCTGGACTGGGCGATGGCCGAAGCCATGGCGTTTGGATCGCTCTGCGTGGAAGGCACAAAAATCCGTTTGTCGGGACAAGATTGTGAACGCGGCACGTTCTCGCAGCGCCATTCCGTGCTCTACGATCAGGAGACCGAAGAACGCTACATTCCGCTGGCCAATCTGGCACCCGGTCAGGCCCGTTACGAAGTCATCAACTCCATGCTGTCGGAAGAGGCGGTTCTGGGCTTTGAATATGGCTACTCGCTAGCCCGTCCAAATGCGTTGACCCTGTGGGAGGCGCAGTTCGGCGACTTCGCCAACGGCGCGCAGGTGGTGTTTGACCAGTTCATCTCGTCGGGCGAGCGCAAGTGGTTGCGCATGTCGGGTCTCGTCGTTCTGCTGCCGCACGGTTATGAAGGACAGGGACCGGAGCACTCGTCCGCCCGTCTGGAACGCTGGTTGCAGATGTGCGCCGAGGACAACATGCAGGTGGCAAACTGCACGACGCCCGCCAACTACTTCCATATTCTGCGCCGTCAGGTGAAGCGCGACTTCCGCAAGCCGCTCATTCTCATGACACCGAAATCTCTGCTGCGCCACAAGCGCGCTGTCTCCAGCCTGTCGGAGCTGGCGGGGGAAACCTCTTTCCATCGCCTGCTGTGGGACGATGCGGAAATGATCAAGGACGGCCCGATCAAGCTGCAGAAGGACGGAAAAATCCGTCGCGTGGTTCTATGCTCAGGCAAGGTCTACTTCGATCTGCTGGAAGAGCGTGAAAAGCGCGGGATAGACGATATCTACCTGCTGCGTGTGGAGCAGCTCTATCCATTCCCGGCCAAGGCGCTGATCAACGAGTTGTCGCGCTTTACCAATGCCGAAATGGTCTGGTGCCAGGAAGAGCCGAAGAACATGGGCGCATGGTCGTTCATCGAGCCCTATCTGGAATGGGTGCTGGCGCATATCGATGCCAAGCACAAGCGTGTTCGCTACACCGGTCGTCCGGCAGCGGCATCTCCGGCCACGGGCTTGATGTCCAAGCACATTGCGCAATTGAATGCATTCCTGGAAGATGCCCTGGGCAGCTGAGGACCGGGCGGCTGAGGCCGCCCCGGATCGCCTTTCGACACCGACAAAATCAAGGGAACTTGAACATCATGGCTACAGAAATCCGCGTCCCCACATTGGGGGAATCCGTCAGTGAGGCCACCATTGGCACCTGGTTCAAGAAAGTAGGCGACACGGTCGCCGCTGACGAGCCGCTCTGTGAGCTCGAAACCGACAAGGTAACCATCGAAGTGCCGGCACCGGCCGCGGGCGTTCTGTCGGAAATAGTTGCTGCCGTCGGGGAAACGGTTCTGCCCGGCGGTCTGCTGGGCAATATCGGCGAAGGCGCCGCTGGTGGCGCAGCCCCGGCAGCCCCAAAGGCCGCCGATACGCCACAGAAGGTCACCGAGCAGGCCGCCGCTCAGGCTCAGGCACCATCGCAGGGTGCGGTGGCCCCCTCATCGTCCTCGTCATCCATGCCCGCTGCCCCGTCTGCTGCGAAATTGTTGACGGAAAACAATCTGTCGTCCGATCAGGTGGATGGCTCCGGCAAGCGCGGCCAGGTGTTAAAGGGTGATGTGCTGGCGGCAGTGGCCAAGGGTGTTTCGGGCGGCGTTTCCGCACCGGCAGCGTCCGAGCCTGCCAAGGGTGCAGCCCGTGCGCCATCGCGCGGCGAAGACGCACCGCGCGAAGAGCGCGTGAAGATGACGCGTCTGCGCCAGACCATTGCCAAGCGCCTAAAGGATGCGCAGAACTCCGCTGCCATGCTGACCACCTATAATGAGGTGGACATGACAGCAGTGATGGAACTGCGTGGCCGCTACAAGGATCTGTTTGAAAAGAAGCATGGCGTAAAGCTTGGCTTCATGGGCTTCTTCACCAAGGCTGTAACACACGCTTTGAAGGAACTGCCTGCGGTTAACGCGGAAATAGACGGCACCGACATTATCTACAAAAACTTCTGCCACATCGGCGTGGCGGTCGGCACGGAGAAGGGTCTTGTCGTGCCGGTCGTGCGGGATGCGGACCAGATGTCGATTGCGCAGATCGAGCAGGAAATCGGCCGTCTCGGCCGCGCGGCGCGCGATGGTCAGTTGTCCATGGCAGATATGCAAGGCGGCACGTTCACCATTTCCAATGGCGGTGTCTATGGATCGCTGATGTCATCGCCCATCCTGAATGCGCCGCAGTCCGGTATTCTCGGCATGCACAAGATTCAGGAGCGTCCGGTGGCCATTGGCGGGCAGGTCGTTATCCGCCCGATGATGTATCTGGCTCTGTCTTACGATCACCGTATCGTTGACGGCAAGGAAGCGGTAACGTTCCTTGTGCGCGTTAAGGAAAGCCTGGAAGATCCGGAGCGTCTGGTTCTGGATCTCTAATCCTGTAGGAGGATGACTATGGACACGATTGCAGCAACACCTTTTTTGACAATGGTGGGATGGAGCGTGGCCATTCTCGTTCTTCACATCAGCTTGCAGGCGTCGCTTTCGACGCTGGAACTGGGATCGGCATGGAATGCCGGTCCTCGGGATGAAGAGAAGAAACCAAAGGGTGCGCTGGCGGGACGTGCGGCCCGTGCCTCGGAAAACTTCCGCGAGACCTATCCGGCGTTCATCGCGCTGGCTTTGGCACTGGCGATTATGGGTGATTCCTCTGGCTGGGGCATGACGGGCGCGTGGACCTGGATCATCGCCCGTGTTGTATACATCCCGCTTTATCTCGCCGGTATTCCGTATATCCGCTCACTGGTTTGGGTTGTGTCTCTGCTGGGGCTGGCCATGATGTTTTTTGCAGTCGTCGGGTAAGAGGGCACGATGCAGGGTTACTGGCTGGAGTTTGCGTCCCTGATGGCAATTTTCGCACTGGTGATCGTTTCACCGGGCGCGGATTTAGCGATGGTGATGCGGCAATCGCTGGTGCACGGTCGTCGCGCAGCCCTGCTGACGTCTTTTGGCATTGGCACCTCGCTGATGGTGCATATCATTTATACAATTTTGGGGTTGGGGCTGATCATCTCGCAGTCCCTGCTTCTGTTCAGCATCGTGAAGTGGTGCGGTGTAGCGTATCTGCTCTATATCGGCATCAAGAGCCTCAGAGCCGGAAAAGCGGAATTGAACATTGACGTTCAGCAAAGTTTGCCCCGGCAATCGGCTGCCCGCGCTTTTGGTCTCGGTTTCGCAGCCAATGCGTTGAACCCCAAAGCGGTTCTGTTTTTCCTTTCGATTTTTTCGACCATCGTATCTGCACACACACCGGTTGCCATCAAGTTTGGTTATGGGGTGGTAATGTCTGTTTGCCTGATCGGCTGGTTTGCCGGTGTCAGTGTGTTTTTGACAACGCCACGCATGCGCGCCGTCTTTCTGCGCGCCGGGCAGTGGATTGACCGGGCCAGCGGCTTGGTCTTCATAGCGCTGGGGCTCAAGCTCGCCAGCCAGCGTATTTGAGATTCAATAAGGCCCGGCTCGGGCAAGACAGGACGAGAAGTAACATGGCTTATGATGTGATCGTAATCGGAACCGGCCCCGGCGGCTATGTCTGCGCCATCAAGGCGGCGCAGCTTGGGCTGAAAACTGCTGTTATCGAAAAGCGCGCGACGTTCGGCGGCACATGCCTCAACATCGGCTGCATTCCATCCAAGGCCTTACTGCACGCTTCCGAAATGTTCCATCAGGCAGCGCATGGCATGGACGCGCTGGGCGTTGAAATTCAAGCACCGACCCTGAACCTTGAAAAGATGATGGCGCACAAGGATGCGACCGTAAAATCCAACGTGGATGGTGTCTCCTATCTGTTCAAGAAGAACAAGATCGACACGTTCATCGGAACGGGCAAGTTGGTCAGTGCAGGCAAGGTTTCCGTGACCAGCGACAGCGGTGAAGAGCAGGTGCTGGAAACAAAGAACATCGTGATTGCCACCGGCTCCGATGTGGCGGGCATTCCCGGCGTAACCGTCGATATTGATGAGAAAGTCATTGTGTCCTCCACAGGCGGTATCGCGCTCGACAAGGTTCCTGGACACATGGTCGTGGTCGGCGGCGGCGTGATCGGGCTTGAACTCGGCTCCGTCTGGGCCCGTCTGGGTGCCAAGGTGACCGTGGTTGAGTATCTGGACACCATTCTGGGCGGCATGGACGGCGAAGTGTCCAAGCAGTTCCACCGCATTCTCGCCAAGCAAGGCCTCGACTTCAAGCTGGGAGCCAAGGTCACGGCAGTTGAAAAGGGCGAGGCCGGCGCAAAGGTTACGTTCGAGCCGGTAAAGGGTGGTGAGGCTACCGTGCTGGATGCCGATATCGTTCTTGTGGCGACAGGGCGCAAGCCCTATACGGCAAACCTCGGTCTCACTGAAGCAGGCGTGGCGCTGGATAACCGCGGACGCGTTGAAATCGACAACCATTTCCAGACCAATGTTCCCGGCATCTATGCAATTGGCGATGTCGTGCGTGGCCCGATGTTGGCCCACAAGGCGGAAGACGAAGGCGTGGCTCTGGCCGAGATACTCTCTGGACAGGCAGGTCATGTGAATTACGATGTTATCCCCGGCGTGGTCTACACCCAGCCGGAAGTGGCAGCCGTTGGCAAGACCGAGGAAGAACTGAAGGCTGCGGGCGTGGCCTATAAGGTTGGCAAATTCCCATTCAGCGCCAATGGCCGCGCGCGTGCCATGCTGGCGACCGATGGTTTCGTCAAGGTTCTGGCCGACAAGGATACGGACCGCGTGCTGGGCGTGCACATTATCGGCTTTGGTGCCGGTGACATGATCCATGAAGCGGCTGTGCTGATGGAATTTGGTGGCTCATCGGAAGATCTGGGCCGTACATGCCATGCACACCCGACCATGTCGGAAGCCGTGAAGGAAGCCGCTCTGGCAACCTTCTTTAAGCCCATCCACATGTAAGCTGAAGGCATTGGGGAAAACAAAGGCGGCTGTGACAAACGGCCGCCTTTTCTATTTTAGGTAATTCTGATTTGATGGTTGCATGAAACCTGTTCAGCAGCCTGTCACTTTTCCGCATCCCGTTTTGCCCGGCGCAGACTGGGCCGATTCGTTCGTGCTACCGGTTTGCGAGAAACGCGCCGTGCGCGAGATCGCCGATCAATTATTAGAAAAGACCCCTTTATGGATGAATAGTCTCATGGCGCTGCGAAACGGCGCGGTCGCGCCATTCGGTTTGAAGGCGGTAACCATGCAGGTCGGGGGCGAAACCGGCTTTCCGATCGTCAGTATGGACGCGGATCGTGCTGTCCTTGGCTTTGACGACAAGCATCTGAATTTCCGCATTGTCATTGATGCGTTACAGGGGCCTACTGGTGAGTTCGTCAGTATCACAACCTTGGTTGATCGCAAGACGCTGGCTGGCCGTGCCTATATAGCCGTCGTTGGTCCATTCCACCGCAAGATCGTGCCTATTCTTCTTAAGACTTTGAACTAACGGCTGTCAGCGTATAGCCGCGCTGGCGCAACAGTTCGACAATCCCTTCCGGGCCGGGCAGATGCAATGCGCCAACGGCCATGAAGACGTTGCCTTTTGCAAGCGTTGCGACCACACGATCTGCCATAATGTGGTTGCGTTGGCGCAGCAGGCGCTCTTCAAACGCAGCGTATCCGTCATCACCCTCAGCCGGTAGCTCGGAGACCAGCTTCATCATAGGCATGATCATGCCGATATCACCCGTTAGATACAGCTCGGTCATCGTTTCCAGAATATCGGCCATAAGGGTGCCCATACGAGCCACCTCAACGAGCGAACGGATGTGAAAGTCCATGGGCAATGAATCCATGGCTGTCATCTGCTCAATCAGGGTTTCGAGGCCTGTCAGGGTCTTTCCACTGTCTTTGGCGCTTTCCGCCAACTGCTTGTCCAGAAAAGATACGCCGGATTGCTGTCGCTGCATTTCACACGCCGACATGGCCATAAAGCTGGACAGCATCCATGGGCGCATCTTGGAAACGAGCGCAAGCTGTATACCGCGCTCCTTCAAGGCGGCGGCCAGATCCTTCTCCTGTTCCGGGGTCATGAAATCCAGAAGCGACCGGCCATCGACAAAACCTGTCAGATCAGGCCGCGACAGGAGCGCCACCATGGTTTTCTCCTGATCGATGATCTCATCGGTTTCCACCACAACCGTCGTTGCCGCGTCAAACGCTGCACGGGCAGGTGCGGGCATTTCCAGCACACGCGGATCGGTCACATGCATGGTGCCGAGAAGATAGGATGTTGGCACGCCGTCCTTCTCAATTTTCCAGAAAATGCCTCGCCCATTGGGGGTAGAAGCGCCCTCTTTTTGCAGCGCTGCGAACGCTGCCGGATCATTTTTCTGCAGTTGGGTGAGAAGGTTCGTGCCACGGCACGTATCCGCCTGTGCCTGACCCGGCACCGCACCAAGCACAAACAGAAAGAATGCGAACATCCATTGCTTCATTTTAGCTGACCCTGATTCTATGCACGCGGATGAGCCTTATCATAAATCTCCAGAAGGCGAGCCGAATCAACCCCGGTATAGACCTGTGTCGTTGATAGACTTGCGTGTCCGAGCAATTCCTGAATGGTTCTGAGGTCTCCGCCGCTTCCCAGAAGGTGCGTTGCGAAAGAGTGCCGCAGAGCATGGGGCGTTGCGGTATCGGCCAGACCCAGCGCACTGCGCATCTTCTGCATTTCCCGCTGGATGATAGCCTGTTGCAACTTTGCGCCACGGGCACCGCGAAACAGGAAATTGTCGGGCGCAAGCACGTAAGGGCAGAGCGTTATATAGGTTTGTACACTGGCCGTTGCTGCCGCAATCAGGGGAACCAGTCGTGTCTTGCCGCCCTTGCCGGTGATGCGCAGCGAGGTCGGATCACCGGCAAAGTCTGCCGGTGTGAGGTTCAGCGCTTCGGAAATGCGTAGGCCGCAGCCATAAAGCAGGGTGAGCAACGCGGAGTTGCGGGCCGCTATCCAAGGCTCGTCTGCCAATTGCTCTTGCGCGCTGACAACCGACAAGGCTTGCGTGGCGGTCAAGGGCTTGGGCAGGGAGCGAGGCTGCTTGGGGGAGCGTACGGCCCGCGCGCCGGTGGCGTTTGCCATGCCCTTTTTTTCCAGATAGCGCAGAAAAGACCGAATGCCCGCCAGCCCACGGCCCACACTGCGCGCACCGGCGCCGCCCTTGCGTCTGGCTGCCAGAAATCCGCGCAGATCGGCAGGGCGCAGTGCTTCCACATCGGCAAGGCTGGCCGGTGCGCCGACATGGCTGGTCAGGAAGGTCAAAAATTGTCGCGTATCGCGCTCATAGGCTTCCACCGTGTTATCCGCCAGTCGCCGCTCTTGCGCCAGACTTGCCAACCAGCGCTGGCGTTCTTCCATCAGCCTGCCATCGCCAATAATGAGTAATGTGTTCACTTTTTGCGCTCCGCTGCCAACTGTCGCAAAACTCTCGCTGTTTCAGGTTATGAATTTCCTAAGTTTCGCTTGGAATCGGCGCCGGGAATGGCATATCTGTGGAGATGATAATGCGGCTTGGAACGGAACCAGCGATGAGACAGCATGATACGGCCGCCGGATTTGGCCACTGGACGGAGCGCCTGGCGCTCATTTCCAAAGGGCGGCCCGGCCATATTGTCGATACGCTGATTGCCGAGCGTGGACAAAAGATCGTATCTCACCCAGCCTGGCCGCTGATGCGGCCTTTTCTTTACACGCTACTGAATTACCGCAGGGCCATCGAGCTGGCGGACGCCATTGCCAATGTTTCAGGGTTTCAGGCGTTTGAGCATATCAGCAGTCTGCTCAATCTTGATATTTACGTGCAGCACGAGGATCGTATTCCCCGCACCGGTGGCTTCCTGCTGGTCAGCAACCATCCCACCGGCATCGCCGATGGCATTGCCGTGTTTGACATGCTGAAGACGCGACGGCCTGATATCATGGTGTTTGCCAACCGCGATGCCGTTCGCGTCAATCCCCGCTTTGCCGAAACCATCATTCCCGTGGAATGGCGCGAAGAGCACAAGAGCAAACTCAAGACACGCGAAACGCTGGAAATCACCAACCGTGCGATTGCCGAACAAAAGGCAACGGTGCTGTTTCCCTCCGGTCGCATTGCCTACTGGGAAAATGGCCGCCTGAATGAGCGCCCGTGGAAAACCTCCGCAGTCGGCTTTGCCCGAAAATATCGCCTGCCGATTGTACCGGTGCATATGACCGCGCGTAACTCCGGCCTGTTTTACTGGCTGGCCAAACACTCGGTCGAACTGCGGGACATGACCGTGTTTCATGAACTTTTGAACAAGAAGGACAACCGCTTCGAGTTCATCATCGGCAATCCCCTGCCGCCCGAAGCGCTGGAGGGCGACGCAGCCGAGGTGACGAGGGCGCTGGAGAAACATACGGTATTCGATCTCGCAGAGAATGCCGACGCTGTCTTTCGCGTGGGGTGAAATCGTCACCATCAGCAAAATCGGCTTTGGCGATTGTGTTGTCAGGCCAACTGCCCACACCTCCGTTGCCGCACACGATGCAATATGCGAAGTCGAGCCTAACCGCCAACGCGGTGGGTTTCCACAATGGGCGGGTAAGGGCTAAAACCAAAGGCGATGACAAACGATTCGACCAGCCTTTTTGCCGCGCTCTTTTCAGACACCATTGTTTCTGTGCTGGTGCCCATGCCCGCACCCAGGCCCTATTCCTACCGTGTGCCGGATGGCATGGTGGTGCAGCCCGGCTCTATCGTTCAGGTGCCGCTCGGCCCCCGCCTTGTCTATGGCGTGGTGTGGGAGAGTGAGCAGCCGGATACCGTCGACCCCCAAAAGCTGAAAGCCATCGAGAAAGTTTTCGATTGCCCGCCGCTCTCCAGCGATATGCGTCGGTTTCTCGATTGGGTGGCCGCCTACACGCTTTCGCCCCCCGGGCTTGTGGCCCGAATGGCACTCCGCGCGCCCGCCGCTTTCGATCCCGAACCGATGATCGACGGCCTGCGCCTGACAGAACAGCGCCCGGACCGGCAAACGCCCGCCCGTCTGCGGGTTATCGAAACCGCCGACAACGGCGTGGCATGGACACGCAGTGGCCTTGCCCACGCCGCCGGTACGTCTGCCAGCGTTATCGATGGGTTGACGGCGCAAGGCGTATTTGAGCATGTCTTCATCCCGCCCCCACCGGTGGTGGCATTGCCCGATCCTGAATTTACGCAGCCGCGTCTGGAAGGTCCGCAAAAAGAAGCAGCGCGTGATCTCGTGCAAAAAATTGATCAGGCCGGGTTTTCCGTATCGCTGATTGATGGCATCACCGGTTCAGGCAAGACCGAGGTCTATTTTGAAGCCATCGCCTCAACGCTGCGCGCAGGCAGGCAAGTGCTGATTCTGCTGCCGGAAATTGCGCTGACCGCCAGTTTTCTGGAGCGTTTTCAGAGCCGCTTCGGGGCTAAACCCGCCGAGTGGCATTCCGATCTGGCCCCACGCACCCGCGAAAAAGTCTGGCGGCAGGTTTCGACCGGCGATGTGCGCGTGGTCGCTGGCGCGCGCTCGGCCTTGTTTCTACCCTTTGAAAACTTGGGGCTGATCATTGTCGATGAAGAGCACGATCCTGCGTACAAACAGGAAGACCGCGTGTTCTACAACGCTCGGGATATGGCCGTCGTGCGGGCGCGCATCGCCGATTTTCCCGTTGTGCTCGTTTCTGCTACGCCGTCAGTGGAAAGCAGGGTCAATGGTGATCTGGGTCGCTATACGCCCATTCATTTGCCCACCCGCTTTGGCGATGCAGCGTTGCCGCATTTGGGCCTTGTGGATATGCGGCGGTTTCCGCCGGCTCGTGGCGGCTTTCTGTCTCCTGTGCTTCTCAAGGAAGTCGGCAAAACAGTCGAGCGCGGCGAACAGGCTCTGCTGTTCCTCAACCGCCGTGGCTATGCACCGCTGACGCTGTGCCGCGTCTGTGGCCATCGGTTTCAATGTCCCAATTGTTCGAGCTGGCTGGTGGAACACCGTTTCCGCAATCAGTTGCAGTGCCACCATTGCGGCTACAACGAGCGCACGCCGGATGTGTGCCCGGAATGCGGCACGTTCGATCATCTGGCCGCCTGCGGGCCGGGTGTCGAGCGCATTGCCGAAGAGGTGGAGCGCCATTTTCCGGATGCCCGAACGATTGTGCTGTCCTCCGATCTGATGGGCGTCAAACGGCTGCGGCTGGAACTGGAGGCCATCGCTAAGGGCGAGGCTGATATTGTCATCGGAACGCAACTGGTCGCCAAAGGCCATAATTTTCCGTTGATGACACTTGTTGGCATTGTTGACGCAGATATTGGCCTTGCCAACGGCGACCCTCGAGCCGCTGAGCGGACCTTTCAGCTCCTATCGCAGGTGACGGGGCGCGCCGGGCGCACCGGATTAAAAAGCCTAGGCCTGCTGCAGACCTATCAGCCGCAACACCCGGTTATGCAGGCAATTGTATCGGGCGATGCGGAAGCGTTTTACGAGCGTGAAATCAACGAACGGGAGAAGGCTTTGTTGCCGCCCTTTGGACGTCTGGCTTCCATCATCGTCTCGGCCGACACGCGCGCCGACGCCGAGGGACACGCGCGCGGATTGCGCCAGGCCGCACCGGCTGTCACAGGTATATTGCTGCTGGGCCCGGCGGAAGCGCCACTGGCGTTGGTGCGGGGGCGTCATCGTTTTCGATTGCTGGTACACGGGCGACGCAACAGTGATATGCAGGCCTATGTGCAGGCAATGTTGTCGGCAGGGCCGAAGCAACGCGGCTCCGTGCAGGTGCAACTGGACATTGATCCGCAGAGTTTTTTATAGGGACAACGACGAGCATGGAATTCTATATCCCGACTGAAACCGGTGAACGTCTTGCTTTCTGTGTCGCCGCGCTCACGTCGCTCCTTGGAGCTATCATGATGTTTGCTCCGGGCCTGTCGATGCGTTTTTTGGGAGTGCAGCCCGCACCGGGTCGGGGCGGTATTTCTGAAATCCGGTCCACGATCGGCGGGTTCTATCTGGGTTTTGGCCTGACAGCCTTACTGCTGATGGAAACGCGGCTGTACCTTGCGCTGAGTGCCGCATTTTTGCTCTCATTCTTCGGCAGAATCATTTCCATGCTGTCGGATGGTGGTGCAAACCGGGCGGCAAACCTTGCGCTGCTGGTCCTTCAGGCGGCTCTTGCCGCTCTGCCGTTGCCCTACGTGTTTGGGCTTCTATAGCGCCAAAGGCGTTTGGAAAGCGGGGAAAGCAGAAAAAATGAGCCATATGCGCTCCCGGATTGTGCAATCATGCGGTTGGCGTGTTGCGAGTCTGAAAGTCCTATGCTAGACGAACCCCGAATTGAGGAGGAAGAAGGCGTGTTTGCCTTGTGGGCCCTCATAAATATTGCAGCAAATTCAGGAGTTTGTGTTTACGTTTTGTGAGCGCCGGTTCTGAATTCAAATAAGAGAAGCTTGTGCCCGTGGCAGACACATCCCAGCTTATTTCCGGTGTTGCAGAACGATACGCATCCTCGTTGTTTGATCTGGCCACCGAAGCAGGCTCGATTGAACGTGTCGCAGCGGATTTAAATCGTTTTCAGGCTATGATTGACGATAGCGCTGATTTGAAGCGACTGATAGTCAGCCCGGTTTTCTCCGCAGAAGATCAGTTGAAGGCTGTTTCAGCCATTCTGGATGCGTCCGGTATCTCTGGTCTTGTTGGCAACTTCATTCGTGTCGTCGCCCAGAACCGCCGCCTGTTTGCCGTGCCGGGCATTATTCGTTCGTTTCATGAAATTGCAGCCCGCCACCGTGGCGAGGTCTCTGCCGATGTTATGTCCGCTCACGCGTTGACGGCTCAGCAGCAGGAAGAATTGAAGGTTGCGCTGAAAGGCGTTACCGGCAAAGACGTGACGGTCAACGTTACTGTCGATCCGTCGATATTAGGTGGTCTGATCGTCAAGGTCGGTTCTCGCCAGATTGACACATCCCTTCGCACAAAACTATCTACCCTTAAGCTTGCACTGAAAGAGGTCGGCTGATGGATATCCGCGCCGCGGAAATTTCCGCAATTCTAAAAGATCAGATTAAAAATTTCGGCAAAGAGGCGGAAGTCTCCGAGGTCGGGCAGGTGCTTTCCGTCGGTGACGGTATCGCCCGCGTATACGGGCTGGACAACGTTCAGGCTGGCGAAATGGTGGAATTCCCCGGTGGAATTCGTGGCATGGCGCTGAACCTTGAAGCCGACAACGTCGGTGTTGTTATTTTCGGTTCCGACCGCGACATCAAGGAAGGCGACACCGTCAAGCGTACGGGCGCAATCGTTGACGTTCCCGTTGGTCCGGAACTGTTGGGGCGCGTTGTTGACGCGCTCGGCAACCCGATTGACGGCAAGGGCCCGATCAATGCGTCGCGCCGTTCGCGCGTCGACGTCAAGGCTCCCGGCATCATTCCGCGCAAGTCGGTGCATGAGCCCATGTCGACCGGCCTCAAGGCCATCGACGCGCTGATCCCGGTCGGTCGTGGCCAGCGTGAGCTTGTCATTGGTGACCGTCAGACCGGCAAGACCGCTATTATTCTGGACACGATTCTGAACCAGAAGGCCATCCACGACAACGGCCCGGACAGCGAAAAGCTGTATTGCGTCTACGTTGCTATTGGCCAGAAGCGTTCAACCGTTGCTCAGTTCGTTAAGGTTCTGGAAGAGCGTGGTGCGCTCCAGTACTCCATTATCGTTGCTGCAACGGCGTCCGATCCTGCTCCTATGCAGTATCTTGCTCCGTTCGCCGGTTGCGCGATGGGTGAATATTTCCGCGACAATGGTCAGCACGCTTTGATCGGCTATGACGATCTGTCCAAGCAGGCCGTTGCCTACCGTCAGATGTCGCTGCTGCTGCGCCGCCCACCAGGCCGCGAAGCCTATCCCGGCGACGTTTTCTACCTGCATTCGCGTCTTCTGGAGCGCGCTGCAAAGCTGTCCGACGAGAACGGTGCTGGTTCGTTGACGGCTCTGCCGGTTATCGAAACACAGGGTAACGACGTTTCCGCGTTCATTCCAACCAACGTGATCTCCATCACCGATGGTCAGATATTCCTTGAAACCGATCTGTTCTATCAGGGTATTCGTCCTGCTGTGAACGTTGGTCTGTCGGTGTCCCGCGTGGGTTCGGCGGCTCAGGTCAAGGCGATGAAGCAGGTTGCTGGTTCCATCAAGGGCGAGCTTGCGCAGTACCGCGAAATGGCAGCCTTTGCCCAGTTCGGTTCGGATCTCGATGCGGCAACGCAGCGTCTGCTGAACCGTGGCGCACGGTTGACCGAGCTGTTGAAGCAGCCGCAGTTCTCTCCGCTGAAGACTGAAGAGCAGGTTGCTGTGATCTTCGCCGGTGTGAACGGTTATCTGGACAAGCTTCCCGTCAGCGACGTCGGCAAGTTTGAGCAGGGGCTCCTGTCCTACCTTCACTCGGAAGGCAAGGATATTCTTGAGGCTATCCGCAAGGACAAGGCTTTGAGCGATGACGTTAAGGGCAAGTTGAAGTCTGCCATCGAAACGTTCGCCAAGTCTTTCGCTTGATCGGGTTCCATTTAGGACGGACAACGGATGCCTTCACTTAAGGATCTGAAAAACAGGATCGCCTCCGTTAAGGCGACGCAGAAGATTACCAAAGCGATGAAAATGGTCGCTGCGGCTAAGCTTAGGCGTGCGCAGGAGGCGGCCGAGGCCGCTCGCCCTTACTCGCAGCGTATGGGCATTGTTCTGGAGAACATTGCTCAGGCTGTGGGCGTGGACGATAGTGCGCCGGCTTTGATGACCGGTACAGGCAAGGACAACGTCCACCTGCTGGTCGTCTGCACCGCAGAGCGTGGTTTGTGTGGGGGCTTCAATTCCCAGATCGCGCGCTTTGCCCGCGATCACATCCGCGCACTGCTTGCGGAAGGCAAAACGGTTAAAATCCTGTGCGTCGGCAAGAAGGGGTATGATATCCTTCGCCGTGAATTCGCGTCCCTGATTATTGATCGCGTTGATCTGCGGGAAGTGAAGCGTATCGGTTTCGACAATGCCGATGGTATTGCCAAGCGCATTATTTCCTTGTTCGAGCAGGGCGAATTTGACGTTTGCACGTTGTTCTATTCCGAGTTCAAGTCCGTCATCTCGCAGGTTCCAACCGCGCAGCAGATCATTCCTGCCGCACCGGCTGTTGTGAAGTCCGAAGAAGTGGCAGCGGCAGCTCTGTATGAATACGAGCCTGACGCAGCGGCCATTCTGACCGATCTCATTCCGCGTAACATTTCCGTTCAGGTTTTCCGCGCTCTGCTGGAAAATGTGGCTGGTGAAATGGGTGCCAAGATGAGCGCGATGGACAATGCGACGCGCAATGCTGGCGACATGATCAACCGTTTGACGCTGAGCTACAATCGCCAGCGTCAGGCGCAGATCACCAAGGAACTCATTGAAATCATTTCGGGCGCGGAAGCGCTCTGAAACCAGGTAAAAGGGTAAGGATTATGGCTGAGTCAGCTAACCCGAACATTCCCGTGACGGATGCTTCCGTTGCTAAAGGCAGGGTAACGCAGGTTATCGGCGCTGTCGTGGACGTCGCTTTCGACGGTCATCTTCCGCTGATCCTGAATGCTCTGGAAACGGACAACAACGGCAACCGTCTGGTTCTCGAAGTTGCCCAGCACCTTGGTGAGAACACGGTTCGCACCATCGCCATGGATTCGACCGAGGGTCTGGTTCGCGGACAGCCTGTGCGTGACACTGGTGCGCCGATTTCCGTGCCTGTTGGCATGGAAACGCTGGGTCGCATCATGAACGTGATCGGCGAGCCAGTTGACGAAGCTGGTCCGTTGAACACCCAAACGCGCCGCGCAATTCACCAGGAAGCACCGTCTTACGTCGAACAGTCTACGGAAGCCGAAATTCTGGTCACCGGCATCAAGGTCGTCGACCTTTTGGCACCCTACGCCAAGGGCGGTAAGATCGGCTTGTTCGGCGGTGCCGGCGTGGGCAAGACTGTTTTGATCATGGAACTGATCAACAACGTCGCCAAGGCGCACGGTGGTTACTCTGTGTTTGCTGGCGTGGGTGAACGTACCCGCGAAGGCAACGACCTCTACCACGAAATGATTGAGTCCGGCGTGAACAAGCTGGGCGGCGGTGAGGGCTCCAAGGCCGCACTCGTCTACGGTCAGATGAACGAGCCACCAGGTGCGCGCGCTCGCGTCGCTCTGACCGGTTTGACCATCGCCGAGCAGTTTCGTGACGAAGGTCAGGACGTTCTGTTCTTCGTTGACAACATCTTCCGCTTCACGCAGGCCGGTTCCGAAGTGTCCGCCCTGTTGGGCCGCATCCCGTCCGCTGTGGGTTACCAGCCAACACTGGCAACCGACATGGGTCAGATGCAGGAGCGCATCACGACCACAACAAAGGGTTCGATCACGTCCGTTCAGGCCATCTACGTGCCTGCCGACGACTTGACCGACCCGGCACCTGCGACATCCTTCGCGCACTTGGATGCAACAACGGTTCTTTCGCGTTCGATCGCAGAAAAGGGTATTTACCCCGCTGTGGATCCACTCGACTCGACGTCGCGCATGCTGGACCCGATGATTGTTGGCGAAGAGCACTACGAAGTGTCTCGTAAGGTTCAGTCAACCCTGCAGCGCTACAAGGCCCTGCAGGACATCATCGCGATCCTCGGTATGGACGAACTGTCTGAAGAGGACAAGCTGGCAGTTGCCCGCGCGCGTAAGATCGAGCGCTTCCTGTCGCAGCCGTTCTTCGTTGCTGAAGTCTTCACCGGTTCGCCAGGCAAGCTGGTCCCTCTTGAAGACACCATCAAGGGTTTCAAGGGTCTGGTTAACGGTGAGTATGATCACCTGCCGGAAGCCGCGTTCTACATGGTCGGTTCGATGGACGAAGCCATTGAAAAAGCCAAGCGCCTGGCAGCTGAAGCTGCCTAATTGAAAAAGCGGCGCGCGTTCAGCGCGCCGTCTTTTGTCTGCATCGAGACCAAAGCTACAAGCGGTTCTGCTTGTTGCCTAGCATCAGAAGCCGGAAAGTGATTTGTCATGGCTGACAGCTTCAAATTCGAACTCGTTTCACCAGAGCGTCTGCTTGTTTCGGCAACCGTTCAGGAAGTGGTTTTGCCTGCCACTGAAGGCGAAATGACGGTTATGGCTTTGCATGCGCCAACCATGACAACAATCAAGCCCGGTGTTGTGACCGTCAAGAACGCAGACGGCAAGGTTGACCGCTATGCTGTGTTCGGCGGTTTTGCCGATATTTTGCCAACCGGCTGCACGTTGCTTGCCGAATCGGCCGTGCATGTTGACGAAATCAACCGCACCGATTTTGACAAGCGTATCGCCGACGCGCGCGCGACGCTGGATAACGCACCGACAGATGAGCATCGAAACCGTGCGGAGCAGTTCCTTTCGGAATTGACGACTCTTCAAGGCGTTGTCATTCCGGCTTAATAAGAATGGTTCTGAAATTTGAAACGCGTCGCTGTTAACAGCGGCGCGTTTTCTTGTTTATGGGCTGACTTCTGGTAAGTCTATGGTTCAAGGAAAACGGGGATAGGCTCATGACTGCAAAAATTGTTCCGGTTATTATGGCTGGCGGTAAAGGAACTCGTCTCTGGCCACTGTCGCGGGCTTCCGCGCCGAAACAGTTTCTCAGTATTTTGAATGACGAGTCGCTTTTTCAGAAGACCCTTGTTCGGGTAAGCGACGCTACGCGTTATGAGCCGGCCATTATCGTGACCAACGCCGAGTTTCGGTTTCTGGTCGCTGAACAGGCGCGCGAGGCCGGGGTGCCGTTGGCAAGGATCATTCTGGAGCCGATTGCCCGCAATACTGCTGCAGCACTAGCGGCAGCTGCGGCCGTCATCATCCGCGACTTTGGCTCCGATACTCTCATGCAGGTTCTGGCCAGCGACCATGAAATTGATGCAGGCAGCGTTTATTTTACCTGTATCGACCATGCCGCAGAAGCTGCCCGGGCGGGCAAGTTGGTGACTTTCGGCATTACGCCGACGGAACCCGCCACCGGCTTCGGCTACGTGGAACGGGGGGAGCCGCTGACGGATGGCGCCTATACTGTGAAGCGGTTTGTTGAAAAGCCCGATGCCGACAGGGCAGAGGAGATGATCGCCACAGGCCGGTTTTCCTGGAACTCAGGCATGTTCATGGTGCCGGTCCAGCAGTTCATGGATGAATTGCGGGAGTTTGCACCCCTTGTCTATGATTCGGCGGTCAAGGCGGTTGAGAAATCCCGTCATGACCTGGACTTTGATCGTTTGGATGAGGCGGCCTTCTCCCAATCACCGGATATCTCCATCGACTTTGCCCTGTTTGAGAAAACCGCCAACGCCGCTGTTGTACCATCGTCTTTTGCATGGTCCGATCTTGGCAGTTGGGATGCGGTGTGGAAGCAGGGGGATAAAGACCCGCAGGGCAATGTAGCCATCGGGCAGACGACACTGAATGATACGCAAAACTCGTTGGTGCTGTCGAAGGACATTCATGTTGCCGTTCAGGGATTGAGTGACGTGGCCGTCATCGCCAGCGATGACGCGGTCTATGTGGGCCGTTTGAGTGACAGCCAGCTTGTTGGAAAGGTCGTCAAGCGGCTGGCGGCAGACAAGACAACCGCGACGCTTACCACCGTTCATCGCACAGCGTATCGTCCCTGGGGCGCGCAGACGGCGCTTTTAGAAGGGGACCGCTTTGAGCTGAAGCGTTTGATCCTGGCCCCCGGCAAGAAGATATCCCTTCAGAAGCACTACCACCGTGCAGAGCATTGGATCGTCGTTCGTGGAACCGCAGAAATCACGATTGGAGGCGAAACGCAGCTCCTGTGTGAGAACGAGTCCATGTTCATTCCTCAAGGTGAACAACACCAGCTGTCCAATCCCGGCAAGATGCCGCTGGAGGTCATCGAAGTCAGGACCGGCTCATACTTCGGTGAGGATGATATTGTGCGCGTTGGCAACGGAATGGCCGTCGGGGAGTTCGAGTAGGTCGTTTAGTGAGAGGGAGGCGGGCCGCATCATGTTTGACAGCCGGTTGTTTGAAGGACGCACGGTCGTTTTGACCGGGGCAGGGCGCGGTATCGGTGCAGCAGTCTTAGAGGCGTTTCTGCACTGTGGCGCGCGGGTCATTGCCCATGGCGGGCGCGCTCCTCCTGCCGGTGGGCCAGACGGATTGAGCGACGCCCGACAGGATGGCCGGGTGCAGATGTTCTATTCGGACTTCTCAACCTCTGACGGTGTTACGCGTTTCGCAGAGTTTGTACGTGATTCGACGCATGAGATAGACGTGCTGATCAACAATGCCGGAACCATGGTCGGCCGTTTTCCTGCCGAAACCCTCACGAACGACCAGTACGCGTCCATTGTTCAGCTGAATCAAACTTCGGTGGTGGAACTGACGCGCGAACTTTTGCCGCTCCTGCAACGAGGCCAATATCCTGCCATTGTCAATACCGTTTCGATTTCGGCGCGGATGGGCGGAAGCGCGGGTTCGTCCATCTACGCCGGCACCAAAGCCTTTGTGGCAACCTATTCCAAGGCTTTGGCTCGGGAGCTTGCCGCCTCAGGCATCCGCGTCAACTGTGTTTCACCCGGTACAATCGCAACAGATTTTCATGAACGCTATTCGTCGCCAGAGAAACTGGAAGCTACCCGTCTGTCGATTCCCCTCCAACGTTTGGGAACGGCGGAAGACTGCGCGCCCGCCTATGTGTTTCTGGCGGCCCATGCGTTGTCCGGCTACGTAACCGGGCAGGTGCTGGAGATCAACGGCGGTCAGTTCATTGGCTGAGCGGGTTGTTGAGACTGAGCCGCTTGCAGAGAGATCGACCAGTGTAACGGTTCCCAGAATCCGTTGGCGACAGGCACGGCGCATTAACGACGTGCGTCATGTCCCGGAGGAGGTCGCCATTGCCTTTTCATACGCTGGCTCTACCCACGCGGTGATGATGGCAACGCCCGCAGACCTCATGGATTTCGCCTTGGGTTTCAGCCTGACCGAGGGAATTGTGTCCACGATTGACGATGTTGATCGTATAGAGGTCGTCCATGATGATCACGGCATTGACGTGCAGATCTGGCTGCGGGCAGAAAAAGGGGATGCGTTGATTGCACGTCGTCGCCATATGGCGGGTCCCGTTGGCTGTGGTCTGTGCGGTATTGAATCCATCGATCAAGCCATGCGCACGGCTCCGCCTGTCCAATCTACGCTTAATATGTCTGCCAATCATGTTGCGGAAGCCACTGCCGCCTTGAATGCTCAACAGCCACTTCATCAGATTACGCGTGCTGTCCATGGTGCGGGCTTTTTCATGCCTGGCGCAGGGATGGTTGCCATTCGGGAGGATGTGGGGCGACACAATGCGCTCGATAAGCTGGCTGGCGCTCTTCTCGCATCTGGTCATAGGGGCGGAGACGGCGCCGTCGTCGTCAGCAGCCGAGTGTCGGTGGAGATGGTACAAAAGACCGCACTGATCGGCAGTGGGATACTGATCGCGATTTCGGCACCCACTGCTCTTGCGTTGCGCGTGGCGCAGGATGCCGGCATCACCGTGGTTGCGCTGGCGCGGGGCGAAGACTTCGAAGTGTTCACCCACCCGAAACGGATCGATTTCGGGCAGGTCTGATTGTCAGGATTTCGTTCGTTCCAAGAACGGCTCACGCTGAAGCGGTCAGTTCTTCTGTCTCGCGTTCTTTGAACATGCGGGCCAGATTCAAGAAGCAGATCATCCCGTTTTCATTGGCGATAATGCCCTCAGCAAAGCTCTTGTCGAATGACGTGGTGATCTCCGGAACCGGCTGTACTTGATTGCTGCGCACGGTCAAAATATCCGATACCCGGTCAACGACCAAACCAATGACCATATTATGGACTTCGGCCACAACAATTGCGCTGCGTTCATTGGCAACCGTGCTTTTCATGCCGAGCTTGTGGGCGAGATCAATGATTGGAATGACCGTACCGCGCAGGTTCATCACGCCCAGTACCTCCGGCGGAGAGTGGGGGATAGGTGTTGAGGGCGCCCAGCCGCGAATTTCGCGGATGGTTGTGGTCTTGACGCAGAACTCCTGGTCATGGAGGCGGAACGCGATGATTTCTAGCGTGTCGCCATCAAAGCCTGTCGGTTTCAAACTTGACATTAAAATTGCTCCCAATTGTCCTGTGCCGCGGCGGCGGTCGTTGTTTGCAGGGCCGGGCGCCTGACGACCGCTGCACGCGGGCGGGCAGAGCCCGGCTTGGCGGCATGGACCGCGTGCGCGGGCACGGCGGCGCGTTCGCCCACCTTGAACTGCGCCAGCAGGTCTTGAAGGGCTTCTGCCTCACCGGCCAGGCTGTGGCTTGCTGCGGTTGTCTCTTCCACCATCGCTGCATTCTGTTGTGTCGCTATATCTATATTAGACAGCGCATTATTAATTTCTTTTAAACCACCAGCCTGCTTGCGAGCCGACTCCACGATGGCATCCACATGTTTGTTGATGTCCTGAACCTGCGTCATGATTTGTTGCAGGGCCTGGCCAGTATCGCCGACCAAACTTACCCCGGCCTTGACCTGGTTGGAGGATGTGGTGATGAGGCTCTTGATCTCCTTTGCCGCGTTGGCAGACCGCTGTGCCAATTCCCGCACTTCCTGTGCAACAACCGCAAAGCCTCGTCCGGCATCTCCAGCGCGCGCCGCCTCAACGCCAGCATTCAGCGCCAGCAGGTTGGTCTGAAACGCAATCTCGTCGATGACGCCAATGATATTGCTGATTTCGCGGGACGAGCCTTCAATGTCCGCCATGGCAACAACGGCGTTCTTCACAACGCTGCCGGAGCGTTCGGCATCGTTGCGCGTCTGGTTGACCAGAACTCCGGCGTCTTCCGCCCGGCGAGCGGTATCGTTGACCCATTCGGTCACTTCCTGAAGCGACGTTGCGGTGGAATCGACCGAGACAGCCTGCTGCTGCGTACGGTTCGCCAGATCGCTGGCAGCTGCCCGGATTTCAGCGGAACTGCTGGCAACCCCACGCGCGTTGATACCAACGGTTTGAAGGGCTTGTTTCAATCGCGAAACGGAATCATTGAAGTGAACCCGCAGGCCGTCCAGCGCGGGAATGAACGGGGTATCGAAACGCTGGTCAAGATTTCCTTCGGCGAGCGCTTGCATGCCCGCGCCCAGTTCCTGACACGCCCGAACACGATCCGTCACATCGGTAGCAAACTTGATGACCTTGGTCACTTTGCCATCCATGTCGAAAATCGGGTTGTAGCTGGCCTGTATCCAAACCTCGCGACCACCCTTGCCCAAGCGCAGAAACTCATCGGCGATAAACTGCCCGGTGCGAAGACGCTCCCAGAAGGATGTGTATCCCGGGCTCGCGACATATTCGCTCGCACAGAACATCGAATGGTGCTTTCCCTCGATTTCGCTGAATGTATAGCCTAGCACATTCAGAAAATTGGCGTTGGCAAACACGATTTGGCCATCCGGCAAAAATTCGATGACAGCCTGGACGCGATGAATTGCTTCAATGATGCAGGCATCCTCGGTGGTTTTCAGCTTGTCCGCCGTAATATCGGATGCAATCTTGATAATCTTGAGCGGGCGGCCGGCTGAAGACAAGACAGGGTTGTAGCTGGCCTGAATCCAGACTTCGCGACCGTTTTTGGCGCGACGCTTGAACTCACCGCTATCAAACTGCCCCTGACCTAACTTTTTCCAGAAATCGGAATAGGCCTGGGTCGATGCATACTGCTCATCCACGAACATGCTGTGGTGTTTTCCCACAATTTCTGCCTCCGTGTAGCCCATCAGAGTGCAGAACGCTGGATTGGCAGACAGAACATGTCCAGACAGTGAAAACTCAATCAGTCCTTGGGATTTGCCCAGCGCTTCAATAATCGCTTTGGCATTGTTCCGTCGACTTTTGAAGAAAAAGACCATTTTGTACCCCTGATATACGCAACTGCCGGGCATACCCCACCCGGCATTCATCAACACTTGGTCATGAACGCCATACTACGCACCAATGTGCACAATAGATTTGTTCACCCTGCCGGAAATGACATTGCTGATAAATTAGCTCCGGATAATCCCTGAAGAAGTAAAGCCAGCAGACATCACTAATATTCGAAGGACAGTAGCTGCTCAATAATTTAAGGAAAGCTTAAATTGAATGATTGCATGCAATACAGTCACAAATAAAGAGCCTATTTTCTACTTATAAGTGTACTATGAAAATCATACTCTACTAAAAGTATACGTAGGTTCATGCGGGCAAGTTCGCTCCCGCTGCTCTATGCACCGCGTGTCGGCCGGTCCAGAACGCGCCGTCCGAACAGGCTGGCTGTCATTTCAACAAGAATACGGGCGCTTTTTCCGCGATCATCCAGAAACGGGTTCAACTCAACCAGATCCAGCGATGAGACCAGGCCACTATCGCACAGCATTTCCATGGCCAGATGCGCTTCACGATAGGTGGCGCCACCCGGAACGGTTGTACCAACACCAGGCGCAACATCGGGATCCAGGAAATCAACATCGAAGCTGACGTGAAGAAGGCCTCCGGCCTGTGCAACGGTCTCTATAATCCCGCGCATGATATTAGCCATGCCCTGTTCATCAATGGCACGCATGTCGAATACATTCACGCCATTGCGCTGAATTTCTTCCCGCTCCCGCTCATCGACCGAGCGAATGCCGACCTGAAAAACGTTGCGCGGGTCAACCATGGGGCGATCTGCGGGCAGGATAGGGGCAAATTCCGCCTGACCGCAGAAGAAGGCCACGGGCATTCCATGCATGTTTCCGGATGGAGAGGTCTCAGGTGAGTTAAAATCGGTGTGGGCATCCATCCAAAGCACAAACAACGGCTTGCCGATGGATGCGGCGTAGCGCGCCATGCCCGATACGCTGCCCATGGACAAGGCGTGATCGCCCCCCAAAATGATCGGGATGCTGTCATCCGCTGCGGCTTGGTACGTTACGGCTTCAAGGGCACGGGTAAACCCGCTGACAATGAAAAAGTGCTTGGCATTGGCAACAGGGGTGAGATCATCCGTATTGGCCGGGCTCACATCACCGTGGTCGGTAACGGTGAATTTCAGCTCCTGAAGGACCTTGTCTACACCGGCTATGCGAAGTGCCGCCGGCCCCATGGCCGCGCCCCGTCGGCCGGACCCTTCTTCGAGAGGTGCGCCAATCAGGGAAATTTTACGAACGGTCATGACATGCTCCAGATGCTGCGTTTCATGCATAGTAGATATTGTCGTGTTGGCGGACAGCCGGAAATTTGCTGAATCCGTCAGCGTCATTGTACAGTTTGTATGGGTTAGCTCAAAAATATGACAGTCAGCGGGTGCACACCCGCGAATCGCTCAGTGGATCGTTATTATAGGGTTGAAACGAAAAAACCGGCGTGATGCCGGTTTTTCAACTTCCTCAAGAGCAATGATCAGTACTCGCGCTCGTAGAAGACACCGGCGGTGCCTTCGCCGTTTCCGCCAGCGGAACCTTTAAGCTTTACGCCTCGTCCCACATCGAGATTGATGGTGGCCTTGCCGCCGCCCGCCTCAGAGCCTTGCTCAAGCTCCAGATAGGTGCGGTCGTTAAGGTACTTGCCCGCGCGCACCGTTGCGCTGCCATCATCACCGGTGCTGACATCCAGATCATCGACGCCAAGCTTGCCGCGTAGCCCTTCCAGAAGCGAGGTTGATCCGCCACCGGCCAACTGGCTGACGGCGCTGGCGAGCTGCGCAATCTGAAATGCCGAGAGGTTGGAAAGCGAACGGTTGAAGATCAACTGTGCCAGAATTTCATCCTGCGGCAAGGCGGGTGAGGAGTTGAACGTGATCGCGGGATTGTTGGCAATGCCGGATACGTTCACAGTGATCGTGGTGGACTTGGCCGAACTGGATGCGACAAGATCGAGCGTGGGAATGAGATTGCCGCCAAACCCGATTTCGCCCTTGGAAAACTCGAGCCGCTTTCCGAGAATGGCAATGCGACCACGGCGCAACGAGAACCCGCCCGAGACGGCAGGCGCCGACGTCGTTCCGCGAATGGTCAGATCACCGCCGAGTTCGGCGTCGATGCCGCGTCCGCGCACAAACAGGCGGCCGGGGGAGGTAACCGTCAGATCAAGAGCAATGCCACTGCTTCCGCTTGCCCCCGTTGCTGCGGCCTTGCCGTCCTTCGTCTTGGCGGCCATCGCCCGCACACGCGCTGGCGCGTTGCGGTGCTTGATATTGATGTCCGACAGGGATGATGGCAATTTTTCGGGAATGGTGATGGCTGCACGGTTGATGACAAGCCGTCCGCCCAGCACAGGAGAGGCCGTCAATGGGCCTTTCAGCGTGACGGTGCCATCGACATTGGCGGTGATGACATCGCCATCCACATAGACAGCATTGCCGAGTCGGACGGTCAAATCGGCGGGAAAGCCCGAGCCGATCCCAATGGTGCCGCTGGCGCTGACCGTTCCGCCGGTTGCCAGCTGACCAGACAGGGTGGAAATACGCGCCTGCGTGCCAGTGAGTGCGATATTGGTCGTCAGATTGTTGATGGCGAGGTTGCGCCGCACATCCACCAGACGTCCACCGGACGAGGTGACGGTGCCGGTGACCCGAGGCGCGCTGGCATTGCCCCCAATGGCAACATCCACCCGAGCGGTGCCCGTAAGCGTAAAGCCTTGTTCCGCCAGAATGGAGGCCAGAAGCGCGAAGGGTACATTGCCGTTGAACTTGAGGTCCAGCGGAATGCCGTTGCCGAGGCCGACATTGCCGCCACCCCGGAAAGCAAGCCCTTGAGCGCCGGTCAGGTTCGTATCCAGCGTCACGCGGTTGTTGGCGTACTGGCCCTTGGCACTGATGGCGATAGCGCCGAGCCCGGCGGATTTTGTCTGTGCAACGGCTGCGCCGGTCCAGTCGAGATCATAGGCCACAACCGGCGCGCTTGCCTTGCCGGTCACGTCGACCGATCCGGAGATAGCACCCTCCGCACCCAGTGTTGGGGAGAATGTGTTGATCAAGGACGCTGGCAGGGCGCGTAGCCGCACATCGAGGTCCAGCGTGTCACCCGCAGCACCGCTGACGGCAACACTGCCGCTGCCTGCCTGAATGGTAAGATTATCCAAACGCGCGCGGCCATTCTGCACCACTACGGTAGAGGGGGATGCGAGTTTCAGAGCGATGCCGCGCGGTGTTGCTGCCAGCGCATCCAGCCGCACTGTCAGCGTGCTGTTGGCATTCTGAATCTGCCCCTTGGCCAGAAGTGGACCATCATCATACCGACCGGTCAGATCGAACACCGTGACCGGTCCCGACTGGGTAAAGGCAAGTTTGAGATTGCTGGCTTCGGTTTCGCCAGATTGAACGCGGGCGGTTGTCACCTGTCCCTTGATCGCCAGCGCCGCCAGATCGGCAATGGTGATATCGGCAACGGGCTTGTCGATGACAATGCCGGCGCTGCGAATGCCGGACCCGTTCGCCTTCAACGCAATTGCGGTCTTGCCACCGCTGGTGTTGATGCGCGCCGAGCCCGCCAGATCGCCGGATGCCTTCTGCCCCGCCATTGCGGCCAGCAAGCCAATATCGGGGAAATTGAAGTCCACATTGCCATCGGGCTTGTAATCGGCGGTCAGCGTCAGCGCACCGTTCAGGCGGTTTTCCCCCACCTGTGCTTCCAGCACTGGAATTGAAATCAGTCCATCTTTGGAGACCAGATTGGATTTGACGTTGATTGCCTGCCCATCCAGCGCGCCGGATGCCGTCAGGTTGGCCTGCGGGCTGGCAGGGTCGGCATTGGCGTCGATGGTCACGGTCAGATCACTGAGGGTGCGGCCAGCGAGCTTCGCCCCGCTGGAGGTCAACGTTCCCTGTATCGACAGGGCATCGACCGGACCGGATGTGTTTGCCGTAAAGTTGACAGCACCGCTGGCATCACTCAACAGTTTGCCGATGTTGGGCAACGAACCGGTCAGCGCCGCTGTCAGCCCGGTTTCATCGAATGCCACCGTGCCATCGGCGTTGATTGTGTCCGAGGTGAGCTTCAGGCCGTTGACGGACAGCTTGCCGTCACCCGTGCGGGTCAACTGCCCCGAAGCCCCGATGGTGCTATCGAAGCGCGCGGCGACTGCGTCCGGCAGAGCCGCAGGCATGGCGAACAGTTTCAGGTCTGTAGTAACAGCAAAGTCGCTTAACTGCACTGTCCCGCTGGCACTGCCGCCCAGACGCGCACTTTCCAGCGTCAACGGCTCGAATGTCAGGCTCGAAGGCGATACGGCAAGTGTGGCATCAATCTTGACCGGGCCCTGTATGGCGCGGTTGATATCCGCATTGGTCAATTGCGTGGTTGCTGTTTGCAGCGTGACGGCAAAATTGCCCTTCTGCTGTGCCATATCAAAATTGCTGCTGAAAGCCTTCAGCATCACGCCCTGAACCTGGCCCTGCGGAAGTGCTACGCTTTCAATATCGGCGGTCGTATCAACAATGGCGGAATTGGCGTTGCCCACCAGTGTGATATGGGCGGAATTGATCAGCGTGCGAACTTCGCCTTCGGCCAGAGGCCAGCGAAAATCGATCGGTCCGTTTTTACCGGTGAGCGTGGCCTTGAGGTTGTTCTGCGCCACTTGGCTCACCACGCCGGAGGCCGACAAGGCCAGCGCCCCGGTCGATACCTGTCCACGCTCGATGCGTACCGTGTTCTGCTTGTCGAAAACAGCGGACACATCAATGTCCGTCTGGCCTTCAAACAGGGGACGGAAAACCGGGGGCATCATATCGCTGAATGCGCCGCCACCCAGAAGTGACACGGTCCGCTCTCCACTTTGCGCCAGTTGGTGGCTGCCGGTCAGGGCCAGGCGTTCGGTCCCATCCAGAGCCGCCGTCAAGGAACCTTTCCAGTCGGAGAGGGGACCGTTGCCGGTGACCGCCAGATTAACCGCGGGTTCACCCGGCAGGCGAAGGATTTTCGAGAGAACACCGCCCTTGGGTTCGGCAATTTTGGCTTCCAGCTTCAACTCGTTGCCTGCTGGATTATAGACCAGATTAGCGGTCGCGTTGGCCTCCGGTTGCTGTTGTTGAGCGGCGGCGAGCTTGAGCGCAATGCGTTCATTGGTAGCGTCGGCACTGCCGCGCAGCGTCAATCTCTGTTCCTGCCCGGCAAGCGCTTCGCCGATCAGGATTTCTGGCAGATCAAGGTTGGCGATCTTGATATCGACGGGCAGAGCAAATGCGGAGCGAACCTCTTCGGTCTCCTGCGAAGCAACGGGCAGGCGCTCCAGCCGGAATGTGTCCGCAACAATATTGCTGGCGTCGAATGTACCGTTGACCAACGCCAGAGGTGACCAGTCAACCGTTAGGTTACGGACTTCCGCGTAAACACCCTTGGAGTCCGTTAGTGAGATAAAGCCTGCCTTCAGGTGGCCGCTCAACAGGCCAGATGGGTCATTGATGGTCACCACCTGATCCGGCGTGGAGGCGAGTTTCTCGATCCAGCCCGCAGCCAACCGTGCGCCGGGACTGGTAAAGCCGAGAAAACCAACGGCTGCGACGACCAGCAGCACAATGGCCCCCAGCGCATAGGCAATCCAGCGAAGGGCGGATGTGAGAAAGTGACTCGATCTGTTCATGCTCTATCCATACCGCATCTTCGCGTTCAGCGGAATCTTTGTCGGGACGGGACCATTCCTGGCTAGAAGGCCTGCCCGATACCGGCGTAAATGCCATAGCTCGTGCCGCCATTATATTTTTTGAGCGGTATGGCCACATCCAGACGGATGGGCCCAAACGGTGTGGCGTAGCGCAGCCCGATGCCCGCACCGGCGCGGATATCCTTGAAATCCGGCGTGCTGTCTGCTGACACGGTGGCGGCATCGATAAACGGCACCACAGAAATTTTCTCGGTAATGCCCACACGCATTTCCACCGAACCCTGCACGAAGGAGCGTCCGCCCAGAAGCTCGTTCTGCGCATTGCGGGGCGAAATTTCCTGGTAGGCATAACCGCGTACGGTGCCGCCACCGCCAAGATAATAGCGTCTCGTAGCCGGAATGTTCGACAGATCACCCCCGCCGACAATGCTGCCAGCAGCAAGCTTGCCCGCCAGAACGAACCGGTTCTCCGACCCGAAGCCCTTATAGGCGGTGCCGGAAGCCTCGAACGTGCTGAAGAGCGTGCCGTTGCGCGTCTCGTAGCTTGGCTTGGCACTGAGCGTTGCCCGGTAGCCAGTCGTCGGGTTCAGCTTGTCGTCGCGCGTGTCGCGCACGTAATCGAGCGGAATGCTCGCGGTCAGATACTTGTTTTTGCCAAACGGGTCTTCGATGTCCGCATAGGCAAGTTCCGCGCCCCCGGATATTGTGTCCTGTTCGGACAATTCAAACGAAGCGCCCACTGCGCCCGTAAAGGTTGTGGCCTTGTAGGCGTCGGGGTCGAGAAGCGCGGCTCTGGCGCTGGCGGTAAAGGTAGATGCGGGGCCGAAGGCACCCGGCTTGGCGAAGGCAATGCCTGCGGAATAATTGAGTTTGTTAACGTCCTTGCTCTCTCCGATGCGATCCACCGATCCTTCGATACGAAGGGATTCTGCGCGCCCGAAAAGGTTACGGTGGCCCCAATAGCCGAGCAGGCCCAGACCTTCCGTCGTTGATACCTGCGCACCTGCGCCGAAATAACGGTGCTTGCCTTCCGAGACTTCAATGGTCAGGGGCAACGACCCATCCGGTTGCAGTTGATTGGCTTCGCGGATCGTAACACTGGAGAAGACAGAAAGCTGACGCAAACGATCAGACGCCTTCTGGAGCCGCTCAGGCGAGTAGGGTTGTCCCCCATTCAGCCGCGAATACTCCGCTACAAAGTCGGGGTCGACCGTCTTCGTTCCTGTAACGGCAACGGGTCCGAGCGTTGCAACCGGGCCGCCTTGCGCACCGATCTCAACATCGACTGTCGATGTGGCGTGGTCGGCAACGGCATTGCGCGCAGTCAGCTTGGCGAACGGGCGGCCTTCCGATTTCAGGTCAGCCACCATTTTCTCACCGGCGCGCAGGATGACCGTGGATTTGGCCTCATCACCGGGGTTCAGGTCGTAATCAGCGGGGTTGCGCCCGCTGGCGTCACCGGTAAACCGGATCGTACGCAGCGAAAACACCGGCCCGGGCGTCACCGTCACAGTCACCGGAACCGGCTGTCCTGTGGCAAACTGCGGATCGGGCGGCAGATCGTCCAGCGCACGGCCGGCGATGCGAATATCGACCAGCCCACCATAACGCGCATTCTCGTAGAGTGCCGCCAGAATGCGGTCGCGATCATCCCGTGCCTTGATGGCAAGGCCGAGATTGCCGGAGACGGCTTTTTCCCGATCCTGATACAGCAGTGAACTGTTCTGGATCGTTTCGCTCAAATCCTCGTCGCCACCGGTTGTGTTGAGCGTCAGCTCATACCGGATGGGATCAATGACCTCAGGTTCGGGCTCCCCTTCGAAGAATGATAGTCCAAAGATCTTGAAGGCATAGGCAGGCACAGCCGAAACGGACACCAGAACAAGGCCCGCTGCAGCCGCAAATGCGGTGCCCGCTTTATGATACGCAATACTCAAACCGGACCGCCGCAACTTTTGCATCTGGATTTCAGGCTACTCTTCAACATTTGCCCGCCTCGATGGCGAATGGTACATTTGCACGATTCAATTTTCTGAAATGTTAACGATAACGATTTGATCTGCACTGTTTTATTGTTTCGCGTTCGAGCCACCCGTCCCAAAACTTGGCCGATGAAACATAATAGCCACAAAAAAACCCCGGCGAGCCGGGGTTGATCCTTGAGATATCAATAGCCGCCACGGCAATCATCAATAAAGCGACGGCCATAACGGTCGCGGTAGTAGCACTGACCGGGCTGCTCGTTCACGTTGCCGATGACGGCGCCGGTAACACCACCCAAGGCTGCACCAACTGCTGCGCCACGCACATTGCCGGTAATGGCACCGCCGAGAATGGCACCGCTGGCAGCGCCGATACCGGCACCTTTTTCCGTCTGCGAGCAACTGGCAAGCGACAGCGCTATCAGCACGAAGGCAAGAGTCTTTTTCATAGTCTTCTCCCGTTGAAATGGCATCCGCTGGCACGCGGACACACGTTTAAATCGCCATGCCATGACGGACCTGAACAGGCAATGAATATCGGAAGGATTGGCCGAAGCAACGCCTGGCCGCCGCTAAAAACTCTCGAAATCCAAGAAATTCCGACCGGTGACTTGACACATATCAAGGTGAAATGATTTGAAAGCGGTATGTAGTTTGGAATGATTTTAAAAGATGAGCCCTTTTGACGCAGGTGGCGGTTTCAGCGCCCCGAAGGGTTGACGGTAGGCGGCGAAATATCAAATAGATAGCCGTGTTATGGAGACGAAAATGGACTTCGAGAGTTTCTTCAAAAGCGAGCTGGACGGACTGCACGAAGAAGGCCGATATCGCGTTTTTGCTGATCTGGAGCGTCAGAGCGGCAATTTCCCGAAAGCTTTCCGTCACACCGCCGATGGAATTCAAGAAGTCACTGTCTGGTGCTCCAACGATTATCTGGGCATGGGCCAGCACCCCAAGGTAACCACTGCCATGAAGATGGCCGTAGACCAGTGTGGCGCGGGCGCGGGCGGCACACGCAATATTTCTGGAACCAACCACTATCATGTGCTGCTGGAGCGTGAGCTCGCAGACCTGCATGGCAAGGAAGCCGCACTGCTGTTTACCTCGGGCTATGTGTCCAACTGGGCAGCGCTGGGCACACTCTGTTCGAAGATTCCCGGTGTCATCGTCTTTTCAGACGCCGGGAATCATGCCTCCATGATCGAAGGTATCCGCTACTCCAAATGCGAGCGGGTTATTTTCAAGCATAACTCGGTCGCTGATCTGGAAGCCAAGCTGCGGGCTGCCGATCCGCGTGCACCCAAGATCATCGCGTTCGAATCCGTTTATTCCATGGATGGAGACATTGCGCCGATCAAGGACATCTGTGATCTGGCCGACAAGTACGGCGCCATGACCTACCTCGATGAAGTGCACGCCGTTGGCATGTACGGCGCGCGGGGCGGCGGCATAGCCGAGCGCGAAGGTCTGATGCATCGCCTGACGGTGATTGAAGGCACACTTGGCAAGGCGTTCGGCGTCATGGGCGGTTACATTGCTGCGTCGACAGCACTGTGCGATTTTATTCGCAGCTTTGCCTCCGGCTTCATCTTCACCACGGCGCTGCCGCCTGCATTGGCGGCTGCGGCCACGGCCAGCATCCAGCATTTGAAGGAAAGCCAGCAGGAGCGTTTCGCCCATCAGGAGCGCGTGCGTCGCCTGCGGTCCCTGTTGGATCGAAATGGCATTCCGCACATGGACAATCCAAGCCATATTGTACCGGTCATGGTTGGCAACGCTTCGAAGTGCAAGTGGATTTCGGACCTGTTGCTCGACAATTGCGGTATCTACGTTCAGCCGATCAATTATCCCACGGTGCCGAAGAATACCGAGCGTCTGCGCATCACGCCAACGCCGTTCCACTCGGATGCGGACATCGACCATCTGGTCCGCTCGCTGCACCAGTTGTGGTCGCGCTGTGCGATTTCCCGCGCGGTAGCCTGATCGATCAAGAAAGAAGCTCGGTGGCAATGCGCCGGGCTTCCTCATCTGCCGCAACAATGTCGTCCATATGGGCTGCGGGTGGCAGATGGGCCATGCGGTCCATAACCGCCTCGACAATCTCCGCCATTCTCAGAAAACCAATTCGGCCTTCGACAAAGGCATCGAACGCTGCTTCTTCAGCACTGTTCAGCACGGCACCTTGCAGGCCACCACGCTCCAATGCCGTGCGCGCCAGCCGCAGCGCAGGAAACCGCGTTTCATCCGGCGCTTCAAAATCCAGCCGGGCAAGTTTGGCAAAATCCAGCCGTTCGACATCCAGCGCGGTGCGACGGGGATACGTCAGGGCATAGCCGATGGCGGTGCGCATATCGGGCACACCAAGTTGCGCCATTACCGCGCCATCGCTGTAGCCAACCATGGAATGAATAATCGATTGCGGATGAACGATGACTTCTATCTGCTCCGGGCGTACATCGAACAAATGTCTGGCCTCGATCATCTCAAACGCCTTGTTGAACATAGATGCGCTGCCAATGGAGATTTTCAGACCCATGGACCAGTTCGGGTGCGCGCGGGCCGTTTCAACGGTTACATTTCGCATGTCCTCCAGTGTGGCCGTACGAAAGGGACCACCAGACGCAGTCAGAATGATGCGCTCGACGGCGTGGCGCTGATCGCGCTCCAGAGACTGGAATATGGCGCTATGTTCACTGTCAACGGGGATCAGTCTGCCACCACCCGCGCTCACGGCCTTGACGAACAGATCACCCGCCGACACCAGACATTCCTTGTTGGCAAGCGCAATATCTGCGCCGCGATGGGCGGCGGTCAGGGTGGGGGCAAGGCCCGGCGTGCCAACGATTGCCGCCATGACCCATTCGGCATCCATGTCCGCTGCTTCGATCAATCCGGACTTGCCTGCGGCGACGTTGATACCGGAGCCGGAGAGCGCGTCTTTCAGCGCTGCAAACAGGGTTTCGTCTGCCGTTACGGCGAGTTTTGCACCGACATCGCGCGCTTGCCGGGCCAGGAGCTCGACATTGCCGCTGCCAGTCAGGGCGAGAATGTCGAAGCGCTCCCGCCCGCCCAACTGCGCAATCACATCCAGCGTATTGGTGCCAATCGAGCCGGTTGAGCCGAGAATGGTCAGTTTGCGTCTGTCAGAAGTGCCCGGTGCCATGGTCTGTCCATTATTGTTCTTGTCCTCCGTCTACAGGGCAAACATACGGGCAACAAGTCTCGACAATGGAACCTTTCCTGTCTTTGTCGGGTTTGGCAACGACGGTTGAAAGCCATTCAACCACAAATACAGGCATGGAGAAGATTATGCAGATTCCAAACGGTACGGTTATCGCGGTTGTTGATGGTGAGGCGTTTCGCCTGTTTCGCAATGGCGGAGACGAAAGCAATCTGCAACTGAGCGCATTGCCGGAGCCGGATGTGGACTCCAACAACCGAAGCGCCGGCGCCCGTCACCAGAGCTCATCCGCCAACCCCGACGACAGCCAGCAGGACGAAGATACGTTTGCCGCGGGCGTGGCCGACAAGCTGAACAAACAGGTTCTGAACGGAAAAATCGCGTCGCTGGTAGTCATTGCCGCTCCCCGTTCACTCGGTGAACTGCGCAAGCATTATCACAAATCGCTATCGGCGGTTCTGGTGGGTGAAATCAACAAGGATCTTACGGGCCACTCGCTGCAGGACATTGAAAAAGCTATTCAGGCGCAATAACGGGTGAAAGACTGGTGATTCCGGCGCGATTCGAACGCGCGGCCCCCAGATTAGGAAACTGCTACAAGGCCCTGCAACGCAGGGCTTTGCTGTATCCATGTCGCGCTCATGTTGCAGTCAAGAGAGAAAGGCCCGCTCTGCGGCTGCCATTTCGTCGGTGTCGTCGCCTTTCGGGAACAGGTGAGAATACCGGTCCATCGTAAGCGCGATTGTCGAATGACCCATGCGTTCCTGAACGACTTTCGGCGGCAAGCCTAAACCGCCGTCTTCTTTCCGGTTCACGCACCATGATGCGAACCAGTGGCGCAGCGCATGAAGGCCGGTGTATTTTGGCGCAAGGATCGGTTGACCCTTTTCATCCACTTCTCCGGTATCCACGGTCACGCCCGCAGCGATCCATGCTGGATGCAATCCGCGCCGAAGGATGTTATTCAACTGCTCGACGTTGCCGACGCCATTCGGGAAACATAGCTCCAACGCCATGACCTTTTCGCCTTTGGCGTCCAGTTTTCCAGTGTCGCGCTTTGGGCAGGCAAGTTTCCATTCGCGCAGTGCGTTAATGACCATGGGCGGTGCCGGTATCGTCCGTTCACCCGATAAGGATTTCGGTCTGCCGATATCGTTAAACTTGTCAGCGCGTTGATGGACGCGAATTTCACGCTTGTCCATATCCACATCCTGCCAGCGCAACCCGCGCAGTTCGGACGCTCGCAGCCCGCAAAATGTTGCTGTCATGATCAAGGCCCGCCAGCGACCTGTCAGCGACCCGAGGAGAGCTTTGACCTCGTCTCTGGTGGGAATGTCTACGCCAACCTTTAGACGCCCCTTCTGGCGTTTCTCTTGACGGCTTTCCCCGGATCCTCGCCGCCCTTTCATGTCACGCACGACATTGCGGGCAACAAGCCCGCGTTCTTGCGCATCAGCAATCAATGTCCCCAGGCTGACAAGCACCTTTTTGACCATAGCGGGGGATCGATCGGCAGCCCGCAGTTCATCCTCGAAGGATCGTATCTTTGCGATGGATAGCGATGACAGTTTTGCCGATCCAATTAATGGGACGATGTGCAGCCGCAAATGCCGCTCATAGTCTGCAATGGTCGCACGCTCCAAGCCCGTTGACCTCGCGCTGGCCATCCACAGCTTGCCCGCAGCTTCAACCGTAGCGCTGGCGCTGTCGGCAACGTGAACGCCTTCCCTGACCTCGACGGATGCCGTAGCAGCAAATGTGGACGCATCCTTCTTACGCTCAAACGTTTTCAGGCGGCGCTTGCCAGCCATATCGACGTAATCGACAACCCAAGCTTCCTTTTCGATGCCTTTGGGCGTGGTCCATTTGCGCTTACGGACGGACATTTGTTACTCGGTAAAGCTAAATGGATCAGAACCTTTTGGTTGCGGCGGTTCTTCGCCCCGCAAACGATATTGAGCTTCTTCTGGAAGTTGCTCAAACCTAACTCGATCCCTGAGCTTGTCCTGAGGCATGTTACGAATAATTTTTGCGGCAGCTTCCAAGTCTCCTGACCGTATACTTTCTGCTATGCCTTCAAGGCTACGCGAAGGTAAAACGCGAGCTAAAAAGTGAGCGTCTTCATAAGAGTCAGCGTCTTGTGGGCGCGGTACAGCAAATTTTTCGGTTTTACCTGTTCGGGTTTGCATTTTTTGTTCTTCTTCATCCAGTTCATACTGATCCTCTTGCTCTTTGAACTGAATTTCCGACAAGCGGTTCTGGTAACTAAACCAGAGTGACGCAACTTCGTCGCGTATTTCGCTATCCACTCCAGTGACGCGGCCACTTACGATACCTTGGACAGTGTCCTGCATGTCGATAACGAATTGATTAATTCGTCCGTCTGATTTGCCGGAAGCCAAGGCAGCAAGTAGGTTAGCCATGTGCTCCATGCGATCATCAATATCCCACTGCTTGGGATATTCACGCTCCAAAAGGCGTAAAATTTCTTCTCCAGCCGTTCTACCTTGGCGCTGAGCGTAGACCGATATGCGATCCATTAGGTCTTCAGGCAGTTCAGGTAGGCCACGAAACGATTGTTCAAGACGCTGCACGATTTCGGCGTTTACGGAACGGTTATTTTGCCTCGCTGACTCGGTAACCGTGAGCTTCATCTCTTCAGTGAGTCTCAGTTTAAGCTGAGGGTCCTCTCTCGCCATAACGATCTCCTTAACAATTTCTCAAGGTTATGCACCACTGTGGTCTTGACTTCAAGTAACCACGGTGGTTAGGTGATCACCGTGGTTAACATCTGGTTACGAAGGGACTGTAAGTAATGGCAGATACCGTAAAAACTGAATTGATCTGGGGTGGAGCTGAGATTGCGAAAATTATAGGCCGCACCCAACGTGTAACATTTTCCTTGCTCGAAAAGGGCGAGCTACCAGCCAAGAAAGTTGGCGGACGCTGGGTTGCCGAACGCGGCAAATTGATTGCGTTTTTCATGGAGCCAGCAGCATGAGCCAGACAAAGAGAAAGCCCGGAGAGGTTGCACCCTCTGCCGAGCTTGGTTCTCAGTATCCCGCGAAGGAAACCAAAATGAACGATTATTGCAATAACATCGAAGTTCTTAAAAATCCAGTAATGAGCCGCAGAAAGGCACTGGGCTTGATGGCTGTTGTTTCCGTCGCCCCTACCACCGTTGTCGGCGGTGTGCTTGCAAGTCCTGTATTCACCACATCGCACTTGCAAACTCTATTCGACAAGCATTCTGAGGCGTGGAGAGCAGATTGCAATGCTTGGGACGCCCTCGCGGTTTTTGCGGATGACCCGGCCCTAAGCGACACTTGGATTGAACATGTAGAGGTTGCAACGCTAGTAGGCGCCGCAGATCAAAATGGCGTATCAACACGCACACCAATCTACAAAGGCTCAAAAGAAGCCATCGAGGCATATTATCTCAATCGGCTGCGTTTACGTGTGGATTTCAATTCGTCAACGGCCACGGATCGCGAAAGGCAATCTGTAGAACGTTGCCAAGCGAGGATCGCTGAAAAGTGCGCCGAGCTAGATGCCATCAAGGCATCGAACAAGAAGATACATGACGATGCCGGTTACACTGCTGCATTGGCCGCAGCGCAGGCGTCTTCTGATCATGTAAAAGCGATTGAAGCTCAAATACTGTCTTACGCGCCCTACAATATGGCAGAGGTCAGGGCTCAGGCGAGATGGATTTCACAAGTCTACGCCGACCACGAATATAGCTATCTGCATGAACGCACGGACGTGCTGGAAACTTTGCTTGCGACGCTGAGTAAGGCTGCCGAGGTGACGGTATGATCAAGATTACCGAAGATCATCTTGATCACCTGTACGACACCATTGAGGTAATGAACCTCGCCATCCACACCCTTGGCAACGGCGATGCTGGGGCGCAAGCACAACAATCCCTTTCGTGGATTTTGGGCACCAGCAGACGTCGCTTAGAGGGCGTCCGAAACGACATTGAATTGTTGAAAAGCGAAATGGCTGGCGCGGACTATCCAGCGACTGACCCACTCTTAGAACTTGGCACCCAGATTTTGGCGGTCATGGAGAGGATACAACGGCAGCGGTCTGCACGCGAAAGAGGTACGACATGACGGCTCTTCGCGACTATCAAACAGCGGCGGTCAGCGCAATTGTTTCCGCTGTCCAAAGTGGACAAAACCCTGTTGCCAGCCTTCCGACCGGCGCAGGTAAAAGCATGGTAGTAGCTGGCATCGTTGATCGTCTGTCGGTACGTGGCAATGAACGTATCGTTGTAACTGTGCCGTCCAGGGAACTCGCTGAACAAAACGAGAAGGCGTTGCGCAGACTGCTTCCATCAGCCGATATCGGAGTTGTCTGTGCATCTCTGGGCAGAAAGGAACTGGGCTCACGTATTCTTGTTGGAACACCCCAGAGCCTCGCTGGCGTCATTAATTTCGATCCCGATCACATCATTGTTGATGAAGCTCACCAAATGCCGCTTCACAAGGGCTCTTGGTTTGCGCGTCTGTTTGCGGGACTTCCACGGGGGCGGGATACATCTAGGGTCGGGTTGAGTGCTACCACCTTCCGAACTGCCGATGGAGCGATCTTTGGTAGCAAGGCGTGGTTCAACTCGCAGCCATTCGAAATCGGTGTGAATGAGTTAGTGCAGCGGGGATTTCTAGCCCCGGTGCGATATGTTGCGCCTGATGCTCGCATGACAACGAAAGGCGTTTCCAAAAGCGCAGGCGATTATAACCAAAGCCAGCTTGTGCGGGCAAATCTTGATCAAGTTGATGCTCAAATTGATATCTTTGTTGCCGCGCTGGCAGACCGGTCGAAAGGGCTGATATTTGCTGTCACCGTTGATCATGCTGAGGCGTATGTTGCATCGCTAAGGCGTCACGGCATTAGAGGATCGCTCATCATTGGCGCGATGTCTCAGGCAGATAGAGAGGCCTCCGTCAAATCCTATAAGCAGGGGAGAACCCGCGTTGCGGTGACAGTTCAAGCGGCGCTAACGGGCTTTGATGTCCCCGACATCGACTTGATAGCATCGTGCCGCCCAACGATGTCGCCAATTATTCACACGCAATCTGTCGGACGCGGCACACGCCCATACGAAGGCAAGTCCGACTGCTTAGTGTTGGACTTTGCGGGCAACGTAAAAACTTTTGGTCCGGTTCATGATCCTCATTTCGACAAATCAGGGCAGCCGCTTGGAGGGATTGCACCTTGGCGCCCATGCCCGGCATGCACAACTTACAATCACGTTCAAGCGCATACGTGCCTTCACTGTGAGCGTGTCCTGAAAGCGCGGAAAGCCGTTACCGCTGAGCAGCTTGAATACGGGTCGATTAACTGGGGTCCTGAGCAAGCAGCAGTGACTGCACTGACAGAGGTTCGCGGCTTTCGGGGGCTGTCTGTGGAGTCGATTGCTTTGCATGCTTACCGGAAACCGTCGACTGGCGGGTTATCATGTATGCTTTCAGTTGGGCTTGGAGGTGAAGCAATTATCCGCGTTTGGCACAAGCATCTTAGCACCCGCTGGTGGCGCGACTTATGGGCAATGTTGCTCGGTGACTTGCCTGCCCCTGAAACCCTTGAAGAGGCCTACGCGAGGCGCGGCGAGCTTGTCAGGCCCGCATCAATTGACATTGAGCGCAATGGCAGTTTCTGGAGCATCACAGCCGCCGCCTATGACGATGAAGTGGAAGAGAGGGCCGCTGCATGATCCAGGCAAACGGCTTCTACTTGATGCCAACCTTGCCAAGGGAATTGGCGGGCCATCTGAAAGCTATGCCACGCGATAAACAAGCGTGGCCTGAAGATTTTCGCAAAGCATACGATCTATGCCATTCGGAATTTTGGCAGGCCAAAAAAGAGTTTTCAACGTGGATCCGAAAGGACCGCGATTCTCGCATGAACAGGACGGCAAAGGCTATCCTTCTCCTGATTCTTGATTGTCTGAACTGTGACACTGGTCGATGTGACCCGTCGCATCAATTCATTGCCGATGAAATTGGTATCAGCGTGCGCACTGTTGAGCGAACCATTCCGAGGATTGTTGCTTCTCAATGGCTGTTCGTATTGCGGCGCGGACGCACAACAACGAACTTCTATCGGATTTGTGCGCCTGTCTCAAAGGTCAATCATATTCTTGATTATTCAACCACACTCAAGGAACGGAGAACAGAGGAAAGAGAAGAGCGTCGGTACCATCATGGCCGATTAAGTGACCCGACAAAAATGGCGGATCACTCACACCACGAACCGACAAAAATGGCGGATCACGAACCGACAAAAATGGCGGGTCATGAACCGACACAAATGGCGGGTAAACATATGAAGAGAACATGGGAAGATGAACATGGGAACAAGGGGTCTTGCTCTGAAGGTAGTGAGGGTACGTATACGCATGTGCGCACGAGAAACGAATCTATCCCTGATGATGAAGCCGCTTTTTCCCGCTGGATAAATGCACACATTCCTGACCGTACCCGCCACCGAGAAGCGTTGAAGCTCTTGCGTGAGCGACGAATGACGCCCGAAGATTTGCGGAGGCTTGCTGCATGAGTGAGCAACTCGACTTGTTTGTTTGGGCTGACAATCGCACGACTGCCCGTATCATTGACATAACTCCGATCATTGTTCGGCTCATGCCTGAGATAGACCGTGTCTATACCACTCCGGCGGTTGTCATACGCCCACAGTTCGGAAGCATACGAACGAGAGGTGCAGCATGAACGATACCGAACTGACCGACGAGCAAATTCGCGCCATGGAGCGCAAGCTGCTTCAAGACACGTCGCGGTGGCCGATTGTCGAGGTGCGCAAGAAGCGTTTGATACCAACTGGAAAGCATCCGGTTAGCGTCCGGCAGCATCGAAAGGAGGGTAAGTCATGAGCCAGTTGAGCGGATTTCTGATGATGTGCCTGCTGGTGATGTGGCTCTTTGTGCTGCCCGCCTACGCAATTTTCTGTTTCCTGTGGAGGCCATGGAAATGACAGAACAAGCTTTGACCGTAACCCAGACCGATGATGGGCATTATCAGGTATCGGACGCTGACGGTTTCGCCGTTGGCGGTCCGTTCGATACCAATGCGCAGGCATGGGCGGCGCTGGATGAATTGGCCGGCGAACATCGTATTCCGAAGCAGGCCAAGGTGCGCAAGCGCGGCAAGAAAATGAAGGCAACGCCGGAACCGCCAAAAGCAAACCCGCGCGATGGCAAGCGCCGGGGAGCCAAAGCAGCGGCGAAAGTCTCGAAAGTCAGTCGCAAAATGAAGCTGGCGGCAGCCAAGGCCCCCGGATGGATTCGCCGCGGCAACTCGGCCAAATTCGACCCGAATGCGCAGCGCGCGTATCGCGATAACAAGCTTGGTACGTTCGGTGCAGCATCCGAGGTCCGGCGCATCGATCCCGCTGTCTATCTCGCAGAAAAAGCAGCGCGGGGAGAGGCGTAACGTTGAGGCACCGGGTCAACATCCACAAGATTGCCAGAGAATGCTCTGTAAGGCTGCTGGACGCGCATGAGCATAGTCCGGCGAGCCGTAGACCCTTCGAATGTTACTGCAAGCGTACGGTGCGCGAAATTGGCGAGGAATACGGGGAAGGGCACTTGCGCCTTGTCTTCATGTTGATGACCGGCACAAAGGCAAACGCCCGAGAACTGTATGCCGATATGATTAAAGCCGTTTCCCGGCTGATTGTTACGAACCCCGGCTTGGAAAAGCGCCGCACGCTGGTTGATGAGTTCAACTCTATCGATCTGGGCAGGCTTCGCCGCAATGTCAAAGCCGCAAATTTCGGCATACCCAACAGCCACGTCTTGCAGGTGTTGATTACCACCAAGTTTTCCAAACCAGTGCAGAGCGATTTGCTCGACATGATTGAGGATGCAGCATGAAATTTCAGGACTGGACCGCCAGAACCGTCGAAGACCGCATCATTGAAATGGCAGATACGTCGCGGCTGTTGCCGGGTGTGAAGGGGCCGAAAGAGTTCGGTAACGGAATGCCGGAGGCTGTGAAGCGATATGACGAGTTGGAGCTATCCAAGGTCACCCGGATCAAGAAACGCGCCACAGGGGCCGCTATCGACCGAATGGAACAGGTATGGGCGTGGATTAATGCCCTACCTGACAAGGCAGATCGCGAGCTGATTTACGCCTGGTCATGGGTGAAGGTGCGCAAAGGCATGAAAATATCGGCATTTGCAGAAGAAAATGACATGAACGAAAGAACTTTGCGCCGGGCTGTAACCCATGTGTGCCAGGGGATTGCGGACACGCTAAACCGAAAGGCCACTGTACGGCTTGATGGGGTGGATTGCGCCGTGTCCGAAAATGAGAGAGAAACGCAATCACAAACGGTAACGTCCGAAAGTTGCGTCAAGAACTGGCGCCAGCCGGACGCTAGGCCGCAGATCGACACTTCTCTCCCACGCTGGAGAGTAATCGAACCCCCGGTAATCCGGGTGCGGCACAATCAGCCAGAGACACCTACGCCGCGAGCAGAAGGCCAAGGCGCAAGGTGAGCAGATCGCCCGGTAGGGCGAAAGAGATCAGAACGGCGGCGTGGAAGGACACGCAAGCGGCTATCGAGGCGGCCATCTACACCCGCCAGTGTATCGAACCGGGACGCTAATGTGGACTGGAGTGAAGATTGAGGGCGGCCGCCCCTTGCCACAGCCGGTATCAAGCCCGGCCCGTTCTGATACAACAATCGTCCAAATACCGGACATGCAAGCCACCGCGCGACGGCGCACCGGGGTCGGGCCTTCGGGCAGTCAGAATTGCGGCGACCTTAAAGAAATGCAGTCCGGGTGCTGGACCCGTCACGAGAAGCCAGCAACTAGGTGAAGTCTGGGTATGTCGTTACCGCGCTACGAACGCGGCCAACGGTAAAATATGAGCCGTCCTGTTAACCGCAGGGCGGCTTTGTCGTTTCAGGAGAGTGCAATGCCAGCTTACAGGTCCAACGCTGAGGCTGAGATACGCATTGCTGTTGTTGAACGCCTGCGCGCCATGATCCCCGGATGCCGGATCATCCACGAGATCAACGCCGAGTCGTTTGGCAATCGCATTGATGTGCTGGCAGTGGGTGAGGATCGCATTGCCGCAGTTGAGATCAAGAGCGCCAAAGACAAGTTGGACCGGCTGCCAGATCAGGTCAAGGCGATGCGGCAGGTCACGTCTTTCGTGTATGCCGCATTGCACGAGAAGTTTCTAAGCAATACTGGCAGCGGCTTCTATCCTCCAGATAAGGCGCGAGGCGCGGTCACATGGGTTTACCCTAAGGCTGAAAGGTCCGGGTATGTTGATTGTGGCACAGAATGGCACGAGGTCAGTGGGTGGAATAAGCCGGCAAGGTGTCTGCCACACGATGCCATTCACGTTCTCTGGCGTGAGGAATTGCACAACGTGTGCCGGTCGTTGGGTATCAAAAGCGTTGCCAAGCTGACCATGGGCGAGGCCATAGACCAGATCAGGTGGCGTATGACGGGCGAGCAAATCACCAAGCTTATCTGTGCCACCCTTCGCGCTCGCAACTGCGTCGAGGCCGATCCGCCGATTGCAGCCGGTATTGCTTCGTCATCATCGGTTACCCCCTCATGGGGGTTTGGGACATCTCAATCCGTAAGCCTGTAGGCAGGCACCAGCTTTACCAAATTGCGGCATTCTTCCACCGGCCCAACCCGCGACCGGATGACAAGGCTTTCACTCGTGCCAGATCGCTGGCTATCAGCGCCGCAATCCCTGACAGGGGCATATGAGGCTGATGAAGTGGGCAGGCGGGATCAATCAACGCGAGGCACCCGATGATCAAGTTGACCGGCAAGCGACGCTACCGTGCCGCACCTGATGGCACTGTGGTGTTGCAAGTGCAGGAAGCCACATACCACACCGATTTTCTTGGCCCGTCACGATACGCCAAGACGCCGACAACTTGGCGTGATGCTCGTGTTGAAGACCTGACGGAGCATGTGTTCGAAGCCGGGGTGTAGCCATGCCAATCCACTGGCGTATCCCCGCAGCTTCCGAGACTACCGGCACCACCCGGTGCGCCCGCAACCATTTCAGGCTTAACGGCAGTGAGCCGTGGCTGTTTTGGGTGTGTGCATCACATTGAAATCACCAACCACAGAAAGGAAGTCGCATGAAAACGATCCGAAGTTTCTTCTTCATGGGTCTGGCGCTGCTTGGCGCTGCACTCTTTATGTCACCAGCCAGCGCAATGCCCCGGTATGATCACTCCAGCGTCTACGCGGTAAGTCCGCACCAGACCGAACACATCCTGTTCGACTTGCACGCTGTTACCGTCCCCGAACATGCCAAGGTTTGCAATTCGCCCGATGCGGTCAAGCCTGTTGCCTTCCGAAGTATCAGCGTGCTCAAGCCGGTCTACCTTGCTTCGCTGGAAACCGACGGCCACGTATTTATCGACCCTGGACGAGGCTGCTAACGCGGCCAGTTGACAGAGCGGGGGTTTAATCGCCCTCGCTCACAACCCAGCAGCCTTGCGCAGATCATCATTCATGCGTGACTGCCAGCCTCTACCGGTTGCCCGGTAGTGATCGACCAAATCAGGATCAAGCCGTATGGTAACAGGCTTCTTTGTTTGATCCAGCTTAGGACGTCCGCGCCGTGCTAGTTCGCTGTCAATGCTTGCAGCCAGATCGGGGAACACCTCACGAAACGGCTTCAAGCTGGCAATCTGCTCGTCTGTAAGCTCGGGGTTATCAGGGTCGGATGCAATCATCTGCTGAATTTCTGCTTCTTCTTCGTCGGTCAAGGGCCGTTTGGATGAAAACTTGATAGCCATTACCGGTTCCTTTCCTTTTGGTTTGCCGGGCGCATAGAGATCACTGATAAAGCCTGCGAGCCCAATGGACGAAAGATCACTGCGATAACTTGCTGACCGTGCAGTTCACCAATTGCGATGAAGCGGTCGGCCTTTGCCGTGGTAACCGAAGCGTCCCGGAAGAACTCAAGTGTCAGGTCAGCGAAGTCGAAACCGTGCTTTGCAAGGTTGGTCAGTCGCTTCGGTTCGTCCCAGATGATCTTCATGTTATTGTATGTACATTAAATACGACGGTGGCGCAACAATAAACGTACATACATTTAATAATTATTGTACGTACGATAACCAAAACAACACGGCGTTAAAGGATTTGGACCCATGTCAATGGAAGTCAGGATCGACGCCAGCGAGTTCGAAAGCCTCAGCCGCGCTATGAAGCGCATACCCGGTGAGATCAAGGCCAAGGCAATGGCTCGGGCTATGACACGTATGCGCTCTATGGCCCGCACACGCATCGTGAAGCGCAACGCCGAACATACCGAACTGCCACAGCGTGAGATACGCAAACGCACCACAGCGGCCTTTAATGCTGGTGGAACCACACAAGACATTATCGTCAAGTCTGGATGGATACCGCTCTACAAGCTTGGCGCTACCCAGACGTCAAAGGGTGTGCGGGTAAGAGGGCGAGGCTCATACAAGAGCGCCTTCCTTGCTCAGATGAAAAGCAGCCATGCGGGTGTGTTCGTGAACACCGGGGGCTTTAACAATGAGAGCAAGCGCAACAACGCAATTCGAGAGCTATTCGGCCCGAACCCTGCGCACGCTATAACGAACAACCCAGACGTATACCTGCAGGTCATGGCAGAGCTGCTAGAGGAATACCTCGCGCCTCGTGTCCTTCATGAGGTGGAGAGGCTGCTGCATCGGTAGGGCGGATTAGAGGCGCACATGCGACAGCGTGGAGGATCGTGATGAAATGGTCTGGGAAGACGACAAAGCAAAAGTACGACGACATGGAGAAGTGGCGTAGGTATTACGCGTATTTTCCCACGCAGATGAGTTCCGGTGAGTGGGTGTGGCTTGCATCCTATTGGGGACGATTGTGTTGGACCATGGGTGGTCGGGGCTACTGGCAGATGTCTACGGCTACGTGCTGCCCGCCAGCCGACAACAACCGTACAGGCGCACCACCCAATCCAGTGAGAAGGTAGCGCTAGGGCCGACAACATCGCGTTCACCAGCGGGGGCAGACCACTAGCGGGGCTGTCGAGACAATCAGATGGTGCTCAATAAGTTGGGCGGCAGATGCATCGATAGGTCCTTTATATGGTTCTTCTATGCAAGATACTGCTCATAAAAAAGGGGTATCATTAGGTGTTCATTACCTTAGCGACCCCTCATACACCCCCCCTCCATCAAGGGACCGTACATTAGCGATGGGCCTTGGCGGGTCGGGACGAGCCCGAAATCCTGTCAGTTTTGCAGTCCGGAAAATTGGGTTGACGCGGTTGACGTGGGTTGACGCTTTGCAGGTTGACGACGGCGCATAGAAAGGTGGCTGCATGACTGAGGAAACGGTGGTCATGTACTCCATTTCACAGATCGCAGAACGCGATGGTGTGTCGAAGCAGGCAGCATCAAAGGCTGTAAAGAAATTGCTTGAAGACCGGCCTGAAACGCCGGTGGAGTTTGGAACGAAAGGGCAGGTGCTTCGTGTATCGGTCAGTCACTACGACGCGCACAGGCAGAGGTTCACCAACCCTGCGAAAGTGAAGGCGGCGGTGCAGCCTAGAGTGCCCGGTGCCGGTAGGACCGCTGGCAAGCAGACTGACATTGACGACGCCGAAACATTCGGGGAAGCTCGACGTACAAAGGAATGGCTCGCTGTTCGTCGTGAGCGAATGCGTCAGCAGGAAGACGCCGGCAACCTGCTTCGTAAAGACATGGTCAGCGAGAGCGCGGATCAAAGCGGCGTGCAGATCCAGTCTGTTTTGAAGCGGTTGCCAAACCGGGCGGATGATCTGGCAGTGGCTGTTTCTAAAGAGGGCGTGCATGGCGCGCGCGTTCTTCTGCGCCAGATCGCTTTCGAAATGGGCAACGAGATTGCAGACGCTTTGCAGGCTCTGGCCGGTGCATCGCCGCGCACTGATGCGCTATTAGAGGATGATCTCGGATGAATGCACACCCCGGTGCGATACGGTTTGTGTCGAGCCGGTTAGCCAGTGCAATTCGCCCTGCTGCGCCGACGCCGTTCGCCCGCTGGTTGACGGAAAACATCATTCTGGTTGACGGCCCGAAGAAGGGCGAGTTCTGGTCGCCACAGGACGCGCCGTATCTGGTGGAAATCGCTGAGTGCCTGAGCCAGGAGCATCCGAGTAACCTCGTCACGGTGCGCAAAGCGCAACAGACGGGCGTGTCTATTCTGGCGTTGGCGTGGACACTGTACCTCGCTGAGACATGCCCAGACAACGCCTTGTACGGCGTTCCGGGTATCGACGCGCTGCAGGACATCAACAGCGGCAAGATGCAGCCGATGATTGACGCTTGGCAGAAAAAGACAGGCAAGCGGATCATTGCACCATCGACCAGCCGGTCGGGTGTTGGGTCAACCACATACGAGAAGAAGTTTCCCGGCGGCGCCATTTATCTGGCCAACGCGAACACGGTCATGGACCTTTCGGCCAAGACGTGCCGGTTCGGTATCAAAGACGAAGTGTCCAAATGGAAAGAACTGCCGAACGGTGCCGATCCCGAGACGCTGTTCTTCGGTCGCTTCACAGCGTTCCGCCGGCAACGCAGTTACAAAATTTTGGAGTTATCGACCCCGGAACTCGATAGCGGCGACGCGCTGGGTGATGATCCCGGCCATTGCCGAATTGACCGGTCGTTTCGCCGCTCTGACCAGCGGTTCTGGCACATCGCTTGTCCGGAATGCCAATACGAGCAGGTACAGAAAAACGAGAACCTGAACATCAATCGCGAACACCCGCACAAGACGACGATGCGGTGCATCAACTGCGACCACGAGATTTCGGAAATGGAGCGGGTGCAGGCGGTACGAGAGGGCCGGTTCATCCCAACCTTCACGGGCCCAGATCGACACCCAGGCTTCCACGTCGATGCGTTCATGTCCCTGATGATGTCCTACGGCGACATTGCCGAAGACGCGATGAACATGGAAGGCAAGGGCGAGGCGGGTGCCAAGGATTACCACAACCTTGTGCTGGCGCTTCCCTACGCGATGAAGGGCGATGCGCCGGACCATGTGCGGCTCTTGGAGCGCCGTGAGGTCTATCCAGAACGCATGATACCGGAAGGCGGATTGCTGCTTGTCGCAGGCGCTGACGTGCAGACCTACGGCATCTGGCTGGAGGTGGTGGTGTTTGGGCAGGACCGGCAAAGCTGGACAGTGCGAGCCGAACTGCTGGAAGGGCCGACAGACAATGTCCAAACTGGCGCGTGGACGCTCTTGGAAGCGGCGCTGGGTGACGAGTACGCCGACGAATACGGGGTCCTGCGTAAGGTGGAAGCATTGGCCGTGGACAGCGGCTTTCGCACCAACCACGTTTACGAGTGGTGCCGTCGCCACCCGAATACATACGCAGTTAAGGGGCAGGCTGGTCGTGGTATTCCAGCGATTACGCCACCTAAGAAGATGTCCGTCAACAAGCGCGGCAAGCGCAAGCGTCATGGCTCGATCATGTCGTGGCCGGTCGGCACTTGGGCGCTGAAAGCTGAGTTCTACGGCAACCTGCATAAAACCGGTATCGCTGCCGGTGAACCGGTAGACCCTCCCGGCTACTGCCACTTTGGCGACTGGCTTGGGGAAGAATACTTTCAGCAACTGACGGCGGAATACTTTTCGCAAAAGCTCGTCAAAGGCAAGCTGCACGAAGAGTGGATACCACGGCGGCAGGACAACCACTTTCTTGACTGCCGAATTTACGCGATGGCCATGGCTGAACACCTGGGGCTATCACGCAAGAGGCCCGCAGAATGGGCTGCATTGAGGGCAGAACTGGCGCCAGCTTTGCCACCGGCGGCTATCGAAAGCATCCAAGATACGCAGGGCGCAATGGCCGAGCCGGATGAAGTCTTGCAACCCGTGGCACAACCGGAAAACAGATGGAAGAGACGACGATGATAACCAAACCGAAGGTGCGGAGAAAGGCCGGGAGCCAGTCTATCCCGGCAGCCATTCAGCCTTCGGGCGGTGTCCAGCGTGCCACATCCTCCTACCTGCGCGACACGCGGTCCGGTGTGATCCAGTCGCGACCGGCGTTCCTTCGGGAGCATCGCGACGATATTCGCCAAGCGTGGGACCGGTCGGCGGCTCTGGCCATGGACCTAATCCAGAATAGCGGGCGATTGAAAGGCGCTTGCGACCAGATCATCGCTGATACGGTTGGCACGGAACTGACGCTCAACCCGCAGCCGGACCTGACTGGGCTTGGCTACGACGATAAAGAGCGCGCCGACCTGATCAACCTGATCAAGCGCCGCTGGAAAATGTATGCGTGGAACCCGGCTGAATGCGACCTGCGCGGCAAGCTGACTATTCCGCAAATGGCGGATATCGGTATCCGTTGGTTCATCGCATACGGTGAAAGCACGGGCGTTCTATCCTACATGAGCCAGGCGCAACGACGGCGCTACGGCATCACCACAGGCACGAAAATGCTCATGGTGCCACCACACCGGCTGTCACAGGAGACGCGGGAAACGGAAGGGCTTTATCAGGGCGTATTTCACGATGAGAACGGGCGGGCGACACACTACCGGTTCAACACGCGTGAGTCCGGTGTGAACGTTACCGCCGATTACGCAGCGCGCGACGCTCGTGGACGGTCGCTGGTGCTTCACGCTTTCGATCCGATGGATGCAACAGACGTTCGCGGCATTTCCTTGCTGGCGCCGACGTTTCGCAAACACATTCAGCATGAAATCCTGGACGACGCCACGCTGCAAATGGCGGTGCTTCAAACGATCTACGCTATCTGCTTGACCAGCGAGAAGCCGAGCGCGGACGCTTTCGAAGCGCTAGAGGCATTGTCGGCAATTGACGGGGCCTCGCCGCTGGCGACTGAGTTTCTGAATTACTTCTCGGGCTCGCTAAATGCCGCAGCGGAGTCCAGCATCAGCGTTAATGGTGATCCGACGGTTTCGCATTTCGCGCCCGGCGAAAAGCTGTCATTCGAGTCCGTGAAGGTGCCCGGAGGCGAGTATCTGCCATTTGCAGACAGCTTGTCTCGAGACATGGCGCGGGCGTTGGGCATTACGTTCGGCGGGCTGACAATGAACTATTCGCAGGCGACATACTCATCGGTGCGAATGGAAACATCGTCGCTTTGGCCTGTTGTGCTTCGCCGCCGTGAGCGGATCGCAGCGCCGCATTACCAGATGCCTTACGAAAGCTGGCTGGACGAAGAGATCGGCGAGGGTCGCATCCCCTTCAAAGGCGGTTACGAGGCGTTCGACGCCAACCGTGACCGCGTCTGCTGGGCATTGTGGCAGGGACCGGCCAAGCCAACTGCTGACGATGGCAAGGCTGCCAAGGCAGCGACCGAGCGCATCAGCAACGGAACGACGACGCTTGCGCAGGAATGTGCAGATCTGGGCTTGGATGCCGATGAAGTGTTTCAGCAGCGCGAGATCGAACACAAGCGCTACATCAACGCCGGAATGCCGTCCCCGTTCATGCGCAATATGCCAAGCGATCCGGCAAGCGCTGACGATGATGACGAACCGGTCCCAACCCCGCAGGTGGTTTGATGCCAGTCTTCGTGAAAGTGAACGGCCTGGACGTAGACGCCGAGGATCCGTGTGCGCTTTGGCAGGCGCTGTACGCGGTCAAGCTTAAGCGGCTGGCCGGTGAGCAGATTGAGGAAACAGAGATCCGCTCGCCGGTCACGCATCGACGCTTGAAGATAGCGTCTAGCAGCATGGCGGACCTCGATGCTGAACTGTCCAAGCTCGGCGCGGAGTGCGCGCTTAAAACCAATCCTACCGCCCCACGAACCCGGTTCGCAAAGCGCTTCCGGTTCATCTGAGGATACTTAAACATGGCTGCAATTCTTGAAGACGGCAGGCTTCGGCTTACCGGCTATGTCGGCGACTATTATTTCGACGATGGGTTTACAGCGTCCGACGTGGTTCTTGCGCTCGGTCAAATCGAGGACGACGCCGAACTGACCGTTCACATCAACTCGCCCGGCGGCATTGCCACGGACGGCGCTGCTATTCACGCGATGCTCACTGCCCGTATCGGCACGACGAACGTTGTTGTTGAAGGCATTGCCGCCTCTGCTGCTTCGTTGATCGCGATGGCCGGTGAGACCGTCACGATGTCAGCCGGCGCGATCATGATGATTCATGACCCGAGCACATACACGTTCGGCACGTCATCGGATCTGTCCAAGACCATCGAGGGCCTTGAAGCGCTGGCGACGGCTTATTCACGCGTCTACGCCGCCAAGTCCGGTAAGTCGGCGGACGAGTGCCGCACGATCATGAAGGAAGAGCGTTGGTTGACCCCGGAAGAGGCAGTTGATCAAGGTTTTGCCGACGACACCACAGAGACAAAAGCGGCTCCGGTCGCTGCGTTCGACTACCGCACCTTTGCTCACGCGCCCAAAAAGCTTGTTGCATTGGCGAAGCGGAAAGACTGGTCAGAGCCCGGAGTGGCCGCGACTGCAACGGCAGCTCATGCCGCCACAACCCGCTCAAAACAGGAAATTGTCATGACGGATAAAGAACGTGCGGATCAGCTTGCCGCCGAAAATGCCCAGCTGAAAACTGACCTCGAAACGGCGAAAGCCTCGGCTACCACAGCAGTAACAGCCGCGCTGGAGCGCCGCACGTCCATTATGGCGCTGGACGAAGCCAAGGGCCGCGAGACGCTGGCCGAACACCTGTTCAACACTGGAATGAGCGTTGACGATGCAAAGGTGACACTGGCCGCTGCGCCAGCTGCTGCCACCGATACAACTCAACCCCCGACAAACGACTACGAGCGTGCGCGGCTTGAAGCATCGCGCTTGGTGACACCCACTGGCGGCAAGCCAGCCCCGACAGCTCGTGTTGACATCGTTGCGGACATGAAGCGCCGCCACGGCATCAGCTAACCCCATCCCCGTTCATTGGAGCAAAGACAGACAATGGAAACCTACGCTTACAAGACGGCCTCTGATGTCGTCAAAGACGAGGGCGAGAACCGCTACTCGCGTGATGATGATGTGCTGGCCTCTGGCTCCGGCAAGGTGCTGGTCGGTACGGTGCTGGGACAGGTCACAGCCACCGGAAAGTTCAAGCCGCTGGCCCCGGCAGCGACCGACGGCACCCAGACCGCTGCTGCGATCATCCTGCAGTTTGCCGACGCCACAAGCGCTGATCAGCTCGTCGTGAACCTCAAGCGCCGCGCGCAGGTCGTTCTGCAGGCGCTGATCTGGCCCGCTGGCGTGACGCCTACCCAGCAATCCGCAGCCATCGCTGCACTTGAAAATCGCGGCATTGTCGCGCGCAACGGAGTTTGATCCACGATGTCAACAGTTCTCGACCTTTTGCAGGCGCCCGAGTTTGCCGATAGCCGCCTGACAGAAAGCATCAACATCCCTCCGTACCGCACCGGACGGCCTGCGCAGTTGGGTATCTTCACGGATACGCCCATTGCCACCACCTACGTGCGTCTTGCTATCACCGACGGGGAAATCACCATCATCCCCGCTCGTGAGCGCGGCGGTGAGAACAACCTCAATATGAGCAACGATCTGCGCGGCGTCACTATCGACATCCCGCATTTCCCGCTGGATGACGCCATCCGTCCGTCCGATCTGCAGAACATCATGGCGTTCGGTGAAGACTACGTGTTTGAAACGCTGCAGTCGGTCATGAACGACAAACTGCAGAACCTTCGTTCCAAGCATGATGCCACGCACCACCATCTTGATTGGGGTGCCTTGAATGGCTTGGTTATCGACGCCGAAGGCAAGTTGATTGTCAATTTGTACAACAAGTTCGATCTGACGGCTAACGTCGTAAACTTCGCCTTGGATACATCCGGCACCGACGTTGCGGCCAAGAACCGCGAAGCGAAGTCTATTCTTCGCAAGAACCTGCGAGGGGCTGCGACCCGTGGTGCTGTTGTGCTGGCTGGCGGCACCTTCTTCGACAAGTACGTGTCACATCAGTATGTGCGCGAAAACCTGAAAAACTATGCAGGTGCAACGGCAAACCCGTCCCGTGATGACGTGGAAGATACCTTCACATTCGCAGGCATGAAGCTGGAGCGGATTGACGAAGAGTTCTCCTATCGTCGCCCGGACGGCACCTTTGTTGCTCGACCAGCCGTTGCCGCTGATGAAGCTATTCTGCTTCCGCTCGGTACGCAGTTGTTCAAGCGCTACATCGCGCCGCCAGACACCATCGCCGATGCGAACACCCGTCCGCGCCCAGGTGACAAGGTGTTCGTGTCGACTGAACGGTTGAAGCACAACAAGGGTTTGGACATCCACACGGAGTCCAACGTGCTGCCGATCTGCACGCGGCCCGAAGTGCTCGTCAAACTCAAAGCCAACTAAGGAGCGACAGTCATGTTTCACCGTTTCATTCGAAGCTTTGAGTTCAATCACCCCACGGACGGCAAGATCACCTATCCTCGCGGATGGGCTGGCGAACTGGATTCACTGATTGCCAGTGAAGCCGAAGCCGCTGGTGCGCTTTTTGTCACGGGATCGCCTTTTAGCGAAACCGAAGGGGCAACCGTGATCGACGCCACAGCTTCCGACGCCGCAGTCCAGGAGGCAAAGGCTGCTGCCGCTGCTGCTGAACAGCGCGCCACAGCTTCCGACGCCGCAGTCTCCTCTATCAAGGCAGCCGTCAAGGCCGTCAACGATGCGAAGGTTAAGGTTGTTGCCGCAGGCGAGAAGAAGGAAGCCAAGCAGGCAGCTGAAAACCTGCTTTTGAAGGCAGAGGCCGACCTCGCTACCCTCACGGCTTCCTGATCCATGGATTGGGGAAACGCGGAGGCGCAACTCGATGAGGCTTGCGCCTCCGTTTTCGATGTTACCATATGCTGGTTGCAGCCTAAAAAGAGCGGGCAGTCGGTCAACCATGGCGCTTTGAACGATGTAACCCGGCCACTTTTTGAGTTCATGGGCACAATCGATCTGGAGCCGCCTGCCGACCGGATAACCCGGCACCTACCTGCCGACCCCGGAGTGGTGAATGGCACAGTTTCCTATGATGCAGTCCTGACTGCTCATGTCGGGGACTGGCCGTATATGCCGCGTCGGGGTGATGCTGTTCTGACGGTTGGCAAGACGTACAGCATCGTTGCGATGCGCCTTGATGGTTCGATCCGCCAAGCGTTCTTCTTGAAAAAGGGATAGTGCAATGCTTGCAGCAGAAGCCATGAGGCTTGCCGCAGTTGAGGTACTATGCCCAACGGCTGCAACAAGGGGCGAGGCGGCTTATCCAACACTGGCCGGTAAGCGTGTGTATGACAGCCGGGCGGTGCCTCTTGAGGATTTGGACGGCGATGCACCGTTTACCCCTGTCATTGCGCTATACACCACCGAAAGCGGCGTATCGCTTCGCGGACCAATGGCAGCGGCCGATGACACCGAAGCAGACGCCGTCCTTGATATCGTCGCTGAACTCGCGGTGTCGAGCGACGACGACGGCGAAACCATCGCCGACGCGATGATTGCGGAGGATCCGAAAGCACGCCTCGTGCTGGCCGCGCTCTGCTCTCAGGTTCGGCGCCTTCTGGAGCGAAGCCAATCCGGTGGGCTTTGGCGCACCGTTGTCAAACGGATCATCAAGACAGAATACCAGTCGTTTGCCGTGCCACAGCTTGGCCTGCGCTGGCAGCGGATCACCATTCGCATGCACTGCGAAGTCCGAGACGACGACTACCAAATGACGGACGGCGGGCTGCCTGAGCCTATTCGTTCGCTTTACGCCAAGCTGCCCGCTGACTCCTACGCCAAGATACAGCTTGCAACGCTTTCCGCACATTTCGCCCCTGAGCTTCTTCCCTCACTACGGGAAGTCCGCGTCACCACTGCCGGTGTCACATCCGGCCTATAAGCCCCGTGAGGACAGTATGACCCAACTTTACAGGCCAGTCCGTGGCCGCAGCGTACCCATGCCCGGTGGCCAGCCCGATTGGCCGGAAGAGGGCAGGGCTATTGACCCCAACAGTGCCTATGAGACCCGTTTGGTTCTCGACGGCGACCTTGTGCCTGTCTCTGACGACAAGGCTGAACCCAAGAACGGGAAAACGCCATGAGCAACATTCCGGGCAATCTGACAGCCCCTATCTTCGCCTTCGACGTTCAGTCGGGTGGTCAGTTCGAAAACGCCAACCGCATGTTGCTGGTGGGACATGGTCTTGCTGCAGGCACGCTTGCCGCTGGCGGGATTGCAATCTGCAACAGTCGGACCGACGCTCGCGCGCTGGCCGGTGCTGGCTCCATGCTCGAAGCCATGTTCATTGCTGCTCGCCGCAATGCGCCATCGCAGGAAATCTGGCTTGGCCGTGCAGAAGACACCGGCACGGCAGAAATCCGCACCATTACTGTCGGTACTGTACCTCCTGCAGGCGGGCAGGGCGTGCTGCTGGTGACCGGTGAGCCGGTTTCGTTGACAATCAGCGCTGGAGATACTGCCGCCTCTGTAGCGGCCTCTCTGGCGGCTGCTATCAACGGGTATTTCAATCCGCTGACTGGCATGTCTCTGCCATTCACCGCGACTGCTGCTGCTGCTGTCGTCACACTGACCGCGCGCCATAAAGGCGTGTATGCCTCGGGTCTGGATGTGTTTATCCCGACGCTTGACACGGTCAACGTGTTCAACGGCGTGCTTACCTTCGCCACATCGACGCCGGGGGCTGGTTCTCCGAACGTTTCGGCGGTGCTTGCCGCCTTGAACGACGACGCCTTCGAGATGATCGTCAGCGCATTCGGGGACTCGGCCAACCTCAATTTGCTGAACGCATTCTTGTCCGATGTGTCGGGCCGCTGGTCCTATGCCAAACAGCTCTACGGCCATGCGTTCTATCCGAAGACCGACACGGCTGCGAACCTGACCACCGCCGCACGGGCGCGCGACACATGGCATCTGACCATGATTCCGCGTTTTGCCAGCGGTGGCTTTGCCGAACCCGATTACATCTGGGTCGCGGCGTTTGTGGCACGGGTTGCCGGTTGGCTGGGCGGCGGTTCGAACGGCGATGTATCGCGCAACCAGACCGGGCTGATTGTCGAAGGCATTTCCGCGCCGCGTGATCGCGCCTACTGGATGGATTACGCCACGCGCGAAGCCTTCCTGAAAAACGGCATGTCCACCTGGGCGGTCAATCGCAACGGCGATGTCACCATCGACAAGCTGATTACACACCAGCAGACCACCAACGGTGCGCCGGATACCACGTTCCGCGATCTGCAACGCCCGTTCCAGCTCACCTACGCGCTCAAGGCCTTCCGGGCGGCGCTGGCGTATGAGCACGGCAACAAGGCACTGGCTGACAGCAACCCGAGCAATCTGGCTGCAATCAGCACACCGCGCGATATCCTGGCCACTCTGTTTCATACCTATCAGGGCATGCCCGGCGTTCTGGAAAACGCCGATACGGCGCTGCAGCAGATCGTTGTGGTGCGGGATACGGATAACCCGAACCGCGTCAACGTCTCCCTGCCGCTCGACTTCGTCAACGCGCTCGACATCTTCGCCGGTCTGGCGCGTGTCTACAGCCAGTTCCGCTAATCCGCTTTAAGGAGCAATCACCATGGCCAATAATGATTACGGCGGGCGCATTACTATGCGTCTGTCCACCGGTGAATCGTTCTCGTTGCGCGGAACGCTGAACCTCAACACATCTGGCTTGTCCAGTGAAGCTGTCGTTAACCAGGACGGCAGTGTTGACCGCACAGGCACCCCACAGGCACGACGGTTTGAAATCACGTTCGCAGATCGTGGCATCAACCTCGACAAGCTGATGAGCGCGCCGCGTTTCAATGTGACCTTTGATGAAGAGTTCACCGGTGTGACGCACTACTTCACCAGCGCTTTTCTGACTGGTGATCCGCAAATCAACCGGATGACTGGCGAAGTGAGCGGACTGACCGGTTCGGCGGAAAATTATAATCGGAGAGACAATTGATGGGTACTGTTTCCGTCAAATTGTCTCGGACCTATACGGCCCACGAGGACGTGTTCGACACCATCGTTTTGCGTGAACCGACATACAAAGACATTTGCATGTCCGGTCTTGGCAAACCGCAGGAGTTGCAGCATACGCCAAGCGGACCAATGGTCGCCACGTATCCGGGTATCATCGATGCGTATGTCCAGCGTCTGTTAAAGTCGCCCGGTTACGAGTGCATTGGGCAGCTCAGTGCGCATGACACGCTCGCTCTTGAGAAAGAGGTGTGTGGTTTTTTTCTCGTTTCGAAAATATCGCCACCGTCGCCCGACACCTCGTCTTCGGAGCAGGCCTCGAAACCACAACCGTCGAGCGAATGACGGTTGACGACATCTTCCATTGGGCCGGTGAGTACATCGAGCATTTGAAGGGTAAACGCCAGTGAGCAATCGGGAAATCACAGCAACCCTTCGCATGAACGCGGTCGATCGCACAGGCAAAGCGTTCGGTTCGATCGCTGGCAAGATGGATCACTTGAGCAAACGCGCTGGTGCCTTAAACACCAGACAGATGGCAGTAGCGCGCCTTGCATCTGGTGTGAACGACAGCATGCTGGTCACTGCGGCGCGTTACGCAGGACCTGCGGCTCTTGGTGCTGCGTTTGTTTATGCTGGCAAGCAGGCCGCAACGTTTGAGCAGAACCTGTTTGGCATTCAGAAGAAGAGCGGCGCTACATCCGAGCAGATGGCGAAGATCAAAGACGAAATATTCGAAGTTGGTCGTGTCTTGCCTGTCAGCATTGATGAGATCACAGCGGCGTTCGAACGTGGTGCCGCAGCAGGTATCCCACTCGATGAGCTGGCTGACTTTGCCAAGATCACGGTGCAGGTGGCTGACGCCTGGGACACGACCGCTGAGGGCGTAGGCAATACCTTTGCCGGCTTCACGGCTGGCATGGGCATTGCGCGCAAGGATCTGATGGGCTTTGCCAGCCTGATCAACGATCTGGCTGACAGCGGCATTGCCGACGAAGTAGATATTGCTGACTTTCTCGACCGATCTGGCGCGACGTTGAAGGGTTTTGGCATGACGCCGGAGGAAATCGCAGGCTATGGCGCCGCGATGCTGAACCTCAAAATGCCTGCCGAGGTTGCCGCGCGTGCAATGAACACGCTGAGCAGCAAGTTGCTTGCCCCGGAAAACCTGTCCAAAAAGGCCAAAGGTGGCCTAAAGGCAATTGTTGGTGATGTGAAAGCTTTCAGCAAGCTTTCCGGCGACCAGAAGATGATGACGTTTCTGAAAAGCCTTCAAAAGCTCGATAACCAAAAGCGAGCATCCTATCTCGGTGCATTGCTTGGCGAGGGCTTTAGCGACGAAATCGCCCGCGTGGTTGCAGGCTTGGACGAGGTAGAACGCAACCTCGAAATGGTTCGCAAAAACAACGAAAAGCCATCGAACAGCATCGCAGGCGTTACCGAGGCGCAGCTTGATCTGTTCAACAAGCAAATGCAGTTGTTCAAGAACAATCTCGACGCTCTGGCCATTACGGCCGGCAATGCCGTCCTGCCAACTGCAACCGAAGTTCTGGGCAACCTGAACAAGGATTTCAGCAAAGATGCCGCCGTTCAGGAAGGCATGAGGAAGCTTGGTTATTCGTGGGTCGATCGTGCCATGTATATGAGCTCCCAAGACGATATCGACAAACTGGCGATGGCTGGCGGGTACAAAGATCCAGAGCTTGAAAAGAAGCACAGGCAGGGTCCACCGACCCCCTACAATTTCTATCGTCCTGAGTTCCCCGGCGGTGGCGTCAACGTCCCGGGTAAGAATGGAAAATATAAGGTGGCTGGTGATCAAGGTTTGCCCAGCGCCGACCATCCGATCCGTAAACGCCCCGATGGCAAGAAACATGGCTACGGTGAATTTCTGCCGCAGGGAAAAATTGAAGACGACGACCTCACCCGCCGTGACCGACCTGCGCCCGCCGATCCGCTGCAAGCTGCCAAAGAGTTTCAGCGCATCGAAAAGATGATCAACGATCCTGATCTGGCAAGCAAAGCAAATGAAGCATTGCAAAAATTGCGCCAAGGCGGCGAGCAGGCGGGTGAAGCCATCAAAACAGCGGGGCAGACTGCTGGCGAGACGCTGGGCAATGCGGCTGCATCCAACTTGCAGGGGCAGGCTGGTTCGATCGGAGCGGCCATTGCTGCAGCGGTCGCGCCGGGCATTGTAGCTGCCGTGCAAAATGCACAGCGTGCTGCAAACAACGGCGGGACGATGGGCGGCACGGTCAAGCCGCCTGCAGTCAATGCCGACACAGGCCGTTCAATGCCGCAATCACTCAGCCTGCCAAATGGCGGTGGCTCGATGCCCTGACCTAATGGTGGCAGTCAGCGCGTCATGTCGCTGAATTTCTGAAAGCTTCGATCATGCGTAACTGGCAAACCACATTGCTTCCCGCGTCTTTCCGGGGAGTGCCTTTCCACGTCGAAACGGATGATGTCCACGGTGGTCGACGGCTTGTTATCCATGAGTACGCGGGTAGCGAAAGCGCGCTGATTGAGGACATGGGACGGCTGACGTCGAACTTTAGTGTCACGGCCTATGTCATTGGCGATCTTGCCGATATCCGCTCGACCGCTCTATTGCGCGCTTGCTCGCAACCCGGTCCCGGTTTTCTGATGCTGCCTATTGGCGGCGGGATGTCGGCGCATCTGGAAGAGTTCACGCGCACACGCGAACGGGATCGGCTTGGTTACATCAGCTTCGACATGCGGTTCGTACCAGCATCGGAAGCTGCGGGGTCCGTTCTGTCGCTTGGTGATGTCAGCGCAGTATTTTCAGGCGGCATAGCTACGGCTGCCCTTGGTCTTGCGGGGTTGTTTCGATGACGGATCGTTCAGAGCTTCTGGCATGGCTGTCTGACCGCGCCAGCGAGGTGGTAACAGACGTTGATGACAGAAACGATGTGGCAAACCGCATTCTCGCCGCTCCGTCTCTGACAGCAGAGGCGTTCGCGCTTGAAGCCCTGCAATTGTCGCGGATCGTTGGTGAGAGCGTCACAACCGTCGAGCAACTGCAATCGCTTCGCCTGCCGCAATCCATGCTCGAAGGCGATACACGCAATGCTCTGACCATCCTCATCATGGTTGCACAGTCGATGGCGATTGGCCGGGTGTCGTGGCCGTCGCGTCCAGTCGCCCGCAAGGCCCGCGCGGCGTTGGCCGAACTCGGTGAAGCTGCACTGGCTGTTGCTTCGCCGCTCGGTCCCGATCTGTACGGATGGCTCACCACGCTGCTGCAGGTTGCCCTTCGGCTTCTGTCTGACATTGCTGCCAATGCCGCGCCGGTCGTGATCGTGCAGACCGGTGTTTCTCTGCCTGCAACCGTGCTGGCCTACCAGCTTTATGGCGATGCTGGCCGGGCAGGCGGTGTTGTCGATATCGCTCGGTCGGCAACGTCGATGATTATGCCAACCGAATTTGAGGCGATTGCATCCTGATGCTGGAAACCATCACCATTGAAGGCCTGCCGCCGCATGTGTCGATCTCCATGACCATGTCGGCAGAGCAGGCCGTGCGGACAGCAACGCTCGATCTGGCCTTCACCGGCAAAAGCCTGCCATGCTTGCCCGGTGATAAGACCCGGGTACTGGCAAGCGGTGATCTGGTTTTGACCGGGTATGTCCGCGATGTGAACGCCAGCCATGACATGACCAGCCGTACGCTCGGCGTCTCGCTGGTCTCTCGTACTGTGGACGCAACGGAATGCTCCGTCGTCCATCCAACCGGCGAGTGCATGGACAAGGATCTGGCGACCATCGCCCGTGAGTTCGACGGCCTTGGTATCGGCATCGAGGACGATGGCGATTTGCCGAAAGAGCCGCGTCACAAGCTGGCGACTGGTGAAAGCCTGTTTCATTCCATAGAGCGCCGTGCACGCGGTCGCGGCATTTTGATTTACGACACGCCGGAAGGAAAGCTTAAGCTCGCCACCAAGCCGCAGGGGACGCATGCGGGCGGCTTGGTCTTCGGTCGCAACATTCTGGCCGCTTCGTCGTCGCTGTCGGAGAAAGGGCGACATTCATCGGTCAAGGTCCGTGGGCAAAAGACCGAAGGCACAGGCAAAGGACATCTGCGCAGCCAATCGATTGCCAAGGATGACAGTGTTGTGCGGGATCGTCCGCTGATCATCCTGCATGAGGGTGAGGCCGAACCCGACCGCATGCGCAAGCGCGCCGAATGGCAGGTCAAGCGCGGCGCCGGCAACAGCGTGACGGCGCAGATCAAGGTCACGGGCTGGCGCGACGACAAGGGTAAAATCTGGTCGCCGAATTATCTTGTCCACGTCGAAGACGACATGATCGGCATCAACGGACTGATGATCATCAAGTCGGTTACGCTGGCGCAAGGCCCAGACGGGACCACCGCAGCACTGTCGCTTGCAGATCCGCGTGCTCTTGGTGGTGAGAACCCGCGTGGGAAAACGGCCAAGGCATACACAGCGCCAGGTGCTATCGAAACCGAACTGGAAGACGAATGAGCGGGACACGTTTTGAGTTTTCCGGCGATGTGGAAGAACGTGCCGGTCAACAGTTTGTCAGTGGCCGCGGGCGTTATGGCGATGGCTACACCAAAATCCACCGCATCGAGCCGCACGGTTTTGCATCGCAGCCTGTGAAGGGTGCCGCAGGTCTGTTGCTTTCACCTAACGGCAACCCTGATGAAGCTTATGTGCTCGGCGGTGAAAGTGCTGGACTTCGCCCCAATGGGCTGCCGGCGGGCGGGACGGCGATCTATGACCACAACGGCAATATCATCAAGCTGGTGGGTGAGGGCGCCGTGTTCGACTTCGGTAGCCGCACTGCCACATTCACGGCTGGCGGCGGCTGGACGATCAACGGGCCGGTCACGATCAACGGCAATCTCGATGTGCAGGGCAACATCACCTGCAGCGGCAGCAATCCGAACCACCATACCCACTAACGCGGCGAGGCTTCGATGCTCAAGATTATCCCGGTTGCGGAAGCAGCCGAGCCTTATCGCGCGCCCGATCTGGTGTTTGATGGCGTTGCCGCTGATCTCGTTCTCAACAGCCTGTTGCATGCTAACAATCCCGGCGACCTGCAATCGGAACAAGCCTTGGCGACACAAGTGCTGATCTGCCTGATGACCGACAGGCGGGTCGAAGCCAGTGAATTGCGAGATGGTGACACTAACCGTGGATGGATTGGCGACAGTTTCGACACCATGGATGGCGAGACACCGCTCGGTTCCCGTCTCTGGCTTTTGCGCCGGTCTGCATTGACTGACGGGATAGAGGCTTTGGCCGAGTCCTACGTGCGTGAAGCGCTGCAGCCGCTGCTCGATCAACAAGCGGTGGTTCGGGCTGACGTGACTGTCACTGCTGACCGCATTGCCAACCGACTGGACGTGACCGTTTCGCTCTACGGGCGCGATGGCGCGCAGGTCTTCAACAACCGATATGAACTCTTGTGGAGGCAATCCAATGGCGTGGATGGTTAGAACGCTCAGCGATGCCTCGGCCCGCGCGCGTGGCGCATTCCGGCAGTACATGCCGGGCACTGATTCGGCGCTCAAGAACAACTTCGTGACGGTGACCGCAAAGGTTCTGGCCGCGCTGTCTCACGAGTTCGAGTTGCGGATGAAGTATCTCAGCAGCCAGATGTTTCTGCGCACGGCAACCGGACAGTTTCTTGTCATGCATTGCGCCGACATCGGCATCTATCGGAAGGTGGCATCGGTCGCAGGTGGATCAATCACCGGAACCGGCACGCCGGGAAAGGTCTATCCTTCTGGCGTGCGGTTTCAGTCCGGCAACCAGGCTTACGTTTCCCTGCAGCCTGCAACGGCTGGCGACCAAGGCGCACTGACATTCATTGTCGTGTCCGAAGCGAAGGGCGCGTTGCTCAACCGCGACGGCGGCGGTCTGCTGGCGTTGGCTGATCCGGTCTTGTGGCCTGATCTGGCGACGCAATGGACCATTTCAGACGGAGGCATAGGTGGCGGCGCGGATGTCGAGGATGACGAGTCTTTGCGCTCTCGTGGACTGCAACGCAAACAGAACCCCCCAAAAGGCGGAGCACTGACCGATTACGAGCGGATCGCAAGATCGGTTCCGGGCGTCTTGAAGGCATGGGCGTTTCGCGTTCCGCTATCTCCCGGCGGCGTTGTGGTTCATTTTCTATTCGCAGGCCGTCCGAACTTCATTCCAACCAGCGCTGATGTTGCTGCCGTTCAAGCCGCTATAGACGCCGAACGTTTGATCCGGGTCGATGATAGCGTTGCCGTAGCGCCGATCCCGAAGCCGATCAATGTTCAGATCAACGAACTTGCAAACGACTCTCCTGAGGTCCGTGCGGCCATATCGCTGGCAATCAGCACCATGTTTCTGGAGCGTTGCCGACCCGGCATTGATGGCGACCCGTTCTTCGTTTCCAGATCATGGATATCGGAAGCGATATCGCAGGCTTCCGGTGAAGACCGCCACAAGCTGATTGCGCCAACTGAGGATATCATGCTGACCGGCGGAGAGTTCCCGACCTTGGGGAGCATCACCTATGGCGCGTAACAGCGGCACAGTCACCGTAACCAAGCTGGCGATGCTTGATCCGACGCCGTCATCTGCAGACACGATCAACGCATCGGCAGATGGCACGGTTTATACAGCCGACAAGGTCGCAAGCTTGGTGCTGGAGCAAAGCGTGGCGCAAACGCCGCCATGGGATGCACTGGCGAACCCTGTTAACAATGACCTTATCGGCGCAGCGTTGGCGATGTGGCCACAAGGTGCCGCATGGGGCTCGCCTGACGGGCAGGCCGTGCCGCTGACATCCATGCTGGCACGATTTACCCGCGTGCTGGTGGACTCGTATGTATGGCTCTATGCGCGTGCCTTTGGCTTGGCCCGCGAATCCACGGTTCAAGGCATTGTCGAACTGCTGGATGAATGGGAACTGGACTACGGCCTTCCGGGCGAGTGCGGTACATCCGCAAACACGTTCTCGGAACGCATCCGGGCACTGGCTGCCAAGGTCGCTTCGCAGAAGACGGTACACCCGCTGGATTTCCTGCGCATCGCCTATTTCTACGGTTTCGAAATCGAGATCGAAGAACCGGCAGTGTTTGAATGCGGTTTCTCCGAATGTGGCGGTGAGCACACCGTTGGTGATCCCCGTGAGGAAATCTACTGGATCGTTCACGTCCGCGATTTGGCTGTCGATTACTTCCGATGCGGCGAAAGCGAGTGCGGACAGGACCCGTTGTTCTCGTTGGGCGAGGCCGAACGCCTGCTTTGCATTCTTCGCTCTATCGCGCCCGCCTGGACGGTTCCCGTTCTGGCCTAACCAAGAGGCTATACGATGAAATACTACCCTCCGTTTGGATCAACAGATCCAGACGCCCATTACGTTGACCGCAATACTGCAGGCGCACAGCGCGGCTCGGCTATTCCGGCCAAAATGCCAGAGATGGTTCAGCGCGAAATCGTTGCCGTGATTTCTGGGTCTGGCATCGATCCGGCGGATGATCTGCAATTGCCTGCAGCCGTCCAGTCTCAAAAGATGAACTACACGGTTGCGGCAGGATCAACCAATGCGCTGACTGTCGCTTTGACCCCTGCACTGGAGTCTTATCAGGACGGTGTGCTTATCCGCATGAAGGTAAGGATAACCAATACCGGCCCTGCAACGTTGAGGGTTGGTACGCTGGCAACCCTCCCAATCGTGCGCGCTGACGGTTCGCCATTGCAGCGCTCTGACCTTATTGCCGATCAGGTTGTCGATCTGATCTGCACCGGCACAGCGTTTCAGGTGTCTGGTCTCAAAACCATTGATCTGCCCAGCCGTAACCTGTGGTCCAAAACCACGGCAGGGGTGGGCAGCTTCGTTGTACCTGTAGGCGTCTTCAAAATCTTTGCCCGCGTTGTCGGCGGCGGTGGTGGCGCAGCGGGTGTTGGCCAGTACGCAGACGGATCGGCCAAATGCTCGGGCGGCGGTGGCGCTGGCGGATATGCAGAAAAATGGATCGATGTTGTCCCCGGCCAGACCGTAAGCGCTGTTGTCGGCGCGGGTGGAGTTGGCGGTGCGGCAAGCCCGAACAACGTGAACAACAATGGTAGCCCCGGCCAGAATGGGGGCAGCACCACTCTGACTGCTAACGGCACCATTATCTCAGCTACCGGCGGGGAACAGGGTTCCGGTGCCACCACCGTCGCGGGTGGTTACGGGGGCATAGGCTCCGGTGGTGATCTGAATTTCGCTGGTGGGTTTGGAACCGATGGTGCGCCCGTAAATGGCGTGTATGGCGGTAACGGCGGCGCTGGTGCGTTCGGTGGTGGCGGTCGATCCGGCACAAACGGCGGGATCAACGGCGTTTCTCCCGGCTCTGGCGGCGGTGCGCACTACGGCTATTGGGCTGCAAACGGCAAGGGTGGCAATGGCGCGGACGGCGCAGTCATCATTCAGTATTAAGGGAACGGTCATGAAGTACGCGAGAATTGCAAATGACATCGTGGCCGAAGTGGTTGATCTACCCGACGACATGGCGGTGACAGATCTGTTTCACCCGGACATTGTTAAAACGATGTTTGAAGCACCAGCGGAGGTAGACCAAGGGTGGTCATACATCGACGGCGAATTCGCGCCGCCAACAGTTGAGGGCTTCGACCTCGACCAGCTCAAGACTGACTTGGCCGCAGCGGTTGATGCAGCGGCGGAAGTGGCCCGGCTCAAATTCATCACACCGGGTGCAGGGCAGGCCATGACCTACCAGCAGAAGGTTGAGGAAGCCAAACGTCTACAAGCTGCTGAGGGTACACCAAAGGCGGCGGATTATCCCATGCTGTCGGCAGAGGTCGGCATAACCGGAAAGACGCTGGTAGCCGTTGGTGAAACCATACTGGCAGCCTTCGCACAATGGCAGCAGGTCGGCGCGCAGATCGAAGGCTTGCGGCTTGGAGCCAAGGCCAAGATCGGCGCCGCTAAATCCGAAAAGACAGTCCGGGCCGCAGCTGTGGTTGACTGGCCGTAATCCAAACATTCAGGACACCCAACCATGGCTATGAAAACGATCAATGTTGGCGTCAAACCCAACGATGGGACCGGTGACCCTAATCGTGACGCGTTCATCAAGGCGAACGAAAACTTCCAGGAACTGTTCACGAAAGCTGCCGATACAAAGGTTACGACGGACGAGATTAGCTCTTCTCTTGACACGACCAACTCGGCGGTTTCGACGCTTGCTGCTGCCTTGCAAGGCGCGGCTGCTGGCAATCGGACAGCCGAGCTTTGGACCGCACTGTCTGCTAAGGCGCCTGATCGTGAATATCAGCCAGCGACGGTCCCGGATACTGATACCGGTACTCACGTCGATCCCGTTACAGGCGCCACCGTTCCGAACGCAGGCGAATACCGTGGTGCGCAGCAAGGCTGGCGCTGGGTGTCGGCGAATGCAAGCGCCGTCAAACGGCTCGCAGGCGGAACCGTCCTTTCGTCTCTATCCACTCATCGGTTCGCCGTGATCGCCGCAGATGGCGCGACCAGCGGGCTCATTTCCTTCACCGACCTGCTTACTCAAATTCTTGGAGAGATCATGCCCAAGCGATATTCATTCGATAATTCGCAGGTGGTTGGCACGTCTCCCGTTCGGCTTGTTCCAGCAGATCCCACCATCAAAAGCATCGAGATACAGCACCCGAGCGAAACTGCTCGACTGGCGGTCGCATTCGGTGGAAAAATGCCTGCCGTTAATGGTCTGGGCTCTTATTCGTTTGATGGCGGCGTTATCTTCTCTGACAAGGACCTTTCTGAAAATACCGGCGAAATATGGGTTGTATCCTCAGAGGCGAACACGCCGGTTTCCTGCCGATTTGCAAACACGAGCGGCATTGATCCAAACTCAGAAGCCCGCGCCATTGCTCATATTGCTCGATACACGGGGACGCTCAATAGTTCTCAATCGACCGCGATTAAGAAACTATTCAAGACACTTGATTCAGCGGGCCTGCTGAAAGCAGACCGTAAGCCGTTCTTTATGCCGTTCATCGCGCCCAACTCTGCTGACGGCTTGATGGACTGGGCAGGCGGTGCGGCAGCAACACTGGTTAATGCTCCGAGTTTCTCAGCCTTCGACGGGTTCACATTCGACGGCGCCACCAACTACTTGGATACCAATCGTGTTCTTGCTGCTATTGGCACGAACGCCGATCACACGTTGATGGTTGACGTTGGAACAACCGCCACACAAGCAACAACGAACGCTTGTGCCTTGGGAGATGCAAGCTCTCGTATCCAGCCAAATCGCAGCACTACCGCAGCTCGTTATAATTCGGCTTCTGCTACCGGCGATATCGCCACCGGCTTTCCGCCCGGCGGCCTGTTTGGCCTAACTCGCCGAAGCGTCGATGAATATGAGGCTTGGAGGAATGCTGATATCACGCTGACCATCGCAAGGACGGCGGGGAGCTTATCCTCTACCGTGCACTTACTTGCAGGTTGCGCCAACGGATCAAGCGGCCCGACAACGTTCTTCAACGGCAAGCTGCGCATGGTCGCTGGCATGACTAAGATGACCAGAGCCGAAGAAATTGCGTTCGCGCAGGCATGGGCCACCTTCAAGACTGAAATGGGGATTGTCTGATGGCTCAAACGTTCGACGCTATCATTTACGGTGGCACCGCTTTCGGCGTAATCGCGGCAAAGGCTTTTTCCACCCGAGGTAAGAGGGTCGCCATTATTGAGTGGACCTCCTCACTCGGAGGTTTGGCAACCGGCGGTCTGGGTATTACAGACGGCGTTCGTGACACGGCTTGGGGGCTGACCAAAGCGTTTTGGAATGCCATTGTGGCGGCTGGTGCGCCCGATGTAGAAGCGAACTCATTCGGCATTCCAAAAGTCTACAAGCCAAGCCACGCGAGAGCAGCTCTTGCCGGAATGCTAAACGGTGACAGCAACATAACGGTGTTCACCAATTGCTGGCTACAGTCCGTCAACGTCAACGCGCAGAAACTGATCACCTCCATTGTTACCGATGTTGATACTTTCTATGCGGCCGAGTTTGTAGACTGCTCGTATGAAGGCGATCTAGCCCGTTTGTCAGGCGTCTCAATGACGTGGGGTAGAGCCGAAAGCACTCAAACCTTTGCGGAACCGCACGCCGGGGTGCATCGTCTCGACCAAACCCTTACGAACGCCCGTGCTACCTCGCTTCGTGGCGATACGTTCAGTTCGTTCCAAATGCCACCGCAAGAGCTGGACGGGCAGGCCGATGCAAAGCTGATGGCATTCAGCTTCCGAATGAGTGTGTCGAGCAAGGCAAATCGGCTGCCATGGCCCAAACCAGCGAACTATCGCCGCGAGGATTTTCTCGACTGGATTGATGAGATCAAGACGCGTAACTTCACAAAGTTGTCCTCAATCACAAGCTACCAGATGGTTGGGACGGATTTCGGAAGCACGAACGGTGGCGTGGTATCGGGTCCGACAAGTTGGTTTTATCCAGCAAGGCGGGACAAGGCCGGTCGCCTAGCAGAATGGGATAAGGTTCAGTACAATATGGCGGGCCGCTACTGGACCGCTGCAAATGATCCTGAAAGCCCGGCGGCTTTGCGGGCGGACATGGCTCTATGGGGCCTTCCTGGTGACGAAAACCAGAACCCTGGTGAATATTACCGATACCCCGGTTGGTCCGCTCATTTTTACATCCGGGAAGCGTCTCGCATGCGTGGCCGCGTCATCATGACCGAAGCCAACATGATCACAGGCAGCGATCTGGCTACCAAGCAGCCGGATAGCATTGGGTGCGGTGGATACAACCCCGATGCACATGCTGCCAACACATACGCCTCAAGTGACCTGAAACGCTACGCCGAGGGCCGGATGTCGATTGATGCGGTAGCCGGGAACTATCAGGTACCCATGCGGGCGATACAGCCGCACCCGTCACAGGTGAGAAACCTGTTAGTGGTCGGATGCCCGTCCGTGACCCGAACCGTCATGACGTCATTCCGGATTGAGACAACCTGGATGATTATTGCGGAAGCGGCTGGCATCATCGGAGCAACCGCGCATAGCGCAGGAATACCAAGCGGCGACATCAAGTATTCTGCCGTTCTCCCTGCACTGGTCGCAGCCGGTGCCAAACTCAACCCATAAGGAACACACAATGACTACCCGCAAATTCGCAATCGTTGATCTGAAACTGGAACCGCCATCCGTTGTTTCCATAGAAGAAATCGAGCGCAGTGATACTCTCCATGACGGGCCTGACATGATGAGTGTTCCCATCCAAAGCAAATCGCCGGTCGCCATTGGCTGGGTGTGGGACGAAACTCGGCTGTACGACCCAGCCAATCCAGACGGGTGAAACATGCAGTTATCGCCCGGGTTCAACAAGAAAGTCGCAGTCTCGACCCCTGTCGTTATTCAGGGGAAAGGACCGCTTTACGGTAACGGCGAACAGATTTTCGCACAGCCGCACATCGCAAAGGATCCGCTGATCTACCTCAACCCCGATGGTATTGAAGGCCCGCCAATCTTGTCTATTCGACCGGGCCACATGCAGCTTGCCGCCTTGGTGGGGGCTGATGGCACTATTACGACTGACCAACGATTTGATGTAAAGGGAGCCGCACAGTATGTGATAGACACGATCTTCGTGCTCAATGCGACTGCCGTTCCGTCTGCGATGACCGGTGGGATTTACGCCGCACCGTCTAAGGGTGCTGCGGCTGCAATCATTCCTGCCACGCAAAGTTATGCAGGCTTGACCGGCGATCCGCACTCTATCCTCAAGCTCACGCCTGATATGGCGATACGGGAAGCGCCTTATCTCTACCTCAGCCTAACGACACCGAATGCCGAGCCGATCAAGTTCGATATCCTTGTCTACGGGTATGTGACAAAGACAATCAGCGATTAGTTAGTCCTCATCGGATTCATCAAGTATGGGCTTGATCCTGTGTCGCCAATAGATCCTGTGATCTTCGCTGAGCGACGTGAGGCCAAACTGAGCAACTTTTATCGCTAGAGCGTGGTCTCTTTGGCCTTCGTCTAAGTCACCGTTTTCGACCGCATTCTGTATTTGCTTCATCATGTCGAAGTTGGGAACAATGTCCATTTCGGGCCTCATTCGTGTGGGTTAAAATCTGTCTAAGGTAAACGCAGATGGCCACAAGTGAGCTTTGCTCAGGAGGCCAATCAACAACGATATGCCTACTGACACAAGTACTATGATCACCCTTTGCTTAGAGGGGCGTCTGCGGACCATCATGGTCATTCTGATCAATAATCGGAAAAGCTGTTCCATCTCGCCAGCATAGCGGGAGCGGGCACGGCTATCTACCTCAAAGGACATCGCTATGAATTTCAACAACTGGCTGCAAAGCCGGCTGACGGCACACGGCTATCCAGTCGGTGCCATTGACGGGATTGTTGGCAGCAAGACAATCAAGGCGCTCTATAGCTTCCTGTCGGCAACGAAGCTCACGGACGGCGATTTCATAGAGATAGCCGCGAAGCTGGATGCCAAACCGGAGACCGCGCCTACGCCTGTCTCTGGCGAAATGAAGACCAGCGCCAATGGTCGCAAGCTTATCGCTGAACACGAAGGCAATATGCTGACGGCCTATCAGGATAGCGTGGGTGTCTGGACAATTGGCGTGGGCCATACCTCTGCGGCCGGCGCACCCGTCGTCACCAAGGGCATGAAGATCACTGCCGCGCAGTCCGATGAAATCTTGTCGCGCGATCTGGCGAACACTGAGAAGGAAGTTCGCGACCTGCTCAAGGTCAGCGTGACGCAAAACGAGTTTGATGCGCTGGTGTCATTGGGTTTCAATATCGGCGGTACCGCGCTTGGCAAGTCAACATTGATACGCAAGCTGAACGCTGGCGACTGGGCGGGGGCAGCCGATCAGTTCCTTGTCTGGAACAAGGCCAAGGGCCGCGTACTCGCTGGCCTCACAAAGCGCCGCAAAGCTGAACGCACGCTCTTTCTCTCCAAGTAGGACAATCCACCATGGAAACCTTCAATCAGTATGTGTGGCCCGTTTTGGAGCCGCTGGTAACTCTGTTCGTCACCATTGTCGGGCCCGTTCTGGTGACATGGATTTCAGCACAGCTTATCGCTTTCCTTAAGATCAACAGCGAGGCTCGAAAGGCTGAACTGGAAAAGACGGTGAGCGACGCGCTGCATCGGTCCATCGCCAACGGACTGAAAGCCGCTGTCACCAAGTTCAAAGCGGACTCGGTGTCTACGGTCATCATCAACGCAGCCGCCGATTATGTCACAGCCAACAACCCGGATGCACTCAAGCGGTTCGATATCTCGCACGGCACGCTGAATGAAATGATCCTGTCGAAAGTGCCGGACGTGCTTGCGGGGATGCAGAAATGAGTATGCCGGGCGGGAACGTGGGTCCGGGCATTTGGATTCGGATACAGCACCGTTTCGGCCCGCGCATGACAGAGTGGTTCCTGGCTGCGGTAACAGCGCTGTGGGGCTGGGTGCTGCTGTTACCAGATGACACATTCAGCCAGCCGCAGTGGGCCGGGTTCCGGGCAATCTTCCGCGATGAGAATGTACTTGGCTGGACCATGGTTTGCCTTGGGCTGATGCGCATCGGCGGTCTGGTTGTGAATGGCGCCAGAAAGCACGTCACACCATGGATTCGGGTTGTGTCTGCGGCTTGCGGCTTCTTGATCTTCGTAGGCATCACCTACTGCTATGCGCTTTCCGGTGTGATCAGCACTTGGCTTGCGATCTATCCACCCATTGCCGTTCTGGAAATCGTCAATGCGTACCGTGCCGCCCATGATTCCGGAGAAAGCAATGCCATTATCTGATCTAAACGGCATGCATCCGCTTGCCATAGTTGCCTTCGGAATTAGCCTTGCAATCATTTTCGTGGCGACCCGCAGCGGTTACCTGAACGGCAAAGCGTCTAGCCCAGCAGCCAGTGCATCAACTGCCCAGGTTGCGGCAGTGATAGTTGATCCAACGGCGCTCAATCGAGCCTCAAGCTCGGTAGACAGCCTGACCAGTACGCTTGTGCGACTGATTGAGGTTGCCGAAGACATGCAACGCTCACAAGCACACATGGCGACCGAACTGGATCGTATCCGAGAGGAAATGCGCATTCAGCGAGAAATATTCCGCCGTTCAAATTCATGAACCCGACCCCGTGGCCCTAACCGGCTGCGGGGTCTTTTTTGCGTTTCGATTTAATCGATTATGCTTGACTAAGCCATTCATCAAATTGCGGCAAAAACTCAGGCAACCTAACTTGCCACTGGTCAGTTCGAGGAGGCTGAGGCTCAAGCCAAGCTCTGTAATCTAACCCTAGAACCGTTGATAGGCGGGCGTAGATAAACCGAAGAGCGTACGTCCCGTCCATAATTGGAAGTACTTCTAGAAATTTAGTTCCAGGTTGAGAAAATATCAAATGCGATAAACCGGCACCGTGCGGTCCCACTATCCGCTTGGCGCTGGCACAAACAACGACTTTCTGCCAAAGGGGCATCTCAGCAAACAGTAGAGTACTAAAACCCCGCTCTTTAAGAGACTGTTCAAGCTCGGCCTCGTTTACCATCGGACGTCTAAGTCCATCTCGACGGGATATGTAAATTCGTTCCGGACTAACGAAGCCGTCTCTCGCGGCAATTGCAAAGGCATTGGCCGACATTTGCTCGAACATTGGTCCCGTCATTGACCAGTGGCGTAAACCAGCGAAACCGACACTAGGCAACAATAGTCTTTTCACGAAAACAATATCGGACACCAGTTCAATTTGAGAATCTTGTAAACCAGCAAGCTTTACGCTTTCGAGTTCAAATCTTGGCCCGCCATCACGCATCAAGATTTTAAGGTTGGACGAGTCGGATAAAGGAACAATGCCCAGTTGCGGCATCCTATCTATAAGCCAGTGATAAACTCCCTTCGTTGCCATAATTCCGTTAACGGCATATTCAACTGTTTTACAATCGGACGGCTTTATCACAGGCATTGGGCGGCCATATGACTTTGCGACGGCACCGTCCTCGGACCACACCTGGCCGAAAGAGTCTACAAACACGTCCAACAACTCAATAGCACGTGGCGGAAGGGCGTTTTCCAGTCCCGATATAGAGTCGGAACAGGTGCTCTTCAGTGCATTCAGATGTTTTATATCGGTATCAGAAGACGCTAAAGCATCAAAGCGGCCAAACTTTCTGTCGTATACAGCGGTATTTGGAAGAAACTGTAGCGCGCTTTTTCGTCTATTAGCGATCTTTGGATGTAGCTTTTTCAGCGTCCTCAGGATCTCGAGCTGGAGCAGACGATCTTTACGAGCGACTTTTGCAACTCGAATTGCTTGCGGCAAATAGCCCGAGTCGTCTACTATTTTTGTATCGCCATTCAGGACTGACCAGGCTTCGGAAGCGTAGCCGGCCTTTAGTAGCGGACGGATCGTAGCGTAGCGAATGTTTGGGGGCATGGTGGCTTTGGCGGCAGTTTCAGCTGTCGACTTGACAGCTTCAACATCATTCATCGCCAAAGACGCCTCTATCCTAAGACCAAACAACCTCGGACGTTTTAAAAGACCGTTGAGGTCATTTGTTGAAGACATCACGTTAGACCATTCGGCTTTTGCAGCAAACTCCATGACATCTTTAAGCAGGTTCTTAGGCATAGGTTCTCCGGAAAGCATTCTAAAACAATATTTGTGTTAAACGTTGAGTACGCTACGGGCACCCTCTATCAGCTCAGAAATACCCTCTTTCAAAGTGACCTGCGGACTCCATCCCAACCGCTTTAAGAAAGTTGTGTCTGCTACCATTTCTGGCGGTTCACCTGGTCGAGGTGTCAGCGATTTTTCCCAAGGCTGATTGAAGCCACTAACATTAATTGCATAGTCAATGAATTCGGACAGTGGAACCGCGTTACCACTTCCGATGGGAACATCTTGCCAAGGGGCAAGGTCGGATCGTGCGTTTATCAAAGCTAAAATTGCCGAAGCAGCATCATTGACATGAACAAAATCACGCTTTTGATTAGCAGGAGTGGTGATAAGCGGCTTTGTGTTTTCAACAAGATGCAGGGCCAGCATAGGTATAAATTTTACCGGGTCGTCTCCGGCGCCATAGATCATCTGCATTTGAGTATTTGCAACGTTTGCTTGGATTTTACCTTGACTGACCAACAAATGAGCTAGGTCAACGAACTGACGTTTTGTTTGAGCATAAAGATTGACGTCGGGAGGCAATGTTGTAGCGGTATTTATAAACAACGAGCCGGGCCCCATTGCCTCCAATAAAGCGGTACTCAGCGTAACGTTGGTATCTACCATTGATACAGCAGTTTCGCGGAGTCGCCCCTGCGCTGCGGCTAAGTGGATCAACACATCTGGTGCCAAAGCCTTGACGTGGTGACCCGCTTCGACAGAGCTTTCGAACCGAACGACATTCCCTGGTTGGTTTGTTAATACTGAGGACATACGCGCGAGTAGCGTGACGTCTGCACCGTGTTCGGCCAGTACAGTTGCAACCGCCGTGCCGAGAAATCCCGTAGCTCCAGTCATCACTATTCGCAACGTGTCGTCTCCCAGTTCACTGATTACGCGCAGCCATATCTGCAAGAAACAGATCGATTTCCGATTCGCTGAGCGAGCCTACATTTTCGCCGGCTCTTCGCCGGTGAGACCAATCAACGATTCGTTCGAGTGTTCTGTCCAAGCGCCAAGTTGGGCGCCATCCAAGTCGTTGACGCGCTTTTGAGCAATCTAGGGCAAGCGAATGTGCTTCGTGAGCTTGCGCGTCTTTTTCAAGTTCCCAACGGGCGTCGCCTCCATAGAGTTCGACCATACGATCAACGATATAACCGACAGACCGGATATCATCTGGGTCACAGGCAAAATTCCAGCCTTCTGCCCAAGCGCTACCTTCCTCGTACAAGTGCTCGGCAATCCTTAGATACGCGCCGATCGGTTCGAGCACATGCTGCCACGGCCTAGTCGCGCTTGGGTTTCTTACTATTACAGGCTGGCTTTGTTCGAAAGCACGGAGGATGTCGGGGATCAAACGATCTTCTGCCCAGTCACCGCCGCCAATCACATTTCCGGCTCTGACCGATGCCACCTGGGGTGCATCAGGTGCGGTAAAGAAGGACTTACGCCACGAAGCGATCACAAGTTCACAGGCGCCCTTGCTGCTGCTGTAAGGATCGTGTCCACCCATTGGGTCGTTTTCCCGGTAACCCCATGGCCATTCGCTGTTCTCGTAACATTTATCACTGGTAACAGCGACAACGGCTTTAACCGATGGTGTAGCGCGTACAGCTTCTAGAACATGAACCGTACCCATTACGTTTGTTGCGTAGGTTTCCGTCGGGTTGATATATGATTTGCGGACGAGCGCCTGGGCTCCGAGATGCAATACTATTTCAGGTTCGGCTTCCATCATTGCTTGCTTGACTACATCTGCATCGCGAATATCGCCGACAAGCGATTTCATCCGTTTTGCGATACCCGCTTCGTCAAAATGGCTTGGCTGAGTTGGTGGGGTAAGGGAAAGTCCGGTGACTTCTGCACCCCAGTGCGTCAACCACAATGACAGCCAAGATCCTTTGAATCCGGTGTGACCTGTAAGAAAGACTTTCTTGCCGCGCCACCACGAAGCGCGTTCATGTTCTGCTGGAACCGTCATGCCCATACCTTCCAAGCTGCTTTTCCAGAGGCCCACAGAGCCTCAAGTGAATGCTTATCACGCAACGTATCCATAGGTTGCCAAAAGCCTCGGTGCTGAAACGCCATTAGTTCGCCGTCCTGCGCGAGCCCGCGTAATGGCTCTTGTTCCCAGATTGTAGAATCACCAGCAATGCGTTCGATAACCTTCGGCGAGAGTACAAAAAAACCGCCATTGATCATTGCGCCGTCACCCTTCGGTTTCTCCTCAAAGTTGGTGACTACACCGTCGTGCAAGCCCAAAGCTCCAAAACGACCCGGGGGATAGGCAGCAGTTAATGTCGCCAGTCGACCGTGTTGTTTATGGAATGCAAGGCTCGCGGTGATATCCACATCACCCAAGCCATCACCGTAGGTAAAGAAGAACGCTTCCTCATCGCGGACATGATCGGCTACGCGCAATAATCTACCGCCGGTCATAGATTCCTCGCCGGTATCCACCAACGTAACACGCCAAGGTTCTGCCCAACGCCGGTGGAAAACCATTTCACCGGAAGACAAATCTATCGTCATATCTGAATTATGAAGGGCGTAATTAGCAAAATATTCTTTGATCACGTAGCCTTTGTATCCGCAACATATCACAAAGTCTGTAACTCCGTGAGCTGCGTAGATTTTCATCACATGCCAGAGAATTGGTCGACCGCCGATTTCCACCATCGGCTTTGGCTTCAAGGAAGTTTCTTCACTCAACCGGGTGCCAAGGCCCCCCGCGAGAATTATAGCTTTCATTATTATTCCCTCGTAATAATAGTTCGCGCTTAATAAGAAATATATCCTGTCTAATATGTTTATTTATTAGATTTATGTATTTCTTACCCTCGACATACCACCTTAATAGTCTAATCGGATGATGCTATAGGAGAGTCAACTACGAATTTATTACCAAGTAGGGGTAGGTCAAATTTCAACTCTTATCATTCAGCATGCATTTTACCGGTGTTCACCGAAGGCTGGATGTAATATCCGTCATGAAACCTAGCCGAGAAGCAGAAACATCCGTCTTTTCGTTCTTGGATGCGTGTAAACGCTATGTTTTCCGTCCGAAATAGACGTGTTATCTCAGCTATCGTTCTGCATTCGCAGTAAGATCAAGTCCTGTTCCCTCAGCGGTCGCTGTAAACGGGAAGCATCTGACCATTCAGCGGTCAGCCACGTTTCGATTTCATCGTGCGTAATGAGAATAACGGGCATCGCTTTGGGGTGGATCGGCTTCACGACCTCGTTTGCATCCGTTGTCAGAAACCCAAATATCTCATGATCCATCGGCCCTTCCGCTTTCTTGCGCTGGCCGTGCCATTTGGTCCAGATTCCCGCGAAGAAAAACAGGGGGCGCTCTTCATTGATCGCAAACCAGCCTTAGTATCTTCCCACTCGCTGAATGTCGTCGCTGGCACCGCGCACCGGTTCTGCGGCCCCAGCCAGCGTCGCCAGTGCGAGGATGCGGTGTTGCGAATGTTGGTGATCGGCGGTCCTGCATATTGCGGCGGGGACGGCATACCCCAGCGCAGGTTGGCGAGTTCACGCTTGCCATCCTCGCCGATGCGAACAACCGGGGCAGGGTAGTCGGGGTAGACATCGAGCGACGGAGGCAGGTTGCCGGTCATATCGCGGAACGTCCGTGTCAGTGCGCGAATCGCCTCCTGATTGGTGCTGACATTGTAGAGATTGCACATGCGAACTCGCCCTCCGGTTACACAAGTTAACTGAGACTGCGGTATTTGGTTTCCAGCGGTAATAGCGACGCAAGTTCTTCACAGTGTAGACCAGTAAGGGGTAGAGCCCCATGGCTGACAGATACGGGGCTTTAATTTCTCAGGCGCAGTTCTGGTAGTGTGGCAAACGTTGTTCGCTGTGCTGATAGGTCAGATCTTGGGACGCATATACAATTGCCGCAAAATCAGCCTTTGTCATATGATCCGGGTCGATGCCTTGCCAATCTGACGCGGCTTGCATGCTGCAGATATCCAACAAGTTGGCCAGTTCTGTCAGTCGCATCGCGCGCGCCTCGGCTGCGCTCGTCATCAAAGAGCGAAACAGGCTCCCGATCAATTCGTGCCTCGTGTTTTTTTCGGCTAACATTACGCAGCCTCAAACTGGTTGGCGCTTATTTGAGAAAACGCAGTTTGATATAGTGGGCGATCGACGTTCAGCGCGGAACGCATATTAGAAAGAACCATTTCTGAAACTTCGAATGCGCCACAGCACACCGGATACTTTCCGTAGAGATCGGCGCGACCCAACTCATCAACAAACACCCCCGCGCGCTTGTACAGCCTTCGCATATGCGGTTCGTAGTTGCTGATCATTGTGTGAATGCCATGGGCCATTGCGCATTCACACAACGCCAGGAGCAATAGACTGAAAGCGCGGCCGGGCTCCACTTCTGGCAAGTCCCGTGCCAAGGCGTCTTCATCCACGCACATTCTCGTGCCCTCCCATATGCCAGGCTCAACAAGGTCAACAGCTTCCGGAAAAGTTTGGCGGAAAACATCGTACAGAAGCGTAGGGCCAGTCGTTGGCATCAGTCGCATGCCACCATACAGCTTGGTGCAACTATCGTCGCACCATAATAGGTACGCGGGATCAAGTTCATCGTATGTGTCGCGCTCATAGGAGTTTATGACCGGCACATTCCATCCAAGTTTGTCACAAAATACCAGTTTACGCAGCCGGAAAAACTGATCAAGCGTTTTTGAGTACCGTTGATATTCATGTTTCTGGACAATGACATACATAACCTTCTCCATCGCATTGTTGCGACTTCTCTAATGAAAGAAATGCTGCATTAATTGAATTACCTCATATGGGTCCCCTCATTTGCGGGAACGATGTTTGGATTGATAATCCGTAATTTGGTCGCTAGCGATACGGCGGCCGAAATGGAGGAACAGCCCAGTTTATATCGAGCCGACTTAATGTATCCTCGGGCTGTATGCTGCGATATCCCTAGAATTCGAGCTACGCTCTTGTGATCTTTGCCAAGTGCTGACCAATAAAGGCATTCAATTTCACGTCTGCCTAGAACAGGAATGGGGTCGGTCCCACCGTGTAATTCCAGTACGGCTTTCTTGTGAACGAGGTGCGCCAACTCTATCCAAGCGTCTCTGTTTGCGGCCAGAGTTATATCCCAGATATCCTCTGACGCTGCCGTGCTGAATGAAAGCAGTGCGCGCCGATTACCTTTGTCCCGAACTGGGATGGAGTAACCTTTATCACCTATATTGTGCAGCTTTGCGTCTTCGAAGAACGTTTGAGCAGATGGCGGAATCGTAACCTCGCGCCAGTCAAAAGGCATTTGCCTTTCAAATCCTTCACGAATGATGGGATCGGTCTGTATGTAATTTTTCAGGAGGTAGCATGATACCCATTCGGGCGGGTAGGTTGTCCTCACAAACGGTGCATCAAAAGTTCCTGAAACCGTTTGGGCGAGGTGGTATGTAACATAATCAACAGCATAGTTTTGCTGAATGAAGGTAATTGCCTCTTGAACACTGTTGCAACCTTTGGCTCTGTCGAAAGCTGTTTCGAAATTCGTTTTGACCGATCCGTTGCTCATGAAACTCCCCAGCGCGCTTGCTACGCTCGGTGTTTCTAATCATTAACCAGTGGTTTAGCCCCCTCATTTTGTAGGAGACCACAACATATTTTAGTCGATCTGAAATAAAGGCAATAAGTCAGCTAGCGTTTTTTATAGTCAAGTAAATATGCTATCAGTTGACCGTCAATTGCTGACAGGACGGGCGCACATATCCCCAAGACTGTTCCCTAAATGTAAGACCAAAGACGCCACAACTGTACGCCGAGCCCCGCTAACCCCAATAAGAGAACCACTGCAATAACCGTCGTTTCCAGTCTTGGCATTAAGGTCTCAGCAAATTGATTCGCAGGGAGTGCCGTCCTTATCGCGGTCCAGCGCGCCGCCCCATGGGCATTGATCGAGGTAGTAACGTGCTTCATCGCAAGATCTGATCTTGCTGCACGTTTTCTTCGGGCTACAACTGTAGGACTGCGCTAGTTCGGTTTGATTGATAGGCGTAGACGAAGCAATGACAGCACTGAAAATGATGTTTAACATTAGTTTCTCCTAACCTACGTATGGTTAGGATAGCGCGCCCAGGTTGTCTAGCGATTGCACCAAATATTTCCAGTGTTCGGCCAAGGCTGGGCAAGCCGCTCTTGTATTAGCACTTCGCCCGCGTCCCGTCCGTCATGCAGCCTGATGCGCACGAGGTCGCGCCTGTCGCTCGTACGGTCTTTCGATCCGCTGTACTGAAGCTGGTATCCATTTGCCATAAGACCGGCGAGGCGGTTCAGCGCTGCTTTGCCGGTGTGGCCCTCTGCTTTGCACTCTGGGCGCGATGTTTCCGGGGTATCGATATCGAGAAGACGCCACTTTTTACCATTCTGCCAGCCGGTATCACCATCGACCAAGCACGTCACCTTGCGCGCTGCACGGTTAGGTCCTGAACAAATCTCAATTGCGTGAACTGGGAGAGGTAACAGCGAGAGCAATAATACGATAGGAAAGACTTTCATTTTTTATGATCCGACAGAACGATAAGTCTGATCGGCGGGGCCCAGCCTAGCTGTAAATCGCGCCCTTTTTCCAAATACATTTCCGCAAAGCGCCGCGTTGAGCGCAAGTGCAAAGCTGCGATATGATCTGGATTGTAGAAGGATTGGGGTTCAAAATCTGTCTGCATCGTTAAGCCTCGCCTATGAGTGTTCTCATAATGTTCGAGCAACGGTCGGTCAAGATGCAGTTTAATCAGTACAGCACACTGTCCTAACATAAGTGTTGCCGACAGTCATGAATGCGTCGTCGGGGACAAGGCCTTGCTCTTTGAGGCTCTTGAGCTCATCTCGTGCCTCGTCTTGCGGCATAGTTCGGTTTAAAGCAACAGCGAACCACCGATTTGTTGCCAGATAAACTGTAAGCGGCAACGTTGAGTTTTGAGCATACCATGCTGCCTCATTGAAGTTGTCGAAACTCTTGATCTGTATGTACCGGTTCCCAAACGGCTGATCAAAGAATTGGTCAACCTTTACCCAGTTGTGATGTAGGTAACCAGTAACCCCATCTACCTCGACGCGATACCATCTGTCATTTACTTGAACTATCCGAACCCTGTCTCCATTATGAAGTGGCAGCGTCTTCTGTGCGTCCTGATTTTCGTCTACGCGAAGAAATTCTTTTCCTTTGGGAACTCTTAACACACCAGTCTTTGCGAGAGGTATTTGAAAGCGCGTATCCGCCGCCGCTATCCCGTTGCCTGGTAATGCTTTTGCTGCAGGCTCGGGCTGGACTGCGGCCACATCCCGACTAATTGTCGGTTGAACGGCATCAATGTCCAAGGTTGTTACCCTGTACTGAACCATCTCGCTTTTCGATAGGTAACGCATGTCGTCGCGCTCATACTGTAGGGATAACTGCAAAAGCGCGGGGTCTACTCCCATTTCGGTCAAGTACATCATTGTTTCGGCGGTTTGGTGCTGGATATACGATACAGCGTCATCGACCGACAACGCCGTGGTATCTGAAAAAGAAGACTTGTGAACGCCTATGGACCCAGTTTCCGCTCCGCGACTGATTCCCCCCATGAAGGCCAGCGCACAGGCAGAAACGCACTGCATTTCTCTAATCTGGTACGTGGCTAAACCCAATGAGCGAATTAGGCGCCCCAACTCAATCGCTTTCGATGGATTACCGCCGGGGGAGTTGAAGACAACGAATCCGGATTTATCACCCAGCCCCCTCACCAGGCTGAGGAAATCGGTGTAACTTTCGTTCGGCTCAAATACACCAGAAGCAACGATGAGTGTCGTTGTTGTACCAAATGGTTTGGTAGAAAAAGTAAGAGCTTGAGAAGGGGCTGCCTTCAACAAACAAACGAAGGCAGCCACTGCAATTAAGAACTTCCGATTGGCCATTGGCAGATGCCTTTTTGTCTTAACAAAACAGGTTCTACAGATGGCATATCAGTGAATAAGCGGCAATCCAGCCTGAGCCTCTTCAGGCATGTGGTATCTTGATTGTCTCACATTTTCTTTTTCGGCTTGATGACCGGTGTTTCCGCCCCGGCCCAAGCCAAATCGCTCATGAACGAATTGCAAGCCTGCATAGGCCCTACCAACAAAAGAGCGCCTGTGAAGTTACCGTTTACCCGTTGGCGAGCTTTCGCCACATCTGCCTCGGTTGCCCCAAGAGCACGAGCGCGGGCCAGATTTTGATTCGCGTCTGAGCGCATCGCGGCGACCGAACCGTAACCCCCATAGGCTGGGCAGTTTTTCGCAACTGCTTCGGCTCCAGCATATCTATTTAAATGTGCTTCCATCGGCGTGGACGGTGTTGTTGCGCATCCAGTCAACACAGTTGCGCCGCCGACAAGTAGGCATACGAGTCTCATTAATTCCCCCTGGAAAAAGCGTAAGTTTTAACGCTTCAAGTGTGCATTAGCGCACATTACTAAGCAAGAGTTGCACTGGCATTTTTCGCTCGTTGTCCCGACAGAAGCTACTTGTGAAACAATGGCTGATCTGAATTGCGGTAACGGCAACGCAGATGTGACGCCTGCGCCCCCTTTTCGGTAGGGGCAGATACCCGCGCCACCGTGGCTCACGTTCAAATTCCGCGAATTTGCGGAAGGTGTCTCCACTCGCCGCACGGCACGGCGCTTACCGGCGCGGACACACAGCAGGCGGCGCACGAACAGACACGATCTAATCGGGTCTGTGTATCTAACCCCATATTATCGGGGTAGTCCAACCAACCCGATAAAATCGGGTACGTTGCCAAACCAGATGTCATCTAACCCGCTGCCACAGCATCTCTAAAAAGGTGCTTTTCATTGGCGCTTACCACTGACTGAATTTCCTTCACTTTGTCCCACTGCATGTCGCGTTCCATGTTGCACGGAGTAGCCGTGAACACAGGGGAATCATTGTAACTTAAGGTGTTTGCTTGTGGCCTTAGCGCAACATGAAAACGCGCTTTAGATCGAATTAAATGATTGATTCAATTGGTGATTCCGGCGCGATTCGAACGCGCGGCCCCCAGATTAGGAATCTGGTGCTCTATCCTGCTGAGCTACGGAACCACTGGCTCAACCCTTACAAAAGGTGCGACCTTTAGCCAAGTCTTTTTGCGCGGAGGGGAATGGTTTCATTCCCCTCCGTTTTCGTGTTCAACGAGCAAGCCGTTCTTCCGCCAGCCGCACCCAGTAGGAAATGCCGTAGGGGATCGCCTCGTCGTTGAAGTCATAGGCGGGGTTGTGCAGCCCCGCCGTGTCACCGTTCCCGATGAAGATAAACGCGCCCGGACGGGCTTCCAGCATGTAGGAGAAATCCTCGCCACCCATCATGGGTTCGGTATCCGCGTCCACATTGGCCGCACCTGCAACCCCTATGGCAGCATTGGCGGCATAGAGGGCTTTGTCCGGGTGATTGACAGTAACCGGATAGTTGCGGGCATAGCGCACGGAGACCTCCGCACCGAACATGGCGCCGATATTGGCACAAATGGTTTCAAGCCGCGTCTGCGCCATGTCACGCAATTCATCGCGGAGCGTGCGCACGGTGCCTGCCAGCACGGCTTCGCTCGGAATGACATTGTGCGCGAAACCGGCATTGAACTTTGTAACAGAGACCACAACAGACGCTAGCGGATCAGCGGTGCGTGATACGATGGTTTGTAGCGCCGTAACAATCTGCGTGCCGACCACGATCGGATCGATTGTCTTGTGTGGCATGGCGGCATGACCGCCAACACCCTTGATCGTGATCGAAAACTCATCGGTCGAGGCCATGATCGGTCCTTTTCGACAACCGAACTGGCCAACCGGCATGCCCGGCAGATTGTGCATGCCATACACTTCACTGATGGCAAAGCGGTCCATCATCCCGTCCTTCACCATTTCGCGACCGCCGCCGCCGCCTTCCTCAGCAGGCTGGAAGATCACCGCCACACTCCCGGTAAAATTGCGGGTTTCGCTGAGGTATTTCGCCGCTCCCAACAGCATGGCAGTGTGGCCATCATGACCGCAGGCATGCATTTTGCCCGGCGTGGTCGAGGCCCAGGGCTTGCCGGTTACCTCGGTCATCGGCAGGGCATCCATATCGGCCCGCAAACCGATCGTGCGGCCAGGGCCGAGATTGCCATGAATAATGCCCACAACACCGGTACGCCCAATACCGGTCACAATCTCGTCAACACCGAACGCGCGCAGTTTTGTTTCCACAAACGCTGCCGTATTTTCGACCGCGAACATCAATTCAGGTTGTGCGTGAATATGGCGGCGCCACGCGGTAACGTCGTTCTGAAGCTCTGCTGCTCGGTTGAGGATGGTCATGAATCTGTCCTGTCAGGCTAATATTTGCTGTATGGGCTTTGCCATGTTCCCGTCTTATAGATTAAATAGGGAGTGGCGACGAGACCATTGCCGAATTTCAAAGGTACCTATCCATGATATGGAGTTGCTTGCGCCAGGCGACCAGAGCATACGCGCTGATGGCAGCGACCTGCGCTGTGCTGTTGGGATCCTTGACCGGGGCGAACGCCAATCCACGGCTTGTGGTCGATATTAATTCGCTGCGCGTGGTCGAGCAGAACGATATTTTTCAGCGCTGGTATCCCGCGTCCCTTACCAAACTGTTGACCGCCTATACGACCTTTCGGGCGCTGAAGGCCGGTGAAGTATCGTTGACGACACCCGTGGTCATGTCCGCCAATGCGGCCAAGGAACCACCGAGCAAGATGTATTACAAGCCCGGGCAGAAGCTGACGCTCGATAGCGCGCTGAAAATCATGCTCGTGAAATCGGCCAACGACATTGCTGTCGCCGTTGCCGAAACCGTTGGGGGAACTGAGGGAAAATTTGTTGCCCGCATGAATGCCGAGGCCGCGCGTATTGGCATGTCCTCCTCGCACTTCATCAACCCGCATGGCCTTCCGGGGCAGGGGCAATATACAACGGCGCGTGATCTTGCCATTCTCGCCATCACGCTGAAACGCGAATTTCCGGAATACGCCTCCTATTTTGCGCTGGAAGGCATCAGCACCGGCAAGAAGAACTATCCCAACTACAATATGCTGATAGGCCGCTTCGAAGGCGCTGATGGCATGAAGACCGGGTTCATTTGTGCCGCCGGTTTCAATCAGGTCTCGTCAGCCAACCGCAATGGCCGCGCCGTTGTGTCCGTGGTGCTGGGTGCCGATAGCCTTGGCGGACGGGCGGATGAGTCAGCCCGTTTGTTGCAGAAGGGGCTGACGACGGCGACAGCAGGACCGAGAATCGTGGATATTCAGCCTTATGGCGAGACGCGTGATCTGGTTGCCGATGTCAGCAAGCAAATATGCTCGCAAGCGGCTGCCAAAGTGCGCAGTGAAGGCCGGGACGAAGTGGGACGTCAAAAACTGCAGTCTCCGTTTATTCAGGAGATCAACCGTCCCTTGAAACTGGTCTATGCCGGCCTGATTCCGGGAACGGAAAACGAAACTGTGACCAAAGACACGGTGACTAAAGAGGCCAAGGGCAGCGCTGCCCGTGTGCCGGTGCCAAGACCCCGTCCTTCGCTTTAAATCCGGCCTTCGCTGTAAACCCGTCCTTCGCTGTAAAAACGAGTCATCATGAGCCTGCGCTTTGCATCTGTTCCTGTTTCCATTCTCACCGGATTTCTCGGTGCTGGCAAAACAACGCTTTTAAACCGGCTGTTGAAAGACCCCGATCTGGCTGATACGGCCGTCATCATCAACGAGTTCGGCGATGTTTCCATCGATCATCTTCTGGTGGAAACAGCATCGGATGGCATTATTGAACTGTCCGATGGTTGCCTGTGCTGCACCGTGCGCGGCGAACTGGTTGATACGCTTGCGGACTTGATGGACCGGATGCAGACCGGCAAGATCAAGCCTTTACAGCGCGTGATTGTCGAAACCACCGGCCTTGCCGATCCGGCCCCCGTGCTGCAGTCAGTCATAGGTAATCCCGTCATTTCCGATTGCTACCGTCTGGACGGCGTCGTCACCGTTGTGGACGCGGTGAACGGGTTTGCGACGCTTGATCGTCATGCGGAAGCAGTGCGGCAGGTGGCGGTTGCCGATCGTATCGTGCTTACGAAGCAAACTCTGGCAAATGCCGAAGCGGTGGCTGCCTTAACGGCGCGCCTCGCGCAGCTCAATCCGCGCGCGCCGCTGATAGATGGTGACAGCGCACAAGCGGGTTCTGCGACACTGTTCGATTGTGGTCTCTACGACCCGAGTACAAAAACCGCTGATGTCAGCCGCTGGCTACAGGACGAGGATGATTATGAGCAGCACCATCATCACCATGGGCACCACCATCATGATGTAAACCGCCACGACGGCAATATCCGCTCTTTTAGCATCGTGCATGACAAGCCTATCGAGCCGATGGCGCTCGATATGTTCATCGATCTACTACGGTCGGCCCATGGCGAGAAATTGCTGCGCATGAAAGCGATTGTCGCACTAACCGACAAGCCGGATAGCCCTATGATCCTGCATGGGGTGCAGACAATCTTTCACACCCCACAAAGGTTGGGTGCATGGCCGGATGCCAGCGACAAGCGCACGCGTATGGTGTTGATTACGCAGGATTTACCCGAGACGTTCGTGCGCGATCTGTTTGATGCGTTCACCGGCAAGCCCCGGATCGACCGGCCCGACAGGGCTGCGCTGGAAGATAATCCCCTAGCGGTTCCGGGAATGAAATTCTAAGAGAAAATGCTCTAACTCTTTTTTCGGATCAGAAAGCGGTGGCCATTCGTCAGTCGCTCCGTTTCTTCAAGGGTGTGCCCGTCTTCATGGCAGAAGTGGGGAATATCCAGTCCTGCCAGCGGGTCGGTGGTTTCCAGTTGCAGACGTGCACCGGGTGGCAGCGTTTCCATCCGTTTGCGGGCTTTTAGAACGGGCAGGGGGCATTTCAGCCCTTTCAGGTCATAAAAAACCGCTGCTCCGTCTAAATCGCTGTTTATCAGTTGTTCCATACTTTCCAGAATGGCTTCTTAGCCGGTGCCGATGCTTCCGTTAATGGGTCGGTTGCAGCCGGTGCTCCAGCGGGATTGACTTGCGGAACAGGCACGGCCGCGCCACCCGGCGTGGTCGGGGTTGTTGCGGTGACCGTCTGGTCCGGCGCGTCAACGGAGGTGTCGACGGCTGCGGGGCTGAGTGGCGTGGCTTTAGGGATAGCAGCGGACGCCGTCGCACTCGGCGTTGGTGTTCTTGGCAATGGCGTCTGGGAAGACGGTGTTGTCGTCGCAATAGCCTTGGCCTGTTCTTCAGCAAGGCCCACGACTGCCGGTGCGACCGTGGACGTTGCTGCAGGCGCTTGCGCCTTTTCAAACTCGCTGGCCTTCATCAACCGGCCAGCGTCCAGCGAGGAGCCGGTGGGCGCATAGGCCAGTTCACGGCCTTTGCGCTTGTCCTTCACGATTTCCTTGCGCTCATTTTCGGTCGGTTCATACCAGACCATGCCTTCGTATTTCTTCATGGCGGTCTGGTAGTCGCGGTCATAGGCCTTGTTGAAGGTGGCCATAGCGCTCATCAGTGGGGCAGGCGTTTCCATGGCCGGGCATTGGCCGGTCGGATTGAACTGCGCACCCGCAGAGGTCTGCTGGTTGAAGACGTATTTCTTCTCACAAACATTGACGACCGGCGGGCGTTTGGTCACTTCAAACTGGTCGTAGCCGACCTTCAGCATTTTCCAGAAGTCCATATTCGCATTGTTGCGATGGCGGGCCATGTTTTCCGCCGTCATGCGGAATGGGAACGCCTGAAGCTGCACGTTTTGCTGGCCACCCTTGAAAGCGTCGCGGGCAAAGGCGTAGATTTCCAGCATCTGCGCATCGGTCATGGAGTAGCAGCCCGACGACGAGCAGGCGCCATGGATCATCAGATTGGTGCCGGAACGGCCCTGCGACGCATCATACTTGTTTGGGAAACCCGTGTTGATGGCCAGGAAGTAGCTGGAATTCGGGTTCATATGCCCCGGCGAAAGCGGATAGAAGCCTTCCGGCGCCTGCCGGTCACCTTCCTTGGCCTTGGGGCCGAGCTTTCCGGACCAGGCGCAGATCTTGTAATCGGTGATCAGTTCAAAGCGCTTGTTGGTCTTTTCCTTCCAGACCTCCAGAACACCTTCTTCCTTGAAAATGCGCAGCATGATGGGCGACTGGGTTTCCATACCCTTGGCCTTCATCTTTTCCACGATCTTTGCGGAAAGCGGATGCTGGACCTTGTCGCGAACCTTCGACATATCGACGGAATCCAGCGTGTCGTTACACCCCGCCAAGGCAAGCGCGGTCAAGGACAGCATGAGAAAGGTTTTGAAACGCATCGATATCAGCCCACCAGACAATCAGCCAGTGCGTCGCTTAGGAGACGCACTCGAGCCGAACTGTAAAAAAGCATAGTTCACAAACTCTTAAATCGGAAGGAAAATCACCGGTCCGATCCGCGGCAAAAAGCCTGAGCAATGTGGCACTGGTTTGGCGTAAGTGGGCGAACGCGACAAATGCGGCCGCGCGCGCCTTGTTATGCTTAATGTACCGTAAATTTAGAGGTTACGCCCGATATTCAGATACTTCTGGCGTCGCTCGGAGCGGATATCGTCCGGGCTGGTTTGGGCAAACTGCGCCAGCGCGTCATCGATCACGTTGCCGGTGGCATAAATGACGGCATCCGGGTCACGGTGCGCGCCACCAACCGGCTCGGCGATGATGCCATCGATGATCCCGAGCGCCTTCAAGTCTTCTGCCGTAATTTTCATATTGGTCGCGGCTTCGCGCGCGCGGGTGGAATCGCGCCACAGGATGGACGCGGCACCTTCGGGCGAAATCACGCTGTAGATGGCATGTTCCAGCATGTAGACGCGGTTGCCAGTGGCAATCGCAATCGCACCGCCCGATCCGCCTTCACCCAGAACCACCGAAATGATGGGCACACGCACGTTGAGGCACATTTCGGTGGAGCGGGCGATGGCTTCGGCCTGTCCACGCTCTTCCGCACCAATGCCCGGATAGGCGCCAGCGGTATCGATGAGCGTGATGATGGGGAGCTGAAACCGGTCCGCCATTTCCATGATGCGAATGGCCTTGCGGTAGCCTTCGGGACGGGCGCTACCGAAATTGTGCTTGATGCGCGACTTCGTGTCGTTGCCCTTTTCCTGCCCGATGATGGCGACGGGCTGGCCGCGAAAACGACCGAGACCGGCCTGAATGGCTTCGTCCTCGGCAAATTTACGGTCGCCGGCCAGTGGCGTGAACTCGTCAAACAGCGCCTTGGCATAGTCCTGGAAATGGGGGCGGGAGGGGTGGCGGGCAACTTGCGTTTTCTGCCACGGCGTCAGCTTGGCGTAAATGTCCACCATGGCTTCGCGGGCGCGGCCTTCCAGCCGTTCGATTTCGTCTGCCGTGTTTATGCTTTCATCTTCGGCAGCTATTTTCTTCAACTCATGGATCTTGCCTTCAAGATCAGAGATGGGTTTTTCGAAATCGAGATAATTGTGCATGAGATACGTTTCCGATCATTTTGCGCCAATGGCCCATAACAAAAGAATGGGAGGTTTACGGGCTTTGGCACCTAATCCTGTTTTTTGGCCTGTTTGGCAAGAGGGTGATGGGTCTGAACCAGTTCGTGCAGCCGTTCTTCCAGAACATGTGTGTAAATTTGTGTCGTTGAAATGTCAGAATGGCCGAGAAGTTCCTGAACGGCGCGCAGGTCCGCACCGTTCTGCAGCAAGTGGCTGGCAAAGGCATGACGCAGCACATGCGGCGAGATTGTTGCCACCCGAATACCAGCGCGGGACGCCAGCCCTTTGAGATCACGCGCAAAAACCTGACGCGGCAAGTAACCCTGCTTGCCCGATGAGGGAAACAGCCATGCGCTTTCCGTCTTCATCTGCTCGCTCTGGCGGGTGAGTTCCGCCCCGTAGGTCTTCATGGCAGCGATGGCCGCATGGGATAGCGGCACCATACGCTCTTTGTTGCCCTTGCCGCGAACAATCAGAAACCGGCCATTCTGTGCCAGCACGTTGACGGGCAATGATACCAGTTCGCTGACGCGCATGCCGGTGGCGTAAAGCAGTTCCAGAAGTGCGTGCATGCGCAACGCAGGCAACCCTCCACCTCGCGCCTCGGTTTCGGCCTGGCCGATCAACTTTGAAACATCTGCAACGCTCAAAATTTTCGGCAGGGAGCGCGCCTTCTTGGGCGCATCCAGAATGCCGGTCGGGTCATCGGTGCGCAGCCCTTCGGCATAAAGAAACTTGTAGAACTGGCGCAGCGCCGACAGCCGCCGCGCTTGCGATGAAGCAGCGAACCCTTGCGCCGACAGGTGCGCAAGATAGGCGCTGAGGTCCTCGGTTGCCGCCTGTGTCAGCGTCACGTTCCGGTTTTTCAGATACGCACGGATATCATCGAGATCCCGCTGATAGGAAGTAAGTGTATTCTGTGCCGCGCCACGTTCGGCACTCATCATTTCCAGAAAGGATTCCAGATGGGCAGCGCTCAAATCCCTCATGGCCTGGTCTGTTCCAAAGGCACAGGAATGGTCACCTGCCGCGGACGCGGCTCCACAAACGTCACCAATGCGACCATGGCACCATAGATTGCGGCCGCAATCAGGCAACAGATCATGATGTAGCGAAACAGGGTGGGCATAAAGTCGCGTCCTCCGGTTCTTACGCCTCAAGGATACCGGGTCAACGTGGATATGAATAGCCTGTTGCAATGGCTCAGCGGTGGAAAGGGCGCACGACGGTCAGCAGGTACGTGTCTCCGTTGAACTGGTTGTTATCGGCCCGAGGCTGTTACACCGCGATAAATTCCATCCTCATCGATACGCCCTGCCAGGAGCGCTGCGGCCTTCTCCCTTTCCTCGTCCTTTCCATTGGCCTGCTTTTTCAAGGCCTCGGTTAGCTTATCGTTGTCTTTGGGGTTTCTCGCACTGTCGATCAAATCGCTCAATGATATACCCAGCTTGTCCAGGCCCAGATCTTTCTCGATTGATGCTATGACTTTGTTGCCATCGGGCTTGTTCTGGATTTGTTGGAACGCTTCTTTTGCGGCGTCAAAAAACTCTTCGCTCGTGCTGAAATTGTCCTTGTTGAGGCCGAGTGCTTGCCCCATACGTTCAATGAGCTTCAACTTGGTTTCGGTTACGCTGGTGTGATTGACGCCGAACATTGCACTGGCAACTTTTGACGCAGCTTGTGTTGGCTGCTTGTCAACCGAAACGCTGTCACGCTTTGCGACACCGTTTGCAAGATCGGTTATGGTTTTGCTGGCGTCGTCTTGGCCGACTGACGTGGCAGCGGCCTGTTGAAGAATGAGCACTGCTGCGGCGTTGCTGGGTAAAACAGAGACCATTTGACGTATCCTGCAGGCTATCAAGTCGCTCATGAGTTGAAGTCTGCTTGCGTGTCTGGCTTCATGCCGAAATGACTGCTGAATCAATATCAACCTTGACGTTCATAAGCAATATCAATGCTCGCACATATGTAATGCGTTGGGGCCTTCTCCATAAACAAGCCGGTTTGCGAGCGGTCCCATCTTGACGCTGTTTGCGGATTTGTCGATACCGAAGCGGAACGAGGAATTTTGCAGGCATGAACGAGGTGATGAATGCTGTGACGAGTGATGGGCCGGTATGCGCAACCTTGTCTGAAACAGCACGCAATGTGCTGGGCAAGCGCAATCTTGTGTTCGTCGGTCTGATGGGCGCGGGCAAATCTGTCATCGGGCGCATGACGGCATCTGAACTGCGCATTCCTTTCGTTGATTCCGATCACGAAATCGAGCGGGTGTCCCGCATGTCGATTGCAGAACTGTTTTCCGCCTATGGCGAGGACGAGTTTCGTGCGCTGGAAGCCCGCGTGATCAAGCGGCTGTTGCGCTCTGGACCCAAAGTCATTTCCACCGGCGGCGGTGCCTATATCAATGAGCGTACCCGCAAGCATATCCATCGGGCCGGATTGTCGCTGTGGCTCAATGCGGACCTCGACGTGCTGTGGGAGCGGGTCAACAAGCGCGATACGCGGCCCCTTCTTAAAACTGAAAATCCAAAACAGACGCTCGCCAACCTGATGGCCGCCCGCTACCCGATTTATGCCGAGGCCGATCTCACCGTCATGTCACGTGATGTTAAAAAAGAAGTGATGGTCCAGGAAATTCTTTCCGCCATCGCCAAGGGAAGAAGACGCCAGCAATGACTGAAAACCCCACCCGGACTGTCCACGTGCCACTCGGTGACCGTGCCTACGATATTCTCATCGGTCCCGGCCTGATTGCGCAAGGTGCGCGCCACATTGCTGCGCGCATCAAGGGCCGTAAGGCAGCCATTATCACTGACCGGCATGTGGCCGAGTTCTATCTCGAAGCTTTTTTGCAGTCGCTCAAGGCCGAAGGCTTTGCGGTGGCGTCTCTGGTGCTGGAGCCCGGCGAGAAGACCAAAAGCTTCGAGCACCTGATGACGGTGTGTGATACCGTGCTATCGGCCCGTATCGAGCGAAACGATGTGGTGATTGCGCTTGGCGGTGGCGTTATCGGCGACCTCACAGGCTTTGCAGCCGGGATCGTGCGGCGGGGCCTGCGATTTGTGCAGGTGCCCACGTCACTGCTGGCGCAGGTGGATTCGTCCGTGGGCGGCAAGACGGGCATCAACACCGCCCATGGGAAAAATCTGGTCGGCGTTTTTCACCAGCCGGATCTTGTGCTGGCCGATACGGATGTGCTGGATACACTAAGCCCGCGAGAGTTTCGCGCTGGCTATGCCGAGGTGGCGAAATACGGTTTGATAGACAAGCCCGATTTTTTTGCCTGGCTTGAAGCCAACTGGCGTGACGTGTTTGCGGGCGGGCAGGCGCGAATCGACGCGATTGCGACGAGTTGTCAGGCAAAGTCCGATGTGGTGGTGGCGGACGAGCATGAGCATGGCGTCCGTGCGCTGCTGAACCTCGGCCACACCTTCGGCCACGCGCTGGAAGCCGCTACCCGCTATGATGGCGCACGGCTGGTGCATGGTGAGGGCGTTGCCATCGGCATGGTGCTGGCGCACCAGTTTTCAGCGCGCATGAACCTCGCCAGCCCGGACGATGCAACGCGCGTGGAGCACCATTTGCGCGACGTCGGGCTTCCCACCCGCATAAGCGAAATTCCCGGAGACCTGCCGCCCGCATCTGTGCTGATGGACGCCATTGCGCAGGATAAGAAAGTCAGCGGTGGCAAGCTGACCTTCATTCTCACCCACGGTATCGGCCAGTCGTTTGTCGCCAAGGATGTGCCATCGTCGGAGGTGCTGCGGTTTCTGGAGGACAAGAACCCCTGATGCGCGGCGGTGCCGGTTTTTTGAGCGGGTTTCTCCAGGTTTTCGGGCTTGGTCGGCGCTCGCGTCCCGTGGGGCAGGCCGAGGGCGGGCGAGGACAGACTGATGCCCGCGAACCCGTGCAGAAGCCGGAACGGGAAAAGACCGGACAGTCCGTCGATCTGGAAGAGCTTGTTGTCTCCGATGTTATGATCCACCGCACTGCGATGCGTGGGCTGAACGCCGACGATGGACCGGAGGCGTCCATTCGTGCGGTTCTGGAAAGCCCCTACACACGCATGCCGCTGTGGCGAGGGGCGACCGACAATATCATTGGCGTTCTGCACGCCAAGGACCTGCTGCGCGCGCTGGCCAATCCGGCAACCGACCGGTCAACGCTCGATATCGGGAAAATTGCGCAGAAACCATGGTTTGTCCCCGACACGACCAATCTCAAGGATCAGCTCAACGCATTTTTGCGCCGTCGCAGCCATTTTGCCGTGGTGGTGGATGAGTATGGCGAAGTGCAGGGCATCGTGACCCTTGAGGATATTCTTGAGGAAATCGTCGGCGATATCTCCGATGAGCACGATGTGCAAATCCAAGGGGTGTGGCGGCAGGCCGATGGCTCTATCGTGGTGGATGGCAATGTACCGATTCGCGATTTGAACCGGGCCTTGGACTGGTCACTGCCGGACGACGAGGCGACGACAATTGCAGGCCTTGTCATTCACGAATCAAAAAGCATTCCGGAAGAGCGGCAGGCGTTCACCTTCTATGGAAAACGCTTCATCGTGATGAAGCGGGTCAAGAACCGCATTACCAGGCTGCGTGTCCGCACGCTGGAGGCGCAAAAGCCTGCGGTATGATGCCGCATGAGCGCCTTACCAACGCTCGAGCATTTCCAGTGAAAACGGAGTCGTTTTCACGTCTGGATAATGCTACAAATAAAAGAACGAGAGCAGCTTACCAACGTGTGTGTTCACCCGGTGCCGCTGTTTCGACGGCCAGCGCATGAAGACCCGCATCGAGCTCCGGTTTCAGCAGATCGTTCACCGAACGATGGCGCGCCACCCGGCCAAGGCCCGCAAAAGCCGACGAGACAATGCGCACACGCATATGCGTCTCACCGGTGCCGTTGAAATCGGGCTGATGACCGGCGTGATGATGGCTTTCGTTGATGACCTCCAGACGCTCTGGGGCAAAGGCTACCATCAATTTGTCGCGGATTTGGGCTTGAAGGGTCATGAGCTTATCTGCTTTGATTGCCTGCTTCGATGGTCGGCGAAAAATAGTCTGACAAAGCCAGTAACAAACCCGTTTGTCAATTCTTGTTGTGTGGGCTCAGACGTACCATAATTAGGCCCATGAAACTCGACTCAAAATATTTCGACGGTATCCGTACCCGCAAAAAAGCTGCCCCCAAAGCGGAGGCCATCGCGCCCACGTGCCAGTGGGATGGCTGCAATGAAAAAGCGCCGCATCGCGCCCCCGTTGGCCGCAATGCGGAGAACGAATTCTTCATGTTCTGTTTTGAGCATGTGAAGGAATACAACAAGGGCTATAACTATTTCTCCGGTCTGTCCGACACGGAGATTGCCCGTTACCAGAAAGAGGCCATCACCGGCCACCGTCCCACATGGACGGTGGGCGTGAACAAGTCTGCCAAGGATGCGCCAGAGCAGTCCAAGATGCGTTCCGGCTCTGCCCAGTCGCAGGCACGGTTGCGCGATCCGTTCGGCTTCGTGAGCGAGGCCCACCAGACGGCACCCCGTCAGGTGCCACGCCAGCGCAAGCTGAAAACGCTGGAAGCCAAGGCGTTCGACACGCTGGAACTGGATGCGAGCGCAAGCGGGGACGACATCAAGGCGGCCTACAAGGCGCTGGTCAAAAAACACCACCCCGATGCCAATGGCGGGGACCGTGGATCGGAAGAGCGGTTCCGCGCTGTGATTCAGGCCTATCAACTGTTGAAACAGGCTGGCTTTTGCACGTAACGGGCTTTAATGTTTCACGCAAATAAGTGACGTATTCGCGGGCATGTGTCGCGTGGCCGCTCTGGAGACATGATGAGCAAGATCGACCTTGATATTTCCAATCTGCCCGATACGACCGTGTCCGTTCGCGATGTCTTCGGCATAAATTCCGACCTGCGCGTACCTGCCTATTCCAAGGCCGATGCTTATGTGCCTGATCTTGATCCTGATTATCTGTTTGACCGCGAAACCACGCTCGCCATTCTTGCAGGCTTTGCCCACAACCGCCGCGTTATGGTCTCCGGCTACCACGGCACGGGAAAGTCCACCCATATCGAGCAGGTTGCTGCGCGGCTGAACTGGCCGTGCGTGCGCGTAAACCTCGATAGCCATGTCAGCCGTATCGATCTCGTCGGCAAGGATGCCATCGTCGTCAAGGACGGGATGCAGATCACGGAATTCAAGGACGGCATTCTGCCATGGGCCTACCAGCACAATGTGGCGCTGGTTTTCGATGAGTATGACGCCGGTCGCCCGGATGTGATGTTTGTGATCCAGCGCGTGCTGGAATCGTCTGGTCGCCTGACGCTGCTGGACCAGAGCCGGGTAATCCGCCCGCACCCCGCCTTCCGCCTGTTCGCCACCGCCAATACCGTCGGTCTCGGCGATACGACCGGCCTTTATCACGGCACACAGCAGATCAACCAGGCGCAGATGGACCGTTGGTCGATCGTTACAACGCTCAACTATCTGCCCCATGACAATGAGGTTGATATCGTTGCAGCCAAGGTAAAGGGTTTCACGCAGGCCCGTGGACGCGATACGGTTTCCAAGATGGTGCGGGTGGCCGATCTGACCCGCGCCGCCTTTATCAATGGCGACCTCTCCACTGTCATGAGCCCGCGGACCGTCATCACCTGGGCGGAAAATGCGCATATCTTTGGCGACATCGCCTTTGCGTTCCGCGTAACCTTCCTCAACAAGTGCGACGAACTTGAGCGTTCGCTGGTGGCCGAGCACTATCAGCGTGCTTTCGGCGTGGAATTGAAGGAAAGCGCAGCCAATATCGTGCTTGAGGCAACAGCGTAAGAACCATGGCAGGGCGTGGCGATAATTCCAGAGCAAGACCGGGAACGAGTGTCGATGTCGAGCCCTTTCGCCGCGCCGTAACAGGATGCGTGCGCTCCATTGCCGGCGATGCCGAGGTCGAGGTGTCGTTTGCAAACGAGCGCCCCGGCCTTGCCGGAGATCGCGTGCGCCTGCCGGAGCTGTCCAAGCGGCCAACACGGGCGGAACTGTCGGTTGTGCGGGGGCTGGGTGATGCCATGGCCTTGCGCAAGGCCTGCCATGACGCCCGTATCCACGCGACCATGGCACCGCAGGGCAGCGATGCCCGCGCCATTTTTGATGCGGTTGAGCAGGCGCGGGTGGAATCGCTCGGCGCGCTGCGCATGACCGGCGTCGGCGACAATATCGGCGCGATGCTGGACGAAAAATACGCCAAGGCCAATTTTGGTGCAATCACCACGCAGGAAGAGGCTCCTCTTCAGGAAGCTGTCGCGCTGATGGTGCGCGAAACGCTGACCGGTCGCAAACCGCCGGAATCTGCCGGTCAGGTTGTGGATCTCTGGCGCAGTTTTATTGAGGATAAAGCCTCCGGCGATATGCGCAATCTCGCCAATGCCGTTGGCGATCAACAGGCGTTTGCCCGGGTCGTGCGCAATATGCTGTCGTCCATGAACGTTGCCGAGGACTATGGCGACGAGGACGAAAATCCCGAAGAGGCCGAAAACAACACCGACGACGACCAGCCGCGCAGTGATCAGCAGGACGACAGCAACGCCGAAGAAGACGCAGGCGACGATGCTGCCCCAGCGGACGAGAACCAAACGTCCGACGAGGAAATGGACGAAGGTGAAATGGACGGCGCGGAGGTTTCCGACGACGACCTGATGGACGAGGGCGACGAGGAAAGCGAAACGCCCGGCGAAATGAAGCGTCCGGCCAATCCGTTCTCGGATTTCAACGAAAAAGTCGATTACGGCATTTTCACCGAGGAATTTGACGAGACGGTTACGGCGGAAGACCTTTGCGACGAATCGGAACTCGACCGGTTGCGCGCTTTTCTGGATAAACAACTGTCCCATCTGCAAGGTGCGGTCGGGCGCCTGGCCAATCGATTGCAACGTCGCCTGATGGCGCAGCAGAATCGATCCTGGGATTTCGATCTGGAGGAAGGCTATCTCGATACGGCGCGTCTGACGCGTCTGGTGATTGACCCCATGCAACCGCTGTCCTTCAAGCGTGAACGTGACACAAGCTTCCGCGATACGGTGGTGACGCTGCTGATCGACAATTCCGGCTCCATGCGCGGACGCCCGATCACGGTTGCAGCAACCTGTGCGGATATTCTGGCGCGTACGCTGGAGCGCTGCGGCGTGAAGGTGGAAATTCTGGGCTTTACCACCAAAGCGTGGAAGGGCGGCCAAGCACGGGAAACGTGGCTGGCAAACGGCAAGCCCGGCACGCCGGGGCGGCTGAATGATCTGCGCCACATCATCTACAAGTCCGCTGATGCGCCATGGCGCCGCTCGCGCCGCAATCTCGGTCTCATGATGCGCGAAGGGCTGCTGAAGGAAAATATTGACGGGGAAGCGCTGATTTGGGCGCACAACCGGCTGCTGGCGCGGCCCGAACAACGCCGTATCCTGATGATGATTTCCGATGGGGCACCGGTGGATGATTCCACGCTTTCCGTAAACCCGGGAAATTATCTGGAACGGCATTTGCGCGCCGTTATCGACCAGATTGAAACGCGGTCGTCCGTTGAACTGCTGGCCATTGGTATCGGCCATGACGTGACGCGCTATTATCGCCGTGCCGTTACGCTGGTGGATGCCGATGAACTGGCGGGCGCGATGACGGAGCAATTGGCGTCCCTGTTCGAAGATCAAACAAGCCGCCGTGCGGGCAAGGCCCGGCGTGGCCGCTAAGCATTTCCACTAAAAGTGCGCAGCGGTTTCACGCTCAGGCAATGTAAGACACAAAGAGCGAGAGCGTTATCGCATCTTGAAAGGACGCAGACATGCTTGAGACGGTTTCTGTCCGTAACACTCTGTTGTTCCGGACTGCTCTCTGGGACGGCGCTGGCGGATGAGTCCAAAAGCATTGATGTGCGAAGTCGCCAGATTGCGGACTTTAAAATCGGCTCGCAGGAAAAGCGCTTCGGCTCTCTTGAATTCGTAGGCGGGCTGGAACTGACATCCAGCAGTTGGTCCTTCGGGGCCATATCATCGATTCGGTTTCGCGCCGACAGAAGCCACTTCATCGCGGTCATGGATGATGGGCACTGGTTGAAAGGGCGGACCTTGCGAGATGCGACAGGTGCGCTGTCCGGCCTTGCGGATGTGACGATTTCTTCAATCCTGTTGCAGGACAAAACCCAAAGCCGCAGGAAACAGGCCGTGGATGCCGAAGGCCTGACTTTGCATAGCGGGGAGGCGTGGGTCAGCTTTGAACGTGAGGCACGTATTGATGCCTATCCCGATCCCGGAATGGTACAAAGTGGGCCAATCCGATCCATTCCGATCCTGATCCCGGAGACAGAGCTTCGCGCGAATCAGGGGCTGGAAACCATCGCCACCTCCCCAGCCGGATTTACTGTCACGATTGCCGAGGACAGCGTCGATCCGAATGACAACTTGTTTGCTGCCATTCTGGACGGGGCGGACACAGGACTTTTCCGCGTCACCCGCAAGCCGCCATTTGCCGTGACGGATGGTGCCTTTCTGCCGAATGGCGATCTCCTGTTGCTGGAGCGTAGCTACAGCTATGCGCAGGGCGTGGGTATGCAAATCCGGCGCATACCGGGCGATAGCATCAAACCCGGTGCGGTTGTCGATGGGGCGGTGCTGATCACTGCCGATTTCGGCTATGAGATCGATAATATGGAAGGCATGGACGTGCTGACAATGCCGGATGGCGAATTGCGCATCATTCTGGTTTCGGACGACAACAAGTCTATCCTGCAACGCAATATAGTGCTGGAATTCCGACTGAAAAAGCCGGTCAGCGTGAACTGACCGGCTCGGGTTTAAACCGCTTTTTGAACCGGCATGGGCCGCACGATGCTCATCAGCGCCCCATAGGGTAGCAGCAGCACGAAGCCCACGATAATCTTGACCACCAGATCACCCAGCGCCCATGAAATCCAGCGAGGCTCTTCTGACGCCATGACGCCGAGAAGCGGCGCATGTTCCAGAGCAAACGGCTCATTGGGTCCGAAGATGGAAAAGGTTGGCGCGAAAGCAAACGAGAAGAACAGGGCGGTATCAAGCATGGAGCCGATGATGGACCCCATCAGCGGTGCCCGCCACCAGGTCTGTGCCCGCAACTTGTTAAACACCGAAATATCCAGAAGCTGACCGGCGAGAAAGGCGGAACCGGACGCAATGGCAATACGCGGCGATGCGACCAGAAACGACAGGACGACCGCAACCGCAAAACCGACCACCACGACACGGCGCGCAATGCGTGGGCCGAATTGGCGATTGGTAAGATCGGTAACGAGAAAAGCAACGGGATAGATAAAGGCACCAAAGGTCAGCAGGTCTGCCAGTCGCAGTCCGGAAATCTGGCCGGGAATGGGATACTGAACCAGAATATTCGATGCGACGACCACAAGGGTCATGAGAAGCACGTAAATGATGAAACTGCGCGTGACGGGCATTTTTTTATCCTGGGTGATGCCACCAGTTGGAGGGATAAAGAGGGGGCCATCGGCCGCCCTGGTGAGCAAACAAAAAGGCTTGACCGGAAAACCGGGCAAGCCTTTTTAAATCAGAAACACTGAAAGCGCTATTATGCTGCTTCTGCGGTCTTCTTAGCAATCTGGCGGCGCAGCAGACGTGCGCGCATGGAGAGATCGCTCTCATCGGACTTCAGCAGGAACAGGTCGAGGCCACCGCGGTGCTCAACGGAGCGAAGCGCTGCTGCCGAAACCTTCAGACGGAAACGCTGGCCGAGCGAATCGGAAATCAGCGTAACGTTACAAAGGTTAGGAAGGAACTTGCGACGCGTTCTGTTGTTCGCGTGGCTCACATTGTTGCCAGACTGGACGCCCTTGCCGGTCAATTCGCAACTACGGGACATGGGTACACCTATTACGTTTTGCCAGTAAGCAACACACATACAGGCATCAGCCCGATTGCCGCCCTTCTGGCCATGGATTTTCAAAGTTGGGCTTCTCATAATCAGGGCAGGCCCCGCCGTCAAGCTAAACCTCTCATTTCCCGCAATTTCAGTTGCAGGCCGGGCTTTTTTCGCTCAACAGAGGCGCTTATATAAAGTGGCCAACAAAAACCGCAAAGCTTTTCTATCTAAAACGCGTAAGCGAAGTCATAAACGATGTGAAGGAAGACGAATGATCCGGTGGGCAATAGGTTCGATTCTGATGACATTTGCAGCCCTATCCGTTTGCGCACCCGGAAATGCCGCCGAGATTGAGCACAATACCGATTATAGCATCGCGTTATCGGGCATTCCACTAGCGCGCGCTTCGTTCAATACGCTCATGTCGGATAAAACTTATTCCATCTCTGGCAAACTCAGTTCAGCTGGCCTTGCCGACATTCTCAGCCACACGCAGGGCAGCACCACGGTTTCGGGCGTCGTGGGCCGCAACAAACTGCAGGCCACGCATTATTCCGTGAAATATCAGAGCGGTAAAAAAGGCCGCAGCATCGATGTTCGCTACCGCAACGGAAATGTGACCTCGTCCACGCTGGAGCCTGCGCGGGCAGAACCGGTGAACTGGGTGCCGGTCAGTGGTGCCGACAAGCGCGGCGTTCTGGACCCGATTTCCGGACTGATTTTCCCTGCGACTGCAAAAGTCTGCCCCCAGACGCTGCCCATCTTCGACGGCGAATCACGGCTTGATCTAAAACTGTCGCACAAGGGCACGAAGCCCTTCAAAACCAAGGGATTTGCTGGCGACGCCATCGTTTGCGGTATCAAGTTCGTGCCGAAATCCGGCTATCGCATAGGTCGCGATGATGTGGATTATCTGCGCAAGCTGGATACGATGGAGATCTGGTTTGCCAAGGCCGATGCTGTGAATGTATATGCTCCTGTCTATGTGCGCATACCCACCAAGCTTGGGCCGGTAACGATTTCGGCCACGCGCTTCGGGGGATAAGCGCCGTCAATTTGAATGGGGGATACAGCATGAGGGCAACCCTGATCGGGTTTTCCGCAATCGGAATGTGGTCACTTCTGGCGCTGATGACCGCCGCCTCCGGCACCATGCCGCCCTTCCAGCTTTCCGCCATTGCCTTCTCAATTGGCAGCCTTCCCGGTATTGCGGTGTTGATCGCGCGACCTGAACGGCGCGCGCTGTTGCGCCAGCCCATTCAGGTGTGGTTGGTGGGTATCATTGGTCTGTTCGGCTATCATTTTCTGTATTTTACCGCGCTGCGCAACGCACCCGCCGTGGAGGCAGGGTTGATTGCGTACCTGTGGCCCTTGTTGATCGTTGTCGGCTCGGCCTTGCTGCCGGGCGAAAGGCTGCGCTGGTTCCACGTAGCCGGGGCACTGGCGGGGTTTGTGGGTACGATCATGATCGTGGCGCGCAATGGCTTCGCGTTTGATAGCGCCTATACCCTGGGCTACGGAGCAGCGCTTGCCTGCGCGTTCACATGGGCTGCCTATTCGTTGCTGACGCGGCGGTTTGAGGCGGTATCCACCGACGTGGTCACGGGGTTTTGTCTGGTAACAGCGGCGCTCTCGCTGATCTGCCATGTGGCTCTGGAAACGACCGTCTGGCCGCAATCGTCATGGGAGTGGCTGGCAGTCGTCGGGCTTGGCTTGCTGCCGGTGGGTGCTGCGTTTTACGCGTGGGATTACGGCGTCAAGAATGGCGATATCCAGATTCTGGGCGTAGCAAGCTATGCCGCGCCGATTCTCTCGACGCTGATCCTGGTGGTGTTCGGCTTTGCCGAGCCTTCCTTGCGTCTGGCGCTCGCCTGCCTTCTGGTCACCGGCGGAGCGGTGCTGGCGTCGAAGGAGATTATTTTCAAGCCTCAAACGCCCTGAACGAGTTGCGTACAGGCCATAACGAGTGGCCGCTATGCGGCCCGCCGCATACGATTGATTTGATTCAAGCGTTTGCCGGTTTCCGGAGAAAAAAGATGCAGGCGATCCGTCTGGACGGTCAGTGTTATCGAATCGCCCACGCTGATGTCAGGTGACACCGAGGCGGTCAACGGCATGCCATTGATTGTGCCGTGTATCAAACGCTGCGCGCCGAGTTCTTCAATATAATCAACGCGCAATGTCATTGCTGGTTCGCCGGGGTTTGCCAAGCGCAAATCCTCCGCGCGGATACCGACGATCACCGTACCCTGTGGCTCAGTCATCCGGTCAAGATGCAACTCATGGTCTCCAATGCGCACTGTTTGTCCAGCGATAATGCCGGTGATCAGGTTCATAGCGGGTGAGCCGATAAAGCTTGCGACAAACGTGGAGGCAGGATTGTGGTAGACGTCGAGGGGTGTTCCGACCTGCTCGATTTGCCCGCCGTTCAAAACAACAAGACGATCGGCCAGCGTCATGGCTTCCAACTGGTCATGCGTGACGTAGATCGACGTTGTACCAAGACGCTTTTGCAGCCGTTTGATTTCGCCGCGCATCGACACCCGCAGTTTTGCATCGAGATTGGATAGTGGTTCATCGAACAGAAAGGCTGCGGGCTTACGCACGATAGCACGCCCCATGGCGACGCGCTGGCGTTGCCCACCGGAAAGCGCACGCGGTTTTCTGGTCAGATAGGGTTCCAGTTCCAGCATTCTGGCGGCTTCCGCCACGCGCGCCGCAATTTCTTGCGGCGGCGTCTTACGATTTTTCAGCCCATAGGCAAGATTGTCGTACACGGTCATATGTGGATAAAGCGCGTAGTTCTGAAACACCATGGCAATGTCACGGTCCGCCGGTTCCACATCGTTGACGACCCTGCCGGCAATGGAAACATGACCCTCAGAGATGGTTTCCAAGCCGGCTATCATGCGCAGAAGGGTGGATTTACCACAGCCGGAAGGCCCGACGAGAACGATGAACTCACCCTCGGCAATGCCGAGCGACACAGAGTTCACCGATACAGCGGCGCTGCCGGAATAGCGCTTGGAGACTTGGTCGATTGTGATCGCTGCCATTTCTCGAGTCCTTTTTGTGAATTTTTTTAGCAAACGCGTCATTTTCGTGAGGCTGTATTGCAATATGCTGCTAATGGTTGAAGCGTAATCTACAAAGAGGCACGTCTGCCTACTTGTCACCTTCCGTTAGGCCTTTGATGAACCAACGCTGAAACAGCATCACGATCAACACGGGCGGGAGCATGGCGAGAATGGCAAGCGCGAATGCTTCATTGTAGTCTGGAACTTGTGAGCCAATCCATACTTGCAGGATCTGTTTGACGCCCCGTACGAGCGTGAAGTAGCGTTCATCCGTCGTCATCAGCATTGGCCACAAGTACTGGTTCCAGCCATAGACGAACATAATGATGAAGATGGCCGCAACCATGGTTTTCGACAGGGGAACCAGAATATCGATAAAAAACTTAAATGGCCCCGCGCCATCGATGCGCGCCGCTTCCAGCAATTCATCCGGGATGGATTTGAAAAACTGGCGGAAATAGAAGGTGCCTGTGGCCGATGCCAGAAGCGGCACAATCAGCCCCGTGTAGGTATTGGTCAGCCCGAGAATGTTCATCACCTCGTAAGACGGTAGAATACGGACTTCAAGGGGCAAAAGCAGGGTGGTGAAGATCATCCAGAAAAACAGTGTGCCCAAGCGAAAGCGGAAGTACACGATGGCATAAGCCGCCAGCATGGACAAAATCACTTTACCGACTGCAAAACCAAGCCCGAGAACAAGAGAGTTCATCATCATGCGCAAACCGGTCACTTCGCCGGTAAAGCCGCCCTGCTTGGTCAAAACTTTACTATAGGTCTCAACAAAATGACCGCCCCATGTCGCTTGCAGTCCATTCATATGGATTTCCGCAGCCTCATGCGTGGAGGTCAGAAACGCCATAACCACAGGCGCGACCATCACGAACACACCGATCATCAAAATCAGATGATCAAAAAATTTGGTACGGTGCATGGCGAACCCTAGTTGTAATGAACGCGCCGCTCAATGAAGCGGAACTGGAAAATCGTCAGGGCGAAAACCACGATCATCAGGATGACAGACTGTGCCGAAGATCCACCGAGATCGTTTCCGCGGAACCCATCCATATACACCTTGTAAACCAGCGTAATCGGGTTGTTGGCAGCTTTGTCTTTCACCATGACGTCGATGACGCCGAAGGTGTCGAACAGCGAATAGGTCATATTGATGATCAACAGGAAGAAAGCCGTGGGTGCCAACAAAGGCAGGATAACGGTCCAGAAGCGGCGAAACCCTGACTTGCAGTCTACCAGAGCGGCTTCACGCACGGATACGGGAATGCCTTGCAGACCGGAGAGGAAGAAAATGAAATTGTAGGGTATCTGTTTCCAAACCGCGACAACGATCATGGCAAATGCCGTATCGTTGAAATTAAGACCAATTTTCAGTTCAACACCGAAGAAAGCCGCGAGCTTGACAATGGGCCCGATATGCTGATCGAAAAACATGAGCCCGATCAGCGCGGCGACCGGTGGCGCAATAGCGTAAACCCAGATCAACATCGTCTTATAGGTTGCGTTGCCTCGGATAACGCCATCAGCCTTGACTGCCAGCAACAGGCCTATCCCGAGCGAAAAGCCGGATACCAGCACGGTGAAGACCAGCGTAAACAGTGCGATGCCCGCATATTGTGAGCCAGCCAGCACATCGCGGTAATTATCGAGCCCGACAAAACTCGCCCCGAACCCGAAAGGGTCTTCCAGATAGAATGACGACTGGATCGCCTGTACCGAGGGCCAGTAAAAAAAGACGATGATAATAACCATCTGTGGCGCAAGAAACAGATAGGGCAGCAGGGGAGACGAGAACTGGACGCGCTTCATGAAAAGCCTTTGGAACGGCAGGAGCGCCTGCCGGTTTGCCAGCAGGCGTATTTTAAGAAAAGATCAAGCCGATGGCGGATTAACCAGAGGTCTTGGCGAAACGGGCCAGAAGCTCGTTGCCTTCCGTTTCGATTGTCTTGAATGCGTCTTCAACAGTGGTTTCACCGCTGAAAATCTTGCCGTACTCGCGTTCCATAACTTCGCGGATTTGCGGGTAGAAGCCGAGACGGTACCCCTTCGACCATTCACCAGATTTCAACTGAAGCTGCTTGATGCCTACTTCCGCGACCGGAGTCTTGTCGTAGTAGCCGTCTTTTTTGGCCATATCGTAGGCCGCGTTGGTAATGGCCACGTAACCCGTTGCCTTATGGTAGAAATATTGAACCTCTGCCGAGGTCAGAAACTGGAAGAAATCAGCAACGCATTTGTTCTCAGCCTCAGGCTTGCCAGCCATGGCAAACAAGGCCGCGCCACCGATGAAGGTGTTCGTGCCAGCGCCGTCAATCGCTTTCCAGTAGGGCAGGAAGTCAGCCGAGAACGGCATTTGAGCTGTCTTCTGCAGACCGCCAAAGGAGCCCGACGAGCCGATCCACAATGCGGCCTTGTTTTCTTCAAACATCTTCTGGTTGTCAGACCAGCCAGCGCCGTAGAAGCCGAAATAGCCTGCATCCTTCCACGACTTCAACTTGTTGAACATCATGACAAGGTTTGGATCCGTTACGCGCAGTTCCGTGCCCTTTGTGCTGTCGTAGCCGTTGTTGTTGGTCGCGAACTGAATGTTGTTGCGCGAGAAGAAATTTTCGGTGAATTGCCATGTCAGTTGCGACTGTACGAGCGGAATGAAACCAGCTTCCTTCAGCTTTGGTGCAATGGCTTCAAACTCCTCCCACGTTTTTGGGGCCTCGACGCCGGCCTTTTTCATGGCCTCGTCGTTGACGTACATGATGGGCGCGGACGAATTGAAGGGCATTCCGACAAACTTGCCTTCGGTATCGGCGTAGAGGTAGCGCACACCTTCGATGAAGTCCGCACGGTTGAAGCTGTAACCGGCTTTCGTAATCAGATCTTCGGCAGGAATAACCGCGCCTTTGGCATTGATGATTGTGGCCGCACCGGCATCAAACACCTGAAGAATATTGGGCTGCTCGCCCGAACGGAATGCTGCAATGCCTGACGCCAGCGCCTCTTCATAGGTGCCCTTGCTGACGGGTGTTATCGCGCAAGCGGCCTGCGCTGCGTTGAACTTGGTGGCGATCTCGTTGATTACTTCGCCATTGCGGCCCGCCATACCGTGCCACCAGGAGATGTTGGTAGCAGCCATCGAAGAGGTTGCCGAAACCGCCAGAGCCAAACCCGCTGCCGAAATTTTCCTGATCATCGTCTGTCCTTTGCATCCTTCATTGGATGGCAGTGGACTAGCCGCCTTCGGTAACAGGCAAGTAACGCCTTCATTGCGGTTTCGTGACATTCTCACGAAACGCAGTAATTTGAACTACCAGTTAATTGTGATGTGTAAAGGAGTGCGGAGGTCAGAACTGATCCTTGCGTTTGCGGATTTCCGCAAAGACCTGCTCGTCCGTTGCTGATTCCAGACCAAGCTGCTTGCGAATGCCTGCATCATCCGGTCGTAGAAACGGATTGGTCCGCTTCTCAAGACCGAGATTTGAGGGCGCGGTGAACCTGTTCTGCGCGCGCAGTGCCTCGATCTCCTGCACGCGCTGTTTCAGCTCCGCATTCTCAGGGTCTATCGTCACCGCAAAGCGGGCGTTGGAGAGCGTGTATTCATGGCCGAAATAGACGGTGGTCTCGTCCGGCAGGGCTTTCAACTTTTGCAACGACCTCCACATATCCGCTGGTGTGCCTTCAAACAGACGTCCGCAGCCCAGCGCAAACAGCGTGTCGGCTGCAAACAACAGGTGATCGTCTGCGAAATGAAAGCAAATGTGTCCGGCGGTATGGCCGGGCGTATCAATGACGTCGACGCGATGGCCCGCAAAGATAAAGCTGTCACCACCGCGCACACTGTTGTCGAGACCGGGAATTTTCGCCGCTTCCGCCGCTGGGCCAGTGATCGTCAGGCCGAAACGGTCTTTGAGTGCCGCGTTGGCCGCAACGTGATCGGTGTGGTGGTGGGTGGTGAAAATATCGGTGAGTTGCCAGCCGCGCCGCGCCAGCGCCTCCAGAATGGGCTGCTCCTCCGGCGCATCGATGCTGGCGGTAGCGCCGCTGACGGGATCATGCAGCAGAACGCCGAAATTGTCCGAGCGGGCCATGAAAAGATCGATTTCGAGAGCGGTCATCAGCATTTCCTTCTTCACTTTCCTCATTTAAGTGCTGGATGCCCGTTGTCCAGTACACTACGATAACAACATGCACGCTGATATTGTCGATCTCCGCCAATTCTACCATTCCACCCTTGGCCATTCTGCCGAGCAGGCCATAGGCATGGCGCTCTCGTCTATCTGGACCGAACTGCCGGAAGAGCGGCTTGTGGGCCTCGGCTATGCTGTGCCCTATCTTGACCGCTTTCGCGCAGACACCGAGCGCACGTTTGCCTTCATGCCTGCGGGGCAGGGCGCGGTGAACTGGCCATTTGCCGAGAAGTCTGCGACGGCATTGATTTTCGACGAGGAACTGCCGCTGCCCGATGCCTCGGTCGATCGTGTATTGATGGTGCATTCGCTGGAATTTGCCGAAAATCCAAGGGAGACCATGAAGGAACTGTGGCGGGTGCTGGCCCCCGGCGGACGGGTGGTGATCGTGGTTCCCAACCGGCGCGGGGTGTGGGCGCGCATGGAGCATACGCCGTTTGGCTCCGGGCGGCCCTATTCGCGCGGGCAATTGACAGCGCTGTTGCGCGAAACGAATTTTACGCCCGGTGCCTCAGCCGATGCGCTGTTTTTTCCACCGTCGAAAATCCGCTCGGTGCTCAAGCTGCGGCGCAGTTTTGAGCGGGTCGGGCGCTCGCTCTGGCCGGTGTTTGCGGGGGTCATCATCGTGGAAGCACAAAAGCGCCTGTATCAGGGCCTGCCAGTGGCGGCGCGTGCATCACGCCGCGTATTCGTGCCTGTGCTGGGAACGCAGGGCGTGCCGAGCCTGCGCAAGGTGAAGCCGCAGGATCCGCAACACGGCGGATAGGGAACTGGGAAGGCTTGGATGCCACTCGACAAAGCCTGAATTCACACGTATTTCCTGAAATCCGTATCGCTTTCAAACCGGTAAGAGACAGTCCATGAGCACTGAAGCAACCAGCCCGACCCCGCGCCCCGGCATTCTGGATATTTCCGCCTATGTCCCCGGCAAGGAACATGCGCCCGGTGTTGCCAAGGTGCACAAACTCTCTTCCAATGAAACCCCGCTTGGAGCCAGCCCTGCCGCTATCGAGGCCTTCCAGAAGGCCGCATTTCAGCTTGAGCGTTACCCTGATGGGCAGGCAACGCTGTTGCGCGATTCCATTGCCAGCGTTTATGGCCTGAACCCTGCCAACATCATGTGCGGCAATGGCTCGGATGAGCTTCTGGGCCTGCTGTGCACGGTGTATCTGGGTGCCGGTGATGAAGGTATCATTACCGAGCATGGCTTTTCGGTCTACAAAATCCAGATCAAGGCTGCCGGTGGTACGCCGGTGACGGTGAAGGAAAAGGATTGCCGGATCGATGTGGACGCCATTCTGGCGGCGGTGACGGAGCGCACAAAGATCGTGTTTCTGACCAACCCCGGCAACCCGACCGGAACCTATATTCCCGTCAGCGAGGTGCGCCGATTGCAGGCAGGCCTGCCAAAAACCGTGCTGCTGGTGCTGGACGCCGCCTATGCGGAATATGTGCGTACCAATGATTACGAGGCGGGCGTGGAACTCGTATCTTCCAGCCGCAATGTGGTGATGACCCGCACCTTCTCCAAAGTATATGGCCTGGCTGCGTTGCGCGTCGGCTGGATGTATGCACCACAGGCCGTCATCAGCGCGGTCAACCGCATTCGTGCGCCGTTCAACATCAACGCGCCGGCCATTGCAGCGGCGTCCGTGGCGATCCGTGATCTCGGCTTTATCGAGCGCGCCGTGGCACACAATACGGAATGGATGGAAAAGGTCGTGGACGGGCTAAAAGAGATCGGCCTGACCGTGACCCCATCGGTCACGAATTTCGTGCTGATTCATTTCCCCGATGCCGAAGGCCGTCGCGCCCGCGATGCCGATGAATATCTGACGCAACGCGGCTATATTTTGCGGGCGGTCAGCGGCTATGGTTTTCCCAATGCCTTGCGCATGACGATTGGTACGCAGGAGGCCTGCGAAGGGGTTCTGGCGGCGCTGCGTGGTTTTGTGAGTCGGCTAGCATGACGCAACAGTTCGAGCGTGTTGCGCTGATCGGCATCGGTTTGATTGGCTCGTCCATTGCGCGGGCGATCAAGCTGCATGGGCTTGCGGGGTCGGTTGCCATTTCGACCCGCAGCGCCGAAACCTTGAAACGGGCTGAGGAACTGAAGCTCGGTGATGTCTACACACAATCCAGCGCGCAAGCGGTGCAGGATGCCGATCTGGTGATTGTGTCGGTGCCCGTAGGTGCATCGGCGGCGGTGGCAGCCGATATCGCCCCGCACCTCAAGCCCGGCGCGATTGTGACCGATGTCGGTTCCACAAAAGCGTCCGTGGTGGCGCAAATGGCACCGCATATGCCTGATACGGTGCATTTCATTCCCGGTCACCCGATTGCGGGTACCGAATATTCCGGTCCCGATGCGGGCTTTGCCGATCTCTTTAGAGGGCGCTGGTGCATTCTGACCCCCATGCCCGGTGCCGACGAGGGTGCCAAGCAGACGCTGCGGCATTTTTGGGAAACGCTTGGCTCCATGGTGGAGGAGATGGACCCCGCCCACCATGATAAGGTTCTGGCCATCGTATCGCATTTGCCGCACATCATCGCCTACAACATTGTTGGCACGGCGGATGATCTGGAAACGGTAACCGAGTCGGAAGTCATCAAATATTCCGCATCCGGTTTCCGCGATTTTACGCGCTTAGCGGCGTCCGATCCCACCATGTGGCGCGATATCTGCCTGCACAACAAGGATGCCATTCTGGAAATGCTGTCGCGCTTTTCCGAGGATCTGGCGTCGCTGCAACGGGCGATCCGCTGGGGCGATGGCGACAAGCTGTTCGACATGTTCACCCGCACGCGGGCGATTCGCCGTTCTATTATTGATGCAGGTCAGGATGTGGAACTGCCGGACTTTGGCCGCCACGTGAATGATACCAAAAATTAACGCTTCTAACGGGTTCTGGTGTTGATTCAGATTCTGTAAATTAGCTTCCTCTACCATTCTCCTGTCTGCGAAGCGCTGTGCTCGCACATAAGGGATAGCGAGGGAATATGGCGTGGTTTCGATCAGGCAAGGCTGATGCGTTAAAAGCAACCCGGGAGCAACTGGCAGCCGTCACAGAGCGGTCCCGTCTTCTGGATGAAGCCTGCGGAATTGGTCTTTGGGAAGCCGTGCTGCACGAGGGAGATGCTCTGCATCCCCAGAGCCGGTGGACGTGGTCGGCAGAGTTTCGCCGTCTGGTTGGCTTTGATTCCGAAGCGGCGTTTCCGAACGTCGTGCAATCCTGGTCGGATCGCTTGCATCCCGATGATGTCGCGCCCACATTCGCCGCGTTCGCGGAACACCTGAAAGATAAAACTGGCCGCGCCCGCTACGATGTTACCTATCGTTTGAAAATGCAGGATGGGTCTTATCGCTGGTTTCGCGCCACCGGTGGATGCGCGCATCAGACCGATGGGCGGACCATCCGAGCCTGCGGTTCCCTGAGCGATGTACACGCGGCGGTTCTGTTGCAGGAGAAAACCGCGCGGGAAGGCGATGACGATACCGCCGTTCTCGATACGTTGGGCAAGGCTCTGTCACAGGTGGCACAGGGAAACCTGACTTACCGCATTACCGGGGACATTCCGTCCAAAGCCGCACGGCTCAAGCAGGACTTCAACGACGCTGCCGGTCGGTTGCAGGATATCATGGGGTCGGTGGCCCGGGTCAGCCATGCCATGCTGGCGGGTTCCGGAGAGATCGCCCAGGCCTCCGATGATCTGTCGCGCCGTACGGAGCAACAGGCAGCGTCGCTGGAGGAAACGGCGGCGGCACTGGAAGAAATCACCACCACCGTGCGCAAGACCGCAGAGGGCGCGCAGGAGGTTGCCTCCGTCACCGCACAGGCGCGTGTGGCCGCAGAAGAATCCGGCAAGGTTGTCGGCAATGCGGTGACTGCCATGTCTGAAATCGAGCAGTCCTCGCGGCAGATCGGACAGATCATCGGCGTGATCGATGAAATCGCGTTCCAGACGAATCTGTTGGCGCTGAACGCTGGCGTCGAAGCGGCCCGCGCTGGCGAAGCAGGCCGTGGTTTTGCTGTCGTGGCACAGGAAGTTCGCGAATTGGCGCAACGCTCCGCCAATGCGGCCAAGGAAATCAAGACGCTGATTTCCACGTCGTCGCGTCAGGTCGGGCAGGGGGTAACGCTGGTGGGCGATACCGGTAAGGCGCTGGCGCAGATTGCAGAGCAGGTTACGCGGATCACCACGCTGGTGAGCGACATTGCCCACTCCGCCCGCGAGCAGGCAACCGGATTGAACGAAATCAACACCGCGGTAAGTCAAATGGACCAGATGACGCAGCAGAATGCCGCCATGGTGGAGCAAACCACTGCATCCGGCCGGTCACTTGCCGATGATGCACGGGAGTTGTCCAATCTGGTACGGCATTTCCGTCTCGATGACGATATCACCGTGCAGCGTCGCGTTGCCTGACCAGCAGGAGGAAACTGCTTTTGATGAGAGCACCGTTCGATTCGATTGAATCAAATCGGACAGTGCTTTCTTCCCGATCCTTGCTGCGCTCCAGTCGAGTTATGCGCTAAAGCGGCGGTAGTTTGCCAATCGGGATAAATCCAAGAAAAGCGGTGCCGTCGCGCACATCAATTGTGACGCTGGCATCATTGCTGCCGTTGGAAAGCGCTTTCATCAGCTTGGTGGCGGTCTTGATGATACTGGCCTGATCGGGAGCCACCGCTGTCAATTGTGTTCGCCAGGCGTCAACATTGTTCAGTGACAGTTTGAACTCGCCCGAGACGACACCAACGTCGCTGACGCTGAACGGGCCGGAGGCATTTGCAATCAGCCCTCCGCCGAGGTCAATCTGAATGGCCCGCACGGTGCCGGATGTGCCATACAGCGGATCGGCCGGCAGCGTTGCGGAGGCAAGCCACGGCGCGCGGCCGAGAATGGTGAGATCCGCGCTGGCATTCACAGGTGGAACGGGGCTGTCCACCTCCGGGACTTTCAGCCGGAGCTGGTTGACGGACATGGCGATATCCACATCATCGCCATTGGAGCGCACATGCATCTCTCCCTGTTCCGCACTGAAGGTGCCGCTGTCCGGGCTGATGGGTGTCACCACCGTTCCCGCCAAGGCTTTATAGGCAAGGGACGTGCGGTTCAGACCACCGGTATTGACCACGGCACTGGCCTGCATCTGGGTCCAGTTGGCGGATATGGAGGTGCCGGGTGTCATGCGGATTTCCGCCGGTCCATCCAGTTCCAGAACACTGTGGCCGGGCGCGTAGACTTGCGCCGCCGAGCGCAGCGCACCGAACGAGGCTGAAATGCCGTGTCGGGTATCATCCACCTTCACCTGATTGCAGAAAACGCCGATGCGGAAGGGAAATCCCCGTACATCCATATCGGTGCATTGTCCGGCAACCCCTGCGGTGTTGGGCTGGGCAAGGACAGCAGCCAGACGGGATTTCATCTGCCCGGCCAGCACGAACCAAACCGCGCTATAACCGGCAAGAACAATCAGGATTGCCAGCGCCAGCCACAGCAGCTTGCGGCTTTGTTTTCTGGGGACCGGTCCATTCGTTTCGTGCATTGTCATCTCTCATTCAATAACCGAACCGCTCAGCGTTTATTTTACGCATTGTCCGGGTGTAAAAGCGAGGCTGCTTTACTGGAAATGCTCTATCATCCGGCTTTGCGGCAGAAGGCGGGCAAGCGGCGCGCTTCTGCAGCCTTTTGACACCATCGCGCCTCAGTCTTATGCAAAACAGGATGCAACGACAAAGACGGATACATGAATGAGCGATTTCTGGGTGTTTGGCTACGGCTCTCTGATGTGGAACCCCGGATTTGCCTTTCAGCGCCGCTCCGTAGCAACGCTAGCCGGTTTTCACCGCAGACTGTGCATCCGCTCCACGGTTTATCGCGGCACGCCAGAGCATCCGGGTCTGGTGCTGGGTCTGGATCGCGGCGGCATGTGTGCCGGTGTTGCGTTCCATGTGGCAGCGCCAGATCATGAGGATGTACTGGCGTACTTACGCGAGCGCGAGCAGGTCAACAGCGTTTACAGCGAGCAATGGCTGCCGCTGACGCTCGCCGATGGCGATGAAGTAACGGCGCTGACCTATGTGGCGGACCGGAACCATTCCCAATATGCCGGAAAGATGACAGTGCTGGAAGCAAGCCATATCGTTGCCAGTTCCACCGGAAAAGCCGGGCCAAACCGCGATTACGTCACCAACACCGTCGCGCATCTGCGTGATATGGGCATTGTGGACGCGACCCTTGAAGAGGTCGCTTCCATGGTATCAACATTATAAGGCTTTGCTCTCGCCGCTGAGTTCGGCAAGGCGTGTTGCCGCAGTCGGGGGAAGTGGCACATGCGGATTGTCGGCAACGGTCTTGATCAAAAGGGCGTCGCTCTCCCGTTCCATGGTGTCCACCAGCGTTTCCAAAAACCGGTCCGGTGTCAGGCCGGGCTGTATTGCGGGCAAGATTCGCACCTGGAAATGGCCGGGATAGCGCAGGAACTTGCGACGCGGCCAAAACAGGCCGGGATGCATGACAACCGGCACGACCGGCACCTGTAGATCACGGTAGAGCCGCGCAATGCCATATTTGTAATCGGGAGCTGCGCCCGGCGGGCGGCGGGTGCCCTCGGGGTAGATGATAAGCTGGCGACCGCTTCGCATCTCTGCCTTGGCGCGCTCCATCACCTTCGCCATGGTTTTTCCCCGGGCGGAGCGGTCCACCGGCACCATGCGCTGTTTCAGGACATACCAGCCAAACAGTGGAATCCATGTCAACTCACGTTTGAGAATGAAGAATGGATCATCCAGCCACGGCAGCAGTGCAAAGACATCCCAAAACGACTGGTGCTTGGGCGAAAAGATATAGCTGCCCTTTGGAATATTCTCCAGCCCATCGATTTCAAAGGTGGTGCCCACGATCACGCGCATCAGCCAGTGATTGCTGCGCGCCCAGTTTTTCGGCACCATATAGGCCTTCTTGCGCGGCAGCAGAAAGTACATCGGCGTCATCACCACCATTTGCAGGATGATGTTGATGTAAAAGAGAATATTGAACACTACGGAACGCAGGACGATCATCGGCGGCTTTCAAACACTAATCGAGATGTCTGCGTATACGATTATTTGCGGCCCAAGGAAAACCGTTTAAAGCATTTCCAGTCGAAGCGGGATTGCTTCGGCGTCGGACAATACGGCAAAACAAACTATAGAGCATTTCGATGAACTCTTGTTCAGCGGAATGCTTTATGTGCCGTCGATACCTGCGCTGTGGGACCCGCGCAAACCTTCTGTGCGCAGTCCGGTGCCCGGCACACTGCCTGCCAAATCGCGCAGGCTGGCTAACGTTATCTTGAAGTATTCCAGCAACATGGCGCGAAGCACTGCCGGGTCGCGCAGCCAGTTCCTGGCCTTCAAATCAGAACTGACGACGGGGTAGGGGACAAAATCCGTCTGATTGTCGACGCGGCGCAATTCCTGCAGCGAGCGGGGCATGTGGTAGTTGGTGGTGACCACCAGCACCTTTCGGTAGGCATTGTCTCGTATCCAGCGCACAGTTTCGTTGGCATTGCCAATCGTATCCAGCGCCTGATGGCCGATATCCACGCAGCATTTAAACAGGCTCTGCGAACTCTGGGTGTTGCGTGCGATCTGGTTGCCGGTCGTGGCCGGATGAACCCCCGATATCAGCAGGCGTTCGCCCGCGCCGGTTTTCAGCAGTTCGACCGCCTGATCGATCCGTTGAGCGCCACCGGTCAGTACAACAATGGCATCGGCCTTCGGATTTTCCGGCGGCTGCAGCGCGGTGATCTGCTCGACGAAACGCAGAAAATCAATGCCGATACACAGGATCAGGACCACGGTCAGCGTCACCGTCAAACGGGCAATGAATGTGGCAGCACGGCCCAAGCGCACGAAGCCTGCGCGTGGTGAACCGACGCCGTACTGCGTGCCATCGCGATTCGTACTGTCTGAGCGCCCTGTCATGATTCGCTCATACCGCCAGAATACGGCGGCGGCTAGATTCCGTTTGCATTATTTCAGTCCGGCTGGCCATCGGTGCGGGCGGGATCGGAGCGGATCAAATCGATTTCGTAGATCGTTCGCATCACCGTAAACCGGGCCGTCAGCGTGGTCAGAACGCCGATGATAATCATGGTGGCAAAAATGCCGAGATAGCCGGTATATCCCATCTGAAACGCGCCAAACAGGGCGGTTGCCTGATCGCTTTCAGGCGTTGCCATGCTCCTGCGCTGCCACATATTGGCGATGAAGAAAAACAGTGCAGCCAGTGCGCCGCCTGCGGCAGAGCCCTTGAAGCTGATTTTCAAAAAATGCTTTTGAAATTCGGACGCGACGAAATTGGTTTCCGCGCCCACGAAATGCAGCACTTCTACAATGTGCCGGTTGCCGGACAGCGCGCCGCGCGTTGCAAAAATGACCGTAAGAACCATGGCGGAAAACACCAGCACCAGCACACCGGTGCCAATCAGCGCTGTCGTCTGTGCCATGGCTATGAGCCGGTCCACCCAGGTGCGGTGATCGTCTAGAATGGCCTGTGGAATGGATTCCGATAGGCTCGCGCGCATAGCGCCGAAATCCGGCGGGGCGGTCTCATCAATGGTGATGACGATGAGGCGCGGCACGGGCAGATCGTCCAGATTAAGGCCGGGGCCAAGCCATGGCTCCAAAAGGCGGGCGGTGGCAGCGCGGTCCACGATTTCAGCACTTTTCGTGCCTGCAAATGTCATGGCAATATCGCGGGCGTTGGCCAGCGTATTGTCCATATCCAGATTTTCTTCCGGCTTGATCTGGATGGTGATTTCGCGGGAAATCTGGCTTTGCCAGCTTTGCGCCGTGGCGCGCACCATGCTGACGGCCCCAAGCGTGAGGCAGGCAAGAAACGCCATAATAGCAATCACCAGCATCAGCGCATTGCCGGATACGTTGACCGGCGGCACGATGGGGCCGGTGGGGCGCACACGCATCTCGGGGCGTTTCGGCTGGGTTTCGGTTGGGGCTTTCCTAGTCATAAATATCAAGCCGCCCTTGCGACAGGATCATGCGGCGCGCCTCGACCTGATCCATCAGCGACAGATCGTGCGTTGCGATAATGACGGCTGTACCGAGCCGGTTCAGTTCCAGAAACAGGTTCAGCAAACGGCGTGCCATCGGCGGATCGACGTTGCCGGTCGGCTCGTCCGCCAATAGAATTTCAGGCCGGTCGATCAGGGCACGGGCAATGGCGGCACGCTGCTTTTCACCACCGGATAGCACTGGCGGCAGCACGTTCAGCCGTTCGCCAAGCCCTACCCATTTTAGGAGTTCCAGCACATCCGAGCGATAGGTCGATTCATCCTTGCCGCGCACACGAAGCGGCAGCGCCACATTCTCATAGGTGGTGAGGTGATCGAGCAGGCGAAAGTCCTGAAACACGATGCCGACGCGGCGGCGCAGCATGGGGAATTCCGTGCGTGAAATGCTGGCGATATCGCGATCGAACATCCGAATCAGGCCGCGTGTGGGTTGAAGAGACAAAAACAGCAGGCGCAACAGCGTCGTTTTGCCCGCGCCCGAAGGACCGGTCAAAAACTGGAACGATTTTCGCGGGATGTCGAAGGTCAGGTCACGGAGGATTTCGGGCCCCATGCCATAGCGCAATCCAACATTCTCAAAGTGAATCAATGCGACAATCCGGTTTGATCTTTGCGAGTGCCTTTTAACAACATGAAACGCCCGCCTGTCCATGGTGTTATGGCCTATCCGCCCTCATTGTCCTGCAAAAGCGCCGGTTTGAAGGCGATCTTCTGGCGGACAGGGTGCATGGCAACGCAGACTGTGGTAAGGGCGGGCCGGTCAAACTGGAGAAGAGCCCCACATGCCTGTCGTTCGTGGTAAAAATATTGAGCCGTTGTTTACACCCGAGCAGATTGCGGCGCGCAATGTTGAACTGGCGGAAGAGATCGTGGCAGGCCCGACCAACGATCTTCTGGTGATTTCCATTCTGAAAGGCTCGTTCATTTTCGCAGCCGATCTTATCCGCTCACTTCACGCGGCGGGACTGGCACCGGAGGTGGAGTTCATCACGCTGTCCAGCTACGGCGCGGGGACAACAGGCCAAACGGTGCGCATCATCAAGGATATCGACAGCGACGTCACCGGGCGTGATGTTCTGCTGATCGACGATATTCTGGAATCCGGACGGACCCTGAAATTTGCCCGCGAGCTGATGTATGAACGCGGCGCGAAAAACGTGACCATTGCTGTTCTTCTGGACAAGAGCGTCAAGCGGCAGACCGATCTGGAAGCCGATTATGTCGGCTTTGAATGCCCCGACTATTTCGTTGTCGGTTACGGAATGGATGTGGCCTACGCCTTCCGCGAATTGCCGTTTGTCGGTGTTGTCACCGGTGATGCCGAGTAAGGTCCAGATATTTCCGTTTACGAAAATAAAAGGAAAGTCTGTTTTTGTCTGCCTTATGAACCGGCTTCAACGTCGGAAGTGAGGACCATGATGGCAAAAATCCTGATCACCGAAGATGAAGACTCTTTGCGCCGTTTTGTGGCGCGCGCCCTGGCGTTGGATGGCCACGAAACCTTCGAGGCTGCCGATGGTGCCGAGGGTCTGGCCTGTCTCGAAAACGGCGTTTACGATCTTCTGCTGTCAGATATTCGTATGCCGGTCATGGACGGTATTGCGCTGGCGCACGAGGCGGCTGCGAATTTTCCCTCCATGAAAATTTTGCTGATGACCGGTTATGCCGAGCAGCGTGAACGCGCCGATGACCTGATGGAGAAGATCGTCGACGTCGTATCCAAGCCCTTCAGCTTGCCGGACATTCGCCGCGCGGTGGCGATGGCGCTGACGTAGAATCTAATCGGACTTGGTTCGCGCCTTCCGAATAGTCCTGCTGCGCTGGATAAAGGCCTCAATGCTTTCTTTTGGGTATCCAAGCAACGTGCCGTCCAGGCGATGCAAATCGTCGGGTGTAAACAGCTTATGCGCCCGGCCATCCATGCACATCTCCGAGATCAGCGCCGACAGCTTGGCTCGCCACTCCTCGCCTGGGAGGCAGTATTGGCGTTGCTCAAATTCGGCACGGGGTCCGTTGCCATCGCCACCAATGGAATAGCGGCGAACAAACATTAGAATATCACCGCGCTCGACATAGGGCTTAAACGCCGCGTCACCCACATCGTCCGGCGTCATTCCTGGCTCTGACGTAAACGTCGCAAACGGCTTGTGGCCCGTCAACATAAGCTCCAGCTCACGATTTTTGTGGGGGCCGATGTGCGCAGTAAACTCAGGAATCATAAGTAGAACCGTTTATGAGAATTTTCTATATTACCGAATATCCAACAACCGTTCCAGATACTGCCGTTCCACCTCCGGCACTGCACCGCCGAGCTTGCGGCGGATGTCCTCGAGGATCTGGCGGGCGCGTTGAATGTCAATATCGTCGGGAATATCGTTACTGTCTGCAAAGGCTTCGCCATTGCCGTTGCGGTCTCTCCCTAAGGGATCACGGCCATTCTGGCCTTGGCTCTGTTCCCGTCCCACTCCCTGACCTTGGCCTTGGCCGGGGGTCTGCTGCGCCTGACCCTGGCCCCCGCCCTGTCCTTGCCCCTGCGCCTGCATCTGCTTCACCATGTCCTGCGCGCCCTTGCGCAGCGCTTCCAGTGCGCGGCCCTGTTGACCCTGCGCCTGTTCTCCATCGCCATCGCCGAGTGAGTCAGCAGCGCTGCCCATTTCCCGTCCGGCATCGGACAGCGACTGGCCGGGTTTCATGCCCATGCCTTCCATGGCTTTGCCAGCTTCATCCAGTTGTTGTTTCAATGCCTGCTGCTGGCCCTGCAATTTCTTGATAGCGTCCTTCAACTGTTCAGCAGTCATCTGGTCGGCGGGGGATGGTTGATTCTGCTCCTGCCCAAACAACTCGTTGTCCTCGCCCGTCAGCGGGTCTCCGGTCATCATACGGTCGTTCAGTTGCTGGTTCAGCTTGAACGTTTCGTCCAGCAGCTTTTGCTGCTGTTGAAGAAGGTTGCCGAGCTTGTCGAGTTGCTGGCGGGCAGGGCTGTTTTGCTGGTTTTGCTGCGGACGCGCCATTTGCAGATTGTTCATCATCCGGTTCATTTCAGACAGCAATTTGCGCGCCTCGTCATGGGCACCGGCCTTGGACAGTTCCTCTATGCGTTTCATCATGGCATCGAGATCTTGCTGGCGCAGCATCTTGCCAGACGGCTGCCCCTGATTAGCCTGCGGGTTTTTGGCGGCCTGCTCGGCCATCGCCTGCATGAACTTGTCCATGGCCGCTTTCAGGTCCGCCGTCAGTTTGGCGATCTCCTGCTCGGAAGCCCCTTTTTCCAAAGCGTCAGACAGCGCCTGCTGCGCATCCCGCAACTGCTTTTCCGCGTCCGATAGATCGCCATTTTCAATACCCATGGCGATCTCCCAGAGGTAGGCAGAGGCTTCGCGCAGCAAGTCGTCATTGCGCGCAAGCTGCATTCGGCTTTTGGCCGATTGCAGCAGCAGGTAGTGTGTGGTGTTGGGGATGGTTTCTTCCGGACGCAGCATGACCGCATCCGCCAGATCAATGGCGTAGGGGAGATCGTTGGCATTCAACGAAAAGACTTGCCGCTGTTCGGCAACCGACGCCGCCAAGGGCTCGGTGAAAATCCGGGCGGGCATGATCATCTCACGCGTTTCACTGCGCCCTTCCTGCCCGGCGCTGTCCTTGGCAACCAGCGTAATGGCCACGCGTTTGCCGGACAGCGGATGGTCGCTAAGGTTTCGGCTGCTCAAACCCTTGACCGGGCCCTTAACTTCGCGGCCATTGCTGCGGGGCAGGTCCAGTTTGTATTGCGGCAGCGGGTAAAGCGGGCGCGCATCTTTGGGCGGGGTATCGAGCGGCACAATATCGGCCATGGCGGAGGCGAGGGCATAATCATCCTTGGCCGTAAAGCCAATTTCCAGCGCGCCGTTGACGGTCGGCTTCGGTTCGCCTTCAAACGCGATGACGGGAGCAGCGTCTTTCGTAATGGAAATCGGCCATTGCTGGCCGTTGAGGGTGAGAGTGCCGTTATCGGTCAGGGTAAACTGGTGGGCGTCCTTGACGGCCTCTGTAGCAATGACATCCGTATCCGTGCCGTCACTGCCTCGAAATGTGACGGCCGATTTTGCGCCGTCGCCGGAAAAGCGCACGCTGAGAATGCTGGACTCAGGCACTGTAATTGCCTGATCTCCAGGTTTCTGACTGGTCAAAAACACGGGCGGGCGCCCGGTATAGGCTGGCGGCGTAATCCATGCGTCGAGGCGCATGCCTGCAAGGTTACGCGCCTGACCATTGAACGTTACAACATCCGCCAATGTGCCCGCACGGTTGGAGCCGGAAAAAGCAAATGCAATAAACACCAGCAGCACTGGTACACTGCGCAACGCGTAACGGTCATGGCAGGCGATGTCAGGCTGCGGCAATCCTGTTTCCAGCCTGCCGATTTTCGCGGCCATGCGGGCGCGATGCTCTTTCCACAGGGCCAGCCCGAATGCGTCCGACACCGCTGGCCGGTCTGCCTGCACCTGCAAAGCCTGATGTGTCAGTCCATTGCGGCTTTCCAGCAGCCGGTCAGCCGCGTGGGCATCCGGCCACCGAAGGTGTCGCAGAGGCAGAAGGCTGACGATAAGCGCCACCAAAAACCCGACCGCGAGCGCAATATGCAGTGCAAATGGTAGTGCACGAAACAGCCCGAACCAGGCGGCGGATACAAACAGAAGCACTATACATAGCGGCCACAATAGCGCAGGCGCGAGCGCTTCCAGCAGCAGCACCGTGCGGGCAACCGCACGTTTCCAGCCAAGGCGTCCAAATGCTGTCTCGTCTCGTTGCATGCGTCTTTTCCGTTTCGGTTTCGCACACTCTACCATTCTTTATGGCGAAGACGAGGACGGGTGGCGCTTATTCTGCCGTCTCCAGCCATTGCGGCACACTATCGAGCGCAATCAAGTCATCGTAGCTTGGCCGCTTGCGGATAACGTGAAACTGATCTCCGTTGACCAGAACCTCGGGCACAAGCAGGCGCGTATTGTAGGTGCCGGACTGCACTGCGCCATAGGCCCCGGCAGAGCCGACTGCAATCAGGTCGCCGGGTTTCGGCATCGCCATTTCGCGATCCAGCGCCAGATAATCGCCTGTCTCACAGACAGGGCCGACAATATCCGCCGTAATGCGCGGAGCATTGGCAGCAGAAATGCGAACGGGGTGAATTTCGTGATAGGCTTCGTAGAGTGTCGGGCGGATGAGATCGTTCATTGCGCCATCGACAATCACGAAGGTCTTCGTGTCGCTGTCTTTCACATAGATGACTTCGGTGACGAGGATACCGGCATTGCCGACGATCAGGCGACCGGGCTCCATGATCAGCTTGCAATCCAGCCCGCGTAATTGCTCGCGCACAACCTGCGCATAGGCATCGGGCAGCGGCGGCGGGTTGTTGTCGTCCTTGTAGGGAATGCCGAGACCACCGCCGATGTCCACATGGGCAATGGTATGGCCATCGGCGCGCAAGGTTTCAACCAGTTCCTTCAACAGGCGGAAGGCATCCTCAAAAGGCTGCAAATCCGTGATCTGGCTACCGATATGCATATCGATGCCGCTGACCTTTATGCCGGGCAGCGTGGCGGCGTGGGCATAGACTGCGCGGGCGCGCTCCCAGGAAATGCCGAACTTGTTTTCTTTCTTGCCGGTGGAAATCTTGGCATGGGTCCTGGCGTCCACATCCGGGTTGATGCGGAAGGAAACCGGGGCGTTTTTACCGGCGCGCACGGCGCGCTGGTTCAGAATTTCCAGTTCCGGCTCCGACTCGATGTTGAAGCAGTAAATGCCAGCGTCCAGCGCAAAATCCATTTCGCGAACGGTCTTGCCAACGCCGGAAAACAAGATGCGCGATGCAGGAATGCCCGCTTTCAGCGCGCGTCGCAACTCACCTTCGGAAACCACATCCACGCCCGCGCCGAGCTGTCCCAACGTCGCAAGAACGGCCTGATTGGAATTGGCCTTCATGGCGTAGCAGACCATGCTGTCCACATCGGCAAAGGCCTGAGAGAAAACGCGGTAGTGGCGCGTGAGCGTGGCTGTGGAGTAACAATAGAACGGTGTGCCAACGGCGCGCGCAATATCTGGCACGGGCACATCTTCAGCGTAGAGAACACCGTCGCGGTAGTTGAAGTGGTTCACGGCAGTACCTGATTATAAAAGAGGGTCGAGAAAGAACGGCCTGTTATCCGGGTCCACCTGTTTGGGCTGGCCGGTGACCTTGTCGATGACCGTAACCGGCTTTGCCGGTGGCACATCCAGCGGGCCCTTACGGCCGCAACCAGCTACCGTGGCAGCAAGGGCTGCCAGCACAAGAGTCCAAGCGACGGTTTTGCGAAAGCTCATGTGCAGGTTCCTTCCGGTCGAATTATGCTCACATTGTTTATATGCATGAAGGTGGTGTTACAGCATATTCCGACCGGAGTGAAACGAGGGTCGATAAGAATATGCTTAATATTATAAGGGCCAGAGCGCCGATCTGATTCAATCAGATCGCAAAACACTCTGGTCTGCAAGCTTTGCACGCCACCATGAAATCTGTTCACGCACACGAACCGGTGCGGTGCCGCCAAAACTCAAGCGGCTGGCAACGGAGGCTTCCACGGTGAGCACGGAAAAGACCTGATCCGTAATATCCGGGTGAATGCTCCGCAGGTCGTCGAGGGTGAGGGCAGAAAGGTCGCAACTCTTCTGCTCGGCCAATGCCACGGCACGGCCAGTCACATGGTGAGCATCGCGGAAGGCAAGGCCTGCTTCGCGCACCAGCCAATCGGCAAGATCGGTGGCGGTCGAGTAGCCGGACCCGGCAGCAGCCTTCATCCGCTCCACATTCACGGTGAGATCACGCACCATGCCGGTCATCGCAGCGAGCGCCAGTTCCAGACTTTCGGCACTGTCGAAAACCTGCTCCTTGTCTTCCTGCATATCTTTTGAATAGGCAAGCGGAAGACCCTTCATGACCGTCAACAGCGCAATCAACGAGCCGTTGATACGGCCCGTCTTGGCGCGCACAAGCTCTGCGGCATCAGGGTTTTTCTTCTGCGGCATGATGGACGAGCCGGTGGAGAACGCATCTGACAGGCGCACAAATCCGAATTGCGGCGTGGACCAGATGACGATTTCTTCCGCCAGCCGTGACAGGTGCGTGGCCGAAATGGACGCAATCGACAGAAACTCCAGCGCGAAATCACGGTCTGACACCGTGTCGATGGAATTGCGGGTCGGCTCGCGAAAACCCAGCGCCGATGCCGTCATATGGCGATCAATCGGAAAGCCGGTGCCAGCAAGCGCCGCGGCACCAATGGGGCATTCATCCAGCCGGGTGATAGCGTCGCGCACGCGGGACAGGTCGCGGCCAAACATTTCTACGTACGCCATGCAATGATGGCCGAAGGTGACCGGCTGTGCCGTCTGCAAATGGGTGAAGCCGGGCATGACGGTGTCTGCGTGCTCGTCCGCACGGTCCAAGAACGCGGCAATCAGGCCGGTGAGCGCGGCCTGTGTGCGTGCCAGTTCGTCTTTCACCCAGAGGCGGAAATCGAGCGCAACCTGATCGTTGCGAGAGCGGGCGGTGTGCAGGCGCCCTGCGGCAGGGCCGATCAATGTCGCCAGCCGCGCCTCCACATTCATGTGAATGTCTTCCAGACGGCGGGAGAACTCGAAATTTCCGCTTTCGATTTCGCTGCGAATGGTCGTCAGACCGTTGACGATCTGGTCGCGATCCTCCGTCGTGATAATGCCTTGCGCGGCGAGCATGGTGGCGTGGGCAATGGAGCCGCGAATATCTTCACTGAAAAGTTTCTTGTCGAAGCCGATCGAGGCATTTATCTCCTCCATGATGGCTGCCGGACCGGACGCGAAGCGACCACCCCACATCTGGTTTGAGGATTTGCTGCCGTCGACCATGTTGAATGCCCCCAAAACCGAAAAAACCGTGACAGAGAGAAGACTATGACAGAACAAAAGACCCGCCGCCTTTCGCCTGTCACACTGATAGCGATTGCCGCCCTTGCGGGCATCGTCGCCGGTGCGGTGGGGGTATACTTGAAGGCAGGTGGGTCTGGCAATGCTGAGGCACCAATTGCAGCGAATGAAGTTCAAGGTGTGAAGGCTTGCGAAGGCTCGGTTGCAAAAGCACAATCGCTACTGCCCTTTTCCAGGGGGCAGGTGGCGGCGATGGCCCCAGTCGACACGCCGCGACAATTGCCGAAGCTGACGTTCAAGGGTGCAGATGGCGCCGACCACGCCCTGCAAAGCTTTGCCGGAAAAACGGTACTGTTCAATCTGTGGGCCACGTGGTGCGTGCCGTGTCGGGAGGAAATGCCCGCGTTGAACGCTCTTCAAAAGACGTTGGGGAGTGAGGGCGGCGGGGACAAATTTCAGGTGGTTGCCGTCAACATCGACACGGGTGGCGATGACAATCCCAAGCAGTTTTTGGAGCAAACCGGGGTAGACGCGCTGGGGTTCTATCGCGATTCCAGCATGGGCGTCTTTAACGAGTTGAAGAAAGAGGGGCTGGCGCTGGGTCTACCCGTCACGCTGCTGTTTGACGACAAGGGCTGCCTGCTTGCCTCTATGAACGGACCCGCCGCGTGGGACAGTGAGGATGGCAAGGCCATGGTGAAAGCTGCTGCGGGTCTTTAGACCGATCTTCGATCTAAGATAATCAGATCTACCGCGTGGGAACGGGCACTTCGCCACGGTAATCATAAAAGCCGCGACCGGATTTGCGGCCAAGCCAACCGGCTTCCACATATTTGACCAGCAGCGGGCAGGGGCGGTATTTGCTGTCGGCGAGGCCGTCATGCAGCACCTGCATGACCGATAGGCAGACATCCAGCCCGATGAAATCCGCCAGTTGCAGCGGACCCATAGGGTGATTCGCACCGAGTTTCATGGCGTTATCGATCGCGTCGACAGAGCCGACACCTTCATACAGGGTGTAGATCGCCTCGTTGATCATGGGCAGCAAGATGCGGTTGACGATGAAAGCCGGGAAGTCCTCGGCGACCGTAATGGTCTTGTCCAGCGTGTTGACAAAATCCTTGGCAACGGCAAACGTGCCTTCTTCTGTCGCAATGCCGCGCACCAGTTCCACCAGTTTCATCACCGGGACCGGGTTCATAAAGTGGATGCCCATGAACCGTTCCGGACGATCCGTGGAGGCGGCCAGACGCGTGATCGACAGCGAGGACGTGTTGGTGGCAAGAATCGCGTCCGCTTTCAGAACGGGGCAGACCTGACCGTAAATCTTGCGTTTAACCGCTTCATCCTCGGTCGCGGCCTCGATCACGAGATCCATCGGAGCCAGATCATTGAGATCGGCGGAGCCTTTGATGAGCGCGAGTGCCTTTTTGCGGTCTTCGTCCGAAAGTTTGGATGAGGAGACCTGACGGGCGAGATTGCCGTTGATGGTGGCAAGGCCGGCTTCGATCCGATCTGCGGAAATATCGTAAATGTGAACCTTGTAGCCCGCCAGCGCGCAGACATGGGCAATGCCGCATCCCATTTGACCTGCCCCGATAACGCCAACATTCCTGATCATAGAGTCACTCTCGTCAATTCAAAAGGAAGCGCGGGCGCAGCCGCGTCCGGTTGGTTCTTGCGGAATACCACGTTAATGCCCGCTGTAGTGATAAACTACCCGGCACAATTTTCCAGTGTTTATTACGGCTTGCGCAAAGGCAATTCTGTTTCTTTCGCTGGTGCGGTGCATTATGCCTGAACTGTTGACGGAATGGACCAACACAGAACGGGGATTGGAATGGCAGTCGCACGACTTTCTGACTGGTGTGTAAAGCAGGCTCTGCCTTTGTGGATCGTGGCCGGATTTGATGCCGACAGCGGACATTTTCTGGAAGGGCTGCAAACGGATGCAACGCCGGAGACGACCGGTGTGCTGCGCACCCGCACCGCCGCCCGCCAGATCTATGTGTTTGCCCATGCCCACGCCTTGGGTGTGGCACCCGAAGGGGCTCTGGAAAAGGCAGAACGGGCGTTTCAATCGCTGCTGGATGTGGCCTGGGTGGCGGGTGAAAAACCGGGTTTTGCCCGCACCTTCAATCGTAGTACGGGCGAAATTACCGATTCAGGCCGTGATCTCTATGATCATGCCTGTGTGCTCCTGGCTTTGGCGTGGCTGTTCAAGGCAACGGGCAACTCCATCTACCGCACGCATGTGGACCGGACCTTGAGCGCTATCGATACCACGCTGCGTGCGGCGCATGGCGGCTGGGCGGAAGACGATGCGGGTGTGATACCACGCCGCCAAAATCCCCACATGCACTTTTTTGAGGCCTGTCTGGCGCTCGCGGAAAACACCGGCGACGGGCGGTATCTGGCACGGGCGGGAGAAATGTTCGGCCTTTTCCGCACACAATTTTTCGATGTTGAGACAGGGCTGCTGACGGAGCATTTCGGCGCAGCCTGGGAAAAGGGCGAGACCTATGGATCGCACCGATTTGAGCCGGGGCATATGGCCGAGTGGGTCTGGCTGGTGCGCCGCCACGCGCGTCTTGCCGATTGTGATGCGGACCGCATTTGCTTCAGTCTGCTGACGCGCGCTCTGGCAATTGGACAAAAACCGGGAGATGTTTTTCTTGCCGATGAGGCAAGCGCTGATGGCGAGCCACTGAAAAACAGCCGCCGCTTGTGGCCGCAGGCTGAGCTGTTGAAAGCCTATCTCATGCAGTACCGCGCACTGGGTGAACAAAGCATGCTGGATGCTGCCGACACGCTGACGGATGCCTTGTTCGAGACCTATCTCGCCCATGAAACGCCGGGTGGGTGGCGCGATTGCTTCGACCTTGACGGCAATTTTATCGCCAAAACCATGCCCGCCAGTTCGCTCTATCACGTATTCACGGGCGTTGCGGAACTCTACGCCAAACCATGAAAAAGGCCGGTACAACCGGCCTTTTCGAGTATATTTCGACTAATCTTTAAAGCGCTTTTTCCAAAGCGGGGATGAGTTCAAAGATATCCCCGACAAGGCCGTAATCGGCGACCTGAAAGATCGGCGCTTCCTCGTCCTT
>NZ_JACYUD010000006.1 GCF_014841565.1 Rhizobium sp. CFBP 8762
CATGTCGATCGGTCGACGCAAATGGGCGCAAGGGTTCTGATCAATGACGGTTGGTATTAGAGGCCGCCTTCTCGATAAACAGGTCGTAATTGGTGGTAATAATGTTTGCCTGCCTGGGAAGCAGGATGTTCTTCCGTTCGAACAAAATACCGTCCACCACGGAAAGGAAGTCGGTGTAGTTCGCAAGCGTGTCCGTGATGGGCTGGTCGTCTATATCGGCGAGCAGGTCGACGTTGGTCTCTGCCAATTCCTCGATGAACTCGAGCGCCATTAAATCGGCATCGGCGACATTGCCGCCGATCAGAAGGTTGTTGATATCCGCCTCAATGTTTCCTGCCACTTTGATCGCGGGCATTGAAGCCCCGGACCCAATAAGGAAATTTAGATTACCGGACTGAATATAGGACTCCGTTAGCTTTCTTACGTCTTCAGGTTTGTCCGAGAGAATCAATGTCCGCGCCATATGCCAAATAGAGCGCATTCTCCAAATGCGAGCAACTGGCTCAATGTACTCGCATCTTGAATCAGACGATTTGCATGCTACTGATACAGACTAAAATTGTGCGGTATCGCGCTTGGAGCCTGCTAGTTTTATTCGATCGAGTTTCAGGCGCGGAGGGAGCGCGCTTTAGCGGATGTGATCACCCGCCATACTGACCCCGCGCTAACACCGAGTGCTTTTGCGATAAGGCGTTGAGACATGCCGTTTGAATGCATCGTTAAAATTCGTTCTCCCTGCCGTTGAGCCGCAGTCAGATGCACCAATGACGTTCGCAAAACATTGATATTCCACATTTTTTCGGGGTTCGTATTTATATCCTCCCCAATCCGCCATCGGTTTACCGGATGTCATAGGTTTTCTATAAACTGAGATACGTGCGAGCGACCGGTGATGATTTGCGGTAGTTCTCAATCGATCGCATAACCCTTCGCTTGCGATAAACGGGTTCGACGCTGGGCAATTGCAACGACCATTGCCCAATTGCAATTTGATGTGTCGCTGTATGACGGCCTTCCGCACTTCCCAGCATTTCGAAACATATATGCCTGATGCTTCAGGTATATTGCTCCCAAATCATTTATATAATTTACTATTTTAAACACATTATATATCTTCAATATTATTAAGTTATATAATTAACCCACTATCGATTTCGAAATATTATATTTCATTTCTCGTCCAGCTGAAACTTTTTCATCAGAAATCAGGTTACTGGCATAATTAGATCGGTGATTTTTCATCTAGGATATATAGTTGAGTTTATCTTCAGATAAGCAAGTAACATTTGTCGTGCAGGGGCCAATCTATCCCGCAGGCAGACTGTCCACCCAGCGCTGTCTCCTTTCTGCTCGTCAGCACTTCCCGGACAGCCGAATTGTGCTGAGCACTTGGCCGGATAGTGACGTTACAGGACTGGTCTATGATCAACTGGTGATTAGTCAAGATCCGGGCCCTATTGTATTAGAACGTGACAAACTCCGTTTGCCCAACAACCTGAACCGGCAGATTGTTGCAACTCAGGCAGGACTGGCGGAAGTTACGACCGAATTCAGCGTCAAGCTGCGGTCCGATGCTTATGTGACTGGTCGTGGTTTTTTGCAGTTTTTCGATGCCTTCCCGTTTCGCTCGGGCAAATATTCGCTGTTCGATCAGCGACTCATCATCCCAAGAGAGTTTACAAGAAGCGCGCGATCCTTTGTGCCTCTCGCATATCATCCGAGCGATCTCTTCCAGTTTGGCCTGACGACTGATCTGAAACGGTATTGGAATACAGATCCACTAAAAGGCGAAGCACTAGCCGCCTTTCAGCTGCCTGATCCGCCTGTTTTGTGGTATAAAATGTTCGATAGCTTTCGATATACAACAGAGCAGTACCTTTTTCTGGCATTCTTGCAGCGCGAGGGGCATTCGATTGATCTTCGTGATTACGGTGATGTCAGTGGTGCTGTGCCTGAACTGTCTGAAGCCTATATCTTCAATAACTTCTTGCCGGTCGAAGCTGAACTTCTTGGGGTTCGGCACCCAAAGTTTGCCAGGCGCGCACATCGCTCCCTGTTGAACGATTGTTCCGGCATCCGAGAATTTACCAGCTGGTATGTGGCGGAGCTTGCGGGCGCTGTTTCACCCGCTCCTCTCGGTTCGTCCGCGCCGGATTTGACGAGACGTTTGCGGTTGGAACGCGTGGCACGCGAGTACCTTAAACGCATCCCTGTTTTAAAACAGCTTTATGCCAAACGATATTTAGCACGGTGAGATGTATGGCGAGTTATCAGGGTATGGAGGTTGTCAAAAACCTTGTAGGTCATTCCGGCTGCGCAATTCAGCTTTGTCTTCGAGGAGATGCTTATTTCGTTCGCAAAACCTCGTCATCGCAACAGTACAATTCCAGGCTTAAAAAACAGATTGAAAAACAGATATCGTTGTCTTGCTATATCCAGACACCAGACGTTTATGATGTTGGTAAGATAGATGATCTTGCGTATTTCGACATGGAATATATCAGAGGACAGGGTTTTGTTTCGTACGCCCCTTTACAAAGCGTAACGACAATGTGCGATCTTGTAGAGCGGCTGTGTGAAGCGATTTCTACTTTATCTGCAACACGTCAGCGGGATCTTGATCCGCGGTTGTTTCTATCCAAGCTGGATGATCTGTCACGGACCGTGCCGTTGAACCCATTTTATGCAGCACATTCCAGCTTTTTGCGGCCATTGATCGACAGCTTGAAGCGTCGGCCTTGGACTGGTGTTCCGAAAACCCTCTGTCACGGCGATCTGACCGTTGAAAACATGTTGCTTACCGATGACGGCGCTATTGTCTTCATCGACATGCTGGATGGTGAACTGGAGAGCATCTGGCTCGATATCGCCAAATTGCTGCAAGATCTGCGTAGTGGCTGGTCTTTGCGCTCCCTGCTATGGGCCGGCGAAACTGCGCCATCGAGCAGACTGCTGCGGACGCTGACCCACTACCTAGCGGACGAGATTGAAACACAGATAGCCAGAACCCTTCCCCAGTTCAGCGCAGTGTCTCAAGAACTACGCGCTGTACAGGCACTGCGGGTGCTGCCCTACGTAAAGGACAGCGCAGTCTATTCGCACGTCGTCAAAGGGCTGAAAGATCTGACCAAAATGAGAGAATTTGTATGAACCACTCTGGAACAATCATTTTGCCCGTCGCTGGACGTTCGTCTCGGTTTCCGGGAATGCGCCCTAAATGGCTTTTGACGGCCCCGACCGGGGAACTGATGTTGCAAAAGTCGCTGGAATCCGTGCCCGATTGGCGCAATCGCCGCGTCGTTGTGGGAGCACTGGATGACCATCTGGATGGCCAGGGCGGAATGACCGCGTTACAGCGCGCATTCGGTGACGGGGTTGAAATCGTGCGGTTTAGTGATGTTACCAGCGGACCAGCCGAAACGGTGGAGCAAATCATACGCCGTGCGTCCATCACGGGTCCGATTTTCATCAAGGATTGTGACAGCTGGTTTTGCGTGGACGATGATGTATTTCGTGATTGCGTTTGCTATGCCGACTTACGCAAATGTCCCGATGTCAGAAATATCCCCGGTAAGAGCTTTCTCCATATGAATGAGAACGAGTTATTGCTTGGCATCATCGAAAAGAACGTTTCGTCAAACTTCATTTCAGTTGGCGGGTATGGTTTTCATGACGCAGAAATTTTTCTGGACGCATATGACGCCAATCAGACAAACGATGCTAGTGATGAACAGTTTGTGTCACACGTCATCCTCGAGGCTATCCGCACCGGCGCTGTTTTCAGCGGTATGCAGGTGACGGACTACGTCGATGTCGGCACGGTCGAGGCCTGGAATAACTTCCGCAATGATCAGGCCCTGTACATTGTTGATATAGACGGCGTGCTGCTTCGCAACGCAGGGCAATATTCCGCGCCGTTCTGGGATGATATGGATGTAGCGATAACGCCCAATATCGAAACCATGAAAAAGATGATTGCCAAGGGTGCGCAGGTTATCCTGGTAACAGCACGGCCCGAGCGTTACCGAGCCAAAACGGAATCGTTTTTGACCGCACTGGGGTTGACGTGGCATGCGGCGATTTTCGGCGTACAACACGCACACCGAACGCTGATCAATGATTTTGCCAAAAGCAATCCGTATCCGTCGGCGCGCGCCGTGAATTTGCCCCGCAATTCCGATGATCTTGAGAGCCTGTTTGGCTCTTTGCGGTCCTGATGCGGTTATCCCGTAAGACTAAGGCGTAAGCGATGCGTATAGACAATTCGGATATAACAATCGTCATGCAAGGCGGGATCGATGTTGGGTGGGACGTTCGTTACAGTGCGGACTACATGCGCAAAGTTTTGCCCGGCGTCACCATTATTCTAGCGACACAGAACAGCGCCTTGAAATCATTTGAGGGGCACGCCTCGTTCGACAAGGTTGTTGTTACCGAAGACCCGGGCCATCTGCCATCTGTCAAACTTGGCGGAGGACCACATAACGTCAATCGGCAAATTTTGTCGGCTGCCGCAGGAATGAATGCTGTAACAACCAAGTATGCGATGAAGCTGAGGACCGACGCTTATATTACATCCCGCAGAGCGCTCGATATCTGGGGCTACTGGGCGGACCAACCGTCGGGTAATAAGAAGCGTGGTGCGTCGCGTATTTTGATCTCGTCCATTTTCTCACTTAACCCCCGGTTCGATGAGCGGCTGAGCTATCACTTGAGCGACTGGGTTCAGTTCGGAACGACGGAGGACTTACGGGCCTTCTGGCAGTGCCCGTTGATGAACTTCGACGATAACACCTGGTATGAACGCAATGACTATGCGCCGGAGTCGCTATACCGCGAGAAGGAATTCAGATCCCGTTTTGCCACCGAACAATGGTTGACTCTGAACTATCTCTTTGGCCCTGAAAAGTTTCCAGTCCGCTTCCACAATGATACGAGCGAGGACATTATCAACGAATTCGAAGCACAGCTTGCAGACAACTTTATTGTGGTCCACCCGCTCGACATTGATCTGCACATGCCAAAGCACAACTACATCTACAAAAGCCGATATTTCAATTCGATTTGTCACTCTTATGAAAGCTGGAAACAGCTTGCTGTGAGCCGTGGTGCGACGGCGACGAACGATCTGGGTTTTGTGCAGTGGCCCCTGTCGTTGAAAGGCAAGCAGCGCTACGTTTTGGCGAAGCAGCGTTTGCGATGGGTTCGGCATATTCCTTTTGTGCGTTCCGCATTTCAACGATTGTACAGGCTTTGACTATGGCTGAGATCAAACGCGGTGTGTCGTCCGCCGTACCTGTCAACAGCCGATACGGCGCAGGTGGCGTGATAGCAAAAGCCTTCCGCGATATGAAAGACGGCCTTGCCATGGTTTCGCTGTGGAGCTTCCTGGGCTGGCGGCACGTTGCGCGCAACTATAGCCGCTCGGTCTTGGGACCCTTGTGGCTCACGTTGTCCATGGGGGTGATGGTACTCAGCCTTGGCCTGTTGTACTCTCAGATTTACAAGATCAACGTGGCGGAATACCTGCCGTTTCTGGCTGTGGGCTTCATTCTCTGGAACCTGATTGGCGGTTCAATTACGGAATCGTGTCATGTGTTTTCTGGCTCCGGGCATTTTATTCGTCAGACAAATCTACCCCTGACAATCTACAGCTTGCGCACCGTATGCACGCAGTTGATCATCTTCGCGCACAATTTCATCATCTACATTGTGGTAGCGCTGATCTTTCAAATCTGGCCGGGGCCGGTTATTCTTCTGTTGCTGCCAGCGCTACTGATCATTGCGATCAACTGCCTGTTCGCCGGCATGATATTGGGCCCATTATGCGCCCGCTACCGCGATGTACCGCTGATCATCGCCAGTCTCGTTCAGGTCGCTTTCTTTCTAACGCCAATCCTTTGGCGTGCCGACCTTTTGCCTGAGCGGGCATATTTTGTACGTTTCAATCCATTTTACCACTTTCTGGAGATCGCGCGCGCGCCACTTCTTGGCGGACCAATCCACATTTCGTCATGGATTGTTTGCCTGATGATTACGGCTGTTCACGGGACTGTCGCCTTTTGGATTTTTGCGCGTGTTCGCTCTCGCATAGCTTACTGGGTATAATCATGGCCGCCATTCGAATGGAACATGTCACCGTTGAGATTCCGATTTTCAACGCAAAAGAGCGATCATTACGCAGCAATATCGTGTCCGCTGCTACTGGGGGCCGGATCAAATCCGAAGGCGGAAAAAAACGGAACGTTCGCGCCATTGATGACCTCAATCTCCACTTGGAAAACGGAACTCGTGTTGGCCTGATTGGTCATAACGGAGCCGGAAAGTCGACTATTCTGCGGGTGATTGCCGGGATTTACGAACCTACTGCAGGAACCGTAGACGTTCAGGGGAGCGTAGCAACGATGTTCGATATCGGCTTTGGCATGGATGAGGATGCGACAGGTTGGGAAAACATCAATTTGCGTGGCAGGATCCTCGGACACTCACCAAGGGAAATCAAGGCACGGGCGAACGACATTGCCGAGGCCAGTGAACTCGGCGAATATCTGGACATGCCGATCCGTACCTACTCCTCCGGCATGACGACCCGGCTTGCATTCGCGATATCAACCTCCATCGACCCGGATATCTTGCTGGTAGACGAAGGGATTGGTGCCGGCGATGCAGCATTTCTGGCCCGCGCCAAGGTGCGAATGCAGCAATTTGTTGGCGGTGCGAATTTGTTGGTCGTGGCATCCCATTCCGACGATCTCCTGCGCGAATGGTGCACGACGGGGATATGGATGGAGCATGGTAAAATGCGGATGCATGGCGAAATCGAAGATGTGTTGCGCGCATATCATGACGCGGTGGACTAACAGATGTTTGACGCATTCAGCGCCAGGCCTGCAAACAGATTGGCGACCCCTGCACGAGTGGGGATTTGAATTAGCTCAACAAAAATCGAACAGGGTGGGGCCGAGTAGCTTACTGAAAAGCCGGGTCTTACCTTGCCGGGGCTGCAGACGGCGCCGAGAAGACGCATGAATCACTTCAAACATCGCGCTTATTGATTCTTTCCTGCTTATGATCAGATCGTAACGCGCCCGCCCGTTCCTGCGTTCGTCGTACAATTAGAACCTTCAAGATTGTTTGATGACATACCTCAGCAGAAATCCAGCCCAGTACGCCTTCAACAGCGCTTATCTACGGACGCGACTCATCTCTCATTTTTCGCCACCGAATAAGATATCCAAAGCCCGGACCAATCAGCATGCCTCCGATCACCCAATGAATTAGCGTCAAAGGCTTTTTATCGGGATCGTGCCCAGTAACAAACAGAAAGAGAAAGAACGCGGCCACCCCAGCAATTAACAGGACTATTGGAAAGAACACGCTTTTTTTGAAGCTTTGCATCAGACTTATCCCCAAAAGTAATGCGTTACGCCCGAAGATAACAAAACTCAATTTTTAGACAAGCTTCGTTCGTGGGTGAGCCGTTGCAGTGCTTTAGTTTAAGTACCGATGTAGTCATAGATACTCAGCTTTCAACTGAAATGGTGAAACAGAAGCCAACCGCTTAAGATCGATTGGACGCTCAGGAAGTCTGGTTATATTTTTGGCGATCGCCGCGGTTAGTGAGCCAAATCCAGTAAAATTGATAGGCTCATGAGCTTCCAAACCAATCGACTCGAAGTAATCGTGAAATTTGGTGCCATCCCCCACCATCGGGATGTTATCATCTTTGAACGTCGCCCACTCCGCAGGAATCCCGTAGGCATGTGCCACTATCAAACCATGCAGGGACGTTGAAATGATGCGTTCGCACGATAGCACATCACGGATAAAGCGCTCGATCCCCTCATCCCCAACACAAAGAATTTCTATCTCTTTAATCCCGTTTGTTGCCAGCGGGCGGCGCTGATGAGCAGTATGTCGTATCAAACCAACAGAATGGGTTTTGTCGATCTTGGGAAAGTATAACGCGGGCAGGAACGCCGCAACATCACCGAAGACCTCGTCTACTGATCCACCAGAGCTCAGAACCAATTGCCTGGTCCTCGGACCACGGACTGCCCGGTAGTCAGCATCTGGGGCAAGCTGATCCGTCATCCGCGGCGTACCAGTCCCCCACACTTTCGTTCCCTTTTTTGCAAATTTGATCACGGACCCGATGACCAGATTATGGGTGCCCTGGGGTACCATCGCAGGCGGTAGGCCTGTTAGCTTATCTACGATGTAGGGGTTGAGGACATCTCCGAAATTTCCAGGATACGGTGATACCATCCACCACAATTTCGGCCTTTGGGCTTTTGTCAAACCCTGTTCATTCGCCCGTTCTTCGAGCCCGATCCGATAAAGACTGCTTTCTGCGAAACCACGATCAAGAGGCGATGCCGACCGCAGTAAATCGTCGCAGACCCGCCGTGCTATGGCCAAATCGCCCTGCTGCAGTTCGATATCAACCCAACGTCGTTTTGCGGGCAGCTCTCCGGTCCAGTGTGGTTCGTAACGCTGCATCAGGTCACGGGTTGCCTCAACTTTTTCTTTCCCTGTGAATGTCTTACTCAGTTCAATGGCGGCATTCTGATTGCTTGGATCCAACTTAAGCGTTGTTCCGGCCAAAACCTTCGCACTGCCCAAATCCTTGGCAAGACGGGCCTCAGCTGTGAGATGCTTTAGAACGTGGACTTGCCGAGATATGCTGAGGTTTCTGACGTCATGCCGTTTAAATCTCGACACGCGATTATCGGCGTTGCCCCTAAAAAGAGTTGCGATAGATGCGTCGGGCTTTAGGTCTTCTCCTACACACACAACGTGTTTAGGCGCAAAGATTGTGATGTCCAGCTGGCGGGAATGGGAGCGCCATGCTTCCTCCAGAAAATAACCGTCCGTCGCGCGCAGTCCCGGATCTTGTTGCTGGATTTCCAACATCCGATCAATGAAGTTCAGGGACGCTTCGCTGTATCCAAAATATATTAGTGTTGAAGCAAAATACCTACTCGTTTGTTCACTGTCGAAGCCGTTTAAATACGTAAAACCGTGTAGGAATGCGCCGAAATCACAGCCAGCATTTTCCAGGAAACGTGGCTTGCGGACGATCCGGCTGGTCGCGTCCATCCAGAAAACAGGGGCTCGATGTTTCTCAAGCGAATCCCTATAGAATTGTATTTTTCTACTGCAGATGTCATCCCATGTTTCATCGTCGCCAATTGGCCATTCAACAAAATCATACTTTAATCCAAACCTGCTGCAGTCCTCAGCCAGAACCTTTGCACTGTCCCGACGACGACCTCCAGCGCATGCGCTAATAATAATCGGTGTTGTCGGCTCCGGTGAGCCAGACGCGTCCATCTTGACAGTCGCATCAAAGTCTTCTGGCATATTAATTCTTTTCATCATCGGATGGGTGAAATGCGTGGGACAAGGTAGAAGTTAATTTAAAAAAATAATTGTTGAAACGGCGATTTAGTTGCGTTTCAAAAAACCTGTTGAGCTCTTGGAGCATTTTTGTCTCATTCTGCAATTGCTGCTGTTGCCAAGCTTTCTTTCTGTTCTTACAATTTGGCAGCGCTCGTCGAACTCGTTGCCAAGATACTGCAAACAACCTACGTTGGTCGCCTTCCCATGGGTGATAAAAGATTTGTCAAAGCGCACACTTTATGAACTAACTCAAATCGCAGCGGAACAACGGTGGCGAGATATCATCTCAGCTACTGCCGACGACGAACTTCTAAAACGTGAGCCTCGGATCATATCGCTCAGACTAGAAGCGGCACTGGAAGCGGGAGACGATCGTGCTGTAAACCATGCGGTGGAGATCGCAACAGTTGCCAGGATGCGTGCGGAGCAACGCTATGCGACGATACGACCCCTTCTAAAATTCACACGTCCCGCTGAAGCGTGGACTGTTTTGTCGGCTGATTTGGAAATCCGGTCACATCCCGGCTTTGTGAAACAGGCTTCCCGGGTTCTAAGGTTTGCGAAGGGTCATCGTTCCCTTCAGACTGCCATTCGCGCCTGTCTCATCGGTATACTACCGACAACGATTTGGCCGCGGAAGTCGGCTTATACTTATGAAGACAACATTCATTTGACGTCGCGCGCATTTGGAACCGTTGATGTTTTCAGATCCCCGCAGGTGGAACAGAAGCACGTTGAAGGTCTGCTCTCACAGAGGAATACCTATTACCAACGAGCCCAGCAACCGCGCCAGCCTAGGATTGCCGAGTATCGCGATGTATTTATTGATCGCCATGGTCAGGTATGGTCTGAAAATGAAGACATCATTCTAACAACGGGTCAGCCAAAACCAGCAATTGATCGTGAACAATGCGTCACTGTGGACTTGGCGGTTAGCGGTCTACGTGGGACCCGGGGAATATATCATTGGCTAGTCGATGACATGCCGCATTTCGCATGGGTTAATCCAGCACTGGGACATTCTGGTCTTACTGTATTAATGGCAAAAGACGGGCCGAGCTTTGAGCAGGACAGTCTGCATCTGGCCGGATTCAGTAGCGAGCAGATACACTTCGTCTCAGATGTCGTCTTTGTGCGTCGCCTATTATTGCCAAGAATTAGCCTCGGTACGCTTCGTTATTGGCCCAAAATTGGAGGTATCTACGAAGCTATCGCGCGCCAAGCGAATTTGCTGGCCGAGAAAAATGCATTTGACGCGCCGACGAAGATTTATATTTCGCGACGTGACGGTGTAAGGCGCCCGTTGACCAACGAAACTGAAGTTGAACGCTATATGCATACGAAGGGTTATACAGTTGTAACGATGTCCGAGCTGCCGCTATGGAAGCAGATTCACATTGCCACAAAAGCGAAAAGCATTGTTGCACCTCATGGTGCGGGTCTCACGCATATCATCTTCTCCAAGCCCGGAATGAAGATACTCGAACTTCTTCCGATTAAAGATGGAAGCTATTTGCTCCGGTTTAATTATGCTCGGCTATCCATGGTTTTGGGACATGACTATCAAGCGTGGCTCGAACCCCAGCTGCCCCTCACTGAGCCTTGGAGTGTAGACTTCGATTCATTCTCCAATTTCTTTGAGCAATGGGATAATAAGATGTCTGTAACGGGTGACACCCAAATTAAGCATGCCGTATCATAGCCTTCTCACTGGAAACCAAGCGCTGCAGCACCAGTTAACTCGTGTAAACGAAGGCGAGTTCGCATGTGCAATCTCTATAATGTCAGCACCAATCAGGAAGCAATTTGCGCACTGACACGGACGTTCCGAGACATGACAGGCAACCTGCCCCCGTCCCTTGATGTTTACCCGGACTGCCCTGCCCCGGTTGTTCGCACTGGCGAGGATGGTAAGCGCGAACTCGCCAACCTGCGCTGGGGTATGCCGTTGCCCCCGCAATATGCAGGCCCACCGATCACCAACATTCGCAACACCGCATCCTCGCACTGGCGGCACTGGCTGGGGCCGCAGAACCGGTGCGTGGTGCCTGCAACAACATTCAGCGAGTGGGAAGATACCAAGCCGAAGAAAAACCAAGCGCTGGTTTGCGATCAATGAGGATCGTCTCTTGTTTTTCTTCGCGGGGATCTGGACCAAATGGCACGGCCAGCGCAAGAAGGCCGAAGGGCCGATGGATCATAAGATATTCGGGTTTTTGACAACCAACGCAAACGAGGTAGTAAAGCCGATCCACCCTAAGGCGATGCCGGTTATTCTCACCACGCAGGATGAAATCGAAACGTGGCTGACCGCTGAATGGTCACAGGCCTCGCATTTGCAGCGCCCGTTGAGTAAGACAGATTTGAAGTTGCTGACAAACGACGATGGTTGGACCATCTAAGCAGGTAAACAGTGAGCCAATTTTTTATAAAATTTTTTTCGGTATTCTTCGTTTGGTTATCGTGCTTTTCTTCCGAAGCCAGTTCTTTCGACCAAAATTTTATGGAGCCCCGAGACGAAAAATGGGCGCGCGTTTCTAAAATCCGTGGTGCTAAGCTGGGCGTTAGACCGGGCCGTCCTATTGTACTCGGCGATTCGCAAGCTGCACGTTGGCCTGCAGCTTTGCAGATTGCTCAATTTGGAACTGATTTTGTGAACCTAGGCGTGGGCAATGATCGCATTGAAAACATCTTATGGAGAGTGAACCAATATGACATCCAGAAAGCGAATGCCCCTTTCATCTTTGTATTGATGGGAACTAATAATTTCAAGACAACTGATCAACCCGAAATCATTGTTGAGAAGATACTAGCGGGCCTAGATGTAATCCAACAAAAATCGCCGAATTCCGATATCTTAATTAGTGAAATATTCCCGTGGTGCGGCGATATTGAACGGAATAATAATATTAAAAAAGCTAACGACATGTTGGATTTGTTTTTACGTGACAAGCCTTATACATTGGTTAGGTCTTACGAAAAATTATACTCGAGCTGCGAAACTGATCCGAAAGAATTATATCACGACAAAATACATCTGAACGAAGATGGATATGAATTCCTCGGAAAATCCTTGCAGTTGGCATTGGAGATAGAAAGTATTGGACAGCCTAGGAACTAGCCAAACTATCCACGAGTCTGAACGTCTGATCGTCACCTATCGAAAATTAGATCCAGCTTCCAAAACGCTCGTCATTACATTTTCTCCTGCAATCGAACGGGGTGAAACCTCGACCAAAATTGGCTTTGGTGAGCGATTTCTGAGCAACCTCGGTTACGATACGATCTGCTTTATCTCAAACGATAATCATTGGTGGCAAGTGCCTTCAATGCGAGAGGCTGTAGATCTTGCTGCAAGTTTGTCCAAACAATACACAAATGTTGTGACTTATGGCGTAAGCATGGGAGGCTATGGAGCGCTTCTGTATTCCAAGCAGTTTGGAGCGCAAACGGTTATTGCAGCGGTTCCTCAGTTTACCATTGACCCTGATAAGGAACCATATGAACAACGCTGGGCACACTTCGCAAGAAGGCTGACCTTCCTATCTGACAATCTTACGGACGGTCTTCTCGACGGAAGCAATGTGTACCTGCTCTACGATCCTCTCTTCAAACCCGATACGCGACATGTAAGTCTCATTGACAAGGACCGTCGATTCAATCGGATACCAGCCTCTTTTGCCACACATAGTGTCACTCGATACTTAGCTCGGCTCAAAATTCTGTCCCCCTTGGTTCAAGATATCCTAAAGGGCGACGCTGATGTACCGGGCTTTATAAGAACATTACGGAGCCTGCGACGCCATGATCCAGAACTCTTACTTCTCGCAAGTGAGGCGCTTGTAGCTAAGGGGAAGACAAAGTTGATCCACCGTCATGCAAATATCGTGGACGAATCGATGTTTTCAAAAGCTGGTGACCTTCAACGAGTAGCGAAGGTCTTTATCCGGGCTAATCAACCGTTGAAGGCTGTCAAATTTTTGACAGCGCTGTACGAACGCACAAAAAATGAGGACGCCAAAAGAAGAGCGCTACGCTTAATAAGCCGGTTCATCGCGATGAATAAGGAAAACTTAAATACGCACGTTGCTTCACTGATGAGCGCCGCTGAGAAGCTCGAGGACCAAATGCTCATTGCACGTATTTCACGAATTTTGAAGCGCCAGTCGAACATATAGCCCTGTGGGTCAATTTCTGTTGTCAGAAAGCAACCGCAGGAATGGGAACTCCGATGAAAAATAATCTATTAACTTCATTGTTTGGAGTCCTTATTGTCGTTGCTGGGTGTAGCGGAGCGCATGCTACTTCCTCAAATATCTTTGATTATCTAGTGATGAACACATGCTTAGATGTTAAAGGAAACCCAACTTCCGAAAGTCCCTTAGAATGCGATATAACAGCACAGCGGGATGTAACTCCAAGTGATTACTTATCTTATGTCCATTCGGATTATCCCGAAAAGACCAAAACTGTGGGATGCCAAGACTTTGGCCCATCGCAACGCGCAGCCTTCCCACTCCAAAGCTATGGCGAAGATCAATCTGGAAAACGTTACCCTTTGATTGTAGCTTGGACGGATTACCCACCTCGAAAACAGCCCTGCGGTTTTGGCAATTTTGACAGCAGAGATACGGCCACTGTTTTGACAGTTGCGGATGATTTTGCCAGTCTCATCGGCGCCTTTCACCATAAACGCTGGTTCTTGACGGTTGGAAATGGCTACCGTTCATTTGAAACGAAGGGTGTAGGCCGATTTCTGGGGACGTGGTCGTTCCCCGCTACAGTACCACCTTTGGGGATTGTGGGCTGGGGGGTATTTGACCGCAAGACAAAACCGTTTTCATCGGACGCCTTTGACGAAAAAGACTTCCCCGCAAACGATCCAAAGTTCCCTTTGACCAGAACGATACAGTTTTGGAAGCATATTGAATATGCTTATGGAACACCTGATCATCGCACAAAACCGTTGAGTACACTTTTGCATATACCCTTCACCCAGATCTCTACGACCGGCGATGCTCCTGGGGAGACGAGAGGATCGGAGCACTTCTATCTAACGCGCGAGCTGGGTTATGTGACACGTTGGGAAAGCTGGGCGCGGGAAGACGGAAACAAGGATGTGATGGGCTTGGCGAAAAAAGCGTACGCAAATCAAAACTGCTCTCTTCCAGCGACTGTGGAAGGCAACGTGACTGAACACCTTACGGTTGGCCCAGTAGTAGAGGACCCTGTCGAAGGAGTCTATCTGCAGACCATCACCACAAAGAATGTCAGCGGTGTAGCTACATCACACAAATGGTACATGACCGGCTGTCACGATTTTAGCAAAGTGATAGCGGTCGCTCCTTATAAGCCCACCGACAAGGTTAACGAGGATACGTTCGGTCGAAACTTCCTCAGACAATTTCGTGCTCATCAGTGAACTGGTTTTTCCGTTTGAACGTACCCAAGTCTCCCGTCATTATTTGAAGGCCGTCGTAAAGGAAGCCACCATACGGCATTCCAACATCTTCAATATTAACGACCCTCCCCAGCTCGTCATTCACAATTGTGATTAGAGATTTTCTGAGAGAGTTTTGGTCGACCCACCACGCGGATTTCGCGTTGATTAAGGCGCGCCCCAGATGACGATGCATGTCGTCTGAAATACGCTCTGCGATCAACTGGCCGCGTTCAGTATCGAACAATGCAAGAAACGCCGCGTTGATTTGTGACCAAGGCAATAATCTGGGGTATCGATAAATTGTATCATGGGGAAAGCGGCTTTGTTTTAGAACGCGCACATGATCGTAGATGCGAAACCCGACGTCTGCAGCATCCCAGGCTTTCGCATTGATGACTTCATCCGGGTTAACTCGAAACAGTACGTCGATATCCGTCAAAAAGACGCGGGAAGCAACGTGCTTGAGAAACTTTGGAGCCTGCAAAAACCGCATGCTGGCATAATAGGTTGGCATCCGCGTGTATTTGAGGTCGTTGCTTTCAGAGGAGATAGAGACGTTTTTAACACCGGACAGGCACTTGTCCGCAGCATCCAGTGCTTCCTGATGAGATGATGCCGAGAGATGGAAATGGATGCGAGTTTGGTTGCCTGAATTTCGTAGTGAATTGGAGTAGAGCAGTGCATATCGTTCAAAGTACTTCACGTCCGCACAAACCACAAATGCAGTATCGGTATGCTGAACCCCGGAAAAGTCGGCCCTTCGATCAGTGAACGACTTTCTATGATAGGCATACAAATGATCGTAAAAACTGGTCGCACCGGTCTCCGCGTACAAAGTGCCACTGAGAATGCTATTTCCGTACGCTTGCGCAGCGAGAGCTTCTTTCTGCTCCAGGAGCAAGATGCTACCTCGTACGATACTTGCGTCTGGACCATCGTCGTCGCCCAAGCACGCGGAAACATGCTCTATAACCTTAGCTTGAAACTTTGCATGCGCCCAAAAGCGTATTGTTTTCGCGCACTGCTCAAGATAAGCCTTTGCCACCTGAGCGTTCTTTCGTTTTTTCACAATCTTCGAATAATAATATCGGAGAACTGCCAGCTTGATTTCCTCGTCATCGGGATAGCTGTAGAGGAAGATGGTCTTGTCTCTTGCCAGAGCACTAATGTCTTTCGATTTCGCAGTCCGCAGAAAGACAAGAACCTCCTCAAGGCTCACAGGCGCGAGCCTGCCAACCTTCACTAGCAGAGACTGGGATTTTATTCGGACAGCGATGAGGAAGGAAAAATATCCGTTGCTTGCGAGCGAAGGCGCAAGATCCTTTACGGCCTCCGCTACCTGTGCAGCGAGAGAAGCAAAATCGCTTCGAGCCATTACCTTGTTAATTGTAGCAATGAAATCACGAAGAAAGCGCGGGTCATCTTGCGCGGCGGTCTTCGCCAGCTCAATGGCGGAGACTGCCTTTCTGGTCAGCAAGGACAGATAGATTCGCAACTGCGCGCTGCCAGGCAGGTGGCCCGCGACTTCGACAACTTGTTTCAGGGCGTTCGCAACCTTTTTGTTCGCGGATGCATCCTTGACCTGCCGACTGTATTTTTTAGTTAGAAGTTCCTTTGCAGTCTCGTTGACCAGCCGTAGACTGGTTTCTTGCAGTTGAACATCGTTCGTCGCGGTAAGTGCGGAATGAAGGTGTTCTATAGCGTCAATTGGGCTATTAACTGCTCTGTAAAGCCGCGATAAAAGAATTTCTGCCTGCGCTTTATCTGCCCCTGGCTTGAAGTCGATCTGCTTTATGCCTGCAACGGTTTTAGCTATTTCCTGATTAATTGGATGTCTGGCACTGTGACGGCTAAGAATTGATTTAACACTGGCAGATATATTACTAATTTCCGATGAAGTGTTCATTATCCGCCTCGTCAATTACTTAAAACATCATCTGCCTTACATAACGGCCTATCGCCTTCAAGGTCAAACTTAACTGCACAGCCAAAATGTAAAAAAAGCCCCACAGCCGGTTAGGGCCACAGCGGGCGGGGTTTCTAAATTTATCAGTGCCGCCGGACCCTTTCTTATACGCCCATCAGGCTGGCTTGCGTGCTTTTCAGTGGACTGGGTCAAATCTTGCAGGTTGGCAATTATCAGTTCTGCATGCCGGTAGGACACTATCTGACTTTCAATTAAATCAATATTTAGCGCTGCGAGATCGGAGATAATTGCGAGAGCGAGAATCTGGCGGGCTGATTTGAACTGCCTGGCAAAAGCTGCCTATGATACAGGCGTTCTTTTTGAGGCCGAGTTCGACGTCAAGAAAGTTCGAGTTTCTTAATATCCCCGACATTCACTAACCGAGAAGTATTGCCGTATTTGGCATAACTGATCTCTGAAAGTTACGATGTCCCGAAAGGGTTAACTCGAAAAGGAGACGGATAAGCGGGGCGGCGACTCCTGAAAAAGTTTGATCGCACTATAATCCTAAGTCGGTCTCACTGTTATACAAATCGATACTTACAAGAAGATTGGCGACCCCTGCACGACTCGAACGTGCGACAACCTGCTTAGAAGGCAGGTGCTCTATCCAGCTGAGCTAAGGGGCCGTTGGTAGCACATTCTAAACACAATACCGCTTAGAGAAAAGCGATCAGTGTGTCCATGGCTGCTGGCGGTTGAAACGAAAGTTGTCCGGATAAGATACCGTCTTGCGGGTCGGCTCCTTGGGAACCATGACCCGGTACTCAATCCCGTTACGCTGTGCATAAGCAACAGCAAGCTCTTCGGTTTCAAACGTAAGTTTGATCTGCTGCTGTGTATCCGTGCTGCTTGTGTAACCCATCATCGGATCAATCGAACGCGGCGAATTCGAGTCGAATTCCAAAACCCACAAATGCGTCTTAGCTTTGCCAGACTGCATTGCAGTTTTCGCCGGACGATAGATTTTCGCTGACACGTTTTGATACTCCCGCTACGGTCAAATTTGTAATTCTAATTAGCCCGAAATTACAAAGAGATCAACACTCATCAATTGCCAAACACTGGCCTCGACAAACTGTCATGGAGGTCATCAACAAAGGGTCTGCTCAAAACTACAAGAGATGTTTTGATACCAAGACGTGGTCGGAGTGGAGAGATTCGAACTCCCGACCCTCTGGTCCCAAACCAGATGCGCTACCAGGCTGCGCTACACTCCGTCTTTGTCGATGAGGGGGAGATACACATTTCCTCAGCGCCGTGCAACAGCTAAATTCGTTTTACAACCACTATTTAATTCAATCTTTTAATGTGCGCGCTTTCAACGCGGCTACCCGGTTTCAGCATCAGTTTTTTTGCGATGCCAGTGTTCAGTTCCAGCACAAATCGCACCAAACCGCCGGAATCAATTACAGTTTCAGACTGTGGAACGGCATTGTGTTTGACAGAGGTAACAGTCCCATCCTCATTGATGAACAGCATATCAAGCGGAATAAACGTATTTTTCATCCACATGGTTACGCGGCGGGACTCATCAAAATCGAACAGCATGCCCGCGTTATCCGCCATATGACGACGAAACATCAAACCTTGCTGACGCTGACTATCCGTTAAAGCCAGTTCCACAGTAAACTTATGAACCACTCCCTCCGGAGAGGTGACGGTGAGTTGTTCCTGATTGAATGACTCTGCTGCATGACCTTGAACGAAGGGCATCAAAAACAGCAAAAGCGCCACAGGGGCGCTTTTCAAGAACGAAAAAAAACGAGTCATCATCTAATGTGCCCTACCCGTTGGTGCGCCGATATCGGGATAAATCTCAGCAGCCATCAACCCCTTGTCGCCGTTTCCAAATCGGATGAGTGCAACTTGGCCGGGACGAAGTTCGGTCAGCCCGAAGCGCCGAAGCGTTTCCATATGGATAAAAATGTCTTCTGTGCCCTCGCCCCGCGTAACAAAGCCGAAACCTTTTGTGCGATTGAACCACTTTACGATAACACGCTCGAGACCGCTTGTCGGCGTAACCTGTACATGGGTACGAACAGGCGGCATCTGCGAAGGGTGTACGGCGGTGGACTGGTCCATCGATAAAATGCGGAATGCCTGATAGCCACGATCACGCTTTTGAATCAGTGCGACGATCCGCGTGCCTTCCAGCACCGTCTGATGTCCATCCCGCCGAAGACACGTGACGTGAACCAGCACGTCCTGCATACCGTTGTCCGGCACGATAAAACCGAAGCCTTTACCGACATCAAACCATTTGATGACGCCGGTAATTTCGATGAGTTCAGCGGGGTCGCCATTGAAATCACTGTCATCAGCGATCTCTTTGGATACAGTCCTGTCCACCATTAGCCGCCAACCCTTGATATCACTCGCACCCGCGGTACGGTTAACTGATTCTTGACGGGCAAGATAACATTGGCCCACCATCGCTGCGCAAGCCTTAGTTTCCGTTTCCGTACTATTGCTTTCTACTGTTGCAGGCTTGCCTCTGCCCCCATCTTCTACCATTATCGAAGCGAAGCAAATCAGGAATGTTAGCAATGCGTTACTTACATACGATGGTGCGGGTCAACAATCTTGACGATGCCCTTCACTTTTATTCCACGTTGATGGGTCTGGTGGAAGTTCGGCGTTCGGAGAACGAGAAGGGCCGCTACACACTTGTATTTCTTGCCGCACCCGATGATCTGACAACGGCACAGGCTGGCATGTCTCCCTGCCTGGAACTGACATACAACTGGGATACAGAAGACTATCAGAGTGGACGCAATTTCGGTCATCTGGCGTATGAAGTGGATGATATTTATGCCTATTGCGCGCATTTAATGCAGCAAGGTATCATCATCAACAGGCCGCCACGCGATGGAAACATGGCTTTCATTCGCTCGCCTGATGGTATCTCAATCGAGATCTTACAGAAAGGCGACCGCCTGCCCCCTCAGGAGCCTTGGGCTTCCATGGAAAACACAGGCTCCTGGTAAGGTTGGTGTGCCATATTCAGTAAGCCACAGGCAAATCTGTTTTGTAAAACACAGTTTTGCCGCATTAGGTGGGAAAAAGCGCATCAATGTTATGGTTGTCGTTTCATGACAGCGGGCGTTGAATGCAGTCTGCATGATGCAATCGTTAAGGCGCCGTTAACTATTGAATGGTTATCGGCATTCTCGTTGAGTGGCATATCGCGTGTCATAACTTGCAAAAGTGCATGCTTTCCGATCGCGGATGCAGCACGGACGATATTGGAGCACTGACTTTGCAACTCATTCAGAAACGCTCGCGGCATTACCGACATCTTACGTGTGGGATGATGCTGGCAGTTTCTGTAACGACGCTTTCGGGATGCGTTTCCGCAGTCGGCTCTGATCCTGAAACAAGCGCTTTGGCGTTGCCAACGCCGACTACTACGCCCGCGGTTGCAGCTGAAAATCCTTCGGCGCAGCCGAAGCAAACGGCGGACGCTGCAGCCACATCGACGATAGCGTCGACCCCAGCGCAGGCATCGTCGAAATCCGGACCGTCCGAACCGGCCAATATTGCGCTCCAGTCGACCGGCGTTCAGGCGAGCAACAGCAGTATTTTCGCTGTTCAAAATGCGCCCGTCGCCCCGGTAGCAGGCCAGCCAACGGCTCCCGCCTCCGTCCCTGTTCCAGGCGTCAACCCGGCGGTCAACAGCCTGTACAAACCCACCCAACCAACAGGTGCTGATGAGGCCAATTCCGTTCCCTTGAAGGGCGCGGGCGTCATGCCGAAAAACGTGCATGACACACCGGATACCACCTTGGTAACAAGCACAATTCCAGTGCCCCTGCCATCGCCAGCGGTACAGTCTGCGCAGGTGGCCTCTTCCTCGTTGACGCCAACAGAGCCGGTTTTGACCGCTCCCGCACCGCAGGAAAAAAGGCGGCTGACACTGGCCAGTTTGTTTGCCAGCAAAGCGCAACCAGCCAAAGCCGCTTTTAATGAAAATCGGTTTTCATCTGCGACAAGCGGAAAGACGAATCGAGCAGGAGCTTCTACGGGCTATGAGGGGCTTCCCGGCGTACACGCAAATGCCATGTTCTCGACAGGCACACGCGCTGCTTATCCGTCTGTCAACGGCATGCCGTCGCGCAACATCGAGGTTGCCTCTCTATCCGGTTTGGCTCGGTTGGCACCCAACGGGCTGATCGTGCAGACCGAGAAGGTTGAGACGGGATGTTTTACGCCACCGTTGATGACCATCCTCAAGCAGGTTGAATCGCATTACGGCAAAAAACTGACTGTGACCTCCGGCTACCGTAATGAGGTGCAGAACGCGTCTGCTGGCGGAGCGGAACACTCGCTGCACACATCGTGCCAGGCAGCAGATATCCAAATTCAAGGCGTCGATAAGTGGGAATTGGCCGAGTTTTTGCGCTCTATTCCTGGCCGGGGCGGCGTTGGTACCTATTGCCATACCGAATCCGTGCACATCGATATTGGCGAACAACGTGATTGGAACTGGCGTTGTCGCCGTCGAGCAGGCTGACAGACATTCAATAGTGCCTGCAGAACCTCATAACGATTGGCCTGTTTTCAGCCCATTGATACCATTGAAAATTCTCGCAAATTTTTCCGATATTTTGCTATTTAGCGCTTGCGAGAATCTTTCAGTCTGCATATAACGCGCCCACACAAGCCGCACGCGCCCTTCGTCTATCGGTTAGGACGCCAGATTTTCATTCTGGAAAGAGGGGTTCGACTCCCCTAGGGCGTGCCACTTTCTATTGGTTTGATTTTCTACGATGTCACTTCGTTACAGAACTTCAGTTCTGCCCATTTTGATTTGTCCTTCCGTAGATTGAGGGTGATCAACGAGTTGGACTCCGTGGACGCACCCACGTCCTAGCAAGCCGGGTTGGCTTTCCGTCAGCCATACAACCCTTTTCAATAAACAAATATCTGTGCGATTCCTCCGCTCATTTTTGGCGCAGTCCCGTAACCCTGTGCGCACGATTTCTACGCTCAGCAACTGTTCACGTAACCGATAAATTGAGCGGTTGTTTTACACCGGCCATATCCGCGACCTAGCGTGTCAGTCCAGTGCACCCCTACAGCGGATCAATCCTGAACGCTTGTGCTTCCATAAATCCTTACGCGGCAATTTAAATCTGATATATCAGATAGGACAAAAACCCTTCAGTCGTTAATCACTGATATATCAGCATTGGAGAGCCTTGAATGATCATTGAAGATGGCGGCATATCGCAGACGCACGAAGCTCACACGATCCTTGAAGCCATGATCGTGACTCTCAAGCTGAAACCCGGGGAGTTGGTGACGGAAAGACAGTTGTTCGAGCTTGTGGGGCTGGGACGGACGCCCGTTCGAGAGGCGATACTCCAGCTATCGTGGCAGGGTCTGGTTGTCGTCAAGCCGCGTGTTGGCTTGATGGTCACAAAACCGGAGGAACACGATGCGGCGTTCAGTATGGACGTCCGAAAGCAGCTGGAGCCGAGTATTTCCGCTTTGGTTGCCGCAAATGGATCTGAATCTACGCGTCGCAATTTGCTTTCCTGCGAACAGGTTTTGACAAGCAGTTTGATCACGGGTGATATCGAGGCATACCTTCAAGCGGATCAGAACTTCAGCCAAATTTTTGAAACGGCCTGCCCGAACCGATTTTTGATATCGGCGGTGAGATCAGCCCAGTCGCATACGCGCCGGCTTTGGTTCATTAAGGCATCGGTGGAGCGAATGGATCGTGCCGTGCAAGGCCATATCCGAGTCATTCGTGCTGTGCAGCAGCAGAACGCTGTAGACGCTTTCAATGCGACGGTGGCGCGGATGCAAAGCCTGGCAGAAGACCTGACTGCGTGACCATGTTCAATGCGGGTTGACTGTTAGCTTTGTGATTCATGGACAGTTCGCAAGGGCTTTTAGACCTTCTTGCTCACACCAACGTCCACGCCCTTCATTCGCAATCCGAACATTGGCACTCACATGTAAAAAAAGCGCGCCATCACTGACGCGCCCCGGTAACCACTTTGTGTATGAATCAACCGACGAAAGCGCGCTCGATCACAAATTCGCTGGGCTTGTTGTTGGCGCCCTCTTCCATGCCAGCTGCTTCAAGAATTTCCTTGGTTTCTTTCAGCATGGCCGATGAGCCGCAAATCATTGCGCGGTCTACCTGCGCATCCAGCGCCGGCACTCCAAGGTCGGCAAAGAGTTTGCCATTCTGCATCAGCGTCGTAATGCGGCCCTGATGACTGTATGCTTCGCGGGTAACCGTGGCGTAATGGCGAAGTTTGTCACCGACAATTTCCGATAGCATTTCGTCGTTCCGGATTTCCTCGACCAGATCGAACCCGTATTTCAATTCAGCAATTTCGCGGCACGTATGGGTCAGGATGACCTCATCGAACTTCTCATAGGTTTCGGGATCACGGATAAGGCTCGCAAATGGCGCAATACCGGTTCCCGTCGAAAACATGTACAAGCGTTTTCCGGGTGTCAGCGCATCCAGCACCAGCGTGCCGGTAGGCTTCTTGCGCATCAGGACTCGGTCACCAACCCTGATCTTTTGAAGGTGCGACGTGAGCGGGCCGTCCGGCACCTTGATGGAAAAGAACTCCAACTCCTCATCCCAGGACGGGCTTGCAATTGAGTAGGCGCGGTAAATAGGCTTACCATCAACCATCAGGCCGATCATCGCGAACTCGCCGGAGCGGAATCGGTAACCGCTCGGCCGTGTCATACGAAAGCGAAACAGGTGGTCCGTGTAGTGGGTAACGCTGGTAACAGTCTCAACGAAAACGCCCGCAGGCGCCGTAACGGCGAAGTCTTCGGATTTGGCCGGGGCATTCATCGCGTATGTAATCCTGTCATGATGAAGTGTTATCTTCTACTGAATGGGAAAGGCGCTGTCAAAATACGGATTGTCGCAGCCGACAGCAAGCCCATCAACAGAGCCGCCGCCAACTGTAGGACGGCACCTCGCCAGCAGGTTTGGCCGTCGGCTGGTAATGATGATCGATACCCGGCAGCCGCCCCTCGCTCAATCGCTGAAGAGCCGTTGCATTCGTAACAGAGAAACTGTCAATCCCGCACCGCAGCATCAGCGGGATCTGATCGATCAGCACATCGCCCACGGCTCGCAGTTCGCCGGTATAGCCCAAACGGGAGCGCAAAAGGGAAGCATGACTAAACGAACGGCCATCGTTGAACGCTGGGAAGGATACGGCAACCAGAGCGATCTGCGAGAGATACGGCTCCAATTTGCGCACGTCGTCAGCGGGCTTGATCAAGACACCGAGGAAGGTTTTGCCCTCTGCTGCTTCACTGATAAAGCTATCGAGATCGAGAAGCAGTTTCTCGTTCACACCAAGCTGCGTATCTTCCGTCGGAATAACCCATGGATCGTCTTGTTTAAAGCCGGCTTCTGTCCAAAGCCGTGTTGCCGTACCATCACTCATCATGCTGCCTTTGCGGGACTTTCGCCATACAGTGCGTCTTTAAACGGTTGCGCACCGACGCGACGATAGGCGTCCAAAAATATCTCTGACGGTCCTTCGCGCAAGCCGAGATAGGTGTCCACTATTTTTTCGATGGCGTCGGTCACCTTGTCAGGCTCGAACCCGCGCCCGATGATCTCACCGATGGATGTATGCTCATCGCCGGAGCCGCCGAGCGTAATCTGGTAGAGTTCCTCGCCCTTCTTTTCCACGCCCAATAGACCGATATGGCCCACATGGTGGTGACCACAGGCATTGATGCAGCCAGAAATCTTGATTTTCAGCTCACCAATTTCCTGCTGGCGTTCCTGCGAGCCGAAACGACGGGAAATTTCCTGAGCAACCGGAATGGAACGTGCATTGGCAAGCGCGCAGTAGTCGAGCCCCGGACAGGCAATGATATCGGTAATCAAGCCCGAATTTGCAGTGACCAGACCCACGGATGCGAGACCGCGATACACAGCTTCGAGATCGGCCAAGGCAACCTGTGGCAAAACCAGGTTTTGCTCATGCGTTACCCGAATTTCATCGAAGGCATATTCCTGTGCAATGTCCGCGACCAGATCCATCTGCGCATCACTGGCATCGCCGGGAATACCGCCGATTGGCTTGAGGGAAATCGTCACCATGCCATAGTCGGGATGTTTGTGCGGCTTCACGTTCTGGTTTACCCAGTTCGCAAACTCCGGATCGGCTTTTTTCCAGGCAGCCAGATTGGCCCAGCCTTCCCCGCGTAGCGGAAGCTCCGGTGGGGCGAAATAGGCTGTAATGGCCTGGATATCGGCCTCCGGCAGTTTCAGCTCGGTATGCTGCAACTCGGCAAATTCGACTTCAACCTGACGCGCCAATTCCTCTGCACCGGTTTCATGAACCAGAATCTTGATGCGCGCCTTGTACTTGTTATCGCGCCGCCCATGCAGATTGTAAACGCGCATGATAGCCGTGGTGTAAGAGAGCAGGTCCTCCTCCGGCAGAAAGTCGCGAATTTTTTTCGCGATCATTGGAGTTCGCCCCTGCCCGCCGCCGACATAGACAGTAAAGCCGAGCCGCCCATTCTCGTCCTTCTTCAAATGCAGGCCGATATCGTGCACCTGAATGGCCGCGCGATCACGTTCCGCGCCGGTAACGGCTATCTTGAACTTGCGTGGAAGAAACGAAAACTCTGGATGGACGGACGACCATTGCCGCAAAATTTCGGCATAGGGACGAGGATCGGCAACTTCATCAGCCGCAACGCCTGCAAAATGGTCCGCCGTGACATTGCGAATGCAGTTGCCCGACGTCTGGATGGCGTGCATTTCCACAGTTGCTAGATCGGCCAGAATATCCGGCGTATCCTTCAAACTGGGCCAGTTGTACTGAATGTTCTGCCGTGTGGTGAAGTGACCGTAGCCGCGATCATAGGTGCGCGCCACATGGGCGAGCATGCGCATTTGCTTGCTGCTGAGCGTACCATAGGGAATGGCAACACGCAGCATATAGGCATGAAGCTGCAAATACACGCCATTCATAAGACGCAGAGGCTTGAACGCATCCTCTTCCAACTCGCCAGCAAGACGCCGGCCGACCTGATCGCGAAACTGGGATACGCGCTCGGCAACAAAGGCGTGATCGAACTCATCGTAACGGTACATGGGTATTCCTTAAGCAGATAGGGGCTGCGCGCGCTTCACGTCATAATGGGGCGCATAATCAATCGTAGGTCCATCCGCCCGGATGCGCTCGCGCATTCGAAGAGGCCGCAGCACGCCATCGACATCTTCAACATCGATGACGTTAACGTCAACGACCTTATTGTCTTGAAAGGCGACCTTGCCGGTCGCTTCCAAAGCCGATACGGCTTCGGCGTGACGGGCAACGAACGCACTTTGCAAGGTTTCCGCCCAGTTGCCAGCCGCATCCAGCCACACAGCGATGCCGTCCGATAAGCGATTTGCTGTTAACACCTTGTCGGCCATATCAAACCCTCACTAACGTTGCATCGGCTGGTTGGCGTTGGGCCAACGGGACGGACCGCTCGAAATTCGCACCCGCCACCGCGTCGCCGATAATCACCATCACCGGTCCGTTCAGATCGTCCCTGTGCTGCAGACCCGGCAGGTCCCGCAGCGTTCCATGCAGCAAATTTTTTTCAACGCGACTAGCATTTTCGACAACCGCCACCGTGGTTTCTGCCGGCAAACCGGCTTCCATAAGGCGGGCTGCAACGGAGGCTGCCACCGTCCGGCCCATATAGACGGCAATCGTTGCACCGGAGATGGCAAGTCTCGCCCAGTCCGGCAACACGTCCCCCGTCAGATCGTGACCCGTTGTGAAGATCAAGGATGAGGCAACGCCGCGCAATGTCAAAGGCAGTTCAAAATCGGCTGCCGCTGCAAATGCGGATGTGATGCCGGGGACAATATCGTAACTGATACCCGCTTCACGAAGTGCCGCCATTTCCTCGGCTGCGCGGCCATACACCAAGGGATCGCCCGATTTCAGGCGCACAACCCGCTTACCCTCTAATGCAAGAGACACCAACAAATCGTTGATTTCGCTTTGTAGTTTGCTGTGACAGCCTTTGCGCTTCCCAACCGACAAACGTTCTGCATCGCGCCGTCCCATGTCCACAATGGCCATCGGCACCAGCGCATCATACACAATGGCATCGGCCTCCATCATCACGCGTTGCGCCCGCAGCGTCAGCAGGTCCTCAGCGCCGGGACCCGCCCCCACCAGCCAGACATGGCCCGGCACACGATCCATGGATTCCACGAGCGACTTGGCATTGTTCTTGGCAAGTGCCTCATTGCCAGAAGCGACCGCTTCCGCAACCGACCCGGAAAAGAACCGTCTCCAGAATATACGGCGCGCAACCCCCTTGGGAATCATGGCTTCGACCATGGGACGAAAGTGCACGGCCAGTTGCGCAAGCTTGCCCAGAGACGGAGACAGCATTTGGTCGACGCGCGCCCGAACCATCTGTCCAAGCACTGGACCGGCTCCCTCGGTGCAAATGGCAACGGCCAGAGGCGCTCTGTTGACCAGAGCTGGCGTGTAGAAATCGCAAACATCGGGCTGATCGACAGCATTAGCGGGAATCTTCAGTGCGCGGGCTGCTTCCACAATGGTGCGGTCCAGCGCTTCATCGCCAGTGGCAGCAAAAACGAGAGTCGCCCCCTGCAGCAAGCCTGGAGCAAACGCTTCATAGACAAACTCGACGCCTTTGGCTGTCAGGAATGCCCGGTAATCGTCTTCCGGATCATCTGCATAGGCAACGAGCCGCGCCTGCGTGTTCAATAGCAACCGAACTTTCGCATAGGCTTCGTCGCCATTGCCAAACACGACAACGCGCTTGTCCGCGACGCGGAAAAAAGCCGGAAATACCGAAAGCTGGTCTTGCATGGTGATTCTTATGTCCAATACCAATTTGATGCGCACTATGCTCGCAAAGCGTGTCTGCGTGAAGAAACAGTATATCGAACGGACAGTGTCCTGCGTATAGTTTTCCTCTGCTCCACCTACATTTTAGGAAATATGCCCATACGATTTCCGAATGGAACCCACGGGTAAATTTCGCTAAAGCTTCTGTCACTTCCGGGGCATCTGGTCCCGCTCCTGTGACAGTCGAGGCATACCATGCAACCATCCACCGACATTCAGCGCTTGCTCGAGATTATGGAGGCCCTGCGCCAACCCGTAACCGGTTGCCCCTGGGATGTGGAACAGACGTTCGAGACCATTATTCCCTACACAATCGAGGAGGCCTATGAAGTCGCCGATGCGATTGAGCGGCGAGACATGGACGATCTGTGCGATGAGCTTGGTGATCTCTTGCTACAGGTGGTTTTCCATGCGCGGATAGCCGAGGAGGCTGGTGAATTTTCCTTTGGCGACGTCGTACAGGCTGTCACCGCCAAGATGATCCGACGCCATCCGCATGTGTTTGCGGTGTCAGATGCCCATACGCCTGAGGCGGTCAAGCTGCAATGGGATACCATCAAACAGCAGGAAAAGCAGGCCCGTGTGGAGCGTCGGCAAAAACGCGGGCTGCCGCTGGATGACAAGGCTGGTTATCTCGGTTCGGTTCAGCGTAGCTTCCCCGCCTTGGTAGAGGCCTTAAAACTACAGGAACGCGCCGCAAAGGTTGGCTTCGACTGGTCATCGTCGGAACCCATTCTCGCCAAAATCGAAGAAGAGATTGCCGAGTTGCGGGAAGCCCTTTTAGAAGGACAGAACGATAAGGTGAGGGATGAACTGGGTGATCTACTGTTTGCCGTTGTCAACATCGGTCGCCATGTTGATGCCGATCCTGAAACGGCGCTGCGCGGAACCAACGCCAAATTTCGTCGCCGCTTCTCCCACATCGAAACCAGTTTGGAAGAGGCCGGAGAAAAGCTGGAAGATGCAACTTTGCAGCGTATGGAGGCGCTGTGGCAAGCTGCCAAGAATATTGAGCGTCAGTTGATCTGACGCTCAATATGTTTACGACTTACCAAAGGTCGGCTTCAGCCTTCGGTCCGTTGCCCATTCGCCGATCCAGTTCACCTGCATCACTTTCGCTCAGGCGAACATCGAGGCTGATGGAGCCATCCTCTTCATCTTCACGCCCGTCCATAATGGCGCGTTCATAGATCCATGGCAGCAATTGCATCTGTTCGGGCTGCAAGCGCACCGTCCGCTCCAGAAGAACGCCGGAAATCCGTGCGCCAATCTCATCCAGCAGTGCGTCAATGCCATCACCCGTGATTGCAGACACCGCTACGGTGTTGGCCGTGTTTGCCGCCTTCTGCGTAATCACCTCGCGCGCTTCCGGCTCCAGACGATCAATCTTGTTCCAGACCTCTATGATCCGCTCGGATCCTGATTTCTCGTCAATGCCGAGATCAGCCAGAATGCGGAGCACATCCGCCGATTGCGCCGCATTATCCGGGTCGGACAGGTCACGCACATGCAGGATAAGGTCTGCTTCCAGCACTTCTTCCAGTGTGGCGCGAAATGCAGCAACCAGATGTGTCGGAAGGTTCGAAATAAAACCAACCGTATCAGACAGAATGACCGTGCGGCCATGCGGCAGCTTCATCCGTCGCAAGGTCGGGTCGAGCGTGGCAAACAGCATATCCTCTGCCAGCACGCCCGCCCCGGTAATCCTGTTGAACAGTGTCGACTTGCCCGCGTTTGTATAGCCAACGAGAGCCACAACCGGATGCGGAACCTTGCGACGTTTTGACCGGTGAAGCTGGCGTGTCTTGCGCACCTGCTCAAGCTCCCGCTCCAGACGGATGATCTTGTCTTGCAGCATCCGGCGGTCGGCTTCGATCTGGGTTTCACCGGGACCGCCGAGAAAACCGGCGCCGCCGCGCTGTCGTTCCAAGTGGGTCCAACTGCGAACCAGTCGGCCCTTCTGGTAGTTCAGATGCGCCAGCTCAACCTGCAAGCTGCCTTCCTTGGTCGTTGCCCGACGACCGAAAATTTCCAGAATCAGGCCTGTCCGGTCAATGACCTTGGCGTTCCATTCCTTCTCCAGATTGCGCTGCTGAACTGGGGTCAGCGGGTGGTCGACGATCACCAGTCCGGCGTCCTGCTCGTCCAGCGTCGCTGCAATTTCTGCAATCTTGCCGATGCCCATTAACGTGCCGGGCTTGGGTTGACTGACGGGCACGATCAGCGCGCGGACCACATCGAGATCAATGGCCAGCGCCAGACCAACGGCCTCCTCTAGCCGACTTTCATCAGACCGGGTGGACGTACCCTGCCCCTCAGGTGCATTGCGACCTGCGGACTTTAATACGGGAATAATGACAACCGCCCGCATATCGTCGCGGGATTTTTCAATCTCGGGAACGATAGAGGCGGGCTTTGAATCTTTTTTTGTAATGGCTCGTGTCCTGATCGGTGGTGTTTCGGACGGCAAATCGTGTGCGCCGTACCGTCAAGATAGGAAAGGCTTCGTTCGTTTAAAAGGTCTCTCTCGCTCAGGCAGCGTCTTCCTGCTCAAACATCTGGATCGGCTGGCCCGGCATGATGGTTGATATGGCATGTTTATACACAAGCTGCGCATGTCCATCACGCCGCAACAAGACGCAGAAATTATCAAAAGACGTGACAACGCCTGTCAATTTGACGCCGTTGATCAAGAAAATCGTCAGGGAGATTTTTTGTTTGCGGACCGTATTGAGAAAGAGATCCTGAAGGTTTTGAGAACGTTCCGCCATAGCGCCGCTTCTTTCTTATTGGCCAGCCTCCATTGGGCTGGTTGATTATATTGAGTGTATTCATTCGATGAGAGGGGGAGTTTTGCCCCCCAACGCTTTTTGGTATCAAATCAACAGCCTGTACGCAATCAGCAAACCACACCCGCTAAAAGCAATTGTTAGACGGTAAAACCGCTGAATCTGCTAAAAATACTGGATACTCACGCGGAACATTTGCTCAACAAACCGCACAGCATCTGCTGTCGCAAACAGCACTACCCGGTCGCCCGCCTTGATCTTGGTGTCACCGTTCGGGCGGACAACAGTTTTGTCCCGATACACCGCACCAATGCGGATACCGGGCGGCAAATTCAACTCACGGAATGATTTGCCGACGAGCGGCGACGTCTCAAGCGCTTCGGCCTCGATCACTTCGGCTGAGCCGCGCTGCACGGCATAAACAGCGCGAATGCGTCCTTTACGCACATGCTGGAGGATTCGGGAAATCGTGACGGCACGGGGATTGATATGGGCATCAATGCCGATCGTCCGGGTAAAGTCCTGATAGGCAGGATCGTTGATCAACACCAGATTGGCCGCGCAGCCGAGCTTTTTGGCCATGACGCTGCCTAAAATATTGATCTGATCGTTGTTGGTCAGCGAAACGAACAGGTCTGCATTCTGAACGTCCGCCTGGCTCAGAATTTTCTGGTCGAGCGCCGAGCCATGCAAGACGACCGCATTGCGCAGTTTGTCCGCAATGGCGACAGCGCGCTCGCGGTCGTGTTCAATGATCTTGATGGAGGTTTTCGGTTGGTGCTCTTCGATCGTGCGCGCAACGAAGTAGCCGATATTGCCGCCACCCGCGATGATGATGCGGCGGGCTTCCTGCTCTTCGTGGCCAAACAAGCCGAGTGTGCGGCGAATATGGCTCTTCTCACAAATCACGTAGGCAAGATCGCCGGTTAAAAGCTGGTCTGCCGAGTGCGCCACGGACAAAACACCTTTGCGAACGATCCCGGTAACGGTGGCCCGCAAATCCGGGAACAACTCGCTCAACTGGTGCAACGGCGTATCGACCACCGGGCAATCTTCCATGCACTCAATCGCCACCATCGCGATGTTGTCATCCGCAAATCGCACCACATCCGTCGCACCTGGAAACGAGATGCGGCGCAACACCATCCGCCCCACTTCCACCTCGGGCGAAATCGTTACGTCGATGGCCATGTTTTCGCGCGAAAACAGGTCGGCATAATGAGGGGCGAGATAGCTTTGTGCGCGAATGCGGGCAATCTTAGTGGGCACATTGAACAGCGAATGCGCGACCTGACACGCCACCATATTGATTTCATCATGGAGGGTCACGGCAATGATCATATCAGCCTGATCGGCGCCGGCCTTGGCCAGAACATCCGGGTGCGCTCCGTGGCCGACCAGCCCCTTTACATCCAGTGTCTCGGTAATATTGGCGACGAGCGTGGCGGACGTATCAATGACGGAGACGTCATTATCCTCCTGCGATAACCGTTCGGCAATACCGTAACCGACCTGACCGGCACCGCAAATGATGACCTTCATAATCAGACGCCAAGCGATTTCAGCTTGCGGTGCAGCGCGGAGCGCTCCATGCCAACAAATTCGGCCGTGCGGGAGATGTTGCCACCGAACCGGTTGATCTGTGCAATCAGGTAATCACGTTCAAACCGCTCGCGCGCTTCGCGCAGTGGCAGCGTCATGATGTGATGATCGCCCTGCGTTGATATCTTAGGCAAGGTATCACCCACCTCTGTGGGCAGCATATCGGCACTGATCGGGGAGTCCGGTCCATCGCTGCGCGCCAGAATCATCAGTCGCTCGATATTGTTGCGCAGCTGGCGGATATTGCCCGGCCAATCGTGCGCTTGCAGAACGGCCAACGCATCCTCACCAATCTTGCGGCTCTTGATGCCCGCCTGCTCGCTGATTTGCCGCATGAACATGTCGACCAGAAACGGGATATCCTCCCGCCGTTCGGCGAGTGCTGGCACCCGCACGGGGATAACGGCCAGACGGTGGTAGAGGTCTTCGCGGAAAACGCCTTCCGCAATCTGGCTTTCCAGATTGTAGGCCGTGGACGAGATGATGCGCACGTCCACCTTCACCCGCTTGGTGCCGCCGACCCGCTCAAACTGCTGATCGATCAGCACGCGCAGGATTTTGCTTTGCGTCTCACGCGGCATTTCACCAACTTCGTCCAAATACAAAATGCCGCCATGTGCCTCTTCCAGGGCGCCGGTCTTGCGCGGTTGTCCGGGCGTCCCCTCTGTGCCGAACAGCGCAATCTCCATGCGATCCGGCGTGATGGCGGCTGCGTTCAAGGCTACGAACGGCCCGTTGGCCCGGCTGGAGCGTTTGTGGATCATGCGCGCTACCAGCTCCTTGCCGGAACCGGACGGACCCTGAATCATGATGCGGCTGTTGGTTGGCGCAACCTTCTCAATCGTCTGCCGCAACTGCGACACTGCCACAGACGAGCCGATCAACTCGACAGGGTCACCGGACCGTTTTTTGAGCTCCGTGACTTCCCGTTTCAGCTTGGAGTTTTCCAGGGCGCGCTCGGCAATCAAAATCAAACGGTCGGCCTTAAATGGCTTCTCGATGAAGTCATAGGCGCCCCGGCGAATGGCAGAGACAGCGGTTTCAATATTGCCGTGGCCAGAAATCATCACAACGGGCAGGTCCGGATAGCGGTTCTTAATCTCATCCAGAAGGGCCAGTCCATCCAGCCTGCTTCCCTGCATCCAGATATCCAGAAACACGAGCCTCGGCACCCGGTCGCTGATGGCCTGAAGGGCGCTATCGCTATCGAAGGCCGTGCGCGTCTCATGCCCCTCATCGGACAAGATGCCGGATACGATTTCGCGGATGTCTTCCTCATCGTCAACGACCAGAATATCAGACGCCATGGTGTATGTTCCTGTCTTTCAATCGTTCATCACTGCCGGAAACCTGCGCCATTTGAGGCAGGATCACGCGGATCATGGCACCATGGCCGTTGTCAAAATCGGCCGGTGCATCGTGCAATTCCAGATGACCGCCGTGGTCATCAATGATTTTCTTCACAATGGCGAGACCGAGCCCCGTGCCCTTTTCGCGCATTGTCATATAAGGCTCCAGAACGCGGTGCCGGTTTTCGGTTGGCAGCCCCCGGCCATTGTCGATAATGTCGACAACCATTGTGCCATCCGCTTTTCGTCCTGCTGACACTTTGACCGTCAGGGGGCCGCGCTCACTGTCAGCCGGCAGCGCCTCGATGGCTTCCACGGCATTCTTGATGATGTTCCCGAACGCCTGGCCCATCATCCGCACATCGAACATACCGTTCAACGGCTCCTCGCCGAAATCGCGGACGAATTTCACATGTGTATTGCCCATTTCCCGCAAGAATACGGCGTCCTTGAGAATGGTGCGCAGATCGGACACTTCCTTGGTAGGCTTCGGCATACGCGCAAAGTCCGAGAACTCATCCACCATGCGACCAATATCCTCGACCTGACGCACGATAGTATCGGTGCACTGCTCGAAGACGGCCTTATCGTCCTGATTGATCTGCTTGCCATAGCGTCGCCGGATGCGCTCTGCCGAAAGCTGGATCGGGGTCAATGGATTCTTGATCTCATGCGCGATGCGGCGGGCAACATCCGCCCAGGCGGTGGATCGTTGAGCAATCACAAGGTCGGTAATGTCATCGATAGTAATGACATAGGATTCGCGCGCCTCGTGGCTTTCCTCTCGGGTCACCTGCACGTTCAGCGTCCGCTCTTTGCCCCCTTGGAGGATATTGACCTGACTTCGGTAGTCGTTCCGGTGCCGGGTTGCAGCCTCGGTCAGCACGCTGTCGATTTCCGGTGCCACATCAATCAGCTTCTTACCCACAAGCTCTGTCGTGCTACGGCCCAAAAACAGCTCGGACGATGAATTGGCGATGGTAATGCGGCGGTCATCCTCAACGCCGATAACAGCTGCCGTGACCCCTGACAGCACCGCCTCGATGAAGCGACGGCGATCATCAACTTCGTCCTTTGCCTCAAGGATCTCGTTGCGCTGTGTGCGGATTTCGGCAATCATCTTATTGAAGGTACGCGACAAGCTGCCAACGTCACCATCGGCTGTGCGCACCGGAACGATCACATCCAGATTGCCGGACGCGACGCTGTCGGCGGCTCCGATCAACAGTCGAATGGGTCTCACAATACGGTCAGCGACTGCAATAGCTGTCCAGATGGCGGCCAGCAACACAATCAGCGCAAAGCCCAGATACAGCACACCAAAGGCAATTTGCAGAGGTGTGCGTCCGGCCTCAAGATTCTTGTATTCGGCTGTGTTTTCCTCCATCAGCCGCATGGAGCGCATGACTTCAACATCCACGGCACGCACGGTGTAGAGGAAGGTGCCGGGGATATCATCGAGGGCGATCACGGCCCCAACGAGGTTCGTAACGCCGGGCGGTATCAGCGTTGGCTGGCCGGAGACCGCGGCCTTCAACGCATCCTGCGGGATAGCGGGCAGCGGTCGTTCGGTGGGTATATCGGCCTGCAGGATCTGCGTTCCATCCTTGCGCACGATGAACGCCCCCAACATGCCCCGGCCTCTTGCCTGACGCGTCAAAAGCTCGATGAAGCTGGTGCGATCCAGACTGTAGAGCAGCCGCTGTGCCTCAAGCTCATTGCCAAGCGCCACACTCTGGCCCTGCAAATAGCTTGCATTTTCCAGCATATAAGCTTGCGCGACGTTCAAAGACGAGTTGACGATCGACTGGGTGCGGAGCGAAAACCAGCGGTCGAGCCCCACATCGAGCGTAATAATAGCGAAGATCGCCACAAGAATGGCCGGCGTAATGGCCACGATGGAAAACAGGGCGACGATGCGCACATGAAGCCGCGCGGCCGCCCGGCCACGCTTGCGCGCCCTTAAGAGCCGCATAATTTCCCGCCCAATCAGAACGAGCAGGCCCAGCACAAACAACGCGTTGACGACCGCCGACACGATCACCACGTTGGTCTCTGGACGGATCGGCGTGACGCCCAGCAGAATAAACAGCGAGATGACTGCGGAAATCAGTGCGCCGGTTGCCAGCAACAGGCCCGGAAAGGCAAACGATGCCCGTCTGTCCTGTGTCAGCGCCAAACTGCTCTTGGCCGGGGTTGGTGCGGTTACGTCCGCCGTCATTCAAACTTCCTTCAGGAGACGGTGCACGTTCACCATACTGAACAGCCTCTAACCAAGGCATTGTGGCGAAAATGCAACGCTTCCGGCAGGCAAGTCAAGCGCTGCGTGCGCTGCGATAGACGGAAACCCCAAGTTCCCGGATTTTCTTGCGCAGCGTATTGCGGTTCAGGCCGAGAAGATCTGCGGCCTTGATCTGATTTCCACGGGTGGCGGTCAGGGCGGCCAGGATCAGCGGATACTCCATTTCCGCCAGCACGCGGTCATAAAGCCCCGGTGGTGGCAGTGCCTCTCCGAAACCTGCGAAATATTTTCGCATGTTCTCCTCCACCGCCTGCGAAATTGTCAGACTTCCGCCCTTGCCGTTGTTCTTTTCGATGGGGCTATCAGGAATTTCCGATTGCAGTTCAGCCTCGATGATCTCACGGGTGAACACATCCTGCGGGTATAGCGCCGTCAGGCGTCGAACCACGTTTTCCAACTCCCGAACATTGCCGGGCCATGGATGTGCCTTCATGAGTTCCAACGCTTCCTGATCGAATCGTTTGGCGTCCATCCCTTCCTTCTCCGCCTGCTGCACGAAGTGGCGCACCAGATCGGGAATGTCTTCCGCACGGTCGCGCAGAGGCGGCAACCGGAGGGGCACCACATTCAGGCGGTAGTACAGGTCTTCGCGAAACAGGCCCTGATGAATGGACTGGCGCAAATCCTTGTTGGTTGCAGCGACGATACGAACATCGGTGCGAATCGGTGTTCGTCCACCGACTGTCGTATATTCGCCCTGTTGCAGCACCCGCAGCAACCGCGTTTGTGCATCCATCGGCATATCGCCGATTTCGTCGAGAAACAGCGTGCCGCCCTCGGCCTGCTCGAAGCGGCCGGATGAACGATTCTGTGCGCCCGTAAACGCGCCCTTCTCATGGCCGAACAATTCGGATTCGATCAGATCACGTGGAATCGCTGCCATGTTGATGGCAACGAATGGTCCGTTGCGCCTTTTGCCATAGTCATGCAGCGCGCGGGCAACCAGTTCCTTTCCCGTACCTGATTCCCCGGTAATCATCAGGGTCAGATCGGTCTGCATAAGACGCGCCAACACCCGGTAAATTTCCTGCATGGCAGCGGAGCGGCCGACCAGCGGCATTCCGTCCTGCATATCGTCTTCCGCACGCACCGGCTTGCGTTTGGGTTCAGCCAGCGCCCGCCCGATGATGGCGATCAGCTCTGTCAGGTCGAAGGGCTTCGGCAGATAGTCATAGGCACCTTTCTCCGACGCTTTGATGGCCGTCATGAATGTGTTCTGCGCACTCATGACAAGAACCGGCAGGTCCGGGCGGGCTTTCTTGATGCGAGGCAGCAGATCGAACGCGTTTTCATCCGGCATGATCACGTCCGTCACCACCAGATCGCCCTCACCGGCTGCGATCCACCGCCACAACGTGGCGGCGTTCGATGTGATGCGCACATCATATCCGGCGCGGGTCAAAGCCTGATTGAGAACTGTGCGAATAGCGGCATCATCGTCGGCGACAAGAATGGTTGCGGCTGTCATCGTTCTTATCCTCTTGTCGTTGAGGTTTCTGAATCGTCGATCATGCCCTTGGACACTGGCATGAGAACACGAAATATGGTGCGGTTTGTCTGGCTATCGCATTCGATAATACCGCCATGCGCGCCAATGATTTTGGCGACCAGCGCAAGACCAAGTCCAGAGCCATTGGTTTTGGTTGTGACAAACGGATCGAAGAGATGCGGCAGCAGGTCGAGCGGAACACCTGGCCCGTTGTCGACAACACAGAATTCCAGCGGAAGCGATATCTTTTCTCTCGTCCCTGCTACCGAAAGCTTGATGCCGGGTCGGTAAGCTGTGGTGAGAACAATCTCGCTATCCGGCCTGTCGTTCACGGCTTCGGCCGCATTCTTGATCAGATTCAAGAACACCTGAACCAGTTGATCCCGATTGGCATACACCAGTGGCAGCGACGGGTCGTAATTTTCCGTGATCTTGATGTGGCGGGCAAATCCCGCTTTTGCGACCGCCTTCACATGATCCAGCACCGAGTGAATATTGACCGCTATGCGATCCACCGGTCGCTCGTCGGAGAATACTTCCATACGATCAACCAGCGATACGATGCGGTCCGTTTCGTCGCAAATCAACTGTGTCAGAGCACGGTCGTCGCCCTCAACCGAGGTTTCAAGTAGTTGCGCCGCTCCGCGGATCCCGGAAAGCGGGTTTTTGATCTCATGGGCCAGCATGGAGGCAAGCCCTGTAACCGAGCGGGCCGCAGCACGGTGTGTCAACTGCCGGTCAATCTTGTCGGCGATCGTCCGCTCCTGAAACACGACGACCACCGACCCCGGCGCTACTGCCACCGGCGCCACGTAGAGATCCACAAGCTTATCCGCCCCCAACCGGGGTGAGCTCAGATCGACGCGATATTCGTTCACCGGCGCGCGGCGTTCCCGTACCTGATCGATCAGCGTCAACAGCGGACTGCCGAACGGTATGAAATAGTCGATCCGATGTTTGGCAAGCGAAACGGCACTGCTGGCCAAAAACGCTTCAGCTTCCCAGTTGGCAAACACAACATAGCCATCCGCATCCACCATGAGAACGGGGTTCTGGATTGCGTTCAGTACAGACATGGCAAGCTCGCTCATGTCTGCGGAAGGTCGGTTTCGGTCGCCCGTCATGCAGCTATTACCTTTCGGGCTTCCTGGCTATCGCTGTCGCGCAACGCGCTGACAGTTCTGTTGATAACGTCGTCCGGGTTGAGCGACGTCATGATGGACGCTTTTTCCTCAGCCTGTAGATGCGGCGCAAAACGCTCCAGATACCAGCCGATATGTTTGCGTGCGTGGCGCACAGCAATATCTATGCCGTAGAACTCCAGCATCATATCATAATGCTCACGCACGATTTCAGCGATCTCCGCCATTGCAGGATGCGCAACTGCACCCGCCAGGTAGCCCGGATGCCAAGGGCGGCCATAGGCTCCGCGCCCCACCATCACCGCATCTGCCCCGGACAGTGCCAGTATCCGCGTCACATCGTCATGCGTTTCCACATCGCCATTGGCAATCAATGGAATGGTTATAGCATCGCGCACTGCCGCGATTGCGGCCCAATCCGCCCGCCCTTTGTAAAACTGCATGCGGGTGCGTCCATGAATGGTGATCATTCGGACGCCAGCTTCTTCCGCCCGTTTTGCAATTTCCGGCGCGTTGATGCTGTCGTCATCCCAGCCCAACCGCATTTTCAGCGTGACGGGAACGTCGACAGCTTTCACCGTCGCCTCGATCAACGACAGGGCATGGTCGGGATCGCGCATCAATGCTGAGCCGGAATACCCGCCAATCACTTTTTTGGCCGGACACCCCATATTAATGTCGACTATATCAGCGCCGTTATCGACAGCCACACGCGCCGCCTCACCCATCCAATAGGCTTCACGACCGGCAAGCTGCACCATATGGGGGCTGATTCCGGCGTTGCGCAAACGCGCCCAGGATTCACTGGCATTGCCAACCAGTTCACGGCTTGCCACCATCTCCGTAACCACGAGCCCGGCACCATATCGCCAAGCAAGCTGCCGGAACGGCAAATCCGTCACGCCGGACATCGGCGCAAGAACCACCCGGTTTCGCAGTCCGACGCTGCCTAGGCCAAGCGCTTGCGAAAGATCAACACCAGTCAAACGCATATCTTTCAGGCAAGAATTAAACTGCATTATTTTTAGCCAGTATCGGCGCATTTGCCAAGCATATTGATGCGGCTTCCGTAAAATAACGCGAAAGCTGGAATTCCCGTAGCATTACCGCTAGAGACACTCCATAGCGGTAACCGGACCAAATGCATGAAGATTAACGATCATATCCTGTGTGGTGTCGTCATCGTCGCGGCAGGACGAGGTGAGCGGGCGGGCGACCCGGAGGCCGGACCCAAACAATATCGAACCATCGGTGGCAAACCCGTCCTCACCCACACATTGCAGCGCTTCGTTGATGCTATGCCGGACTCCCCGTTGGTCGTGGTCATTCACCCGGATGACGAAGCTTTGTTTGAAGATGCGTGTTCGCAGCTCAGTCCACCGCGTAGAGTTTCATATGTTTTCGGGAGTACAACGCGACAGCGCTCCGTGCTTGAAGGACTGCGCGCGTTGCAAGACACCGGCGTCAGCCATGTGTTGATTCAAGATAGCGTGCGCCCTTTTCTGTCGAATGATCTTTTGCAGCGGGTTGTGGAGACCCTACAGAACGGCGCAGAGGGTGTCCTTCCTGTAATGCCCGTTACCGATACGCTGAAACGCGGTAATGGCGGCTTTGTGCTGGAGACGGTTTCCCGCGCCGCATTATATGCAGCGCAAACGCCCCAAGCTTTCGGTTATCGTCAAATATTGAAGGCCCACAGCGATGCAGACCGTGAGAACGTTTCCGATCTCACTGACGACGCCTCAATTGCCGAATGGGCCGGTATACCGGTTACGCTGGTCGAAGGTTCAGCCGAAAATGTAAAGCTGACATTGAAGAAAGACATTGCCATGGCCGACGAAAAGCTAATCCAAACCTTGCCTGATGTGCGAACCGGCAACGGCTACGACGTTCATCAGCTGGTTGAGGGCGATGGGGTAACTCTTTGTGGCATATACATTCCTCATGACCAGAAGCTATCCGGCCATTCCGATGCGGACGTTGCTCTTCATGCTTTGACCGATGCGTTGCTCGCCACCTGTGGTGCTGGCGATATCGGGGATCATTTCCCCCCCTCCGATATGCAGTGGAAAGGCGCAGCCTCCGGGATCTTTCTGAAACACGCCGTTCAAATTGTCCGCGAACATGGCGGTACGATCTTGAACGCAGACGTGACGCTGATCGCCGAGGCTCCAAAAATCGGTCCACACCGATTGGAGATGCGGCAAAACCTTGCAGACCTGATGGAAATCTCTCTAGATCGGTGCTCAGTGAAAGCCACCACAAACGAGACAATTGGTTTTATCGGTCGCCGCGAAGGTATCGCCGCCATCGCGACGGCGTCAGTTATTTATAAGGGAATGGATTGATGTTTTGGCCGGAAACAATTGAACAAAAGTCCAAGCGCGTTATCGAGCAGTTCAAACAGAACAACGTGAAACTGGTTACAGCTGAATCCTGCACCGGAGGGCTTATCGCCGCTGCTCTGACGGAAATTTCCGGCTCTTCCGCTGTGGTCGAGCGCGGTTTCGTTACTTACTCGAACGAGGCCAAAATGGAACTGGTCTGGGTTGACCGTTCGATCCTTGAAAGACACGGTGCCGTATCCAAAGAGGTCGCGGAAGAAATGGCACGGGGCGCTTTGTCCCACTCTCGGGCCCATGTATCCGTCGCAGTTACCGGCGTCGCCGGGCCGACAGGTGGATCCGCCGAAAAGCCCGTGGGACTGGTTCACTTTGCTGCGTTTACGCGGTCTGGAACCCTGCTTCACAAAGAAAGGCGTTTTGGCGATAGCGGTCGCCTGAACGTTCGTCTTGCGACCGTGGAAACGGCGCTGGATCTTCTTTCGGAAGCACTTCAGGACTTGTAAATTGTTTTTGCGCGCTTTTCGAATGCGTCCGTGAACATCCGAAATGCGCGATCAAACATCGATCCCATTAAAGCGCCTAGAATACGGTTCTTGAACTCATAATCGATGAAGAAGTTCACCGAGCAGCTGTTTTCGTCGACCGGCTCAAACCGCCATTCATTGTTGAGATAGCGGAACGGTCCGTCGACATACTTTACGTCGATGGCATTCTCCGCATCGTTCAAGAGAACCTGCGTGGTGAACGTTTCCCGAATGGCCTTGTAGCCGACACTCATATCGGCAATCAGCAAGGTCTTGCCGTCCCGCTCCTTGCTGGAGCGGATCACCAAAGCTTCGCACAAGGGCAAAAATTCAGGGTATCGTTCTACATCTGCAACCAGTTCGTACATCTGGCGGGGGGTGTGGGGAACGATGCGGCGGGTTTCAAACTTTGGCATGGTCTGGAGGTAATATTCCCGTTGACTAACATCAAGGGACAGGCTGCTCGTAAACAACAGCTGTCCCCTGATTTGTCCTGATCTTTTATAGGTCGCTCAGGATGCCAGCAAAAGTTTGCGTTCCCGTGCCTGTTTCAACTGCGCAAAATCATCACCGGCGTGATGAGACGACCGGGTCAGTGGGCTGGATGCCACCATCAGAAAGCCCTTCGTATAGGCGACCGTCTCATACGAGGCAAACTCATCCGGCGTTACGAATTTGACGACCTTGTGATGCTTGCGCGTTGGCTGCAAATACTGACCGATGGTGATGAAGTCCACCTCGGCCGTACGCAGATCATCCATGAGCTGCAACACTTCGTTACGCTCTTCCCCAAGGCCGACCATGATGCCCGATTTTGTAAACATCGTCGGATCCAGCTCTTTCACGCGTTGAAGAAGACGGATCGAATGGAAGTATCGCGCGCCGGGTCGGACCGTCAGGTAGTTGGATGGCACGGTTTCCAGATTGTGATTGAACACGTCGGGCTTGGCGGCAACAACGCGCTCCAAGGCGCCAGGTTTGCGCAGGAAATCCGGTGTCAAAATCTCGATCGTCGTCAGAGGCGACGCTGCTCGAATGGCCCAAATCACCTTTTCGAAATGCTCCGCCCCACCATCGGCAAGATCATCGCGGTCAACCGAGGTGATCACAACATGCGACAAGCCCATTTGTTTAACGGCCTTAGCCACGTTCTCTGGCTCCGCCATATCCAGCGCATTCGGCTTGCCGGTCGACACGTTGCAGAACGCACAGGCACGTGTGCAAATCTCACCCATGATCATGAATGTCGCGTGTTTCTTATCCCAACATTCACCGATGTTGGGACATCCCGCTTCTTCGCAGACCGTCACAAGACGGTTACTTTTCACGATCTCGCGCGTTTCCTGATAACCTTTGGAAACCGGTGCCCGAACGCGTATCCATTCAGGTTTGCGCAGGACCTCGGTATCTGGGCGATGGGCCTTTTCCGGATGCCGAACGCGCTTTGGATCCAGCGTTGTTCTATCGAGGATAGTTACCATATCGCGTTATTCCCTGGTCACCAACAGAAGCTATTGCAGCGCTTATAAACGACCAGACAAAAAAGTCAGGCCACCATTTTCACGGGGTGACCTGACGGGAATAACAGGAGTTGGAGGTTTAACGGCGTATCGCGCGTCCGACGGCAATCAGGATACACGCCCCGATAAAGCCAACGATGAGATAGGCCAACCAACCCGTGTAACCCACGCCGAGCAACCCCAAGAGGAAGTTCAGCACCACTGCGCCAACGATCCCCAAAAAGATGTTCATGAAGAGACCCATATTGCTCTTCATAAACTGCTCAGCAAGCCACCCTGCAAATCCGCCAATGATGATGGCGGCTAGAAAACCAACGCCGTTCAAGTCCATTTTGCTCTCCGATCCTGACTGGATGCTAATTCCGCATACATATCAATGAATTGGAGGCCAAAAGGTTCCATGAACCGCAAAATTTAGGCGTTTAGAACCCGACCATAGGCATCCAGCACGCTTTCTTTCATCATTTCCGACAAAGTTGGGTGCGGGAAGATCGTATGCATCAGTTCCTCCTCGGTTGTTTCCAGGTTCATCGCAACAACAAATCCCTGGATCAACTCGGTCACTTCGGCACCCACCATGTGCGCACCGATCAGTTCGCCGGTCTTGCTGTCGAAAATGGTCTTCACCAGACCATTGTCCTCACCAAGCGCAATGGCCTTGCCGTTCGCGTTGAACGCATAGCGCCCGACCCGAATATCACGCCCCTGCTCCCGCGCCTTTGCCTCTGTCAAACCAACGGAAGCAACCTGCGGGTTGCAATAGGTGCAGCCCGGTATTTTCAGCCGGTCCATGGTGTGGACATTGGGAAGCCCTGCAATCTTCTCGATGCAGATAACACCTTCATGCTCCGCCTTGTGTGCGAGCATCGGCGGACCGGCGACGTCACCAATAGCATAAAGGCCTTCGACATTGGTTCGGCCGTAACCATCGATCACCGCGCAGCCTCGATCCGTCTTCACGCCGAGCGCCTCCAGACCGAGGTTCTCAATATTTCCCTGCACGCCCACTGCAGAAATCAATCGGTCGGCTGTGATTTGCGTAACCTTGCCATCCTTGGTTTCGACAAAAGCCGTGATGTCATTGGCACCTTTTTCAACCTTGGAGACTTTGGCTTCGGTGATTATTTTAAGCCCGCGCTTCTCCAGCGCCTTCCGGGCGATGGCCGAGATTTCGACATCTTCAACCGGCATGATATTCGCCAGCAACTCGATGACCGTCACGTCCACGCCCATGGAGCGGTAGAAACTCGCAAATTCGATACCGATGGCCCCGGACCCCATCACCACAAGCGACTTCGGCATTTCGGACGGCTTCATCGCCTCGAAATAGGTCCAGATCAGCTTTCCATCGGGCTCAATGCCCGGCAGTGCACGGGGCCGTGCGCCAGTCGCAACAATAATGTGCTTTGCCGTATAGGTGCCCTCACCCTTCACGCCCTTAGGTACGGGGTTTTGAGGCTCAACAACCGGCTTGGTGTTTTTTGAAACGATCACCTCATTCGGCTTGCTGAGCTTTGCTTCGCCCCAAATGACATCGATCTTGTTCTTTTTCATCAAATACGCGACACCGCCATTCAGGCGTGCCGATACGCCGCGTGAACGCGCAACGACATCCTTCACATTGGCTGTCATCTTGCCGTCTAAAGTCAGACCATAGTCTTTCGCGTGGTTGGCATGATCCAGGATTTCCGCTGATCTCAGCAAGGCTTTGGTGGGGATACACCCCCAATTCAGGCAGATACCACCGAGATGCTCGCGCTCGATAATGGCCGTTTTCAAGCCAAGCTGGGCAGACCGGATAGCGGACACATAACCGCCCGGGCCGGAACCGATGATGATGACGTCATAATTTTCAGCCATTGCTTTTCCGTTCTTTCAATCGCCCCGGCGCGCAAACAATCGCCACAGGCGTTTAATTCTACTTAAGCCGCCCGTTACAGACCCAGCATCAAACGTGCCATCGGCTCAAGCCCACGACCGATAGCCACGGTATTGGCTGCATCCAGATGCACACCATCCAGCGACGTTGTTCTGGCAACCGAGCCTGCATCGAAGAAACCGCATTGCAGTTCATCTGCCAGATCCGCATACAGCGGCGCCAGCAAGGCAGACTGCTCGACGCCACCGGCAAACATCGCCGCAAACTGTGCGTTGGCCGTTTCACAGATAACGGGTGGCGCAACAATCAAAATTTCGGGCTTCGGTGCGTTCCCATCGGTCCACGGATGGTGGCGTATGATCTCGACCAGCCGTTCCATCCCCTGACATGCGGCGAATGCTGTACCGGCCACAACCGGCTTCAGATCATTCGTACCCAGCATGATGATAATGAGATCCAGAGGCGAATGGCTGTGCAGCACGGTCGATAGAATTCTCGCACCATTTCGATCACACGGGGCAAGATAGTCGTCATAGGCAGTTGTTCGACCATTCAGACCCTCGACGATAACGTCGACGTCCGAACCCAACGCATCGGCCAAAACCTTTGGCCAGCGGTCACGCAACGAATGACGACCGCCCGGCGTCGCAGCATCAAAACCCCAAGTGAGGCTGTCTCCATAGCAAACTATTGTTTTTGTCATGAATTCAACCCCGGAAAGGCTTGATCTGTGATCGGGCCGAGATCATTCCCGGCCCTGACCGTATTAAACGAGCATGCCCATCGGGTTTTCGATATAGCGCTTGAACGCTCCAATCAACTCGGCACCCAGCGCGCCATCGACGCAACGATGGTCTGTCGAAAGCGTGACGGACATCACCGTTGCAATGACCATTTCGCCGTTCCTTGCAATAACGCGCTGTTCGCCAGCGCCAACAGCCAGAATGGTGGCGTGTGGAGGATTAACGACCGCCGCGAAATTCTTCACACCCATCATGCCCATATTGGACACAGCTGTGGTGCCGCCCTGATACTCTTCCGGCTTGAGCTTGCGCTCCTTGGCGCGCTTGCCGAGGTCCTTCATCTCGTTCGAGATAGCCGACAGGCTTTTCAGCTCTGCCTGACGCACAATCGGAGTGATCAAACCACCGGGAATAGACACGGCCACGCCAACATCGGCATGTTTGTGCTTCACCATATTGTTGTCTGTCCACGACACGTTTGCATCCGGAACATCACGCAACGACAAGGCCAGTGCCTTGATCACCAGATCGTTGACGGAAAGCTTGTAGGCAGCCTTCCCGTCTTTTTGAGGAGCCGCAGAGTTCAACTGCGCGCGCAATGCCATCAGGGCGTCCAGTTCGCAATCCACCGTGACGTAGAAATGCGGAATGGTCTGCTTGGATTCCTGAAGGCGCTTGGCAATGGTCTTACGCATGCCGTCGTGTGGAACGAGTTCGTACGACCCTTCTGCAAAGAGTTTCAAAACCGCGTCTTCGGACATGCCCTTTGGTGCGCTTGCTGGAGCAGCAGGCGCTGCCTCGGCTGGCTTCTGGCCTGGCTGCTCGACTGGAGCCTTCGCACCGCTCGAGACAAAGGCTTCGATATCATTCTTCACCACCCGCCCGTGCGGTCCCGAGCCGGAAACCGATGCGAGATCAACGCCAGCTTCCTTCGCCAGACGACGTGCCAGCGGAGAAGCGAACACACGCTCGCCTGCATCACCCGCAGGGGCTTGCGCGACCGCTGGTGCCTTTGTTTGCTCGGCAACGGGCTCCTTCGGTGCTGGAACCGCGGGTGCCGCCGCTGCAGGTTCAGCCTTGGGTGCTTCTGCCTTTTCCGGCGACGGTGCGCCACCGGCAGCCGCAGCAGTGACATCTTCGCCTTCAGCAGCCAGAATGGCGATTAGCGCATTGACCTTGACCCCGTCAGTGCCAGCCGGAACGACGATCTTGGCAACCGTGCCTTCATCGACGGCTTCCACTTCCATGGTTGCCTTATCGGTTTCAATCTCAGCGATGACATCTCCGGGACCGACCTTGTCGCCCTCTTTGACCAGCCACTTGGCGAGATTGCCCTCTTCCATGGTTGGTGAAAGCGCAGGCATGGTGATGTTGATTGGCATGGTACGGCCCCGCTTACTTGTAGCAGACGGCTTTCACCGCCTCGACAACTTCACCGACATTTGGAAGCGCCAGCTTTTCAAGGTTGGCTGCGTATGGCATTGGCACGTCTTTACCGGCAATCGTCATAATCGGCGCATCGAGGTAATCGAATGCCTGCTGCATAACGCGTGTGGCGATTTCCGTACCAACCGACGACTGTGGATAGCCCTCTTCAACCGTCACCAGACGACCGGTCTTCTTGACCGACTCGATAACCGTCGGCAGGTCCATTGGACGAATCGTGCGAAGATCGATGATTTCCACATCGATGCCCAGACCGGCCAGTTCATCGGCTGCCTTGACCGCATAAGTCATACCGATGCCGAAAGACACAATCGTTGCATCCTTGCCCTGACGATGAATCCGCGCCTTACCGATTGGGAGAACAAAATCGTCAATCTTCGGTACATCGAAGGTCTGTCCATAGAGAATTTCGTTCTCTAGGAAAATCACGGGATTTGGATCACGGATCGCTGCCCGCAACAGACCCTTGGCGTCCGCCGCTGTGTACGGCATGACAACCTTCAGTCCGGGAATGTTGCTGTACCAGGCCGCAAAGCACTGCGAATGCTGTGCGCCCACGCGTGCGGCAGCACCGCTTGGACCACGGAACACAATGGGCGCACCCATCTGACCACCGGACATGTACAATGTCTTAGCAGCAGAGTTGATGATTTGGTCAATGGCCTGCATGGCGAAGTTGAACGTCATGAACTCCACAATGGGACGCAGACCCGCCATGGCAGCACCTACACCGATACCGGCAAATCCGTGCTCCGTGATCGGCGTATCGACAACGCGGCGCGCACCGAACTCTTGAAGCAAGCCCTGAGTGATCTTGTAGGCACCCTGATACTCGGCAACCTCTTCACCCATGACAAAAACGTCGTCACTGGCACGCATTTCCTCAGCCATAGCGTCGCGCAACGCTTCGCGCACCGTAGTCGGCACCATTTCCGTGCCTTCTGGGATATCCGGATCAGGAGCGACTTCAACGGCGCGCGGTTGCGCCGGAGCGGTTGCACCGGATGTTGGCTTTTCAGCCTCTTCCACCTTGGGAGCAGCCGTCTCGCCGGATGTCGACTGAGCTTCTGCAGGCTTTGGGGCCGCCATATCAGCTTGTGTCTCGCCATCCTGTAGAAGCACAGCGATGGCCGTGTTCACTTTTACGGCTTCCGTTCCAGCCGGAATCAGAATCTTGCCGATGACGCCTTCGTCAACAGCTTCCACTTCCATTGTCGCCTTGTCGGTTTCAATTTCCGCGATCACGTCGCCGGAGGTAACCTTGTCACCTTCGTTTTTCAGCCATTTGCTAAGTGTGCCCTCTTCCATGGTTGGAGAAAGGGCAGGCATGAGAATTTCTATGGGCATGTTCGGTCCCTTCCCGGATCAGAGCAGAATATCGGTGTAGAGCTCGGATGCATCCGGCTCTGGATCGTTCTGCGCAAAATCCGCGCTATCGGCAACAATGTCACGGACATCCTTGTCGATGGCTTTCAGTTCATCTTCGCTGGCCCAGGACTTTTCCAGAAGGCGCGCGCGAACCTGTTCGATCGGATCGTGATCGGAGCGCATTTTCTGCACTTCGTCCTTGCTACGGTACTTCGCAGGATCCGACATGGAGTGACCACGATAGCGGTAGGTCTGCATTTCCAGAATGATCGGGCCTTTTCCGGACCGGGCGTATTCGACGGCCTCATCACCCGCAGCCTTGACCGCGCGCACATCCATGCCATCGACCTGGAAGCCCGGAATACCGATAGATGCACCGCGCTGCGAAAAGTCTGCCTGCGCCGAGGCGCGGGCAACAGATGTACCCATAGCGTAGCGGTTGTTCTCAATGATGTAGATCACAGGCAGCTTCCACAACGCCGCCATGTTGAAACTCTCATAGACCTGGCCCTGGTTTGCGGCGCCATCGCCGAAATAGGCAAGGCTGACATTGTCATTGCCGCGATACCGGTTGGCAAAGGCAAGGCCCGTGCCGAGCGACACTTGCGCGCCCACGATACCGTGACCGCCGTAAAAATGCTTCTCTTTCGAGAACATATGCATAGAGCCGCCCTTACCCTTGGACAAGCCACCACGACGACCGGTGAGTTCGGCCATCACACCACGCGCGCTCATACCACAGGCCAGCATATGGCCGTGATCGCGGTAACCGGTGATAACCTGATCGCCTTCTTTAAGAGCCATCTGCATACCGACGACGACGGCTTCCTGTCCGATGTAAAGGTGACAGAAGCCACCAATGAAGCCCATACCATAGAGTTGGCCAGCTTTTTCTTCGAAGCGGCGGATGAGCAGCATTTCGCGGTAAGCTTTAAGTTCCGTATCACGGTCGAACTCGACGAAGGTCTCGCCGTTGAAGTTCTTTACGGCTTTGCCGGACGTCTTACGGTTTGAAACGGGCGCGTTTGGTCGCGGAGCCATTCAATCCTCCCTAAGGTTCGAAATTTGAACGCACCATAAGGCAGGAATCCGGTTTCAGCAATGAATTATTTGCATAGCTTGCATTCTGTGCAAACCATTGAATCTACAAAACAAAAAACAGTTAACCAGATTTCGGTTAATTGAGTTTAGTTAAAGATAACGATCTCGTCTGCCCTGGACATGTTCAGCGCAAATCGGGCTTTCTCGTCCAGCATATCACGCTCCAGCGAACCGTCCGACAACAACTCCACTTCTTTTTCCAGCGTCTGACGTGCGGCCACAAGCTTGTCCAACCGGCCCTGACGCTCAATGCGTTGCCGGTCGAATTCCTTCGTCGCGATCAATCCATAATCGCCGTGAACAGAATGATAGCTGAAATAAGAGAGAAACGCGATTGTAATCAAAGGCAGCGTCAGCCGGCCAAGTCTACGTTTCTTATGATGTCTGGTCCACATGCAAGCCTCGCAACGCATTACTGGAGCCAGCATAGTCCGCATTCATTAACCGACGGTTGACCATACGCGCGGGGATAAAAAAACCCGCATCCGTTTCCGGATGCGGGCTGGTCTTTTTTTCAGGTATAAATGCTTAAGACGCGCGTAAAATGCTGCGGCCTGCGTAACGGGCCTGTGGACCCAACTGCTCTTCAATACGAATCAACTGGTTATACTTTGCAAGCCGGTCAGAACGGGCAAGCGAACCGGTTTTGATCTGGCCGCAATTGGTTGCAACAGCAAGGTCTGCGATCGTGGAGTCTTCGGTTTCACCGGAGCGGTGCGACATGACGGCGGTGTAGCCAGCCTTATGCGCGGTCTCTACGGCATCGAGTGTTTCCGAAAGCGTGCCGATCTGGTTGACCTTTACCAGAAGAGAGTTGGCCACGCCCATTTTAATGCCATCGCGCAGACGTGCCGAGTTGGTCACGAACAGGTCGTCACCCACCAGCTGGCAACGCTTGCCAGCAAGATCGGTCAGCGCCTTCCAGCCATCCCAATCGTCTTCCGCCATACCGTCTTCAACCGAAATAATGGGGTAGCGATTAACCAGATCGTTGAGGTATTCTGCCATCGCACCGGGCTCAAGCGTGCGGCCCTCACCTTCCAGCACGTATTTGCCGTCCTTGAAGAACTCCGTAGATGCACAATCCAGACCGATATACATGTCTTCACCGGGACGGTAGCCCGCCTTCTCGATGGACTTCATGATGAAGTCCAAAGCAGCCGGTGCGCTTTCCAGACCTGGCGCAAAACCACCTTCGTCGCCGACATTGGTGTTGAAGCCTTCGGCAGACAGCTGCTTCTTTAAGGTGTGGAAGACTTCCGAGCCCATGCGCACGGCATCGCGGAGCGTTTCAGCGCCAACGGGCATGATCATGAATTCCTGGAAATCGATGGGGTTGTCCGCGTGCGCGCCGCCATTGATGATGTTCATCATCGGCACTGGTAGCAAATGGGCATTAGCACCACCAACATAGCGATACAGCGGAAGACCGGCGGATTCGGCTGCTGCGCGAGCCACTGCCAACGATACACCAAGAATGGCGTTTGCGCCGATGCGCGACTTGTTCGGCGTACCGTCCAGTTCGATCATCGTACGGTCGATTTCGATCTGGTTTTCGGCGTCAAGGCCACCCACGGCTTCAAAAATTTCCGTGTTGACGGCTTCAACAGCGCGTTCCACGCCTTTACCCAGATAGCGGGAGCCGCCGTCACGCAGTTCGACCGCTTCATGTGCGCCGGTCGATGCGCCGGACGGAACAGCCGCACGACCAAAGGCACCGTCTTCGAGATGAACATCCACTTCGATGGTTGGATTTCCACGGCTGTCCAAAATCTCACGGCCGATAATGTCGATGATTGCGGTCATTGTCCCATCCTACTTGCTGTTTCAAACTGTCCGAGCATGTCTGTAATCCATGACACGGAAATTACAATGGCGGCCCAAAGGCCAAGGTTTATTTAAGCTTTGGCAACGGCGTCAAACGCCAGAAGCTTTTCCAGCAACTCCGGCATGTCTTCCAGCGCAACCATGTTCGGTCCGTCGGACGGAGCATTATCGGGATCCTCATGCGTTTCGATGAAGACACCGGATACACCAACGGCAACGGCAGCACGCGCCAGCGTGGAGACGAACCGACGCTCCCCGCCCGTCGAGCCGCCCTGTCCGCCGGGCTGCTGAACCGAATGCGTGGCATCGAATACAACAGGCGCACCCATATCCGCCATGATCGGCAGGGATCGCATATCGGACACCAGTGTATTGTACCCGAACGAAGCGCCGCGCTCGCAGAGCAGCACGTTCGGATTACCGCTGTCGTTCAGTTTGGCCAGAACGTTCTTCATATCCCAGGGTGCCAGAAACTGTCCTTTTTTCACATTGATCACCCGCCCTGTTTTGGCCGCAGCCACGAGAAGGTCGGTCTGGCGGCAAAGAAATGCCGGGATCTGTAACACATCCACCACCGGGGCAACGGCAGCGCAATCGTCTTCCGTATGAATGTCGGTCAGCACGGGAAAGCCGAATTCCGCTTTCAGGTCGGCAAACACCTGCAATGCCTGCTCCAGCCCGATGCCGCGCTTACCGGACAGGGATGTGCGGTTGGCCTTGTCGAAAGATGATTTATAGACCAGTCCGATGCCGAGCGCACTGCACATGTCCACCAGCTTGCCGGCAATCATGAAAGCGTGTTCGCGGCTTTCCATCTGGCACGGTCCGGCGATCAGCGATAGTTTTGCCGAATTGGAAAAGGTGACGGACGCGCTGGCATCTCCCACAACCACGGATGCATTTGTCTTCACGGTCTACTCCTCAAAAGCAAAATCAACGCCTTGTCCGGGCGCTTGGCGTACCAGCAACTGCCGGTCCTTATGTGTGTAATCAACACCGTTGGTGCGCAAGAGTGTTTGCGCCATGTCGAGATCTTCGACCTTGAATACAAGCCGGGAGGCAATCAGTCCACCATCTGAAGGTTCGGTGGCCGGTGCGGCGCGGATGGTAAGATGAAGATTCTGCGCCTCAACACTTAATCCAACCTCTTCGGTCTGCACCGGCCCGCAAATCCTTTCAAAATAGCCCGCGAACAGCGAAGGTTTTGCGGCTCTGAAGTCTATCTTCGCAAGGCCCGTGACGCCGTTTGCATGACGTTCGAGCGAGCCGCGATCTGATGGCAATGGCTGGACGCGCTGGCAAGTAAAGGAAAAGAACTGCGCCATATTCTCGTCTTTGGCAAAGGCAAGACGAAAACGTCCCTCGCCCTGACGGCCATCCGGCAGAACCATCATGCGGGCAAACTCGAAGAGATCCCCTGCGGAGATGCCCTGTTGGGAAAACCATTGATGATCGGCAACAGCGTCTTGACTGGCAAAGGCTATAGACGAGAGCCCCTCGTCCCGACAGTCTCGAAACATCGCGTCCAGTGCAACGAAAGCGTTTCCATTTGAGGCTGCGTGTTCGTAGATGGGTTTGCTTGCGATGGCGAGCGGCTCCAGATACGTCTGGTCAGCGAAAAAGACACAGGCATTTTCTGTACCGAACGGATGCTGCGCATCGGCCGCGACAGTAAAGCCCAACTGTGTCAGCCTCTTGCGGGCTGTTCTCAGGCTATTGACCGGGAGAACAAGATGATCGACGATCCCCGGAAAACGAAGGCGCGCGGACATGCTGGATCCTAATGATCTGGATGTTGGTTCTGTGCGCGTTTTCCTGATCCTTTTCAAGAAAAATGGCGAGGAAAACCTCGCCATTTCAATTTCAAACCAATCGAGACTGTTCAAGTGCCGCTTCGATAAAACTCGCAAACAAGGGATGCGGATCGAGTGGACGACTTTTCAGTTCCGGGTGATACTGCACACCGATGAACCACGGATGATCTGGATACTCGACCGTCTCCGGCAAGACACCGTCCGGTGATGTGCCGGAAAACACCATACCTGCCGCTTCAAGCTTATCCTTGTAGTCGATATTCACCTCATAACGGTGACGGTGACGCTCGGAAATATCGCCGGAGCCATAGATGTCGGCAATGCGGGTTCCGCCCTTTAACGTTGCCTTATAAGCGCCCAAGCGCATAGTGCCGCCAAGATCGCCGCTTGCAGCGCGCTTTTCCAGCATGTTGCCGCGGACCCATTCTGTCATAAGGCCAACAACCGGCTCGGATGTTGGACCGAATTCCGTCGACGACGCTTTTTCAATGCCTGCAAGATTACGGGCGGCTTCCACCACCGCCATTTGCATGCCGAAGCAGATGCCGAAATACGGCACTTTACGCTCCCGCGCAAAACGCACGGCCTGAATCTTGCCCTCGGCGCCCCGCTCACCAAAGCCACCGGGCACCAGAATGCCATCGACTTTTTCAAGATAGGGCGAAGGATCTTCCTTTTCGAAGATTTCCGACTCAATCCACTCCAGCTTGACCTTGACCCGGTTGGCAATGCCGCCGTGGTTGAGGGCTTCGATCAGCGACTTGTAAGCGTCCTTAAGGCCGGTATATTTTCCGACGATGGCAATGGTCACCTCGCCTTCCGGCGTATCAATGCGATTGCCGACCTCTTCCCAGTCCTCAAGCTTGGGCTTGGGCGCAGGCTCGATACCGAATGCAGCCAGAACCTCCGAGTCCAGACCTTCCTTGTGGTAGGCGACCGGAACATCGTAAATGCTGGCAACGTCCAGCGCCTGTATGACGGCGGATGGCCGAACATTGCAGAACAGAGACAATTTGCGGCGTTCAGCCTCCGGAATTTCCCGGTCGGCGCGCACCAGCAGAATATCGGGTGCAATACCCATGGCCTGCAACTCCTTGACGGAGTGCTGGGTGGGCTTGGTCTTCAATTCGCCCGCAGACGGAATGAACGGCATCAGGGTCAAATGAACGTAGACAGCCGAATTGCGCGGCAAATCGTTACCAAGCTGACGAATGGCTTCCATGAACGGCATCGCTTCGATGTCGCCGACTGTGCCGCCGATTTCGCACAGAACGAAATCATACTCATCATTGCCTTCAACAATGAAGGACTTGATCTCATTGGTAACGTGCGGAATGACCTGAACCGTTGCGCCGAGATAATCCCCGCGCCGTTCCTTGTCGATGATGTTCTTGTAAATCCGACCGGTGGTTATGTTGTCGGTTTTGGTTGCTGAACGGCCGGTGAAGCGCTCGTAATGACCGAGATCAAGATCGGTCTCCGCGCCGTCATCCGTCACAAACACTTCACCATGCTGCGTTGGGCTCATAGTGCCCGGATCAACGTTCAGATAGGGGTCAAGTTTACGAAGCCGCACCCGATAACCACGGGCCTGCAACAACGCTCCGAGAGCGGCGGCTGCAATTCCTTTTCCGAGAGAAGAAACCACGCCGCCAGTGATGAATACATATCGCGCCATGGGCTTCACCGGATACAGTTATAAGTTTGATTCCGCCAGCAAAAAAACAAGCTGTCCTCAGCTTTTCACGGGCATTGCGAAAGTCATGCAAAAGAACAGGCCCATCTCAACGCGTGAGATGGGCCTGTTCATGGATATTTGTCGATTACTGGCCGCTTGGAACGTCTGTTGAAGGCGTAGCTGGCTGAGCAGGCGCTGCAGGTGTGGCTGCACCGGTAGCAGGTGCCGCAGGAGCGCCGGTTGTCGGCACGGCGGGAGCAGGCGTCGGCGCGCCGCCCAGAGAATCAAGCACGCCATTGCCATTGTTCGTGGTGCCGGGAATACGATCCAGGATATCGGTCGGGCTGCTCTGGTAACGGGCGAGAATGCCCATACCAAGCGATGTGGCGAAGAACAAAGCTGCCAGAATCGCTGTCGTCCGGGTCAGCGCATTGGCTGCGCCGCGCGCTGACATGAAGCCGGAGCCACCACCAATGCCCAGGCCACCGCCTTCTGAGCGCTGGATAAGAACGACGCCGACAAGCGCCAGAACGATCATGAGGTGAACGACAATCAATACGGTGTGCATCTGGTGTCCAGTTCTGCGCGTACCTGAGATGCAGGCCGCAAGAGGATAGGTTTGCGGCTGTTTATACCAAGCTCAGGCGTATTCCAAGCCCCTACCTCAGTCTATCAAACCTTCATAGGCGCCATAAATGGCAAGGAAATCGTCGGCTTTCAAGCTCGCACCACCAATCAGCGCGCCATCAACGTTGGTCACTCCCATCAATTCCTTCGCGTTCGATGGCTTGACCGAACCACCATAGAGCAGCCGCATGGAGGCACCCTTAGTGCCAAATCGCTCCACCAGCTCGCTTCGGATAAAGGCGTGCGCTTCTTCTACATCCGCAACCGTGGGGGTGAGGCCCGTGCCGATCGCCCAAACAGGTTCGTACGCGATAACCGTATTTTGGGCTGTTGCCCCATCAGGAATGGACTGCGCAAGCTGACGTTTCAGCACATCCAAAGTCTGGTTGCCCTTCCGCTCATCGCCTGTTTCACCGATGCAGATAATCGCTGTCAGCTCGTTGTCCCATGCTTGTTCAGCTTTTGCTCGGATCAGCGCGTCCGGTTCCTTGTGATCCACTCGGCGCTCCGAATGGCCGACGATGACAAAGGTTGCGAAGCAATCCGCCAGCATTTCGGCTGAGATATCGCCCGTATGCGCGCCTGATGCCTTCTCATGGCAATCCTGACCACCGATTTGCAATGGACTGTCATCCGCCAACGCGGTTGCCACATAGGTGAGCGTTGCGGGCGGGCATAGCAAGCTATCGACCTTCGCTGAGAGCTCCCCTTTCACGCCCTCTGCAATTGCCTTGATCTGATCGAGAGACGCGCGGGTCCCGTTCATTTTCCAGTTGCCCGCGACAAGCGGTCGTATTTCCGGTGTCATGATCATCCTCCACTTTTGTGAGAGAGGCCTAACAAAAATACGTGGTGAGGAAAAGCATTAGCCGAGCTGACTGCCGACAAAATCCTTTACAATGCGCACAATGCCCCGCGACAGAAGATCATCGAGCGCATCAATAAACTGGTCCACATGTTTTGCCTCGCAGATCAAAGGCGGCTCAAGCCGGATGACATTGCGGTTATATTCGGTGAAGGCCACCAGCACGTTATAATTGCGCAGCAACAACGCGCCGATGAAACCGGAAAGCGAACCCTTCAATTTCTCGTCCAGCATGGCGACCAGTGGCCGCACGACCATCGGCAGGGTCTGGCTGAAATCATCAAATTCAAGACCCACCATAAGCCCCTGCCCGCGCACATCCTTGATGATTTTCGGATATTTCGATTGCAGGTCCCGCAGACGATCCAGCAGATACTTACCTTGTATCGCTGCATTCTCGATGAGGTTTTCATCGTACATGATGTTCAGGGCTTCGATAGCGGTGATAGACGCCTCGCCAATGCCGCCGAATGTTGCGGGACCATGAATGAGCGCCGTCTTCGGCGTACCATAGGCTTTCATGTAGACCGAACGGCGCGCAATCATGGCGGCCATCGCGCTTTTTCCTCCGCCAAGAGACTTGGCAAGCGCGGTGACATCCGGAACCACACCGGCATGTTCAAACGCAAAAAAGCGGCCGGAACGGCCCATGCCACACTGCACCTCGTCTGCAACCCACAACACGCCATAGCGATCACAGAGTGTGCGCACGGCCTGCCAGTATTGCGGCGGCGCCGTTATGATGCCCCCGCCTCCCTGTATGGTTTCCAGAACCAGAACGCCGATTTCAGGGTCAGCTTTCAACAGAAGCTCCAGCGCCGCAGCGTCACCGAAGGGTATGCGAATATTGTTTTCAACGAGCTGAAACTCCCCCCGGTAAAGCGGTGAGTCCGTCAGCGACAGAACCCCCTTTGTCTTTCCGTGAAAGGAGTTTTCAGCATAGACGATCTTTGGCTTTTTTGGTCCCGCTGCCCGCTCGGCCACCTTGACTGCCGCCTCCATGGCCTCGGAGCCAGACGAGCCCAAAAACACCATATCCAGATCATCCGGTGCAATTGCAGCCAGATTTTTGGCTAGGGCTGCCGCATATTGCGACATGAACGCAATTGCAATCTCATGGCGGTGCTCATCCTGAAACAGCTTTCTGGCGGCCAGAATACGGGGATGATTGTGGCCGAACGCCAATGACCCGAAGCCACCGAAGAAATCCAGAATTTTCCGACCATTCTGGTCGGTGTAATACATTCCCTCAGCTGTTTCGATCTTGACCTTGGCAAAGCCGAGCAGCTTCATGAAATGCAACTGGCCAGGGTTCAAATGGTCTTTGAACAACGACGTCATATCGGCCAGCGTCATCGCCTTGGCCTGCTCGACGGTCAGAAGATCGGGCTTTCGGGGCGAAGGTGAAACCTGTGTGTCCGTCAAAGCCATTCTTCACGCCGCCTTTGTGTTCAAATTGCCAGCGGCCTTGTACTCATCATAGGCCGCGATCAGCATATCGCCATCGTTGAAACGCGGCGTCCAGCCGAGATCATTTTTCAGTCTCGTGGTGTCGCGTATGCACATTTCATCCGCGATAAGATATTGTTCAGGATCCATGATTGGCAAGTTGACCGCATCAAACGCCGCAAGCGTTTTTTTCACCAGAAAAGCGGGCGTCGGAACGAGAATGGATTTCGAGCCTGAATGATTGATCAGATCGCCCAGCAATTTTCGCACGGGTGGCGGATTATCGGAACCGAGATTGTACTCGGCGTTGGGAACATCATGCTTCCAGGCCAGACGCGCCGCTTCTGCACAGTCAAATACCGAGATAAACTGATAGGGATTCTTGCCGGAGCCGATCATCGGCACGGGCAAATTGCGGTCAATGAGCTTGAACAGCTTTTCGAGAATGCCCAGCCGGCCGGGACCGATGATCAAGCGTGGGCGGAAGATTGAAATGTTCATTCCCTCCTTGCGCCATTCCATCGCCAGCTTTTCCGTGGCCCATTTGGACTTTCCGTATTCACCCAAAGGGTTTGCCGGATGCGCTTCGGTTTGCGGAGACTGGATCGTGTGTCCATACACCATGTCGGTCGTGAACTGCACCAAACGGTTGGCATCGCGCCGCGCCATACTGCGGATGATGTTTTCGGCCCCATAATAATTCACTGGCCAGAAAAACTGCCAGCGTTTAGCCCGTACCTGCAACGGCGAAAGCATTTTGGCTGCCATGTTGTAGATAACGTCATCCGCACCCATGTCGACGGACTGCACCGCATCACGGTTCGTCACATCCGTGTGGATGAAGCGGACGTGATCGTAATGCGCAAGGCTTGATTTCGCGATGTCCGCAACAACAACCTCCTGACCGTCCGCCAGCAGAATTTCCACCAGATGACGTCCAACAAAGCCGTCACCACCAAAGATGATGTGTTTCATGAACGGCTCTCCTGTGGCTCTGCATGAGACGCGTCGGCTTTGCCGGATTGGGCAATCAGCACGGTGCCGACGCAGATGAAAGCGATACCCGCGATACGCCAAGCGTTCAGGTTTTCATGGAACAGAAAATAGGCAAGAACGGCGACTGCAACATAGGCCAGGCTCAGGAAGGGATAGGCAAACGAAAGCTCAACCTTGGACAGGACATAAAGGTGAGAGGCCATCGATATGACGAAGGTCGCAAGGCCCGCAAACACCCAAGGGTTGAAAACAATATGAATAATGCCGAGGACGACATTGCCAGCCGACAGATTTAGCGGCCCAATGGACAACATGCCCTGTTTCAACATCAGCTGCGCGGCGGCATTGGTCATGACAGTAAATAGAATGAAAACAAGCATATTCATGGCGCTTCTCCGGCCCTACGCACTGTTAGATTCATCAAGCAAAATAAACGTCAACTGTGATCGTAAAATTTTATCGATCTGACGGTTTCTTTTATCGCGACAGTTGCATTGCGGTTCTGCGCCAGAAGTCAGACATCATTACGGGGTCGCGAAGGACTTCCAGCTTTTGCCAATTGGGAAATGATGCAGCAAAGGTTCGGGCTGACATCCGCGCATCCTTGTAGGGATTAACCGCGCCACCGGCGTCCAGAACGATATCATCCAACCGGTTCAAAAGATTGAGCGTGCTCTTTCCCTGATGGGCAAAGTCCAGTGTCAGGGTGAACCCGGGCCGTGCGAATAACAGCAAACCGGCGGGCGGTGAGTCGCCAAACTTCTTCAACACCGTCAGAAAAGAGGCATGGCCTGCGTTCTTCGCCTCTGTCAGCAGTAGCCTCGTCACGGCTTCGGCATCGGCTGCGGGGTAGACACTTTGATGCTGAAACAGGCCAGCCGGTCCGTAGAGCCGGTTCCAACCGCGAATGGCGTCCAGAGGGTAGAAATAGCTGCTCCACGGCACCGTCGTCACAGTTTCATGTCGTGGGACTTTGCGGAAATAAACTTCGTTGAAGACTTTCAGCGACACTGAATTCAAAAGGTTGAACGGCGGTTGAAACGGCACCGACAATCGGGACTTGCGTGGGCCATCCGGCAGATCACAGCTCCCATCTGCATGGTCACCCGCCAGCAACACACCACGCCCGAACGTCTTGCCCCCGGCCAGTTGATCGACCCAGGCCACGGAATATTCATGAGATGCGTCGGTGTCGTCAATGATTGCGAAGTAGTCCGACAGGGTATCAAACCGCGTTGTATGCTGTTGAATGTGTGCGCAAGGCACTTTCATCAGTTGAAGCTGAACCGTGACGATCAGGCCCGTCAGCCCCATGCCGCCAATGGTTGCCTTGAACAAGTCCGAATTTTCCTGCCGTGAACAGGTCAGCACATCGCCCGTGGAGCGCAGCAGTGTCAGGCTGACGACGTGCTTGCCGAACGAGCCTCTGGCGTGATGATTTTTGCCGTGAACGTCATTTGCCACCGCTCCGCCCAGGGTTGCAAAGGCGGTTCCTGGTGTGACCGCTAAAAAGAAACGGCTCTGGACCGCACGCGCGAGAATTTCCGCTAAGGTCACGCCCGCTTCGCAGGAGATCAGGCCCGTCCCCGGATCCAAGGAGAGAATGCGGTCCCGGGCGCGGTTTGCGATCAAGGTTCCCGCATCGTTGTGACAGCTATCGCCATAAGAGCGGCCATTGCCAAACGGCAGAAACGATCCCGGCTCTGCACCGAGGCGGGCATCTTCATAGGCATCGGGAGATATCGACCGCCGTGTTGCGCTCACGAGCCTGCCCCAGCTTTGCAACGATTCCGGCTTCACTTACAATGTCCCGATAAAGACGAGGACCATGCCGGCCGCCATTGTAAGCTGGCTGCGCCAGTCCCGCATGATGAAGACGACAGGGTCTTCGTGCAGCATGGAGCGGCGCGCCAGCATCCAGATGCGCAGGAGCAGATACAGCACCAGTGGGCACAGCGGCCAGAGCGCCCATGGTAAGGTGTACATGGCCTGCATTTCAGTGCTGTGAATGTAAAGCGCCAGCACAAGAGACGCTGTAAACGCGGACGCCACGCCCGCCTGCCCGACCATTTCAAAATCGACAGCCATATAACCACGACCGGGCACGTTTCCTACCTCATTCAAGCCGAATTCATTCAGTTCAACATAGCGTTTGACCAGCGCCAGGCTGAGAAAGAAGAAAATGGAGAAAGCCAGCAACCAGAATGACAAGTCTGCACCGGTGGCGACGGACCCGGCGATAATGCGCACGGTGTAGAGCCCTGCCAGAGTAAAGACATCGACCAGCAACTTACGCTTTAAAATAAAGGTGTAAGCGGTTGTCGATAATCCATAAAATCCGAGAACGAGCATGAATTGTGCTGGCAGAAGCGTAGAAAGTAAAATGGAACATACAGTCAAACCCAAAGCGATTGCCAATGCTCTCGGGATCGACAACTGCCCGCTCGCCAAAGGTCGCATACGCTTTTTCGGATGGGCGCGGTCGTTTTGAAGGTCAGACAGATCGTTGATGATATAGACAGCCGATGCCAGAAAGCTGAAAGCAAAAAATGCAATAACAGTCCGCAACACGATATCCCAATTGGCGATGTCATGGTTCAGAACCATAGGCACGGCGATCAGTACATTCTTGGCCCATTGGTGCATGCGGATGGTTTTCAGGGAGACCCACCCATTCGACGGCCCCGTGTCGATCAACTCGGCACCGTGATCGGTCTGCCATTTAAGCGCGTGACGGTCAGGTGCAACCACGATAGCTGTGCGAGCAGCGTCAAACACATCAATATCGTCCTTGCTGTTGCCGATATAATCAAAGCCACCAGCCCCGAACCGTTCAACCAGCAGATCCCTCTTGCGATGACGGGTCAGATTGTTGTCGCGACTGCTGTGCAGGACCTCGTTGAAGATACCGAGATGTTCTACCGCCGCCATCGCAACAGGTGCGGCAGCGCCGGTAACAAGGACTAGAGAGCGGCCGTTTTCTTTCTCGGCTTTGAGCCGAGCGATTACCTCATCGCGATACGGCCAGTCCTGTGCGAGTCGTTTCGAGCGCGTCGCGACCTGATGCTTGAGCTCCGCCTTTCCCTTGAAAAGCCAGAGTGCCAGATGAAACACCATCAATGGGTTCCGAAGCAGGATAGAGATTGCGCCTTCCCACAACGTATCGGTTGCAACCAGCGTCCCATCCAGATCGACGCACAGCGGCACCTGAACGGTATTGATAGAATGATCCATATCTGCCTGCCGGTGCCCTCAGTGCTGCTTTATTGATCCAACCAGTTCAGTGCATCGCGCCAGTCTGTCATCCGTATCGGCGTTCCGTGATTGCCCCCCTCAAATAGAACAAACCGCGCCGGATATTTCTTCGCCTTCAGTGTGCGGTAGAGACGGGTCTGCTCATCCGCTGTGTAGACCGAGTCACGGCTGCCGTGTGAGAAGAACAAAGGCAATTTTGCCTTGAACCCTGCGCTAGACAGAAAGTTCGCATCCGCTGCGCCGCTCATGATCATCATGCCCTTCAGGTTGGCAACAGTTTCAGCCTCACGCATCAACCCCCAACACACAAAGCTTCCCATGGACGCGCAGGCCACAAACACAGGCCGTCCCGGCGATGACTGTTTCACATGTTTGATCAGGGATGCAACCTGCGAAACCCCGTTTTGATCAAAGGCACCCACCGAAGGCGCATAATAGGCGCCACCATTCGCATAACTCAGGTTTTTTATTCGGTTAAAATTACCGCCGAACGAATAGTCGTTGTTCCCCAGCCGCCGGTCTCCGCCACGGCCATGAACAAATATTACGGTAAACGCCGCATTTTGAGATGGCCCAACGCGCGCCACATCGAGCGGCCCTGTTTCGACTGAAAGGGTTTCCAAAAATCGTGCTTTGGCCGGGATCAGGCTGACATAGGGTCTTTTGACTCGCCGCTCCGGTATCTGGTCGCGCTCGTTGATGTCTCGCAGTTCCTGATAATCAACAACCGTATAGTCACCACCATCTGAACGCGTCACGATTTGCGGATAGGCAAAAAGCTCGTCCTTATAGGGCTTCAACAATTCGGCTTGCACGCCGGTTGATACCATACACAACAAGCAGAGCAGCACCACGTGCCGAAAAATGAAATGACCTGTGGATGCGTGCATGTTAAAGGCTCCCCATAGGCGGCATCTCTTGCCATCAGAACGGTGCGGACGCAATCCTTCCACGCCTGCAAACCGTTGGGCACGCCTGCTTGATTGATACCGACCATCGGAACAAGCGTTCCGCACTCCAGATTTTGAACGGCTCATGGACGACAACAACGATCTCTTCTCATCAAACCCGGTGCCCCCCGCAGTCGCTCCGAAGGCCGAAAAGCCGAAACCGGTGCCCGCTTCGGCTGCGCAGACGCAGGGCCTGTCGCAAACCTATGATGCGTCGACAATCCGGGTTCTGGAAGGGCTTGAGCCTGTTCGCCTGCGGCCCGGCATGTATATCGGCGGCACCGATGAGAAGGCAATGCACCACCTCTTCGCCGAAGTGATCGACAACTCCATGGACGAAGCGGTCGCCGGTCATGCAACCCTGATCGACGTCAATTTTGACGCTGATGGGTTTTTGACCGTAACCGATAACGGGCGCGGCATTCCGGTTGACAATCACCCGCAGATGCCCGGCAAATCGACGCTGGAAGTGGTGCTGACCGTTCTGCATGCGGGCGGCAAATTCGATGGCAAGGCCTACGAGACATCCGGCGGTCTTCACGGCGTTGGCGTGTCCGTGGTCAATGCCTTGTCCGACGCCCTGGAAGTTGAAGTGGCCATCAACCGCAAGCTTTACCGCCAGCGATTTTCACGGGGTGTACCGCAGGGTGGTCTGGAGCATCTGGGTGATGTGCAGAACCGTCGTGGCACCCGCGTCCGCTTCCGTCCGGACCCTGAGATTTTCGGAGCAAATGCCAAATTCGATCCCGCGCGTCTCTTCCGCATGGCGCGCTCGAAAGCCTATCTGTTCGGTGGCGTTAAAATCCGCTGGACCTGCGATCCGGCCCTTGTCGCCGATAACAGCGACATTCCCGATAAGGCAGAGTTTCATTTTCCTGGCGGTCTTAAGGATTACTTGCAGGCCAATCTCGGCAAGGAGTTTACCGTCACGCGGGAAATTTTTGCCGGAAAAACCGAGAAGGCCAGTGGCCATGGTTCGCTGGAGTGGGCCGTCACCTGGTATGGTGGCGACGCCCTCCTCCATTCCTATTGCAATACGATTCCCACTCCCGATGGCGGAACACATGAGGCTGGCTTCCGCATTGCGCTGACCAAAGGGTTGAAGAACTATGCCGAACTGACGCAAAACAAACGCGCCGCGATGATCAGCACCGAAGATGTGATGATTTCAGCCGTCGGCATGTTGTCCGTCTTCATTCGTGAGCCGGAATTCGTCGGCCAGACGAAAGATAAACTCGCAACTGTCGAAGCACAGCGTTTGGTGGAAAACGCTATACGCGATCCGTTCGATCATTATCTGGCCGACAATCCCAACGAAGCGGCGAAGCTTCTGGAATGGGTGATCGAGCGCGCAGACGAACGTATGCGCCGCCGTAAGGAAAAGGAAGTCAGCCGCAAATCTGCCGTGCGCAAACTGCGCCTGCCGGGCAAGCTGGCGGATTGTTCACAAAATTCCGCACGGGGTGCCGAGTTATTCATCGTGGAGGGGGACTCGGCTGGCGGCTCTGCCAAGCAGGCGCGAAATCGCGCCAATCAGGCAATCCTACCGCTGCGTGGAAAGATCCTCAACGTTGCGAGTGCGGGTCGCGAAAAGCTGGGGGCGAACCAGCAGATTGCCGATCTGGTGCAGGCCTTGGGCTGCGGCACACGTACAAAATATCGAGAGGAAGATCTGCGCTATGAGCGCGTTGTCATCATGACCGATGCGGACGTGGACGGTGCCCATATCGCCTCACTCCTTATCACCTTCTTCTATCAGGAAATGCCGGAACTTATCCGTGGCGGCCACCTTTTTCTGGCCGTTCCTCCGCTCTACCGCATCACTCAGGGGGCAAAAACGCTCTATGCGCGTGATGATGTCCACCGTGCCGAATTGATCGCGAGCGAGTTTAACAGCCGCGGAAAAATTGAAATCGGACGCTTCAAAGGCTTGGGGGAAATGTTACCGGCGCAGTTGAAGGAAACGACAATGGATCCATCAAAGCGCACTCTGCTGAAAGTCGCCATTGATGATGTTGACTTTGAAGGCACACGCGATGCCGTCGACAATCTGATGGGGACCCGGCCCGATGCACGTTTTCGGTTTATTCAGGAGCGGGCTGCATTTGTGGACAACCTCGACATTTGATCAGAGCGTCGAGGTCAGCCGCTTTTCCATAAAAATGCTGAGCGGGTCTTGCCTGTACGCGCCAAAGGGACCCCGCTCGGCAAACCCGGACCGACGATAGAGGCCGATGGCCTCCGGCTGATGAATGCCGGTCTCCAGTTGGATTGTGTGAACGCCACTTCTGAGTGCGTGGCTTTCCAGAGCAGCAAGCAGGCGGCCGCCAAGCTTCAGACCGCGAGCGGCGGGATCAACGAACATGCGTTTGATTTCCGCATTGCCTCCCCCCGCATTCACCAAAGCACAACATCCGACAATATCGCCATCACGTCTGGCAACGAAGAAGGTCACTTCTGGACGCAGTAAATCCGTGACATCAACCAGATGATTGCTCTCGGCAGGATACAGTTCGGCCATATACGCATCGGACTGGCGTAGCAGGTGTAGCACACCCGGCTGGTCCGGGGTTTCAACTTCAATCAGAGCGTTCATTTATCCTCTTTTAGAATGCGTGAATGTAGGTTATCTTTTTATTAACCGGTCACAAAATGCCTTAATTTTGTTGGTCGTTGCGCTTAAGCGTCTTTGGCACCTCGCCTGTTGATGAAGGGTTTGACCTATGAAGGCTGCGATTATCGTGATGACCATTCTCGGCTGCGATGACACCGCCAGTCAATGCCACTATATTTCAACTTTGGATCGGTCGTGGGAGTCCGTCGCGACATGTGACGCTGAGTCCGAAAAGCAATTGAGCACCTTTACCAAAAGCAATTATCCGGTGGTCGTTGCCGTTTGTGAAACATCCGGCAGCAACATGACGGTTGCCGAGATCGAGTCGCCGCCGCCAAATTCAGGACTGCCAACCACTCCCGAAACGACCGTGGCACCGGAGGACCATCGCAGCATGCCCCGTCGCGCAATGGCTATCCTGACCGAATCGCTGCCTTCATCTTCGCAATTGCGGGAGCTGGTCTCAACACCCGTTCACTACATTGAGGGTAGCTACTCCTGGGTTGCTCGCAAATTCGAAAAGTGAATCATTCCAGCATCGAACTGGATGACGAGGCGCTACGCGGCGGCATTGATTTGCCGTGCAGCATAGCCACGTGCGTCGCTGCGTTTGTCTGCAATTTCAAGCCGTTCCGCAAGTCGTTCCAATTGACCCGGTGAACTCCTACGATCCGTCATATGCGATGCTGTTGCGGATGGTCGCGCCTGTCGCCAGAGAATGACCGTATGTGCGAAGTCGGCCGCGATTATCTCGCTCATCCCGCAGGTAATCAACAAATTCTGGACGGCTTGCATTCGCCCATCCGCAAGGATTGACCGGACGCGCTTGTTTGAGGTGCCGGACAACTCAGCAAAAATGGCACACAGGAACGGTAGTTCGCCCCGGTGCAGCAGAGTCATGAGGAAAGCGGGCGTTAAGCGACGTTGGACGTGAAGATACTGGATGATCGTGCTGCCGCGCTGTGAAGCGCTTTGTTGCAAGCAAATAACTGCGTCATCCGTCGCAGTTGTCATAACATGACTGATGGCGCCGGGTGCCAGCACGTTCTGAATGAACGTGGACTGCGCCAGCGATTGCGATAAAGCATCGACCAGTCGAAGTCGCGCATCCTCTGGAATGGCGCGATCCAGCAACAGCTCCCGAATTTGGGCGTGGGTTGCAAAACGCTCCGCCAACCGTCTGAATGCGATCACTGGAATATTGGCGCCCGGGTTCTGAAGCAACAAAGCCGCATCGTAATCACGGCACACCTCTACCAACGCAGCAGATACAGGCGCTGAAACGGTGCGGCGCAGCGCTATCATCGCATGTGTCTGGTTTGTGCCGGTGACCATGATGTCGATCAGATCAGCGTCGGTAAGGCAGGGCGAGCCCAAGAGAATAGTCGAGGAGATTTCCGCCTGATCCTGTGCCAGTGACAAAATGATGTGGCGCGGCGCACGTTCGCTGGCGACCAACGCTTGTGCCAGAGCAAGTCGAACCTTGGGTGATGGATCATCCAGCACATAGGTCATAGCAAGCTCCGCCGCCTGCTCGTCGATGGGTTTGATAGCAGACTGGACATAGGCGCGGCCAAGAGCATTTGCTGCCTTGGAACGGTCAGCAACCCGCGCGTCTTTCATCCAACGTAGAAATGCTTCTATGATCACGAAAGGCCCCCATACGAACTGTATCGAAGCCACTTTATAAGCTTTGAATGTTTAAGAATTATTCACCATACCGCCGCGTCATGGTCGAAGCATCTCAAAGACATCTCCTGCGTCGCAATAGTCCATGTAGCCCATGCGACCCAGCGGGCGTACGGTTGCCATATCCAGCCGACCATTCTTGACAGCTTCCTCGCGGATATGAATACCGACCACTTCGCCGATGACAACGAAGTTGTCGGCTGGTGTTCCCGATAACGTATCGGGTTGAAAAAATTGTGTTAAGCGGCACTCGAGCGCTGCAAATGCTTCGCCAACATACGGCGCGGCAACAAGTTCACCTCTCACCGGGGTCAGGCCGGCGAGTTCGAATTCGCTTGCCCCGTGCGGTGCGGGCGCAGATGTTAAATTCATCTGTTTTTGCAGATGTTTACCAGCGAGATTGCAGGTAAATTCTTTGGTATCTTGAATGTTTCTTACACTGTCTTTGAAGCCACTTGACGAAAACATGACCAGCTTCGGGGTGTCGCAGATTGCGTTGAAAAACGAGTATGGAGCGAGATTGAACGCGCCGCTGGACGACACGGACCCGATCCACCCGATGGGACGCGGCGATACAATGGCCTTGAACGGGTCATGTGAGAGACCATGGCGATTTTCTGCGGTGTTATAAAACATCATCAATCCTCAAGACGCTTCGCCAGCCCAAGTTACAATATCGGCCAGTTCCGGACGTGGCCGTTCGAAGGGCGGAACCTGTGCGGTGCCAATATGGATAAATCCTGCAATTTTCTCGTTTGGCTTCACGCCAAGTACCGGCCATGCCCGCTCATCGAAGCAGAACCATTCGGAAAGCCAGTTCGATGAATAGCCAAGAGCATTTGCGGCCATCAAAAGGTTGAGGCACACAGCTCCGGCAGACATGACCTGCTCCCACTCGGGGATCTTGAAATGCGGTGCCGCCGTGCTGACGACGGCGATAACCACCGGCGTGCGAGTGAGCCGTGTACGCTCCACCTCTATCATCTCATCCGATAGATCGGGTTTGGCTTCCAGCGCCAGACGCAACAGCTCCGCACTGATACGGACACGCTCCTCGCCCCGGTACACGATGAACCGCCAGGGCGCCAGCTTGCCGTGATCCGGCACGCGCGATGCCAGTTTCAGCATTTCTTCGATCTCGCCGCGATCAGGCCCGGGCTCTCCCATCTGAAACGCCGGAATAGATCGGCGGCTGGAAAGATAATCCACAAGCTTGATTTCAGTTTTCATCATTCGTCTCATCCGTTAATCATGGTCGGCGGCAGCCTTGAAAACGCCATCTGCCGGGCTTTCAAGTGGAGCCTGAAAAACAGGAAGTCAACTGCGCCTATGCCCCCGTTTCGAAATTCCGCCAGCTGGCACACAGCCTGCTTTGCTCTGACCGCGTTTATCGCGGCTTCTCCGCTGCATGCGCAAAATGAAGGAAGTGCATTTCCCGCGCCTCCAGCCGCCCCGGCAGTGGACCTGCCGCCCATTAACGGCTTTAACCCCGTCCCCAACAGCAATCCCAACCCGGACTTGAAGGACGTTCGACTGGATGCGGTGCTGACCGACGAGGGACCTGCCGTCCAGCACGGATTGACGTGGCGCGTGTTCAGCCCGATCCCCGGCGGTGATGGCAAACTTCCGCTGCTTGCAACGTCGGAAGGCGGATCGGCAGATTTTCAGTTGGGCTCCGGAGAGTATTTCATCAACGTCGTTTTCGGTCGGGCTGGTGCAACGAAAAAAATCCGCGTACCGACCGATGGCAGCTTGCCAAAGCAGGTCATGAATCTGGATGCCGGTGCGCTGGTGCTGAATGCTGTCTCCGGCAGCGACGTGCGCATACCGCCGAAAGAATTGACATTTTCGATTTACTCCTCGGATGTCAAGGAAGACGGCGAGCGGGCGCTCGTCTCGACAGACGTCAAACCGTCAACGGTCGTGCGTCTCAACTCAGGCACCTACCACATTGTTTCGGATTACGGCGACGTCAATGCTGTGATCCGCGCGGATATTCAGGTGGAAGCGGGTAAGATGACCGAGGCAACCATCCAGCACCGCGCTGCGAAACTGACCTTGAAGCTGGTGTCCGAAGCAGGCGGCGAAGCCATCGCCGATACCAAATGGTCGATACTGGCATCGTCGGGCGATGTTATCAGCGAAAGTGTTGGCGCGTTTCCCACCGTGGTGCTTGCGGAAGGAAACTACATCGCCATTGCGCGCAACAAGGACAAGTTTTACCAGCGTGATTTTAATGTTCAGGCGGGCGTCAATACAGATATTGAGGTTCTGCTGGACCGCGATGCGCAGGCGCAAAACACCGCTGACTGACGCTTCGCTTGCGCTTTGAAGAGCAAAGCCCGGCCTTCGGTCAAGGCCGGGCTTTCGTCGTCACGCTGCTTTTGCCTTGGCAAGGGCTTTGCGCTTGAGGTCCGGTGGCGTTGCCTCGTCCACAAGGGCTTCAAGCGCCGCGTCCAGCGCCATCGGCGTCTGGGACTGGCTACCCAAACGACGGATGTTGACTGACCGCTCCTCCGCTTCGCGCATGCCGCATACAATGATGACCGGTACCTTGGTCACGGAATGCTCGCGAACCTTGTAATTGATCTTCTCGTTGCGGAAGTCCGTCTCAACGGTCAGGCCCGCGTCCCGCAGGAGGTCTGCAACTTCACGCCCATAATCATCCGCCTCCGAGGTTATCGTGGCCACGACAACCTGCAATGGCGACAACCACAGCGGCATATGCCCGGCATAGTTTTCAATCAGGATACCGAGGAACCGCTCCATAGAGCCGCAAATGGCCCGGTGGATCATCACAGGCTGCTGCTTTTCGGAGTTCTGATTGATATAGAATGCACCAAAACGCTCCGGCAGATTGAAATCCACCTGCGTGGTTCCGCACTGCCATTCGCGGCCAATAGCATCCTTCAACGTATACTCGAATTTCGGACCGTAAAACGCGCCCTCACCGGGCAAGATGCCCGTCTTGATCCGCCCGCCAGCCTGCGCTTCGATGGTTTTCAAAACATCCGACATCACCTGCTCGGCACGATCCCACAGGTCATCCGAACCCACGCGTTTTTCCGGGCGGGTAGACAGTTTCACCGTGATTTCTTCAAAGCCGAAATCGGCATAGGTCGACAGAATCAAATCGTTGATGCGAAGGCACTCGGCGGCCATTTGCTCATCGGTGCAGAACACATGGGCGTCGTCCTGTGTAAAGCCACGCACGCGCATCAGGCCATGCAGAGCACCCGAAGGCTCGTACCGATGTACATTCCCGAATTCAGCAAGTCGAACAGGCAGTTCGCGGTAAGACTTAAGACCATGCTTGAATATCTGGATATGGCCGGGGCAGTTCATCGGCTTCAACGCGAAGACGCGATCATCGTCGGTTTCGTCACCCGCAACGGTCACCTTGAACATATTGTCTCGGTACCACGCCCAGTGGCCAGATGTTTCCCACAGCGACTTATCCAGCACCTGCGGTGCGTTCACTTCCTGGTAGGTTCCAGCCAGACGGCGGCGCATGTAGCTGACCAGCGTCTGGAAAATGCGCCAGCCCTTTCCGTGCCAGAACACAACACCGGGGCCTTCTTCCTGAAAATGGAACAGGTCCATCTCACGACCGAGACGGCGATGGTCGCGCTTTTCAGCTTCCGCCAGAACGTGGAGATAATGTTCCAGTTCTTCCTGTGTTGCCCATGCCGTGCCGTAAATGCGTGTCAACATCGGGTTGTTGCTGTCACCACGCCAATAGGCACCGGCGACTTTCATCAGTTTGAAGGCCGTACCGATCTGCCCTGTTGCCGCCATATGCGGGCCGCGGCAGAGGTCGAACCAGTCACGCTGCGCATAAATCTTCAGGTCCTGATCGGCGGGAATCGCATCGACCAGTTCCACCTTGTAGCTTTCGCCCTTTGCGGCAAAAACGTCGCGGGCCTTGTCGCGGCTCCAGATTTCCTTCGTGAAGGGCTTATTGCGGGCAATAATCTCCTTCATCTTCTTTTCGATCTTCGGCAAATCTTCCGGTGTAAACGGCTCGCTTTTGGCAAAGTCGTAATAGAACCCGTTATCGATCACAGGGCCGATTGTGACCTGAGTGCCGGGAAACAGTTCCTGCACGGCTTCTGCCATCACGTGGGCGGCATCGTGTCGGATCAGTTCCAGTGCGCGCGGGTCTTCGCGGGTAATAATTTCCAGCCGACCGGTGTCCACCGGATCGGACAGGTCACGAAGCGTACCGTCAAGCGCAATGGCAACGGCTTTTTTCGCAAGGGATTTTGAAATGGATTCTGCAACCTCACGTCCGGTCGTTCCCGGCGAGTACGCGCGGACCGAACCATCGGGAAATGTGAGGGAGATTGGGGCTGACATCATAAGTCTCCTGTTCCAGTCCCGCCAACGAATGCGGGTGGGGAAGTGGGCGCTGATCGCCGGACCATTCCGGCTTAATCGGAGGTGGTCATATAGTCTTTTTCAGCTTCGTCAAAGGGCGCGGTTCCTCAAATTTATCGATGAGAAACGAAATAGCGCCAGGGCAAATACCATTTCATGTGCGGTGGAAGCACCTCGGGCACACGGTCAATCCCATGCGTACCACCCGGGCCGCACCGAACAACACGAAACAGGGTCAGCCAGCCCCCCGGCCACAGGCCGTGGCGGGCGATCGCTTCATAGCCATACTCCGAGCAGGTGGGCAGATGCCGACACCCTTGCCCAATGAAGCCGGAGAGTGTCAGTTGATACAGCCGGATCAACCCCATACCCAACAAGCGATCAGGGGTTCTCACGAACTCTCCACGCCAGTTGCGGCCACGGTAAGGCTTGGATGCCGCCTGCCGCCCGCACATCAGGCCTTTGCCTCGATCTGCGCAATGGCATCGTTGACGGCATCAAAGGTCAGCATGGTGGAGGCATGGCGAGCACGGTAATCGCGCACGGGTTTGAGAAACCGCATATCCACGAACCGCCCCGATGGACCTTCGCCGCCGTCTTTCAGCATGGCCAGCATATCGGCGCGGGCCTGTCGGAGTTCATCTACCGAAGAACCAACCACATGCTGTGCCATGATTGCTGACGACGCCTGCCCCAGCGCACAGGCTTTGACATCATGTGCGAAGTCGCTCACCGTGTCCCCGTCGAGTTTCAGCCAGATCGTAACTTTGGAACCGCACAAACGAGAGTGCGCGCTGGCTTGCGCATGGGCATCATCAAGACGGCCGGTCCGGGTGATGTTTCCAGCGAACTCCAGTATTTTGGTATTGTAAATATCGTCCATCACACCAACATCATTCCAACAAGCGTTTATTAGCAATTGATCCGCGAGCCTGTATACTGCGTATGTCGCAAAAAAGCACGAGCAGGTATGTCTGCGGTCTTCCGCATACACTCGCGATTGTTATATATGTCGGTATCGGGCGGCGAATGCGCAAGGCGTTTTCAGCCCATTGTTAAGACGATCAACGGCTGCAACGTGCTTTCGGGGTAAACTGAGTGTAAGACGCGGATCGTCAAGGGGCCTTTTATGGACGCAGTTGTGAAAAATTTTCCACCGCAAGACAATTCCGGTCGGCCAACCCAGAAGGAAGCCGAGGACGCGGTGCGTCTTTTGCTGCGCTGGGCCGGGGACAATCCCGAGCGGGAGGGCCTCAGAGATACGCCCGCGCGCGTGACCAAAGCCTACAAGGAACTGTTTTCTGGTTATGAACTGGACGCCGATGATGTGCTGGGGCGCACATTTGAAGAGGTGGCCGGTTATGATGAAATGGTTCTGGTCAAAGACATTCCGTTCTTTTCGCATTGCGAACACCATATGGTTCCGATCATCGGCAAAGCTCACGTAGCCTATCTGCCGAACGGCCGGGTTCTGGGCCTGTCCAAGATCGCGCGGGTCGTGGAGATCTACGGCCGACGCCTGCAAACGCAGGAGACTATGACTGCGCAGATCGCCAAGGCGATTGATGACAGTCTGCGCCCGCGCGGTGTCGCCGTCATGATTGAAGCCGAACATATGTGCATGGCCATGCGTGGTGTGCAGAAACAGGGCTCAACGACGCTAACGACCACCTTCACTGGCGTATTCAAGGCTGAACCTGCCGAGCAGGTGCGGTTTATGACGATGCTGCGCGGGCGCTAACCTGCGGATAGAGGTATGATGACCATTCCGTTTGCGCCGCCGTCCGCCGACAAATCGGAACTTGAAGGCAGTGGATCATTCACGCCGTGGTTTGACGCCAACGGGCTGATAACTGCCGTCGTCACCGACGCCGGTGACGGCATGTTGCTGATGGTTGCCCATATGAATTCCGAGGCGCTGGCTTTGACGCTAGAAACGGGCGTTGCGCATTACTACAGTCGATCCCGTCGCAAGCTTTGGAAAAAAGGCGAGACATCGGGAAACTTCCAGACAGTGACCGAGATCCGCACCGATTGCGATCAGGATGCCATCTGGTTGAAGGTGTCTGTTGGGGGTCACGATGCAACCTGCCACACCGGACGGCGGTCGTGCTTCTATCGGACTGTTGCGGTTGATGATGGCAAGGCCAGCCTAACAATTACCGATGACACTCGCCATTTCGATCCGCAATCCGTTTATTCCAAGGGTTAATGGTTCGCGCTCTTTAATATTTTGAAATCGAATCATGCGAATGTGTTATAGAAATCACTAATGATCGATTTCGAAAGGGGGCAGCATGTTGACTTGGTATCACCGCAGCAACCATTTGAAAGACCTTACCTCCTCCAGCCTTCCACAGGCCACATCCACTCCGACTGTCAAAATTGCGCTGGCTTTGGGCGGCGGTGCGGCGCGTGGTTGGGCACATATCGGTGTCTTGCGCGCGCTCGACGAGGAAGGCATCGAAGTGGGCATGATCGCCGGGACATCGATTGGGGCGCTGGTGGGTGGCTGTTATCTGGCAGGAAAGCTTGACGAGCTTGAGACATTTGCCCGTTCCTTGAGTTTGCGCCGGATCGTGGGTTTGCTCGACTTCATGCTGGGCGGCAGCGGTTTGCTGGGTGGAATGCGCCTGACGCAACGAATGCAGGATCATCTGGATGGTGTGCTCATTGAACAACTCGGCAAACCCTTCGTCGCCGTCGCTTCGGAAGTTCATACCGGTCACGAGGTCTGGATTCATCAGGGATCATTGATCACGGCGTTGCGCGCTTCATACGCCCTGCCCGGTATATTTGAACCGGTGAAATCGGGAAACCGCACATTGATTGATGGCGCATTGGTAAACCCGGTGCCGGTATCAGTCTGTCGCGCCTATGAACAGCCCCTCGTCGTGGCCGTCAACCTCAACTATGATCTGTATGGTCGATCCGGCGTGATCAAACACATTGCAAGTGAACCACCGCCAGAGATGAATGAGGTTGCCCGCAACGACAAGGCTGCCCGCCTGGGGGTGTCCCGGGTCATGGTGCAAGCCTACAATATTATTCAGGACCGTATTGCCCGCGCGCGCCTTGCCGGGGACCCACCGGACTTGTCCTTGCATCCCCGGTTGAGCGAGATTGGAATGGCAGAGTTTCATCGTGCCAGCGAAGCTATCGACCGTGGCTATCAGGAAACCAAACTCAAGATCGGGGAACTGCGGCGTCTGCAAGAAATCTGTGTTGAAAGAGTGTGAGAGACGCCGCCCTTTGGTGTTGATGGTCAGCCAGCAATATACGCTTTGATATGCTCGGCTTCCTGTTCAATGGCGCGAATGCGGCTTTTGACCACATCACCTATGGAAATGATGCCGACGATTCGGGCGCTCTCTTCCACAGGGATATGGCGGGCGCGAAGCGTGCTCATCATCTGCATGACGTGATCAATTGAAGTGTCTTCCGAACAACAATAGACATTTGTCCACATGAAGTTGGAAACGGGCTGGTCCAGACACGCAGGCCCCTGTCGGGCTATACAACTGACGATATCCCGTTCAGTCAGTATCCCCGCGATTGCGTTCTCCGCGTCCAAGATAACAACAGCGCCGATGTGATTGTCGTGAAGGCACTTCGCAGCGTCTTGCACGGTCAGACTCGGCACAATGGTAATAACCTGTCGGCCTTTTTCTTCCAGAATGGTGCGTACTTGCATAACGTCCTCCCATAAGATGGTGCAGCCGCACTCCTCCGATTGGCCGCGGCCTATCGTAGCTTCAAACGCGCGCAATCAAAAGCGTATTAGCGAAAACGACGAGATCCGTTTGCGTCGAACAGCCCGAACAGCAAAAAACCAAACAGGAAGCCGCCCATATGCGCTTCCCAGGCGACCGGGCCCGTCGCGCTGACACCCCCCAGCAAGCCCGAGCCGAGCACATAATTCGTTACAAGCCAAATGGCAGCGAACGTTAGAACGGATCGGTTCGACAATGCGGCCGGAATACTTAAACGCGCATTGCGGTGTGCATCCTGACGCTCGATGCCACCATTCGGCGAAAAAACAAACCGGGCCGCCGCTCCCATAAGGGCCGAGACGACACCGGAGGCGCCAATCACAATGACCTCTTCGCCCCAGTGAAACGCCACATGCATCGCGACCGAGGCAGGCGCGGCCAGACACCAGAAGACGGCAAGACGCGCAGGGCCGATCCGCCGCGCGACAGGCGCACCGAAAGCCACAAGCCAGAAGGCATTGAAAATCAGATGCTCCCAACCGCCATGCAGGAACGAGTAGGTTATGGGTGACCATAGCCAGGCCCAGCCCTGTTCCAACAGCGGATAATCATAGCGCGCTGGCAGGAAGGCAAAGTTGTAGAGCAGTTCATTATCCATGTCAGCGCTCAGCGCGTAAAGGCGCAGAACATGTATCACCACGAGCGCACTCAATATGAAGAGTAGACTACCGGGAAGGTTGAATGCAGGCTCACGCACTGGCAACTGAGGCTGCGCAGGGCTAGCGCGTTCTGTACCATCAATTTTTGGGGTATTACTCATCAAGTCTCGCAGATTTTCATAAAAGTCTATTGATCAAATAGGTAAACCATTATGGCCGTTTCAATGTAAGCTCTCGAATTCGTGTATCTACTGGCTTTTTCATGCCATCCTCAATTGCATTTCGGCTTCGCTATCAACAATACTAATGGAACGAAGGATAATATCCGGCGATTCGCAAAGTGATGAAGAGACTGTTTTTGTGCCATGATGGTACAGTCTAAACTCATGACGGGTTAGTGTAATGCGTAGCAAGACCGCAAATGAAATTTTCGAGTATTGGACAAGACTGTGCGCAGGTCGGCCTGTCCCCCTGCGGCGCGATATCCAGCCTGCAGAGATGCGAACGATTCTCGCCGATGTTTTCATTCTGCAGCCGTCAGACGACAAGACGACGACAGTTCGCCTCGCCGGTACGAATATCTGCAGCCTGATGGGCAAAGAACTTCGGAATACCGGTTTTGAAAACATCTGGTTGTCGGAATCACGCACAGCGTTGCATCGAACGATCACACGGACCACAGCATTCAAAGAGCCTCATTTGATTTCAGCGACCATGCTGACGAAGTCAGAGCGGCACTTCAATGTGGAAGTTGCATTGCTTCCGTTATCATCCGACGGGCACGTTGCAGACCGATTGATTGGAACGCTAGTGCCGCTTGATTTGCCGTCATGGCTTAACACGGACGACATTCAGGGGCTGACGATTAAAAGCATCTGCCCGATGGCTGCGGAACACGATGCTGCGCACCCTGAATCGGAGAAGAAGGCTCCGGCTGAAAACGTTGCCGTCATACGACCTGCGGCAATGGGAAACGCTATTCGCCGCGTCCTTCACCTGCGGGTATTTGAAGGCGGGCGTCAAGACTGAAGCGTATTGCAACCTTTAAGAGCCGATTTCCCCGCGTCAGGTTCTGGTTTGGTTGCAGATCGGCATCGCAAAACCGCTGTGCAGTTTCAGTGACATGCTTCTAAAAAAACAACCGATGCAAAGAATTGTCTATTTTAGCGATTGCGAACGGTATATGAAGGCTGGAGCAACAGCTTACCTGCGAGAGACGCATGCAGTCATCCCTTGATTCGTCAGTAGCCAAAGGACCTTCGTCATTGGAGCAGCGCTCGTTCCAACGGGTGACCGTCAGCCTGCCCGGGCGGCTGATGACCGAAAGCCGCGACGAATTCGCTTGTCAGGTCACCGAAATGTCTCCGGGGGATGTTTACATCACCTGTACCGCGCGTCCACGTTTCGGGGAAAATATCATCGCTTATGTGGAGCAAATCGGGCGGCTGGAAGGTCCCGTGTGCCGTCTGGCGGATCATGCATTTGTTTTGCGTCTGACAGCGACAGATCGAAAGCGAACCAAGCTTGCAGCGCAATTGACCTGGATCGCCAACCGGCACGAGCTTGGCCTTCCGGAAGACCGCCGTCATGACCGCCTGACACCGAGGCGTACCCGCACGGATATCACCCTTCCATCCGGAGAAAAGATTGCGTGCCGTATCATCGATTTGTCTCTGTCTGGTGCGGCGGTCGATCTGGAAATACGTCCGAATGTCGGGACCGCTATCACCCTTGGCACTATGCGCGGCCACATTGTTCGCCACTTTGCTGAAGGTGTAGCGATAGAGTTTTCCGCCGTGCAGTCCAAGGATGCGCTGACAGCCTTCATCTGACAAGACGTGCGGGTATGGTTAACAGGCAGCTACTCTAACCCGTATGATTTTAACTGTATTCTACTTGCTTTTGAGCTTTATTTTACTTCGACAATTCGTCTGACGTAAAAGCCTATCTGTCATTATCCTCTCGTTGAGGGAGATAGACATGGCACTCGCAGTATTTAGAATCGCCGGCTTTTGCATGATGCTTCTGATGATGACGTTTGCTGCCGCATGGGCAGGACGACCGGTCATGGATATTTCGTCACGAACCAATCCACCGATCGGTCATTACGAATTCTGCAAGCGTCTGCCCGCTGAATGTGGACCGACACAGGCCGAGGCGCCCCTGCCGCTGACAGCTGCCAATTGGGCGAAACTTGTCGAGATCAACAAAACCGTCAACGCTGCCGTCTCGCCACTGACAGACAAAGATGTCTATGGCCTGGAAGAATACTGGGCCTACCCCACGACGGCGGGTGACTGCGAGGACTTTGCCCTTTTGAAGCGGCGCAACCTGATTGCGGCGGGTTTCGCACCCTCCAACCTTCTCATCACAGTTGTGCTTCAAACGAACGGCGAAGGCCATGCCGTGCTGACGGTAACGACCGACAGGGGTGATTTTGTCCTCGATAACATGCGCGAAAGCATTCTCCTGTGGTCGGAGACCGAATACACGTTCCTGAAACGGCAAGCGGCTGACAATTCCAGCCGGTGGATGAAGATTCAGGATGGCCGCGCGGTTGCCGTTGGTAGCGTTCGCTAAAGCCTGTGCGATAAGCAGACGCCAAAACGAGATTAGGCGGACATCATCAGGAGTGAACAGACAGGCGCGGCCCCTCACCGCGCCTTTTGTTATGGCATGCCCAATTTCGCCTAATTAATGGGTCATGTCGCGCGGATGTCCTTAGCTTTGCCATATCCCCTAAAAATAAATGGAAAGAAGGCATTTTTTCTGGAAACCAATCATTCATCATAAACCGATTGGTAACGCTGTGCCGCTAGGTTCGTCCGATAGTCGCTTCCGGAAGCAGCCTCCGGAGATCCGGTAAGATTTGAGCATGAAGAGTGAAGCTGTGTCCCAAGCTATAAATTCCGACCGATTTCATAAACTGCGTGCAGCATGGTCTGGCGTGTGTTCAAAACTTCTGATCACCGGTGTCCTGTCGGTTGCGGTCATGAGCGGTCAGGCCCATGCGAACCCCAAATATGCCGGGATCGTTGTCGACGCCAAGACGGGCAAGGTCATTTACGGGCAGGACGTCGACGAATATCGCTTTCCCGCATCGCTGACCAAGATGATGACCCTTTATCTGGTGTTCGAGGCGCTGGAGTCCGGTAAGATCCGTCTGGATACGCCGGTCCCGATCTCTAAAAATGCTTCTATGGAACCTCCCTCAAAACTGGGTGTGCGGGCGGGCACGACAATTACGGTAGAGCAAGGTATCCAGGCCTTGGTGACACGCTCTGCCAATGATGCGGCAACTGCACTTGGCGAATTTCTTGGTGGCTCGGAAGATCGTTTTGCACGAATCATGACATCGAAAGCGCGTGCGCTTGGCATGACACGCACGACCTACCGCAACGCGAACGGCCTTCCAAACAGCGCTCAGAAGACAACGGCACGGGATCAGGCACGGCTCGGAATAGCGCTGCGCCAGCATTTTCCACAGTACTATCCGTATTTTTCGACCCGTAGTTTCAAGTTTGGCAAGCAGGTTATCGGCAATCACAACCGTCTTTTAGGCACCGTTCGCGGCGTTGACGGCATCAAGACCGGTTACACGAACGCCTCCGGCTTCAATCTCGTTACCTCCGCACAGGCGGATGGCCGTAGCGTTGTCGGCGTTGTGCTGGGCGGTACATCCGGCGGTGCTCGTGATGCTCAGATGCGACGCCTGATTGAAAAATATATGCCGGCCGCATCCACCCGTGGCGGGAATGGAAATCTGATCGCGCAAACGGCCCCTGCTCCCGTCGTCGCACAGGCCGCACCGGCCTCCGTACCGGATGCTGTAGAGCCGTCAATCGTTGCAACCGTGAGCGGGTCGGTCCTTCCCCATCGCGGACCGGTTCCAACTGTGCGCTATGAGTCTGACGCACCGGTAGAAATGGCTTACGCCGCACCTGCCAAATCCAACAATCCAATCGTAAATCGCGCCGTCGTCATTTCCTCGCTTCAGGAACAGCAGCGCCAGCTCGAAAGTGGATCGAACCCTGTCGCCACCGAAGTGATTGAACAGGTTGACAGCCTGACAACGGCATCCACATCCTCAGCTCAAAGCGCTGGCTGGGTCATCCAGATCGGCGCCACGCCGGACAAGAACCAGGCCATGGCGCTGCTGGACACGGCGAAGCAAAAGGGCGGACGGGCTCTGTCCCAAGCCAAGCCATTTACTGTTGCCTTCGGTGATAGTGGCTCGCAACTCTATCGCGCCCGTTTCTCCGGATTTACCGGCCAGACTCAGGCTTTGTCCGCTTGCAAGGCACTGAAAAATCAAGGATTTGCCTGCTGGGCAAGCCTACAATAGCAACGGCGGGCGCGTTCTGCCCGCTGCATCCCTCGATGTGTACTGTGTAACGAGGTCGATTATGGCAATTAATGAAAATATTCCGGGCCTTGTTCCTGCCCCCACCGGCAAGCGCAAGCGCCTCGGTTCCGGCCTCCACCCCTTGCATGAAGCGGCAATGCGTATTGCAGATATAGGCCTTAACCGTCCGCGAGAAAAAACCCGTGACCTTGTCGGACTTTTGCTGACGCATGGCGCACGCGCCTGGCGTTCAACCCAACCTGAAGCGAAACTGCGTATTCGTGTTCGCGGCTCGGCAAATGCATCGCCACTGCGTATGAAATTGCCACAGGGTGAGTAAAGCTGTATTTTAAAGCAGGCCAAGTTCCGCGAGTTCCCGTCGAAGCTCCGAAGGCATCTCTGCCGCCTCGCCGGTCAAAACCGTCAGATCCCGAGGGTTTTCGCCTTCCTTCAGATAACGCCATCCCTGAAACGCCCGTCGCGGCTGCGGCACGGTCTCAATGACTTCAGGCCCTAATTTCAGGTCACAACGGGTAATGCCTTCACCATCGATGAATGTGCGAATATCCAGCAGATGCTGGCGGGCCTGAACCTGGCCTTTGATGACCCAGTAGAGCGACCCGCCATCCAGCAACTCCTCAATACGTTTCGGCACCATTCGGGTTACGTGAGACGAATGGGGATCACGACCGGCGGCAACTTCCAGAAGCGCTCGACGCGAAACCCAGTCACGCAGGTCATCGATTGAGTCGGCGCCAACACACAATTTAATCAGATGTAATGCCATGCTTCATGTCCCGGCCTCAAGCGTCGTGCGACACTTCTGACGCATGATGTCGCTCGGCCTCTTTGTCTGCGCTGTACCTTATATAGAGCCAGCGGCGTCAAATCCCACACCGAGATCGGCGATAAGGTCCTTGGTATCTTCAAGACCGATCTGAAGCCGCAACACTGGCCCATCCTCCGGCACTTTGGTGATCGTTCGGTCAGACAATCCAACATGAACGGCCAAACTGCTGTAGCCACCCCACGACCATCCCAGACCAAACAACGAAAGCGCATCAAGAAACGCATGGGCCTTGGCCCTGAACTGATCGGGGCTATCAACCTTCAGAATGAATGAGAATATGCCGCTCGCGCCTGTAAAGTCACGCTTCCACAGGTCATGCCCGGGAAAGCTTGGTAGCGCGGGCTGTAACACGCGCGACACGTCTTCCCGTTGCTCAAGCCAGCGCGCTATGTGAAGCGCACTTTCCTGGTGCCGCTCCAGTCGCAGGTTCATCGTTCGCAAACCGCGCAGAATCTGGTAGCTGTCATCGGGCGACCCGCAGATGCCCAGCGTGATATTGGCCTGTTTCAACTGTTCCCAGTGTTGCGCATTCGCCGATACAGTTCCCATCAGGATATCGGAATGCCCGGAAGGATATTTCGTCGCGGCATGGATTGATATATCCACGCCATGCTCCAACGGTTTGAAGTAGAGCGGCGTCGCCCAGGTATTGTCCATGGTCACCACGGCGCCATGTCGATGTGCAACATCAGAAATGGCTTTGATGTCCTGCATTTCAAAGGTGTTTGAACCCGGTGATTCCGTATGAACCAGCCGGGTGTTTGGTTTCATCAGCGCTGCAAGACCCGCGCCTATCGCAGGGTCGTAATATTCAACGGTTACGCCCAACCTTTTCAGCATGGTATCGCAGAAATGGCGGGTGGGCTGATAGACCGAGTCAACCACCAGTGCATGATCACCCGCCGACAAAAACGCCAGCATTGGAACGGTTACCGCCGCAAGACCCGAGGGAACGAGGATCGTTCCAGCAGATCCTTCCAGTTCATCAATGGCTTCGCACAAAGCATCGGTGGTCGGGGTACCACGGGTGGCGTAGGTGTACGGTTGAGCCCGCGTCTCCATACCCCTCGCATTGTCAAACAGCACAGTGGATGCGTGAACAACGGGTGGGTTGATGAAACCATGATAATCTTTTGGGGTAAAGCCGTTATGGGCGAGTTGCGTATTGATCCCGGCATTTGCCAGCTTTGATTTCTTCTCGGTCATATCGAATCCCACATCCAAGCTACGCTCGCCTGCTTTTCAACCCCGTGGAACGGCAGGTCAAGAACTTATCGAGCCTATGCCCCTTCAGGGCTGCTTCACGGCCTGATGACTGCTACAATCCACAGCAAATCGATTAAATTTTAGCGCTTATTGATATTTTGCCCGAAAAGAGGCAAAAAAGCGCACCCAGACTTGACCCGATGGTGATTTAATACTGTGATAGGGCACGCACGCTGAAAGCAGTAGCGGGTGCATCTGCCGGTCAAAGCTGGTGCGCTTATAATAAGGGACAACAAAAAAGGTTGTAAATATGGCGAAAAAGATTGTGACCGCGCTGGTTGGGGCCACTTTGCTGGGTCTGGGAGCACAGGGCGCTTCGGCTGCAACACTGGCTGATGTGAAAGCAAAAGGCTTTCTGCAGTGCGGTGTGAACACAGGTCTGACCGGTTTTGCGTCACCTGATTCGGCTGGAAACTGGACCGGATTTGACGTCGATTTTTGTAAGGCGGTTGCTGCTGCGGTGTTTGGCGATGCAACGAAAGTAAAATACACCCCCCTATCAGCAAAAGAGCGTTTCCCCGCCGTACAGTCCGGTGAAGTGGATGTGTTGTCGCGTAATACAACGTGGACCATCAACCGCGATACGGCTCTTGGCCTGAATTTCCGTCCGGTGACGTACTATGATGGTCAGGGCTTCATGGTTCGCAAAAGCCTGAATGTGAAATCCGCACTCGAGCTGTCCGGCGCTGCCGTTTGCGTGCAGACCGGTACTACGACGGAACTCAATCTGGCCGATTACTTCAAGACCAACAACCTTCAATACAACCCGGTCGTTTTCGAAAAGTTGGAAGAGGTCAACTCGGCCTATGATGCTGGTCGTTGCGACGTATACACCACGGACCAGTCCGGCCTGTATTCGCTCCGTCTGACGCTGGCAGCACCGGACGACCATGAAGTCTTGCCGGAAATCATTTCCAAGGAGCCACTTGGACCTGCTGTCCGCCAAGGTGACGATCAGTGGTTCGACATTATCAGCTGGGTTCACTACGCGCTTGTGAATGCAGAAGACTTTGGCATCACTCAGGCCAATGTCGAGGAAATGAAGAAGTCGGCAAATCCCGATATTCAGCGCTTCCTGGGCGTCGAAGCCGATAGCAAGATCGGCACGGATCTTGGGCTGACCAACGATTGGGCCGTGAACATCATCAAGGCCGTTGGCAATTACGGCGAAGTGTTCGACCGCAATATTGGCGCCGGGAGCCCGCTCAAGATTGAGCGCGGCCTGAATGCCTTGTGGAACAAGGGCGGGCTGCAATACGCTCCGCCAGTTCGCTAAGCCTATTGATACACTTCCCGGCGTGGTTGGCAAAAAAGTCCACGCCGGGAAGCAGACTGGGAACGCTGAAAACAGTGCCCATGAATTGGCCATCAATGGTCTAGGGGAAAGAGGTTTTTATGGCTATGGACGCCCTCAATCCGCCACGCAAAAGCGGGCGGACCGGATCGTTCTTTAACGATCCAAAAGTTCGCGGGGTCATGTATCAAGCGATTGCACTTTTTCTGATTGCTCTCTGCCTGTATTGGATCATTTCCAACACTGTCGAAAATCTACATCGCTCCAACATCGCCTCGGGATACGGCTTTCTAAATGGTCGGGCAGGTTTTGACGTCGGTCAGTCACTGATCGCCTTCACCAGCGATTCCAAATATGGCCGTGCTTTTATCGTCGGCTTGACCAATACCATTCTGGTTGCCGTTACCGGCATTATTACCGCTACCATTATCGGATTTATCGTCGGCATCGGACGGTTGTCCAACAACTGGCTGATTGCGAAACTCTCTCTGGCTTATGTCGAGTTCTTCCGCAACATACCGCCGCTGCTGGTCATCTTTTTCTGGTATTATGCCATTCTGTCGCTGCTGCCCCTACCCCGGGAGTCCATAAATCTACCGCTGGATACCTACCTGAACAATCAGGGTTTGCTGTTTCCCAAGCCGTTGGCTGGCGATGGTTTCGGTCTTACGCTGATCGCATGTCTGGTCGCCTTTGCTTTGGTCATCGGCCTTGTCCTATGGTCGAAGAAGCGGCAGGCAGCCACGGGCCGGTCCTTGCCGGTGCTTGCCATCAGCATAGCGATCCTGATCGCCCTTCCCGCGCTCACACTCATTCTTTCGGGAATGCCGTTGACCTTCGAGGTTCCGGTTGCCGGGCGCTTCGGTATTCGGGGTGGCTCTACGATTGGGTCCGAATTCATTTCGCTGTTTCTCGCGCTTTCGTTCTACACAGCAGCATTCATTGCAGAAATTGTACGTTCCGGTATCCGTGGCGTCAGCAAGGGTCAGACTGAAGCAGCTCATGCACTTGGCATTCGTCCGCGTCAAACCACACGTCTGGTTGTTGTACCGCAAGCCATGCGGATCATCATTCCGCCGCTCACCAGTCAGTATCTAAACCTCATGAAGAACTCTTCCCTTGCGGTCGCCGTGGGGTATGCAGATCTCGTTGCCATTGGTGGCACGATCCTGAACCAGACCGGTCAGGCCATTGAAGTCGTATCCATATGGATCATCGTCTATTTGTCGCTGAGCCTTATCACCGCTGCCATCATGAACTGGTTCAACGCACGCGTTTCTTTGGTGGAGAGATAACATGGTAACGCAAAACCCAAGTTTCGTGCGCCGTGACATTCTGCCTCCAATCGCACCACCAACGAAAACCGGCGGTGTGGTCCACTGGCTGCGAACCAATCTGTTTGCAACGCCGAAGGACACCGTTCTGTCTCTTCTTGCATTGGCGTTGCTGGTGTGGGTTCTGCCACACGCGGCCAACTGGCTCTTTGTCAATGCGTCGTGGTCCGGCACTGACCGTTCTGTCTGCTCGACAGTGGCGCAAGGCGGCATCAAGCCAGACGGATGGAGCGGCGCCTGCTGGGCGTTTGTTGCAGATAAGTTTCCGCAGTTCATGTTTGGTCGCTATCCCGTTGAAGAGAGATGGCGTCCGATGCTTGTTGCGGTACTCTTCATCGCTCTTCTGATCCCAATCCTTATGCCGTCCGTCAAACATAAGGCGGTCAATGCCGTGTTGCTGTTTGGCGCATTGCCTGTTGTCGCTTTCGTGCTGCTTCTGGGTGGTGTGTTTGGTCTCCCGTACGTGGAAACTCCCCTATGGGGCGGCCTTCTGGTGACTTTGATTCTGTCGTTCGTCGGCATATCGGTGTCACTGCCGCTTGGCATCATGCTGGCGCTTGGCAGACGCTCCACGCTGCCCGTGATCCGGTTGTTGAGCACCATCTTTATCGAAGTGGTGCGGGGTATTCCCCTTATCACGGTTCTATTCATGGCCAGCGTCATGCTGCCTCTGTTTCTGCCTCAGGGCATGACCGTGGATAAGCTTCTGCGGGCGTTGATCGGGGTGTCACTGTTTGCATCCGCCTATATGGCGGAAGTTATCCGGGGCGGTCTGCAGGCTATTCCAAAGGGTCAGTATGAAGGCGCGGATTCCCTTGGCTTGGGTTACTGGCAGAAAACAGGCCTGATTATTCTGCCCCAGGCTTTAAAACTGGTCATTCCGGGGATCGTGAATACGTTCATCGGTCTGTTCAAGGATACTTCACTCGTGTCTATTATCGGCATGTTTGATTTGCTTGGCATTGTCCGGCTTAATTTTTCCGACAGCGCGTGGGCTTCGCCCGTAACACCCATGAGTGGGTTGGTGTTTGCAGGTTTCGTCTTCTGGATATTCTGCTTTGGAATGTCTCGATATTCTGGTTTCATGGAACGCGTCCTTGATCGCGGCCACAAACGATAATTTACAGGGGTATCCCATGACAAATTCAGCCCTAGCGTCGAAACTGACGGTCTCCGACACCGATGTGGCCATCGAAATCATCGGCATGAACAAGTGGTATGGAGATTTTCACGTTCTGCGCGATATCAACCTCAAGGTGATGCGCGGTGAACGGATTGTGGTGGCCGGTCCTTCCGGCTCGGGAAAATCAACCATGATCCGCTGTATCAACCGTCTGGAAGAACATCAGCAGGGACAGATTTTCGTTGATGGTACGGAACTGACGAATGATCTGAAAAAGATTGACGAAGTACGCCGCGAAGTCGGTATGGTGTTCCAGCATTTCAACCTGTTTCCGCACCTGACCATTCTGGAAAACTGCACGCTGGCGCCAATCTGGGTTCGCAAGATGCCCAAGAAGCAGGCGGAAGAAGTCGCGATGCATTTCTTGAAGCGAGTGAAAATTCCGGAACAGGCCAATAAATACCCGGGTCAGCTTTCTGGCGGGCAGCAACAGCGCGTGGCGATTGCGCGTTCACTATGCATGAATCCGCGCGTCATGCTGTTCGACGAGCCGACGTCGGCGCTTGATCCGGAAATGATCAAGGAAGTGCTGGACACCATGGTTGGTCTTGCCGAGGAAGGCATGACCATGATTTGCGTTACTCACGAAATGGGCTTTGCGCGTCAGGTGGCCAACCGGGTTATCTTCATGGACCAGGGCCAGATCGTAGAGCAGAACGAGCCAACGGCGTTCTTCGACAATCCTCAGCATGAACGTACGAAGCTTTTCCTCAGCCAGATTCTGCACTAGGAGAGCATAGGGGTGCAGGCCACAACGGACCTGCACTCCGCTGCATGGTCAGCCTTGACTTATCACGCATAATGAACATATTGAGAACAAAAAGGTGTTCTTCATGGCTGACGAGAAATATATCATCATTCCCTACAAGAAAAATCGCGGCAATCTGGTGCCGGGAGAAATGCGTCAGGCGTCGAACCCGGCTTCTGCTGAGCGGATTGCAGCTGCCATGGCGGATCGGTTCGTTGGCGTAGCTGCGTACGCGGTACAGGTGGATTCAGAAACCGGGGATATGAGCAGTCCCCGCATTCTCGGTGCGCATGGTGAGATACCTGACCTGGCAGCTTTGCTTGGCAATTAGCATATCCAATTCAGCAACGCCGACCATTTCCTGAAATCTGCAGGCAAAGAAAAACCCCCGCATCGCTCGCGCAATATCGGGGGCTCTTGGCACCTTGAAAATTTAGATTTCCGGGCAGCCTCGTTCGTTTGCAAACGTCATACGGTCCGGGCCGCGGCGCGTCATGCCTTCCACAACAATGCGCCGGGGCGTGACGCGAACAACGTGGGCGCGTCGAAGGCCTGCATCGCGCGCTAGGTCCTCGGCATCATCAGGATCACACTGCCCGCGACCCGCACGACGGTCATCATCGCGATCGCGACGTGGCGGTGGCCCACGATCATCTGGGCGTACGATCCGCAGATCCTTGCCGAGTTGAAGTTCCAGATCCTGAGCAAACGCTGGATTGCTCAGGACAAGCGGGCTGAAGGCCAAGGTTGCGGCAGTTACAGTCAGGCACAATCTTTTAAACATACAGGTGCTCCTTTATTCACTACGCCGGAGCAGCGTGCCCGCAAGCGCTTCAGCGCTACAACACGCTCGGCTACACTAAGTTCCGCGAGCCACCATACACACGCTTCCGTCGCTACTCTTCGAAAATTATCTATTTATGATATAAAAAGTTCCCGTTGCATATTGAGCACAGATATAAACTTAAATCCTTAGCTAACGGCCAGCTATTCTCAACATAACCCATTTCGTTTACAGCATAAAAATCAGTTATTTATCCGCGCATCTGCGGAATTATATTAGACTTTACTTGCGGGGGAAGCACAGTGGCAAATCATATTTTCAAAGGCTTCAATGCCCGGATGGGGATGATCTCAGGATCTTCCGCGCTCAGCCCTGTCCGTTCACCGGCGCGTTCCGCAATGCTTCCTGTGCATGTCGTTGCAACCCTTTTCCCCCTTGCCGTTCTAGCTGCGCCGGCGTCTGCGGCTGATCTTTCCTGGCAAGGCGCACCGGATCAGGATTTCGCCAATCCGGTCGGCTGGGCTCCGTCTCAGACCCCAGCGTCCGGCGACAATGTCACGATCACGATCAGCGAATCGGTTGTCCGCGCCAGTATCGCCGTGAACTCCATCGCCATCTCTAATAATGGTGTCCTTAACATTCAAAACGGGACGGTTTCGGCCTCGGGCGGCACTGTCCTGACAGGCGCGGCGACACTTTCGGTGCTTGAGAGCGGAACGCTCCTGTCGCCGGTCTCAGCCAATGGCGGAACGGTAACCAATTCCGGCACCATATCATCCATCAACGTCGCGCAGCCCGCGACTGTGGAAAACAACGGTACAATCATCTCGGCGGTGAGCGCTGCAACGGTTACGAACAACGCAACCGGCGTTGTCCAGACCATGGTGAATAGCGGAACATTTACCAACAACGGCCAGGTCGCATCTCTCGATACGTCAGGCAGCTTTACCAACAATGGCAGCGGCGTTGTTTCCGGGCAACTGAATGCCACGGGCGGTAGCGTTATCAACAACGGGACCCTTGGTTCATCCGCCGTGAGCGCAGGGGCCAATCTGGTCAACAATGTTGCCGCAACCGTCGGGGACGTCGTCAGCCAGGGCGAGGTCACCAATAACGGTTCCATATCCTCCGTGCGTTCCTCCAACCGGTTCAATAACAACACAAATGGCGTTGTTACGGGAAATACTGTCGTGACCGCTGGCGAGGCTGCCAACAGTGGTCGCCTTTCATCGACCACGGTCGCTGGCGACGCAACACTCACAAACAACGTGAGCGGTAGCATTACCGAAGTGAGCAATTCCGGCACGTTGAGGAATGACGGCGCGATTGCTGCGCTGACCTCCACATCCGGACAAGCCGTCAACAATGCCGGTGGCACCATCACAGGCATCGCTGCAATTTCCGGCGGCACGTTTATCACAGATGGAGCGGTCAGCTCGCTTTCCGTGACGGGTGGCGAAGCCATCGTCAATGGCACCGGTTCCGTGACGCAAGCGGCCACGCTCACTGGTGGCCGATTGACGAATAACGGGACCGTCGCAGCAACCACTGTGGGCTCGACTGGGTCTCTAATCAACAATCGGGATGCGTCCATTGCATCCATTCAGAATTCGGGCTCGGTTCTGAATGATGGGACCGTTCAATCGCTGAACAATACCGCCGGAAGTTTCGTCAATAACGCTACAGGCACCGTGCAAGGGTCTACGGTCGTATCCGGCGGTAGCGTTGTCAACAATGGCACGCTGGCGGCAACGGACGTTCAAGGTGGTGGTTCCTTTGTCAACAATGACACAGCTACGGTCGCATCCATCGTCAATGCCGGACAAAGCGCCAATTACGGCACAATTGTCGACGTTACAAATACCGGGGGGACATTTGACAATGCCGGCTCCATTCAGTCTGCATCGATTTCCGGGGGCACTCTGCTCAACCGGGGCAGCGTAACCGGCACACTCGATGTATCAGCAGGCGGCGTTGTGACCGGTTTCGGCTCCGTAGGGACGCTCGCACTCGGCAACGGCGCAGGCGTTAGTCCCGGCTTGGGTATTGGTACGCTTCGCGTTACCAACAATCTCCAGTTCAATCCGGGCTCCTACTACGCTCTGGATGTAACGGCGGACGGTCAGTCCGATCAGGTTGTCGTTCAGGGAAATACGGTTCTGAACGGAGGAAGTCTGCGGGTTCTCGCTGCTTCCGGACGCTACAGCGCCGATACCAGCTACACGATCTTGAGGTCAGAGGGCGGCGTCACAGGAGCCTTCACTGAAGCGACCTCCAACCTCGCTTTTCTGGATCCCACACTCAGCTATTCGGCAGACGACGTATCCCTGCGATTTGAAAGAAATGCCGTTCAGTTCGCGTCGGTCGCGACAACCCGCAATCAGGCAGCGGTTGCCCATGCACTGGAAACGCTGCCCGCCACCAACGCAGCCGTTGGAGCGGTTCTGTCTTCCACGCGGGACACAGCCGGGTTGGGTTTTGATCACCTGTCGGGTGAGATCTATTCGTCCACGGCCACCGCTTTGATCGAGGACAGCCATCTGGTCCGCGATACGGCGACCGAGCGGCTACGGGCCTCAGCCGGTTCACAAGACCCGGCAGTCTGGTCACGCGGCATTGGAGAATGGGGCGATATTGACGGCAACGGGAACGCCTCCGGTATTGACCACGATACACGCGGTATTCTGTTCGGAGGCGATACGACACTGGCCAACCCGCTTGCATCGGCTGGCTTTCCCGAAACATTCCGCCTGGGCGCCTTGTTCGGCTACAGCCGGTCCAACGTCGATGGTGACGTAAGCCGGTCCAGTGTAGAAAGCGACAATTACCATGTCGGCCTCTACGGTGGTACCGAATGGGGTAACCTGTCGTATCGATCCGGGCTCGCCTACAGCTTCCATGATGTTCAGGCAAACCGCAGCATAGCCTTCCCCGGGTTTGGAGACAGTACCTCTGCAAGCTACGATGCCAGCACGTTCCAGAGCTTCGGCGAACTCGCTTATCGCACCAATCTGGATACCGTCACGCTTGAGCCGTTCGCGGCGCTTGCCAATGTGCGGCTCCATACCGACGGCTTCACGGAGCAAGGCGGCGACGGACGTCTACGGGTTGGTAGCGAATCGACCAACACGACATTCACCACAGTTGGGCTTCGGGCATCCACGCCTCTTGATATAATCGGGCCTCAAGCGTCTCTGTTTGGCACGCTTGGCTGGCGCCATGCGTTCGGGGATATTGAAACCGTGGGAACACGCAGCTTTACAGGAAGTGACAGCTTCCTGATTGCGGGCGTCCCCATTGCGAAGAACGCCGCTTTGATCGAGGCCGGTTTTGACTATGCCGTCACCAACAAGGCTACGCTTGGTCTGTCCTATCATGGTCAGTTTGGTGATGGTACAAGCAGCAATGGCGCAAAAATCAACTTCGCGTTGAAGTTCTAAACGTCTCATATGGAGACCTTCCGTGTCAGGCAACTGGATGTTTGCCTGACACGGTTCCGCCTTGCTAAAGCGATGATAGTTCGACCTTTTTCTTTGCAGAATTTCCCGCGAATTTTTTTGAAGAAACACGATTTTAGCGCTTGCGGGAATCTCAGAGCCTGCCTATAAAGCGCCCACACAAGCCGCACGCGCCCTTCGTCTATCGGTTAGGACGCCAGATTTTCATTCTGGAAAGAGGGGTTCGACTCCCCTAGGGCGTGCCACTTGTTCTCTCCATCTTCCTATAACGCTTTCGCAGCATCGATGATGCGCAGTTGGATGCGTTTGTTGCCTTGCCATTGATCCGCGCTCAGGCATCCGGCAACGTGAACTGTCATGCCCAACGCCCCCAGAAGAAAGTCTCCGAGTGGTGTTTCCAGTGCGCGGAACGCCATACCGTCCAGCCGGGAACGGTCAGGCCCTTCCAGCGTGATTTTGATGTGATTGACCCCGATCTGACGCGTATCCACGATGCGGTGCGCCGGGAATGCAAAAACAGGTTGCGCATGGCCGGAGCCATAGGGACCAGCCATTTCCAGTTGGTCAAGCAGAGCAATGTTTGCGCCTGCTGCACCCAGTGCCCCGTCAATCTTCAGGGTTTGTGATGCGACGAGCGAGCGGACCGTTTTTTCCGCAGCATCCTGAAAGAAGCTGCGGAGCTTACCAAGTTGCGCACGCTCCACAGTCAACCCCGCAGCCATAGCGTGGCCGCCGCCCTTGACCAGAATACCGGCATCGACTGCAGCCCTGACCATCCGTCCCATATCAAAGCCGTTGATCGAGCGCCCGGAGCCGGTGCCTTTACCATTCACATCGAATGCGATGGCAAACGCGGGCCGCCGAAACTTGTCCTTCAGACGGGAGGCCAGCAGACCCACGATACCCGGATGCCAGTTCTGGCGGGCCGTCACGATGACCGATGCATCGCTGCCGTCGCCATACTCGGCCAGTGCTTCCGCTTCGGCCTCGGCCAGCATGGCGATTTCCATGGCTTGCCGTTCCCGGTTCAACTCATCGAGGCGCGTTGCAATGTCCATTGCCTCGCTCGCGTCCTCCATCGCCAGCAGACGGCTTCCCAGTGCCGCGTCGCCGATGCGGCCCCCCGCATTGATGCGCGGGCCGATCATGAAACCGAAATGATAGGGCGTAACCGGGCCTCCCAGTCCCGCCTTTTGAAACAGCGCTGACAGACCGGGGTTTCCCATCCGCCGTGCCGCAATCAGTCCTTTGACCACATAGGCACGATTGAGCCCCTTCAACGGAACCACGTCGCACACGGTTCCGAGCGCCACGAGGTCCAGCAGTGCGAGCAGATCGAAACTCGCAACACGCTTGTCGCCCGCTTCGCGCAGGATACGTGTCAGGTTGACCAGCACCATGAACACGACGCCTGCAGCACACAGATGCCCCTGCCCCGACAAATCATCGTCCCGGTTTGGATTGACGAGAGCATGACAGATCGGCAACGCATGGCCTGTCTGGTGGTGATCGATCACGACCACATCCACACCGCGTTCAGCCGCAACAGCCAAAGCCTCGAAACTGGTGGAACCGCAGTCAACAGTCACAATGAGCGTTGCACCCTTATCGATCAACTGGCCGATGGCAGTTGGATTGGGGCCATATCCTTCAAAGATGCGGTCGGGGATGTAGATGCTTGGCTCCAGCCCATAGTGCCGCAGAGTGCGAAACATCAGCGCGGATGATGTGGCCCCGTCGACATCATAGTCGCCGAAAATCACGACGTTTTCGCTACGCTCTATCGCTTGAACAATACGGATAGCGGCCTTGCGGCAGTCTGTCAGCACATCCGGGTCCGGCATCAGGTTGCGGATCGTCGGGTCCAGAAAGGACACAGCATCGTCCATGGAGACACCGCGTCCGGCAAGAACTCTGGCGATAATGTCGGAAAAACCGTGTGTCTGGCTGATGGCGAGCGCACGGTTTAGACCGGCCTGATCCAGTCGGGAAACCCAGCGCTGGCCGGATACAGAGGTTTCAACGCCGAGGAATGCCCTCTCTACCGGATCTACCAAAGTGCTCATACGCAGATCTCCGTTTTCATTAAAGCAAAAACCGGCACTTTCTGGCGAAAGCACCGGTTGAAATCACCTGGCGGTGCCAAGCAAACGTCAGGACGCCTTAGGCCGCTCGATGCGAATGACCTGCGGTTCGCCCACCAGATATCCTTCACCCTTGACCATAGCAACGGCTTTACGGACGGAATCCTCCGTGGTCGCATGGGTCACGAGAATAATCGTCTGCGGCTCGTTTGCCGCGTCGTGCTGACGCGCGCGCTGTACAATCGATTCCAGCGATATATGGTTTTGTGCCATGTGTGTTGCAATGCTTGCAAAGACACCGGCTCGATCTTCGACCGAAAGACGGATGAAGTAGCCACCTTCATGGCTTTGCATCGTCGCCTGCTGGTATGGCGCAAGCGATGCGACGGGTCTGCCGAAAGCCGGGACATTCTGCGCACCCGGACGACTTTTCGCAATATCAGCGATATCACCCAGCACGGCGGATGCAGTTGCGTTGCCCCCTGCACCCGGTCCGACCATCAACAGTTCTCCGAGCACATCGGACTCGATGGCGACAGCGTTTGTCACGCCTTCAACCTGCGCAATGACCGAATCCAGCGGCACCATGGTGGGATGAACGCGTTGCTCAATACCGCTCTCGGTGCGCTGCGCGACCCCCAGAAGCTTGATGCGGTAGCCGAGTTCGGCGGCCGCATGAATATCCTGTATCGAAATGTTCGTGATACCCTCAAGATAGATATCATCCGCTGCAATCGCCGTGCCGAAGGCCAGACTGGTCAGGATCGACAGCTTGTGGGCAGTATCATTGCCTTCGATGTCGAAAGCAGGGTCAACCTCGGCGTAGCCAAGGCGCTGAGCTTCTTTCAGACAGGTTTCGAACCCCAAACCTTCCTTTTCCATCTTGGTCAGGATGTAATTGCATGTGCCGTTCATGATACCGTACACGCGCGAAACCGTATTGCCGGTCAGCGACTCGCGCAGCGCCTTGATGACCGGAATGCCGCCAGCCACGGCCGCCTCGTAATTCAGCAAGGCTCCATTGGCTTCGGCAATTTCTGCTAGCTCGGTTCCGTGGGCTGCAAGCAGGGCTTTGTTGGCGGTAACCACGTGAATGCCGCGTGACAGCGCCGCCTTGACGGACGAATACGCCGGGTCGCCGGCCCCACCCATGAGTTCCACATAGACATCGATGTCTGCATTTGCGGCCAGTGCGTCCGCGGTGTCGAACCATGTGATACCGGACACATCAAAGCCACGGTCGCGGCTTTGATCCCGTGCAGTAATGGCAGTAATGTCGATAGCCCGGCCGCAGGTTGTGGTCAGCATGTCACGCCGATCCTGAAGAATTCGCGCCAGCGATGCGCCAACGGTTCCCAAGCCCGCAATGCCAAGTTTCAGGGCATCTGCCATTCTATCTTCCTTACGTGTCAAGAAAGCTCCGCCAGTCTGGCGGAGCGGTGGATATAAATTTGCCGAATTTTGAGCGCTGATGTTAACGCTGGTTGAGCGTCACCACGTTGTGGAGCGTTTCATCGGCAGTCGACAGGAATTTCTTGATGCTCCGGGCTGCCTGGCGAATACGATGTTCGTTTTCAACCAGCGCAAGGCGCACATGCTCGTCACCCTGCTCGCCGAAGCCAATGCCCGGCGCAACCGCGACATGGGCCTTGTCAACAAGCAACTTGGAAAACTCCAGCGAACCGAGGTGGCGGAACTTTTCCGGGATTTTGGCCCAGGCGAACATTGTGGCCGCTGGCGGCGGCACGTGGAAACCCGCTTGCGCGAAGGATTCTACCATCACATCCCGGCGACGCTTGTAGATGGTGCGGACCTCTTCAATGTCCGAACCATCCCCATTCAGCGCGTGCGTTGCCGCGACCTGAATGGGGGTAAACGCGCCGTAGTCCAGATAGGACTTCACTCGCGTCAGCGCGGCAATCAACCGCTCATTGCCCACCGCAAACCCGATGCGCCAGCCGGGCATGGAAAATGTCTTGGACATGGAAGTAAACTCTACCGTGACATCCATAGCGCCCGGAACCTGCAACACCGATGGCGGTGGATTGCCGTCAAAGTAGATTTCCGAATAGGCCAGATCCGACAGGATAAAGATTTCATGCTTCTTCGCGAAGGCCACCACTTCCTTGTAGAAGTCCAGCGATGCGACCTGCGCTGTCGGGTTTGACGGGTAATTGATGATTAGCGCCAGCGGCTTGGGGATGGAGTGGCGCACGGCACGCTCCAACGGCGGGAAGAAACTGTCGTCCGGCTCCACCGGTATCGAGCGTATAACACCGCCCACCATCAAGAAACCGAATGCGTGGATCGGATAGGTCGGGTCAGGACACAAAACGACATCACCGGGTGCCGTAATGGCCTGCGCCATATTGGCGAAGCCTTCCTTGGACCCAAGCGTTGCGACGACCTGCGTATCCGGATTCAGCTTTACACCGAAGCGGCGCGCATAATAATTAGCCTGCGCCTTGCGCAAGCCGGGAATGCCTTTGGATGTGGAATAGCGGTGGGTGCGCGGATCTTTCACAACCTCACAGAGCTTGTCGACGACGGACTGGGGGGTGGGAAGGTCGGGGTTACCCATGCCAAGGTCGATAATGTCGGCTCCACCCGCTCGTGCGCTGGCTTTCAAACGGTTGACCTGTTCGAAAACGTAAGGCGGCAAGCGGCGTACTTTGTGAAACTCTTCCATTTCTCAACCTCATTTCGCGCGAGCTGAGCGCATGAGCCCCAGGACCTCGCACAGTTCTAGACAGGACAATCCGCCCTGCCCACTGGGTCTTGCGAAGCAGATTGCATCTCACGCTTTGCGTCCAAATGAAGCGAAACGCAAGTGCTAAAGCATGTCGAACAAACCACTTTGGCTGATTTCACGGAGTGGCATGATAAACGAGAACATGTCTCACGGTGCCTGCTCGTGAAACGCGTTATTGCTCGATCTGTTTCAGCGTTTCCGCACCGTGGGTTGCCGACAGCTTTTCGAGTTCCGCCAGCCGCGTCTTGTATTCTGCGTCCGAGATTACCCCGGTCGCGCGCGCGTTGCTTAACGCCTGCAACTGGCTGGACATGCTGGATACATCCGTGGCGCTCAACTGACGGTTGGCAGCGCGAAGCGGCCCACCAAGGCTTGGATAAGTTCCGGTCTTGCGAAGGGCTGTTGACACACCCTCGCCAGCCGATGTCGTATCTGTATCGATAATCACCGCCGGAGCCTGCCGGCGCTGAGCAGTATCCTTATTGGAAGACGCACAGCCGGAGACCACCGTGACGAGGCAGCCTGCTACCAGCATCAAACCAAGGCGGCTTAAATCCCTGCTAAAAACGTCTCTCATAGTACCCTGCCCGTAATAAGCGATTGTTGTGTCCGCACTTGTATTCTCTTTGCTGCAGAATGTAAAAATACAAAACACGTTTATGCCACGCGCTGCAAAGTGCCAAGGACCTTATGCTTTTCTCAACACCGCTTGTGCCCGCCATCTTGATCCGACGCTACAAGCGTTTCCTGTTCGATGCCATTCTGGCGGATGGTACACAAATCACCGGATCATGCCCCAACACCGGCTCCATGCGGGGATTGACCACGCCAGGCTCCCGCATATGGTTGTCTGAACACAACAGCAAGACCCGAAAGTACCGGCATATGCTGGAACTGGTTGAAGCTGATGGCACAATTGTGGGCATTAATACGGGCATGCCCAACCGCCTTGCGGAAGAAGCCATACATGCAGGTTTGCTCTCAAATCTCGCAGCCTATCAAGACCTAAAGCGCGAGCAGAAATATGGGCAAAATTCTCGCATCGACATTCTGCTTAGCGACCCGGTTCTCGGGCAGGCGTATGTGGAAGTCAAGAACGTCCATTTTACGCGTGTTATGGGGCTTGCCGAATTCCCGGACAGTGTTACGGCACGTGGCGCGAAGCACCTTGAGGAACTTGGTGATATGGTTGAAGCCGGACACCGGGCCATCATGCTCTACGTGATACAACGTTCAGACTGCTCGCGGCTTTCGATATGCGAAGAGCTTGATCCCGTTTATGGTGTGGCCTTTCGGCGCGCGATGCGGCGCGGTGTAGAAGCGTTTGGCATCAAATGCACCATATCTCCGCACCAAATCGTTGTAGATGGGGTGATAGCGATGGACGAACCGGGGCAAGCTGATTTATGACTTGACCCATGACGCAATCGGAATTTCTGCCATGGTAACCTATATCGACGCCGCCTCCGCGCCACTCCGCAACACCGGCGTGATCAGGCTTTACAACGAGGACGCATTTGCGAACATGCGCCGCGCATGCCAGTTGACTGCGCGCTGCCTCGATGCGCTGGTGGATATCGTGAAGCCGGGCGTTAAAACCGATGTGATCGACCGGTTCGTCTTCGAGTTCGGCATGGACAACGGCGCGCTTCCGGCAACGCTGAATTACCGTGGCTATACGAAATCTGTCTGTACCTCGATCAACCATGTTGTCTGCCATGGCATACCCAATGACAAGCCCTTGCGCGAAGGTGATATCGTCAACATCGACGTCACCTATATCATCGATGGATGGCACGGTGATTCCAGCCGCATGTATCCGGTCGGTGAAATCAAGCGGTCGGCTGAGCGTCTTCTGGAAGTGACCTATGAAAGCCTGTTGCGGGGAATAGCGGCGGTCAAGCCCGGCGCCCGCACCGGCGCAATCGGTGAGGCTATTCAGACTTATGCGGAAGCCGAGCGCTGTTCAGTCGTGCGTGATTTCTGTGGTCATGGTGTGGGTCAGGTATTTCACGACGCCCCCAACATTCTGCATTACGGCCGGGCAAACGAAGGCCCGGAATTGCGCGAAGGCATGATCTTCACAATTGAACCGATGATCAATCTGGGTCGGCCACAGGTCAAGGTGCTGGCAGACGGCTGGACAGCTGTGACACGGGACCGGTCGTTGTCGGCGCAGTACGAACACACCGTCGGCGTCACGACATCCGGCTGTGAAGTGTTCACACTGTCTCCCGGGGGTCTTGACCGTCCCGGACTGAGCGGCTGACAATTCCATGGCGAAAGACCCGTCCCGTTCCAAGCCGACCACCGGATTGGAAGAGCCAACTGCGTCGTTTGATCACGAGGTTGCCGATGAGAGGGGATTCTTCGCTGATCATCCGGCAACGCAGGTCAGTCGCAACCAGAAACCAAGCGGACCGACAAAAGGTGCCGATGATCTTCATTATCACGGCCACCGGGACCGGCTGCGTGCGCGGTATCGTGAAAGCGGCGACGTTGCGCTGGCAGATTACGAAATTCTGGAACTTCTTCTGTTTCGGTTGATACCGCGCCGCGATACGAAGCCTATTGCCAAAGCCTTACTCGACCGGTTCGGGTCGCTTGCCGGCGTGTTCGGTGCGCCCCCTGCTTTGTTGCAGGAGGTAAAAGGCATCGGCGAAAGTGTTGCACTCGATATCAAATTGATCGCCACCATCGCCCATCGCATGCTGAAAAGTGAACTGCGGGGCAAAAAGGTTCTCGCCTCCTGGTCGGCGGTCATTGAATATTGCCATGCAGCCATGGCCTATGAAACCACCGAGCAATTCCGCATTCTGTTTCTGGACAAACGCAACGCGTTGATCGCCGATGAAATTCAGGGACGCGGCACTGTGGACCATACGCCGGTCTATACCCGTGAGGTCGTAAAACGCGCTCTGGAATTATCAGCAACCGCGCTCATCCTCGTGCACAATCATCCGTCCGGTGACCCGACACCGTCGCGTGCTGATATCGATATGACCAAACAGATCATCGAGACCGCCAAGCCGCTTGGCATTACGGTTCACGATCACATCATCATCGGCAAGGAAGGCCATGTTAGCCTGAAGGGCCTGAAGCTGATTTAAATCAACGATTTGACACGTCTTTTTGAGCTAAAAACTAAAAAAGCCGGGCTATGCCCGGCTTTCGCTTATTCGTCTGTTGGTGTTTCCGCCTCCAAAGGCGCAGGCGCTTCGCCTTCTATTTCCTCTTCCGCTTCCGGCTCACTGATCCGCTCAACCGACACGACTTTTTCGTCCTTGGCGGTGGAGAAGATGGTGACGCCCTTCGTCGCACGGCTTGCCACGCGAATGTCGACAACCGGCACGCGGATCAACTGACCCCCGTCTGACACCAGCATGATCTGGTCCTTGTCTTCGATCGGGAATGCGGCGACGAGTTCACCGATCTCCTTGGCCTTGGAGGTGTCTGTGGCGCGAATCCCCTTGCCACCGCGACCGGACACCCGGAAGTCGTACGAGGACGACCGCTTGCCAAAGCCTTTTTCAGAAACGGTCAGCAGGAATTGCTCCCGTGCCTTCATCTCTTCATAGCGCTCCTGCGAAAGTTCCGCCAGTTCGCCTGCATCCTCACCGACGAGCTGAATGTCCTCGACATCTTCACCGCTGCTGCGACGCTCAGCCGACACACGCTTGAGATAGGCGGCGCGCTCGGATGCCTCCGTTTCCACATGGCCCAGAATGGTCATGGAAATAACCCGGTCAGCTTCGCCCAGCGAAATACCTCGGACACCGATGGAGTTGCGACCGGCAAACACACGCACATCCGTGACCGGGAAGCGAATGCACTGGCCGAGCGCCGTGGTCAGCACCACATCGTCAAACTCGGTGCAGGTTTCCACCGACAGGATTTCATCGCCCTCTTCATCCAGCTTCATCGCAATCTTGCCATTGCGATTGACCTGCACGAAGTCCGACAGCTTGTTGCGGCGAACGGTTCCCCGCGTCGTTGAGAACATCACATCGAGGTTCTCCCACATGGCTTCATCGTCCGGCATCGGCATAATGGTGGTGATGCGTTCACCGGCTTCCAGAGGAAGCATATTGATCAAAGCCTTGCCGCGAGATTGCGGCGTGCCGATCGGCAAACGCCAGACCTTTTCCTTGTACACGATACCGCGCGACGAGAAGAACAGAACAGGCGTATGGGTGTTGGCAACGAACAGCCGCGTGACGAAATCCTCATCCCGCGTCGCCATGCCGGAGCGGCCCTTGCCGCCACGGCGCTGCGCCCGGTAGGTCGTCAGCGGCACCCGCTTGATGTAGCCCAGATGCGAAACGGTCACGACCATGTCTTCCTGAGCGATGAGATCCTCATCGTCCATGTCCGGTCCGCCGTCAGCGATTTCCGTGCGGCGCGGCGTGCCGAACTCGTCCCGAACAGCGGCAAGCTCCTCCTTGACGATGGTCATGATCCGCAAGCGCGAGCCGAGAATATCCAGGTAATCGATGATTTCCGCACCGATTTTGTTCAACTCTTCGGCAATTTCATCACGACCCAAAGCCGTCAATCTTTGCAGGCGCAGTTCGAGGATAGCGCGAGCCTGCTCCTCCGAGAGATTGTAAGTGTTGTCTTCATTGATACGATGACGAGGATCGTCAATCAGCCGGATCAGCGAATCGACGTCATGGGCTGGCCAGCGGCGTTCCATCAACTGTTCGCGCGCCGTCTGCGGGTCCGGCGCCTGACGGATCAGCTTGATGACTTCATCAATATTGGCAACCGCGATTGCCAGACCGACCAAGACGTGCGCGCGCTCACGCGCCTTGCGAAGAAGGTATTTCGTACGGCGGCTGATGACTTCCTCGCGGAACGAGACGAAAGCCCGCAACATGTCGAGCAGCGTCATCTGCTCCGGCTTGCCGCCATTCAGTGCAACCATGTTGCAGCCGAACGAGCTTTGCAGCGGCGTATAGCGATAAAGCTGGTTCAGGATCACCTCGGCATTGGCATCGCGCTTCAGCTCGATAACAACCCGGTAGCCCTGACGGTCCGACTCGTCGCGCAGATCGGAAATACCTTCGATGCGTTTGTCACGCACCAGTTCGGCCATTTTCTCAATCATCGTCGCCTTGTTCACCTGATAGGGAACTTCGGTCACGATGATCTGCTCACGATCATTGCGCATTGGCTCGATATGCGCACGACCGCGCATGATGACCGAGCCACGGCCCGTCTCATAGGCCTGCCGGATGCCCGAACGGCCCAAAATCAACGCACCCGTCGGAAAATCCGGTCCTGGAATGATCTCCATCAGCTGGGGCAGTTCCAGCGCCGGATTGTCGATCAGCGCGATACAGCCATTGATCACTTCGGTGAGGTTGTGCGGCGGAATATTGGTCGCCATGCCGACAGCGATACCGCCGGCACCATTGACCAGCAGGTTCGGAAATTTCGCGGGAACAACGACGGGCTCGCTCAGCGTGCCATCGTAGTTATCACGGAAGTCCACCGTGTCCTTGTCGAGATCGTCGAGAAGCGCATGTGCGGCTTTCTCAAGACGGCACTCGGTGTAACGTTCAGCCGCTGGCGGATCACCATCGATGGACCCGAAATTGCCCTGACCATCAATCAGCGGCAACCGCAACGACCAAGGCTGCGCCATGCGCGCCAGAGCGTCGTAAATCGCGGAATTGCCATGGGGGTGGAATTTACCCATGACGTCACCGGTGACGCGGGCACATTTGACGTATTTCTTGTTCCAGTCGATGCCGAGTTCGCTCATCCCGTAGAGAATGCGGCGATGAACTGGCTTCAAACCGTCGCGAACATCGGGAAGCGCGCGGCTGACGATAACGCTCATGGCGTAATCGAGGTAGGACCTCTGCATTTCCTCCATAATGGAAATGGGTTCGATGCCTGGTGGATTCTTGCCGCCGCCGGGTGTGCTTTGCTCAGTCAATTTCGATCACGATCTTTGTTCAGAATCAGACAATCAGTATAGCCGAATGAGCGCTCCAGCGCCAATTTCAGCCCAGGTTTTATACAGGCTTTTCGTTTTATACAGGCTTTTCGGGCGCGCTCTTCACGATCCCTTCTCATTAAGGCATAAGTTTCACGATTGCCAGCAAAAGGGCCGACCATGATTCATCTCGATCTTCTGATCAATGCGCTGACGACCATTCTGGTCACCATTGATCCGCCGGGGCTGGCACCCATCTTTCTCAGCCTGACCATGGGCATGACCCGCACGGAGCGGTTTCAGGTGGCGCTGCGCGGGTCGCTGATTGCCTTCGGCATTCTGGCGGCGTTCGCGTTGTTCGGTAACAGCTTGTTGGGGCTGCTCGGCATTTCCATTGGCGCGTTTCGCATTGCCGGTGGCGTGCTGCTTTTCTGGATCGCATTCGAAATGATTTTCGAGCGCCGTCAGGAGCGCAAGGAAAAAACCGGTGAGGTTGCCATCACGCAAGACCATATCCGCAACATATCGGTCTTTCCGCTGGCGCTTCCGTTGATTGCCGGACCCGGTGCCATTTCGGCGGTTATACTCCTGTCGGGTTCTTTCGCCCAGCCGGTACAGCGTTTGGAACTGATCACCGTGATCGGCGTCTGTGTCGGTATTCTCTTCTGCGCTCTCGTCATTGCGGAGCGACTGGACCGATTTCTCGGTGCAACAGGCCGCGCAATTCTGACAAGGCTTCTGGGCGTGATCCTCGCCGCTCTTGCCGTTCAGTTCGTGGTGGATGGCGTGAAATCCGCGTTTGCCATTTGACGCCATAAAAAAAGCGACCCGAAGGTCGCTTTATCAACAATCCTAGAACGGAATGTCGTCGTCCATGTCACGGGAGAAACCACCGCCCCCGCCGCCCGTGTTTCCGCCGCCGGAACGCGCAGGCGTGTTGGACTGGCCGTAATCGTCGCCGAAGTTTCCACCGCCGCCGCCGCCGTAATCAGCCGACCCGCCGCGTGCACCACCGCCGCCTTCACCACGGCCATCCAGCATTGTGAGGGTCGAGTTGAAGCCCTGCAACACGACTTCGGTGGAGTACTTGTCCTGACCGTCCTTGTCCTGCCATTTGCGGGTCTGAAGCTGGCCTTCGATGTAAACCTTGGCACCCTTTTTCAGATACTGTTCCGCGACTTTGCAGAGGCCTTCATTGAAGATAACGACGCGGTGCCATTCGGTCTTTTCCTTGCGCTCGCCCGAATTGCGGTCGCGCCAGGTCTCTGAGGTTGCAATATTCAGGTTGGCGATGGGGCGGCCATCCTGCGTGCGGCGGATTTCCGGGTCCGCACCCAGATTTCCAATCAAGATTACCTTATTGACGCTTCCAGCCATCGTATTTTCCTATTTCTTGCGCGAAGAATTCGAGCGCTCAAAAACTGAGACTTACCCTAGTCGATATCGGCTACGCCCGTACCAACCAATCTCCCGTGATCAACAACAAATTTCACTTTGCAACGTTCATTTTTTGTTCTAATAAAGGCCATGTCGAGAGTCAAGGGAGTCGCTACACCCATTTGCGAATTTCACGATTACGCTCGACTCCACCGCAGCAATTCCTACATAGAGCCGGACTGTTTCACTTAAAGCTGGACAAGATGAGCGAACTGAAAACCATTTCGATACGCGGCGCGCGCGAACACAATCTCAAAGGGGTGGATCTCGATCTGCCTCGAAACAAGCTTATCGTTATGACGGGCCTGTCGGGCTCGGGAAAATCCTCGCTCGCCTTTGATACGATTTATGCCGAAGGGCAGCGGCGCTATGTTGAGAGCCTGTCCGCCTACGCCCGGCAGTTTCTGGAGATGATGCAGAAGCCGGACGTGGACCAGATCGAAGGTCTCTCGCCCGCCATCTCCATCGAGCAGAAAACCACGTCGCGCAATCCGCGCTCGACCGTCGGAACAGTTACCGAAATCTATGACTATATGCGCTTGCTGTTTGCGCGCGTGGGCGTCCCTTATTCACCTGTAACCGGCTTGCCGATCGAGAGCCAGACGGTCAGCCAGATGGTGGATCGCGTTCTGGCGTTTGAGGAAGGCACCCGGCTGTTTATCCTTGCACCCTTGGTGCGCGGACGCAAAGGCGAGTATAAAAAAGAACTCGCAGAGCTGATGAAAAAGGGCTTTCAGCGCGTCAAGATCGACGGGCAATTTTACGAAATTGCCGAGGCCCCGACACTCGACAAAAAATACAAGCACGATATCGACATTGTTGTGGACCGTGTCGTGGTCCGCACCGATATCGCCTCTCGTCTGGCAGACAGTCTGGAAACGGCGCTGCGGCTTGCCGATGGTCTGGCCGTGGCCGAGTTTGCCGACAAGCCGCTGCGTGCCGAGGATACGTCCGCCGGTGGTTCTGCCAACAAGTCGCTGAATGAAACGCATGAGCGGGTTCTGTTTTCAGAAAAGTTCGCCTGCCCGGTGTCCGGTTTCACGATCCCTGAAATCGAGCCGCGTCTGTTTTCCTTCAACAACCCGTTTGGCGCGTGCCCGACCTGCGATGGTTTGGGCAGCCAGCAGAAGATCGATGACGCATTGATCGTTCCGGAGCCTGAGCGGACATTGCGCGATGGCGCGATTGCCCCCTGGGCAAAATCCTCGTCTCCTTATTACACGCAGACTCTTGAGGCTCTCGGCAGCCATTTCGGATTCAAGCTGGGACAGCGGTGGACCGAAATTCCGCACAGCGCGCAACACGCCATTTTGCATGGTACGAAAGAGCGCATCGAATTTCATTACAAGGATGGCGCGCGCAGCTATACCACCTCCAAGGATTTCGAGGGCATTATCCCCAACCTTGAGCGCCGCTGGAAAGAGACCGATTCGACCTGGGCGCGGGAGGAAATCGAGCGCTATATGTCGGCGGCACCCTGCCCCGCTTGCGCGGGCTATCGGTTGAAACCCGAGGCACTGGCCGTCAAGATCGATGGGCTGCACATCGGTCAAGTCACGGAAATGTCGATCCGTGTTGCGCGTGACTGGTTCGAGACGCTGGCGGCAAAACTGACGTCGAAACAGAATGAAATTGCAGCGCGAATCTTTAAGGAAATTCGCGAGCGGCTTCGCTTCCTGAACGATGTCGGGCTGGAATATCTCAGCCTGTCGCGAAATTCGGGGACCTTGTCCGGGGGTGAAAGCCAGCGCATTCGTTTGGCTTCGCAGATCGGCTCGGGTCTGACGGGCGTTCTCTACGTGTTGGATGAGCCGTCCATTGGCCTACACCAGCGCGACAATGCGCGGCTTCTGGATACGCTGCGCCATCTGCGCGATATCGGCAATACCGTCATTGTCGTCGAGCATGACGAGGATGCAATTTTGACGGCGGACTACGTGGTCGATATTGGCCCGGCTGCGGGTGTCCATGGCGGCGAGGTTATCGCTGAAGGGTCGCCCGCCGACATTATCGCCAATCCGAGATCGCTGACCGGTAAATATCTGTCCGGCGAATTGGCCGTGAGTGTGCCTGCCGAGCGTCGCAAGACAAAAAAGAACAAGCAGCTAACGGTCGTCGGTGCGCGCGGCAATAACCTCAAGAATGTCACAGCGTCTATACCGCTCGGCGTCTTTACCGCTGTTACCGGTGTGTCCGGCGGTGGCAAATCCACATTCCTGATTGAAACGCTGTACAAGGCCGCAGCCCGTCGCGTCATGGGCGCGCGTGAAAACCCGGCAGAGCATGATCGGATCGATGGCTTCGAGCACATTGATAAGGTGATCGATATCGATCAGTCGCCGATTGGACGCACACCGCGCTCCAACCCGGCCACGTATACCGGTGCGTTTACGCCGATCCGCGACTGGTTCGCTGGTCTGCCAGAAGCCAAGGCGCGCGGCTATCAGCCGGGCCGGTTCTCCTTCAACGTCAAGGGCGGTCGTTGTGAGGCATGTCAAGGTGACGGCGTAATCAAAATTGAGATGCACTTTCTGCCCGATGTGTACGTGACCTGCGACGTGTGTCACGGCAAGCGTTACAATCGTGAGACGCTGGATGTTACGTTTAAAAGCAAATCCATCGCCGACGTGCTGGATATGACGGTTGAGGAAGGCGTCGAGTTCTTTGCGGCTGTGCCATCGGTCCGCGACAAACTCGCAACGCTGAAAGAAGTGGGCCTTGGCTATATCAAGGTTGGCCAGCAGGCCAATACGCTTTCAGGCGGTGAGGCGCAGCGTGTGAAGCTGGCTAAAGAGTTGTCGAAGCGCTCAACCGGGCGCACGCTGTATATTCTGGACGAGCCGACGACAGGCTTGCACTTCCACGATGTGGCAAAACTGCTGGAAGTGCTGCATGAACTGGTCAATCAGGGCAATTCCGTCGTCGTCATTGAGCATAATCTTGAGGTGATCAAGACCGCAGACTGGGTGCTGGACTTCGGGCCGGAGGGTGGCGATGGCGGCGGCGAGGTCATTGCAGTTGGAACTCCGGAATCCATCGTGCATGAAGAGCGCTCTCACACCGGCCACTTCCTGAAGGAATTGCTGGAGCGGCGACCGATGAAGAAAATACAGGCGGCGGAGTAACCTATGGCACGTCAGGGCATGATACGCACAGGGATTGGCGGCTGGACCTTCGAGCCATGGCGGGGAACGTTTTTCCCCGATGACCTGAAGCAGAAGGACGAGTTGCGGTTTGCCGCCGGCGAGCTCGCCACCATCGAGGTCAACGGCACCTATTACAGCACGCAGAAGCCGGCAACCTTTGCCAAATGGGCGAGCGAAGTGCCCGACGGGTTTGTCTTTTCCTTGAAAGCGACCCGTTACGTCACAAACCGTCGAGTTCTGGCAGAAGCCGGGGAGTCTGTGGCCAAGTTTCTGGGCTCGGGTCTGACGGAACTGGGTGATCATCTGGGCCCGTTGCTGTGGCAGTTCGCGCCGACCAAGAGGTTTGACCCCGATGACTTCGGCGCGTTTCTTGAGCTATTGCCAGATAAGCTGGAGGGGCTGCCGTTGCGCCATGCGCTGGAAGTGCGCAACGCGACATTTGCCTGCGCCGAATTCCTCTCACTGGCGCGTAAGCACAATTGCGCAATCGTCTATGCGCATCACAACGAGTATCCGGAAATTGCCGACGTAACCGCCGATTTTGTGTACGCGCGCTTGCAGCGTGGCAGCGACGATATCGAAACCTGCTACCCAGAAGACGCGCTGAACGAATGGGCGGATCGCGTTACAGTATGGGCCAAGGGCGAGCAGCCGGATGACCTTCCCCTGTCCGATCCGGATACAAAACCGAAAAAGCAGGCCCGTGATGTGTTTGTTTACTTTATTCATGAGGGCAAGGTGAATGCGCCCAATGGTGCGCGCTCACTAGCGGCTAAGCTTAAAACTTAAAGCAAGCCGTTAAGTTGCGGGTATGACAGGGCGGGAAAATCTCAGCACTGTCAGCACAAGGCCTGAAATAACCAGAACGGCTGCGGCGAGGCGGATGGGCCCAAATGCTTCGCCAAGAAACAATGCCGCAGACGACATGCCGAACACCGGAACGAGCAGCGCAAACGGCGCGATCTGCCCTACCCCATATTGCTTGATCAGTCGTCCCCAGACGAAGAAACAGATCACTGTAGCAATCAACCCGTTATACAAAACTGATAGGACACCGACCCAGGTGACGTGGGAAAAGGCCGCGACATCACCGCTCCAACCTTCAAAATAGAAGGACATGAGCAGAACCGGTATTGGCGCAGCAAGGCTGGCGTATACGATCAGCGCAAGCATGTCGGAATTGCCAGCCTTTTTCATCAGCACGTTGGACGAGGCCCAGCAAAGTGCTGCCGCCAGCACCAGAACGAACCCCGTTACGGTGAACCGGGCATCCAGCGTCAGCACAATCAGCCCCATCCCCCCGCAAGCAATCAGGATGCCAATGATCTGCATGGGCCGGATGGTCTCGCGCAAAATGATCGCAGCCATGACGACGGTAAACAACACTTGAGTCTGGATCAGCAACGACGCGATACCGGCAGGAACGCCCAGTTTGATGCCGAGAAACAGCAGGGGAAATGTACCCACTCCCAGAAAAAGGCCGATCCCGAACACGATCGGCCACGGCACATTGGGCTTGCGGATAAAAAATACCAGCGGAAACACTGCGGACAGAAACCGCAGTGCCGAAAACATCAACGGCGGAAATTCCGACAGACCAAGGCGCACAGGCACAAACGAAAAACCCCAAAGCGCAGCCACGATGACGGCCAAGGCAATATCAATCTTTTTCATGGGGAATCCTGCTGAAAGCGTTCGCACCCCGTTTTACCGGTCGAGCGGCGGAATGCAATCCACCAGCGCTTCCGCTGTCGCCGTCGCATCGAGCCTCAGGCCCGCACGTCCATGCCGCCACACGGCCGAGGCCGCTGCCTCATAAGCTGGGATACCCTGCGCCAGATGCGCACCGGCAATGCCAGCCAAAACGTCGCCGGATCCTGCTGTAGCCAGCCATGGGGGTGCGTTGGTGTTGATGGCCGCGCGCCCGTCCGGTGCCGCAATCACCGTGTCAGCGCCCTTCAGGATCACCACGCTATGGGACCGGCGCGCCGCCTCGATAGCCTTTTCCACTTTTGACAACATGTCATCGGCGGCAATATCAGGAAACAGCCTTGCAAACTCACCATCGTGTGGTGTCAGAATCAAACGGGTGTCACCGTTCGAGAACGCAGAAAACAGCTCCGTCGGGTTATCTTTGAAGGACGAGATGCCGTCTGCGTCCAGCACCAGGCGCCGGTCAGCAACTGCCAGCGCGATGTCCCGCGCGTTTTGCCCAATCCCGAAGCCGGGCCCAAGCACAAACGTCGTCAAGCGTTGATCGTCCAGCCACTCCCGCACATTGGCTTTGGTATTGATTTCTTTCAGCATCACAGCCGTCAGATGGGCTGCATTGGTGGCCAGTGCATCTTGAGGGCTTGCCAGCGTGACCAGACCGGCCCCGCTGCGCAACCCTGCCATCGATGCCAGCCGTGCCGCACCGGTATGCAGGGCGCCTCCCGAAAACACCGCCAGATGGCCCTTGCGGTATTTGTGCGTGGATAGATCTTCGGTCGGTAACGCGCTGGCCCACACTGACGGGCCATTTTCCACAATCGTACTTTTTTGCGTTTCCAGTATCCGCTTGGGAATGCCGATATCGACGACATCCAACCGCCCACAATGCACGCGCCCGGGCAACAGCAAATGACCGGGCTTTCTGCACATGAAGGTTACCGTCAGGCTGGCCTTGAAGGCCGCACCAAGCACAGCACCGCTGTGTCCTGAAATGCCGCTCGGCAGATCGACGGCTACGACGGGAACGCCGCTTGCGTTCACACGATGGATCACTGCGGCGATCTCATCCGAAACGGTACGGGACAGGCCTGCACCAAAAAGGGCATCGATGACGACATCGCGGTCAGTGACAACGCATTGGCTGATTGCGTGCACGGGACCTTCCCATGCATCGAACGCCCGTTTAGCGTCCCCTTTCAACTGATCTCCATTTCCAGTTGAAAAGACGTCAACACTTGCGCCGCTTTGGGCCAGCGCCGTTGCCGCAATATAACCATCACCACCGTTATTACCGGGCCCGCACAGAACGCAAAACCGTTGTGCCTGGGGAAAATCCCGCAGTGCTGCTGCTGCAACTGAAGATCCCGCAGCCCGCATCAGTCCAAAACTATCAAGGCCCGATTGCGCGGCGGCAGCGTCCACCTTGCCCATACCATCGGGTGTGATGATCCAATGTTGTGTAATTGAGTCCATGCCGTATGATGCCTTTAAGCTGTGCACGTGACAATATGGGCAGAGGGCGACTTAATCGTGCAAATGCTCAATTTTTAGACAGTGAGCTTGCACACGGCGCCTGTATTTTAGAAGTGTATTGACGAAAAAAATCTGGAGGAATTGATGGATTTTTTGCTGCTAGCACCGACAAACCTCAATCTTTCCGCTGTTTCCAGAAATAATTCGGGAACAATTTGACGAAATCACCAAACTGGCACGCTAAGTGCATTAATATCGGCAGCGGGTATGATCCTGCTTAACGGGAGAAGCGGAGAGAAATTTTCTCATGAAAAAGATCGAAGCGATCATTAAGCCTTTCAAGCTCGATGAGGTGAAGGAAGCCCTTCAAGAAGTCGGTTTGCAGGGCATCACTGTCACGGAGGCCAAGGGGTTCGGACGGCAGAAGGGTCACACGGAGCTATACCGTGGGGCAGAATATGTCGTTGACTTTCTGCCAAAGGTGAAAGTCGAGGTCGTGCTGGCGGACGAAAATGCGGATGCTGTCATTGAGGCTATTCGCAACGCTGCGCAAACGGGCCGCATCGGCGACGGTAAAATCTTCGTTTCCAATGTGGAAGAGGTTATCCGAATCCGCACCGGTGAAACAGGCATAGATGCCATTTAGAGCATTTCCAGTAAAAGCGGGTTCGCTTTTACCTCCGGACAATGCGTAGATCGAAGTCAAGTCTCCTGAGCATTCAGGAACAACGTCATCTCATACAGGAACTGTCTATCATGACGACTGCAAGTGAAATTCTACAGCAAATCAAAGATAACGACGTCAAGTTTGTTGACCTGCGCTTTACCGACCCGAAGGGCAAGCTTCAGCACGTCACCATGGATGTTGTCTGTGTGGACGAAGACATGTTCGCCGATGGCGTGATGTTTGACGGTTCTTCGATTGGTGGCTGGAAGGCGATCAATGAATCCGACATGGTTCTGATGCCGGACGTGGAAACGGCCCATATGGACCCCTTCTTCGCGCAGTCTACAATGGTTCTGCTCTGCGATATTCTGGATCCGGTTTCCGGCGAAGCTTATAACCGCGACCCGCGCACGACAGCCAAGAAGGCAGAAGCCTACCTTAAGGCTTCCGGCATCGGTGATACCGTGTTCGTAGGTCCTGAAGCTGAATTCTTCGTTTTCGATGACGTGAAGTACAAGGCTGATCCTTACAACACGGGCTTCAAGCTGGATTGTACCGAACTGCCTTCCAACGACGATACCGATTACGACACCGGCAACCTTGGCCACCGCCCCCGCGTCAAGGGCGGTTACTTCCCCGTTCCGCCAATCGACAGCGCTCAGGATATGCGCTCGGAAATGCTGACCGTTCTGTCTGAAATGGGTGTGACGGTTGAAAAGCACCACCACGAAGTGGCTGCTGCACAGCACGAACTTGGTATCAAGTTTGACGCCCTGACACGCAACGCCGACAAGATGCAGATCTATAAGTACGTTGTGCATCAGGTCGCCAATGCCTATGGCAAAACAGCAACCTTCATGCCGAAGCCCATTTTTGGCGACAACGGTTCGGGCATGCACGTTCACCTGTCGATCTGGAAAGATGGCAAGCCGACCTTTGCTGGTGACGAATATGCCGGTCTGTCGGAGTCATGCCTGTACTTCATCGGCGGCATCATTCGTCACGCCAAGGCGCTCAACGCCTTTACCAACCCTTCGACGAACTCCTACAAGCGTCTCGTGCCCGGCTACGAAGCACCGGTTCTGCTAGCGTATTCGGCTCGCAACCGCTCGGCATCGTGCCGCATTCCGTTCGGCAGCAACCCGAAAGCAAAGCGCGTTGAAGTCCGCTTCCCGGATCCAACAGCCAACCCCTATCTCGCTTTCGCTGCCATGCTGATGGCCGGTCTCGATGGTATCAAGAACAAGATCCATCCCGGCAAGGCTATGGACAAGGATCTGTACGACCTGCCACCAAAGGAACTGAAGAAGATTCCAACGGTTTGCGCCTCGCTGCGTGAAGCACTGGAAAGCGTTGATCGCGACCGCAAGTTTCTGACAGCTGGCGGCGTATTTGACGACGACCAGATCGATAGCTTCATTGAGCTGAAGATGGCGGAAGTCATGCGCTTCGAAATGACGCCGCACCCCGTCGAGTTCGACATGTACTATTCGGTATAAAATATTCCGATGGATATGTGCGAAAGGCGGGACCCATGTCCCGCCTTTCGTCGTTTAGAAGTCAGTGAAATTGTCGTGCGGCTGTCGCAAACGAACTATTGATGTTCGCTCAAAGATCACCACATGATAAGGCGAAAGGAACTGATGCCATGAAACAGAGAGACGCAAAATTTACGATTGGTCAGGTTGTCCGCCATCGCGTGTTTCCATTTCGGGGCGTTATTTTTGACGTCGATCCCGAATTTGCAAACACCGAGGAATGGTGGAACGCTATCCCTGAAGAAATCCGTCCGGATCGAAACCAGCCATTCTACCATCTTTTCGCGGAAAATGATGAGTCGGAATACGTAGCCTACGTATCCGAGCAGAATCTGGTGGGCGACGACAGTGATATGCCGATGCGCCACAGCCAGGTGGACGCGCTGTTCAGCCCTGCCAACAGCGGCCAGTACAAGCCGAAGGCCGTTTACGCCCATTAGAGCGCTTTTCGTGCTGATTGAGACAGAACGGCGCTCTATACATCTATGATTTAAACGTAATCTTATCGATCCTTGCTTCGCGCCGGTCGGATTATGCTCTAGCCGCAGCAAACAGCAGCTACAAAAAAGCCCGGACAAAGCCGGGCTTTTTTAATGAAGTCATTGCCAGCTTACTGCTGCTTGGCAGCCTTCTGGGCATCTTCCAGCTTCTTGCGAGCGTCTTCCGCCTTCTTCTGCATTTCTTCCTGCAGGGCGCGCTGACGCTCTTCCAGCTTCGACTGCTCGATAGGAGCGCCATCAAACACGCCGGTGAAGCCATCGAGGGAAATTTTGATTGGGTTCGGCGCACGCTGGAAGTTGACCGAGGTGAACACGACCTCGTTGCCCTTCTTCAATGCAGCAATTGTAGCATCTGTCAAAGGAGCTTCCGCTACGCACTTGTCAGGCATACAAACAGCATAATCAAGCTTGGCAGCCTTGCCGCCATTGATCTGCATCTGGATACCGGTCTGGATCAGGCGAGCCGAGGGAACCGACACCTGAATGATCTTGCGGTTAACCTTGCCTTCAACGGTGATCAGGCCAACAGCGGTGACAAGCTGACCATTGTTTGCGGTCAACAGGTTCTGGACGATGCAGACATCGTTATCTTCCTGCTTGGTGCAAACCTTGAACCAACCCTGACGCGGGGCTCCGGCGGGAGCCTGAGCGAATGCCGGTGCGGTTGCGCTTGCAAACGAAAGCGCCAAAGCCGACAGCGCAGCCCGATTTGCAATTTTTGACGTGAAGATCATAACGATGTCTATCTCCTGAATTCGTTTTGTCAAAGCGACCGGTCGCCGCCCACAGTGAATGGTCTGCCGTACGCTCTCCTGTGGGCCAATTGAGGCAATTGCATGGCCCGCGTCGTTGCACGTTTGTTACAATGACGAAGGGCTTATATCCAGACCCTTGGCTCATTTTTTCCATTCTTCATTCTTATTTTCCTGTCATAACGCCGTTGCATCATGGTGAAAGACGGTAAGGAGAAGCGGGTGAGAGCATATCTATTGGCGATTGTGGCGATCGTGACAGGGTTTGCACCGTCGGTTTCGTCGGCGCAGCCGGTTCATGGGCTGGCCATGCATGGACAACCCGCCCTGCCCGCCGATTTCAAACACTTTCCTTACGTCAATCCAAACGTCAAAAAGGGCGGTAAAATTGCCTACGGCGTCATTGGCACGTTCGATAGCCTCAACCCGTTCGTTCTCAAAAGCATGCGCACCACCGCGCGCGGCATGTGGGACCCGGAATATGGCAATCTTGTTTTTGAATCGCTGATGCAGCGCTCCCGGGATGAGCCCTTCACCATGTACGGCTTGCTGGCGCAGTCCATTGAAACCGACGAGACGCGCAGCTTCATACAGTTCAACCTCAACCCAGAGGCACACTGGTCGGACGGCCAGCCGGTGACGGCAGAGGACGTTCTGTTCAGCTTCAGTTTACTTGCAGAAAAAGGCCGCGCTCCTTTCAGCACGCGCCTGTCCAAAGTGGAGCGTATGGAAAAGATTGGTGAGCGCAGTGTGCGGTTCACATTCAAACCGGACGCAGACCGGGAATATCCGATGCTTCTGGCACTGTCACCGATCCTTCCCAAACATGCCACCAATGTCGAGAGCTTCGACCAATCGACGCTGACCCCGCCTGTTGGCTCCGGACCGTACCGGGTGGGCACTATCCGGCAGGGGGAAAAGATTACCTACGTTCGGGACCCGAACTACTGGGGCTGGACCATTCCTTCCAAGGTGGGTCAGGACAATTACGACGAGATTTCCGTTGAATATTTCCTCCAGGAAACGTCGTTGTTTGAAGCGTTCAAAAAGGGTGACATTGATGTTTTTCCGGAAGGAAGCCCCAACAAATGGGCGCGCAGTTACGATTTTCCTGCGGTTAAATCCGGTGAGGTGATCCGAGAGACGTTCACGCCAAAGACGCCATCCGGCATGTTCGGTTTCGTCTTCAACACGCGCCAATCCATGTTCAGCAACGTGAATTTGCGGCGCGGTCTTTCACTGGTTTTTGATTTTGAATGGGTCAACCGCAATCTGTATGCAGGCGCGTACAAGCGAACCGAAAGCTACTGGCAGAACTCGGACCTGTCATCCCTCGGCATGCCTGCCGACGAGGCCGAGCGAATGTTACTCGGTCCGGCAACGGCAAAAGTGGTGCCGTCCATACTGGATGGATCCTACCGCATGCCTGTCAGCGATGGCTCCGGGCGGGATCGAAAAATTTTGCGCCAGGCTGTCGACCTGATGAAGGACGCGGGATTTACGATTCAAAACGGCGTGATGGCGGATGCGGCTGGTAAGCCGCTCGCCTTTGAAATCCTGACGCAGAACGAGGGTCAGGAGAAACTTGCACTCGCCTACAAACGTTTTCTGGCCGCACTTGGCATTGCCGTTTCGGTGCGCACTGTGGATGACAGCCAGTATCAAAGTCGCAGCCAATCCTTTGATTATGATGTGATCCTGCGTTCCTTTCCATCATCCTTATCCCCGGGCATGGAACAGATGTCGCGCTGGAGTTCGCAAGCACGGGATCGTTCGGGCAGCGAAAACTTTGCCGGCGTAGCCGATGCCGACACGGACCGGATGATCAACGCGCTGTTGCAGGCCAGGACGCCTGAAGAATTCCGCACTGCCGTACGCGCCCATGACCGGCTACTGTTGTCCGGTAGCTATGTCGTGCCACTCTATCATTTGGGCGAACAATGGGTGGCCCGCCACAAACATATTGGCCATCCCGCGCAAATGCCCCTATACGGATACACCCTGCCGACCTGGTGGGATGAACGCGCGCAGTGAAATTCAGGACAACACCATGCATTCCATCAATATCGATATTGTTTCCGATGTTGTCTGTCCCTGGTGCTATCTTGGCCGCGCCCGCCTGATAGCCGCGCTGAATATCCTTAGGGATGACGTGGCCGCTCATGTCGTCTGGCGTCCGTATCAGTTAAACCCGGACATTCCCGTGAACGGCGTAGACCATAAGCGCCATCTGGCCGACAAGCTCGGCGGCGCGGATGCCGTGAAGGCGGCGCATGATCGGCTGACCGCGCTGGGGCGGGAAGATGGTATTGCATTTCATTTCGATGCCATAAAGCTTAGCCCCAATACGCTGGACTGCCACCGGCTGATTCTGTGGGCCGGGATCGAAGACAATGCCATGCACAACGACATGGTTGGACGCCTGTTCAAAGCGTATTTCGAGAATGGACAGGATCTGACGGATCGTGGTGTGCTGGTTGACCTCGCCGAGGCGGCTGGTCTGGACCGGGCCTTGACCGAGCGACTGCTGTCAACCGACGCTGATTGTGATACTGTTCACAAGGAAATTGATGCGGCGCGTCAAATGGGGATAACGGGCGTTCCCTGCTTTATTCTGGCCGATAAATATGCGGTGTCCGGCGCGCAGCCAACTGCGGTGCTGGTGAACGCAATCCGCCAGATCACCACCGAACTTTCATCATAATCGCCCTGTAGGAACGGGTTCGGCGTCTTCATGCCGGTCCCTCGTTCAGCCTCAGTTACAGAAAATTGCAATGACATCTTCCGCTCGTCCACTCAAAGGCATTTTGTTGGCCTTTGCATCCTATGCCGTATTTGCCTGGAGCGACGCCTCCATCAAGATGCTTGAAGGCACACTCGATCACTTCGAAGTCGCGTTCTTTGGTGCATTCTTTGGATTGTTCGCGCTGCCGTTCGTCAAACGCAAGGGAGACCGCTGGCGCGATATTATCACAACCACCAACCGTCCCTTATGGCTGATGCGCTTCTGTTCGTCGGGTTTCGGCGCGGTGGGCAGCGTGGTTGCGTTCACGCATCTGTCCATGGCAGAGGCGTTCGCGCTGATCTTTCTGCTTCCGTCCTTCGTGACAATCCTGTCTGTTGTTTTTCTGAAAGAGGATGTGCGCTTGCAGCGCTGGGCAGCCGTGATCATCGGTTTTATCGGCGTCATGATTGTGCTGCGCCCGGGTTTCCGGGAGCTATCCATCGGGCATCTCGGCGCAGTGGTGGGCGGCTTGAGCGGCGCAATTTCCATCGTGATTTTTCGCGCCATGGGGCCAACTGAAAAGCGGATTTCACTCTATGGCGCTGGCGTTGTCGGCTGGCTATGCCTTGCAGGCGTTCTGATGCTGGCAAACTTCCAGTGGCCAACCCCTATCCAGTGGTTGTGGCTGGCCAGTTACGGGCTGCTTGCCGCCGTCGCGGGCGTGCTTCTCATGGCCGCCACCCGGCACGCACCCGCCACCTATATCGGCCCGCCACAATATAGCCAGATGGTATGGGCCATCGGCTTTGGCTATCTCGTCTTCGGGGATACGGTCGATCTGCCGATGCTGATCGGAATTGTGCTGATCATCTTCTCCGGGCTGATTACGCTGATGCGTGAAAAGCAGCGCGGCGTGGCTCTGCCGCCGTCGCTCGCCCCAGCAGACCCTCAAGCGGGCTTGGCGGGCCTGCCGGAATAAGCTGTCTCGAGAGAGGCTGCGGGTCTGAAACCCGCAGCCTCTCGCTCAACTCTCGCTCGCAATTTTTGCAAGCTGTGTCATGACCATGGCTGCTCCAGCCAGACGCTTTTCGGGCGTCGGCAAATCACGGCTGAAAAACAGGCTCTGGTCGGGACGCACCTTCGCCATCGTTCCCTGCTTGGACATGAAGCCAACCAGACCCACGGGATTTGGGAATTGCTTGTGACGCAGTTGCACGACCACGCCCTTCGGCCCCGCATCCAGCTTCTCGACATTCGCCGTCCGGCACAGAGCCTTGACGAACACGATCTTGAGAAGATGCTGGACTTCGATCGGCAGCGGACCGAAGCGGTCAATCATTTCAGCGCCAAAGGCGTCGATATCCGCGGCATCCGTAATTTCGCCAAGGCGGCGATACAGTCCGAGCCGCAAATGCAAATCCGGCACATATTCATCCGGTATCATGACCGGTGTGCCCACAGAAATCTGTGGTGACCAGCCGGTATCGCGCACCTCCTCATCGCCCTTCATTTCGGCTACGGCCTCTTCCAGCATCTGCTGGTAAAGTTCGAAACCGACCTCCTTGATATGCCCGGATTGCTCATCGCCAAGCAGATTGCCCGCTCCGCGCAAGTCCAGATCATGGCTGGCCAACTGGAAGCCTGCACCGAGCGTGTCCAGTGACTGCAACACCTTCAACCGGCGCTCCGCCATCGTCGTCAGCGTCTTGTTGGCGGGCAGTGTGAACAGCGCAAAGGCGCGCACCTTGGAACGACCGACACGACCGCGAAGCTGGTACAACTGGGCTAGACCAAACATATCCGCACGGTGAACGATCAACGTATTAGCACGCGGAACATCCAACCCGGACTCCACGATGGTTGTTGACAACAGCACATCATACTGGCCGTCGTAGAAGGCGTTCATGATGTCTTCAAGTTCAGTCGCCGGCATCTGTCCGTGCGCCACGGCAACCTTCAACTCCGGCACGTCGCTGCGCAAGAAATCCTGAATATCGGCCAAATCAGCGAGGCGCGGGCAGACGTAAAAACTCTGCCCGCCGCGATAATGCTCACGCATCAGCGTTTCGCGGATCACCAGCGGGTCAAACGGTGAGATAAACGTGCGCACCGCCATGCGGTCCACCGGCGGGGTCGTGATCAACGACAGTTCCCGCACCCCGGTCAGCGCCAGTTGGAGCGTGCGCGGAATGGGCGTTGCCGACAGCGTCAACACATGCACATCCGATTTCAGCTCTTTCAGCCGCTCCTTGTGCTTCACACCAAAATGCTGTTCCTCATCGATGATCAGCAGGCCAAGGTTGGCGAAGTTGATGGATGAACCCAGCAGAGCATGGGTGCCGACAACAATATCCGTCTTGCCATCCGCCACTTCCTTCTTCGTCAGTGCCAGTTCCTTCGAGCCAACCAGACGAGAGGCCTGCGCCAAACGAATGGGCAGCCCACGAAAACGCTCGTTAAACGTTTTGAAGTGCTGGCGGGCGAGAAGGGTGGTCGGAACCACGACCGCAACCTGCACGCCGTTCATGGCTGCGATGAATGCGGCGCGAAGCGCTACTTCTGTCTTTCCAAACCCGACATCGCCGCAGACCAGACGATCCATTGGGCGACCCGCGCCCAGATCATCCCGCACCGCTTCGATAGAGTTCAGCTGATCCTCGGTCTCGTCATAGGGGAAACGGGCCGCAAATTCATCATACACACCCTCCGGCGTGGTCAAGACCGGCGCGTGGCGCGTGGTGCGTTCGGCTGCAATACGAATAAGACCGCCAGCCATATCCAGAAGGCGCTTTTTGAGCTTGGCCTTGCGGGCCTGCCAGGCAACGCCCCCAAGTTTGTCCAGCGCTGCATCGGAGGCTTCGGAACCGTAGCGGGACAACAGCTCGATGTTTTCAACGGGAAGAAACAGCTTGGCATTGTCGGCATAGACAAGCTCCAGACAGGCATGCGGCGCGCCGGCCGCTTCGATGGTGCGCAAGCCCACGAAGCGACCGATACCGTGTTCGGCATGAACGACGATGCTGCCCTCATCAAGTCCGGCAACTTCGGCGATGAAGTCCGCGCCACGCTTGCGCCGTTTGGAGCGGCGCACCATACGGTCGCCGAGAATATCCTGTTCACCGATAAAGACGAGGTTTCCAGTCTCAAAGCCGCTTTCAAGGCTTAGAACCGTGGCCGCCGCCTCGCCGGGTTTCAGGCTGTTCAGTTCGGAAAATGCCTTGATCGACTTGATATTGCCGAGCCCATGCTCGGCCAAAACCTGCAACAACCGGTCCAGCGAGCCTTCGCTCCAGCCGGAGATGACGACCTTGGACCCCTTGGAGCGGCGCTCCGCAATATGCTTGACGGCCTCGTCAAAGACATTGACGCGCTCGCCTTCCGCCTGCGCTTCGTTGGAGGCCTTCGCCCAGCGAGGACCTTGGGAAGCGCGGATGTTGACGACGTGCCGTGATGCCCCGCCCTGCTCGGTAAACGGCGATAGGCGGATGGCGTTGGCGGATGTCAGTGCCGCCTGAAACGCATCGGTCGAAAGGTAGAGTTCATCCGGCGGCACCGGCTTGTAGGGTGTACCCTGCGTGGACTGCCCCTTGGCCGGCACATTGGAGCTCTGGCGTGCTTCATAGTAGTCTTGCACGAGCTTTGAACGCTCGGACGCGGCTTCGCGCGTCATGTGGTCGGTCACGATCCGGAAGTCTGACAGATAATCGAAGACGGTTTCCAGCCCATCGTAAAACAGGGGCAGCCAGTGTTCCATTCCGGCGTAGCGGCGTCCTTCGGACACGGCCTGATACAGCGCATCGTCCCGCGTTGCCGCGCCAAACATGGCGAGATAGCGCGTGCGGAAATGGCTGATGGTCTCCGGCGTCAGCGACACTTCGCTCATGGGGTTGAGATCGAGCGAACGCGCCTGCCCCGTTGTCCGCTGGCTTGCAGCATCAAATGACCGAATGGTTTCCAGCGTATCGCCGAAGAAATCCAGACGTACGGGCTCCGGACTGCCGGGTACGAACACATCCAGAATACCGCCACGAACGGCATATTCACCCACCTCGCGCACGGTTGCCACGCGGTCAAAACCATTGCGCTCCAGCCGCTGCGCAATATCGTCCATCCGCACCACGCCGCCGGGACGGGCAGAGAAGGCGAGGCTTTCCAGAACACTCTGCGGCGCGATTTTTTGCAGCGCCGCGTTGACGGTCACGAGCACGATCGCCGGATGCGGTTTTTTGCGGTGCGCAATCAGCGAGGACAGCGCCGACAGGCGCCGCGCGGAAATATCGGCACTCGGTGAGACCCGGTCATAAGGCAGGCAGTCCCAACCGGGAAGCGTCAGCACCGGAATATCAGGCGCGGCAAAGCCGAGCATCTGCTCCATATCGGCAATGTGCTGACCATCCGACATGATGTAAGCCAGCGGCCCGCCGCTGCGCGCCAGATCCGCCAGAATCAGCGGCTCGACACCGGAGGGTACGGGACCAATGGTAAACGACTGTTGGGCCTGAACCAGAAATTCAGGATCGAAACCCGGAATCATGCGCCCTGCCCGCTGGACAGGGGCGCGAAGTCAGGCCGGTAGGAGATGATGCGGGTAAACAGCGGTGTGCGATACTGTTGTGGGATTGGCTGCTCGCCCACCACCCATTTGATCAGGTCCTGATCTTCTTCCGCCATGATCACTTCCAGTTCGTCCAGTTCAATATCGGACAAGGTGCCGATTTCCGCATCGGCGAACTGGCCGAGGACAAGGTCCATCTCGCGGATACCACGATGCCAGGCGCGAAACAGAATGCGCCGGCGGCGGGGATCGAGATCGGCACTGGAGCGGGTCATTCCTGTCATAGCCAAAGTCCTTTTTATCTGGTCCGTCTATAAACTGCTTAAAAGTGAATGTCAGCCTTGCCAAAACACGAATTTCCATCGCATTTTAGAGCCATGCGCCCAGCCATTCTCGATCCTCTGTTTGCCTCACTCTCCTCCCTTCCGGGAATTGGTCCGAAAACCGGCGAACTCTATGCAAAATTGCTGGGCCGCGACTCGATTGAAGACTGCCGTGTCATCGATCTCCTGTTTCATGCGCCGACATCGCTGATCGACCGCAGGCACCAGCCCGGCATTGCGCACGCACCTCAAGGTATCATCGTTACGATCACCGGTCGGGTGGTTCGTCATCAGCCCCCGCCGCCCGGCCGCTCAAACGTGCCTTATCGTGTGTTGATGGAGGATGAAACGGGCGAACTCGCCCTCACCTTCTTCCGCGTTGCCGCCAACCCGCGCGGCGGAAACTGGCTAGAAAAATCTCTGCCTGTCGATGAAACGGTGATCGTCAGCGGCAAGGTGGATTGGTTTAACGGGCGGGCCTCCATGGTGCACCCGGACTATATGGTGCGCGCCAGCGAGGCCGAGGGCCTGCCGTTGGTGGAGCCGGTCTACCCGCTCACTGCTGGCCTGACCTCGCGGGGCTTGCGCAAAAGTATAGAAGCGGCCCTGCCCCGTCTGCCGCATTTTACAGACTGGATCGAAAGTACGCTTGCCGCGCGCGAGGGTTTTCCAACCGTTGATGACAGCTTTCGACGCTTGCACGATCCCCATGACGAGACCGACATTGATGCGCAAGCCCCGCAGCGGCGCAGGCTGGCCTATGACGAGTTTCTGGCTGGGCAGTTGTCTCTTGCCCTTGTGCGCCAACGGCTGCGCAAGGTGGCGGGCATACCCATTCGCTCAGACGGTCATTTGCGAAAAGCGGTTCTCGCCGCCCTGCCGTTTTCGCTTACCAACAGCCAGACTGCAGCACTCGCCGACATTCTGGCGGACATGGAGAGCGACCAGCGGATGCTACGGCTCGTACAGGGTGATGTAGGCGCGGGTAAAACTGCCGTTGCTCTGATGGCCATGCTAGCTGCGGTAGAATCTGGCGGGCAAGCCGTGCTGATGGCGCCTACCGAAATTCTGGCCCGACAACATTTTGCGACCATCTCCAAACTTGCTGGCAGTGCTGGTGTCACAGTGGATGTGCTGACGGGCCGCACGAAAGGCCGCGAGCGCGAGGCGATACTGGAGCGGATTGCGTCGGGCGCAACCCAGATCGTCATCGGCACACATGCGCTGTTTCAGGACGCCGTGAATTACCATAATATTCTTTTGGCGGTCGTCGATGAGCAGCACCGTTTTGGCGTGCATCAACGGCTGCGGTTGACCTCTAAGGGTGTCTCACCGCACATGCTGGTGATGACCGCCACACCAATACCGCGAACGCTGGTGCTGGCCGCTTTCGGGGATATGGATGTGTCCAAGCTGACCGAGAAACCGGCAGGACGCAAACCGATTACCACCGTGACGGTATCGACGGACCGGATCAGCGAGATTGTTGAACGTTTGCGCGTGGCCCTCGCCGACGGTCGCAAAGCCTACTGGATTTGCCCTCTGGTTGAAGAGTCCGAAGAATCAGACCTGATGTCGGCGGATGAGCGATATCAGACGCTGACACAACTTTTCGGCAGTTCTGTTGGCTTGATCCATGGCCGTATGAAAGCCGATGAGAAGGATGCGGCCATGGCCGCGTTCAAAAACAGTGAGATCCGCCTGCTGGTTGCCACCACGGTTGTGGAAGTCGGTGTGGACGTACCCGACGCGACCATTATGGTGATTGAACACGCGGAGCGCTTCGGGCTGGCGCAGTTGCACCAGTTGCGCGGTCGCGTGGGGCGCGGCGAAGGCGCTTCCACCTGCATTCTCCTCTATAAAGGACCGTTGAGCGAGAACGGACGCGCGCGGCTTTCCATTCTCCGTGATTCCGAAGACGGCTTTTTGATCGCCGAGGAAGATTTGAAGCTGCGTGGCGAGGGCGAAGTGCTGGGTACGCGCCAGTCCGGAACACCCGGCTTTCGTATCGCCAGCCTGGAAGCCCATAGCGACCTTCTGGAAATTGCCCGAAAAGATGCCGCCTATATCATCGAGCGGGACCCGGATTTGACATCAGAACGGGGTGAGGCCCTGCGCACCCTGCTCTATCTCCACAAGCGGGATGAGGCGATCCGGTTTCTCAGGGCTGGATAGCATTCCCATGGGAATCAAGAAGTTTGGGCTTGTAATCCGGCGCAATCAGGCCCCCGGAAATCAGCAGCTTGGCTGCTTCCTCCGCGCTCATATCCAGAATGGTAATCTTGTCGCGTGGCACAAACAACAGAAACCCTGCCGTGGGCACCGGCGTGGGCGGCAGAAACACGGTGACCATGTCCAGCCCCATATCGTTGAACTTGGACGCAATCTCGCCCTGCGCATCGGTTGCGATAAACACCATCGACCAGAGGCCGGGACTTGGATACTCGATCAACCCGGCTTTTTTGAAAGACGTGGACTGGTCTTGTAGCACGGTCTGAAAAATCTGTTTCAGGGCCTTGTAGATACCGCGCACCAGCGGTGTGCGGCTCAACAGGGATTCACCGAAAGCAACGATGGAACGCCCGACCAGATTGGCGGTTAAAAACCCAACCATGGTGATGACGAAGATCGCAGTCAGCAGTCCAAAACCCGGCACCGCAAACGGCAGGTAATTATCCGGGTTATACAGACTGGGCAGGTAGGGTTTGACCCAGCCATCCGCCCACAGAATGAACGAATGGACCAGCCAGATCGTAATTGCCAGTGGCGCGCAAATGATCAGTCCCGTCAGGAAATAGTTTCTGAGACGGGTCGCGAGAAATCCGCGCTTGGGTACGTCATTCATTCAGGCACTATTCCACTGTTACGGACTTGGCCAGATTGCGGGGCTGATCCACATCGGTCCCCATGAAGACCGCAGTATGGTAGGCCAGAAGCTGAATGGGAAGAGAGAATATCATCGGCGCGATAATCTCGCTCACATGCGGCAGAACGATGGTTTTCAGCGTTTCCAGATTTGAAGCGCTCGCACCAGCGGCATCGGTGATAAAGATGACCTTGCCGCCCCGCGCCGCCACTTCCTGCATGTTCGATATGGTCTTGTCGAAGAAGCGGTCATGCGGTGCAATGACGATGACCGGCATGTTTTCATCGATGAGCGCGATTGGGCCATGTTTGAGTTCACCGGCGGCGTAACCTTCGGCGTGAATGTAGGAAATTTCCTTGAGCTTCAACGCCCCTTCCATCGCCAGCGGGAAACTTGGGCCACGCCCGAGATACAGCACATCCTTGTACTTCGACAGATCACGCGCCAGCAATTCCATGGCTGGTTGAATGTCGTTGAGAACGGCGGACATGATGCGCGGCATTTCCGCGAGATGCCCCGTCAGTTCGCGCTCCTGCTCGGACGTGATCGTACCGCGCGCCCGTCCGGCACGGATCGCCAGCGCAGCCAAAACCGTCAGCTGGCAGGTGAAAGCTTTGGTCGACGCGACCCCGATCTCCGGGCCCGCCAGAATTGGAAACACCGCATCAGCCTCTCGCGCAATGGTCGATTCACGCACATTGACGACGGCACCGATCTTTAAGCCCAGCTCTTTGCAGTAGCGCAAGGACGCCAGCGTATCCGCCGTTTCGCCGGACTGTGAAATGAACAGCGCTGCTGCCGATGGAGACAGGGGGATATCGCGGTAGCGAAATTCCGATGCCACATCGATTTCAACCGGCAAGCGCGCATACCGCTCAAACCAGTATTTGCCGACCATGCCTGCCAGATAGGCCGTACCGCAGGCCGAAATTGCCAAACCGGAAATACGCGCGAAATCAATGGCGTCATCCAGCGGGCGGATCTGATTTTCAAGCAGATCGACGTAATGGCCGAGTGCATGGGAAATCACCTCGGGCTGTTCATAGATTTCCTTTTCCATGAAATGCCGGTGGTTGCCCTTGTCGACCAGAAAGGCCGTTGCACTGGCGATCTGCTGCGGACGCTGAACGGGTTCACCCTGCATATCGAAAATGTGGACGCCCTCGCGACCAAGGATCGCCCAGTCTCCATCCACCAGATAGGAAATGCGGTTGGTAAAGGGTGACAGCGCGATGGCATCGGACCCCAGAAACATCTCACCCTCGCCATAGCCGATTGCCAGCGGTGGGCCGTTGCGGGCCGCCATGATCGTGGACGGATCGTCCTGAAACAACACGGCCAGTGCATAGGCACCACGCACCCGCTGGAGCATGGCGTGCATGGCCTCACGGCGGCCGAGCCCCGCTCGCAGCAGCATGGCCAGAAGTTGCGCCACAACCTCCGTATCGGTCTGAGAAGAAAAGGTCGCGCCAGCGGCTTTCAGGTCCTCTTTAATCTCGGAGAAGTTTTCGATAATGCCATTATGGACGACCGCGACGCCATCGGTGAAATGCGGATGCGCGTTGTTTTCCGTTGGCGCGCCATGGGTCGCCCAGCGGGTATGGGCTATCCCAATAGTCCCGGCAAGAGGCTCGGCGTCCAGCTTGTGAGCGAGATTGACCAGCTTTCCCTCGGCGCGCCGGCGCTCAAGGCGTCCGTCGTGGATTGTCGCAACGCCCGCCGAATCGTAACCACGATATTCAAGCCGCTTCAGCGCCTGAACAAGCCTTTCGGCAACCGGAGTATTACCGACAATTCCGACAATTCCGCACATACTATGTCCCCGTATTCACCCATCGAAGCTTGTCTGGTTAAAGACTTTGATGAAATACGCAATGGCGCGGACTTCACTTTGCATTTCAAAGTTTTACGCTTCGTCGGCCTTCAGTTTTGCAGCCTTAAAGGCAGCGTTTCTGGCGCGTACCACTTCCGCATGACCCGGCTTGTTTTCCTGCCGACTTCTGGCGAAGGCGGTGGCATTGTCGGGTACGTCCTGTGTAATCACACTGCCGGAGGCAATGAGGCTGGACGCGCCTATCGTCACCGGGGCTACGAGCGAAGAATTCGAACCGACAAAGGCATTGTCCCCGATGCGGGTAATGTGTTTGTTGATGCCATCGTAGTTACATGTGATCGTACCGGCTCCGATATTGGCACCGGCACCGATGAATGTATCCCCGATATAGCTCAGATGGTTGATCTTTGCGCCGACGCCCACTTCGCTCTTCTTGACCTCGCAGAAGTTACCGACCTTGGATTTGGCCGCCAGCTTTGCGCCCGGACGCAAACGAGCATAGGGGCCAATCTCCGCCTTTGGCCCAATTGTCGCCCCTTCGATATGCGAGAACGAGTGGATGACGGCACCAGCTGCAACGCTAACCCCCGGACCAAAAACGACGTGGGGCTCAATCACCACATCCTGCTCAAACTGGGTATCATAGGACAAAAACACGGTTTCTGGCGCGATCATTGATACACCCGACAGCATGACGTCGTGCCTGCGGCGCTCCTGCCAGATGCGTTCGATGACAGCCAGTTCGGCGCGGGTATTACACCCCATCAGTTCCTGCTCCGGCGCTTCCACCGCAATGGCGGAGCCGCCCAAAGCAACCACGATTTCTACCAGATCAGTGAGGTAATATTCGCCTTTCGCATTGCCATTGCCGATGCGGTTTAACAGGTCCAGCGCCTTATCACCGCGCACGGCCATAAGACCACCGTTGCAATAGGTGATCGCACGCTCGTCGCTGGACGCATCTTTCTCCTCGCGAATAGCCAGAAGCGCACCATTCTCGGTGATCAACCGTCCATAGCCGTGAGGATTGGCCGCTTGAAAACCAATCACCACAACATCGTGACCAGCAGCCAGCCCTTCACGCGCCGCCGTCAAGGGCGCGCCGGTAATGAGCGGCGTATCGCCAAAGACGACCAGCACGTCGTCGTAACCCTCTGCAATGGCTTGCCTTGCTGCCAGAACCGCATGGCCGGTGCCAAGCCGCTGTGTCTGTTCGTACACGCTCAAAGGCAGTGCATGCTTTCGCGCTGTGTCTTCCACGGCCTGTGCATCCCGCCCAACGACCAGCGCAACAGCATCGACCCCGGCACCTTCAAGTGCCGCCATGACATGCGAAATCATCGGGCGATTGCCGACCGGGTGCAGCACCTTGGACATGGATGACTTCATCCTTGTGCTTTCACCGGCTGCAAGAACGACCGCCAGACATGTACGGGCCATAGGTATCTCCAGGTTCATCAACGCGTCGGGCGTTGTAATATCAGAAACGTGTATCTGCAAACAATCTATCGCGAGGCTGGTGACAGGCGGGGGCAAGGCGTGCCATTTTCCGACGCTCTGGGGATGGATTGAAACTCATGAAAGCGGCAGACATACGTTCGGAAGACACACGACATCCCTATTGGCGCTCACCCCTTGCTATGCTGGCCGTTGCCGCATTGCTGCTTGGCGGTGCTCTCGTTGTTACAATCCCGGTGCCGCTCGGCCCGATGTATTGGGATCAATACCTGTATCTGGATGCGGCACAGCGCATTTATTCCGGTCAGATTCCGATTGTCGATTTCTTCGCACCCGTTGGACCGCTTGGCTATTATCTCTACGCGGGCCTGATGGCCGTTTTTCCGAAGGCCCAACCGCTGTTTCTTGCGAGCTGGTGCATTCTGCTCGTCACCATTCCGCTCATGGCCGCTGTGCTGGCGGATGTTCAAAAGCGGTCAAATACGACAGCTTTTGCGCTGCTGATCCCGTTCCTGCTCTTTTCCGTGCTGCCGTTTAACACCGGCTTTTTCTACCCCTTCCCCGGCGCTGACGGGTTTGGCATTTACAACCGGCAGGCGTGCCAGTTGCTGTATGTTCTGGCGTGCATATTGCTTTTTATGAAGACTACGCGCCTGCAAACCGTGCTGATCACAATCGCCATGCTCAGCCTTTGCCTCGTGAAAATCACCGGTGCCGTAGCCGGTGGGCTTCTCTGCCTCGGCGCAGTGTTGACGGGATCTCTGCGCATTAAAGATGCGGTCCTGTCCGCTTTTGCGTTCTTCGCGGCGTTGGTTGTCCTACAGATTACCACCGGTATTCCGGTAGCCTATGCACGCGATATCGGTGCGTTGCTGATGCTCAACCATTCGGGTCTGGGCAGCCGCCTGCTGCAAGCAGCATCATTGAACGCCATGATCGTGGCCCTTGGCGGACTTTTCTGGGTGCTGCTGATCATGGGCCAGCGTCGAAACACGCGCCTGCTGGTTCTGCTGCCTCTGTTTCTGCTGGCCGGACTGCTGTTTGAAAGTCAGAATACCGGAAGTCAGGCCTTCATTTTCCTGTGGCCGCTTCTTCTCCTTGGTCTGGCGTGGTCATTGCGAGAGCGTTCGAGGCATCTCAGAGCCGGTGCTACGGTCTGCATACTGGCGATAGCCCTGCCGCATGCGGTGACTATCCTGCAAAACGCGGCGCGTTCCGGCATCGGCGTTTTGCGGTACGAGACTCTGCCGCAAGCAAATCTGCGAACTCTGGGGGCGGTTCGAATGCGGTCCGAGCATCTGGACAGGGCACAGACCATGCGGCGCTTCTACGCCGATCATCGCAGCACCTTTTCCGCGTTGACGACGCAAGGAGACCTACCGTCGTTCCTGCTTTTCAGCGACATTGATTACCAGGCTATGTGGCTTTTGAATGCGGACGAAGCCGTCACAGCACTCTATGCGCTCGAACGGCAACGAAACCTGCGCTTTTCGACCGTCATGACCATCGACTTTACAAATCCGTTTGCGTGGATCATGAAGCGGGACGCGCCCAAACACATTGCCATTGGTGCCGATCCTGCTCGTGCGGTGCCGCCTCCAGACGACACGGTCATATCAGCGGTCAGTGCCGTGGATATTGCCCTGCTCCCCACCTGCCCCCTAACCACCAATGTCGCGGACTTATTATCGATCTACCAACCGATGCTAACTCCCAATCACAGCCGTATAACGCTGACGCCGTGCTTTGACGCATTTGTGCGTAACGACCTGTTACCCTGACTTCGGCATACTGACACGGCTTTCGGTCAGCACGCCGTTCTCGTCCAGAATGGGATGAGCGACGGACACAATATGCGCATTGATGCGCTTTAAGTCCCGCAGCATATCCAGATGCAGCGAGCTCGTTTGCAGACTGTCCAAGCGCCCATCGCGCAAACGTTCAAGGTGGCGTGCGGCAGAAACACGCTCCATGCGACGTACCTCCACCTTCACCTGCATCAACTGTCGAGCGAGATCGAAATTTCGCGTCACGAGAATTGTTTGCGCAATCCTGAGATTGTCGATCGTGAGGTCGAACAGCTTATGCAGTTCCTGATATCCGTCCTCGGAAAATTTCAGACCATGGCGCACCTTCTTGGTCACATGGTCGTAGACTCCCTTTTCAATGATGTCGCCGATATGCTCCAGATTGATGGCATAATCGATAATCACCATCGAGCGTTGGGACAACTCCTCGTCCAATCCCGCCCGGCCCAGACGCGACAGATAAATTTTAATATCCTGCTGCAGACGGTCTACCTGTTTTTCCAGCATGGAAATATCATGGATGTCCGACAGGTTGTTGCGGTCGAACGCATGCATGGTCTTGATCAGCATGCTTTCGATGATGTCACCAACCCGAAGGACCTCGCGGGTAGCACCTGAAAGAGCCATGACAGGCGAAGCAAGTGTATCCTCGTCCAGATAGCGCGGCCCGTTGTCACTTTTCGGCTCGTCGGGCACCAGCCGCGCCATCAAACGCGACAAGGGAGAACTGAACGGCCACGCCAGAATCGCGACACTGATATTAAACAGCAAATGGAAATCAACCGGCAGTTTCGCGTTGAGGAAAGGTAGCCCGTTGAGCAGATCAGAAATGATCCCAGCCATTGGCATGGCCAGCACACAGCCGATTGTCCGAACCAGCAGATTACCAAGCGTCACACGTCGCGCAGAGGCAGAGCTTCTGGCTGTCGCAATAACCGGAGGTATAGCCCCGCCCAGATTGGCACCCAGCACCAGAACAATTGTCAATGCTGGCGAGAGAATACCCGCTGATGCCAGGGACAGGACAAGCACTACGACAGCAAGGCTCGACGACGAAATTACCGCAAGGACCGCAGAGAACATGAGCGCCACCGGCCAAGCGCTGTCCAGCAATGTTAAAAATGCTGCGAGCGCAGGCGAATCGCGCATAGGCTCTGTGGCAATACCCAGCAGTTCCAGCGAGAGCAGCATGAGGCCAATGCCAATCAGGGCCGAACCACCACCCTTGCGCGCCGTAGAGCCAGAGCGGTACAAAACCATGCCAACCAGCAACAGAAGCGGCGATATCCAAACTATACCCGTCGAGACAAGCCATGCGGTGACCGCCGTGCCCACATTCGCGCCCAGCAGCACCACCTGCGCCCGCCGACCGCGCATCAAATCACGCTCCACGAACGACGCAACCATAAGCGCCGTCGCGGTTGAACTTTGCAAACCGATGGTCGCGACGAAGCCGGACACGAAAGATCGGACAGCGCTTTTGGTGCCCCTGGCCAGACCGGTGCGCAACTTTGCGCCAAAGGCCGCTGTTACGCCTCTTTTGACCTGGGACAGCCCAAACAAAAGCAGCGCGACCGCGCCGAACAGATTGATCATGACGATCATGGAAGACATTACAAAAGCTTTCTCTTCCGGGCCTGAGTTAGACCTTTGGAAGAATAACAGACACCGGATACAATGCCAGTGTCGCACACGAAATTTGGTTGCCGGCTAACAAATCCGACGCGTCGTGACGCGAATACGCATCACGGCACGACTTAAGGCAACTGCGGCACCGCTGCAGGCCGTCAATGCTTCTGATATAAGAAGCCATGCGCATTTTGCAAAATCGCAAGGTCAACGCTTTTTGATGAAACCTAGCTTCAATTCTGGAACTGTTTCATTTAAGGAACGCTGTGGCGGACTGTGCGTGGACCAGACCGCCCATACCAGACCATTGCCAAGAGGTACGCATTCTCATGCTTGAATCCCTGCGAAGAGCTTCCCAGACCTGGATCGTCAAAGGGCTTCTTATCCTTCTCGTGCTGTCGTTCGGCGTCTGGGGCGTATCGACCTCACTCGTCACAGGAACGTCGCAGGCCGTGGTCTCTGTTGGCGATGTTGATGTGTCCACGACCGATCTTCGTATGGCATACGAGCGGCAACTCTCCGTTGCGGCCCGCCAGTACGGCACACGGCTGACTCATGATCAGGCGCGCGCGCTTGGTATTGATCAGCAGGTCATTGCCCAGATGATTGCCGGCGCGTCACTGGACCAACTTGCCAGCAATATGAATCTCGGCCTGTCGCAGGATCAACTCGCCCGCACTATTGCCGAGGAACCGGCATTTCGCTCCGTCAACGGCCAGTTCGATCGCCAGCTTTTTTCCAGCACCCTGAGGAATGCTGGTCTGCGTGAGGACGATTATATCAACAGCCGCAGCAAGGTTGCCGTCCGCCAGCAGATTGTCGATGCCGTTTCGGATGGCTACAGCCCGCCAAAGGCCATGGTCGATGCGCTGCGCCAGTTCCGCAACGAAATGCGCTCCATCGACTATATACTGCTTTCCAACGCCAATATCGATCCGATCAAAGCGCCCGGCGACGATGTGCTGGCACCATGGTTTGAGGCGAAGAAAGCCGCGTACCGCGCCCCGGAATATCGCAAGCTCACCTACGTGAAGCTGGAGCCGGAGGACATTGCCGATTTCTCAAAGGCCACGGATGAAGACCTGCGTGCAACCTACGACCGGCAAAAGGACGCCTATCGCACTCCGGCGACCCGCACCATTGAACAGCTCAATTTTCCCGACAAAGGGGCGGCCGATGCGGCTCTGGCGCGCCTGAACGCTGGAAGCGTGACATTCGACGCTCTGGTTACCGAACAGGGTAAAACTCTTGCCGATGTTCGCCTGGGTGACTTTACAAAGGACGTTCTTCCAGACCCCAAGGTAGCCGACGCCGCCTTTGCCGTTGCACAGAATGGCCAGACGACGCCAGTCGTTGACGGCGTGTTTGGGCCGGTGATTTTGCGTATTGCCAACATCCAGCCAGAAACCGTGAAAAGCTTTGAGGACGTGAAGGAAGAGTTGCGCCGCGATTTTGCGCTTTCTCTTGCCCAGAACGAAATTCTTGGAATTCACGATCAGTTTGAAGATGCCCGCGCAGGCGGCGCCTCGCTGGTCGACGCAGCACGTCAGGTCAACCTGAAAGCGGTAACCGTTGAAGCCATCGATGCGACCGGAAAGACACCGGATGATGACGAAGTTGCCGATCTGCCCGAACGCCAGACGGTACTAGCAGATGCGTTCAAGGCCGATGTTGGCGGTGACCCGACGGTTATCAATATCGGCCGTGAAGGCTATCTCTGGCTGGAGGTCAACGATTCCACACCGGCGCGTGACCGCACGCTTGCGGAAGCAAGGGACCGCGTTTTGACTGACTGGACGGCCGAGCAGCAGACAAAGGCCCTGGAGGCACGGGCTCTTGAATTGAAAGCACGCGTCAGCGGAGGCGAAACCTTGGTGGCCATCGCGACAGACATGGGTCTGGCTGTTGAAACCAAAGTAGGCTTGCGCCGCGGCACACAGGATGCAGCGTTAAGCCCAGCCGCAATCCGCGCTGCTTTCGCAGGTCCGAACGGACTGGTTGGCAACGCTGCGGGCATGGATGGTGACGGACAGATATTGTTCAAGGTCACAGACGTCGCCTTCGACACGGCAACTGACGCGCTTGACAACAGCGATGCACAGATCGAAGCAGCTGCCCGTGCCAGTGGTGATGACATTCTCGACCAGATGGTGGACCAGTTGGAGACCAGCTACAGCGTCAGCGTCAATCGCCCGCTTGCAGACGCAACCATGGCCGCCCGGTAGAAGGGAACAGGACCCCATGCCCGAATTGAAGCCATTCATTGCCAAGGCTGCCAACGGGCAATCGTTGTCGCGGGATGAGGCGCGTCAGGCGTTCGATATCATCATGTCGGGCGAAGCAACGCCCGCGCAGATTGGCGGCTTCCTCATGGCGCTGCGTGTCCGGGGCGAAACGGTCGATGAGATCGTCGGTGCGGTCAGCACAATGCGCGCCAAAATGCTGCCGGTTAACGCACCTGAGAATGCTATCGACATTGTCGGCACGGGGGGCGACGGTGCCCATACCTACAACATTTCGACGCTTGCAGCCTTGATTGTGGCGGGTGCTGGTGTGCCAGTCGCCAAGCACGGCAACCGCGCCCTAAGCTCCAAATCGGGCACAGCGGATGCGCTTTCCTGTCTGGGCGTCAAGCTCGACATTGAACCTGCCTTGATTACCCGTTGCATTGAGGAAGCGGGCGTCGGCTTCATGTTCGCCCAAAAACACCATTCCGCCATGCGCCATGTTGGGCCGGCACGGGTGGAATTGGGGACTCGCACAATCTTCAACCTGCTGGGTCCGCTGTCGAACCCGTCCGGTGTGAAACAGCAGCTCATCGGTGTATATGCGCCAGAATGGCTGGTGCCTGTGGCCGAGGTCTTGAAAGATATGGGATCGACCCGAGTCTGGGTCGTCTATGGCGATGGTCTGGATGAAATTACGACAACTGGGCCCACGCAGATCGCTGCCTTGGAAGACGGGCATATCCGGACATTCACTGTAACGCCGGAGGACTTCGGTCTGCCGCAGGTCGAGCTGCCTCAGTTAAGAGGCGGTGACGGCGCACACAATGCCGCCACGCTGCAAGCGGTGCTTGACGGTGCCCGGATGCCCTACCTCGATATCTCGCTCGCCAATGCCGCCGCAGCACTTGTCATCGCAGGTAAAAGCCAATCACTGATAGAAGCGATGGACCTCGCCCGCTTTTCGGTGGACAGTGGCGCGGCAAACACGGCGTTGCAGCGCCTTGTCGCTGTTTCCAATCTCGCAGATTAAGGACTGGCAATGACCGATATTCTCCGCAAAATCGAAGCCTACAAGCGCGAAGAGATCGAAGCAGCCAAATCCGCTGTGCCACTGGAGGAGCTGAAGGCCATGAGCGCTGACCAGACAGCGCCCCGGGGCTTCATGAAAGCCCTCACCGACAGGTTCGAGCAGCGAAAATTTGGATTGATTGCGGAGATCAAAAAAGCCAGCCCGTCCAAGGGTTTGATCCGTGAGCATTTTGATCCGCCATCTCTCGCAAAAGCCTATGAAGACGGTGGTGCCGCGTGTCTTTCGGTGCTGACCGACGGCCCAAGCTTCCAGGGTTCACCCGAATTTTTGCGCGCAGCACGCGCTGCGTGTCGCTTGCCAGCCCTGCGCAAGGACTTCATGTTCGATCCCTATCAGGTTCACGAGGCAAGAGCCTGGGGCGCAGATTGCATTTTGCTGATCATGGCAAGCCTGACCGATGACGAAGCGGAAGAGCTTGAGGACGAGGCCATGGCTCTCGGTATGGATGTGCTGATCGAGGTGCACGATGCTGATGAGATGGAACGGGCGCTGAAGCTGAAATCGCCACTGATTGGCATCAACAACAGAAACCTGCGTACATTCGAGGTTGACCTGGCTGTCAGCGAGACCCTCTCCCACATGGTAGGGCCGGAGCGGCTGCTTGTCGGGGAAAGCGGGATTTTCACCCACGAAGACTGCCAAAGGCTGCTTGTCAGTGGTATCACAACGTTTCTGGTGGGCGAAAGCTTGATGCGCCAGGCCGATGTCGCGTCTGCTACCCGCCAGTTGCTGACCGGCCACGCTACCGAGCCTGCTCAATGACGAGCGCCCGGCTGACGCACATTGATGACACCGGCCAGGCGCACATGGTGGATGTCAGCGAAAAGGGCGATACCGTACGGATCGCGACCGCTACTGGCTACGTGAAAATGCATGCCGAAACCTTGGCCATGATTCAGGACGGCAATGCCAGGAAAGGCGATGTGATTGCCACCGCGCGAATTGCCGGAATTATGGCAGCCAAACAAACGGCGTCGCTGATCCCGCTTTGTCATCCACTCATGCTGACCAAAGTCACAGTCGATATTCAAGCGGATGAGGAGCTGCCCGGGTTGCGTGTGGCCGCATTGGCGAAGCTGAAAGGCCAGACCGGCGTAGAAATGGAAGCCCTGACCGCTGTCAGTATTGCCTGCCTGACAATCTACGACATGGCAAAGGCTGCAGACCGCGAGATGGAAATTGGCGGCATTCAACTGGCTACCAAGAGTGGCGGCAAATCCGGCGATTTTGTCCGGAACCAGTCTCCATGACCGGGCTTTTACCGGTCGCTGAAGCACTGTCCCGCTTGCTGCACAGCGGATCCCCGAAAACGGGCTCAGAATTGGTATCCTTGCATGATGCGGGAGGGCGGGTGCTTGCAAGCGACCTTTCTGCCAAACTCACGCAACCGCCGTTCGATAACTCCGCGATGGACGGCTATGCAGTCCGTGGTGACGATCTTGAAAGCGGCCTGCCGCTTCGTGTCACTGGCGAGGCCGCCGCGGGCTTGGCTGCACCACAGAGCCTTGGGTCGGGTGAGGCCATTCGCATTTTCACCGGCGCTCCGGTCCCTGACGGTGCTGACACTGTGCTAATTCAGGAAAATGCTGTCGTCAATCCAGATGGGACCATTACGGCGACCTCGCTCCCCGTGAAGGGCCGCAACATTCGTCCAAAGGGTCAGGATTTCAGGCAGGATCAAGTCCTGCTGAGGCAGGGACAGATTTTGGATGCCGGCCATTTAACGCTCGCTGCGGCAATGAATTACCCGCGCGTTTCCGTGTATCGCAAACCCATAGTGGGAATTCTGGCGACCGGTAACGAACTTTTGTCACCCGGAAGCCAATTGGGACCCGGCCAGATCATCGGATCCAACACCTATGGCGTTGCCGAAATTGCACGGGAGGCAGGCGCGAATGTCGTCGATCTTGGCATTTGCCCGGATCGAACCAACGCTATCATGGCGTCCGTCGGAAACGCACAGGCGCAGAACGTCGATATATTGGTAACGTTGGGTGGCGCATCTGTCGGGGATCATGACCTCGTACAATCATCGCTGCGTCAACTTGGAATGACCCTCGATTTCTGGCGCATCGCCATGCGGCCGGGCAAACCGCTTATGGTTGGCAAGCTTGATGGCATGCACGTTCTGGGTCTGCCGGGCAACCCTGCCTCCAGCCTCGTTTGCAGTTATCTCTTTCTGGAACCTCTTATTCGCAGAGTGGGATCCCTTCCGGGCATCAACCGCTTGCAGCAGGCAGTTGCCGGTATCGATCTGCCGGCAAACGATGGCCGGCAGGATTATATCCGGTCATGGCTGACCAGTGATTCGAGCGGCAGAGGGATTGCAACGCCGTTTCTACCGCAGGACTCGTCTATGATGCGCATTTTCGCGCATGCCGACTGCTTGCTGGTACGTGCGCCCTTTGAAACCGCGCTGGCTCAGGGCGATTCCTGCACCATTTTCCGTATAAAACATTCGTTTTCAATATAAGCGATGATTTAAATACTTGCGGAACACAGATGGAACATATAGAGTTCATTTCATGTATGGTTCGCGATTCAGGAGGCTGAGATATGTTGACGCGCAAGCAGCAGGAACTTTTGCTCTTTATCCATGAGAAAGTTAAGGAGTCGGGCGTATCGCCATCGTTCGATGAAATGAAGATTGCACTGGATCTGGCTTCGAAATCAGGCATTCACCGGCTTGTCACGGCTTTGGAAGAGCGCGGGTTTATCCGTCGGTTGCCAAACAGAGCGCGTGCTCTGGAAATCATTAAATTGCCCGAAGCCTATACCCGCCCTGCCCCCACCGCACCGTCGCTTTCGGTGGTGGCCTCTCAGCCGGACAAGAAGGACACACCGAAGACCGATAGCACCTCTGCGGGATCGGTTTCATTGCCTGTCATGGGTCGCATTGCAGCAGGTGTTCCCATTTCCGCCATTCAGAATATCACACATGACATCGTCGTGCCGCTCGAAATGGTTGGTCCTGGAGAGCACTACGCGTTGGAAGTTAAAGGCGATTCAATGATTGACGCCGGTATTCTTGATGGCGACACCGTCATTATTCGCAATGGCAGCAATGCCAGCCCGGGTGAAATTGTCGTTGCCCTGGTAGATGAGGAAGAGGCGACGCTGAAGCGTTTCCGCCGTAAGGGCTCCGAGATTGCACTCGAAGCAGCCAATCCTGCCTACGAGACCCGTGTTTTAGACGCCAATCGCGTCAAGGTTCAGGGTAAGCTTGTGGGTCTGGTGCGTCGATATCACTAAAGGTTGGAGCAGGAGACAGTTCAGCCTTCTCCTGCTCACCTTCCCCTTGCTCAACATAGCTGTTGGTACGCCAGTCATACGCTCTGTGGCGGTTCCACGGTCGGTTCAGCGATTGGATTGCTGGTATTATATGAAGTTGGGCTCGACCGTTCGCGGAAGTTCCCGCGTAAATTTCCAGCGCTCCCGTTTGTCGAAGCGTTCGACCGCTAATGAGTTTTGCACCTGTGCGGCACTTATTCATTCGTAACATCGATGGGGTAACGGCAATATCTGCCAGATCACAGGCAGTGTCAGCCAAAGCAGGCTGCTCGAACCAGATAATTTTAGTGGAGCGCTCGGTGATACCGGCGCACCAAAGGTTTTTAGCGCAGGTGAAGGATCGGGTAGGACCTTTTTCGAACACAGCCGCGATGTCTTTTCGGATAATCTGAATATCACGCTGCGACAGAGTAAGCCTTTCCTTTGACTTTGCTGACGAAACAATGATGCCGGTTGCCGTTTGAACAACAGGTGCAAAAGTCTCCTCAATAATCAGCGCTTTGCGCCACTGGTCGTAGATGAATTCCGGCGGTTTGGACCGGTTGGTGGCGATCCCGGCGTCGTTGAGATAACCAACCAGCTTTCCATCCTCCGATACCAGAACATGGGGGCGTTCGGCACGCGCACTGAGAATCAGCGCCAGGATACCAGACAGGATCATTGCCACGCCTATCAGCGAAAGGCGCGTCCGAAAAAGGCACGCAACAATGCCGCCGGTACCGATGAAAAAGAAGGCGAGAGCGGGGATTCGTCCTGTCAATGTCTGTCCGCCCCACGACGCTACTTCCAGCGCGACGAGCAGCACCATGTCTAGACAAGCGCCCATCAGGAGAAGCGGATAGGTATCCAGTCCAAGCGGCATCAACAGCATCGCTATCAGCGCGCAAGGCATGATGACAATGCTGATCAACGGCATCGTTACGACGTTACCAACCAAACCGTACGCAGGGATGCTGTGGAAATAACCGGCTGCGTAGATCAAAGTAGATACGCCTCCGATGAGCGAACTGATGAACAGTCCTGCCGCTGCAATTTTGACTGTCCGCAACACCTGAAAGAGGCGCGGCAAATGTTGTGAAGTTCCCTCAGCTGGCTCACTAATACGCCACCGCGCATATCCGGCGACAAGCGCGAGCGTTGCTGCAAATGACATCTGGAAGCCCGGGCCGGTGACCGCCGAGGGCGTGATAACGAGGATAATGATGGCTGATAGAGCGACGTTGCGCAGGCTGATCGATGGGCGATCAAACAGCGTGGCGATCAGCATGATACAGATCATGATCCAGGCTCGCACTGCTGACACTGCGGCTCCGGAAATCAGAATGTATGCCGTTACCATAATGAGTGCGCCGATGGCCGCAACTTTTTTAATAGAAAACCGGTGCGCCAACCCCGGAATGCAGCTGAGTACAGCGCGCGCGCCAACGAGAAAGGTCCCAGCGGCCAGAGCCATGTTAAGCCCTGAGATCGCCAGAACATGCGCCAGACCAGAGTCACGGAGCGCACTCAGCGCATCACGGCTGATAGAGCGCTCTTCTCCGGTGATCAGCGCTGCACCAATCGCGCCAGCATCCCCACCGATCGTTCCGCGAATACGATCTCCAATCGCAATCCGCATACCTTGAACACGAGCCTGCATGTCTTCCAGCGCATGTCTAAAGACGGTGGCATTCCTTGCAACGGGTTTGGCTTTCGGCGCACCATAGAAGTAGCCGACAGCACCAATGCCCCGGAAGAAACTCGCAAACGCGAAATCGTTCAGTCCAGGCAGTGCTGGCCCGGACGGCGGTGACAAACGCGCTCGTCCAGTAATCCCTCCACCAATGTCAACGGGATCATGGCGTGTACGTGCGATCAGCGTGGCTGAACTCGGCAATCGTTTCAAAACCGGATCATCAGTCTCGGTCAGTGTCACTGTATACCGGATACGTCCACGCTCATCGATTTCCCGCGCTGTGACAAACCCGGATACAAGAGTTGTCACAGACTGATCGAGAATGACGGTCGACGAGCGATGGGTTTGAAACATAGCCAAGGCCGCGCCCAGCAGAAACAATATTACAGAAATCAAACAGGCATGAATAAACCCATCGGTATGCGTCCGTCTAATAGCAGCCATGCCGACAGCGCATGCCAATGCCGTCACAATGAATATCTTCGGCGGATTTAAAAGCGCAAACCACCAGAATGCACCAAGGCCTAGCCAAAAGGGGATGAACAGAAACCTGTGCCCGTAGTCGATCTCCTGCGAATACCAGAATCGCAACGTTGTCGACCACGCGCCATAGGGGACAGCATCTGGAGGCTCCTCGGCATCGCCAGCCTGAAACTGGGGAGCTTTTGCCGTTTGCGCAGCGGGAGACGCGACGCGCAAGCAATCCGGCATATCGGCAATTTGCTCAGATTTAGGCACCGGTCACCCACCCCGATAGCAGCCTGATTCCTGCCTTCCGCTTTTCATTAGTCATGTCTATTATATACAGTAGTGTAAGGAAAGGGTGTAGGGCGCAAGGGGAATGTGCCTGTTTTATCACCAACCGCATCGGAGGTAAGTCAGCGTTAAACCCTTTCGCCGCTTGGCATGACAGCCGAAATCAGATAGCAAATTCCAACGTTCCAAATACGGCGTGCTAACGCCGGTTGCTCTAAACGGAGGGTCTTCATGACAACTAAAAGCGCAAGCGTCACATTGGACGAGCGGTCTGTGGAACTGCCTGTACGATCTGGCTCGATTGGCCCCGACGTCGTAGACATCGGCACGCTGTACAAGCAGACCGGAGCGTTTACCTATGACCCCGGTTTCACCTCCACTGCGTCCTGTGAATCAAAGATTACCTATATCGACGGTGACGAAGGCGTTCTCCTGCATCGGGGCTACCCAATCGAACAATTGGCCGAGCGTGGCGATTTTCTCGAAGTCTGCTATCTGCTGCTCTACGGCGAACTGCCGAACAAGACACAAAAAAGCGATTTTGATCATCGCGTCACACACCACACCATGGTCCATGAGCAGATGTCCCGCTTCTTCACGGGCTTCCGCCGTGACGCACATCCCATGGCTGTCATGTGCGGTTGTGTGGGGGCACTTTCGGCCTTCTACCATGACTCGACGGATATTACCGACCCGCACCAGCGCATGGTTGCCAGCCTTCGCATGATTGCAAAAATGCCGACGCTTGCAGCGATGGCATTCAAGTACCATGTCGGCCAGCCATTCGTGTATCCAAAGAATGATCTCGACTACGCCTCAAACTTCCTGCGCATGTGTTTTGCGGTTCCGTGCGAAGAGTACGTCGTCAATCCGGTGCTGGCGCGCGCCATGGATCGAATTTTCATCCTTCACGCTGACCACGAGCAGAATGCTTCGACGTCGACCGTGCGCCTTGCGGGCTCGTCCGGCGCAAACCCGTTTGCGTGCATTGCGGCTGGCATTGCCTGCCTCTGGGGTCCGGCCCATGGCGGCGCGAACGAAGCAGCACTGAATATGCTGGCGGAAATCGGTTCAGTCGATCGTATCCCGGAATATATCGCCAAGGCGAAAGACAAGAACGATCCGTTCCGGCTTATGGGTTTTGGCCATCGTGTTTACAAGAACTACGATCCGCGCGCCAAGATCATGCAGAAAACAACACACGAAGTGCTGGCGGAACTGGGCCATAACGATGATCCATTGCTTGCTGTGGCCATGGAGCTGGAGCGTATCGCACTGACTGATGAGTATTTCATCGAGAAGAAACTGTACCCCAACATCGACTTTTACTCGGGAATCACGCTGAAGGCGCTCGGCTTCCCCACCACAATGTTTACCGTGTTGTTCGCGCTGGCCCGGACTGTTGGCTGGATTGCACAGTGGAACGAGATGATTGAAGACCCTGAACAGCGCATTGGCCGCCCACGCCAGCTCTACGTTGGCGAGCCGAAACGGGATTACATCCCCGTTGCGGAACGATAAGAACAAAAACCCGGTCAGAGATGACCGGGTTTTTTGTTTGCATAGTCCAAAACAATTGCCGCTGCAGTGGCTCCCGGTGGACGCTCCGTCTGCATTCGATCCCAAACATCTCGATAGCCGTTCACCATGGTTCGACGTTGATCGGTCGAATCCACCAGTTTCTCAACCCAGCGCAAAAGACTACCCGGACGCACAACCTCATTCACATATTCAGGAATGATGGTGTAATCAGCAATGAGGTTCGGAAGTGCTGCGGTCCAGATATTGATCCTCATGTGCATAAGCTTGATCAACCAGTCGACCTTATACACGGAGACGACAGGGATTCCCGTTAGTGCCAGTTCCAGAATAACCGTCCCAGACGCAGCAATGGCTGCATCCGCCTGCGCAAACGCCTTCCACTTTTCCTCAGTCCCCACAACAATGTCGGGTTTTACGCTCCAGGATTCCACGAGTTCCCGCACACGCTGCTCCTGCCTGGGAACAGCGGGAAGAACGAAATGTATATCTGGTCGACGCTGACTCAACTGCGCCACAACATCACCAAAGACCGGAAGCAGGCGGTCTATCTCGCTTCGTCTTGAACCGGGGAGCAGTAAGCAGACTTTATCTGTTTGAGGCGCTCGCGATGCATTCTCATCTCGTGCCCTCAACAACGCTGTGTCGTTGGTCAAGCGATGGCCCACATAGGTAGTCGGCGGGCCGTTTAAAGCACGCATAGCCTCCGGCTCAAAGGGAAGCAAAGCCAACACATGATCAACATAGCTGCGCATACGGGGTGCCCGCTCGGGCTTCCATGCCCATACGCTTGGGCAAACATAATTGATCACCGGTAGATCTGGTAGTTTGCTCTTTACCCGCTTTGCAACGCGATGGGTAAAGTCAGGACTATCGATGATCACCAGAACATCCGGCTTTTCATTTACCAAGAAATCAGCGGTTTGCTTGATACGCTTCAAGAGAGACGGCAACTTTGCCAGAACTTGCGATATGCCCATGATGGACAACTCAGAGTAATCAAACAACGACCGCAACCCTTGTGCAGTCATCGCGTCTCCCCCAACGCCCACAACCGAAACATCACCCTCGCATTGTTCCTTTATACATGCGATCAGGTCTGCACCCAGCAAATCGCCGGACACCTCGCCAGCGATCACTGCAACCTTTAGCGATTGAGACGTCATAGTTTGCCTCGTTCAATACCTGTCAGGAACACATTGTCTGCGTTGGCAGCGGCCACAGTCGTCTCGCGCTCCAACACAAGCGCCCTTCCCGCCTCAACGGCAATCCCAGCAAGGCCAGCTGCTTCCGCGCCCGCGATGGTCGATGGCCCGATAGACGGCAAATCCGCTCTCATATCCTGGTTCGTCTTGCAGAGCTTTACCAGCACACCTTTCCGGTGTGCAGGGATACGTCCGGACGCTTTCAGCTCAGCGACCCGCTGCAACATGGCATCCGTGCCCTCCGGCCCCTCAAGAGCGACAACCCGCCCCCCAACTGCCACTGCCCCCTGCCCGATATCAAGCTTGCCAATCGCATCGGCTGCGCTTGCCGCCACCCGAATATCGTTCAAGTCGAAAGTGTTCGGCTGATGCGTTCCCAGCGGACCAATCTCTGCCAGAAGTTCGGGGACAATTTCGTGGACGCCAATGACCCTTGCGCCGCTCGCCTCAATCAATTCAATGGCCATCTTTAAAACACTGTCATCACCCCCGGCCAGCAAGGTCGCCAGAACCGACGGGATCTTGCGGAGGGTGCGCAGCGTAGGCCGAATGTCTTTCCAATGGGGACGGCGCTGCACCGCGCCCGAGAGCACGACACGATCAATGGAGTGCTCGGCGAAAATCGTTCGGATGGCTGCAAAATCACCAATCCCAGCACTCACATGCTGGAAATCACCCCAGTCCCGGTCTACCTCGTCTTTCAAGGCGATGATGAACGGATTTTCCCCATTGGCCCTTGCCGCCTGAGCGACGTATAGGGGAAGAAATCCACTTCCGGCAATGATCCCAAGGCGACGTGACTCCGGCCCCGCCTCCCGTTCCATCTATCGCTTCCTGTTTGGCGACGACAGGGCCCGGTCCCCTTCGTGGGCTATGAAATCCAGAATTTCGAGCGCGGGGGGGCAATCAAGGTATGTGTCGCGGACAGCGGCGGCATTTTCACGAATGGACTTTGGACCCTCAAAGATCTGCTTGTAAGCCCGACGAACGGTATGCAGAACAGGCTTTTCAAAACCCAGACGGGTCATGCCGACAATGTTCAAACCACCGAGAACCCCCGGATTTCCGTTCAGCATTCCATAGGGTATCAGATCATAGCTGACCGCCGACAAGCCACCAACAAATGCATTATTGCCCACCCGGGTAAACTGGTGAACGGCGCAACCGCCACCAAGGATTGCGCGATCACCCACGGTGACGTGACCCGCCAGCATAACGTTGTTGGATAGAATGATATTGTTGCCAAGCCGGCAATCATGCGCGACATGGGCGTAGGCGAGGAAGAGGTTGTTGTTTCCAACCACGGTTTCGCCGCCATGCTCCACCGTTCCGGTGTTCATCGTTACGCCTTCGCGGATCGTGCAATTGCTGCCAATCTTCAGCAGCGTATTCTCCGCGCTATGATGAACGCTTTGCGAGTCTCCGCCAATGACCGCCGAGGGAAAAATCTTCGTTCCGCTCCCGACCTGGGTTCTGCCGATGACAACCACGTGGCTTAGAAGCTCTACTTTATCACCAAGAACAACTTTCTGGCCAACGTGGCAGAAAGGACCAATGACGACGTTCTCACCGACTTCCGCACCATCTTCGACAACGGAAAGCGGATGAATTTTTGCACTCGCAGCAATCATATTTAGCTATCTTCTCTTGCGACAATCATCGCCCCGATATCAGCTTCTGCTACCAATTGCCCGTCAACTTTTGCATCGCAATGAAACTTCCAGATACTGCCGCGCTGCTTCTGTTTTTTGACATGAAACTCTACCCGGTCACCGGGAACCACAGGTTTGCGGAAACGGGCATTATCAATCGTCATGAAGTAGACAAGATTGGTTCCATCGCCTGTCTTTCGCGCACAAATAGCGCCTGCAGTCTGCGCCATTCCTTCGACCAAAAGAACACCGGGCATGATTGGTTGCTCAGGAAAATGACCCATGAAATGCGGCTCATTGGCCGTTACATTCTTGATCCCAATGGCAGATTCATCACCGTCAATCTCGATAATCCGGTCCACCAGGAGGAAAGGATAACGATGCGGCAGCAGTGTCAATATTTCACGTATATCCGCCGTCGCCAAGGCTGTTTTCACATCGTTAGTCATTGCGACCTTCCGTCTTTTTCGATTTATTACTGGAACGCATCGCGATCTCCGCAATGTCTCTGAGAAAATCCCGCATCGGTCTGGCGGGAATACCACCATATTTCTCCCCGGCCGGCACATTGGATACAACGCCGCTCATGGCTGCAATCTGTACCCCATCGCCAAGCGAGATATGACCGTTAATTGCCGCCGCGCCACCAATCATGACACCGTTACCAATCCGGGTGCTACCGGCAATTGCAACCTTTGCAACGATGCCGCATGAGCGACCGATCTGGACGTTGTGACCAATCTGAACCTGGTTGTCGATCTTGGTCCCTTCGCCAATAACGGTATCGTCCATCGTTCCACGGTCTATGGTGGTATTCGCACCGATCTCCACATGGTCTTGTATGATGACTCGGCCAATCTGAACAATCTTGATCATCCCGCCCCGGGGTCCAGGGGCGTACCCGAAGCCGTCTTGACCAATCCTCGCACCGGGATGGAGGATAACGTGATCTCCGATATAGGCGCAGAGGACACTGACATTGGGTGAAATGGTGCAGTTGCGACCGATACGCACGCCCTCGCCAATCACAGCAGATGCGCCAACTCGTGTACCCCGACCAATTTCCGCATGTGGGCCAATGGTCGCGAAAGGTTCGACATGCACCCCATCTTCAAGCACGGCGGTCGGATCAATAAACGCCTGCGGCGAGATCATTGCCTCCCCGATGACGGCTGGCCGCATTGCACTTTCATACAAATACGCACCTGCCACAGCAAAAGCAGTATGGGCACGCGCAGTGAGGAGAAGAGGTACGCCTTCCGGCATGATACTGGAGAGTGACTCGTCACAGATAATTGCCGACGCGTTGCACGTCTTCAGTTCATCTCTGTTGCGCCGAGACAAAACGTAGCAGACTTCGCCCGGTTGAGCCCGGGCGATAGGAGCCACCCCGGTTATAACAACCGAGGCCGCACTGTTATCACTTAACTCCGCGCCAATATGAGCCGCCAACTCGGACAAAGTTACGCCTTGGCGAGGCGGAAAAAAGCTATTGTATTCCATGCACCGGACACTCCAGAACAGTTACAACGCAGTTCTGGACTGCCTCATTAGAATTGCGAGGACATGCCGAACTTGAAGTTCTGCGTCTTGTCGTAATCTTCCTTCGCAATCGGGAATGCGTAATCGAAACGAAGCGGACCGAATGGCGACGCCCAGATTACACCAAGACCGACGGATGCACGCAACGCACTGCTACTACCAACCAGCGTGTCGCTTCCGATAACCGTATCGTTGCCGTAGAGCGTACCCGCATCAGCAAAAACGGCGCCGCGGAAACCGGCATCACGAGCAATCCCTGGAATTGGGAAAGTCGCCTCAGCCGACGCTGCGAAATAGGTCGTACCACCGACAGCATCTCTCAATGCTACACCATTCGAGCTTAGAATACGCGGACCAATACCATTACGCTCAAACCCGCGAACCTCGTTGCCGCCAATCATGAATTGGTCGTAGACATAGAGATTGTCGTTTGTCGCGAATACATGTCCGGCGCTTCCCGACAACGAACCGATGATATCGGCTTCATCGTTCAAGGACTGGAAGATTTTCGCCTTACCGCTGATCTTGTAGAAATCGGAGTCTCCGCCCAAGCCAGCAAATTCATGTGTGAACGTCGCAATGATGCCTTCGCGAGGCAATGTCGCGTCGTCAAGCGTGTTGTAGGTGAAGCTCTGCGATACCGACGAACGAACCAGATCACGGCCGACCAGATTGCGGAACGGCGTTGAAACCGTCGTCAGGTTGCCGGTTTTGTATTCCAGGCTCGTGTAGTTGTAACGCAGCGTGGTCGACAGCTTTTCCGTGATTGGCGCAGTGACGCGCAAGCTGAAACCACGATCCTCGTAGCTGTAGTTGTCTTCATAGTCGTTTTCGTTTGCGAACACGTCAAAGCCAGCGGCCAGACGGTAACCAAGGAAGTAGGGTTCGGTAAAGGATACGTTGTACGTACGTGTATCCTTGCCGCCACCGGCGGCAACACGAATGAATTGACCGCGACCAAGGAAGTTCTTTTCTTCAACCGAGGCTTCCAGCAGCACGCCACTGTTGTTGCCCGTTGCGTAACCTGCACCAATACCAAACGAACCGGTCGACTGATCCTGTACGTCTACAACGATAACGACACGGTCACCGGCAGACCCCTGCGCCGTCGTGATGTTCACGGACGAGAAGTAACCCAGTGCTTCCAGGCGGCGCTTGGCGCGCGCAATCATTTCCTGGTTGAAAGCATCGCCTTCGCTCATATCGAACTCGCGACGGATAACGTAATCGCGCGTACGCGTATTACCGCGAATTTCAATGCGCTCGACATAGGCACGCTCGCCCTGATCAACCAGATAATCAACGGCAATGGTATTGGTTTCGAAGTTGCGGTTCCCACGAGGCGTTACACGCGCAAAAGGATATCCCTCGGCTGCAACACGCTTGGAAATATTCGAGATCGATTCCTGCACGTCCTTCGCACTGTAGACGCGACCGGCACGGGTCTCGACAAGACCCTTCAATTCATCGGCATTGACGCCTTCGACCGTAGATTCGACATTCACGTCGCCGAAGTCGTAACGCTTCCCTTCTTCAAGGGTGTAGGTGATAACGTACTGGTTTGTCGTTTCATCCAGAACAGCGTTCGAGGACACAACGCGGAAATCCGCATAGCCACGGTTGTAATAGAACTGACGGAGCAGTTCTTCGTCGGCACGCAGCTTCTCTTCGCTATAAACGTCTTTGCGCGTCAGGAACGACAGCAGACCGGACTCCTTGGTCACGATCACAGCTTCCAGACGGCTATTGCTGTAGGCCTCGTTACCGACAAAGTTGATCGACGAAATCTTCGTGCGCTCACCTTCATTGATCGCAAACGCTACGTTGACACGACCTTCACCAATGGGAACGACCTGCGTTGTAACCTGCACGTCGCTACGACCAATGGCTGAGTAGGCATCACGGATGGCCTGAATGTCACCCTGCAACGCAGTCTCGCTGTAGGGCCCCAGAGGCTGGGTCTTAACGATCGGCGAAAGCTTCTCGTCCTTAATCTTCTTGTTGCCGTTAAAAACGACCTGATTGACCAGCTTGTTTTCGGAAACCGACACGACAAGCGTACTGCCGGACACCGTAATACGGACATCGGAGAAGTACCCGGTGGAGAACAACCGGCGGACCGATTCGTCGATGTCGCTGTTGCTGAATGTCTTACCGGGGACAATGGTGATGTTTGCGCGAACCGTTTCCGAGCTGGCCCGTGTGGCGCCACGCACATCGACGCGCTGAATTACGGCTGCTTGCGCTGCAGTGGCACTGGCCAGCGTTACGACAGTGGAGCCTGTTGCGACAACACCAGCAGACAGAGCAACCGCCGACACAGCGTTCAAAAATCTTGAACCAGCTTTCATGTTCACTTTTTACCTTTTTCCCAATGTCCCGTAGCGAACTCTTACCGACTCCGGTCACGCTTGCCGTTTTAACTGCTTTTTACATACAAGCAAGGGAGCGCGTTAATTTCTGTTTACTTCAAAACGCACAGTGTCAAAACGGACACTACTGCGTGGAATTATCGTTAATAAACCGTTTCAATCCAAGCGAAGTTTGCAGAACCAGTCAGCAAACTCGTTCGGCCTGTGGATAAAGCCGCCTACTGGAAGAACCTCGACACGTCATTCCAGGTCGAAAAGACCATCAGTGACAAGACCATAGCCATACCAATCCGAAACGCAATTTCCTGTGCAGCCGGTCCCACAGGCTTCCGGCGAACGGCTTCTATGGCGTAAAACATCAGATGACCACCGTCCAGAACCGGCACCGGCATGAGATTCAACAAGCCAATCGATACAGAGAGAACCGCAGCCAGTTGCAGCAGCGCAGCAACGCCTAGCGTGGCCATCTGCCCGGATGCCTGCGCGACCCGGATCGGCCCTCCAAGCTGGTCGGCCTTCATGCGTCCCATAACCAGATTGGAGAGATAATCGAATGTGCCGGTAACGATATGCCAGCTCTGTAAGGCGCCCTGCCCAATAGCTTCGACGGGTCCGTAGCGCTCAACGCGGAAATTTCCCTTTTCCTGATTGGTGACGATACCGATAATGCCCATTTCCATCTTATTGCCGAACTGATCGGTAATTTCCGTGCGCTGCGGCACCATCGGCAAGTCGATATCAGCTCCGCTGCGGCGCACAGTCACGACAATGGGCATCTCCGGCCGGACGCTGACGTAGCGACGAACATCGTCAAACGTCGAGACGCGCTCACCGTCCAGTTTCAACAGAAGATCCCCGGGAGTGACGCCTGCGGCAGCCGCAGCACTGTTCGGCTGGACCTCGGCCACGATGGGATCGGCGACCGACTTGCCATAGATGGAGAACATCACCGCGAAAATAGCGATAGCAAGGAGGAAATTGGCGATGGGGCCAGCCGCAACGGTTGCCGCCCGCTTCCAGAGGGCCGCAGCCAGAAAGGTGCGTTTGCGGTCGTCGTCTGAATAGGTGTCTAGCCGTCGGTAGTCCGGCGTGCTGGCCGCGTCTTCGTCACCGAAAAACTTGACGTAACCGCCAAGGGGAATGGCACTGAGCTTCCAGCGAGTCCCGTGCTTATCGGTAAAGCCAAGGATTTCCGGACCAAACCCAACCGAGAACGCCAGAATCTTGATACCGGACCAGCGGCCGACGAGGTAATGACCCATCTCATGCACAAACACTAGAAGTGTCAGCACGATCAAAAACGGGACTATGTACCCGGTAAACAGGCCCAAAAGCTGCAGCAGACTGTCCATGCATGTATCCAGATTTGTCGTTACAAACATCCTAGCACGATTATGGCCAAGCTGTTTATGTTTTCCACGCGGTTATGGGTTCAGCAACGTTGCTGCGATGGGAAGAGCGCCGCCATGGAAAATGTAATCCAGGACGCTGGCGACGAGAAAGGCAGCAAAACATGCAAACACCAGCCCGTCCACCCGATCCATGATGCCGCCGTGACCGGGAATCATATGTCCTGAGTCTTTGACGCTGAAACGTCTTTTGATAAACGATTCAAACAAATCCCCGATCTGGCTGAAGACCGAAAGCGACAGTGCCAGAATGACAATGGATATACCCAGGAATGGGTAGTTGAGCATGTAAACGCCGACACCGGCCAGCGTGCCAAAAAACGCGCCGCCGATAGCGCCAGACCATGTTTTTCCGGGCGAAATGCGCGGTGCCAACTTGGGACCACCCGCTGCACGACCTACAAAATAGGCCGATATGTCCGTTGTCCAGACAATCGCAAACACGAAGAGCATGGCTATCAGCCCAGCGGTATCGTCTCCGCGAATCGACGCCAGAGACAAAGCGCTAAAGCCAGCGTAGAAGATGCCCATCGGCAACCAGTAGCGTTGTTGCCGAACCTTCGCCCAGACCCACGCTGCTGCGGTAAAGATCACAAGTGCAGCGAACGCCCACAGAAATGCAAACACCGAGACGAGAAGGCAGATGACGAGCAGTGCTACCCAGCCATAGATCGCATTCGCCCGATCCTGTTTGACTGCTGTAATTGTGGACCACTCATAGAAAATCAACAGGCCGATCAGCGCGGAAAACACGGAAAAGAAGGTGCCGCCCAGCCATGTCAAGGTCAGTGTCAGGAATGCCATGACAACGCCGGAGAGGACGCGCAGCTGAAGCTCTGATTTCATACGGACCCGACCGCTCGTGTTGTTTCATCCACGCCGCCGAAGCGTCGATCCCGACAGGCATATGATTCCAGAGCCTTTAGAAAGGTCTCGCGGCTGAAGTCCGGCCAGAAGTCTGGCAGAAACATCAGTTCGGAATAAGCCGACTGCCAGAGCAGAAAGTTCGACAATCGCTCTTCCCCACTGGTCCGGATTACCAAATCCGGATCAGGAATGCCCTGCGTATCAAGGGTTGCGCTTAGATGCTCCGCTGTTATCTGATGCGGCGCAAGCAACCCGTTTGCAACATCGCTGGCCAAGCGCTGCACTGCGCGGGTTATCTCATCCCGTGAACCGTAGTTAAACGCAATAACCAGCGTGATACCGGTATTGCCGCGCGTTGTTTCTTCCGCTTCCAGCAGCAGCGGCAACAGATCGCTGCGCAACTGGACCTTGTCACCAATGATGCGGATACGCACATTTTCTTTATGAAGCTCGGCCAGATCACGCCGGATGAACATTTTCAGCAGGCCCATGAGGTCAGTCACCTCACTTTCGGGCCTGCGCCAGTTCTCCGATGAAAAAGCATAGAGCGTCAGATACTGGATACCCGCTGAGGCAGCCGTTCTGACGGTTTCGCGAACAGCCTCGACACCCTTGCGATGCCCCATGGTGCGCGGCAGGCCACGTGCCTTGGCCCAACGGCCGTTGCCATCCATGATGATGGCAACGTGTTGTGGAACCGGACCTGCCGTCAGATTTGTCATAGACACGCTCAAGTAGGGGACACGCTCAAAGGGGTTTAAAGGTCAGGCAGCTAGACCTGCATGATTTCTTTTTGCTTGTCGGCAAGCAAGCGGTCAACATCGGAAATCATCTCATCCGTCATCTTTTGAACTTTTTCAGACTGGCTTCGGCTGGTGTCCTGGCCAATCTTGCCGTCCTTCTCAGCCTTTTTCAGGTCTTCCATACCGTCACGGCGCACATGGCGGATGGCAACCTTGCTCTTCTCGGCGTAGTCATGCGCGACCTTTACCAGCGATTTGCGGCGCTCCTCGTTCAGTTCAGGAAGGGGAATGCGCAGATTCTGGCCGTCGATAATAGGGTTCAGACCGAGATTCGACTCACGGATTGCCCGCTCGACCGCGCCCACCATCGATTTGTCCCAAACCGACACGCCCAGCATGCGCGGTTCTGGAACCGTAATGTTGGCCACCTGATTGAGCGGTGTGCGCGCGCCATAGGCCTCCACCATGACAGGATCCAACACGTTGGCTGATGCGCGGCCGGTGCGTAGCGATGCAATATCGCTTTTGAACGCCGATACAGCTCCGTCCATCCGGCGTTTCAGATCATTCAGGTCGATACCTTCACTCATCATAGTACTCCGTTATAGCCACCGGCCAGGCCGGCTTTCATTCAATTGTCGGTTACAATGGTTGCCCGGCCGCCGCCGGTCAATATCTCCGTGAAACCATCTTTCTCATGGATTGAGAAGACGATGATCGGAATGGAGTTTTCACGTGCCAAGGCCACCGCCGCAACGTCCATGACGGCGAGGCCCTTATCAAGAACTTCGCTGTGGGTTAAGCGCTCGAAGCGCGTTGCCAGTGGATCAAGCTTCGGATCGGCTGAATAGATGCCGTCCACCTGCGTACCCTTGAAGATAGCCTCGGCGCCAATTTCGGCCGCACGTAGCGCGGCGGCAGAATCGGTCGTAAAGAACGGATTGCCGGTACCACCTGCAAAAATGACAACCCGGCCCTGCGCCATATGGTGCAAGGTCGCCCGTTGGGAAAAGCTCTCGCAGATCTCAGGCATGGCGATGGCCGACAAAACAACTGTGTCCACCCCAAGCTTGCGAAGCGAGGTTGCAAGTGCCAGCGCGTTGATGACGGTTGCCAGCATGCCCATATGGTCGCCAGTTACTCGGTCCCCACCCTTGGAGGCCACGGCAACACCACGGAAAATGTTGCCGCCGCCGACCACGACGCCGACATCAACATCCATGGCACGGGCGCGCGCAATATCACCCGCGATGCGATCCACGATGGTGACGTCAATTCCGAAGCCCTGCGTACCCATCAGTGCTTCGCCGGAGGCCTTCAACAGCACGCGTTTGTAGATTGGTCGGACCGACATGATGACTCCTGAAGCGGCGTAGATCGTAAAATTACTGGTGTGGCGCGGGCAGTGCGCGCAGGCGATCCATGCTGACATGATCTCCTAAGCGTTGCCGGATACACGAAGGGCACCGCGTTGTCACGCGATGCCCTGACATTTCCAAGCATTTCCTGGGAAAGCTGATGGCTGGTCGATTAGCCCTTGGCGACCGCTGCCACTTCAGCAGCAAAGTCGGACTCTTCCTTTTCAATGCCTTCGCCGAGAAGCAGACGCGCAATGCCGGTCACTTCAATCGGTGCACCAACGGTCTTTTCCGCTTCCTTGATGGCAGCAGCAACCGTTAGGTCAGGATTGATCACGAAGGCCTGCGACAGAAGTGCAACTTCTTCAAAGAACTTGCGCATACGTCCATCAACCATCTTTTCGATGATGGCATCCGGCTTGCCGGAAGCACGCGACTGCTCGATGAACACGTTGCGCTCACGCTCTGCAACGGCGGCATCGACGTCTTCGGAGCGAATAGCCAGCGGGTTGGTGGCAGCAATGTGCATGGCGATCTGACGACCGATTGCGTTCAACGCATCCTTATCGCCTGTGGACTGTAGGGCCACCAGAACACCAAGCTTGCCGAGACCATCAGCAACCGCATTGTGGACGTAGGTCGAAACAACGCCATCGGTAACCGAAAGCTGAACGGCGCGACGCAACGACATGTTTTCGCCGATTGTCGCAATCGCGTCCGTGATCGTTTCGGATACAGCCTTGCCTGTGGCAGGGTATGTTGCAGCGCCAATGGCGTCTACGGAGCCGTCAGTGTCGAGTGCAACTTTGGAAACGCCACGAACGATATCCTGGAACGCATCGTTGCGGGCAACGAAGTCGGTCTCGGAGTTGATTTCAACAACCACAGCCTTTGTGCCAGCGCTGGCAATGCCGATCAGGCCTTCAGCGGCGGTACGGCCGGACTTCTTATCAGCCTTTGCGATGCCCTTGGCGCGCAGCCAGTCAACGGCTGCTTCCATGTCGCCATTGGTTTCGCCAAGCGCCTTTTTGCAGTCCATCATGCCTGCGCCAGTCGTTTCGCGCAGTTCCTTCACCATTGCAGCGGTAATGCTCATCTTTGCCTCATATATCGTGTCGCGGGCCAGCCTACTCTTCACGGGAGCGGCGTCCGCTGGGTTTAAACAGGTTTACCCCGGACCATGACAGCGCTGTGACGCGCGCCGACCGGGAGTGACAAAATGCCAACCTGCCGGAATAGGAAAAGGCCGTTTACTCCAATTTGTCGCAAACGGCCTCGTCAACATATCGAATTGCTCCGAGCAAGCTCGTGAGCCAGGCCTTAAGCTGCTGGTGCTTCAGCTTCTTCGAGCGCAGGCTCGAAAGGAACTTCAGCAGACGCGCCGATATCGCGACCGGACGAACCCTGCTGACGAGCGATACCATCCAGTGCTGCACGCGAAATCAGGTCGCAGTACAGCGAGATAGCGCGGGATGCGTCATCGTTGCCGGGGATCGGGAAATCGATCTGGTCCGGATCGCAGTTAGAGTCGATGATGGCAACGACCGGAATGCCAAGACGCTTGGCTTCTTCGATTGCAATCGATTCCTTGTTTGTGTCGATGATGAACATCAGGTCAGGAACGCCGCCCATATCGCGGATACCGCCAAGTGCGCGGTTGAGCTTTTCACGCTCGCGCTCAAGGTTCAGGCGCTCTTTCTTGGTGAAGCCCTGTGCTTCCGAAGACAGAATTTCGTCCAGCTTGCGAAGACGCTGAATGGAGTTGGAAATTGTCTTCCAGTTCGTCATCATGCCGCCGAGCCAGCGCGCATTGACGTAGTACTGTGCGGAACGCTTTGCAGCGTCTGCAATGATTTCCGAAGCCTGACGCTTCGTGCCAACGAACAGGACGCGGCCGCCATTGGCAACAGTGTCGCTGACGATCTGCAGCGCGCGCGACAGAAGCGGCACGGTCTGAGCAAGATCGATGATGTGAACGTTGTTACGATCGCCGAAGATGTACGGTTTCATTTTCGGGTTCCAGCGGTGAGTCTGGTGACCGAAGTGAACACCAGCTTCCAACAGCTGGCGCATGCTAAAATCAGGCAATGCCATGCCTTTTCTCCTTTTCCGGTTGAACCTCCGCAAGGCAAACAGCACGATTCAAACCGTGCCACCGGCGGAACAATTCCGATTTCTCCCGGAATCATCCCAAAACCTTACGTGTGGAATGGGCCGCACATACGCGCAAAACCCTCGCAAATCAAGTCTGTACCCAAGCTTATTTGCAAGCCTGTTCCTTGAACAACTCCAGATTGGCAAGGTGGCCGGACAGCACAAAGTCGCCGTAGTCCATGGTCAGGTCACGTGTCACGCCATTCTCATAGAGCTTGAACGACATGCGATAGATCGGCAGGGCGTCGCTGGTGTTGTCATCGGTAAAGTAAGCAATGGTCACCGGCCAGTAGGACTGCGCGGACAGCGTGCCCGCCTTGTCGGCATCTGCGTCATTCTGTTTGGGCGTTTCGAGCTTGCCGAGCACCGTCGTCGTGTACATGGCCTTGTCGCCGGAATCGGAGCCATCGAACACCCGTGCCTCAAAGAAGGACTGGCCTTCCCGAGCTTTTTTGATGACATCCATCATGTGCTCTGTCGGAAACAAGCTCGGTGTCAGTTCCACCTTTTTCTTGGCTGGCTCGGTAATGTCTACGCTGATTGCGTTGGCCGCGCGATTGGCAGAGCCGCGCACTTCCTTGTCCAGCTTTTCATCGGTAAAAGAGCGGGTCAGGAACCTGAAGCTGCGCTTGCGCACATCCTCGAATGTCGTGGTCTGCTGATCCGTCAGCCGGGCCTCATCGCCGGTATCCACCTGTGTCACGAATCGAAAACTCACCGTGTAGCCCTCGCAGGCCGAGCCGTTGAACTCATAGACCATTCGTCCATACATGGAGGAGATCCCGGAACGCTCGGACGCGTCTTTCAGCTGCAAATCATAGACCGCGCGATGGGGTACGAGCGTTGCAGCGGCCGCGCCCGATGGCGCAACACCGGCAAGGCCCGCAAACAGACAAAAACCGGTGACAAAGGTTGAGCGAAACATGCGTTTCCTCCTGTTGGACTTCACCGCGATGATATAAGAACGAGATAGGGCGCAAGCGAGGCATTACAGCGCCGCACATCAAAGATGATGCGCAAAGGACGCTGTAACGTTATTATCTGCTGCATAATTTATCTTTGAATCGATTCCGATTAAAGAATTATGCAGCGGCGATCTGCTTGCATCATTCTGCGCCAAAAAACAATGTGAGTTGCTTGCATCTCTTTAAGTGACCCACATGTGAGCAAAGCCACCCAAGGAGCATACTGTGTCCGATATCGATAAGCGTATTCAGGAACTGAAGATCGTACTGCCGGAGGCCGCCTCGCCGGTTGCAAACTATGTGCCCTATGTCATCAGCGGCTCCATGCTGTATATCTCGGGCCAGCTGCCGCTGGATAATGGCCGTATTGGCGTTACCGGCCTTCTAGGCCGCGATGTGGACGTGGCCCACGGCCAGCGGGCGGCAGAGTTCTGCGCCATCAACATTCTTTCACAGGTGAAGGCAGCGCTTGGCGGCGACCTTTCGCGTATCAAGCGGCTGGTGAAAATTACCGGCTTTGTTGCCTCTGCGCCGGAGTTTTCCGAGCATCATCTCGTTATCAACGGAGCCTCCAACCTCCTTGTCAATATCCTTGGTGATGCGGGTATTCATGCACGGGCGGCGGTCGGCGTTGCCGGCCTGCCCTTCAACGCCGCTGTGGAAATCGATGCCATCGTGGAAATCGCCTGATGCATGATGCAGGCTTTCTGAAAGCGCAGCCGATAGCCCACCGTGGCTATCACGATATGAACAAGACCATTTGGGAAAACACGCTTTCGGCCGCCACCCGTGCCGTGGAGGCTGGTTTCGCCATAGAATGCGATGTGCAGTACAGCGCCGACAGCGTACCTGTCGTCTTCCACGATGATGACATGGAACGCCTATGCGGCGTGAAGGGCGATATCCGCGCCAAGACGGCGGGTGAACTCGGTCTGGTTCATGTAGGCGGAACCTCCGACAAGGTTCCCACACTGCGTCAGTTGCTGCGGCTGGTGAAGGGGCGCGTGCCGGTGATTGTGGAGCTCAAAGGCCGAGCAGGTGATGACGAAGGCTTTGCTGCCAGCGTACTGGAATCCATCGAGGATTATCGCGGTCCCATTGGCCTGATGAGTTTCGATCACTGGCTGCTGGCCGATCTCAAGGGAATGGCTCCACCCTGCCCCATTGGCCTGACCGCGGAAGGCAATACGGAGCAGGCTTTCAGCAGCCATGCCGAGGCTATGGCGCTGGGGCTTGATTTCGTTTCCTATCATTATGGGCATCTGCCCAATCCTTTTGTCACGCAGACCCGTGACAACGCAATTCCAGTCATTACATGGACGGTGCGTGACGAGGCGGCAATGGCCCACACCTTCAGGCACGCAGACCAGATGACGTTTGAAGGTTTCGACCCGAGGACGATTGCAACTGTGTGAACGGACTCGCCCATGAAGATTCGTATCGAAACCTCGTTCAAATCCATCGACCGCTTAGCATGGGCAACTCTGGCCGGGGCTGGCAAAGACCAGCCCGGCATCCCCTATAATCCCTTTGTTTCGCATGCGTATCTGTCATCCCTGGAGGAGTCCCGGTCGGCCACCGCAAAAACCGGCTGGCTCGGCCAGCATCTTTTGCTGGAGGATGACGATGGGCGGCTACTCGGCGCGGTGCCCTGCTACCTCAAGAACCACAGCCAAGGTGAATACGTGTTCGACCATGCCTGGGCAGACGCCTTTGAGCGTGCAGGCGGCGACTATTACCCGAAACTGCAATGCTCGGTACCCTTCACGCCGGCGACCGGACCGCGACTTCTCTACGCCCTTGGAGAGGACTCAGACAGGGTGCGCAGCATTCTGGCAACCGGCTTGAAAGAGATGGCTGGCCAGAACGATATTTCATCGGCGCATGTCACGTTCGTTCCGAGAGACGAAATAAGAGGGCTTGAAGGCGAAGGCTTTCTGCATCGCACGGACCAGCAGTTTCATTTCATCAATGACAACTACACATCCCACGATGATTTTCTGGAGACGCTTGCGTCGCGAAAACGCAAGGCACTGAAGAAAGAACGGCGCGCTGCGCTGGAAAACGGCATCAGCATTGAATGGCTGACCGGCAACGACCTGACGGAAAACATCTGGGATCAGTTCTTTGCGTTTTACACCGATACCGGCAACCGCAAATGGGGCCGGCCTTACCTCACGCGGGCTTTCTATACGCTGATTGGTGAGCGCATGGTCGACGATATTCTGTTGGTCATGGCAAAGCGCGAAGGGCGCTATATCGCAGGCGCCATCAATTTCATTGGATCGGACGCACTTTACGGTCGCCACTGGGGTGCCATTGAGGATCATCCGTTCCTGCATTTCGAAGTTTGCTACCATCAGGCGATCGACTTCGCGATTGCAAACAAACTGGCGCGTGTCGAAGCCGGCGCTCAAGGTGAGCATAAGCTGGCGCGAGGATATCTGCCGGTTACCACCCATTCGGCCCATTACATCACTCACCCCGGACTGGCGCGGGCCATCAGGGATTACCTGTCGCGTGAGCGGGCCGAAGTAGAACAGATTTCTGAAATACTGACGGAGCACAGCCCTTTCCGAAAAGGCGAGCGGCAACAGGACGATTAAGGAGACTTCATGACAACGTATGACGACACCAATATTTTTGCAAAAATCCTGCGTGGCGAAATTTCCTCCTATACGGTTTACGAGGACGATGTCGCGATAGCCTTTATGGATGTCATGCCGCAGGCACCCGGCCATGTTCTGGTGGTTCCCAAGGCGCCTTCGCGCAACCTGCTGGATGCCGACCCCCATGTGCTGGCGTTATTAATTCCTGTCGTGCAGAAAATCGCCAATGCTGCCAAGACCGCCTTTGAAGCGGACGGCATTACCGTCATGCAGTTCAACGAGGCGGCTGGTGGCCAGTCGGTTTTCCACCTGCATTTCCACGTCATACCGCGCCATGAAGGCGTGGAACTCAACCGCCATTCCGGTCGCATGGAGGACAAGGATGTGCTGGCAACCCATGCGCAACAGTTGAAGGGCGTGCTGGGTAACTGATCGAATAGATTTTAGAGCGCAATTCGATCTGATTGAATCAGATCGGCGCTCTAACCCCTTTGTTTGTAAGCATAATCTTATCGATCCTCGTTTCACTCCGGTCGGATTATGCTCAAAAAAATGCCGGGCGATTGGCCCGGCATTTTTATTGCTTACTTTTTGCGAGGCACCTTGGGCACAGCGCTCTTGCGCGGTGCATCAGAATTGCTATCCGGTTCACCTTCGGCACTCGGTTCCGTCAGCTCGGCAGAGACCGTTTCTGCCTCAAGTGCCTTCTTCGGCTTTGAAGCTTTGCGGGCTGGCCGCACCACTTCTGCCTTTGGACGAATAGGTGCGGTTTCGGCAATAGATTCCAGGATCAGACCCCGGCTTCCATCTTCCTTTTCGCCAATCGTCACCTTGACGACGCCACCCTTCTTCAGCTTGCCAAACAAGATTTCATCGGCCAATGGCTTCTTGATGTTTTCCTGAATGACCCGCGACAACGGACGAGCACCCATCTTTTCGTCATAGCCCTTATCGGACAACCAAGCGATGGCATCCTCGTGCAGGTCGAATGTCACGTTGCGTTCGGCCAACTGGCTTTCAAGCTGCATGACGAACTTCTGCACCACCTTGTGGATCACCGGTGTCGGCAGCGAGCCGAACGGGATGACGGCATCCAGACGGTTGCGGAACTCAGGTGTGAACAGGCGGTTCAACGCCTCCACATCCTCACCCTCACGCTTGGAAGACCCGAAGCCGATGGCTGCCCGTGCCATATCGGCAGCGCCCGCATTGGTCGTCATGATCAGAATGACGTTGCGGAAATCGATCTTCTTGCCGTTATGGTCCGTTAGCGAGCCGTGATCCATGACCTGCAACAGAATGTTGAACAGGTCCGGATGGGCCTTTTCGATTTCGTCGAGCAGCAATACGCAATGCGGATGCTGATCCACGCCATCGGTCAACAGACCACCCTGATCGAAGCCGACATAGCCGGGAGGTGCACCGAGCAGACGCGAAACCGTGTGCCGCTCCATATACTCCGACATGTCGAAGCGCAGCAGTTCCACACCCAACGATGCCGCCAGTTGCTTGGCCACTTCGGTCTTGCCGACGCCGGTCGGGCCGGAGAAGACATAGGAGCCGATGGGCTTGTTCGGCTCACGCAGACCGGCGCGCGCCAACTTGATAGCCGACGACAGGGCTTCAATCGCCAGATCCTGACCGTACACGACCGAGCGCAGTTCCTGCTCAAGATTGGCAAGCACCGTCTCGTCATCCTTCGATACGGTTTTTGCAGGGATACGAGCCATCGTCGCGATGGTCGCTTCAATTTCCCGCTCCGTAATCAGCTTGCGACGCTTGCCGGCAGGCAGAAGCATTTGTGCAGCACCCGTTTCATCCAGCACGTCGATAGCCTTGTCCGGCAGCTTGCGATCATTGATGTACCGAGCCGAAAGTTCCACAGCCGACTTGATGGCTTCGTTGGAATATTTCAGCTTGTGGTACTCTTCAAAGTAGGGCCGCAGACCCTTGATGATCTCGATGGCGTCATCCACTGTCGGCTCCGCCACATCGATCTTCTGGAAGCGACGCACAAGAGCGCGGTCCTTCTCAAAAAACTGACGGTATTCCTTGTAAGTGGTTGATCCAATGCAACGAATTTGTCCTGAAGACAGCGCAGGCTTCAACAGGTTGGAGGCGTCCATCGCCCCACCCGATGTGGCACCGGCACCGATGACGGTATGAATTTCATCGATGAACAACACCGCGCCCGGATACTCTTCCAGTTCCTTCACGACCTGTTTCAAACGCTCTTCAAAATCACCACGGTAGCGCGTGCCCGCAAGCAGCGTTCCCATGTCGAGAGAAAAGATCGTTGCATCCTGAAGGGCTTCCGGCACCTTCTTCTCAACGATGCGCTTTGCCAGACCTTCGGCAATCGCCGTTTTGCCCACGCCGGGATCGCCCACATAGAGCGGATTGTTCTTGGAGCGGCGGCATAGAATCTGAATGGTCCGGTTCACTTCGGCGTGGCGTCCGATCAGCGGATCAATCCTTCCGACTTTCGCCTTCTCGTTCAGGTTCACGCAATAGGCCGTGAGCGCATCCTGCTTCTTGGCAGGACCGTCCTCGGCATCGCGCGCGCCGCTTGCCTTCGGCTCGGCATCACTGTCCTCCGCGCCACGCACAGGCCGCGATTCAGACGCACCCGGACGCTTGCCAATTCCATGGGAGATGAAATTAACCGCATCGTAGCGCGTCATTTCCTGCTCTTGCAGGAAGTAGGCGGCGTGGCTTTCGCGCTCGGCAAAGATAGCGACCAGCACATTGGCACCGGTCACTTCTTCGCGACCGGAGGACTGGACGTGGATCACAGCCCGCTGAATGACACGCTGAAAGCTTGCCGTGGGCTTGGAGTCCTCGTCATATCCGGTAACCAGATTGGCGAGATCGTTATCCACGTAATCGGACACGACTTTGCGCAGCGCTTCGAAGTTGACGTTGCAAGCGCCCATGACTGCCGCGGCGTCTGCATCATCGATCAACGCCAGCAGCAGATGCTCCAGCGTTGCAAATTCGTGATGGCGCTCATTGGCCAAAGTCAGAGCCTGATGAAGCGCCTTTTCAAGACTGGTTGAAAATGTTGGCACGTTCGTTCCTCATTTCTTTTCCATGACACACTGCAATGGATGCTGATGCTGGCGGGCAAAATCCATCACCTGTGCCACTTTCGTTTCGGCAACCTCGTATGTGAACACACCGCATTCGCCCACGCCGTGGTTATGAACATGAAGCATGATCCGGGTTGCCGCTTCACGATCCTTCTGGAAAAAACGCTCCAGTATATGAATCACGAATTCCATCGGCGTGTAGTCGTCGTTTAAAATCAGAACGCGGTAGAGGCTCGGCTTTTTCGTCTTCGGCTTTGTCCGGGTGATTACGGAGGTGCCGCGATTGGCATTGCCGCCGTTCTTGTCATCACCCTCGCTCATCTGGACCGGCAGTGCGATCATTCTCTGTCATTCCCTGTTTGCTACCCTGTAAAATCAGGGACACCGTAGCGAGTGTGCCGCGTACATGGTGCATAATCTAGTTATTCTTTTCCCGATTTTAAGTGCCGGGGTTCACCTCTTCAACATTATCCTCTGTCCGTGCCAAGTGTGATGCACATCCCGTTGCGCCGCAAGTCTCGTGAAAAAACAAAACCGGCCACGCACATCGCAGCCGGTCAGGCAGTTCCCGAATCTGAGGTTCAGATATGGCTAGCGACAGTGCTGGCTCACAGGTCGATATCCAGAATAGCCATGGAGAAATTGAAGGACAGCTCACCATCTTCCTCATCACGGAAGATCACGCCCAAGAACTCATCGCCTAAGTAAACTTCAGCCGACTCATCCTTCTTCGGGCGGGCCTTGATGACGATCGCCTGATTGAACGTGCGCTTGAAATACGCTTCGAGTTTCTTGATATCTTCCGGCTTCACGCTCGTCTCCGTATTTTTGTATATGGGATGCTGCTTTTGGCACGGCTGGGGAAGATGTGTAAACCCCGCTCCGTGTCTCCCGCGCAGTTGCCCCAGTGAATTTCAGCGATTCCGAAATCAAATATCGAAATTGGCAACCACCTGATCCATGGCGCGCGAGGGCTCGGAGCATCCGGCCTCACCCACTACGCGCGCAGGAACACCGGCCACCGTTTTGTTGTGCGGCACTTCTTTCAACACAACCGAGCCGGCTGCAATGCGTGAGCAGTACCCGATACGGATATTGCCCAGAATTTTAGCGCCAGCGCCGATCAGCACACCGTTATCGATCTTGGGATGCCGGTCGCTGCCTTCCTTGCCGGTTCCACCCAGCGTAACCCCATGCAGAATGGATACATTGTCCCCGATGACCGCGGTTTCGCCGACCACGAGACCGGTTGCGTGGTCCAGAAACACCCCCTTGCCGATACGGGCACCGGGATTGATATCCGTCTGGAAGATGCTGGACGACCTGCTTTGCAAGTACAATGCAAAGTCACGACGACCGCGATTGCGCAGCCAGTGCGCCAAGCGATGAGTCTGAATTGCGTGGAACCCCTTGAAGTACAATAGCGGCTCGATAAATCGGGTGCACGCGGGGTCGCGATCATAGAAAGCTTGCAGGTCTACCCGAAGAACCGTGCTCCATTCCGGCCAGTCTTCCAGCATTTCCTCAAATGTCTGGCGCAGCAGATTGGCTTGCAGGTCCGGGTGGTCGAGCCGCTCACAGATGCGATGGATAACGCTGTCTTCCAGTGAGTGGTGATTGATGATCGTAGAGTAGATGAACGCCGCCAGCAGGGGATCCTGTTCGGAAGCAATCCGCGCTTCCTGCCGCATGGTATCCCAGATGGGGTCCATGACGGCAAGCGCGTCGGTCTGGCGTAATTCTGGTGTGGCGACCATTGCCGCTCTCCCCGTTTTAACAACGTCTTTCAAGATTGGATCGGAATATAGGACAGATTTGCGCTGACACCAACCGGCGCAGTTCACTGTGCTCGAAAATACTTAAGGCGTAGGAGCCTCCGCCAGAAACTCCAGCACAGCCTGTTTGAACACTTTGTCACCCACCGCAAGCATATGGTCCCGGTTGGGTATATCGAGCGCAGTCGCGTGCGGCATAAGGGCTGCCAGTCCTTGGGGTGAACCAGCCAGATCATCTTTCGTGCCAACCGCAATCAGCGTGGGCGCGAAGATATGCGCTGCCTGCTCACGGGAAATCGAATCACGAGACGTTCTGATACAGGCCGCCAGCGCGATACGGTCGCTTTTGGTCTGGTCGGCAAACGCGCGGAACATGCGTCCCCGGTCATGCGTCACATCGGCAAGAGATGAAGCAAGGAGCGCGTCGGCAATCGGGTCCCAGTCACCCACGCCATCGACCATTCCAAGGCCCAGCCCGCCGAACACCAGAGACGATACACGCGCCGGACTTTGCACAGCCGCAAAAGCGGCAATCCGCGCACCCATGGAATATCCGAGGATATGGGCTCCGGCGAGATCAAGATGATCAAGCAGTGCCAGCGCATCGGAAGCCATGGCGCTGCAATGGTAGAAGGATGCATCATGCGGCTTGTCACTGTCGCCATGTCCGCGATTGTCGATGGCAATGACCCGATACCCGGCATCAACCAGGGTTTTCAGCCAACCCGTATAGACCCAGTTGACGCTGGCACTGGACGCAAAGCCGTGAATGAGCAGGATTGGCACACCGTCGGGTGGCCCCTCATCGAAGAAAGCGAACTCCAACCCATCATGGGTAAAACGCGAAAAGTTCGGAGTGTTCAGATTCATCGGGAAACGTCTCTTGCTCGGCAGGTGCGGTGCACCAATGACCTAGAATGCAAATGCTGAAAAGTCAAAAAGACCGGCGGAGGCCACAGATTTGCCGCTACACATTTGCGTTCAACCCCATTATGGTCCGCGCAAACAAGCCTTCTTTCGGAGACCGACATGGCCGGACATACAATTCCACACTTTCAAAATGATGGTGGCCATCGCGCCATTGAAATCGGCGTCAAGGAATTCATGTGCGTCGGCGCCAATGTTCCTTTCGACCACCCTCACGTCTTTCTGGACATGGGCGACGACAATGAAAAGGTCTGCCCTTACTGTTCCACGCTCTATCGCTATAATCACGACCTGAAAGAAACGCAGACAGTTCCGGCTGGCTGCACATTCGCCGTTCACGCCTGATCGCCGCGCCGTGCCCGTCAGAACCGTTGCAATTGTTGGAGCGGGCATTGCCGGTCTGACCGCTGCCCTCGCCTTCGCGCGCAAAGGTGTGGCGGTGGACATGATCGAGAAGGCGCCGGCGCTGGAAGAGGTGGGTGCCGGACTACAGAGCTTTCCCAATGCGTCTGCCGTTCTGGACAAGCTCGGGGTTCTGCCCGCGTTGGAAAAGCTGTGGTTTGAGCCGGACCGCATATTGTTAGTCTCCGGCTCTTCGCTGAAACCCGTGAGCTCCGTGCCTTCGGGCACTTTCGCACGTCAGCGCTGGCATATGCCGCACGGTGTTTTGCACAGGGCGACCCTTCAATCCACACTGCTGGCCGCCGTTCAGGCCAACCCTTTATGCCGCCTGTATCTCGGCCAGCAACTGGACGCAGCGTCTGAAGCCGACATCGTTGCCGTGACCGGGCGCGTGCCCGACCTCGTGGTGGGGGCCGATGGTGTGTGGTCAGCCCTACGCCGCACTGTACCCGGAGCCAAAGCGCCGCGTTTTTCTGGCAATATGGCAATTCGCTTTGTGCTGGATAGCGCGACGGGCGCGACAGTATTTGATCCGACATGTGTGACTGCGCTTCTTGGCGCCAAGACCCATATCGTCGCCTATCCCTTGCGCGAGATGAATGCGTTCAATCTTGTTGCCATTCTGCAAGGCGGCGGTGACGCTCGGAGCTGGTTCCGGTCCATGAGCGCGTGGGATCTCACAGCGGCCTTGGCTGCCTTTTCCAATTGGAATCCGGCCATTCAGCATCTGCTGGCGACCGCACCCAATCCCACATCCTGGCCCTTGTTTCAGGTTGCGGACGGTCCGTGGCATGTGGGGTCGTCCACCGTTTTGATCGGTGATGCCGCCCATGCGATGACACCGTTCGCAGCGCAAGGCGCGGCGATGGCAATCGAGGATGCCTTTGAACTTGCAGCCTTTGCGACAGGCACCGGGCCGCTTGCCCCGGCCTTGGCTGCCTTCGAACAGCATCGTCGCGCACGTATCGCCAAGGTTCGCGCGCGTGGTGCGTTCAACCGTTTCGCCTATCATGCCCGAGGGCCCGTGCGTGTGGCCCGCGATATCGTCCTGTCCATGCGCCCACCAGAAACGCTGGCGAGCGATCTGGACTGGCTCTACGGTTATCGTGCGCTGGATGAAGCGCCAGTCAGCACTCCACGACATTAACGGCCAAGCCGCCTGTTGACGTTTCCTTATACTTTTCGTTCATATCCATGCCAGTTTGCCGCATGGTTTCAATGCAGGCATCGAGCGGCACAAAGTGCTGCCCGTCGCCTTTAACGGCCAGAGACGCAGCCGTGACAGCTTTGACAGCGCCCAGCGCATTGCGCTCAATGCAGGGAACCTGCACCAATCCGCCAACCGGATCACACGTCATGCCCAGATGATGCTCCAGCGCAATTTCCGCTGCATTTTCGATCTGCTCCGGGCTGCCGCCCATAACGGCCGCAAGACCGGCAGCGGCCATGGCAGCGGCAGAGCCCACCTCGCCCTGACAGCCGACCTCCGCGCCGGAAATCGAAGCATTGAACTTGATAATGCCGCCGATAGCGGCAGCCGTCAGCAGATAGTTTCGGATGTCGTTCTGGTCTGCATCCAGATAGAAGTGCAGGTAATAACGCAGCGTGGCGGGAACCACTCCGGCTGCGCCATTGGTTGGGGAGGTCACGACCCGTCCACCCGCCGCATTCTCCTCGTTCACCGCCATTGCGTAGACGCTCAGCCAGTCATTGGCGAGAACCGGATTGATCCGGTTGGAGCGCCACTCCTCCTGCAATTTATCGTGGATCATCCGCGCACGGCGGCGCACTTTCAGCCCACCGGGCATAATGCCGTCCTGTGTGAGGCCGCGATCGATACAGGTAGACATAGCAGACCAGATACGGTCCAGCCCTGCATCGAGCTCCGCCGATGTCATACAGCATTCTTCATTGGCGCGCTTCATCTGCGCAATCGTCAAGCCGGAGCGCTCGGCCATGTCGAGCATCTGTTTGGCAGTCGCAAAGGGATATGGCACGGTTACGCCATTGGGTTTGCTCTTGCTTGCCCGCATCGCGTCCAGTTCGGTATCGGTGACCACAAACCCGCCGCCGATAGAGTAATAGATGCGCTTCAGCAGAAGCCGTCCGCTCCGGTCAAATGCGCAGAAGGTCATGCCATTGGCATGTCCCGGCAAAGGTATCTTCCGGTCAAAAATTAGATCATCCGCAGGCTGAAACGCGTATGGTGGATGCCCGGGCGGTGTTACCGTACCCTGCGTTTCCACTTGCTTGATGATGGCGTCCATATGGTCGGGGTCCACCGTATGGGGTTGCTCGCCCATCAGTCCCAATACCACGGCACGGCCAGAGCCATGGCCGATACCGGTATAAGCGAGCGACCCATGGAGGCTGACCTTAATGCCAGCGACCATAGCGCCCGTTGGCCGTGGCCAGTCGTTCGACAGGATCAGATCCAGAAACCGGTTTGCTGCCGACATCGGCCCCATTGTGTGGGAGCTCGAGGGACCGATACCAATCTTGAAAACATCGAAAACAGAAAGGAACATGCTGGCTCCATATGACGCATAACGGCGGTAAGTAACCGGCCGTTGCAGGTTCAAGCCTAGCACGAGTCCAGTGGATGATGCGATAAAGCGCCGACATTCGCAGCATCAGGCGCGACATGGCCGGTAACGGTGACGGTCGGGACCTAAATGCCGCCGAAAAGATAGGCCAGAACAACAAGCGCGATGAATCCAGCAACGACACGCAGCGTCAAGCCCCAGCAGGATCTCTCAATCATCTCGTCCATGGTCACTCCAGCAGTCTTACTTCAGCATTTCACGCTTTATTACATAGTGAAATTCATGCACTGCGGCAAGCACGAAAAATGGCTAAATTGTGTCTTCGTTGACACGAAACTGTCACTCAGCCAGCTTACACCCGATATTTCTGTATATTAGATTTTCGTCACGGAGAATGCAGCTATGACCAGAAACCGTGCTTGCAATTTTCCGATCTCCACCGCAAAACTTGTGACATGATCGTTTCTGACTACATTGCGTTGGTGCTGTTCGGCTGCATGTGGCTCGGCTTCAGCTGGACGAGCAGCAGTGCGCGGCAATTCAAACGCAAGAGCCTCACCCGCATTATGAGCGAGCATCGGCGACGCTGGATACAGAACTCCCTGATGCGTGATCTCAAGATGATCGACACCCAGATCATCGCAGGGCTTCAGAACGGCACGGCATTTTTTGCCTCAACGACAATCTTCGCTATCGGTGGCTGTTTCGCTTTGCTGGGTTCGACGGAGCAGGTTCAGGCCATCCTCAACGATCTGCCCTATGTCGTTCAAGGCGGGCGCACGGCCTATGAATTAAAAGTCGCCGGGCTCACCTGCATCTTCGCCTACGCCTTTTTTAAATTTGGCTGGTCGTACCGATTGTTCAATTACTGCTCCATTCTCATGGGTGCAATTCCCATGATGGGCGAAGCGGCCAAGGACCCGGACGCAGCCGAACGGGCTGCCCAGCGCGCCATTCAACTGAACATCATGGCGGGCAAGCATTTTAATGCAGGCTTGCGCGCGATCTTCCTATCCATTGGCTATCTGGGATGGTTCATCAGCCCCTATATGTTCATTGGCCTGACCGTGTTCGTTGTCGCCGTTCTTGCGCATCGCCAGTTCTTCTCCGATGCACGTGCTGCTCTTTTAGAAAATATGGATTTATGACCAGCGTGGCACAAGCTGTGCGGACCATGCTGCATTAAAGATTGTGGAAGTGTATATCGTATGTCCATGCCATCACTATCGCAGGACCAGCCACGTGCTCCGTTAGCCGCCCCGCGTCGTCTGGCGGCAATTGATGTCGCGCGCGGCGTGGCACTCATAGCCATGGCGATTTACCACTTCACATGGGATCTCGGTTTCTTCGGATATATAGACCCCGCAACGGCTGGCACAGGCGGCTGGAAGATTTTCGCTCGGCTGATTGCCAGCAGCTTCCTGTTTCTGGCGGGCGTGGGTCTGGTGCTTGGCCACACCCCGCAGTTTCGGCCCCGCGCTTTCGGTATCCGGCTGGCGAAAATAGCTTTGGCCGCCCTCGTGATTTCCGTCGCGACCTATGTTGCTATGCCGGACAGCTTTATCTTCTTCGGTATCCTGCACGGAATGGCCGCTGCCAGCATGGTTGGCGTCGTGTTCTTGCGCGCACCAGCACCAGTCACCGCCTTGGCGGCACTGTTTGCGTTTCTAGCGCCGATGTATCTGCGCTCACCCGCCTTCGATAGTCCGGCATTCTGGTGGCTGGGCTTGTCCGAAACCCTGCCCCGCTCCAACGATTATGTGCCGATCTTTCCCTGGCTGGCACCCTTCCTTTTGGGAATGGCTGTGACACGTCTTGCCCTTCAATACGGCTGGTTTCGGTGGTTTTCAGCGGAGGCACCAACACGTCTGTGGAAAAGGACGCTGGTGACCGCAGGGCGCCACAGTCTGGTCATATACCTCGTTCACCAACCCCTGCTGATTGCTCTGGTCTATCTTGCGACATGGATCGTGCCGCCAGCTGTGCCTGATCCGGTGCAGTCGTACATGCAACAATGTGTCGCCGTTTGCAGTCAAAATCAGGGGCAGCCCGTGTGTCAGGCTTTTTGTGAATGCACGTTGGCCGGTCTTCTGGATGGGAACCTGTTCAACGACATGAATGCTGGAAATATCAATATGACGAACGACCCGCGCATTGTCAGTCTGGCCGGTCAGTGCAGCGCTGAAGCTGGCGTCGGGCCGAAGGAGTAGGATCATGAACGCACATCGTGTGAAACCGCTCAAATTTCCATGGCCATCCTTGTTGTACGGACTGGCTATTCTCGGTGCCGTGCTATTGGGTCGGCTGCATCCCATCCCCGTCTACCAGAGCCATGGCTGGGCGACCGTCATCGCAGGTTCCGTTCTGATTGTACTGGCTCTATCACTCAATACATGGGCCATTGCGACTGTTATCAACCGTCGACTGGCGGTCAAACGCCAAAAGTTTCCCAATCATTTGATCATGTGCGGACCGTTTCGCTACACGCGTAACCCGGTCTATCTGGGGCACACCATCATGACCATCGGGTTTGGTTTGATCTCGCTCAACCCGTGGTTTTTCGTTCTGGCAATTCTGGCGGTGATTGTTATTACGGCCTTTGCCATTCGTCGGCAGGAGCGTCACCTGTTGTCGCGGTTTGGCGTCGAGTTCGAGAAATACTGCCGCTCCACCACACGCTGGATTTAACAGCTCCGCTTCAGGTTCCCACGCCGATTTCAGCCAGGCGTGTGAGACACGCCTCTTCAATGTGATCGAGTTCGTTGAGCGTTTCCTCGATATCCTTGCGCTTCTGTTTCAGGTCGTCACGCTTCTCGTCAACGCGCTTCATCAGCAGACGCAACTGCCCGGCTTCACCCGGCGGGTCCTTGTAGACCTGAATAATTTCGCGGATTTCTGCAATCGTAAAGCCAATCCGCCGCCCGCGCAGGATTTCCTGAATCAGCCGACGATCTGCCGCGCGAAAAAGCCGTGTGCGCCCGCGCCGCTCCGGGTGGATCAGGCCCTCATCCTCATAGAAGCGCAGCGTACGGGTCGATACGCCGAACTCCCGCGTCAGCTCCGTTATGGTGTAGTACCGCTCCATGTATGCTCCAATGCGCACGTCCGGATTCGATACATATTTTCTTTGACGTCAAAGTCAATTTACGCAGGGTTGCGTTAGCAAGATCAAGAACCTGACGAATTCAGGTCATGAACCACCAGGTAGCCAGTCCAAGGAAAGCGAAAAACCCTGTAATATCCGTCACCGCTGTCACAAACACCGCTGAGGACACGGCCGGATCGGCACCGAACCGGTCCAGCAGCAACGGGATGAGGATGCCGGCCAAAGCCGCTGCCAGCATGTTGACAACCATTGCCGTGGCGATGATCCCGCCGATGTTGACGTCCTGAAACCAAAGTCCCGCAACAACACCGATCAGAACGCCGAAAACCACACCATTGATGATGCCGACTCCGGCCTCACGACGAATGATGCGCCCGGCGTTGTGAATATCGAGGTCGCGCGTTGCCAGAGCGCGCACCGTCACCGTCATGGTCTGCGATCCTGCATTACCCCCCATACCGGCGACAATCGGCATCAACACCGCCAAAGCAACAATCTGTTCAATCGTCGCGTCAAAGAACGCAATCACCGACGCGGCCATGAAGGCCGTCACCAGATTGACAAGCAGCCAGGGCACGCGCGAACGGGACGCGCTGGCGACGGAGTCGGACAACTCTTCGTCCCCCACACCGCCAAGGCGCATCAAGTCTTCCTGCGCCTCCTCCTGAATCACGTCGACTACGTCATCGATGGTCAGCACACCCACCAGCCGGCCATTTTGATCGACCACTGCGGCAGACAGAAGGTCGTACTGCTCGAAAAGCTGCGCCGCCTCTTCCTGATCCATTTCTGCCGGTATCAGATGGTTGGTCTCGCGCATAATCGTCTCGATCTTGACTGAGCGCTTGGCGCGCAAAATCCGGTCGAGGTCGATGGTGCCCAACAGTTTGAACGTTGGGTCAATCACAAAGATCTGCGTGAAGAATTCCGGCAGATCATCGTCTTCACGCATGTAGTCAATGGTTTGGCCGACCGTCCAGAATGGCGGCACGGCGATAAACTCCGTCTGCATACGCCGACCGGCAGTGCTTTCGGGGTAATCCAGCGAGCGGCGCAGACGCACGCGTTCGGTAAAGGGAAGCTTGGAGAGGATTTCATCCTGATCCTCCTCGTTCAAGTCTTCCAGAATGTAAACGGCGTCGTCGGAATCCATCTCGCCGAGCGCTGCGGCGATCTGTTCGTTGGGCATATGCTCAACGATATCCAGACGGATGGCCTCATCGACCTCCGTGAGGGCGGCCATGTCAAAATCGTTGCCCAGAAGCGAGACCAGAGCGCGCCGCTGGTCCACCTGAATGGCTTCGAGAAGGTCCCCCAGTTCCGATTCGTGCAGACGGGCAACGTTCTGGCGCAGATAAAGCAGATCGCGGTCGGCAATCGCCGCGCCGACATGCATGAGATAATCAGACCGAATGGACCCGTCTTCCGCATAGATATCGGCATAGCCAAGGTCTTCAACCCTGGTGCTTTCGCTCTCGCGGTCCTGGTGCTGTTCGTTGACGTCGTTCATGGGTCTGCCTTCGCGCAAAATTCGGCCAGCCGGGCCGCCTCTGTGAGAGATAGCGATGTGCTAAAGCAATCCGCGTTCGCGGTCCACAGACCTTGGTGCGGCCAACAATCATTTCATACACCTGTTGCAATTTCCAAGCCCGCGCTCCATCACTGTCTAAAATACGAAACGTCCCGATACGGATATGCAATGAGCGTTCTACCCCTGCTTCAATTCCCCGATCCGCGCCTGCGGTTGCCGTCTCAGGACGTGACCGACTTTGATTCCGCCCTGACATCTTTGGCGCAGAATCTTGAGGACACCATGCGGGCAGCTCCGGGCATCGGGATAACGGCAGCGCATGTCGGCGTGCTTCAAAGGCTCACGGTAATCGATCTCAATGATGGCGTGGGGGTCAGATGCTTCTGCAATCCGCACATCGTCTGGTCGTCGCCCGAAACAGCCGGGCATACGGAGGGCAGTGTCTCGATGCCCAACGTGACCGAGGAGATCACTCGCCCACAACGCGTACGCATTCGCTATCAGGACATGACCGGCAAGCCGCAGGAACTGGACGCCGATGGGTTGCTGTCCGTTTGCCTTCAGCATGAGATCGACCAGATGGACGGCATTTTCTGGATCTATCGCTTGTCGAGGCTGAAACGGGATCGCCTCATCAAACGCTACCAGAAGATGTAACCCTCCCATCAGCAACACCTAAACACATGATATAAAACGACTAGCGGTGAAACTCATGATCCGCCGCGCCCGTATAACCGTATGATCGACCATGACAAAAACCCGGCGGACCCGACAATGACAGCGAACGCTACCAATCTCGATAGTCCGGTCCTGTTGTGGTTCCGCAAAGACCTTCGGCTGGACGATAATCTGGCACTGAACGCTGCCGTCGCGTCCGGTCATCCGGTCGTGGCCGTTTACATTCTGGAACCAAAAGACAGCGGAAACGGTCCGCAGGGTGCTGCCCAGGGTTGGTGGCTGCATCACTCGCTGGAGGCCCTGTCGCGTTCGCTAGATGCCAAAGGCGTTCGTCTGATCCTTCGGCGCGGCGACGCCAAGACCGAACTGACGAGTATAATCGACGAGACGGGCGCATATATGGTGTTGTGGAACCGACGCTACGACCCCGCCGGGATTGCGGTCGATACCGCCCTGAAAGCGAACCTGACGGAGCGCGGTCTGGAGGTGCACACGTTTGCAGGGCAATTGCTGCATGAACCCTCCAAGCTGAAAACAGGCTCCGGTACCCATTATAAGGTCTACACACCATTCTGGCGCGCACTGGAAGCCAGTGGTGAGCCCTCCGAACCGCTCGACCCGCCAGACAACATTCATCCGCCAAGGTCGTACCCCCATTCCGATACGCTCTCGGACTGGGCGTTGCTACCAACGAAACCGAACTGGGCGCGCACATTTTCCGAGATCTGGGAGCCGGGCGAGCAGGCCGCGCTTCAAAAGCTTGAAGACTTCATCGACAAGAACGTTCAGGACTATAAAACCAGACGCGACATCCCGTCCGTCGATGGCACATCACGCATGTCGCCCCATCTGGCCATGGGTGAGATTTCTCCTGCGCGTATCTGGTACGCGACACGAGGTCTGGTGACGGACAGCGATTCAGCCGATGTCATCACCTATCGCAAAGAGCTAGTTTGGCGCGAGTTTTCCTACCATCTGCTCTTTCACAACCCGACCTTGCCGAGCGTTAATTTAAACCGCAAGTTCGATACGTTCCCGTGGAGCGGCTCGGATGCCGAATTCACGGCATGGTGCCACGGCCGCACCGGCTACCCCATTGTCGATGCCGGAATGCGCCAGCTTTGGCGGCATGGCTACATGCACAACCGTGTCCGGATGATTACGGCCTCGTTTCTCATCAAGGACCTGTTGATCGACTGGCGGCGGGGGCTGGACTGGTTTGCCGATACGCTGGTGGATGCCGATCCCGCATCCAACGCCGCCAGCTGGCAGTGGGTTGCTGGTTCCGGGGCGGACGCGTCGCCATTCTTCCGGGTGTTCAATCCGATTTTGCAGGGCGAAAAGTTCGACCCAGACGGCACTTATGTCAAAACCTTTATTCCGGAACTCGCCAACCTCGACGCCAAGTATGTGCATCGCCCGTTTGAAGCGCCAGCGTCTGTTCTGACCAAGGCTGGTGTAACGCTTAGCACCACGTACCCTGCTCCCATCGTCAATCACTCCATGGCGCGTGATCGCGCTCTGGATGTCTTCAAAACCATCAAGGACGCCGTATGATCGTGCCAACTCTGCCTGCGACGCTCTCGAGCGCATCAAGCCGTTTGAAAATTGCCGTGGTTGGCTCCGGGGTTTCCGGTAGCTCTGCGGCCTGGGCCTTGCATACCGCGCATGATGTAACTCTGTATGAGAAGGACCAGCGCGCGGGCGGACACACGGCCACTGTCGATATTGATTATGATGGCACGAAGCTGGCAGTTGATACCGGCTTTATTGTCTACAACGAAGCAAATTATCCGAATCTGACAGCCCTGTTTGCGCATTTGGGTGTGCAGACCCATCAGAGTGATATGAGCTTCTCGCTGTCGCTCGATAACGGCAAACTGGAATGGAGCGGCGATAATCTCACCACTTTGTTTGCCCAGAAGCGCAATATCGTTCGTCCGTCCTTCCTGTGGATGATCCGTGAAATTCTGCGGTTCAATCGTATTTGCCTGACGGATCGCCAGTCCGGGATGATGAAAAACCGCTCGATTGGTGACTATCTTAAGACCCGTGAGTTTTCGAACGCGTTTACCGAAAACTACCTGATGCCCATGGCGGCGGCCATCTGGTCAACGCCGACCGACAAGATGCTGGCGTTTCCTGCGGAGCATTTCATCAATTTCTTTGAAAACCATCGGCTGATCCATACAAAAACCCATCCGTGGCGGACCGTGACCGGTGGAAGCAGAACCTACCTGCATCAGCTGCTGAAACCACTGGGCCAACGCGTCAAACTTGGATGCGGTGTCGAGCGTATTACGCGGCATAATGGCAAGGTAACCGTCCACGACAGCCACGGTGAACAGGCTGTGTTTGATCACGTTGTCCTCGCCAGCCATAGCGATCAGACCTTGGCTATGCTGGGCGATGCTACCGAGCAGGAACGCTCCGTCCTTTCATCCATACCCTATCGTCCAAATTGGGTGATCCTTCATCGTGACAGCCGCCTGATGCCGACACGCCGAAAGGTTTGGGCCTCGTGGAATTATCTGCGCACCAGCAATGCAAACGATGGCAACGCGGTGGCGGTGACCTACTGGATGAACCGGCTGCAGGGCATCAGTGCTCATCACCCGCTGTTTGTTACGCTGAACCCGGAACGGGAGCCTGCGCCGGGCAGTGTATTCGCTGAATTCAGCTATGATCATCCCCAGTTCGATACGCGCTCAATGGCTGCGCAGCAGCAACTTTCGCTTATACAGGGGGTGCAGAACACATGGTTTGCCGGTGCCTGGACAGGCTATGGTTTCCATGAGGACGGCCTGTCCTCCGGGCTGGCGGTTGCCGAGGCCCTTGGAGGAACCGTTCCGTGGCGCGGGGCGCGGCAAGCCTATGCCGAGGCAGCTGAGTGAGCGTGTCGTCAGCGCAGATCAACCCAACAGAGCCGCCGTCGGAGGCTGCTGCCTTCTACGCGGGCTGGGTCATGCATCAGCGTATGAAGCCCGTTGGTCATCGCTTTCAGTACGATGTATTTTCGCTGATGGTCGATCTGGACCGGCTGGACGAAGCCAATGCGCTCAGCAAGTTGTTCTCCGTCAACCGCCGCAATGTCGTGTCGTTTTTCGAGCGCGATCACTCAGGCGACGATGGCTGTTTGAGAGAGTATGCTGATCGCCTGTTGCAAGCCGCAGGGCTTGAACAACCGGCAGCCAAAATCATTCTGGTGTGTTACCCGCGTATCCTTGGGCTCGTGTTCAATCCGCTTGCGGTTTACTATGCTTATAACGAAACCTCGGCTCTCGTCGCAGTGATCTACGAGGTGCGCAACACGTTCGGTGAGAGGCACACCTATGTCTGCCCGGTGCGCGATGGCGAGTTGTCGTCCGCCGGGCTGAAGCAGGAATGCGACAAGATTTTTCACGTTTCGCCATTTATCCCGATGAATATGCGCTACCATTTCCATATGGCTTTGCCATCAAGCAGCATTCAGTGGCGGATCGTTGAAAAAGACCCCGAAGGGGTGCTGCTTGTTGCTGTGTTTTCAGGGCAGAAGCAACCGCTCACCACGGGTAAAATTTTACGACTTGCAGCGCGTATTCCACACCTTACATTGAAAATAGTTGGTGCTATTCATTGGGAGGCGCTCAAGCTGTGGCTCAAGGGCGTGCGGTATATTCCCAGACCTGAAGCACCGCCGCCGGTCAGCAATCGGGGCAAGGTGATTATCGGCGACCCGGCTGAATGACATACGGATTTATTGGCCTATCACGCCAGGGTGTGACAACATGACTGATACCGAGCTTACCAACCATCCTACGAACCGGCCCCTGACTCTGTCTCCTGAAAACATCAAAAGTGTAATCAGAGGCTTACCGGCAAAAGCTCAGCTTGTGCTGCAAAGTCTTATCCAGATGAAGCACGGTTCGTTATCACTGACTTTGCCGGATAAACGCACGGTATTGGTCAGCGGTCGCAACCCTGGCCCACGGGCCGACATAACGCTGCACAACTGGAACCTGTTTCGTCATGCGCTGACAGGCGGCACGATTGCGGTTGCCGAAGGCTATATGGATGGAGACTGGGAAAGCACCGATGTTGGCGCGTTTCTGGAACTCTTCCTCGTCAATGCCGAGATGGGAAGCAGATTTTCCAACGGAGCACGGGGGCTGTTCCGGTTATTTGAAAAGCTGCGCCACTGGCGCAACGCCAATACAAAATCCGGATCGCGGCGCAATATCTCCGCGCATTACGATCTCGGCAATGCCTTTTACCGCGAATGGCTGGACCCGAGCATGACGTACTCCTCGGCCCTGTTTGCCAATGGAGCTGACGACCTCGCCGCTGCACAACGGGAAAAATACCGTGCACTGGCTGAGGCCACCGGGATAGAACCCCACCACAATGTGCTGGAAATCGGCTGTGGATGGGGCGGATTTGCAGAGTACGCCGCTGGCGAAATCGGGTGTCGCGTGACCGGTCTGACCATCAGCCGCGAACAACTGGCCTTTGCGACAGAGCGGATGCAAAAGGCCGGGCTGTCCGACCGCGTATCCCTTAAGTTTCAGGATTATCGCGATGAGGCGGGCCAATACGACCGGATCGTTTCCATTGAAATGTTTGAGGCGGTCGGCGAAAAATTCTGGCCGGTTTATTTCGGCACGTTGCGAGACTGTTTAAAGCCGGCGGGCAAGGCTGGCCTGCAAATCATCACCATAAAGCCGGAAGCCTACCGCGAATACCGGTCAAACCCGGACTTCATTCAAAAGTATGTTTTTCCCGGCGGCATGCTGCCGACGCCACAGCACCTGCATGAACTCGGTCGGAAAGCCGGTCTGTCGATCACCAGCGATTTCGGTTTTGGACAGGATTACGCGCGTACGCTGGCTGAATGGCGTGAAGCGTTCTGGCAACGCTGGGAGCAGATCGCGCCATTGGGCTTCGATATGCGGTTCAAACGCCTGTGGGAATTTTACTTCTTCTACTGTGAAGCTGGATTCCGGGCGGGAAATATCGACGTTCGGCAGGTTGTGTTCCAAAAAGCTGATTGATGCCTACTGTTCCGGCGGGCGAAGCGGCTTCTTCGTCCATCCGGTCACGGCACCTATGAGCCAGAAGTAGGCCGAATATGGCAAAAATTTTAGTGCCTTCACAACATAGGTGAATCGTCGCGGGAATGTGATTTCAAACCGGGTTGATTTCAGACCGTCAACAATTTCCTCCGCCGCTTTCTCAGAGGAAATAACGGAAATCATGGAAAACGTATTCTTGTCCGTCAGCGGGGTCTGAACAAAGCCGGGATTGACGATCTGGATACGAATACCAAGCTTATCGAGGTCGAACTTCAAGCTTTCTGCCATATTGTTCAAGGCTGCCTTGCTGGCACCATAGGCCGCGCTGGTGGGCAAGCCACCATAGGCTGTGGCGGACGCAACAATCGCGATCTGGCCACGTCCCTGCCGCTTCATGTGAGCAACAGCGGGAACAACGCAGTTCACAACCCCACCAAAATTGACAGCGAACGTCTCCTCGAAATCACGCCGTTTCAGGTCCTCCCCATGAACTGGCACATAGGTTCCAGCACACAGAACAACCAGCGCGAGTGTACCGTGCTCATACTCGATGGCAGAAATGACGCCTTCCATATCGTCCGGCTTGGTGACATCGCCATCCAGTACAATCAACTTGCCGGGTCCGCGAAAGGCGTTGGCGATTTCCACCAGTTTTTGATGATTGCGCGCGGTCAGTACTACGGTAAAGCCCTCGGAAGCGAGCTTCAACGCTACAGCTTCGCCTATCCCGGAACTTGCCCCTGTCACCCATGCAAAACCATGTTCAGGCCGGGCAACGAAATGGGTCATGGTCACGCCTTCAGTAAAACAGGGAAATTGTTCAGTCGCACACCACTATGGCCTTAATCAGCCAATGAGATCGCCGATCAATTGACGGAAAGACCCCGTCAGCTTCAACGGCGCATCAACTACAGCAAAACCGACACAGGGCCTGCCCGGTTCCGCAATGGGACGATGATCGATCGTTGCATCCGCATAGGCAATATCGCCGCGCGCAAAACGGCCCAGTGTGTCGTTGTAGGCGCCATCTACGACCAGAAACAACTCCGTTCCCTGATGCGTGTGGGCCGGAACAGCCCGACCGGGTCGTATCCAGAAAAGGCTGGCTTCAAACCCGTCAAAGTTCCCGATAATATGCTCTTTGAAGCCCGGGAGCTTGGTTTTCCATGGCACTTGATCTAGATCGAAGCCAATGAATTCCTGAATGGCCTTTGGAAAAAAGCCGGCGGTTGGCTGGTATGCGGGCTCTAATCCATGCTCACTGGAAGACTTGGTGGCAAATATCGTGTCCAGACAGCGGTCCCGTTCAGTCAAGGGTTCTGGAGCCATGCCTTCCAGCGCTGTGCCTGCTGCAAACTCGAGATCACGCACCCATATGCGGCTGCTGTCCTTCAGTTCCAGATGGGCACCCATTAACACGCGTACCGGTTCCGGCAGGGTTCCGGCCACATACTGTGCCAGCAATGTATCAACCGTATCAGGAATACTCTGCGCCATTCGCCGTCCGTCTTTACCATTGCACCGGGATCGTGGTGCGCTGTGGTTTACCGCAGGTCATACGCCGGTTGTCAAGCGACGGATCACCCCTGCCTCATCAATGCAAGGTTGAAAATAAAACGAATTTTATTGTCTGGCAAAGACGAATGAAACGATATTGCTTGCCAATTTGGGCCATGGGCTAGAAAAAGGTTCGAACCGCCACGTCAAGAAAGTTGAAGACCATGTCCTATCTTCCGTCCGTTCTGGAGGCCATTGGCAACACACCTTTGATCCGGCTGAAAGCCGCATCGGAGGCAACCGGCTGCACCATTCTTGGCAAGGCGGAGTTTCTCAATCCCGGCCAGTCGGTCAAGGACCGCGCGGCTCTGGCCATCATCCGGCAGGCAGAGCGCAGCGGTGCGCTGAGACCCGGGGGCGTAATCGTTGAAGGCACAGCAGGCAATACGGGCATTGGACTGGCGCTGGTCGCAAAGGCACTCGGCTATCGCACCGTCATCGTAATTCCCGAAACACAGGCGCAGGAAAAGAAGGATGCCCTGCGTCTGCTTGGCGCAGAGTTGATCGAAGTTCCAGCGTTACCCTACAAGAACCCGAACAACTACGTCCGCCTGTCCGGTCGTCTGGCTGAGCAACTGGCGAAAACCGAGCCGAACGGCGCAATCTGGGCCAACCAGTTCGACAATACCGCCAACCGGCAAGCCCATATCGAGACAACGGCACCGGAAATCTGGCGCGATACGGATGGCAAGGTCGATGGCTTCGTCTGCGCCGTTGGCAGCGGCGGAACGCTGGCGGGGGTTGCGGCTGGTTTGCGCAGCTTCAATCCCGCTATCAAAATTGGCCTTGCCGACCCGGAAGGTGCAGCCCTGTTTGATTACTACACCACCGGCACCTTTGCCTCTCCCGGAAGCTCTATTACCGAGGGCATCGGCCAAGGCCGGATCACGGCCAATCTGGAAGATTTCACCCCGGACTATTCCTACAAAATCACGGACAAGGAAGCCATTCCGTTGGTCTTCGATCTGATCCAGCATGAGGGTTTGTGCCTTGGCGGCTCCTCCGGCATCAACATTGCCGGTGCGATCCGTCTTGCAGGCGACCTGCCGAAGGGCAGCACCATTGTCACAATTCTGTGCGATTATGGCAACCGGTATCAGTCAAAGCTTTTCAATCCGGACTTTCTGCGCAGCAAAGATCTGCCCGTACCAGCGTGGTTGGAGGAAAGTCCCTCTATCTCCATACCGTTTGAGACAACCGAGTAAGGTTTAACGATGGCTGTTGACGCATTATTCCGGGATGATTGGGCGGCATCCAGCTGCGACGCCACCGTAACGGCTGTGCATAACGACGGGCGTATCGAGGTGGACCGAACCTGCTTTTATGCCACATCGGGCGGTCAACCCGGCGATACCGGCTATCTGGAGCGAGCGTCCGGCGAACGCATCGTCATTGAAGGCACGGTTCATGGAGAAACGAAGGATATCATCCTGCATGTGCCTGCACCCGGAAGCGCCCAGCTTGATTTTGGTGAACGGGTAACCCTGCATATTGACTGGCAACGGCGTTTCAACCTGATGCGAATGCACACGGCTTGTCACCTGCTCTCGGTGGTATGTCCCTTTCCAATAACCGGTGCCGCCGTTGGCGTGGAAGAGAGCCGCGTCGATTTTGATATGACCGGTCAGAGTGCATCAAAGGACGAGGTGACCGCTCGACTGATGGAACTCATCTCAGCCAATCATCCTGTCTATGGTGTCTGGATCAGCGATGAAGAATTGCAGTCCAATCCCGGCATGGTAAAATCAAAGAACGTTCGGCCACCTATGGGTCTCGGGCGCGTGCGGCTTGTGTGTATCGGCAAAGATGCCAGCATCGACAGCCAGCCCTGCGGTGGCACCCATGTGGCGCAAACACAGGATGTGGGTCTGATTCACATCAGCAAGATCGAGAAGAAGGGCAAGGAAAACCGCCGGTTTCGCATTCGCTTCGGCGCAGCCGAACCTTCGACTGCCTGACGCATGTCGCGCCAAAGCTACAGCGGTTTTTCAGAAAGGGAATTCAAATGACAGACACAACAAGCCGTTTCATTGTGAGCGCCGACTGGTTGCAGGAACGCCTGACCGACCAGACAGTGAAGATTGTGGATGCGTCCTGGTATCTCCCCCAGCATAACCGAAATGGCAAGGCAGAGTATGAAGCTGGCCATATTCCAGGGGCCGTATTTTTCGATCAGGATGAGATAGCTGATCACACCTCCGGCCTGCCGCATACCGTTCCCTCGCCCGACGTTTTTGCTGCCCATGTCGGCCAGATGGGAATCAGCATTGATGCTTCGATTGTCGTTTATGACGGCCCCGGCCTGTTCAGCTCTGCCCGTGTCTGGTGGCTGTTCCGTGTGATGGGCGCCACGAAGGTCTATGTTCTGGACGGCGGGCTGGATGGCTGGAAAGCCGAGGGGCGTCCTTTGACCAATGAACCCACGGAGCCGCAGGCCACCATCTTTGCGCCCGTGTTCAACGCCGATGCCATTACGACATTTGGTGAAATGCGCTCAACGGTGGAGACCGGTTCAGCCCAGATTGCCGATGCGCGCGGTGCCGGACGATTTACCGGTGCAGAAGCCGAGCCGCGCGCCGGTATGCGCTCCGGCCATATGCCCGGGGCAAAAAATCTGCCGATTGCTGCGCTGGCTGAAAACGGGCGACTGAAGTCGATAGAAGCCTTGCACGAAACACTTCTAGCAGCCGGTATTGATCTTGACCGTCCCGTTGTTACCAGCTGCGGCTCCGGCGTAACAGCAGCCGTTATCACGCTGGCTTTGCAATCCGTGGGCCATGCAGACAATACGCTGTATGATGGATCGTGGGCCGAGTGGGGTTCACGCGACGATACGCCGGTCGTTACCGGCAAGGCGTGATTTCGGGAACGTGCTGGTCGTGCCAAGCCACCAGCACGTTCCCTAACAAGGTTAGAGCAGTATCCAGACGTAAAAGCGTTTCCGCTTTTATTGGAGATGCTCTAAACGTTTCGTGTTTCGGCCTCGTCCTTGAACAGGCCGTTGCCCTGCTCGTTGATGATTTGCTTGCCCTTGCGCAGGGCAGCATCAATGGCATCGCTTTCGGATGTGAACAGGTCGGCGCGGACAAAAGTTCTTGAGCGGGTAGCATTCTCTGCGCCTTGCTCGATACGGCCGGCCAGCCGGAACTGCGCGCCTTCGCGCACCGGCTTTGCGACGATTACCAGATCACGGTAGGCTTCTTTCTGTTCCTTTGCAGGCGCAGGTTCAGAGGCCTGCCCGCCAAACCCACCAAACAGCTTTTTGAGAAACGACATTTTGACCTCTTCGGTAGTCTTCGAATTTCTTAAATGATCAGATTGGCGAGAATATCGTTTTCGGTGATATCCTGATAGCCAATGCCTGCCGCATCGAACGCCGCGAACAGCGGCGGGAAATTCTCCGGTCGCTTGGTTTCAATGCCGAGCAGGATAGAACCAAAGTTGCGAGCAGACTTTTTCAGGTACTCAAAGCGAGCAATATCATCCTCTTCGCCCAAAAGGGTGAGAAAGTCCTTGAGCGCACCGGGACGCTGAGGAAGCCGCAGAATAAAGTATTTCTTGAGGCCGGAATAGCGCATTGCCCGCTCTTTAACATCCGGCAACCGCTCGAAATCGAAATTGCCGCCAGAGACGACCGCAACGATGGTTTTGCCTTCAAGAGCCGGTCGCCCGAGCTTCTCAAGCGCAGCCAGAGACAGTGCCCCAGCGGGCTCCAGAACGACGCCTTCGAGATTCAACATTTCCGTGATGGTCACGCAGATGGCGTTTTCTTCCAGCAACAAGACCTGCTCGGGCGAGAAGCCGCTGAGGCGCTCGAAATTCAGTTCCCCGATCCGCGCCACTGCCGCGCCATCAACAAAATTGTCGACACGGTCAAGGGTCACAACCTTGCCCGCTTCCAGACTGGTTTTAAGACTCGGCGCGCCCGCAGGCTCGCAAAACAGAAATGCGTCTTTCGGTAAGATACCGCTTAGGTATCCGCTGACACCGGCAGACAAACCACCACCGCCCACTGGCATGATCACGGCGTCGATCACCTCACCTTCGGGCAGTTGTTCCATGATTTCAGCACCGACGGTCGCCTGTCCCTCAATGATATCGGCATGGTCGAAGGGTGGCACCATGTAGCCATCCATACGTTCCACATAGTCGCGGGCCGCCTGATAGCACTGGTCGAAAAAGTCACCCACAAGTTTGATGGTTATAAAGTCCCCACCGAACATCCGGGTTTTGTCGATCTTCTGCTGCGGGGTCGTCACAGGCATGAATACGACGCCCTGCACTCCGAAATGTCGACAAACGAATGCGAAACCCTGTGCGTGATTGCCCGCAGACGCGCACACGAAAACCTTGTCTGTTTCACCCGCCGCCACAACCTTGCGCAGGAAGTTGAACGCGCCGCGAATCTTGTATGAACGAACCGGAGTGAGGTCCTCGCGCTTGAGGTAAATATGGGCACCGTAGCGCGCGCTGAGGTGCTCATTCAGTTGTAAAGGTGTTGCCGGAAACAGCTCCCGCAAAGCCTCTTTGGCCTCATTCACTTGGCTCTTCATAACAGTTACTTCGTCCATTGAGTTTAAAACATCCAACCGCTATGGCATAAACGGCGCGAAGAAACCACACCGACAATCAAAGGATTGCAAGACGTTGAACGCCACACTCATTCGGCATTCGCTGTATATTGCTGCGATTTTCGGTCTCTATCTGTCTGCCGCTATGCTGATCCCGGCCTTGGCAGATCTTTATTACGGCAACAGGGACTGGCAGATCTTTGCCGTCAGCGCTTTCATGACCGGCGGGCTGTGTCTCGCCACCGCCATGGCGACTCGGTCGGGCCCACCGCCGTTTTCGAAGCGCTTCGGGTTTCTGCTGGTCAATATCCTCTGGCTCGTCTGCTCTCTCATTGGGGCCATACCGTTCTGGTTGTCATCGCTCAATCTCGATTTTTCGGAGGCTTTCTTTGAGTCGGTCTCGGGAATCACGACAACCGGTTCCACGGTTATCGTCGGTCTTGATAACGCGCCCCCGGGCATTCTCATCTGGCGCTCGCTGCTGTGTTGGCTGGGCGGCATCGGCATTGTCGGGCTTGGCCTGTTCGTCATGCCCTATCTGCGGGTCGGCGGACTGTCGTTCTTCAAGATGGAATCATCCGATACGAACGATAAGCCTTTTGCCCGGGTTTCCAGCTTTACACGGGCCTTCATCCTGATTTACGTGACGATGACGGTGGCGTGTTTTATCGCCTATGCAAGTCTTGGAATGAGCCGTTTCGATGCGGTGAACCACGCCATGTCCACCATCGCAACCAGCGGCTTTTCGGTTCATGACTCGTCGTTCGCGTTTTACAACAGCATCCCGTTGCTGTGGGCCGCAACATTCTTCATGACGTTGAGCAGTCTGCCGTTTTCCATTCTGATTATTTTCATGGTGCGCGGACGGCTGGATGCGTTGCGTGATCCACAGATCATCGTGTTTCTAGCCTACCTCGTCGCTTTTTCCGTCGCCACGGGTGCCTATCACCGGTTGGCAAATGGCGTGGAGTTCCACATTGCGCTGGCTCACTCCTTCTTCAATATAACCTCTATCCTTTCGACGAGTGGATTTATGAGCGAGGATTACACGCTCTGGGGGCCGTTTGTCGTCATCGCTGCCTATGTCACGTCGTTCATGGGCGGATGTTCGGGCTCCACCGCAGGCGGTATTAAAGCCTATCGTTTTATTATCCTTTTCAACACGATACGATCAGGTCTGAACAGACTGGTTTACCCAAACGCGATTTACGCTGTGCGGTATGGACGCACGACCGTGGACCCAGATACACAGCGCGCCGTGTTTCTGTTTTTCACGACCTACATTTTTCTTTGGGTTTTCGGCAGCCTCGCCATGGGCGCACTGGGTTATGATCTTGTGACCGCGACATCGTCTGTCATCACGGCTCTTTCCAATGTTGGTCCGGGCGTCGGCCATGTTGTCGGCCCCGCCGGGAACTTCTCGACGATCAATGATGGAGGGCTGTATCTGCTCTCCATCATGATGCTGCTTGGACGACTGGAAGTGCTGACAGTCCTGGTGGTTTTTACGCCAGTGTTCTGGAAACAATAATTGCTTTAGCCGAGATCGGGCCCTGTGCTGGCTTTGCTCTCGCCGATGGCGGTCAGCATATCCTGCACCGCTTGAACGGCAGCATCCAGTGTTGCTTCGTCGCGAGCGCGAACAACAATCTCCGTCGAAAAGCTTTGTCCGTCGAATTTCGGATAGGAGCCGATGCTGGTGTCAGCATGGGTCTTTTGTACCTCACCCAGCAATGTTCCGATATCACCTTCACCAAAGGGAGACACGACAGAGCGGGAGAGCATTTTTGCGCCTGTTTCCAAGGATGGCAGAACGGCATTCAGCATCGCCTGAAACACCTGTGGTACGCCCGCCATCACATAAACATTGTCAACGATGAACCCGGGCGCCGTGGAAACCGCATTGGGAATATGGGTAGCCCCAACAGGCATCCGCGCCATGCGTTGGCGTGCTTCGGTGAAGTCCAACCCACGGTTTTTATACATGGTTCCCAGCAATTCCATCGCCTCAGCATCATGGTGGCATTCCACGCCAAAGGCCGCTGATACGGCGTCAGCTGTAATATCGTCATGCGTCGGCCCAATGCCGCCGGAGGTGAACACATAGCGATGCTTGGCGCGTAGCGTGTTGATCGCCTCCACGATGGCATCCTGATCATCCGAGACGATCCGAACCTCTTTCAGATCGATGCCAGCCAGCGTGAGGACATCAGCCAGATGGCCAATATTCTTGTCTTTTGTCCGTCCAGACAAAAGCTCATCCCCGATGGCAACCATGGCTGCTGTGATTGTCGTTTCGCTCATCGCCTGTCCCTGCTCCCTTGATCGCCTGTCTCTGAATCACTGTCATCTGGCCGACACTGTCAACCGACCAGATACAATCTGTTGACCGTCTGTCGTGAGACAAGGCTTTCACAACTTGCTACAGGGAAGTGACAGGTGCAATCAAGAGCTGTCCAGGGAGATAGACATGGCTAAAGTACTGGTACTGTATTATTCCGCTTACGGGCACATCGAAACGATGGCATATGCAGTCGCCGAGGGCGTTCGCGCCGCCGGAGCGGAAGCAGTCGTGAAACGCGTTCCGGAACTGGTTCCAGAAGACGTCGCCAAGGCCTCTTACTACAAAATGGATCAGGAAGCCCCGATCGCGACCGTTGATGAGTTGCCAGAATACGATGCTATCATTTTTGGTGCCGGTACGCGCTATGGCACCGTGGCATCGCAGATGCGCAACTTCATTGACCAGACGGGCGGTCTGTGGGCACAAGGCAAGCTTGTGGGCAAAGTCGGTTCTGTCTTCACATCCACCGCCTCCCAGCATGGCGGTCAGGAGAGCACGCTGCTCGGCTTTATCCCGACCCTGATGCACCACGGCATGGTGGTCGTCGGTCTGCCCTACTCGTTCCAAGGTCAGATGGGACTGGAAGAAGTCAAGGGTGGCACGCCCTACGGCGCAACAACAATCACGGATGGCGATGGCTCGCGTCAGCCATCCGCAGTGGAGCTGGAAGCCGCACGTTTCCAGGGCTCGCATGTTGCACAGATTGCAACAAAGCTTTCAGCTTAACAATTAGCAACAAGCCCCGCCATTAGTACGGCGGGGCTTGTTATTCCGGGTTCAGATCGTAAATATTTTGGCGCGCAGCGTTTCCCAACTGTCGGGATCGGTCGCGGCGATCAGTCCACCGCCCACATGGTGCGGCAGATAGGCTGAACCATCTAGCCGAGCAACATAGCCGCCCGCTTCCTGTGCTATCAGCACGCCGGCCAGATGGTCCCACGGCATCAGCTTATTGTACATCAGGAAATGCAGATACCCGGCAACGAACGTCCGGTACTCATGCGCCGCGCAGCGATAGCTGGTCGCCAAACGCACTTGCGCAAGGTTGGACAGAATCATGCGCTTGTCCTCGCCGCTGTAAAACGTGGTGCTGGCGACACCCACCATATTGTCCAGCGTAACGGGGGCGCTCACTGTCATGGCTTCACGATGCCCATCCGGGCGCTGCCGGAAAGCGCCGGAGCCTTTTTCCGCCAGAACCCAGTCATCCCCCATGGGATCGTAGATGATGCCGGCAACCGTCTCACCTTTGTAAACCACGCTTGCCATGACGCCGAACAAAGGCATGCCGGCCGCGAAATTATAGGTTCCGTCAATCGGGTCGACAATGACAACCAGATCAGCGCCCGAGATTGTGTCCAACAGCGACGGGTTGGCCGATACGGCTTCCTCGCCGATGAACAGCGCGCCCGGTGCAATCGCGTCCATGCGTGCTTTCAGGAACCGCTCGGCTTCTTCATCCGCTTCCGTGACCAGATCGATCGCCTCTGTCTTCATCCGCACATCGCCAGTACCCAGACGCCGGAAGCGCGGCAATATCTCCGCCTGCGCCGCCTCCTTCAGAACGGTCGTCAACGCAGCGAAATCGAACACAGCAGTCATGGCATGGTCTCCGTCGTTAAGGCTTTGAAGTCAAACAGTGTGGGGTCCAGAAGATGGGATGGATTCACGTGCGATAGCGCCCGCAGCATCGTGTCTTTCCGGCCAGGCATACGCCGCTCTATATCGGACAGCATGGCCTTCATTGCATTGCGCTCAAGCCCGTCCTGCGAGCCGCAGAGGTCGCAGGGTATAATGGGAAATTCCATCGCCGCTGCAAATTTTGCCAGATCATCCTCACAGGCATAGGCCAATGGGCGCAGCAGCATGACGTCGCCTTCATCATTGAGAAGTTTCGCAGGCATCGTTGCCAACCGCCCTCCATGAAACATGTTCATAAAAAACGTTTCCAGAATATCGTCGCCGTGGTGACCAAGCACGAGCGCGTCACATCCCTCCTCTCGCGCCATGCGGTAGAGGTTACCCCGCCTCAGGCGGGAACAGAGCGAACAATAGGTTCCGCCCGCTGGCACCTTCTCCTTCACGATGGAATAGGTATCCCGGTATTCAATGCGGTGCTTGACCCCTATCGACGTCAGATACTCCGGCAAAATATGTTTTGGGAAATTTGGCTGGCCCTGATCGAGATTGCACGCAACCAATTCGACCGGCAGATGCCCGCGCCACTGCAGATCCATCAGCAGCGCCAGCAGGCTGTAGCTGTCCTTGCCTCCCGACAAGGCCACCAGCCACCGCTTGGTATTGCCCCCCAGCATACCGAAATCTTCGATTGCCTGACGGGTCTGGCGCAGCAGGCGTTTGCGCAGCTTGTTGAACGAAACCGACGATGGCATTCTGGAAAACAATGGATGTGTCTCAGGGCTTGCCAAGGCATCCGGCATTGCCGGCCAATCAATCGGCGTGCTGGCGGTATCGTGGGAAAGGTCCATCGTGGTTGTCCGATCAGTTGCAGCGAAGTATCAAATCTCGCCTCGCTTGGCAGAGGGCTTGCCCGTATTGGTGTTGAATTTCAAGCGAAATGCGATGGGTCAGCTCCCGAAAACCGACCAGCCCGTGCGCTGGGCCAGCATCTCCAACGCCTTGCTGCCAAGTGCGGAGTTGCCATTATCGTTCAAACCGGGTGACCAGACCGCAATTGACGCTTTACCGGGAGCGACCGCGAGGATACCTCCACCCACGCCGCTTTTGCCGGGCAAACCGACCTGATAAGCAAAATCACCTGATCCATCATAGTGGCCGCAGGTCAGCATCAGCGCATTGATGCGTCTGGCCCGTTGCGGTGAGACCACGGAATGCCCTGTCATCGGGTTGCGACCATTGTTTGCCAGAAACAGACCGGATTTTGCTAGCTGACGGCAGGACATGGCCAATGCGCAGTGGTGGAAGTAGACGCCCAGAACATGCTCGACCGGCTGATCCAGCTTGCCGAAGGACTTCATGAAATTGGCAAGGGCCGCATTGCGAAAACCGGTGGCTGCCTCCGACGCCGCAACCTCGTGGTCGATCACGATGGTCTCGTCATCGGCCAGCGAGCGAACGAACCGGACGAATTCACCAATGACTTCGCGCGGCGTATGTCCCGCCAGCATCAAATCGGTCACCGCAATGGCGCCTGCATTGATGAAGGGGTTGCGGGGCTTGCCGCCCTCCTGTTCCAACTGCACAATGGAGTTGAAGGCCGATCCAGAAGGCTCCCGCCCGACCCGCCGCCAGATTGCCTCACCGAACTTGCCAAGTGCAAGTGTGAGGTTGAAGACCTTGGAAATGCTCTGAATGGAAAACGCCGTATCGGCATCACCCGCCACATAGGCCTGCCCCTCGACGGTTACTATGGCAAGGCCAAACCGTCTTGCATCAACCCGCGCCAGTTGGGGAATGTAATCGGCAACCTTTCCCAAGCCGCGCTGCGGCTCCAACTCCCGATAGATATCGTCTATTATCGCTTGCAAATCGAACACGAAACCCTCCAAGCCATTCGGTTCGCGGCTTGTATTCAATTGAGCGCTGAAATGCAAAAAGCCGCCCGGAAGGCGGCTTTTCGAAACCATCGAGACGCGGATTAACGCGAGTAGAATTCGACGACGAGGTTTGGTTCCATGATGACCGGGTAAGGAACATCTGCCAGCGTAGGAACGCGGACGTAGGTTGCAACCATCTTGTTGTGATCGACTTCGACGTAATCAGGAACGTCACGTTCTGCGAGCGATACCGACTCCAGAACGATAGCCAATTGCTTGGACTTCTCGCGGATTTCAATGACGTCACCGGCCTTGCAGCGGTACGAACCAATGTTCACCTTCACACCGTTGACCTTGACGTGGCCGTGGTTGATGAACTGACGGGCAGCAAAGGGTGTCGGAACGAACTTTGCGCGGTAGACGATGGCATCCAGACGCGACTCGAGCAAACCGATCAGGTTTTCACCGGTATCGCCCTTGCGACGGTCAGCTTCAGCGAAAATCGCGCGGAACTGCTTCTCGCGAATATCGCCGTAATAGCCTTTCAGCTTCTGCTTGGCGCGCAGCTGCACACCGAAGTCGGAAAGCTTGGACTTACGACGCTGGCCGTGCTGGCCGGGGCCGTATTCGCGACGGTTGACCGGGGACTTCGGACGACCCCAGATATTTTCGCCCATACGGCGGTCAATTTTGTACTTAGACGATTCGCGCTTGCTCATCGCATTTCCCTTCAACGTTGCGCCGGCCAATATGGCACGGCGAGAGGAAACACGCCCTCCTTTGAGCCCGTTGCCGAACTCTGACAGACCTCTCACATTACGCTAACGGAAAGACCACGGGACATGTCAAAACCACCAGCACGACATGCACCGGCGATTGCGCGGTGTTTAGGCAGGAACGCACGGAAAGTCAACGCTGGAATGGCGGATATTACCGGTTGCAAAAGCATCATTGTAAATTTAGACATTCCTTGAGTAGGAGTGTTATGTATGCGGAACTTCCTTTTGATAGCGGTCGTCGTTCTCAGTGGCCTCTTTGCAATAGGCATGACGAGCTACCTGTGGTTTTCACGAGGAACCCCTGCAACGCATACTGTGTTGAAAGATGCTCCGCTCCCGCCATTGATTCCGATCTCTGAGTTGCATGCGAACCTGAACGATGTCTGGGATTTCAGACCCTCCTTCGATGGCAGCATGGTTGCCCATTTCGCCAGTGATTATGGCAAGCCGGTCATTCGGATCGTAAAGACGAGCGACCTTTCGGAAGTCACTGTCATAGACGATGGCGACATCGAGTGGTTCATGTGGTCGATGCATGACAACATTCTACGGGTGTACCGCGATGGCAGATTGTGGAGTGTCGATCCCTATCAGCCCGATCGTGATAAACAAAAAGACACCACCCCGAGAGGTTTCCAATTCTGGAGAATTGCAGAACCAGCCCCCAACGCAGACGGTCGTCAGATCGTGAGCACGAATGAACGAATGGCCGCTGCAGTCGATGTGTACACCACGCGTGACGACGGGACTGGAAAAGAATTGTTGGTGCGCAACGATGGGCAAACCATCGACTGGTTTATCAACAAGGCGCGGGAACCGGTTATTCGGATCGATAAAGGCAACCCGACGGGACAGATTTACTTCATACGCGGAAAAGACAAAGCGTGGAAGGAACTGCTTCGCGTTGATGTCCTCGACAGTTTCACAATACTGAACACGCCCGAACCAACCGATACCTTCGTCTACGCCCTCTGCAATCGCAACCGAGACAAGTCCGCTTTGGTGAAGGTTGATATGAAGACTGCCGAAGAAACGGTCGTCTTTAGTAATCCGAATGTGGATATCACGGATGTCCTGAACCTTGCCGGCGCTGATTTCTCGCCCGATGTTGTTGTCGTGCGCGACGGGTTGCCGCGAATCGAGCCGCTCAGTGAACGCGGCCAGGTTTTCAAAAGGCTTGTTGAAGCACAGGGCAGTCCGGTCGATTTCACGGTTGTTGACCGGTCTTCTGACGGGCGCTTTGTGACGGTGTTCACGGCAACCGATGCGAAATTTGGAGCTTTCTGGCTGCTCGACATAAAAACTGAAACAGCCAAGCGTTTGGCTGACACACCGCGGACCAAATACAATAAGGATCTGACAACCAAGACACCGGTGACCTTCAAGGCCCGTGATGGACTGCCCATTCCGGCGTTTCTCACCCTGCCCGCTGGCACGGACGGCAAAGACCTCCCAACGGTGGTTCGGGTCCACGGCGGTCCTGCTTGGCGGGATATCTGGACGACCGAAATTGATGACCTTTTTCTGGCCAATCGCGGCTACGCTGTTTTGTCCGTCAACTTCCGTGGATCGATCGGCTACGGCAAGTCCTTCCAGCAGGCGGGCTTTCGCCAGTATGGCAAGGCCATTCAGGATGATATTGTGGATGCAGCCAACTGGCTGGTGGAGCAAGGGATATCAGACAAAGACAATATGGCCGTCATGGGTGGCAGTTTCGGCGGTTATGTATCGGCCCTTGCGATGACACGCGATCCGGGCCTGTTCAAGGCTGCGATAGCGGAATACGCAGTGACCGATATTGCCTATCAAATGCGCAACAATCCTGCCGCATGGGGACTGATTGTTGAGCAGGTACAACGGTATTACGGCGATAGCGAAAATGCCGATGACCTGCGTGATATGGTTGACCGATCCCCTCTTACCCATGCGAGCAATGTAACCGGTTCACTCCTGCTGATTGCTGGCAAGGAAGACAATATCGTTGGTTTTGAACAGACGGAAGAGTTCGAGCGGGCGCTGAAAGCGTCCGGCAAGGATGTAACTGCGCTCTATCTCGAAAAAGAGGGCCATGGGGTTGCGCGCTGGCAATCCCAGGTTATTCGTGCCCGGGCGATAGAGACGTTTCTGGCAAAGCAGATCGGTGGGCGTAACGGCGGCTACAGTTGGGCCGAAACAGCCGCGAAATACATAGAGTGATAGGTGACCCGAGAAAAGACATTACCACCCTGGAGGGCCAAGCAAAAGTTGCAGGGACGTTTGCGTTCAGGGGGTTTTGAGCCGGAGCTTATGGAAGACTATGGCCGACTGCTGCTCTCAATGCGCGACGATCTGGAGGCGGGGAGAATGCTCTTTGCATCAGGTGCTCGGAAACCGGAATACGGCGCGGCGATTGCTTTGTTTCTGTCTCGCAATAGCAGAAAGAACCCGGATCAGTTTCTGTCGGCATTGCCGCGCATGGTGAGCAAACACAAGCATCTTGCCGGATTGATAGCGTCCAGAGAATTCGAGTTGGAAGGATGGTCTGCCGAGACACGTAAAGCGCTGAGTACCGCATCGGACGATGTTGGTCCGGTAAAAAAGCCGCTGACAGTCAGGGATCGGCTGCTGGTTGGGCTCGTCCTGTCGATCCTTCTGCTGGTTCTTCTCTCATGCATCGTGGGGTTCGTTACCATGGCCACAACAATCTGGGCCGCATTAACCGTGTAAGTCACTCCGCTGCGCGGACGATATCGTCCTCCACGGCATTGGCATCACCGGGAGCCGTCTTGATATCCAGATCGGGGAAGGCGACGATGCGCTTGCCGGTAAAATCAGCATGAAGCACCACCAGCCCCTGCTCCTCGAAATAGCCCAGAAGCCGACGCGCCCGGCGAACGGAATGTGTGCCATAAGCGCGTGCGATGCGGGCGTCCGATGGGCAGGGTTCATCCCCGAGCGCTGCTTTGACGAGCAGCAGGAACACGCTTTGCAGATCGTCCGATACGGACCTCGATAGCTCCAGCGCCTTTTGCCAGCCCTCGCTGGCTGCGGTTACCTCATCCACACCAGACCGCGTGATCGCCACTTGCCGCCGAAACTCCGGCAGTGACATCGGTGCGCCAGCGATGCGCCGCATGCGCGCCTGTATCAAAAACTCCTGATAGAGAACCGCGTCCGGTTGCCAGGCCGAGTGTGGATTTTGCAGGATCGTTGCCAGTACCGATGCAATTTTTTCCTCGCGCTCCTGTGGGCTCATGTCCGGCTGACTGACGCGCGTTTCGACCGGGGCCGAAGGTCCGGATGATGTCGCACGGGACAGTTCGGCGAGAATATCAGTTGTCGGACGCGGAGCGGGTGTTGCACGGCGTGCCAACGGTCGCATCATCTCATCCGGGTCGGGCGTGAAGATCAAGTCTTCGACATCAGCCACAGCATCGGGAAGCGGCATGAGCATGGGGCTGGATGAACGGGCAGAGGTTTCCACCGCGCCGATGGTGATGGGCAGCGGACGACGTGACAGCGCCGGGCCTAACGCAACAAAATGTCCGCGTTTCAGGTCACGAAACATTTCGGCAGTCCGGCGATCCATACCCAGCAGATCGGCTGCGCGGGCCATATCAATATCCAGAAATGTGCGGCCCATCAAAAAATTCGAAGCTTCAGCGGCGACGTTCTTGGCGAGCTTTGCCAAACGCTGCGTGGCGATAACGCCTGCAAGCCCGCGTTTGCGCCCACGGCACATCAGGTTCGTCATCGCACCCAGAGACAATTTGCGCGCGTCTTCCGACACATCGCCACTAACGGAGGGCGCAAACATCTGCGCCTCGTCCACCACCACCAGCACGGGATACCAGTAGTCACGGTCAGCATCGAAGAGGCCGTTCAGGAATGCGCCTGCCGCGCGCATCTGCTGCTCGATATCCAACCCCTCCAGCGACAGAACGCAGGAGACACGGTGTTGGCGAATACGCGTTGCAATCCCGATCAATTCAGCGTCGGAGCGCTCCCCCTCAATAACGACATGGCCGAACTTATCGGAAAGGGTGACAAAGTCCCCTTCGGGATCGATCACCACCTGTTGCACCCAGGGGGCGGATTGCTCCAGCAACCTTCGCAAGAGATGTGACTTTCCAGAGCCAGAATTGCCCTGCACCAGCAGGCGTGTGGCAAGTAACTCTTCGATATCGAGCGTGGCCGGCACACCGCCCTGCGCCGCTCCCATGTCGATCCCGACCCTCATCTGACCCTCTTATGTCTTGCGTCCATGGGCGGTCTTTAGCACCTATTGGCTGCCCCCGCCCGCCCGTTCACCCGGAAACCCACAGATCATTCCGTGGATAAGCCAAACCCCTGCATTAACCGGCGCGTGGAAAAATCAGCAGCGCCGGATGTGAAGATGGCCCGGTCATTGCCCATGCGCGGTTCAAACCCGTCCTCCGCTTCCACCAGACTTCGCGTGCGTCGGGCAATCGCCTCTGCCGGGTCCAGCCAATCGACCGGCCATGGGGCCAGCTTGCGAAACAGATTGGCCAGGAATGGATAATGGGTGCACGCCAGAACGACGATGTCGGTGCGCTTATTCCCGTCGCTGACAAAGCAGCCGCTGATCTCGTCGCGAACAGCATCTTCATCGATACCCTCGCCCCGGATGTAGGCTTCCGCCATGCGTGCAAGATTTTGAGAGCCAACCAGCGTGACGTTACACTGGGTGGCGAAGGATTGAATGAGATCATGCGTATAGGCGCGCCGAACGGTGCCGGGTGTTGCCAGTACGGAAACCAGGCCGGAACGCGTGCGCTCTGCTGCGGGCTTTATGGCCGGAACCGTTCCGACAAACCGCATGTGGGGAAATACGGCGCGCAAATCCGCTCCGGCCAGGGTAAACGCGGTGTTGCAGGCAATGACACACAATTCTGGCGTATGGTGTGCCAATAAACGCGTAAACAGGGCTAACACGTGAGCTTTGAGGGCGCCCTCCTCCCAGTTGCCATAGGGGAAACCGACATCATCTGCGACATAGATGAACTGACGTTCCGGAAACAGGACGCGCAATTCGCGCAGCACGGTAAGGCCCCCAATTCCGCTATCAAATACCAGAATGGGTTTGAGATCACGCATGGTCATCATCCGCATCGTCCCCTTCAAAGGGGCCGCCGCTTCCCTTCGGCACCTTGCGGCTGAAACGATCAAGCGATGAAACGATGCCCCGCATGACCTGTATCTCCGTTTCCGTGAAGCCCGGCCGTGTCAGCACTGCACGAAGATTATCGACCATTTTCGGCTTCTTTGCCAAAGGGCGGAAATATCCGCGCGCATCCAAAGCCTCCTCCGTATGGTCGAACAGCCCTTGCAACTGCTCTTTCGTCGCGGGCCGTTGGGTCAGCGCCTGAAACGGCGTTGCGTTTGCACTCTCCATGCCCGTTTTCATCCACTCATACGACATCAGCAGAACGGCCTGTGCAATGTTCAGTGACGCAAAGGCCGGATTGACAGGGAATGTTACGATCTCATCGGCAAGGGCCACTTCTTCGTTCTTCAAGCCCGTGCGTTCGCGCCCGAAGAGAATAGCAGTTTTTTCATTGGCATTGAATCGTTGGCGCAGTGTCTCACTGGCTTCCACCGGCGAGCGTACGGCCTTGAACCCGTATCGCTCCCGCGCCGTTGTTGCGTAACAGAAATGCAGGTCGGCAATTGCTTCTTCAAGCGTATCGAACACCACAGCGCCGCTGATCACGTGATCCGCCTTACTGGCAGCCGAGACAGCCTTCTCATTCGGCCAGCCATCCCGAGGATTGACCAGACGCAGTTCCGACAGGCCGAAATTTGCCATGGCGCGGGCAACCATGCCGATGTTTTCACCCAATTGCGGCTCAACGAGAATAATGGCGGGGCCTTCAGTGAGAAGTGCACGTTTTTTATCTGTACCTGCCATTGTCTTGTCCTGTTGCTGCGCTGTCGCGCTTCCTTGCATATCCTTCCGCCGATTTAAAGGAAATTGACAGGGCACCTCATTCCGCGTCCGTATCGGCTGCGCGCTGCCCTTCGCGGCCAGATTTTTCTAACGCAACCAGTTCCGCTTTCATGGAGCGCATGCTGCCATCGCTGCTTTTGTGGAGCACATCGTCGATCACCGTGCGCCCCTCTTCATCCCTCACCTGAAAATGCAACTCGTTCAGGGCGGCATATTCAGGTGCTGCGCCCAAGCATTTCAGGTTATTGAACCGCACGGCGACATCGCTGACACCCTCAGATTCGCTTTCCGTAGCGATCGTCAGATCCTCTATCGAACAACCATCTTGCACGTTGGTGATAGGATCGTAAGAAAACGGAGAGCGCCCACCCTCATAGGCCGGGTATTTCGCAGCAGCGCGATATTTCTCCGCGAAATCCTTGCTGTACAAGCGCGCCAGACGATCCTCGGTAAAAATGTCGGTATTAGACCCCGGTTGCTCGCTCCAGAACTGGCGCGTGGCACCCATGATTTCCTGAACCGGGGCCAGCACATCGCCAGCCTTAGCCCCCGTGGCCACCAACAGCAGCATCGCACCCGTCACACGTGCTTTCATACCATTCCCCCATCGCTATCACATGAGACTAGCATGAGGATTCCGGCAAAACACAGGCAATTGCAGGTGTCACCGACAAATCGCGCCTTTGCCTCGTCTGCGCACAATGCTATAGGGCTAACGGTTCTTTTAAAGGCGTGTGGGCACGGGAGTTGCCCTGCAACAAAACGAGGTATTTATGAGCAAGATCAAGGTGGCAAACCCGGTCGTTGAACTTGACGGCGACGAGATGACCCGCATCATTTGGCAGTTCATCAAGGACAAGTTGATTCATCCGTATCTCGACATCGATCTTGAATATTACGATCTCGGCATGGAACATCGCGATGCAACCAACGACCAGGTGACCATTGATGCGGCAAACGCCATCAAGAAGCACGGCGTTGGCGTTAAATGCGCAACCATCACACCGGACGAAGCCCGCGTTGAAGAATTCAAGCTGAAGAAAATGTGGAAATCGCCAAACGGCACAATCCGCAACATCCTCGGTGGCGTGATCTTCCGCGAGCCGATCATCTGCGAAAACGTTCCGCGTCTGGTTCCCGGCTGGACCAAGCCCATCATCGTTGGCCGCCACGCCTTTGGTGACCAGTACCGTGCAACGGATTTCAAATTTCCCGGCAAGGGCAAGTTGTACATGAAATTCGTTGGCGAAGACGGCCAGGAAATCGAACACGAAGTGTACGACGCACCATCAGCCGGTGTTGCCATGGGCATGTACAATCTGGACGATTCGATCACAGAATTTGCTCGCGCATCGCTGAACTACGGTTTGCAGCGCAAAGTGCCGGTGTATCTGTCGACCAAGAACACCATCCTCAAGGTCTATGACGGCCGCTTCAAGGATATCTTCCAAAAGGTCTTTGACGAAGAATTCGCCGACAAGTTCAAGGAAGCCAAGATCTGGTATGAGCACCGTTTGATCGACGACATGGTTGCCTCGGCTCTGAAGTGGTCCGGCGGTTATGTCTGGGCGTGCAAGAACTATGATGGTGACGTGCAGTCCGACATCGTGGCTCAGGGTTTTGGTTCCCTTGGTCTGATGACGTCCGTTTTGATGACACCGGATGGCCAGACCGTTGAAGCGGAAGCTGCCCATGGCACGGTCACGCGCCACTACCGCCAGCATCAGAAGGGTGAGGAAACCTCAACCAACTCCATCGCTTCCATCTTCGCCTGGACACGCGGCCTCGCGCATCGTGCCAAGCTGGACAAAAATGCAGAATTGACGAAGTTTGCCGATACGCTGGAGCGCGTTTGCGTAGAAACCGTTGAAGCTGGCTTCATGACGAAAGATCTGGCGCTGTTGATTGGACCGGATCAGCCATGGCTGTCCACGACCGGCTTCCTCGATAAAATCGATGAGAACCTGAAGATCGCCATGGCCGCCTGATATTACAAGCGACAGGACAAAACCCGGCCACGAGCCGGGTTTTTTATTGCCTACACTGGCCGCAGTTTCAGCTCCATCGTCGGCGGATATTCCATACAGGAGCGCAACAACATATCCTCGCTGAACACGCGCACCGCGTTACGGCCGGAGCGTTTGGCCTCGTATAGGGCGCAGTCCGCTGCCTTGTGCAGCCGGTCAAAATCCGTACCGACCTGCCCAACACACGATACGCCGACGCTGACAGAAATGTCCACACGATGGCCCTCATAGTCCATCGCCATGCCTTCCACCTCCCGCCGCAAGGTCTCGCCCAAAGCGAGCCCCCGCAGCACACCGGCGTTGGGTAGAAACAGCGCGAACTCCTCACCGCCAATACGCCCAAACAGCACATTCTGTTCAACGAGCAGCGTCACGATCTCAGCGAACCGTTTCAACACCCGGTCCCCCGCGATATGACCCCAGGTATCGTTGATCCGTTTGAAGTGATCGATATCAAGAATCATCAATGCGCCAACCGTGTTGGGCCGCATCAGCAAGGCTTCGACCTTCTCCGTAAAGGACCGGCGGTTGGAGATACCCGTCAACTCATCAGTGAACGAGAGAATCCGATAGCGATGTTGCGCCCGCTCCAGTGTCAGCGCCAGAACCGACACGACGATGACGATCGTGCTGACAAACAGCTCCAGATTGAAGATAGAAAACCACACTGGAAAGTTCATGACGTTGCGCGCGTCGAGTGGCATCATGATTGCAAAAGGGATGCGCAAAAAATAGACAAGCCCGTGCAGCGCGAAGAAGCTGGTGATAATCGGTCTACAGGGTAAGGCTTCCCGGTGGCGTGCACTATACACATCAACAGCCACGAGCAGGGAATAGGCGGATACCGACAGCGAAGCCAGAACAACGCGTGCATTGGCATCGTCATGAAATGACAACCCGAAATAGCAGACGAGCCAGATTACCGGTCCGGCCAGGAAAACCACCGGGTGAGCACGAGACCCGTCAAACGCCTTGAACCCCGCCCAGAGAATGGCATAGGCCAAAATTGCCAAAGCATTGCCAATGCCGATAGAAAGCCACTCAGGTCCGATGGCGCGAAGTCCCAGCAACATGCAGGACACAACACCTGTCCATAGCGCCAGACACCATACGCCAACGGCGAACGCTGTACGGTCACGCAACCATATCAATGTCAGGAAAATCGCCACCACCGCTGTTGCCAGAAACGTGCAAATCAGCAGAGTGACGATGTCGATGTGATCCCCAAGCACAACTCACCTCAATCCGTATGAGTGTACTCATTTCACAAAATACAACCAATACCAAGTGTCCGGCAGCAATACACCCCAAATATTTCGGGGGTAAAATCAAACCTCTGACAATCATCAATTCGTACAGGTAAAACGACAGATTTTTGTTGTTTTCTTCGTTGTGGGGCACCCGGCTCAGCCGAGTGCCAACGCTGATTACTTGGACAGCGCGTCTGCGACGGCGTCCAGTGCGTGTTGCGCACTGGCGCCATCTGGCCCGCCGGCTTGCGCCATATCAGCGCGACCGCCGCCGCCCTTGCCCCCAAGCGCAACAGATGCCACCCGCACCAGATCAACTGCACTGAAACGCCCGGTCAGATCGTCGGTGACTGCCACAACCGCGCTGGCTTTTCCATCGGCGGAGACGCCCACGAAAGCGACGACCCCGGAGCCAATGCTTGTCTTCCCATCGTCGGCCAAACCCTTCAAATCCTTCGGCTCAACGCCCGTAACGACCTTGCCGAGGAACCGGATGCCGCCCACATCGCGCACTGAATCCCCTTCGCCTCCGGAAACGTTGCTACCACCGCCGAGAGCCAGTTTCTTCTTGGCTTCGTTCAGTTCACGCTCCAACTTGCGGCGCTCGTCGGTCAGCGCCTGAACGCGCGTGAGCACATCTGCTGGCTGCACTTTCAACAGTGTGGCAAGCGATTTGACACGCTCGTCCTGTTCGCTGAGATACGAACGTGCGGCTTCGCCCGTTACAGCTTCCACACGCCGGACACCTGCACCGACTGCGCTTTCGGACAGAATGCGCACAAGGCCGATATCGCCGGTTGCCGTGACATGCGTGCCTCCACACAATTCGATTGAGTACGCCTTCCCAGTCTTTTCGCCCTGAACCGCCTGACCCATGGCGACGACACGAACCTCATCTCCGTATTTTTCACCAAACAGAGCCATTGCGCCCTCGGCGATGGCGTCATCAACGCTCATCAGGCGCGTCGTCACCGGCGTGTTTTGGACGATGATCTCGTTGGCCATATCCTCAACGATTTTGAGCTCTTCGGCCGTCATGGGCTTGGGGTGGGATACGTCGAACCGCAGGCGTTCCGGCGCGACCAGCGACCCTTTTTGTGCCACATGGGTGCCAAGAACCTCGCGAAGCGCTTCATGCAGAAGGTGTGTTGCGGAATGGTTGGCGCGGAGGCTGGACCGGCGCGCATGATCGACGGTCAGCACGACTGGCTCACCAACCTTGATAATGCCGTGATCCACGGTGCAGATGTGAACGAACACACCTTCACCACGCTTTTGCGTGTCCGACACCAGCAGCCGTGCCGTATCCGTGGTTATTACGCCGGTATCTCCAACCTGGCCACCGGATTCACCATAGAATGGGGTCTGATTGACAACCACCTGAACCACATCACCCGCAGCAGCCTGATCCAAGGTTGCACCGTCCCGCACCAAGGCTTGAACGACACCCTCTGCGGTTTCGGTATCATAGCCCAGAAACTCGGTTGCACCGAACGTATCCTTAAGCTCGTACCAGATGGTTTCCGTGGCCTTGTCGCCTGAGCCGGACCAGCTTGCGCGCGCCTCTGCCTTTTGCCGGTTCATGGCTTCGGTAAAGCCATCGGTATCAACGCCGATGCCGCGAGCGCGCAGCGCATCCTGCGTGAGATCCAGTGGGAATCCATAGGTATCATAAAGTTTGAACGCCGTTTCGCCGTTCAACTGCTGGCCCTCGGTCAGATCGGTTGTGGCGTCCGACAGCAATGTCAGACCACGTTCCAGAGTCTTGCGAAAACGCGTTTCTTCCAGCTTCAGCGTTTCGGAAATCAAAGCTTCCGCTCGCACAAGCTCAGGATAGGCGCGACCCATCTGCCCGACGAGTGCCGGGAGCAGCTTCCACATCAACGGCTGCTCGGCACCCAGCAACTGCGCATGACGCATGGCGCGGCGCATGATGCGGCGCAGAACATAGCCACGGCCCTCATTGGATGGCAGAACACCATCGGCAATCAGAAACGAGGCAGAGCGAAGGTGATCGGCAATAACGCGGTGGCTCGCGCGACGGTCTCCCTCGGCGGGAACACCTGTCGCCTCGACCGAGGCGGCAATCAAGGCCTGGAACAGATCGATTTCATAGTTATCGTGCTTGCCCTGCAGCAAGGCTGCGACACGCTCCAGCCCCATGCCTGTATCGATCGACGGACGCGGCAAAGCCAGGCGCTCCTCGCGGGTCACCTGCTCGAACTGCATGAAGACGAGGTTCCAGATTTCGATGAACCGGTCACCGTCCTCATCTGCAGATCCCGGAGGTCCGCCCCAGATATGATCGCCATGATCGTAGAAAATTTCCGAACACGGACCGCATGGGCCGGTATCGCCCATAGCCCAGAAATTATCGCTGGTGGCAATCCGAATGATCTTGTCGTCGGAAAGACCGGCGATCTTTTTCCACAGAACAGGTGCTTCTTCGTCGGTATGGTAAACTGTTACCAGCAGACGCTTTGCATCGATTCCAAACTCTTTCGTTATGAGATTCCATGCGAGTTCAATCGCATGCTCTTTGAAATAGTCGCCGAACGAAAAATTACCGAGCATCTCGAAAAAAGTATGATGGCGAGCCGTATACCCGACATTGTCCAGATCGTTATGTTTGCCACCAGCTCGAACGCATTTTTGCGCAGACGTCGCCCTCGTATAGGGACGACGCTCCAAACCCGTAAAAACGTTCTTGAACTGCACCATTCCGGCAGCGGTAAACATAAGCGTAGGATCGTTGCGCGGGACGAGCGGACTGGATGGCACGACCTCGTGGCCATTTTTCTTAAAATAGTCGAGAAAGGTCGACCGAATTTCATTTACGCCGCTCATATTGCGCCCTTATCCTGTGTCAACTGACATTTACCACGCAGCTCTTGAAAACAGGCTTTTAGCGTTCGCTTGCGGGCCTGTCCAGACAACAAAAAACCGGCTTCCTTTTTCAAAGAAGCCGGTTTGTGCTTACACTGTAAACTTATGCCTCAGGTGCGGTGTCATCGTCTTCCTGTGCGTCGGGACCACCGTTCTCCAGGAACTTATCGGCGATCAGACCGGCGTTCTGGCGAAGGGCGAGTTCAATCTCGCGTGCCGCTTCGGGATTTTCCTTCAGATAGGTCTTGGCGTTTTCACGTCCCTGCCCCAGCCGCTGGCTGTTGTAGGAGAACCATGCGCCGGACTTTTCGACGATACCAGCTTTCACGCCCAGATCGACCAACTCGCCCGTCTTCGACACGCCTTCGCCATACATGATGTCAAACTCGACCTGCTTGAAGGGGGGGGCCATCTTGTTCTTGACCACCTTCACGCGGGTCTGGTTGCCCACCACCTCATCACGCTCCTTGACCGAGCCGATGCGGCGAATATCGAGACGGACGGACGCATAGAACTTGAGCGCATTACCGCCAGTCGTCGTTTCCGGTGAACCGAACATCACACCGATCTTCATGCGGATCTGGTTGATGAAGATCACCATCGTATTCGACTTGGAAATGGACGCAGTCAGCTTGCGCAGTGCCTGGCTCATCAAACGGGCCTGCAAGCCCGGCAGGCTGTCGCCCATTTCCCCTTCAATTTCCGCCCGTGGCGTCAAAGCCGCCACCGAGTCCACGACCAACACATCGATAGCACCGGAGCGAACCAGCGTATCGGTAATTTCCAGCGCCTGCTCGCCCGTATCGGGCTGTGAGATCAACAGGTTTTCAAGATCGACACCCAGTTTGCGGGCATAGACCGGATCCAGCGCGTGTTCAGCATCCACGAAGGCGCAAACGCCACCCTTTTTCTGTGCCTCCGCGATGGTTTGGAGAGCAAGTGTCGTTTTACCGGAGCTTTCCGGTCCATAAATTTCAATAATACGACCCTTCGGAAGCCCGCCGACACCCAATGCAATATCCAACCCAAGCGAACCGGTGGGAATCGTCTCGATCTCGACAACACTTTCGTTGGAGCCAAGTTTCATGATCGAACCCTTGCCGAACGAACGCTCGATCTGCGAAAGTGCCGCTTCCAATGCTTTGCTTTTATCCACGGATTTGTCCTCTACGAGCCGCAAAGAGTTTTGTGCCATTGGTTCACCTTTAGGTTATTGAAGCCGCACAGGCAATCAAGTCTCTGATGAAACCTATGTACTTACTTTGTTCCAATTAGACAAGAGGGAACAAAGCCTATGATATAAAAAAACAATCCGGCCCCTGTTCTTTTCCTGTTCATCGTGTGTAAAATAATCCGTGGCGAGCGTTCAAGGGCTTCATTTTGGTGTCCGGGTTCGCGAATCGAATGGACATGGCATGATCGGTAAAAACGTCCTTGTGATTGGTGGCGCCCATATGGACCGGCGCGGCCAGTTTTATCAGCCGTCTGTTGCAGGCGCGAGCACTCCCGGCCGGTGGATTGAGGAGCCGGGCGGCGGCGGCTTCAATGCTGCGCGCAATTTATCCCGGCTTGGGCACGCCGTCTCCATTGTGTCCTTGCGCGGCGGCGACGCCGATGGAGAAACTGTCGCGCAAGTGGCACGCGCCGCCGGTGTCAGCTATTGCCCCATCACGTTTCTGGACCGGAAAACGCCGAGCTATACCGCTTTGCTGGAGCCGGATGGTAATCTGCTGGTTGCCCTCGCCGATATGGATTTGTATGCCCTTCTCTCACCACGCCGTGTGTCCAGCGCGAGCATGCGCAAGCAGATTACCGCAAGCGATCTGGTTCTCGTCGACGCAAATTTTGCCGAGGCGACTGTGGCTGCCATTGCTGAATTGACGCGAAGTGCCGGAAAAGTGCTGGCGGCCATCGCAATTTCCCCGGCCAAGGTGGTCAGGTTGCTCACGGTTCTTCCAGCGCTTCACTGGCTTTTCATGAATGAGGCGGAAGCCCGTGCGTTGACAGGGCAAGCGCCCGCGACTTTCGATGACTGGCCCGCTATCCTTCGCCAGATGGGCTTGAATGGCGGCGTTGTGACACGCGGTCCTGAAGGAGCCCTGGCCTTTGACGCCGACGCGCAACTCACCCTTGTGCCACCCGTGCTAGACGGCCTGCGCGATGTGACAGGCGCGGGCGATGCGCTGGCGTCGGGGTTCCTGTCCGGGTATCTGACCGGACTTTCGTTGTCGGATTGTCTCAAACGCGGGGTGGCAGCGGCGGCGCTGACTGTTCGTTCGCCGCAGGCGGTTGATGATAGCCTCACGCCCGCCGCTGTCGCAGACCTCGCTGCAAAACTTTCCCACCCATCGCCCGCAGTTGCAACATTCAAGGACCCATCATGACCAAGCCCATCTCTCCCGACCTGCCCGTGCGTTACTCGCAGGAAGTTGCCGATGCTATGGCGCGCAATGCGCCCATCGTCGCGCTGGAATCGACCATTATCACCCACGGCATGCCGTTTCCCGGCAATCTGGAAATGGCGCGAAGTGTCGAGACGATCATTCGCAACGAAGGTGCAATTCCCGCGACGATAGCGGTGATTGATGGCGTGCTGCATATCGGTCTTGAAGATGCCGCGCTAGAATGGCTTGCGCAGGTTCCCAGCGCGCTGAAACTCTCACGCGCAGATCTTGCTTTTGCCTTGTCGGAGCGACGCACCGGAGCAACGACGGTTGCCGCCACGATGATCGCTGCCTCGCGCGCGGGCATTCATGTGTTTGCCACCGGTGGCATTGGTGGTGTGCACAGAGGCGCAGAGCTGAGCTTTGATATTTCAGCTGACCTTGAAGAACTGGCGAAGACACCGGTGATCGTGGTCTGTGCTGGAGCGAAAGCTATTCTGGACATTCCCAAGACGCTGGAAGTGCTGGAAACGCGTGGTGTGCCGGTCGTTACATTCGACAACCCAGCCTTTCCGGCCTTCTGGTCGCGCGACTCCGGCCTTCGCAGCCCGCTGACGCTCAACAGCCCTGCGGCAATTGCCAACTTCCAGACCATGCGTCAGAACCTCGGCATCGATGGCGGTATGTTGATTGCAAATCCTGTGCCGGAAGCGTTTGAAATTCCGCGCGCGGAAATGGAAATCTACATTCAGCGCGCTATCGATAATGCCGAGCGCGACGAGATTACCGGCAAGGCTGTGACCCCTTACCTGCTTGATACCCTGTTCCGCCTGACGGATGGGCGAAGCCTGGAAACCAATATTGCGCTGGTGCAAAACAATGCGCGGCTTGCCGCCGAAATCGCAGTGGCGATGGCATAAGGTAAGGTCGCAGCAGCGACCTTACTCATCCAGCATTTCCCGCACCGACACCGCCAACTGCTTGAGCGAGAACGGTTTTGGCAGGAACCCGAATTTTGCGTCCGCAGGCAGATTGCGGGCGAAGGCGTCTTCGGCATAACCGGATACAAAGATAAACTTCAAATCCGGATAAGATTTACGAAGCTCGGTCAGCAGTGTTGGCCCGTCCATTTCCGGCATGACGACGTCCGATACGACGATATCGACCGTGCTTCCAAACTCTTCCATAATTTCCAATGCCTCGACGCCGGAACCGGCCTCGTACACGGTGTACCCGCGCGTTTCCAGCATGCGCTTGCCACCCCGGCGCACAGCCTCTTCATCCTCCACAAGGAGGACAACGGCAGAATCACCGGTGAGATCGGTAGGCTCAGGTGTTTTTGCAGGAGTAGTCGGTTTCGCCGGGGCGGCGCTTGGTGCGGCTAAAGCGGCAAAACTGGACGGCTCTTCCGCCGTCTCCTCCACAGGCTCTTCGATAAACCGCGGCAACAGTACATGGAAGGTCGTGCCCTTCCCGACTTCCGACTCCGGATAGATATAACCGCTGGACTGCTTGATAATACCATAGACCATGGACAGCCCAAGCCCGGTGCCTTTGCCCACGTCTTTGGTCGTGAAGAACGGCTCGAAAATCTTATCGAGAATATCGGGCGCAATGCCTGTTCCCTGATCGATGACCTCAACCGACACATAGTCTTCTTCCGGCAGGCCACGCTGGTTCAACGCCGCGACATCTGTGGCCGCAATATTGCGGGTGCGGATGGTAATCGTGCCGCCATTGGGCATTGCATCACGCGCATTGACGGCAAGGTTGATCAGCACCTGCTCGAACTGCCCCAGATCGGTCTTCACCGTCCACAGGTCGCGGCCATAGTCCACTTCCAGCTTCACGTTGGTGCCTGTCATGCGGTCAACCAGCATGCGTAGATCGCCGATCACATCCGTCATGTTCAGCACGGTCGGGCGCATCGTCTGCTTGCGCGAGAATGCCAGCAATTGACGAACCAGCACCGCCGCACGGTTGGCGTTGCGCTTGATTTCCATCAGGTCGGCAAAACTGGAGTCCGATGGACGTGCGGACAGCAGCAGATGATCGGAAGAGAGAAGAATAGCGGTCAGCACATTGTTGAAATCATGGGCGATACCGCCCGCAAGCGTGCCCACCGCATTCATCTTCTGCGTTTGTGCCATGTGCGTTTCCAGCGCTTTCTGCTGGGTTATTTCCACGGCGTAGACAATCGCAGCTTCCTCTGGTGCCTCATCGCTCTGGTCGATAACGGCATTGACGTAAAAGCGGAAATGCCGCTCCTCATCGCCGGGATAGCGGCTATCGATCGGCGCGATATCCCCCTGCCCATCGCGCGCGGCGGCCAGAGCATTTTGCAGGTGCTGACGGTCACTTTCATGAACCACCGTTTCAAACGCCGCACCGTGTTCCATGTCATCGCGGGACACGAGGCCAGAGAAGAGCTTCAGGAATGGCGCATTGGTGCGCAGAATTTTTCCTGTTCCATCGACCGACGCAATCGCCATCGGCGTATTGTTGAAGAACCGGGTAAACCGCATCGCGGCAATGGATGCGGACTGGTCGCTTTCATCGTCGCTGTTGCGCGCCAGAACGATGGTCCGGCTTTCCCCCGGTGCGCCATCGCGCGAAGAAGTTACGCGGTGGATCATGCGCACCGGCAGGCTTTGGCCGTTGGACTTGCGCAGATCGAGATCCAGCGTTTCGGTTTTCTTCAAACCAGGTTCAGCATGCACGGACTGCACCAGGGCCAGCCCTTCGCCCGCCACAAGATCGGCGATGGACAGCGAACCCGGCTGAAATTTGGTCAGATCAATGCCGAGCCATTCGGCAAGCGTGGCATTGACGTAAAAAATTTCGCCCTTACGACCGGCGGAAAAGAATCCTGCTGGCGCATGATCGAGATAATCAATTGCGTTTTGCAGTTCGCGAAAGAACCGCTCCTGATCGTCCCGCTCCGAGGTGATATCGGAAATCTGCCAGAGATACATGGGATTGCGCGCGCCGTATTCGACCGGAAGCACTCGCGCTTTCAGGCGAAACCAATGGGCACCGCCGCTGCTGGCACTACCGGCGGATATCGGACGCAACAGGCGAAATTCTTCGTGTCCAGCCCGCCCCTCATGCAAACCGTTCGTCAGGCGATAAATCGCTTCGGTCGCTTCGCGATTGCGCGCCAGTATGGTTTCCAGCGATTGGATGTCTGAAGCCTTCTCCGCGCCGGTCATTGCGCCGTAAGCGCCGTTTGCATAGACGATCCGGCCCTTGCGATCCGTGATGATCGTGCCTTCCGGGTGCGTGTCCAGAGATGCCTTGGCCAGTTCATCCGGTCGCGACTGCGGCATGACCTCGATAAAGCCAATGGCTGACGACACCAGAAAGAAGATGCCGACCATGGCAAGAATGCCAAGGACGCCCAGCACAATCTCATTGTAGAGCTGGTTCTTGAAAATAACGAATGCAGCGGCGGAGGCCGTCATTACCAACGCCAGCGCAATGATGCGCAGCACGGTTCCCGGACGGGTGCCCCGATCCACAATCGGCATGTGATAATCACCCGCCTGCCGCAATTTCGTCATCGTACCCTCGTCTGCTTTGCATCCATGGCCATCGCTGCTTCGCGATATGACTGGAATATACTGCAAAAATCACGATTCAATGCCTGAGGGAAGCCCAAAACCGCCCATGCGCCCCGCTGGCCGATGTTGGCACAAAAATATCACGCCTTAAACCGCGCGCCCCTCATTGCTGGCAATTCAGCAATCTTGAAAGTCCCGGCAAACGCTACATCTCCCGTGTTAACCTATGGACAACGTGATGCGCGCGGTTGTTCGTTCCGCCAAAAACAGTCAGTAAGAAACTGCTTCAACACCCGGTCAGGAGACAGCAGCCTATGTTTGAAACCATCGCAAGCGTCAATGGTAGTCGTCTTTTGTTGGCTGTGGCAGCAGTCGCGATCGGGCTTGTGGTGCTGGTGCTGATTTTGAAAGTGTTCAAAAATCGCCCATCATCGCCCTTCATTCGCGGTGGAAAGAATCGTCAGCCGCGCCTTGCTGTGCTGGATGCAGCCGCTGTCGATGCCCGCCGCCGGATCGTACTGGTCCGACGTGACAATGTGGAGCATCTGATTCTCATAGGAGGACCGACTGATCTCGTCATAGAAAGCGGAATCGCAGGCAATTCCGGCGTTGAAGCCGCTGCGCTGCAACCGCCGATGCCAGCGCAGGCAGCACCATCCAGAAAGGCCGAGGCCGCCGTTGTTGACGTGCCGAAAACAGCGGCGGCAGCCCGTGACCCGAGGCCAAAAGCTGCACTACAGCCCAGTCCTACCAAGCCCGTCTCTGCTGCCGGTCAAACGCTTTACGGTGCGGATGATACGGTTGCGCCCGTTCGGCCCACACCTGCCGCTCGCACGGCACCACCCGTGGCACCCGTACAGGCTCAGGTGCCCAAGCCAATCTCCGCCACGTTGGATGCCGAAGACATTCTGGATGCTGCCCGTTCCCGGGTGTTGACAAAACCAGTCCAAGCCAAAACCGCCGCGTCTGTCGCGCAGCCGACGCGCCGCGAACCTGTATCTGATTTCGAGCGGGTTCTGGATGCGGAAGTTTCTGCAAACCTGGAACAACAACCGTCTTGCACCGTCCCGCCAATCAAGACGGGGCCGACACTGGAAGAAGAGATGGCGCGGATGCTTGGCGACATCGCCCCGGGTAAAAAGCCATAAAAAAAGCTTCGGTGTATCCGAAGCTTCTATTCGTCTCTGTACACTTTTTCGCGACGCTCATGCCGCTCTTGAGCTTCTATCGACAAGGTTGCAATCGGGCGTGCATCCAGCCTCTTCAAGCCAATTGGCTCGCCCGTTTCCTCACAGTAGCCGTAGGTGCCCTCGTCCAGCCTTTGCAACGCTGCATCGATCTTGGAAATCAGCTTGCGTTGACGGTCACGGGCGCGCAGCTCAATCGACCGGTCGGTCTCCGAGGATGCGCGGTCAGCGAGATCGGGGTGGTTTGCACTTTCTTCCGCAAGATGACCCAGTGTTTCGCGGGCCTCACGCAAAATCTCGTTCTTCCATGCATTCAGCTTGGCACGAAAATATGCCCGCTGATTTGCATTCATAAACTCGTCCTCATCAGATAGGACGTAGGTACCAAGATCGATCTTCTCTCTCAACGGGTTTTCTCCTGAAGAACATCTCATGTGGGGGCGGTGTATACCCCTACGGCCCTAACCTTTCAAGTGTAGTGAGCAACCTACAATTCGAATTAGAATTATCTTTTAAAGCACTCGTATAAAAGCACTTTTTGAAGGTTTTGAGACAAAGGCGCGTTTTTCGCTTTCGCTGGCGTTCTCGCTTAAGTTGATCGAAATCGCTACAATTCCGTCGCGCAAATGCGTTACACTACACCTTCTTTTGCTTGTTTCGGCGATTTGCAGCACCAAACCCGCTCGCCCCGTTTTGGAGATAATCATGGAACTGCCCCCACAAACCGCGTTTCGTCTGGCGCTTTTGCGTCACGCTCGCTCCGGGCCCGCCGCCGATGGGCAAAAGGACTTTGACCGAACGCTGGATGACACCGGGTTTGCCGAGGCAGACATCATCGCAAACATTCTGGGAGAATCAGGTTTCAATCCGCAGCGCGTCCTGTGTTCGACAGCCATGCGCTGCCGCCAGACGGCAGAGGCCGTCCAACGCGCGCTGGCAGATCCTGTCGACATTGCCTATTCCGACGCTCTTTTTACCGGCTCGATCACGGTCTATCGTGACATGATTGCCGCGCAAACCGACGTTACATCACTTCTCTTGGTGGGACATAATCCGATGATCGAGCAACTCTTGCATGAACTCGCGACGGATGCTGCCCCGGATGGGGGCTATCCGACGGCGGGCGTGGCCATCATAGATTTCGACAGCTTACCCAGCGGGCGACACGTAACGGGTGGGCGGTATGTGGGAATGATAACGCCCAAATCCCCGCGACTGGTGCCTTAGGCGTGACACGAAGTCCTTTCCTGCCCCTTCTCAGCGATGGGTTGCTCCTTATATAAGGCAAGCAACGAACAGGAACACAACCTTTGCCACCAGCCCCAACGAGCTTCAAAGACGACGCCCTTATTGCTTTCGACATGTTGACCGACCGCGCCTCGGGACTGGTGAACCCTGCCATTCGGTTGGGCGTTACGGGCTTATCTCGCGCGGGCAAGACAGTTTTCATTTCCTCGCTGGTTCATAATCTTTTGAACGGGGGCCGCCTGCCCCTGTTTGAAGCTGTCCGCTCCGGCCGTGTTTCAAAAATCCGGCTGGAGCCGCAGCCGGACGATGCCATTCCGCGCTTTCAGTATGAGGACCATATTCAGGCGTTGGTGCGCGACCGGATTTGGCCTGAATCGACGCGCGCCATCTCGCAGCTTCGCCTGACACTGGATTATGAAAGCGCGAGCGGTTGGGGCCGGTTGTTTTCACCCGGACGGCTCTCCATCGACATCGTGGATTACCCCGGAGAGTGGCTGCTGGACCTGCCGCTGCTGGGGCAGGATTTTCGCAGTTTCAGCGATCAGACGGTGCGGCTTGCCCGCACTGGCATTCGCGCCTCGCTATCTGGGCCGTGGCTGACTTTGGCTGCAACACACAGCCCGGAAGCGGAAGCACAGGAAGCAGCGGCGCGGGGCTTGGCGACCGCCTTTACGGATTATCTGCGGGCCTGCAAGTCGGACGAGCGCTCGCTATCCACCCTGCCACCGGGGCGCTTTTTGATGCCGGGTGACATGGAAGGCTCCCCTGCACTGACATTTGCGCCGCTGCCGGATCTGCCAGAAGGTCGTGCGCCCGCTGGCTCCTTGTGGGCCATGATGGAGCGTCGGTATGAGGCTTACAAAACGCATGTGGTAAAGCCGTTTTTCCGCGAGCATTTTGCACGGCTCGACCGGCAGATCGTACTGGTTGATGCACTGCAGGCCATCAATCGGGGACCAGAGGCACTTGCCGATCTAGAGCAGGCGCTGGGCGACGTGCTGGCCTGCTTCCGGCCCGGCACAAACTCGTTTTTCACATCGTTCCTCAGTCGGCGCATTGATAAGGTTCTGGTCGCGGCCACGAAGGCGGACCATCTGCACCACGAGAGCCATGATCGGCTGGAGCGCATTACACGCCGGCTGGTGAACAACGCGATAGAGCGCATCGATATGGCGGGCGCAGGGATCGACGTGATGGCTCTTGCTTCCGTTCGCGCAACGCGGGAAGCAACCATCGATCAAAGCGGCACTGTCCTTCCTGTAATCGTCGGGACGCCGATTGCGGGTGAGCGCGTCGGATCAGAGGTTTTTGATGGAAATCGCAAAACCGCTATATTTCCCGGTGACTTGCCAGACAATCCTGAAGCGCTTTTTCAGGATATTCAGCACCATGTACCGGTCAATTTCGTCCGTTTTCGCCCACCGCAAATCGAGGAGACCGGGGGCGGTATGAAGCTGTCTGTTCCGCATATCCGGTTGGATCGGGCGATGCAGTTTCTGTTCGGGGATAAGCTCGCATGACAACGCCTCCACGCACCCCCGCCTCCTTCAGCATCGATTCCCCGGTTGAAGCGCCGAAGGCGCCAAGGCACCCGGCGAGTTTTGATGATAACATACGCCTGACCCCGGAAGCAGCCGACCCATTCGAAGCCGAAGCAGTCGCTACTGGCGACCTGACCGTCCCGGTTGCAATCCCCCGTAAACGACGCTTCTCTTTCGGCAAGCTCGCATTGGGCGCGCTGGGCCTGATTGTTTCGCTCGCACTCGGACTGTGGTTCGATGGGCTGGTTCGCACGCTGTTTTCGAGGTCCGACTGGTTGGGCTATACCGCTATCGGTGCCGTGATCATCTTCGTACTGGCTTTTTTGGCCGTTGTTGGGCGTGAGATTTTTGGCATCATGCGGCTGAACGCGGTTCAGGCTTTAAAAACACGCGCAGCCGATGCTGCGATTGCTAGAACTCCGAAGGCGGCGCGGGCGGTCGTTGATGAACTCACGCTTCTTCTGGCCACCCGAGCCGAAACCGCTTTGGGCCGCTCCCGCTTGAAAGAGACGGAAGAGGATATCATCGACGGCATTCAGCTTCTCCATCTGGCCGAACGTGAATTGCTGTCCCCGTTGGACCGGCAGGCGCGGCAACTCATCCTTAATGCGTCAAAGCGCGTATCCATCGTTACGGCAGTCAGCCCGCGGGCGTTGGTGGATATCGGATATGTGGTCTACGAGTCGGCGCGGATGGTGCGGGCCATGGCCGACCTCTACGGCGGCAGACCGGGGACGCTGGGCATGATGCGCTTGATGCGGGATGTTCTGGCGCACCTTGCCGTTACCGGGTCCATTGCCGTGGGTGATAGCCTCATCAGCCAAGTCCTTGGCCATGGGTTGGCTTCCAAACTTTCGGCCCGATTGGGCGAAGGGGTCATCAATGGGCTGATGACCGCGCGAATTGGTATTGCCGCAATGGACCTTTGTCGCCCTCTCCCGTTCCACGCCTTAAAGCGGCCGGGCATCGGAGATTTTATCGGCGATTTGACGCCGGGCTCCTCCAAAGCATAGAAATACGGATTCGAAACGGTCCATTAACCATTTTTCCGCAAATGTAGATCAAAGACACGCATTCACCCATCAAGGATTGAACATGTACGCGCGCCCTTCTTTGATTACGCGCGGCTTTGCTGCCGCCACGCTTGCGGCACTGGCCGTTACCAGCACACCGGCACTTGCCGGCAGCATGGACAAGGCCTTCTTCGAGCAGGTTTCAGGCTCGTGGAAAGGACCCGGTGAAATTGTGGCTGGTAAATACAAAGGCACGAAATTCACCTGCGACCTGAACGGCGAGCCGCAAATGGCTCCTGTTGTGGGCATCAAGCTTGACGGGTTCTGCCGCGTCGGCGTGTTCAAACAGCCGATGTCCGCTTTGATTACCCAGAAGGGTGACAGCTATACCGGCACGTTTCTGGACGGGTCCGATGGCAAAGGCCTTGATATTGTGTCCGGCAAGGTCGCAACCGACAAAATGGTCATCGGCTTAACACGCAAAAAACTGAATGGCGCGATGATTGCACGCATGCAGGACGACAAGACCATGAATGTGACTATTTCAGTCAAGGTCGAGGATACGATGGTTCCCGTGATCGGCGTCAGTCTCAACCGTCAGGTTGATTCGATTGCCGTCGGTTCGATCAAGTAGTCCACCAGTCGCGCGCAGCGCTCACGGGTTCAATGCCGCTAGTATCGGCCTGCGCGAGCCAATCGCGCACGCTTCTGCCCTGCACGACCAAATCGGGCGCAATATCGGCAAGCGGCATCAGCACAAATCCACGCTCCGTCATGCGCGGATGCGGCAATTCCAGAACCGCTGATCGCTGCTCAAGATCACCATAGGTCAAAACATCGATATCAATGGTACGCGGCCCCCAGCGCAACGTTCGCTCGCGCTTCATATCCAGTTCAATGCCCAGACACACGGCCAGCAAATCGTCGGGCTGCAACTGCGTTTCGATCAGCGCACAAGCGTTGACGAACCAGTCCTGATCTACATTGCCCCAAGGGGGTGTGCGATAGAGGCGGGATACGTCCTTAACGGTACAGTCAGAGCGCGCTTGCAAAGCGCGAAGTGCCGCACCCATAGTGATCACGGGGTCACCGACATTGCCGCCAAGGCCCAGCGTGGCCGTCATCGTTTCAGGCAATATGCTCAACCGTCACTTCAGCATAGTCAAGAACGCCCGCAATCGGCACATTCGGCTTGCGAATGGAAATTCTGGCCCGTCGAATCTGGGCAAACCGCGTACAGAGGGCCTTGGCAACATCCAGTGCGAGCGCCTCGATCAGATAACGGCGCTTGCCGGTGACAACACGCTCGATCTCGCTGAACACGATGCCATAGTGAACGGTCGATTCGATATCGTCATCCTCCAGCGCGTTGTTGCGCTCGACACTCAGTTCCGCATCGACAAAAAACCGCTGCCCTAGAAACTCCTCTTCATCATGCACGCCGTGACGGGCAAAAAAGGCGCAGTTTTTCAGCGTGATTGTGTAGAGTGATGTCATGATCTGCGTTCCGCCGTCGTGTTGTCCCAATCGGGATGGTGTGCTTAGCTCGTTGGTCGCATCGTCCAGACGCGATAGCGATCCCGCTTTCACTGGAAATGCTTTAGCATAGCATCCGCAACGGCCAGCGCATCCCTATTCATTGCGACATTATGCACCCGGAAAAGGGCTGCACCCATCGTGCGCGTCAAGGCGGTGGTTGCTGCCGTCGCCGCGTCGCGCTCGGCTGCGTCCCTGCCCGTTGCTGCGCCAAGAAAGCGTTTGCGCGACGTGCCAATCAACAAAGGCAGGCCGAAAGCGTGCAGTTCGGTCAGTCTGGCCATCAGTGTGTAATTCTGCTCGGTGTCTTTCGCAAAGCCAAAACCGGGATCCAGCACGATTTGTTCACGCTTAACTCCGGCCTGTTCCGCAATCTCCAGCGATTGCTTCAGAAAAACCAATTGATCCTCGATGATATCCGGCAGAGTTTGGCGATCACGGCCTGTATGCATGATGCAGAGCCCTGCCCCGGTTTGTGCGGCAACTGCGGCAATCTCCGGCTCGCGTTGCAGACCATGCACATCGTTGATGATGTGCGCTCCGGCGCTGACCGCCGCGCGGGCCGTCTGCGCACGGTATGTGTCAACCGATATTAGCGTTTGCGATGTCGCGGCGAGCGCGGTGATCACGGGCAGGATTCGGGCCTGTTCCTCGTCCAAGCTGACTTCTGCCGCACCCGGACGGGTCGATTCGCCGCCGATATCCAAAATATCCGCACCGTCTTCAACACATTGATGCGCAAAGGCGATGGCTCGCTGTGGATCATGATGCTCGCCGCCATCGGAAAACGAATCGGGCGTGGTGTTGATAATGGCCATCAACCGGCCCTTTGGCCCCAACTCCAGTTGTCGATCGTGCGCGAGTACCCAGATTCGCGTCCATTGCGGATTAACCATCCCGCGCCCTTTCCGCGTTCATGACGGCAACAGCCAAGCGATTTGCTGTTGCGCTCTGCGTGGCTATGCCCCAAGCTTGACGCGAGTTCAACCGAGAGCCGCTTGCCAATGCCGAACCACCGCCTTTGCCTGTCTGCTCTCACCCTTCTGTCCGCCTTGGCTTTCACACACCCGACACGGGCGGACGTTCAGATTACAAAGAGCATCCGCTATTTTGCAATCGGTGGAAAAACGGCTTCGGAACTTGATCAGCAATTGTCCAATCACGGACCGTTGATGCGCAAGACCGGCGCGCGTCATCCCGGTGCGACGCGCATCAAGTTCGGCGGGACCGTGACCTATGTCGAGCGCAATGGCAAATGTGCTGTTGGCGCAGCAAATGTCACGCTGAGTACCCGCCTTATTCTGCCGCGCTGGACCAACCGTCGCCGGGCCGACAAGGATCTGGCTTTCATCTGGGACACCTTGTCGCGCGATATCAAACGACACGAAGAACGCCACGCGGAAATTGCCCGAAACCATGCGCGCGCGATGGAAAAGACGTTTCTCGCGCTCCATCCCGAAAGTGATTGCGAGCGGATGCAGGCGCGGCTGGACCGGGCCAGTGCCGACGCAATTGTTGCCCATGACAAAGATCAGGCACGATTTGATCGTGTTGAATCCGCCAATTTTAACAGCAGGTTGATGCGGCTATTGAGCTACGGCCTTAAATCCCGCCCGGTGAACTAGAACATTAAAATACAAAGCGAGAGCGCTGTTCTGATTCCATCAGAACAGCGCTTGACTAGGCCTGACGCTCCGGCACGTGAACAACCAGTCCATTGAGGCTATCCTTCATCTTGACCTGACAGGACAACCGCGAGCTTGGCCGCACATCATAGGCGAAGTCCAGCATATCCTCTTCCATGGCTTCGGGACCGCCGACCCGCTCCACCCAATCGTCGTCGATGTAGATGTGACAGGTGGCACAGGCGCACGCACCGCCACATTCTGCCTCGATACCCGGTACAGAATTGCGCGAGGCATTCTCCATGATCGTCGTGCCGTTATCGACATTGAGATCGTAGCGCGTTCCATCAAAAGCAACAATTGTCAGCAAAGTCATAGGGTGTGTTCCCGCTTGAGATATGGTTCGGGCCGTCGGCCCAGACATTGCATATAGTGTTGCAATCACCGGCACACAGGCACTTGAACGCGCCTCTTCCCTCAAATCGGGTTTCCAGTCAACAAATGCAGGGTCGCAGTCGCTGCGGGACACCTCTTGCTTCTTTCTGCACAAAAAATCTGAACTATGGTTAACAAACCCTAAAGCGTGGAAAGCCTTCATATTTTGCCGCAGACACGGGCGCTGTTCCATTAACAAACTGTTAGCATTTCGCTTGGGCAGGATGCAGCCGAATTGTAAGATGGGCGCTTATGTGCCACTAAGATAAGCTTGAAGACAGGTGCAATCGGCAGGATTTACCGTCTTGTCATGTGTATGAGTAAGAAACGGTGATGGGAAACGTGCTGGCGTATACAGCCTGGCTCCTGTCATCCGGGCCGGACAGAACTCTTGCCATCGGGCGGCGGCGGGGTTCAGGCGTATAACCGGCCTGCCAGTTAGTAACGAGGCGTATCCGTATGGCGACGAACAAGACACCTGAGTCGATTGACGATAAAGCCTTCCAGGCACTGGAAGATGCGCTGAATATCGACTTCAACGATCTGGAAACGCCAGCTCCCAAAACGCAGAGCCCGGCCAAGAAGCCTGAGCACCGCCCGGAGACCGCAATGTCCGACACACGGCAACCCACGCCTTCGGCGAGAAATCTTCAGCCGGAAAGTGCGCCCAAAGAACCTGCAAAGACGCAAACCTTCGCACCCGCCAATGATGATGGTCGCAAGACCCCGGCTGCAGTCTTAAAGGCGCTGGACACGCGCTCGGGCCGCAATGCGCTCAGGGCCGCCGCGCTCATATCGCTGGTCTGGATTCTGGGCGGCATCGGGTTCGCCAAGCTGATGTATGGCGATGCGCTGTGGAGCCCTTCCGGCGATGCCGCTTCGCTCAGCGGTACGCTGGGCTTTGTTCTGGCTCTTTTGCTGCCTGTCCTGCTGTTCTTCGCCTTTGCTATCATGGTGTCTCGTGCGCAGGAATTGCGGACTGCCGCCCGCTCGATGGCTGAAGTTGCCATGCGTCTGGCCGAGCCGGAAACCGCCGCAGCGGATCGCGTGATGAGCGTTGGTCAGGCTGTTCGTCGCGAAGTGTCCGCCATGAACGAAGGCATCGAGCGCACGATTGCACGCGCGACAGAGCTGGAAACGCTGGTTCATTCCGAGGTGAATGCTCTGGAGCGGAGCTATTCCGACAATGAACTGCGTGTGCGCTCACTGGTGCAGGAGCTGGGCGCGGAGCGTGAAGCCATCGTCAGCCATGCGGAGCGCATTCGTTCCTCGATCAGCGGTGCGCATGATCAATTGAAAGATGATCTGTCGACAGCGGGCGAGGATATTGCCTCCCGTATCGCAACATCCGGCGAGGCGTTTGCCTCTATGATCGATATTCGCGCGGCAATGCTGATGGAAAAATCCAACAGCGCAACGCAGACCATGGGTGCCATGCTGGCATCGCGCACCGACTCGTTGCTGTCGACGTTGAATTCCGCCGGATTTGCCCTGACCAACGAATTCGATACCCGGCTGGAAGCGATCAGCGAGACGCTGACCAAGCGCGGAGAGAATCTCCTTGGCCAGTTTGAAACCCGCGCATCGTCGCTGGACGCTAACACAGAAAAGCTGAACGCTGCACTGAACGAGCGCGCCCGCCAGTTGAATGAAACGTTGATTGCCCGCACACGCGACCTGAACGACAGCCTGAGCATCGGTCAGCAGGCCATTACCGGTGGTCTCGACGATATCCTGAACAGCCTGAACGCAACGCTGGATGAAAAGGGCGCGAACTTCCGACAGACCCTCAAGACCAGTGCCGACGATGCCATCATGGATATCGATCTGCGCACCGGCTTCTTCGATGATCGTCTTCAGGCCACCGTCGGTCAGTTGGCCACCGCATTTGACTCGCGCTTCCAGGAATTCGCGACCGCTTTCGACAAGCGCGCCGGCACGCTGGACTCGAAGCTGATGGAAAGCCTCGGGCGCATCAACGAAACCGTATCCAGTGGCACCAGCGCCATCGACGGCATCCTGAACACCAGCATCGACAAGCTGGGCTCATCCTTGACGGATCAATCACTGACGCTGGCCACGACGCTTGGCACCGCGCAAGATTTCATTGAAAATGCGCTGTCTGGCAAGGCGGAAGAACTTTCCGCTGCTATCGGCAACGTGCATGAGCGTATCGATGGTGTGCTGAGCGACCGTTCGGAGCGGTTGCTGAGCGGTCTCACCGCAACGGAAAACCGCATCGGCAGCCAGTTTGGCGAGCGTGCGGCAGCCCTTTCCCGCGCCATGGAAAACAGCGAAAACCGCATTATTGACGCGCTTGATGCGCGCAGCAGCGGCTTCGCCGAAAGCATTGAAGCCGTTCAGGGTCGTTTCGAAGAGACATTATCGAACCGCGCTGGCGAAATCACCGAAACACTCGCGACCACACAGATTCGACTGGATCGCACGCTGGCAGAGCGCACCGCCGCCCTGAATGCAGCGCTGGAAGAACGCGCTGGCCAGATAGAAACATCGGTTGGCACGACGGTTTCCCGCGTGGAAACGGTGTTGAGCGACGGAACCGACCGACTGCACGGCGCACTCTCGGGCCGCGCCGACGAAATTGGTGCTGTGTTTGCCGCTAACACCGGTGCAATCGAGACGGCAGTGGGTTCCGCCGTTGGTAAAGTCGAAAGCATTCTGGCCGACGGCAGCCGTGTTCTGACCGAGACCCTGTCCGGCCGCGCCGACCAGATCGAGGTGACGTTCGCACGCAATACCGGCGCCATTGAAAATGCTGTTACATCCGGTGTCGGCCGTATTGATACCCTGATGAAGGACGGTAGCCGCCAGATTGGCGAAACATTGATGGATCGCACATCGACGCTGGCGATCATGCTGGATAGCAGCGGCGAGCAGATTGGCTTCACCGTTGACGCCGCAGTCGGACGTGTCGGAACACTGCTCGACGAAGGGTCACGCCAGATCGGCGATACCTTGCTCGACCGTACCTCAACGCTCGCCATCATGCTGGATAGCAGTGGCGAACAGATTGGCTCCACGGTAGATGCGGCTGTCGCCCGCGTCGGCTCGGTTCTGGAGGACGGTTCGCGTCAGTTGGGCGATACTCTGCTCGATCGCACGTCGTCCCTGGCAATCATGCTGGATAGCAGCGGTGAGCAGATCGGCTCCACGGTCGATGCCGCCGTTACCCGTGTGGGTTCCCTGTTTGAAGATGGTTCGCGCCAGTTGGGTGATACGCTGCTGGATAGAACATCCTCGATCGCCATTATGCTGGACAACAATGCCAGCGCACTGGAATCAGCGGTCGACGGTGCGGTTTCTCGCGTCAACGCCACGCTCACCGATGGCAGCCGTGTGATTGCAGACGCATTGGATACGCGCACAACGCTTCTGTCTACCAGGCTGGATGACAGCGCTGGTATCATTCGCACCACCGTAGACGGCGCGGTCGAGCGGGTCGGTTCGCTGCTGGATGAAAGCACACGCCAAATCGGCGATACGCTTCTGGACCGCACCTCGTCTCTTGCCATCATGCTCGATAGCAGCACCGGCTCGATTGAATCCACGGTGGATGGCGCTGTCAGCCGCGTGGGCTCCGTCATCAGCGAAGGCAGCCGTCAGATCGGCGATACGCTCGCGACCCATACGTCATCTCTCGCCATTACGCTGGAAACCAATGCCGGTGCCATTGAGCAGACGGTTGACGCCGCCGTCAGCCGCGTGGAAACTTCACTTTCGGAAGGCAGCCGGACGATCGGCGGGACCTTTGCTGCGCAGACGGATGCGCTGGATACAGTGCTGTCCACGCGTGCTGCGGAACTCTCTGAGACGCTGCGCGCTCGCGCAAACGATATGTCCGTCACACTCAGCACCAGCGCGGAAGAGATTGCCGATGGTCTGGCACTGCGGGCCGTGACCATCGCCGACACAATGGCGTCGCGCGCTGGCGATATCGCCGACGATCTATCGCTGCGCACCACCGTCATTGCGGAAACCATGAAGGATCGCGCCACGGATATCGAGCAGTCGCTGTCGGAACGGGTATCGCAGATTGCCGAAACGCTCGGTGGCCGCGTCAGCGAAATTGCCGAGACGATGAATGGCAATTCGGCTGAGATCGTCCGCACCCTCTCCTCACGCGCCGGTGAAATCACCGCGACGCTGAAAGATCGCGCCGACGAGATTGGCGGCACGCTTGCCAACCATGCTGCCGACATTGATCGCACCCTCTCCGTTCGCGCCGAAGCCATCACTGGCTCCATCCTGTCGACCCACGACCAGATCCGCGCCACGCTCGATGATCGTATCAATGCAATCAACGTCGTCGTCACCGAGGGTCGCGGTCAGTTGGAATCGGTTCTCGCCGACCAATCCACCAGCATCGGCGCGACGCTTGCCGCGTCCGCCAGCATGCTGGAAATGACGTTGGAAGACCGTCAGGACGGGATTGCCAAAGTTATCGAAGCCGGTGCCGCCAACCTCGATTCGCGTCTGCGCACCAGCGTTGGTACCATTGCCGGCCAGATTGGCGATGCGTCCGACAAGATTGCATCCGCAGCCGATGCGTTCACGACCAAGATCGATAGCACCCTGCACGAAACGCATACGCGTTTTGCCGATAGCGGCACCCTGCTTGAAACCAATCTGGGCGCGCTGGAAGGCAGGCTGCGCTCCAGCATTGACGGCGTTGCCGGGCGGTTTGACGAGACAGGAACGCAGATCACCAACAGCCTCGGCGCTCTGGAAGGGCGTATCCGCGACGGTGTTACCAGTGTGACTACCATTGCTGATACGGCCGGCCAACGCATTTCCGACGCGATATCAAACCGCATCGGCGAGATCGATCAGATCAGCGAAACGGCCGCCTCACGGATCGCCACCACCATTGATGCAGGCACAGGCCGGATTGACGAGCGTCTCGGCACAATGGATCGTGCTCTGAACATTGGGCTGGACAATATCAGCCGGTCGATTGAGGGCCGTGCATCCGCGCTGGCTGGGACACTGCGCGAGGCGGTTACCCAGACAACACAGGATATCGACGCGCAGGCCCTTCGCGCTGCCGAAGTTCTGGCACAGGCTGGCGAAAACTTCGCAGCCGCGCTGGCGACCCGCAACGCAGAATTTGCCCGTGCTGTGGAAGAGCGCAGCGACGGCATGTCCGAGCGCATTGCAGCGGCAGAAAGCCGGTTGGCCAAACATGCAGGCCTCCTGCAGCAGGGTCTCATCGAGGTTGAAAAAGCGCTGGATACACGTGGCGACAGCATTCGCACAACGCTCGACGACCGGACGCGCGAGCTGAACTCCATGCTGGCAGGACGCTCCGCCGAACTTGCCCGTCTGATTGAAGAGCAGGCCCGCCCCGTCATCGAACAATATGCCATTACGGGTCGCGACACGGTCGAGCAAATTGCCAACGCCACGCGTGAACAGACAGAGCGCCTGCGCCGCGAGAATGAGGCTTTCCTTGAGGCGATTTCATCGCGCACCGGTGATACGCTCAGCGAATTGACAACCCGCGCCGATGAAACTGCCGCTGTCATGAATGCCGTGGAAGCACGCATGCAGACCACGGCCACCAATCTGATCGAGCAGCTTGCCCTCAGCAACGCGTCCATCGTCACGGCCGTTGAAACCGCTGGCGAAAGCATTGGGGCCATGGATCGCCAACTCGACGCGACCACGGCGCGCTTTACCGAGCACGCGGACCGCGCCAGTGGTTTGCTCTCCACATCGGCCCGTCTACTGGAAGGCAAAGCTGAAAAACTCACGGATGTTTCCACCACGACGCTGTCGCAGATCGGTGGTATCGTCGGTCGGTTTGAAGACCATTCCCGTGTGCTGACGCAGGCCTCCGATCTTCTTGGCGCTGCTCAGTCGAGCCTTGCCAGCACGCTGGAAGAGCGTCAGGATGCCCTGCGCACCCTTTCAGCCGGGCTGGTTGAGCGCTCTGCCGATATCGAAAAAACGATGCGTGCGCTGGAAGGCGTTGTGGAAGGCATCTTCGTGCGCGCCGAGCAGCGCTCGGGCCAAGCCGTACGGAATCTCGCATCGGGCTTGCACGCCTCCGTTTCGGATGTGGATGAGGTGCTGACCGAGGCAGAAAGCCGAGCCGCTGCTGCTGCCGAGGGAATGCGTGCGAGCCTGTCGCAGGCCGGTCAGGACGCGAGCCATACGATTGAAGGCGTCTTTACCCGGGCGCAGGAGCGTACAGGCGAGATTGCCCATGCTCTGACCACAGGCGTTGAAGGCTCGTTCGACGCGGTCAACCAGTCGCTATCGGCGACGGAAGCACGCGCCTTGGGTGCCGCCTCGTCGCTGCGCGATGCCATCTCTCAGGCCGGAATGGACGCGAGCCTTTCGCTGGAAACGGCCTTCGGTCAGGTGGAAGAACGCTCCGGCAAAATTGCCGAAACGGTCATCAGTGGCGTGGAGACATCGTTCGAAACCGTGAACCGCGCTTTGACATCCACAGAACGCCGAGCGCTGCAGGCGGCAGCCAATATGCGCGATGCCATTGCCAAGGCTGGCAATGAGGCAAACCAGTCGCTGGAAGCGGCATTTGGCCAGGTTGAGGCACGGTCCGGCGAGATCACTGAAAACCTTAAGAATGGTGTTTCGGAGTCCTTTGCATCGGTCAACGAAACCTTGTCTCAAACCGAAGCACGTGCCCTGAGCGCAGCAACGTCTCTTCGCTCCGCCATTGAACAGGCGGGCGCACAGGCCGGAGCTTCGCTGGAAACTACCTTCGGTCACGCGGAAAAGCGCTCGAAAGAGGTTGCCCAGCGGCTGCGCAGCAATGTCGGCGCTTCCGTTACCGATCTGGAGCGATTGCTAGAAGAAGCGGACAAGAAGTCCGGTACGCTATCGTCTCAACTGCGGGACGCTTTGCGGGTCGCCGTTGACGATGCGCTTGCCAAGTTCAGCGGTGCCACGGATACGATCCGCACGTCTGCTGAACAGATTCGCAACGAATTGGACACGACCCGGACAGAGTTGAAGCGCGGTGCTTTCGATCTACCGGAAGAAGCCAAGGAAAACGCAGCCATCATGCGCCGTGCTGTCACCGAGCAGATCAAGGCACTGCAGGAACTGTCGGACATTATCGGCAAGTCGTCCGCCCAGTTGGAGGTGGCTCAGCCACAGGCCGCTCCGGCTGCAACGGTATTACAGTCGCCGCGCCCCTCAACGGTAGCGTCGTCTGTAACTCAAACGAGGCCCGTTGAAACAACGCCTCTGCGTGGCGCTTTGGATGCCGAACGGGCCGCTCCCGTACCCAAGTCTGCGCCTAAAGCGGAAGCCCCGGCTACCGAGGACGAAAAAGCGGGCTGGATGCGTAACCTGCTTCGTGGCGCCGAAGCGCAGCCTGCCACGCCAGCCCGCGCCGCAGAAGCACCGGTACAGGCACAGGCACAGCCGCGTACAGCTGAAGTTCGCAACCCGCGTCAGGTCGTAGACTCCCTCAATTCGCTTTCGGTCGATATCGCCCGTGCGATTGATCACGAAACCTCGGTCGATCTCTGGCGGCGTTACCAGCGCGGCGAGCGCGATATCTTTACGCGGCGTTTGTACACGCTGAAGGGGCAACAGACCTTCGATGAGATCAAGCGGAAATATGATCGCGAAAGCGAGTTTCGTGCCGCCGTGGATCGTTATATCGGCGATTTCGAAAAGCTGCTCGCCGATGTCAGTCGCAATGATACGGACAAGTCCATCACTCAGTCGTACCTGACGTCGGACACCGGCAAAGTGTACACAATGCTCGCGCATGCGGCGGGGCGGTTTGCGTAAACTCGACTGATAAAAGTCCGCTGGAACACAAAAACCCGTCGAACCTTTCGGCGGGTTTTTTTGTGCCTTGAAAAGTTGTGGCGGTCAAAGTTGCTCTGGGGATGCCATACGGTTTGTTTGAGGCGTCCAGTGGCAACGTCAACGCGGGTATCGGCAGACTGCATAACCATTGACGGAAGAGTTAGAGCATAATCCGACCGGAGTGAAACGAGGATCGATAAGATTATGCTTTCGGCATAAAGGTTTAGGGCGCCGATCTGATTCCATCAGAACGAAAAGCGCTCTGATTGGAGAAATCCTCCAAAGTTGCCCCACCCGGACACACTGGACTATTGGCTGGTGGAAGGGCACAAAAGCAAAAAGGCCCCGTGTTTCCACAAGGCCTTACTCATGACTGATTAGTTGCTGGATACGTCGCTAGACGTTTGCATCAGCCGCTATGCTGCGGTCCCTAGATGGACCGCAATGTCCAGGCGACAATATCGCTTGTGACCTGCGCGAAAGCCTGATCGAGCGCTTGCACATAATTGGCATTGCCTGCGGCAGCCACCGGCACGGTTGCGCGGAACACCTGTTGGGCGTGGACCGAGCCATTGCGATCGTTGACAAGCTTGGCAAAAATCTCGACCGTGCCGCTGCTATTGGCACCCGTCGTTACTTCAAACGAGCGGATGCTTGTCTGGACCTGATAGTCGATTGCAAGGCCCTCGCCGGGTTTGCCCACGCCGCCGAGCTTCCCGGTATTCTCAAAGGCTTGAACCAGTTTGGCCTGAACCAGACGCGGAAGCTTATCGCTCCACTGCGAATTGGACAGGTACTGAATTTCCGAATTAGATAGGCGAACAACGACCTGCTCGCTATCCAGCGCTTTCAGCGCCGTCGGTTCCGGCACCAGAATCTGCCTTCCTTTGGCCACACCGGTCTTGCTGGCGATGATTGGTGTAGACGTAAGACTGAAGGTGTCATTGCTGGCTTTCGTACCGCAGCCGGCCAACAAAAGAGAGATAACGGACGCCAACGCAATGCGAGACGCACTCAACTTGCTCGTCAAAACTATGGACTTCATTCCGCTTCCGATCCTATCGCCGACTTTCTCAAATCGGCCCGTTAACGCAGATACAATTGACGCATCACATTCATACGCAAGGGTATGAGACTGTTACAAATATTCAAGCGACTCGCAGCAGGGGCAAACAAATGAAAGCTGCGAGACGTATTTTTGCCACGGTTACAAGAGGCTCGGTCAAAGCGTCAGCGTCTTGTGCGACCATCATACTGCTTGACCGTGTCACCACCGAAAATCAAACGCTGGGGATTGCGGTCCAGTCCGGAAATTGTGCTGTCGATGTTCTGCACAGTTCGGCGGGTCTCGTTGACCAGTGTCTGGATATCACGCAACCCGGTACCGGAGAAGCGGTTGATGTTGTCAGCAATCGGTCCGATCTGCGCATTGATGTTGTCGGCCACCTTGCGGAACGATGCCAGAGTCGCCTGTGCATTTTCAGAGAGTGACGGCGCATCAGCATCACCCAGGAAACCGTCCAGCTTCACAAGAATGCCATCCACACGACTGGAGGCTGCATTCAGCTTGTTGGCCATCTGGGTCACGTCTGTAATGGTCTGGTCGATGTCGTTCTGGCGCGTGCGGAATTTCTCTGTAACACTCGAGATGTCAGCAATGGCCTTGCGGGCATCCGCACTGGCCTTATTGATATCATCAACCGTCATGCCAACTTTTTGCGAATCGACAGCGGCCACCAACTGATCGATCCGATCGAGGGTCTTCGTTGCGTTGCGACCGAACTGGTCGTAGGTCAAGGCTGTGTTCTTGAACACCACAATGGCCTCGGAAACACTGCCGGATGCGTCGGCGAAGTCGCTGCTCATCTTTTCGACATTCGCAAGAATCACATCGACCTTCTTCGGGTCCACGGCTTTGATCAACCGCTCGACGGCCTCGACTGTCGAGTCAATCTTTCCGGCCACGCCGTTGATCGAGGTGGACAGTGCACTGACACTTTGCAGGAACTGGTCGATGCCCTCGGCATTGTTAGCCAAGGACTTCGAGAAGCTTTCCGCATTGACGATAGTGCCGGTCAGCGGCGCGCGCACATCGGTTACAAAGCCCTGAATGTCGCCAACTGCACTGTTGGCCCGCTTCAGGATCTGGTCAGCTGTGGTCAGAAGGCTGGTCACGCTGGACTGGTCAGCGGTGATCGTCGCGGAACTGCCGGCGTTCAGCGCTGTGGTCAGAATATTTTCGTCACCCTTGTTGCCACCGCTCAACTCGATATAGGCAGCGCCGGTCAGGCCCTGAATTTCCAGCGTCGCCTTGGTCGATTTCAGCACCGGTGCATCGGCCGATACCTGCGTCACCGCCAGCGAGTACCGTGGATCGGCAGAGTTAATGGCGAGATTGCGGACCGAACCGACCGGTATGCCGTTGAAGCGAACCGGTGAGCCGACGCTCAAACCATTGGCAGAGCCCGGAATGTTGACGATCAGTTCCACCATCTGTCCGCCCCGTCCATACTGGGTCATCCAGTAGACGAAGCCGAAGGCAGCGGCGATCACAATAACCGTGAAAAATCCGACAATCGCGTAATTGGCTTTGGTTTCCATAGTCTGATACCCTTACGTTATCGTCGTGTCTGTACGTGTGTCGACTGCATCGGTGCCATCGCCCTTGGGGCTGTGATCGTAAGCGGCAGCGGCGTTTTCGCCATCCTGCGTAACGATGGAGCGGGCACGCTTGCCGCGGAAATAGGATTGCACCCACGGATCATCAAAAGCCAGCATATCCTCGACTGTGCCTTCCACCAGAACCTTTTTCTTGCCGAGAACGGCAATTCGGTCACAGACGGAAAACAGGCTGTCGAGATCGTGCGTAACCATGTAGACGGTCAGACCCAGCGTATCACGCAATTTGGCAATCAGTTCGTCAAATTCGGCTGCACCAATCGGATCGAGACCGGAGGTCGGCTCATCCAAAAAGACGAGATCCGGGTCCAGCGCCAAGGCCCGTGCCAGCGCGGCGCGCTTGATCATCCCGCCGGAGAGTTCGGATGGAAACTTGTTAGCAGCCTCGGGTGCCAGGCCTACAAGCTCAATCTTCAGCCGTGCCAGTTCGTCCATAGTTTCCTGCGATAAATCCAGATATTCACGCATGGGGACCTGAATGTTTTCCAGCACCGTGAGCGCGGAAAACAGCGCACCGTGCTGGAACAGAACGCCAAGCTTCATATCCAGCCGCATGCGTTCTTCGTCGCTGACCTTGTCGTACTGTGCGCCGAGAATGTGGATTTCGCCAGCGGCCTTGGGCAAAAGTCGCAAGACGGTGCGCATCAAGACCGATTTTCCGGTACCTGACGCGCCAACAAAACCCAGAATTTCACCCCGGTAAATTTCCAGATTCAGATTATCGAGAACCGTATTGCTGCCGAATTTCACAGTGAGATCATGAACGGAGAGAATAACCTCCCTGTCCTTGTCATCCTGATGATCTGACGGTTCGTGCCCGTTCTTAGTTTCGGTTTGCACAGCCTGTTCCATTCTAAAACTCAATCGCTGCATAGAACATGGCAAAGAGGCCATCCACAAGGATCACCACGAAAATAGCCTTCACCACCGACGCGGTCACGCATTTGCCCAGCGATTCGGCGCTGCCGCCGACCTTCATGCCCTCAACCGCAGCGACCACGCCAATGATCAGCGCCATGAACGGAGCCTTGATCATGCCTGCCATGACCGTGGAAAGCTCAACAGCCTCCTGCAGGCGCGCCAGAAACGTGGCGAATGTGATGCCGGAATAGGCCCATGTAACGACGGCGGCACCGGACAAAGCCGCAAAATTGGCAATGATCGTCAGAAGCGGCAAAGCAATGGTCAGCGCAACCAGACGCGGAAAAACCAGCACGCCGACAGGGCTCAAGCCCATGACTTTCAACGCGTCGATTTCCTCCCGCATTTTCATGGAGCCGATTTCAGCGGTGATCGCACTGCCGGAACGACCCGCAATCATAATCGCGGTCAACAAGACGCCAATTTCACGCAATTGCAGAATGCCGACCAGATCGACAACGAACAGTTCGGCGCCAAAATAACGAAGCTGAAATGCACCCTGCTGCGCAATGATGGCCCCAATCAGAAAGGACATCAGCAGAATGATCGGCACCGCTTTGACGCCCATCTGATCAATCTGGTTGACGATGGCTGCGGGTGAAAGCCCGCTGTGACGCCCAAGCTTCAACTGTGCACCACGAACGGCGGAGCCCAGAATATACAAGGCGGCCAGAACATCGTCCCATAGGGATTTGACGCCAACACCCAGGGGTGCAAAAATCCGTTCAAACAATGTGGATGAGTTATCGTCCGCCGCGGGCTCGGGAAGCTTTTCCGGCAGGGCGCCAATAAGATCGATATAACGCTGCTTGTCGCCGGTGAGCTTGACCTCACCACCGGCATCCTGAAGCTGCGTCATGAAACGCCGTATCGCCCAGGCACCCGCCGTGTCCATAGCGGTGACACCGCTGAGGTCAATCTCGGCTCCGCCCTGACCGTTGGCGGAAAATTCGTTCAGTTTTGGCCGCAACTGTTCCGCAGCCTGATAACGCCACTCGCCGTCGAACAGAAAGGTGTGTGCGCCACCGTTGCCCGCCTGCTGTTCCTGCACATCTGCCCCCGAAGCGGTGTTGCGGGCAGTGTTCTGAGCGGTGTCTGTCAACGGCTTCGAATCTTCCTGAATTGTTCTTGTCTCAGCAGACTCATACGGTGTTCAAACCATGGTGTCATCGCCAGAAACGCTATAATAGGTGCTACCTCAATAAAAAATAGACCCGCTGTGAGGAATTCATGCTGACCACGCTCACCATCACACATGAGAGCTTCCCTATAGCAGGGAGTTTCACGATATCACGGGGTGCGAAAACAGCGGCTGATGTCCTCTGTGTGAGGCTGACCCAAGGCCAGCACACCGGATGTGGAGAATGCGTTCCTTATGCACGTTACGGCGAATCGATGGAGAACGTTACGGCGGCAATCGAAGCTGTTCGGTCCAATATAGAGGCCGGGGCAGACCGGCTTGCTGTACAGACGTTGATGCCTGCCGGGGCTGCGCGCAACGCGGTCGATTGCGCGCTTTGGGATCTGGACGCAAAACGCGGCGCGATGCCTGCATGGCGCATGATGGGTGAGACGTCTGCACCGGTGGAACTCACAACAGCCTATACAATCTCTCTGGGGGAGCCCGAAACCATGGCGGCGCAGGCAAAAGCCTATGCCCATAGGGCCCTATTGAAAGTGAAGGTTGGAACGGGTGACGACGTGTCTCGAATTCGTGCCGTTCGTGCGGCTGCGCCTGACAGCGCTTTGATACTGGATGCCAATGAAGGCTGGCGACCGGAGACGCTGGCGGCGCATTTCGCGGTCTGTGTGGAATGCGACGTGCGGTTGATCGAGCAGCCCTTGCCACAAGAGGATGACGGTGCGCTCGCGACAGTCTCGCGGCCCGTACCTGTCTGCGCGGATGAAAGTGTGCACAAGACGGACGATCTGGCCTCCCTCGTCGACCGATATGATGCCATTAATATCAAACTCGACAAGGCGGGTGGGCTGACAGAAGCCCTGCTGATGCGCGCACGTGCCCGCGAACTTGGCCTGAAAGTTATGGTTGGCTGCATGGTCGGCACTTCGCTTGCCATGGCACCGGCTGTGCTGCTGGCACAAGGCGCAGACTTTGTTGATCTGGACGGACCGCTTTTGCTGGCAAAGGACCGAGAGCCGGGCCTTGCCTATCGCGACTCTCTGGTTCTGCCACCAGAACCGAGGCTGTGGGGCTGAAGCCGCCAGCCGAGGACGGCCATAAAAAGTCCCAGGAAGGCAAAGCCACCCATGGCCCAAAACCCGTAAACGTGGAATCTCTCAAACAGCGAGCCGGAAATCAGCGTTATAAAGGCCGTGAACGTGCCTGTGTAGAAGAAATAGAGGCCCTGCGCCGATGCTTCGCGATCCTCCGATACCCGTTCGACGATACGCCCCTGCATGCCGCTGTGCATGATAGCGTAGGTGAACGCATGCAGGCATTGCAGGCCGAGAAACCAGAAGAAATCCGTTCCGAGGGGGAACAGTATCCACCGCACGACGGCAAGCGTGCAACCGCTTAAAATCATGGTGAAGACGCTGACGTGCCGCCGAATGTTCTTCGCCACCATGAACACAAGAACCTCGGCCAGGACGCCAGCGCTCCAGAGACCCGCAATTTGTGTTCCGGTAAAGCCCAGTTGCTGCCAGTAAAGCGCTGAAAACGCATAGAGCATAGCGTGGCTGCCGTTCACGAGGGTCACGCCGAGCAACAGCAACTGTAAATCTTTCTGGCGAAGGGAATTCGGTGGTGTTTCCAGCGCCGGTATGGCGTTGGCGCGACGCGGGCGACCGACTTTCGGAGACAAGAGAGCGGCAATGACCGTGAGCACAAAACCCGCAGCCATGACCGGCAGGACGATGCCCCCGCCATATCGGCCAATCAACATTCCACCCATCATGGTCGCGACGATGAAAGACAGCGATCCCCATACGCGGATGCGACCGTAATCAAAACCCCATCGCCGAACGCCCGAGAGCGCAATGGAATCGACAATCGGAACATAGGGTGAGTACACGGCACCTTGCAGCCCGTAGACGATCAACACGACCCAGAAGCCGCCACCCATGAAAAAGGCGAGCGCAGTCAGCAACGACAGGCCCGCACTCCAGATGAGGACATCCGCCCGTTCGCCAATGCGGTCGGCAATGACGCCGGCCACCGGTGCGGTCATGACCCGCACCAGAAGCGGGACGGACAGCACAAGCCCGATTTGCAGGTCAGTCATCGACAGGGAGCGCAGCCATACCGGGAAAAACGGCAGTGCCACACCATTGACGAAAAACGGTGCCGCGAACAAAAACGCCGTGCGAAGAACAAAATAGGGTGGCGCAGGCTGGTGGTAGACCAGCGGCGAATCGGCTGTCATGAAACACCTGTATTGTGAGACCCGAGCTATACCATGGGCCAACGTGCGGCCAAGGGGCCAATTGTGCTAACGCGACACATGTTGTGGCCCCGTGCGCGGCGCTGTGATCTGTACCCTTGCCGCTATTTGTGCAAGAAGGCTCAAAACCACTCAGACTTTGGATGGAATCAACCGGTATGACGAGCGAAACTTCAAAAACACCCGCCACCCCGCAGAACACTGTTCCGTCTGCCGGGGACATGGATGAGCAGGCGCTGTTTTTTCATCGCTACCCCTCGCCCGGAAAGCTGGAAATCCGTGCGACAAAGCCCCTTGGCAACCAGCGCGATCTCGCTCTGGCCTACTCGCCGGGTGTAGCAGCCCCTTGTCTTGCCATTCGTGATAACCCGGCTCTGGCTGCGGATTATACCTCCCGCGCCAATCTGGTAGCGGTTATTTCCAACGGCACCGCAGTGCTCGGGCTTGGCAATATCGGCCCTCTGGCATCCAAGCCGGTCATGGAAGGCAAGGCTGTTCTGTTCAAGAAGTTTGCCGGTATCGACGTCTTCGATATCGAAATCGATGCCGCTGGCGTCGACGATATGGTCAATGTTATTTCCGCGTTGGAGCCGACCTTCGGCGGCATCAATCTGGAAGATATCAAAGCGCCGGAATGCTTTGACGTAGAGCGGCGCCTGCGCGAAACCATGGACATTCCAGTGTTCCATGACGATCAGCATGGCACGGCCATTATCGTGGCGGCTGCGATCCTCAATGGACTGGATCTGGCTGGCAAGGACATTTCCAAGGTCAAGATCGTGGCATCCGGTGCGGGCGCAGCGGCACTTGCCTGCCTCAATCTGCTGGTCGCACTCGGTGCGGACCGCAGCAATATTTGGGTCCATGATATTGAAGGTCTCGTTTATGAGGGCCGCGAGGTTCTGATGGACCAGTGGAAGTCCGTTTACGCGCAGAACTCGGACAAACGCGTGCTGGCGGATAGCATCGGTGGCGCGGACGTGTTTCTCGGCCTGTCGGCGGCGGGTGTCCTGAAGCCCGAACTGCTGGCGCAGATGGCTGAGAAGCCGCTAATAATGGCACTGGCGAACCCAAATCCCGAAATCATGCCGGAGTTGGCGCGTGCAGCGCGGCCGGACGCCATGATCTGCACGGGTCGTTCGGACTTCCCAAATCAGGTCAACAATGTTCTCTGCTTCCCCTACATTTTCCGGGGCGCACTGGATTGCGGCGCGAGGACCATCAACGAAGAGATGAAGATGGCTGCCGTTCGCGCCATTGCATCGCTTGCGCGTGAAGAACCGTCCGACGTTGCGGCCCGCGCGTACACGACGGAAACGCCAGTCTTTGGACCGGATTATCTGATTCCTTCCCCGTTCGACCAGCGGTTGATTCTGCGTATCGCGCCTGCTGTTGCCAGAGCAGCAGCCGAAACCGGTGTCGCCAATCGCCCGATCGCGGACTACGACGCCTATCTCGACCAGTTGAACCGGTTCGTGTTCCGCTCCGGCTTCCTGATGAAGCCGATTTTTGCCGCCGCCAAGACGGCCGCGAAAAACAGGGTCATTTTTGCCGAAGGCGAAGACGAACGGGTGTTGCGCGCTGCACAGGTGCTGCTGGAAGAAGGCACGGCCCGTCCGATCCTGATTGGTCGCCCACAGATTATTGAAACCCGGTTGAAACGTTATGGTCTGCGCATCCGCCCGGATGCGGATTTTGAAGTCATCAACCCGGAAGGCGATCCGCGTTTCCGCGATTATGTCGATCAGTATTTCTCACTGGTAGGTCGCCTCGGCGTGACACCGGAAGCCGCCCGCACGATCGTGCGCACGAACCAGACAGTGATTGGTGCGCTGGCACTGCGTCGTGGGGAAGCCGATGCGCTGATCTGCGGTCTGGAAGGGCGCTATAGCAAGCATTTGCGCGATGTCTCCCAGATTATCGGCAAGCGCGACGGTGTGCTCGATTTTTCCGCTCTCAGCCTGTTGATCTCACAACGCGGCGCGACATTCTTCACCGATACCTATGTGAAGTTCGCGCCGACTGCGGAAGAAATTGCTGAAATGACCGTTATGGCCGCGCAGGAAATCCGCCGCTTTGGCATTACGCCTCGCGCAGCGCTTGTATCGCATTCAAACTTCGGTTCCCGGGACTCCGAAAGCGCATCCAAGATGCGTGCGGCGACCGAACTGGTGCGCAAGGTTGCGCCGGAGTTGGAAGCCGATGGTGAAATGCACGGCGATTCGGCTATTTCGGAAGTTTTGCGTAAGCGCGTCATGCCCAACAGCACGCTGTCCGGCGAAGCCAATCTGCTGGTTTTCCCGAATCTGGACGCAGCGAACATTACCCTCGGTGTCGTCAAAACCATGACGGACAGCTTGCATGTGGGACCCATTCTTCTTGGTGCTGCCCTGCCCGCCCATATTCTATCGCCTTCGGTGACGTCGCGTGGCGTGGTCAATATGGCAGCGCTCGCCGTGGTGGAAGCAACCCACCCCTACGAAGACGAGGCGTAAACGCTCACTTGGTTGTACTATAAAACTTTTACAATTCTGTACTTTACAAACCCCTGATGTACGGCGATGATCCCCTAATTTTACAGGGTAATCATTGTGCGTCATCAGGGGTTTTTTGACCTTCTGGATATTCTTGAACGTGAAGGCGCCGTTGGACCACAACGGTTTTTTTCGTTGATGCAGTCCATTTTTCCCGTGCGTGGCCTGTTGTACCTTGAAGCGCAGATTGGCTTTCAGGGGCTCAGGGCCGTGCGGCTCAGTCATACATTCGGTCCGCATGTCGAAGACATGTATCGAGCGCGCCGATTTTATCGGATCGACCCAGTTCTGAAACTGATGATGACGGGAATCCGCCCCATCAACTGGGAGGACGCACGCAGACGTTTTCCCGACAGCGAGCCCTTGTTTCGCACGCTGGAAAAACTAGATGTGCCAACACAAGGCATCTCCGTTCCCCTGCTGACGCGCTCGCCGCGCATAGCCCTGTTATCCATCAACGCCGACATGCAGGAGGCGGAGTGGCGCAGGTTTCTTCGCGCTCATCTTCGTGACCTCAGCTTTCTCGGTGCCATGTTTCATGCGGCCGAACAGGACAGGTTCGTTCCTCCTCTCGCAGGGACCCTGACGCTGCGAGAAAGCGAGGTTCTCCACTGGATAGCCGCCGGCAAGACCTATTGGGAAACGGCCAAGATACTCGGCATAACCGAGCGGACAGTCCGCTTTTTCATGACCAACGTCCGCGCGAAGCTGAATACTGCCACCAATTCCCAAGCCGTTGCCCAAGCCACCGCCACCGGTCTACTAACCATTCCTTAAATCCTAGATTGTTATTTTTACCTGTCACTACCGTCAGTTACATTTTTATCAAGAATTAGCGATGTCCTCCGGGTTTCTAACAGGAGAACCCCTATGATTTTAGTATGCGATTCGTCCAACAAACTGGCTCATCTTGCCGAGCTCAACTCCATGTTCCGTCTTCGATACCGTGTTTTCCATGAGCTGCTTCAGTGGGACGTTTCGGTGCAGGAGGGATGGGAAATTGACGACTATGATGGAAACAATCCCATCTACGTTCTGTCGCTGGACCCAACCACCCGTGCGGTGCGCGGCGCCTTGCGGCTGCTTCCAACATCCGGGCCGAACATGTTGAACAACACGTTCCCCGTGCTTTTGGGCGGAAAGCCGCCGATACACTCAGGCACCATCTGGGAGTCCAGCCGGTTCTGTATCGACCCGGAAATCACGCAGAATCGCGGTTCCAATCACGTCACACTTGCGGCAGCGGAATTGATGTGTGGTGTAGGCGCTTTGTCGCTTGCCAAAGGGGTCCACAACGTCGTGACGGTTACCGACGTGTTCCTGGAGCGCATGTTTAGGCGCATGGGCTGCCCGGGCACACGCATCGGCAATCCGGTTCGCATCGGCACCGTCGATGCCGTCGCAATCGACTGGCCGGTGACACAGACGATGCTGTCCACTATGAAGGTGCTTGCTGGAATTGATGGCGACATAGTTGCTCCGCTGGATGAACAACCGGTATCTGTTGCGGCTTAAGACAGTTTGTACACTGATAACAGCCGCTGCCGGGGACATGCACCCGGCAGCGGCGAAATTGACCTTTACAACCACACGCACTATCAGAAGCACCAGTATTGGACCCAGTGTAGCCATGTTTTGCGGCTAACAGCGGGACAATCTATTCTGGTTTGAGGTCTGCCTGTGTCACCCCAGTTCGGTTCCGCCGCCCTTCTGCTTTTCCTGCTTGCAGCTGGCTCCGCTGTTGCGCAAGACGCAAATCTGTGTGCTCGCCTCAACCAGCGTTTGGCCAGCGCGCCGCAAACCTACGAGATCGACCCCACCTCTGCGCGGCTCGACCGTCAACTCAACGATCAATTGCGGGCACTGCGCAGCGCACGGTCAGATCTGCGCCGGTATGGTTGCAGTGGTGAGCGTGGCGACCTCTACGATGACTATGCCTCCGACCGCCAGTGCATGATGCTTGAGGATGAAGTGCTGGCATTGCAGGATCGCGTAGCCGATCTCCAGCAGTCGCGTCGGGACGATCTGCGCTCCCGGGCAGGTTCGAATGAAGGTGATCTTGTCCGCTCGCGGGTACTGGCTGCGCTACGTGCCAATGGCTGCGCCATTGAAGGCGTGCCACAGCGCGAGGTCAGCAATCCGCCCAAGATGTATGGCAACACGCCTAAGGCGCTGCGCGAACAAAGCCCAAGTGTGATCACCGTGCCAACGCCTAGTCCCAAAACAGAACCAACAACGACAGTCACGGCGCCTGCTCAGCCCCCAAAGTCAGAACAGCCCGTAGCGCCGGAAGCACTCCCGGCCCCAAAGGCCCCAACGGCCCGCGTTCCCTCCGCAGCTCTGCCCCCGGCATCTGCGACACCAGCAAAGCCCCAGCCAACGCCGCCAGCGGTGGTGACGGCCACACCGGCACCGGAACAACCGGCACGCCCCTACGACCCTTCAAAAGCAAATGTGCGCGTGGTCGGCCCCACATTCCTGCCACCAAACGAAAAAGCGATCGATCTCAAGAACCCGAAGTAGGTTTGCTATTCCAGCGATCCTGAAACACCAGATCGTTCAGATCCAGTCTCTGCCGCCATCCTTTCAAGGCAAGTTCCGGCTCTTCGTAGAGTTGATCTACGAAACCGACGCACAGCCAGGCGACGATCTCGACATGATCGGGGATACCCAGCACCGCCTTCACGTCATCCTCGTGGAAAATGCTGACCCAACCGACCCCGACACCTTCGGCCCGCGCGGCAAGCCATAGATTTTGGACGGCACAGACGGTCGAGTAAACATCCATACGTGGATTGTGCGTTCGCCCCAGCACCACCTCGCCGCCCCGGGTGGGGTCGCACGTCACACAGAGGCTCAAGGGCGCTTTGCGGATGCCTTCCAGCTTGAGACTGCGATAGAGCGCCTGGGCCTCGCCGGTAAACAAGCGTGCCGCTTCGGCGTTGGCCTTTGAAAAAGCCGTATGAACCTGCTCCAGCAACGCCTTGTCGCGCACGACGATAAAGTTCCATGGCTGCATGAAGCCCACGGATGGCGCCTGGTGGGCGGCCTCCAGCAAACGGCGCAGCACATCGTCCGGGATCGGATCGCCCCGAAACTGGTCGCGAACATCACGCCGCGACTGAATTGCGCGATAAACCGCATCCCGGTCGTCGGCGTCGAAAGCAGAAACGGCAACCAGCCTGTCATTTGTGTCTTTGATCATGACGAGCGCTATGGCCCGGATGGTGCGCTGGTGCAACATTCTTTGCCAGCTCTTGCGCAATCCAGTGCCTTGGGAGGGGAAAACGACCATTCATGCTCTGTTCAACATGACGCCAATATGACATCCCTGTAACACTTTTATGAAACCGGAGGTGGCCTTGGCGCTCGCACATACCGGAGCCAGCACGGTCTCCCAACCAACAGCCTCAGTTGCGCAATCCCGGCGCTTTCCCATTGCTATCGATGGGTTCCAGACCGGTCGCACACTGCTTGTTTCGTTGCTGATCGCACTTTTTCTCGTGTTTGCCATCGAATCGATCTCCCGTTCCTCGATGATCGCTGCGGGCCATTACCTTCTGGACGCAACCAAACCGGGCTGGACGACGGTCGGGCTGTTCTTCCTGTTGATCGTCGCGCTGGACGCTCTTCTTGGTCGCACGCACAAGGCAGCCCTGCTGCTCGGCCCGCTCGCTCTCATCCCCGCCTTCATGTCGCAACAGAAGCAACTGTACCTGTCGGACCCCCTTTACCCCACGGATTTTCTGTTCGGCCGTCAGTTGATGGAGTTGATGCCGGTGCTGGTGAAAGACCGGCCATGGACTGCTGTTTTCATTGTTTTGACGTTGATCGCAGCGATCGCCTGTCTGATCTGGACGCTGCGGTTTGCGTGGCGTAATTTTCCAAAAATGTCCTACCGTCAACGCGCTTTTCGACTGCTGCTGACGGTCCCTTTGCTGGTGACCTTCTTTTCCCTCATGGATTACAATCAGTTTTCATGGGCGCGGGATCGTTTGCAAATCATTCCCATGATGTACGACCAGAAGGAGAACTATACGCACAACGGGTTTGTTCTGGCCTTTGCGTTTAACCTGCCCATGGCAACGGTTGCCGCCCCTTCAGGCTATTCCGCTGACGCGATCGGCCGTATCGATGAAGGCCCGGTTGCACCGGTGACGTTTTTTGAAGACAAGCCGGATGTCATCATGGTCATGAGCGAATCCTTCTGGGACCCGACCCGGCTTCCAAACGTCAAATTTTCTGCCGATCCCATGCCGACTGTCCGCAAGCAGCAGTCCGGCACGATGTTTTCGCCGGAATTTGGCGGCATGACTGCGAACGTAGAGTTCGAGGCGTTGACCGGCTTTTCAAACGCATTTCTGCCCTATGGCAGCATCCCCTATCAGCAATATGTGCGCCGCTCGGTGCCGTCACTTGCCACCTTCTTTAAAGGTGAGGGTTACGAGACGGCCGCCATGCATCCGTTCGGGGGCTGGTTCTGGAACCGGAATTCCGTCTATTCTGCCTTCGGCTTTGACAAGTTTCTGTCCGCTGACGACATGCCACAGATCGAGAAGCGCGGCACCTTTGCCTCTGATGCCGGTTTGATGCGGGAAATCATGCAGACAGCCGACGCCTCCAACGGCCCGGTGTTCTACTTTGCCGTAACGTTGCAAGGCCACGGCCCCTACGAGGCGAACCGGTATCCCGACAGCAAGATGACGGTGGACGCAAACATCCCCGATGCCGACAAGGCAACCCTTGCTAGCTACGCACAGGGCATAAAAGACGCCGATGATGGCCTGAAAACGCTGATGCGCTGGGCAAAGAAACGTGACCGCGAGACCATTCTGGTTTTCTTCGGCGATCACCTGCCCCCACTGGGCAACCCCTATGTTTCCACGGGTTTCATGAACGACCCGACCGCCGAGCGCAAAGGGCCGCTGGCACAGATGAAGGTGCAGCACGAAACGCCGCTTGTTGTCTGGTCCAGCCGGACGGGCGCACAGAACATCGGAACCACCAGCCCTGCGTTCCTGCCCTACCACATTCTCAAACTGGCCAACTTCCAGCACCCGTTCTACACAGAGTATCTCGGCAAGGTGCATGATAAGATTTCCGTCATTGACCGGTACATGCTGGTCGGGCGGGATGAGACGGTCACCACCGATTGGACACGCGCGAAAACCGTTGACCCGTTGATCCGTGATTATCGCTACCTGCAATATGATGCGATGTTTGGCAAACAGGCAGGTCTTGAACGGTTCTTCCCGTCACATGCGGACATGATGCGCAGCGGTAGCTAGAGCATTTCCAGGAAAAGTGGAATCACTTTCACGCCAGGACAATGCGACAAAACAAGATGTTAGAGCAGTTCCGGCGAACGTATGTTCGCTGGAACTGCTGTGGAATTTTCACCGGGGTTTTTCGGAGCGGTCGCGGGTCATCCCTTTCGCGGCCAGCTCGGCTTCGTAGGCTGCAAAACGCTCCCGCCCCTGCTCCCCAAGCTCCCGCAGAAAGCTCCAGGTGTAAATGCCGGTATCGTGCATATCGTCAAAGCCGATGCGCACGGCGTAATTGCCCATGGCCACCACCGAGATGATCTCGACAGTGCGCTTGCCCGGCACCGTCACGCGCTGGCCCGGCCCATGGCCCTGGACCTCGGCTGAAGGAGAAAGCACCCGTAGCATCTCTGCAGGCAGTTCCGCCACGACCCCATCCTGAAATGTGACCTTGAGGTTTCGGCGATCTTTCGTCACACGGAGTTCCGTCGGCCATGGTGCGGTCATGTTGAAAGTGTCCTTCATGCAGTCCTGTACATGCGTTATAGTCGCAATCAAGCCTTGACGAAACCGTCTTCGGTCACAACATTGGACGCTTAAACGCGGAGATTTTGTTTGAACACGCACATCAATCCATTGGCGCAGATCAGGGCGCTCAACGCGCGTGGCATACCAGTGATTGGGCCAGTGATTGGGCCAGCGATTGGGCCGATGATAGACCCGTTCGGGCGTTCGGTCAGCTACTTGCGTGTTTCGGTTACCGATCGGTGTGATTTCCGCTGCACCTATTGCATGTCTGAACACATGAATTTTCTGCCGAAGAAAGACCTTCTGACCCTGGAAGAGCTGGAGCGCCTCTGTCTGGCGTTTATCGCCAAGGGCGTGCGCAAGCTGCGCCTGACCGGCGGTGAGCCGTTGGTACGCAAGAATATCATGCAGTTGGTGCGCACGCTGGGACGCAGCGTTCATGATGGCAGGCTGGAAGAGCTGACATTGACCACCAACGGGTCACAGCTTGCCCGTTACGCCGCGGAACTTGCGGAATGCGGGGTGCGTCGCATCAATGTATCGATGGACACGCTGGACCCGGATAAATTCCGCGCCATAACCCGCTGGGGGGATCTGGCAAAGGTCATGGACGGCATAGATGCGGCGCGAGATGCGGGCATTGCAGTCAAGATCAATGCGGTTGCTTTGAAGGGGTTTAACGAGGACGAAATCCCCGACATGATCCGCTGGGCGCATGGCCGCCGCATGGATATGACGCTGATTGAGACGATGCCGATGGGCGAGATCGAGGAAGACCGCACGGACCGTTATCTGCCTCTTTCGCTGGTACAGCAGCGGCTGGAGGAGCAGTTCACGCTCAAAAATATCCCCTACAAGACGGGTGGCCCGGCTCGCTATTTCGGCATTGCGGAAACCGGCGGACGTCTTGGACTGATTACGCCGATGACGCATAATTTTTGCGAAAGCTGTAATCGGGTCCGGCTTACCTGCACCGGCACACTCTATATGTGCCTTGGACAGAACGACGCGGCGGATTTGCGCAGTGTGATGCGGCAAAGCGATGACGACATGGTTTTGGCGAAAGCGATTGATGAGGCTATTGCCCGCAAGCCAAAGGGTCATGATTTCATCATAGACCGCACACACAATCGGCCTGCTGTTTCGCGCCACATGAGTGTTACCGGCGGCTAAAATTCACACGTCAAATCAGGCGGATTTTGCTAGACGCCGTGCGTCCATTCGGACGTGCGAACGTCGCTCTAAATCCTTTAATCAATGCATAAGGCGTTCCGAAAATGCATTTCGATTTTCGGGACGATGCTGTAGGTCTCTCACGGGGGGCAATGCGAATCAAGGCTTGAACAATGCAGCTCGGACACAATGCAAAAGGTGCTCTTTTTATGATGAGCGCCATGGCTGCCTTTGCAGTGAACGATGCTGCGGTCAAAGCAATGACCGCATCCCTGAATGTTGGCCAGATCATGTTTGTTCGCGGCATTTTCACCACGCTCCTATTGTTCGTGGTTGCCTGGCGTCTTGGAGCGCTGCGTCCGGTTCGTGCGGTTGCCAGCACCGCACTCACCCTGCGCATATTTGGTGAAGTTTGCGCGGCGATTACCAACATCTATGTTTTGAAGCACATGCAGCTTGCCAACGCCTCCGCCATTTTGCAGGCTTTGCCGCTTGCCGTCACGTTGGGAGCAGCGCTGTTTCTGGCAGAACCGGTCGGATGGCGGCGATGGCTGGCAATTGCTGTCGGCTTTGCGGGTGTCTTGATCATCGCGCGCCCGGGCCCGGAAGGCTTTACGATGGTCTCGCTGGCAGCCATAGCCACAGTGCTGTTTGCTGCTTTACGAGATCTGGCAACCAAACGGGTAGACCCGGCTTTGCCATCGATGTTCGTGACCGTGCTGACCAGCGCAGCCATCACAGCCGCTGGCGGGGCGCTAATGATACCGATGGGTGGCTGGCAACCGATGCATGGTGATGTGATTCTTTTGATATGCATATCCGGCTTGGTGGTTTCGCTGGGCTATCACTGCATCATCGTTGCCATGCGCACCGGCGAAATCTCCTTCATTGCTCCCTTCCGCTATACGGGACTGGTGTGGTCTATTACGCTGGGAGTCGTGTTCTTTGGCGAAGTCCCGGATGGCTATATGCTTCTGGGTCTCACGATTGTAGTTTGCTCCGGCCTCTATGCCTTTTATCGTGAAAACAAGCGCCGGGTTGACCCGGTGGCGCAGGAATCCATACCGCAAACGAGCCGCTGAGATGTCACATGATACCCGCAACCGAACCAACCTGCCCGCTGTGGTTCTGGCAGGTGGTCGCTCCCTGCGGATGGGGCAGCCAAAGGCTGATGTGCTGTTGTGTGGCAAGCCTCTGATTTCGCAAGTCCTAACGCGCCTTGTCCCTCAGGTGGACGCTGTGGCCATCAACCACAACGGACCGATTGCTACGCCACTGCCGCCGGACATTGACCGATTTGAAGATACCATACCGGGGTTTCTGGGTCCGTTGGCTGGCATTGCCTCTGCCCTTCTTTACACACGACAGTCTCATCCGGAGGCTACGCATGTGCTGACTGTGCCCATCGATACCCCATTTTTCCCGACCGATCTTGCCGCACGATTGAACATGGGCCTTGATTCTGCCGATCAAATTGCAGTGGCGTGGTCCGGGGGCAATCTGCATCCGATCTTCGGGCTATGGCCCGTATCGATTTCGAGCGTGCTGGAAGACTTCGTAAGACATGACGAGAAACGACGGGTACGAGCTTTTCTCGCGCAGCACGATACGAAATATGTGCAGTTTCCAGTGATCGATGGAGATGATCCATTCTTCAATATCAACAGCCCGGAGGATCTTCGGACCGCAGAACAAAGGCTACAAGCGCCATGACACAGCGCGTTTTCGGTATTTCCGGGTGGAAAAACTCAGGCAAAACCAGCTTGACCACACGCCTGGTCAGCGAACTGACACGGCGCGGTTACAGCGTTTCCACGATCAAGCATGCCCACCATGATTTCGATATCGACAAGCCGGGTGCCGATAGCTTTCGCCATCGCCAAGCGGGTGCGCGCGAAGTTGCCATCGTATCGGGAGCACGCTTTGCAATCATGCATGAACTGCGTAATGCGCCAGAGCCATCGCTCGACGACATTCTATCGCGCCTGGCACCGTGCGACCTGGTGTTGATCGAAGGCTACAAGAAGGAACCGATTGCAAAAATCGAAACGCGCCGCCTGCAATCCTCAAGCCGGACGCCTCTGTATCGCGATGATCCCTCGATTGTCGCGATTGCAGCGGATCATGCGGTGCCGGATAGTGCCATCCCGGTTTTCAATCTGGACGACACCGTAGCGATCACCAATTTCATCGAAAAGGCGACCCATCTTAAATGAAGGGTCCCGGCTTCATGACCATCACGAAGCCGGGACCCGTTGCCAGTTACTTTTGTGCCGGACGAACCAACGCCGTTACACGGCGGATGGTGACACGACGATTGGCCTGTTCAGCAGTCTGAGTGCGCACTTTCAGGAAGCGCTCACCATAGCCTTGCGTCACCAGATTTTCTGCCGGAATACCGTAAACTTCCGTCAGGAGAACCGCGACCGATTCGGCACGCTGGTCGGACAGCACCAGATTGGATTGGTCGGAACCAACCGCATCCGTATGACCTTCAATCAGGAAGGTTTCACCGGGGTCTTTTTTCAAGACCTCGTTGATGGCCTCACCAACCTTGCGCAGGGTCTTTGCCTGTTGCAGAGGAACCTCGGCACTGCCGGTCGCGAACGTGATCGTATCAAGGTCGATACGACGAACCTTGTCTCGCAGACGAGCCGAGTACTTCACTTCATCGATGGAATAGACCCGCTCAACCCGCTCAACCGGGGGCTCGGCCAGAAATTCGTAGTAATCCCGGTCGTTCGAGCTTGACGTGTCGATGATGTAGTCCCGCACTGGTACTGTGAGGCGCATGGGTGGCAGGTCATAGCCCGGATCGCGATAGTAGGACGGCTCACGATCCTCCATTTCCGGTGCATAGGTGAGCAAGTACTCGCGACCTCGACGGTCAATGCGAGAGCGCTGGACCGTATCGCCATAACGATCATAGACGGTAACGATCCGAGAGCCGTCAGGCTTCACGATCGTTTCACGCGTCCGGCCGCGCGGCAGCTCTTCGTAAAACGAATCGTCCGAATCCCTTCGCAGTCTTGGGCGATCATCACCGCGAACAATCAAACGGTCATCGACCTTCAGGACTGTGCGGTTATCCACCTGGCTCTGTACCACAACGGTATTGACGGTGGTGTTCGTCACATTGTTGTTGGTCACCGTGTTGTTGTTGACGGTGTTGTTCGTCGTCGTATTGTTGACGGTGTTGTTGTTGATCACCGTTCCACCAGCCTGCGCCGGAACCGCGAACACCGGTGCGGCTTCGAGCCTCTGGCCCTTTTCCGTCAGACCCTCCTGTACATTGGCACTGATTGCCTTTGCCTCGGCTGGCTTGATGGTAACCTGCGCATCCGCATCTGTCTTTGGCGGTGGTGCAGCCTTTTCCTGTGCCCGTTGCTCCTGCCGCTCGCGGCGTCCCTCTGCACCACGGGCATTGTCCGCATCCTTGTCACTGTCCAGAACGGCGGCACCGTTTTCGACAGGCAGGACGACTGTTTCGGTGGTTTTTGCGGGGTCCTGAGCGATTGTCTGCTTCTCTGCCTCCGTCTGCTGCTCAACAATCGGTTGAACCGGTGCTGGCTGTGCGGCCTGATCCGCCGGTGCCGCTGGTTCGCCCGGTGCCGGTTCTGGCACGGGCGCTTCACCCGTCGCAGGAACCTGTTCTTGTGCCGGTGCTTCCGGGGAAGGTGTCGGCACAGGTGCCGTCTGTGGTTCTGCTGTCTGTTCTTCACCCTGTGGCGCGGCGGCGTTGTCGTCTACGGCCTTCTGCTCCTGCGGCGTTACAGCCTCGGGTTCTGCTGCTTTTTCGGCGGCAGAGGCGGCTTTTTTGGCCGCACGCTCTTCTTCAGCCTGCCGCTCTGCTGCAGCCTTCGTTTCCTCGTCAGCGCGGCTCTGTGCCGCCTGGTCCTCGGCTGCCTTTTCAGCTTCTTTGGCAGCCTTTTTGCTCACGGCTTGCTGGTCAGCCTGAGCCTGCGCTTCAGCCGCCGCCTTGGCAGCCTCATCAGCCTGCTTTTGCTGAGCCTGCGCCTCATCGGCAGCTTTTTGTGCCTCGTCAGCAGCTTGTTGCTCCGCCTTGGCCTGAGCTTCGGCTTCCGCCTGTGCGGCACGTTGCTGTTCGGCGTCAGCTTCGGCCTTCGCGGCCTCTTTTGCGGCCTGCTTTTCGGCGGCAGCCTGTGCGGCGGCGGCTTCATCGGCGGCGCGTTGCTGTTCTGCGGCTTCGGCCTGGGCAGCCCGGGCCGCTTCGTCATCAGCCTTCTGCTGGGCAGCGGCCTGCGCCTCGGACGCCTGCTGTTCCTGTCGGCGACGCTCCTCTTCAGCCTGCGCTTCCGCAGCACCATCGTCCTGTTGTGCAGGTTCTGCCTGTGGCGCAGCTTCTTCGGCCTGCGCGACCTCAAACGAACGTGTTTGTGCCGCAGCCAAAATCGGTTGAGCAATCAGCGCCACGGTCAATACGGGCATGGCCACAGTGCCCAGCAATTTGGATCGTAGTGTCATATAAAGTCCTCGCTCTGGACGCTGCCTGTGTGTAGCAACGCCACAATCGTCACCTGCGTAATCAATTCGCCATTAACCAGCGATGAATAGATGGCTTAGATAGGCTGGTAGAATCGTGGGTCCAGCCCCTAAAATAATATTGGGCATACAGTTGATTTTTCCCGCAAAAATCAAAACTATACCAACCATAGCGGAGCGCGGCGCTCCGTAACGACTGGGCCGGTCGACAACAAAAAGAATCGCCGGTACCAAACAGAGAGGACACATCATGCGCATTTCCAAAAGCCTGCTGCTGGCTGCATCAGCAGCTTATCTGGCATTTGCCAGCGGCCCATCGGCGGCTGAAACCCTGACCATTGCCAGTGAGGGCGCCTATCCTCCTTTCAACGTTCTGCAGACTGATGGCACAATGACCGGTTTCGATATCGACATTGCAAAAGCCGTCTGTGACGAGATGAAGGTCGAGTGCAAAATCGTTTCGCAGGAGTGGGACGGCGCCATCCCTGCGCTCGATGCAGGCAAGTTCGATGCCTATGTTGCTTCCATGTCCATTACGGACGAACGCAAGCAGAAGGTCGATTTCTCCGCCAAATATTACAATACACCACCCGCAATCGTAGTTGCCAAGGATTCCGACCTGACGGACGCGACCGAAGAGACATTATCCGGCAAGACACTGGGTGCACAGTCCTCCACATCGCACTCCAACTATGTTGAAAAGCATTTTTCCAAATCGGAACTGAAGCTCTACCCAACGTCGGATGAATACAAGCTGGACCTGTCCAACGGCCGAATCGACGGCATTGTTGACGACATTGTCGTGCTGTCCGAGTGGTTGAAGACGCCCGATGGCGAAGCCTGCTGCAAGCTTTTGAAAGTTCTGCCTGTCGATCCGATCATCAACGGAAACGGCGCTGGCATCGCGGTCAAGAAAGGCAACACGGCACTGGCGGAGCGCTTCACAAAGGCAATTGCCGCGTTGCGCGAGAACGGCAAATACAAGGAAATCAACGATAAGTATTTCTCGTTTGATGCCTATGGCGAATAAGACATTCTAATTTATTGGTAACTGCTGTATTGACCGTTTAAAATACCATGGCGGAAGGCTTGCTCTTCCGCCATTTTTGTTTGAGATAGGAACAAGAATAAAAGCGACCTCGGCAATCATGAGGCGCGGGAGCAAGTTGGCATGAGCGGAATGATAACCGCTGTTTCATCGTTATTGGCGACGTTGGGCGCTGTGCTGGATCCGCTGTGCGGACATTTCGGGCTGTTCACCTGGCTTGCCTCCGATACGCTGCTCGCCTGCGGCGATACCGGCTGGGGCGATGAGATTGCCGGAGGCGTCTGGATCACTGCAACGCTTGCCCTCGCAACGCTTCCGGTCGGCCTGATGATCGGGTTTTGTATTGCGTTAGCAAAGCAATCGGACGAGCCCTCTTTGCGCCGCGCTGCCAATATCTACACGACGATCTTTCGCGGTCTTCCGGAACTGTTGACACTCTTCATTGTCTATTATGGTCTGCAAATTCTGGCGCAGCGTTTTCTGGCTAGTCTGGGCTATACCGGAGCTGTCGAGATCAATACCTTTTTTGCCGGAATGATTGCACTGGGCGTGGTGTTTTCGGCCTATTGTTCGGAGGTACTGACGTCAGCATTTCAGGCAATCCCGCGTGGACAATATGAGGCCGGTGATGCGCTGGGTCTGCCGCGCAGACGCACCATGCGGCTCATCATCCTGCCGCAACTCATCCGGATTGCCCTGCCCGGTCTCGGCAATTTGTGGATGGCGCTTTTGAAAGATACCGCTCTGGTGTCCGTCATCGGCCTTCCGGATATTCTCCGCCAAACACAGGTCGCAGCGCGCGTGACCAAACAGGCATTCGGCTTCTTTACCCTGTCCTGCGCGTTGTTTCTGGTGCTGGCTATGCTGTCGTCAATACTGTTTTCGGCGCTTGAGCGGCGATCCAAGCGTGCGGAGGCAACCCGTTGAGTCACCGCGAAGTCTTGCTGCCAGCTCTTCCGCCGCCGCCCGCGCCACCGCGCCCCTACACATGGTCGCGGTTTATCGGCAGTGTTTCCATGGGCGTATGGCTTGCCGTGGTGGTCGGGCTTTTCCTCATGATCGTCAACGGCTGGGATCCAGAGAAATTCGCGCGTTATGGTCCGAGCTACCTGACGGGCCTTCGGACGACGCTTGTTCTCGTTGCCATTTCAATTCTGGCCGGCGCGGTCCTGTCGTTCCCGATTGCCTTTGCGAGAATGAGCAAAAGCCGGATTCTGTCATCGCTGGCTTACGCCTATGTCTATTTCTTCCGCGGCACCCCGATGATCATGCAGTTGTTCCTGATCTATTACGGACTGGGAAGCTTTCGGCCGCAGTTGGAAAGCATCGGTCTTTGGTGGTTCTTCCGCGAGGCATGGAACTGTGCGCTGCTGACTTTCACCTTGAATACCGCAGCCTATCAGGCCGAAATTCTGCGGGGTGCCATTGGCAGCGTGGGTCGCGGACAGCATGAAGCGGCTTCGTCTCTTGGCCTCTCCACGCTCGTATCGTTCTTCAAGATTATCATGCCGCAGGCGATGATCGTGGCTTTACGCCCCTACGGCAACGAGATCATTTTGATGATCAAAGGATCAGCCATCGTTGCCATCGTCACCGTGTTCGATCTGATGGGTGAAACCCGTAGAGCCTTTTCGCGGACCTTCGATTATCAGATGTATCTCTGGGCTGCGATTTTGTATCTCATCCTCGTAGAACTTCTCCGAAATCTTTGGGTGCTTCTGGAAAACCGTTTAACCCGTCATCTGAAACGCTAAATCTTGGTTCCTGTCCAAGGCATTTTACAGTATCAAGGCCGCATGGAAAAAATTGACGAAGAAGCGTTGGCGGACGCCTATAACCGCGCTCTGGCCTTGGAAAAGGCTGGCGATCTTGATGCAGCTGCAATTGCCTACCACGAAGTGCTGGCCATCGACCCCGAAGATCATGGCGGTGCAGCCGTTCGTTTGGCGTCCATGGGGCGTGGCGAAATACCGGATAAGGCGTCGGACGCCTATGTGACGACGCTGTTCGATCAGCACGCGGCTGTTTTTGAAGATGTTCTGGTGGAGCAGCTCGAATACCACGTCCCTTTGCTCGTGCGTCAGAAATTGCAAACCCTTGCCCTTGGACCGTTCAAGCGTCTCCTTGATCTCGGCTGCGGCACCGGCCTCACCGGCGGTGCGCTGCACGACATGGTCGAGGACATGACCGGCATCGATCTGTCCGAAAACATGGTTGAACTGGCCCATGACAAGGACCTGTATGAGACGCTCTATGTTGCCGAAGCGGTCGACTACCTTGACGACAACGATGATGACGCGTTCGACCTGATAACCGCGACCGATGTGCTTCCCTATCTTGGAGCGCTGGAAGCCCTGTTCTTCGGCGTTGCCGAAAACATGGAAACTGGTGGGATCTTCGTTTTTTCCAGCGAAACGCTGGAGGATTCCGTCTTCGCCGGTCGCCATTTCATGGTCGGTCCGCACCAGCGTTTTGCCCATTCGGAAACCTATGTGCGCAGCCGTCTTGACGCAACGGGTTTTGATATCGTTGATATCAGCCCAATCACGGTGCGGCTGGAAGAGGGCGAACCGACACCCGGCCACCTGATCGTCGCCCGGTATCGCGGATAAAAGCAGAAGGATTCCCCATGGCGAAGATTGCATTCATTGGTCTTGGCGTCATGGGTTATCCTATGGCGGGGCATCTGAAAAACCGTGGCGGACACTCCGTTACCGTTTTCAATCGCACCAACGCAAAAGCAAAAGCATGGGCGGAGGAGTTTGGCGGCGTAGCCGCCGATACACCTGCGCAGGCTGCAAAGGATGCGGACTTTGTCTTCTGCTGTGTGGGCAACGATGATGACTTGCGCTCGGTAACGACAGCCAAGGACGGTGCGTTTGAGACGCTTTCCCCAAATGCTGTTTTTATCGACAACACGACAGCATCCGCCGAAGTCGCACGGGAACTTGACCGCGCCGCGACAGCGAAGGGTGCACATTTTCTGGACGCACCCGTTTCCGGTGGGCAGGCGGGCGCAGAAAACGGCGTGCTGACCGTCATGTGCGGCGGCGAGGACTCTGTTTTCGAACGCGCAAAGCCGGTCATCGAATCCTACGCCCGTATGGTGGGCTTGATGGGTCCGGTGGGCGCGGGTCAGTTGACGAAAATGATGAACCAGATCTGCATTGCCGGGCTGGTGCAAGGGCTGGCCGAAGCCTTGCATTTCGGCACACAGGCCGGTTTGGATATCGAAAAGGTCGTTGACGTCATTTCCAAGGGCGCTGCGGGCTCCTGGCAAATGGAAAACCGCCACAAGTCCATGGCCGCAGGTCAATATGATTTTGGCTTTGCCGTGGACTGGATGCGCAAAGACCTTGATATCGTGCTGACAGAAGCGCGTCGGAATGGTTCAAACCTTCCGGTCACGGCGCTGGTCGATCAATTTTATGCCGAAGTACAGGCTATGGGCGGCAATCGCTGGGATACATCGTCCCTGCTGGCGCGTCTGAACAAGAAGGCGGACTGAGCCGCCTTCTTCGCGAGCATGGTTAGTCTTCCTGGGACTTCGCATTGTCCAGCTGCATGTAGTCCAGCGGCATTTGCGTGGTGTATTTGATCTGCTCCATGGCAAACACCGACGACACATCGCGAATTTCGATCTTCGAAATCAACCGCTTGTAAAAGGCATCATAGGCGGCGATATCTGGCACCACCACGCGGAGCAGGTAGTCAACATCGCCACTCATGCGATAGAACTCGACCACCTCAGGAAATTCGCTCACGACTTCGGAGAAGCGACGCAACCATTCAATCGAATGGGATGCCGTGCGGATGGACACAAACACAGTAACCTTGGTGTTGATCTTCGCAGGGTCCAGAAGAGCGACGCGGCCCCGGATAACACCGTCTTCTTCCATCTTCTGGATACGCCGCCAACAGGGCGTTGTGGAAAGCCCCACCTTCTTGGCAAGGTCTGCCACGGCCAAAGTGGAATCTTCCTGCAGAATACGCAGGATTTTACGGTCGAGACGATCCATGAAAACACCCGTTTGCGAATAATATTCCCCTTATACCCGCAATTGCAGGAAAGAAAAGAACCTTATTTCAACCGAGCAGCGTGCGCACGCGAGTGCGCAGAACTGGCAAAAGCTCGGTCTCGAACCAGGGGTGCCGTTTGATCCAACTGGTATTGCGCCAGCTTGGGTGTGGCAAAGGCAGCAGCGGAACCGTACCGTCTTGGGGATCGATGAAACTGCGCCAGGCCGCCACTGTATCGGTCATCGATTTGGGACAGAGTTTCCCAAGATGCCAACGCTGCGCGTAATGGCCAATAGCGAGGATGAGCCGTATCTGCGGCATGGACGCCAGCACCGGCTCACGCCAGACCGGCGCGCATTCGCGTCTGGGCGGCAAGTCCCCACCATGCGCATCGTAACCGGGAAAACAGAACCCCATTGGCACGATGGCGAAGTGATCGCGGTTATAGAAAGTTTCGGGGTCAACCCCCAGCCACTGGCGCAGCCGCACACCAGAGGGATCGTTAAACGGAACGCCGCTGTCATGCGCACGCAGACCGGGCGCCTGGCTGGCAATCAGAATAGAGGTCTTCTGGGATATTACCGAGATCGGTCGTGGCTCATGCGGCAAGGGCGTTGCGCTTTGGGGCTCATCGCGACACACGCGACAGCGAGCAATGGCCTCACGGAGCGCATCCAGTTTATCCGGCACGGCATTGGGATAGCCGATCACTGCGCCGGCATCCAGGATGGAAGCCACGTGCGCCATGACGCTAACGGGTCAGCGGACTGGCTTCGGTCATGGGTCTTGCGCCACTCCTCAGGCCGATCAAACTCTGTTGTCCAAAGACCGAACTTTTTCATTCTGGCTTGTTTTTCTTGCCTTTCGTAGCGTCCATAAGCGACCGCCATGCCCCGCTCTACCATTTCCTGGTTGAGATTACGATCATCGGCCAGACACGTGGCCAGTGTACGCCGATATTTATCAGTACCCTGGCCCTCACAACTCACCTTCGCAGTTCCAATCAACGCGATCAGCGCGGCGCGCGCATCTCGACCACAGGGCTGCACAGCATTCGGCCCTCTGCAGGTTTGCGCCAGTTCCGGCGCATCGATTCCGGACAGACGGACATGCCGACCGTTCAAAATAAGCGTGTCGCCATCCAGCACGCGCGCATAATCACTGAAGATTTCCACGCTATCGTGCTCCAGCTTCGCCACGATAAGACTCACCAGCACCAGAAAGCAGGCTGCCACCACATAGTCCCACCCGCGCCGGGCTCCTGTACGCAATCGTTTCACGGCGACCATGTGTATGTCGTCATCAAAGGTTTCAAGCCTCTATCTGCTGCAAATTGACAGCTGCCAGTCTGTCGCAGCATTCTCTTAAGAATTTTCTGTTAACCCTAGTGAATCATGAATCTTGCAGGCAGAGATGAGCCCTCCATCGGACGATACCAGCACCGTCGATAGACTGCCCCGCCAGCGGACAACATTCGCTGCGAATGCAGTTCGGGCTGCGCGTCTGCGGTTGCAAACCTTTGCCAGTGGCGCTCGGGGTTTCGAGCGGGATATGCTGCGCCTGCACGTTGGCTCCCTCCTGCGCAACCCCTTTATCATCCCAGCTTTGATTGTGCTGACATCCTTTGCCGGTCTGTATATCAGCGGTTCTATTTACTTTATTGGCTGGGCTGCATTTGCGATGATTGCCCATTGTGTGCACGTTGCTCTTGCACGAGCGGCGCACAGGGAACGACGCTCCGTCGCGCTGATCGCCAAATGGCGTTTGCGGCTTTGGCTTGCCCAGGTCACATCGGGCGTTGGTTGGTCGTTTTTTCTGTTGCTCCCCTGCTCGGCCTGTAGCGCTTCAAACGCAACATTTGTTCAAAGCGCTGTGTTGCTCGCTGCCCTTGCAGCAACCGCACTCAGCGCATGTTTCATGCGTTACGGCTTCCTGCTCTTCTGCCTGCCCATTGGGGTCACTCTTCTGGCGCAGACAGTCGCATCTCCCTCACCGTTGCGGATGGGTCTGTTTGCCTTCATCGCGACAGCTGCGGTATTCCTTGGCTTGATGACGTCCCGTCTCTACCGCAGCAATGTGCGGCTACTGACCTTTCAATCCGAAAAAGATGGGCTGATTGCAGAGCTGGAGGTTGCTAAATCCATGTCGGACGAAGCCCGGCAACGCGCCGAAGAGGCAAATCTTGCGAAGTCCCGCTTTCTGGCCTCCATGTCGCATGAGTTGCGCACTCCGCTGAATGCCATTCTCGGCTTCTCCGAAGTCATGGCGACCGAAGTCATGGGTCCGCTGGAAAACCCTGTTTACAAGGAATACACCAGCGACATTCATCGCTCAGGCCAGCACCTTCTGGATCTCATCAACGAAATTCTCGATCTCTCCCGCATCGAAGCCGGAAAATACGATTTACAGGAAGATGAAATTCATCTGGCCGACATTACCGAAGACTGCATCGGCATGGTGCAGTTGCGGGCCAGCGCCAAGAACATCACCATCATCGACCGGATGGAGACCAGCATGCCGCCAGTGTTTGCGGATGAAAAGGCGATGCGGCAGGTGACGCTTAATCTCCTGTCCAACGCTGTAAAATTTACGCCGACAGGCGGCGAAATTTCCGTGAAAGTCGGTTGGACTGCGGGCGGCGGGCAGTATCTTGCCATTCGCGACAATGGTCCGGGTATTCCGCAGGAGGAAATCCCGGTTGTGCTCTCGGCTTTCGGCCAGGGCTCTATCGCCATCAAAAGCGCCGAGCAGGGAACCGGGCTCGGCCTCCCCATCGTGCAGGCCATACTGTCCAAACATGGCGGGCAGTTCATGCTGAAATCTCAGCTTCGCAAAGGCACCGAAGCTATCGCAATCCTGCCGCGCGAGCGCGTTCTGCTCCCCTCGCCGGGACAGCGCCAAAGCGCTTAAATCAGAAGCTTGTCTCCTAAAACCGCTTCTAGACCATCTGGATACAGGGCAATACCCTCAGCGTGTATCGCTTCCAAGGTCATCCATCGTGCCTGGCAGGCGGTGCCGTCATGCTCCCGGAAAGAAAACGTGTCTTGCTCGTAATAGTCCGAATTCATGAGTTGAATGCGGGCCACGGAAATCAGTTCATGACCCGTCACGCCCTGATGCTCGAAGATGTTGTCCAGAACAGACCACGGGCTGGTGATCATAATCGCCGTTCCCAGTTCCTCCATCAATTCCCGGTGTAGCGCGCTAACGCGCGTTTCTCCGAACTCAACCGAACCACCAAGTGGACGCACGCCTGTTATTCTGCCATCATCGCGCTGCACGTTGGACACAAGAAATTCATCCCCGCGGGTCGCCACGCCAAGAACTTTGACCTTTATGGAGGCAACTGGTCTCCACCGCGTCACAGGTCAAACAACCGCGTTATGACCACAAATGCCGCAAAGCCGCCGTTCGCGGCGATGAGGCACGAGCAAGCGAACGAGCCGAGATCCTTTGCATTTTTAGCAAACACGGAAATTTCCGGTGAAACGCGGTCAACGATCTCTTCAATTGCCGTGTTGACCGCCTCAAACGCAATGATCAACAAAAACAGCAGAAACATAATGCCGAAATGGATGAGTGTGGCACCCACGGCAAAGAAGACGACCATAATAGTCAGAAAGGCACCGATTTCGTGCCGGAAGGCTGCTTCCTCCCAAAGCCGCCGCACGCCCGCAATGGAATAACTGACCGCCGCAAAAAAGTGACTGATGCCCTTAAGCTTTTTCAGACCTTCTGGTTGGCTCATGTGTATTACGCCTCGCCCCGGTTGCTGACACCGGCCATGGCAAATGTCGCCATGCCCGTATGGCATGCGGCTGCTGCCTTTACGATACCGGCGGCCAGTGCCGCGCCCGTGCCTTCGCCAAGCCGCATGCCAAGGGCCAGAAGCGGCGTTTTGCCAAGCATCTCAATTGCCCGTATATGGCCGGGCTCTGCCGACACATGGCCGATCAGGCAATGGTCAAGTGCTGCCGGATTGGCAGCTTTCAGGATCGCCGCAGCAGCAGTCGCCACGTACCCATCGATAATAACAGGGATTTTCTCCATACGCGCGGCGAGAATGGCACCGGCCATGGCTGCAATTTCACGACCGCCGACGCGGCGCATCACCTCCAGCGGATCACCGAAATGATCGCCGTGCAATGCAACTGCTTTTTCCACCACCGCAATTTTACGGGCCATCACATCGCCATCAGCACCCGTGCCGGGGCCGACCCAGTCTTCCGCCGAGCCACCATAGAGCGCCATATTGATGGCGGCGGCGATGGTGGTGTTGCCAATGCCCATCTCGCCAACGCACAACAGATCCGTGCCGCCGGCAACCGCTTCCATTCCGAAGGCCATCGTGGCCGCGCAATCGCGTTCGGTCAGTGCCGGTTCCTGCGTGATATCTGCCGTTGGATACTCCAGAGCGAGATCGAACACTTTCAGGCCAAGGTCATAGGCCACGCAAATCTGGTTGATGGCTGCGCCGCCAGCGGCAAAGTTCTCCACCATCTGCTGCGTGACGGTGGCCGGAAACGGCGACACGCCCTGCGCGGTCACGCCATGGTTGCCCGCAAAAATGGCGACCAGCGGACGGCGGATCGAGGGCGTGCGCCCCGTCCAGGCGGCAAGCCACATGGCAATTTCTTCCAGACGACCGAGCGAGCCCTGCGGCTTGGTCAACTCCGCATCGCGGGCGCGCGCTGCGACCAGCGCCTGCGAATCCGGGCCGGGCAGGTTGCGCAGCAATTCGCGGAAGTCATCGAATGGAAGCCCGCTATTGGCCATTGTTAAATTCCTCATTTACATTTCATCGCCTGAAGTTATGACGGTTCTTAATCTTAGAGAGGCTTTCTAACAACTGTTAACCGGGGATGCGACAATGGCATTTTTAGAATTTCGCCATGACGTGGCTCGCTCGGTTGGCTTCCTTAGCCGCCTCGCCGTGCCACCGCATCATTTTTACGGGTTTGATGGACGGTTGAGCCGTGCGGTCCGGGCGTTTCCGGTGGCGGGTCTGGTGATTTCGGCCATTCCTGCTGTCATGGTTGCCGTGCTGCATGCGCTTGCCATTTCACCCCTTCTCATTGCGACTCTGGCGGTGGGCCTGCTGATCTGGTTGACTGGCGGCCTGCATGAGGACGGTTTGGCGGACACTGCGGACGGCTTTGGCGGCGGCAAAACCCGCGACCGCGTTCTGGACATCATGAAAGACAGTCGAATCGGAGCCTATGGCACGCTCGCGTTAATTCTGTCCTTTGCCTTGCGCGTTGCTGCCCTGTCAGCAGTTCTCGACGCTGTCGGTGCACTCGCAGCGGGCGCGATTGTGCTGCTCGCAGCAGCCATCAGCCGCGCCGCGATGGTGTGGCACTGGGCTCAATTGCCGTCAGCACGCGATCAGGGTGTGGCGGCTTCATCCGGGCTGCCGCTGAATGCGTCAGTTCGTTTTGCGCTGATCAGCACATTTGCGGGCTTTGCGGTCGCATCAGCCTTCTTTCTTCCGCTCTCGGCGTTCCTGCTGGTGCCTCTGATGGTCATTCTGGCCACGGCAATCTTCAATGGCAAGGCGCGACGGACGATCGGCGGTTTCACTGGCGATACGTTGGGCACAACGCAGCAACTGGCGGAGATTGCGTGCCTTATCGCCCTTGCACTTACGGTTTGAATTGCCAATATCAGCGGCCATGGAAACGCCTTGCATTCACATCTGCGCAATCGATGCGCCAAGCGGCCTTTGTGAGGGATGCGGACGCTCGCTGACGGAGATCGGCAGTTGGAGCGGCTACAGCGACCACGAACGCAGCGCGATCATGCGACGTCTCCCCGCCCGCCTCGCTCAACTTAACCCACTTCGGGAGACCTCATGAACAGGCTGATTCTGCTTCTCGCCATTCTGGGCGGCGGCCTGGCCGTCCTCCTGTTCAATCATGGTGAGGGCGAGTCCTTTGGTCTGGACAATGATGATTTCGGTCGGCTGGTATCGTTGAGTGCCATTGGAGCACTTCTGGGTGCCGGTATTTTGGGCAGTCGGCACCGTTGGGGCGAAACGCTGCGTCAGCTCGCGATCTGGGTCGTTATCCTCATGGCGCTGGCATTCGGGTACATCTACCGGGGCGATGTCCAGTCCATCGGGCAGCGCCTCACCAGCGCTTTGGTGCCTGGACGCCCTGTCGTGATGACCAGCGCGGAAGGCATACCGGAGGTGGTTCTCTACAAACGGATGAACGGCCATTTCGAAACCAATGTCAGCATCGATAATTTCGATATTCGTGCTTTGGTCGATACCGGTGCCAGCAATGTTGCCCTGTCCTTTGAGGACGCGGAACGGATTGGCCTGGACCCGCGAAATCTCAGATTCACGGTGCCGGTCATGACCGCCAATGGGCGCGCCATGGCAGCCCCGGTAACGCTGGAGCAGGTTGCTATCGGCCCCATCGTTCGCCGCAACGTGCGCGCGACCGTAGCGGAGCGCGGACGATTGGATCAAAGCCTGCTGGGCATGAGCTTTCTCTCGTCGCTGAGTTCAATGCAGATGCAGACGGACGAGCTGCGGCTCCGAGATTAGTTTTTCAACTTGTAGCCCGTGCGGAAGATATAGGCGACAACGCCTAGGCAGATCAGCAGAAACAGTCCAACCATGAACAGGCTGATGATCGGATTGACATCGGCAATTTCAAAGAAGCTCCAGCGGAAGCCGCTCACCAGATACAAAACCGGGTTGAAATGGCTGACCGTTTGCCAGAACGGCGACAGCATATTGACCGAATAGAAGCTGCCTCCCAGAAACGTCAGCGGCGGAATCACCAGCATGGGAATCAGGTTCAACTGCTCGAAATTCCCGGCCCAGATGCCGATGATGAAGCCGAACAGGCTGAACGTGATGGCTGTGAGAACGAAAAACAGCAGCATCATTGCTGGATGGGCTATGGAAAGATCCACAAACAGCGCAGCAGTGGCTAAAATGATCAGCCCCACCATCATGCCCTTGGTGGCCGCCGCGCCGACATAACCCAGCACAATTTCCACCATGGACACGGGCGCTGACAGAATTTCGTAAATCGTGCCGGTGAATTTCGGAAAATAAATGCCGAACGAACCGTTGCCCACACACTGTGTCAAAAGGGTCAACATGATGAGCCCAGGTGTGATGAACGCCCCGTAGCTCACGCCTTCCACCTCCTGAATGCGCGAGCCGATGGCCGCACCGAACACGATGAAATAAAGCGATGTGGAGATAACCGGCGATACCACGCTTTGCAGCAGCGTGCGGCGGGTTCGCGCCATTTCAAAAAGGTAGATTGCTTTGACAGCTTCAAAGTTCATGACCGCGCCTCCACCAGTTCGACAAATATGTCTTCCAGTGAACTCTGATGAGTGGAAATATCCCGCAATTTAATACCCGTTTCGGCAAGGTCGGCCAGCAGCGCGGTGATGCCGGTGCGCTCGCCTTTCGTGTCATATTGATAGACCAGCGATGTGCCATTGTTTTCAAGCTTCAGCCGGTACGGTGCCAGTGCGTCCGGCACCGCCGTCAATGGCTCGCTGACATCGATGCGCAGTTCCTTTTTGCCAAGCTTCGCCATCAGCGCGGCCTTGTCTTCCACCAGCAGAATGTTGCCGCCGTTGATCACGCCGATCCGGTCGGCAATTTCTTCGGCCTCTTCAATGTAATGGGTCGTGAGAATGATCGTCACGCCGCTGGCGCGGAGATCTTCCACCACGCGCCACATATCCTTGCGCAGATTGACATCCACACCCGCCGTCGGCTCATCCAGAAACAGAATTTTTGGCTCATGCGAAAGCGCCTTGGCAATCAGCACGCGCCGCTTCATGCCACCGGAGAGCTCGCGCAACATATTGTCCTTCTTGTCGTAGAGGGACAGGTCGCGCAGCACTTTTTCTATGTGTTTCGGATCGGCTTTTTTACCATGCAGGCCGCGCGTGAACGATACGGTGTTCCAGACCGTTTCAAACGCGTCGGTCGTGAGTTCCTGAGGTACGAGCCCGATCATGGACCGCGTCTGCCGGAAGTCCTTGACAACATCGAAGCCACCGACCAGCACCTGACCGCCGGTTGGGTTCACCAGACCACAGATGATGGAGATCATCGTGGTCTTGCCAGCGCCATTCGGTCCCAGCAGCGCCAGAATCTCCCCCTCTTCGATATCGAGGCTCACGCCTTTCAGCGCCTGAAAGCCACCCTTATAGGTCTTGGAAAGATTGGAAACGGATACGATAGGTGCCATGCTTTTGCCGTTGGGTCCATGAGGATCGGTGCGGTGTTATATGGCATAATTCTCAGGTTTTGCTATCTTTAAAGGCTGCAGTGCCGGTACTTCGACTTGCGGGCACGCAGATCGAAGTGAAAATGGTCCTTGTGGTAGCGGTCGCTGCCGGGTCCGAGCACCGTGGTAAAATACTTGCAACTATCGCCACGCACGGACTTCAACAGGCCGCGCTCACGGAATGCAAACAGCCCCTTGCTGCGAATATCGATCCGCTTGCCAGAGTTCAATGTCAGGCGTCCGAGGTCAATGGCGTTACCGCGCGCGTGCTCGGACATGGCGGCGCCACGCCGCGAGTTCATGGTGCGGCAGGAGTAGCCCCCGACATTTTCCAGCGCACTCAAGCCGGATAAATAGCGATAGCGGGTAGACGGTGCCAGCTCGTACTTGACCCATTTGGCAAAATTGACCGTGACCGGGCAAGCCACTGTAATAGCAGGTTTTAGCTTGATACCGCCGGAAAGCTGCGACACCTTGATGGGATAGGCAATGCCGCAGGAACCGCCACTCGAAATCGCTGGAATGTCCTGATATACAACACCCAGTTGTTTCAGCGCTTGGCGACAGGCCACCTCGCCGCTCGGCATGACCGAAGGTACGGGCCGCGACATGCGCGGTTCAGAACGCAACTCCGGCTCTGGTTCCGATTGCAGCACAGGATTTTGCGCGCGCGGCAACATGGCAACCTGTTGCGGCTGCGATTGTGCCAGTGGCGGTAGATCAGGATCGTCGCCATCCAGCGGCGGAATTGGCGATCCCGCTTGCACGGGAACGGACACTTGGCGCACCTCATCCGTGCCAATGCCATCCACAACGGGCTGACTGCCCGTGCCCTCGGCAATATCGAGGCTTTGCTCTTGTGCCAGCCCCACGACAGGCTGTTGCGCGGTGGGCTCCGCGCCCAGCATCGCATCCATGTTAACGCCCTCGGCCGGAATGGACATGGCCCCAGACACCGGTTGCGTTGCCTCAACCGGCGCAGGATAGGCCGCCGCTGTTTCCACCGGGGCAACCCGCGCTTGCTGGCTGCGCGAAATGGCGTTGACGCGGGCGCCGTGATCCACCCGCGCTGTCGGGGTCAGCACATCGGAGGTGCAGGCGGCCAGCGCCAGCAAAGCGACTGTTGCCGTAGACCTGCGCAGGAGAGAGCCGACTGCCATATGCGTTTCGCTTTCGCTGGTTATCTGGCGTTTCATCAGCCAACTCGGGTCATCAAACCCGGTTCTGATGGCCAAAACCGGGCAGCCGCATGGCCGTTCTCCGGCAGAGCGTCATGCCGTTGCATGCGCGTGGTATTTTATGCAAAAGCGGTAAACGAATGCTTTCAGTCGATGAGGGGGCGGCAGATCGTCTCTATCACCATCTCCTTACGAAAACTGGTGATCCGTTGCCGTTTTGTCCCTCCAGGGACTTTTCATTTGGTGGGACTCTCACCATATTGGCGGCATGGCTAAATCCACGAAAACATCCTCCGCCCCCGGTTTTGAAGAAGCGCCACAGGCAGGCCTGAGCGGCACGCCGCTGTCCGGTTCCGTGTCTGACTGGGCGATGGAACTGCAACGCATGGCGGAGGCGGAAACCATCGAGACCCGCCACGATGTTGCCTCCAAGGCTGGCAAGCACCGCAAGCGCGTGGAAATTGCGGCGCAGAAGGAAAAGACTGCCGGTCTGGACCCTGCGAAGACGGAGCTGGCCAAGAAAACAAAAGCCAGCAGCGCCAAGACCGCGCGCGGCACCTCCATGGGCGGCTCCACCGACCCCAAGACCCGCGCCGCCGCTGGACTCAATCCTGTCGCCGGACTGGATGTCGCACTGGAAGATGCGGACAAGCTGACCTCTTCCACAGCCGTCACGGCCACGGTCGAAGCGCTTTCCGCTTTGATCGAGTCAGGCAATCCGCTCTTTAAGGATGGCAAGCTGTGGACGCCGCACCGCCCTGCCCGCCCTGAAAAGTCAGAGGGCGGAATCCGGATCGAGATGGTATCCGAATACGAACCGGCGGGCGATCAGCCAACGGCCATTCGCGATCTGGTCGAGGGGCTGGAATCGGGTGAGCGCAATCAGGTGCTGCTGGGTGTCACGGGTTCGGGCAAAACCTTCACTATGGCGCAGGTCATTGCCAAGACCCAACGGCCCGCTGTTATTCTGGCGCCCAACAAGACCTTGGCGGCGCAGCTCTATGCCGAGTTCAAGAACTTTTTTCCCAACAATGCGGTCGAGTATTTCGTTTCCTACTACGATTACTACCAGCCGGAAGCCTACGTGCCGCGCTCCGATACTTTTATTGAGAAGGAATCATCGATCAACGAGCAGATCGACCGGATGCGCCACTCCGCCACCCGTTCCTTGATCGAGCGCGATGACGTCATCATCGTTGCGTCCGTTTCCTGCATCTACGGTATCGGCTCTGTGGAAACCTACACCGCCATGACCTTCCAGATGCAGGTGGGCGACCGGCTGGACCAACGCCAGCTGCTGGCGGACCTTGTGGCGCAGCAGTACAAGCGGCGCGATATGGATTTTCAGCGCGGCTCGTTCCGCGTGCGCGGCGATACGATTGAAATTTTCCCCGCTCACTTAGAGGATGCCGCCTGGCGCATTTCCATGTTTGGCGACGAGATTGATTCGATTGTTGAGTTCGATCCGCTGACCGGTCACAAGACCGATGATCTGAAGTCGGTGAAAATCTACGCCAACTCGCACTATGTGACACCGCGCCCGACGCTCAATCAGGCGATCAAGTCCATCAAGGAAGAACTGACGGCCCGCCTTGCCGAACTCGAGAAAGCCGGTCGTCTGCTGGAAGCGCAGCGGCTGGAGCAGCGAACCCGCTATGATATCGAGATGCTGGAAGCGACGGGCTCCTGCCAAGGTATCGAGAACTATTCCCGCTATCTCACGGGTCGCACCCCCGGCGAGCCTCCGCCAACCTTGTTTGAATACATTCCCGACAACGCGCTGATCTTCATCGACGAAAGCCACGTGACTATTCCGCAGATCGGCGGGATGTATCGCGGCGACTTTCGCCGCAAGGCGACGCTGGCGGAATACGGTTTCCGCCTGCCCTCTTGCATGGACAATCGTCCGCTGCGGTTTGAGGAGTGGGACGCCATGCGGCCGGATACCATTGCCGTATCCGCCACTCCCGGCGGATGGGAAATGGAACAATCCGGCGGCGTGTTTGCCGAGCAGGTGATTCGTCCGACAGGCCTGATCGACCCGCCGGTGGAAGTTCGCTCCGCCAAAACGCAGGTTGACGATGTTCTTGGCGAAATCCGCGAAACGGCGGCGGCGGGTTATCGTACGCTGGTGACGGTTCTAACCAAGCGCATGGCCGAAGACCTGACCGAGTATCTGCACGAGCAGGGTGTACGGGTGCGCTACATGCACTCTGACATCGACACGCTGGAACGCATTGAAATCATTCGCGATCTGCGGCTCGGTGCGTTCGATGTGCTGATCGGCATCAACCTGCTGCGAGAAGGTCTCGATATTCCGGAATGCGGTTTCGTCGCCATTCTCGATGCGGATAAGGAAGGGTTCCTGCGGTCTGAAACCTCGCTGGTGCAGACCATTGGCCGTGCCGCGCGAAACGTGGATGGCAAGGTCATTTTGTACGCGGATCAGATCACCGGCTCCATGAAGCGGGCGATGGAAGAAACCGCCCGCCGCCGCGAAAAGCAGGTTGCCTATAACGAAGCCAATGGCATTACGCCGGAAAGCGTCAAGGCGCGGATTTCCGATATTCTGGACTCGGTATACGAGAAGGATCATGTGCGTGCAGATATTTCCGGTGCCGTCGGCAAGGGCTTTGCCAGCGGTGGCCACATGGTCGGCAACAATCTTGCGGCCCATCTTGACGCCATGGAAAAGCAGATGCGCAACGCCGCAGCCGATCTCGACTTCGAGACCGCTGCTCGTCTTCGCGACGAAATCAAGCGTCTGAAAGCCGCCGAACTCGCCACGATGGACGATCCGCTGGCACGCGAGCAAGGCAATGCGGGCGAAGGCGGCGGCAAACGCGGCAAAGCGCCGCCTGCCCCATCATCGTCATCGGCTAGTTCGTTGTTTGCCAAGCCATCACTGGACGATATGGGTCCCGGAACGGATATGGTCAAACCGCTTTTCCGCAAGAACACGCTGGATGAGATGACCGTAGGACGCACGGAAAAGCCGTTGCCGAACGCCAATTTGCCCGAAAAGCCGTCGGCATTGACGAAGAATGAGATTGCTCGGGGCGGCAGGATTCAGGCACCCTTGTTGCAGGGCCAGTCGGAAAAGCGCTTGCCGGAAGATGACGCCAAGCCGTTGCGCCGCGCCAAGGCAGGTGTCGGCAGCTATGAGGACCCGGCGGATGAGCGTCAGAAAAAAAGGGGACGCGGCAAGACTGGGCGGCCCGGGCAATAGCTGGGCCGCGCTGGTTGAGGGCCGTGCGTTACGCCTCGCTTCCATGCATGATGAATGCGCGGCGCTACACGAGCCCGGTTTTTTTGTTCAGTGCGCTTGCAAGCACGCAGTAACATTATTACGTGTAGATGACAGGTCAACGGACGCAGACCTGCTGAGGAGTTTGCAATGAGTACGCGGCAGCTGACCAAAAATCAGTCTCTTGTTTATGATGCCTTGAGCCACGCGGATGGCCCGCTGAGCGCGTATACGATTCTCGATCAACTGCGCGACCATGGTTTTCGCGCGCCCTTGCAGGTGTACCGCGCGCTGGAAAAACTGCTGGAATTTGGCATGGTTCACCGGCTGGAAAGCCTCAATGCCTTCGTTGCGTGCTCCCATCCCCATAACCACGATGACGAACATAGCCATGGAGTTACCGCATTCGCAATTTGCGAGACCTGCGGGCAGGTCAACGAGTTTCATGATTCCAACATCGACCAGCGCATTGCGTTCTGGGGATCAGAAAACGGTTTCAAGCCAAACAAGACCACAATGGAAATTCGGGGAATTTGTGGTGCCTGTGCTGGCGTTTGATCCTTAGGAATCCGGCAAAATCGCAAGGTTTGCCGCAAAGATCTGCCAGTTGTTGACATAGCTTTCTGCAGCTTTGCGCAGTGTGCTGATGGACTCGCCATCCAGCACGCGAACGGCTTTTGCAGGCGCTCCGACGATCAGGCTGTTGTCCGGGAAGGTCTTGCCTTCCGTTACCAGTGCGTTGGCACCGACGAGGCAATTGTTGCCAATGACAGCCCCATTCAAAATCGTCGCGCCCATTCCAATCAACGAATTGTTGCCAATGGTGCAGCCATGAACAATGGCGCGGTGCCCGATTGTGCAGCCCTCGCCGATCGTGACCGGGAAACCGGCATCCACATGGATGACGGCACCTTCCTGAACGTTGCTTCCCGTCCCAATGGTGATGGCGTCTTTGTCTGCGCGCAACACGGCACCAAACCAGATGCTGACTTGATCATTTAAGGTAACGGAACCAACGACATGCGCATCCGGGGCCACCCAGTAGGAGCCAGCCGGAGGAGTCTTTGGACGTTTATCACCGAGTGCGTAGACTGGCATGATACACTCCAGCTCGATTGGTATGAGCGTCAGGAATCGACGCGCGACAGCACTATGGCGCGCATCGTTTCAAACGCGGCAATGGCACCGGATATCACGCGGGCCTCGTCGGCTGGCGGAAGGTCGATATCATTAAGCGAATCCGTGAACGAACGCCAATGCTTGCCACGTCCATCCGGATGACCCGCCAGATGGCGCGCACCATGGCTTTCACTCAGTCCGAGCTTGCGCGCTTCCTTGATGAGAAAGGCAGCGCCAAGGTTGGAACCCTCCACGACATAGAGCCAACCCAGCGCGGTCGGTGTATCGGAGGTGATTATATCCGAAGGATCGGCAAGTTCCGGGGCAGACAGACCGAGATCGGCGAGGTCTTGTTCAATCAGCTCGAAACGGTCTCGCTCGGCGAGATCAGGAAGAAAGACGGTCAGTTCCGGGCGATGGTAGAGCGCCCGCAATAGGCCGTGGAACTGATACTGGCATTGCAGAAACAACCCATACCGCGCAATGCTTTCAAACGGGCGCATTCGCATGACGAGCGCATCGAGCGATTCATGGCTGCTGGAGGTAGCGGCGCGCAGGCTCAGCCAGCGATTGAAGGACTTGGGCACCGTGCTGGCAGCAAACTCTATCGTACCGACGTTATCCATCATGCCCTCATGCGCTGTCGAAGATTTGAGATTTACCATGGCCCCTGCGGGGTTTCAAATCAAAACGAAAGGCGTCATAAGGCTCGCAATGAACCATACTGGACCCCTCTGATGCCCCTTTACAGCACGCCCACATTCGCGGTTGCACCGATGATCGACTGGAGCGATCGGCACTTTCGGTATCTGGCGCGGCAACTGTCGCACAATGCGCTGCTTTACACCGAAATGGTGGTGGCCGATGCGATCCTGCGGGGCAACCGCGAGAAATTGCTGGGGTTCGATCAGAGCGAACATCCCGTTGCCTTGCAGCTTGGTGGCAATGACCCGGTGAAACTGGCCGAGGCCGCGCGTATTGGTGCGGACTTCGGTTACGACGAAATCAACATGAATGTCGGCTGCCCGTCCGACCGGGTCCAGAGCGGCACGTTCGGCGCTTGCTTGATGCGGGAGCCGGAAACAGTGGCCGCCTGCGTTGCCGCGATGAAAGCCGTTGTCCACGTTCCGGTTACCGTCAAATGCCGGATCGGCGTGGACGATCAGGATGCGGAAGTCGCGCTGCGCGAGCTGCTGGCAAACGTTGTGGATGCCGGGGTTGATGCCGTATGGGTCCATGCCCGCAAAGCGTGGTTGCAAGGACTGAGCCCCAAGGAGAACCGCGATATTCCCCCGCTGGATTATGATTTAGTGTACCGTGTGAAAGCTGAGCGTCGCTCGCTGTTTATTGGTATCAACGGTGGGGTGACATCGCTCGGACAGGCACATGATCATCTGAAGCACGTGGACGGCGTGATGATGGGGCGGTCTGCCTACCATGACAGCGCGTTGTTGACGGGTGTGGACCAGATGTTCCCGCACCCAATGACCCGCGCCTTGGGGCCGGTGGAAGCATTGACACCATCAGGCCATACGACATCGACGGCGTTCTGGGAAAATCTGTGTGATACCATGATGGTCTATGCGGACCGGCATATCGACAGCGGCGGACGCCTGATCCATGTCACACGTCATATGGTAGGGCTGTTCCAGGGCTGGCCGGGCGCGCGCCGCTTCCGGCAAATCCTGTCCAGCGATGCCACCAAGGCCGGTGCGGAATCGGCCGTCATCGCGCATGCGTTTGATGCCATTTTTGAAGCGTCGGCAACGCAGACTATCAATGAGGACACAAAAAACGGCGCCGTTTGAAGGGCGCCGTTTTATTGAATTCGTAACAGGCTATTAGTGAGCCTGGATGTTGACGGCCTTGGGGCCCTTGCCCATACGGTCCGGCTCGGTGTCGAACGTGACCTGCTGGCCGTCTTTCAGAGTCTGGATACCAGCTGCCTGAAGAGCGGAAATGTGAACGAATACGTCCTTGGCGCCGCCGTCTGGAGTGATGAAACCAAAACCCTTGTCCTGGTTGAAGAATTTTACGATGCCCTTGGTGGCCATGGGGGAAAGTCCTTATCCCTTGTAGAAACGCTGCACCGTTGCCAGTGCGGTGGTGTTGCCTCCCGCGCCGATCGATCGACGCAAAAAGCCAGTCGAGAAGTCACGATATCGGGGAAAGAACGTCCATATTGCCTCCCAGGCCGAAACCTATCAAGCTCAGGCATTTGCGCCGGTATCTGTCCAGTCTCCGGGATCAAATTCGCCCGAACGACAGAAACTCTGCCAGCAAATTTCCGATATGGCAAGAGTATAAATTCACTGACTGTTCTGCAAACCGATTAGATTAATAGTCTGGCTTTTCCGAGCAGCCACCGTTGTTTGCATTCAACGATTCCCTGCCGGGTCCTACGCCGGAAAAAAAGCGCCGACTTTTTGGGCGACGTGCCACCGATTCTACCCAGGAATTGCGACTGCTTGCCGACGCAAGAAATCAAGCGTTTTTACGTCGTTTCGCACATCTAAAATTTAAATCGGGTGGGCTCGGAGGCGATACCGTCACCGGTTGATAGGGAAGCTGCTGATTCTAAAGGCAGCTTCCGAAATCAAACGATATCCACAGGGGACCCTACTATATTTAGTGGTCTCGTGTTTCGGCGATCTACAGCTTGACGCCCGCGGTAATTAAACGGCACATCTCAGTTCTGGACGGGCTGCAACGTGACGATCCCTGCTTCTATGGGATGACGTAGCACTTGTAGCGACCGACACTGTCCAAAAAAATTGACGTCTGTACACGATTTTATACTGGCACCGACTCGCCTTTGTGTGCATAGAGCACTACATATTGTGTTAACCAACGTATGACACACTAGATAAGGCGAGACCGTTCGCCCCGCGACGAGATGAACTAACCCGTGCCTGAGCGCGGTTCCTAGAGGATTGAGACAATGCGTATTGAACGTCGTTTTACCAAGGCTGGGCAGTCTGCCTATGCAAGCCTGGAGTTTCGCAAAGCCACCAGTGAAATTCGCAACCCGGACGGCTCAATCGTGTTTCGTCTGGAGAATATTGATGTCCCCGCACAGTTCTCGCAGGTTGCCTCGGATATTCTGGCCCAGAAATACTTCCGCAAGGCGGGGGTACCGGCCCGGCTGAAAAAGGTTGAAGAAAACTCCGTTCCATCCTGGCTGTGGCGCTCGGAAGCTGATCTGGCGGCCATGAAGGATATGCCTGAAAGCGAGCGCTACGGTTCTGAAACCGATGCCCGTCAGGTTTTTGATCGTCTGGCCGGCACCTGGACCTATTGGGGCTGGAAGGGCAACTACTTCGCATCTGAAGACGACGCCTTGGCCTTCCGCGATGAGCTGGCCTATATGCTGGCCAGCCAGCGCGTGGCCCCCAACTCGCCACAGTGGTTCAACACGGGTCTGCACTGGGCCTATGGCATTGATGGCCCCGGACAGGGCCACTTTTATGTGGACCCCTTCACCGGCAAGCTGACAAAATCCAAGTCCTCCTACGAGCATCCGCAGCCCCATGCCTGCTTCATTCAGTCCGTTGGTGATGATCTCGTCAACGAAGGCGGCATCATGGACCTGTGGGTTCGGGAAGCCCGTCTGTTCAAATACGGCTCCGGCACGGGCTCGAATTTCTCCTATGTGCGCGGCGAGGGTGAAAAACTGTCCGGCGGCGGCAAGTCGTCCGGCCTGATGAGCTTCCTCAAGATTGGTGACCGCGCTGCCGGTGCCATCAAGTCCGGCGGTACGACCCGCCGCGCTGCCAAGATGGTCGTGGTCGATATCGATCACCCCGATATTGAAGAATATATCAGCTGGAAAGTGAAGGAAGAGCAGAAGGTTGCCGCGCTCGTTACCGGTTCCAAGGTCGTCGCGTTTCACCTGAAAGCGATCATGAAGGCCTGCAAGAACTGCGAAGCCGACAATGATGCCTGCTTTGATCCCAAGCAAAACCCTGCCCTCAAGCGCGAAATTCGCGCCGCCAAAAAGGCGCAGGTTCCGGAAAACTACGTCAAGCGTGTTATCCAGTTTGCCCGTCAGGGTTATACCGATCTCGACTTCAAGACCTATGATACCGATTGGGATTCGGAAGCCTATCTGACTGTTTCGGGCCAGAACTCCAACAATTCGGTTTCCATCAAGGACGACTTCCTGCGTGCTGTCGAAAATGACGGTGACTGGGACCTGACTGCCCGTAAGGATGGCCGCACCATCAAGACTTTAAAGGCGCGCGACCTTTGGGAGCAGATTTCCTACGCCGCCTGGGCGTCGGCCGATCCGGGCCTGCACTTCAACACAACCATGAACGACTGGCACACATGCCCGGCAGCAGGCCCGATTCGGGCATCCAACCCCTGCTCCGAATACATGTTCCTGGATGATACGGCTTGCAATCTGGCCTCGTTGAACCTTCTGCAGTTCAAGGACCCGACGACCAAGAATATCAACATCGCTGATTACGAGCACACGGTTCGGCTATGGACGATCGTGCTGGAAGTGTCCGTGATGATGGCGCAGTTCCCCTCGCGCCAGATTGCGGAACTGTCCTATCAGTACCGCACCCTTGGTCTCGGTTACGCCAACATTGGCGGCCTGTTGATGTCGTCGGGCATTCCCTATGACAGCACCGAAGGCCGTGCCATTTGTGGCGCACTCAGCGCCATCATGACCGGTATTTCCTATGCCACGTCTGCCGAACTGGCGGCCAAGCTCGGCGCTTTCCCGGGCTATGCTCCCAACAAGGCCAGCATGGCACGCGTTATGCGCAACCATCGCCGCGCGGCCTATGGCGAAGCAACGGGCTATGAAGGTCTTTCGGTCAACCCTGTGCCGCTTGCCCATGCGGAATGCCCGGATCAGGACCTGATCAGCCACGCGAAAGCCGCCTGGGACAAGGCTGTGGAGCTTGGCGAAAAGCACGGTTACCGCAATGCGCAAACGACTGTTGTGGCCCCGACCGGCACAATCGGTCTGGTGATGGATTGCGACACGACTGGCATTGAGCCTGACTTCGCACTGGTCAAGTTCAAGAAGCTGGCCGGCGGCGGCTACTTCAAGATCATCAACCGGGCGGTTCCGGAAGCCCTGCGCACGCTCGGCTATTCCGAAAGCCAGCTGGCAGAGATCGAAGCCTATGCCGTGGGTCATGGCAATATGAATCAGGCTCCGGCCATCAATCCCGGCTCGCTGAAAGCAAAGGGCTTCACGGATGAGAAGATTGAAGCCGTCAGCGCTGGCCTGAAGTCCGCATTCGACATCAAGTTTGCCTTCAACCAGTGGACGCTGGGCGCCGACTTCCTGAAGGAGACGCTCAAGGTTTCGGACGATCAGCTTGCGTCTATGGATTTCAATCTGCTGGAGCACATCGGTTTCTCGCGCAAGGATATCGAAGCGGCCAACATCCACGTTTGCGGAGCGATGACGCTCGAAGGCGCGCCGTTCCTCAAAAAGGAACATCTGGCGGTGTTTGATTGCGCCAATCCCTGCGGCAAGGTCGGCAAGCGGTATCTGTCGGTGGAAAGCCACATTCGGATGATGGCAGCGGCCCAGCCGTTCATTTCCGGTGCGATTTCCAAGACAATCAACATGCCGAACGACGCAACGGTTGAAGACTGCAAGAGCGCCTACATGCTCTCGTGGAAACTCGCGCTCAAGGCCAACGCCCTGTACCGTGATGGCTCCAAGCTGTCCCAGCCGCTGAACTCCTCCCTGATCGAAGACGATGAGGACGAGGATGCCATGGAAGACTTCCTGGCGGCCCCGGCTGCCGCGCAGGCTGTGACCGTGACGGAGAAAATTGTGGAGCGCGTGGTCGAAAAGATCGTTCGCCAGCGCGAGAAGCTCCAGAACCGCCGTCAGGGCTACACGCAGAAGGCCATCGTTGGTGGACACAAGGTGTATCTGCGCACCGGTGAATTTGGTGACGGTCGTCTGGGTGAAATCTTCATCGATATGCACAAGGAAGGTGCGGCCTTCCGTGCGATGATGAACAACTTCGCCATCGCCATCTCGCTCGGCCTGCAATACGGCGTGCCACTGGAGGAATATGTGGAGGCGTTCACCTTCACCAAGTTCGAACCCGCTGGCATGGTGCAGGGCAACGATGCAATCAAGAACGCCACATCCATTCTGGATTACGTGTTCCGCGAATTGGCCGTTTCCTACCTTGGTCGTAACGATCTGGCGCATGTGGACACGTCCGATTTCGGCAACACCGCGCTTGGCAAAGGCATTGAAGAAGGCAAAACCAATCTGCTATCCACCGGCTGGACCCGCGGATACAAGCCTTCGCTCGTTGCTGGCCATAACGTCAGCAACATCAATGAGCCAAAGGGCTCGGCAACTGCGACACAGCCCAAGGGTGGATCTTCGACGATCACGTCCATTGGATCGACAGCGCTGAAAATGGAAGCGGCACCGCAGCAGAGCGAAGTCATCGCCTTCAAGCGGGACTTTGAGGAGCGGGCGGCACCGGTTGCCGAACCCGTATTGCAGCCAGCCGCGGTGACGGATGTGTTCTCCGATCAGGCAGCGGCGGATGCCGCCAGTGCAAAAACGGAAGCGAAGAAACTGGAGGCCGACCGTCGCATGAAGTCCATCATGCAAGGCTACACCGGCGACAGCTGCGCGGAGTGCTCGAATTTCACCATGGTTCGCAACGGAACCTGCCTGAAATGTGACACTTGCGGCTCAACAAGCGGCTGCTCCTGAACTTCGTCCTCTCTGATAAGTATGATCAGCCCGGCATTGTCCGGGCTGATCTGTTTTACGTTCTTCGGTGACCCCATGAAATCAACAGTCTTTTTCGGCCATCTCAGGCGTTTCATCCATCTGGAAGCCGCCGGCGGAATCGTGCTGTTCATGTCCGCGCTTCTGGCCTTGATCGTTGCCAATTCTCCCGCCGCGCCTGAATACTTCGAGATCTTGCACAGCTATCTCGGACCCCTTTCCCTTTCGCACTGGATCAACGATGCGCTGATGGCGATCTTCTTTTTGCTCATCGGGCTGGAGATCAAACGGGAGGTGGTCTCAGGCCAGTTGGCAAGTTGGGGTCAGCGGATCGTCCCCGGCGTTGCTGCCATCGTCGGAATGGTGGTTCCCGCGCTCATTTTTGTTGCTATCAACCAGTCCGAGCCACAGAACCTGCGGGGATGGGCCATACCCGCCGCGACCGATATAGCCTTCGCGCTTGGTATCCTTGCCATGCTTGGCTCCCGTGTGCCCATGTCGCTCAAAATATTGTTGACCGCTATTGCGGTGATTGATGACCTGCTCGCTATCATCGTCATCGCCGTTTTTTATACCCAATCCCTGTCGTTGCTGCCGCTGATGGGGGCGGTGCTCGGTCTCTGCGTTTTGCTGCTGTTCAACAGGCTGCGCATCCACATCCTTTGGCCATATCTGCTGGTTGGTATTTTGGTGTGGGTTTGTGTGTTTCTATCCGGTCTGCACGCCACGCTCGCGGGCGTTCTGGTGGCTTTGACCATTCCCATGTCAGCCGACCACGCTCACTCACCGCTGCACCGTTTGGAACATCGAGCGCACCCATGGGTTGCCTTTGCAATCGTGCCCCTGTTCGGCTTCGCCAATGCAGGTGTTTCTCTAGCGGGTATCGAGATCGGCGACCTTCTTTCACCCCTGCCCCTCGGGATCGGCCTCGGCTTGTTTCTGGGCAAGCAGATCGGAATTTTTGCCACGCTCTGGCTGCTGGCCCGCTTGCGTGTCGCATCCCTGCCTGCAGGCGCGAACCTGCGCCAGATTTACGGCATGTCGATCCTTTGCGGCATCGGTTTCACCATGAGCCTGTTTATCGGTAATCTGTCATTTACCGATGGCGGAGAACTGATGAACCAGGTAAAAATCGGTGTGCTGGGCGGCTCCATCCTGTCAGGCGTTACCGGGTGGTTGATGCTAAGGAAACCAGTGTCTGCAAGCATGCCGAAGGGATAAAGAATGTCGCAGGTTTGGAAAAAGAGCGTGACCCTGGAACTTGAGGGACCCGGCCAATACACAACTATTGATTCCACCCAGGGCGCATCCTGGGCCATGATTGAAGACTGGCCGCTGGAAGACCATCCTGCACTCGACCACGCACTGCTCGTTTGCGCAGACGTCAGCAAGGGCAAACGGCCTGATGAGGATGCAAGAGAAGCCTTTATCGCTGCTGCGAAAGAGGCCGGTATTACTATAAAAGAATAAGCGGAATCTTGACTGGAACGAGGAACAATATCAATCAAAAGCTGTTGAGTGGGCAATGACAACCCCTGAGGATCTTCCCATGAAAACTGTCAATGTTATTACGCTCCTTTTGATTATTGTCGGCGGCCTGAACTGGCTGTTGGTTGGCCTCTTCCAGTTCGATCTGGTCGCCTCCATCTTCGGTGGCCAGAACGCGCTTCTGGCACGGATCATTTATATTCTTGTTGGCCTCTCCGCTCTTTGGCAGCTTGGCCCGCTCGGCAAAACCATTAATTCCAATGAGGTTACGGCAGAACGTCGCTAATCCTTTTTGACTGAACTATATTGAGCAAAGCCGCCTGCACAAGCAAGGCGGCTTTGGTGCGTCAACGGCCCGGCGCTTGGGAACCAAACGCCTTGTTTTGCGTTTGGAAAATGCGGCACGAGGAGCCGCCCCCGTTTTCGCAGAAAGGAAGTCTTCGATGAAAATCACCTGGAGTGAGCCAATAGAAGTGGGTTCTTTACAAGGCGACATCAGGGCGATCCACGGTCCATCGGAAGCTTTGCATTGCCTCGCAGAAGCCTGGCCGGATCGCCGCGGTCCGTTTTACGTTCAGGCACGCCGGTTCTGTCGTGCGGCGATCGACGGACGCCGAACTCTTGAAGAAGCCCGCGAAATGTTCATATCCGCCGCACGGGAAGCTCGGTTGAACGCCCATTGATGAGGAGCGCCTCGTGCGCTCCTATAGACCATACGACTATGCTTTCTTCGCAGGTCGTTAGTAAATGCGAAGGGTCAGATCGTGTTTCCCTTTAAAAGCTTCCTGAAAGCTGTGTTGTTTGGCACGCTGGCCGGGGCTGGACCAATCCTCCTGATAACGGTGACCTTCGCACTGCTCTCCCTTCCCGATGGCGGGATCAAGGGACCAGGCAGTTTGCCACAAACTCTTCAGATGGTGTTTTTGCCGCTCGCCGTGGCGTTCCCCATCGTACTCGTCAGTAGTTTGGTGTTTGGAATCCCGGTCACATTCATCTTGCGGCGTTTGCGCGCTGAAAGTTCCAATACCTATACTTTCACCGCTGGATTTATCGGGATGCTGATACCCTTGGCGGGTTGTTTATGGTGGGACGTTCAGGACTGGATATGTCTGCTGGGTTTCTTCAGCGGCGCTGTTACAGGTTCCGTCTGGTGGCGGGACATGAACCTACAGAAAACCCCGCACCGGTGATGGTGCGGGGTTTTGCGATTAACGGGCTGCGTTTTATCGGATGTACAGCTTGAACACCGAAGGCGCATAGTAATACCCGTCGCTATGACGGCGATAGCCAGGACGGTGGTTGCGGTAACCACGATGTCCATGCCAATAGCCCGCACGATCTCGACGACGATCGAACCGCTCGCGACGATCACGGTGATGGCGAACCTGTGGGCGATGACGATCACGATGTTGCGCCAGTTCAACATCCGACGTTGCCAGAGGTTGATGAATAACGACCGGTGCGGCGGCGGCCGAACCAACCGACGAAAAGGCTGTCACGGCAACCAGCAGGGCGGCGCCGATACCAGAGATAAATCTATTCATTGTTCACTCCTATCAGAATTGATGAGGGACCATGCGCCGTCAGAGGTGAACCAAGTATGAACCAGCATTCCGAGATGTAGGGAGGCTCATCGCGCATTCCCGGTAAAAGAGGTATTGCCTCTACATCCTCAGCAATGCACCAACACAAGAGATTTGAGCAGTTGGGCGAACATGTGTTCGCCAGAGATGCTCGGGTTGGCATGCGAGATTAAATTGATATCAATCGCGCAACACGGTCTTATTCACCGTCTTGCAACAATGACGTCGACGTGTCTTATGCCCGGAAATCGGTGATTTAAAAGAGTATTTTACAGAGGCTCAGGTCGCTCTGAATGGTGCGGTCGAGAAGACTCGAACTTCCACGGGTTGCCCCACAGCGACCTCAACGCTGCGCGTCTACCAATTCCGCCACGACCGCATCGTGGTAGTACCGAACTGCTCCGGTGGGGTGCATCTAGCAAAAGCATGGGGGGTACACAAGAGCCTGCCGAACGATTTTTCCTTTTATCTTGAACTATTCAGCCAATGGTCAAACACTGCTGATCCTGATCGGCTGTTGGCGTCTGCCTACCCCCTCTGATACAGAATGTGGAATGTACCCATGGTCACAAACCAATTTGCCTGAGGGAAAGCCAATGCTTCGCGGACATCTCTGTCGAACCTTCCTTGCCTCCGTGGATTCACCGCCGGTGGAATGGCGTATCGAGCCGGGGCTGCTGCCCTACGATGAAGCGGTTCAGTTCATGGCAGCGCGGGTAGACAGCATTGCCCGAGGAGACGCAGCCGAGTTGATTTGGCTGGTCGAACACCCCGCGCTGTACACAGCCGGAACCAGCGCAACAGAGGGCGATTTGATTTCCCCCTCACGCTTTCCCGTCTTCAAAACCGGGCGTGGTGGGGAATATACCTATCACGGACCGGGCCAGCGCGTGGTCTATGTGATGCTGGACTTAAAGCGGCGCAAGCAGGATGTACGCGCGTTCGTCGCGGCTCTTGAGGAGGTCATCATTGCCGCCCTTTCGGAGATGAATCTGCGAGGCGAACGCCGGGAAGATCGTGTGGGCGTGTGGGTCAGCCGCCCGGACAAGCCACGAACCCCGAGTGGGGACATTGCGGAAGACAAGATTGCGGCCATTGGTATCCGTTTGCGCCGGTGGGTCAGCTTCCACGGGTTTTCGCTGAATGTCGATCCCGATCTCGACCATTTTTCCGGCATCGTGCCGTGCGGCATCACGGATTTCGGCGTGACCAGTCTGGTTGATCTCGGTCTGCCCGTCATGATGTCAGATGTCGACATTCTGATTCGCCAGGCCTTTGAGGTCGTTTTCGGTCCGACAATCACCGCCCCCATGTCGCGATCTAACGAGACCTAGAAAGGCAATTGTGGTGAAACAAGACTTTTTGCTTGAGCGCGCTCAACGGCTCTGCAATGGTTCATTCTAATTTAAGACGGAGAGACACTATGGACGTTCGCGCTGCGGTCGCTGTGCAGGCTGGGAAGCCCCTTGAAATCATGACGGTCCAACTTGAAGGACCACGCGCTGGCGAAGTTCTGATCGAGGTTAAGGCCACAGGCATTTGTCATACCGATGAGTTTACGCTGTCGGGCGCAGATCCAGAAGGGATTTTTCCGGCCATCTTGGGTCATGAGGGCGCCGGTATCGTCGTTGATGTCGGCCCGGGCGTAACGTCGCTTAAAAAGGGTGATCACGTCATTCCGCTTTACACGCCGGAGTGCCGCGAATGCTACTCCTGCCTTTCGCAGAAAACCAACCTCTGTACCGCTATTCGCGCAACGCAGGGGCAAGGCCTGATGCCCGATGGCACCAGCCGCTTTTCTATCGGCAAGGATAAGATTCACCATTACATGGGTTGCTCCACCTTTGCAAATTACACCGTGCTGCCAGAGATTGCGCTTGCCAAGGTCAATCCGGACGCGCCCTTTGACAAGATCTGCTATATCGGCTGTGGCGTGACCACTGGCATCGGTGCGGTGATCAATACGGCGAAGGTCGAAATCGGTTCGACCGCCATTGTCTTCGGTCTGGGCGGCATTGGCCTGAATGTCATTCAGGGGTTGCGTCTTGCCGGTGCCGATATGATCATTGGCGTCGACCTGAACAATGACAAAAAGAAATGGGGTGAGCGGTTCGGAATGACCCATTTCGTCAACCCCAAGGACGTAGACGGCGATATCGTGCCCTATCTCGTGAACTTGACGAAGCGTCGCAACGACACGATTGGCGGTGCCGATTACACCTTCGACTGCACAGGCAACACCACCGTTATGCGTCAGGCACTGGAATCGTCGCACCGTGGATGGGGCCAGTCGATTATCATCGGCGTGGCGGGCGCAGGTAAGGAGATTTCCACCCGTCCGTTCCAGCTGGTAACTGGCCGCAACTGGCGCGGCACCGCCTTTGGTGGTGCACGAGGTCGCACGGATGTTCCCAAAATCGTGGATTGGTACATGGAAGGCAAAATCCAGATCGACCCCATGATTACTCACACCATGCCGCTGGACGACATCAATAACGGCTTCGACCTCATGCACAGGGGTGAGAGCATTCGCTCCGTAGTCATCTACTGATTCAAGAAAGCCCATCAAAACATTGGTTAGATGGGCTTTTCCGCTGCTCTTAACACATTGATTCAACATGATTTACGTCGATGCAGATGCCTGTCCGGTCAAACCGGAAATTCTCAAAGTCGCCGAGCGGCACGGCATGGACGTCACTTTCGTGGCCAACTCTGGCCTGCGGCCCTCGCGCGATCCAAGGGTTACGAATGTGATCGTTTCGGCGGGCTTCGATGCAGCAGATGACTGGATTGCCGAGCGCTCAACCGAGGGTGATGTGGTCATCACGGCGGATGTGCCGCTGGCGGGCCGCTGTGTTGCCAGCGGCGCGCTGGTAACCGGCCCGACCGGGCGCGTGTTTGACAAGACCAATATCGGCATGGCGACCGCCATGCGAGACCTCGGTCAGCATCTTCGGGAAACCGGTGAGAGCAAAGGATACAATGCGGCTTTCTCGCCGCGCGACCGCTCGGCGTTTCTGGAAACACTGGACCGTCTGTGCCGACGGGCCAAAATTTTGTCCGAGCACAGCACAGCACAACGGAGCAACCCATGAAGATCATATCGCAAGCAACCGCATTTGGCGGCATGCAGGGTGTGTTCACGCACGAATCACAGGCCTGCAAGGGCGAGATGACGTTTGCGGTCTACGTCCCTCCCAAGGCGATTTCCGAGCCCTGCCCGGTTTTATGGTATCTATCCGGCCTGACCTGCACCCATGCCAATGTGATGGATAAGGGCGAATACCGCCGGATGGCGTCCCAACTTGGTCTTATCATCGTCTGCCCCGACACAAGCCCGCGCGGGCATGAGGTGCCGGATGAACTCACAAATTGGCAAATGGGCAAGGGTGCAGGCTTTTACCTGAACGCGACTGAGGCCCCCTGGGCCGAACACTACCAGATGTACGATTACGTAACGGAAGAGCTGCCTGCATTGATCGCAGAACAGTTCCGGACGGACATGAGCCGACAGGGCATATTCGGCCATTCGATGGGCGGCCACGGTGCCATGACGATAGCGCTGAAGCATCCGAACCGCTTTAAAAGCTGCTCCGCCTTCGCGCCGATCGTGGCCCCCTCTTCCGCCGATTGGTCGAGCGGCGCGTTTGAGAAATATCTCGGCGCTGACCGGGCAACGTGGCGCGCCTACGATGCCTGTGCTTTGGTCGAAGACGGCCACCGGTTTCCTGCGTTCCTCATCGATCAGGGCAAGGCCGATGGCTTTCTGGAGGACGGATTGCGGCCATGGCTGTTTGAGGACGCGGTGAAAGAGACTGATATCGCGCTGACGTTGCGCATGCACGAGCGTTACGATCACTCCTACTTCTTCATTTCGACCTTTATGGATGACCATTTGAAGTGGCATGCCGAGCGGTTGGCATAATCATGCTGGTCACCTCGCTCTCGCTGCACCGGTCTCGGCATATGCCTTTCTATATCGGGGCAGCGCTGGGCGTGGTGACGCTGGTCGTCGTGGCGCTCGCCGGTCTGCCCCGCGCATTTGAGCCAGCAGCGATCGTCTTTTTCCTAGCCTACCTGATTCTCACCTTTCTGAAACTGCCGAGACTGACGGCGACGTTCCTGCGCAGACACGCGGCTGATACCGATGAACCGGTTGCCATTATCTTTGCGGCAACGCTGATTACCGTCGGTGTTTCCATTGCCTCCCTGTTTTTCGTCCTGAATGGCAATGGCGACATTCGCGGGGTCGATCTCGCCATTGCATTGCTGTCCGTCGGCCTCGGCTGGGTTACGGTTCACGTGATGGCCGCTTTGCACTACGCTCATGTTTACTGGCTTTCGGCCAAGCAAGGAGCAGCCGAGGGTGAACAGGACAGTGAAATCGCTGGCGGTCTGGACTTTCCCGGCGACGACGAGCCCGGCGTCTACGAATTTCTGTATTTTGCCTTTGTGATTGGCATGACGGCACAGACATCCGACGTTCAAATCACCAAAACATCCATGCGGCAACTTAATCTGGCGCACGCCATCGTTTCGTTTTTCTTTAATACGGTGCTTGTTGCCGCCACGGTCAATGTCGCGGTGAGTTTGTCCGGCTGATTATCTCTCCCGGCTATCTTGAGGTTGAGCACCTTTGCCTTATATAGTGCGCCTGTACGGACGACCGTATCATCCCTTCCCCTTGCGAGGACGACCTCGCTGAACTTGAACCATCCATGGGGATGGTGCATGGAGATGGCATGGCTTGGACCTTGCTTTTTGTTGCCGGACTTTTCGAGATTGGCTGGGCCATCGGCCTGAAATATACCGAGGGCTTTACGAAACCCGTGCCGACGACACTGACCGTCGGTGCCATGATCGCGAGTGTGGTGCTGCTGGGGCTGGCGGTGAGAACACTGCCCATAGGCTCGGCCTATGCCGTCTGGACGGGAATCGGGACCGTTGGCACGGTCATTGTCGGCATTATTCTATTTGCCGAACCGGCTACCGCAGCGCGCCTGGGCTGCATCGCCTTGATCATGGCAGGTATCGCAGGTTTGAAGCTGACGGCTTAACGGACGGCAAAAAACCCTTGGATGCGCTCGTATCCAAGGGTTTCTTCAATCTGCTTTTAGCTTAAACACGCAGTGCGGACAGAACCTTTGCTGCGGCCTGCATGTCCTTCCAGCGATGGGCTCGCCGCAGTTCCGCTTCTTCGTCAGTGCCCCAAAGCTGGACATTCCAGTCCTCGTCCACATGCGCAAGCGCCCATGCCTCGTCCGCCTCCAGACGCTGCTCGACAAGCGCAAGTGAAAGAAGCGCAGAGCCGGTCAGAGTCGTCACCGTATGCAGTGCTGCAAGTGCCAAAGGCTGCTGATGACGCGCCATGGCGTTTCGGAATGCGTTAATCGCCTCCGGCGGCTGCGTCTGGTGCATGACCCCCTGCGCAAGAATGAATCGCGCACCGTAGGTCTCAGTTACCCACGCCAGAACAGGTCCCCAGCGCTCATCCTGCAGAGACACCAGTTCCTGCGGCTGGTCGGCCCGGTAACAGATCATATCCGTGCCAGCAAACCGAACGATATCATCAATGACAGCCTGAGGGTCTTGTGCGATTCCATCCAATGCGGTGTTGGCAAGCCGCGTGACAGGCATGGAGGACGGATCGATCACGTCGGTCTGAGCGGCCCATTCTTCGCGCAAAAGGTCCGCTACGCCAGGTGTCGGGACCACCAAAAGGTTTTTCGCAGGCGTCTTGACCGAACGACCATCCAGATGAATGGCAAAGCCCCCCTCTGCTTCTTCCACAGTCACCGCAGTATAGAACCGTTTGGGCAGCGGCTTCAACATTTGTATTTGCGCGCGGCGAACCGGGTCCGGATCGGTCAGCGCTGCAGTAAGGTCGTCTCGAACGTCAGCCATGGCTGGTCTCCAACACTTTGATAAGGTCGCTCGGCGTGCGTGCGATGCTATCGGCACCCGCCGCCACCAGTTCCGGCACGCTGGCATAGCCCCAGGCCACGCCGATGGCCGTTGCACCCGCACTTTTTGCCATCTGCATATCGTAAATCGCGTCACCGATAACAATGGTACGGGTGGCGGCGATATTCGCCTCTGCACAACACTCGGTTACCATCGCCGGGTGTGGCTTGGAGGGGCAATCGTCAGCGGTGCGCGACACGGCAAATATGGGGGTGAAGCCGTGGGTTTGCGAGATGACGTCCAAACCACGGCGTGATTTTCCGGTCACCGCACCCAGAACCAGATCGTCCCGCGCCGATAAAGTGCTCATGACGTCAGAAATGCCAGCGAACAACGGCTCCTGAAAACCCGCCTCGGCGCGAACATCCGCGTAGATTGATTTATAGTAGGCGGTCATTGCGATCGCGCGGTCATCCACATGGGCCTGCCTCATCATGCGGGCAATGGCGATATCCAAGGTCAAACCGATGATCGATTTTGTCTCGCTGATATCCGGGCGCGGCAAATCGTAGGCGACAAAGGTCCGTGCCATAACTTCGTGGATCAAACCGGCGCTATCGACCAGTGTTCCGTCGCAATCAAACAGAACCAGCCGCATCAGTCATCGAGCCTTTCACCATTGGCCATATCGAACCCTAGCAGATTCCAGCTCTGCACCATGTGCTGAGGCATCGGCGCGGTGATTTTCAGGCGTCCGCCATTCGGATGCGGTATGTCGATGTGGCGCGCGTGCAGATGCAGCTTGTTCTGCATTCCACCGGGAAAATCCCAGTTCGTGTCCGCCTCAAAATATTTCGGATCTCCGAGAATCGGGTGGCCGATGTGAACAGCGTGAACGCGCAGCTGATGGGTGCGCCCCGTATAGGGCTCCATCTCCAGCCAGGCAAAATTCTGGCCTGCCTGCTCCAGCACACGATAGTAGGACACGGCATGGTCCGCACCATCCTCACCGTGTTGGCAGATGCGCATCCGGTCGCCATCGGGCGTCTGCTCTTTGACTAGCCATGTTGAAATTCGGTCATCGCGCTTTCGCGGAACACCCTTGACCAGAGCCCAGTATGTTTTTTTGGTATCACGCTCACGAAATGCGGCAGTTAGTTGCTGCGCCGCACCACGCGTACGGGCAATGACCAGCACGCCGGATGTATCGCGGTCCAGCCGATGCACGAGGCGCGGCTTTTCGCCCTTCGGGCTTGTCCACGCTTCCAGCATTTTGTCGATATGGCGGTTGATACCTGAGCCACCCTGTACGGCGATCCCGGCAGGCTTGTTCAAAACAATCACCTTGGCATCTTCGTGCAACAGCATGCGTGACAGCAATTCACCATCCGGCGAATGTTTCAGATCCCGTCCGGCAATAGGACCGGTTTTTACATTGGCATCAATTCCCATGGGCGGTATGCGGATCATCTGTCCAGGCTGTATCCGCATATCAGACTTTGCCCGACCGCCATCAACACGCACCTGCCCTGACCGCAGCAGCTTTTGCAGAGGGCCAAAGCCGAGGCCGGGGAAATGGACCTTGAACCAGCGATCCAGCCGCATTCCCGCCTCTTCGCTTTCCACTTGCCTATGCTCAATACCCGCCATACCCGTCAACCTTCGATCATTGTTCTGAAAGGCGTAATCCTTCAGACCCGCTTTAACAGCTGGCTTTAAACGATTGAGCGGGTCAGGACCAGCCCGGCAAACACCGCCAACAGGGAAACAACCACGCTGGATGCGATATAAATGAGCGCTGCTGCTGTATTTCCTCGCTCAAGGAGCGTCAAAGCGTCCAGCGTGAAGGCGGAAAAGGTCGTATAGCCGCCGATAAGGCCCGTGATCAAAAGCAGCCGCAAATCGACCGACCCGCCAAACCGACGGACGATAAATTCAGCCGTCACTCCAATCAAAAACGATCCGGTAACATTGACGAACAGCGTACCCCACGGAAATACCGGGCCTGCCAAACGCAGCGCCCATACCCCTACCAGATAGCGCAGGACCGAACCAACGGCTCCTCCCACGGCCACAAGCACAATATTCAGCGGCATGGTCATTTACCTCAGCTTGACGGTTTGCGACTGGTATTCACGGCCGTGACCAGCAGCCCTGCAATCAACGCCCAGAACGCCGAACCGATCCCCCCGACCGAGATGGCAGATGCTGTAACCGCAAAAGTCACCGTAGCAGCGACCCTTTCGCGTTCAACGGAGAGCGCCAGGGCCATTGCATTGATGAACGGCGCCATCAACGCCAGTCCCGCCACCACCGTGATGAACACCGGTGGGAGCACGGCGAACAGTGCTACAAGCGAGGCACCAAACAGCGCAAACACGAGATACATGCCGCCATAAACCGGCCCCGTCAACCAGCGGTGCTTAGGGTTCGGGTGGGCGTCCGGCCCCGTGCAGAGCGCCGCCGAAAGGGCCGCCATATTGGACGTATGCGCACCAAAGGGCGCGGAGATGAGCGACACGAGACCTGTGACCTGCAAACACGCAGAGGTCGGCGGCTGATAGCCCGCAGCCCGCAGCACGGCAAAACCCGGCAGGTTCTGGGACGCCATGGTGACGAGATACAACGGCAAGGCCAGGCCGATGGCCACACGCAGATCGAAGACGGGTGACACCAGTTCAAGCGTCGATATCTCAACCATCGGCAGAGCACTGACGCGCCCCAGCGCAAACGCGAGTACCACGCCGCTGGCGAGAACGGCAATGATTGCCAGCGGAGCATTGAACAACCGGACAATGAAAAACATGGCGACGAGCGGCAGAACCAGCATAGGGTCAATAGCTGCAGCTTTCGCGGCCCCCACCAGAAAGTTCAGGAGCACACCTGCCAGCATGCCGGATGCGACCGGCGCTGGAATTTTCAAAACCAGCGCGGATAACGGTTTGACCATACCTGTCAGGAGAAGTGCCGCGCCCGTGATCACGAATGCGCCAACGGCCTCGTTCAATCCAAACCCGGTACTTGCGCTGATAACGGCCAATCCCGGCGTGGACCACGCAGTGATCAACGGCATGCGAAACCTGAGACTGAGAAAAGTGGATGATAGCGCAATCGCGATACAAACGGCGGTTACCCAACTGGCTGTTTGCGTCTGTGTTGCCTCAAGCTTCTGAGCGGCTGCTATTATGAGCGCAAGCGTTCCGCCAAAACCGACCACGGCCGCAACACCCGCTGAAGCAAAGACAGACGCCTGAAACAAACCCGGCGATTCCGTCTGCGATTGTACACTGCCGTCCATCAAACGTCTGCTCCTGCCCCATTTCGCTTGTTGGGCTTTTGTAGTCACATCGGATTTTCCGAAAACCGCTTCACACTTTTCGGTCCGATATTTTACTTGTCCGCTCTTTCCGCTCTAAGCTTCGACCACCAGTCGAGTCTTTTTCGAATATCGCGCTCAAATCCCCGTTCTGGCGGATCATAGAATACGTGTCTGCCCAATTTCTCCGGGAAGTAGTCCTGACCGGAAAAAGCGTCAGGCTCATCATGGTCATAACGGTATCCGGAGCCATATCCCTCGCCCTTCATCAGCTTGGTCGGCGCATTCAGAATGTGTTTGGGGGGAAGCAGAGAGCCGTGTTCCTTGGCCACACGCAGTGCTGCTTTGTAGGCTTTGTACACTGCATTGGATTTGGGCGCGGTCGCCAGATAGACACAGGCCTGCGCCAGTGCCAGTTCGCCCTCCGGTGAGCCCAGAAAATCATAGGCGTCCTTGGCGGCATTGCACACCACCAAAGCTTGAGGGTCGGCCAGTCCGATATCCTCCACCGCCATGCGCACCAAACGGCGACCCAAAAACAGAGGGTCTTCGCCTGCATCAAACATTCGGCATAAATAGTAAAGAGCGGCATCCGGGTCCGATCCGCGCACTGCCTTATGCAGTGCTGAAATCAGATTGTAATGACCATCCTGCCCCTTGTCGTAGACGGGGGCGCGGCGTTGCACGATGTCTTGCAGCGCGTTCTGGTCGAATACTTCGCCCGGTCGTGCAGCCCGCCAGATTTCTTCTGCCAGCGTCAGAATCGCTCTTCCGTCTCCATCCGCCATGCGGATCAGGCTGGCTCTTGCTTCATCGTCCAGCGGCAGGGTCTGCCCGGTCGTTTCCTCCGCTCGCACCAGCAATTCCGACAGGCTGGACTCATCATGGGGCTTGAATGTCAGGACACGCGCGCGGGAGAGCAAGGCGGCATTCAGCTCAAACGACGGGTTTTCCGTCGTCGCCCCAACCAGGATGATCGTACCATCCTCCATCACAGGCAGAAAGCTGTCCTGCTGCGCCCGGTTAAACCGGTGTATCTCATCCACGAACAACAATGTCTGCCTGCCGGACATACGACGCGCACGGGCCGATTCAAACACCTTTTTCAAATCCGCTACGCCGGAGAAGATGGCCGAAATCTGCTCAAATGCCAGACCGGTCTCTCCCGATAGCAGCCGTGCGACGGTGGTCTTGCCTGTACCCGGCGGCCCCCAGAAGATCATGGAACCGAGTGATCCTGACCCAATCATGCGCCTCAAGACACCATCCTCACCAGTGAGGTGCGGCTGTCCGGATACCTCGCTGAGTGTTTTCGGCCTCAGCCGATCGGCCAGCGGTCGCTTTGCGCCAATGTCCGCTGGCTCGGTCGTTGAGAACAGATCGGTCATCTGAAGAACTGCCGTATTCTTTGTCCGTCGCGTTCGATCTCAAGCCGCCAGAGGGACGGATCGGCGGCAACGGCTTTTTCCAGCATAGCCGTGTTTGTGATATCTACGCCGTTCAATGCCACGATGATGTCTTTGGCTTGCAGCCCTACACGCGCCGCAGGAGAACCGCTTTTGGTGGATGTTACGACAACCCCCGTCTTTCCTGTTGGCATCCGAAGTTCATCCGCCAGACGCGGAGAGAGGTTCGCAATCACTGCTCCAGCGAGTGGATTGCGCCCTTCCAGCAATCGCTCATCGCGCGGCGTGCTTTCGGGCGCTTGGGTCAACGTCATCTCGACGTCACGCTGCGTTCCGTTTTCAGACACTGTCATTCGCGCTGTTTTCCCGACGCCGACGGTTGTTAACCGATAACCAAGCGCATCGGGATGCTCGACCGGGATACCATTGACCGCAATAATGACCTGTCCGGGCTTGATACCTGCGTCCGATGCGGGACTGCCCTCAAGGACAGAACTCACCAAGGCGCCGCGCGCCGTTTGAAGGCCGAGCGCTTCCGCAACCTCCGATGTCACCGGCTCGAACGTCGCACCGATGAAGGGTCGCACAAACGCACCTTCCCCCTTTTGTGCAGACTGCACAAAGACGTTCACAAGGTTTGCTGGAATTGCAAATCCAACACCGTTAGAACCGCCACCCCGCGAAAAAATCGCCGTATTGATACCGATCAGCTCACCCCGCATGTTGATTAGCGCGCCACCGGAATTACCGGGGTTGATTGCCGCATCGGTCTGGATAAAGAAACCGAAGTCGCCCGGTGTAACCTGGTTGCGCGCCAGGCCGGACACGATGCCGCTCGTCACCGTTTGCCCCACCCCAAACGGATTTCCCATCGCCAGAACAAGGTCGCCAACCTCTAGCGAGTCGGAGTTCCCAACTGGTATGATTTGAAACGGCCCCTCTCCCTGAATTTTCAGAACTGCAAGATCCAGCCGCTCATCCTTCAAAATGATCTTGCTTTCGAACTCCCGTCCATCGGCAAGCGCCACCTTGATATCGTCTGCGCCTTCAATCACATGGTTGTTGGTTACCACCGTCCCGTCTGCCGTCACGATGACCCCGGAACCGAGGGAGGACTGCTTGGATGAGCGATTTGGCATCCGCTGGCCAAAGAATTGCTCCAGAAATGGATCGTCAAAAAAAGGCGAGCGGCTTTGGACCGTCTTTTCCGCATAGACATTGACCACCGCGTTTGCTGTCTGCTTCACCAGCGGGGAAAATGACAGCTGCATTTCGGCCTTTGTGGACGGTACGGCTGTCTGAACCGCGTTTGTCTGGACCGTATCAACAGTCTGCTCGCCAAGAGAGCGATCTACAAAAGCGACCCACCCGGCACCCGCAACGATGAACGCCAGTCCAGATACAACAGCGATACGCAACGGTTTGAACATTTCCACCATCCATTCAAGTCATGTCGTAAACGATATAAGCCAGCAACCCTTCAAATAAAATAGGTTGGAATCAAGTCCAAGGACGCGGTCTGCCAAAACGAAAAAAGCCGCGCTGAGGGCGCGGCTTTTTCATGATTTTCAGAAATGTTAAGCAGCTTCTGCTGCATCGGCTTCGGCTGCGACGCGAGCCAAATCCTTCGAGCCCTTGGCCGCAGGATCACGATCCACAAATTCGACAACTGCCAAAGCGGCGTTATCGCCGTGACGGAAGCCAGCCTTCATGATGCGCAGGTAGCCACCATGACGGTTACCGTAACGCGAAGCGATCGTATCAAACAGCTTGGCAACAACTGCCACATCGCGAATCTGCGAAATAGCCTGACGGCGGGCATGCAAATCGCCACGCTTGCCAAGTGTCACGAGCTTTTCCACGATCGGACGAATTTCCTTTGCCTTGGGCAAAGTTGTGACGATCTGTTCGTGCTCAATCAGGGACGCAGCCATGTTCGCAAACATGGCCTTACGGTGACTTGCAGTTCTGTTCAGCTTGCGGCCGGAATTACCGTGGCGCATTGCTATTCTCCTTTACATGCGGGGTATGACCGCAATTTCCTGACACATGCAGGTATTCACCTGCCGTTTGACGGGGAAAGGCAGCGTTCATACACCGCCTTCATATATTAATACTGATCTTCGTAACGCTTAGCGAGATCTTCGATGTTTTCCGGCGGCCAAGCTGGCACTTCCATCCCGAGATGCAGACCCATGGATGCCAGAACTTCCTTGATCTCATTCAGTGACTTACGGCCGAAGTTCGGGGTCCGAAGCATTTCAGCTTCAGTCTTCTGAATCAGGTCGCCGATGTAAACGATATTATCGTTCTTCAGGCAGTTCGCCGAACGAACCGACAGTTCAAGCTCATCGACCTTCTTGAGAAGCGCTGGGTTGAACGCAAGTTCCGTAACCGCCTCCTCAACAGCTTCCTTCTGCGGCTCATCAAAGTTGACGAACACACCGAGCTGGTCCTGAAGAATACGAGCTGCAAATGCAATAGCATCTTCACCCGTTACCGAGCCATCGGTTTCAATCGACATGGAAAGCTTGTCGTAGTCCAGAACCTGACCTTCGCGGGTGTTCTCGACCTTGTACGATACCTTCTTCACCGGCGAATAGAGGCTGTCGACCGGAATGAGTCCAATCGGCGCATCTTCTGACCGGTTGCGGTCGGCCGGCACGTAACCCTTACCGTTGTTAACGGTGAATTCCATGCGGATTTCCGCGCCTTCGTCCAGCGTGCAGATCACATGATTCGGATTGAGGATTTCGATATCGCCGACCGTCTGGATATCACCAGCGGTAACAACACCTGGACCCTGCTTGCGCACGACCATGCGCTTGGCATCGTCACCATCCATCTTGATGGCGATTTCTTTGATATTCAAAACGATATCGGTGACATCTTCACGGACACCGGGAATCGACGAGAATTCATGGAGAACGCCGTCAATCTGCACGGCTGTTACAGCCGCACCACGCAACGAGGAAAGCAATACGCGACGAAGCGCATTGCCCAAGGTCAAACCGAAACCCCGCTCAAGCGGCTCCGCAACAAGGCTAACCTTGGTACGACCGCTCGACGTAAACTCCACGCGGTTTGGCTTGATCAATTCCTGCCAATTTTTCTGAATCATGTCACTTGCCTTCTGTTCGTCGCCACCATCCAATCGTGACAACCGACCTATGAAGCACCGATAGCAAAGCTAGCCGATGTTGAATTCCAACACTTACACGCGACGCTTCTTGCGTGGGCGGCAACCATTGTGCGGAATCGGGGTAACGTCACGGATCGACGTGATCATGAAGCCAGCAGCCTGAAGAGCGCGAAGAGCCGATTCGCGACCGGAACCCGGACCGCAAACTTCCACTTCAAGCGACTTCATGCCATGTTCCTGTGCCTTCTTGGCGCAATCTTCGGCGGCAATCTGCGCTGCAAACGGTGTCGACTTGCGCGAGCCCTTAAAGCCCTTTGCGCCAGCGGACGACCATGCAATTGCATTGCCCTGAGCATCGGTGATCGTGATCATTGTGTTGTTGAACGACGAATTGACGTGAGCAACGCCCGACGAAATATTTTTACGTTCGCGACGGCGAACGCGTGTGGCTTCCTTGGCCATGCTAAACCTTTCTAAGATCTCTTCACCGCCGTAATACCAGCGGCTCCACCGGGAAGAGCATACCCTTGCCCGAACTTAAACGTCACCAGAGGCGCACTGCCTCCAGCCAATACTACTTCTTCTTACCAGCAATCGCCTTAGCTGGACCCTTACGTGTACGCGCATTTGTATGCGTGCGCTGACCACGAACCGGCAGACCGCGACGATGACGCAGACCGCGGTAGCAGCCCAAATCCATCAGACGCTTAATGTTCATCGAGTTTTCGCGGCGAAGATCGCCTTCAACCTGATAATCACGATCGATTGCTTCACGGATCTGCAGAACTTCTGCGTCCGTCAGCTGGTGCACACGACGTTCAGCCGGAATACCGACCTTCTCAACGATTTCCTGCGCGAATTTTGGACCAATCCCGTGAATATAACGAAGCGCAATAACAACGCGCTTGTTAGTTGGGATATTGACGCCAGCGATACGAGCCACGCCTGTTCTCCTTAGGTTATCAGTGCCTATAGGCACCCGTTTCATGATCCGATCAAACGATTTGAACGGCTCCGACAATCTCACAGCTTACGCCGCTTCAAAATGAACGGAATTTGCGGTGTCTTTGACGGACTCGCCTGGAAAAGTCAACTCCCCGGCGAATTCTAAATCCGTAACTCTTAGTCCAATCGCAAGACTTTGCGGATCGACGCAGTCACTGCATCCATATCTGCCATGCCGTCGACCGTCTTCAACTCGCCGGTTTTGGCATAGTACTCGGACAGCGGAGCTGTTTTCTCGCGATACTCATGCAAACGCGTGCGAAAGGCTTCCGGATTGTCATCTGAACGTACCACGCCGCCATTGGCAATCGTTTCGGCCACGCGACTGCGCATCCGTTCGACCAAAGCATCCTCATCGACTCTCAACTCGATGACAGCAGTCAAATCCAGACCTTTTTCCCGAAGAATGTTTGTCAAGGCTTCGGCTTGCGGAACCGTCCTCGGAAAACCGTCGAGAATAAAACCCGACTTGCAGTCGTCCATATCGATTCGATCCGACACGATTTGATTTACAATATCGTCCGAAACCAGGGCGCCGGAATCCATAACTTCCTTTGCCCGCACACCCACCGCCGTTTTTGCAGCCACCGCAGAGCGTAACATATCGCCCGTTGAAAGCTGTGGAATCGCACACGCGTCCATGATCCGCTTGGCTTGAGTCCCCTTACCTGCGCCCGGCGGCCCTAAAAAAATGACTCTCATCGTCCCCGCTTACCCCCGCGCAATTTGGATTTCTTGATCAGCCCCTCATACTGCTGAGCAATCAGATGGCCCTGAATCTGGGCAACTGTGTCGAGCGTTACACTCACCACGATCAACAGTGATGTACCACCGAGATAAAACGGCAGACCCGTCTGCGCAATGAAGATCTCCGGAATGATACAGACGAAAATCAAGTAGATTGCACCCAACACCGTGATCCGCGTCAGGACGTAATCAATATACTCAGCCGTACGTTCACCTGGCCGAATGCCCAAAATGAACCCACCGTGTTTCTTTAGATTGTCAGCAGTATCCTTCGGATTGAACACAATCGCCGTATAGAAAAATGCAAAGAACGCAATCATCGCAGCGTAGAGCACCATATACAGCGGCTTGCCGTGTCCCAAAGCCGCAACGATAGTTGTGACCCAACCTGGAAGCGTCGACGTATTTGCGAAACCGGCGAGTGTGGCTGGCAACAACAGAAGCGACGACGCAAAAATGGCCGGAATAACACCCGCAGTATTCAACTTCAGCGGCAGGTGTGACGTATCCCCCTGAACCATCCGGTTGCCGACCTGACGCTTCGGATATTGAATCAGAAGACGGCGTTGCGCACGCTCAACGAACACGATCAAGGCAATGACCGCAACGATCATGACGATGACTGCCAATATGATGGTTGTCGACAACGCGCCTGTACGACCAAGTTCCAGTGTACCCGCAAGTGCCGATGGAAGCGCCGCAACGATACCCGCAAAAATGATCAGAGAGATACCATTGCCGATTCCGCGCGACGTGATCTGCTCTCCCAGCCACATGAGGAACATCGTTCCTCCAAGCAAGGTGATAACCGTCGAAATGCGGAAGAACCAACCTGGATCGATCACCAGACCCGCGCCGCTTTCAAGGCCAACCGCGATACCGTAGGCCTGAAGTGTGCCAAGCAAAACTGTTCCGTACCGGGTATATTGGTTGATAATCTTACGCCCCGCTTCGCCTTCCTTCTTTAATTGCTCGAGCGAAGGGACGACAGACGTCATCAACTGAACGATAATAGAAGCTGAAATATATGGCATGATCCCGAGCGCGAAGATCGCCATACGACCGACGGCACCACCGGAGAACATATTGAACAGCCCGAGAATACCGCCGCTCTGGTTCTGGAACGCTTGAGCGAACGCGTCCGGGTTCAAACCTGGCAGCGGGATGTATGTGCCAAGACGGTAAACAAGAAGAGCGCCAATGGTAAACCAAAGACGCTTCTTGAGATCCTCTGCCTTCGCAAAGGTCGAAAAATTCAAATTGGATGCGAGTTGTTCCGCTGCAGAAGCCATATCAATCTCCGCGTAACCCTCTCCGGCTCGCCAAGAAGACCGGGGCGCACACCGGAAAAAGCACAATCTTGTTCAGATACCAGGCTAAGAGACGATTGGAACAATCCTCTGATCACCGGAATCAATTCGACTCTTTCAAACCGAGAAAGAGCTGTGAGGCTCACACGCGTGGAGCAACAAGCCCGGCGTAATCGCCGGGCTTGAAAGCAATTACTCTGCAGCCGCAGACAGAAGCTTGATCGAACCGCCAGCTTTCTCAAGCTTTTCAACAGCCGACTTCGATGCACCAGCAACCTCAAGGGTTACCTTCGCGGAAATTTCGCCATCGGAAAGAACGCGAATACCGTCCTTTGCGCGACGCACGACGCCGGACGCTACCAGCGAAGCCGCGTCAATGGTCTGGCTCGCATCAAGCTTGCCCGCATCGATAGCTGTCTGGATACGACCCAGCGACACAACAACAAAATCAGATTTGAAAATGTTATTGAAGCCACGCTTTGGAAGACGACGGTAGATAGGCATCTGACCGCCTTCGAAGCCGTTGATAGCAACGCCCGAACGGGATTTCTGACCCTTCACACCACGACCGCCGGTCTTGCCGGAGCCCGAGCCGATACCACGACCAACACGCTTGCGCGGCTTGGACGAGCCTTCGTTATCAGTGATTTCATTCAGTTTCATCTGGACTACTCCGCTCACTTCTCTTCGACAACGCGAACGAGATGCTGCACTGCCCGGATCATACCGCGGACGGCTGGGGTATCTTCCAACGTACGACGACGGTGCATTTTGTTCAAGCCGAGGCCAATAAGCGTTTGACGCTGTGAAGCCGGGCGGCGAATGGGGCTACCGATCTGTTCGACGGTAACGGTTTTGCCTTCTGATGCATTAACCATGATCAGACTTCCTTATTCTTCCGAGACCACACCAGCGGACTCACGACGTGCTTGCAAAGTTGCAAACTTGAGGCCACGCTGAGAAGCGATATCTTTCGGATGCATCTGGTTCTTCAGGGCATCGAACGTTGCACGGATCATGTTGTACGGGTTCGACGAACCGGTCGATTTTGCAACAACATCGTGCATGCCGAGCGTCTCAAATACCGCGCGCATCGGACCACCAGCGATGATACCGGTACCGGCCTTTGCCGAACGCAGCAGAACCTTACCAGCGCCGTGACGACCCTGTACATCGTGATGCAGCGTACGGCCGGAGCGCAATGGCACGAAAATCAATTCGCGCTTTGCAGCTTCCGTTGCCTTACGGATTGCTTCGGGAACTTCACGAGCCTTGCCGTGTCCGAAACCGACGCGACCCTTCTGGTCACCAACAACGACGAGCGCCGCAAAACCGAAGCGACGACCACCCTTAACAACCTTGGCAACGCGATTGATGGCAACCAGCTTGTCAACAAACTCGCTGTCGCGCTCTTCGCGTCCCTGGCGATCTTCACGCGAAGACCGTTTTTCCTGTGCCATTGTCCTTTTCCTTTTTCTTTTCCGGTGCAATCGGCAGATTGACAGACGTAACCCGGCGTGAAGCCGGGCTACAATGATACATGAAAAAACCAGAGAGTGACTCTGGTTAGCAGCTTAGAAGTTCAAGCCACCTTCACGCGCAGCATCGGCCAAAGCCTTGATGCGACCATGATAGATAAACGCACCACGATCAAACACGACGTCTGTAACGCCGGCCTGAGATGCGCGCTCTGCCAGCAGCTTGCCAACGGCAGCAGCAGCAGATGTATCTGCACCCGTCTTCAACGAACCGCGAAGACCTGTATCGAGTGTGGAAGCGGACGCAAGCGTCTTACCGGCCACATCGTCGATAACCTGTGCATAAATGTTCTTCGACGAGCGATGAACCGAGAGACGAGGACGGCCATTGGCGACCGCCTTGAGTTGACGACGCACGCGGCTGGCGCGACGCACAAGAGTATCTTTCCTGCTAGCCATTTCGCGTGATCCTTACTTCTTCTTGCCTTCTTTGCGGACAATCCGCTCTTCGGCATACTTGACGCCCTTGCCCTTGTAGGGCTCCGGACCGCGATACTCGCGGATCTCAGCGGCTACTTGGCCGACCTGCTGTTTGTTGATGCCGGAAATAATGATTTCCGTTGGCTTCGGCACAGCAATCGAGATGCCTTCAGGCGTCTGGTAAACGACGTCATGGCTGAAACCGAGAGCTAACTGAAGGTCCTTGCCCTTCAGAGTGGCGCGGTAACCGACGCCATTGATTTCGAGCTTCCGCTCGAAGCCGTCTTTAACACCCTTGAAGATGTTCTCTACCATGGTGCGAGACATGCCCCACTTGGAGCGAGCATCTTTGGATTGGTCCGCTGGCGTGATAACAACTGTGTTATCTTCCATCTTGACCGAGACTTCGTCGTTAGCAACGAAGATGAGTTCGCCCTTGGGGCCCTTAGCCGTCACTTTTTGACCGTCGACAGTGGCCGTGACACCTGCAGGAACCTGAACGGGCTTTTTACCGATACGAGACATTGTTCAAACCTGTCTGTCCGTTATGGAGGCCTTGCGCTGTCTTAGAAGACAGAGCAAAGAACCTCACCACCAACATTCTGTTCACGTGCTTGGTGATCGGCCATCACGCCCTTCGGAGTCGAAAGGATAGTGATACCGAGACCATTCGCGACCTGCGGAATAGACTTGACCGAGACATACACCCGGCGGCCTGGCTTCGAAACGCGGCCGATCTTGCGGATCACGGAAGCGCCTTCGTAGTACTTCAACTCAATGTTGATCTCCGACTTGCCATTGCCGAATTCAACTTCGGAATAGCCGCGGATATAGCCTTCAGCCTGCAAAACATCGAGAACGCGTGCACGGAGCTTGGACGCAGGCGTCGAAACGGACGACTTGCGGCGCGCAGCACCATTGCGGATACGGGTGAGCATATCGCCCAGCGGATCAGTCATTGCCATGTGCCCGTCTCCTTACCAGCTCGACTTGACCAGGCCCGGAATTTTTCCGAACGAGCCAAGTTCGCGAAGCGCGATACGCGACATCCGCAGTTTACGATAGAATGCACGTGGGCGACCGGTAACTTCACACCGATTGCGGATACGGGTCTTCGACCCGTCACGTGGCATTTCCGCGAGCTTCAGAGTGGCCTTGAAACGATCTTCGATCGGGAGGCTCTGGTTCTGAATGATTGCCTTCAGCGACGCTCTTTTCGAGGCCTGCTGGGAAACCAGTTTGCGGCGGCGCTTGTTCTTTTCAACTGCGCTCGTTTTCGCCATAACAGTTATCCTTCTTTACGCTTGCCGTTACGGATTACTGGCGGAATGGGAAGTTGAGCTCTGTTAACAGAGCGCGTGCTTCGTCATCCGTTTTTGCCGTCGTGCAAACGATGATATCCATGCCCCACATCTGATCAACCTTATCATAGTTGATTTCTGGGAACACAATGTGCTCCTTGATACCCATGGCGAAGTTGCCACGACCATCAAAGCTCTTCGGATTCAATCCACGGAAATCGCGAACACGAGGAAGCGCGATATTCACGAGACGATCCAAAAATTCATACATGCGAACGCCGCGCAGGGTAACCTTAGCGCCGATTGGCATATCTTCGCGAAGCTTGAAGCCAGCAATCGAGTTGCGAGCCCGCGTCACGACAGGCTTCTGACCGGCGATCGCAGCCAGATCAGCAGCAGCAATAGCAGGCTTCTTCGAGTCAGCAGTTGCTTCGCCAACACCCATATTGATCACGATCTTGTCCAGACGCGGGATCTGCATGACGTTGTCGTAAGAAAACTTTTCCTGGAGAGCCGAACGAATACGCTCAACGTATTCCTTCTTCAAACGAGGCTCATAATTGGTATCAGCCATCGATCACTTCTCCCGAACGCTTGGCCACACGGACCTTCTTTCCATCTTCCAAAACACGGAACCCAACGCGTGTCGGCTTTCCGTCCTTACCGGCAACAGCAAGGTTGGACAAATGGATAGACGCTTCCTTGTTGACAATGCCGGCTTCCTGGCTCTGGGTCTGGCGCTGGTGACGCTTCACCATATTGACGCCACGCACAACAGCACGATCTTCCTTTGGCATTACCTGGATCACTTCGCCGGTACGACCCTTGTCCTTACCGGTAAGCACGACGACACTGTCGCCTTTACGAATTTTTTGCATGTCCGTTGGTCCTTACAGTACTTCTGGAGCCAGCGAAATAATCTTCATATGGTTCTTGGCGCGCAACTCGCGCGGAACCGGTCCAAAGATACGGGTGCCGATCGGCTCTTTTTTGTTATCGATCAGAACAGCGGCGTTATTATCGAAACGGATGACACTGCCATCAGCCCGACGAATGTCCTTCGCGGTACGAACCACGACGGCCTTCATAACGTCACCCTTCTTCACGCGGCCACGCGGAATGGCTTCCTTGATCGAAACGACAATAACGTCGCCCACGGAAGCGTATTTCCGCTTTGAGCCGCCCAGCACCTTGATGCACATGACACGACGTGCGCCGGAATTATCCGCCACGTCGAGGTTTGTTTGCATCTGAATCATGTCAGGTCGCCTTTTTGTTGCTACCGAGCCGGTTGGGTCTGTACCCCCTCGCCCGGCGTTCTAAATAAGTGCAAAACAAAAGACGCTCAATTGTGAGCGTCTCCTGCTTCAAGTCCGTGTTTCATACAGATTTTTCATCAAACCGCAAGGCCCGATGGAAATCTTCTGAACTTATGCCTGGGCGATCACGACCGTCCAGCATTTATCCTTGGAAATTGGCGCACATTCCTCGATGGCTACGGCATCACCAACCTTAAACTGGTTGTTTTCATCGTGAGCCTTGTACTTCTTCGAGCGACGAACGGTCTTCTGAAAGATCGGGTGTGCGAATCGACGCTCGACGCGAACGACAACAGTCTTGTCATTCTTGTCGCTGACGACGACGCCCTGCAGAACGCGTTTCGGCATATTAATTGGTCCTTTAGGCCTTGGCTTCCGCCGCCTTCTGGCGGGCGATGGTTTTCACGCGCGCGACGTCACGACGGACCTCTTGGATACGCGAAGACTTTTCGAGCTGGCCGGTTGCCTTCTGGAAGCGCAGGTTGAACTGCTCCTTCTTCAACTTGGCAAGCTCTTCATTCAGCTGGTCGGCGCTCAATGCGCGAACGTCTGAGGCTTTCATGCTGTTTCTCCTTACTCTGCGATACGCTGCACGAAGCGCGTCTTAACAGAGAGCTTGGCAGCACCAAGACGAAGAGCCTCACGGGCTAGTTCTTCGCTGACGCCATCAATTTCAAACATGATACGGCCCGGCTTAACCTTGGCTGCCCAATACTCGACAGAACCCTTACCCTTACCCATACGGACTTCGGTAGGCTTTGCGGTGACTGGAACATCCGGGAAAATACGGATCCACACACGGCCGGCACGCTTCATGTGACGAGTGATCGCACGACGTGCTGCTTCAATCTGGCGTGCATTGACGCGATCAGGCTCCTGAGCCTTCAAACCGAACTCGCCAAATGCGAGATCGGAACCGCCCTTTGCGATGCCCTTGATGCGGCCCTTAAACTGCTTCCGGTACTTCGTACGCTTCGGCTGCAACATTTTCTTCTTCTCCGAACTGCTTGCCTAAGCGAACTTAAGCGTTTTCACGGCGACGGTTGCTGTTGCCGCCCTGAGCATCGCTCTCGGCTGCGCGACGTTCCGAAGCCATTGGATCGTGCTCAAGAATTTCGCCCTTGAAGATCCAGACCTTGATGCCGCAAATACCGAACGCTGTTTCAGCTTCCGCCGTGCCGTAGTCGATGTCAGCGCGCAGCGTGTGCAATGGAACGCGGCCTTCACGATACCATTCCGTACGCGCAATTTCCGCACCGCCAAGACGACCGCCGCAGGTGATCTTGATGCCTTCGGCGCCAAGACGCATTGCGGACTGAACGGCACGCTTCATAGCGCGACGGAACGCGATACGACGCTCAAGCTGCTGCGCGATTGACTGGGCAACCAGCGTGGCATCCACTTCCGGCTTACGGACTTCAACAATGTTGAGGTGCGTCTCGGAATTGGTCATCTCGGACAGCTTCTTGCGGAGCTTCTCGATGTCTGCGCCCTTCTTGCCGATAATCAGGCCTGGACGAGCGGAGTGAATGGTCACGCGGCATTTCTTGTGTGGACGCTCAATGACGACCTTGGAAATACCAGCCTGCTTCAGCTCTCCCATCAGGTAGGCACGGATCTTCAGGTCTTCGTGAAGAAGCTGGCCGTACTCAGCATTGTCGGCGAACCAACGGCTGTCCCAGGTACGGTTAATGCCGAGGCGGAAACCGATTGGATTGATCTTCTGACCCATTATGCGGCCTCCCCTTGCGCTTCAACTTCACGAACGACGATCGTCAAGTGCGAGAACGGCTTCTCGATGCGCGATGCGCGACCACGACCACGAGCGTGGAAACGCTTCATGGTGATGGACCGTCCAACATACGCCTCTGCAACAACCAGCGCGTCCACATCCAGATCATGGTTGTTTTCCGCGTTGGCAATTGCCGATTCGAGAGTCTTGCGAACCGTGCCAGCGATACGCTTGCGGGAGAACTCAAGTTCTGCCAGTGCACGCTCCACCTTCTTGCCGCGGATCAAAGCCGCGACAAGGTTGAGCTTTTGAGGGCTGACGCGGATCGTGCGCGCAATTGCTTGCGCCTCGTTATCCTTCAGCCGACGTTCGGCTTTTGCCTTACCCATCGTTACTTCCTCTTTGCCTTCTTGTCCGCACCATGACCATAATAGGTCCGGGTCGGAGAGAATTCACCGAACTTGTGTCCAACCATATCCTCGGAAACGGAAACCGGGATGTGCTTGCTACCGTTGTAAACACCGAATGTGAGTCCGACGAACTGAGGAAGAATGGTGGAGCGACGGCTCCACATCTTGATCACTTCGTTACGACCACCTTCGCGAACCTTCTCAGCTTTCTTGAGAAGATAGCCGTCAACAAACGGACCTTTCCATACTGAACGAGCCACTTGAGACTTCCTCTCTTACTTCTTGCGCTGATGACGCGAGCGCATGATGAATTTGTCGGTCGCCTTGTTGGAGCGAGTCCGCTTACCCTTGGTGGGTTTACCCCACGGAGTTACCGGATGACGACCACCAGACGTACGACCTTCACCACCACCATGCGGGTGATCAACCGGGTTCATAACGACACCACGAACGTGAGGACGCTTGCCGCGCCAGCGAGAACGACCCGCCTTACCATCGTTGATGTTGCCATGATCGGCGTTCGATACAGCACCAATGCTTGCAAGGCAAGAGCCGTGCACCAGACGCTGTTCACCAGACGTCAGACGCAGAATTGCCATGCCCTGATCGCGACCGACCAGCTGGGCGTATGTGCCAGCGGAACGAGCCATCTGTCCACCCTTGCCAGGCTTCATTTCCACATTGTGGATGATCGAGCCGACCGGAATGTACTGCAGCGGCATCGTGTTGCCTGGCTTGACGTCAACTGCCTTTTCGGAGGCGATGACCTTGTCGCCTGCAGCCAAACGCTGAGGCGCCAAGATGTAGGCCTGCTCACCATCAGCATAGGAGATGAGAGCGATAAACGCAGTACGGTTGGGGTCATACTCAAGACGCTGAACCGTGCCTTCGACTTCAAACTTGCGACGCTTGAAATCAACGAGACGATAGGTGCGCTTGTGACCGCCACCCTGGAAGCGTACGGTGACGCGACCAAGGTTGTTACGACCACCCTTTGACGACAGACCCTGTGTCAAAGCCTTGACAGGCTTGCCCTTGTAGAGGCCAGACCGGTCTACGATCACCAGCTGACGCTGGCTCGGGGTGATCGGATTGAAACTTTTCAATGCCATTTTCTTGTTCCCTTTTGGGTGTTTTACCCGACTGGGCCTAACCTTTAGAGTCCGGTGGAAATGTCGATAGTCTGACCGTCAGCCAATGTGACGATAGCCTTCTTGACATCCCGCTGACGACCGGCGAAGCCACGGAAACGCTTCAGTTTGCCCTTACGTAGCAGAGTGTTAACAGCCTTAACTTTAACACCGAACAGTGCTTCAATGGCGGCCTTGATTTCGGGCTTGGAAGCACCCTTGGCAACATTGAAGACAACCTGGTTCTGCTCGGAAACAAGTGTCGACTTTTCAGTGATCGATGGTGACAAGATCACGTCGTAGTGGCGAAGATCAGTCATTTGAACCGCTCCTCAAGAGCTTCGACAGCATCCTTGGAAAGGATAAGCTTTCCACGGCGCAAAATGTCGTAAACGTTGATACCCTGAATCGGCAGAACATCGATGTTCGGAATGTTCTGGGCAGCAAGCTTGAAGTTGCTATCCAGTTCCGCACCGCCGATGAACAGAGCATTGGTAATGCCAAGGCCGGACAAGGTGCCAGTCAGCAATTTCGTCTTGGCTTCATTGGCAACAAGCTGGTCCACAATGATCAAATCTTCTGAACGAAGCTTGGAGGACAGCGCATGACGCAAAGCCAATGCGCGCACCTTCTTCGGCAGATCATGAGCGTGGCTGCGAGCAACCGGACCATGAGCGCGACCACCACCACGGAACTGAGGTGCACGGGCGGAGTGGTGACGAGCGCGGCCCGTTCCCTTCTGCTTATACATCTTTGCGCCGGTGCGAGCAACTTCCGAGCGGCTCTTGGTCTTGTGTGTGCCCTGCTGCTTCTTGGCGAGCTGCCAACGAACCATGCGGGCGAGAATGTCTTCACGAGGCTCGAGGCCGAAAATGGTATCGGAGAGCGAAACCTTTCCGGCGTCTTTCCCCTCGAGGGTTGTGACGGTGAGATCCATTATTCGGCTCCCTCATTCGATGCTGCACGAATACCGGCGGGACGCGGAGCGTTGTCCGGTACATTCGCCTTGACGGCGTCACGAACAACGATCCAGGCACCCTTGGAACCGGGCACTGCACCCTTTACCAGAATGAGGCCACGATTTTCATCCGTGGAAACAACTTCAAGGTTCTGGGTTGTGATGCGTGTCTGGCCCATGTGACCAGCCATCTTCTTACCCTTGAACACCTTGCCGGGATCCTGGCGCTGACCAGTCGAACCGTGCGAACGGTGCGATACTGAGTTACCGTGCGTCGCACGACCACCGCCAAAGTTATGACGCTTCATAACACCGGCGAAACCCTTACCGATTGTCGTACCCGTCACGTCGACCAGCTGGCCGGCGATGAAGTGAGCGACCGTAATTTCAGCACCAACGTCAATCATGTTGTCCGCCGATACGCGGAACTCGACAACCTTGGCCTTCGGCTCAACGTTTGCGGCAGCGAAGTGGCCACGCAACGCGCTGGACGTGTTCTTTACCTTGGAACGACCAACGCCGAGCTGTACCGCCGTGTAGCCATTCTTATCTTCTGTGCGCTGAGCTACCACCTGGCAGTTTTCCAGCCGCAACACTGTTACAGGGATATGCTCGCCAGCGTCGTTATAGACGCGCGTCATACCCAACTTTTGTGCAATCACACCTGAACGCATCGGTTCATCCTTCCCCTAAGGCGGCGCCTTAAAGCTTGATTTCCACGTCAACACCAGCGGCCAGATCGAGCTTCATCAGCGCGTCTACGGTCTGTGGCGTCGGGTCAACGATGTCGAGGAGACGCTTGTGCGTCCGCATCTCGAACTGTTCGCGGCTCTTCTTGTCGACGTGCGGCGACCGGTTAACCGTGAATTTTTCAATCCGGGTTGGCAGCGGCACTGGCCCACGCACACTGGCACCGGTGCGCTTGGCCGTCGACACGATTTCGCGCGTGGAGGCATCGAGGATCCGGTGGTCAAACGCCTTGAGGCGGATGCGGATATTCTGGCCGTTCATTCGACTTGTCCTTATTATTGTTCCTGTGTGAACCAAAGTTCGTTCACACATGTCACTAGTCTGTCACTCAATCATGAGTCGGTGGGCGCTGATACCAGCCCCCACCCCTCAATACAAGAGCGATTACTCGACGATGGATGCCACGATGCCGGCGCCGACGGTACGGCCACCTTCACGGATCGCGAAGCGCAG
>NZ_JACYUD010000007.1 GCF_014841565.1 Rhizobium sp. CFBP 8762
CACCCCAAAAAATGTCAAACACATATTGCAACGTTTTTATGAAAATCGTGCAAGTGGTTGAAATTTCAAGAAATAATGTGATCCAGACGGTTCTGCAAGTATGACCAAAAGGTTAACAAAACTGTCCAAGATTGCAAGCGCTTTCTTCCACAACCCGATGAAAGCTGATAGGTAGACGTCCAGAGCGCAGATTGTGCCAAATCACCCAGAGAAAACAATGTTTCGAAGCTTTACCCTTGCAGGGTTTGAATGTGGGCTTGTGCATGGCGGTTGCCATGATCTGTTGCGCAGCACTGGTCATACGCCCGAACGCCGCATGCGTGAGCACTACAGACATGCGCGCGACCACGGGCTTCTTTCGGGTCGCGATGGACTGGTGCCCGGCCACGATGTTGTCGGGCGGCTTCGCATTGCGCGAGAGGAAGGTGTCGAGATGGTATGGGATTTGTCTCACTACCATCGCATAGACGATCCATCCGCTTATGCGACCAGCGTGGCTCAAGCGGCGTACGCGGTCCATGGAGATGCTCCCCTCTGGCTGTGTCCAGTCAACGAGCCGTCGCTCTATCCGTTTATTGCGCGTATCCCGCGTCACGAGGCTATCGACACGGCCATTGCCATGGCGCGAGCCGCCTATGACAACCATCCATCGGTACGGATCCTAACCAATGATCCGATTGTTGGTATCGGTGAACGGCAGTTTGAAGCAACCGACCACATCGTGAACGCGGTGCATGTGGATGTGGTGGGGGTGAACTATTACCCACATACAGCACGAACCACCCTTTCAAAGGTGCTGCTTAAAACCTGGCGACGCTACGGGAAGCCGGTGATGGTTTCTGAAACGAGCTGGCATGATGGGCATAGGGTTCATCATGCGCGCTATCCGGGCTTCGATAAAGGACGCTGGATGCGCCATGTGCTTGATGAAGTGCGCATTGCGCAGGATAAGGGCGTGGTTGTGGCCGGTGTTTGTTGGTATCCAATCGTGGATTGTCCGCCCTGGCACGCGCCAAGGTCACGCAACCGTTGGAGCCACGGGTTGATCCGGGCCGATATGAGCGTCGACCCTGCCCTCTCGATGGAGTTGCGGGCGCAACTGCTGGATGACGCCGCTTGAGCGATCATTAGACGCCGCTTTCGGGCGGAACCATTCTAACGGTTCACGCATTCTGGGAGTTAATCAGGAGAGACGGATTTGGCACCGCGCGCGAACTGGAAAGGCTATCTTAAAGTTGGCGAACTGACCTGCGCGGTTGCGCTCTATACTGCTGCCTCAACATCCGATCGAATTGCCTTCCACACACTGAACCGGGAAACCGGCAACCGGGTGCGCCGCGAGTTCGTGGATAGCGAAACCTTCAAGCCCGTGGAACGCGACGATCAGGTTAAAGGGTATGAGGTTACCGATGGTGACTATATCATGCTCGAAGCCGATGAAGTCGCGGCGGCTGTACCGGAAAGCGACAAGACGCTGGATGTAGAGGCCTTCGTTGCGAATGCCGACATTGATGATGTTTACTTCGACAAGCCTTACTATCTTGCCCCAACTGACAAGGCGGCGCATGAGGTATTCTGCCTGATCCGCGAAGCACTCCGTGCAAAAAAATCCGCAGCAATAGCAAACACAGTGCTGTTTCGCCGGGTGCGGACAGTTCTAATCAGACCCCATGGCGATGGTTTGATCGCGTCGACGCTAAACTTTGATTATGAGGTCCGCTCCGCTGACGAGGCTTTCGAGGATATGCCCGAGCTCGAGCTGAAAGGCGAGATGCTGGATCTTGCGACGCATATAATTGGCACGAAGAAGGGTAAATTCGATCCATCAAAATTTGATGACCGCTATGAGGATGCCTTGGCGGAACTTGTGAAGGCCAAGCTCGAAGGGCGCAAGATCGAACGCAAGCCGGAGCCAGCGAAGGATAAGGTTGTCGACCTGATGGACGCGCTTAGGCAAAGTGCGGGAGCACTGGGCAAACCGCCTGCGAAAAGCAAGGCGAAGGCAAAGCCGACCAAGAAGCCAGCTGAAGCGAAAGCCAAGCCTGCTAGAGCCAAGAAGGCCAGTTAACACCATACGGTTCGTGCTACTTTGATGACTTGCCTTCAAGGCTCTTCTTCAACGCATCCATAATGCTGATGACGTTGGTGGCCTTGGGCTCTGAATCGTCCTTTGCCTTGGCTTTTGGCTTCTTTTTGGCCTTGCCCTTTTTCTTCTCGGCGATGATTTCGAGCAGCCTGTCTTGCACTGGATCATCGACGATCGAAGGATCCCAAGGCTTCGAGCGCTCGTCGATAAACGATTTCATCAGCGCGAGCTGTCTGGATTCCGGTTTGTCGCTCCCAATGGTCTTAAAATAGTCTTCGGCAGCGCGCACCTCGTCGCCATAGCGCAAGGTCCAAAGGATAATACCCTTTCCGCGCGGCTCAAGCATAACAGCACGTTCGCGCCGATACATCACCACCCGCGAGATGCCAACAACACCATTCTGGGCCATGGCTTCGCGTATGACGGCAAACGCTTCCTCACCAACCTTGTCATTTGTCGTTAGATAGTGCGGGGTATCGTACCAGATCCATTCAATGGATTCCTGCGGCACAAACATGTCGATATCGATGGTGCGGGTGCTTTCCAGCCCCACCGCGTCGATCTCGTCGTCCTCCAGCATGACGTAATCATTTTCACCGCGCTCGTACCCCTTAACCTCGTCATCCTCTTCCACAGGCTCGCCTGTTTCGGAATCAATGTAACGGCTCACGACACGATTGCCGGTCGCGCGGTTCAAGGTGTGAAAACGGACTTTTTGGGCATCGGTCGTGGCAGGCATCATCGATACCGGGCACGTCACCAGCGACAATTTCAGATAACCTTTCCAAAAGGACCGGGGTGCCATGGTGAACTCCTACTGCATCATGGTGCGAAACACCGCGCCAACCGGTTTTGTTCCTTTAGGACGCGCTCACGCATTGCTGGCCAGACGTTCGATGATCCGCCGCACATCCTGCGGTCCCGTCAGACGGCCCACCGCATGCGTCTCCGGCGATTGTGTGCCCACTCGCACCGAGTATCCGCCGTTGGTATTGGCTGCGAGAAACATCGACTCGTCTGTCAGGTCATCGCCCAGCGTCATGGGCAGGCGACCCTCGAATGGTGGCTCCAGCATAAAGCGCTGGATAGCCTCGCCCTTGCTCGCCTTCGAGGGACGAATTTCGTAGACCATTTTACCGAGTTGCAAGGTCCAATCGGGGCCTGCCCGCTCTGCATAGACCTGCATGCGCGTACTTAATATGTGCTCGAACTCAGGCGCCAGCCGATAGTGGGCAGCGACGGCAGCACCCTTGTCCTCAATCAACACGCCCGGCCACTGGCTGGCCTCTTCCGTCAGCGCCTGTTTTAAAGCTTCGAATGCCGGCGGGGCCTGCGCCAGCAAAGCAAGGCCGTTGGCCAAGCGCATTTCGGCGCCGTGCAAGCCGGCCACGGGAAAGCGAAACGGAGCAAAGAGACTATCTGCAAAGGGCAGCGCCCTCCCCGTAACCAACGCCAGCGCACCGCCGAGCTTCTGCGACACTGCGTTGAGCGCCGGCGGCAAATCCGGTGGCACGAAAATGCCCTCCGGGGTCAGCGCCAGATCGAGAAGCGTACCATCAATATCCAGAAACAAAGCCCAGCGATCCGGCTCTCCCCGCAAAACCCTCAGGATTGACTGGATGGTTTCTTCGTCCTGCATGGCATGTGCCTCAAGGTTTTACATGTTTTAATCTCGGTGATCTAAGCTAGGCCTCTGATTTTATTCGACAAGGTTTAGGATTTGGCGAGGGCTTTTGGAACCTCTGCCCGCGTTTTGCGTTTGTGGGCGTCAGCACTCAATACGCAGGGAAACGAATGGCCAAGGGGAAAGTGGACGCGCAGCAAAATCCGGCGATGCCTATCCATCATGGAGCCGTGGAACTGCCATCGGTGACGGTGGATAGCTACAATCTGGAGCTTCGTGACAAGGATGGCTTTATCGGCGATAAGGCGAACAAATCCGCTTTCATTGATTTTCTGGACGACTGGCGCAAGCTGGTCGGTAAGTCGGGCCATGACCCCTTCGGCGAAACCAAAACCACCGATCTGTCCAAAAAAGATATCGACAAGGCTCTGACAGGGCCAGACCGTGACGCGGCTGCGCTTATCCTCAGTGCTATAGATGACTTCGCACGCCAGTTGGCAAAGATTTTGAAGGCCTATATGCGCCAGAAGGCGTGGAAGGATACGCAACGTGTGATGGTTGGCGGCGGCTTTAAAGAGAGTGCCGCCGGGGAACTTGCCATTGCGCGGGCCTCCCTGCTGCTGCAGGCCGATGGTCTGGATGTGACGCTGCAGCCAATCCATCACCATCCCGACGACGCCGGGCTGATTGGCGCCGCACACCTCATGCCATCATGGATGTTGAAGGGTCACCAGGCCATGATTGCGGTCGATATCGGCGGCACCAATGTGCGCGCAGGCATTGTGAAACTCAACAGCAATCTCAGCAAGGACCTGTCCAAGGCGGAAGTCTGGAAATCGGAAATCTGGCGTCATGCGGACGACGATCCTTCGCGCAGCGGAATGATTGAACAGTTGGTCGATATGATCCGCAACCTGATTGCGGCCGCCGATAAAGAAAAATTCGAGCCAGCGCCGGTGATTGGCGTTGCCTGCCCGGGAATTATAGAAGCCGATGGCTCCATCAAACGCGGTGGACAAAACCTGCCAGGGGGAAACTGGGAAAGCGAAACATTCAATTTGGCCGTCGCGCTGAAGGACGCTATACCCGAAATTGACGATCACGAGACCTTTGTTATCATTCACAATGATGCCGTGGTGCAGGGATTGTCACAAATCCCGTTTATGCAGGATGTGGACGAGTGGGGCGTCGTGACAATTGGTACCGGTCTGGGCAATGCACGCTTCACCAACAAACGGTAAGAGCCCTCTATAACAATCACCATATTTGGATCAGCCGTAGTTTTAGGCAAAATCTGCCGTGCAATATACGACTTTTAAACACAAACGCTTCAGGATGCAGCTCCGGACCTTCATTCCGACTTCGAAATGAGCAAAACTGGCGCAGCGTCTCGCTGGCGTTCCATTGCACTTCGAAGTGTCCCTGCACCTTTGCCCGCTTGTTGACAGCAAGCATGATGCTGGCAAATCCCGAATCTCTACGGATAGTCAGTGATCATGACGATACGATTCAAGCTTTTCGCATGCTTGGGCGCACTTGCCCTTCTTCTCTTCAGCACGTCCATTCTAGCCTTCCTGTCCCTTCAATCGGCGTCCGAACGCACCCGCAGCATCGTTGAAGACCGGGTCCAGCCACTCGCATTGCTCAAGACCATCGGCGACAGTTACGCCGTCGACATTGTCGATACAGCACACAAACTGGACAGCGGCACGCTGTCCTGGGAGCAAGGGCAGGAAAACCTGACCAAATCCGCAACTGCCATCGAAACCGCGTGGACGGCTTATGACGCGACCCACATGACGGATGAAGAACGCGTCATCGTCGAAGAGTTTGAACGCATGCGCCAAGCCTCGCGCCAGCCTCTTGAGGAGTTGAGCGCCATCGTCGCTGCCAGAGATCAGCGGCGCTTGCATGGTTTCGTGGTGCAACGCCTTTTTCCCATCATCGACCCTCTTGCAAAACCGGTTGCCGATCTTGTGGCACTGCAGTTGCGCGTCGCCAAGCAGGAATATGCACGGGCTGAGGTATCACGGTCACGCAGCAATATGCTGATTTTCGGTTTGGCTGCCATTTCTGCGCTCATTGTGGCCGCCTGTCTCTGGATCGTGTCGCGAGGAGTGACCACGCCCCTGACGAACATCAACCATACCATGCGCAAGCTGGCAAACGGTGATCTGAGCGTCCAGATCGAAGGAGCTGACCGCCGCGACGAAATCGGGCAGATGGTTGCATCCGTTGAAGTGTTTCGCCAGGCGGCGATTCATAACAGGCAGTTGGAGCTTGAAGCGGAGGAGGCCCGCCGTGCGCAGGAAGCGGAGCGCATTCGTGTAACCGCAGATGCAGAAGCCGCTGCACAGGCCCGTCTGGAACAGGCCACGGCAGGGCTGGCCGGTGGTCTGCGCCGTCTGGCAGCGGGCGAGCTGAACTTTGAACTGACGGAGCCTTTCTCGCCGGACTTTGAGGCCTTACGCCACGACCTGAATGCAGCGGTCAATCAGCTTGGCAAAACGCTTCTCGCCGTATCGCAGTCCACCCTGCATCTGGATGATGGCACACGGGAAATCAGCCAAAGCGCGGATGACCTGTCACGCAGGACGGAGCAGCAGGCCGCATCGCTGGAAGAAACGGCCGCAGCATTGGATCAGATTACCGTCAATGTCAGCACATCGTCCAAGCGCGTGGATGAGGCGCGGGAAATCGCCGAGCAGGCCAATGCCAGTGCCGAGCAGTCGGGCATCGTTGTAGCGGACGCAGTCAACGCCATGGGCCGGATTGAGCAATCCTCAAACCAGATTTCCAGCATCATCGGTGTTATAGACGAGATTGCATTCCAAACGAACCTCTTGGCTTTGAACGCAGGCGTTGAAGCAGCCCGGGCGGGAGATGCCGGCCGAGGTTTTGCGGTTGTTGCACAGGAAGTGCGGGAACTGGCACAACGTTCAGCCAGTGCTGCCAAGGAAATCAAGGAGCTTATCCGCCACTCCGGCTCGCAGGTGCAGATGGGCGTGAAACTGGTCAGCGAAACCGGGGCTTCGCTCAAAACCATCGAGGGTTTCATCATTTCCATCAACGGCCATATGTCTGCCATAGCCACCGCTGCACGGGAGCAGTCAGTCGGCCTCTCGGAAGTCAACACAGCCGTCAACCAGATGGATCAGGTCACCCAGCAAAACGCGGCCATGGTGGAAGAAACAAACGCCGCCAGCGTAACCCTGGCCACCGAGGCCAAACGTCTGCGTGAACTGGTTGGACAGTTTCAACTGGCCGAAACCGGTGCGCCGACACATACGCTCGCGGCACGCACCGCACCCCTGCCCCGCTTCAGGACAAGCGGCAATGCGGCTTTGAAACCGGAATGGAGCGAGTTTTAACGGCTAACCTATCAAAAACGGTTCCTGTTTTACCGGGGACCGTTCGAATAAATCTTGTCGACAAATAAAATACAGAGGTTAATATGGCTACAAACGGATGGCTGCTTGAGCGCTTTGCGAAGGCTCCATCGTGAAACCGACCAAAGGATGTGCCATGACAGCCAATATTTTCTCCGGCGTTATACCCGCCTTGATGACGCCCTGCACTGCGGACCGCATGCCCGATTATGACGCACTCGTGCGCAAGGCGCAGGAGTTGATTGCACATGGCATGTCGTCCGTGGTCTATTGCGGCTCGATGGGCGATTGGCCGCTCTTGACCGACGCACAGCGCATGGAAGGCGTTGAGCGTTTGGTGAAAGCTGGCGTGCGGGTGATCGTTGGGACCGGGGCTGTCAACACCGCCTTGGCCGTGGCCCATGCGGCCCACGCCCAGAAAGTTGGTGCACACGGCCTCATGGTTATCCCTCGGGTGTTGTCGCGGGGCCCGTCTCTGGCCGCTCAGAAGGATCATTTCAAGGCTGTTTTGAGCGCAGCACCCGATCTGCCAGCGGTGATCTACAATAGCCCGTACTACGGTTTTGCAACCCGCGCAGACCTGTTCTTCGCGCTCCGGGCCGAGCACGACAACCTCGTTGGCTTCAAGGAGTTCGGCGGCCCTGCCGACATGCGCTATGCCGCTGAGAACATCACCAGCCGCGATGATAACGTCTCGCTGATGGTGGGTGTCGACACGGCAGTGGTGCACGGTTTTGTCAATTGCGGCGCATCCGGCGCCATCACCGGTATCGGCAATGTCCTGCCAAAGGAAGTCATTCACCTCTGCAATCTGGCGCAAGCCGCTGCCAAGGGCGATGCGGATGCGCGCCAGCGCGCCCTTGAACTGGAACAGGCCATCGCGGTACTCTCATCGTTCGATGAAGGCCCGGATCTCGTTCTCTATTTCAAGCACATGATGGTGCTGAACGGCGACAGCGAGTACACATTGCACTTCAATGAGAGCGATGCGCTTTCGGAAAGCCAGCGCGGTTACGTGGAAGCGCAACTGACGCTGTTCAAAACATGGTACGCACAATGGAGCCAGCACCCCGGAGCTGTACAGACCTGCAAGCCCTGACCAAAAAAAGGCCCTCTCACCAGAGGGCCTTCTGCTATCAGCCGATGGCGTCAAGCCCCTCTGCCAGCAGGCGGTCCAAATAGACAATTTCCGCCTCGCTCAACACGATTCCCTGTACATCCGATTTTGCTCGTGCCGCAAAGCGACGCTGGGAAGGCAGCCGTGCACCCTGCCCCACAATCGCGTCAAACAGAACCTCCGCCCGTGCAAACGGATCACCCGCGCGCCCCGCTGCGAATGCCTCCGGCGAGAACGCGATAATCAGTTCGCCATGCTTGGGTGACAGTGCGGTGGACCCCAAAAAATCCAGCACTTCCGGGCTGGTAAGGTCCCCGATCATGATGCCGGCCAGAAGCTCGATCATGGTGCCGATCGCAGAACCCTTATGACCGCCAAAAGGCAGCATGGCCCCGCCAAGGGCTGCTTCCGGCTCCGTGGTTGCATTGCCGCCAGCGTCCAGCGCCCAGCCCTCCGGCAGGGGTTTGCCTGCGCGGCGATGCAGCTCGATTTCGCCTCGGGCCGCAACCGATGTCGCAAAGTCAAACACATAGGGCGGCTGGTCCTGACGCGGCCAACCGAAGGCAAAGGGGTTGGTGCCCAGCAGCGGCTTATTGCCACCGGTGGGCGCAACCGTTGCGTAGCTTGGGCACATGACCATGGCTGCAAGCCCATGGGCGGTAACGGCCTCCACCTCCGGCCAGAGCGCAGAAAAGTGCGTACAGTCATTGATGACCAACGCCGCCAGTCCATGGGTGCGCGCGCGCTCAGCCAACACCGGCAAGCCCAACGCAAAGGCAGCATTGGCAAACCCGCCTTTGGCATTAACCCGAACAATGGCCGACGCCTCCTGCTGAACCAGTTCCGGCACCGCCTGCGGCTGAACTTTGCCCGCCTTTACCGTGCGCAATGCGCCTTCGATACGGAAAATGCCATGCGATTTACAAGCATCGCGTTCGCCGGCCACAATGACCTCCGTTACCGCCTCCGCCTGTTGTGGATTGAGGCTCGCCTTTTGAAAAACTGCGGTGACGCGGTCCGTTAGTTGCGCAACTGTCAGGGTCGTTTCTGTCATGATATGCCTTTCATCGACTGCGGCGAATGCTGCCCGGTTGTGCCTAGCTTAAGCAAAAATCTGCGCAAGCCAATGCACCTTCCCAATCTTGTATATTTTTTGTATTTTCAGTTGATTTCAAGGAGACGAAGCAGGATAGATAGCGACCATATTTACAATGGAAAATCAGTCATGACGTCAATGCAATGTGCCTCCATGCGTTCGGCAAACAATGTCTAAGCAAGATGTAATCGTCATCGGTGCCGGTGTCGTTGGACTGTCCGTCGCGATTGCGGCGCAAAGACGGGGCCTGACCGTGACTGTCATTGACAAAGAAGGTCCCGCAGCCGGCGCGTCGGCTGGCAACGCCGGTGCCTTTGCGTTCACCGATATCTTGCCGCTCGCCTCTCCCGGCATTTTGAAAAAAGCGCCAAAGTGGTTGCTGGACCCGCTGGGCCCTCTGTCCTTACCTCCGGCCTACGCGCTTCGCATAGCGCCATGGATGGTGCGGTTCTGGCGTGCCTGCTCACCCGCGCGTGTCGAGCAGGCAATTGCGGCCCAAACCGCTATGATGGACCTGTCCAAGGCGGAACTTGAGCCGTTTTTGCAGCAAACCGGCACGGCAGACATGCTGCGCAAGGATGGCAATCTTCAGGTGTACGAGAGCGAGGCAGAATTTCAGGACTCACTGCCCGGCTGGCAGGCGCGCGCGGCCCATGGTATCGCGTTCGAGCATTTGAACGCCAACGAGATGACACACATACAGCCGGGCCTGAGCCCCCGTTTCGTGCGCGGCACGTTTACACCCGGCTGGTTTTCCATTGCCGATCCCAAGCTTTATACTCTGGCGCTTGCCGAGCATTTTGTCGCCACTGGTGGCCGGTTGGAAACAGCGCAGGCGCAGACGCTGAAACCTGACGCCGATGGCGTGACGATCACCACGACCGGTCCAGACTATCGGTGCGCAAAGGTAGTGGTGTGCGCAGGCGCATTTTCGCACCGGCTGGCCCGCACCATTGGTGAGCGCATTCCATTGGAAACGGAACGCGGGTACAATACCACCCTGCCGGACAATGCTTTCGATCTGCGCACACAGATTACGTTCGGCGGGCATGGTTTCGTGGTGACAAAGCTGACATCCGGTCTGCGTGTCGGCGGCGCGGTGGAACTGGGTGGGCTGGAGCTGCCGCCCAACTATCGACGGTCTGAGGCCATGCTGAAAAAGGCGCAAGAGTTTCTGCCCGGGCTGGATGCGTCCGGTGGCAAACAGTGGATGGGCTTTCGCCCGTCGCTGCCCGATAGCCTCCCCGCCATCGGCGCGGCTAAGGCCAGCGCAAACGTGCTATACGCCTTCGGGCACGGGCATCTCGGCTTGACACAATCAGCAGGTACGGCCCGGCTGGTGGCGGATCTTTTGACCGGCAAGCCCAGCGCACTGGATCTGACACCCTTCTCGCCGCAACGTTTTTGATCAAGGATTAGACCATGGCAAACCACACTTTTTCGTGCATCGACGGCCACACCTGCGGCAATCCGGTGCGTCTGGTGTCCGGCGGTGGCCCGCGCCTTGAAGGTGCCACCATGCTGGAAAAGCGCGCTCATTTTCTGCGCGAGTTTGACTGGATTCGCACAGGCCTGATGTATGAGCCCCGCGGCCATGACATGATGTCGGGCTCCATTCTGTATCCGCCGACACGGCCCGATTGCGATGTGGCCGTGCTGTTCATCGAAACATCCGGTTGCCTGCCCATGTGCGGCCACGGCACCATCGGCACCATCACCATGGCCATTGAAAACGGGCTGATTACCCCGCGTCAGCCAGGCAAACTGTCCATCGATGCGCCAGCGGGCAAGGTGGATATCACCTACCGGCAGGAAGGCCGCTTTGTGGAAGAAGTGCGCCTGACCAACGTTCCCGGCTTCCTGCATGCTGAAGGGCTGACGGCGGAGGTGGAGGGTCTCGGCGAAATCATCGTCGATGTTGCCTATGGCGGTAATTTCTACGCCATCGTCGAGCCGCAGAAGAACTTCCGCGACATTGCCGACCATACGGCCGGCGAACTCATCGGCTGGAGCCCGAAACTGCGGGCGGCGCTGAATGCGAAGTACGAATTTATCCATCCTGAACACCCGGAAATTCAGGGGTTGAGCCATATCCAGTGGACCGGCCAGCCGACTCAACCACAAGCCCATGCCCGCAATGCGGTGTTTTACGGCGAAAAGGCCATCGACCGCTCCCCCTGCGGCACAGGCACGTCCGCCCGCATGGCGCAGCTTGCAGCCAAGGGCAAGCTGAAGGTCGGGGACGAGTTTGTGCATGAATCCATCATAGGCTCGCTCTTTAAAGGACGGGTGGAAGCGGCTACGACCGTTGCCGGTCGCGATGCCATCATCCCCTCCGTGGCCGGTTGGGCCCGGATGACCGGCTACAACACCATTTTCATCGACGATCGCGACCCCTTCGCGCATGGCTTCGTGGTCAAATGAGCGACACCGTCCCGGCCCGCATCATTCTGGCCGGCACAGCGCATGGGCCGGTAATCGCCTCGCGTGAACCCTTGAGCTTTTGGGGCGGGGTTGATCCGGCGACCGGTACGGTCATCGACATCCACCACCCGCTGCATGATCACTGTCTGACTGGCAAAATTCTTGCTCTGCCCTCCAGCCGTGGGTCGTGCTCCGGCTCCGGTGTGCTGCTTGATATGGCACTATCGGGCCGAGCCCCGGCTGCGCTGATCTTCAGCGAGGCAGAGGATGTGCTAACCCTGGGGGCGCTGATCGCCGCCGAAATGTTCGGCCACTCCCTTCCGGTGGTACGGGTATCGCCTGATGTGATGGACAAGATCGAGCGGGCAGACACGACCACCATCATAGACACATCGCTGCAATTCGATGGCGTCACCATTGCGCTCACTCCGCCTGCGACCTCCGCGTTACGCCTGAGCGATGCCGACCGCGCCATGCTGGACGGCGGTCAGGGACTTGCCGTTCGACAGGCCATGCGTATCATCTGCGCGATGGCGGCCCAGCAGGATGCGCACTGTCTGACCGATGTGACCCAAGGCCATATCGATGGCTGCATTTATGCCAGCCCCGCCAATCTCACATTTGCGCAAACCATGGCCGATATGGGTGCGCAAGTGTGTATTCCAACCACCATGAATGCCATATCCGTCGATCACGCGAACTGGGCCGAACAAGGCGTGCTGCCAAGCTTCGGCGCACCGGCAGCACGGCTGGCAGATGCCTATGTGCGCATGGGCTGCCGCCCGACCTTCACCTGTTCCCCCTACCTGCTGGACGGTGCGCCTGTTGCGGGAGAATCCATTGCATGGGCGGAATCCAATGCGGTCATCTACGCCAACACCGTGCTTGGCGCGCGCACGGCCAAGCATCCGGATTTTCTAGATTTGTGCATCGCGCTTACAGGCCGCGCACCGCTTTCCGGCGTCTACCTCACAGCCAACCGTAAAGCGACCCGCATCATAGACGTGCACCTTCCTGCGCACATTGATGATGCCTTCTGGGACGACGCCTTCTGGCCGCTGATCGGTTACATTGCAGGAAGCAAGGCGCCTGATTGTATTGCGCTGCTGCGCGGGCTGGCCTCCGCAGCCCCTTCGCGTGATCATTTGAAAGCGCTATGCGCTGCCTTCGGCACCACATCCGCCGCCCCCATGCTGCATATCGAAGGTGTTACGCCGGAAGCGGCGGAAGCAATCGCTGGCCCGGTCGATCATCGAACCATTACGCAAGCCGACCTGCAGCACGCATGGGCGGCGCTCAATTGCGGGCCGGAAACGGTGGAACTGGTCGCCATCGGCAGTCCACACGCGTCGCTTAGCGAATGTCAGGCGCTGGCGGATGCCTTCGCAGGTCGGCGGACGCGAGATGGGGTGGCGGTGATTGTAACCGCCGGGCATCAAGTTATCGCCCAGGCGCTTGGGGACGGAACGCTGGCGAGGCTGGAAGAAAGTGGTGTGCAGGTTCTGCCTGACCTGTGCTGGTGCTCCATCTCCGAGCCTGTCTTTCCCGTCGGCACCCGTGCTGTGATGACCAATTCCGGCAAATACGCCCATTACGGGCCGGGCTTGAGTGGTCGCGCGGTGCGCTTCGGCAGTCTGGCTGCCTGTGTCACGGCCGCACTGACGGGGCGCGTACCACCTGACCTGCCGGTCTGGCTTTCATAAGGGGACAACCATGCGCAGCACGAAAACCATTCACGTCATCTCCGCCCATGCCGAGGGTGAGGTGGGCGATGTGATTGTGGGCGGCGTCACGCCGCCTCCGGGAGACACGGTCTGGGAGCAGAGCCGCTGGATTGCCAAAGACCAGACGCTGCGCAATTTTGTGCTGAACGAGCCGCGCGGTGGCGTGTTTCGCCACGTCAATCTGCTGGTGCCGCCCAAAAACCCGTTGGCAGACGCGACTTTCATCATCATGGAGCCGGAGGACACGCCGCCCATGTCAGGCTCAAACTCCATCTGCGTCGCCACCGTCCTGCTGGATAGCGGCATTATTCCCATGCAAGAGCCTGTTACCCATTTGACGCTGGAAGCGCCCGGCGGGCTGGTCAAGGTGCGGGCTGAGTGCCGAAACGGCAAGGCCGAGCGTATTTTCGTCCAGAACCTGCCCAGCTTTGCCGAAACGCTGGATACAGCACTGGAAGTAGAAGGACTAGGAACACTGACGGTCGATACCGCCTATGGTGGCGACAGTTTCGTGATTGTCGATGCCGCCACTATCGGCTTCGCGCTGGTGCCGGATGAGGCGCATGATATTGCCCGTCTCGGCGTGCGCATCACCAATGCTGCCAATGCGGCGTTGGCCTTCCATCATCCTGACAATCCCGACTGGCGGCATTTTTCTTTCTGCCTGTTTGCCGGTCCCGTCACGCGCACGGAACACGGTCTGCGTGCCGGCGCTGCCGTTGCCATACAGCCCGGCAAGGTGGATCGCTCACCCACCGGCACGGCCTTGTCGGCCCGCATGGCCGTCCTGCATCAGCGCGGGCTGATGCGTGAAGGCGAAACATTGGAAGCGGTATCGCTGATTGGCTCAACGTTCACCGGCAGGATTTTGGGAACGACCATGGTCGGCCACCTCCCTGCCGTTCTGCCGGAGATTTCCGGACGGGGTTGGATTACCGGAACACACCAGCACATGCTGGACCCCTCGGACCCCTGGCCGGAGGGATATCGCCTGTCCGATACCTGGGGCGCTCGGTAAACCCTCCGGACAACTAACTGCTTTCACGCACAACTAGCTCAAATCCGAGATCGACGCGCTCCGTATCCAGTGTTTCTCCATCGAGCAATTTCAGCAGGTTGATGGCAGCCTGCCGTCCTATGCTGGCGCGTGGCGTCTGCACCGTCGTCAAGCGAGGCACCATCTGGCTTGCGCCGGGCAAATCGTTGAATCCCACGACTGACAGGCGCTGCGGTATGCTGATACCTTTACGCAGCGCCTCGAAACACGCACCGAACGCCAGATCATCATTGCAGAAAAACACGCCGTCCGTCTGGGGACATTCCGCCAGCAGACGCTTGAACAACGTTACGCCAAGGTCCACAGAGGATGGTTCCGGCGTCAGGATATCGACCGCCTGTGAGAAACCAGCGTCCGCAATTGCCTGCTGAAAACCGGCTCTGCGCTGCATGACGCGATCATCCAGTTGCGCCCCGACAAATGCCAGTTTCCGACGGCCGCGCGACAGCAAATGGTCCGCCACCGCACGCCCGGCTGAACCTTGCGAGAACCCGACACACACGGACGCCGTGTCGCCACCAAGATCCATCATCTGCACGCGTGGCACGCCGGACGTTGCCAAAAGGTCTGCCGCAACCGCACTTCGCTTGAAGCCGGTGAGCAGAATACCGCAGGGTTGGTGTGAGAGGTAATTGCGGATCAACTCCTCCTCCTCGTAACTGTCGTAATGATAATTACCAATCAGCATCTCGAACCCGCGTGGACGAAAAACCGCCTGTATGGCCTCCAACGTCTCAATAAACAGGTGGTTGGACAAGGCTGGCACCAACACCAGTATCGACTGGCTTCGCGCCGAAGCCAGCGTGCGTGCCGCCGGATTGGGCACATAGGACAATGCCTTTGCCGCCGCCCGCACCCGCTCCACCAGTTCCGGAGCAACAGTCGGTACGGAACGCAGCGCCCGCGACGTGGTAATCTGTGAAACGCCCGCCAAAGCTGCCACATGGGCAAGCGTTGGCCGCCCGGTTGCACGAGATCGTGTGTCTTTCATTCAGCCATCCTCCTCTTGCAAAGTTTTAGCGTGAGATTTAGGATAGCGCTATCTCAAAGTCGTTTCGGGCGTCTTTGCGGGAGGAAACTCGGCACACACGGCATTGGCAGCGTTCCCCCGGAGGTTATTGGTAGATAGCCAGACAGCGCTATCTTGGAGGAGGTTATTATGGAAACTTTACCCGCCCTCGTGGTGATGGGCGTCGCTGGCTGTGGCAAAAGCAGCGTCGGCGAGGCCATTTCCCGTGCCATTCAAGGTACGATGATTGAAGGCGATTCCTATCATCCGCCGGAAAACATCAAGAAAATGACCGAGGGTCATCCGTTGAACGACGACGACCGCGCCGGCTGGCTTGCGCGGCTTGCAACCGTGCTCGCCGACGCGGTGGCAAGTGGGCAACTGCCGGTTCTCGCCTGCTCGGCGCTGAAGAAAAGCTACCGCGAGGTTTTGCGCAGCGAGACGCCCAATCTTGGTTTTGTTTTTCTCAAGCTATCGCGCGAGGTTGCCGGTGATCGGGTCAGCCACAGGCCCGGCCATTTCATGCCCGCCACCCTGATCGACAGTCAGTTCGCTACGCTGGAATCCCCGGAGGGTGAAACAAACGTGTTCACCATCGATGCGACATTACCCATTGCGGAAATCGCCAGGCAGGCAGTTGCATGGTGGCGCGAGACCTCGGCAACAGGCGGTACCCTGCCCTTATCGGCAGCCAAGGCATAACATTAAACTTCCAAAGAAGACGCCAATGCGCGGCCAAATTCTCCATGGAGACTTCAATGTTCGGATTGAGCCGGGAGACGTATCTCCTGTTGGACGCGGGCGTGACCATTATCGGTCTCGTGCTGCTGATTACGCGTTTCAAGATACACCCGTTTATCGCGCTGACGATTGCCGCGGGTTTCTTGGGTCTGACATCCGGCATGCCGACGGAACTGGTGATGAAGTCATTTCAGGATGGCTTCGGCGGTGTTCTCGGCTTTGTGGGTATCGTGCTGGGCCTCGGCACCATGCTCGGAAAGCTGATGGCGGAGTCCGGTGGGGCCGACCAGATCGCGCAAACGCTGATCCGCTCCTTTGGCCGGGAGCGTGTCCACTGGGCTATGATGCTGGCTGCGTTTCTCGTCGGGCTACCGCTGTTCTTCGAGATCGGCTTCGTGTTGCTGGTGCCTCTGGTCTACATCGTGGCGCGTCGATCCGGCGTGTCGATTGTCAAGATCGGCATACCGCTTCTGGCCGGTCTTTCGGTCGTCCACGGTCTGGTGCCACCGCATCCGGGCCCACTTCTGGCCATCAGCGTGTTCGGTGCCGATATCGGCAAAACCATTTTCTACGGCCTGATCGTCGGCCTTCCCACAGCGGCCATCGCCGGACCCATTTACGGCGCCTATATCGCAAAGAAAATTCCCGGCCGTGCTTCGCCGGAACTTGTCGAGCAGTTCGTTCGCGATGATGTGGATGCAAGCCGCCTGCCGAGCTTTAAGGTCACGCTGGTCACAATCCTGATGCCGGTTTTCCTGATGCTGCTCAAGGCACTGGCCGATATTGCCCTGCCGGAGCAGAACGTTGTGCGCATCTGGATGGACCTCATCGGCCATCCCATCACCTCGCTGCTGGTTGCCCTGCTTCTCGCTTTCTACACCTTCGGCACGGCGGTCGGCTTTTCACGCGAAAAAATCGTAACGCTCGTCAATGATAGTCTGGCTCCCGTCGCGGCCATCGTGTTGATTGTGGGCGCCGGTGGCGGCTTCAAGCAGATGCTGGTGGCAAGCGGCGTGGGCAACGTCATTGGCAACATGGCCGTTCAGGCATCGGTTTCGCCGATCCTGCTGGCGTGGCTGGTGGCTGCGGTTATCCGTATCGCAACAGGGTCCGCAACTGTCGCTACCATCACCGGTGCAGGCATTGTCGTGCCGGTAATCGCGCTGGTGCCGGGTGTCAACCGGGAATTGCTGGTGCTCGCCACCGGTGCCGGGTCCGTTATCCTGTCCCACGTTAACGATGCCGGTTTCTGGCTGGTCAAACAGTATTTCAACATGACAGTCGCTGAAACCTTCAAGACCTGGAGCATGATGGAAACCATCATCTCGGTCGTTGGTCTTGGCTTCATCATGCTGCTGTCACTGTTTGTCTAAAGCATTTCCAGTGAAATCGGAATCGCTTTGACATCCAGATAATGTGTCCATAGGTAATGCCACCTTCTCCGTGTATCGACACGCACTGACCCTTTCCTGATGCGCCGGAAGCCCGTATATATTAAGTGCTTCCGTGAGAAGTCAGGCATCGCATGCACGGTTAAGGACAGCTTCATGACACGCCACGTTAATGACCTCAATCAACTGGTACAGGATTTGACCGCTGCCGAAGAGGCGCATCTGATTGGCATTCGCCGCGATCTTCATGCGCATCCTGAAACGGGGTTTGATGTGCAGCGCACAGCAGGAGTCGTGGCGGGGGAACTGGCGCGTCTCGGCATCGATCACCAAACGGGCGTGGGCCGCACCGGCGTCGTTGGCTTCATTCCCGGTGGCGCACCGGGGCCTACCCTTGTCATTCGCGCCGATATGGATGCGCTGCCGATTGAGGAACAGACCGGTCTGCCCTTTGCCAGTCAGGTGCCGGGCAAGATGCATGCCTGCGGCCATGATCTGCACACCGCAACGCTGATCGGCGTCGGCGCCGTGTTGAAAGAGATTGCGCCGCGACTGCGCGGAAACATCAAGCTGATGTTCCAGCCTGCCGAGGAAACGCTCGATAGCGGTGCGGCGGCCATGATCGCCGACGGTGTGCTCGAAAATGTCGATTATGCGCTCGGCTTCCACAACCAGCCGGATGAGCCGACAGGAACGTTCAGCGTAATTGAAGGTATCTCCGGCGGTTCGTCGGATGATTTCGACATTACCATCCGCGCAGCCTCTGGCCACGCTGCCCGGCCTCATATGGCGGTTGATCCCATTGTTGCAACGGCACATCTGATCACGCAGCTACAGACGGTGATCTCGCGTGAAGTCGATCCCATGCGACCGGCGGTGCTGACCATCGGCTCCATCCACGGGGGTAATACGCACAATATCATACCGGATACTGTGACAATCATGGGAACCGTACGCTGTCAGGACCGGGAATCCCGCGACAATATCGAGGCGGCTGTACGCCGCATCTGCTCCGGTGTCGAGGCAACGATGCGGGTCGCGTGCGAGGTCAACTATGTGCGCGGCGTTCCGTCGATGGTTTCGGACCCGCATATTTTGGACGCAACGATGGACGCCATCCGTGACCATTTCGGCGATGTGGTCGTCAAGCGCAAGACAACATTGGGTGCAGAGGATTTTGCTCTGGTTGGCGAAAAGGTGCCCGCGTTTCAGCTTGGCATCGGCGCGTCGCAGGAAGGCCGTAACGACCAGTTGCACAATTCTGATTATCAGCCGGACGAACGCTCCATTGCACACGGGGTCGTGGCCCTGTCGCTCGCAGCGGCGCGTTTGCTCTCCTAGCGGATTTTCTTCACCGCGCCTCCCGGAATTTAGTAGAATTTTCCGCGCTCGAGCGAAGCGAAAACTCTAAACAGGGTGCACCATCACCCCCGCTACACCAAAGACGGACCCATCAGTCATGCCGGATCATCATTCCTACCATCCCACCCGCCGCACATTCCTGCAGACAGCGGGCCTGCTGTCCGCAACGCTCGCCACGGGTGGCCTGCTCCTGCCCGGCAGTGCGAGGGCGCAGACGCCGGCACCCACCAAGGGCGGTCATCTTGTCCTTGGTCTGGATACGGCCTCCAGTTCGGATCGTCTGGACCCAGCCTTCTACACCGAGTCCTATATGTACACGGTCGGCTTTCAGCTGTTCAACACGGTGCTGGAACTCGGTCCCGATGGTAAACTGACTGGTTCGCTTGCTGAAAGCTGGGATGCCGCAACACCCGACGCCAGCAAATGGGTGTTCAAGCTTAGAAAGGGTGTCCAGTTTCACAACGGCAAGGAATTGACGGCACAGGACGTTGTCTACTCGTTGAACCATCACCGGGGTGAAAACAGCAGCTCCGGCGGAAAGGGGCAATTGCTGGCGGTGACGGATATTACGGCATCCGATACGCATGAAGTCACGATCACACTGAATGCGGGCAATGCCGATTTTCCGGCGGCCTTGGTGGATTACCACATGGGCATTGGCCCCGATGGCGGCGATTTTGACAAGGGCGTCGGCACCGGCGCATTCATTCTGGAAGATTTTCAGCCCGGCGTACGGGCTTTGACGAAACGCAACCCGAACTACTGGGCCTCAGACCGTGGTCATGTCGATTCGGTTGAAACCATTGCCATGAGCGATGCGACCGCGCGCATGGCTGCTCTTTTGAGCGGGCAGGTCCACATCATCAACCGTGTAGAGCCTCGGGCTGTCAGCCGCTTGACGTCGCGTCCGGGTGTGCAACTCCTGCGCGCGCAAGAAAACACCATGTTCTGCTTCCCCATGCGGGTGGATACCGCACCATACGACAATGTCGATCTTCGGCTGGCACTGAAATACGCCATCGACCGCGAGGAACTTCAAAAGAGCCTGCTGGTGGGCACCGGTTCCATCGGCAACGACAACCCGATTGCGTCGTGGAACCCGTACTTCGCCAGCGATATTCCCCAGCGTCCCTATGACCCTGAAAAGGCCGGCTATCACTTCAAGAAGGCAGGTTCACCCGGCGGCATTCAGTTGAGTGTGTCCGATAACGGCTTTCCGGGATCGGTGGACGCGGCACAACTGTTTCAGGCATCGGCTGCCAAAGCTGGGATCACGTTGGATGTGGAGCGTGTGCCCTCCGATGGCTACTGGGATGAAGTCTGGCTGAAAAAGCCGTTCGTTGCTTCCAACTGGTCGGTCCGCCCAACGGCGGATGCGATGCTATCGCTGATTTTCCAGTCGGATGCGCCGTGGAACGAAACAGCGTGGAAAGACGAAGCATTTGACAAGTTGCTGGCCGCAGCCCGTGTGGAACTGGACGAAAGCAAGCGCAAGCAGATCTACCACGACCTGCAGGTGAAGCTGGTGGACGAAGGCGGCGAAATCATCCCGCTGTTCGTCGATAATCTGGCGGCCGCAAGCGAGAAAGTGGGCGGCTACGTGTCTATACCCGGCGGCGGTGACCTGAGTGGCTATCGCATTGCCGAGCGTGTCTGGCTTAACGCTTGATCTTTCCAACGCTCCCGGTTCACGCTAGAGCGCTATTCGATCTGATTGAATCAGATCGGCGCTCTAAGTCATTTATTTGTGAGCATAATCTTTTCGATCCTCGCTTCGCTCCGGTCGGATTATGCTCTAAAGCAGTTCGACTCATGAAAGTACTGACTGTTGGCTGAAGGATTTGACACGCAGAGTGGCGCGCTGACGCCCCTGCCACCGCGCGTGGGCAAGGGACGCACGGTGCTGTCTCTGCTGTTCAAACGCCTCTTTGCCGGTCTGCTGTTGCTATGGGCGGTCTCGGTGCTGATCTTTGCCGGAACCCAGATTTTGCCCGGCGACGTCGCTACCGCCATGCTCGGCCAGCAGGCCACACCGCAGGCGGTAGCGAAGATTCGCGCTGATCTCGGCTTGGAAAAGCCCGCCCCCGTCCGCTATGCGCAATGGTTGGGAAATGCCGTACAGGGTGATTTTGGCCGCAGCTACAGCAACCGGCAGGATATTGCCAAAAGCATTGCACCACGTCTTAAGAATACGCTGTTTCTGGCAGCTATGGCAGCGGTCATCGCGGTGCCGCTTGCTTTGGGGTTGGGTATCCTATCGGTTCTTTATGCGGGGACATGGGTGGACCGGACCGTTGGTTTGGTCACGTTGAGCGCCATATCCCTGCCGGAGTTTTTCGCCGGCTATCTGCTGATTGCCTATTTCTCGATCAGCCACTTCTGGCTTCCGAGCAGTGCAACGGTGTCCGATTCCATGCCTCTTGCTCAACGGCTGATAGTCATGGCGCTGCCTTGCATGACGCTTGTGCTGGCAGTCGTTGGCCATATGATGCGCATGACGCGCGCCGCGCTTTTGAACGTCATGGCCTCGCCGTATATCGAAACCGCAATCCTAAAGGGCTTGCCAGCACGGCGGGTGGTGTGGAAACACGCGCTGCCAAATGCGCTGTCGCCCATTATCAGTGTCGTTTCGCTGAACCTTGCTTACCTGATTGTCGGCGTTGTGGTGGTGGAGGTTATCTTCGTTTACCCCGGCATGGGCCAGTATCTGGTCGACCACGTCTCGAAACGCGATGTGCCGGTGGTGCAGGCCGCAGGGTTGATTTTCGCTGCCGTCTATATCGGCCTGAATATTGTTGCCGATCTGCTGGCGATCCTCGCCAATCCCCGGCTGAGGCATCCACGATGAACCGTTTACCCCGTATGACGCCATTGGCGGCGCTGGGTCTGGGCGGCCTTGCAGTGTTCCTCATCGTCGCGCTGTTTGCCCCTTGGCTGGCGCCCCATCCGGTGTCTGCTGTGGTCGGTGGCGTGTGGGAGCCGCCGTCAGCAACAGCCCTGCTTGGAACCGATAATATTGGGCGCGACCTGTTTTCCCGTCTCGTCTGGGGCGCGCGCGTTACATTCATCATCGCAGCACTCGCCACGCTGCTTGCCTTTTTGATTGGAGTCACGCTCGGCTTTTATGCGGCTTTCCGGCAAGGGTGGGTCGATCAGGTCCTGTCGCGTCTGAACGACCTGATGATGGCCATTCCAACGCTGATTTTCGCGCTGGTTGTCCTGGCAGTTCTTCCCAAAACAATGGTCGTTCTGATTCTGGTTATGGCAGTGCTGGAGGCGACACGCGTTTTTCGAATAGCGCGTGCCCTTGCGGCTGACATTGTGGTTCTGGACTATGTGGAAGTTGCCCGTTTGCGTGGTGAAGGCTGGCGCTGGGTCGTATTCCGTGAGATCCTGCCCAATGCTCTATCGCCGCTTTTGGCCGAACTCGGGTTGCGGTTCGCCTTCGCAATCCTGTTTCTGTCCACCCTGTCGTTTCTGGGCCTTGGCGTCCAACCGCCCATTGCCGACTGGGGCAGCCTCGTGAAGGACAACAAGGACGGTCTGGTGTTCGGGGTGTTTGCAGCTTTGATTCCGGGCGCAGCCATTGCCATTCTCGTGGTCAGCGTCAATCTGGTCGTGGACTGGATGCTGCACAAGACCAGCAGCCTGAAAGGCGCGCATCGCAATGGCTGATACGCTACTGACAGTGACCGATCTTGAAATCAAAGCTGGCGATACAACAATCGTCGATCGGGTATCGTTTGAACTCGAAAGAGGCCGGGTGCTAGGCCTCATCGGCGAGTCCGGCGCTGGAAAGTCTACCATCGGGCTCGCCGCGCTCGGTTACAGCCGCGATGGCCTGCGCCTGACGGGCGGACGCGTTACATTGAACGGGCGCGACATCCTTAATTTATCGGCAAACGCGATACGCGATGTGCGCGCCGCGACCATAACCTACGTGGCACAGTCGGCGGCAGCCGCTTTCAATCCGGCGCATCGTCTGATGGATCAGGTGATCGAAGCAACGCTCTGGCACAAGCTGATGGGCCGCCGCGCGGCGATTGCACGCGCCAAAGAGCTTTTCGCCCTGCTCGGCCTGCCCGATCCGGAAAGGTTTGGAGAGCGCTATCCTCATCAGGTATCGGGCGGCCAACTCCAGCGCGCCATGACGGCCATGGCGCTTTGCTCTCACCCGGATCTCATCGTGTTTGATGAGCCAACCACCGCTCTGGACGTCACGACCCAGATTGAGGTTCTGGCGGCAATCAAGCAGGCCATTGCGAGCACGGGCACTGCCGCCCTGTATATTTCGCACGATTTGGCGGTGGTGTCACAGATTGCCGATGAGATAGTGGTTCTGCGCCATGGACGAATGGTGGAGCGCGGAACGGTGGACCAGATTTTTCATGCTCCAAGAGAAAGCTACACGCGCGACCTCGTTTCCATCCGGCAGCACGAAAAGCCCGAACAGGTCAACGCAGCACCGCCTTTGCTGGCGATCGACGGTATCAAAGCGGGGTACAGCAAAGGCGTGCCTGTCCTGCACGGCATCAATCTGGTGCTCGGCGCAGGCCAGACACTGGCCGTTGTCGGCGAATCCGGCTCGGGAAAGTCGACGCTGGCGCGTGTCGTCACCGGTCTGCTACCAGCGTCCAACGGTAGCTTGATATTTGACGGGCAAACACTGCAGCCGGATTTTGCCGATCGCACATCCGCCACGTTGCGGGATATTCAGATCATCAACCAGATACCTGATCTCGCGTTGAATCCACGCCAGACGATTGCAGCAATTCTGGGTCGTCCCCTCACCCATTATTTCGGCTTACGCGGTGCGGCGCTGAAACGGCGCGTGACCGAACTGCTTGATCAAATCGAACTGCCGCATACCCTGCTGCATCGCTATCCGGCGGAGCTATCCGGTGGGCAAAAGCAGCGCATTTGTATTGCCCGCGCCCTTGCGGCGCAGCCAAAGCTGATTATCTGCGATGAACCCACATCCGCGCTCGACCCACTGGTTGCCGAAGGCATTCTTGATCTGCTGATGCGGCTGCAAAAAGAGTTCGGCACCTCCTATCTGTTCATCACGCATGATCTGGCCATTGTTCGCAACATTGCCGATACGGTTGCCGTGATGCTGGAGGGGCGTGTGGTGCGGCACGGCCCAAAAGCACAGGTGCTTTACCCACCTTTCGACCCCTATACGGAAAAACTCATAGCCTCGGTTCCGCAAATGCGGCCCAACTGGCTGGATGATGCCATTGCGGAGCGGGATGCGCTGCGGGGCAAGACTGTTAAACAAGGACAAACACCATGACACGGCGCGGACTTATTCTGGATGGTGGCACTGGCCGCGAACTTGAACGCATTGGCGCACCTTTCCGTCAGCCGGAATGGTCGGCACTGGCGCTGATGGAAGCACCGGAGTTCGTGCGCACCGTCCATGACAACTATATCAAGGCCGGTGCGGATGTGATCACAACCAACAGCTACGCCGTCGTGCCTTTTCACATCGGCGAAGAGCGCTTTGAACGCGACGGCGAAATACTGGCCGCGCGCGCCGGACAAATCGCACGGGACGCCGCAGACGCCTCGACTGAGCGCCCCATTCTGGTCGCCGGATCGCTGCCACCTGTTTTCGGCTCCTACCAGCCGCAGCTTTTTGACGCGGACCGCGCCCAGCACTATCTTGGTGTTCTCGTTAAAGGCATGAATTCCACTGTCGACATCTGGCTTGCCGAAACGCAGAGCAGCCTGAGCGAAGCCCGTGCGGTGTTTGAAGCGATCAAAGACACCGGTAAGCCGCTCTGGATTTCCTTCACGCTGCGGGATGACGTGGCGCCCGATGCGTTGCCAGAACCGCAACTGCGCTCGCATGAAACGGTGAAGGCTGCAGCCGAACTTGTGGTAGCCCTTGGCGCCGAGGCCATGCTGTTCAATTGCAGTATGCCTGAGGTCATGGAAGCCGCTATCGAGACTGCCAATGCTACATTCCAGTCACTCGGAGCCGATGTTCAGGTGGGCGTCTATGCCAACGCCTTCCCCTCGCAACAGGACGACGAGGAGGCGAACGCGACGTTGACCGAGGTGCGCAACGATCTCGGTCCCGATGCCTATGGTGCATGGGCTCAACGGTGGGCCGCATCCGGGGCCAGCATTATTGGCGGCTGCTGCGGTATCGGCACAGACCATATTCATGCGCTGGCTGGTGAGTACCGCTGCGTTTAGCCTACGTTCACAGGGCTACGGAACCAACTGTTCACCTGTCGATTTGCCCGTTGAGACCACACTCATGTCTCCGGGGGTAAGATCATGAAAAACGAAGGCAGCCGCAGACAGACACGGTTTCCCCGGGCCGGGGGCATTTTGCTGGGGCTTGGTCTTGGTGGGTTCTTCGACGGCATTGTCCTGCACCAGATTTTACAGTGGCACCACATTGCCACCAGCGCCGGCTATCCGGCTGATACGCTGGAAAATCTCAAACTCAATACGCTGCTTGATGGCCTATTCCACGCCAGTTGCTATATCCTGACTGCCGCCGGGCTATTTGTCCTGTGGCGTTCCGCCCGCAAGCAGCATTTCGAATGGTCGTTTTATGAACTGATTGCAACCCTGCTGATCGGCTTCGGCGTGTTCAATCTGGTCGAGGGCATCATCGACCATCACGTCTTCGGTCTGCACCATGTCAACGAAACCGTCCCGCGTGACCAATGGATATACTGGGACATTGGCTTTCTGCTCTGGGGCGCAGCTATGCTGGTAGCAGGTATCATGATGATGCGAAACCGTAACACGACCGAACTGGTTCGCTAATCGCTCAGCAAGCTCCACAGAGACGTCTCGATGAGCGCCGAAGCTTTCGGCGCTCATCGATGGACACTATAGAGAATGGGCACCTGTCTTGGTTTTGAAGTGCGAAAGCCGCTGCTCGAGGTTGACGCATTCCTGTGCCAGACCGGCGCCCGCCGCATTCAACTCCTCGACCATGGCTGCGTTCTGCTGGGTGGCCTGATCCATATGGTTCACGGCGGTATTCACCTCATTCAGCCCAACAGATTGCTCCTGTGCAGCGGTGGCTATCGCTTCCATATGCGCGTTTACGGAAACAACCAGTCGCTCTATCTCGGTCAGCCCTTCGCCGGTATCGCGAACAAGCTTCACACCTTCGCCGACCGCCAAGGCGGAACTTCCGATCAACTGCTTGATTTCTTTCGCAGCAAGGGCAGAGCGCTGTGCGAGTTCGCGAACTTCCTGGGCAACCACGGCAAAGCCTCGTCCCGCTTCGCCGGCGCGTGCCGCCTCAACACCCGCGTTGAGCGCCAGGAGGTTGGTCTGAAACGCGATTTCATCAATCACGCCGATAATCTGGCCGATCTGGCGCGAGGAGTCCTCAATGCGTTCCATGGCGGTTACCGCATCACGAACAATCACGCCGGAATGATCGGCCTTGGCTCGGGTCAAACGTACGGTTTCCCGTGCATCACCGGCGCGCTTGAATGTTGCGTTTACATTGGCCGTTATCTGCTCCAACGCTGCTGCAGTTTCTTCCAGCGATGACGCCTGTTGCTCTGTGCGTTTTGACAGATCATCGGCAGCCGCGGACACTTCCTGAGATCCTCCAATAACCACCGAAACCGATTGTCCGACCGTCGCAAGCGCATCCCGCAATTGGCGAACCGATGTGTTGAAGTCGTGACGGAGGGATTCAAACTGCTGTCCGAATGATACACGGATTTCACACAGCATATCCCCATTGGACAACCGTTTGAGACCGTTCGCCAAGGCTTCAGTGGCGTGGTTCAGCCGTTCCTCGGCCTCCGCCTCTGTTCGGCGACGCAGTTCCAGGCTCTCCCGCTCGGCCTGTTGGCGATTGGCAACCGCCTGTTCTTCAAGCTCACGGTTGCGAAGGCCCGCATTGCGGAACACTTCAACGGATTTCGCCATAGCCCCCAATTCGTCGGCGCGCTGCGTTCCCGTCACCTGCACCGAAAGGTCTCCCGCGGAAAGCGCAGTCATACACCGCGTCAGCGCACCGATTGGCCGCACGATGCGAAGAAGAATAATGGCAATCCCACCCCCACAGAGCACGAGGGTCAAGACGAAGACAGCCATGTAGGCGGCGGCGGCGTACGCGGCCTCCCGTCCCATCCTTTCCGCCGTCATGCGCAGTGTGCTCATGGTTTCGGATGCCAGATTGGCAACTTCGACCAGAGATGGTGTAACCATGGAGCGCCAGCTTTCCAGCGTCATATTGACGACGCGCCCGGCAGCAAGCTCATTGATGATGTCAGCACGTTGAACCGAGAAAGGACCGGTGAAATATGCCTCGTCCGATTTGCGAAACTGTTGTCGCAAGCGCTCCGGTACGAGCGGCTGCTTTATGAGATCGGCAACCGTGGCCCAGGCATAAGCTGCATTGTCTTCGTACTTCAACAATTGTCGATATTCTGTCTGCGTCAACGGCCGTTTTGACCCGATGGCACCATTCAGCACAATCGCCGCGCCGCCCCCGAGCGAACGCGCGGACCATGCGAGCGCGCGAATCTGACTGAGTTCGATCAGAGCGGAATCCAGTTGCCGAACCTGCCTGTTAATGGCGACCGCGCTCGTTTCCAACGCGGTCAAAAGTTCGCTTCCGCTGGTGAGGATGGTTTCATCAAGGCCTTTCTCGCGTTCAGCGAGCGGCAATGACGTGTTGCGGTCAATTTTATCCCGGAGTTTCAAAGCGTCGGCGTATCGTTGTTGCACGGTCTCGACGGCGGTAAGAATGGCCGCACGTTTCACGGATACCGTGAGCGCCTTCACTTTTCCCATGCTTGCATCTACTTTTAAACGGGCAGCTTGCACCGATGCAATCACGGGACCGTTTTCCGGGTTGGGAAGCCGGATGGCAGATGCGCCATCCCCGCGCTCCAATCGGAAGCTGAGCAGGACTTCATAGAGCGCCTGATCCAGCGACACCAAATGTGCCACCTCGGACAAGTCGGTCGCGCGTTTGGCCGATGAGAGTGTCAGATTTCCAACCAGATAGGCCAGTGCAATGCTGAACACCAGAAATATGCCGATCAGTGTATTGCGAATGCTAAAAATCATACCTGAAATGCCCCCCTAAAAACTAAAGGCAGCCTAATTTAGAGGACACTAAATATTCGTTAAGTGATTCTTTCAAAAGCTCTTGGACGTTGCAGATTGTCAACCATCGCAACGCAGCGTGCGGCAAACAAATCGCTTACACTTGATCCTGCTCAACTCTTCAATCGGGTCTTGCGGTAATCTGGGCTAAACATCAAACGTAGTTGGCCAAAAGGGAAGCCTCCATGCAGACGCTGATTGAGAAATATGGCGAGGCGCGCCTGCCGCGGTATACAAGCTATCCCACTGCACCCACATTCTCCCCAGTGGTCGGCGCAAGCACTTATGCCGACTGGCTGGCACACATCCCCAAGAATGCCCCTGTTTCGCTGTACATTCATATCCCGTTCTGCCGGGCAATGTGCTGGTACTGCGGGTGTCACACGACGATTACCAGCCGTGACAAACCTATTCTCGATTACATCGACACCGTGAGTGCTGAAATTCGCATGGTGCGTGAACAACTGGGTGCCGAGGTTTCATGCGGACATATTCATTTCGGTGGTGGCACGCCAACGGTCATGCCGCCAGAGGCCTTCCGGCGGCTGAGTGCCATTCTCGCCCAGAACTTCATCTTTACACCGACCACCGAAATCGCGGTTGAGATCGACCCCCGGACGTTGACACTGCCCATGGTTGAGGCGTTGCAAGATGGCGGCGTTACCCGCGCCAGTCTGGGTGTGCAAAGCTTTGATCCACGCGTGCAGAGAGCCATAAACCGGTTGCAGAGCGAACAACAGACACAGGAAGCGGTGACGCACCTGCGTCATGTCGGCATTGAGAACATCAGCTTTGACCTGATCTACGGACTGCCTTTGCAAACGGTCGAGTCCTGCGTTGCGACGGCACAGGCGGCTGTGACCATGCGGCCGGATCGTTTCTCCGTGTTTGGTTACGCCCATGTTCCGTCTTTCAAGCAGCACCAGACGCTGATTGATGAAATGACACTTCCGGGCGCGATAGAGCGCAGTGAACAGGCAGAAGCGATTGCTGCAACGCTGGAAGCGGCGGGCTATGTTCGCATCGGCCTCGATCACTACGCGCTTCCCGACGATGAGATGGTTCTGGCCCAGAAGGCGGGACGCTTGCACCGGAATTTTCAGGGTTACACGACCGATGTCTGCCAAACGTTAATCGGCTTTGGCGCGTCTGCCATTGGCCGCACGCCGTCCGGGTTCGTCCAGAATGAAGTCCCGCCGGGGGTCTACAGGCGTCAGATCGGCAGCGGACAACTTGCGACAACGAAAGGGTATCAACTGACGCCTGAGGACACGATGCGGGCGGAGCTGATCGAACGCCTGATGTGCGACTTCAAGGCTGATGTGGATAGAATTGCCAGCGCGCACGGCTTTGATTCCGCCATGCTGCTGAATGGAAACCACCGTCTTGCCATGCTGGAAGACGATGGAGTAATCAGCCTGAGCAATGGTGTTCTGGCCGTGCGGCCGGATCACCGTTTCATCATTCGCGCCGTTGCCGCTTGCTTTGATGCCCATCTCCAGCCATCCGGTCGCGCCCACAGCAAAGCAGCGTGAAGGCTAGAATTTGAACAGCACCTCACCGGCTTGAACATAGGCGCCTTCTTCCACGCATACAGAAACGGTCCCCGCTTTTGGCGCAAGGATCTGTGTTTCCATCTTCATGGCTTCCATCACGCCCAGAAGATCGCCCTCCGACACGCTGGCTCCATCCTTAACGTTCAAAGATTGGACGGTGCCGGACACAGGCGCGGATACGGCGTTGTCATCAACCTTAGCGGCAACACCCCCCTGTGCCGATGCGGCATGGTTAACCGACCCAAGACCAGACAGCAGCGAAGCCGGAAGGCCGACGCTCACGCGCTTACCGTCAATTTCCAGATAGGTGCGAACCAGCGACGCATCCTCGCTCGGCTGCGGTCGCTCCATAGCGTCCAGTGTGGTGGCAAAGTCGGTTTCGATCCAGCGCGTGTGGACTTTGAAACCATTGGTGCCGACGAAATCGTCCGACTCCACGGCGGCCCGGTGGAATGGCAGCACTGTCGCCACACCCTCGATGCGGAATTCTTTCAGGGCGCGCCGGGCACGGCGGAGTGCCTGCTCGCGATCCGCACCGGTCACAATCAGCTTGGCCACCAGCGAGTCAAAGACGCCAGGTATCGTGGAGCCGCTGACAACGCCGCTGTCCAGCCGCACCCCCGGACCGGATGGCGGATCAAACACAATAATGGTACCAGGCGTGGGCAGGAAACCTCGTCCGGGGTCTTCGGCATTGATACGAAATTCAATGGAATGGCCACGAAGCGCGGGCGTCTCCAGCACGCGAAGCGGCAGGCCTTCGGCGATGCGAAACTGCTCGATGACCAGATCGATTCCTGTGGTCTCTTCTGTCACCGGGTGCTCCACCTGGAGCCGCGTGTTCACCTCCAGAAACGAAATGGTTCCATCAACACCCAGCAGGAACTCGACCGTTCCCGCGCCGGTATACCCGGCAGCCGCACAGATTGCCTTTGCCGAAGCATGAATTTTCTGGCGCTGCTCGTCGCTCAGGAACGGCGCAGGCGCTTCCTCGATCAGCTTCTGATTGCGCCGTTGCGCGGAGCAATCTCGGGTTCCGAGCACCAGCACGTTTCCGTGCTGATCGGCCAGCACCTGCGCCTCTATATGGCGCGGGCGGTCCAGAAAACGCTCCAGAAAACACTCGCCCCGACCGAAGGCAGCGGTCGCCTCCCGCACGGCGGACTCGTAGAGGTCGGCAACCTCCTCCATTTTCCACGCGACTTTCAATCCTCGTCCACCACCGCCATGGGCTGCCTTGATGGCAACCGGCAGGCCGTGTTCCCGCGCAAAGGCCGTAACCTCTGCGGCAGACGAGACCGGGCCTTCCGTTCCCGCAACCAGCGGTGCCCCGACGCTCAGCGCAATGCGGCGGGCTTCGACCTTGTCGCCCAACGCACTGATGACCTTGGGATCGGGGCCAATCCACGTTAATCCCGCATCGATCACGGCCTCGGCAAATTCTGCCCGTTCCGACAGAAAGCCATAGCCGGGATGAACGGCATCGGCGCCCGAACGCTTCGCGATATCAATCAATTTTTGAATATCAAGGTATGTCTCGGCGGGGCGAACACCATCCAGCCCATAGGCTTCATCCGCCAGCCGGACGAACAGCGCATCCTGATCCGGGTCGGCATAGACGGCCACCGACTGAAGACCATAATCGCTGCATGCGCGGATGATACGAACTGCGATTTCTCCGCGATTGGCAATGAGCACTTTTTGCATGGGGGTATCCTCGAACCTTGAGCATTTCCAGTAAAAGCGGCGTCGCTTGCGCGTCTGGACAATGCGATAAAACAAGACATTAGAGCATCTTGGACTTTTGGGCGGCAACGATATCGGCGAAGGGGCCGATGGGGCGGAAACGGATCTGGGCGTTCACGGGAATCTGTCCCGCCAGATCGAGGTGGTATTCGGCAACCGCGCCTATAACCGGATAACCGCCAGTCAGGGGATGATCGGCCAGAAACAGCACCGGTTGGCCGCTATGGGGAATCTGGATCGCGCCCGTCGCCGTGCCCTCGCTCGGCAGTTCTGCTTTGTCCTTGCGTTCAATCGCAACATCACCGCTTAAGCGAATGCCAACGCGGTTGGACTGGGGTGTAACCCGCCAAAGCTGACGGGTCAGGGTATCCAGTCCTTTTTGTGTGAACCAGTCCGTGCGGGGGCCCAGTACGACATCCAGCGTGACGATGTCATCGGCTGCGGGCAGTTCAAAAGCCCGGCTTTCATGGAGGGACACGCTCGACAAGCCCTCCGTTTCGCCGCGCAGCTCAAGGCTGCGGCCAGCCGTTACGGCCTCCGGGCCAACCGCTGCCAGCGTGTCCGTAGCAGCACTGCCAAGCACAGGTGCGACCTTGAAACCGCCGCGGACGGAAAGATACATCCGCATGCCCTTTTCCGGCTGGCCGAAGCTGACAATATCTCCCGGTTCCAGCGAAATGGGAGTGTAGGGCAAGGCTTGCAGGCTATGGCAATCGGTCTTGATGGTAACGGCACAGGCTGCACCGGTTACGGCAATGACCGTGCGGGCGTGACATTCGAACGAAAAGCCGCCAAGCGTCAGTTCCAGACAGGGCGTGTCGAGCGGGTTGCCAACAATTCGGTTGGCAGAATTGAACGCTGACTGGTCCAGCGCACCGGAGGCCGAAACGCCCTGGCCCGTTTGCCCGAACCGCCCCAGATCCTGAAACAGTGCCGGCATGGGCGCGCTGAGCACTTTGAAATGAGGGGCGTCGTCAGCCACGACAGCAGCGACAGCCTTTGGGGAAGGTGCTGGAATATGAAACTGCGCTCCGGGCTTGTCCATATCAATGAAGCGAACACGATAACCGGGCTGAAACAACGCGCCCGGATCACGGTCGATATCCCACATCTTGACGGGCGTGGTGCCGATAATCTGCCAGCCGCCGGGGCTGTTTTGCGGGTACACGCCGCTGAACGCACCGGCCAAAGCAACCGATCCGGCGGGAATGCGTGTGCGCGGGCTTTGACGGCGTGGCACATGCAAGGCGGTATCCCCACCCACCAGATAGCCGAAACCGGGGGCAAACCCGCAGAACGCCACCGTAAACTCGCTGTCCGTATGACGACGGATGACGTCCTCAACCGTCAGCCCCGTCAACTCCGCCACGTCGCGCAAGTCTTCGCCATCATAGCGCACGGGGATTTCCACAAGTTGAGAGGCTGATTCAACGCGGCCGGAAATATCCCGGTCTGCAAGCGTAGCGGCGAGTTGCTCCGCTGGCAAAATTTCCGGGCGAAACCGGATCATTAGCGTGCGCGCTGCCGGCACCGTTTCTTCGACCCCGTCAATCGGCTCCGCCTGAAGCGATGCAAACAGCGCCAATGTTTCATCGAGATCGGCGAGTTCGACGAGAATGGAGGTCAGGCTGACGGTAAGAAAACGCATCTTCACCTCACGCGTGGTAGGCGGAATCGGGAATGTCCGTAATGAACATATGACCGGGGGCATGGGTTATGGCAAACGGAACGCCCGAAGCCATGACGGCAGCCTGTGGCGTGACGCCACACGCCCAGAACACGGGAACTTCGCCCGGCTCAATGCGGACCGCGTCGCCGAAATCCGGTTTTGCGAGGTCTAAGATGCCAATTTGATGCGGCTCGCCGACGTGCACCGGCGCACCATGAACTGCCGGAAATCGCCCGGAAATCGTGGCGGCATCGGCGACGCGCGACGCAGGGATAGGCCGCATGGAAACGACCATATTGCCGTGAAGCCGTCCCGCTGGTCGGCAGGGCTGGTTGGTCAGATACATCGGCACGTTGGTCTTATCCGCCATATGGCGGATTTCAATACCTGCCTCCACCATCGGCGTTTCAAATGTAAAACTGCAACCAATCAGGAAGGCAACCAGATCGTCACGCTCGGCCCAGGCTTGTGTCGCATCGGCTGTTTCTTCTGCCAGCGTTCCATCGCGCCAGATACGGTACAGAGGAAGGTCCGTCCGCAAATCCGCGCCGGGTGCCAGAACTGTGGTGGGTGACCCCGGGTCAGACACATCCAGCACCGGGCAGGGCTTGGGATTGCGCTGCGCATAAAGCAGAAAATCAAAAGCCCAGTCGCGTGGCAAAACAATCATATTTGCCTGCGTCAGGCCCGGCGCGACGCCGGATGTGGGTGCAACCAAACCCTTGCGATAGGTCGCCCGTGCAGCGCGGGCCGCCTCAACATATGCGTTTGTCATGGCAGACCTCAGCTGTGGGAATGGAACGAACGGATGGCGATGCCATCGGCCTCGAAGCGACGACGAATTTCCTGCGCGATGGCAACCGCGCCCGGACTGTCCCCATGCACGCAGATGGACTGCGCTTCGATCTGGATCACACTGCCATCGATCGCTTCCAGCGTGCCGGTGCGTGCAAGCTGCACCATGCGCTCCGCAATCTGGCCTGCATCATGCAGCACGGCACCGGCCTCGCGACGAGACACAAGCTGCCCCTGCGACGTGTAGGCCCGGTCTGCAAAGGCCTCGGCAACGACCGCAAGCCCCGCTTTGCGCGCCAGATCAAGGATCGGCGCATTCGCCAGTCCCATGAGCACCAGCGAGGGATCAATTGCCTTGATCCCGTCAATGACCGCCTGCCCTTGTTTCGCATCGTTGGCGATCCGATTGTACAGTGCGCCATGCGGCTTGACGTAGCGCACGGATGTGCCCGCTGCGGCCGCTATGCCTTTCAGCGCGCCGATCTGATAGATAACATCGGCAATCAGGTCTTCGCTCGTCACATCCAGATCGCGGCGGCCAAAGCCGACGCGGTCCGGGTAGGACACATGGGCACCGACGACCACACCTTTATCGGCAGCCGCCTTGACCGTGCGGTAGATACCAGCGGGGTCTCCCGCATGAAATCCACAGGCAATGTTGGCGCTGGACACGATGGCAAGCATAGCCGCATCGTCCCCCATGCCCCACGCGCCATAACTTTCGCCGAGATCACTGTTGAGATCGATCACTGTCATGTCTCGTTCCTTCTACCAGGCATTTTCGTTTTGACACATTGTCCAAACGTAAAAGCGATGCCGCATTTAACCAAGCAGGCTGAAAATCGCGCCGACGGACTTGTAGGCCATGTACCAGGTCAGAACGCAGGTCAGCACACCCAGGATCAACAGCCAGCGCGGATAGTGATAACCATGCATGAGGTCGGCACGCTTCCAGGCGGCATACATAAAGATCGACAGGCCGATGGGTAATACAAGGCCGTTCAATCCGCCTACGAACACCAGCATGGCTGCGGGCGGCGTGGTGATCAGCAGATAGCACACCAGCGAAAACGCGATGAAACCAACCGTAGACAGGTTGCGCTGACGATCGCTCATGTTCGGCTTGAACGCAGTCAGGAACGACACGGAGGTGTAGGCAGCGCCGATGATGCTGGTAAGTGCCGACGCTAGGAAAACCGCACCGAAAATGCGGAAACCGATATCGCCGGACGCCGCACGGAACGCCTGGCCCGCAGGGTTTGCGCCCTGGCTGGAGAGATCAATGACGACCCCGCTTGCAACGACCCCAAGAATGGCCAGAAACAGAATATATCGCAGGACGCCGGTGATCGCGATGCCGCTGAACGCAGCGCGATTGACTGCACCAATGTTTTCCACGCCGACCATGCCCTTATCCAGCAGCCGATGGGCTCCGGCATAGGTGATGTATCCACCGACCGTACCGCCGACGATGGTGGTTATGGTCAGAAAATCCATCGTATCGGGCAGGAAGGTTTGGCGGAAAGCCTCCGCGACAGGCGGGCCGGAGACAATCGCCGCGTAGAGGATCAGCGCCAGCTTGACGAACGCGGCGACAAACACAACGCGGTCCATGGCTATTCCGGCGCGCCGTGACACGAAGATACCAATTGCCGCCAGCGCGCCGATTGCGCCGCCAATTTTTGGATCGAGGTCGATCATGGCATTAAAGCCAAGTCCCGCCCCGCCGATATTACCGATGTTGAAAAACAGCCCGCCGATGATGACCAGAACAGCCAAAAGGTAACCAGACCCCGGTATGGCGGCGTTAGCAATCGCTGGCGCGCGCATGCGGGTGATGGTGACGATACGCCAGATATTGGCCTGAACGACAAAATCGATCAAAATGGAAATGAGAATCGCAAAGGCGAAGGCCGCACCCAGCTTGACGGTGAAGTTGGCCGTCTGGGTTATAAAGCCCGGACCGACCGCCGACATGGACATCAGGAACATGGCCGATAGCAACGCGGTCCGCTGATTCTTTTTTCGCTTTGCGGCATCAGTCTGCGCGCTGTCAGCGAGTGTCTGTTTTTCCATGGATTGGCTCCAATTGTACGCGACCCGCCCCTCGCGGATGCTTTATGGCACAATCATGTCGAGTTTCCGGACAATGTCAATATTGTTCAACAATACTTCCATATCGTTCTTTCAAAGTGATGATTCATCAGGCAGTGTGCATATAATTTAACCAGTAATATTGTGCTATGCTGATATCCTTTGCTGTGGCATATCGACCGCGCGGTATGCGGTGTACTGAATGTGTTGCAGAGCGGGGGCGTGATGACAAATACTATGGAAACGCTGCCACTTGCGGATCGGTTGGCTAGGCAGCTTCGCGATTTGCTGATTTCCGGCGACCTCATTCCCGGGCAGCGGCTTTCCGAGGCGGCCTTCAGCGAGCGATTTGACGTGTCGCGCAATTCGCTACGCGAAGCCTTCCGGCTGCTCACGAAGGACGGACTGCTGCGACACGAAGCCAATCGCGGTGTCTTCGTGTCTGTGCCGACCATGGCGACCATCATCGATATCTATCGCGTGCGGCGGATGCTGGAATGTGGCGCCCTGCGTCAGGCGTGGCATCAGCACCCCGCAGTGCGCACCATGCGTGAAGCGGTCGAGAGTGCGAAAGCCAAGCGGGAGCAAGCCGATTGGCTGGGTGTGGGAAGTGCGAACATGATGTTTCATGCCGCTGTCGTCGCACTGTCCGACAGCAGCAGATTAAGCGAGTTCTATGCCCATGTTGCAGCAGAACTGCGCCTGGGTTTCCTCTTGCTGGATGACCCGGAGGGCTTGCACGCGCCGTTCGTGGATTTGAACGACACTATTCTCGGCCTGACCGAAAAAGGGAACGCGCATGAGGCTGCCCATCAAATGGAGGCCTATCTCAACCTGTCTGAACGCGCGATCCTGAAAGCCTTTGAGCGCTCTGCAGACCTGTAGGTTTTGATCGGCTGATCAGGCGTTCGAAAAGAACAGACGACCCGTAATACCCCTGTAATTCAGTGGATTATTCCTTCTATCCTTTCGAAAAGCATGGCTGAATGGAGCTTTACGCAGGAGATCGGCATGGGAAGGGTTCTTCATGTTTCGCCTCATATCAAGGCCGTAGCACCGTATATAGCGACTGAGGATGACGCCATCGACGTTGCCCGCAGTTTCGCATCGGTCATTGCAAACACGTCGGGACACTGTGCCATCCCCCACTCTGTGCTGCTCGGATTGCTGGCACAGTCGGGCCTCATGGGTCTATCCGTTCCGTCTGAATATGGCGGCGCGGATATCTCTAACGTTTCTCTCGCAGACGTGTTGTCGATTATCGCTGAGGCGGATCGATCGATTGCGCAAGCTGTTAGGGTACATTTCCAGATTCTCGAAACGCTGCGCGTCGGGGGCACCGCCTTGCAGAAAACCTTCTTCTTTACCCGTGCTCTGGCGGGGGACCAGTTTACCAGCAGCACCGATTTACCGCTCAAGTCCGCTTTGACCTCGCCAGAGCTTCTGTTTTCATCCGATGGACCCGGGTTCACGCTGAAGAACATACAGACAGGCATCGACGATTCCTGGTCTCACTGGACCGCAATTTTCGGCACGGATGCGCAGGGTGAACTCGCGATAGCTCTGATGCCGCAGGTACCCGACCAGCAAAACCGCCTGTCACTGACAGCGGATGGCGTGGTGCCATACCACGTCAATTTTCAATCAACCTCGCCCTTTACTGCACTCACACATCTTCTGACGGCGGCGATTGATCTCGGAAGCGCCCGCGCCTCCGTTCGGGTGATTATGGACAAAATCAGCGAAGACCCCTCATCGCCGGAAGCGGCGGCTTCATTGTGTGCGCGCACCAGCGAAATCACGATGAGGATCGAAGCGGCCAGCGCTGTCTTGGAAAGGGCAGGCAGACGGGTCGATATGGCGCAAATCGATCCATCAAAACAGAATGCCGGGGATGCAGAACTGTCAGCACGGGCTGCTCAAATTCTTGCGCGGGAAGCTACTGATATAGTGACAAACGGTGTGGATCGGAACAACGAAACAAACCAGTTGACCATTGGAAGTGTGGGCGTGAAAAAAGCTCGCTCCATCGCTGTGCGCCAGCCCGAGCGGTGCTAACCGCCACTCATCAATAATGTAAATAATTTACATACCGCTTTGAACGAAAGCGACGTTTGCGTTACACGGTAAGCCATAATCCAAACCTATGGCATTTCCTGGAGGCAGACATGAACAATCCCAAACTCATTCGCTACGACGTGGCAGACAATCAGGCGGGCGGGCAGCGCCGTCCATTTGCAAAAGCGGTACGGGCCGGAGATTTCGTCTACGTGTCGGGCCAAGTGCCGACAGTTGACGGTGAGGTCGTAACAGGCGGGATCGTTGCGCAGACCGAGCAGGTCGTGGCCAACATTCGCGATGTTCTGGCGCTGGCAGACTGCACCTTTGCTGATATCGTCAAGGTGAATGTCTGGCTCGACGATGCCCGTGATTTTTCCAGCTTCAATGCGGTGTTTCAGAAATATTTCATCGATCATCCACCGGCCCGTTCCACCGTCCAATCCCCGCTGATGGTGGATGCGAAAGTGGAGATGGACGTGATCGCCTACAAGCCGCTGGCTTGAAGGCTCTTGCTGACAGCTAATCGCCCAGCACCTGCCGGTCGTCGCCATCGCGGTATCGCACCAGTTCTTCCTTGATGCTGCGCAGCACTTTCACAGCGCGGTTGCGGTCGGCATAGGCGACGAGATTGGCAAGAATATCAATGGTGGCCAGATAAGCATATCGGGTAGCTGTCGGGCGGAAAATATTGTTGCCTTCCGGCAGGTCGATGGTGATGACAACATCGGCGGCTTCGGCCACCGGCGAACCACTTTGCGTCAGTGCAATGGTTGGAATAGAGCGCTTACGCAGCAGGTTGAAGCACTGCACGAGATCGAGGTCGCGGCCGGTGATCGAAGAGCCAACCACGACTGTTCCCGGCCGTGCGGCGGCCGACAGCATGATATTCATGCTGTGGTCATTGGACGCGTGAATCCGACAATCCAGCCGAAACAATCGGTTATGCAGTTCGTTGACAATCATGGCGGAATTGCCGGTTGCGCCGAAAGCCTGAATGAACTCGGCTCCGCGCAACAGATGTGCCGCCTTGTCCAGCGCTGCTACATCGATCTGCTTGTGAAACTGAAACAACGCATTTTGCGCCTTGGTCACAATATCCTCGGCTACCTCCTGTGGGGTGGTACTGGGTGTCTCCGGCTTCAGGTAACGCAGGCCGACATAGGTAATCTTGGCCAGTTGTACCTTGAAGTCCTGATAGCCCTGACAGCCAAGCCGGCGGCAGAAGCGTGTCACGGTGGGCGGGGAGACCCCGGCGCGCTCGGCCAGATCGCTGATTGAGGACTTCACGACAAAATCGACATCATCCAGAACCAGCGTCGCCAGTCGCTTTTCCAGCCCGGAAAGCCTTCCCTCTTCATCCGACAGCGCACTGAAAATATCCACCGTCATACCCCGTTGCAGTCGTGCGTGAAAATAAATTTCTTAAGTTTGTGCCTCAACACCTTGAACGGCTATTGATCTTGGTAAAAGCTACAACGCAAGACTTAATTTCACGGAAGCTGCACCCATGACCTATCCCTGGCCCGATCTGGGAACCCCCATCAATGAGATTGTAACGCCGATGCCCGTCATAGACGAGGATCGGCTGGCGGCCAATATAGCGCGCGCTCAGGCGTATCTGGATGCCCATGGAAAACGGTTTCGTCCACATATCAAAACGCACAAGAGCCCGGCCGTGGCACAGCAGCAACTGGACGCAGGAGCGATCGGCATCAACTGCCAGAAAATCAGCGAGGCCGAGGTCTTTGCCAATGCCGGCTTCGACGATATTCTGATCACGTACAACATTGTGGGTGCTGCAAAGCTTGCGCGTCTGAAAGCCTTGAACGCCCGCGTGCCCCGGCTGAGTGTCGTGGCGGATAGCGCTACAGTCGTTGAGGGTCTCGCCGCCACGTTCACTGCGGACGCGCCGCTGCGTGTGCTTGTTGAATGCGATACTGGTGGAAAGCGTTGCGGTGTACAGACACCGCAACAGGCTGCGGACGTAGCACAGTTGATTTCAGATGCGCCGGGGCTAGCGTTCGAGGGTATTCTCACCTATCCCGCACCCGGTGGCGCAGCCATCGTCGAAGACTTCATTGCGCAGACACTGGCGCTTTTGGAAGCCCGATCCATCCCCTGCCCGGTGCGCTCCAATGGTGGTTCGCCTGATCTGTTTCTGGCCCACCTCGTGCCATCGGCGACCGAGCACCGCTCGGGCACCTATGTCTATAATGATCGCAGCATGGTGCGCGCCGGACATTGCACACCGGATGATCTTGCCATGCATATTCTGGCAACTGTGGTTTCACGGCCGACCCCCGACCGGGCCGTGCTGGATGCCGGTTCCAAGACCCTAACCTCGGACCTTCTCGGTTTCAGCGATTATGGCGCAATCGACAGGTTGGATGGGGCTCGCATTGTGTCGTTATCGGAAGAACATGCGGTGGTGGACCTGACAGACTGCGGCGCATCGCGCCCGGCCGTAGGGGATGTGGTGCGAATCGTGCCCAACCACACCTGTGTCGTAACCAACCTGTTCGATCATATGGTGTTTCATCGAGATGGAAAAGTGACACGCGTTGAGCCTGTCAGCGCGCGGGGTACCGTGTGGTAAGAGACGATGATGTAAATAATTTACATTTTTTATCTGTCTAGTCAAAATAGTGTTGACGGACACCGTGCCGCATCCCATCATGTAGAAAATAAATTACACCCCAAAAAGGGGCGATGGGAACGAAGTTCGGGGAACAGTTGCGGCGCAGGCGGCGACCAACTCACGAGCATCACATGCGAGTTGGTACCACATGCGCATTTTCACGGCTTCTCTGGCAACGGAAACCAACACATTTTCTCCCGTTCCAACGGATCTGTATGCCTTCAAAGCCGCCTTCTACGCCGGACCGGGGCAGCATCCCGATACGCCAACGCTGTGCTCATCACCCGTGCCAATTCTTCGCCGCCGTGGGCGGGCCGAGGGTTTCACCGTGATCGAGGGCACCTCCTGCTGGGCGGAGCCTGCGGGCCTGATCCAGCGTGAGACCTATGAGACGCTGCGCAACACGATTCTGGAAGAACTCAAAGATGCCATGCCGGTTGATGGCGTGGTGCTGGGGCTGCATGGTGCCATGGTGGCACAGGGCTATGATGACCCCGAAGGAGACTTTCTGTCCCGTATCCGGGCGCTTGTGGGCCCCAAAGTGGTTATCGCGGCTGAATTCGATCCGCACAGCCACCTGACACCGCTTCGTGTTGCCAATCTCGATATCATGGCCAGCTTTCTGGAGTTCCCGCATACGGATTTCGAGCAGCGCGGAGAGCATCTGGTGGATCTGGCACTCAGGACAGTGCGTGGCGAAATTACGCCTGTCATCTCGACATTCGATTGCCGAATGATCACCATCTATCCCACGAGCCGGGAACCGATGCGCTCATTCGTTGATCGGTTCAAGGCGATAGAAGGAACGGACGGGGTTCTGTCCATATCTGTCATTCACGGCTTCATGGCAGGTGATGTGCCGGAGATGGGAACACGGATCGTCGTCGTAACCGACAACGACGCGGACAAAGGCAAGGCACTCGCGCGCACGCTCGGCCATGAGTTGTACGGCTTGCGCAAGCACACGGCCATGCCCATGGCCGATACCGAAACCGGGCTGGATCAAGCCGTGGCCCTGCGCCGGTTAAACCCATCAAAGCCAGCCGTCATCGCCGATGTGTGGGACAATCCCGGCGGCGGCGTGGCGGGGGATGCGACCTATATTCTGCGGCGTATGCTGGAGCGCGGGATGGACAATTTTGCCGTCGCAACGCTGTGGGATCCAATTGCCGTCACATTCTGCCATGCTGCGGGTGAAGGCGCTGAACTGGATCTCAGGATCGGCGGTAAATCCGGCCCGCAGGGCGGCGAGCCGCTTGATCTGCGCGTAACCGTCCTGCGGACCACTCATGCGGGATGGCAGAGCTTTCGCAACAGCCGCGTGACGCTCGGCCGCACTGCGGTCGTCCGGCCCGTGGGCACGCAGATCGATATCATTCTGATTACCAGCCGAACACAAACCTATGAGCCGGATATTTTTGGCAATCTCGGCATTGATTACGCCCGCAAGGACTTTCTGCTGGTGAAATCAACCAATCATTTCCATGCGGGCTTTAGGCCGATTGCCTCCGACATTGTCTATATCGCCGCGCCCACATCCTACCCCACGGACCCGGCCACGACCCCGTACCGCAAAGCAAGCCTGAAACTCTGGCCCCGCATTGCCGATCCACTTGGACTTGAAACCTGACTATCGCAAAACGCTCCACAGAAGAGCGACCGCACAACCAAAGGGAACCATGATGAAAAAGACCGCCCTTATCTCCGCACTTGCCGCCGCGCTTTCATGCACCACCGGCGTTGCCCTCGCACAGGCTGCGACCGATGGCATTTTGACCATCGCCACCATTGGCGAGCCGCCAACGCTTGATGCCATGCAGACGCCGACCGATATCGTGCTGACCATCGACCAGCACATTTTCGAGACGCTTTACACCTATGATGCGCAGTGGAAATCTGTTCCGTTGCTGGCGGCTGGGATGCCGGATGTCTCCGAGGATGGATTGACCTATCGCATCGCCTTGCGCGAAGGGGTTACATTCCACGATGGCAGCGCGTTTGATTCCGCTGATGTCGTCGCCTCGGTCAAGCGCTGGATGTCCATCAATTCCAAGGGTAAGCAGGTTGCAGACATCGTCGAAAGCCTTGAAGCCGACGGCAGTAACGCGGTCGTTTTCAAGCTGAAGTCGCGCTATGCGCCACTGCTTGCCACGCTGTCACAAGCTTCCATCATCATACCATCGGAAAAAATTGCCGATACGCTGACGGAGTTCGTCGGCACCGGCCCCTATGCGCTGAAAGAGCGCAAGCCCGACCAGTACACACAACTCGTGCGTTTTGATGCCTATCAGTCCCCGGAGGGCGAAACGAGCAATTACGCAGGCAAGCGTCAGGCGATTGCCAAGGAAATCCGATTTGTGCCTGTGCCGGACGCCAATACGCGCGTCGAGGGCCTGATCTCCGGCCAGTTCGACTACGCCGATGCCCTTCCCGTCAGCGCGTTTGAACGGGTGGAAAGCAGCGAAACGGCAAAGCCTGTTTTGTTTGAAAATGCGGGTTGGGCCTCCCTTAACATGAATATGAAGGAGGGCGCGCTCACCAACAAGGCGCTGCGCCAAGCGGTGCAGGTGGCGCTTAACCCATCCGATATGATGCTGGCTGCGTTTTCGGATGAACGCTTCTTCAGCGTGGATGGTGCGTTGTTTCCCGAAGGCTTCTTCTGGCACACGGAAGCGGGGGTAACGCGCACCGGTGAAGGAGACCCGGAAGCGGCTGCAAAACTGCTTGAAGAGGGCTCTTACGACGGCACGCCAATTCGACTTCTGACCAGCCGTCAATACGAGTTCCACTACAAGATCGGCGAGGTTGCCAAAGCCTATCTGGAAGCGGCGGGTTTCAAGGTTGACCTGCAGGTGGTGGACTGGGCGACGTTGACCACACGGCGCGCTGACGCCAAGCAGTGGGATATCTTCATCACCCACTCGAACTTTCCCGGCGATCCGACGACGATCAACACCATTACCGATACCTATCCCGGCTGGTACGTGTCCGACCAGAAAAAAACTGCTGTCGCCAGTTATATGGCCGCAACCGACGATGCGGCCAAGCTGAAAGCGTGGGAAGGCATTCAGACCGTGATCTATGACGATGCGCCACTGGTGAAGGTAGGCAATTTCAACGCGCTTGGTGGCATATCCAAGAGCATTGCCGACTACACGCCGACCTACTGGCCTCATTTCTGGAACGTCACTCCAAAGCAATAGGCGGTAGACCATGACTGGGCTCGCGCACGCACTTTTTAAACGGCTGATTGGCATGGTCATCGTGCTGGCGCTGGTGGTAACGGTCGTCTTCATCATCGTCCGGGTCACCCCGGGCGATCCAGCGGCGGTCATGCTCGGCTCGGACGCTACGCCGCAGGATATCGCTGAATTGCGCACCAGAATGGGGCTGGATGCGCCCCTTCTAGTGCAGTACGGGCAGTTTGTGCTGGGCATTCTGCAAGGTGATTTGGGCCAGTCAATCTTTCTGGGCCAGCCCGTGACACAGGCGCTGGCAGCGCGTGCCGAGCCCACCTTCTTTCTTACGCTGTTTTCCATCATCATTGCCGTGGCAATTGCTTTGCCTGTCGGTATTCTATCCGCCGTGCGGCGTGGAACCCTGTTTGACCAGATCGTGGTCACCATCACCATGGTCGCTGCCAGTATTCCAAGCTTCTGGCTGGGTTTGATGCTGATCCAGATTTTTGCCGTTGGGCAGGGCTGGTTCCCGGCATCGGGCTATGGCGGGCCGGATACCGGATTCTGGGAGCGCCTGCACCATCTTGTTTTGCCCGCCGTCGCCCTCGGCATTGTCAATTCGGCCTTGATCACCCGGTTTACACGGGCAGCCATGCTGGATGTGCTGAGCGACGACTATGTGCGCACGGCCCGCGCCAAAGGAGCCAGCGAACGCCGTGTCATCCTGAAACATGCACTGAAAAATGCTCTGATACCGATCATCACTGTGATCGGGCTGTCTATCGCGATGCTGGTGGCCGGCGCGGTCGTCACCGAAACCGTATTCGGCCTTCCCGGCATTGGTAATCTGGTCGTGTCCGCCGTGCTGCGGCGCGATTACCCTGTCATCCAAGGCGCGCTGCTGGTGGTCGCTGCCATCTATGTTCTTATCAATTTTGTCGTGGACATGCTCTACATCGCTGTCGATCCGAGGGTGCGCCTGTGACTGCTATTCCCCTTCCGCAATCCTCCTCCATCCCGTGGCGCCGCCTGTTGCGCAACCGAGCCATGGTGGCGGGTGCCATTATTCTCGCATTGGTTCTGCTGGCCGCGCTGCTTGCGCCTTGGCTGGCACCCTACGCACCCAACAAACTTTCCATCGTCAACAAGCTCAAAGCGCCATCACTGGCCCATCTTTTCGGAACAGATGAGTTTGGCCGCGATATTCTTTCGCGCGCCATGTATGCCGGGCGCATTTCGCTGCTGGTGAGCCTGGGTGTGGTTGCTATCTCCACGGTTCTGGGCGTTGTTCTGGGCGTGACCGCCGGGTATTTTCGAAAGGTCGATGCACCGATCTCGCGCCTGCTCGACGCCATGATGTCTTTCCCGGATATTCTGCTAGCCATTGCACTTGTTGCAGCCCTTGGGCCATCGCTTACCACCGTCATGCTGGCACTTGGCATCACCTATGCGCCACGTCTTGCCCGCATCGTGCGCGGCTCGACGCTGGTGTTGCGCGAACTGCCCTATATCGAAGCTGCCATCGCGCTTGGCTTGCCGACATGGCAAATTCTGTTGCGGCATATCCTGCTCAATCTCGCATCCCCCATTCTGGTGCAGGCCACCTTTATTTTTGCGTCTGCCATGCTGGCCGAAGCAAGCCTGTCTTTTCTGGGCGTCGGCGTGTCCACGGATATGCCGACATGGGGCACGATGCTGGCATCGGGCCGCGAGTTCATCAACAACGCGCCGTGGCTGATGGTGTTTCCGGGTCTTGCCATCATCTTATCCGTCCTGTCGCTGCAACTGGTGGGCGACGGCTTGCGCGATCTGGTCGATCCGCGCCTTGCGAAGGAAAGCTGATAATGACTGTTGTACCACCTGTCCTGTCCGTCGAAAGCCTCAAAGTCTCCTTCAAAACCGAAAGCGGCTGGAAAGACGTTATCCGGGATATCAGCTTTCAGGTTCATGCGGGCGAAACGGTCGCCATTGTCGGCGAGTCCGGCTCCGGCAAAAGTGTGACTGCCTTGTCCACCATGCGGTTGCTGCCACGCGATACCGCCAGATGCGAAGGACGCATTCTGCTGGACGGCAAGGATTTACTGACTGCGACGGAGACCGACATGCGCACAGTGCGCGGCGGCAGCATCGGCATGATTTTTCAGGAGCCGATGACGTCCCTCAATCCGGTCTTCACCATCGGCAATCAATTGGCCGAGGCACTGGTTCTGCACCAGAACAAGTCCTGGGCTGAGGCGGAAGCCGAGGCGCTGCGGCTGATGGAACGGGTGCGCATACCCTCTGCCAAAACGCGTCTGCACGAATATCCGCACAAGTTTTCCGGCGGCATGCGTCAACGCGTCATGATTGCCATGGCGCTTGCCTGCAAACCAAAACTGCTGATTGCCGACGAGCCTACGACCGCACTGGACGTGACCATTCAAGCGGAAATCCTCCATATTATTCGTGAATTGCAGCGCGAGGAAAATATGGCCGTGCTGTTCATCACCCACGATATGGGCGTGGTGGCGGAAGTGGCCGACCGCACCGTGGTCATGCTGCGCGGAGATATGGTGGAGACGGCGGCAACGGCCGAGATTTTTGCCGCACCAAAGCAGCCATACACTCGCGCACTTCTGGCGGCCGTGCCCCGTCTGGGCACCATGGGCGACAGCGTGGCACCGCGCCGTTTTCCGGATATTGATCCGAGCACGGGATTAGCAACCGAAGGCCGGGACATGAACATGGTTCCCCCCGGCAGCAAGCCGATCCTGACCGTATCCAATCTCGCGGTTCGGTTCGATTTGCCGAAGGGCCGCGTGCACGCGGTCGAAGACGTCTCGTTTGATCTACGCGCGGGGGAAACTCTGGCACTGGTGGGCGAATCCGGCTGTGGCAAGTCCACGACGGGCCGCTCCATCATGCGTCTGGTACAGCCGACCGCCGGGTCCATTCATGTCGAGGGGCTTGATGTCGGCAATGCCGGTCGGCGCCAGATGCGCGACATGCGCCGCACGTCCCAGATGATTTTTCAGGACCCGTTTGCGTCCCTCAACCCTCGGATCCGCATCGGAGCAGCCATTGCAGAACCGATCCTGTCTCATGGCTTGATGAAGAAAGGCGCGGCACGGGAACGGGTTGCCGAACTGCTGACGCAGGTGGGACTGTCTGCGACCATGGCCGATCGCTTTCCCCACGAGTTTTCCGGCGGTCAGCGCCAGCGTATCTCCATTGCGCGCGCTTTGGCGCTCGATCCCAAATTCATCGTTGCCGACGAGGCGGTATCCGCGCTTGATGTTTCGGTCAAAGCGCAGGTTGCCAATCTGCTGCTGGATTTGCAGGAAAAACGTGGACTGGCTTTCCTCTTCATCTCGCACGACATGGCCGTGGTGGAGCGCATCAGTCACCGGGTAGCAGTCATGTATCTGGGTGAAATCGTCGAGATTGGGCCCCGCGCCGCCATCTTTGGCAACCCGCAGCATCCCTATACGAAACGGCTGATCGCCGCCGTACCGGTTCCCGATCCCGCCCGTCGTGGTACGCTGCCACCAGCGCTGAACGAGGAAATAAAAAGCCCCTTCCGCCCTTACGATTACGTAGCCCCCAAACGCAGCTACCGCGAGGTTTCACCCGGTCATCTGGTGCAGCTTGCTACGGCGCAGAGTTAATCCTGAATGGCTGATGGTAGACCGTTACCCGCCAGCACGACCCGGCCGCGCTGGTGCCGCTTGGCCTCATAAAGTGCGTCATCGGCGGACTTGATCAGCCGCTCCGGATCGCTGCGTTCGTCCGTTGCAAAAACGAGACCGACACTAACGCCGATAACGATGTCTTGATGATCATAACTGTACGGACGTGAGATTTCGGCAATCATTCGCTCAGCAAAGGCCACGGCTGTTGCCTGATCGGATGGGTCAGCCTGAAGCAGAAGAAACTCGTCTCCGCCAATCCGGCACAAAATATCGTGTGGCCCTACCAGTTGCTGCACACGGGAGGCGACACACCCAAGAATGAAATCTCCTGCCGGATGACCGTGAACATCATTGGCCTCCTTGAAGTGATCAAGATCGAGATAATGGACCGCAACTGTTCGCCCGCCGGAGTTCAGTTTTCGAAACGCGTCCACCAATCCCCGGCGGTTCCGCAGGCCGGTCAGGGGGTCGATCCGTGAACGTTCTTCCGATTGATAACGGCTTAGTAGCATCTCGACCAGAATCCTGCGGCGGTACAGAATTGTATCGAGCGACGTGAAGGTCATGGCGATCAGAAAAAGGCCGAGGAACTTAGACGCAGGCTCTTCGCTCATGATCAGAACCAGGATGACCGGCTGGCCTGCCGCGACAAGACACAGGACGGTATAATTGAGCGCGGCGCCGCCACGCGCGATAATTCCAACCGTGTAGACCATCATGGTTGCCAGAAAAATACTGTCGACATTATCGGGACTGATGACGATGCCGTAAGCGCAGAGAATACCGACCGAGCTTGCGTAGGTTATGGCGGAGCTTGCAAACAGCCGTATCCAGTTCTGCCATGAAAGAAGCCGGGGCTTGCGCCGCCACAGCTGGATAACGCTCATGATGTAACCACAGCACACCGTGTTGAAAACAGCCAACCACAGAAGAACCGCACTGTTCTGAATATACGCGCCGAGGAAACCGACGATAATAATGGATACGGTGAGAATGGCCAGCGCCGTTACCGGGCTGAACATATCGGCAAGCAAATCTTCCGCAATTTCCGTCGGCCAAGCGCTCCCGTTTTTCCAAAATTGCAGAAACTTCATGACCCGCCCAGAACCATACTTGAACGACCGCTACTAGCCGACCAAGGGCGAAGCATGTGGCCCCTTCTGTCGACAACGACCGTAACCCCCGGAAACCCTACCACAACACATTAGCTTTATAATATATAATTTAGCATTTATTTGTTTAATTGCAGGAGAGCACATATTTTTGTTGCGAAACACAATGATAGGCTCATAAACATGCGAATAACGCGAGCCTGTTGCGCGGCTGTGCCAGGCTCAACCACGCAAATCCGGGAGACTATCAGAATGGCCGTTCAACCGCTCACTCTACGCGATACAGTCATAGGACAGGGGCGTCCGAAGACAATCGTGCCGACGACAGCGCAGAACGCAACCGGAGCGCTGGAGCAGGTCAAGGCCATAGCAGCCAACGCGTCTGCGGATATTATCGAATGGCGGATCGATTATCTCGATATTGCGACGAACGCCCCGGCACTGATCACCCTGGCTGAAACGATAGGACAGGCTGCAAACAACAAACCCGTTATTGCCACCTTCCGCACCAAGGCCGAAGGCGGACCGATTGCAATTGACGACCATGACTATGGCCGTGTGTTAAGCGCCCTGATCGATGCGCGAGCCGCTGACCTTTTCGACATCGAAATGTTTCGCGATGAAGCAGTCGTGACGTCACTGATTGCCAAGGCGCATGCGTCCGGCCTCCATGTCATCCTTTCAAGTCATGATTTTTCTGAAACACCGCCGGTTGACGAGATTGTAGCGCGCTTGCGGCGGCAGGACGCGCTGGGCGCCGATGTGCTGAAAATCGCAGTCATGCCCAAGCAGCCACGCGATGTGCTGACGTTGCTGGATGCCACGTTGCAAGTCCGTGATGAGACGAGCAAACCACTCCTGACGATGTCGATGGGTGCCCTTGGCGTTATCTCTCGGTTGGCTGGGGAAACATTTGGCTCATCTCTGACCTTCGGCATGATGGGGAAGGCATCGGCCCCCGGTCAGATCGATGTTGGCCAGCTTCAAGACACTCTTGAGGTTTTGCATTCGGCAGGACAATAATCCACAGTTTGCATATGCGTCGTTCAACATATATTGCAATGTTATATAGTATCGTTTAGAAGGGCCGTATTCGCAGTCTGGATACCGCACCGATGTCGTTGTTGCCCACCGCCTTGTCCGTAGAAAACCTGTCTGTTTTTGTGGGTAGCAGACAGATCGTCACCGATCTCTCGTTTGAAATAGCTGCGGGCGAGCGTGTATGTCTCCTCGGCGCGTCTGGATCCGGAAAATCGCTGACCGCAAGTGCCATACTGGGTCTGCTGCCCGCCAATGGTCACGTGGAAGGGTCGATCAAGGTTCAGGGGTACGAGGTTGCCAACGTGGCTGCTGCCCTGCGTCCGAAACAGGCACAGGCGGCAATGGTCTTTCAGGATTCGCACTCGGCCTTGAATCCTTTGGTCTCTATCGGTGCGCAACTGCGTGAGCCACTGCGGCGGCGACAGGGATTATCTAACGAAGCGGCGGAACGTAAGGCGGTCGAATCGCTGGATGCAATGGGCCTGCCGGATCCCATGAATCTTTTGAAACGATGCCCCGCAGAAATTTCCGGCGGTCAACGCCAGCGTGTGTGCATCGCCCTTGCGCTTGCCTGCAAAACATCCCTGCTCGTTGCGGACGAACCGACAACCGCGCTCGACGTCATCACACAGGCGCAGGTACTACGCGTCCTCAAGCAAAACACTGGGACGAAGGATGCGCCAGCAACGTTGTTTATAACGCATGATCTGGGAGCTGCGGTGCAACTTTGCGACAGGGCAATTATCCTTGAACGGGGAACCATAATCGAGTCTGGTCCGCTTGCCAGCATACTGACCTCACCTCGCCACCCCTTCACGCGATCCTTGATTGCCACCGCGCAGGCAGGGGTTATCGAAACTGTTCCACAGACCATCCCCTATCAGGAGGCCGTGTGATGCTGTCTTTGAATCAGGATGGTTCATTTTTGTCCGCCGATTGCATCAACCACAGTTACACGCTGCCGCGCCAGTCGTTCTGGAAGGCAGCGGAGCGCCGCCAGGTCGTGCGGGATGTGAGTTTCCGGCTGGCACCGGGCGAGCGGGTCGGACTTGTTGGAATGTCCGGTTCGGGAAAATCAACCTTGCTGCGCTCTCTTCTCGCGATCGAGCAGCCGGACTCCGGCAACATCACCTGCCAATGCAAAGCGGTTGAGCCAGCCTCCGTTCCGGCTCTGCGGTGGTATCGCCGCATGGTACAGTACATTCCTCAGGACCCCGCTTCTTCCCTTGATCCCCGGATGACGGTTGCTGCGCTCGTTGCCGAGCCGCTGATCCGCCTCCATGTCGATTGCGATCATGTACAGCGCGCGCAGGAAGCCATAGAGCAGGTCGGACTTGACCAACAGTTTCTCAACCGCCGTCCCGGCGAACTATCGGGCGGACAGGCTCAGCGTGTCGCCATCGCTCGTGCCATTGCCACGCGGCCTGCTTTTCTGCTGGCCGATGAGCCGGTAAGCGGCCTGGACCTGCCGATCCGGGCGCAGGTTGTGGCGGTGCTGAAAAGCCTTTCGGAAAACAACGGTACCGGTCTGCTGATCGTGTCTCACGATTTATCCGTTGTCGCCAATCTTTGCCAACGCACGATGGTGATGGATGACGGCAGAATTGTCGAGGACCGCGCGACACAGGACTTGCTCTGCGACCCCCGTCATGCACGGACGGTGGAGCTGATCAACGCGGTTCCTCCTCTGCCCAAACCAAACCGGCCACGATTGAGCTGATCCTACAGCTTTACTGCCCTGCCCCGTTCTTGATTCAAGGAGTGACGTTATGACACGACGCCTGCTGCTGGCTTCAGCATTGATGATAAGTTTGCCTCTGGTCCTTGCCGGATGTTTCGAAGACAAACAGACGGACACCAGCACGGTAGAGGGCAGCGACCACCGCGTCCGCGTCGCAATGCTGCAACCGCCGCGTTCCGGTTTGACCCCATTATCGGACGATGCCTTCAAACTGTCTCGCTGGGGGGCAACCGAAACCCTTATTCGCCTTGACCCAATCGGAGATCCGCAGCCCTTTCTGGCGACCGAGTGGAAACAGCTCGATCCCAAAACCTGGCGCTTCGTCATACGCAAGGGCGTTACATTTCATGATGGCACGGAGCTGACACCGCAGCACGTGGTGAACTCGCTGATGGCTGCTACACGGGCTGCACCCAAACCGCGCATTCTGGACGGCGTGACGCTGGCAGCGGAAGTTGATGGTGCCGATGCCGTCATCATCCAGACCGGGAAGGACGATCCGCTTGTGCCCAACCGGCTGTCCAGCCCACAACTGGCCATTCTGGCCACCAAAGCCTATGGTGCCGATGGTCGCGTGAACCCGATTGAAGCCGGGACCGGCCCGTTCTCGCTGAAGGTCATCAATGGCACGACCAGCGCAAAGCTGGACAGGTTTGACGGCTACTGGGGCGAAAAGGCAAAACTTGCCGGTATCGACGCGGACTATGTGCCGGATGGCACAGCGCGGGCAGCGTCATTGCGCACAGGCAACGCCGATGTCGTGGAGGCAATCCCGGTGTCGCAAGTCGCACTTCTCGATCCGTCCGTCGTTCACGAAGTGCCGATGCCACGCACCAACACGCTGTACCTCAACACCCGGAACGGTCCGTTGACGGACCCTGCCCTGCGCGCCGCCATCCGCGATGCCGTGGATCGCATAAGCATCGTCAACGCGGTTTACGAAGGCCGGGCTGATATTGCGGCGGGCCTGCTTGGCCCAGCGCTGCCTTGGGCTGCCAAGGTGCGCAAACCCGTTGCCAACCCGGTTGCAGCGGGCGCGCCCAACGGCGCCGAAATAACGCTGGCCACCTTTACAGACCGTGCCGAACTGCCGGAAGTCGCAGTCTTGCTGGAACAGCAACTGACAAAGGCAGGCTTTAAAGTGAAGCAGGAAGTCCGGCAATACGCGCATATTGAAGCCGACGCCTTGGCAGGCAAGTTCGATGCGTTCATTCTCTCGCGCGCAACCGTGCTCGATTCCGGCGACCCCGTGGCCTACATGTTCAGCGATTTCGCATGCGAAGGCTCCTTTAACATCGCGCAGCTATGCGACCCGGCGGTCGACGCCGCTCTGGCGAAGGCGGCCGCCACGCCCTCCGGTGATGCCCGCAGGCAGGCCATTATCGACGCGGAAGCGGCCGTCCTCGCCACAAACGCGGCGATCCCCATGCTGCACGAACGCGTTATTCAGGGTGAGGCCGCTACGGTTTCCGCAGCGGAGCGCGATCCGCGTGAGCGTGTACTGATCAGCGAGCGCACAGCCATCGCAGATACGAAACCCTAAGACCAATATCAAAGCGTCGCCCAGCACGTCTCGCGAATTCTCAGTCATGAGCGTGCTGCCACGACCCGCTTGGGACTGCCATGACAGATTTCTTTGCCTCACCGCCAGGACGCCGTTTTCGCATCCGGCTTGATCCGTTCGTTCCGGCGCTTTCACGAGCGGTCACTCTTTTGATTGTGCTGGTGCTCGTCGGGCTCCTGCCATGGCTGTCCGGGCGTGATCCGGCGCTGAGTATTTTGCGGGCGAAGTCCGGAGATCAGGAGGCCACGCCGGAGGCATTGAATGCAATTCGCATGGAATTAGGGCTGGATCTCAACCCCTTACACAGACTGGGCGGCTGGTTTGTAGGTCTCGCGCAAGGGGATGCAGGAACGTCATGGATTTCCGGCGCGCCGGTATTGCCCGGAATGTTGCAGGCGGCACAGGTAAGCCTGACGCTGATGGGTTTCGCTGCCGTGGTCGCAGCAATCACGGCGGTCCTCCTGTGTGTGCTTGTTGTTCGTAGAGCGCTCCGTGGAAGCACAGTGCGCTCTTCCGGCGTGATCGCGGCAGCGCTGACAGCGTTGCCGGAATTCCTGCTGTCCTCGGTCCTCCTCGTGGTTTTTGCTGTTTGGCTGCGTTGGTTTCCACCCTATGGCTGGCGCGGTGTGGAGTACGCCGTCCTGCCAGCGCTTGCCCTTGGCCTGCCTGCGGGAGGACTGCTGGGAAGGCTGTTTTCCGATGGCCTGACGGCGACGTTCAGCGAACGCTGGGTCGCCACATGGACGGTTGCCGGTTTTTCTCGTGCAAAAATTGTTGCGTCCGTGGTGCGTCGCACATTGCCAAGCCTGATGCCGCAGGTCGGCATGGTGATGGTTGCGCTGACGGGCGGGGCGGTTGCTGTAGAGCAAGTCTTTTCCATTCCGGGCCTCGGGCGGGCAACGCTGGGGGCCGCATCCGCGCAGGACTTACCAGCGTTGCAAACCGGTATTCTCATCCTGCTATTAATTGCGATTTTCCTTGGCAGCACAGCCAATATCGTGCGCGGTCTGTTGCTGGGTCGTGCGTTACAGGCGGGCGCCCTGCCAGTGCCAACAGTCTCGCGCCAAACTGCGCGTTATAGCTGGGTTGTGCCATTGGCTGTTGCTGCGCTTCTGCTGTTGCTGATCATACTCGGCCTGCCGCGTGATCCCTTCACATCGGCATTTCAGCGCTTACAGCCGCCGGACTGGTCGCTTCCTCTCGGCGCAGATGGTACAGGGCGGGATATTCTGGCCCGGGTTGCCCATGGCGCCCTGTCGACCATCGGCATGGCCGTCTTTGTTGTGCTATTGTCTTTTGCGCTGGGTCTGATTGTCGGCCTCGCCCCACGGCTGGCTGCTGGCCCAATAGAAATGACCAAGGCAACACCCCCGGTCATCGCCGGTCTGGTGGTTTCGGCAATTCTGGGCCCGAGTGCGGGCGGAGCTATTCTCGCGGTCACGGCTGTCGCTTGGGCACCGCTCGCCGCCCACGCGGCGGCGCTGGTAACAGAGGTCAAGGCGCAACCTCATGTTCGAATGACACCCATTCTCGGTGTCGGGCAGCTCAGACTGATGAGCCGCTACGTGCTGCCAGCAGTTATTGGCCCTGTATTTCGCCATGCCATGCTGCGACTGCCCGGTGTAGCACTCGCATTGGCAGCGCTGGGCTTTCTCGGTCTCGGCCCTCGCCCGCCCGCCCCGGAGTGGGGCCTGGTGCTGGCGGAGGGCATTCCCTATATCGAGCGCGCCCCTTGGGCGGTGTTGATACCGGCCAGTGCACTGGTGTTGCTTTCCGTTTTTGCCGTCTCGCTGTCAAACCTCTCCCCAGACGTCCGGCGTCGAGGATGAGTCGGCAAAAGCCGGGTGCTGTGTGCTCATTGCGACGCAGACCCGCTCCAGTTCTGGACCGAGCGGCCGGTCATCCTCATAGGATTTTGTAATGCCGCGGACTTGCGTGTAGAGGGCATTTGTCCCGACTGCCCTGTCCTCGTCAGCCAGAAAATCCTGCGCCTGAGCCGCCCCGCATAGCTCGATCGCGAAGATTTGCCGGGCATTGTCGATCAGGGACAGCAACTTGTTGGCACTTGCGGTCGGGTGCGCCAGAAAGTCCTCCTGTAGGCCTGAGGTTAATCCACCATCCAGACTGGCGGGCGCAGCCAGCCGTCGATTTTCTGCGCTCAGTGCCGCCGCCGTGTACTGTGCAATCATAAAGCCGGAATTGGCGCCGGGGTCGGTGGCCAGAAAAGGCGGCAGCCCGCTGACCAGCGGATTAACCAGCCGGTCGATCCGCCGCTCACTCATGGCCGCGATCTGCGCCATCGCAATTGCGAGACTATCCATCGCCATGGCCAGAGCCGGAGCTACGGCATGGGCCTGTGACGAAACGACCGGCGCGTCGGGCGTTCCCGAAACGGCAGGATTGTCGGTAACGGACGCGAGTTCTTGATTCACAACACGGCATGTCTCGGCAAACACGTCGCGGGCGGCCCCATGCGCGTGGGGTATAGCCCGTAGACTCAGCGCATCCTGCGTGCGGATTCCGGATGCCTTCGCAATCAACCCGCTTCCATAGAGCACGGCACGCAGCCGTCCGCCGACAAATGCAATACCCGCAGACGGACGCAAAGCCAGTACCTCGTCCTGGATGGCCGTTATCTGGCACCGGAGCGCCTCCAGCGTCAAGGCGGCGCTGGCATCGGCCCAGTCAAGCAGGTGTTCCGCCTGTTTGAGTGCCACGCAGGCGAGCCCCGTTGCACAGGCCGTACCGTTGACAAGACTCAGGCCCTCCTTGGCTTGCAAGACAAGAGGCGAAAGTCCGGCGGCAGCAAGTGCCTGTGCACCCGTAACCTCCTGCCCTCCAACCTGCGCCCTGCCCTCCCCAATCAGCACCAAGGCCGTGTGCGCATTGTGGGTCAGATACCCCGCCGACCCCTTGGACGGCATCATCGGCAGGCAGTCCATCGCCAGCAATGTCGCCAGATGATCAACGATATCGATGCGGACCCCGGAATAGCCATGGGCAAAATTGTTGGTCTGCGCCGCCATGATAGCGCGCACGCTTGGCGCGGCAAGCGCTGGCCCAACGCCGCAAGCGTGGCTGCGTATGATATTGCGGGAGAGGCGGCTTTGCGATGCGCGATCAACCACCGTATCTGATAGTGCACCAACCCCGGTGTTGACGCCGTAGGCGCGAACGCCGCGTTCGACGATTGCAGACACAATCTGGCTCGCCCGCTCGACCCTTTTTCGCGCAGCCGGGGAGAGTTCAAGAGTTGCACCATCAGCAACGCGGGCGATATCACGCCAGTCCAAAGTTCCGTCAAGGATCACGGTGCGCACATCAGGCTCCGAAATTGCCGATGAACTGCCGGAATGCCGGCGAGGCATTGCTACCGAACATGTCCTGCGGCGCGCCATCGCTATCGATGACCCCCTGGCGCATAAAGATCACCCGGTTCGACACATCGCGCGCAAAGCTCATTTCATGCGTCACCACCAGCATTGTCATGCCTTCTTCGGCCAGCGCCCGCATGACACGCAAGACTTCGCCAACCAGTTCTGGGTCCAGCGCCGAGGTGGGTTCATCAAACAGCATGACTTTCGGCTTCATAGCCAGTGAGCGTGCAATGGCCGCGCGCTGCTGCTGCCCACCGGACAAATGCGCCGGATAGGCATGGCGCTTGTCGGCAATGCCCACTTTCTCCAGAAGGGCTTCGGCTTCGGCAATACAGTCGGCCTTTGGCCGTTTCAGCACGTGAACCGGTCCCTCGATGATGTTCTCCAAAATCGTCATATGGGACCAGAGGTTGAAGGACTGGAACACCATGCCCAGTTCCGAGCGAATGCGGTCCACCTGCTTCTGGCTTTGCGGGCGGTTCTGGCCGTGGTGCCGGGTCATCTGGATTTGCTCGCCGTCTACCCAGATTTCGCCCTCATTGGCGATTTCCAACAGATTGATACACCGCAAAAATGTGGATTTGCCCGATCCGCTGGCCCCCAGAATCGAGATGACATCGCCATCGCGCGCTTCCAGAGAAATGCCTTTCAACACCTCATGTGTGCCGAAACTCTTGCGGATATTGCGAACAAGTAGACGGTTGGCGCTGGCCATGGGTGTTTTCCCTTACGCGATCTGTGGTTTGGCGTTTGGCAGAGGTCTTGGTGCGGTATCGCGGTGGCGGGACAGGCGTCGCTCTAGAGCTGCGAAAGCCTGCAGAATGATGAAGTTCAAAACCAGATAAATCAGGGCCGCGCAGAGAAACACTTCCATCGTGCGGTAGGTCTGCGAAATCAGCCGTTGCGCAACCCCGGTCACTTCCCAGACGGTGACGAGGCTGGCGAGGGCCGTGGATTTCACCATCATCACCACCTCGGTTGAGTAGGCAGGCAAAGCGTGGCGAAACGCAATCGGAGCCAGAATACGCCGAACCAGCAGCCCGCCGGACATGCCGATAGCACGCGCCGCTTCAATCTCCCGTGGGGAGACCGCCCGCAATCCGCCGCGAAAAATCTCGGCTGTATAACCCGCCGTGCACAAAGCCAGCGCCAGAACCGCGCAGACGAACGGCTCGCGCAACGCAGGCCACAGAAAACTGTAGCGAATGAACCCGAACTGGCCGAGCCCGTAGAAAATCAGAAACATCTGTATCAACAAGGGAGAACCACGGAAGACGAAGATGTAGCCCTTGGCAAAGTTGCGGGCCACCGCGTTGCCGCCTACGCGCATCCAAACGATCAGCAGTGCGAGGACTAGACCACAGGAGACCGACAGCAGAAACAGCGCCAGCGTCATGGGCAGCGCCGCCAGCAGGGTCTTCATCGTTTGCAGCAGAAAGGGAAAATCCATGATGGTCTCCTCAAGCCTGTCCCATGGACGCGGGCATGCTGCGATTTGCGCGCCGTTCGGCCCGCTGGAACACGCGGTCCGACAGGCTGGTGAGAACCAGGTACAGGCACCCGCCGATGATGAAGAACAGGAAATATTGCCGGGTGGACCCAGCCGCGATCTGTGTTGTGCGCATCAGTTCAGCCAAGCCGGTCACAGACACGAGCGCGGAGTCCTTCAAGCTCAACTGCCAGACATTGCCGATGCCGGGGATAGCAAGGCGCACCACCTGCGGCATGATAATGCGCCGAAAACGCAGCCCCTTTGCCATGCCGATGGCCTGTGCCGCCTCCAGCTCACCACGGGATATGGCCAGAAAAGCACCGCGATAGACCTCTGCCTGATAGGCACCTGAAATCATACCAACAGCAAGCGCGCCCGCCACAAACGAGGGAAGCCCAAGAAACCCGGTGTAGCCGAGAAAGGACCCGACGGCTGTCACCGCCGCTGACCCGCCGAAGTAGATCACGTAGATAATCAGCAGTTCCGGCACGCCGCGAAACACCGTTGTATAGACATGCCCGATCAGGCGCAGACTGCGGCTGCCCGAAAGCTTGGCCGACGCCACCACAGCGCCCAGACACGCACCAATCACCAGCGCCGTAGCTGTCACGCAGATCGTCAGCAGCGCGGCCCCAAGCAACAGACCAGCCCAGCCTTTTTGCCCAAACCCCAGCATTTCAATGAAGGTCATCGATCAATCCCTGAATGGTTCGATTTGCCCTATGCAGGCGCTGCACAAACATATGTGATGCGTTGTGCAGCGCCGATTGTTCAGGGGCTGACGTCTGTCTTGAACCACTTCATGGAAAGCGTCTTGACCGTACCATCGGCCAAAGCAGCCTTGATCGCTTCGTTGAACAGATCACGCAACTCCGGATCGGACTTGCGAATACCCAGTCCTTCACCAATGCCGAACAGGGTTCCGCTGATCTCCGGTCCGGTAAAGCCCAGAGTGCCGCCAGCCGTTTCAAACGCCGTCATCAAATAAACGGCGTCATCGAATGCCAGATCGATACGACCTGTTCCAAGATCCAGATCACGCTCTGCGCCGGTCTTGTACTCGCGAATGGTCGCAACGGAGCCGAAATTGTCATAGATGAACTTGGCGTAGACAGTTGCAGCCTGAATGCCGATTGTCTTGCCGGCGAACGCAGTTTTCAGCGCTTCCAAATCGGCGCCGAGGGCATCGCCGGGCGCAAGCTTGACCACGGTTCCGGTTCCTGCGGCGTTGGCAAGCGGGCTGTCCTTAAGCGTGGCGAAGGCCGCATGGGTGTGTGCGTAAGGAATGGTAAAGTCGATAATCTGCTTGCGTTCTTCGGTAATCGACAGCGCGTCCATGATCACGTCGAACTTACCGGCATTCAGCGCCGGGATCATGCCATCCCAATCGGACGCAACCAGCTTGCACTCCACTTTCATATGCTTGCAGAGATATTCAGTGAGTTCCGGCTCAAAGCCGCCGAGCGTGCCGTCCGGGTTGGTCAGGTTCCATGGTGGGTAGGCACCTTCCAGCGTAATGGTAACCGTTTTCCACTCTTTTGCATGCGCCGCGGGCGCAAGAACGATAGAGGCCGCCATAGCGGCAGTTGCAAGCCAGCTCGATACTTTCATTGTGCTGTTCCTCTCAGTTGAACCCTTGTGACTGCCGCTCTTCGTCGGCTTATGTTGTATAGGGTACCTTATGAAATATTTCTTGTTTTGCAAGCGTAAAGACGATTTAATCAGCAAAATTCTGAGTGCATAAGGTTTGAGCAATGGCATCGCCACGCGCGGGCGCTACAGCCCTGAAATTGTTGATGGATGCGGAGCCGGTCACCTCCTATGCTGCGGTCAAGCACCTGATTCTGGAGCGTATCCGCAGTGGCGAGTGGCCGCCGAAACACCGGGTACCGTCGGAAAACGAAATTGTTAGCGAATTTGGCGTCAGCAAGATGACCGCCAACCGGGCCCTGCGCGAACTGGCGACAGAGGGCGAACTGGTGCGCATTCAGGGCGTTGGTTCCTTCGTTGCCGAACGAAAAGGCTATTCCGCCCTGTTTGAAGTGCGCAACATTGCTGACGAGATCGCAGAGCGCGGCAATGAGCACAGCTGCGAGATTTTCGTTCTGGCGCAGGAGAATTGCTCGCCCGAAATTGCCGATGCGCTGGAAACGGAGATCGGCGCGCCTGTGTTTCACTCGCTGATCGTGCACAAGGAAAACGGCGTGCCGGTGCAGCTCGAAGACCGGTTCGTCAATGTGGCCGCAGCCCCGGATTATCTTGAACAGGATTTTACGGCTTTGACGCCCAATGTCTATCTGACAGCGGCCGCCCCCCTGTCTGGTTCCGAACACATGATCGAGTGCGCCATGCCACAGCCGTGGGAATGCAAGCTGCTGGTGATTCTCCAGACCGAACCCTGCCTGACCATTCGGCGGCGCACATGGTCATCCGCCGGAGTCGTTTCTCTGGCGCGGCTGGTTTACCCCGGCACACGCTACCGTCTGGAAGCCCGTAGCGGGCAGACAAGCCCCTCCTAGATGTATAGGGAAGTGACGTGTCGGTCGATGCGGTGACGTTCTCTCAAGCGGTCAGTGACGACAAACCACGCGCCAGATACTGACCCTGTTCCTCACCACCAACCAGACTACCGTCCTTCATAACTGTTTTGCCGCGAAGCAGGAGTTGAACGGGCCAGCCGCGCACTTGCGTACCCTCGTAAGGGGTATAGTCCGCACCGTGTTGCAGCAGGTCGTTGGTAATGGTCACGCGCCTGTTCGGGTCCCACAAAGCAAGGTCCGCATCGGCCCCGATGGCAATCGTGCCTTTTTGCGGGTAGAGGCCGTACAGCTTCGCGTGGTTGGTGCTGGTCACGGCGACAAACTGGTTGAGGCTGATGCGGCCCGTCATCACGCCTTCAGAAAACAAGATTGGCAACCGCGTAGCGACCCCGGGAATACCGTTGGGTATCCACCGGAAGTGCCGTTTGCCGTTCTCGTTCAGCTTCCCTTCGGGATCATCAAACCGGAACGGGCAGTGGTCGGAAGAAAACAGATCGAACACGCCCTGTTCCAGCCCTTCCCAGCAGGCATCCTGACTGGCCTTGTCGCGGGGCGGCGGGGAGCAGACGTATTTGGCACCCTCCATGGCATCCTGATCGAGATCGTCCGCCGTCAGCATCAGATATTGCGGGCAGGTTTCGCCCGCTATCTTCTGGCCTCGCTGTCGCGCGCGTCGGATTTCCTCCATCGCCTCGCGGTTGGAAACGTGCACGATGACGATGGGCACATCAACGATTTCCGCCAGGGACAAAGCCCGGTGGGTCGCCTCCCGCTCGGCGGCAATAGGCCGGGTCGTCGCATGAAATTTCGGAGCCAGCTGGCCCTCCTCCTCATGGCGACCGATCAGATAGCGGATCGCATCCTCATTTTCACAATGAACCATGACCAGCGCACCGGTGCGCCGCGCCGTGTCGAGCGTTGCCAAAATCTCATCGTCGCGCAGGCGCAGCCCTTCATAGGTCATGAAAACCTTGATGGAAGTGTACCCATCCGCCACCAGGGCTGGAATTTCCTGCCCCAGAACGTCCGCCGTCGGATCGGTTATGACCATGTGGAACGACACGTCCACATGACACTTGCCCTCGGCCTTGGCGTGGTAGATTTTCAGCGCTTCCCGTAGGCTCTGGCCCTTTTCCTGCATGCAAAATGTCATCACTGTGCTGTTGCCGCCCAGTGCGGCAGACCGCGTTCCGCTGTCAAAATCATCCGCCATAACAATGCCTTGGCCGGAGGGCTGATCCAGATGCACATGGCTGTCGATACCGCCGGGCATGACATAGAGGCCAGTTGCATCAATTACCTCGTCAGCGTCGGTCAGTTCTGCCGCAAGTGCGACGATCTTGCCGTTGAGAATACCGACATCGCTGACAAAGGTGTCACTGGCCGTTACCACCGTTCCGTGGCGGATTACCGTATCGAAACGCATCATGCGCCTGCATCCTCCATCACTTTGCCCACATCGGTCGCGAGGATATGGTCAAGTGCGGCTGTGAAGCGGTCCACCTCTTCAACCGTGTTGTAATGCACCATGGACACGCGCAGCATTCCGCCATGGTCCGTCAATCCCAGATATTCCGCAAGCCTGCGCGAGTGGAAGTCTCCGAACCGCATGGCAATCCTGTGCTCATCCATGGCCTTGCAGAGTTCACCGGCCTCGCGCTGGTCGAACCGGAAGGCGATGGTGGGCACGCGTGCGCTGTTGCGGTTGGTGCTTTGCCCGACAATCTGGCAATCATTTCTGGAGCGCAGATAGGTCAGCAGCCGGTCCGTCAGCCGGTTTTCCTGCTCGGTGATCGCGGCAAAGGCAGCCTCGATTTTTTGGCGAACCGAACCGGTTTCACCCGCCTGCTCGCCAAGCGTGGCAAGGTAATCGACAATTCCGCACGTGGAATAGGCAAGCTCGTAGTTTGGATTGCCCGGCTCCAGCTTGCCGGGAACTTTGTCTTTGCCGTAAAAGTAGTGGTAGAGCGTATCCTGTTCCAGCAGCAGATCGTATTTGCCATACATCAGCGCGTAATGGGGGCCGTAGGTCTTATAGAGGCTGAACACGTAGTAATCTGCATCGAGCGCCTGCACATCCACCGCCCGGTGCGGTGCGAACGCCACGGCATCCACACAGAGTTTCGCGCCACGGGCGTGGACAAAGTCAGCGATGTCGCGAACGGGATTGATGGAGCCCAAGATATTGGACGCATGGGTAACGCAGACGAGCTTCGTCCGCTCGCTCATCAGCGGCGCCAGATCGGCAATATCGAGCGTCAGCGTTTCCCGGTTCAAAGGCCAGATTTTCAGAACGATACCAGCCGCCTGCAAGCGATCCCACGGGCCGATATTCGACTCGTGATCGCTGATGGTGATGATAATCTCATCTCCCGCCGTCAACTGGCTCTGCATGGCGCGGGCCAGATTTTGTAGCAGCGCCGTGGTGGAACTGCCGAAGACAATCTCCTCCGGGCGGGAGGCGTTGACGAGGTGCATGGCAGCCGTGCGGGCTTCATACAGAGCGGCCGCGGCGGCCTGCGAGACCGCATAGCTGCCGCCAATCTGCACGTTCTTTTCAATCAAAAACGTATTGATGCGCTCCAGGGCGCTGGACAGAATTTGTGACCCGCCGGCATTGTCGAAAAAGGTCCAGCCGCGTTTGAGACCGGGAAACTGGCTGCGCACATAATCGAGATCCAGCGGCAAAGGGGTATGCATGCGTCTTTCCTCCAAGGCAATGATAATCAGTGGTTGAGAACGGCGCGCAGAAACCCGCGTGTCCGCTCCTCTTTCGGTGTGTCGAAAATGTCTGTAGGCGTGCCGGTTTCCACCAGCCGTCCGCCATCCATGAAGATGACGCGATCGGCGACCTGTCGGGCAAAACCCATTTCGTGGGTAACGATCACCATGGTGACGCCGGTGCCGGCAAGCTTTCGCATCACATCCAGCACTTCGCCCACCATTTCCGGGTCGAGGGCGGATGTCGGCTCATCAAACAACAGCACACGCGGCTCCATGGCCAGTGCGCGCGCGATTGCCACGCGCTGCTGCTGGCCACCGGATAGCTGGCCGGGATACTTGTCCGCCTGTTCGGAAATGCCGACCCGGGCCAGCAGTTCGCGCGCCTTACGCTCGGCGTCGGCCTCCGGGGTCTTGCGCACCCGCATGGGCGCCAACATCACATTCCTAAGCACTGTCATGTGTGGAAACAAATTAAAAGACTGGAACACCATGCCGACTTCGGCGCGCACCTTTGCAAGGGCGGGGCCGGGTTCCACCGCGATGCCATCCACGATAATCCTGCTCTGCGGCTCGAATGCCTCCAGATGATTGATGCAGCGGATCAGCGTTGACTTGCCCGAGCCGGACGGGCCGATGACGCAGACCACCTCCCCTTCCGCGATATCCAGATCGATACCGTGCAGAACGGTAAAAGTACCATAAGCCTTGGTGAGGTTACGGATGGAAATAAACGGCGTTTGCGGTGTCAGCATCAGCGTTTCCCCCGGCCAAAATGCTTTTCCAGCCGCGCAACAACCGCAACCATCGGCCACAGCAACAGCACATAGATGATGGCGGCACCGATCAGCGGCGTGGGGTTGGCGGCCAGCGCCTGCGCCTGCGTGGCCTGCTTCAACAGGTCCGGCATGGCAACGACGGATGCCAGCGCCGTGTCCTTCATCACATTGATGCAGTTGTTGGTCAGCGGCGGAATGACGATGCGCACGGCCTGCGGCAGAATAACGTCCACCATCGTATACCGGTTGGACAGGCCAAGCGCTTCGGACGCCTCGAACTGGCCGTGCGGTATCGCCTCGATGCCGGCACGAAAAATTTCGGCCGTATAGGCGGCAGACACCAGTGACAGCGCTGTCACCGCCGAGAAAAAGGCCGAGAGCCGTATGCCGACAAATGGCAGCGCGTAATACACAACGATCAGCAGCACCAGAAGGGGTATCGACCGGAAGATATCGATGTAAACGCGGATCACGCCTTTGACAAAGGCCGGTGCGTAGAGCCGGGCCACGGCCAGAAACAGCCCACCGGCCAGCCCGATCAGAATGCTGGTGATGCCGATCTGCAGGGTGACAACCAACCCCCACAGAAGCTGTGGCATGCTACCAAGCAGCACCGGCACATTGAAGAATGTATTGATGAGATTCATGCCGTCATGGCTCCCTTGGCAAAGGGATGAGCAGTGGAAAAATCGCTCATCCGTCTGCGCATTGGCGGGCGCGGCCCGGTCTTGACAGGGGCCACGTTTACGCATCGCTGGTGTTACTTGGCCTTTGGCATATCCAGCACCGCAACAGTGGAGGTCGTGTCTTCTGCCTTTGCGCCGAACCATTGCTCGTGCAGCTTGGCAATAAAGCCTTCGCCCTTCAGCGCGGTGATCACCGTATTGACCTCGGTGGCAAGCGGATCGTTCTTGTTAAACATGATCGAGTATTTTTCGCCGGTCGGAATACGCTCGACAACCTTCAGCTCCGGCTTGTCCTTGACGTAATACAGAAGCGCCGGAATATCCGAAATGTAGCCGTCAACGCGGCCAGCGACCAGATCAAGCATGGCCGGTTGAAGGCCCTCGAACCGGCGGATCTCGCCAAACTTGTACTCAGCGTTGTGCGCCTCCGCCCACATATCGCCGGTGGAGCCGGTATCGGCGCTCACCACCTTGCCAGACAGGTCTTTCAGTCCCGTAATGCCGGAGGCGGCGGTCACCGTTAGCGACTGGTCACTATCATAGTACGGCTGCGCAAAGGATACCGACTCCAAACGCTTTTCCGTAATGGTGATGGACGAAATCGCCATGTTGATACGGCCCGACTGCACAGCCGGAAACAACCCGTTGAAAGGCGTATTGACGAACTCGACCGATTTGCCAAGACGCTTGGCAATCTCGTTGACGAGATCAACTTCGAAGCCGGTCACCTTGCCGCTGGCGTCTTCAAACTCCCATGGTACGTTGCCAATATTAGCGCCGACGGTCAGGTCCGCCGCGTAAGCGCCGGTTGCGCCGATAATGGCGAGCAGGCCGGTGACAAAAGCTTTTTTCATCGTCAGTTTCGTATTGATCGCTGCGCGTTTCATGACTGTTCCCCTTGTTTTTTGAACATGACTTGAAATAACTGGTCTAACTGGTCAGACCGGTTGAGCCAGACAATCACGACGGACTGACCTTGGCAAGATGCCCCATGAATATTTATGGTTATCGGGTTCGGTCCAGGCAGTTGGAGACATAGGCCTATGCTAGAAAAAACACTGGTTCCGCAGTCCGTTGCGCGTGAGATCCAGCGCATGATACAGGCCGGAGCGCTGAAAACCGGTGAAAAAATCCCTTCGCAGCGCGAATTCTCCCAAAAACTCGGTGTTAGCCGCGCATCGCTGCGCGAAGCACTCTTAACACTGGAAACTTTGGGCCTGTTGAAAACTGAAGCCGGGCGCGGCACATTTGTGGCAGCGGGGTCCAATGGTGCCGCTGTCAACAGCGGGGCCATGGCGCCGTGGCGCTACTCCCAGACCTATTCCGTGTTTGATGTTTTCCAGACCCGCATTCTGTTGGAGGGCGAAATCGCGCGGCTGTCCGCCGGGCGTCTGACGCAGTTGCAACTCCAAAGGATGGAAGCTGCTACACAGACCATGGAGGACTGCTGGGCACGCCAGGATCTGTTGACCAATGTAGAGGCCGATCTGGAGTTTCACGCAACCATTGTTTCGGCCTGCGCCAACTCCATGCTTCAGGGGCTGTACCAGACCGTCCGGGATCAGATCACCGAAACGCAACGCCAGCCGATCCCGATGACCGACCCCGAACGCATGCGCGATTCGATTGCGGAGCATCGTCGGATTATTGCGGCTCTGAAAGCCAGTAACGGCGCATTGGCGCGCACGGAAATGGAAACCCACATTCGCAACACAGCACGATGCGCCGGTCTGGCACCGTGACAAATAATGACGTATTTTTCAAAAATTATTACCGCGCACCTATATAAAAGTTGACGCGCGCAAAAAATTATGGTCGATCTGTTGCGCCGAGAGGGAAACGGGAGGCCTTCCAGCTTGGCTTGCAAAGGCAATGGCCCGTCCGCGCGATCCCTGGAGGAACTTATGACATTCACATTGAAATCGCTTATCGCATCCGCTGCTTTTACCCTTGCGGCGACGCATGCATTTGCCGATGGCATTGGCGCGTCGCTTCTGACGCAGCAGCACCCATTTTACATTGAACTAGCAGACGCCATGAAGGCGGAAGCCAAGGACAAGAACGTCGCGCTGGAAGTCGCTATCGCGAACCAGGACCTCAACAAGCAACTGGCCGATGTTGAAGACTTCATCGTCAAGGGCGTTGACGTTATCGTCATTTCGCCGGTCGATAGCCAGGGCGTGCGCGCGGCTATTAACAAGGCGGAAAAGGCTGGCATCAAGGTCATTACGGTCGATGTGCCGGCTGCTGACGCAAAGGTTACGTCCCATATCGGCACCGACAACTACACCGGTGGCGTGCAGGCGGGCGAACTGATGGCCAAGCTGCTCGACAACAAGGGCAAGGTTGCCATTATTGATTACCCGACCGTTCAATCCGTGGTCAACCGCGTTGACTGCTTCAAGAAAGCCATTGGCGAGCACAAGGATATCGAAATCGTTGCCCAGCAGACCGGCATTACCCGCGCTGAAGCATTGGCAGCCGCACAGAACATGCTCCAAGCCAACCCGGACATCACCGGCATCTTCGGCTTTGGCGACGATGCGGCACTGGCCGCCGCTGTTGCCGTGAAGGCAGCCGGACTTGACGGCCAGGTCAAGGTTATCGGTTTTGACGGCATGGAAGAAGCCCGCAAGGCTGTGGACAGCAATCCTGTTATGGCTGCCGTGATCCAGCAGTTCCCGGACCAGATGGGCAAGCAGGCTGTCGATACTGCCGTCAAGGTTATTGCCGGTGAAACGGTGCCTGAAGAACAGCCGATCGTACCGGGCGTTTATACCAAGAAGTAACCGACTCCCAAGGCAGCGTCTTTCCGATATTGGGGAAGACCGCCGCGAAGGCCCACTGTTTCGCCATCTCCGAAACAGTGGGCTAAAGCATTTCCAGCAAGGAACCGGGCATGGATCCCTCCGTTCAAAACAGCGTTCTCACCATTCGCAATGTCACCAAGTCGTTTGGCCCGGTTATGGCGCTTCGCGACATGAACCTGACGGTGCGCCCGGGTCGCGTGCACACCCTGCTGGGTGAAAACGGCGCGGGAAAATCCACGCTGATGAAAATTCTGGCCGGTGTCTACCAGCCAACGTCCGGCACCGTTGAGCTGGAAGGCCAGCCCTATGCTCCCACCAGTCCGCAGGACGCGGCTGCACGGGGCCTTACCATCGTCTTTCAGGAACTGAGCCTGTGCAACAATCTCACCGTTGCAGAAAATATTCTGGCAACCCGCGAGCCCTCTTCCATGGGCTTTATCAACGACAAGGCGCTGGTGCGACAGGCCGCCGAAATCGTCCGCGACCTCGGCCTTCCCATTGATGTTACGGAAAAGGTCGGCAACCTCTCGATCGCGCAGCGTCAGCTGGTAGAGATTGCCAAGGGTTTGAGCATCGATGCCAAGATCGTCATTCTGGATGAGCCGACGTCATCGCTGAGTGACAACGAGGCCGATATCTTGTTTGCCATCATCGAGCGGCTGAAACAGCGCGGCGTTGCCGTTATCTACATCTCCCACCGCATGGAAGAGATCATGCGCCTGTCCGATGACATTACCGTCATCCGCGATGGCGAATATATCACCACGCGGGAACGCGAGAGCGTGACCATTGACGCGTTGATCGCGCTCATGGTTGGCCGCCGCATGGATGAAATCTATCCGCCCCGCGATGTGGATGCGCCTGCCACCAGCATTGCGCCGGTGCTGTCGGTCGACAATCTGACCCATTCGGAAGACTTCCGGAACATCTCCTTCGATGTGCGTCCGGGCGAAATTCTTGGCTTCTTCGGCCTGATCGGATCGGGCCGTTCGGAGGTCATGAACGCGCTGTTCGGCATGAAGCCCGCCACCGGCACCATTCGACTGGACGGCGAAACAGTGTCGATCACCTCGCCTGTCGATGCCATTGCCAAGCGGATCGGCTTTGTGACCGAAAACCGCAAGGAAGAGGGACTTGTTCTCAGCCACAGCGTGGAATGGAATATCTCCATGGTGGCGTTGCAGTCCTACGCCAGCCGCCTTGGCTTCATGCGCGGCCGGGCCGAACGTGCCGCCGCCGTGGACGAGGTCAAGCGGTTGTCGATCAAAACCGGTTCGCTGGATACGGTGGCCGGGGCGCTCAGCGGCGGCAACCAGCAAAAGATCGTGCTGGCGAAATGGCTTTTAACCCACCCCAAGGTGCTGATCCTCGATGAGCCAACACGGGGCGTGGATGTGGGCGCAAAATTCGAAATCTACAAAATCATCCGTCAACTGGCAGCACAGGGAACGGCAATACTGCTGGTTTCATCTGAACTGCCGGAGGTTCTGGGCTTGAGCGACCGCGTGGTCGTCATGCATGAGGGGCGCTTGAGCGCCACGCTTGAAGGCGATGACCGCAACCCGGAAACCATAATGACCTTTGCAACAGGTTTTCAATCATGAGTGAGCAGACCGCATCCAACGCCGCCTTCATCAAGATCATGAAGCAATATGGCGGCATTTTCCTGTCCCTGATCATCCTCTGCGTCATCTTTTCGCTGACCAGCGGGCGCTTCCTGTCGGTAGCGAATTTCACCAACATCCTGCAGCAGGTGGCGGTCATCGCCATTGCCGCCTTCGGTATGACCTGGGTCATTTTGCTGGGCGAGATCGATCTGTCCATCGGCTCCATCATCGCGGTGGCGGGGATGGTGGGCGCGCAATGCTTTGCCTTCGGCCTTGGTTTCGCACCAGCGCTGGCCATTACGGTACTCGCGGGCGCGCTGCTGGGCTTCGTCAACGGCGCGCTAACGGCCAAGCTGCTTTTGCCCTCCTTTATCGTGACGGTCGCGACCATGGGTATTTATCGCGGGCTTGTCAGCCTGCCCACCAACGGCGCGCCTGCGATGATCGACAATGAGACCTGGACAGCCATCGGTTCGGACAGCTTCCTCGGCCTGCCGATCATCATCTGGATCGTAGTGGTTCTGTTTTTGATCAACCACATTCTGTTATCCAAGACCACTTTTGGCCGGCGCGCTTACCTGACAGGCGGCAACCGCGAAGCGGCTGTCTATTCGGGCATCAAGGTGGATCGGCTGAAGATTTCCATCTTCATGATTTCCGGCGTCATGGCCGCTATCAGCGGTGTTCTCCTGTCCTCGCGGTTGTTTTCGGCACAGACGAATGCAGGCATGAGCTATGAGCTGGACGCGATTGCGGCGGCCGTTCTGGGCGGCACCAGCCTTGCCGGTGGCGTTGGCACCATGGTCGGCACGCTTATCGGAGCGCTGATCATCGGCGTCATGAACAATGGCATGAACATGATGTCCGTCCCCTATTTCTACCAGTTGATCGTCAAAGGTCTGGTCATCCTGATCGCCGTCTGGCTGGATGTCCGCTCCAAACGGGCGAAAGCGTGAAGACCATGGCCAAAGTTCTGACAATCGGCGAAATTCTCGTTGAAATTATCGCAACCGAGCGCGGCAACGGTTTTCGCGCGCCCGTGCCGCTGATTGGGCCATTCCCCTCCGGTGCGCCTGCCATCTTCATCGATCAGGTGGGAAAGCTGGGTCAGGCCTGTGCCATGATTTCGCGGGTCGGCGACGATGATTTCGGTCACGTCAACCTCGAGCGCCTGAAAGCCGACGGTGTGGATATTTCCGGCATCGAGGTTGATCCGCAGGGGACCACCGGCAGCGCTTTCGTGCGCTACCGGGAAGACGGTAGCCGCGCCTTCGTCTTCAATATACGCCACAGTGCCTGCGGAACGATCGCTCTGCGCGAAGCCACGCAGACGCTTCTCGATGAATGCACGCATATCCACGTCATGGGCTCGTCCCTATACGCGCCGAGCGTGGTGGACAGCATTCTGGCGGCCATTACCGCCATCAAGGCGAAAGGTGGCACGGTCTCTTTCGATCCGAATCTCCGTGCCGAAATTCTCGATAGCCCCGGCATGAGGGAAGCACTGAATACGGTTCTGGCAAAAACCGATGTGTTTCTGCCAAGCGGTGAAGAGCTTTTCCTGTTTGCCGACGCCAAGACGGAAGATGAGGCTGTTGCCAAGCTTCTGGCAACCGGCATCAAGGCCATTGTGCTGAAACGCGGTGCGGCCGGTGCCACCTATTTTGATGCCGACAACCGTATGTCTCACCCCGGTTTCGCAGTGGATGAAGTGGACCCAACGGGTGCCGGAGACAGCTTTGGCGCCACCTTCGTTACATTCTGGTTGAACGGAGCGGCGCCGCTGGACGCGCTGCGCTTTGCCAATGCATCCGGCGCACGCGCCGTCATGATGTCCGGCCCGATGGAGGGCGCATCCACACGCGCCGAACTGGAGGCCTTTATCGCAGAAAAGGAAGCAACCGCATGACGATCAATGTGCTGAAAGACATCGCCGAATGGGCCAAGCGGCCGGGCATTCGCGGTATTCCGTCGATCTGCTCTGCCCATCCGCTGGTGATCGAAGCCTCCATGCTGCGCGCGGCCAAGGAAGGCACGCCGTTGCTGATCGAGGCGACCTGCAATCAGGTCAATCAGGATGGCGGCTATACCGGCATGACGCCCGCCGATTTCCGCCGCTTCGTTGAGGATATTGCCACCAAGGTGTCATTCCCCGTTGAAAAGCTCATTCTGGGCGGCGATCATCTGGGCCCCAATCCCTGGAAAAATCTTGATCCTGAAGCAGCGATGGACAAGGCGAAGGTCATGATCCGCGCTTTCGCCGAAGCAGGCTTCACGAAACTCCACCTTGATACCAGCATGGGCTGCGCGGGCGAACCCGTGGCGCTGGCCGATGCCGTTACCGCGTCACGCGCTGCAAGCCTTGCCGCCGTGGCAGAAGAGGCAACCAAAAACAGCGCCATCAAGCCCGTCTACATTATCGGCACCGAAGTGCCGATCCCCGGCGGGGCCATGGAAGAACTGGAAGAACTGGAACTGACCAAACCGGATGCCGCACTGGAGACCGTGCGGGTCCACGCCGAGGCCTTTGCTGCCCTTGGGCTGAACGACGCCTTCGAGCGGGCCATTGGTGCGGTGGTGCAGCCCGGCGTGGAGTTTGGCAACCACAACGTCATCCTGTTTAATCAGGCCAAGGCAAAGCCGCTGAGCGCGACCTTGGAGCAGATGCCCGGCTTTGTTTTCGAGGCGCATTCAACCGACTATCAGGGCCGCAAGGCGCTGACGGAACTCGTTGCCAGTGGTTTTGCCATTTTGAAGGTTGGCCCCGGCGTGACTTTCGCGTTGCGCGAGGCGCTCTACGGGCTGGATCACATTGCCGACTTCCTCTTCCCCGGCAAGCGCCAGCAGTCGCTGCGCGAAACCATGGAACAGGTCATGCTGGCAAAGCCCGGCAACTGGGATAAGTATTATCATGGCTCGCCCGACGAACAGCGTTTGCAGCGCCATTTCAGCTATAGCGACCGCATTCGCTACTACTGGCCGGAGCCACAGGCGGCCAGTGCTGTGGCTGACTTGTTTGCACTGTTTGATGGCGTGACGATCCCCGAAACGCTGATAAGCCAGTATCTCTTCCAGTCCTACGACGCCGTGCGCCGTGGTGAAGTAAAACCGGAGGCCAAGGCGCTTGCGCTCTCGGCTGTTGATCTGGTGTTGCAAGATTACTTTGCGGCCTGTGCTGCCTGAGCCGATAAAATACCCGCCTTAAGCGGGCATTTTTATGCGGAGGTGCGCAGCATGATTTCCGCGTTGAGCAGGATGCGCTCATTGTCTGGAAATTCCATCTTGCTGCCCGTGCTTTCACCCAGCTTGTGCAGCAGGAGTTCAATGGCGAGACGACCGATCTCGTTGTGGTTCTGCGCCACGGTCGTCAGCGGTGGGCAGGTGTAGCGTGACAATGGCTGATCGTCATGACCTGCCACCCGCAGGTCGCAATCCTCCGTGCGCCCCACTTTCAAGCCAGCCTGATAGGCCGCCGCCAGCACACCGAAGGCAACACGGTCATTGGCACAGAGTACGGTTTTGGTTGGAAAACCACCATTGCCGAGGGTCCGCAGGGTTTCATCAAAGCCGAACTTTTCAAAGTCCCAGGATGGATCGGAGATCGTTTCCACCACATGTGGTTCTTCGCCCAGCGCCTGCATCGAGGAGGTGTAGGCGTCCAGTCGCTCCAGCGCATTGCTGTTGACGGGCGGCATGCGCAAATAGCAGGGCGGCTTGCCCGAGCGGCAGAGATAATCGACAATCAGATGAAAGCTCTGCCGGTTGTTGGTGCCGACAAAGGGAGATTTATCATCCAGAGGCGAATCCACCGAAATCAGCGGTATGGTCTCACCAAGTTTCAGCAGCTTGTCCTGATGGGATTTGACGCCCAGTGGCGCGATGATAGCACCCGCGACATTGAGCGATTTGAACGTTTCAATTGCGTGTTCCTCCCGCTCCGGCTTGCCATCCGAACTCAGCACAAAGGCCAGAAAGCCCGCCTGATCGGCAATGGTTTCGATACGACGCGTCAGCGCCATGTAGAACGGATCGGTGGAGTTGGGAACAATCACGCCGAGAATATTTGTGCGACGGCGATTGAGGTTGACGGCAAACAGGTTTGGGCGGAAACCCGATGTGGCAATGGCTTGCTCGATAATCTGCCGTGTCTTCTGGCGTACCGACGAGGGATCGTTAAAGTACTTGGATACAGTGGGACGGGACAGCCCGACAAACTCGGAGAAATCCTCCATGGTCTTGATTGTTTTCACCCTGCCACCCCCTGCCCCCATGCGTATTTCATGGAACGATTAGTGGAGCGGTATTTTCATCGTGTCAAGTTTAGATTTTCCATGAGAAAAGGTTTGGCAGCGCCCGTTGGGGCGGGCGCTGACCTGTCAGTTCGAACGGAGCCGCAAACCGGTTGCGGGGTCAAACAGGTGTAGGTCGACTGGCTCCACATTCAGGCCAATCGTCTGGCCTTCGCCAAGAGTTGTCGAAGCAGGAACGGCCACATTGAACTCATGCCGACCGCTTCGCACCGTCACCAGTCGCGTTTCGCCATGGAATTCGTTGCGCTCAACCTGACCCCGGATCGCGCCGCCCGTATCCGTCAGCTTTGCAGAGCCGGGCCGGATACCCACAGTTACTTTTCCGGGACGGACGCTGAACGGAGTGGACAGGTGCACATCCGCATCCGTGAGTGTGCCATCAGCGGCGTCGAGGTCCAGAAAGTTCATGTTGGGCGTGCCGATAAAGCCTGCCGCAAACAGCGTGGCGGGCGCCTGATAGATCTCCTCCGGCGTCCCCATCTGCTCGATACGCCCGTCCTTCATCAGAACGATCCGGTCGGCCAAAGTCATAGCTTCCAGCTGGTCATGGGTGACATATACGCTTGTTGTCTTCAAGTCGCGATGGAGGCGGGCAATTTCCACGCGCAGGCTTCCACGCAGTTTTGCATCGAGATTGGAGAGCGGTTCGTCGAACAGAAAAACATCCGGCGTCTTGATCATGGCGCGGGCAATGGCCACGCGCTGCTGCTGACCGCCAGAAAGTTCTGCGGGTTTACGGCCCAGATAAATCTCCAGCCCGAGCGCATCAACCACCGGTGCCAGGCGGGCGTTGATCGCATCCTTGGCCACACCGGCACGTTCCAGCCCGAAAACGATGTTTTCACGCACGCTCATATGCGGGTAAAGTGCGTAGTTCTGGAACACCATGGCAATGCCGCGCTCGCCGGGATCACGATCATTCATGCGTTCGCCGCCGATGAGGAGATCACCGCTGGAGATATCCTCGAGCCCCGCGATCATGCGCAGCATCGTCGATTTTCCACAGCCGGACGGCCCAAGAAACACGACGAACTCATGATCATTCACATGAAGATTGAAGTCGCGCATGACTTCGAGGGCGCCGTACATCTTATGGATGGAGCGGCATTCGACGGTTGCCATCAGCCCGCCTCCTCATCCAGAACGATCTGCAGTTTGACGTCTTCGGCGCGCCCCTCTGCGGCCCGTTCGAATGCGGCAATAGAGTCCTCAAATCGGTAAGTGTCCGATACGAGAGGCGTGAGATCGACCTTTCCGGCGGCAATCAGCGCCAAGGCGCGGTCAAACACGTTGGCATAGCGGAACACGGTCTCGATACGGCACTCGCGCGAGCACGCCGCAGCGATGTCGACAGCCACCGGCTCCGGAGGAAGGCCAACAAGAACCACGGTTCCGCCGGGACGCACGACCTTGAAAATATCGCGGATGGCGGCAGCAGCGCCGGAGCATTCGAACACGATATCAGCGCCCCAGCCGTCCGTGGCGCCCTCAACGGCGGAAACGATATCCGTTTCGCGCAGGTTGATGCCGGTAATGCCCGCATAGGTTTCCGCAAGCTTCAGTTTTGCATCGGACAGGTCCGAAATCAGCACGCGGGAGCAGCCGCCCGCCAGCGCCGCCAGAGCCACCATGATGCCAATTGTGCCGCAGCCGGTAACGACAGCGGTATCGCCGGGGGTGATGCGTGCCCGCGCAGCCGCCTGCATACCAACGGCAAACGGCTCCACCATCGCGCCTTCGGCAAAAGACACGTTATCGGGCATTTTGTAGGTAAAGCTTGCCGGATGGATGGTTTCCGGGGTCAGAATGCCGTGGACCGGAGGGGTCGCCCAGAACGTGACCGCCGGATCGACATTGTAGATACCGAGGCGAGAGGCGCGCGAGCGCGGATCGGGAATGCCCGGCTCCATGCAAACGCGGTCTCCGGCTTTGAGGTTCGTGACATTCGCCCCGGTCTCGATCACCGTGCCAGCGGCCTCATGGCCCAACACCATGGGCTCATTGACGATGAAATCGCCGATACGGCCATGGGTGTAATAGTGCACATCGCTGCCGCAGACGCCGACCGTATGCAGCCGAATGCGGACATCATCGGGACCAAGCTCGGCTGGCAGGTCAATGTCCCGCAGGTTCAACTCGCCGACACGTTCAAGAACAAGTGCTTTCATTTCATCAACCCTGATTGTTTTTCTTGGAGAAAGCGGCATTCAGTCCGCCTGCCAGCAACCCCAGCAGGATCAGCGGTGGCAGGGACAACAGAACAACCGCAGCGTTGAGGATACCCCACGGCACATTCATGCCGAGTTGGGACATTTCAGATGCGATAATAGGCAGTGTCTTGGCGTTTGACGTGGTCAACATCATGGCCAGAAGAAACTCATTCCAGACCAGAACGAAGGAGAATGCAATGGCACCGAAAATCTGGAACCGCGCAATTGGCAGTGCTATGCGGAAGAAGGTGGCGTACAGCCCCAGACCATCCACCCGCGCGGCCTCCTCCACATGCAGGCTGACGCGCTCAAAGGCAGGCACGGACAGCCAGATGGTAATGGATGCGGTGACGATCAGATAGGTCACGATCAGTGAAAAGCGGGTATCGTAGAGGTCCAGCCCCAGCCAGATGACCAGCATGGGAATAGCAATGGCGACGGGCGGAAGGAACCGAAGCGACAGCACGAAGAACTGCGCTTCCGCCGTCAGGCGGTTTTTGAACCGCGCGATAACGTAGGCCGCGGGAACACCGATCAGCGCACCGATCACCACCGCCACGGAGCAGATGATGACCGAATTCGTCAGTGCACGGGCCACAGAGCGGCGGTTCAGCACATAACTCATATTGTCCCAGACCGGCTGAAAGATCAGCTTTGGCGTGCTGACGAGCAGATCCGCATTGGTTTTGAATGCATTCAGCAAGGTCCACAGCAGCGGCAGCACCACCAGAGCACCGGCCACGACCAGCAGTAGACGCAGAAGGAAAGTCGAAATTTTCATCGGTTCAACCTCTTCCACGTGATTGTAAATGTGACCACTGTCAAAACCATCATGATAACAGCCATCGACGATGCGTAGGAGATCTTGCCGGATTCGATAAAGCCCTGCGAATAGGCATACATATCCAGCGTTTCAGTGGAGATGCCAGGCCCGCCGCGCGTCATAACGTAGACGAGATCGAACGATCGCAGGCTCTCAATGGCTTTTACCAGCAGCAGGCTGATCAAAGGAGCCTTCAGCATCGGCAGCGTTACGAAGCGGTGTATTTCCCAACGCGAAGCACGGTCAATTCGGGCGGCTTCGATCGGCTGGACCGGCAGTGATTCAAGCAGTTTCAGAATAATCACCGCGAAGAACAATCCCCATTGCCAGACATCGACAAAGGCAACGGCCAGAAGCGCACCGAGCGGCGTCGAGAGAATATCGGGAGTTGCGCCCGTCAACTCGCGCGCTGGCCATGTCAACGTTCCGTAAAGCGGATGGAAAGCAAACTTCCAGACGAAAGCCGCACAAACGCGTGGCAGCAGAACCGGGATGATAAACAGCAGACACAGGATATTGCGCATCCGGGCGCTTGCTGCCTCGAACATGGCAATGCCCAGCACGACGCCGGTAATCATCGTCATCGTCACACTCAAAACTTCCCATTTCAGCGATACCCACAGGGCATTCAGAAACCGGGGATCGGACAACAGGGCCAGATAATTGGCAAAACCCACATAGTCTGCCGCAGGCTGTGCGAGCGTACGGTTTTGCAGGGAGATATTGATGGCATAGACCGTTGGCACAAGTGCCAGCACGATCAGGATAAACAGCGTCGGCCCCAGAAAAACGTAGGGCAGCGTGCGTCCGCGTCGCATGGAGCAGATCCTTGTTTGAAAAAAAGTGGCGCGCCCGTCATAAGGCGCGCCGGATACACCAAAGGGAGATCAGAGCTTGCGGGCAAATGCCTCAAGTTCGTTCAAAGCGCCCTTGATGTCGGTGCGGCTGCCGGTGATCAACTCTTCCAGCATGATGCCCCACTGGTTGCCCAGTTCCTGCCAACGCGGGTCCTGCCAGAAGGTTACCTGTGTGCGAGCACCGGTGGCGGCCATGGCATCGGCCAGATTCTGACCGAAAGTCTCGGCATATTTCGGGCTCGTGAACGTGCTGGTGCGCGTCAGTTCGCCGGGCTGTCCCGCAGCAAGGCGGCGGGCTTCCTGCTCTTTAGACGTGGCCCAGGCAACGAAGAGACCGGCGCAGGCCTTCTCCTCATCCGTGGCATTGGCCTTGGATGCAATGGCAAAGCCGTGGGCGTAACCGGCACCCGGCAGCGGCGTGGGCGGCACCGAGAAGGCAACCTTGTCGGCCACCTGGCTCTGTGCCTTGTCCACGGACATACCGCCCAGTGGTGCCGATTCCACGAGAATGGCAACCTTGCCCGCGCGGAATGCGCCGGTCGATTCATCCCACGAGCCGGTTTGCGTGCCCGGTGCGGAATACTTGAACAGGTCCAGATAGGCCTGTGTCGCCTTTACGGCCGCATCGGAGTTGAAGGCAGGCTGACCGTCCTTATACCACTCTCCGCCATTGGCCTTGAACAAGGGCATCCAGCGCCAGACATTGGCGCCCGAGCCGCGCTGGCCGCGCAAGGCCGTGCCGTAGACGCCGTTTTCCGGATCATGCAGCTTTTGAACGGCAGCAATATATTCGTCCCAGGTCTTGGGTGGTTGAATTCCGGCCTTTTCCAGAAGATCGGTGCGATAGACGAGCAGATCGCCCCCGCCCTGAATGGGGGCAAACCACTGCTTGCCATCATAGGTGGCTGCGGCGCGCATACCCGCATCAAAGTCGTTGTAATCATATTCAGCCGGGTAGTATCCTTCCAGCGGAACGATCCAGCCAGACGATGCGAACAGGGCCAGATTGGCTTCATCGACATAATAGACGTTGAAGCTGCCAACGGTGGACGCATCGGCCTGCGACTTGGCGCGGCGATCGTTTTCGTTGAGATAGCTGATCTCGAACCCGGCTCCCGACAGTTTCTCGAACTCATCCACGTAGTCTTCGAGCAGCGTGAGGCCATCACGCGGCTGGGCCAGAATACGAAGATCGGCACTGCATTGTGCAGCGGCAAAAGCGTTGGATGCAGCAAGGAGCGCAACAACCGCGCAGCTCGCACGGAACAAATGTTTCATCATGGTAACCTCCCAAAGAGTACAGCATTCCCGTGCTGTATGGCGTCAGTTTCCGCGATGATGCAGCAGAGAACTAGTTGAGGATTTGCTGAAAACTGATATTATTTTGACAATTATTGCCCTGAATGCAGGAGGTTTAACGCGTATGTCACCGGATTTATTGCCGCCGACACCAACAACCCATACGGCGACGCGCGAGCAGATCATTCTACCGGGGGGCAAGTCCTACCTTATTCGACGTGATGATTACCCGAACCCGATCTGCATCTGGAACTATCATCCGGAATGGGAAATCCATTTCATTCCGGCTGCGCAGGGGTTTGCCTATGTCGGGGATTATGTCGGGCCGTTCAAGCCGGGGCATCTCGTTCTCACGGGCACAAACCTGCCGCACAACTGGATAACACCGGGGGCACCCCACCTTCCAGGCCGCGATCTTGTTCTGCAATTCAACGCGGATGCCCTGATGCAGATTCGGGCTGCCTGCCCGGAGTTCGACGTTCTGCACCGGCTGAAGAACGCAGCGCAGCGCGGTATTGAGATACTGGGAAAGTCGGCCGGAAAAATCGGAGATAAAATTCTGCGCCTGCACAGGTTGGATGGTCCGGCGGGCCAAGGTTCGGGCCAAGCGTCGGGCCAAGGGTCGGGCCAAGGGTCGGGCCAAGGGTCGGGACTGGGACTGTTCATCGACATTTTGAACGATATAGAAGCCGCACCGGACAAGCGCTCGCTCGCCAGCGCACATTTCGTGTCGCACTACAGCGAGGTGTCCGACAAGCGCCATCGCCGCATAGACAGGGCCATCCAGATGCTGCAATCCAGCCCGGATATTCAAATGCATGACGTGGCACGAGCGGTTGGGCTGGATGCCTCTGCTTTTTCGCGCGCGTTCAAGACAATGACCGGCATGACATTTTCCAGCTACAGCCGGTCCGTCCGCGTGTGGCGCGCGCGAACCCTGCTGGCAGAAACCGATATTCCCATTACCGATGTGTGCTTTGAAGCAGGCTTCAACAATCTCTCCAACTTCAACCGGTATTTCAAACTGGAGACCAATATGACACCCCGCGCCTACCGCCATTCGGCGCTGATGCGCGCCACCAGCATGCTTTCCTGAAGGAACATAATCGGGGTGGCTTGGTTGTAAAAATCATTCCCAGCCCACCGGCCGAGCCCCTTGGCCCAAGTCCACGAGGATATTATGCTCCCACTCCGCTACACCCCTGATATCGAACAACCGGATGCCGACGAGCAGGCCACCATTGACGGCATTATTCAGGGAATGACGCAACAGAGCGAAACCGTCGAAAAGAGAGAGCAACACGCCGTGCGCGCTAGCCACGCCAAAAGCAGCGCCTGTGCTATTGGTGAATTGACGATCTCGCCCGGCCTTCCGCCAGAGTTGGCTCAAGGTCTCTTTGCAAAACCCGGAACGTTCAGCGTTGCCGTGCGCTTCGCACAGGGTCCGGGCGAAACACTTGGCGACCGGGTGTCCACCCACCGTGGCATGGCGATCAAGATTTTCGGCGTTGAAGGTGAGAAGCTGCCGGGGCACAACGTGGATACGCAAGACTTCGTTCTGGCAACCGGCACAACATTTCCGTCTGGAACAGCCAAGGGTTTCCTGCGGGATGGTACGGTGATTGGAAAGGCCACGTCTCTGCCGGAAGGCGTCAAAAGCGTGGTTTCCTCCACCATGCGCAACTTCAACAAATTGCTTCATGCGGTAGGCACCGAAAGCCCGAAAGCGGATTTTTTTGGCCATCCATTCACTCACCCTCTATCGGAGCCGTATTTCAGTCAGGCCCCCATTCGCTTCGGAGAGTATGTGGCAAAAATTGGCGCCTTCCCGGTTTCCGCTGCACAGCAGACGCTGAAAGACTGGACATTGGATCCCCACGACGATGAAAACGGTTTCCGCCACGCGACGGTCGGTTTCTTTGCCGAAAATGAGGTCGTGTATGAAATCCGGGCCCAGCTTTGGGTCAATGCCGACAGCCAGCCGATCGAGGATGCTTCAGTCGATTGGCCGGTCGAAGAAAGCCCCTACCGCACCGTCGCCACGCTGCGCCTGCCTGCGCAAAACGCCTACAGTGCCGCGCGTCAGCATTACTTCGATGACGTCATGACATTCCGCCCGGCCCATAGTCTGGCGGCACACTGTCCTTTGGGCTCGGTCATGCGAGCCCGCCTGCAAGTGTATCAAGCGCTCTCGGCATTCCGACACACGGAAAACGGCATTGCCGAGAAGGAACCAACCACGATTGACGACATTCCCGCATAACGCAAGCTGAGTTGTCTGCCTGGGGTGAGCGAATAGGCTACCCTAGGCAGGCAGGCTTTTACCTGCCAGAAACCGCGCTGCAAACAAATCAAGATGTCCGCCGCCGACATTTTTGAACACCGTAATCTGTGCCTCATCAGTGCGGCCCGGATGCTTGCCGTCGCAAAGGTCAAACAGATCCGCAATGATATCATCCCGAGTGATCAATCCGCTGGCGAGCGGATCGGCGATGTCGCCGGAGCCTTCGCAGCCGTTGCGTGTATCCACGAATATGTGGCCCGCCCGCGCAATCACATCGTCGTCGGCCTCGCGCATGGTGGGCATGTAGGCACCGATGAGATCGACGTGGGTACCCGACTTCAATAAAGCGCCTTTCACCAGTGGCGAGGTTGCCATGGTGACGCAGGTAACAATATCGGCTTTGGCCAACGCAGCGTCGAGGTCGCCGACCGCTTCCACGCGGTAGGACGAAGGCGGCAGGCTCGAGGCCAAGGCGGTCGCCTTTTCGGGATTGCGGTTCCAGATCAGGACACGCTGAATGGATGGGCGAACACTGGTGTGTGCTTCGATCACGTGCGGCGCAAGGCCGCCTGCACCCAACACGAGCAGAACCTCAGCGTCCTTGCGGGCGAGAAGATCGACTCCAAGGGCAGAGTCCGCAGCCGTCTTGCGAAATGTCAAAGCAGCACCGTCGCAGGTCATAAGCGGCGCACCCGTCTTGCCGCTGATCAGCGTTACCAGCCCTTGCACCGAGGGCTCTGGAGGCGTGAGCGCTGTGTTGCCGGGAAAGACGCCGACGAGCTTGACTGCGATGACATCGCCGGATGCCCATGCCACCAGCGTTACGAATTGATTGTCGGCATTTGCGCTGTCGCTCAAGACCTGCACACGCGCTTGCGGCATGGTGGCACCAGTGTGGGCGTCACGCAAAGCGGCTATGAGGGCGGGATACGGCAGGTGGCTGTGAACCTCATCGGCACTGAAATGTTTCATGGCAAATTTCCGGGTTGGCTTAGAGCACTTGTTTTGTCGCATTGTCCGGGCGTGAAAGTGATTCCGCTTTCTCTGGAAATGCTCTAGAGAACGCGCGCAAGGAACGATTGCGTGCGGGCGTGCTGGGGCCGGGAAAGCACGTCGTTCGGCGCTCCGGCTTCGACAATTACACCGCCATCCATAAAGATCAGATGATCGGCAACGTCGCGGGCAAAGCTCATCTCGTGGGTTACCACCACCATGGTCATGCCTTCCTCCGCCAGTTGCCGCATGACAGACAAGACCTCGCCAACCAGTTCCGGATCAAGCGCAGATGTTGGCTCATCAAATAGCATCAGGGTTGGTTGCATGGCAAGCGAACGCGCAATTGCCACGCGCTGCTGTTGCCCGCCCGAAAGCTGGCGCGGATAATAATGCGCCCGCTCCTTAAGGCCCACCTTGTCGAGAAGCGCCATGCCTTCTTCAGCCGCCTGCGCTTTGCCGATGCCCTTGACGATGACCGGTGCCTCGATCACGTTTTCCAACGCGGTTTTGTGCGGAAACAAATTGAAGCCCTGAAAGACCATGCCCATTTTCTGCCTCTGAACGGATAGTTCGTTAAACGACATGCGATAGAGCTTTTCGCCGCGCCAGCGCATGCCAACAGGCTCGCCTTGCAGAAAAATGGCGCCGGAATCCGGCACTTCCAGATAATTGAGGCAGCGCAGCAGGGTACTTTTGCCAGAGCCGGACGGGCCGACGATACAGGTGACATCGCCAGCCGCTACGCTCATATCAATGCCCTTGAGGACGTGGTGGCTGCCATAGCTTTTCGACAGTCGCTCGACATTGAGCAGCGGCATTGGGTTGGGGTTGGCGATACTCACAATGATGCCTCCGCACGACGTGATGTCCAGAACCGGCTTTTGAACAACGAAGCGACAATCCTGCTGATGGAGATCGGCTTACCGTCCGACAGCCGATGCTCGATATAATGCTCGATCAGCGTGAGAATTGTGGACATCAGAAGGTACCAGATGGTGGCGACAATCAGCAGCGGAATGGTCTGATAGGTGCGCGCGTAAATCATCTGGGCCGAGTACAACAAATCCGGCAGCGCCAGAACGCTGACAAGCGACGTGAATTTCAGCATGGAAATGGTGTCGTTGCCAATTGGCGGAATGATAATGCGCAGTGCCTGCGGCAACACGATCCGCCGTAGCGTTTGGCTCTTGGACATGCCGAGCGTTGCGGCAGCTTCGGTCTGCCCACCGCTGACGGCCTGAATGCCGGCGCGGATCATTTCCGCCGCATAGGCGCTTTCGGTAAACGAAAGGCCAAGCAGGGCCGCGCTGAACGGGGTAATGAGATCGTTCATATTGGCGGACCAGAATTGCGGACCAAACGGTATGCCGATCGACAGAACCGGGATCAGCAGCGCCAGATTGTACCAGAATATCAATTGCACAAGCGGCGGAACGCCGCGGAAAAACCAGATCCAGGCCCAGCTGACCGTTTGGAACACCGGGTTGTGCGACAGACGCATGATGGCAAGCACAATGCCGATGGCGAGGCCCCCGATCATCGCAAGACAGGTGAGCAGCAGTGTGCGGCCCAGGCCAGCCAGAATCTCCTTGTCGAACATATACTGCCAGACGACGGACCATTTCAGATTGTCGTTGGTTGCCAGAAGGTGAATGAACATGGCCGCCAGAACCAGAAGAATGGCGCCGCCGATCCACCGGGAGGGATGGCGGACTGGAACGGGCGTAACGGCATGAATATCCGGGCGCTGGGGCTGTGGGGTATGGTCTGTCATCTCTGCTCCGGCTGACTGCTTTGGCCGATACGGCGGGCAAAGCTCCCGCCATATCCAGTATCATGCGCTGCGCTTATTGCAGAACGGGGTTTTCTTTGGTGATCAGAACGGATTTGTCGATCCGACCCGCCGTGATGCCCCACTTGTCCATAATTTTGGTATAGGTGCCATCGGCGATGATTGCATCGATAGCATCGCGAATGACTGCACCCAGAGGATCGCCCCGCTTGACGCCGATGCAGCTATAAACGGCGTTGCTGATGAGGGGCGACACCTCGAATGTACCGATCTGCTTGGCAAAATAGCCCATTTTGGCCGAGCCTGCCGCAACGATCTCAGCGCGGCCGGAAGACACCGCAAGCTCTGCCGCGTTCTGCGTTGCAAACTGCTGCAGATCGATAGGCTTGAGCCCTGCCGCAACGCATTTTTCCTCGTTGATTTTGACCAGGCTCTGGTAATCCCAGGAACCATTGAGGATAGCGACGCTATGGCCGCACAGGTCCTTCTCTTCCTTGATGTCGAGCGGTTTGGTCTTGAGATAGGCGTAGCCGGACCCTTCACGCCGTTGCGCGATAAAGTCGACAATTTCCATACGCTCCATCGTTGCGCCGAAGGAGGAGAAAGCGGCATCGAAGCGTTTGCTGGCAAGGCCGGGAATCAGCGCATCGAACGTCGTGCCAGTGTATTTGAACTCAGCGCCGATACGATCGGAAATCTCCTTGGCGAGATCAACGCTCCAACCCTTCAGCTCTCCATTTTCCATAAATTCATCCGGTGCCCAGTCATTGAACACAGCCACATTCACGCCATTGGTGCGATAGGCCTCCGGCAACGCATCATGCAGAGCCGGAATGACATCCGCATAGGCGCTCGGCGCGAATGCAGTCATCAGCCCGCAGACGAAAGACAGACACCGCAGTTTTGTTTTGAACGTTGAGTAAACTTTCATGACCATTCCCCTTTTGCTTTTCGTCAAAACGAAGACCCACAAACATGGCTCCGTCGATCAATTGTGCGAACGTTCTCATATTTAGGCATTGCATTTTGTTTTCCGTCAAGTGAGAAAGTGACAGAAACCGAATTTGTCGGTCGGTTCGGACAAGAAATTGCTGTTTACAGTGCAGGATACAGGCAAGAGTGCCTGTAATCCGTTGCCAGCACACATAAGGAGCCCACCATGGCGGAAAAAAGAACGTCGAAAGTGACGATCACCGAAGTCGCCAAGCTGGCTGGTGTCAGTACTGCGACAGCCGGCCGGGTTCTTGGGGGGTATGGATATACCAGCGAGGATAACAAGGAGCGCGTGCGCGCCAGCGCCGAAAAGCTCGGCTATCGCCCCAACCTGCTGGCGCGCAGCCTGATCACCGGCAAAACAAAGACAATCGGCGTGGTGGCGGGCGATATACAAAGCCCGTTTTACGCCAGCATTCTGCGCGGCATTGCCGACGTCGCCCGTGCCCAAGGCTTTGGTGTGCTTCTGACCAACAGCGATGAATTGCTGGAACGCGAACTGGAGGCGGTGCAGCTTCTCCTTGAAAAACAGATCGACGGCCTGATCATTGCGCCATGCGACATCTATGATTCGGCACATCTCCATGCGGCGGTCAGAGCAGGATGTCCCATCGTGCAGATCGACCGCATCGTCAACGGTCTTGCAGGTGATTCGGTCACGGTGGACAACCGCGCGGCTTCTCGCAACTGTATCTCGCAGTTGCTGGCAGCCGGGCACCACCGCATCGGCATGATTGCAGAACTTGAGCGGTGGGCCTCCGGCAACGTCGAAACCTTTTTAGACCGCGTACTGGACAGTTCGCTAGACCCCGCCACTCTGTTTCCAAGCTGGCAGCGTCTGTTTGGTTATATAGAGGCCCATGCTGCTGCCGGTATTCCCATTGATCGCGACTTGATCGGCCGTGTTGGCGCCTACTCCGCCGAGGCCGCAAAAACGCGCACCATGGCGCTTCTGTCCCGCCCGGACCGGCCAACGGCCTTGTTTACCGTGGATGGATTGACATCTGCCGTGGCAATGGATGCCATTACGGCGCTCAATTTGCGCATTCCTGATGACCTGTCCCTGATCTGCTTTGATGATCTGGACTGGATGACGTTTATCAAGCCCGGCATCACAGCGGTCGCGCAGCCACTCACCGCCATGGGCGAAGCGGCCGCGCAACTCATGCTGGCGCGCATCAAAGGGGACGATGGCCCCATGCAACATTTGTCGCTGGAGCCGACATTCGCACAGCGCGGCTCGGTGGCCGCACCCATGTTCGCCACAACGGCATAGTCAGTTGGTGAAGTCTCTCAATTCCGGCACATCGCCTGTCAGAACAATGGGCGCTGGGTAGCCGATAGCCCCGTAATACCGGCAGGTTTGTGATGCTGCCTTCGCAGCTTCAGTGAGCAGGACGGAGGGCGTCTCGCCCTGCAACAATCCGTACAGGGTGCGGGCGATAAACGTATCCCCAGCCCCCAGCGTATCGGTCAATTCTGCCGGTGCGGCGGGCACGGAAAGCACCTGCCCCTCCCCCGCCAGAATCGCACCCTCCTCGCCGCGGGTCACAAGTGCCCATGTCGCTCCGGCGGTACGCAACTCTTCCAGAAGCGCCAGGGCGTCGTTGTTCGAAAGCCCGCCCCCAGAAACAGACGCCAGAAAGCACAAAGGCGCGATTGACTGGCGATGATCGGCATCCCGACGGGTGGAAAAATCGTAGGACAGACGAGTTTTGGACGCAGCCTCCGCGACAATAGCGTCCAGTCCGCTCGATTGTCCAATATGGACCGCATCGAAACCGCTGAGGAACGTAAGTTCGGTTGAGGTCGGTTCAATCATCGATACGCCGAGATCAGCCCGTAGAAAAATGCGATCGGCATCCCGATGCCCAATGATGCAATAGGCAGTCGGCCCGCGCTCCACCATGCGCAGATGGCTGACATCCACGCCCTCTTCCACCAGTGCATCGCGGATGAGATAGCCTGCCGTGTCATCTCCGACAGCGCCAATATAGGCGGACTCGCCGCCAAAACGGCGCACAAACACCGACACGTTCAGACAGTTTCCTCCAGGAAGCATGGTCTCCATGGACATATAACAATCAACGACATTGTCGCCCATCGCAGCAATTTTCACCATCTCAATTCTTTCCGATTGACAAGTTGTGAGAACGTTCGCACATTGCACGAAAGCTGTCAATCCGAATGGCGGCCTTGCCCATTTCCGAAACCCGCAGAGGGTTTCCAAACACGAGGACGATATGAAAACTGCCCTGAATGCGGACATTGCCAGCGCGTTGGACGCGCTTGCCTCCACCTCCATCAAACATGTTTTTCTGGTTGCCTGCGGCGGTTCGCTGTCCATCATGCATCCGGGAAAATACTTCCTGGACCGCCACTCCGACGCACTGACATCAGACGTTTACAACGGGGACGAGTTCGTTTGCCGTGATCCGCGTCACCTCAACGCCAACGCGCTTGTCATTTTATGCTCGCAGACCGGCACGACGAAGGAAACAGTGCGCGCCGCGCAGCACGCCAAGTCCAACGGCGCGATCACCATTGGTATGACGCTTGATTCGGCCTCACCGCTGGCACAAGCTGTGGATTATGTGGTCAATTATCAGGCGTCCTACACCACTGGCGTGCCAATTGACGCAGCCGAAAGCAATTACGGCGTGCTTTACATGCTTCTGGCCGGCGTTGTGCGGCTGGCCGACAAGATCGACCATGTTCCATCCTTGCTGAAAAGCCTCAGTCATCTTCAGCCAGCCATCGACAAGGCGCACGCCCAGTTCGCAGACATGTTCGAACAATATGCGCATCGTTTTTACGATAAAAACGTGATCTACACGACCGCCAGTGGCGCTGATTATGGGGCAGCCTATTCCTTTTCCATTTGCGTGCTGATGGAAATGCAGTGGATCAACTCACAAGCGATCCATGCCAACGAGTTCTTTCATGGCCCGTTTGAAGTCGTCGATGAAAACGCGTGCTTCATTTCCTTTGTCGGGCTGGATGAAACCCGGCGTCTGGAAGAGCGTACGGTTGAGTTCCTGAAGCGCTACGGCTCCGCCGAAAACATCATGGTTCTGGATGCCAAAACGCTGGATCTCTCCGGTATCGACGCGGCGTTTCAGGGCTATCTGGTGCCGCTGATCTTCTTCGATACCCTTTGGAAATTCGCCTACAAGCTGGCTGCCCTGCGCGACCAGCCGATGCTGTTAGCCCGCCGGTACATGAAAAAGCTGACCGACTATTGAGCTTGAACGCGGCGGGCGCTGTCTGCCCGCCGCGTATGGTCATAAAATTTAGCCCCGGAATTTGTAGCTGCGGTTCACGGTTTCGCGATAGGCCATGATCTGCAACCCTGCTTCGACTTTTGACCACCCTGCGGTTTCGCGCACCGCCTCGGCGACGTCTTCCACGACATCCGTGCCAAGATGCTCGTTCCAGCCGAAACTGGCACGACGAAACATCACATCTTCCAGCGTCATGACGCTTTCCCTCGCCACCATATCATTGAGTGCCGACACTGGAACGGAAACCCCATCGACGGAGGTGATCACCCCGCGCTGGTCCGTCGCTGCCAATGGTCTCGGTCCGACCTTAACCGCCTGGGGCTCCCTGCTTGGTGAAAACGCCTGCGTTACCGCAGTTGCGATTTCGCGGCCAATCTGCCCGTGCATCATCAACAACCCGCCGGTATACACATAATAGCCGGGAAGACCCGTCATCGCTGGCGTGTGAAGTTGCAGGCCGGATCCGCCTGACGGGGCAGACGGGGCATAGGTACGTGGGCGTACCCCGGCCCAACTGTAAACGATATCCTCATGGCCAAGGTTGAGGTCCGGAAACAGATCGTTCAGTTCGTCAATAAGGGAGGTGATCTCGTTATCCTGCGCGACGAAACCCTTTGCATCTGCCTCGGCACTGCTGTTCACCGGTCCTGCGTAATGCAGCGCACCCCACGGAATCAGGTAGAACGGCGCACCGCTGCGTGACAGGGTTTGCAAACCCTGCCCGCGGAACTCTGCGGGCAACCGCAGGGCAATATTCGTGCCTTTTTCTCCCTGGTTGAGTTGGGCCACGCTTATGCCCGCCGCTCGCGCAATGGTATCCACCCAAGGCCCGGCTGCATTGACGATTGCGCGGGCAGTGGCGCTGAACGGAGCCTTCGTCCGCTTGTCGAAGCAGGTCACACGCCAGCCATCCCCCTCACGCTCAATATGTTGAACCGGGCAATAGTTGCGCACCTCCGCGCCCGCCTCAGCCGCATTCATGACCGTATCAACACAGATGCGCTCCGGCCAATTATACTGGTATTCTACATAGTGGATGGCCCCCACCAACGCGCCTCGTGAACTTGCGCCAGTCAGCATGGGAATGGCACGGGCCGCATTGGCATCCAGAAACGTGTAGGTCAGTCCCTCACCGCCGGTATCCATCATATCCAGAAGGCGAAAACCCGCTTTCATCTTCCAGGGGGAAGCCGCGTCGCGCGCATAGATCGGCAGATAAAAGTCGACCGTCTGCAACCGTTCGGGACTCTGACGAACAAACGCGGAGCGCTCCCGCATCGACCGGCGCGCCAAACCCAGCCGCTGCGCGAATGCCTGCGGTTGGGTTGCGATCGTTGAGAAACTCTCAAAGCCGTTCAGGTAGGCCAAGCCGCAGTACTGCAGTCTGCTTGTACGGCTGGTGGTGACGGCGCCGAAATCACCGGCTTCAACCAGCAGCGTGCTGTGGCCTGCGGCTATCAAATGATTAGCCGCAGCCGCCCCCGTAATACCGCCACCAATGACGATAACATCGAAAATCTGCATGCGCTCAACCCCGAGAAACATTGGAGTGAGAACGTTATCACAAGTCGATGTTGTGCGGCTAGAGCATTTCCAGGTAAAGCGGTATCGCTTTACCGTTCGGACAATGCGACAAAACAAAAGGTTAGAGCATTGCCGGCGAACACGTGTTCGCCGGCAATGCTCCAGTGCCTGTATCCGTGTTTGGCTTAATGAACGTCTGTCATCATGGACAGTGCGTTGGCACAGGCGGCACCGGAGGCGGTATTGTCAAACACGCACCAGCCGTCGTCCGCAACGTAACGGGCGAAAGCACGGATATCCTCGTCGGTATAGGACGAGTAGTAGACCCTGGGACTGCCATGCAGGCGCACATAAGGTGCTGGACCTGAAAAGCTGCGGGCGAGCCATACGCGTTCAGGATCGGCCAGCACCCGGCCTATGTCATAGCGCTCGAGCAAAGCCAAGGCCTGATCAGACGCCCAACTCTTGTGCCGCACTTCGATGACTATGGGCTTGGCGTGGACGTCGCGCATTGTCTCGAAGGCATGCTTTGCCTCATCCTGTTCAAACGCCAAAGACGGTGGCAACTGGCAAAGCAAAGGACCCAGCTTGTGCCCGAGTGGAGCAAGCGCGTCGACAAAGGACGAGAACATTTCATCAATGTCGATCAACCGACGGACATGGGTAATATCCTTCGGTATTTTCACCGCAAATCGGAAGTCCTCAGGCACGCTGTCAGACCATCGCGCAAACGTTGATGCTTTGTGGTGGCGATAAAAGGTGGAGTTGATCTCTACACCCCGAAACACGGCAGCGTAACGGGCGAGCCCGCTTCCTTCCGCAAGAAATCTGTCCGCCACATCCTTGGGTATCGCCCACGCCGCCGTCGCAATGATCGCCAAAACCGTCTCCTACCTGACATGCCTCCCCTTATACCGCATCCAGAATCTGGCGCTGCAACTCAACGGCGCTCGGGTCTGCCAGTTCCTGCCGGGGGCGCTCCAGATTAACGGCGATATCGAGCGCGATTGTGCCTTCCCGAAGCACGATGACCCGATCTGCCAGTGCAACTGCTTCGGCCACGTCATGGGTGATTAGCACGGTGGTAAAGCGTCGTTCGATCCAGATGCGCTCCAGCAGGCGGTGCATTTCTATCCGCGTAAGCGCATCGAGCGCGCCGAACGGTTCGTCCAGCAACAGGATCTGCGGGTGGCTGACCAGCGCCCGGGCCAGCGCCACGCGCTGACGCTGCCCGCCAGACAGAACACTGGGCCAGGCCGCCTCGCGGCCCTCCAGACCAACATCGGCCAGTGTCCGGCGCGCGGTTTCCTGCCAGTCTGGTCCGCGCGCTATGCCGACATTTTCCAGCGTGCTTTGCCAGGGCACCAGCCGCGCTTCCTGAAACAGCAGCCGCACCGAAGGGTGGAGACGGTCAATCGTGTGCCCGTCGATGGCAACACGCCCGGCGGTTGCGGCGTCCAGACCTGCAATCAACCGCATGAGCGTTGACTTGCCGCCGCCGGAGCGTCCAACAACTGCCAGAAACTGGCCAGCGGGCACCTCCAGATTGAAATGCTCAAGCACCGAGATCTGGCCGAAGGATTTGCCCACATGCGACAGGGAGATTGGCAGTCCGCCAGCGAGCGTTTCCGGGTGACGGGCGGTCGCAGTCACGATCGCGCTCATTGGGTCACACCCTCTCCCGTCTGGTAGGCCGGATGCCAGACAAGCACACGCCGCTCGATAGCGCGGGTCGCAACATCTGCCCCTTTGCCGAGCAAAGCGTACACAATAATCCCGAGCAGCATGACGTCGGTTTGGAGAAATTCGCGTGCGTTCATGGTCATATATCCAATCCCGCTTGGAGCCGAGATCGTTTCGGCAACAATCAATGTCAGCCACATAAAGCCCAACGCATAGCGCAAGCCCACGAGAATGGAAGGCAGCGCACCCGGCAGAATAATGCGCCGGATCAGCGCCTTGCGGTCCAACCCGTAAACCGAGGCCATTTCCACCAGCTGCGGGTCAATCGTGCGAACGCCGTAAAACGTGTTGATGTAAATCGGGAAAAACACGCCGATGGCAACCAGAAAAATCTTCGGCGTTTCGCCGATCCCGAACCAGAGAATGACCAACGGTATCAGCGCCAGATGCGGAATGTTGCGCACCATTTGCAGGGTGCTGTCGAGCAGCGTTTCCGCAGGCTTCCACAGACCGTTCGCAATGCCAATGATAAAACCGAGACCGCCGCCAATCACCAGCCCGATCAGCGCCCGCTGGGTGGAGGCCAGCGTGTGGTAAATCAACGAGCCGTCCACCAGCGCGCGCCAAAAGGCGACCGCCACGGTGGATGGCGCGGGCATCAGCCGTGCATTGACCAGACCGGTGCGGGTGGCAAGTTCCCAGAGGATTAGCAGCACGATGGGAAGAGCCCAGGGCGCAAGGGCCTTTTTCAGCCCGGTCACGCTGAGTCTGCGACCCTTATCGGCAGTAAACCCCGCCACCGACACATCCGCCATCAGCCACCGCCTTTGCGCACGACATCCGCAATGACGATCTTTTTCGGAATCAGACCGATTGCCAGAAACGCGTCCGCAACAGCCTGTTGCTGGGCAATCACGCTGTCATCCAGCGGCTTGATCCCAAAGGACTGGCGTTCCAATGCTTTTGTCAGCACATCGGCTGGAATACCGACCGAGGGTGAGAGTTCGGCAGCAGCGGCAGCGGTGTTATTCTTGGCCCAGTCATCGGTTTCCGAAATGGCTTCCACCACAACATCGACGGCTTCCGCATTGTTATCCACAAAGGGCTTGGCACCCAGATAGAACTGATGGTTGGGCACAATGCCTTCACCATTGCGCAGTTCGCGGGCCTCGATAGATACCTCGGCAGCGGCCTGGAAGGGGTCCCAGATGGCCCACGCGTCCACAGCCCCTTGCTCAAAAGCGGCTCGGGCGTCGGCCGGAGGCAGGAAGGACGTTTTGATATCGGTATATTTCAAGCCAGCCTCTTCCAGTGCCTTGACCAGCAGGAAATGAACGTTTGAGCCCTTGTTCAGCACAACATTCTTGCCCTTAAGGTCTGCCACCGTTTTGATCGGGCTGTCCTTGGGGACCAGAATAGCTTCTCCACGGGGCGCTGGCGGCTCATGCGCCACATAGACCAGCGGGGCACCAGCGGCTTGCGCAAAAATCGGTGGTGTTTCACCCGTCGTGCCAAAATCGACCGCGCCGACATTCAGTGCTTCCAGCAGTTGCGGACCGGCAGGAAACTCCGTCCAGGTGACGGTATAGCCAATCTTTTCCAGCTTCTGCTCCAAAAGACCCTTGCCTTTCAACAGCACCAGCGTTCCGTACTTCTGATAGCCGATGCGCACCACCTTATCGGCAGCAGACGCTGGCCCTGGCGCCCATAACGGCAAGGCTAACGCTGCTACAGCCAGAGCGGCAAACAGTCTGCGAGACATCATCATATGTTCCCCTATCCTTTTGTTTTGATGAGACAATCGGTCACGAACCGGATGCAACCTTGACATTGCCACCATGGCCACCGCCGCCAAAAACCTGACGATCCCCGAACGAGGAGCGGATCTGGTTGCGTGGTCCGTCAATCCCGATTTCCGGAAACAGCAGTTCGGAAACCCTGTAAGCCTCTTCCAGATGCGGATAGCCGGATGCAATAACCGTATCGATGCCCAGATCCTGATATTCTCTCAAGCGCGCGGCAACGGTTTGCGGAGAGCCGACGAGGGCAGTGCCCGCACCCGTGCGCACGAGGCCGATGCCCGCCCACAAATTGGGGGAAACCTCCAGTTTGTCCCTGCGGCCATTGTGCAAGGCAACCATGCGTGCCTGCCCTACGGAGTCGGATGCCTTGGCAAACACCTCCTGTGCCGCAGCAATCGTTTCATCCGAAAGTTTGGAGATCAACCGGTCGGCTGCCTCCCACGCCTCCTCGTCCGTCTCGCGCACGATGAAGTGAAGCCGAATGCCAAATGTGACCTCGCGCCCGACTTTTGCAGCCGCTTTGCGTACCCCGGCGATTTTTTCGGCAACTTGCGCTGGTGGCTCGCCCCAGGTCAGATATTTGTCGATGATGCCAGCCGAGAAGTCCACCGCAGCATCGGACGATCCGCCAAAGTAAATCGGCGGCCTCGGCTCCTGCACGGGCGGAAGACCCAGCTTGGCATGGTGTGCCTGAATATATTTGCCTTCCAGATGCGCCGTGCCGGTTTCGATCAGCGAATTGAACACCTGAAAGAATTCGTCCGCATGGGCGTAGCGCTCATCATGCGGCAGGAAAATTCCATCGCCCGCCAGTTCCTGTGCGCTGCCGCCAACAACGATATTCAGCAGCAGCCGTCCTTGCGTCACCCGGTCCAGCGTGGAGGCGAGACGCGCGTAATAGGCGGGCGACGCCACGCCGGGACGGATTGCCACCAGAAACTTCAGCTTCTCCGTATGGGCAGCGAGATCGGCTGCCAGAATGAACGATTCCTCGCAAGCCGCCCCTGTTGGAATGAGAACGCCGGAATAACCCAACCGGTCTGCCGCCTTGGCAATTTCGCGGAAGTAGCCGGGGTCCGCCGGACGGCTGAGATCATCCGACCCCAGATAGGAACCATCCCCGGACGAGGGAATGAACCAGAGAAAATCAAGGGGCTGGCGGGCCGTGGTCATGGGGCTTATCCTTGGGTCTTGGCACTGTTGCCGGGCGGGGAACATGCCGTGCGGAAACAGCAAGATGTCTGCTCGCAGCATCTTAGTTTTTTGAGAGGGCGGGATAAGGAATTTTATTCCAAAGTTTGACGGTTGGCGAAAGTATATCAACGTCGGGGACGCCTACCGGGGTTGGAATACACCCCTTATGATAACCCATCAAATTTAGGGATCACTTCGCTCATCCTAACCGATTGTTAAGCATAAACTGGTTACGTCCGGGATAACGCGGGACCAAGAGGGTCCGTTCTTTCGCGAGGATTGAAAAATGACGCAGCGCATTCTGACGGTGACACTTGCAGCATTCAGTGTATTGGCACTGTCGGAAACACTTGTCGCTGCGGACCTTGTTCCGCCCCCGATCATTGAAGAAGCCACGCCTGTGCTCAACACGTCCGGCTGGTATATTCGTGGCGATATCGGTTACGCTGCCAAATCAAAGACGGATGGGCGCTGGAACTTCTGGAACCAGGAAGCGGCCCCCTATCGCGGTGTGGACGACACCTTCCATTATGACCGGTTTTCGCTCAAGCCCGGTGTTACCTATGGCGCGGGTGTGGGTTATCGTTTCAACGACTGGCTGCGCACGGATGTGACGCTTGACTACTTCCGCGCAGGAATTAACGGGCGCACCAACTGCCCGAGTTATGTCAAGGCCAGCAAGGGCTTCAACCTTGTAGAAGACAATTGTCACTACGACGATTCCTCGGACGCTGGCATTCTGACAGCTATGGCAAACGCCTATGTCGATCTGCCGAGCGTGGGTGCGCTGACACCATATCTCGGAGCAGGCATCGGCGCCGCGCACGTCAAGTACGACCGCTGGAACACGCTCGAAACCTGCGAAGGCTGCACCTATCAGAGCTACAAAGACGGGCTGAACAGCACCCGCTTTGCCATGGCGCTGATGGCCGGAACCAGCTACGATCTTTCCGACCGGCTGAAGCTGGATATCGGCTACCGCTACCTCCGGATCAACGGTGGCAAGGCCTATGGCTATGATGCCGCCGATCAGGCGTCGCAGACAGGATATGGTTTCGGTCCCGGTGCAACAGGTGCACAGGCGCGCGATCACGGTTTTGATATTCACTCGGTCAGAGCGGGTCTGCGCTACGGCTTTTAAAGCATTTCCAGTGAAAGTGGAAACACTTTCACGCAAGGACACTGCGACGAAACAAGAGGTTAAAGCATTTCCGGCGAACGTATGTTCGCTGGAAATGCTTTAGTCGTCTGATGAAGCACATCACCATTGATGGAAACCGTTTTGACGATATCGTCGGTTTCTACGCCGAGATCAATCGGGTTTTCATGGCGGGCGAAGAGTGGCAACTGGGCCAAAGCCTGGATGCGTTCAACGATCTGCTGTACGGAAGCTACGGCGCATTGAAAGGAGCCGATTGCGTTCGGCTCCACTGGATCGCTATAGGCAAAAGCCGCGACGATCTGGGTGTTCAGTGCACCCTGAACTGGCTCGCCGCCAAACTCAACAGTCCCGGCCCCTTCAATCTCGATCTGATCAACGCGCAGATGGACGCGCTGAAACGTGGCGAGGGTGAAACGTTCTATCAGATCGTTCTGAGCATCCTCGCCGATCATCCCAAAATTGAGCTTGTGGCCTCCTGACGCGTACCCTCAGTTTAAGTCTTGCGCGCTTCATTTGCGAAGCTGTTTAACGCGCTTAAAGTATGATCAAAGCGCTTCTCTGCCTCGGCGAAACGGAGGAAGCCGACCTTTTCGACGAGGATTTCTGGCGGGGTTGGCTGTTGCGCAAACAGCGTCATGACCTCCTCCATAAAATCATTCAGCGGCAGATAGCCCGGGCGGGTCGATTGGCCCGGCGTCAGTTCTGTTTGTACCGCTGGCGGGGCAAGTTCGATGACGTCAACCTTGCCCTTCAAGGCATCACGCAGGCTGACCGTGTAAGAATGAATTGCCGCCTTTGTCGCCGAGTAGGTTGGCGTGGCGACCAGCGGCACATAGGCCAGCCCCGAAGATACGTTGACGATTGCAGCATCCGGTTTGCTCACAAGGTGGTCGATCAAGGCGTTCGTCAGGCGGATCGGTCCCAGAAGATTGGTGGTGATCGTCGCTTCGGCATCGGCCAGATCTCGCGATTGCGTGAGATCTTCAAACATCATAATTCCGGCATTGTTGATAAGAACATTCAAATCCGGGTGCTCTTCGATCACTTTGGCAGCAAACGCTTGAATGGCGTCGTTGCTGTCAATGTCCAGCACATAGCCGGTAATGCCATCGTGCGCTGCTGCAACATCATCAAGGCGGTCTTTCCGCCGTCCGGCTATAATCACCGTATTGCCTTGCGCGTGGAAGCGTTCGGCCAGTTCACGGCCAATGCCAGATGCGCCGCCGGTAATCAGAATGGTGTTTCCGCTCATTTTCATGGGAGTGCCTCGCTTGCTTTCTTATTGTAGAACCAAGCTAAGGCGCTTACTCTCTGTAGAACAGAAGGCACCCGAAAGATTTATAGGCACCAAAAGGAGAGCGTGGAATGCCCCCAGTCTTGCATCTGGCGAATGACCGGCTATCAGAGGCAAACGTTGCCCCGGTTGACCCGCGCGTCGAAGCGTTGGTTCATGACCTGATCGGTCGCGTGGCCGACAAGTGGACCATGTTGATTCTGGAAATTCTTGAGGAGAAGGGTGAGCTTCGCTTCACCCAATTGAGTAAATTGATCGGCACAATCAGCCAGAAAATGCTGACACAGACCCTCCGTCACATGGAGCGCGATGGGTTGGTGACGCGCACGGTCCATGCGGTTGTTCCGCCCAAGGTAGAGTACCGCCTGACGGAACTTGGCAGAAGCCTCGGTGCGGCGTTCTGTGGTGTATGGATTTGGGCGGAGCAGAACCTTTCGCAGGTGCAGGAGGCGCGCGACGCTTTCGAGCAGTCTGTGAAAGGCTGAACCTACACGGCTATGGAGCATTTCCAGTGAAAACGGGGTAGTTTTCACGTCCGGACAATGCGACAAAACAAGGAGTTAGAGCATTACCGGTGAACACGTGTTCACCGGTAATGCTCTAGGGTCTGTTCAGCGCTTGGCCGTCCTTATCGAACAGATGACTATGCTCTGCGGGGAAACGCACGCCGATGTCGCCGCCAGCCTGCAGATACGCGCGGTTAAGCGTGAAGGCTTTGAACGATACTGTGCCCAGCGTCAGATGCAGAATCATGCCAAAGCCCGTCGGTTCAATCAAGTCTATCCGGGCGCGTATGTCACCGGCTGCCGCCGGCTCCAGCACCACATGTTCCGGGCGGATGCCCAGTGTTGCACGCTCACCGCTTTGCAAAGCTGTGGCTGCGGGCAGCGGCAGCACGATGCCATCGGCGAGCGTAAGACTGCTGCGTTCGCCCACGACACTAACGCGGCCCTCAAAGAAGTTCATGCCGGGCGAACCAATAAAGCCCGCTACAAACAGATTGGCGGGACGATCATACAAATCCAGCGGGCGACCGACCTGCTGAATGGACCCGCCATGCATGGCGACAATGCGATCCGCAAGCGTCATCGCCTCAATCTGATCATGCGTAACGTAGATGGACGTTGCGCCTAAGTCCTTGTGTAACTTCTTGATTTCGGCACGCATCTGCTCGCGCAGACGCGCATCCAGATTGGAGAGCGGCTCATCAAACAGGAAGGCTTTCGGCTCCCGCACAATGGCCCGGCCCATGGCCACGCGCTGGCGCTGTCCTCCGGACAGGGCCTTCGGACGCCGCTCCATCAGCGGACCCAGTCCCAGCTTGGTAGCAGCACCTGCAATGATGGTCGCGATCTTGTCCGATGCGACCTTGCGCAGCCGCAGGCTGTAGCTCATGTTTTTGGCCACGCTCATATGCGGGTAGAGCGCATAGGACTGGAACACCATGGCGATATCGCGGTCCTTTGGCGCCAACTCGTTGACGCGCCGTCCGTCAATGCGGATTTCGCCATCCGTCACATGCTCCAGCCCGGCAATCATCCGCAGCAGAGTGGACTTTCCACAGCCGGACGGCCCGACAAGAACCACAAATTCACCATCCTGAATTTCAAGATCGATCCCCTGAAGTACCGGCATGATACCATAGGACTTCTGGATGTTGGAAATGTCGATGGAAGCCATGGGTCAGCCTTTCACAGCGCCGGCCGTCAGGCCCTGCACAAGATATCGTTGGATCAACAGGAAGAACAGGCAGGCAGGAACCAGCGCCATGACGCCTGCCGCCATCATCTGCCCGAAATCGACAGAGAATTTGGAGACGAACGACAGAAGACCGACCGGGAACGTTGCGGCCTGATTGCCGGAAATTAGCATAAGTGAAAACAGCAGTTCGCTCCACGCGGCGGTAAACACGAAACCGAGCGTAGCGGCAATGCCCGGCAGTGTCAGCGGCAGAATGATCTGGCGGAAGGCAACGAACTGCGTCGCTCCATCAATCATCGCGGCCTCTTCAAGGTCTTTGGGAATGCCATCAAAGAACGATTGCATGAGGAAGGTTGCAAACGGTACGTTGAAGGCCGTGTAGACGATGACAAGGCCCGTGAGGCTGTTGGTCAGCCCCAGCGGTGACAGGATCTTGAAGATAGGAGCGACCAGCATCACCAGAGGAAACATCTGGGTCAGAAGCATCAACGCGACAATCCAGTATTTGCCACGAAAATTAAAGCGCGACAGCGCGTAACCGGCCGTTGACGCAAACACCGTCACGATAATGGCGGTGGAGCCAGACACGATCAGGCTATTTTTAAAGAAAATCGGGAAGTCACTGTGTTTCAGCACGAAGGCGAAGTGCTCCAGGCTCATCCGCGATGGCCAGAGCCGTACCCCCTCTGAATACAGCAATTTGTTGGGCGTAACCGAAACCTTGACCAGCCAGTAGAGCGGAAACAGCGCGAAGACGAGATAGCCGAGAATGGCCAGACGGTGCGCAAGAATTCCGAAGATGCGTTTTGCGGTCATCCCATCAATCCTTGTTCAGCAGCCATTGGCGCAACACCACGATCAGCATCGAATAGACAATCAGCAGACCCAGAAGCACCAGCGCAATAGCTGAGGCATAGCCAAAGTCCAGCCGCTTGAACGCCTGTGTGAAAATGTAGCTTGCTACGATCTGGGTCCGGTCTGCCGGTCCGCCATTGGTCATCACGATGATCAGATCGGCAAAGTTGGAGACCCAGACCGTGCGCAACAGCACGGTAATGGCAATCGTCGGCGCAAGAAACGGCAGCGTGATCGATAGGAACCGGCGTACGGGTCCGGCACCATCGATGCTTGCGGCTTCATAGAGATCACGCGGAATGGCTTGCAGTGCGGCCAGCAATGTAATGGCAAAAAACGGAATGCCCCACCAGACATTGGCGATAATCGGCCCCCACATCGCCAGTTGCGGGTCTGAGAGAATATTGGTGGGTTCCGCCATGATACCCATTGCAAACAACCAGTGCGGCAATGGGCCGACGACCGGGTTGAACAGCCAAGCCCAGTTCAACCCCGCCAGAAAGCTCGGCACCGCCCAGGGCAGAAACACCAGCGCCTGCACGATAGCCCGGCCCCAAAACGGCTTGTCCAGCAGCAGCGCAAGAATGAGGCCGAAGACAAATTGCAGCGACACCGATGCGCCGGTCCACCACAATGTATTGCGAAAGGCGCGGTAGAAATTCTGATCCTGCGACAGCGTTTTAAAGTGTTCCAACCCAATGAACCCGCCGGAAAACGGGTTCAACAACTGGATGTCGCGGAACGCGTAGGATATGCCCAGAATGAGCGGCACCAGCATGACCGTAACGATCAGGATCAAAGCGGGAGCGCTGTAGAGATAGGGGGCGCTGGCATCGGCGAGACGCTGCCGGAAAGGGCGTCGGTCACCGTGATGCCCGCCTTGATACGTGTCAGGGCCGCCTGCGTGTAAAGCCATGGGAACATCCGTTTTTGGCCGCGTTTAGAGATCGACGGCACATGCTGAAGATGCCGCAGGCAAAATGCCTGCGGCAGTTCGAGCTTATTTGGAGGCGAGGAACTTTTGCTGCGCCTTCGTCATATACTCGGCCCACTGCCTGGCCATGTCCTCGGGCGTAATGTCGCCCAGCAAGGCTTCCTGACTGGTTTTGATGGCCAGAGAATCCTTGAAGAAGGCAAACTCTTCCAGATAGGTCGGCATGACCGTCGGCTTGGCGTCGGGATCGGCGAGTTCGGCAAACCAGCCCTTGAACTGCTCGCTGGTATAGAACGGATCCTTTTCAGCCGCCTTCAGTGCGGGCAACGCACCGATGCGCTTGTTCCATTCAATGTTGCCTTCCGGCCCTTCCAGCGTTGCAATCAGCTTCCAGGCCAGATCCTTGTTCTCACTGGCTGACAGCATGGACCATCCGGCAAACCCGATGGTCGGGAAGGTTTTGCCCGCTGGCCCCTTGGGCATGGTTGCAACACCGTAATCAGCGGCGTCCATCCGCTCGGCAATGGCAATCAGCGCATCCGGGTCCTGATCAAGCATGGCGCAAGTGCCGGTATAGAAGCCCGCGACAATTTCGTTGAAACCCCAGTTGACGCTGTCCTTGGGCGCATAACCGTTCTTGTAGAGATCAATCAGCCATGTGAAGCCCTTAACCCAGCCTTCTTCGCTGAACTTGGATGTGCCATCGGCATTAAAGTAGGTGTTGTCACCTGCCATGCTGGCACCAAACATCATCCAGCCATTCAGCCCGCCCGGCCCGCCGCGCAGGCAGTAGGCGTATTTGCCCGGCAGCTTCTTGATCTTTTCGGCAGCGGCGACAAAGTCATCCATGGTCTTCGGCGGGCCATCGACGCCAGCCTCCGCAAAGATCTTCTTGTTGTAGAACATGGCCCTCAAATAAAAGCCATAGGGCAGCATATAAGCGGTGTTTTTCACATCGCGACCAAGCTGCAAGGTGCGCTCGCCTAGACCTGCGGTGTGTTCCCAGTCTCTCAGATAGGGCTCCAGACTTTCCAGCATGCCGTTATTGGCATAGAGCGACAGCCAGTTATCGGGCATTTCCATCACATCGGGAATTTCGCCTGCCGATACCATGGTGGCGAATTTCTGGAAGGCTTCGCCCCACGGCAACGAGATGATTTCCACTGTGGTGCCCGGATTGGCAGCCTCGAACTTGCCGACGATGGATTTGAGCGTTTCCGTGCGCTCCGGGCTGGTGATGACCTCCACCAGCTTCAGCTTCGTATCGGCAAGAGCCGTTCCCGCCATCAATGTGGCAAGCAGTGTTGCAGCAATGATTGTCCTCATGGTCTTCCCCTTTTGCTTGTTGTTTTCCGTTACACTGCGGCGTTGATTGCCGCTTCGAGATCGTTCCAGAGGGCCTCCGTTCCCTCCAGACCGACATGCAGCCGTACCGACCGCGGACTGATACCGAAGGCGACCGCGGAATTGGGTTGTGCTTTTTGCGCCAGAACCACCTCGCCTGGCACCACCAGACTTTCATGGCCGCCCCAACTCACACCAAGCTTGAACAGCTTGAGATGTTCACAGAACGCCCGCACATTGACGCCCTCATGAAAAATGAAGGAAAACAGGCCCGATGTGCCCGACAGGCCCGGCGCAAGCTGGTTGGCCAAACCGGGATAGCAGACCGTTTCCACCGCTTCATGGGCCTGCAAGCGGCGGGTAATGGCGGTGGCGGAAGCCTCATGCGCCTTCATGCGGATCGGCAGCGTGCGCATGCCCCGGATCAGCAACCACGCATCGAAGGGCGAAAGCTTGCCGCCGAGATAGGGATAGGCTTCGCTGCGAATGCGACCGATCAGCGTTTTGGAGCCTGCAACCACGCCGGCCACCACATCGCTGTGCCCACCCAGATATTTGGATGCGGAATGGATGACAATATCCACGCCGAGCGACAGAGGGCGCTGAAAAATCGGACTCGCCCAACTGTTGTCGATGACCGACAGCACGCCGTGCGCTCTGGCAAGCGCGGCCAGCGCTTCTACATCATGGGTTTCCATCACCCAGCTTGTCGGGCTTTCCATGTAGAATAGCTTGGCCCCCGGCAGCGCCTTGGCCACTGCATCCTCATCGCGCCCGTCCACATAGGTAACGTCTACCTTCATGCGGGCCAGCAGCGTGCCAAACAGGCGGAACGCATCCGGGTACAGATGGCGCACTGCAACGATACGATCACCCGGCTCCACGAAAGACAAAACGGTGGATGAAATGGCCGACATGCCGCTGGCAAAGCCGATGGCATCTTCCGCCCCTTCGAGATTTGCCAGCATATCTTCGAACATACGCACGGTCGGGTTCAGGCCGCGCGTATAGATTGGCCGGACCTTTTCACCCTTGTAGGAGGCGACCATGTCGTCATAATCGGTGAAGGTGAACAGCGATGTCTGCACGATGGGCGGCACCACGGCATCATAAGCATTGCTGATATCGTGCGCGACAATCAGGGAGGCGTCAGCGAGCGGATCGAACACGGTGTTCATTTGGACATTTCCTTGATGTCTTCCTCGACGATAGCGAGAATTTCCAGAGTGGCAGCACGCGCCGCCTCCGGGTCTTCAGCCACAATGGCATTGAACAGAATACGGTGAAACGGGAAGGACCGCCGGGCAAAATCCGGCCTGTCAAAGGGCTTGGCGAAAAAATGTTCAAAAGCATCGCGCATCTGCTCCAGCAACTGCCGAAACAGCGGATTGTGCGTGGCATCGTAGATGGCGAGGTGGAACTCCAGATCCTCCGGGCCTGCGGTACCCTTGGCCACATGAACCCGCTCCATCACCTCAAGCTTTTGCGACATGTTGGCAATGTCAGCATCGGTGCGCCTGCGCGCCGCCACCATGCTGGCCTCGGCCTCAATACCACGACGCACTTCAAGGGATTTTAACAGTGCGTCCCGCAGATGGGTGGTTTCCAGTGACAGCGGCATATGCACGGTGGCGCTGGAGATTGCCCTGAGCAGATAGGTGCCGCTGCCTTTGCGGGCTTCCACCACACCCAGCGCCTGAAAGTGGCGGATGACCTCACGGATGGTCGAGCGGCCCACGGCCAACGTCGCCATCAGCTCCCGCTCTGCGGGCAGCCGGTCACCGGGAGACAGCTTCGAGTACTGAATATAATCTGCCAGAGCGACCATAACCTGCCGTGCCCGGTCCGCGGGGGGCAAAGGTAACAAAGGCGCTCTTTGAGGCAACAGCTTCATGCAGGATCCAGCACAATTGGTCTGACATCTTACCGATAAAGGCCGATGGGGTGAGCGTCAACTGTTCTTTTCGCCATTAGACGTTAGTCCTGATTGCGATGAGCATTCCCACAGAACGGAAAATGCTGTCGTCTTCCTGGTCCAGTGATGGATTTGGCCATCGCGCTGATATAGTAAGCTTGCTTACCGATTATCGTGCCCGGAAGTCAGCCTTTGAAAAACACGCCCGAACCCGCAGCCATACCGGCATCGTCGCTGACTGAAAGTGCACGCGCTGTATTGCGGATGGTATCGCGCACAGGGCCGTTAACCCGGCCACAACTCAGTTCCGCTCTGGCCTTTTCCAAACCCACCATGTCGGCGGCGGTAGGAGAATTGGAGGCGCAGGGACTACTGGCCTCCAGTGGGGTGGCTAAAGGCGCTGTCGGCCGCACCGCAATTACCTATGGCCTGGGTGTGGGTGCTGGCTGTGTGGTTGGTGTGGACTGCGGCACGACGCAGGTTCGCGCCATGCTGTCGAAACTGGATGGAACTGAACGGCGTGAACTCAAACAGGCCGTGGACGACAGAGAACCAGAGGCATTGGACGGGGACGACGGTCGCTTCAGCGCGGTCCTCACCATACTGCGCGCCCTGATGAACGAGCGCAGCATCACGATGGGGCCGTTGCGTGCAATCGCCGTCGCACTGCCCAACATCATCTCCAGTTCATTGGATAAGCTTCCCGCACGCGAGCCCTTTCTGCGGATGCTGAACGCCCTCCAGGCGGAATTTCGTGTTCCGATCCTTGTGGAAAACAATGTGAATTGCGCAGCGCTTGCCGAGTTTCACGAGGGCGCCGCGCGCGATCATTCCTTCGCAATTTACATGCAGATCGGCGTCAAGGTGGGTGTCGGCATCGTGCTGGACGGCAAGTTGTTTCGCGGCTTTCGCGGCGCCGCTGGTGAGATTGGCCATCTGCCCTTTCCCTGGTCGGAGACCGAACGGCCGCGGTGGCAATATGTGGAGTCCTATCTCGGCTCCAATGCCCTGCTGAAGCGCTGCACGGCAGAATGGCCAACGGGTGAGGGAAACCCGCCCTCAACAGCGGCCGATCTGTTTCTTCTCGCGGAAACATCACAGCACGCACGCGCCTGCGTGGAGCGGCATGCAGCCAATATCGGCAACCTCGCAGCCGCCTGTGTCAGTGTGCTGGATCCGGAACTGATCGTGCTTGGCGGTGGTGTCGGGCAGAACGCTCTTTTGCTGACGGGCGTCAAAGCGGTTATTCAGGATCTTTGCTGGCCTGTTGAGATTGCCGTCAGCCAGCTCGCAAATCAGGCAACAGTACTGGGTGCCATGCGGTTGGCGATCGACTACACCATGGCAAGCCTGCTACAGGAAGACAGCAGCGCTGCCTTCCTGCTTCCGGTTAATGGCTAGATCACACCTTCAAAAACGTTTTGCTTCACGTTCCGAAGGCGTGAATACATAAGGCGCGATCAGGAAACGGTATCGAGTTTCGTATCTGTTTGCCGGTAGCGGAACTCGCACACGGGCAGTCCCGCCTCTTCCGAAAGGGTGGCGATGAGCAATTGCGCTGGCACCGATTGCAGTATCGCATCGGCCACGCCTGGTGCAAACGGTGGAACGTGAATAACGACCAGGTTGTCGGCGTCCCGCACATCGGCGTTGCCGGTAACCAGAACCGTTGGAATACCGAATTTGGCAAGGTCCTTTGCCAGCGTTACCTCACGGCCGTTGCCAAACAACAGAACGCCGGACTGTCCATCATTGGGCTCCATTGGGCCGTGAAGGAAGTTCAGCGTGTCCCATTCCTGCGCGGAGACGCGCGCCGCCTCACGAATCAGCAACGCAGCATAACCCGCCGTTCCATACGCCGCACTTGCGCCGACGCAATCGATGGCCACTTTGCCAGCCAGAAGTCTGGCGGCCTTGTCAGCCTGCGGGCGAACTGTGTGAAGCAACGTCTGAACCGCTGACGACAGCTTGGACCAATCGGTACCCGAAGGGTTTCCAGCCTTGTCGGTGAGAAGTGCGGCCGTGAGCAAAGAACCGATATAGCTCGTGACATTCGGACCGCTATCATCACCACTGTCCGTTGGCAGCATGGTTCCGGCTACGGTTGCAATGGGCGACTGGGCGGTTTTCGCAATGGCATACCGGTGCGCCGAAGGACGCAACTGTAATGCCTTGATTGGCTCCGCGCTTCGACCGGAGGCGGAAAAGGCGATGTAAGCGTCGCCGGCGTTGATGTTGGGGTCGTAAAGATCTGTTGCAGGCAACGCAAATGCGCGCAGGCCATGGCTGCGCATATGTGCAGCGGACACATAGGCAGCGTTCAAACTCGCGCCAATTCCGGCAAGCACAATGGTGCCTGTCTTTAATGGTGCAATATCCAGTGCATCCAAGGTTTCCGTCACCGCTTTCAGGCAGGATTCAAGGGCGGCGGGCTGAAGCGCAATGGCATCGCGGTATGGAATTCTGTCAGTCATTGTGGGTCTTTCTACGGGGCGTATGGTGGTGGCCCGGGGGCGCTAGCCCCCGGACTGGTGGTGGTATCTGCAAAACAGGCAGGACTTATTCGTCCAGCTTCATGTAGTCGGCAAAGCGGGCCGCATCGTTGATGGTGACTTTTTCCAGCTTGTTTTCCCCAAGACCCCATTTGTCGAAGATCTTGCCGTAGCTGCCGTCGTCAATCATGGCCTGCATGGTGGCAGCCAAGGCCTCGCGTAACTGCGTGCTTTGCTTGGCGACCAGCATGGCCTGATAGCCAACCGCGTACTGAGCACCGGTAACAAGTTCCAGCTTGCGTGATCCGGCAGGCTGGTGTTGAAGCGAGTAGGCAGCAACGCCGGTTGTATCCATCGACAGATCGACACGCCCGCTCTGCAGCGCGATCTTGATCTGATCGTTGGACGGAAACTGCATAACCTCGAGCGGCTTGTCCGCCGGGCAAAGCGTTTTCTGCTTGTCCAGCAATTGTAGAGGAATGGAACCCTGCACTGCACCGGCGCGCTTGCCACAGCTATCGGCGAGCTTCTTGATGCCTTTCGGATTGCCCTCCAGCACGATGATGCTGGTGCCTTCCAGCATGTAGTTGATCACGTCGAGTATCTTTTCCCGCTCGGCGAAATCGCCGAATGCGGACATACCCATGTCGAAACGTCCCGCCTGGATACCCGGAATAATGCTGGCGAACTGAGCCGGCTTGTCGGTAAACTTCACGCCCAGCCGCTCACCCATTGCATCGCGCAGTTCGCGCTCCAATCCGATGATGGTCTTGTTGTCCTCGCCATAGAAATCGTAGGGCGGTGTCTGCGGCTCCGTGCCGACGACGATTTCGCCTGCTGTCTTGATCTTTTCAGGTAACAGGGCATTCAGCTTCGGGTCCATATCGGCCCCGAAGCTGGCGCTCGCGAACATCAACCCCAGAGCCGTTGCAGCAAGACTGGTCTTCAATAGTTTCTTCATGACATTCCCCTTTTTGTGGCACGACGTGTGCGGCTGTATCAGGCGGTGCGCAGACCGGGCCCGGTCAGTGCATTCGCCTGAGAAATGTTTGTGTTCGTTCGTGTTGTGGCGTGTCGATAACGCTTCGGGCTGGCCCCTCCTCCACCACCACGCCTTGATCCATGAAGATCACGCGGTCGGCGACTTCGCGGGCAAAGGATAGTTCGTGTGTGACGACCAGCATGGTCATGCCGTCCTGGGCAAGCTTGCGCATGACGGACAAAACTTCTCCTACAAGCTCCGGATCAAGCGCCGATGTCGGCTCGTCAAACAGCATGAGCTTGGGTTTCATGGCCAATGCGCGCGCGATGGCAACGCGCTGCTGTTGGCCGCCGGACAACTGGTGCGGATAGGCCGTTTCGCGCCCTTCCAGATCAACCATCTGCAAAAGACGGCGGGCGTCGGCCTCTGCTTCCTTGCGCGCCACACCCCGGTTGAGGATAGGAGCGAGCGAAATGTTCTCCAGCACGTTATGGTTCGCAAACAGATTGAACCGCTGAAACACCATGCCGATATCGCGACGCTGAACCGCCAGTTCGCTGCCGCTCATTTCATACAGGGCGTCGGCGCGTTGGTGGTAGCCAATCAGTTCGCCGTCCACCAGCAGCTTGCCGCTGGTCATGCGTTCCAGATGATTGACACATCGTAGAAACGTGGACTTGCCGCTGCCAGAGGGTCCAAGGAGGCAGACGACCTCACCCTTCTGGATAGAAAGCGTTATGCCTTTCAGAACATCCAGCAGACCAAATGATTTGCGGACATCAATTGCTTCGACCATGGGGGTTACTGGCATAGACATTATCCCTTGCTCCCTTCGGAACGCAGTATCCTCATAGCCGCACGCCAAACGGCGGGCGCCTCGTAAGTTGCACGGCCCAATCGTCTTTCGATCAGATATTGGAGGCCAGACGCCACCGTCGTCATCAGCAGGTACCAAATGCTGGCGACTATCAGCAGTTCGATGATCAGGAAGTTGCGCGCATAGATGTTCTGCACCCGCGTCAGCAAATCTTGCGCCGCGACGACGGATACGAGTGATGTCGTCTTCAACATGGAAATGGTCTGATTGCCGATGGGCGGGATGATAACCCGCAGAGCCTGCGGAAAGATGATCCGGAGCATGGCCTGCACCGGCGTATAGCCAAGTGCCTTTGCGGCCTCCCCCTGCCCGCTGTCCACCGCCATCAGGCCGCCACGCATGATTTCAGCCATGTAAGCAGCCTCATTCAGGCTGAGTGCCAGCAAAGCCGCGACGAATGCAGTCACCACAGAGTTGGTATCCAGCACAACAAAGCCAAGATTGATGCTGGGTATGAACAACTGGATATTGAACCAGAAGATGATCTGCACCAACAGCGGTGTGCCGCGGAAAAACCAGATATACAGCCCAGCGAAATTAACCAGAACCGGATTACTGGCCAGTCGCATCATGGCCAGCAAAGCCCCAGCCACAATGCTGATGACCATGGCCAGAACGGTAAACAGAATCGTGAGTTTGATACCGTCCACCACTGTTTCGTCCAGGATGAACTGTGGAATCGCCGCCCAGGTGATAAACGGACTGGAGATGACCAGATAGATCAGCAAGCCAACGCCGAACAGCAGAACAATTGCTATTGCGACTTGCCCGGGATTGCGGGCGGGAATGATTTTCTGTTCGCTCATTCGGCCCTCCAGTCGGCTTCATGGGAGATCGTATTGCCAATATGCGGCAGCGGCAGGTTTTTGGGCCAGTGGCCTGCCTGCAACGTTCGCGCCAGAGCCAGAGCGCCAGAAACCGGCGGCTCAGTCAGAAGCGTTAAGGTGCAGTCTGGCGATTGATCCGCCAGCGCCGCGCGGAAAGCTTTGAAAAGCGCAGGCTGCTTGGTAATTACCCCGCCAGCCGCCACGACCTCGCGGGTGGTCGCACCGCGCGCAATCAGGCGTGCAACCAATCGCGCAAGAGAGACGCCCCCGGCAACAATCACGTCGTTTGCGATATCCGACCCTGCGGTGGCGGCTTCGAAAACCAAGGGGGCATGCTGGCCAATCTGCGCAGCACTTCCCAGATCGCTCAGGGCGCGCCCGAGCTCCACGGGATTGTCGATAGCCAGTGCATTCAACAACCGTGTACCCAGACAATCCAGTGGTCTACCCAAGTCCAGAGCACGGCGCACGCAGCGAGCTGCATCGCGAACAAGCCCTGCGGCACTGGCTTCGTCGCCGAGAAACCAGCCCCACCCACCGGCAGCAATCATGCGGCGATCGCTGTCGCGTGTCACAGCGATGGAACCGGTACCGCAAATCACGGATATGCCGGTTTCCTTTCCAGCGGCTGCCGGAAGGACTTCGGAATCGTTGATAACGGACACGGTGCACTGAAGATGAGTGGCGATCAAGGCTTGCAGCGCCTGACAATCTCTATCGGTGTCACACCCATGGGCACCAACAACCAGCACCTCAGGAGAGTTTCCACCTGCGAACTTGCAAATGAGGTCCACCAACGCGGTAACGTCAGCGTTGGGGTCCCGACGATAACGCCACTGTGCCGTCAGCATTTTTGTTTCCGAGCGCACTTTGTCTGCTGACAACGCTGCAATATGCGTCTTGGTGCCTCCGATATCCACGCCAACAATCATACTTGCTTCCCTATTTGTTAGGAAGCTTACCTAACTATATAGGATTGGCAAGTGGCTTTCTGTGTATCTGTTCCGTTTTTTGAAGCTTCGCTGTCGGGGTGTCGCGTCAAGCCTCGTTTTTGATTTCTGACGAGGCGGACGGTTGGCACGGTATCAGTGCCAACCACAATCTGATTGTGCTCGAACAACCAGAGACTTCAGTTCAGGCGCAAACCGCTGTCTTCATCAAAGAAGTGCGTCGCACCCTGTGCGAGTGACAGATGTTGCGTGCTGCCGACGTCAAACGTGGAGCGGTCGCGGAGAATGACCGAGATTATCTTTCCGTCCACAGACATTTCCACGTAGGTTTCTGATCCCGTCGGTTCGATGTTTTGAACAACCGCTTCCATGCCGTTTTCGGGGATTACACTGATTTCCTCGGGACGTTTGCCCACCAGAATTCGCTGCCCTTCACGAGCGCCAGCGGGTGCCGGAACGTGGATGGCCTTACCGGAGGGCAGCCACAACTCGCCTTTCATCGAAATGGTTGGAAACAGGTTCATGGCCGGAGAGCCGATGAATTGCGCAACGAAGGCGTTGGCCGGGCGGTCATACAGTTCCAGCGGTGTGCCGACCTGCTCGATATGGCCGTTCTGCATGACGACAATTCTGTCTGCCATCGTCATCGCTTCGATCTGGTCGTGGGTGACGTAGACCATGGTCGTGCCCAGACGGCGGTGCAGCGACTTGATTTCACCGCGCATCTGCACGCGCAATTTGGCATCAAGGTTGGACAGAGGTTCGTCGAACAGGAAAACCTGCGGGTTGCGGACGATGGAGCGCCCCATGGCCACGCGCTGGCGCTGGCCGCCTGAAAGCGCTTTCGGCTTCCGCTCCAGCAAGGGAACGAGCCCCAGAATTTCCGCTGCTTCGCGGACCTTGCGGGTCTTTTCCTCCTTGCTGGCCCCGGCCAGCGTCATGGAAAACGCCATATTTTCCTCCACCGTCATATGCGGATAGAGCGCGTAGTTCTGGAACACCATGGAGATATCGCGGCTCTTTGGGGGCAGATCGTTCACCACCCGGTCGCCAATGGAAATTGTGCCGCCGGAAATGTCTTCAAGACCGGCGATCATGCGCAGCAGCGTGGACTTTCCACAGCCGGATGGTCCAACAAGCACGACAAACTCGCCATCGGCAATCCTGACATCGATGCCGTGAACCACCTCGAGCTTGCCGTAATTCTTGACGACCTTGTCAATTGTAACACTTGCCATGATCGTTCCTTACGCTGCACGAATACGGATACGGGTGGAGGACAGAGCGCCTTCATGGATTTCCATTCCCGCCGCTCCGCCACCAAAGGCCGTATCATGGGCCGCAATTGCCACATCGCCGATCTGCGCGGAGATCACATCGCCCTTTGCAGAGGCCACCATCGTGAAGGCTGTCTCAAACGGGATGGTCAGTGCAGCGGAGGCAAGCACCTGTTCTTCCCCATCATGGCGCTTGACGATCTGAAGCTTGCCATCGCGGGTCAAACGGGCGGCGTAGTAGCGGCGCTGGCCTTCGGCCCGCAGCACCAGACCACCATAATCGCCGAGATGCAAAATGAGGTCCGCCTCGACGGCGTAGTCGGTCCAGTCGCGCGTTCCCTGAAGAATGACGCCGGAGCCCCGGTTCTGGCTGATACGGATATCCTGCGGAAAATGTTTGGAGAAGAAGTGAACATTCGACACCCAGGCCCTGCGCCAGAAATCCCCCGCACCCTGATCGCCAATTCCGGGTTCACTGACCTTTGCGGGACGTTTGAAGGTTACATCCGGGCATCCGTCCCATGTGAGCGTATCCAGGAGAACACGACCGTTTGCCCGACCATCGGCGGCGGAAAGGACAAGACCCACTTCTGCAATCGGTTGATAGCCGGTTTCCGGCACCACCCATTCCAGGCTGGCGGTTTCTCCGGCGCTCAGGAGTTTCCCGTCCGGCATATCCACATCGACAAGCCTGTCTTCACCGTCATAGTGGCGGATGCGAAGGGAAGCAACGACTGAGCCTGTATTACCCGCATCCGCTTTGACCTGCGCGCGCAGCGTCTGGCCCGCATGAATGCGGGGGCTCGCCATCAGGTCATAGGTGCGCATCTTCAACACATCGAGCGGTGTGAAAACCGGTGTTGTGGCGGCGGCTTCGCGCCCCTCAGCCAGTGCCGTAAAGTCGATTGCCAGTGCCTCACCGTTGCCGTGCACCTTCACGCCATCGAGCGCAATCTGGCCGGGCTGAGGGCGGAACCCCTGTACGGAGCCAGGCAGCGTGAAATGAAACTTGGCACCCTGCTTGGGTGCAGGCTCGGCTTCAACGCCTGCCAGCTTGCGCCCAAGATTGGCAAGCCACAGGGAAATGTCCACCGCGTCTGTGATGGAACGGCCCCCGTCCGCGGTGGAGATATACAGGCGGTCAGCCACTGGCCCACGCCAATCCGGCCCTGCGTCCAGCCCCTCCAGACCCAGCATAATACCGTGAAGGCAACCGAGGTTACCGGCATTGCAGTCGGTATCCCAACCGGAGGTGTTCACAATCATCTGGCCACGCTGAAAATCATGCGGCGCGTGCAGCAGCGCCATGATCATCAACGCGTGGTTGGGCACGACATGGCAATTGCCCGGATATTTGTCGTAGCCGTAATTGTCCTCGATTTTCTGCCGCGTGGCCTCCCAATCCTCGTTGCCGGAGGCCCACTGGCGGATGTCGGCAATCAGCCGGGCAATCAGGCAGTCTTTGGGGACGAAGGAAAGCCCGGTATCCAGCAGATGATTGACATCGTTGCTGACGAAGGCTTCGGCCTCCATCGCCGCCCACAACACTGCCGCATGGACGGACTCGCCATCATGGCTGACGCTGCCAGCGGCCCGCGCAAGCTTGGCCGCCTGGGCGGGGTTGCCGGGGGATACCAGTGCCCAGCCATCGATGAAGATCTGCGCACCGATCTGTTCAGCGACCGTGGTGCCGTTGGTTTCGATGGAGCCGGAGGCCGGCGCGGGAATACCCTTGCTGAGATTGAGCCATGCAGTGTGTTCGGTGGAGTTGCCAGCGCCGCCCCACCACAGAATGGAACGTTCCTCGATGATGTAGTTCAGCCAAGCCTTGCCGATATCCTCTGCCGAAAGATCCGGTGAAATTCCGTAGTCGTCCAGAGCGCGGGGAAAGGCAAATGTACCGGCGATATCGTCGTCCGTCACGATCAGGGGATCACCGAGACGGTCGTGGACATAATAGGTAATCGGCCCGAGTCTTTCGAGAATATCCTTGTAGCGCCAGTTTTCGAAAGGGCGCCCCAGATAAACGCCGATGAGTTTGCCGAGAACACCGGCATAAACGCGGTTGGTATAATCAGATGGGATAGACATATGATGCTCCTTATCAGCCCTTCACCGAGCCACCGGCCATGCCTTCAATGAAGCGGCGCTGTAGCAGGACGAAGAGTACGACGATGGGAAGAATGATGATGAGAGCTGCGGCCATGATCACGCCCCAGTCGGACGAGTATTGACCAGACAGCAGAAAGAAGGACACGACAGCAGTGAGTTGCTCCTGCCCCTGCAGGAACGTGGTGGCAATCAGAAACTCGTTCCACGAGTAGAGCCCGATAATCAGGGCAACGGTGAGGATTCCGGGCGATACAATCGGCAGGAAAACCCTTGAAAAAACCTGCCAGTGGCTTGCCCCGTCGATCAGGGCGGCTTCTTCCAGTTCTTTGGGAACCGCCAGGAAATACGTGCGAAGCAGCATGATGGCGAAGGGCGAATAGACCGCCGTGTAGATGAAAGCGACGGCGATCGGATTGTTGATCAGCCCAAGGCGCGCAAACCCGAAATACAATGGAAAAAGAAAGAGCTGGATCGGCGCGGTGGTGCTGGCCAGCAGATAAAAGGTCAGCAGTTTCCACGTTTTGATCTTGCGTCGCGCCAGAACATAGGCGGTCAACGAGCCGGTCGTGCAAACCAGCACAATGGTCATGGCGGTCAGCACGGCAGAGTTCAGCAATGTGCGGCCAAAATTTGCATCGCTCCACGCGCGGGTAAAGTTGTCCCACCGCAGTTCTGATGGCCATGCCAGCGGGTTCTGCACGATTTCCGCCGATGGTTTGATGGCATTCAGAACCATCAGCGCGATGGGAAACAACGTGATAAACAGGAGAACTGCCAGCGTGATATGGACAATCCAGCGCGTCAGGCGACTTTCGGACATGGTCATTGGTCGAACTCCTTGGCCTGAACGCGAATGTAGAGAACCGTGGCGGCGAGGCCGAACAGGCTGATGACCACGGAAATCGCTGCGGCCTTGCCGACCGCCAGATCGTAAAACGCCGAACGATAGGCAAATGTGGACAGAACCTCCGAGGAGTAGGCCGGTCCCCCCTGGGTCAGAATGTAGACGAAGTCGAACACGAGGAACGACCAGATGACCGTCATGATCATCATCAGGGTAATCGTCGGCATGATGCCCGGCAGCAGCACGTAGCGCATGGTCTGGAAAAACGACGCACCTTCGACGCGGGCCGCCTCGATCTGTTCGGATGGCACCTGCCTGAGCGCGGCAAAAAAGATCACGCAGAGAAAGCCCCACCAATGCCAGAGGTCGACGACTGCGATGCCATACAGGGCCGTCGACGTTTCCGTCAGCGGATTGGCAATATCCATGCCATAGCGTTGAAGAAGCCCGGTCACCCCGGTTACCGGGGAATAGATCATTCCCTGCCAGACACGGCCGGTAATGGCGGTCGCGATGATGACGGGCAGAAAATAGATGACCTGAAAAAAGCTGGAACTACGGCGGGCAACCAGCATCATGGTGGCTGCCAGCAGGCCCATGGCGATCGGAACGATCAAAAAGATGACGGTCCAGATAATGTTGTTGGTCAGGGCTGTCCAGAAAACGCTGTCGTCCCAAAGCGCACGGAAATTGTCGAGGCCAACAAACAGCGGATCGCTGATCCCGTCCCACTCGAAAAATGCGAGCATGACAGTCACCAGCGCCGGAATGGCGATAATTGCGACATTGATGATCAATGTCGGCAAGACGTACAGGCGGTGCATCCTATAAACCTTTCAGGGTCGACCGGGCATTTCCCCCCCCCGCCTGTCCTCATCAGGGAGGCGGGGGTCTGAAAGCGCTGGCGGTGCCAGCGCGGTGTTTCAGTTTGTGTTTTCGCGCAGTTGCAGATGCAAAACGCTGCTCGCTTTGCGGGATTTGCCCACTCAGCGCGCGGGGATGGCCGGCACCTTCTTGGCTTTCAATTCCTTCTGGAACGACGCATCAAGCTTTGTCAGAAAATCAGCAGTGCTGATTTTACCGAGCCAGACTTCCTCGATACCGTTGATGAGATAGCTGTCGGTTGCCGGTGGCAGGAATGTCCACGTCGTGTAGCCGTAATTCCCTGCACTCACCGCCGATGACAGGTTCTTCATCGTTTCGGTAAAGAGCGGTGTCACATCACTGCCCATTTGCACGCTGGACAAGTCCTTGAGTGGAATATTCCACTCGCCCTGCCACGCCGAATTCATCGACCCGTAAACCTCGGGTGAGAACACATAATTGATGACGGCGGCTGCACCATCCGGGTTCTTGGTACGGCTCGCGATGGAGAATGTGGAGCCGATCCCCAAGGGAAAGACGGGATCTCCGCTGGCGCTGGGGAAGCCGACAAATCCGGCTTCCGAGCCTGCCTTTTTGCTGTAGCTGGCAACATTCTGGAACTGCCAGGTTCCGGTCGGCATCATGCCCGCACGGCCTGAGGCCATCATATCTGCGGTCTGCTCTGCGCTGGTGAGCGAGAAATAGTTCTTGCCAAAGTATCCTTTTTTCCACCAGCCATTCAATCGGTCGATAGACTGGACGAAGGGTTCCGATGTCCACGGCAGCTCGCCGCGCAGAGCCTTGTTGACATTGTCTGGGCCTGCAACCGCATTCAGTGCCAGCGTCACAAACCATTCATTGGCGCCGCGCCAGTCGGCATTGCCAGCGGCAAAGGGTGTAACACCGGCCTCCAGCATGGAATCGGCCACTTTTTCCAATTCATCCAACGTTTTGGGCGCCTGCCAGCTGTTCTTTTCAAACAGTGTTTTGTTGTAGAACAGGCCAACCGTCTCGTAGGTCTTTGGCAGCGCGTAGAGTTTTCCGTTGTACTCACCCATCTTCAGAAAGACGGGCAGAATGCGCTCCTGCCATTTGAACTTGGTTGCGTAATCGTCAAGCGCCAGCAACTGACCGGACTGCGCCATGGGCGCCACGTAGCTGGGACCGGCGGTGTAGACAACATCGGGACCATTGCCCGAGAGCATCGCCACGCGCAACTGCTTGTCGAGTTCGCTCCCACGGTAATCGACAGTCAGTGCATAATCTGCATTCGCCTTGTTGAAAGGCTCGATAATATGCTGCTGGATGAGTTTCTGTTGCTCCGGCGTGGCAAGTTCATACCACCAGGACACCGGTTCCTGCGCCAGCGCGCCCTGCGCTGCGCCGAGCAACACGGCAGTTGTAATAGCAAATCGGCTCGTCTTCATCGGGTTTCCTCCCTGAGGTGATTTTGGACATGCGGCTGCCGCTTCGGTGCGGCAATCGAAGCACGTATGATCAGTTCGAATGACATTTCCTCGGCATGTCCCGGATCGCTCCGGTTGCTGACGAGGCGCGCGAGCAGCCTCTCTGCAGCCCGCGCGCCCAGCCTGTCCTGAAACTGGGCCACGGTGGTCAGCGCTGGCGTGACCAGCGCCGAGGCCAGAATATCGTCAAATCCCGCCACCGAGATTTCGCCGGGAATGGATACGCCGTGCGAAATCAGGCTCTGCATGACGCCGATTGCCATCAGATCGTTGGCAGCAATGATGGCTGAAACCTGTCGGCCATCGGCCAGCAGAGTGTCGGTGGCGGTGCGTCCTCCCTCGACTGTGAAATGATCGGCTTCCAGAACGACGGGCTCGGCACCCATGGCTGCCATGGCCAAAAGATAACCGTTCAATCGCACCTGCTGCGGGCCGCCGGGCGCCGCAATCATGGCAATGGCGCGGTGACCGAGATCAAGCAGATGTTGCGTCAGCGCACGCGCCGCTGCCTCGTTGTCGATGAACAGGTCATCGATTGGCAGGGGACCGCCTGCCTTTCGGCTCACCTCAATGCGCACGACCGGCACACCGGCTTTGCCGAGCGGAGACAGTTCCTTGACGCCAAGATTGAAGAACACACCGACAATCCCGTCAAATCGTCCCTGTTGAGCAGCCGCCACGACCTGCCGTTCGTTGGCCAGTTGACCTTCCGTGTCGATGGTGATGACTTCATAGCCCGACGCACGGGCAACACGCTGAACGGCAACGACCAGTGACGGGTAAAAGGGGTTTGCCAGATCCGGCACGACACAGGCGATAACATGCGTGCGCTGTGTACGCAGGGCCTGCGCAAAGCGGTTCGGCTGATAGCCAAGATCGGCAACCGCAGCTTCAATCCGCTCGGCCGTATCCGCAGAAACTTTATCACGACCGCCATTGAGAACAAGCGAGACCGTGGCCTGAGCAACCCCGGCCTTCTTCGCCACTTCCCGCTGTGTGATTCTCTGCCCGCGCATACAACCTCCCCGTTGATACGTAGCAATAGTGCGTTGATACGTATCAACTGTCAAGCATGTTTTGTGGGACACGGTTGGGCTGTTGATAAACTCGATGTATTTTTGGCTAGCGTGTCGTCAACAAAGCCGGGGCCGACAAGGCGAACCCGTTACAGCGAGGCGTGATGCCCGGCGTCTTTCCAGTCCAGATGAAGCGAGGTCTTGCCGATTCCCGGGTTGAAGGAATTGGTCGGGTCGAGTTCGCGGTAGAAATTCTTCAGGCTGTCGGCAGCTTCATACTGGTGGCCAACATTGTGCTCCGCCGGATATTCTGCACCGCGCGCTTTCAACAGGTCGAGCAGGGCATGCTTGACCGCGTCGCAATCCTCGCCCTTCTTTACCAGATATTCCTGATGCATGACGTGGCAGAAGAAATGCCCGCAATACATCGTCACATCAATCTTGTTGGCGATGTCAACCGGAAGGGTCTCAAACCAGTCGATGGTGTTGCGTGGCAGGGCCACGTCAAGCGCCACGATATCCTCCACAGTCCCGGCATGGACGGCGCGATAGCGCACGACCGAGCCGCCGACTGCGAACCGGTTGAGGAATGCCGCCTGCCCCTCCGCTACCGTGCATTCAAAATACGCGCCCTGCGCAGACGGAAACCGCGCAGCCAGATAATCGCGTGCTTCCTGCACGCCGTCATTGCCCATTTTCAGCAAAAGATGATGCTCGTACCGGTCACGGTATTCATTCAGACGCTCCGGCAGGTGGTTTGGAAGCAGACCCGTAAACACCTGCAAGAGGCGGTCGCTGACTGCGCCGCCGAGACCAAGCTTTTCCGTTATTCCATCAAAGCGGCTTTTGGCGGCAAAAGCACGCGGAACCCGGTCCGTGCCGAATCTCTGAATGAACATAAACAGATCTTTGCCATAGCGCTTGCTCAAGTCGAAGGCTGAGCGGTGCATATATTCGCCAGCGATTGGCAGGCTATCGAAACCACCCAGAATATCCCGGCGAATGGTTTCAAGCTCCAACGGATCATTGCTGCCGATGTAAAATACCTGCGTGTTCTCGTCTGCCAGAAATGTGTCGAGCCGCAGAGCAAACACGGCAATTTTTCCCGCAGACCCTGACGCCTCATACAGGCGGCGCGGATCGGCATTGAACCGCGCGGGCGTGCTCGCCGAGATATCACGAACGTGGTGGCAATATTCGTGATCGGACGCAAAAAGGTTCGAAGGCGTTCTGATATCGGTATCTGCAATCTGGCCTCGATCCAGCCTGCTCAGAATCTCATCAGGTGTTTGGCCAAGTTCGATGCCGAGATTGTTGACGAGTTTCAGCTCACCGCTCGCATCGATCTGGGCAAACAGTGCAAACTGCGTGAAAGCAGGACCGCGACGGATCAGCGAGCCGCCGGAATTGTTGCAGATACCGCCGGTGACGGAGGCACCGATACAACTGGAGCCAATCACGGAATGCGGCTCCCGGCCAAGCGGGCGAAGGGTTTTTTCAAGCTGCTCCAGCGTAACGCCGGGATGTGACACAATCTGCTCACCGCCCTTGACGAGATCGAGGCGGCGCAGCCGAAGCGTGCTGATGATCACAACCGGGCGATCATAGCCTTCCGCAACCGGTGTGGACCCGCCCGTAAGCCCCGTATTGGCCGCCTGAAAGATGACGATCATCTTCGCGCGGTGGCAGGCCTGGAGAACACGCCACATTTCCAGAAGAGTGCCCGGCTGCACGACGGCAACCGCGTCCCCGCCGCCATAGCGGTAGCCCTGCCGGAAGCGGCGGGTTTCCGTCTCCCCTGTCAGAACGTGCTTGCGGCCAACGACTGCGCGCAGCTGATCAGGAAAATCGTTCATGCGTTCATGCTCTCTGTCGTGGTCTGGAAGACCGGAATATTTTCAGGGATCAGGCGAAATAGCGCACACGAACCGCATCGATTGCAACCGCGATGAAGATCATGAAACCGCCGATCATGCCCACATAAAAGGATGGCACGTTGGTAATTGCAAGTCCTACCTGAATAACAGTGAGAAGGAGCACACCGCCGAGGATACCAACCACATTGCCGCGCCCGCCAAATACGCTGACCCCGCCAATGATGGGCGCAGCAATCGCATAGAGCAGATAGCTCGATCCCTGATTGGACGTAATTGCCATCTGCCACGACGCCAGCAGAAAGCCCGCGACCCCCGCCAGAAAGCCCGCAATGGTGTAGGTGATGATCTTGACGCGATCCACGCGGATACCGGCGGAGTTGGACGCCAGCGGATTGCCACCTACGGCATAGATGGACCGGCCGAGGATCGTCATCCGCAGGAGAACGCCGATCAGCGCGAGCGCGACCAGCAGGATCAGTGGCATCAGCGGCCAGCCGCCGATTGTGGTTGCCTGACCGATCCACACGTAACCGTCAGACAGGTTTGTCAGCGTTTTGCCTTGCGTCAGCGCCAGCAAAGCACCCTGCAGGATAATCATCATCGACAGGGTCTGGATCAGCGACACCATACGAAGTTTGGTGATGCAAAGGCCGTTGAAAAAGCCAACCAGCGTCGCAACCGCGATGCCAATCAGCATGGCCGGAAACCAGGGTAATCCCCAGTCCGAATAGGCCAGTGCCCCAATCGCAGACGAGAACCCCAGATTTGCAGGAATAGACAGATCGATTTCCGCCACAAGCAGGGGCAAAGCCACGGCCAGACCGAGCATGCCGAGAACGGTTGCCTGCACGGTAATGTTCTGCATGTTGAGAACGGTGAGGAAAAATTCGTTGAACATGCCGAAGCCCAGAATGAGGGCCACCAGCCAGATCCAGACCACGTTGTGCAGCACCCAACCGATGATCCTGTGCATTCCCACCTCTTTATCAGGCGTGTCCTTCGGTGCGGTCGTCGTTACGACTGTGCTCATTGTCTTTTCTCCTACCGAACTGTCTCAGGCTTGCTTGGGGCGCGGCGCAGGCGCTCGGTTGTTATGTCATCGCCGATAATTGTCTCGTGAATTGTGCCATCTCGAAACACACAGACGCGGTCAACGGCGCGAACCAGTTCGTCTGTATCCGTCGAAACGATGATGATACTGACGCCGGTCTTGCTTAGCGCATCGATGATGCGCAGCACATCCTGCTTGACGCCCACATCGATGCCTCTGGTCGGCTCATCGAGGATCAGAAGTTTCGGCTCGGTCGCCAGCACGCGGCCAAGGCACACCTTCTGCTGGTTGCCACCGCTCAGCGTGTTGACCACCGCGCCTGCATTGGGCGCCTTGATACCCATGCTGTTAAAATAGGTCTTGCAGAGGCTGGATTCTGCCGATCCCTGCACGAAGCCAAACGTGGCCCGGCGCTCCAGTGACGACAGCGCAATATTTTCAGCTATCGACAAATGCCCGACGACGCCGTCCTTGCGACGGTCATCGGAAAGATAGGCAATGCCCCGGTCAAAGGCTGCCTGCGGGTGGTCTGGCAGGGGCTCGCCTTCGTTTCCGGCAAGGCTGACAGACCCGGTTGCCGTACCGTTCAAACCGAAAATAGTCTTTGCCAATTCCTTGGCACCGGCACCCGGAAGGCCGGTGAACCCAACAATTTCACCACGCCTGATGTCCAGTTCCTCAAGCTTCACATGTTTGGCGGCAACATTGCGCAAACGGATCGCCACCGGCTCGTCCGCAAAGCTGCGGCGCGCCCGTTGGAACAGTACCAGATCACGACCCAGCACGAGCTCGGATAATTGGCCCGATGTCATGGCAGCGATATCCTTGCTGCCGCCAGCGAGCGAGCCATCCCGAAGAACCGAGACGGCGTCACAGATTTCCAGTATCTCGTCGTTATAGTGCGAGATAAAAATGAAGGTCACGCCGTCGTTTTTCAGCGCGCGCATGAAGTCAAACAGTTGGCTGCGATCCGGCACTGTGAGTGCTGCGGTCGGCTCATCCAGAATGATGACCTTGCCGCCGGAAAACATGGCGCGCAAGATGTTCAGCTTGCGGCGCGCGACCGCGTTCAGCCGACCTGCATTGACGTTCGGGTCGATACCCGAGCCCGTCAACATACGGGCTGCATCCGCCTTCAACGTGCGCCAGCGCACGAAACCGCCCTTGGATGGCCAGATGCCCAGCATCAGATTTTCGGCAGCCGACAGGTGATCGATGATCATCGGTTCCTGTGTCACCAGAAACACGCCCGCTTCTTCCATGGCGCGCACATCCGCACCAACGATCGGCTTGCCATTCAGGAAGATTTCGCCACTGCTTGGCGTTCTCTGCCCGGAGATGATACCCACCAGCGTACTTTTGCCCGCACCATTCTCCCCCAACAGGCCGTGAATACTGCCCCGGCGAATATTGAGCGAAACGGAGCGCAGCGCATAAAACGCACCATAGGCCTTGCTGACATTTTCGATGCGCAAGGCAATATCGGCCTGATCCCCGGAAGCGGATACCGTGCCTGTTGAAGGAGGTGTTGCTGTTTGAATCGCCATTCTGCCCGGCTCCTCTTATGTCTCGCCGTGGTCCACGGCATGCACCGGCAGCGAACGCACCGCTGACGGCAATGGCACAGTCACGATTCTGGCACGGTTAGCGCAGCGTCGGACCGGGCCTGAACCGGCCCGCATACGTGAAACGAGCCGGTTCTGTGTCACCCGGGTATTAATCAAGTGTAGGGAATGCCCCACTCCTTCTCGGCGACATAGCCCCAGTGGCGCTTGTCGGAGGCATTCTCACCATTGATGATGAACGGCGGAATGATCAGGGTCGGGCCCGTAGTCCCGGCAACGATCTCGCCTTTTTCCCAGAAGTATTTCGGGTTTTCGTAGGCGCCCAAAGGAACTGCCTCGCCCTTCATCGAATGCTTTTCGAGCATTTCAACGGCGATTTCGCCGTAGGCAATCGGATCTTGCGAGACGCAGGCGTCCATGTACCCATCCTGGAGCAGCTTTACAGCAACCGGCTCGCCGTCAATCGTGACGAAGATCACATGGCCTTCCTCGCCGACCTTCTTCCAACGACCCTTCTGCTGCAGAGCGGTTGCAATGCCGCGCGCCGGGGAATCGCTCGGTGCGTGTACGGCGTCCAGATCGGGATGCTCGGACAGCGTCGCCAGCGTTACCGACAGCATCTGGTCAAGCTGGCCTTCCGTGGGACGGCTGATATAGGTGATGTCGGGGTATTTAGCGAATTCTTCGTCCATCCCTTCCTTGCGCTGCCGCCAGGCAACACTTGCCAGCGCGCCGTAGCAGTTCAGCACTTTTCCGCGCGCACTGCCGTATTTCTTCGTCAGCCGGTCGATGATCTCGCGGGCTGCCATGACGCCGCCCAAATGATTGTCGAAGCTGACCGTAATGGCAACATCACCGCCATCGGCTGGCGTATCGATGATCGCAACCGGAATTTTCTTCTGGTTGTAACGACGGATCGCGCTGACGATGGCCTGACTGTCGATCGGGTCGGCGACCAGAGCGGCAGGCTGCGACAGCATGGTGCTCTGCCACTGCTCCAACTGCTTAGTGTTATCGAAGTTGGCATTGGTGGCCTGAAACGACCACTTGCGACCTTCAACCGCACGCTTGACGGCTTCTTCCTCGATCACGAAGAAGTAATAGTCTAGGCTCTTGTTGCTGAAGGGCAGAAAAACGCGGTCCTGCGCAAAGCCCATTCGTCCTGCCGTGGCGCTGACACCAAGCGCCAGACCTGCCGCCAGAACCTGACGGCGATTGAGTGGAAATGTCTTGTCCATAGTCATCCTCCCTGTTTCTCCCTGCATAGTTTCACTACATTTGGTAGGCTGCTGTCAACCCGGTTTCGTACCGGCGCCGCTGAAACCTACGAATATAGACAGATATTTTGTACAGATATTATGTTTGCGTTGCAGTCAAACCAATCCGAATAGTAGCTTAGTGACCAAGGCGAAGTTTTACTACATTCATCGCATCTTTACGTAGGAGCTTCCATCGAAGCAGCCGACGACCATGCCATTGGATTCCCGCGTGAACAGGCCATTCTCCACGACACCGGGGATCTGGTTCAGGTCGATTTCCAACGGTCGCGGATTGGAGATCACGCCACATTTGCAGTCCAGAATGAAGTTTCCGCTATCGGTTACCACGGGCTGGCCATCGCGCATTCGCCGCGTCATCTGCGCCTGAATGCCATGTTCGTCCAGCACGCGGGCAACCATTCGCTCCGTCTGCTTCCACGCAAACTGCACGACTTCCACAGGAAGCGGGAAAGCGCCGAGATGCTCGACAATCTTGGTCTCGTCACAGACCGTAATCATCTGCTTGGACGCGTGGGCGATGATTTTTTCCCAGAGAAGACACGCGCCGCCGCCCTTGATCATGTTGAACTGATGATCAATCTCGTCCGGCCCATCGACTGTCAGATCGAGCTCACCGATATCATTGGGATCGGTAATCGCAATGCCAACCTCGCGGGCAACATCAATGGTGGACCGGGACGTTGTGGTGCAGGTCAATGTCATACCATTGGCGACATGTTTGCCGAGTTCGCGCACAAACAGATGGGACGTGGTGCCCGAGCCGAGCCCAAGCTTCATGCCATCCCGCACGAATTCCTCGATCACCCGGCGGCCTGCTACTTTTTTCGCTTCGTTTTGCTCTTGAGACATAGGGTTTGCCTTGTTTTGCTTGAAATTTGCTAGAGCATTTCCAGTGAAAACGAAGTCGTTTTCACGTTTGGACAATGCTCTAGATCTTGTCGGTGAGCCATGAATCCAGCGCCGGAAGCTGGTCCGGAAACTCCGCTCCGCTCGATACGGCTATAGCAGTAACCAGCATATTGATGACGAGGTGATGGTTCAGACGCGACGCCAGCGGGGTCATCAATTCGGTCTGGTCGTAGGGAAGCACGGCAATCAGCGCGTCGGTGACCCGGGCCAAAGGACTTTCCGCAGCGGTCACGGACACCACACGGGCACCCCCGGCACGCGCGGCAATCGCCAGTTCCACCATTTGCTTGGTATGGCCCGATTGGGAGAAGATCAGCGCAACTTCACTTGGCCGTGCGCTTTCCACATGCATCCATTGCTTGTTTCTACCGAGAATGGCTGCGCAACGCATGCCCAGGCGCTGAAACTTGTGTTCCGCATCAATGGCGGTCACTTCCGATATGCCGCTTGCATAGATGCCCGTCCATGCCGCATCCCGCAGCAATAGAGCCGCACTTTGAATTTGCTGCGGAATTAAATCATCCATCGCGCGCTGAATGGCATTCAACGAGTTACGGCAGGTTTTGCGCACGATATTGTCGATACCATCGTTTGCGACAATCTGTTCATAGGCAAACGGCGCGGCGGGAACCAGACTTTGCGCCAGTTTAAGCTTGAAATCCTGATAGCCCTCGTAGCCGAAACGGCGGCAGAACCGCATGATCGTCGGGTCACTGACGGAGCAGATTTCCGCAAGCTTTGCCATGCTCATGTGAATGACCTCTCCCGGCGAGGTATTCACGAATGTTGCGATGCGCTGTTCGGCCGCGCCCATCCGGTCCATTTCCTGGAAAACGCGCTGCAGCAGGCTTGTGGTCATGCGATCTGGTCCCGGAAACGCTCGGCAGCAGTATCTTGCCGTGGACCGAAGGCCAGAAGATCGGCGATCCGTGTCAGCCTTTGATCCGCGTTGACGGCAACCTCGGCGCCCCCGCCCCATGGCACAACGAAAAATGGCGCCTGCGTCGCATCCGCCGTTGCCTTGTCGACATTGGTATCGCCCACATAGGCCCAGCTTCCCGGCGCCAGCCCCATATGGTCGGCAACTGCCAGCAGGTGGCGTGGGTCGGGCTTGCAAGCCGGTACGGCGTCTGCACCGAGCGCAACCTCTATGATATCGCCAAGTCCCAGTAGCCCAAGAATCTGCTGGGTCAGGGCATGGGGTTTGTTGGTGCAGATACCCAAACGAAACCCGGCCTCGTACAGCCGCTGCAAATCCTCGCGCACATGGCTGAAAAACCGGGTTCGGCCAGCCGGATCGCGCTGATAATTGTCGATGTAGCTTTTCACAGCTGCATCGACCGTAGCGTCATCGAAGGGAAGTCCTTTGTCGATGAAGATATCCAGCAGCAGACGACGCGGACCGTTGCCGATGAATTTTTCCACATAGGCAACCTCAAGCTCGGGCCAGCCCTTGGCAGCCATATAGACGTTCACGGCTGCGGCAATGTCCGGCGCGCTGTCGATCAACGTACCATCGAGGTCAAAAATCAAAGCCGAATACTGTTTCATAGCTGCCAAGTCCTTGCCTGTTTCCGGGAGTGCTTATTAGAGCTTTATCCGCCTTTTCTGGAAATGCTCTAGAGGTTAAATGCAGGATCGGCCAACGCTGAAAAGCTTTTTCGAAGGGTTGGATAGAGTTCGCGATAGACCTCGTGCGCTTTCAGATAGACGCTGCGCGTCGCGTGGTCAGGCCTTTCCCGCGTCAGCGCCTTCAGCGTTCCAGCCGCCTCGCCCGCATCTGCCCATGCACCGATGCCGACGCCCGCAACGAGCGCTGCACCAAATGCGGCACCCTCTGCGGCCCCCTCGGTTGTTACCACGTCACAATCAAACAGGTCCGCCTGTATCTGCCGCCACAATGCGGACTTCGCGCCGCCACCAGACGTCTTGATCACACTGCCCTGAATGCCCATCGGCGTCATCAGTGCATGCATATCGTAAAATGCATGGACCACGCCTTCCATAACGCTGCGGCCAAGATCTCCCTGCCCATGGCGTGCCGTCAGGCCCACAAACGCGCCCCGCGCCAGCGGATCGGGATGCGGGCATCGCTCGCCGTTGAGATAAGGCAAAAACAGCAAACCGCGCGCGCCCGCAGGGCTGCGTTCTGCTGCCGCGCAGATATCTTCAAACGACAGGCGATCATCGCCTGCAGCCTCGGCAAAAAGCGACCGAAACCACCCCATCGCCCCACCGGCATTCAGCGAAACACCCATAGCGTGCCATTTGGACGGCGCAACATTGCAGAACATCTGGATCCGCCCGTCCGGGCTCGGCGATGGTGCATCAAGTGCCGCTGCGAGAATACCGGCCGTGCCGATGGTCGTTTGCAACTGGCCGGGATCGATGACGCCGGAGCCGAGCGTCTGGATCACACTGTCCCCACCGCCCCCGGCAACGGGAACGCCTTGGGGCAAGCCGAACAAAGTCGCCCCCGCCGCGCTGACGCGCCCGGAAATTTCATGGGACTCGAAACAGGGCGGAAGAAACGACGGGTCGATTCCCAATGACTCGATCAGATCGCAAGCCCAGACCCGGCGCCTGACATCGAACAGGCCTGTCCCCGAAGCATCCGAAACCTCCGTCGCTACCTCGCCCGTTAGCATGAGGCGCAGGTAATCCTTCGGGTTCAGCACATGGCGCAGCCGCGCATAGAGGTCCCGCTCATGGTTGCGCATCCAGATGATCTTGCCGCCGGTGTATCCGACCAGCATACGGTTGCCCGTTCTGGCCAGCAGCGCGTCTAGCCCGCCTGCTTTCTCGGTTGTGTCCGTCACTTCGTCCGCATTGCGCTGGTCGTTCCAAAGAATGGCGGGGCGAAGCACCGTCATATCCTTGTCGAGCGGCGTTAGCCCATGCATCTGCCCCGACAGGCCAATTCCGGCAAGCTCGACATCAGGGCGCTGGCGCATTACTCCGGCAACGGCTTTGCGTGTCCCATCAATCCAGAGCGCGGGGTCCTGTTCGGTCCAGCCGGTGTGCGGCTGGGACAGGCCATAGGTTGCCGTGCTTGTGGCCAGCACGTCACCGTCTGTCGACAGAAGCAGCGCCTTGCAGCCTGATGTACCGATATCGATGCCCAGCAGAGCGGTCGTCATAGCTCAGGCTCCGACGCCGTGAAACAGGCGGACGTGCTTGAAATTGAAGTATTCCAGCAGCCCTTCCCGGCCATGCTCGTATCCAATACCGCTCTGCTTGCGGCCGCCATAGGGCGCATTCATGATTCCCGCATCCACATTGTTGATTGCCACGTTTCCGTAGTCCAACTCGGCGGACAACTGGTAGATTTCCTGTAGATCACGCGCGAAGACGTAGGATGCCAGACCATAGGGCGTGTCATTTGCCAGCGCAGCCGCTTCCTCCAGCGTATCAAACGGCGCGACACCGACGAGCGGGCCGAATGTTTCCTCGCTCATGACCTTCATCTCGTGCGTGCAATCGGCGACGATGGTGGGGCGGAAGAAGAAACCATTTTCAAACCCCGCGCCTTCCGGCGCCCGGCCTCCGGCAATCACCCGCGCACCCTTGTCGCTTGCATCGGCCAGATGGTCACGCGTTTTTGCCAGCGGGTCGGCAGAGGCCATTGAGCCAATATCGGCTGCCGGGTTGTTCAACCCGTCTCCAATCGTCAGGGCATCCGCGGCCTTTGCGAACTTGTCGAGGAATGTGTCGTAAATTTCGCGCGCCACATAAATGCGGTTAATGGCAATGCAGATCTGCCCCATATTGCGAAACGACCGGCGCGTCGCGCCCTTCACGGCAGCGTCAATATCGGCACTTTTCGTAACGATCAGCGGGCAGTTGCCGCCCAGTTCCAGCGACAGGCGCTTGACACTGGGGCAGGAGCGCTGGATGTGAAGCCCCACCGCGCTTGATCCTGTGAAGGCAATCTTGTCGACACCGGGATGCTCCACCAGTGCCTGCCCAACGATGGACCCTTTGCCGGTCAAAACGCTGACAACGCCGTCTAGAATACCGGCTTCCTTGACCTTTTCCGCAATCGCAAGCGCGGTGAAGGGCGTCAGCTCCGCTGGCTTGATGAGAATCGTGCAACCGGCCGCCAAACTGGCGCACAGCTTCCAGCCGACCAGTTCCGCCGGATAATTCCATGGCGTAATGGCCCCCACAACCCCGATCGGTTCGCGAATAACCTGGCTCTGGTAGCCATTCTGATCATTGGGGACGATTTCCCCGAAAACCCGCACGGCCTCTTCGCCGTAGAAGTGGCAGGCCTCGGCAAGTTTGAGAATTTCGCCCTTGGCCTCGTTCAGTGGCTTGCCCTGCTCACTGGTCATGATTTGCGCCATGCGGTGCGCGTCAGCCGCTATCAGGTCACCGAGCCGGTGCAACGCGTTGGAGCGGGTTTTGGCAGGCACGCGCGACCATGTTCTGAACGCCGCCCGTGCGCTTTCGACAGCACTGTCGATCTCTTCCGCCGTGGTTGCTGCGATCTGTCCGATGACTTCGCCGCGCGCTGGATTCAGCACATCGATACGCTCACCGCGTCCCTCGACAAATGCGCCACCGATAAACAGCTTGCCGCTGATGTGTGACAGATCAACGTTAGTCATGAAGTCCTCCAGAAGCTTTTCCACCGGATGATCAAAAAAACCGGTAGACGATGAGGTAGCATAACTACCTGCCAATAGCTTGGCAATTCACCCGGTGCGAAATTTTTGATATCTTGTTGAATACCGCGACAATATTCTGAATTTCATAAGAAAAATCGTATCTGAACGCCTTTTCCATCGCGTACTTGATGTCCTAATGCACCTTCAAAAAACTTTCCACACCCCTTTCGGAGGTTTGGACTTGACGGGATCGGGTTTCATTAAATAGTTTTACTAGCAGTGCCGAGGAGAAATTGATGCTTCCTGATAATTCTGAGAGTGCGCGCCTGATCGGGCGCGTCTGGCGTGCCGATCTGAACGCGCCATCCGTGGTGGTCGTGCGTGACGGAATGGTAATGGATGTGACCACCGAGGTTACCTCTGTCGCGGATTTTCTCGACAACGATCCCACGGGGCGGTTCGATAGTCTGGACGGTGAATTGCTCGGTAGCGTTGAAAGCTTTCTGACGCCTGCGCAACAGACCGGATATGGTTCTTCGCGCAACTGCTTGCTCGCGCCGTGCGACTTCCAGTCGCTCAAAGCATGCGGCGTTACCTTCGCCCAGAGCATGATCGAGCGGGTCATTGATGAGCGCACTCTGGGCAACCCCGCCGAGGCCTATGCAATTCGTCGTCGAATCGGTGAACTCATCGGGGGCAGCCTGTCCAACATTCAAGCTGGTTCTGAACAGGCCGCAACCGTAAAAGCCGCGCTGGAAAAAGACGGGCTCTGGTCGCAATATCTCGAAGTCGGCATCGGGCCGGATGCGGAAGTGTTCACGAAGTCGCAGCCCATGTCATCGGTTGGGTATGGTGCTGAAGTTGGCGTCAACAAAATTTCCAAATGGAGCAATCCGGAGCCGGAAATCGTGCTGGCCGTCGACAGTACCGGCGTCATTCGGGGCGCAACGCTGGGTAACGATGTCAACCTGCGCGATGTCGAGGGGCGCTCCGCGCTTCTGCTCGGCAAGGCCAAGGACAACAATGCATCCTGCGCTATCGGTCCGTTCATTCGCCTGCTGGATGACACGTTCACGCTGACGGATATCGAGAACGCAACATTGACGCTGACGGTTGAAGGCAGCGACGGGTTCCGCATGTCTGGCGGCTCCAACATGGCGGAGATCAGCCGCAAGCCAACCGAACTGGTCGCGCAGACCATCAATGCCAGCCACCAATATCCGGATGGTTTCATGCTGTTTCTGGGCACGATGTTTGCGCCGACACAAGACCGGGGCGAAACAGGAAGCGGTTTCACCCACAAGCAAGGCGATGTTGTGGAGATTTCCACGCCCCTGCTTGGAACGCTTCGCAATGTGGTGACCACCTCGGACAAGGCGCAGCCATGGACCTATGGTCTTCGAGCTATGATGCGCGACATGTCAAAACGGGGCTTGATGTAAAATTGCCCCCTAAAAGCGGGACAATGCTAAGGCGCCTCACATTCAGATAAAGGACGACCACATGACTTATCGCTCAAAAATGGACCTGAATGGTCGTCTGGCGTTGGTAACCGGAAGCGGACAAGGCATTGGCGCGGCTTGCGCGCAAGCGCTTGGCGAAACAGGTGCACAGGTGATCTGTACCGACATCGACCTCGCGCGGGCCGAGACGATCGCCGCGTCAATCGGAGGCACGGCGAGCGCTCGCAAGCTCGACGTGACGGATAGTGCCGGTCTCAACGCGCTGGCGCTGGAACTGCCACCGCTGGACATCCTCGTGTGCAACGCTGGCATTGTCAGCAATGTTGCAGCCGACGAGATGACCGACGAACAGTGGGATCGGGTGATCGAGGTCAACCTCAGTGGCGTCTTTCGCACCTGCCGCGCCTTTGGTCGCCGTATGCTCGAAAACGGCAAAGGGTCCATCATCAATATCGGCTCGATGTCGGGCAACATCGTCAACGTGCCGCAACCGCAATGCCATTACAATGCGTCCAAAGCGGGTGTCCATCACCTCACCCGCTCACTTGCCGTTGAGTGGGCCACGCGTGGCGTACGGGTTAACGCAGTAGCACCGACCTATATTGAAACGCCGCTGCTGCAGGGACTGGAAAGTCAGACCGGGCTCGTGGAACGCTGGCTCGACCTGACGCCCGCCGGTCGAATGGGCCAACCGGACGAGATCGCCTCCATCGTCCAGTTCCTAGCCTCCGACGCCTCCAGCCTGATGACGGGATCGATTGTTGCGGCGGACGCGGGGTATACCTGCATTTAGAGCACGGGCTTGTTGACCGGTGCAAAACCAGCAATGATTTCGAGTTCCTCAAACACCGTTTCTGACGCCGCCAGCACGGGCGCGCCTTGGGTGATGCCCTCGCCCGCCACAGGGAAAGGCCGGAATTTACCGCCCGCTTCCTTGACGAGGCAGTAGCCCGCTAAGCAATCCCAGGCATGCATATAGGGCTCGACATAGCCCACCAGCCGTCCTGCCGAGACGTAGGCCAGCATCAACGCACCGGAGCCGTTGCGGATGAAATTGCCACCAGCATTCAGAAGGTTTTCCACCATTTTGGCAACGGACGCTGGCGTGACATAATTGTTGGCACCGATGCCCGTCACCGCGTTGCGCAGTGTTCGGGCGGGATCGATAGCCAGCCGCTTACCGTTCAGCGTTGCGCCATGGCCCAATGCTGCGGCGTAATGCTCATCATGGCAGGGGGCGTTGATGACGCCGATGACCGGGACGTCCTCGTGCAGAACCCCGATGGATACGCACCAGTTCGGCATGCCGTTGACGAAGGGGCTTGTGCCGTCAATGGGGTCAATCACCCACGTGAAACCCGAGGTTCCAGCCGTCAGCCCGTATTCCTCGCCGAGAATTCCGTCGTCCGGATGTGCACTGGCAATCGCAGCGCGAATGAGATTTTCCACCTCGCGGTCAGCAATGGACACCACGTCCTGCGGGTCGTTTTTGGTTTCGATGACCAGGGTTTCACGCCGCTTGAAATAATCAAGCGCCGTTGCGCCCGCTGTGCGTGCCATGGTTTCAGCCAAAGCAAAGCGCTCTGTCAGACCGGAAATGTGTGAAGTCATCACTTCGTCCTTTGCATTCTCAAGCATCAATAATCGCCAGCCCGCGCTCGCGAAAGCCGATAGCCACATCGGTGGCCGGTGCCAGCGCGTTTTCCACTCCGGTATCCACCACGAACAAAGGCCCTATACTGGTCTCCACCTCGTATTCAATATGGTCACCAAGATAGGCAGCGGTGGTTATTTGGCCGCCGAATGGCGCGTTGCCCCCCGGTACCTGCGCAGAAGCATGGGGCGTCAGCGTAATGGCATTGGGGCGCACGGCGAGTTTTGCCGGTCCGGGACGCGTTGCCCGCGCGGGCACGGTATGAAGTAACTGGTCCACCAGAACCGTCGCCGCGCCACCGGCAAGCGACAGCACTTCGCACGGCACCACATTGGCCTCACCCATAAAATCCGCGATAAAGGCCGATGCGGGCGACTCGTAGAGATCGCGCGGCGCGCCCTCCTGCGCCACATGGCCGTCCTTCATCACGATGATCCGGTCGGAGACGGCCAACGCCTCATCCTGATCGTGGGTGACATAGACAGCGGTGAAACCAAGTCTTTGCTGCAACTCGCGGATTTCCGTGCGCACACGGCGGCGCAACCGCGCGTCGAGATTGGACAGTGGCTCGTCCAGCAGTAGAACCTGTGGCTCCAGCACCAGCGCACGGGCAACGGCCACGCGCTGTTGCTGGCCACCGGAGAGTTCGGCGGGCAGGCGCTGGCCAAAGCCCCCGAGACCCACGAGATTCAGCCCCTGTTCTGCCCGCTCACGCGCTTCCTTTTTCTTCATGCCGGACGATTCCAGCCCGTAGGCCACGTTGTCGAGCGAGGTCATGTGCGGAAACAGCGCGTAGGACTGGAAGACCATGGACACATCACGCTCATTGGCGGGCAGCATGGTCACATCTTTGCCACCGATGAGGATGCGGCCGGATGTCGGGTGTTCCAGCCCTGCCAGCATACGCAGCGTGGTGGTTTTGCCGCAACCGGAAGGGCCAAGCAGGGTTACCAGCGTGCCGGGCTCAATGCTGAGCGACAAATCGTGAATGGCGGTAAAGGCACCGAACTGCTTGCGAATATTCTTGAACAGAACGGAGCCTTGCTGCGGCGTGCTCATGCGGGTGTCTCCTGTCGAAGGGGAATGGCGGGCGCGGCCAGCGCCACGCGGTTTTCACGTCTGAGCCTGCGCTCGCCCACCAGCCCCTGAAAGGCTGCAATCACCACGATCATCACGACAATAAGCATGGAAGAGTAGGCAATCGCCACGCCGTATTCACCATTTTCCACCAGACCGACAATATATGATGTCGCCATATTATACTGCGCACTGACCAGAAAGATGACAGCGCTAATGGAGGTGATGGCCCGCACGAACGAATAGACCAGTGCGGCGGTAATGGCCGGGCGCAGAAGCGGCAAAATAACCTTGCGAATGGTGCGGAAAGAATTGGCCCGAAGCGTCAGCGAAGCTTCATCGAGACTTTTGTCCAGCTGGCTCATGGCGGCCACGCCACCGCGCACGCCCACCGGCATGTTGCGGAAGACGAAGCAGGCCACCAGAATAAGGGCCGTGCCCGTCATTTCCAGCGGTGGCAGGTTGAAGGCCATGATGTAGCTGATGCCGATAACCGTACCGGGAATGGCAAAGCTCATCATCAGGGCAAACTCGAACAGGTTGCGCCCGGCAAACCGCTGCCGCACGATGATATAGGCGGTGAGAAGCCCGACAGCGGCGGTCAACGGCGCGGAAATCAGCGCGATTTCCATCGTGGTCCAGAACGAGTTCCATGCAACGCCCGTCCATGCCAAACCGCCGTTTTCAAGCGTCACCGAAAAGGCGCGGCGGTAGTGATCAAGCGTCAGCGTGTTATCCAGACCCCATGTTTTGACGAAGCAGCCAAACAGGATCATGCCGTAGACCACCACTGTAAACAGCATCCACGGAATGACAACGGCGTGAAGCCCAATGGACAGGCTGCGCGGCAGCGCGATATGCGCACCGGAATCGCCTTTGCCTGTGACGGTCGCGAAATTCTTGCCCGATAGCCAGACCCGCTGAGCGATGAACGCCGTCAGCGTGAAGCAGAGAAGGATAATGGCAAGCACGGCAGCACGGGACGGGTCGTTCTGCGAGCCGACAACGGCGAAGAAAATCTCGGTGGACAGCACGCCATGGCTACCGCCCAGTACCAGCGGATTGCCAAAGTCCGCCATGCTTTCGATAAAGCCGATCAGAAAGGCATTGGCGAGACCTGGTGCCATCAACGGCAGCGACACATTCCAGAACGTGCGCCAGCGCCCCGCCCGAAGCGTCTGCGATGCCTCCTCCATGGAGGGGCTGACCCCTTCGACCACACCGATGAGGACAAGAAACGAAATCGGCGTAAAGGACAGTACCTGCGCAATCCAGATGCCGGTTAATCCATACAGCCAGCGCCCCGGCTCTATGCCAAACAGGTTGGACAGAGACAGCGTGACGACACCGGCGCGACCGAACAGCAGCGTCAACGCCAGACCAATGACGAAAGGCGGAGTGATGATGGGCAGCACCGTCAGCAGGCGCAGCCCCTTCTTGAACGGAAACCGCGTGCGGGTGGCCACCAGTGCGAAGGCAAGGCCCAACGTGGTAGACCCCGCAGCCGTCAGCAGCGCCAGCATCAACGTGCGCCACGCAACCCCGCACCGCTCACCACCAGTCACGCAACCAAGGCTCCAGATCGAGGGATCCTGAATGTTGCGAACGAAGCCGGTGGTGTTGAGCGAACCGTCAAAGTCCTGAAAAGCGCCAACAAGCATGCTGCCGACCGGGTAAAACACGAATATGGCGACCAGAAACACCAGAAGCGTGATCGACGATACCACAAAGGCATCACCCTTCATTACCCCACGCTCGGCAAGGCCGAAGGCAAACAACAGCACGAACGCAAATGCCGCAAGCACGGCTCCCGCCCCCATGGCGGGCTGCCCATCGGCCATCTGGCCAAACAGCGTTTCGCTGATACCCCATGTCCAGCCGGCAAACCCGATCGCCAGTCCCTGAAGAGCCAGAAACAGCACTCCCACGCCGCCAGCATAGGCAAGCACCGTGCCGCGACGCTCCGGTGACCGAATAAAACGCGCAGCAAGGCAGACGAGCATGATGGTAGCGGCTATGCCCAGCCACCAGCGGCCAAGGGCCAGCATCTGCACAAGACCCGGTGCATCGGCGGCATCCATAGGAAAGCCCTGCAACCAGCCAAGACCGGTAAATCCGCCTTCAATTCTGTACCAGGGCACGGCCGCGAAGGCCAGAAGGCCGATACCGAGCGCGATATCCAGCCTGCGGTTGCGATGTTCCATAACGATACGTCGCCTCTTGCGTTATAAGTGTAAGGGGCGGCTGCTGTGATGCAGCAGCCGCGGCAGGCATGAGCGCGGTCAGAGCATAATCCGACCGGAGCGAAGCGAGGATCGATAAGATCATGCTTCAAATAGACAGCTGGAGCGCCGATCTGATCCAATCAGATCGAACAGCGCTCTAGTTCGCACTGGCACCGACTTCGGTATCCCAGCGCTCCAGCAATTCCTTGCGCTTGGCCGGATCGCCATAAGTTTTGAAGTCATAGTCGATGAGCTTGATGTCCTCGAATTTCGGCGCTTCCTTGGGCACTTCGGCCTGCTTGTTGGAAGGAAGCTGGAACGATTTGGCGTCCTTCATACGGGACTGAACAGCAGGCGACAGCGCCCAGTCATACCAAGTCTTCGCCTCTTCCAGATTGCGCGCACCCTTGACGATGGACATCGAGCCGATCTCGTAGCCGGTGCCTTCGCAGGGCGCGACAGCCTTGATCGGGAACCCTTCCACCGTCATCGACACAGCATCGTGCATGAATACGATGCCGATGGCGTTTTCACCGCGCGCAGCCGATTTGACCGGTGCCGAGCCGGATTTGGTGTATTGCGAGATATTGGCATTGAGTTTCTTCAGATAATCGAATGCCTGATCCTCCCCCATGATCTGCACCAGCGAGGCGAGCGCCGTGTACGCCGTGCCGGACGAGTTGGGATTGGCGATCTGGATTTCGCCTTTGAAGGATGGATCCAGAAGATCGGCCCAGCATTTGGGCTCCTTCAAGCCTTTTTTCTCGAAAATCTGCGTGTTATAGCCCCAGCCCAGCGCACCCGCATAAACGCCAACCGTGCGGAACTGAGCACTTTCGGCCTGCTTCTTCGCCCAGTCCTGCAAATCATCAAACAGGGGTGATTTGTATTCCTGCGTCAGCCCTTCGGACGCGGCCTGTAAATGCGGATCGCCCGTGCCTGCCCACCAGATATCGGTCTTGGGGTTGCGCGCTTCGGCGCGGATCTTGGCGTAGGTCTCACCCGATGACAGGCGCACCATATTGACCTTGATGCCCTTTTCTTTCTCAAAGCCCTCCTTCATCTGCTCGCAGATCACCACATCGGCAGAGCAGATCAGGTTGAGGTTACCAGCCGCATGGGCTGAGAAGGCAGCAAGGGTTGTACCGGCGGCCAAAGCCGCAGCAAAAAGTGCTGATCGCATAATCGTCCTCCCGTTTGAAACCGCGCCTCCACGCAGGTTTCAGCTTTTGCAAGCGTGTGCAATCGTCACACAGTTATAAGCATTGTGTCAACTCCATTCGTTATTCCCTGTATCTCTTAAGGCTTTACTGCTATGCACAAGCGTGCATGAAAGCAGGAACAATGAGAGCATGACGATACAGAAGGCATTTGTCAGCGCGCAGGATGTTGCGGCCCGCGCGGGGGTTTCCCGCTCAGCGGTTTCACGCACGTTTACGCCGGGAAAAAGCGTGTCGGCAGAAACCCGGGCCAAGGTTCTGGCCGCTGCCGATGCGCTCGGCTACCACGTCAACCACCTGGCGCGGGGCCTGATGCGCAATGAGAGCGGCATCGTCTGCCTGATTGTATCGGACCTCGGCACGCCCTATCGCTCCAACCTTGTCAACGCGCTGACCCAGCAGTTGCAGGATGCGGGCAAGATCGCGATGTTGATCAATACCGACCGCTCCGATGAAAGCGTGGGACTGGCGTTGCGCCAGGCCATTCGCTACCGGGCCGATGCATCGATTGTCGTATCGGGCATGCCGGATAAATCCATTGTCAAGCTATGCCTGCGCAATGGCCTGCGGCTGGTGCTGATCAACCGCGATGACGAGCACGACGGAACCCTGCGCATCAATCTGGATGATGCAAAGGCGGCAGAAAACGCGGTCACTGCCTTTGCCCGGGCGGGCTGCAAGCATTTGGCGCTGATCAATTCCACGGCGGGAACACCGAGCCTGATGGCGCGCGAGGCTGGATTTATCGCTGCTGCAGCGGCGAGAGATTTGCCCGTAATGGTCGAGCATCACGGACACACGAGTTATGCCAGCGGACGGTTGATGGCGCAGCGACTGCTGACACGGCCCACACGGCCCGATGGCGTTTTCTGCGTGACGGACCTTCTGGCCTGCGGGTTTATGGATACGGCGCGGCGCGAATTTCATCTGGATATCCCGAAGGACCTGTGTGTCATCGGGTTTGACGATATCGAACAGGCCAGCTGGATATCCTACAACATCACGACCTTCGCCCAACCGATCGACGGTATCGCGGCCAACGCGGTGGCATGGCTGCGCGGCGACGCCGAGCAGACCGAGCGCACCTCGCTGCGCTTGCACGCCGATATGGTGTGGCGCGGCTCGGTACGCGGCGGATAGTTTTTACCGCAAATCGGGTTGCGCCTTGATGAAATCAATGAAAGCCCGCAGGGGTGCCGGAACCAGCCTTCGCCCGGGATAGTAGAGAAATGGACCGGAGAAGCTCTGCCACCAGGGCTCCAGCACGGGCTCCAGCAGACCGCGGTCCAGAAAGGGACGCAGCCAGTCTTCAAACAACTGGATGATGCCGGTGCCAGCAATAGCGGCATCAACGGCAAGGTCCGTCGCACCGCCGGGCCGCACGATCAACGGACCCGTGGGCTCGACGGTGACGACTTCACCATCGCGCTCATACTCCCACGCAACCATGGCACCACTGGCAAAGCGGCCACGCAGACAGGCGTGGCTTAACAGATCACGCGGGTGTTGCGGCATGCCATGCCGGGCGAGGTAGGCCGGGGATGCGGCCGTGGCAAAGCGCTGGATACGCGGACCGATGGGAATGGCGATCATGTCCTGCTCCAGCCGCTCATCGTAGCGAATGCCGGCATCGCAGCCTGCCGCCAGCACATCGACAAAGCTTTCCTCCGTAATGACGTCCAGCCGGATATCAGGGAAGGCCGCCAGAAATTTTGGCACGATAGCCGGTAACACAAGCCGTGCGGCGCTGACCGGAACATTCAAGCGCAGAAGGCCCGCCGGTCGATCTCGAAAGCCATTGACGACATCCAGCGCCGTTTCCACCTCCTTCAAGGCGGGCGACATCCGATCGAGAAGCCCCTGCCCGGCCTCTGTCGGTACGACGCTGCGGGTGGTGCGGTTCAAAAGCCGCACGCCAAGCTGTGTTTCCAGCCGCCGCACGGCCTCACTCAGGCCCGAAGGACTACCGCCGCTGACACGCGCGCCCTCGCGAAAACCACCAGCCGTTGCGACCGTCACGAACGCCTTGAGATCACCAAGGTCCGCATTCATTGTTCGTCCTTTCGCACACCCTGTGCCGACTGTACGGGATTATCGTCAGATTGCTCAAGCCCTATTTTGAATGGATAGAAGGAGACACCTTATGACGACACTTCAAAATACGAGCACCTACACCTTGGCGGGCAGGCCCATCAAACGGCTTGGCTATGGCGCGATGCAACTGGCTGGGCCCGGCGTGTTCGGGCCACCCAAGGACCGCGACGCTGCACTGAATGTGCTGCGCGAGGCGATTTCGCTTGGCGTTGACCACATTGATACCAGCGACTTTTACGGCCCGCATATCACCAATCAGCTGATCAAAGAGGCCTTGCATCCCTATCCAAACGATTTGCTGATCGTGACCAAAATTGGTGCGCGACGTGGCGACGATGCCTCCTGGTTGCCCGCGTTTTCTGCGGAAGACCTGACCAAAGCGGTACACGACAACCTGCGCAATCTGGGTCTCGATGTTCTGGACGTGGTCAATCTTCGGTTCATGTTTGATGTGCATGGCCCGGCAGAGGGGCCCGTGGAAGAACCCCTGACCGCACTGGCCGAGTTGCAAAGGCAGGGATTGGTTCGCCACATCGGCCTAAGCAATGTCACGCCGAAACAGGTCACCGAAGGGCGCAAGATAGCCGAAATCGTCTGTGTGCAGAACCAGTACAATTTGGCGCATCGGGACGACGATGCCCTGATTGACGATCTGGCCCGCGATGGCATTGCCTATGTGCCGTTCTTCCCCTTGGGTGGCTTCAGTCCGCTGCAATCGTCAACGCTGTCATCGGTTGCGCAACGGCTGGGGGCGACACCCATGCAGGTGGCGCTGGCGTGGTTGTTGCAGCGCGCGCCCAATATCATGCTGATCCCCGGCACATCATCCGCCGCGCATCTACGTGAAAATTTGAGCGCGGGTCAGTTGCATCTCTCCGCCGAAGTGATTGCCGAACTGAACGGGATTGCCGGATAACACCTGAACTCACACGTCCGTGCTCTGCCAGAAAATCCAGCAGCGCACGGACGCGCGATGGCAAATGCCCGCCTTGCCCCACATAGACGGCGTGAAACGCTTCCGTTTCACCGCTGTCTTCATCCGCGAGAAGAGACACCAGCCGACCGGCAGCAATATCGTTTTGAACGGTAAAGGCCGCCAGACGGGCGATGCCAACACCGGCCAACGCAAGGTGACGAAGCCCCTCGCCATCGCTGACCCTCACCCGTTCGGCCTCGGGGAATGCAGTAGTTCGCTCGCCAACCGGCAGCGGCCACTGCGATGTTGCGCGGCTGTAGCAAAAACCCAGAAGGGTGTGGCCCGCGAGATCATCGATCACACGCGGTTCTCCGCAACGCTCCAGATAGGACGGAGCAGCGACGATGGACAGCGCGGCCTCTCCCAGTTTGCGCGCCATGAGACTGGAGCTTTTCAAGGGTCCGGCCCGCACCGCGACATCGGCGCGCTCTGCGAGAAGGTCTACCACCGCATCCGTCTGGATCAAATCCACGGAAATGCCCGGACGATGCGCCAGAAACGCAGGCAATATCGGCGCCAGAATATGCGTTGCATACGATGCGCTGGTATTAATACGGACCCGACCAACCGGCTGCTCACCCGCCCCGACGGCGCGCTCGGCGTCGTTCAGATCGGCGAGAATACGGGTTGCCCGCTCGTAAAAGACACAGCCCTCCGGCGTAATCTGCAGTTGACGCGTGGAGCGATTGAGAAGACGTGCACCCAACCGCCCCTCAAGCCGGGACATCAATTTGCTGACGGCGGAAGGTGTCATGTTTGCCGCACGTGCTGCGGGCGAAAAGCCGCCAAGCTCCACCACACGAACGAACATCTCCAGTTCCCCTGCCCGGTTCACGTCCAGTCGCGCCATATGACTTCACCTCACAAGTGATATTCCGAACCACCTTCTATTTCATCCAGTCACAAGCGTCTATCGTCCGGTCATAGGGAAAGCTTTCACGGCTTTCATCTCCTGAAAGAACGCGAAGGAAGATGTTATGGAATATCGCTCTCTTGGGAAATCCGGCTTGAAGGTGCCGGTGCTCAGCTTCGGTGCCGGGACATTTGGCGGCGCCGGCCCGCTGTTCAGCAACTGGGGAAGTTCGGATGCGGTAGAGGCCCGTCGCATGGTGGACATCTGCCTTGAGGCCGGCGTCAACCTGTTCGACACGGCCGACGTCTACTCCGACGGCGCTTCGGAGACCGTGCTGGGCGAGGCAATCAAGGGTCGACGCGACAGCGTTCTGATCTCGACAAAGACCAGCTTACCCATGGGCGAGGGGCCGAATGATGCCGGATCGTCCCGGTTTAAACTGATCCGCGCGGTGGATGACGCCCTGCGTCGCCTGCAAACCGACCATATCGATATCCTCCAGCTTCACGCCTATGACGCGTTGACCCCGGTCGAAGAAGTTCTATCAACACTCGATACGCTCGTGCGGGCTGGAAAAGTGCGCTACACCGGGGTTTCCAATTTCTCCGGCTGGCAAATCATGAAATCCCTGGCCGTGGCAGAGCGTTACGGATGGCCGCGCTATGTCGTTAATCAGGCTTATTATTCGCTTGTTGGGCGGGACTTTGAGTGGGACCTGATGCCGCTGGGTGCAGATCAGGGATTGGGCGCCATGGTCTGGAGCCCGCTTGGATGGGGACGGCTGACCGGCAAGATCCGCCGCAACACGCCTCTGCACGAAGGCAGCCGCTTGCACGAAACGGCACAGTTCGGTCCACCGGTGGACGATGAACGCTTGTATCGCGTGGTTGATGCCCTAGACGCCATCGCGGAAGAAACAGGCAAGACCGTCGCCCAGATGGCGCTGAACTGGCTGCTGCAACGTCCGACAGTTTCCTCGGTCATCATCGGTGCGCGCAACGAGGAGCAACTACGCCAGAACCTTGGCGCCGTGGGCTGGACTTTAACGCCGGAGCAGGTGCAAACGCTGGATGAAGCCAGCGCGCAAATCATGCCCTACCCGCATTTTCCATACCAGCGGCAGGAAGGCTTCGCACGGCGAAACTCGCTGATTGCTGGTTGATTCAAACTCGCCCGACATGGGCAGCCTGCCTGTTTTTCTGGTCCAGCCAATACGACAAACCGAAAACAGCCAGACCGCCTGCGCCGAGCGCAGCCCCCACCCAGCCGGTCGATGCGTATCCGTAACCGGCAGAAATGGCCAAGCCGCCGAGCCACGCTCCGGCGGCATTGGCGATATTGAACGCGGAGTGCATGGACGCCGCCGCCAGCGTCTGGGCATCCCCGGCCACATCCATCAGCCGCGTTTGCACCGCCGGAGCCAGCGCCACGCCGAAACCGATAAAGAAAACACACAGGCACAGCATCAGCGGATGCGCTGCCGTCAGTGCGAAGACTATGAGAACAACGATGTTGAAACTCATCATACCGCCAAGCGTCTTCATTAACGAGCGATCGGCAAGCCATGCGCCAAGAATATTGCCGAGAATCATGCCGACGCCAAAGATGGCCAGAATGATCGGCACCACGTCGATAGAGAGACCTGCAACCTCGGTTGCGGTAGACGCGATATAGCTGAACACTGAAAACATGCCGCCGAAACCGACAGCTGCGAAAGCAAATGTTAACCAGACCTGCGGGCGCATGAGGGCCGACAGTTCACGAAGGGCGCTGGCTTCGGTGTGAACCTTGTCCTGCGGCAAGGTCAGCCAGAGGAGAATGGCCGTAAACAGCCCGATACCGCCGACCAAAACGAACAGAGATCTCCAGCCGAACATTTGGCCGAGCCATGCAGCAAGCGGCGTTCCGAGAAGGGTCGCGACCGTCAACCCCAGCATCACCCGCCCGACCGACTGTGCCCGCTTGCCCTTCCGCGCCACCGAAGCGGCAACAAGGGCCGCAACGCCAAAATAAGCACCATGCGGCAGGCCGGACAGAAAACGCGCGCCCGCCAGCGACCAAATTTCCGGCGCGACGGCACTGGCGATATTGCCGATGGCAAAGCCCAGCATCAACAGGAGCAGCAATGTCCGGCGGCTGAGTTTCGCCCCGAGAAGAGCAATCAAAGGCGCACCGATCACGACGCCGAGCGCGTAAGCGCTGATCAAATAACCTGCACCCGGCACCGAAACGCCGAGACCGTCAGCGATGTTGGGCAAAAGACCCATGATCGCGAACTCGCCCGTTCCAATGCCGAAACTGCCGACTGCCAGTGCCAGCAGGATAAGCGTGGTATTCTGCTTAAGGACCGGCACGGGCATAACGTCGGCGGGGCTCACCGCGTCGGGCACTGTATCGAGCATGGTATTGACTTTCATTCAGAGTGCCGAGAGCAACTTGGGAGGAGCGCTCATGGCGCGAAGGCGGGTCATTCAGACAACAAGCTTCGATCCGATAATCCGAATGTCGTATGATGTCCAGATCTGTTAGACACCCATTCAGCCCATTAGAATTGACTGAAATCGAGCGAACACGTGTCAGTCAACGAACGTGACGACCACACCGGGCTTGACCATGTCTGACAGTTCTTCAACATCCCAGTTTGTCAGGCGGACACATCCGTGCGAGCCAACCTTGTCAATCAGTTCCGGCTCGGGTGTGCCATGTATGCCGTAAGTTGGTTCCGTCAGGTCAATCCAGACTGTGCCGACAGGACCATTGGGCCCGCCGGGCAGTTGCAGGACTTTCTTGTTGTCGCCCTGCTGAAAGTTGATCTTCGGATTGTAGGTATACTTCGGCATACGTGAGACGCCTTTGACCTTATGCGTGCCCTTGGGCGACGGCGAATCCTCGCTTCCGATTGTGGCGGGGTAAACCGCCAGCAACGCGCCGTCCTCTGCAAATGCAAACGCTTCTCCAGACTGCCTGCGCACTTCGATCCGATTGACGGTGCCTGTCCTTGCTTCGCCGGGAGCGGCTACAGCAATTGTTTCGCCTGGCGCAAAGGACGCGGTGGGGTTGAGCGCTGTGATCAGCCCGATATCCATGTGAAAGCGCTCGGCCAGTTTTTCAGCAACGCTCGTATAGCCGAGATGCTCCATCTTAGCCTGCTCGGCATAATCCTTAGGGATTTCTTTCACGATATCCGCAGCATCGTCCGCGGTGATCTCGTAGGGCTGAACGACCGGCTCTTGGCTGGCCAAGTCTTTCAGCACCTCGGGGTCCAGCTTCCCATCCACCGACAAACCTTTCAAGGCCTCGAACCCAGAGACCGCTTTCGCCAGATTGCTGCCCACATAACCATCGATCACGCCCGGAGAGGCACCGGCCCGGTCCAAAAGAACCTGTAGACGCACAATAGCCGCGTCTGGCTCCGTTGGTTTTTCCGCCGGGGCTTCAAGCGATAGGGTGTCAATGGAGGCTCCATTAACCGCATCGGCGTTTATGGGGGCTGCCAATGCTGGTCCGCAGAGTGCAAGGGCGGTGGAGAAGGCAAGGTATCGAAGCGAATGTGTCATGCTCCTTAAAGCAATTTGCGACAAAGTTGTTCCGGACGGTGGCCGGTCAATCCGTGTTGACCGAAGTGACGTCCGTGGGATAGACGTCGCTCAACAAAAACACTAAATTTTGATTGGTTATATTGCGAAAGGGCACGGATCTTGCGTCTGCCTGATCATACCATTTCTCGGGGATCCCAAATGTCACAGTCCACCCTTTCTCAGCCGGAAGGCAACACCTTCTTTCCCATTGTTTTATCGATTGTCGCTGCGGCGGCAACCGGCGTGCTGTGGGCCTACGCCAATCCCATCCAACTTGTGCCTGGCGTTATTCAGTGGCGCATTTTTGCGTTTCTTCCGCCGTTGATCGGCATTCTGCTGGGATGGCGCAGCGGCTTTATCTGCGGCTATCTCGGCACCATCGTCTGGTCGCTGCTGGCTGGCACCTTCATTCCGGCCCATTCCCTGCTGATCGATGGCATTATGGTTGGCCTTACCGGCCTTGTTTCGGGCCTGCTGTTTGACCCGGCAAAGGTGGTGTTTAACCGCGCAACCCTGCTCAAAATTACAGCAACCTGCCTCGTCGCGGGCATCGTCATGGTTCTCGCCGTATCGGCCAGCTTGGCCTATCTCGGCATTTTCCCATTCTGGTGGGCCTTCGGCTATCTCGGCCTTTCCGATATCGTTCCCATGATCATCGGTACGCCGCTGCTGATCATTCCGGCATTAAAGATTTTGAAGAGCGCGCATCCGGCAGGTTTCAGCCGGTTCTAGGGTTATATCCAGTCGAAGCTGAAACGCGTTTACGTCTGGACGCCGCGTCAAAACAAAGGTTAGAGCATTTCCGGTCAACACTGGACATGCTCTGAAGTAGAGTTTGAAATTTTGCTGAGCATTCGAAATCTCGACATTGGCTTTGGAAGCGGCGACCTGGCCGTTTCCAAAGCCAGTCTTCATATCGCCGCCGGTCAGCGCCTGGCTGTGTGTGGCGCTGCTGGCAGCGGCAAAACCACGCTGTTGCATGCCGCCGCTGGCATCATTCCCCGGCTCGTTCGACCGCCCGTCATTTCCGGCGAAATCGAGCTGGACGGAAAGCCGATAACGACCATCGCGAAAGACGACCTCTTTACCGCCATCAGCCTTGTCTCGCAAAATGTCGAGGATCAGGTTTGGGATTTGAGCGTCGAGGATTTGATTGCCTTTCCACTGGAGAACCGGGCCGTCGCCAAGGCTGATATCCGCGCGCGAATTGAAAGCCTGTTGGTCGAGCTGGAACTCGAACCCCTGCGGGGACGCCGTGTGCTGACCCTGTCGGGTGGTGAGCGCCGCATGGTCGCTATTGCGGCGGCACTGGCCGCCTCTCCACGCTTGCTGGTGCTGGACGAGCCGACCACCGGGCTGGATCCGGCGGCACGGCAACGGCTTGTGCGTATCCTGCACAAACTGGGATCAGATCAACTCGCCATCCTGATTTCCGAGCAGGACCCAGCGGCAATCGCCGACGTTGTCGATGATATCGCGCTGCTGCAATCCGGTGCTTTGACGCCAGCTGTGCCAAAAGCTGCGCTGATGGACAAGCCGCAGCCATGGATCGAGGCGGGCATTCTGCCACCACACCGTGGCCGTCAACCCCGCAAGACCTATGCCGAGGGTGCAACGCTTCTATCGATTGCAGGCCTTAAAACCCAGCTTGCCCGACGGGACGGACGCCCCGTGCTGGAATCCATCGATCTGGAGATCAAGGCGGGTGAAACCGTCGGATTGATCGGGCGGAACGGCGCGGGTAAAACCACGCTGTTCCAGTCGGTTCTCGGCCTTGCCAAAGTGACAGCCGGGACGCTGTCGATTGAAGGACAGGATGCCTCGAAGTGGACGCCAGCGCGGCGCGCGCGGTCCGTGGCATATCTGCCGCAGAACATGCGACGCATTCTCTTCAACATGACCGTGCAGCAGGAGGTAACATTTGCCATAACCGCCTCCCCCGCCATCCCCAAAGATCCCGCCGTTGTCGATACCGCGCTGGCGGCTTTGGAAAAATACGGCCTGTCCAGCTTTCGCGAGGCCAATCCCTTCGCCCTATCCACCCGGCAGCAGGCATTGCTGGGTCTGGCTTGCGCGGATGCTGCCGGGTCTGCGGTCGCCATTCTCGATGAGCCGCTTCTGGCGCGCGATGGGCAGGGCCGCCGTATGCTGGATCTCTTTCTCGACAGCACACTCAGCGCAGGGCGGGCTGTCATGATCATCAGCCATGATCTGGAATTGATCGCAGATGCAGCATCGCGCGTTCTGGTGCTGGATCGCGGCGCCATCACCTTTGATGGTTCCGTGGACGATGTCTGGGACAGCGCCGGTTATGGCGCGCTCAACTGGCCAGCGCCGGCCTTCATGGGCGTGGGCCAAGGCGCTGGCCAAGGTGCAGGCCAAGGCGCAGGGAAGACCGACCATGCTGTTTTATAACGTTAATTTCTTTATCAAGCTCGCCGTTGCGTTCCTCATCATGCTCGCCGCGTGGCTGGCACCGGATTGGCGTTATGGCGTTCCGCTATCGGCCCTCATGCTGGTGTTTCTGGCGGTAACCAACGTTCCGGGGCTGAGGGGCTACCTGAAAGGCGCGGTTTTGCTGGTGACGCTCGTCATCGCAAGCTGGATGCTGAACCTGACACTGCAAGGCCACGCGGTCTTTGACTCCTTTCAAATCGCGCTGGGCATGGCCGCACGACTGGTCACGACGACCGCTGCCTTCTACTTCGTCATGGAAACCAGTTCACCGGGCTCGATACTGGCGGCTGCCAGCGCTGCCCGTATGCCGCCGGTTGTCACGCTCGTTCTGTCCCTCACCTTCGGCATTATCCCGATGTTGCGGGAGGATTTTGAGCGGATTGCCGATGCACAGCGCGCACGCGGCATGGAAATCGACAATGTACCGTTTCCCGTAAGGCTCAAATTCTCGCTGGCACGCGGCTTGCCACTGCTTGTGCAGGCCATCCGCATGGCCCATGCTATCTCCATTTCGCTGTCGATCTATGGCTTTGACATGAAACACAAGCGCACCACATGGCGCAATGTCGGGCTGATGGTCGAGCCCATGCTGCCAATCAAGGATCGTAACCCATGACGTCATCCGCAACAGACACCGCTTCCCCGCCCCAGTCCTGGCCCGTCGATGTGGCAGGCGTTACCATCAACCTGACGATTGTGCCGATCACGCCGGACTTCGCGATCTCGCTGATGATGGTGATCGATCTTGGCGTCAAATTCGGCGAGCATATTGGTGAAAAACTTGCGCAAAAGCTCGCGCCGCTCCAGCCGGACGTGATTGTCGGCGCGGCCACACTCGGCATTCCCGTCGCCATCGAAGTCAGCCGCGCGCTTGGGCTGGATGATTATGTCGTTTTGCAGAAGTCGCCCAAAATCCACCTGCACGATGCCCTCGTGCAGACGATTACGTCGATCACATCCAAGGGCGACCAGAATTTACTTCTGGACCGACGTGCGATTCCGCTGCTGCAAGGCAAGCGCGTTGTGGTGGTAGACGATGTCGTCGCGTCCGGCTCCAGCTTGAAAGGCTCAGTGGATCTGGTGCGCAAGGCAGGCGGCAACGTGGTTGGCATCGGTGTGATCCTGACAGAAGCGCGCGACTGGCAAAAGGCACTGGGAGATGACGCAAGCCTCATTCACAGCCTTGCGCATATTCCCCAGTTCACCAAGACATCGGACGACTGGGAACCCATCGCTGACACCTTTTTGTAGCGGTTTCACCAACCTCCGAGGGCACCTAGGCCTTTCTTACCCGAAATAGCGCCCTGCCTGAATGTCTTGCAGCAGGCTTGGTCCCCGGGGCGTCCACGCCATGGCTTCCCTTGTTTTGTTGGCACTCGCATTAACGTCCAACGCGGCAAAATGCGCAAAACCGGCAAAATGATCGCCTGCCGTCTCCGGCGCTATGGAAACAGTTGGCAAGCCCAGACCATCGCCGATGGCGCGGGCTATCTCTTCAAAGCGGATGCCGGGTTCGGCCACGGCGTGAAGCGCAGGCAGGCCTGAGCGTATTTCCAGGCAGGTCGCGAAAAGCTGCGCCGTATCCTGCCGGTGAACGGCTGGCCAGCGATTGTCCCCTTTGCCGATAAACGCCGACACGCCGCGCTCCCGCGCGATCCGCACCAGCGTTGCCACGAAATTGGGATCACCCGCACCGTGGACAGACGGGGCCAGACGCACGATGTCAATTCGAGCTCCGTCATCACGCAAAGCGCGCACGGTTTCCTCTGTCAGCGCACGGGGGTTAACCTCGGCGGCCATTGGCAGGAAAGTTTCATCAACCGTTTCGCCGCGGGGCAGAACGCCGATGGCGGAGGTGACCACAAACGGCCCGCCTTTGCCAAAACCACGCGTTAAGGCTTTGATAACCCGCTGGTCCTGCTCGCAGTTTGCCCGGAAGCGGGTAAAGTCGTGATCGAATCCCGTATGAATAATGGCGTCAGCTTCAGCGGCTGCGCGTTCCAGCACAGCCTCATCCCCCAGCGCGCCCGCAATGGTGCGCACGCCAATGGCGTGCAATGCAGCCTTGCTTTTGTCCGAATGGGCCAACGCAAGCACATCGTGACCGTTGGCTCGGACAGTGTCCACAATGGCTCGGCCCACAAAGCCGCTGGCACCCGTCATAAAAACCAGCATTCGTTCGTCCTCTCGATACGAGGTATTTTCAGTAATCTTGTTGCAGGGATGACCTGCGCTGACATGAAGCACATGGACGCAATGTCCATTTATCAATACGATCAGTACCGATAATATGTACCATCAGTACCTATTGGTCAAGAGTGAACGGAGAGATTATGTCACAGGTTGGAATCAGCCGTCGTTCTATTGGGGCCCGACCGAACCCGGAGGCCGCCGCCGCCATTCTGGATACCGCCGCGCGGATACTGGCAGAAAAAGGGCTGAAGGGGCTGACCACCGAGGCGATTGCCCGGGAGGCTAGGGCTAGCAAAAGCACGCTCTATCGTTGGTGGCCGAGCCGAGGGGCGCTGCTGTTGGCTGTCTACATGCGCATGAAGCAGGACCACGGTTATGCGGATACAGGATCGCTGATAGGGGATGTGGCGGTATCGCTCAGCAACTTGTTTGCCTTCTGGCGGGGAAACGGCAGCGTCTTCGCTCTGATTATTGCCGAAGCGCAAACGGACAAAACCCTTCTACCCGCTCTCGATTCCTTTCGCGAGGAGCGTGTTGGAGAGTGGAAAGAGGTGCTGGAACGCGCACAGGTCCGTGGGGAACTGCGCGCCGGTGCGGATTTGCGTGCGTTGGCCGAGTCAATTATCGCCCATGCATGGTTTCATTTGCTAACGGCTCGCCTTCATGTTGATATGAACCGGCTGGCATTCGATATCGTCCATCCTTATTTGAAATCACCGCATCGCATTGCTGGGGGACAGAATACGTGACGCGTAGCCGGAGCCAGATGTCCCCGTGGCAGTATCGAACGCGCATCGGGCTATCGCTGTTCTACGCGGCCGCGGGCCTTTTTCATCTGTTCCGCCCCGGCGTGTTTGTGACGATAACCCCGGACTGGGTGCCATTTGCCCGTGAGGTAATTCTGTTCACCGGGCTATGCGAACTGGCTGGGTGCGTCGGACTTTGGGATGCGCGGCTGTGCAAGGCGGCGGCCATAGGTTTGTCGCTCTACGCGGTCTGCGTTTATCCTGCCAATATCAAACACGCCATGATCTTCATGGGCACGCCCGGGCGCAGCCTCTGGCCTTGGCTTTATCATCTGCCACGGCTTGCCCTGCAACCGGTTCTGGTCTGGCTTCCGCTGTTTGCCGCAAATCTCACCACATGGCCGTTTAACAGAGGACCAACGCCATAAGCCTTCATAGGGCAGAGGCAAGCCACGTGACGACCTCGTCCTTAGCCAGCGGGGCGGCAAAATGGTAACCTTGCAAAGAGCCGCAACCGATACTTTGAAGGATGGCAACCTGTCGTTCCGACTCGACGCCCTCAGCAACGATATCAAGACCAAGCGCCTTGCCCAGTTTTACGATCATATCCACAATGGCCAAGGTTTGCGGGTTTTCGACGATATCATCGATAAAGGACTTGTCGATCTTGATGGCATCGATGGGATAGCGGTTGATGTAACTGAGGGAGGAATAGCCGGTTCCAAAATCATCCAGCGCCACGCGCACCCCGAGGCTGCGAACAGCGGCAATGGTTGCGGCGATATTGGGTGACGGATCCAGAAATATTCCCTCGGTGATTTCAATTTCCAGACACTCCGGATCGAAATCGAACTGTTCCAGAGTCGCCGACAGTTCATCGACGAAACCGGGGTCCATAAATTCGGTGGCAGAGGTGTTTACGCTCAGGCGCATGTCCGGCATGGAAAACTGCGTCTGCCAATAGCGCAATTGCTGGCAACCCTCTTGCAGAACGTAGCGACCGATTTGCCGGATCAGCCCAATTTCCTCCGCAACCGGCACAAATTGGCAGGGTATCATTTCTCCGCGTTCGGGGTGGTTCCAGCGCAGCAAGGCTTCCAGCCCACGCACGCGGCACGTCGCGCCATCAACGATCGGCTGATACGTCAGGTAGAACTCGTTATGCTTTACAGCGCTGCGCAGATCGGTCTGAAGCGTCAATCGCTCGACGGCCTTGGCCCGCATAGAGGCATCAAACACCGCATAATCACCAAAACCCGTCCGTTTCGCCTCGTACATGGCAATATCCGCATCGCGGATCAGGTCTTCCGGCAGATCGGTTCTGTCTGCGGAATAGGCAATTCCGATGCTGCATGAGGGAAAGATGCTCTGGCGTCCTAGCTGTACGGGCGATCGCATGGCCTCGATAATACGCTCCGCAATACGAACTGGCGTTGCAAGGTCGGACGCGTTTTCAATCAGAATGGCAAATTCATCGCCGCCAACACGCGCCAGCGTGTCTTCCGGCCGCACGCACCGTGTCAGACGAACGGCGATTTCCTGCAACAGCGCATCGCCCTCGATATGGCCCAGACTATCGTTGACGATCTTGAACCGGTTGAGATCCAGAAACAGCACCGAACAGGCACCGGCAAACGGCTGCGGCTGGAGTGCCGACGCGAGACGCTCCATAAAAAACGCCCGGTTACGCAGCCGTGTCAGGCTGTCATGAAATGCGGTGTACAGAAGTTCGGCTTCAACCTTCTTGCGCTCCAGAATTTCTGTCGCCAGCAACCCGTTCTCGTGTTCAGCGTCGCGCACCCGAATGCCCAGCGCTTCCGCCTGTTTGCGTTCGGTAATATCCCGTTGCACCGATACCCATTGGGTATACCACCCGCGGTCGTTGGCAACCGGAACGATGCTCAGTTCTACCCAGAATTCCGTGCCATCCTTGCGGTAGTTGATCAATTCGATTTCGATAGGTTTCCAACTGGACAGGGCTTTGCGGATTTTTGCTCTCGCAGCCGGGTCAGTCTTAGGACCCTGCAAGATTCGAGGCGTCTGGCCGAGCAGTTCTGCCGCCGCGTAGCCGGTGGCACGCGTGATTGCAGCGTTACAGTAGATAATGCGAGGGCCGGGAAGATCGATCGGTTCCGCTTCGGTGATGATAATGGAATCACGCGCGTGAACCGCCACGGATTCCAGCAAACGCAGTCGTTCGATATCCTCACGGCGACTGAGATCCTCAACGATTGATGTTTGTTCGCGCAGGCTGGTAAGTTCAAACACGGTGGCCAGATGGGCTGCGTGAGCCTGAAGCAGATAGGTCTGCGCAGGATTGGGCAGCGTGGTGATGCTGTCATAAAGCGCGATGAGATAGGTTTCTTCCGATCCACGAATCCGGGCTGCGGCCAGACAATGCGGCGCGAGGATACTGTTCACATTTAGCCGGACAATCTGAATATCCGGTGTATCATGGATGTGCAGCGCAAGCGCATCCAGAAGGTTGTTATCAATGCGAAACGAAATATAAGACGAAGGGTTGACGACGCTTGAAATCAGCTCAAAAACACCGTCGACCTTCCGACACACCATAGCCTTCGTGCATTCGGTTGCCTGCACAACATGTTTGATGACGCGATCAATACTGCGGTAATCGTACGGTCCTGCAGTCATCTTGGCCGCCGGGGTCGCAGCCAGTTCCTGGCCCGCGCTCAATAAATCCATCTGCATTCATTCAGCTCCGGGACTATTTTTGATCTTCAGGACGCCGACAATGGAACACCCAGGCGAGCATAAATAGGTAAACCCTTAAAAATTTCAGGGTTGCAACTGAAAAAAATGACACCGAAAGGTTAAGGAGCCATTCAATTTGATGAGCCCTGAAGCAAGACCATAGATTACGGCTGCCCGGTGTCATCAACGGAGCTGAATGGACGGGTCAATAGCGGATGGCTGCGTGCTGGCGCAGTTCGTCCACCGAGGGCTTGCGAAATCCGAAAAATTCCATATAGGCCGGAATCTGCTCAAACAACATATCGGTTCCCACCTGATACCGGCATCCCCTTGCAGCAGCGGCCAACAGAAGCGGGGTCATCTCGGTTTTCATAACCACCTCGCCGACGAAGGTTGCCGGGTCCAGGCGCTCCACGTCGACAGGCAGAGGATCACCCTCCCGCATTCCAAGCGGCGAAGCATTCACGACCAGATCGTAACCGGATGGATCACTTGTGCCGATGTTAACCTGCAATTGCGGATAGGCAACACACAGGCGTCTCGCCAGCCCCTCGGCACTTGGCGTATGCGGATCGAAAATGACCAGCCGCGCAACGCCTGCGGCTGCGAGCGAAGCGGCAATCGCGGACCCGACGCCGCCCGCCCCCACAACCAGCGCGGACCGGTTTGCAAGCAGCTGGCCTTTTGCTAGGACACCCGCCACAAACCCCTCGCCGTCAAACATATCCGCTTCCAGCGCACCGTCTGCACCGAGCCGCACAGCATTGGCGGAACCGGCAATTTGCGCCCGCACCGAAACCCGGTCGGCGAGGCCGAGCGTTGCGACCTTGTGCGGCATGGTGATCAATGCGCCACCGATATTTGACAGCTTAAACAGCAATGGCAGAAACCGGTTAAAGTCCTCCGGTTTGACGCCCATTGGCACGACAACAGCGTCAACAGCGTTGGCCGCAAACCAGGGATTGTAGATCATTGGCGCTTTGAATGTTGTGGTCGGGTAGCCGAGATGCGCAATCAGGCGCGTTGTGCCGCAGATCATGAGAGATGCCTATGTTGAAGAATGAGCGGGCAGCGATGGTGTGGTGCCCGCGTAGTGGATACTCCCGTCAGCAAGCGTGACGGGTAGACGCCTCAGAGCGCTATTTGATCTGCATGAATCAGATCGGCGCTCTAACTTTTGTTTTTGAGCATAATCTTGTCGATCCTCGTTTCACTCCGGTTGGATTATACTCTAGCGGTGCGCGATTGCGTCGTGGCGCAACCGTTCATAGTCGGTCACCGGCACCGGCACCGCATCCGGGTTGCCCAGATCCTCCGGCCTGATCCTGTAAGTTTCGCGCGCAGACCAGGCGGCGGTTGCCGCGATGACCGTTATGCCGAAAGCGATGGACCCCACGACAAGCGGAATATTGGCCGAGCCGGGCGGTGCCACGGTCGCAAACAGCGCCGGAAGCATGGCCGTGATGGTCGTGCCGATATTCTGTGAAATTGCCATCGAGGATACGCGTGTGCGGGTGGGAAACAGTTCCGGGTAGAAGCTTGGGAAGGTGGCGTTGTACCCCTGATAGATCAGCCCCCACATGAGAAGCGACATGACAATGGCCAGAGGCACCGACTGGATCGAGATCGCATACAGGTAGCCGAAGGCGAGCAAGCCCGAGCCAAGTGCGCCGATAATTATGGGCGGACGACGCCCGACCCTGTCCGAAAGCTTTCCGACGAACGGGATGATGACGCAGGCGAGAATATTGCCGAACACCGGAATCCAGAGATAGACATCCTTGTGAAAACCAATGCCATAGGCGGCCTGCACGGCATAGGCGGCCCCGAAGACGGTCGCAACAACGGGAATAGTGTTCATCAACGACATGCACATCACCCGGATCATATCGGGCCACGTCGTTTTGATGGCTTCCACGACCGGCGAACGCAGCACGGTCTGCTTTTCCTCCTGCTTGCGGAACGCGGGCGTCTCATCAACTTCGCGTCGGATGACCCAGCCGGCGATGATGACCACGAAGCTCAGCAGAAATGGAATGCGCCATCCCCAGCTGTTAAAGGACTCTTCCGGCATGAAATGCGCCAGTGGCAGAAAGATTGCCGCCGCCATGATCTGCCCTGCCTGCACACCTTGAAGGGTAAAGCTGGCGTGAAAACCGCGCCGCCCCATGGGCGCATGTTCCATGACCATGGAGCTTGCGCCCGAAATTTCGCCCGCCACCGCAAAGCCCTGCACCAGCCGCAGGATGACGAGCAGGATCGGCGCGAGAATGCCCACCTGCTGATAGGTCGGCAACAGGCCGACGAGCAAGGTGGAGATGCCCATAAGAAACATACACAGAATCAAAACGTTTTTGCGCCCATGAGTATCGCCCCAGTGGCCCAGCGCCACCGCCCCGATAGGGCGCGCGACATACCCAACCCCGTAGGTGGCCAGCGACGCGATGATCGCCACGCGGGGATTATCCGACGGGAAGAAGATCTGCGGAAAAACCAGAGATGCAGCCGTCGCGTAAATGAAAAAATCGTAATATTCCAGTGCAGAGCCGATCCAGGCACTGGCTGCTGCCTTGCTGGACTGGTTTTTGCCCTTTTTGGGACCGGTTAATGTCGTCATGAATGTCTCCCGAACAAACGCGAACTCCCCTCGCGCAATTACACCACGCTTGAGCGATCGGAAGAATAACGTCAAATACTGATATATGCAGCCCGTTACCAACATGTTATTCTTTAGAATGCTAATGTTACACGGAGGGACGTGGTGAAAGAGCTGACATTGCGGCAGGTCGAAGTCATTCGTTCGGTGATGATGGCGGGCACGATTCAGGGCGCTGCCAAACTGCTGAATGTTTCGGCACCCGGCATTTCCCGTCTGGTCAAACACACGGAGGAGTCGCTGGGTATCCGCCTGTTTGAACGTCGCGCGGGCTTGTTTGTGCCCTCGGCGGAGGCTTCGGCGATCTTTGAAATCGTCCATCAGGTCTACCGTCAGATGGAGAACCTGAACAGCGCCGTCGCGTCCCTGCACAAGGGCGAGAATGTGCGCCTGTCGTTTGCGTCCGCGCCATCCATTGCCCAGTTCATCGCCGCAAGGGCGGTCAAGCGCGTCCGGTCTCGCTTTCCCGACCTGTTCATCGATTTGAACATTCTGAAAATCGAGGAGGCTGCCGACTATCTGCTGCTGGAGCGCGGGGAATTCGTACTGATGAGCACGGCTATCGACAACCCGGCCGTTGAAAACGTGGCACTTGCCCATGGCCGTCTGGTTGCCATTGTGCCGGAGGGCCACAGACTGGCAGGGAAGGATCAGATTTCTGTCCATGATCTGGTGCAGGAGCCATTTGTCGGCATCGATCCCGCAGATCCCTACGGCAAGGTCTTGGCGGAACCGTTTCGTGCAGCGGGTCTCGACCTGCGGTACACGGTGCGCGGACGTTTCGCCCAAACGGTCGTCAGCCTTGTTCGACATGGCCTTGGCGTCGCGGTCATCGATGAGTTTTCCGTAGCAGAGGTCTATATGCCTGGACTGGTACGCAGGGCCCTTGTTGAAAACGTTGGGATCACGGCATGGGTCGTGACCAAGAAGGACAGGGTGCTTTCCAGCTTCGCGGAATTTGCTATCACCACCCTGAAACAGGAACTGGCAAAGGCCGTTGCGCGCACACAATGGGACTAGGTGGGGTTATCGTGTCAGTGATGCGGGACCGGAAGGCAAGTCTAAGTGTCGGCGATGCGCATTAAAGAGCGGCACAACTTTAAACTCCTCTGAACCCCGATCAAACGTGTTGACACAATCCCCTCAATTGATAGTGTTGTCAGACATCCTACAAAACAATAATGTGGAGGGAACTATGAAACTGTTTGGTCGTATTTTTACCGGCATTGCCATGCTTGCCGTTGCCTACCCCGCCGTAGCGGGCGAAACTCTGGATCGCGTCATGGGCAACAAGGCGATGGTTGTGGCAACCAATAGCAGCTGGCCCCCGCAGAGCTATCTGGATGACAACAACGAAATGGTCGGGTTTGATATCGACGTATCGCGTGAAATCGCCAAGCGCCTTGGTGTGGAGGTCAGCTTCCAGACACCGGACTGGGCCACGCTGACCGGCGGCCGCTGGCAGGGCCGGTATGATCTGGGTGTCGGCTCGGTTACGCCCACCAAGGCTCGCGCTCAGGTGATTGATTTCGCCGGCATCTATTACTACAGCCCCTATGTCTACGTGGTTCACAAAGACAGCACGGCCAAAACAGTTGCAGACCTGAAAGGCAAGACCATTGGCGTGGAAACGGCCACCACCTCGGAAGACTTCATTCGCCGTCAACTCGAAATCGACGCGCCCGGCCTGCCTCCGATAGACTATAAGCTGGAGCCCGGCGAGGTCAGGACGTTCGCCGACTCCATGCTGCCGTTCGATGATCTGCGCCTTGGCGATGGCGTGCGCCTTGATGCAGTCATTGCGCCGGAACAGACGGCCAAGAATGCAATCAAAAACGGCTATCCTTTGCGCATCCTCGATGATGGTTATGCCTTCCGCGAACCACTCGTCGTCATCGATGAAAAGGGCGATCCGGAGTGGACCGCGAAGGTGGGCGGCATAATCGCCGATATGAAGAAGGACGGTAGCCTCGCTTCGTTGACCACCAAGTGGTACGGCACGGATTACAGCGCCGACTGACGTCCACGACACGCGAAAAGAGCGTGGCGCGAGATCGCAAGAACACGCCACGCGGCTCTTCCTTCGTCGGAGATCCTTCATGACATATCCTGATACTTATTATCGTCGCACAATGACGAGCGAGGCCGAACGCCCGGCGCTGAGCGGCGCGGTGGAATGCGACACGGTCATCGTGGGTGGTGGCCTTGCGGGGTTGACAACTGCACTGCAACTGGCAAGGGCAGGCGTTTCCGTCGCTGTGCTGGAGGCCGAACGGATTGGCTTCGGCGCATCCGGTCGCAATGGCGGCTTCGTCAGCCCGGGCTTTGCAACAGGCGGTGACGCAATTGCCAAAGCGGCAGGCCCGGATGCGGCGCGAAAGATCCATCACCTGTCCATTGAGGGTTGCGATTTCGTCCGGGACACCATTCGGGACTTGCAAATAACCGAGGCCCAGCCGCAATCGGGGATTATGAGCGTGTTGCGCCATGACGGTGGCGAAAGCCTGAAACAACACGCGGAACAGGTCGGTCGCGACTATGGTTACGAGCTTGAGTATCTCGACACGGACGCCGTGCGGCAGAGTTTAAAATCCAGCCGCTATTTTCAGGCCTTGCGGGACCCCAAAGCCTTCCACATGCATCCTTTGAACTATCTGCGTGCGCTTGGCGCAGAAATCGAACGGCTTGGCGGCGTCATATTCGAAAAATCTGCCGTCACGCGTTGCAGTCTCGATGGCCCTCGAAAGCGGGCCGACACTGTGAGCGGTCATATCAATAGCCGTCGTATCGTCTTTACGACGGGAGGGTATACAGGGCCGCTCGTCGGCAAGCTCAACCGGTCCTATCTGCCGATTGCTACCTATGTCATGCTGACCGAAGAAGCACCAGAACTGATTGCCGAGGCCATTACCACCCGGGATGCCATCGGGGACAACCGCCGCGCCGGAGACTATTACCGGCTGGTAGAAGACGGGCGACGGATTTTGTGGGGCGGGCGTATTACCACGCGGGCCGCCTCGCCCGCCGTCCTTGCGCGGGAACTGCGCCGCGAGATGGTGGGCACCTATCCGCAACTCAGGGACCTCAAGACGGAGCTCGCCTGGTCCGGGCTGATGTCCTATGCCCGGCATATGATGCCACAGATCGGTGAGATGCAGCCGGGGGTCTGGTATTGCACCGCCTTTGGCGGCCATGGCCTGAACACCACGGCCATCGGGGGCAAACTCGTTGCCGAAGCGCTGCTCGGTCAATCCGACCGTTACACTCTTTTGAAGCCTTTCGGTCTGGTTTGGGCCGGGGGACTTGCGGGGCTGGCTGCCGCGCAACTGACCTATTGGAAACTGCAGGCGCAGGACTGGTGGCGTGAACGCGGTGCCTGATGTGACGGGGGGACGTCTATGCTTGGAAAACTGATACTCAACTATCCTGAAGCCGCGCGCCGCATGGGCCTGCTGCTGATTGCCGCCCTCATTGTCACGGGCCTCTATGCGCTCGGTATCAGTTCCGCATGGATCGGCAAGATTTTCCCAGCGGCGGTCGACTGGTTGAAAGAAAACAAGCAATTCGGGCGACTGGTGTCTGCTGTCATCATCACCTTCATACTGGCGGTCAACTGGGCTCTGTTGCAGTTGCTCTCGCGCCGTCAACAGATCGCGGCAATCTGGATCGAGTTGTTCGCGCTGCTGATGCTGTTCTTCTATTCCTTCGATTTGTCTATTTCGTTCATTGCCCGCAAGATTGGTTTTATGATTTCGCAGGGTGTGGTCACAACCCTGTTCATTTCGTCCATATCGATTGCCATTGCCACGCTGATTGCGCTGGCAGGAGCCATTGCCAAACTGTCCAAGAATGGCGTGGTCTACGGCATAGCGACCTTCTACACCTCGTTGTTTCGGGGCCTGCCGTTGCTTATGCAGATCTATATCATCTATCTCGGCCTGCCGCAGGTGGGGTACGTCATCAGCGCGATTCCGGCCGGCATTCTGGCGCTGTCGCTCTGCTATGGTGCCTACATGACCGAGATTTTCCGCGCGGGCATTGAGAGTATCCATCGTGGCCAGACGGAGGGCGCAACGGCGCTTGGTCTCGGCCCCAACCAAACCATGTTTCTTGTGATACTCCCACAGGCGATGCGGGTGATCGTACCGCCCACCGGCAACCAGTTCATCGCCATGCTGAAGGATTCCTCGCTGGTTTCGGTCGTTGGGGTATGGGAAATCATGTATCTTGCCCGCACACAGGGACAGACCGAGTTCCGCCATATCGAAATGTTGATCACCGCCTCCATGATCTACTGGGTGTTGTCGATCGGACTGGAATTCATTCAATCGCGTATCGAAGCGCATTTCGGTCGCTTCAATGCCCGCTGAACCATGCTGACGGTATCGGTGCGCCGCTGTTTGGCGTCCCTATCGCAATCCACACACGGGCCGGTGCCGCCGACATCGTTGCATCCGGTCTGCTGAACCTCAAATAAACGGAGAGCCTATGCCCGCACCTGTTGAGACAGATAGTGAAATCTCCCTGGTCGGCGTCCACAAATGGTATGGCGTGTACCATGCGCTTGACGACATCAACCTAGAGATCGGCCGGAAAGAACGGATTGTCATCTGCGGTCCCTCCGGGTCCGGTAAATCGACGTTGATCCGCTGCATCAACAGGCTCGAAACGCATCAGGAAGGGCGCATTATCGTCGGGGGCGTTGAACTGACGGACGATGAAAAGAACATTGATGTGGTGCGCCGGGAGGTCGGCATGGTGTTCCAGCATTTCAATCTGTTTCCCCACCTGACGATTCTGGAAAACTGTATTCTGGCGCCGGTATGGGTGCGCAAAATGCCTAAGGCCAAGGCGACTGAGATCGCCATGCACTTTCTGGAACGGGTCCGCATTCCCGAACAGGCGGGTAAATATCCCGGACAGCTTTCAGGCGGTCAGCAACAGCGTGTCGCCATTGCCCGGGCTCTGTGCATGAACCCGAAGGTGATGCTGTTTGATGAGCCGACCTCGGCTCTGGACCCGGAAATGGTAAAGGAAGTGCTCGATACCATGGTCTCACTGGCGCAGGAGGGCATGACGATGATTTGCGTGACGCATGAGATGGGCTTTGCCCGTCAGGTGGCCGACCGCGTCATCTTCATGGATCAGGGCAAACTGATCGAGCAGGCGTCACCAAAGGAGTTTTTCGATAACCCGCAGAATGAACGCAGCCGGCTATTCCTCAGCCAAATACTGCACTGATACGCGCGCGCGCCGCGCCTCTGGTTATAATGGGTGGGGTTGCTGCGGAAAACCACCCGCGTGGCCGCAGGTCCGGGCGGCGCAATCGCGGCCCGATATTAAACAGGCTTCCAGCCCCTCGCCTGCCAGAAATGCATGAAGAAACCCGGCGATGAAACTGTCGCCCGCGCCGGTCGTATCGACAACGTCGACCGGGCTGATGCCGGTTTCGGCATAGGCACGCCCATTGGTCGCCGCCGAACCACCGCTACCACGGGTCACCACCCCCACACCGACACCTGAGGTCAGAAACTCCGCCAGCATCAAGGTCGCACGCACGAGGTCCTCCCCTGCCGAACCAAAGGCAATGGTCAAGGTATCGACACCCAAATGGGCAGCGTCATTGTTGACCGAAATATCCTGCGACACGCTGGGTTTTTCGGTTGCCAGCCTGCGGCGCACCGCACCTTCGTCCCGAATCCAGCCGATGTGAACATGATCCATGCCCGCAAGCACGGAGAAATCGGCTTCGGACGGACAGTAACGCTGGCAGACGCCAAATTCTTCGAAGGTAAAGACGCGGTCTCCGTCTGGCGTCAGATCGATATTGGTATAGGCCGTTTCACCCGGCAAGATCTGCACATGGTCAACCGTCACGCCGTTCATGCGGAGAATATCCAGCGTCCGCCGGCCATCGGCATCGTTACCAACGGCACCGAAATAGGCAACATCGTGACCCAGCAGTGCCAGCTGGATGGCAACGTTGACCGCATTGCCGCCGATCAGCGACTGACCAAGCGGCGGTTGAAAGCGATCAACGCAGTTATCGCCGACAACGGCAAATCGGTAACGGGACATGAAACCTCGGATGACGTGCTGCGAAACGGGCACTGGCGATCAGCCTAGCACCCGCTCTTTGCCAAATCCAAAATAAATTGGCTCAATACGCAACGCGCTTGTAATAGCGGCGGGTTGTCAGGGGGTGGTTGCGCATGACTTCGAGATGCGCGCTGATGCGTTCCAGCACGGCGGACAACAGAAGCGGCGAAATCAGTCCGCGAACCTCCGGCGAAATGCCCGGTAGATCAAAGCTGGCCGTATCGAGCACAGTCAAACGATCGGTGTAGGTACGGGCAAAGGTTTCCACACGGTCTGCCAAGGGGCGGCAGTCGTCTTCTCCCTTGAACAGGATTACGCTGACGTCCTTTTCGACCAGTTCCAGCGTGCCGTGGAAGAAATCAGATGCATGCACAGGGCGCGTGCGAATCCACTGCATTTCCTCCAGTATGCACATGCCGTAGTAGAACGCTTCCGGCCAGACATTTCCGGCACCGGTGACAATGTGATAATTCGACCCTGCCAGAATACGGGCGAAGTCCTCGGCCTTGTTTTCATAGGCGCGCTTCATGTCGACGAGGCGCGTTGGCAACGTGTGCAACTCACCGACAACCTGATCGTAATTGGCAATCTCGCCCCGGTGCTTCATCAGCGAAAGAGCGATCAGCAGCGATTGCAGGTAGAACGACTCGCACGACGTATCATCCTCGGCAAAGTTTACAAAGACATGGTCTCCCCCTTGCCCGAGCGGGGTTTCCTGATGGCCAACGAGGGTTAAAACCGTTGCGCCCGCTTCCTTTACCTTTGCCACCAGCGCGACGCTTTCCATGGTTGTTCCCGACAGCGACGGCATGACAACAATGGATTTGCGCGACAGGTTCACCGAACCGGTGATCAATAGTTCAGCGGTCAAATCCAGAAACACCGGAAATTTCGACTTGCGTTGCAGCAGTTGATAGGCTGGCTGCATCAAAATGGCCGCACCGCCAGTTCCAAGGAAAAACAGGTTGTCCGCACCGGCATCAAGGCAGGCTTTGATCACCGCGTCAAACCGCTTTGCCATGCCAACGGCACCCGACTGGATGCGTATATATCGGTCCTCGTCAAAATTCAGCATGGCGGTTGCATTCAACATTCTGGGAATCCTTATTGGCAAAATAAATGTTGTAAGACAACTGACATCTCTGCATCAGGCTGTCAAGCGGGATGCGTTTTGCTCACAGATTGACGACGCTGCTCCAAGGAAGACGCGTTGCATGCGACCTCCCGGGGCTTGCTTGACCTTTGCATATTTGTCAGACAATAAGGACAGCGCTGAAACATATGAGGATTGCCTTGGACGAGCCCCTTCGTGATACGCGCACACTGGTTATCCAGCTACGCGATCGTATTGCCGACCTGATACGCGATGAAGGTTTGCAACCGGGCGATAAACTTCCGACGGAAGCACAGCTGACGGCCCGTTTTAAGATTTCCCGTGCAGCCTTGCGCGAAGCGCTGAAACTTCTGGAGCAAGACGATATTATCTACGTGGAGCACGGGCGTGGCCGGTTTATTTCAGCCATGTCCGCGGTGCACGTCGACAGGCCGATAACCGTATTTGAAAGCGTCACCGATATGGTGGTGCAGTACGGGTATGAGCCTCAAAACCGGGTGTTGTCGATCTCCGAAGAAACGCCGGACGCCACGATTGCCAAGCAATTGCGCCTCGGTGACGGTGAACGCGTTATTCGCGTCGAGCGTCTGCGGCTGGAGAACAACACACCGATTCTTTACTGTCTCGATTATGTGCCGCGCAGCATCATTCCATCCCGCCTCTACGATATCGACTGGAGTGGATCGCTGCTGTCGCTTCTCGAAAAATACAAGCAGCGCCCGCGCATGTCTGCCGCATCTGTGACCGCTGTCATGCTGCCCGCAGATGTGGTGGACCGCAACGATCTCAGCGACTTCGGCCCCGCGCTACTCATCACTGAAACCTGCTTCAACACCACAGGTGTTCCCGTGATCTACGCCGTGGATTACCACAGAGGCAGCCATTTTTCCTTCAGTTTCGCACGCAAGTAGGTGCACATCCCGTCGTGCCCTGCTCGGCAATAATAGTCTACTCATTAGATAGATTATAGTATCCGGTCCCTTATCGAAGGGACTGTGCTGGCTACACTCCCGTCAACGAATTCTTCGCTGACAAAGGGATAGCTTTTGACCCGCCGCCTTATTTATAACGGATTTCTTCACCTCACGCCCAATCATCATAGCCACGGCTACTGGCGCACGCCTGAAGGCCAGGTCCAGTACGGCTATTCCAAGCTCCAGCCCTATGTGGATGTGGTCAAAACGCTGGAGCGCGGCCGCTTCGATACGCTGTTTCTGGCGGATGTGTCCGGCGTTTATGACTTTGAACACTCCATCCGCGCCGGATCGCAATTTCCCTCGGCCGACCCGATCACGATCATTTCGGCGCTGGGCCTTGCCACCGAGCATCTGGGGCTTGCGGTCACCAGCAACATCATTCAGAGCCACCCATTTGCCTTTGCGCGGCAATTGTCCTCACTCGATCATTATACCAACGGACGGGTTGGCTGGAATATCGTTACCAGCTACCTCACCAACGGTTTCCAGAATTTCGGCTATGACGATATCGTGCCGCATGACGAGCGCTACACCTGGGCGCAGGAATATCTCGACGTTACCTACAAGCTTTGGGAGCACTCCTGGGAAGAGGGCGCCGTTCTGCACGATCCCGAAACCAACCGCTTTTTTGATCGCGACCGAATTCACCGGATTGACCATGTCGGTGAGCGCTACAAGGTCGCCGGACCCCACATCGTGGAACCCTCCCCGCAACGCACGCCGGTGCTGTTTCAGGCGGGCAATTCAACAGCGGGGCGGGAGTTTGCCGTTCGCAATGCGGAGGTTACGTTTCTGCCATCCGCCACGCCGGAAGCAGCGGCCCGCGATATCGCTATTCTCAACGATCTGGCCCGCCAGCACGGTCGCGATCCCAATTCGCTGAAAAAGATCGTGACGCTGTCCACCGTTATCGGATCGACGGAGGAAGAGGCCAAGCGCAAGCAGTCCTACCTCTGGGACAATACGGATTTCAACGCACTTCAGGCCTTCCTCAGCGGCGGCAGCGGCATTGATTATTTCAGCATTTCCCCGGACACGACCATCGGCGAGCTGAAACAGAAATATGAGACGAGCGAGCATGTCCGAAGCGGGTTTCGGCGCATTCTCGATGCCAATCCCGATCTGGATCTCGACTCGACCTGGGGCGAGCACCTCATCAAAACGGCGCTGTTGCCCGGTCGCTTCGCCGGCACACCGGAGCAGATTGCCGATGAAGTGCAGCGCTTTGCCGATGCGGGCGTCGATGGCTTCAACGTCGTTCCTATTACCACGCTCGGCTGGTGGGACGAGTGGGTGGATAACGTCGTTCCCGTGCTTCAGGCCCGGGGACTGGCGCAGACCGAGTATGCGCCGGGCACGCTGCGCCAGAAGCTTTTCGGCACCGGCGACCGGCTTCCCGACACGCACCATGCGCGCACCATCGGCCTGTAACCGGCCAATTGGCTTTCAATCCTTGAATAAAGAACGAGCAACACAATGACGAACCACATCTTTCGCCGAACAACCGCTTCTCTCGCCACGGCAACCATGCTGTGTGTTTGCGGTTTTGCGGCCACAACAGCCAGCGCGGCTGATGAACAACGCATTGAGGGCGGCACCATAACCTATGTGCACGAGCAGGAGCCGCCATGCCTGTGGGGCGGCTGGGTGCAGCAGGCCTACCTGTCCCGGCAGGTCTTCGACTATCTGGTCAGCTACGACAAGGGTGCGATCCGGCCATGGCTTGCCACCGAATGGAGCGAATCCCAGGATCGAAAGACGATCACGTTCCACCTGCGCAAGGATGTAACCTTTACCGATGGCGACCGGTTTGATGCTGATGCGGTGGTGGCAAACTATCCCGCGTGGGAAGGCGGCATCGGTTGGCACGGCTTCACCTATATGAAGGGGTTCACCAAGGTCGATGATTATACGGTCAAGCTGCATTTGTCGGAGCCGAACCCGGAAATCTACAACATTCTGGCCAACGGCCATTACGGCTTTCAATCGCCCAAATCCATTGCCAGCAATAGCAAGGAACAGAAGTGCCTGACGCCGGTTGGAACCGGTCCATGGAAGGTTGAAAAATGGGCGCGTGGCTCCGGCATCAGCTTCGTGCGCAACGACAGCTATAACTGGGCACCTCCGAATGCCGCGCACAACGGCCCCTCCTATGCCGAGCGGCTGGAATGGCGGTTCGTGCCCGATGCCACCACCCGCTGGGGAGCACTGACCAGCGGCGAAGCCAATGTGGCCTACCAACCGCCATCAGTGCAGTGGAAGGCCGCGCAGCAGGAGTTCCAGACGCTGTCCTTCGTCGCCACCGGCCGCCCGCAGGGCCTGTCGTTCAACGTGGCCAAGGGGCCGTTTACCGACCAGAGGCTGCGGCAGGCCTTTGTTTACGCAACGGACCGCAAGCGCATCGTGGATGCCGTGTTCAAAGGCGCCGTACCCTTCGAGGGCAACGGTGCGCTGAGCAAGACCACGCCGCTCTACCACAATGTGGACGGCGACTATCCCTATGATGTGACCAAGGCCAATGCGCTGCTGGATGAGGCAGGCTGGACCGGGCGTGACGCGGACAACTACCGCACCAAGGATGGCAAGACGCTGGAAGCCCGCCTGCCCTTCAATCAGGCCATTATCGATTCCGAAGGCGCAATTGCCCTCCAGGTCATTCAGGATCAGGTCAAGGCCGTTGGCATCAAGGTGAAGCTCATTCCGCTGACCCAGACGGAAGGTTTTGCCGGTGCCTATTCCAAGCCCGATGACAAGGAAATCAGCTTCGGCTACTGGGTTTGGCCATCGCCCAACATTCTCGATATCGTCTATAACGACACGCTGAACGGTCATCCCAACGGCAACAACACGAGCTTCTTCAGCAATGCCGAGGTGGAAGACCAGATACTGGACGCCCAGCGCGAGCCGGACCCGAAAGCGCGCACTGAAAAATTTGCGAAGCTACAGCAGTGGTTCGATGATCAGGCTGTGGCAATCGGGGTCTACAATTTCACCTATAACGTCGCCGTTGCGAATAATCTGAAGGGCCTCTGGCAGGATCAGGGCAACGGCCTCCTGAACTTCAACGACGCCTATTTCGTGAAGGAGTAAGGCTCATGTCCGTCTTGTCCACCATTGACGAGCCAGCGGTGATCACCAGCGCGGTTTCCACCCCGCGCCCTGCCTTTACGCTGCTGCGTACAATCCTGTACCGCTTTGCCTCCGCGCTGTTTGTTCTGTGGGGTACGGTGACGATTACCTTTCTGGTGCTGACGACGCTGCCGGGGGACCGGGCCACGATCCTGCTCAACATCACCTCCGGGCAGGCGATTGAACGCACGCCGGAGGAACTGGCACCCATCAATGCGCTGTATGGTTTTGACCGGCCCGTGCTGGAGCAATACGTGCATTACGTTCTGGGACTGCTGCGTGGAGACCTTGGCCTGTCCTATGAGCTGCAACGGCCAGTGCTCAGCATTATCGCGGAGCAGATCGCGCCCACCTTTACGCTGGCCGTATCGGCGCTGGTGCTGGCCTGGGCCTTTACCGTTCCGTGGACGCTGCTGACGGCGGGGCGCGGAAGACGCATCGGGTCTGTTGGTTCGGCAACCGAAACCATCATGGCGGGCTTGCCGCAATACTGGGTCGGCATTCTCCTTCTCATCGTGTTTGCGGTACAGTTCCGCTGGTTCCCGGTGATTGGCGGAACGGGCTTTGCGGGCACGGTGCTGCCCACCATTACCCTTGCCATTCCGCTGGCTGGCTTCCTCGGCCAGTCGATCCGCAGCGAGTTTGACAGGACCATGCATGAGCCCTTCGTCCTGTCCGCCCGCGCGCGCGGCATGAGCCGCGCCGGTGTGCGGGCGCGCCATGTGCTGCGCCACGCGCTGATCCCCGGCATTACGCTCAGCGGCTGGGCCATCGGTCATCTGCTATCGGGAACGGTGCTGGTGGAAACTGTTTTTGCCCGCCCCGGCCTTGGCTCCGTGCTGGTCAATGCCGTCAGCAACAAGGATTTCGCCCTTGTTTCAGGCATCCTGATCCTCAACAGCTTTCTTTACGTCGTGATCAATCTCATCGTCGATATGATTTACCTTACCGTTGATCCGAGATTGCGGAGCGCGACATGACCGTAACCGTCACCAACCCTGCCAATTCGATAGATCACCGCAAAAGCCGCTGGCGACACTGGGTGCTGCATGTGCCCGTTGCCGTCTGGCTGTCCGTGTTCATCGCACTGTTCTTCATCATCGCGGCTGCCGCGCCCGCCGCGCTGGCAACGCATTCACCATTCGATACGGATTTGCTCAGCGCGCTGACGCCACCGACCTCTGACCACTGGCTTGGCACGGACGATATCGGGCGGGATCTGTACAGCCGCATTGTATGGGGCACGCGGGAATCGCTCCTGATTGGTCTGGGAGCCATGGCCGTGGCGCTGAGCGGCGCACTGGTGCTTGGATTTTCCGCAGCGCTGGGGCCGAAATGGATTGCCGAACCCATCAACCGCATCCTCGAAATCCTGTTGGCATTCCCAACGCTGTTGCTGGCACTGCTGTTCGTGGCGCTGCTGGGGCCATCGGCTAGCAGCCTGCTCATTTCCGTGGGCATTGGCACAGCACCCGGCTATGCGCGGCTGATCCGGGCGCAGGCGCTGAAGGTCAAAGGGTCCGGCTACGTGGAAGCCGCATGGGCGCTGGGCCATACCCGCACATCCGTTTTTCTGCAGCATATCGCCCCCAATGCGTTCCGCCCGCTGGTGGCGCTCGTGGCGCTGGGCATTGGTCAGTCCGTGGTTTGGGCGTCCGGCCTGTCGTTTCTCGGGCTGGGGGTCGCGCCGCCATCGCCGGAATGGGGAGCGCTGCTGGAATCTGGCAAGGCAAACATCACCGTGGCGTGGTGGCTGGAAATATTTCCTGGCATCGCCATCGTGCTGGTCGCGCTCTCATTCACGCAAATCGGGCAATATATTCAGGACCGGCTGGAAGGACAGACACAATGACATCCCGCAAAATTCTGGAGGTGCGCGGTCTGAACGTGTGGTTTGCCGGGGAACACGGTACCCGCAAACAGGTCGTCAAGGACGTCAACTTTGAGCTTTACGCCGGTCAGTGTGTAGCCCTTGTTGGCGAATCCGGCTCCGGCAAAAGTGTGACCGCACGCTCATTGGTCGGGCTAACGGGTGAAGGCTCGACCGTGGACGCGCAGACGCTGGAACTGGAGGGCCAAAGCCTGCTGGGCCGCAGCGACGCATGGTGGCGCAGCCTGCGGGGCTCAAAAATCGGCTTTATCCTGCAGGATGCGTTGGTCTCGCTGGACCCGCTTCGCCCGGTCGGCAAGGAAATTGGCGAGGCCCTGTCCCTCCACGGCTGGGGTGACCGCGCCACCCGCCAGCAAAAAGTGCTGGACGCGCTGGCCGACGTCGGCGTGCCGGAACCGGCACTGCGTGCGCAGCAGCGCCCCGGCGAGCTTTCCGGCGGCCTGCGCCAACGGGCGCTGATTGCCTCCGCTATTGCCTTGCACCCGGATATCGTGATTGCCGATGAGCCGACAACTGCGCTGGATGTCACCGTTCAGGCGCAGGTGCTGGAGGTGTTGCGGCAGATGTTGCGGCGGGGCACCAGCGTCATACTCATCAGTCACGACCTTGCCGTGGTGGCCAAACTTGCTGATGTTATTCTGGTCATGCAGGGCGGCACGATTGTGGAGGCTGGCACCAGCGACGACGTGCTCTCTCGCCCGAAGCATCCCTATACACAGCAGCTGATCGATGCCATTCCGAGCGAGCACACCAAAGGTACGCGCCTGACGCGCAGTGGCAGCCACGCCACGCCCACGCTGTTTGCCCCTTCCGCTCCACAAGGCAAGGAGGACACGCACCCGGTTCTGGAAGCGCGTCATATCGTCAAAAGCTTTCGCGGACCCGGCGGAACGCGCCGCACGGTGGTCAAGGATGTTTCCTTCACCCTGAAACGCGGCGAAACGCTCGGTATCGTCGGTGAATCCGGCTCCGGCAAAAGCACGGTCGCGCGCATCGCACTATCGCTGGAAACACCGGATAGTGGTGACGTCCGGTTCCGTGGGCAGCCGTGGAGCGATGCCACACCTGCCGCTAAAAGGGCTATACGGCGCCGAATTTCGGTGGTCTATCAGGACCCGCTGTCATCCTTCGATCCACGTTGGCGGGTGTCGCGCATTCTGACGGACGCAATCGCTCTGGGCGATCCCGGACGCGATGTGGACGCCCGTGCGGTCGAATTGCTGGAGGCCGTTGGGTTGAATGCGTCACATCTCCATCAATGGCCCTTGCGCATGTCCGGCGGGCAGCGCCAGCGCGTAGCCATCGCCCGTGCCATTGCCACCAACCCAGAAGTGATCGTGCTGGATGAAGCGGTGTCGGCGCTCGACGTGTCGATTCAGGCGCAGATTCTGGATCTGCTGTCCGATCTTCAGACGCGGCTTGGTGTCAGCTACCTCTTCATCTCGCATGACCTCGGCGTCATTCACCATATGAGCGACCGGGTGCTCGTCATGCAGAACGGCATTGCCGTTGAGCAGGGCACGGCAGACGAGGTTTTCTACAACCCCCGCCACTCCTACACGCAGGAACTGCTGGGCTCCCTGCCCCGCCTTGAATATGCGCGGCTTCGCCAAGCCGTTTCCGCTGAGTAAGCGTCTCACGATCAGGAATACCACCATGTCCCATGCCACACTCATCTGGCCCCATGTGCCGACGGATGATTTCAAAGATTTTGCCGCACGGTTTCGTCCTGTCTTCGATACCATTCGCGAGGGGGCGGCGGCCCGCGACCGGGACCGGCAGCTGCCTTACGAGGCGGTTGCGCTGCTGCGCGACAGTGGCTTTGGAAAGCTGCGTGTGCCCAAGTCCTTCGGCGGTTTCGGCACCAGCCTCACCACCCTGTTTGCCCTGCTGACGGAACTGGCAGAGGCGGATTCCAACCTTACGCAGATCCTGCGCGGTCACTTCGGTTTCATCGAGATCGTTCTGCCCCACACCAATGCGGACTGGTCCCATCGCTGGTTGACGCTCGCCGGTCAGGGCGCCCTGTTTGCGCCAGCCCATACGGAGCCGGGCGACTCGCAGCAGGGCACCTTTTCCACTGTCGTTACTGGCGATGGTGACGCCATCGAACTGAACGGCACGAAGTATTACACCACCGGTGCGCTTTATGTGGACTGGATCCACGTAACCGCCAATCGCGGCGATGAGGCCGTAACCGTGCTGGTACCGACCAAAGCGGAGGGTGTGACCATTGTCGATGACTGGGATGGTTTCGGCCAGCCGCTGACCGCCAGCGGCACCACGACGTTCAAAGGGGTTGCCATCACAGAAGCGGATATTCAGCCCGCAGCCGGGCGCGCCTCGCACGTTCCGTCCGTCTACCAGCTCATTCATCTGGCAACCCTTTCGGGCATTGGGCGCGCGGCGGTACGCGAAACCGTGGACTATCTTTCCAAACGTCGGCGCACCTATGCGCATGGTAATGCGGACCGCGCACAGCAGGACCCGCAAATTCTGCAGGTCGTGGGGGACGTGCTCGCAAAGGTTTATGGTGCCAACACCGCCACGCTTTCCGCCGCCGCTGCGTCACAGCGGTTTTTCGACAAACTCACCACGCATGTCGCAACGGAAGCGGACCGCGCATCCCTTGAAATCGAGGTGTATCAGGCGCAGGTTACCACAGCCACTCAGGTGCTGGAGGCCACGACTGCGCTGTTTGGCGGTCTCGGCGCTTCCGCCCTCAGCCAAACACGCGGGCTGGACCGCTTCTGGCGCAATGCGCGGGCGATAGCGTCCCACAATCCGCTGATCTATCGCAGCCGTCAGATCGGCGACTTCGCTGTCAACGACGCGGACCCGCCGCGCATGTTCTCTCTGCCGCTGGAGCCGAAACCAGAAAAGAAACGCGTTGCTTCCGACGTCCCGCGCCGACGCTATTCATGAACTGAAGTCATAGACCCTATAAATTTATAGTGACTAATCAACTTTTTCGTTTGTCCTACGTTGTGCAGCATGGGCAACGAGAATTTGCTGCTTGGCGGCGTGTAAACATCGTTTGCATCGGCATTGGCAACCCTCTCCCGCCTTGAACCTTGGCTCAAACACGGAGAACGGCTTATGCACTGTCCCGGCCACCTTGAACTTTCGCGGCGCGATCTGTTGATCGCGACTGCAGCAACGTCTGTCGCGATCTCGGCAGCACCATCGCTTGCCCATGCCCAGAACCAGACATCGCCGGCAGCCCGGCCTGCCTCTTCTACCGTCAACCTGACGGTCAACGGCAGTCCACGGTCGCTTGACCTCGACAATCGGACAACGCTTCTGGATGCCCTGCGTGAGCACCTCCATCTGACCGGCACCAAAAAAGGCTGCGACCACGGCCAGTGTGGTGCCTGCACGGTGATCGTCGAAGGCCGCCGCATCAACTCCTGTCTGTCGCTGGCCGTCATGCACGAGGGCGACGAGATCACCACGATCGAAGGCCTTGGCACACCGGAAGACCTGCACCCCATGCAGGCGGCGTTTGTGAAGCATGATGGCTTTCAATGTGGCTACTGCACGCCGGGGCAGATCTGTTCCGCCGTGGCTGTGCTGGCGGAAATCAAATCCGGCATGCCCAGCCACGTCAGCGCCGATCTGACCGCCGCCGCAGAGTTCTCCGAAATGGAGGTGCGCGAGCGCATGAGCGGCAATATCTGTCGCTGCGGTGCCTACCCCAACATTGTTGAAGCCATTACCGAAGTTGCTGGGAGGCAGGGATGAAAGCCTTTACCTATGAGCGCGCCACCTCGCCCGCAGCCGCATCCGCAGCCATGGCCAGCACGCAAGGCGCAAAATTCATCGCTGGGGGCACCAATCTGCTGGACCTGATGAAGCTGGAAATCGAAGCACCGACGCACCTGATCGATGTGAATGATCTCGGGCTCGATACAATCGAAGAAACGCCGGACGGCGGTTTGCGCATCGGGGCGCTGGTGCGCAATTCCGATCTGGCAGCCGATGCGCGGGTGCGCCGGGACTATGGCCTTCTGGCCCGCGCGTTGCTGGCCGGTGCCTCCGGTCAGTTGCGCAACAAGGCAACCACGGCCGGAAACCTGCTTCAGCGTACGCGCTGTCCGTATTTTTACGATACGAACCAGCCCTGCAACAAGCGGAAACCCGGAAGCGGCTGTTCCGCCATTGGCGGCTTCAGCCGTCAGCATGCGGTCGTCGGCGTCAGCGATGCCTGCATCGCCACCCATCCGAGCGACATGGCCATTGCCATGCGGGCACTGGATGCCGTGGTGGAGACCGTGCGGCCGGACGGCACGACACGCGCCATTCCCATTGCCGACTTTCACCGGTTGCCGGGCGATACGCCCCATATTGAAACCACGCTGGACGCCGGTGAACTGATTACCGCCGTAACCCTGCCTGCCCCGGTGGGCGGCACGCATATCTACCGCAAGGTGCGCGACCGCGCCTCCTACGCCTTCGCGCTGATTTCGGTTGGCGCAATTGTGCAGCCGGATGGCTCGGGACGTGTGGCCGTTGGCGGCATTGCCCACAAGCCGTGGCGCGTGGAAGCCGCAGAGGCGAAGTTGCAACAAGGTGCCCATGCCGTGTCGCAAACACTGCTGGCGGACGCCTCGCCCACCCATGAAAATGCATTCAAGGTTACGCTGGTGGAGCGCACGCTTGCCGCCGTCCTGAACGAAGCGAAGGGTTGAGATCATGCTGTTTGATCGTCCCGCAACGACAAATCCCATCGACCAGATGAAGGTCGTCGGAAAACCGCTCGACCGTATTGATGGTCCACGCAAAACCACCGGCACGGCAACCTATGCCTATGAGTGGCATGATGAGGCGCTCAATCTGGCCTATGGCTATGTCGTGGGTTCCAGCATTGCCAAGGGCCGCATTACCTCCATGGACCTGCGTGCAGCCAAGGCGGCGCCGGGTGTCCTTGCCATCGTTACGGCTGAAAACGCCGGAAAACTTGGCAAGGGCGAAATGAACACCGCAACCCTGCTGGGCGGACCGGAAATCGAGCATTATCATCAGGCCATTGCGGTGGTGGTGGCGGAAACCTTTGAACAGGCCCGCGCAGCCGCCAATCTGGTGAAGGTTGCCTACACGGAAACTCCCGGTGCATTTGACCTGTCAAAAGAGCGTGCCGCTGCCGTCAAACCCGAAGACAGCGAAGCCGATACGCAAGCGGGCAATTTCACCAAGGCTTTTGCCAGCGCTCCGGTGCAACTTGATGAAACCTATACCACGCCCGACCACTCCCACGCGATGATGGAGCCGCACGCATCGCTGGCCGTGTGGGAGGGCGATGAGCTTACCGTCTGGACCTCCAACCAGATGATTGCATGGACACGCGGCGACCTCGCCAAAACACTGGGCATGGAAAAGGACAAGGTCAACCTGATGTCGCCGTTCATCGGCGGCGGTTTTGGTGCCAAGCTTTTCCTGCGGGCCGATACGGTGCTGGCAGCCCTTGGGGCCAAGGCGGCGGGCCGCCCGGTCAAGCTGGCCTTGTCGCGTCCGTTTGTCTTCAACAACACCACGCATCGTCCTGCCACCATCCAGCGCATTCGCATCGGCGCCACGCCAGAGGGCAAGATTACCGCTATCGGCCATGAAAGCTGGTCTGGCGACTTGCCGGATGGCAAGCCCGATATGGCGGTGCAGCAGACCCGTCTGCTCTATGCCGGTGAAAATCGCATGACGACAACACGGCTTGCGGTGATCGATCTGCCGGAGGGCAACGCCATGCGTGCGCCCGGCGAAGCATCCGGCCTGATGGCGCTGGAAATCGCCATGGACGAGATGGCCGAAAAGCTGGGCCTTGATCCCGTGGAGTTCCGTATTCTGAACGACACACAGGTGGACCCGGAAAATCCTGAGAAGAAATTTTCCCACCGCCAGCTTGTCGAATGTTTTCGCACAGGTGCGGAGCGGTTCGGCTGGAACAAGCGCACTGCAAAACCGGGGCAGATACGCGATGGCCAGTGGATGCTGGGCTATGGCGTGGCGTCCGCGTTCCGCAACAATATGGTGATGAAATCGGGCGCACGCGTGCGTCTGGACCGTGATGGTTTGGTGACGGTGGAAACCGATATGACCGATATTGGCACCGGCAGCTACACCATCATTGCACAAACCGCTGCTGAGATGATGGGCATTGGCATGACGCAAGTGGCCGTAAATCTGGGCGACTCGCGCTTCCCCGTATCCGCCGGTTCCGGCGGGCAGTGGGGCGGCAACAGTTCAACCGCCGGTGTCTATGCAGCCTGCGTCAAGCTGCGTGAAGCCATTGGCCAGAAGCTCGGCTTCAACTCGGAAGAGATCACCTTTGCGGACGGACAGGTGAAGGCAGGTAACCGCAGCGTGCCGTTGGCGCAAGCGGCAACGGATGGTGATATTGTTGCCGAAGACACGATCGACTACGGTGAGATCAGCAAGAAATTCCAGCAATCCACCTTTGGCGCGCATTTCGTGGAAGTGGGCGTGGACAGCGCCACGGCGGAGGTGCGCGTGCGCCGAATGCTGGGCGTGTGTGCATCCGGCCGCATTCTCAACCCCAAGACGGCTCGCAGCCAGGTGATCGGCGGCATGACCATGGGCGTCGGGGCGGCATTGATGGAAGAACTGGCGGTTGACAAGACCAGGGGCTTCTTCGTCAACCACGATCTGGCCGGCTATGAGGTTCCGGTTCACGCCGACATTCCGCATCAAGAGGTTATCTTCCTCGATGAAACAGACCCGGTTTCCTCGCCCATGAAGGCCAAGGGCGTGGGTGAACTCGGCCTGTGCGGCGTTGCGGCGGCAGTTGCCAACGCCGTTTATAATGCGACCGGGGTGCGCATCCGCGATTATCCGATCACGCTCGACAAGATGCTGGACAAGCTGCCGCAGATCAGTTGATTGCGCGTCTCTTATCAGTCTTCAGTCTGACACCGGCCCGTTTTCGGGCCGGTATCTTATCAGCCAGGATCAACTGAACGCTACCTAGCCGACACTGCACAGATAAAGGGCAATCTCAACAAAGTCGCACTTTAAGTGTGCATATTACCTGTTTTAAACGTTTTTGTTTTAGATTCCCCCAATGGACAACTGTAGGGGGTTGAAGTGACGATACTGGGTAATCTTAAAATCCGCGCGCGTATTCTGATCGTTGCGATCATTCCGGCGCTGGCGTTTTTAGGTGTGACGATCAACGACAACCTGGAGCGATACCGGGCAGCAGCCCAAGCCAACGCTGTCGCGCATATGGCGACCATGGCGCCGGTCATCAGCGGGCTCATCCATGAGGTTCAGCGCGAGCGGGCAACATCCGTCGGTTTTGTCGGCTCAGCGGGCAAAGGCGAGTTTGGTGGTCTTGTGGACAAGCAACGGCTGGTGACGGACGCAGCTATGGCCCGCTACACAGCACTGGCTCTGGATAAAGCCGAAGGCGCGGAGCGCTCTGAATTGAACGATCTTGCCGCAAAAGCCTCTGAAATCCTTCAGCGGCTGGCAGCGGTTCGGCAGGACGTGACCAAGCTCACCATAAATGTACCCCCTTTGCTCGACTATTTTGCCGAGACCATTGCCAGCCTTCTTGCAGTCGTCGATTCCATGAGTTCGCTCACCGAGGACAGCCAGCTCTCTAACAGGATCGTCGCTTACTCCGCCCTACTTCAAGGCAAGGAGCGGGCTGGGCAAGAACGCGCTGTGGGCACCGCCGCCTTTTCGGCAGGCCGGTTCTTTGCTGCCAACTATCAAAAGTTTGTCAGTCTCGGCGCTTTGCAGTCCGCCGATTTTGCCCTGTTCAACGCCTACGCCGACCCCGAAGGACAGCGGGCCTTACAAGCCGTGCTGACCAGCGAAGACAGCAAGCTGGTTGACGTGCAACGCAGCGTCGCACTGCACGGTCCCTTCGGCAGCAAAATGTCATCCGTGAGCGGACAGGACTGGTACACGTCAACGACGAACCGGATCAATGCGCTGAAGACGGTGGACGATCAGGTCGGCGCGGAAATTCAGACCTTCGCGGCAACCAAGGCCGCCGCCTACGAAAAAGCGCTTGTCCTGTCGCTTTGCGTGTCGGTGGTGCTGATTATCCTCGTCACAGTGCTGGTTGCAGCGATTATCCGCTCGATCACCCGGCCCATGAACCGGCTGGTGACCACCATGAATGCGCTGGCCGCAGGCCATTCGGATGTGGGCCTCGATATGTCGGTAGATCGCAGTGAAATCGGCGATATGGTGCGCTCCGTTGCTGTCTTCCGGGATAATGCCATAGAGCGCAGACGTCTGGAGGCCGAAGCGGAAGCCAACCGTTTACAAACCGAGACGGAACGGGCCGAGCGCGAGCAACAGCAGGCACAAGAGGCTGCCGATATCCAGACAGCTGTCGATACGCTCGGCATCGGGCTGGAGGCACTGGCAACAGGCAAACTCAATTACCGGCTTGATACGGCGTTACCAGCGCGGCTGGATAAGACCCGGGTGGACTTCAACCACGCCATGGAGCGGCTGGAAGACGCCATCATGCTGGTCAGCAGCAATGCGGAGGCAATAGCTGCCGGTTCCAGCGAAATCCGCACGGCGGCTAACGATCTCGCCCAGCGAACGGAACAACAAGCTGCGTCGGTTGAGGAAACAGCCGCAGCACTGGAGCAGATTACGACCACCGTGAGCGATACAAGCCGACGCGCGGAAGATGCCGGTCGTTTGGTGGGCAACACGCGTGAGAATGCCGAGCACTCCGGCCGGGTGGTGGCACACGCGATCGGCGCCATGCAGGAAATCGAAAAATCGTCCTCCGAGATTTCCAGCATCATCGGCGTGATTGACGAAATCGCGTTCCAGACCAATCTGCTGGCGCTGAACGCCGGTGTGGAGGCCGCGCGGGCAGGCGAAGCTGGCAAGGGTTTTGCAGTAGTGGCACAGGAAGTGCGCGAACTTGCGCAGCGCTCCGCCAGTGCCGCCAAGGATATCAAGGCCTTGATTGCGAAATCGGGTGAACAGGTCAAGAAAGGTGTGAGCCTCGTGGGTGAAACCGGCAAGGCGCTGGGTCAGATTGTTGAGCAGGTGAAGGAGATCAATACCAACGTGTCCTTCATCGTGGAAGCCTCTCGCGAGCAATCCACCGGCATCAAAGAAATCAACCACGCGGTTTCTCAAATGGATCAGGGCACGCAGCAAAACGCCGCGATGGTGGAAGAGACTACCGCCGCCAGCGATGCGCTGGCCAAGGAAGCCAGTGCTCTGTTTGCGCTCGTCGGCAAGTTTGAAACCGGCCATCGGGGACCTCCGGCGGCAGCTCAGTCGTCTGGCCAGCGTCGGGCACCATCGTCAGCCCGGGCAGGCCGGCAAGCGGCCCATGCTCAGCCAAGCAACTGGGAAGAATTTTAAAGCATTTCCAGCAAAAGTGGAGAAAGTTGTGCGTCCGGACAACGCGTTAGAACAAACGATCGGAGCAATTTAAGCGAACAGGCGCGTGGGGTGTTTGCCCTCCCGCGCGCGCCGCACATCATGGCCCTCACGCCTTTGGTTTAAGCCGGGCCACCACAACCGACATGATCGTTGCCAGCACGGCGATGCCCGCTGCCACATATCCGATATTGGCCAGCCCCAAATGCTGGATAACAGCGCCGCCGATGATTGCGCCAAGACCAATGCCTGCATTGGCCATGGATACATTCAGTGTTCCAGCCAGCGCGCGGGCATGGGTGGCTGCGTTCATCACTCGAACCTGACAAATCGGGTACAAAGCGGTGTTGGCAATGCCCCACGCCGCCAGCGCGACAATGAGCAGAGGGTGCGAACCGGCAAGCGGCGTCGTTGCCGCCATGCCTAGCGTCAGCACCAGTGTTGCTACACCGGTTGCCAGAAGCGGACCACGGCCCACGAAATGCCCACCAAGCCAGTTTCCACCCAGACCCAGCACACCGAAGCCCATCAGCCACCAGCCTACCTGACCCGCCGGAATGTTACCGATCGTTTCCAGCGTATCGGCCAGATAGGTGTAAGCGGTGAACATGGCTGTAAACACCAGCACGGAGAGCGCAATGTTTCCCAGAAAATACGGATCTTTTAAAATCTGCGCCTGATCGGCAGCGCTGACTTTTTCCGGGCGCGCAATCGATGGCATGACCAGCGCCAGCGCAACGGCCATGATCAAGGATGCGCCTGCCAGAATCCAGAACGTGCCGCGCCAGTCCAGCGCTCCCGCTGCAAGCGTGCCCAGCGGAATGCCGAACACCATGGCAGCGGCAATACCCATATAGACCTGCGAAATGGCCTTGCTGGAGCGCTCCGGACCCACCAGTTCCCCTGCCGTCTCACTGGCCGTGCCCCAGAAAACCGGCAGCGCCAATGCTGGCAGAAACCGCGCCAAGCCAAGTATCCAAACATTGGGTGCCAGAGCCGCAAGCGCGTTGGAGGCAGCAAACAACAACAATATTCCAACAAACAGGCGCTTGCGCTCAAAATGTGACAGCATGGCCGTGAGAAACGGCCCGGCCAGCATAACCGTGAAGGCAAACAAGGTAACGAGTTGGCCCGCCGCAGAAATGGAAATGCCGAGATCACGCGAAAGGCTCGGCAAAAGACCGACAATGATGAACTCGGTGGTAACGATGATAAAGGCTGACACAGCCAACAGCACGACGGCAAGACTGTGACTATCGGTGCGCGCGACGGCGTCGCGTGGGGTGATGATATCTGACATAGGAACTCCAAGATTTCCACCATCTTACTCGTGATCAAATCATTCGTCCTGCGGTCAAATTTCCGGTAATAGATGACTGAAATTCCAGAATAGGACGTTGCTATGCTGTCATCCGAGCGTTTGAAAGGCATCGATACCTTTGTGCAAGCTGCCGAAACCGGCAGCTTCACCGCTGCTGCGGAGCGGCTCAACCTGACGAATTCGGCTGTTAGCAAAAGCGTGGCGCGGCTGGAGCAACGGCTCGGCCAAAGGCTGTTTGCGCGCACCACACGACGCTTGGCGCTAACAGAAGCCGGTGCGGCTTTTTACGCCATTTGCGTGCGCGTTATGGCGGAACTGAGCGAGGCCGAAGCGGTGCTGGCTGCGCAGGAAACCGAGCCCGTGGGCCGGTTGAAGGTGAATGTGCCGGTGGCCTTCGGTCATATGCAGGTCATGCCGATCATTCTGTCTTTAACGGAGCGCTATCCCGGCCTGCGCCCGGATGTGAGTTTTACCGACCGCTTTGTGGACGTGATCGACGAAGGTGTCGACGTCGCCATCCGCATTAGCGCGGGTAATGTCTGGCCCGATACACTCGGTCGCAGTTATCTGGGGTCCGAGCGGCTGATTTTCTGCGCGGCGCCGGGATTTATCGAGAAAAATGGCTTGCCGACATCAGCACAGGACTTGGCCCGGTTTGACAGCGTTCTCTACGGCAAAGCCGATGGCAGCACCATTCCCTAGCGGCTTACCCACGATGCTGGTTCAGTGGAACGCAAATTCATGGAGGGCCGCATAATCCTTGGCAGCGCGGAGGCGCAGGTCGGCGCGGTCAAGGCCGGATTTGGCATTGCGCAACTGGCAACATGGCTGATTCGGGATGAGCTTGCCTGTGGGCATTTGGTAGAAATTTTGCCGCATATGGCAACGGACGGACTCCCCCTTCACCTCGTATGGCCCCGCAGCCGACAACTGATCCCGAAAGTGGACGCGCTGATCACCATGCTTTCGGAAGGTCTGAGCATTTAGACCTGCGGACGTTGGCATCCGCGTCCGGTCAGAGCTACCGGCGGCTCCGTAGCAACAATGAATTGCAAATAGAGCCATCATTCCATGTTGCTAATTTGCGACATTTGGATGGAACTTTCCGGTTATCTTTAAAAGTCGGTCCGGAAACTAAAGATTACATACTCGCCGAGGTTGTCATATTATTTATCGCGAATATACATTTGACTTTCGATCCGGCATCCGAGAGGTGCTGATTCCTCGGGAGATTTGATAAAAATGAATTTAGCTATAACCAAAGCCACCCTGTTTAGCGCAAGAAGCCGATTGCTTGCCGGAACAGCGCTGACACTGGCAACGTTTGCAAGTCCAGCCGTTTCCCAGGAAACGGAGCCTGCGGACCTCACCAAAATTGATGTGCAGGGCAAGCTGGACAATCAACAGGTGCCCCAAAGCGAGGGTTATATCACCTATAAAACCCGCTCCGGCTCGAAGACATCGACCTATATTCTCGATATTCCCCAGTCTATTTCTACAGTTACAGCTAAGGAGCTGACCGTCCGAAACCCACAGGGGATACTCGAAGCGCTTCAGTATTCTCCAGCCGTGCGCCCTGACACATTCGGTTTCGACCCACGAATGGATACATTCAATATCCGTGGCTTCGATTCGTACAATAACGGTATCTTCCGCGATGGAATGCGGCAAATGAGCGCCAGTCTCGCCTACTTCAAGAATGAACCTTACGGGATAGAGGAACTGACCATTCTGAAGGGGTCAACCTCGTCGCTGTATGGGGGCAGCAGCGCCGGCGGTATCGTCGACATTACCACAAAGCGCCCAACACTGGACCCTTTACGGGAGGTAGAGGTGCAGCTTGGATCCTACGGCAGACGGGATGTTCGTTTTGATACATCTGGTCCGCTCACGAAAGACAACTCCGTTCTTTACAGGCTGACGGGTCTTGCACGCAAAGCCGATACCGAGCGGGCGGGTGTAAAGGATGACAGGCTGTTCATTGCCCCCGCCATCACCTTCCAGCGGGATGAAGAAACCTCTCTGACAGTCCTTGGCGAATACACGAATTTTCAAACTGGTGGCACTGCAACGTTCTGGAACTTTCCAACGAACAGGCTGACAAATTACCAGTTTGGTGACCCTCGGTTCAATCAAAACAAGCAGATCCAGAAACGGATAGGCTACGAATTTGAGCATCGCATTAACGATGTATTCCAGATACGCCAGAACCTGCGATACTTTGAAATTGATCAGGATTTCGAAAATGCTGGGAATCAAAGTTTCGACAGCCGTGATTGGGCGTACACAGATTTCACCTTCCGTACGCCAATACAGCGATACACTTATTTTGGCATGCTCGCCACGCAGCAGTTGACTGTCGACAACCAAATCCAGGCAGATTTCGCCACCGGTAAGCTAGACCATACGATACTTGTGGGCGCTGATGCGAGTTGGTTCAAGTATGACAACAAAGACGGTTCCGGCACCGCGCCCGAACTCAATCTTCTTAGTCCAGACTATAATCAATACATTCCACGTCCTGATCTACAGCAATTCGTCAATCAGAAACACCGTTCGCGGGGTGTGTATATCCAGGATCAGATCCGCTACAACTCATGGATGCTGACTTTGGCCGCGCGTCAGGATTGGGTTAATATCAGTTCCGCAGAAGGAAACTATGTCACTGGCGCGCAAACCAGTTCATATACTCAAAAATCCGATAAAGCGACAGTGCGCGTAGGGTTGTCCTATGAAACAGATTTCGGTCTGACACCATATGTGAATTACGCGACGTCGTATTACGTCTCTCCCGGACTCAACCCGGAGAGAAAGGGCTTCAAGCCAACCGAGGCGACCAGCTACGAACTCGGGCTGAAATATCTGCTGCCTGACACAAACATTCTTTTGATGGCCTCCGTATTTGACATCAATCAAAAAAATGGTGTGTTTTACGAGATTATCAATCAAGACTCGGTTCAAGTTCAACGCAGTGAGCTGAATTCCCGTGGTTTTGAGTTCGAAGCGAAAGCCAATCTAAACAACGGAATTGGTCTTCGCGCGGGTTACCAGTTCCTCGATTTCGAAATCAGGGAAGGCGAAGTTGGTACGATTGGTAAACAGCAATCCGGCGTACCGCAGCACACCTTCTCTGTTTGGGGTGATTATGAAATCCAGGACGGTGCAGCCGCAGGCTTAGGCTTTGGAGCGGGTCTGCGATATGTCGGTACAAGCCCCGGTGACGATCTGGGAACGTTCGACAATTCCTCCCGGGCCTTTGTGGATGCAGCAGTCACCTACGACTTCGGCAAAAAAAGCAAAGATCTTCAGGGGCTAAGTCTTCAGGTCAATGCCAGCAACATTTTCAACACCCAAAAGGCCACATGCGCGAACAATTTCTGCAATCTTGATGGCGGTAAATTCTTTACCGGCAGCCTGAAATATCGCTTCTAAGGTCAGATCAACCTCTGGCGGCCTCCGGGCCGCCAGTTTGTGGAGCAGACGAACAGCACCCATGTTTCCTGTCGATTTGATACGAGATCACAGGAAAAATGTATGCAGCCAGTATGGTTGTCTTAACTTGGTGCAAATCCTGAAGCGGGCCACATAGCCCAGAACCATCTGCCCTGTAGAATCAAGCGTCCAGAACCAAATCGCTCAGAGGAAGGGCTTGGCAGGTTAGGCAGCATCCAGGTTCCAGGTCCGGATTGTCGACAAGGTGCTGTACGCTTCCCGATCTTAAGGGAATCACGCAGCTCTCGCATTGACCAACCCGGCAGCCGCTGGGCAGCGTCACACCGGCGCGCTCGGAGACGGTTAGAATACTGTCTATGGTCTTACCAGGTTTCCACTCGATCGTTATGTCAGAACGCGCGAAGTGAATGGTTCGTGCGACGAGACCTTCCACGGGGGCCGGCGCCGGGGCGCCGAAACGTTCCTTGAATATCTCGAACGGTGGTACTCCGCGTTTCCTAAGACCTTCTGTCACCCCATTCATCATTGCCTCAGCAGCGCACATGTAAAATCGCGCTCGAGAATCGATCAGACGCCTGTCAATGTCGGCGGCTGTGAAACGACCCAACCGGTCGCAGATGTCGTCGGGACCCGGCTGTGTCAGATGCGAGATCATCCTGACGTTGGGCAAGGCGGCTTCGAGACTGCGAAGCCGATTATAGAAAGGCCTGTGCCGACCATCGCGGCAAACATAATGCAATACCACGCTTGGCTCTTCGGGCGCTCCGGTCAAGGTTTCCAGGTAGGAAAGAAACGGTGTGATGCCGATACCGCCAGCAATCAGCACGACCGGAAAATCCTGCGAAACAGGAATGAGAAAATCCCCAGCCGGGGCGCGCAGGTCAACGATGCTCCCCGGTTGCAACTCATTCCATATTTTCCCCGACATCTCGCCCTGCCGCCGCACGGCGATACTATAGCTTTCAGGCAAACCATTCCCCTTTCCGGTCAGGGAGTAAGACCGGGAGAGACCGTCCATCCGGATGCCAATATATTGACCTGACCAAAAGCCCGGCAGAGGAAAGGGGGAAACAGGCTGGAATGTCAGGCCGACAACGTCGGCTGCATGTTCGAGCCGCTCGGTTACCATAAACGGTTTCCACCCCTCCCAGCCTGTCGTCTCATATTTCTGGATATCGCATGTGAACGACCGAAGAGCCAAACCTCCGCTGACAGGGTCTCGATCCCGTTCGGCAATCAGCGCATTAAAGTTGAAGTCCGGGCTTGATATCAACCCAAGGTCCGGTGCCGACTGCCACCATCCATAGTCGCTGGCAACAACGTCGCCAGCGAGCGTATCATTCCACTTGGCGCGCGCGCGCATGACCCCGAAACGGGTGTGGATGCTGATCCAGTCGCCATCCGCAATCCCCTTCCCAGCGGCTGTTTCCGGATGAATTTCGGCAACCGGTTCGCGTCTGCGCCGTCGCAACGTGTTGATTCCACGGTCCTGACTGTGGCGGAAATAGCCGTTATTGACCGAAAACAGGGTTAGCGGAAATGCATCACCTCTGGGCTCCGCCGGTTCTACGAACCGGGGTACGGGAGAATGTCCGTGCCGATGCAGCAGCTCGCAATACAGTTCCGCCTTGCCGGTTTGTGTCGCAAACCCTTGCTCGCGGTACTTCTCGTAACGTTGTGACAAATCGATCCGTACACCACCGGGGCTCGCTCTCAGGTCTTTTGGTGTCAAACCCAATGGCGCAAGCTGGAATGCAAAGCCCTCCTCTGTATCTCCGCCAAAAAACAGGTCATCCATTCCAAGACGTTGGGCAAGCTGGAAAACGATCCACATGTCCGACCTGGCCTCGCCTTGCGGCGCAATCATGGCCGGGCGAAGCTGAACGTGACCTTGTGCCTCCAGCGATATTTCAAAACCGATCCGCAGCGCGTCGAATTCCCACGGGCTTGCAACGGGGAGGATGATATCTGCGCTTTCGGCCGTTGGATTCATGAACAAATCGCAGTGGACCTGAAAATCAAGCGCATGAAGCGCTTTCTTGCCTCTCTGAGGCGCCGGGTGGGAAACCAGCAGATTGGCGCCGAAGCTGAACAGCGCCCGGACCCGATACGGTTTTTCGTCCAGTATGGCATCGTAAAGATCGGTAGAGTTAACCCAGCCGCTCGCCGGCGGGCCGATGGGCAACGCATCAAGCCCTAAGGTCAGCGCGCGCACATGGTTGGGCAGCATGTCCATACTGTGCAGCACCGGGACCGGCAGAGCGGGTAGACGCACATTGCCCCCGCAACGGTCGAAGCTCCCTGTGAGCGCGTACAATGTTGCGATGGCGCGCTCTGTCTGTGTGGCGTTGGTATGCTGCCCCACACCGGTCCAGCCATGATAAGAGATTGCGCGGGCAGAACCGATCATGTCGGCCAAAGCCTCAACCGTGCCCGCTGGTATGCCCGTAATCCGCTCTACCATCGTAGGATCGTAGGGCTCAACCGCGTTGCAGTAATGCTCAAACGCGGTCCTGCAGACAATGCTGTTACCATTGTGCGTAATGGTAAAACATCCCCGCAAGACCGGCTCTCCACCTGGGTCGGTTGACGCTTTGGCTGTCGCAGTTGCTGCGTCCCAGATGACGAAGCCGTCTTTTGCCAAGCCGATATCATCCGCGCGAAGGAACAAACCAGTATCATCACGAACGAGATAGACGGCGTTTGTCCAGTTCGCCACGAACTCCTTGTCGAAGGCTTCATTCGTCACCAGCCAGCGGGCAAGTCCAAGCGCGAGCGCACCATCTGTTCCCGGGCGTACACGCAGCCATAGATCCGCCTCGCGCGCCGAAGCGGTCTGGCGCGGATCAATCACCGCCAGTTTGGCCCCGTGCGCCTTGGCGGCACCGATGGCTTCGGCCTGCGCAAGCCAGACATTCGTCGGGTTATGGCCCCAGAGGATTATCAGGTCCGAGTGGCGGTAGTCGGCAGCGGGAATGGCGCAGCCAAAGGTAAAAGCATGCGCATTGTCTTTGTGCCAGTTGCACACTTCCGTGGATGAACACAGATTTGGGCTGCCATACCCGCGAATGAAGCGCTGAACCCAATCAGCACTATCCGAGATCGATGATGACGAGCCCGATGTCATGGCAAAGGCCACAGACTGCGGACCGCTTTCCCGGCGATACTGCTCAAGCTTCCCGGCGATTTCACCCAGCGCTTCGTCCCAACTGATCGGCACAAAGCCTGCATCCGCTGACCCTTTGGGGGTTGTCCTGCGAAGTGGTGTTTTCAAACGTCTGGCTGAATGCGCAATCTCCGGCGCAGCGCGTCCTTTTGGACACATGGCCTTGCCATTGGGATGGCGCGGGTCCGGACGCACGGACACAAGCCGCCCGTCCTCAATCGTGTTCACCGTGCCGCACCGGGAACGGCAAAGTGTGCAGTATCCGGGTATTTCCTGCTTCAAGACAATAGTCCTTGCACATGGCAGATCATGGTCGAATCGGCCATCGTCGGTGAAAGCAAAATGTGAAAACGACTCCGTTTTCGCTAAAAATTCTCCGGAGAGCGTTAGTGCTTGAGAACTTGCGACAAAAACTTGGCAGTTCGCTCGTTGCGGGGATTATCGAAAAAGGATTCGGGCGATCCGTCCTCGACAATTTCACCCCGGTCCATGAAAACTACGCGATCCGCCACCCGCCGGGCAAAACCCATTTCGTGCGTGACGCAGACCATGGTCATGCCTTCAGCCGCCAGCGACACCATAACTTCCAAAACCTCAGAAACCATTTCTGGATCCAGCGCCGATGTCGGCTCGTCAAACAACATGATCCGCGGCTGCATAGAGAGAGACCGCGCAATAGCGGCTCTCTGTTGCTGACCACCGGAGAGCTGACCGGGATACTTCGATGCCTGATCGCCGATATGCACCTTTTCAAGATATTGCATGGCCGTTGCTTCCGCATCGGAGCGCGAGACCTTGCGTACCAGCATGGGCGCGAGAATGCAGTTTTCCAGAATGGTCATGTGTGGAAACAGGTTGAAGTGCTGGAACACCATACCAACGTCTTGCCGCACACGGTTGATGTCGTCCGTATCTGCGTCTATGGCCGTGCCGAGGACGCGGATGGTTCCGCCATCATGCTGTTCCAACTGGTTGATACAGCGGATCAAGGTCGATTTACCTGATCCCGATGGGCCGCATATGACCACCTTCTGGCCGTGCGCAACGGCGAGGTCGACATTGATTAAAGCATGGTAGGTGCCGTAATGCTTGTTGAGGGCTGAGATAAGGATCGCACTGTCGGGACTGCTCATGTGTAGACTCCTCAACGTTTTCCGAGACCCATCCGGCGCTCCAGATAGGCGCCATACTGGGAAAGTCCGAATGAAAAAATGAAATAGATTGCGGCGATAAACGCGTAGACCTCGACGAAGGCGAACGTCCATTCCGCAGTGCGGTAGGCCGCATTCCCGGATGCCAGAAGATCAAAGAAACCGACGACAACCACAAGCGATGTTTCCATGAAAGCGACGACAAACTGATTGATCGTGGCAGGAAGAGAGGTGCGAAACGCCTGTGGCAACAGCACATAGGCCATACGGTGGCGGTAGGACATGCCCATGGCTTTGGCCGCTTCGTCCTGCCCCTTCGGTACGCCTTGCAGACCGCCACGGATGATCTCGGCCTGATAGGCGGCAAAGTACAGCGCATAGGCGACGATCACGCGATAGAGTTTTTCGCCGACCATCATATCGGGAAGCATGAAGGGCAGCACAACGGCAAAGGCAAACAGGATAGAAAGAAGCGGCAGCGAACGAATGGTATCGATGATGAGACCGGTCGACTTGGAAATCCACGGCAGCTTCGTATCGCGCAGCAAAGCCAATACAATCGCCAGGGGCATGCCAATCAGTACGGATGCTGAGAAGATGAACAATGTCAGCGATAAGCCGCCCCACTGTTCTTCCCGGATCAGCGATAATCCGAACAGACCTCCGCGCATTAGAATGTAAAATCCGGTGAAGCCGACGAGCCAGAGAATGCCGAGCCGGGTCGCCGTCCATAGAGCAGGCACGCAGCTGAGTATCACGGTGACAACGATGATGCTGCAGGCAGCCACCGAACGCCAATGTTCCTCAAAGGGATAAAGGCCAAAAAAGATCAAGCGCCAGCGGTTGACGATTACAGACCAGCATGCGCCGCCGCCTGCTACGCATTCCGCCTGACGGGCATCCGACGAAACGGTCGCGTTCACAAAGGCCCATTCAAAGCATAGCCAGGCGACCCATATCAGCATGCTGAGACATGCTGCACTCAGCAGCACGGACAGCAGACGTTTGATGACGCGACGACTGGCCACTCTGGCAACGGTGGGCGCAAGCGGAAGGGATAAATTGAGTTCTGACATGGCTACCCCCTGGCCTGATGGCCCTTGAGGGCTATTGCAGAGTTGATGCGGTTTGAGACGGTTGCAATCGTGATGTTGATCAGCAGAAATGCTCCCATCAGAATGCCCAGCATTTCCAAGGTCTGCCCCGACTGCGTGATGGCGGTTGCAATCACCATGAAGAGATCGGCGAAACCCACGACGATACCGAGCGTCGTTGCCTTGATGAGCCAGATATATTGGTTGGTCAGCATTGGCAGCATTGCCCGCATCGCAAGAGGAAACTGGATGCGGCTGAAGACATGCCAGGTTTTCAGCCCAAGTGAGCGTGCCGCTTCGATCTGGCCGGGCGACACAGCCAGAAAGCCTCCTCGAACAATCTCTCCGACATAGGCACCGCCGAATATCGCGATAGCGAGAACGATCGTGAAGAATTCGGGCTGGATGTGGCTACCGCCCCGGAAGTTCAGTCCGCGGAACACCGGCTCGTCGACAAATGGCGTCCCGGTCTGATGCCCCATGACAAAAAGCATCGTCATGATGGCCAGACCTGATGCAACCGATCCCGCCATAAGCGGCTGACGCTTGGCGTGAAGCCACCCCGCCCGCGCGAAAACCGATAGCCAGAGACAGACCAGCAGCATGGCAGCAAAAATCGCAGCAGAGGCCAGCGTGGCCCAAGCCTCCACATTCAGCCGGGGCACGTAAAGCCCTCGATTGCTGAGAAAAACGCCACCAATATTGATGGCATTCTTCGGCGATGGTAGTCGGGTTATGAGCGCGTACCAGAAGAACACCTGTACCAGCAGAGGCACATTTCTGACGAGTTGCACATACACTGTGCCGATTATGCGCAGCGCGGTATTGGATGAAATGCGCGCTGTGCCGATGACAATTCCCAGCGCCGTTGCCAGCGTCAGACCCAACACGCCCACAAGCAACGTATTCAGGAAGCCCATGAGCAAAACCCACCAGTAGGGATCGGATGGACTGGTGGGGACCAGTGCAAACGTCATTTCCCATCCGGTTGATTTCCAGAGGAAATCAAACCCGGAATTGATCCCCTGTTGTGCAAGCTTGATCCGCGCCAGCAGGATAAATGTTAAAATGATGGTTGCAAGGCTGGCAACGTACAGCGCTTGCAGCAAGGCATATCTCGCCCTGCGGCTGCTCCAAGACTTCATGGGCTTTTTCCTTGAAAGGCAGTTTTGTGTGTCGACACTGGTTCGGCAAGGGGACCGAAAACCGTCAGTCTATGACGTAGGGATACAGAACGCCGCCATTCTGCCAGAGTGCGTTGATCTCGCGTGGCATTTTGTAGGGGGAGCCCATACCGATGTTGCGCTCGTACAGCTCGCTGTAGTTGCCGACATGCTTGACGACATTGTAAGCCCAGTCATCGTCCAGCCCCAGCGGCTTGCCCAAACCCGGCTTTGCGCCGAGAAACTTGGCAATTTCCGGGCTTGAGGGCGCGGCCTTTATGTCGTCGACATTTTGAGAGGTTATGCCTTCCTGCTCTGCAAACAGAAGGGCGGATATGACCCAGTTGGCAATATCGAGCCAGGCATCGTCGTTCTGTCGGACCAGCATGACTTCCGGAGACAGGGCAAGCGTGTCTTTCAGGAGAATGTGATCATCAGGATTGGCCGCTTTGGTACGAGTAATCGCCAGCGTAGGGCCGAATTCAATATAAAGATCGCAACGCGACGAGAAATAGGCTTCCTGAAGCTCCTCTGATTTGTCGAGCGCTACAGTTTGCAGCTTGATGTCGAGCTTTTGAGCATAATTGGCAATCAGCTTTTCCTGTACCGAGCCCGCCAGAACGCACACGGTTCCACCGTCTGCTTCTTTCAATTCTGAAATCTCGAGCTTTTTGTGGGCCAGAATACGGGTGGCGCCGAGATAATAGGGATTGGAAAACTGAAAGCCCAGTTCCGTATCACGCGAAAGGGTGCCTGCTGAAATCTTGATGAGAATATCGATGTCTCCCCCTTGAAGCGCAGGCCATCTCTGAACCCAGGAGAGCGGAATGATCTTCGATTTGTCCGGCGTCCCGAAGACTGCCGTTGCCATAGCGCGGCAAAGGTCGATATCGAGACCCTTCCAGTTTCCTTTGTCGTCGATTTCGGCAAAGCCCAGATATGAGCCGTTGTGGCCGGGGCAGTTCAGTGCGCCGCGTGACAGAACGGTTTTCAACGTTTCGCTCTTGATGGACTCCGTTGGCTGTGCTGCAAAAACTTGCGAAGCGAACATTCCAAATGCCATGGCAATGGCACCCAATCCCTTTTTCATGTCGGTTCCCTTAATTTTTTTGTTGTCATGAGGAAGCGACTCTTCTGTTCGCCATCCTCACCACGAACAAGCATGCCCTTGCGACCGCCGGGAAACCAGTTTAAATATTACATTAGAAATATTAGAAAAATTTATATGCTGCCATCCATCCGTCATCTTCAGTATTTCGTGGCGGCGGCTTCCACCGGCCAGATTTCGCGCGCGGCAGCGGTTTTGAACGTAACCCAGTCCTCCATCACCATCGCAATCAAGGGGCTGGAGGAAGAGCTCGGATACAAGCTGCTGTTTCGCCACTCCAAGGGCGTCTTTCTGACGTCGCGGGGCGAGGTTTTCCTGCATCATGCGCAGGCCCTGTTATCGGCCGCCGAAGAACTGATGGACCTGCCGCCTTTTGACGAAAGTGACATTGCAGGCGCTGTTACGGTTGGCATCAGCTACACGGTTTCGGGCTACTTTCTTCCGCGCCTGCTCACGGTTATCAAGCGCGAACTACCGCGCCTGAAGCTTTCCCTGGTCGAACTGCCGCGCCATGATATCGAGGAAGGCGTACGTCAGGGAACGATTGATCTCGGCATTATCCTCATTTCGGATGTAGCGGACGCGACAGGTCTCGAAATGGCTCCCCTTCTCGTGTCCAAGCGTCAGCTTTGGATCGGTCTCGATCACCGGTTTGCCGCGCGGGAGACGATTTCGTTGCAGGAGTTGACCGATGAGCCCTACGTGGTCGTTCAGGTGGATGATCACGAGCACACCATGCAGCGAAACTGGGACAAATACGGGTTTGTCCCCAACATTGTTTTCCGGACCCAGTCCATGGAAGCTGTGCGCAGCTTTGTAGCCGCCGGTTACGGTATTTCCATCCTCTCGGACATGGTGCACCGGTCCTGGTCGCTGAATGCTCAACGAATTCTTCAAAAGCCGATTGAGGAAGAGATCAGCCCGCTCATTACCGGCTGCATATGGTCAAGCAGCTTACAGCCCTCGCCAGCCACAGTGCGATTACTGGAAATTATCCGCAGCTCAAGCCGCTCCGGTGTTTTGGCAAACAGTCAGGATATCAAGCGTTGAAGTGCTGATCAGTCTGGATGTTGAAACCCGATCAGCGGCTCGATACTGGTATCCAGCAGGCTTGGATCGATGTGGGCTTCGAGATCGTCGAACATTGTACCCACAAATGCGATAAGTGCATCGCTTTCCTGGAGCGCAGCCGCAACACGGCCATGGGCGACGGCGTCGAGAACCGCCAGATGAAGATCGATCGTAACTTTCAAGTCCGCACTTTCGGGCATATGGCGATGATAGAGCCAGCCCGTGCGGCGAAACATCGTGTGCAACGGACGAAGCGTATGTTCGACAAACGGCTCTCCTGCGGCTGTTAAAAACAACTGGTCGATACGCCGGTCAATCTCGTTGAATTCATCAATGCCCATCTCGTCGCGGCGCAACCGTAAGGTACGGCTGAGATGCAACATGCGATTGCGATGGGACGCGCTGGAACGCTGTGTAGCCAGTTCGATGACAAAGCGCTCAAGGTTCCGGCGCAGGTCCAACAGCAAGCGTTCGCGCGACAGATCGATCGGGGCAATGCGAAGCCCGTGGCGCGGGCGGATGATGATCAACGTATCATGCGAAAGTCGATTAACGGCATGATGAACAGGCGTTCGGCCATACCCCGTCAGCGTTTGCAGGTCTTGAAGGGAAAGCTCACGCCCGGGTGCCAGCTCGCATGTCACGATCAGCTGTTCGATACGCTCATAGGCAAGGTCCAGATGATTGATACGGTTTTGGCGTGCTTTTTTGTGGCCCGAGGGTGGTTCTAAAACGGTGGACGCATCGTTCATATGAAAATCCTTCTGGTTAAAGCATAAACATGTTGTGACATTTTACAATCCGGATTATGCCTTGACCGCTGCCTTGGTTTGGCTTGTCTGGGAGGAACAATGAAAATCACCGCAATCAGAACGTACCGGCTTGAAGAGTTTGCAAACGTGCTGTGGGTTCACGTCGAGACCGATGCCGGAGTGACGGGGCTGGGCGAAACATTTTACGGCGCAGCATCGGTAGAGGCGCATATCCACGATGTGCTGGCCGGGCGATTGCTGGGCAGGGATCCCCTGCGCATTGAAGCCCACTCGCGTGAAATGGTCAATCTGCCCATGGCTCAGGCGTCTACGGGTGCGGAGTACCGGGCAGCGTCGGCGATTGATCTGGCGTTGTGGGATATTTTCGGCAAGGTGTGTAGCCAGCCGGTGCACCAGATGCTGGGCGGCCTTTGCCACGACAGTGTGCCCGTCTACAACACCTGCGCCGGCTATGGTTATGTGCGCTCCAACAAGATCAAGCCCGTCGATACCTGGAATTTCGGGGCTGCGGATGGCCCCTATGAGGACCTGAACGGCTTTATGACCAATGCCGGCGCCATTGCGGAAAGCCTTCTGGAACAGGGAATCACCGGCATGAAAATCTGGCCGTTTGATCCGGCTGCCATCGAGAACGACGGCCGGTTCATCACCGCCGAGCAAATGCGCCGCGCCGTTGAGCCGTTCGAAAAAATTCGCAAGGCGGTCGGCGACAGAATGCAGATCATGGTGGAATTCCATTGCCTCTGGAACCTGCCCACGGCCAAACGCATCGCCCGGGTGCTCGAGGCCTATGACCCCACGTGGTATGAAGACCCGATCCGCATGAATTCCGTATCCGCCCTGAAAGAGCTTGCCGCCTCGACAACGGTGCCGATTTGCGCCTCTGAAACACTGGGATCACGCTTCCCCTACAAGGACATGCTGGAAGCCGGAGCCATAGGTGTGGTCATGACCGATCTGGTCTGGACCGGCGGGCTGACGGAAGGGCGCAAGATTGCCGCTCTTGCCGACACCTACCATAGACCTTACGCGCCCCATGATTGCACCGGCCCGGTCGCCTATGTGGCAGCCGTCCACTCATCGTTGTCGCAACCCAATACGTTGATTCAGGAATCGGTGCGGGCCTTCTACACCGGTTGGTACAAGGAACTCGTCACCGAACTGCCACGGATAGTGAACGGTCGGGTCCTGCCGATGGAAGGGCCGGGATTGGGCACAGAACTTTTACCGAGCGTCTACGAGCGCGCAGATCTGACGACACGCACCTCGTCTCTGTAGCATTTGAACACATCAGGAGCCGATCGGCATGATGGGGACACTTCCCTTCCCCAGCCGCAAGGCCTCCTGCAGTTCAAATCGCGCACCTTCCACCAGCACATTCATGGCATCTCGTGCCGCTTCCGGTTTGCGCATACGGATAGCTTCCAGCACCGCATTGTGCCTGTCCAGCGCACGCTCGTGCGACTGACTGGCACGGTTCGTAATGCGAAAACTGGCCAACAAAGCCGCGCCAATGGCGACCGCAAACTGACGGAAGACCCAGTTTCCGGAGGCGTTGATAATGGCCGTGTGGAAGTCAAGGTCCGCCTCGCTCCATGCATCGGTGTACAGGGAGTGGGCAGCCACCATGGCATCGAACGCATTTGCGATCACCATCATCTGTGCGGTCGTGGCTTGTTCGGCGGCGGCGGCAGCTGCTGCCGGTTCCAGCACCATGCGAGCGTCGATCAAGGACGTATAGAACTGTTCGTCCTTGGGATGCCGCATGGCCGCGTCCAGCACGATGGGATCCAGATAATTCCACTGTTGACGTGGCAATACCACTGTTCCCGCACGGGTGCGGGAGCGCACCATGCCCTGCGCCACAAGATGCTGCATGGATTCCCGCAACGTGGTGCGGCTGACACCAAACTGCTCCTGCAGTTCCGCCTCATTGGGCAGTATAGACCCTTCGGCCATGTCGCCGGATACGATCCTGTCCACCAGATTGTGAAGGAGACCATCCTTGACTGGTCGCCTGCCACTTCTGGTGTCTTTTTGGTGTGTGGTCCGCTTCTGGTCCTGCATGACTGTTCCTCCGCTCCGCGCAGGCATACCAAATTCAAACGCAAAAATAAATCGCATGAATATTGACAATAAATAGGATTTATTTTAGCTCGATTATGCGTGGCTGGGGAGGAGACCCATACACCGACAGAATGCACGGTCGTGAAACGATCGACACATCGCGGTTGCCAAAGGCATCCACGAGTTCGAGAAACGTGCGCTTTGTGGTGTTTTGCCAGCAGGATTTGAGGGAGCGACCGACGTTCATGAAGATCATACGGCTCACAACCTATATCGTGCCGCCCCGTTGGCTGTTTCTCAAAATAGAAACCGATGACGGTATTGTCGGCTGGGGAGAACCCGTTGTGGAAGGCCGTGCGCTCACCGTTCAGGCCGCCGTTCATGAACTCGAAGACTACCTGATCGGCAAGGATCCCTTCCTGATTGAAGACCACTGGACCGTCATGTATCGCGGCGGCTTCTACCGGGGCGGTGCCGTGCATATGAGTGCGATTGCCGGCATTGATCAGGCCCTGTGGGACATCAAGGGCAAGGCACTCAATCAGCCCGTTCATTCGTTGCTGGGCGGTCAGGTGCGTGACCGTATCAAGGTCTATTCCTGGATCGGCGGAGATCGCCCTGCCGATGTGGCGCGCAATGCGCGCGATGTCGTCGCCCGCGGTTTCAAGGCAATCAAGCTGAATGGCTGCGAGGAAATGCAGATCGTCGATACCAATGACAAGGTCGAGAAGGCGATTGAAACCATCGCTATTATCCGTGACGCCGTCGGGCCGCATATCGGCATCGGCGTGGACTTCCACGGTCGCGTTCATAAGCCCATGGCCAAGGTTCTGGCAAAAGAGCTGGAACCCTTCAAGTTGATGTTTATCGAAGAGCCGGTTCTGTCGGAAAACCGCGAAACACTGAAAGAAATTGCCAATCATTGCTCCACGCCGATCGCACTGGGCGAACGGCTCTATTCCCGCTGGGATTTCAAGCAGGTATTGTCCGAGGGCTACGTGGATATCATTCAGCCGGACCTGTCCCATGCAGGCGGCATTACCGAGTGCCGGAAAATTGCCGCCATGGCGGAAGCCTACGATGTGGCGCTGGCCCCCCATTGCCCGCTCGGCCCCATTGCGCTGGCTGCCTGCCTGCAGATCGATGCGGTCAGCCACAACGCGTTTATTCAGGAGCAGAGCCTCGGCATTCACTACAACGAGACCAACGATATTCTCGATTACATCGCCAACAAGGACGTGTTCGCCTATGCCGATGGTTTCGTGGCGATACCGCAAGGGCCCGGCCTTGGGATCGAGATTGACGAGGACTATGTAATCGAGCGCGCGAAGGAAGGTCACCGCTGGCGCAATCCCGTCTGGCGTCATGCCGATGGCAGCGTGGCAGAATGGTGATAGACTTTGATCCTGTTGCGCGTGTTGCGTGGGCACAGGGTCGAGAGGCGGAGAGGAGTCCGCCGTTTTGACAGAACCAAAGGGAGAGAGACCATGAAAAGCAGAATGATGAAGCTTGCGGGCGTGCTCGCAGTTGCCATGCTTGCCTCGGTGGCAACCGGCGGCATAGCCAGTGCCCAGCAGATCAAGGCCAAACTCGGCCATGCCATGCCGCAAGAACACCCGCAAGCGGTGGCCCTGACGCGGTTTGCCGAGCTTGCCAACACCTATACCGAAGGCCGCGTCAAAATGAACGTGTACCACGGCGGCATGCTGGGTGGCGACGACAAGATGCTGCAATCCACCCAGAGCGGCACGCAGGAAATGTTCTACGGCTCGCTGGCCCCGATCGCCGGTAAGATCAAGGAAGTTCAGGTCTTCGACTTTCCATTCCTGTTCAACAACATGAAGGAAGTCGATGCGGTGTTTCTTGGGCCCATCGGCACAACGTTGATGCAAAAGCTGGAGCCGCACAATTTGCATGGTGTCGCCTGGGGTGAAACGGGTTTTCGCCAGTTGTCCAACAACAAGCACGAGGTCAAAACGGCCGACGACATCAAGGGCCTGAAGGTTCGCGTCATGCAGAACCAGGTGGCACTGGATAGCTGGAAGGCCATTGGGGCCAACGCCCTGCCGATGTCCTATGCGGAGGTATTTACCGCGCTGGAGACCGGCGCGCTGGATGGACAGGAAAATCCCTACATCCACATGTACGCCAACAAGATCTACGAGGTGCAGAAATACGGCACCACCACCAACCACGTTTACACGCCCTGCATTCTCGTGACCTCCAAAAAGTTCTGGGAGGCGCTGACGCCGGCTGATCAGGACGCCATCGTCAAGGCGGGCAAGGAGTCCATGGTGTATCTGCGCCAGTTGATGGATGAGGGCAACGCCAAGGTCGTGGCCGAACTGGAGGAACAGGGCATGACCGTTACCACCCTGCCCGATGCGGAACTGGCAAAACTGCGCACTGCCACACTGCCCGTGATTGAAAAGTACAAGCCCGTTGTCGGAGCTCAACTGGTCGATGACATCATGGGGACAATCCAGAAGGTTCGCGACCAGAAGTAAGCCACTCCGGTTCAACCCTCCGGGCGAACTGCCCGGAGGCACCTTCAATACGGATCTTTGGAAGGGGCAATCATGATATCCCGCATTCTCTTTGGCACGCTTGAAAAGCTGTTGATGGTCATCCTTGCGCTGATGGTTGTCCTGATTTTCGGAAACGTGGTTCTGCGTTACGGCTTCAATTCCGGCATCACCCTGTCAGAAGAACTGTCGCGCTTTCTGTTTGTCTGGCTTATCTTCATCGGGGCATTTCTCACTTTGCGGGACCGGGCGCATCTGGGCGTCAACGGGCTGGTTCGCGCCATGCCGTTCAAGGCGCAGCGTGTGGTGCGGGTCGTTGGCGATCTCGCCACGCTGGTCTGTTGCTATCTGCTGGGTGTTGGTGCGTGGCATCAGGTGGTCGACAATCTTGAAAACTATTCCCCCGTTGCCGGTATACCGCTCGGCTGGGTCTATCTGTCCTGTGTGCTGTGCTGCATCGGCATGGGCCTTCTGACCATCCGCACGATCTTCGATGTTGCCACGGGTCGCATTCCGAATGACCAGATTTTTGCCAGCAATGCCGATGAACTGATCGAATAACGGCAATCTAAGGGGGATACAGCTATGACTATTGTCGTTTTCGTCGCGTCCTTGTGCGGGGCCATGCTGCTCGGCATTCCCGTCGCCTTTTCGCTACTGATCTGCGGCGTGTTCCTGATGATCCATCTGGACATTTTCGATGTGCAGATTCTCGCCGAAAATGTTCTGGACGGTGCCAACAACTATCCGCTGATGGCGCTGCCCTTTTTCGTTTTCGCTGGTGAGTTGATGAATGCGGGCGGTGTTTCCAAGCGCATTGTCAACGTCGCCATTGCCGCCGTTGGCCATTTCCGGGGCGGGCTTGGCTATGTTGCTGTGTTTGCTGCTCTTGTGTTGGCGTCCATTTCCGGCTCCGCCATTGCCGATTGTGCTGCCCTTGCCGCAGTTGTCATCCCGCTGATGCGCCGCTCGGGCTATCCTGTGCCTCTATCGGCGGGTTTGATTTCCTCAGCCGGCATCGTGGCACCGCTGCTGCCACCCTCTATCGCCTTCGTTGTTTTCGGTGTTGCGGCTGAATTGTCCATCACACGCCTGTTTATGACGGGTATTGCTCCCGGCCTGATGATGGCGGCTACGCTGATGGTGACATGGTACTTTTATGCGCGCAAAGACGAGCGCATGGCGTCCACCACAGCGTTTGATTTCAGAACCTTGCTACGCGCCCTGCGCGAAGGTGTCTGGGCGCTCATTCTGCCGGTCATCGTCGTCGGCGGCATGAAAAGCGGCATGTTTACGCCAACGGAAGCTGGCGTTGTGGCGGTGGTCTACTCGTTCTTCATCGGTCTGTTCGTCTACCGCGAACTCAAATTGCCGGTGGTCCCCGGACTGCTGTTGCAGGCGGCAAAGACAGCCAGCACCATCATGTTTCTGGTGGCGGCGGCCTATGTATCGGCATGGCTGATTACGGTTGCCAACATTCCGCAGGAAATTGGCGAAACCATCGCGCCGTTCATGGAGAACAAGATCCTCTTCATGTTCATTCTCATGGTGGTGGTGTTCCTCGTCGGCACCGCGCTCGATCTGACGCCAACCATCCTGATCCTGACGCCCGTCATGATGCCGCTGGTGAAGCAGGCTGGTATCGACCCCTACTACTTCGGCGTGATGTTCATGATGAACAACGCGATCGGCCTGATTACACCGCCCGTCGGAACCGTTCTCAACGTTGTGTCCGGTGTTGCGCGGGTAGAGCTTGATCAGGTTATCAAGGGCATGCTGCCCTTCCTGCTGGCCTATACCGCCCTGCTGTTCCTGTTTGTGCTGTTCCCGCAACTGATCATGGTGCCCGCAGGCTGGCTGCGCTAATCCGGTGGGCGGGGGCACCGCCCATTCCCTTTCATTCCATCAATGGTTTCGAAATGTCGTTGAAAAAGCTTTTTGATCTCACCGGTCACACGGCGCTCATCACCGGTTCAACCCGTGGCCTCGGCTTGAGCTACGCCGAAGGCCTGGCAGAGGCCGGTGCAACGATCATTGTCAACGGCACTCGGGACGATGGTGTTGCACATGCTGTCGAGGCACTGTCTGCCAAGGGGCATCGTGCCTTCGGCAAAGCGTTTGACGTGGGCAATGAGGCGTCGATTGTCGCGGCGTTTGAAGCCTTCGACCGTGAGGGTCATGAGATCGACATTCTCATCAACAATGCCGGCGTCCAGTTTCGCAAGCCTATGGTTGAACTTGCCGTTGAGGACTGGAGCCGGGTTCTGGATGTCAATCTTACCGGCTCCTTCCTCGTCGCCCGCGAGGCCGCCAAACGCATGATTGCGCGCAAGCGCGGCGGCAAAATCGTCAATATCGCTTCGCTGACCAGCGCGGCAGGCCGCGCCACGGTTGCGCCCTACACCGCCGCCAAGGGTGCCATAACGGCCATTACCCGCACCATGGCCGTGGAGTGGGCACCCCACGGTATTCAGTCCAACGCCATTGGCCCCGGCTACATCCTGACGGAGATGAACGAAGCGCTGAGCGAGAACAAGGAATTTGATGCGTGGGTCCGGGCCTCCAACCCCAGCGGTCGCTGGGGCAAGCCGGAGGAGCTGGTCGGCGCTGCAATCTTCCTGTCCAGCCCGGCCTCCGACTATATCAACGGCCAGACACTGTATGTGGACGGCGGCTGGCTCGCTCAACTCTAGGCACATCAGCGCACCCCAGACAGAAGTCAATGCATGAAGGATTTTCCCATGAAAGCGGTCGTCATTCACAAGGAACATGATCTGCGCATCGAAGATGTAGCCGTGGGCGACCCCGGACCGGGCGAGGTGCGCATTCGTGTCAAGGCTGGGGGCATTTGCGGCTCTGATCTTCATTACTACCACCATGCGGGTTTTGGCACGGTGCGGGTTCGTGAGCCGATGATTCTCGGCCATGAGGCGGCGGGTGAAATTCTTGCTTTGGGCGATGGCGTGTCCAACCTCACCATTGGCCAGCGCGTCGCCATCAACCCGAGCCGACCGTCCGGCGACTGCGAGTTTATGCGCGACGGGATGCGTCAACATGCCATGGAGATGCGCTTCAACGGGTCTGCCATGCGCTTTCCCCATGTGCAGGGGTTGTTTCGCCAGCAGATCGTCGTTGAGGCCGAGCAGGCCGTCCCGGTCGGCGTTGATACGCCGTTCGAAGAGGCCGCCTGTTGCGAACCTTTGGCTGTGTGCCTCCACGCCATCGAACAGGCGGGCTCGCTCGTGGGCAAACGGGTTCTGGTAACCGGCACCGGCACCATTGGCTGCCTGACGATTCTTGCCGCCCGTTTTGCCGGTGCCAGCGAAATTGTCGCCACCGATATCTCATCGCCCGCGCTTGAAATCGCCAAAGCGGTGGGGGCGGATGTGGTGCTCAACACCGCCGAACAACCGGACGCGCTCGCGCCGTATGCAGGCGGCAAGGGTACATTTCACGCCGCCTTCGAATGCTCCGGCAATGGCGCGGTCATGGCTGGTTTGCTGAATGTCGTGCGCCCACGGGGAACGATTGTCGCAGTTGGTCTTGGCAAGGAGGTCAGCCTGCCTATCAGCGCCATTGTCACCAAGGAGATTGTGCTGCGCGGGACCTTCCGCTTCGATCACGAATTCGCGTGGGCCGCGCGGCTGATCGCAAATCGTCGTATAGACGTGCGTCCGCTGTTAACCGCCCAACTGCCTATAGACCAAGCTGTGAAAGCCTTTGAACTTGCAAGCGACCGTGTGAAATCAATGAAGGTGCATCTGCTCTTTTAAAACCATGATGTGAAACCGGTTGCGATGGCCCAAGGTAGCTGCGAGACAGGCAACCGGGAGTACCTGACCCAGTTCGAAATCGACCAAAAGTTTACGAACTTTTTATAGTAGTGATGCACAATAGATGCATTGTGGACAGTGGTGTCAGGTCCGCCGCTTGTTCCCTCCGGCAGCCGCATGATGCGGCGGTGATTTCCAATGTGAAACCGTAACACCCGTCCGAAGCGTTGGCGGCTTGCGCATCACGGCTCGTTTGTCCGCAGCCTTGCGGCTCATCCGCGCAGATCGCCAACCGCATGACTTGCAAGAAGAACGTCGGCGATAAAGGGGACGCGTACTTATGCCTCATCCGTATACATTGGCAAAGGAACACAGGGCGACCCGGCGTTCGTTCCTGTCATTGGCAGCAGCGGCCATCACCGTGCCGTTTGTCAGCCAAGCACACGCCAGCCCCGCCCTGACGAAAGTTCTCAAGCTGGGCCTTTCCAACGGTAAGGGTGCACAGACTGACCAGATGGCGCAGGAATTTGGCCGCGAACTCTCCAGACTTTGCGGCGGAAGCATCCGGGTCGAGATTTACTTTGGCGGAGCCCTGGGTGGCGAGAAAGAAATGTCGGAGGACCTTGCGGCCGGTACGCTCGATCTGGCGATTGCCAGCAGCGCCGGTTACGCCGCAAAAACCATCGCTCCCAAACTTGGCGTTTTCGACACTCCTTTCCTCTTTCGCGATCTTCAGCACGCGCGCGCCGTGCTCGACGGGCCCATTGGAGAGCAAGCTCTGCGAGATCTCTACCCCGCTGGGATTGTCGGATTGTGCTGGGGCGAAAACGGTTTGCGTCAGGTCACGACCCGCGACAGGCCGGTGCGCACGCCGGCGGATCTTGCGGGGCTGAAAATCCGGGTTCCGCAATCCGAGGTTATGGTGACGGCCTTCAAGGCATTCGGCGCGGATGCGCAGCCAATGCCCTTTCCCGATCTGTATGCGGCCTTGGCGGATGGAAGTTTTCAGGCGCAGGAAAACCCGGTCGGAAACATCAAGAATGCGAACTTTGATCGGGTGCAAACATATCTGAGCATAACCAACCATGTCTATTCACCGGTTGCACTGATGGTCGCAAAACGTACGTTCGATGCGCTGACCGCCGAGGAACAGGAGGCAATGATGCTTGCTGCAAAGTCAGCCGCACCCGTTTCCCGACAGGTTAACGACAAAACTGAAAAGGCGGATATTAAGGAACTGGAGCGTCGGGGAATGACTGTCATCACCGATGTTGACCGGCCCGCCTTTGTTGCAGCGATTCAAAAATCGCGTTCGCAATTCGAGAGCATGTTCGGCAAGACCACGCTCGACGCGATCCAGACGTTCGGGAGCTGATCCATGACACGATTCTTTGCAACACTGTCTTCCACCAGCATTCGGGCCCGCATTGTTGCGGGGTTCGGCATGTTTGTGGCCCTTCTGGCGCTGATCGCATTCCTGTACGACATGCAGTTGCGCTCGGTACGCATCGAGATGGAAAATGTCGTAAAGGCAACCGAAGCGTCTGAAGCGATTGCAAAGTTCGACCGGGACGTTTTGGATACCCGCCGTCTGATCACCCGGTATTTCGGCTCGCCAACGGCGGGCGAACAGGTGGCAGCCCGCCAGGCACAGACCCAGCTCATCACGAAACTGGAGGATATCAAACGCTCGGTGAACCTGCCCACCGACGAAATATCTGCCATTCTGAACCGCTATACGCAGTCTTTTGACCAGCTTGTTTCCGAGATCAAGGCGCGCCAATCAGCCTATTCGACAATCGTTTCAGCAGGTGCAAACCTTGTCAATACGGTCAATTCCATAACAAAGAATCTAGTGCGTATCGGCGCTTCGGAGGCAAGCGTTTCGGCAAGACTTCAGGAAAACGTGCAGGCCTATGTTACCTATGCGACGCGCTACACCATGCGGGGCAACAGCGCGGACGCGGACAATGCCGGGTCCGAACTTGAACGGGTCGCGCGTGAATTTGCTTCGCTCCAGGGATTGCAAACCGACGATGTCTGGCTGAAGGCGACCATTGCCAGACTAGAGACACCGATTGCCAAACTGACCGCCAGCCACACGAAATTGCTCGAAACGACAAAGGGCGTCACCGCAACCAGCACCAGCCTCAATAACATTGGTGTGGAGATTGGCGACAGTGCGGAGGCCTTGAAAGCTGCGTTGACTGCATCGCGCAACATGAGCGTGGATAGCGCCCGCACGACAGTCAAAAGCGTTCTGTGGACCGGCATTGTCGCCTCCGCCGGGGCCATCGTCTTAGGTATCGCCATCGCCTTTCTCATCAGCAAAAGCATCTCGGTTCTTGTGCGGCGCATCACTGCAACAATGGAGCGACTGGCGGGTGGCCATCTCGACACCGGCGTTACCGACACGGCCCGGACCGACGATATCGGTGCGATGGCACGGGCAGTCGAAGTGTTCAAGCAAAACGGCCTGAAGGCAAAACAGATAGAGGAAGAGGCCATACGCCAGCGCAATCTGGCCGACGAGGAACGGCACCGCAATGCCATGATCGAACGCAACCGGACGGAGGCCATGACACAGGCGACACGGGGCCTTGCGGACGGGCTGGACAATCTGGCGAGAGGAAACCTCACTTTCGAACTGCGAGAGCCATTTGCCGCCGATTTTGAAAGCTTGCGCCAGAATTTCAACGTGGCTGCGGCGCAACTGGCAGAAACGCTGGCCACCGTTGCGCTGGCTAGCCGATCCATCCGCGACGGCTCGCACGAGATCAGTCAGGGGGCGGAAGATCTGTCTAAGCGCACAGAACATCAGGCCGCTTCACTGGAGGAGACTGCCGCCGCACTCGACCAGATCACAGCCAATGTCACGAATGCATCCAAGCGCGTGAACGACGCGAAAGATATCGCCGATGCAGCCAACAACAGCGCTCGCCAAGCGGGCGTGGTCGTTTCCAGCGCAGTTGATGCCATGCAGAAAATCTCGGCCTCATCGACGGAGATTTCCAATATTATCGGCGTTATCGATGATATCGCCTTCCAGACCAATTTGCTGGCCTTGAATGCCGGCGTGGAGGCTGCACGCGCCGGTGAGGCGGGCAAGGGTTTCGCAGTGGTGGCTCAGGAGGTGCGGGAACTGGCCCAACGATCCGCCAGGGCCGCCAAGGAGATCAAACAGCTCATCATGAATTCGACCGCACAGGTGGAGGGTGGCGTGAAGCTTGTCAGCGACACGGGCGCAGCACTTAAATCCATCGAGGCGTATATCGTCGACATCAACGATCATATGAGTTCCATCGCGACTTCCGCGCGGGAACAATCCCTTGGTCTTTCCGAAGTGAACGTTGCCATCAACCAGATGGACCAGGTGACGCAACAGAATGCCGCAATGGTTGAACAGACCAGTGCTGCGGGCATTAAGCTTGCAACGGAAGCCGAACACCTGCGGGATATGATCGCCCGTTTCCAGATCGGCAATCGGGGGCAAGAAGTGGTTCAACACCATCAACCGCCGTCACCCAGAGACCAGCACGGTTGGACCTCATCCAGGACGAAGCTGTCAGGACGGCCCCCCTCAAGGCTTAACTGACGATCATGTTCGCCCTTCCGATTTTGTTGGAAATGTTACGATAGCGGGCTCATTCGACCGGCTGACTGCGCAGTCTGGTGGGAGATTGCCCAAACGTCTTGGAGAAAGCGCGGGAAAAATGCGAGGCATTTTCAAACCCCACTTCCAACGCAATCTCGATTAGCGGTGCTTTCGTCGTCAGAATGAGTTGCCGCGCACGCTCTAAACGCACCCGGCGGTAAATGGCAGCAGGCGAGGCATTGGTCTCGCTCATGAACAACCGCTCAAGCTGCCGCCGGGACAGACCGACGGAGCTGGCAAGCTCGGCTATCTCCACCGTACCTTCCACATGACTCTCCATCATGATCAGCACGGCGCGCAAGCGCGGGTCTCTCACCTCGATAGACAGGGGCTGACGCGTCTGGATGGCAAGGCCGGTGCGGGCTTTTTCGATATGCAGCACCTCAAGCGCATTGCGCTCGGCTTTCTTGCTGATATGCCGCCGGACAATGGTGGCTGCCATATCTGCCGCACTGCTTCCCCCTGCGCAGGAGCCTCTGGTGCGGTCAAGGTTGAAAATTCTGTCGGATCGCACGGGAAGATCGGGAAAACGCTGCCGGAATGCGTTGTAGTGCAGCCAGCTGACGCAGGTGCGGTGGCCGTTCATCAGCCCCAACTCCGCCAGAATAAACGTACCGGTACAGATGCCCAACAGCCGAACCTTTTTTGCCGCCGCTGTCTTCAGGTAGTCTTCGGTGTCGCGATCAATGACCGTATCGTTGTTCAGCAGGCCACCGACCACGGCGATGTAATGGAACCGGCCGGGATCGACAAAATCAGAGGTGGCTGCAACCTTGACCCCGCAGCTGGACGTGATGAGATGACGCGTGCTTCCCAGCACCTCCCAATCGGCAAGCACGCGGCCAGACCGGTCGAACTCGTCGCTGGCAAGTCGCAGCGTGTCGACAAACAAGGCAAAAGCCGAAAGCGTGAAGGATCGCGCCAGCACGAAGCCGATCCTGAGTCGATCCGAAGGCACGCCGGGTTCCGCGTTTGCCATGGGCATGGCGTCAAACGCCAATCGCGGTGCAGAACCACCCGGCACCACCCATGAACCCAAGCTCGACCATCGCCACCCCCTTGATGTAAACACCTTCTATATATCATCCGACCCTCAGACAAAGTCAAAACACTGCCCTCTTGTTTGCCGGTCATTTTGACGCTATATACCGTCATGTAAACAGGCATCTGGAGAGCAGCATCATGGGCCTTGCGCAATATGCAGATGGCGGGCTTTTTGCACCGCGTAAGATTGCTGAAGCGTTTCGCACGACCAGCGATGAGATTGCCCGCACCGTTGGCCTCGGCATTGACGCCATTCAGCGCAAGGACCGTGTGCGCTCCGACAAAACGCAGAAGCGCCTGCGTGAAATGGTGGAGATCGTCAATAAGGTCGAGCCCCGCTTCGGCTCCAACCTGATGGCCTATGCGTGGTATCGCTCCGAACCCTTACCGGGATTTTCCGGCCAGACCGCCATGCAGCTTGTGCGTGATGGGCGAGCCGACGATGTGCTGGATTACATCGATGCGGTTGATGCAGGCGTCTACGCCTGAGCCATGCGCTATCAGGGCAAACTCTACCGTGCGCTGAACCCGCGCTACGCTTTCGAACCATTATCGGGCAAAGGCGCAGAGCTCTACGGCGGGCGCTTCAACCCAAAGGGTATGGCAGCACTTTACACCTCCCTGTCAATCATGGCGGCGGTGCGGGAAGCCAATCAGGTGGGAAATCTGCAACCGACCACGCTGGTGTCCTATGACGCAGACATTGATCGGGTGTTCGACAGCCGGGACATGGATGCTTTGACCGCGCACGACATGACAGAAGAACGCCTTGCCACGCCCAGCTGGCGCGACCAGATGAAGGCAAACGGTATCGCAGACACGCAGGATTTTGCCCGTCGGTTGACGGCACAGGGCTTTAACGCTCTGCTGGTGCGAAGCTATGCACCGGGCTCCAGCGCGGACGATCTGAACCTGATCGTCTGGCACTGGGGCGACGCTGTGCCTCGCCGTTTACACGTGATCGATGATGAAGCCCGGCTGGTGCGTTTGCCCGCCAGTTGACAGGGCGACATGGCGTGAGCCGTTAAGCTGGTCCCAGCATTAAAAAAGTTTCGCTTTTTGCCACACCATCAACGGCGCGCACGGTAGAGATCAAGTCGTTCAGCTCGGGCATGGAGGCGACATCCACTTCGGCTATCATATCCCAGACGCCATTTGTATTGGACAGCGATACGATGCCGGGAATCCGCTTGATGGCGGCAGTGGTTGCGCGCGGGGAGCCCGCCATCTCAATGAGAATGAATGCGCGGATCGAGTCCTTACCCACGTCGTCTTTCAAACGCACGGTAAACCCTTTGATGCTCCCGTCGGCAATCAGCCGATCCAGCCGCTTCTGAACGGTTGCCCGTGCCACGCCCAACAGTTGTGCCAGTTGCGGAAGCGAGGCCCTTCCGTTGATGCGCAACTCTGCAATCAATCGCTTATCGAGATCATCCAAGCAGCAGTTCCTTTTCTGTCAATCCACTGCTTATTTCGTCAATAATTGCGAAAATCAATCACTTTGCTTTCTTTTCTTTACACAGATTCATGCATACTAATTGAGCGTGATAAGGGAGAGTGGTTCTGGCTATAAAGCGGGATCATCCAAGAAAACCAGCAATCGCTTCACCTTACCGATCTATGCCGCCTCAACGTCACGACAGATCACGCAGCCACTCCTCACGGCTGTCAATGGGAGATGAAATTCATGAGAATGCCAAAACTGTTTTCTGCTGTACTGATTGCAGGCGCGTTGTGCGTGGCTGCGAGCCCTGCCATGACCGAGGATTTGCAAAAAATTGAAAAGGCGGGCAAGTTATCCATCGCCCTCTCCGGCGTGTTCCCACCTTTCAGTTTTGTCGATGACGCCAATAAGGTCGTCGGTTTCGATGTGGATGTCGGCTCCGAAATCGCGCGTCGCCTGAAGGTTGAGCCGGAAATCGTCACGACGGCGTGGGATGGCATCATCGCCGGCCTCGTCACCGGTCGTTACGACACGATCATTGGCTCCATGGGCATCACGGACCAGCGCAAGAAGGCCGTGGATTTTGTCGGTCCCTACTACCGCTCCGGCCTCGGCCTGTTTGTTCGCGCTGGCGAGCCAACCAAGGCTCTTGCCGAACTCGAGGGCAAATCGATCGGTGTGACGCTGGGCGAAACCTCGGAAAAATGGGTTCGTGAGCAGAACAAGTACGATGTGCGGACGTACAAGGGCCTTCCCGAAATGATGATCGATCTCAGCGCTGGTCGAATTGACGCGATGATCGCCGATGACGTACCGGTTCTGGTGGCCATGAAAACGAGCAATGCGCAGATCAAGCAGATCAAGGATGAAACCCTGCCGCGCTTTGACATTGGCATTGCCATCCGCAAGAACAACCCGGAGCTGGCAGCCGCCATGCAAAAGGCTCTCGATGACATGATGGCGGACGGCACGTACAAGGCCATATCGGAAAAATGGATCGGCTCGGATATCCGCTAACGCTTTGCCGCTACGAGCGGAATTGCGTTTCTATGGGCATTTTTCGCTGACGCAACAGGCGAGCACCCCCTTGTGAACGGGGTGTGCGGGCGAACATCCTTGGACGGCTTGGCAGACCCTTGACCGGTTGTGCCAGCCTGTCCCGAAAGGCTGGAATGGATATCGAACTCATACGGCAAATTCTGCCCTTTCTGGCGCAAGCCTCGGTTTTGACCATTGGTCTCACCGTGTGTTCGCTGGCCATCGGGCTGGTTGTGGCAGTCACCATCACTATCGCCAGTTTCTCGCGTATGCGCGCAGCGCGGTGGGCGGCCGCCGCCTATGTCAGTATCATGCGCGGGACTCCGCTTCTGGTGCAATTGTTTCTCGTCTATTTTGGCGGGCCACAGATGGGCCTTGAACTGACGCCCTTTCTGGCGGGCGTCGTCACCATGGGTTTTAACATCGGTGCCTACATGTCGGAAGGCATGAAGGGAGCTGTTCTGGCCGTCGACCGGGGGCAGAACGAGGCATCGCGGTCGCTTGGCTTTGGTCGTTTTGACACCATGCGGCTGTTCATTCTGCCACAAGCGGCACCCCTGATGATCCGCTCGCTGGGCGTCAACACCGTCATCCTGTGCAAGAGCACCGCACTGGTGTCGACAATTGGTGTGGTTGAACTGACCTATTCGGCGCAGCGTTTTGTCACCTCCACCTTCAAACCGTTCGAAGTGTTTGCCTGTGCGGGCGCGGCCTATCTCATCATCGTTGCAGCAATATCGCTGATCGTGCACGCCCTTGAACGTGCCGTGGATCACGGCAGGAAGGCAGCCCTATGAGCCTCGATTTCAGTGTTGTTCCCGACTATTTCGGCATCCTGTGGACGGGCATTCTCTGGACGGTTCTGATTACCGTTCTGGCCGGGGGCATCAGCATCCTTGTCGGCATCGCCATTGCGGTCGCGACGCTCTATGGACCAAGGCTTCTTGCTTTTCCGCTGCGCGGCGTCGTGTTCCTGTTCATGGGCACACCCTTGCTCCTGCAACTCTATCTCTTCTACTACGGCCTGTCACAGATCGGCATCATGCTGCCTGCCTTCTGGACCGGGGTGGTTGGCTTGGGCCTGCATTATGCCGCCTACAACGCCGATATTTTTCGGGCGTCCCTACAAGCGGTCGATCCCGGGCAGGCAGAGGCCTCAAGGTCGCTCGGCTTCAGCCGGTCTGCAACGCTTCGGTTCTTCGTCCTGCCGCAGGCGATGCTCACCGCCTTGCCGCAGGTTGGCAACAACAGCATCATCCTCTTGAAGGATACCGCCGTTCTCTCTGTGCTGGGCATTGCCGAGTTGGTGCTGAATGCGCAGCGCGCCATCAGCGAGACCTATCGCCCATTTGAATTCTATTTCACCGCAGCCATTCTCTATTACATCGTCAATCTGGCGATGGAATTCCTGCTGAGGAAAGCTGCCAGAAAAGCGGAAGCCATCCGATGAACACCCAGACCCCCATGATCGACGTGCGGCAGATCCGCAAAGCCTATGGCGTGCATGAGGTGCTGAAAGGCATCGACCTCAGCGTCAACAAGGGCAAGATCGTATCCATCATCGGGCCCAGTGGCTCGGGCAAGAGCACGTTGCTACGCTCCATCAATATGCTGGAGGACGTATCCAGCGGTGAAATCTGGCTGGATGGAAAACAGGTTAATCGCCCCCTGAAAGGCCGGCAGTTCGAAAACCACATCAACCATATCCGCCAGGAGATGGGCATGGTTTTTCAGCAGTTCAATCTGTTTCCCCATCTCACGGTTCTCCAGAACATCATGATTGGGCCGATCCGGCTGCGCAAGCTGAACAGGGCGGAGGCCCTGGACCGTGCGCAAACGCTTCTGTCCAAGGTGGGCTTGAGCGACAAGGGCAACGCCTACCCCGCCCGTCTGTCCGGTGGGCAGAAACAGCGCGTTGCCATAGCCCGTGCGTTGGCCATGCAGCCCAAGGTCATGCTGTTTGACGAGGCAACATCGGCGCTCGATCCAGAACTGGTGGAAGAGGTCAATCAGGTGATGAAACAGCTGGCTGCCGAGCATATGACCATGCTGATCGTCACTCATGAGATGCGCTTCGCAGCCGAGGTCTCCGATCAGGTCATTTTCATGGATGGCGGTGTCGTCATCGAGCAAGGCGCACCGAAGGACGTGCTGTCCAATCCCGTTGAGGAACGCACGCGGGCGTTTCTGCGCAAACACCTTTCGCACTGATTGCAGGAAGCATAACCATGACCACATTGCCGACAGACGACCAACGGGCACCCGGCCCGCTCGACCCCGCACGTGTTCGCGACCTCGCTTTGCAAATGGTGTCGTGGCGCAGTGAAACCGGCACGCCGGGCGAAGCAACGTTTTCCACGCAACTGGAAACATTGCTGCGCAACATTCCTTATTTTCAGGCTCACCCGGATCACATCCGCAGCATTGCCAGCCACGGAACGCCGCTTACCCATAGTATTGTGGCACTCGTGCGCGGTCAGGGCCGTCACGCCATTGCGCTCACCGGTCACTTCGATACGGTTTCGACGGACAACTATCACGATCTCCAGCCGCTGGCCTGCGACAGTTCCGCGCTTGCAGAAGCGCTGGTGGCGGACCTGTCCAGCCGCGCGCGGTCCGAGCAGGAAGAGAGGGCGCTGAGCGATCTGCAAAGCGGCGACTTCCTGGCTGGGCGTGGTATGCTGGATATGAAGAGCGGTCTTGCCGCAGGCATTGCCTGTCTGGAAGACTTTGCCAGCCGTCCGGAGCGGGACGGCAATCTTCTGCTGATTTTCACCCCGGATGAGGAACGCGAAAGTCGTGGCATACGGTCCCTGCGCGACGCGCTGCCGCAAATTGCGCAGGATTTCGATATCGACGTTTGCGCTGCAATCAACATGGACGTCACCTCGGATCAGGGCGATGGCCGGGAGGGGCGGGCTATCTATGCAGGCACCATCGGCAAGCTGCTGCCGTTCGCACTGGTCATCGGGTGCAGTTCGCACGCCAGCTACCCCTTCGAAGGCGTCAGCGCGCAGGCCATGGCCGCCGGTATCCTCGCGAATTTCGAAGGCAATGCGCGCCTGGCCGATGAGGACGAGACCGACATTTCCCCGCCGCCGATTTGCCTTGAAGCCAAGGATCTGCGCAACGGCTATGAAGTAACGACGCCCGAACGCTTCTGGCTGGCGTTCAACTGGCTGTACCATGCCATGACTGCGGATGCGTTGTTTGCGCGCTTCCAGCAGGAGGTTCTGGAGGGCGCATCCGCCGCCGTTGCGCGTTTCGCCGCGCAGGCTGACGACTACAGTGCACGGATCGGCAAGCGCGCAGGGGCCACGCCCGCCGCGCCGCGGCTCATCACCTTCGACCAGTTACGCGACCTCGCGGCGCAGGCCCTCGGACAGGGCTTTGAAGCAGCCTACCAGACCGAGGAAAATCGCCTCTCCCACATCGACAACCCGCTGGAACTCACGCGTTTGCTCACCAACTGGCTGGTGGATGCCGCCCGTGTATCCGGCCCGGCGATCATCGTCGGTTTTTCCGGGCTGCATTACCCGCCAAGCCGTTTGCACATGAACCAAACGCATGACCGCGCCTTGCATCAGGCTATCGAAAGCGCCCGCACCGCGCTTGGAAACACGCCGGAACGCAGCCTGAGCTGGAAGCCGCACTTTCAGGGCATTTCCGATATGAGCTTTCTCGGGCAGGCCGCGACCGGCAGTGACGTGGTTTCCGGCAATACGCCCATCTCTCGTTTGGTCGACCATCCGTCACCTCAGGCGCTCCGGTTCCCGGCAGTCAATATCGGGCCGTGGGGACGCGAGTTTCACCAGAAGCTGGAACGCGTTCACGCCCCCTATGCCTTTGAGGTTCTTCCGCCGCTTCTGGCCCACATCGTCCACGCGTTTTTGACAGCAGCCCGCCCACAATCCTCAAGGATATCGCTTTGACCATCCATTCCAACCTGAACATCGTCCCCTTTGTCAGCGTCGATCACATGCTGAAACTAGTGCTGGCGGTGGGAACCGAACGGTTTCTGACCGAACTGGCAGAGGTGATCGAAGAGGATTTTCGCCGCTGGGAGCAGTTCGACAAGACACCGCGCGTGGCATCCCATTCGGAGCAAGGCGTCATCGAACTCATGCCCACCAGCGATGGTGCCCTGTACGGTTTCAAATACGTCAATGGTCACCCGAAAAACACACGGGAAGGTCTCCAGACCGTAACCGCCTTCGGCGTTCTGTCCGATGTCGATAGCGGTTATCCGGTTCTGCTGTCGGAAATGACCATTCTGACCGCCCTGCGCACCGCCGCCATGTCCGCCGTTGCTGGCAAATATCTTGCCCGACCCGGCTCCAGAACCATGGCAATTATTGGCAATGGTGCACAAAGCGAGTTTCAGGCTTTGGCATTCAAGGCCATCATGGGCATCTCCACGCTTCGCCTGTATGACATCGACCCTACTGCCAGCGCACGCTGCGCAAAAAACCTTGAGGGTCAAGGATTCACCATTACCATTTGCCGATCCTCACAGGAGGCCGTTGAAGGGGCTGACATCATCACGACTGTGACGGCGGACAAGCAGAACGCCACGATCCTGTCCGACAACATGGTCGGCCCCGGTGTCCACATCAACGGTGTTGGCGGCGATTGCCCTGGGAAAACCGAACTGCATCGGGATATCCTGATGCGCTCCGAAATCTTTGTGGAATACCCGCCGCAAACGCGTATCGAAGGAGAAATTCAGCAATTGCCCGCCGACCACCCCGTGCAGGAACTGTGGGCCGTTATGACGGGTCGCCTGCCGGGCCGCTCGAGTGAACGGGCCATTACGCTGTTTGACAGTGTGGGTTTCGCCATCGAGGATTTTTCCGCGCTGCGCTATGTGCGCAGCAAGCTTGCCGAAACGGGCCTGTTCCTCGATCTCGATCTGATTGCCGATCCCGACGAGCCTCGCGATCTTTTCGGCATGCTGTTGCGCTGCGAACAGAAGCTGAAAAACACGTAACGAGATCGGAAAACTAAAGGTAAGGGCATTCTGGCGGACAGGTGTTCGCCAGAATGCTTTACCCCTCTGCCTGTTCCTTGTTGCGCTTGCGCGTGGCGGCAGCCTTTTTGGCAGAGGCGGAGCGCTCTTCCTTGGTGCGGGCTGCAGAGGCCGCGCCACCCTTGCGGCCGCCCTTTTCGGAGGATGCATGGGTGTCGGGATGGCCACGACCGGAGCCGGACTTGTTGCCGCCCCCGCTTTCCTTGTTCACCGTTGCCCAAGCCCGTCGTTCGGCTTCTTCAGCAGGAACGCCCCGGTCTTCATACCCGTCTTCAATATGCTCGGCCTTGCGCTTTTGCTTGTCCGTATAGGCAGATTTGTCGCCTTGGGGCATCTGATCTCTCCTCAAATATGGGTCTGTTATAACCACAAATTCCAGGAGAGGTTCCCGGTGGTGCGCCTGTCATGGTTAGCCTTAGTTAGGCACGTTGCGCTTCAGCTCCGCCAGCCAGACGCGTCCATTGCCATCGGACGGTGCGCGCCAGTCTCCCCGTGGCGACAGTGAGCCGCCGGACGTCACCTTCGGTCCGTTGGGTGAAGCCGAGCGTTTGAACTGGCTGATCGTGAAGAAGCGGAACAGGAATGTTTCCAGCCAGCGCTTGATAACCGGCAGATCGTAACTCCGGCGATTGTCCTCCGGCATTCCGGCTGGCCAGTGTCCGGCTTCCAGATCGTGCCATGCGTGATAAGCCATGAAGGCCACACGCGATGGTTTCAGGCCGAAGCGGGTGATGTAATACAGGAAGAAATCGTGCAGATCGTAGGGGCCGATCTTGTCTTCCGTGCTCTGGATTTCGCCCTGCTCATTGGCGGGCACCAGTTCGGGCGAAATGGTCGTGCCGAGAATGGCAAGCAGCGTTTCGTTGGTATCATCGTGAAACTCGCCCTTGGACACCAGCCAGCGGATCAGATGCTGAATAAGTGTTTTCGGCACCGAGGCGTTGACGTTGTAGTGGCTCATATGGTCGCCCACGCCATAGGTGGACCAGCCAAGCGCGATTTCGGAGAGATCGCCCGTGCCCAGCACCAGCGCGCCGCGCTGGTTGGCTGCACGAAACAGAAAGTCCGTGCGCAAGCCTGCCTGCACATTTTCAAAGGTGACATCATAGACCGGCTCGCCGCCCGCAAACGGATGCTTCAGGTCCTGCAGCAGTTGCAGCGCCAGCGGCTTGATGTCGATCTCCTCGGCGGTAATGCCGAGATTGCGCATCAGCGACCACGCATTTCCCTTGGTGGCATCGCCCGTGGCAAAGCCGGGCATGGTGAAACCGAGAATATCCGTGCGCGGCCAGCCGAGCTTATCAAAGGCGCGCGCCGCCACCAGCAGCGCATGGGTAGAATCCAAACCGCCGGATACGCCGATGCAAAGACGCGAAATACCGGTGGATGCCAGCCGCTTCATCAGCCCCTGCACCTGAATGTTGAAGGTCTCGTAGCAATCCTGATCCAGACGCAAGGGATCGGCGGGCACGAAGGGGAAGCGGGCAATCGCGCGCTCAAAGCCGACATCGTCCTGCGGCTTCCGGAAATCGAAGGTCAAGCGCCGGAACGTGTGGTTTTCGCCGAGCGTCAGCGTTGCCGCATCGTTGAATGTGCCGGTGCGCATCCGCTCCAGCCGCAGGCGGTCGAGGTCGATATCGCTCACGCACATTTGCGAGCCGGACGGAAAACGATCCGTTTCCGCCAACAGCGTGCCCATTTCATAAATGCACGCCTGCCCGTCCCACGCCAGATCCGTGGTGGATTCACCCGGACCAGCGGCCGAATAGATATAGGCCGACCAGGTGCGCGCCGATTGGCTAGCGCACAGAAGCTTACGCATATCGGCCTTGCCGACCGTGATGTTACTGGCTGAAAGATTGGTAAGAATATAAGCGCCCGCCAACGCCCCGTAATCACTGGGGGGTGCCGGTGCCCACAGGTCTTCGCAGACTTCGACGTGGAAGACAAAATCGGCATCCTGTGCATCGGCAAACAGCAGATCAACACCAAATGGGGCGGTCTGACCGGCAATGTCGATCATCGCATTGCGAATGTTGCGGCCGGAAGCAAACCAGCGCTTCTCATAGAATTCGCGGTAATTCGGCAAATGGACTTTTGGCACCACACCCAGCACGCGGCCCGCATGAATAACCACGGCGCAGTTGTAAATGCGCCCCTGATGACGAAGCGGGGCACCCACCAGCGCCACCGGCAGCAGGTCAGCACTCGCGGCGACCAGATCCCGCACTGCATCTTCAACCGCATCCAAAAGGGCATCTTGCCCCAGAAGGTCGTCAATGGCATAGCCGGACAGGCCAAGCTCGGGAAAGACCATCAGGGCGACATGCTGCGCATGGCCCCGGCGCCAGAGATCAAGCGTTGCGGTGGCGTTGAACGTCGGGTCCGCCACCTCACATTCCGATGTGCATGCCGCGACGCGAACAAAGCCCTGATCATAAATTCCGTGAAAATTCATCGTTGTCCCTTCGCTCCAACCGCCGCAACCCTACCCCGTCTATGGCAGGTGTTCCATATCGTTTGACGTAATTTTCCCAATTGAGAGATTAAGCCCGCGATTTGCTATCGCCCGTTGCATGTTATAGATGGCGACTGCCTGACCCCGGTTACCATGGGTCGGGCTACCTTGAACGGGGGCAGGCATGAGCGAAGACAACGACGATTATATCTATGACGATGTTACCGGCGAATGGCGTCCGGCATCTGAGGTGAAGGCCGCCGGTGCGGCCGCGCTGGACGTGCGCGATGCCTCCGGCACGGTGCTAGCCGATGGCGATTCCGTCACGCTGATCAAGGACCTGAAGGTTAAGGGTGCGGGGCAGACCCTGAAACAGGGCACGGTGATCAAATCGATCCGTCTCACCGATAATCCGGAGGAAATCGACTGCCGCCATGATGCTATCAAGGGTCTGGTGCTGCGGACGGAGTTTGTGCGCAAGCGATAGAAGACGTTGACGGCTGGCGGCTCAGATCTTCCGGGAACCTGCCAGAATCTCTATGGGTGTACCGGTCGGAACAAGAGACCAGATTTCCTGCATGTGCGCATTCGTTACGCCGATACAGCCGTCAGTCCAGTCCATAAGCAAATGAAACGGTGCTAGCATGCCCCAGCCATTGGGCAGCCCGTGGATCATGATGTTGCCGCCCGGGTCGCGGTTTTCGCTTGCGGCAGCCTCGCTATCGGCATTGTTGGGATAGGATATGTGCAGGCTGAGATGCGCAGCGGATTTCGGGTTGCGCCAGTCAATGACATAGCGGCCTTCTGGCGTGCGCTCGTCGCCCTCCTCCCGTTTGTGCCCCTGATTCCAGTGTGAGCCCATGGCTATGGGGTAGCTCTTCAGCACCTTGCCGTCACGCAACAACTGCATCTGCTTGTCGGCCTTGTACACGACAATCCCATCCGCCTGCTGATCGGCTGCCTGTTCCACGGGCGGTGTTCCAGAGCCGATGCGCGCCATCAGTTTGGTGTAGCCAAAGCCAGCCACACCCAGAAAGGCAACGCAAAAGAGCGTGAAGCCGAGTGGGTTCATCCGCATGGTTACAGTCTCCCGGCCTGCGTCAGTTCAGGATAATTGCGTACATGAGCGCGTTGCCCATCACCAGTTCCTCGAACGCCTGCCATGAGGCCAGCGTGATAACCGGCCCTTTCTGCGCATAGGGCAAAGCGTCCTGCCCCTGAATCCAGTCGAGCAGATCGATTGGACGGGGATCGAGAAACATCTGCTTCATGTTGATGCCTGCTCCTTCGCCCAACTGCCAGTAGGGTGCCAGCAGCCGCCCTTCCAGCAGACCTTCCGCATCGGCCAGCACACCTTGCCAGACGGAACTGGTCTGCGGTGGAAATTCCAGTCCCAGCGCCGATGTCTGGCGTGCATTGGGTATCCACTCGGCCTCGTTATCCGTTTCCAGATCCACCAAACGCCAGAATGTCCGGTTTTCCTTCACCATGGCAAGAAAGTGGCCGTGCGCCCGTTGCAGCGCTGCCTTATCCGGCTGCTGGTCAAGAGCGTTTTTCACAATGGCAAACATGTCAGCAACGCCAACGTAATCGAACATGCCCTGCGGCCGAACCGATCCAAGCGCATCCAGTTTCTCATGCGTTTGCATGACGGTTTGTGTTGCTTCTGTCGGATCATAGGCAAGAACGACATGACCAATGCCTGCAATCAGGTTTGTATAGGCTTTCAACCAGTAGACGTCGGCGACGTCAAACCGAATGGCGATAGAAGGTGCTGATGGCGCATCCCCGGTATCTGTTGGTAGCGCCAGCGCCATAACCTCCATAAACCCCTCGCCCCGGTCGCGCGTTGCATTCGCATTGATATCAAACCAGAGATCGGAGGGATCAATTTGCAGACTGAAATCGCTGGATTCGAATACGTCCTCGAGGATTTTCTCAGCCGCCTCCGCCCGGGCTGCGGCCTGCCGAAACACAGTTGCAACGATGGCGGGATCGGAAGGGTCCGGGTTCGGGTTTTCCGGCACCGGCAAACGCAGGAATGGCAGAAACTCCAACTCGTTGGACATGTTGATCCGCCAGCGGGCCTGCAAGGCTTCTTCCGCCGCTCTCAGAATTTCCAGCCCGGCCAGCGCGAAACGTTGATCTGCCGTCAGCGATGTTTCAGCGTGAAGCCGCGCACGCGTGGCCTCGATACCGTTGCGTCCAACCTCCTTGGACAGCCCACTATCGGCAGCAGCCACACTGGAAAACGTGGCGATAATCATCGCGGCGGCAGCCACACACCTGCCAATCGCCGCAAATACCCTCCGCGTCAACCAGTTTGACGTCATGTCGCATCACTCCTGTATGTCTTGCCCGGCGACAAACCCATCATCAACCGTCAGCCGCGCGGCTGACCTGTTGGGTTCCCTGCTCCAGAAAATCAGTAAAGTCGGCAGCGGACATGGGTTTGCCAAACAGGTAGCCCTGTGCCTCGCGACAGCCGTTGTCAGCCAGAAACGCGCGCTGGTCTTCCTGCTCAACACCTTCGGCGATCACTTCCATGCCAAAGCTTTTGGCGAGATAGATGACGACCTTCACCACGGCCGCGTCTTCTTCATCCGTCATCACGTTGCGGATAAACGACCGGTCAATTTTCAGGCGCGTCACCGGAAAGCGCTTCAGCAGGCTCAGAGACGCATATCCCGTTCCATAATCGTCAAATGCGAGATGCACGTTCATCGCGCGGAGATCCTGCAACAGCTTCAACGTGGAACGGTCATTGTGCAACAGAATGTTCTCGACGATTTCCAGCTCCAGATTGTCGGCGGGCAGATGGGTTTGCGCCAGCGCTTCCTCAACAACCGTCGCCAGTTTTCCAGACCGGAACTGGGCTTCGAACAGGTTGACGCCCACCCGGAAATTTGGGTTCATCTCGCGCCAGCGCGCTGCCTGCAAGCAGGCGGTTTTTAATATCCACTCGCCAATCGCCGGAGCGGACGGTTTATGGCTGAGCACATCGATGAATGAGACGGGCGATAAAAGCCCACGCGTCGGGTGGTTCCATCGTATCAGCGCTTCCGCACCGGTTATGGAGCCGGTTTCGAGCAGCACCTGTGGCTGGTAGTACAGCTCGAACTGGCCGGTATCGAAGGCCTGCTTGAGTTCCTTCTCGAAGGCGCGCCGCGCAACAACCACCTCGCGAAACGCCGGAGTAAATACCTCAAAACGGCGTCTGCCACCCGCCTTTGCCTTGTACAGCGCGATATCCGCCGCCCCTAGAAGCTCCTCCGGCTTGAAACCATGCACCGGTGCCAGGGCTATGCCGATGCTTACACCGATATCAACCATTTCCCCGGCAAAGTCATAGGGTTGTGAGATAGCGTCAACCAGCTGAGCCGCAATCGCACTGACAGCATCCACCGTATTGCCAGGCAGCAGAGCCACAAATTCGTCACCACCCAGCCGGGCCACCATAAGCGCGTCGCTACAAATATCGCGCAGTCTTAAAGCCACCTCCTTGAGCACGGCATCGCCAGCCGAATGCCCCAGCGTATCGTTAACCTCCTTGAAGCCATCCAGATCCAGCAGAAGCAGGCTCGCCGGCCTGTTGCTTTCCAGGGTTTTTGCAAGAGTTTCCCGCCATGCCGCCCGGTTTGGCAAATCTGTCAGCGTATCAAGCGACGCCAGACGGAACAGACGCTCTTCATTGGCCTTGCGCTCGGTCATGTCGCGAACAATGGCACCGACACCAGCCGTATTGCCTTCGGGCCAGGTGGACAGAGAAAATTCGGCCGGAAACTCGGTTCCATCCTTGCGCAGGCCAGACAGTTCGATTGTCCGGTTTGCCAGTTCCAGCCCCTTGCCCTGACGCAGACGCGAAATTTCGAGATCGTAGAGCTGTCGCCAGCTGGCGGGAATGATAATATCGGAAGGATATCGCGACATCTCCTCCGCCGAATAGCCGAACAACCGCTCAGCGGCGTGGTTCCAGAACGTGATCTCTTCCCGCGCATTGGAACAGATAATCGCATCGGGCGACGTCGCCGCAATATTCTCAAACCGGGCCTGACTGATTGTGCGTGCGAAATCCAGCCGCCGCATTTCCATACGGTCGATCACCAGCGCAGCCACCTCTTTCAGGTGCTGCCTGTCGTCCTCGCTAAAGAAAAAGCGCGGTTCGCTGTCGATCAGACAGACCGTGCCGATGTTCGCTCCCCCCGGCATCGTCAAGGGCTGCCCGGCGTAAAACCGGATATAGGGGGGCCCGAGCACGAGCGGATTGGACTGGAAGCGCGGGTCTGCCATCGCGTCGGGAACGATCATGACATCATCCTGCATGATGGCGTGTGCGCAGAATGAAATGTCGCGGCTGGTGCCGCAAGGCTCAAAACCCACATGACTTTTGAAGAACTGCCTGTCGCGCTCAATCAAAGAGATCAGGACAATCGGCACCTTGAAAAGACGGCTTGCAAGTTCCGCTAGCCTTTCAAACTCAATTTCCGGCGGCGTATCCATCAAGGCCAAATCTGCCAGGGCACGCAGGCGTTCCGCTTCATTTTCCGGAACGGGATAGCTCTTCACGCTCATCGATTATCGAACTGCCTGCTTGGCTTTCAACGTGTTGAGAGCCTGTTGAACGGTATTACCGAGGTTTTGACGTAAGTTTCCACCCACTTTAATCATTCAAGTGTCATGGAAACAACGAAAACTTATCGTTACCGTTCAAAATATAGAACCAAACAAGTCTTTGAAACATCTTCCTTATACAGTAATTTATACGTATTGACATTCGTCAAAACTGGCGGCGTCGAGATCTGACGCACCCCTGACTATAGTCAGCCGACGTGGTAGCCGCCATCGACCGGCAACGTAACCCCGGTGACAAATTCTGCGGCAGAGGATGACAGGAACAGTGCGGGTCCGACCAGATCCGCTGTCGTGCCCCATCGCTTCAGTGCGGAACGTTTGGCAATATTCGCCTCAGAATCCGGGACCGACCACAAGGCTCTGGTCATCTCGGTACGATGATAGCCCGGTGCGATGGCATTCACGCGCACCCCGTCTTGTCCGTATTTATGCGCAAGCGCCCGCGTCAGGCCCATGATTCCGGTCTTGCTGGCGGTGTAGGCAGGCACCGTTTCGTCGGCGAGATAACTCAGCATGGACGCTATATTGATGATTGATCCTTGTGATGCCTTGAGCAGGGGATAGGCTGCACGCGACAGGCGCATGGCACTCGTCAGGTTGATGTCGATCACATCCAGAAACGTATCCTCGTTCCATTCGGCATCCGGTCGGGCAACGCCCTGACAATTGACCAGCACATCCAACCGGTCCATATCGCGGAAGAAAGCGGTGACAGCATCGTTGTCGCGGACATCGAGCAAGCCGAACGTCAGTTGGTCCGACGTGTGCTTCTCGGCCAGACCCAACCGTTCCCGTGAACTGCCGGTCGCGATGACACTGGCGCCCGCCTGCGCAAAACCTTGCGCAAGAGCAAGCCCTATGCCGCCAGTGCCGCCCGACACAACAACCCTGCGCCCCTCCAGAAATCCGGCTCGAAATGCCTCAACGTCTGTCATCATGTCGTATCCCCGGCAGGTTCATGCGTTGCGGAAATCCAGCGATACTGAAAGCACACCGATGCTACCAGCATACGTAGCCCCCATCGGCCAGGACGATCGAGCCGGTCATCAGGCTGGCGGCGTCGCTGGCGAGAAACAGGATGACGGAAGCCACCTCGTCCGTCTTGCCAAGCCGGTTCATCGGTGTTCCACCCACCCAGTGGCGGTACATCTCTGCGTCTTCATAGACGTATTTGTTCATTTCAGTGTCGATATAGGTCGGCGCTACCGAGTTTACGCGCACGTTGCGTCCGCCCCATTCCGCCGCCAGCGATTTGGTGAGGTGATGCACCGCTGCCTTTGAGGCATTGTAGTTTGCCTGTTCCTGTGGACGGTTGACGACAAAACCGGACATCGAGCCGACATTGACGATAGAGCCGCCGCCCTGCTTGAGCATGGTATGGCCGAACGCGCGGCAGCACCAGAAAACTCCGTTCAGATTGACATCGATGACCTTGTTCCAGACGTCATCGGCCATGGTTTCCGCCGGATGGTTGGAAATCGCTATGCCAGCGTTGTTGACCAAGACATCGACTTTGCCGTGACGGGCCAGAATCGCATCATGAACCTTCTGAACCGAGGCAACATCCGTCACATCCAGCACTTCGCCATCCACGTCATAGCCCTTGTCTTTCATGGCAGCGGTGGCCGATGACAGCAGATCCGGATTCATATCTGTCAGCACCACGCGGGCCCCGGCCTCCGCCAGCGCTTCCACCGTGGCAAGGCCAATGCCTCGGGCTGCGCCGGTGATAACGGCGACTTTGCCGGTCAACTTGAACTTGTCGAGATACATGATGCTATCCTTGAAATGAAATGCGGGCCAACGGCGACATGCTCATCCGGGGAGCCGGTCGAGGTCGTCGTACAGCGATTGACTGTGGACATAGAGCTTCTCGAAGAAGGCCTGCATGGGCCGATAGATCTCTGACCACTCCGGGTCCGGCTCCACCTGCTCGCTGTAGCGGACATAGGATTCGGCTGCGGCCTCAACGGACGCATACAGGCCGGTTGCGGCGGCAGCCATGATCGCACAGCCGACAATTCCGCATTCTGCTTCCTCCGGCACCAGAATGGGAAGTCCGTAGACACTCGCCTTGATTTTCAGCCAAAGCGCGGTTTTTGCGCCACCCCCGGACGCAACTACTTGGCTGATCGGGTCACCGGAAATGCCGTCGAGAATGTTGATATGGCGTTTGACCGCAAAGGCCACCCCTTCCAGCACGGCGCGGTGCAAATGCGCCAGACCATGGCCCGCACCAATGCCGAAAAACTGCGCGCGTGCATTGCGGTGGTCGCCGAGGCGCTCCCCGGCAAGGTATGGCATGAAGAACAGACGCCCGGAACCCGCCGGTGCTTCGGCTGCCTTGGCAACGATATCTTCGTAAGATGCCTGCTTGTCATGAAAGGCGCGCCGCGCCCAACGCATGGCATCGCCCCCCGATTCCAGCAGCATGAACGCAGCCCAATTACCATCGACGGTGCCACAGTTGGAAACAGCAGCATTGAGCAGCGGGCGTCTGGCGATGGCCGTGATGATTGCGGACGTGCCCATGACTTCCGCGCCAATACCCGGGCGGCAAACGCCTGAGCCGAGCAAGGCCACGGGGTAGTCCGCGCCGCCGACGATCACAGGCGTGCCCGCGCGCAAGCCGGTTTCAAGCGCGGCCTCAGCGGTGACGGAACCGAGAATGTCCGTGGGGTTGCGCAATGGTGGCAGTTTGGCGCGGTCCAGTCCAAGCAGACCGATCATGCGGTCCGACCATTCGCCCGTTTCCGGGTTCATCAAAAAGCTCGCCCCGCCATCGTTGCGGTCCATCGCGATTTCGCCGGTGAGTTTCAGGTTGACGAAGTCCTTTGGCATCAACACGGCAGCGGTTCTGGCCCAGGCTTGGCGGTCGTTGTCGCGCAGCCATTGCAACTTGAACCCCGGCCAGGCAGGGGTCGCGGGATTGGCGCTGTCAGCAAGATAGGTTTCAGGCCGATGCATCTTTTCGAAGGCCTCGACATAGGCCACGGTGCGCTTGTCATTCCAAAGGGGGGCGGTGTCACGCGCCAGTTTTGCCTGATCGTCAACCAGCACGGTGCCGTGCATCTGGCCGCAGGCCGAAACGATGGAGATGCGCGAGCGCGCATCAGGCACCGTATCCAGTACCTGCCGAATGGTGCCAACAACACCGTTCCACCAGTCGGCCGGACGCTGCTCGGCCCAACCGAATTGCGGCACGATCTGTTCGTGCTCGCGGGTGGCAATGGTCAGCACCTTGCCGTTGGTATCCACCAGCGCAGCACGAACACTGCCGGTGCCAACGTCAATGGTCAGAAAAAGCTCGTCACGCGTCATTCTTGCACCTGTCGCTGTCGTGTTTATTTCCGCAGCCAGTTGGACGCATATTGCAGAAGCATGGCACCGATGATGATGCAGCCCATGAACACCTGCTGGTGATAGCCGGGAACGCGGGCCAGATTCATCATATTGGCGATGATACCGAGTACAATGACGCCGATGAAGGTGTTGAATGCACCGCCGCGGCCCCCCATCAGGCTGGCACCGCCAATAACAACGGCGGCAATCGCGTCGAGTTCGGCACCGACGCCAATATTGGCGGAGCCGACACCGGTCCGGCTCGATGAAATCATCCCGGCGGCGGCCGCCAGTACGCCGGATATCACATAGACGGACATGATGTAGCCCGCGACCGGAATGCCCGACAAACGAACCGCTTCAGAGTTCGACCCGATGGCCTTGACCAACCGGCCATACCGCGTGAACATCAGCACGGTGCCCGCAATCAGGAACACCACGGCCATCAAAAGGACCGGATAGGGAATGCCAGCGAGCGACCCCGAGCCGAAAGCGGTCATGGCGGCACCACTCTCACCCATCACAATCGGCTGTCCCCCGGAAAAGATCATTGAAGCGCCACGGGCGATAGTCATCACGGCCAGTGTTGTCACAAAGGGCGGAAGTTTCAAATAGGCAACGAGAATACCGGCACCCGCACCACAGGCAGCCCCGGCCAACAGCGCGGCTGCGACCGAAAGCCCCGTGCCGTATTGCGGTATCAGGATCGCCGACACCACGCTGCCAAGCGCTGCAACCGAGCCCACCGACAGGTCGATGCCACGCGTCAGGATCACGAACAACATGCCGACGGCCATCAGGCTGGAGCCTGAGATCTGGCGCAGCACGTTCAAAATGTTGCGTTCCGTCAGAAAAACATTGGACATGGACGCAGCAACGATGACCAGCACAACCAGAATGGCGATCGTGCCGTATCGTTGCAGAATCCGGCTGACATTGACGGGCGGACGGGACGGCTTGGCAGTTTGAGCAGTGTCTGAAGCGTTTGTCATGGCGATACCAATTCGTTTGCAGTTGCCGCGACAGGCGGGCGGGCAGTGCTTGCCATGGCAAGCTTGAGAAGTTTTTCCTCGGTGTAGTCGTCGGGTTGCAACTCGCCTGCCAGTTCCCCCTCTCGCATGACCAGAATGCGGTCACAGAGGCCGAAGAGTTCCAGATGCTCCGATGAAATGACCAGAACGGCACAACCTCTGGCAGCAAGGGCGCGGATCAACGAATAGATTTCCGTTTTGGCCCCGACATCGACACCGCGTGTGGGCTCGTCGAAGATCAGGATATTGCCGCCGGCATGAAACCACTTGGCCAGCACGACCTTCTGTTGATTGCCGCCAGACAGGCTCGATGCCGGATCGGCAAGACTGCCCGCCTTGATACGCAACTGTTTGGCCAGACTGTCGACCACGTCGACCTCCTTGCCACGGCGCATGAAGCCGAACGCGTTGACCAGAGGCGAAAGCCGGGCCATCGTCGCATTGATACGAATGGGGAAATCGAGAATAAGACCCTGTTCCTTCCGGTTCTCCGGCACGAGGCCGATGCCCGCACGGACCGCATCGCCGGGTGAACGGATGATCTTTTCCTGACCGCTCACGAATATCCGGCCCGAATGGGCGCGCTCCGCGCCGAACAGCAGCCGGACGAACTCCGTGCGACCCGCCCCGACCAGTCCACCGAGGCCGACGATTTCGCCCGCATGGAGGGTCAACGACACATTCCGGATACGGGAGGCATCGGACAGGTTCTCCACCCGCAGCATTTCCACGCCGGGGCTGCGCGCCACGTCGTCGCCGAACAATGCCTCCAGCGAGCGGCCCACCATCATGTGGATTACGGTGTCGATCCCGACATCGCGGCGGTCGACGGTCGCAACAGACGCCCCATCCTTCATGACCGTGATGCGGTCGGCAATGCGAAACACCTCGTCCAGCCGATGGGAAATATAGATGACACCCACGCCGCGATCGCGCAGCGTGCGAATAATACCGAGGAGGCGTTCGGCATCCTGCACCGACAGCACGGCGGTTGGCTCGTCAAACACCATGACGCGCGCGTTGCGCGACAGAGCCTTGGCAATTTCAACCACCTGCTGGTGCGCGATGGACAAATCTCCGACCGTTGCGCCGGGATGAATGGAAAATCCCAGACTATCGATCAGGTCACGCGCCCGGCGGCGTAAATCCCGCCAGGAGATGACACCGGGGATTTCAGCCAGAAAAATATTTTCCGCGACGGTAAGATCGGTCGCCAGCGCCATTTCCTGATGGATAATGGCAATGCCTTTGTTCATGGCATCCGATGGCGAGCGAAAATCCTGCACCTCACCGCCAATGGTGAGCGTACCGGCATCAGGCGTATATTCGCCACCCAGAATACGCATCAGGGTGGACTTGCCAGCACCGTTTTCACCCAGCAAAGCATGCACTTCACCCGCACGCAGCCCGAAATCAACGCCCTGCAGGGCGCGCACGCCACCAAAGGACTTTCGGATGCCATTCAGTTCTACAGCATTATCCATGACGACATGGCCTTGAGACGAGCGGAAATGGACCGCAATCGCGGTCTGTGCAAACCCGGCAGGCGTTTTCGCCTGCCGGTGAGAGGGGCCTGATCGGACCTTGGATGTGCTCTAGAATACGGCGTCGGCTTTCAGATACGTGTCGACGTTATCCTTCGTAATTGCCATCGGTGTCGTATAGGTGATCTTGGGGGTATCGGATGGCAGCGTTCCTTCAAGCGCCTTCTTGGCCATATCGACAGCGGTGGCCGCCACGATAGCGGGGTCGTTCAGCCCCGTAACCGCGTAGGAGCCCTGCTTGATCATTTCCAGCGCTTCCTTCTGGCCATCGGCAGCAGCAACCAGCGTGACACCATCAAGTCGGTTTGCCTGCTCCAGCGCCTTCTTGGCGCCCAGCACCATGGAGTCGTTTTCTCCCAGCACGACGTTGATGTCAGGGTTTGCGACCAGCAGGTCTTCCATCGCCTTCAGCCCGCCCTCATGGCCCCAGGCACCCCAGCCTTGGCCAACAACTTCAAAACGGGCACGGCCTTCGTTGACAAGCTGACCTTCCAGCAGGCCAGCCAGCACGCCGAGGCGACGCTCCTGTCCGACTTCGTTGCCCTTGTCACCCGAAATGAGTGCGATTTTTAGATCCTTGCCCTTGGACTGGCTTGCAAGCCACTGGCCGACGAGCTGGCCGTTCTGGGTGTTGGATGACTGAACCAGTGTTACGAAATTCGCCGCAGGATCCAGTGTCGAGTCGATGACGAAAACCTTGACACCGGCGGCTGTGGCGGCGTTGACTGCCGGAACCATGCCCTTGGAATCGCGGGGGTTGATAATCAGCGCGCCAATGCCCTGCGCAACCATATCTTCAACGTCGGCGATCTGTTTGGACAAATCATTCTGAGCATCCGTGGTAATCACTTCACAGCCAATCTCCTCCGCGTGTTTCTTGGCCGAAACCTCCTGCGCGGCAAAATAGGGTGCGTCGAGCGTCTTCATCGAAACGCCGATCTTGCAATCCGCAGCTTGTGCCGAACCGATTGCCAGAAGCGACACTGCGGCCGCAAGCGCCAGATGATAAGCAGTCTTCTTCGTGCGTGTCATGGTTTTCTCCTCCGAGGGTAACGCACCGGGTCAATCGTTCGAGCCAGATGGTCTGCCTGTAGCGTAATTACATAATTTTTTATCGTCAATGATAATTTGGATAAATTATCACGATATATCGCAGAATAATTCGTCCTAAGCCCACTAATTAGTCGCTTGCGCGTATCTCTTCTCTCATTTATGTATTTTAATTACACAAATTGGAGCCTTTAGAATGTTGAGAGAACCAGTTGCCAGCGTAATCGACGTGACCACGGGCGCAATGAGCGGCAACACCGGGCGCTATGAAAAGAAATTGAAAGATCTCGCCGGCATGTATGAGGACCAGGCCGCGTACGAAACGCTGGCTGGCCGCACAGGCGAACAGGTCGTTTACGCCGTTGAGGATTTCCAGCCCGGCAGCCATACCGGCGATCTGATCTACGGAATCACGCGCATGATTCCCGGGCGGGTGGGCCGCGAGTTTTTCCTCACGCGTGGCCATATCCACGCAAAGGCCGACCGTCCGGAGATTTACTACGGCCAGCAGGGCCGTGGCCTCATGCAGCTGGAATCCCCTGCGGGCGAGACCAGAATTGTGGAAATCGGCCCGCAAACGATCTGTTACGTTCCACCATACTGGATTCATCGCTCCATCAACGTTGGCGATGACGTGCTTGTCATGGTGTTTGCCTATCCATCCGACAGCGGACAGGATTATGGCATTATCGAAGCCTCGAAGGGCATGCGCCACCGGGTCATGGCCACGGAGAATGGTGGCTGGGAATTGACCGAAAATGCCGCCTATCTGCCGCGTGACGCCGCAACCGCCGCCGGTGTCATGAAAACCTACGCGTAAATATCAGGGAGTTTATCCATGCAGAATCCGATCGATCTGATCGCCAGCCTTGGCGTCGTGCCCGTGATCGCCATAGAACGCGTATCGGACGCGGTGGCGCTTGCCGATGCGCTTCTGGAAGGTGGCCTGCCCGTTGCCGAGATCACCTTCCGGACGCAAGCCGCCGCTGATGTGCTGTCAACCATGCGCGAGGCACGTCCCGAGCTTTGCATCGGTGCAGGCACCATTCTGGACAAAGCCAATCTCGACCGTGCCATGGACAGCGGAGCCCGCTTCGGCCTTGCTCCCGGTTATGATCCGGCCATCGTGGACGCGGCAAAAGCGGCGGGCCTGCCCTTCTGCCCCGGCATTTTGACGCCGTCAGATCTGACGCTTGCGGCTGCCCGTGGTGTTCGACTGGCAAAATTTTTCCCCGCGGGCATTGCCGGAGGACCGAAGGCTTTGGCCGGAATTTCTGCGCCATTTGCCCATCTCGGTATGCGCTTCATCCCCACAGGCGGGGTGACGGAGGCAACAATCGGCGACTGGCTGGCCCTTCCCCAGGTGGTGGCCATTGGCGGAACGTGGATAGCCAAAACAGAGGACATTCGCGAAGGCCGGTTCAAGGACATTGCCCGCAACGCAGCCGATGCCGTTCGTGTGGCCAGACAGGCACTGGAGAAGCGCGCGTGAGCACCTATCAACCCGCTACCCAACCGACGCTCTATTTTATTGGTGTCACCACCGCCAAAAGCTCGATCATGACGGTCTTTCCGGCCTGGGCCGAGTTCCTCGGCCTGAAGGATGCCGTGATCAAAGGGATCGACTTCAAGCTGCACGACGACCCCGCTGCCTATCGGGAGGCTGTCAAATTCATTCGCGACGATCCGCTGTCCTATGGCGCGCTGGTAACGACGCACAAGATCGACCTGTTTCGCGCCTGCAAGGATCTGTTTGACGAAATCGACCCCCATGCGACGCTGATGGATGAAACAAGCTGCATTTCCAAGCGCAACGGCAAGCTGATCTGCCACGCCAAGGACCCCATCTCGTCCGGCCTGTCGATCGACGGTTTTCTGGGTGACACCTATTTCGAGCGCACAGGGGCGGACCTGTTTTCAATGGGGGCCGGCGGCTCGACTATCGCCATCACGTGGCATCTGATGCGCCGCAGCCGTGGGCAGGATGTGCCGGGGCGTATCGTCGTCAGCAATCGCAGCCAGCATCGGCTGGATGAGATCCGGCGTATTCATGCAGACGTTGCGAGCGATGTACCGGTGGACTATATTCTGGCGCCGGAGCAACGCGATAATGATGCGGTTCTTGCCACGCTGAAACCCGGCTCGCTTGTCATCAACGCGACAGGGCTTGGCAAGGATGCACCCGGCTCTCCTTTGTCCAGCGCCTGCACCTTCCCGGAAAAAGCGGTCGTGTGGGATCTGAACTATCGCGGAGACCTGATTTTTCTCGATCAGGCCCGCCGTCAACAAGCGGCTCGTTCCCTGCAGATCGTGGATGGCTGGACATACTTCATTCATGGCTGGACTCAGGTGATCGCCGAGGTCTTCAACGTTGACATCCCGCCATCTGGCCCGGTTTTCGATAGTATTTCGGACATTGCACGCAAGGCGGCTGGACGATGAGTGTCAACGCAAGGATTCTGGTCACGCCTCGCTCACTCACCGCCGAGCCTCATCCCGAAGTTGAACGGTTGAAAGACATTGGCTACGATATCGTCTATTCCCCGGCTGGCGCCATGCCCACCGAGGAAGATTTGTTGTCGCTGGTGCCGGGCTGCGTGGGTTGGCTGGCGGGCGTGGAGCCCGTAACGTCCCGCATCATCGAGGCGGCACGTGACCTGAAAGTCATCAGCCGCAACGGTGTGGGGATCGACAATCTTCCCGTCGATATCCTGTCGAAGAAGGGCGTCAAGATCATGACCGCCGACGGTGCCAACTCCCTTGGCGTCGCGGAACTGACCATCGGCCTGATCTTCAGCGCCCTGCGCTCCATTCCCCATGCGGATGCCGGCATCAAGGCGGGCCAGTGGCCGCGGCTTCGCGGCTTGGAAATTCGCGGCCGCACCGTGGGCATCATCGGCTGCGGAGCAATTGGCCGTGAGGTCGCGCGCATCATCGTGGCGCTGGGCGCGAGAGTTCTGGCTTATGACCCCGTCCGTCCCAATCTGGATCTTCCCGGAGACTGCTTCTCCTATGCCGAGGTTGACGAGATTGTCAGCACTGCTGATATTCTCTCCCTGCACTGCCCGCTGCCCAAGGATGGCACGGCCTTGCTGGGGCGTGAGCGTCTGTTTGCCGCCAAACCCGGCCAGATCCTGATCAACACGGCCCGCGCCAGACTGATTGACGAGGATGCGCTGATCGAGGCGCTGGATTGCGGACAGATCGGGTATTATGCCACGGACGTCTTCGAGCCGGAACCGCCGGAATCGCTCAGGCTTGCCGGTCATGCCCGAGTTGTTGCAACGAGCCACATCGGCGGCTTTACCGCCGAAAGCGTTGATCGCGCCACGCGCATTGCCGCAGACAATCTACTGAGCGCTCTGCGCCATGAGAGCGCTGATCGATCATCAGATCGGGCGCTTTAACGCGATATATTCAGAGCATCATCTCGTCGATCCTTGCTTCGCTCCGGTAATATCAGGCTTCAAAGGACGAACAAATGCCCCCTATTTTGACCGAAACGGCATTCGAAGGGACGCTGTTGAACGCCCTGCTTTCGCGACCTTCGGCAGTTCCTGCTATCTACTGGCTGGGGCAAGCTGGTTTCATCATAGATATCGCTGGCTGCCGTCTGGTCATCGACCCCTATCTGTCCGACTCACTGGCTGACAAATACAGGGGCACCCCAAGGCCGCATATCCGCATGTCGCCAGCGCCGATCACGCCGGAAGACCTTCAAAACGTCGATTACGTGCTCTGCACCCATGCCCATACCGACCATATGGACCCCGGCACTTTGCCACTGCTTCTGGCTGCCAACCCGAACGCGCGCCTTATCGCGCCCAGAGCTGTAAAGGCGCAGGCTCTGGAGCGTTCCGGGATTGAGCACAATCGCCTGATGCTGCTCGATGCTGGTGAGAAACTTGCCCTTGCGGAAGGGCTTGCGGTAACGGCGACGCGCGCGGCCCATGAAACGTTGGACCGCGATGGCGACGGCAATCATCGCTTTCTAGGCTATTGTGTTCAAAGCGCTGCCGTCACTCTCTGGCATTCCGGCGATTGTATTCCTTTCGATGGTCTCATCGACGAGGTCGGCCTGCTCCACCCCGATATCGCCCTGTTGCCGGTCAATGGGCGCAGACCGGAGCTTTCGATGAATGGCGTTCCGGGCAATTTCACGCTGGACGAAGCGGTTCACGTTGCAAGCTCCGTGGGCGCGGGTGCTCTTGTTGCGCATCATTACGGACTGTTCGAGTTCAACACGCTTGCCCCTGACATTATCGATCTTCGATCACAATCGCAGACAGCGCCGCGTCTTGTGCGCGCACGGCACGCGATTGTCCTTCATGTATCCAATCCAGACTGATTGAAAATCCATTCCGAAACTCGAGCCGATGCTGTAACATAAGCGGGTAAGGCTGAAGGATACTGACTTTATGGACATGGATACGCGCACGGAAAGCCGGGGCCTCGGTGGCAGCAACATCATTGAGATCATCCGCAACCTGCGGCCTGACCTGCGCAAATCGGACAGAAAAGTAGCCGATGTCGTGCTGGACGACCCGCGCCGTATTCTTAACGCTACGGTCGGGGAAACGGCCGCCATGGCAGAGGTCAGCCAGCCGACGGTGTTACGCTTCGCCACCGCCATTGGCTGTTCGGGCTTTCCCGATTTCAAGATCCGCCTGGCCCAAAGCCTCGCATTTGGCACCCCGGCCACCCACTCGGTGCTGCTGGACACGGACAGCCCGGACATTGTGACTGAAAAGATCTTCGACTACACGATGACCAGCCTGGACTGGGCACGCACGCGGCTGGACAGGGAGTCTCTCAACAAGGCCATCGACATCCTGACCAACGCCAAGTCGATAGTCTTTTTCGGCTTCGGCGCGTCTGGTATTGTTGCCCGGGACGCGCAACAGAAGTTTCCCCTGTTTGGTGTTCCCTGCGCGGCGGAACTGGATTCGCACCAGCAGGTCATGGTGGCCTCTATGATGAAGCCGGGCGAAGTTGCCTTCGTCATATCCAACACCGGCACCACGCGCTCCATCATCGAGATTGCCCGGATCGCCCGCGACAACGGAGCCACAATCATTTGCCTGACCGGCTCAGACTCGCCGCTGACCAGCTATTGCGATGTTTCACTGATTGTCGAAACACTTGAAAATACCAACATGTACACGCCGACCATCTCGCGCATCGCTGCGCTCGTCATCATCGATATCCTCTCCACCAGCGTCGCCATGCGCCGCCCCGCCGACTACCAGTCGCGCATTCATCAAATGAAACGCCAGTTGACCGATATGCGGCGGATGCAGCCGCTGTGACACGAGGGCTGCCCCACTGTTCGCTCCGCTCGTTAGCGCAGAGTCCGACCCTGTCGATCCTTCGCCTGCGCCTTTCCGACGAGCAGCACGGAAAGCAGCGTGATGAAGCTGAAGCCTGCGGTAATCAACGCAACCGGCCAGACGGAGCCCTGCCAGGCGATGAGCGCAGTCGCAACCAACGGCAGCGGTCCGACAAGCAGCGCCCCGGTCACTTCACGCGCGAATGCGATGGCGCTGTAGCGCACATGCGCGGGAAAAATATCGCAGTAGAACGAGGGTTGCACACCGAAGGTTGACCGGGCGCCAATGGCATGGCCGATGATGATCAGCACCACCGCCGTCCACGGCGTACCCGCGCCCAACATCTGGAAGTAAACAAGCGAATACAGTGTGGCGAACGCTGCTCCGATGGCCATGACCGGTCGGCGGCCAAATCGATCCGAGAGCGCGCCAAACAGAATGCAGGTCACCGCACCAAAAACACTGGAAAGCATGACCCCCGTCAAAATAACGTCCCGGGGAAAACCGAGTTTGGCCGTTGCGTAAGACAGGGTGAATGTCTGGAAAACATAGGACAGATTCGGCGCAAGATTGGCACCCATGGCAGCCAGAACCGTGCGCGGGTGATCGCGCAGCAGTTCAACAATCGGCATACGCGTTTCCTTACGCTCCGTTTTGATCTTCACGAACTCCGGCGATTCCGGCACGCGATTGCGGATGTAAACGCCCAAGGCCAGAACCCCACCGCTGAGCAGGAATGGAATTCTCCAACCCCAGGCCATAAATTGCTCGTTCGGCATAAGGGAAAACAGCGCAAAAACGCCCGCCGCCAGGATTGTCGCGACATCAACCGCTGCCGCCGGAATACTGGCATAGAACCCCCGACGGTTGGGAGCCGCCTCCGCAGCCATGACGATGGCGCCAGCATATTCTGCACCGGCACCGAGACCCTGAATGAGACGCAGCACGACCAGCAGGATCGGTGCCCAGATACCCACCTGACTGTAGGTCGGAAGCAGGCCGATCAGCGTCGTCGTCACCCCCATCAGCATCAGCGTCAACAGAAGCACGGGTTTGCGGCCGACGCGATCTCCCATCCACCCAAAGAAGATACCCCCGACGGGGCGTGCGAGAAAGCCGACCGAGTAAGTGGCGAAAGCCGCAATCGTCCCCGTCACCGGGTCGAACTGGGGAAAAAACAGCGTGTTGAAAATCAAGGCTGCAGCCGTTGCGTACAGGATAAAGTCATACCACTCCACAACCGTGCCCACGGTGCTTGCCAGAATGGTGCTGGTCAGTTGCCGGCTTTTTTCCGGCTCGCTTGCAAGTGTCAACGTCCCTACTCCTCAAGAAATATTGCTGCCGTGACCCATCACGACACGCCCCCCACAAACCGCCCGGTGCAATCACTGCTGTTGGCAGCGATCTCAAGACCGACTGCAAACTACCCGTTGTTTCGGCAATGTCCATAGTGAGCGCTAACATTTTTGAGCGATTTCGGTAGACGCTACTTCAAGAGCGATAGTTTAGCGACTTGTCTGAATTGCACAAATAATTTACGCAAATTGCTTTGATAACCGAATGAATTTGAAAAACTTGCAAGTATCAACGAACAATTGGGAAGGTACGATAGGTTTATTCAAACCTGGAGAATACGCCCGTGCTTGCACCAAAACCGTCCAGCAAAGCTTTTGTACCCTTCGTCAGCGTTGGAAACATGATGCGGCTCGTCCATCGGATCGGTATCGAGACCATGCTGGTTGAGCTGACCGATTCTATCGAGGCAGATTTCCGCCGTTGGGAGTTGTTCGACAAGACGGCCCGCGTGGCGTCGCACTCCACCGATGGCGTCATTGAACTGATGCCCACCTCCGATGGTCAAACCTACGGGTTCAAATACGTCAACGGCCACCCAAAAAACATGGGTCAGGGCCTGCAGACCGTTACGGCCTTCGGCCTTCTGGCGGATGTGGCCACCGGCTACCCCATCCTGTTGACCGAAATGACCATGCTGACGGCGCTCAGAACGGCGGCCACCTCCGCCATGGCTGCCCGCTATCTGGCACCGGCTGGCGCAACGACCATGGCGATGATTGGGAACGGCGCACAGGCAGAATTTCAGGCGCTGGCCATGAAAGCCGTTGTCGGCATCACCACGGTTCGCCTGTATGATATCGATCCTGTGGCCACGGAGAAGACACGGGTCAACCTTGCCGATACCGACTTGAACGTCATCGTTTGCTCCACGGCGCAGTCGGCAATTGAAGGGGCAGACATCATCACCACCTGCACCGCCGACAAACAGTATGCCACGATCCTGACTGACAATATGATTGGCGCGGGCGTGCATATCAACGCCATCGGCGGCGACTGCCCCGGCAAGACTGAACTTCATCCCGATATTCTGCTGCGCTCGGATACCTTTGTTGAATATCCGCCGCAGACATGGATCGAAGGTGAAATTCAGCAGATGCCGAAAGACTATCCGGTAACGGAACTCTGGACCGTCATCACCGGTCAGGCCGAAGGTCGGCGGTCGCAGGACCAGATCACGCTGTTTGACAGTGTCGGTTTCGCAGTCGAGGATTTTTCGGCGCTTCGCTATGTGCACGAGAAGCTGGCGGGCACGGGCCTCTATGAGGATCTGGATATCATCGCCGATCCGGATGAGCCCCGCGACCTGTTCGGCATGTTGCAGCGCGCCAAGTGATTGATGGTTGAGTGAAATGAAAATGCGTTATTCCATCCAGTCCCCGTCTGCGGTCGTCATGGTCCGTCCGCACCACTTTACCGTCAACACCGAAACCGCTATCGACAACAGTTTTCAGGTTGCGACCGATCACGGTGAAGATTTATCCGCCAAGGCCTTTGACGAAATCACGCTGGCGGCAGAGACGCTGCGCAGCCATGGGGTCACCGTCCATCTTTTCGACGACGAAACGACCAGCACGCCGGACTCGGTGTTTCCCAACAACTGGTTTTCCACCCATGCCGGTGGCCATCTGGCGATCTACCCGATGAAGGCGGAAAGCCGCCGCCGGGAACGCCGCAGCGATGTTATCGAGATGCTGAAGGCGCGCTACCGTGTGCAGGATGTCATTGATTATTCCGGGCTGGAGCCTGACGGGCTATTTCTGGAGGGAACGGGCGCCATGGTGCTCGATCATATCGACCGGGTGGCCTATGCTGTCCGTTCTGATCGCACCGACCCCATCGCTCTGGAACGGTTTTGCACCCATTTCAATTTTGAGCCTATGGTGTTTGAAGCCCGCGATGCCAGCGGTTTGCCAATTTACCATACGAACGTATTGATGTGCATCGGCACCAATTTCGCCATGGTCGGCACGGGAATGATCACAGATTCGAAGCGCCGGGCCGAAGTCGTTGGGCGACTGGCGCGCGTTGGCCGTTCCATCGTCGAACTCAGCAACGATCAGATCGCACAATTTGCAGGCAATGCCTTGGAGCTCCAGGGTCGTGATGGCCGCATTCTGGCCCTGTCCACCACCGCGCTCGCCTCGCTGAGCGCAGAACAACGCTCCGTGATCGAAGACAGCGCCAAACTCGTGCCGCTTGACATCACAACCATCGAGCGGGCTGGCGGTTCGGTGCGCTGCACGCTGGCCGGTATTCACCTGACGCCACGGTCAGAATGATCCATCAATCAAAAGGCCCGCCTCGCGGCGGGCCTCTCCATCCTCAGCCTTGCGGCACCGCTGCCTGCCGCACCAGCACGCCGAGCGCCGTGGTGATCAGTCGGGCGAAGGTCAGTGCGCCGATCTCGCTGACATCACGCTCCGGCATGAACTCCACAAAATCCATCGCCGCGATGCGCCCCTTCGATGCGGCGCCTTTGATCAGGTCTACTGCCTGATAATAGCTGAGGCCGCCCGGGGCACGACCAATGACGCCCGGTATCAACGCAGGGTCGAGCGCGTCCGCGTCAATGCAGATAATGACATTGCTGCCGTCAGGGATCAGATCGATGACGGACTGCACGCCTTGTTTGTGCAACTCATAGGCGGTGACAAAGGTTACGCCCCACGCAACGGCGTCTTCGTAATCGGTCGTAGCAGCCGAGCCGATGCCTCTGGCACCAACCTGAATGATGCGTTCCACGTGCTCCATTTCGGAAGCGCGGCGCATGGTGGACGACAAGCCTTGCCGTTCGCCCATATGCACTTCCCGCCAGTCGATATGCGCGTCAATTTGCAGAATGGTGAACTTTTTACCGCCCGATGCCGCGCCAAGCGCCTCGATCATGGGAATGGGAATGGAATCATCGCCACCCAGAAGCACCGGCACCGCGCCACGGCGAACCATGGTGGACACCGCATCGGCAATTTTCTGGCGGTTGGCCGCGCCATCTGTTTCGTCGAAAGACAAGTCGCCGCAGTCGACGGGGCGCAGGTCCGGGTCTGGAAAGACTGGCCCGCCGTGGTCGAAATCATGCCGATCCACATTCGCAGTGAGCGAACCGGTTGCCCGCCGCAGCGCGTCGGGCGCATTCCGGCAATAGGCTCCAACGGATGCGTAGGGCGTGGCACAGGGTGCGCCGAGCAGCGCCACGGGTGCGGTCAGTGTTTCCAGATCGGAGCAGCTTTTCAGACCCAGAAAAGTGGTGGTATCGGCGGCGGCTCCAAACAGCGCACCGAGATCAGCGTTCGTACCCATAGTGGTCTCCTTCCTTTCGCTTGGGCGTCCAAGCGACTTGACGATGTTGCGAAAAACTCAGCCGATGCGGCTTTGAAGATAGCCGGCCCATCGCTTTTGAACGAGCTGAAACCCTGACACGAGAACAAAGGTCAAGGTCAGGTAGATGGCAGCGGCGGTCATGTACGGCTCAAACTGGATGTAGTCGTTCAACGAAATCTGGCGGGCAACGCCTGTGACTTCCAGCAGCGTCACCGTGCTTGCCAGCGACGTGGCATGCAGCATCATGATCATCTCATTGCCGTACAACGGCAGAGAGCGGGTGAGCATAGCGGGGATGAGAATGCGTCTGGCCTGCGTCCAGCCAGACATGCCGTAGGCACGGGCCGCCTCGATTTCGCCCACGGGAATGGTGCGAAGTCCACCGGCGAAAATCTCGGTCGTGTAGGCCGCCGTATTCAGCACGAACGCCGCCAGCACACAGACCATGGGGCTGGACAACCAGGGCCAGATAACACTGTCGCGGATCAGGCTGAATTGGGCCAGCCCGAAGTAAATGAGAAACAACTGAATGAGCAGGGGTGTACCGCGAAACACAAGCGTATAGGCCAAAACCGTATACTGAACGACACGGTTGTTGCTGTTGCGCAGAAACGCCAGCGGCAGTGCAAGGAAAAACGAGATACCAAGCGACGCGAATGTCAGGAGCAGCGTAAGTTTGGTGCCCTCCAGATAGCGTGGCAGATTGTCTGCAATGATATCCCAGTTCATGGCGACAGCTTTCGATCACCGGCGGTGGAGCGACGGCCCGCGAAGGACAATGCCGCCAGCGACAGGAGCGTGATCATCAGGTAAAAACCTGCTGCAATAAGATAGAATGTGAATGGCTTTCCGGTTGCCTCGGCCGCGCCCTTGGCGCGAAACATGACATCCTGCAAGCCGATCAACGAGACAAGCGCGGTGGCTTTGGCCAGAACCAGCCAGTTATTGGTAAAACCGGGCAGCGCCAGTCGGAACATTTGTGGCAACATGATGCGAAAGAACAGGCGCCGCCGCGTGAGCCCATAGGCTATGGCCGCCTCGATCTGCCCTTTCGGAATGTTTTGCAAAGCTGTTCTAAATGTTTCCGTCATATAGGCCCCGAAAATGAGGCCAAGCGTCGCGATGCCAGCACCAATGGGTGAAAATGCGACGTGCATGTCCCAACCCATGGTTTCCATGATCTGGTTAAGAAACGCGGGCAGGCTGTAAAACACCAGCAGCATCATCACGAGGTCCGGAATACCACGGACGATGAAAGTATAGAGCCCGGCAAGGATGCGCAACGCACGGCTGTCCGACAGCTTGGCAAAGGCTGCTGCCAGCCCCAGTATCGTCGCCAGCACCAGCGACGACGCGGCAACCAGCAGGGTGATCCACCCTGCTGCGAAGATTGCCGTGGCAAACTCCAGAACCATTCCGTTATTCACCGAAATACTTGTCGTTCAGCGCCTTCAGCGTGCCGTTGTCACGAATGGTCGCGAGACCCTGATTGATCTGCTCAACCAGCTTGGTGTTGCGCTTGTTGATGGCAATCGCCACGCCCTCACCAAATTCAGGGGCATCCTTGCCGGTGAGGGCCGGGCCGACCAACTCGTAATCCTTGCCGGAATCGCCCTTCAGAAAGCTGTGGGTGATCTGCGCCTGATAGCTCAAATGCAGGTCCGCGCGACCGGCAGCCAGTTCAAGGTACGGCGCACTGCCGCTATCGTATCGCTTGATGGTGGCCTGCGGATAATGTGCGGTAACGTAAGCGTCCATCGGCGTGCCGGTCTGCACGGCAATGGTCTTGCCCTTCAACCCCTCATCCGTGAACGTGTAATCTGTGCCTTTCTTGCCCACGAAGCGGAAGATCGGATGATCATAGATATCGCTGAACGCAATTACCTTGCGGCGCTTTTCGGTTACGGTCAGCTGCGAAATCAACGCATCGTATTTGCCATCGATCAGGCCGGGGATCATGCCATCCCACGCCGCGTTGGCAATATCGCAATCCAGCTTGGCGGCATCGCAGACGGCCTGCATCAGCTCGACATCGTAACCGACGAGCTTGCCGGACGAGTCGACTGATTCAAACGGGGGAAACGTTGCATCCGTTGCAATCTTCAACGGCTCGGCGGCGGCCATGGAGGTGATGAGTGCGCCCGAGACGGCAAGCGCGGCAAACAGGGATGTCATTGGTAATCTCATGGGTATGTTCCTCTGGGAGTTGGCTCTTGTTTTTATGGGGGTATTGTCTGGCTTGCCGATTGCCGCTAATGCGCCAGCCGGCCTGCCAGAAATTGTTGCAGGCGCGGACTTTGCGCCTGTGTAAAGATCGCGTCCGGTGTGCCTTGTTCTTCCACGCGCCCTTCGTGCAGGTACATGACGCGCGATGAGGCGTGCCGGGCAAAGCCCATTTCGTGGGTCACGACAATCATGGTGCGGCCTTCCTCGGCCAGCGTTTGCATGACTTTCAGCACTTCGCTCACCAGTTCAGGGTCAAGCGCGGACGTCGGCTCGTCAAACAGCATCACATCCGGGTTCATGCTCAAGGCACGGGCAATGGCAACGCGCTGCTGTTGCCCGCCGGACAAATGTGCGGGGTATTTGTGCAGCACCTTCTGATCGAGGCCGACCTTGGCAAGATTGGCTTTCGCGCGCTCTGTCGCTTCCTGCCGGGACAGGCCCAGCACGCTCATGGGCGCTTCCATCACATTTGCCAGCACACTCATGTGCGACCAGAGACAAAAATTCTGAAACACCATGGCCAGCTTGCTGCGTACCCGTTGAAGCTGACGGCGGTCGGTCGGTCGCAAGGCGCCGTCACGGTCCCTGGCGGTGGTCAAAAGCTCGCCATCAATGGAGACCGAACCGGACGTTGGCCGCTCCAGAAAATTGATGCAGCGCAGAAACGTGCTTTTACCCGAGCCGCTGGCACCGATAATGCTGATCACATCACCCGCATGCGCTTCCAGAGAAATCCCTTTCAGAACCTCCAGATCGCCATAGGATTTATGGATATCGACGGCAGCCAGTTTTTGCATGTGTTCGCCTCAGACAGGTTTAATCCCGTTCGTGATGTGTGCCCCCATGGTGACGCAGGATTGATAAACGGGCAAATGACAAATCCTCAGCTCATTCATGACGCCAGATCATGTATCGCGTGGATAAGGTGCCGTCGCGGTGATTTCGCTACGGTCAAGGTTGAACGCACATCAATTCACGATGAGGGGAGCGTATCCCATGATGCTTCCCGGCCAAAACTGGCCAACAGCCAGTGCAGAAACAGCCGAACCCCCGGACGATTGATGCTGGCCGTGTTGCAACTGACATGCCAGCCACCAAACGCATCGATGGAAAAGGAGAAGGGCTTGATGAGTATTCCCCGTTTAAGGTCGCTGGAAGACAGGGTATCGCTGACCAGGGCCACCCCTGTGCCGTGTACCGCCAGATCAATGGCCATGCCCAGATCGCTGCAATACAGATGACGGGTGTGTTGATCGTAGTTCGAAGCCCCGGCTTCGTTAAACCAGCGACGCCATTCCGAACCGTCATCCCAGTGCAACAGGGTCGCGGCCTTGAGATCTGACAGTTGTGAAATTGTCCGACCCAACCGCTCGAACAGCAGTGGGCTGCACATGGGCCCGATGTTGACATGCGCCAGCAGCGTGGACCATCGATCCGCCCAGCCGCCCGAACCGAAGGAGATGCCGACGTCAATGTCGGTCAATTCATGAACGCGCTGGTTTTCGACAAGCCGGACATGACATTCGATGGCGGAATGGTCTTCACAGAAGTCGTAGAGGTTTTTCGCCAGCCACGTATTGGCGAACATGGGTGGACAGGCGATATCGAGGCGACCCTGCACCTGCTCGGCATCTGTCAGGCGAAGAGCGCTGGCCAGAATATCCTGCATGGCGGACGTGACCGTTTTGGCAAAAACCCGCCCGGCATCCGTCAGCACCACGCCTCGGCCAGACTTGATGAACAAGCTGCAACCGAGCGACTCCTCCAGCCGCCGGATCTGATGGCTGACGGCACTGTCGGTCAGGTTGAGCTCACTCGCTGCCTTGGTAAAACTCTGGTGGCGCGCCGCTGCCTCGAAGGTTCTCAAGGTCGGCAGTGGCAAATTTCGAATGCTAGCCAATGTATCTTCAGCCTGTCATCTGGCGTGTACCGTCACGGCAGGGCGTAACCCTCGCCGGACTGACTGTAAAGCGAACCGACCGCTTTAACACTGGCTTTGTCATACATTGTGGAGGCAAAGGTCCGCATCACCGAATGCTCTAACCTCTTGTTTTGTCGCATTGTCCGAACGGTCAAGCGATCCCGCTTTACGTGGAAATCTACGTCCGCCCCTTCCACGGCACAAGCAGGGCTTCGACCAGCTTGACGGCGGCACCGAAGGCAAAGGCGCAGACGGCGATCAGTGCAATGCCGACAAACACCACATCCGTTGCCAGAAACTGCGATGCCGACATGATCATGTAGCCGATGCCGCGATTGGAAGCGATCAGTTCGGCCGCCACAAGCGTGCTCCAGCCAACACCAAGCGCGATGCGAACGCCGGTCAGTATCTCGGGCAGCGCCGTCGGCAATACGATGTGAAAGAACAGTTGCAACCGGCTGGCACCCAGTGAGCGTGCCGCATTGACCCGTTCAATCGGCAGCGCCTTCACTCCTGCCTGCGCGGACAGACAGATGGGCGCAAACATGGCCAGGATCAGGAGGGTGATTTTTGAGGTCTCGCCAATGCCCAGCCAGATGATCATCAGCGGCAGATAGGCAAGCGGCGGTAGCGGCCAGTAGAATTCGATGGGCACATCAAGAATGCCCTTGGCCCACCGGCTGAGGCCCATCAACAGGCCCACCGGAATGGCAACCACAATCGCAAATCCGGCTGCCGTCAGAATGCGAAACAGGCTGGCATAGATATGTTCTCCGAGCGACGCGCCTGCATACCCATCGCGCGCAATCGCGCCAAATTGCGTCAGCACGTCCTGCGGGGTTGGCAGAAACAGGCGCGGCACGACGCCCAGCCGCGTTACCGCCCACCACAGGCAGACAATGGCGATGGCAGTGGCAAGGCTGATCAACAGCGTGGGGCGGCCACTGATGCCAAAGCCCCGCATTGCGACAATCTTCGGCCCTGCCTCCGGCAGCGCTGTTACGACCGTTGAGGGCTGGCTGATCTCACTCATTGTGTCACACTCCTCAACTCATGGGCCCCATGCAGCAGCGCGCGGATTTCCTCGCGCAGGCTGTTGAATTCTGCCGAGGTCTTGATGGCCCGGGAATCACCGGTTTGCGCAAAGCGGCGCACGAAATCCAGATCGAACCGGGCGACGATCCGCCCCGGCCGTGGCGACATCACGATCACATGCGTGCCGAGGAACAACGCTTCCTCCACCGAATGGGTGATAAAGAAGACCCGTTTTCCTGTTCTGGCCCAGACCGACACGAGAAACTCCTGCATCTGCTCGCGCGTCAGGCTGTCCAGCGCACCGAATGGCTCGTCCATCAGCAGCGTATCGGGATCGGCGGCCAGTGCACGGGCAATTCCCACGCGCTGCCGCATCCCGCCCGACAGTTCATAGGGAAACGCCCGGGCAAAATCGCTGAGGCCCACGACGTCCAGCAGGTCTTCGCATCGCCTGGTCTGCTCCGCCCGCGATACGCCGGAAAATTTTAAACCGAGCGCGACGTTGTCGATGACGTTTTTCCACGGCAACAGCGTGTCTTTCTGGAACACGACCCCCCGGTCGGCGCCCGGCTCTGCGACCGGTCGGCCATTGAGCGCAATCGTCCCGCTGGACAGCGGCAGAAACCCGGCAATGGCATTCAGCAGGGTTGATTTTCCGCAGCCAGACGCCCCAAGCGCCACGACAAATCCGCTATCGGGAATGTCGAGCGAGACACGATCCAGCGCATGGACGGTACGGCCATCATCCGTTTTGAAGGTAACACTTGCATGATCTATTGTCAGCATAATCCGCTTTCAGGGGTTGAAGCGCCTGCCGTTAACACGTGGGCAGACGCTTCCGCTTCTCTCACTTACTTGGCAGCGGTCAGTGCATCCGCCGTAACGAAGGCGGCGTAGCTTGGCAGCACTTCGGTAATTTTGCCCTGATCTTTCAAGAACTGCGCCGTATCTTTCAGGATCTTGGCAGCCCCTGAGGCCTCGCCGCCGCCCAGCCAACTGGCCGAGGCCTGTACGTCCGGCGTCAGCAGGTTGAGATTGGTGAGCGCCGAAGCCTGCTGTTCCGCTGTGCCGCCAAGAAGCTTGGCCAATGCCTTGGCATTGTCGCTGTCCGGTCCCCAGGCCGACTTCTCCTTCGCAAATGAAGCGTAGTATGTGTTGATAACGCCTGCGTATTGCTTCAGAAATTCCGGGTTCTCGTCGCTGAACTTGGCAGCGGCAACCCAGGCCGAAAATGTTGGCGAGCCTTTTTCTGCAACCTCCTTGGAGGTGATCAGCACCTTGCCATTTTTTTTCAGTTCGGTCAGGGCCGGATCCCAGACAAAGCCACCATCAATATCGCCCCGGTTGAACCCGGCTACGATTTCAGGTTGTGGAATGGCGAAAACCTGTACGTCCCGTTCGCTAAGGCCCTGTGCCTTGATCAGCGCCAGCAACTGATAGTGATCAGTCGAAACGGGTGCTGCGGCCAGCTTCTTGCCCTTAAGATCACCGAGACTGTTGATGCCGGAGCCATTGCGCACAACCAGCGCCTCGTCGATGCCGGAGATGGACGACAGGTAGAACGCCTTGACGTCGAGACCGCGCGATGTCGCGGCAGCAAACGGGCTGGAGCCGACATAACCGATCTGCACGTCGCCGGACGCAATAGCGGCAAAGATTTCTGCGCCGGAATTGAACTTACGAAAATCGATGTCGTAGCCGGTAACCTTGGCAAATTCTCCGTTGGCGATGGCGACCGAGGAGGGAAGCGCATCGGTCTGATAGGCCACAACCACCTTCTTATCGGCAGCACTGACCGCCACAACAGCCGACAGGCTGGACAGGCCGAACACTGCCGCACCCAAAATTGCTTTAAAAGTCATTGTATCCCTCTGGCCGGATATCACCGGCCCCCCGTTGTTTCCACCGTTGAAGAATAGGCGGAAAGCCGATTTCTCAAACAGCAACAAATCTCTTAATTTTGAGGGGTTGGGAGATAGACTTTGTTGTTTTGGCGAGGGACGCAAAGCTTTCCGACTTCGCGCGCGGATATCGAGATTTTTTCATGCCGCCGGTTTCCTGCAAGGCCGCGCGTATCAGGACGATCCGCATTGCCGTTGTGCCGGACTATTTCCCGCGGTCCAGCAGCCGATGCACAGGGTGCATCCGGTTGGCGAGGCCTGCGGTTATCCCATGAAACCGTATGGGCTGCATATCGGTTACAGGCAGAGGCATATCGCCGTCCATCCGGCGGCCCGCGACCCAGCGGCCAATCTCCTGGCCCAGTGACAAAGACAGCGCCACACCGCGACCGGAATAGACCCCGCCGAAGACAAGGCCGGGCGCCAGCCGGTACAGGCGCGGACGGCGGTCGGGAACGATGGCAAATGTTCCATGCCAGTATTCCTGCACGGTCAAAGGCGTCCGCAATGCGGGAAATGCCTTGCGGAGCAAGCGTTCCACCTTGGCACGCCCCCGGTCCGCCTCGTTGTGCCACAGTGTATGGGTGGCACCGCTTACCAACCGATAATCCCGGTCATAATGGAAATACCGGAGATCGTTGCGCATGTCGGACACAGCCGGGTTGCCGATGAGGATCTGAGCACGCACCTCCTCCGACAAGGGCTCGGTTGCCGCCTGAAACACCCGGAATGGGATCAGGGTTCGCTTCAGTCCCGGCCACAGGTCGCCGCTCAAGGCATTGGTTGCCAGGACCACCTCGTCGGCGGTCACGCTTCCCGCCTCGCTATGCACCCGCCAGCCAGCATCCGTTTTCTCGATCCGCAGGGCCCGCGTGTTCTCAAATATGGTCGCACCTTCCTGCTCCAAGGCGTGCGCCAGGCCGATTGTCAGGGCAAACGGATTAATGTGGCCGGAGTTTTCCACCATCCAGCCGCCAAGATAGGGGCTACCGATGCGCGTGGACACCGCATCGCGATCAAGCCAGGACACCGCCGCGCCAAACGCTTGCCATTCCTCGTAAAACTGCCGGGCACGTTTCAGGGTCGTGTCCGTATGGGCAGGCTGTATCCATCCGTTTTGCACCTGATGCGCATCGATCCCGAACCGCTGCATCAGCCCGAAGGCCACACCCGCTGCGTCGGCAACCATGCAGTTGTACCGGCCACCAACGGTGCGGCCATACACTGCCTCGAACTCGGACGGCGATGCCTTGGAATGGTGGGAGATCACCAGACCATTGTTGCGCCCGGAGGACGCCGAGCCGATCTCGTTGCCTTCCAGCATGATGACGTTCGCGCCACTGTCGCGCGCACCAAGTGCGGCGGCCATGCCGGTGAAGCCACCGCCGACCACGAGAACATCCGTTTTGAGGTCCCCGGCAAGGCGGGGTGCGGTTTTGCGCTGCGCTGCCGTCTTGCGCCAGAGATGCGGGGTTTTCCAGTCATCGTTAACCATGAAGCAAGGTCTCCGATGCGCCGCCGAGAAAATGCTCGCTGATGGCTGCGTGCTCGGCCAGCTCCTGCGCAGGGCCGTGCAGTCTCACGGTGCCGTTGTTCAGCAGATAGGCGTAGTCGCCGCACTCCAGCGCCAGTTGGACATTCTGCTCCACCAGCAGGATCGAAATGCCGGATTTGGACAGGTCCAGCACAATGTGAAAAATCTGCTGGACGATCTTGGGGGCCAGCCCGAGCGATGGCTCATCCAGCATCAGCAGTCTCGGCTCGGCCATCAGCGCGCGCCCAATCGCCAGCATCTGCTGCTGACCGCCCGACATGCGGCTTGCCATGCCGTTGCGACGCTCTTTCAGAATGGGAAACAGGTCGAAGACGTCGCTGCGCAGCGCCTCGAAGCTTTTGCCTGCCCGGCCCACATGGGCCGCAACAAGGTTCTCCTCCACCGTCAGACGCTGGAAGATCTGGCGTCCCTCCGGGCAATGGGCAAGGCCCATGCGCACCACCTGTTCCGGGCGTGCCCCGGTGATGTCGTTGCCGTCAAACAGGATCGTGCCGGATGTGGGGCGCGCGACACCGGAAATGGAGTTGAGGAGCGTGGTCTTGCCTGCGCCGTTCGGCCCCAGCACCACGACGATCTCGTGTTCGTCGATTTCGAGATCGATCGTCTTAAGAACGCCGACGCGCCCGTATCCCGAGCTGAGCCCGGCGATCTTCAGCAGCGGCCTTGATGTCGTCGATGTCATTGGCTGTTCCCAGATAGGCGGTTTGAACGTCGGTACTGGCCTGCACCTCAGCGGGCGTTCCCTCAAAAAGCAGTTTGCCGTGATGCATCACGACGATGCGGTCGCAGAGCGACATGACCAGATCCATGTCATGCTCCACAATGATCATCACCCTTTCGGGGGACTTGAGAGCCGCAAGCCGGCTGGTCAGTTCGGCTGTTTCATGGTGGTTCAACCCGGCGGCGGGCTCATCTAGCAGCAGCACACGCGGATTGGTTACCAGTGCGCGGGCTATTTCCAGCATCCGCTGGCGACCATAGGGAAGGCTTCCGGCTTCAGCCTCCGCGTAGCCCTGCAGATTGAAAAAAGACAGAAGCTCCATACAGGCAGCGCGGCGGCGCGCTTCACGCTCCGTGGCAAACGGCGGCCACAGAATTTCCTTCCACGCCTGCCCAACGGCCTGCGGATAGTAGCAGACCTCCAGATTTTCCAGCACCGTCATCTGGTCGAACAAACGAATGTTCTGGTAGGTCCGGGCAACGCCCTGATTGGCAACCTCAAATTTCTGAAGACCGCAAAGATTGGACCCATCCAGATGGATAGCACCTGAGGACACGGTGTAGGAGCCAGCCGTCATGTTGATCAGCGTGGATTTACCAGCCCCGTTCGGGCCAATAATGCCATGGATCAGGCCGGGGGCAAAAGACGTGGACACGTCATCGATGGCGACATTGCTGCCATAGTGCTTTCTCAAATTCTGGAATGTCAGCGTCATCGTGAAAACAGCCTCCGGATGAGTTTGTCCGGTCCGAATGTGCGCGGTATCATTCCCCCCGGTCGCAGGATGATCAGCACGATCATCAACAGGCCAAGGAACAGCACGCGCCACTCGGCAAATTCACGCAGCACCTCCGGCATGAGAATGAGGATGGCCGCGCCGACGATAACCCCCAGAATGTTGCCGATACCGCCCACGACGATCATCAGAACGATCAACACCGATTCCTGCAACGCGAAGCTTTCAGGGCTGACGAAGCGCTGCGAGGCCGCGAAAATGACGCCTGCAATCGAACCAATCATGGCTGAGGTCGCAAACGCGGTCAGCTTGGCCACCGTGGTGTTGATGCCGATACCGCGGGCCGCATCCTGATCTTCGCGGATGGCGGCCCACGCCTTTCCCAAAATAGACCGTTCCATACGCCAGACGAGCGTGCCGATGACGACGACACAGACAAGCAGGAGCCAGTATATCTCCACTGGCCTTGCCAGTTCGATGCCAGCGACAGACGCCTTGTCCAGCCGGGCAATGCCCTTGGGACCGCCCGTCAGCCAGTCGACATTGTTGACGATGATGCGGATGATCTCGCCGAAACCAAGCGTGACAATTGCCAGATAATCACCCCGCAGCTTCAAAACGGGAATGCCGAGCAGAATACCGGCCATCAAACCCAGACCGGCGGCGATGACGACAATCAGCAGGAATGGCAGGTGAAGGTCGAGCTGGGGACTGGCCAGCAATGCATAGGTATAGGCGCCGACCGCATAGAAGGCGACGAAGCCAAGATCGAGCAGACCGGCATAGCCCACGACAATGTTGAGGCCAATGCCGAGCAGAATATAGATCAGCAGACCATTGACGACCCGAACATAGTAGTTGGGCAGAAACGGTGTGGCGACGAGAAGGGCAAGCGCCGCCAGAACCACCAGCCAGGCCAGAACCTTACTGCCACCGGTCGACACCGGAACGGAAGTATCGATAGAGGACATCAGAATTCCCTCTTATACACCATGCTCTCCTCCGACACCGGCTCGCCGAGAATGCCGGCGGGGCGAACGAGCAGAACAAGGATGAGAATGGCGAAGGCCAGAACGTCGCGATACTCGGTGCCAAGCAAGCCACCGGTCAGCGCTGGAAGCAGGGCGGTGCCCGCGACCTCCACAAATGCCAGAATGAAGGCACCGAGCATGGCACCGGGAATGGAGCCGATGCCGCCGAGAATAGCGGCGGTAAACGCCTTCAGCCCGATGACGGCGCCCATCGTCGGCGACATGATACCGTAGTAGCTGGCGTAGAGAATGCCGCCCGCCGCACCCAGAACCGGCCCTGCGAAGAACACGAGCGAAATGGCGAGATTGACATTGATGCCCAGCAGCTGCGCCGTCGGCCGACTTTCAGACACGGCGCGCACGATAATGCCCGCACGGCTTCGGTTAACCAGTGTGTAGAGGGCAACCATCAAGACAAGGGCGGCGATCAGAATGCCGATCTGCACCGAGGTTACCGTACCGCCCAGAACGTCGAAGCGGGTGGATGGAAAAAAGCTTGGAAAGCCGATGGGTTGCGGACCGGCGACAATCTGCACCGCTGTGACCAGCGACAGCGACACCCCGAGCGACGACAGCATGGGCGCAAGCCGGTTGGAATGGCGCAAAGGCTTGTAGGCCAGACGCTCCACCCCGACCCCGATCAGACCGACCACGATGACGGCAGCAAAAAACACCAGCGCGAGAATGACGACACCGGCATTGCCGATATCGCCAATCAGCAGCGTCAGAATAACAAAAGCAGCATAAGCGCCCAGCATGAACATTTCGCCATGGGCGAAGTTGATCATGCGAAGCACACCGTAGACCATCGTATAACCGAGCGCGATCAGGGCATAGATCGAGCCGATGGTCAGGGCGTTGAAAACCTGTTGGATGATAGTTCCAAGCATTGTGGACCCTGTCCGTATACGCCCTTGGGGCATGGATAGGATGCGCGGCCGTCATGACACCATGAACCGCAGCCGCGCGATGGCAGCGGCACCCCCAAGGGGGTGCCGGGAGCATCTCAGCCCTATTTGGAACCCGCAAGCACGAACTTGTCGCCTTCCACCCGGTAAAGGTAGGAGGGTGCGACCTTCAGTTCACCCACGTCATCAAATTCCAGCGTGCCGATGGCCGTATCGGCCTTCACGGCGTGCAGCGCGTCGTTCATGTCTTCGCGCGTCAGGTCCTTTGTGGATTTCAGGACCGATTCCAGCAACTGGCCCTGAACATAACCATAGATGGAATAGGGGCCGGGTTCCTGACCGTATTTGTCCTTGTAAGCTTTCGCAAATTCGGCAATGGCAGGCGACGCGTCGGTTGGCGGTGCCTGAATGGCAACCAGCGTACCCTGCACATTGGCCTCACCGGCCTGCGCGATGAGATCGGGCGTATAGCCACCGTCGGGAATGAGAAGCGTTGCTTTCACGCCTTGTTCGTGCAGTTGCTTGGCAAACAGGGCGAGCTGAGGCATGACAGCGCCGAGATAGATGACATCCGGATTCTTCGTCTTGACCTGTGCCAGCACAGCGGAGAAATCCACGTCTGTGGGCGATACCGAAAGCGTATCAAGAACCTTGCCGCCACCTTCGGTGAAATTCTTGCCGAAGATCTCTGAAATGCCCTGACCGAAAACCTGCTTGTCGTTGACGATGACAGCAGTTTTGGCAGACAGTTTCTGCAAGGCGTATTCTGCGGGTAGCAATGCACCGGCAAAATCGTTGGCAACCGGACGCACCATGAATTTGTAGCCCTGCTGCGTGAGCGAAGGGTTCGATCCAAAGGTCATGGTCGGAAACGAGCAATCCTCATAGATGGGCAGCGTCGACTGGGCCACACCGGAATTGAAATTGACGATACCGAGCAGTACGTCGTCATTGTCACAGAATTTCTGCGCCACAAGCGTGCCCTGGCGCGGGTCGGCCTGGTCATCCTCCTGCTGGATTTTCACGGTCACGCCGTTGACACCGCCAGCGGCATTCAGCTTGTCGATATAGAGCTTGAAACCGTTGTGCCAGGTTGTCCCGAAAAACGCCTGAGGGCCTGAAATCGGCCCTGCCAGACCAATGGTGATATCTCTGGCCGCAGCCGGTGCGGCAATAACTGCTGCGCCCAGCGCCAGCGATGCGATGAACTTCATTGTGTTCCCCTTTTCTATCCAATCGCGGTCGGTAGGCCGTTCCGGTCTCTTGCCGATGACCCATGGAACCAGACAAAGACAAGGCTGTCAAGAAAGTGTCGACACTATTGCGTTCAATTTATCGATGGCGTAATCAAAACCATGCTGCTGTGCGGCAGACGGCCGATTGCGGGCGCGACCAGCGGGCTTGCGGGGGTTCCAGAATCAGACAGCGCGCCGTCTGGCGCGCTTGGTATCGGCCACCGGAGGCGAATAAACCTTCAGCAGCGCGTCTTTAAGCGCCTGCTGCGTAGCGGAGACTGTCAACTCAATATGCTGACGCAACAAACGCATTCCACCCTCCGCGTCACGAGCGATCGCCGCATCGACGATGGCCGAATGCGAGGCCACCTGACTGAGATCGTGACTGCGGTGCTCGATTTGTATGCGCCGGATGAACCGGATTCGGGCATTAATGGCCGCCAGTTGATTAATAAGCTCCGGATTGCCCGAAAGTTCGGCAATCAGCAGGTGAAATCCTTCGTCTTCGGCCAGAATTGTATCGGCAGGCTGCTCGCGATAGCCATCGACGATGGCGCTCCAGTAGAGCCTGAGGCGCTCGATCTGGTCGTCCTCCGCGCGCTCGCACATCAGGCGAAAGGCAGCGCATTCGATGATCGACCGCAGTTCATACAGATCGATCAACCCTTCTGTGCTGAGACTGCGAACGAAAAAACCACGGTTTGGCGTCAGCGAAACGAACCCTTCGGATGCAAGCCGGTTCAAGGCTTCGCGAATCGGCGTTCGGGAAACACCGAAGGTTTTCGCCAGTTGAACCTCGTTGATTCGCTCCTCCGGCTTCAATTTGAACTCAACCAGAAGCTTGCGAATCGTATTGTACGCGCGTTCGCTGCTATCGGCAGAGCGACGGGTTTCGGTATCGCCGTCTGTTGGGGCGTCGTCAGTGGCGGTAAAAAAGCTTTGTTCGTTCATGGCAGACCCGTCCGGCGCATCGACGTGTATTGTCGACACCTGTTTGTGCATCCTTGTTTACGAAGTTGAGCGCGTTTGCAACACCCAGAGCATGTCCAGTCGAAGCGGGATCGCTTCGGCTTCGGTCAATGCGGTAAAACAAAAGTATAGAAGGTTGGAGGAGAGGTTTACATGACTGTTGGTTTTTTGGGCGTCGGGCATCTGGCGTCAGCTCTCGTTGCCGGGCTCATGCGCGCCGGGGTGCCTGCGCACACCCTTCTGCTCTCGCCGCGTGGACGCGCATCACAGCTTTCCAGCCTTTACGGTATAGACGTTGCCGAGAGTAATGCGGAACTGGTGCGCCGGTGTGATACGATTGTTCTGGCTGTTCGGCCACAGGATGCGGCCCGTGCGGTATCCGTTCAGCCCTGGCGTGATGATCAGGTGGTGATTTCGGTGTGCGCAGGCGTCCCGCTTGCAAGCCTCCCCGTCGCACCGGCGCGGCTGGTGCGCGCCATGCCGTTGACCGCCGCGGAGATCGCTGCCAGCCCCACCGTGTTCTTTCCCGATATCGGACAAGCCCGCCAACTCATCGAAAAGCTCGGGCCTGCCCTGGCCTTGCGTAGTGAGACGGAGTTCGAAATCGCCACCGTTAACGCCGCCATCTACGGCTGGGCGCAGACGCTCATTCGCCAGAGTGTGGAGTGGTGCGTGGCGCAGGGCACGGATGCGGCCATGACACGCCAACTGGTGGCGCAGACATTCGTCGCCGCAGGCCGCTTGATTGCCGAGCGGGATGAGCCGATGGACGATATGTTGACCGAACTGGTTACGCCGGGCGGCATTACGGAACTCGGTCTCACCGTTCTCAATGCTGGTCAACAGCCCGCAGTGTGGACGAAGGCTTGTGAAGCGGTACTGGCGCGGCTTCAGGAGCCCGCGTCGGGTGCTGGCGGGTAGACATAGCTGCCGGTTGCCTGCTCGCTGGGTGACAGGATCAGCTCGGCGATATCTGCATGATCGGGAAGCTTGAGGGCTGCAAGCAGAACGGAGGCGATATCGGCGGGCTGCAACGGCCGCTGATGCGTGTACATCTTTTCCCGCAGGTTTTTTACATCACCGTCGAACGCTTGCGTGTAAAACTCTGTCTCCACCCGTCCGGGCGCAATCTCGGTCAACCGAACGCCGGTTCCGGCGAGATCGTAGCGCAGAACCCGGCCCGCTTGCGATAATCCGGCTTTGGCAGCGGCATAGGCGGTGGTGCCGGGAAACACGGAAGACGCGGCGGTGGTGGTCAGATTGAAGATGTGGCCGCAGCGACGCGCAATCATACCCGGTGCCAGCAGGCGAATAAGGTGCAGCGGCGCGGTCAGGTTCAGCGCGATGACCTCGCTCGTCTCCTCTGCCGTTTGCTCGTAGAGCGGTTTGACCGTCGCCAGACCTCCGGCATTGTTGACCAGAATATCAATATCGACCGATGCCAGCGCGTGATGGATCTGCGCGTGGTCGCGCACATCGGCCACCAGCGGTTTCAGCCGGGGGCCGAGCCTTTCCGCCAGCGCGTCGAGCGCGTCCGCGTGGCGGCCGAGGGCGTAGACCGTCAGTCCCTCCTCAACCAGTCCTTCAGCAATGGCGGCACCGATTCCCTTTGAGCCACCCGTAACGAGTGCCGTGCGGTATTTCATGAAATCACCCTTTGCTGAATGGAGAGCATTTTCGCGTTAAACCGACATGCTCTGGTTCACAATGCGCCGTGCTGGCGGATGGTTTGCAAAATCGCCACCAGTCCGGCATCACGTTCGTCCTTAAGCTGGTTCTGAGTGCGGGTTCCAACGGCTGCGGCGGTGGAGGCGGTAACGGCGGCAACCGTTGGCGCGTCGAGCGTTGCGTCCGAAAGTGTGTCCCAGATGGCCTGATAGGTCGGTCCATATTTCGTCAGAAAGTCTTCCATACCGCTGGCATTCAGTTGGTTGGAAATGAACGCCCCTTGCAGCGTCCATTTCGGACCCGGACCGTAGATAAAGGCACGGTCGACATCCTCGACCGAGGCGACGCCATCGCGCACAAGGGCAACGGCCTCCCGCCACATGGCCCCCATCAGCCGCAATGCCAGATGACCGGTGATCTCGCGGTTCATGACAACAGGCTTCTTGCCCATGGTCTCATAGAGATGGCGCGCGGTTTCCAGCGCGGACGGCTCTGTCTTTGCTCCCCCGACAATCTCAACCAGCGGCATCAGATGCACGGGGTTGAAGGGATGACCCAGCACGATGCGGGCGGGAAAGCGGCACGCGCTCTGCATGTCGGACACCAGAAGGGCCGATGATGACGACGCGATGACGACATCGGCGGCCACATGCCGTTCGATCTCGCACAGAAGCTCGCGCTTCAGGCCGATATCCTCGGGGCCGTTTTCCTGCACGAAGTCGACATCGGCCAGAGCGTCTCCCATGTCGGAAAAAAACCGGATGGGTCCCGGCGTGACACCGGGAAACAGCGCATCGAGATCGGCAGTCAGTTGCACTGACGCGGCCTGAAACGCCGCTTCGCTGGCCGGGTCAGGGTCGTAGGCATGCACGGTATGCCCCGCATGGGCAAAGGCAGCCGCCCAGCGCTGGCCGATGACGCCGAAGCCGACAATCCCGACAACCGCGACAGGGCCGATTGTTGTGCGATCCATAGCCTTATCCTTTTCCATCGACAGCGGTTCGAAATGCCGTGTTCAGGTCATTCCACGGAATCAGCAGATCTATCCACGCACCGATGCGACCGGCAACGATGATGGCCTCGTCTACCACCGCCCGGAAATCGAGCGGCTCGTGCATGGCGTCTTCCAGCCGGAACAGCAAAGCCGGGGTCTGGTCCATGTGGCAGAAATCGCGCAGGCGTGTCGCGGTCTTATTCAGCGCCAGTGCCGCCGCAACCCGGAGCGCAGCCTCATCCTGCTTTCCGCGTGCCGCGCGCACCCACCACAGAAACTCGTGCAACACACGCGCTTCCCCTTCGGCAGCAAAGACCGGCCCCGCCGGGTGCATGATGGCGCGCGATGCCGTAAGCTTCGAAATATCGGCTGGGCAGGCCGCCCACAGCGCCTGGCGGGCCGCGACAATGTCGTCGGGCAGAACCGGCTGAGGTTCAGATCGCTCCGGTGCCTGCCCCTCCAGGGACAGTTGCCCGCACAGCGTGCGCTGACCCTGCTCGCCCTTGAGTTTGGCGGCCAGCGCGGTGATGCCCTCGATCGGTGCGTCGAGCTTGCCGAGCAGCGTGACTTGCGCTGTCTCAGCCTGCAAGGGCGCAAAGGTGATTTCCAGAAACTGGCGCACGGGCCAGTACAGGAAGGCCCCTGCGGGCGCATCCAGCACATCGGTTGCGCCCTCCACATCCTCGACAAAGGGCGCGTGCCAGTAGATGTGACTGCCAGCAATCTTGGGCGTATGCAACTGAAGTTGCAGCGGAAGGCTGCGCAGAAGCGCACTGCGCGTGCGCTCTGCAGGTCCCGTCAACTGAATGGGCCAGCTTTGCCCATCGGCAGAAAAAACAAGATGCATCTTAAGCATTTCCAGTAAAAGTGCGAAGCGGTTTTACGCCCGGACAATGCGCGCAGTCATGAGCATTTCCAGTAAAAGTGCGGAGCGGTTCACCGTCCGGGCAGTGCGTGGAAAAAGGCGAGTTTAATCCCGGTGAACACCTGTTCGCCGGGATGAATTCAACGTTCCGGATTGAAGAACGACACCGGCTTCAGGATCTGGTTTCGCATGTCCAGCAGATAATCGGTCTCGATGACGGTACGGCGATAGCCCTGCCATTCCGGATCGGCCTCCATACGGTCGCGTCGCGCCTCCCTGTCGGCAAGGCTGTCATATTTCCACAAATGCACGGTGCGGGAGAGATCGCCGATATGGGTCTGGAAGAAGCCAAAAGGCTCGCCCAGATAGTGCCGCTGCATGGGCAAACCAATGTCCTCATACAATTTCAGGAAGCTGGGAAGCATATTCGGCTTGGCAGTGTAGGTCCGATGGTCGAAAATCATTGTCCTGTCCTTCCGTTTCTCAGTTGCAGTCATAATCCAATACAAAAGTGTCGACACTTACAAGGGCGTCAGGAAATTTGTTTTCTGACAGTGGAGCTATGAAACCTTTTCGCGTTGAATAGCGCTGCGCAGGGCTGCCAGCATTTCATCCAGATCGGCGCAGGGGCGGCATCCCAGTGCCACAATGTCACTGCGCACGTCCACGGGCAGGCCGGAATTGGAATCCGCAGGAATTTCGTTCAGCCGGCCACCGATGAGCAAGGGCAGATCGAGCCCCTGCGCAGTCATCACCGCTTTCACCGCTTTGGCGTAGGAAAGCGCTACGCCGTTATAGGTGCTGACAGCAATAACCGTCGCCCCGCTGGCTTTCGCAGCCATCACCAGCGTTTCCGGATCGATTGCAACACCGGCATCCACGACCTCGGCCCCCAGCCCCTCAAGCGCCTGCTCAACGAGATATTTGCCGTGCTCGTGCACATCCGTGGTGCCGATGCAGACCCTCGGTTTGTCCGGGCTTTGCAAAGGCGACTGTCTGGCGACCCAGTCGGCTGCCTTGTGATTAAGCTCGCGCGCCCATTCCGCATGGATCAGCGGCTGGCGTCCCCGTGGTGTTTGCGGTCCGGGTCCGTACAGCGTTTCCATGGTTTTCGGCCCCATCCGCCGGATCGCCAGCATGGTGGCGGCGCAGTCCTGCGTATCCACGCCGCGCTCTGCCAGCCCCGTCAGCACGCAAGCCGCGAACCGCTTTCCGCCCTTCACCAGCACATCGGCCATGGCTTCGATTTTTGCCCAATCCAGAACGGGCGCGTAGAACGGCGCGTGGGATGCTAAGCGATGGGCGAAGGTCTGCGCATCGATGATCTCGTCGATATCGGGAATACGCTGATTTTCGGTGACCGGCACCGGATTGATGGCATGGCCTGCGGGCCACCGGCCAAGCGACAGAATATCCGCCAGAAGATAGCTGGCCAGACTGGCATAATTGGCAGCAGGGGTTGATTGATAGGCCACCGTGTTGCCGAAGATCATCGTGCCCGGCGTATCGCTGACGCGAACCAGCGCCGCATGGAATGCGGCGCGCGACAGGGGATCGCTGAAATGGTGGCCATAGCAGTGCGAGACCCGCGCACCGATGAGGGTTTCGATGATATGCTTTTCGATAATCACCATGCCGAGTGCACAGGCCATGTCGATGAACAAGCCCGCAAACCCGTCGTCCAGATTCGAATGGACGAGAATCGTCTCGTCCTGCGCGGCGATCAGGCCAAGTGCGGTGACCGTCGCTTCCGTCGTTTTTACATCATCGTCCCAGTAGGGCAGACGGAAGGTGAAGTATTGGCCGAGATTGCCGATCGCGGTTGCCCCGGCGGCCAGCGCACCGCAGGTGTTTTCCACCGCCCCCGGCAAGCCCAGCATAAAGTCACCGAAATGCGCGGCGGCAGGCGCAGCGTTCGTAATGCGGGCAAAATCCTCCGGTCCGCGCAGCACGATTCCCGTCCCGCGCGAGGCTTTGTCCCGCATGGCCAGCGGATAGCCCATCGACCAGTCGAGCGTGATGCCAAAACGGTCCACGGTCACACCGCTTTGGGCGCATTGTCCGTGTACGGTGCGAATTGCCTCGACCGTGCGGCCAACGTCGCGAAAGCCGATATGGGCATGTTGCATCACCCGGCCTTGCGCCGCAGACATCCGTTTCCACTCCGCCTCGCTGGACACGCCCTTTTCTGCCAGAAACAGACAATTGCCCAGATGCCAATCGCGCTTCATCGCACGGCCAGCCGCCAGCAGGTCCTGCCCCGGGGTCAAACGCGGATCAGTCAGCGCGGCACCTGCATCAATCCTCATCATGGCCAATCTCCTCCACAAAGCGCCTGACAGTATCGGCAAACGGCTGAGGCCGTGCCAGCGGATGAAAATGCGCGCCTTCAAGCCGCGTGAACCGGGCGCCGGCAACCGCATCCGCAATGGCAGCGGACAGAGCGGGCGGGGTCAGAATATCCTGGTTCGCCGCAATCACATGGACAGGCGCATGCAACCGCTTCAGATCCTCCAGCCGGTCATGATCGAGCAGCATTCTCAACCGCGCCGCTGTCACAGGCAAAGGCTTCAGCGCGACGGCCGCCTTGGCGACCGCCTCGGACAACTGTTCAGCCTGTTGCGTCAGAAAGATTTCCTCATGGCCGAGCACATGGGTCAGACGTTGATAGGCTTCCGTCAACCCCTTTTCGATGAGGTCAATGCGGGCCAGAAACAGGTTGCGGAAGCGCTCATCCGCCCGCGCCCAGGAACTGCTGATCGTGTAGCTCAAGCCGATATCGGGATGGTCGAGCGCCAATGTCTGTGCAACCGCGCCTCCGGTGGAATGACCAACGACATGGACGGCGCGATTGTGCAACCGAACGATGCCTGCAACATCGGCAGCGATGCGGCCAATGGAATAGGTGCCGGTTGGGCGATCACTGCGCCCGGCGCCGCGGTGATCCACCACGATCAGAACGAAGTCGTCCTGAAGCACATCGACCACGCCGCGCCAGAAGCGCCCGTCGCCGCCCAGACCCGGTATCAGCACCAGTGCCGGGCCATGCTGGCCGTACACATCATAATAAATCCGGCATCCGTCGTCGGCGGTATAGAGCGCCATTACAGCCCTGCCTTTCCGGCCAGAACCGTGCGGATAGCGGCTGCGAGGCTGTGTGCCGTCATCGCCGACGTCTTGGGATTGTCGGCAGAAGCCGCATTGGCAAAGCGGAACTGAGCGGTTCCGGCAGCGCTTTCGATCTCAAGCTCATGGATATTGGTGTCGATGGCGGGATCGGCGATGACGACCACGGTAACAAGCGCAGGACTAGCCGTGAGCGTGGCCGCATAGGCGGCATTCAGGTTTTTCGGGTAGCGCTGCGCGGCCGCGCGCGGCGAGCCCTCAAACAGCACGACCGGTGCATCGGGCCGAGACAGGCCGAGTGCGGTGAGTTCCGCCTGCCATGCCGCCACGGGCTTGCGCTGGATATACCGCACGCGCGTGTCCTCAAGCGGAGCCACGGCGGCGAGATAATCCAGGCCGCCAATAGCCCCCGAGGGAATGATGATGCGCGTGGTAGACGAGGCCGTGGCACGGGCGATGTCTGCTTCTATCGTCTCATCAGCCAGTGCGCCGATGGATGCGACAATAACGGGGATACCTGAACGCAGCAGCGCGGGCACGTAGGCCGCAACGCTGGCCTGTCCGGCTGCCTCGATCACCACCAAGGGGCGACAGGTGGCCATCTCCTGCGCAGACGTGACCACCGTCATCCCATCCGGCACAGATGTGCGGGACATGTCACGCAGCAGAACCACCCAGGAGACAGTCTCGTCTTTCAGGGCAGCGACAGTCTCACGCGCCAGCGCACCGTAGCCGATCAGCCCGACAATGGCAGGGTCTCGCCGCGTCATGGGTCAGCCGCCTTGGCTCGTCGGGTCGAATTTATCCGGCAAGTCGGTTCCGAAGACGGTTTGCCGCTCGATCTCCAGAACATTGTCTGGCCGGGGAAAATTGGAGGGAACACGGTCTCCGGCCTTGCGTGGCTTGCCGATCAGCCGGAAAAAATCCTCCAGCCCGTTCGGGACGATCAGCCAGACCCAGCGAAGCGTCGTCTCGCCATCATTGATAAACATATGGCGCACGTTGCGCGGAAGGAAAATGGCGCTGTCAGGCCCCATCGGGTACTCCGTCCCGTCGATGACGGCGCGGCCATGACCTTCGATCACATACACCGCCTCTTCATTGCGGTCATGCGTATGCTCGCGCACATAGCCGCCGGGGGCGACCGACTGCGTGCCCATGCCGAACGGATTTTCCATGCCGACAATGTGGGGGGCCAGCGCCACATCCACATGACCGTTGGCCGGAACCGGCTGCCAATAGCTTTCGCGTGTCTCCGGCCCGCCGATATAAACGCCATGGGCCTGTGTGTGAGGACTGTCGTTCGTCATGGTGCTTCTTTCCTTGTTACCGCTGGCGGAAAGTAAACCCGCTCTACTGGTTCTGTCTCAAAATCGTTTCTGCCGAAATGTAACCCCAGGTCAGGTTGGGACCGAGCGTTGTTCCCGCACCGACCGCCCGCGTTCCAATCGGGTTTGCCATGGCAAGCCCGGCTGCATAGAGACCGGACACGATGGAGCCATCTTCGCGCAGCACCTGCCCGGAGGCATTGGTGCGTGCACCGCCCTTGGTGCCGATGATCGAGCGATTGACGGACAGGCCTACATAGGGGGGCTTGTCAATCGGGTACAGGCGCGCCACGCCGCCGTCCTTCTTCTGCTCCCATGCCGGTTCGCCGCGGTGAAAATCTTCGTCACGGCCTTTGGCGCACAGGGCGTTCCAGCGGGCAATCGAGTCCTTCAGCTTTTGGGCGGGAAGGCTGAGCAACGCGGCAAGCTCTTCAATCGTGTCGGCTTTCTTCACCCAGTCGCGCTCATAGGAGGCATACCAGCGAAACGCTGGCGAGGATTGCAGGAACCGATGGTCCCCGACCAGATAGCACGGCAAATGAACCGGCGCGCCGTCAGCGTCGCGCGCGTCCAGTGCCTCGCCGATGTTGAAGGTCGCCTCACTGATGAAGCGTTCTGCATGGCGATTGACGACGATGGAATGCGGCTCGTAGAGGAAGTTGATCGGCAGACCATACCGCTTGCCCTCGTAGCGGGTGGGCAGGCAGACATAGACATTGGCCTGATCCATCCGCTCGAGATGGGCACCCACGGAGGCCGCCAGCTTCTGGCCATCGCCTTCATTGCTCGAAGGGGTGCCTATCCGGTCCAGAGGGCCGGGAAAATGCTTTTCCCGCATCTCTTTGTCCCACTCAAAGCCCCCGGACGCGATCACGACCCCCCGCTTGGCGGTGATGGTCTGGCGCTGGCCGTTGTGTTCGGTTTCCACCGCCGTCACCCGTCCGGCATCGTCCTGCACCAGTGCGACGGCGCGGGTCGACAGGCGAAAGGTTACACCGGCATCGAGACAACCCCGGATCAGGCCGGTCATCAGTGCAGTGCCCTGCCCACCGGAGTTGGTCAGCCACCGCCACAGCAATTTCGGCCACACTTTCAGCCCGGCGCGCACCGGATGATGGTAGATGTCGAGGTCGACACTTTCCTGATAAGTGAAAATATGCGGCAAGGTGGAGCGCCGGATCCGCTTGGCGTACTTGCCCACCAGCCTGCGGCTGAGTGGCATGGGCGATACCATTCGCCCATATTTCTTGCCGCCGGGAGCCTCCACATAGGGGTCCGGCTCATCGATCAGGCGAAAATCAATCGGCGTATTGTCCGAGAGGAAACGCAGCATCGCCGGGGCATTCTCGACAAAAGCGCGGTGGCGTGCGCCCTCCGCCTCATGCCAGTCATCGGGCTGTACGGCCCGCAGATACGCAATGGCATCCTCCTTGCTGTCTGTTACCCCCGCCTCAAGCGCAATATGGTTCGCCGGTATCCAGACGCCGGAGCCGGACATGGCCGAGGTGCCGCCCAGCCACTCGCTTTTCTCCAGCGCGATAACCTTGAGCCCACCTCTTGCTGCGCGCAAGGCTGCCGAACAGGCAGCAGACCCGGTTCCGATAACGACAACATCAAAGGCGTCCATTGGCTCGTCCCCACGATTTTTCAGCACTATAGGACGATCTTGGCAAATCTGTCTACGTATGTGTCGACACTTTTATGACGTGAAATCTGACAGGTGGGTTTTACGGTGTGGAAAGCGTGGCAAATCCTACCGCTGCGCCTTTTGGCGGCGTTCTGTCCCCTGTGCTTCGATCATATCCAGAAGCGTATCGGCAGCGAAGTTGATGTCAATGACGACGGCACTTGCGAGGCGCTCGGGATCGCGCGAATGCAGCGCGCGCACCATGGTGTGATGGTTGTTGATCCCCTGATCCATCTGGCCGAAGCTCGGGTAAATGACGTTCAAGTATGAACTGTTCATCATCCAGCGTTTTTCGATCATGCGCACCAGTTCGCTCATCCCGCTGGCACGGTAGATGGCAAAGTGGAACTCCCAGTTCAGTTCCATGACAGACGCATAATCCTTGCGCTCGTTTGCCGCCACCATCAGGTCGTTGATGCGGGAGATGTGGGCTATATCCTCGTCGGTAATGCGCAAGGCCGCCTCCCGCGCCGCCAGCGCTTCCAGCGCGGTGCGGATTTTCGTCAGTTCGACAATGCGTTCGCTCGTCAGTGTCGGCAGATACACCGATCCGTTGGACCGCATTTCCAGAATGCCTTCGGCCGCGAGATTGTAGAGCGCTTCCCGCGCCGGTGTCAGGCTGACATCCAGCGCAGCCGCCACGGCCCGGATCGTCAGTTTCTGGCCCGGTTTAAAACGGCCCGCCATGATGGCACTGGCCAGTTGCGTGCGAACCTGCTGGCCAAGAGTTTCGCTCCGGCCAATCGGCGCCATGTCTACCCCGGCCAGCGAACCCTCCGCCCCCTTTTTCTCGTTCATTCTGCCTCTCGCCGCTCGTCCGTTCTCTGTCGTTGTATACAGGAGAAATGGTGGCCCGTGCAGTCCACCATCTGAGGTCCGTGACGTTCTCGATGAAAAACGCGTTGCAGACCAATGCTCAATTTGATATTTGTTATAACAAATTGAGGGTGAGGCTGAAATGAAAAACACGCCATCGACGGACGAACTGAAGGATATGCATCACAAAATGGTGGTGACGCGCGAGTTGGAGGAAGTGCTGGGCGTCTATGCCAAGGAGGGCAAGACGCGCGGGCCGATCCACCGGTGTGATGGTCAGGAAGCTGTGGGCGTCGGGGCCTGCGCCGCCTTGCGCACCGATGATTATGTCTGCACCACCCATCGCGGCCACCACGTTTATGTGGGCAAGGGTTTGACAGCCCACGGCATCGTGGCCGAAATCTTTGGGCGGGAAACCGGCTATTGCAAAGGCCGGGGCGGCCATATGCTGCTAGGGGACGTGACCACCGGCATGCTGGGCGGAAATGCCATTGTGGGCGCGGGCATTCCTGCCGCCACCGGCATGGCGCTTTCCATTCAGATTCTGAAGCAGGACCGGGTCGCCATGGTTGTCTTCGGCGACGGCGCGGCCCAGACCGGCATCTGCCACGAGGCCATGAACATGGCGGGCCTGTGGAAACTGCCGGTCATCTTCGTTCTGGAAAACAATGAATACGGGCTGACCGTGCGCCACGACGTGCAATCCCCGGTTGCGGATTTGAGCATCCGGGCCGCCGGTTATGCCATGCCGGGTGAAATTGTTGATGGAAACGATGTCGAGGCCGTCTATCGTGCCGTGGCGCTTGCGAGTGAACGGGCACGCCGCGGCGAAGGCCCCTCGCTGATCGAGGCAAAAACCTACCGTATCAAGGGGTTTTCAACCTCAGATATGGGCGGCTATCAATCGGAAGAGGAAATGGCACCCTGGCTGGCCCGCGATCCGATCCAGCGCTCGGCTGAAAAACTTGTTGCGCTCGTCGGTGCCGACACGGTTGCCGCTATTGAGGCTGCCGCCCGTGCCGAGGTTGCGTCCGCGTTTGAAACTGCCTTGTCGGACCCCTTCCCTGTCTTTGAAACACATGCCCCTTCGGCCGCCTATTCGGAGTTCACGCCATGACCTTGATGCGCTATGCAGAAGCGTTGAATGCCGCCCTGCGGGAGGAAATGCAGCGCGACCCGACCGTGTTCATGTTTGGCGAGGATATTGGCCGCTATGGCGGCGTGTTCAAGGTTTCCAAGGGGTTGCGCGACGAGTTCGGCGATGCGCGCGTGCGCGACACGCCGATTTCCGAACAGGCGATGACCGCCATGGCGGTGACGGCGGCCATGTCCGGCACGCGTCCAATTCTTGAAATCATGTATGCCGATTTTCTGCCGCTGACACTGGATGCGCTCGTCAATCAGGCCTCCGTTTTCACCTATCTCTGGGAAGGTCAGGTTGAGATTCCCTTTGTCTTGCGCACGCAAGGCGGCGGCGGCGTGGGCACGGGTGCCCAGCACGCAAAAAGCTTGGACGCCATGGTCTGCCATATTCCCGGCCTCAAGGTGGTGGCCCCGGCAACTCCTGCCGATGCCAAGGGTCTGCTGAAATCGGCCATTCGCGATAGCCAGCCGGTCGTATTTCTGGAGCACAAGCTGCTTTACAACACGCGCGGCGAGGTGCCGGACGGCGACGATGTGCTGGTGCCGATCGGCAAGGCGCGAACCGTGCTGGAGGGTCGGCATGTCTCTATCTTCGCATCGTCCAAAATGGTGATCGAAGCCGAGAATGCCGCCAAATTGCTGGCACAGGACGGGATCGAGGCCGAGGTGATCGATCTGCGCACGCTTCGCCCGCTGGATCTGGAATCCATTCGCCGGTCCATCGCCAAAACCCATCATGCTGTCGTGGTCAATGAAGGGTGGACCTTCTGCGGTTACGCATCCGAGCTGTCGGCCACCATTATGGAATATTGTTTCGACGATCTGGATGCGCCCGTCCAGCGCGTTGCCATGCCGGACATGGCCATTCCTTATTCCGAGCCGCTGGAAATGGCCGTTTTGCCAAATGCCATCAAGATTGCCGCAGCGGCCAGAAAAGCTATCGCCTAACGCATAATCCGACCGGAGTAAAACGAGGATCGACACGATTATGCGTCAAAACCAAGAGTGAGAGCCGGAGACCAATATGGCAACGCCGATAACCGCAGGTGCCGTCGCTGGCGAATATATGGAAACGCTCGTCATCGTGGAATGGCGGGTCGGCGTGGGCGACGCCGTCAATAAGGGCGATGTGCTGCTGACGATCGAAACCGCCAAGGCCGCCGTAGACGTGGAAGCGCCCGATACAGGCGTGATCAGCGCAATTTTTGCCAGCGCGGAAAGCGAAGTTCCCGCTGCCGCCGTTCTCTGCCTCATCGGCAAGGACGTGACGGATGTGAGCTATGGTGACGCGCCTGCAAAAGCGGCGGAGAACGCGGCTTCCGCGCCTCAACCATACCCTGTCGCTCCGCTTGCAACGGAGCAAGCGCCGCGCACCCCGGCGGGTGGGCGGATCATCGCCAGCCCTGCCGCACGGCGGGCCGCCCGTGCGGCCGGTATCGACCTTGCCACGGTATCGCCCACCAGCGTCTCCGGTCGCATCAAGCTGCGCGATGTGGCCAGCGCCACGTACCAGACCGCGCCGCTGCAAGCGCCAAACCTGTCTATGGGCCTGCCGCCTGATGAACGGGGTCTGTTGAAGGTGCACCGCAGCGGGCCACCGGATGGGGCGCCAATCTTTTTTCTGCACGGCTTTGCCAGCGATTCATCCTCCTGGTATCCGCTGGATCGCCAGTTGGCGAAGGACCACCCGGTCTACCGCATGGATTTGCCCAACCATGGCAGCTCTCCCAAACGCCAGATCAAGGATTTCACCGCACTGGTCAAGGACGTGCGGGATGCCTTTGACGCCCTTGATCTTGAGGGTGCGCATGTTATCGGCCATTCGCTGGGTGGTGCGCTGGCGCTGGCGCTGGCCGACACCCGCGCACCCCGCATTGCATCGCTCACCCTGTTTGCGCCGGGGGGCCTTGGCCCCAAAATCAACAGCGACTTCATCGATGGTATTGCCGCAGCCTCCCGGCCTGCAAGTCTGGAAGCCTGGCTGAAAGTCATGGTTTCCGATCAACGCCTGATTGATCCGGCCTTCGTCAATGCGGCGTTTGCAGCACGGACACAGGCGGAGCTTAGGTCGGCACAGGTGCATATGGGCAAAACCCTGTTTGCCGATCAGACCCAGAGCTTCAACCTCGTGTCGGCGCTGCACCGGCTGGAATGCCCGACGCGGATCGTCTGGGGCCGCAAAGACCGGATTCTGGACTGGCATGACGCGCTTCAGGCACCGGGCCATATCGGCCTGCATCTGCTGGAAGGCGTCGGCCATGTCCCGCATCTCGAAGCCCCGGATATTTCACGCGCCATCATCCGGTCGCTGATCAAATCTGTTTGAGCGCCTCTGATGTCGCATATGCTCGTTGTCGTCGGCTGTGGATCTATGGGCTTTGCCATGATGCGCGGCTGGCTGCAGGAGACACCGGGTCTGACCGTTCACGTGGTGGGGCCGACGCCGGAATACGCGCCGCTGACCTAGCCCACTCAACGTTGATAGAGCATGAGTCAGTGACGAGAAGAGAGTTTCATTCAAGAGTTCGTCTCGCAGCCGTCCATTGAAGCTTTGATGAAGGCGTTCTGGATCGCCTTGCAACGCCTCTCAATGATCTGGTTTTATTCACGAGCAACACGCAGACCGGAATACGAGGTATCGGCGACCAGTGCCAAGCTTTCTCTGGTACAACCGTCGACAACCGTCAAAATTCGAAACCTGCAGCCATCGGTCAATTGATCCAATACAAAGTCCAGCAACCAACGATCATTGGCGGCAATGGCGATCAGCATCGGTGCGCTTGTGCCTATAGACCGCTTATGTCAACGGCATGACTTGTAACGTCACCGTCTACGGCGAGGACGGTTCTTGGTCGTCTCCTGTACCGGCATGGACAGCATGATGACCGCCGTGGGACCATATGCGTTCCCTCCAGGGTGCTCCGTGCATTTCGAAAGCCTTATCGCCATTACCGATAATATCTCGCCGGAACAAACTTGTGTATCTTTTACCCGTAAGATCCGCCTGCTGCCTTGATTCATAGTTGTCGCGTAGTCAAAAAATGTAGATTTTGCTTGGCCCAATATTTCCTGTTGTGCAACTCGTTCACGGCGCTGCTTAAAATATTGTCAAGGGATACGAACCAGAGGGCCCCCATTTAAACTGAATAAAAAGCGATTACGTTTCGCACGAAAGCCTGCCCTAAGGTGAGTTCAATTCCTTGCTCTGCTTCCATCGTTCAATCGTCCACCCACAAAACTCAAAAATCTTCCGATCAGCGGCGGCTCGGCGTGCTTGTCTTTCCAAATCATCCAAAGCGAGCGTGAAAATGGTCGCCCGTCCTTGTAAAAAAGCGGCATGCGGAAGAGTGGCCGAGTTTCGTCGAAGAATTTCGGCGATAAGAAAATACCGTAACCAAGTCCGTTGGCGATCATCTCCAGGCAGGTATCACCGTGGTTCGCTTGCATCCCGATCTTGGGTGGTTGACGAAAATGGCCGGACCACCAGTCGTCCAGCATTCTGGTTGCGAAAGGGTCGCTTAGATAGGAGATTTGTGGCCTTTCCGGTAAGTCTTCGAGGCGGAGACGTTCGCTATTGACGAGGCAAGCCTGCTCGCTGCCAATTTGCAGGCGGCTAAAATTGCCTGAAATGTCGCCGCAGATGAAGCCGACCTGGATGTCACCGCGCTCTACCTTGTCTACGATTTCCGAACTGACGCCAGTCGAGACGCTAAAATCGACGCCTGGATGCGCGCCCTTATAAGCACGCAAATGCGGAGGCAGGGTATAACGGACAAAAGAATTTGTCATTCCGAGCCGGATCGTGCCCGTGCGATGGTCCTGAAACGTCAGAAGCGTCCGCTGCATCTCGGCCATATGGGCGAGCGCCTTCTCTGCTTCCCGCGCCACATATTCACCCTGCGGCGTAAACGTGATGCCTTTCGACGTGCGCTCCACCAGACGTGTGCCTAGTTCGCGCTCGATTAGTTGCAAGCGTTTGGATAGGGCGGGTTGCGTCATCGCAAGACGATCGGCTGCATGCGTTATGTTTGCCGTGCGGCGCAGTTCCACAACGACCTTCCAGCTGCGTGTATCCATCCCCTCCTCCCGAAACAGGTACTGCCATTCCTTTTGAGAATAGCCAGACATGAAAGATCGCAATTTTACAGGCCGGTCAAGCTCTCCTATGACAGATCAATGAAGTCGCTGCATGGCGAACGGGATGGAAATTGCGCAGCCGGCCGATGTCGGATCGTGCGGAGGAAAGAAGGCAACGTCGTATATTTCGACACGGAAACGCAGGGATGCGGCCCGTGACGGCGGAGCTTTGCAATCAGCGGAGTTGAAACAGTGATCTATCATCATCTCTACAAGAAATTTGCGAAGAAGGATGTCGTTCGCGTCGGTGTGATCGGGGCCGGCAATTATGGCACGGCGATCGTGACGCAGGATCCGCATACGCCGATGATGACGGTGGTGGCGGTGGCCGATATTTCGGTCGAAGCGGCCAAGGGCGCCTATGAGAAGGCTGGTATCGATCCGTCGACTGTCGTTTATTGCCGGACAACCAAGGAGGCGCAGCAGGAAATCGCAGGCGGGAAGCGCATCTATACCGACCGCTGCGAGCTGATCGCCGAGATCGCCGCCGTCGATATCGTCTGTGAGGCGACGGGCATACCGGAAGCCAGTGCGGACTATGCCTCGAAGGCGATCGAAAACGGCAAACATGTCGCGATGATCACCAAGGATTGCGACGTCACCATCGGCCCCATCCTGAAGAAAAAAGCTGACGAGGCAGGTGTCGTCTATACCCCGGTCGACGGTGACCAGCATGGCCTGCTGATCCAGTTCTACGAATGGGCAAAATCAATCGGCCTGACGGTGCTGAGCGGCGGCAAGGCAACTGATGGCGAGTTCATTTACGATGAAGCGCACGGCACAGTGACCATCAAGACGGACAAGAAGATCCACGCGCCTTATGTGGAAACGGTCACAATTGCACCGGAAGATAGCAAATATCTCGGCATGATCCCAAAAGGTCAGGCGGCGGAATATGTCGCCCGGCGCCGTGAAATCCTCGCCGGCCTGCCGCAGCCGGGATCCTATGACCTGTGCGAAACGACGGTAGCTGCCAATTATACCGGTCTTGCGCCAGCGGTCGACACGCTGGTGCATGCGCCGCTCAGGATCACCGAGATACCCATCGCCTATTGCGAAACCGATAATGGCGGCATTTTCGGCACCCGCGGCGTCATCGATCTGGCAACATGCCTGCGCGCGCCGACCGAGGGCGGTCTAGGTGGTGGCGTCTTCCTCGTCGTTCGCTGCGACAACGCCTATTCGAACCACATTCTAACGACCAAGGGCCAGATCGCCAATTATGACGACACCGCAGCGGTCATCTACCGACCCTATCACCTATGCGGAGTGGAAACGTCGAGTTCAATTTTGGTCGCCGGCCTGCTTGGGATCAACACAGGCTCGGACGACTACCAGCCGCGCTACGATCTGGTGAAAGTCGCGGCACACGACATCAAGGCTGGCGAGGTTTTCGGCAATGACCATAGCCCGCAGACGACGGCGCGCATCGTGCCGGCCATACCCATTGCGTCCGGCAATGCCGCTTGCGCGCATCTGCTAACCGGCAACAGGGCGTCCATCGACATTCCTGCGGGCACGACGATCACATACGACATGGTCGAGGAGCCTGTCGGTTCGACACTCTGGAGGTTGCGGCGCCTGCAGGATGAGACTTTCCTGGCATGATGACCGGGAAAGTGGGGAGCAGAAACAACACTGCACACTGCTTTGGGAGAGAGGCATGTTACTAACGATAATTGCGTGGTCCACGGTCATCCTGTTTATGGCGCTGATCCTGACCAAGAAAATGCATCCGTTCACCGCGATCGTGCTGATCCCGGTTCTAATGGCGGTTGTAGGGGCACTGCTGGGGCTGTACCAGGCACCGACTGCAAAGACGCTCGAGATCCCGGTTGGGGATGTAACGATCTGGGATCAGGTCACCGTCCTAGGCGCCTGGGTTAAACAGGGGCTGACGAAAACTTCGGGCACGGCTTTCCTGTTGTTCTTCGCCATCATGTTCTTTTCGTTGATGCTCAATGTCGGCGTCTTCGATCCCCTGACGAAAAAGGTTATTCAGCTGTCGAAGGGCGATCCACTGAAAGTATTGGTCGGCACCAGCATTCTGGCGACTGTCGTTTCCTTGAGCGGTGACGGCACGACGACGACCCTGATCTGCTGCACGGCCTTTATCCCTGTCTACAAGCGACTCAATCTCAAGATGATGCACCTGGCGGTGCTCCTTATTCTCCAAAACACCATCTTGAACCTTCTGCCATGGAGCGGGCCAACCGCACGTGTCATTGCCGTGATTGACGATATCGACGTCCAGGCCCTTCTGAATGCACTTCTGCCCGGCATGATCCTGGCAAGCCTCTTCGTCACGGCCGGCGCGTATTTCCTGGGGCTTTCGGAGCGGCGGCGTCTCGGTGTCCAGCATCTGAGCAATGCCGATATCGAGGAGATTTTCGCCTCCACGGCAGGTCCCGATGACGCCCTGAAACGCCCACATCTGGCGCCGATCAACGCGGTACTGACAGTCGCGTCGCTTGTCTTGCTGATCGCGGGCATTTTCGAGCCGGTCTTCATCTTCCTGGTCGGGACGGTTCTGGCCCTGGTGATCAACTACAAGACACTGCAGGAGCAGAAGGAAAGGATCTACGCCAATTCCGGTGAGGTTCTGGCGACGGTCATCATGGTCATCGGTGCCGGCGTATTCATGGGATTGTTCACCAATTCAGGCATGTCCGATGCGCTGGCCAGCAGCATGGTCAACGTTATTCCGCCGCAGCTCGGCGGTTTCTGGGGCTTGATCGTGGTTCTGATCTCGGCACCGGGCGGTTTCTTCCTGTCGAACGACGCCTTCTTCTACGGCGTGCTGCCGGTCCTGGTCGAAGCTGGCAAGGTCTATGGCTTCACCCCGTTCGAAGTCGGCTTCGCGTCGCTGCTCGGACAAGCCTTCCATATGCTCAGCCCGCTTACCGCCTTCATCTACTTGCTGCTCAGCATGACTGGCCTCGACATGGGCGAATGGCAGCGCGCCTGCTTCAAATGGTGCCTCGCGATTTTCTTCATCTTCATCGCGACCGCCGTCGTGATGGGCGTGGTGCCGCTCTACCGGTGAAACACCGACATCCGATCGGGACAAGGCCTATCAGCCCCGATCGGTTCAAACGTGATGAGAGACAACATGAGCAAATCCAATCGCATCGTTCTCCTGCATGCCACGCCGGTAGCCATGGCTCCGGTCATGGAGGCCTTTGCCAAAATCTGGCCGGGCGCGGAAAAGGTCAATCTGCTCGATGATAGCCTCAGTATCGACCGTGCCCGACAGGACGAACTTTCGGATGGTCTGGCGAATCGGTTTGTGGCCTTCGGTCATTATGCCTACAGCATCGGCGCAATTGGGATCCTTGCGACATGCTCGGCCTTCGGTCCGCCACTGGACCGGCTGGCGACCGAACTGCCGGTACCTGTTCTCAAGCCCAACGAGGAGATGTTCCGCGCGGCGATTTTGCGCGGCAACCGGATCGGCATGCTCGCGACCTTTGCCCCTGCCGTCACGACGATGCGGGACGAGTTCGATGCCTTCGTGGCGGAAGTAGGCTCCAGCGCGACCCTCGAAGTAATCGTTGTTGAGGATGCGATCGAGCACCTGATGCAGGGCGATGCGGAGACGCATAATAGGTTGGTCGCCGCACAGGCGTCCAGATTTACCGGTTACGATGCCATCATGCTCGCGCATTTCTCGACCGCACGGGCAGCTGATCTGGTGCAGGCGGCCGCGGATATTCCGGTGCTTGCCGCACCTGAAAGTGCCGTTTTGCGGATGAGACAGTTGATTGAAAGCAAGGAGCGGTAAGTTCATGCTGCTGGGCGTTATTGCAGACGATTTCACAGGCGCGGGCGATATTGCCAACACGCTTGCCAGGGGTCTTCCCGGCGAGGGCGGGCTGGCGGTGACGCAATATTTCGGCGTGCCCAAAACATCGGCAGCCGCGTCGGTCGAGGCTGGCGTCATTTCGTTGAAGACGCGGTCCGCCCCGGTCGAAAAAGCCGTGGCGCAATCGCTGGCGGCGCTCGAATGGTTGCAAGCGCAGGGTTGCGAGCAATTCATCTTCAAATACTGCTCGACGTTCGATTCGACGCCGGAAGGGAATATTGGGCCGGTCGGCGAAGCCCTCGCCAAGGCGCTCGGTGTACAGGGCGTCGTCGCATGTCCGGCATTTCCGACCGTCGGGCGGACCGTGCATCAGGGGCATTTGTTCGTCCATGACCAGATGCTGAGCGAATCCAGCATGCGGCATCATCCTCTAACGCCAATGACCGACTCCAACTTGCGCCGTTGGCTGGCACGACAAACGAAATCGCCAGTCGGCCTCGTTTCGACTTCAACCGTACGCTCGGGCGTGGACTCGGTCCGCAAGGCTTTGGATGCCGCCGCTGCACAGGGCCAGACGCTGGTCATTTGCGATGCGTCTATCGACGAGGATCTTGTGACGCTGGGGATGGCGGCGGCCGGTGCGCCGCTTCTGACGGGCGGCTCCGGCATTGCCGTCGGGCTGCCTTCGAACTTCATTCGCAGCGGTCGCTCTAAGGGAAGGTTAACGCCTTTCTCCGGTATCGAAGGACCAGCTGCAATCCTCGCCGGCAGCTGCTCGTTTGCCACCCGCCGTCAGATCGCCATTCATGCCCAGTACCATCCGGTCCTTGCCTTGGATATCGACGCGGTCATGGCCGGCACGTTTGGAACGGAAGAGGTTGTAGATTTCATCGAGCGACATGCGGAACAAGCGCCACTGGTTTATTCGTCCGATGATCCAGCCGAAGTCGAGCTGCTGCAGTCGCGATACGGACGGGAAAAGCTGGCCCAAAGGCTGGATGGACTGTTCGCCGACGTGGCGCGGGTGCTGGTAGAAAAAGGCATACGTCGTCTGGTGGTGGCTGGTGGAGAAACCTCCGGTGCCGTGGCCCAAGCTCTCGATCTCGATGCGCTGACGATCGGGCCGGAAATCGATCCCGGCGTACCGATCCTTGCCGGGGCGGATGGTCGTATTGCACTGGCGCTTAAATCCGGCAATTTCGGCGCGCCGGACTTTTTCGAAAAAGCGTTGAAGCTGCTACAGGATGGAGCGGACCATTGAACGAAGACATTCTTCGCGCAGATATCGTCAGATATGGCGCGCTGCTTTACACGCGTGGCCTGGCCCACGGCAGTGCGGGCAATCTCTCAGTGCGACTCGATGACGGCGCGATCCTCGTGACGCCAACCAACTCGTCGCTTGGTTTTCTCAAGCCCGAACAGATATCGAAGGTCTCGGCCAAAGGCACGCATATCGCCGGCGATCCGCCCTCCAAGGAAGCCTTCTTCCACCTCGCCGTCTACGACGAACGACCGGCAGCCAATGCCATCGTTCACCTGCATTCGACACACGCAGTTGCGGTCTCCTGTCTCTGCCATAAGGACAGTTTCGATGTCCTGCCGCCGCTGACGGCCTATCAGATCATGCGGATCGGCCGCCTGCCTCTGGTGCCCTATTATCGGCCGGGTGATCGCAAGCTTGCCGATGCGGTGCGTGGACTTGCTGGCGAACACAAGGCCATGCTGCTTGCCAACCACGGCCCGATCGTATCCGGCAAGTCGCTTCAGGACGCCATCCACGCCTATGAGGAGCTGGAGGAAACCGCCAAGCTGTTTTTCCTCGTCCAAAGCCGCCCTGTGTCGCTGCTGACCTGCGAGGCGATTGCCGAGCTTAACGACGTTTTCCCCAGCTAACCACGGGGACGACCAGCGTACCGGCATTTCTGGCTTTAGGTCTCGTCCGTTGCGCCTAAATCGCTACGCAAGACGCCAAGATAATGAGCTTTCGGGAATTCGCGACGATAACCGGTGAGGGCATGCTGCAAAGCATTGTATCTGCCATCCTCCGGCATGACTGCGAACACCGTGATGGCGGTAAAGACCTTTTCCTCAAACAACTTTGGTCAGTCCGCCACCACGGAAAAAAACCGTAGCTTATACCAGTTCCGCAAGTGCGGCAGCATTGAAGCCCTTTAGCCCTGCCCAGTCACCCAACCGGACTTTCTCGACCCAGGCCGGATCGCTGATCAGAGCGCGGCCGACGGCAATGAGATCAAACTCGTCACGCTCCATCCGTTCGACAAGCTTTTGCAGTCCAACGCTGGTCGAGCCTTCGCCGCTGAATGCGCCCATAACGTCGCCTGACAAGCCGACCGAGCCAACGCTGATCGTGGCGGCGCCGGTCAGTTTTTTGGCCCAGCCGGCGAAGTGAGCCCTTCCACACCGTCAATTTCGGGAAACTCCGGCTCCCAGAAGCGGCGTTGCGAGCAGTGCAGCACATCGACACCCACATCGACCAAAGGCTGCAGCCAATCGGCCATCAGGTCGGGCGTCTCGGCAATGCGCGCGCCATAGTCCTGTGGCTTCCACTGGCTGATGCGCAAAATGATCGGGAAGCCTGGCCCGACACTGGCGCGCACCGCTGCGACGAGCTCTGCGGCAAAGCGAGACCGTTCGCGGATGGTGGCACCGCCGTAGCGGTCGCTGCGTAGGTTGGTGCCGCTCCAGAAGAATTGATCAATCAAATAGCCATGGGCACCATGGAGCTCGATCGTGTCGAAGCCCAGCCGCTTCGCGTCGGCGGCCGCCTTTGCAAATGCGGCAATTGTTTCGGCGATGTCCGCGTCATTCATCGCTTTGCCGCGCGCAAGACCAGGGGCATCGAGCGCCGATGGACTTTCCACCTCTACGTCGGGGACCCAATCGGTCAGAAAACTCTTGACTCCACCGGTGTGCCAAAGCTGCGGCCCCATGCGACCGCCAGCCTTATGGACGGCTTCAATTACGCCCTTCCAACCGGCAAGCGGCTGTTCGCCGTAGAAGAATGGAATGCCCGGATCATTGCGGGAGGCGGGCCGGTCGATCACGGTGCCCTCCGAAAGGATCAGTCCGGCACCGCCCTCGGCCCGCCGCCTGTAGTAGGCGGCATGGGCCGGGCCAGGGATGCCGGTGGGCGCGAAGCTGCGCGTCATCGGGGCCATGACAATGCGGTTTGCCAGCTCCATCGAGCCGATGCGGAAGGGACGGAACAAAACCTCTGTAGACGTCATAGGAAAGCCTTCTCGTTGATTTGCGAGAAAGGTATACATTTGCTACTAGGTCGCAAGAACGCACTTGCAGTCGCCTAAGTATCGCCGAGGAAACCCATGCCCGTCTGCCAGCACTTTGATGAGAACTGTCCCAGCCGCTCGCTGTTCGACAACATCGCCGACAAATGGTCGATGATGGTGATCAGCGTACTGGAATCCGGGCCGATGCGCTTCAACGCCATAAGACGGCAGTTGGAGGGTGTTACACAGAAGGCGCTGACGCAATGCTTGCGGCGGCTGGAATGCAACGGCCTTATTTCCCGCCGGGTGATCATGGGCTCACCAATCGGGGTGGAATACGCGATCACGCCGCTTGGCCACTCGCTTTTGGGTCCTTTTCAGGCGCTTCATGCCTGGACCTTGGAGCATCTGGATGAGGTGGAGCAAGCGCGCCAAGCTTTCGATGGTCGCAACGCCGCGTAATCTGACGCCCCGTCTAGAAGGTGAACTATTCGACATCTGAAAACCACAGAGACTGGTCTCGCAACGTCTGTTTCGTCACCAACAAGAGCCATTGAACAGACGCGCCGGAAACGCACACCGCGAAGCCGTCAATGACGATTCGCTGTGTTGTCATAGCGAAGCGTGGCTGCCTCGACCTTTTCGCCGTTCGTCGCTGCCCATGCACACAGTGCTTCAAAGGGCTCCCGCAGCGAATGGCCTAGCGGAGTAATTGCATATTCCACGCCGATCGGCTGCGTCGGTAGCACGGTTCTCGTGACAAGACCGTTCCGCTCAAGTCTCTTCAGGGCATCGGACAGAGCCTTGTGCGTGATCCCGTCAAGACGCCGTTTGATTTCATTGAAGCGCGAGGGTTTGGGGCAGATTACCGTCAGTATCAGAATCGTCCATTTGTCGGCGATCTTGTCGAGCACCGGGCGAACCAAGGGCATGTCGCAAAGCGCGCGGTAAGAGAGGGCTTCCCGGTCGGTATACTCGTCCATATCTAGGCTATTCCAGGTGCGTAATTGATATCAGATATCCATCGTATATCATCCCGAGACCATTCAGTGAAAGGAATTATGATGGCTCGAATGAACAACAAGGTGGCTTTGGTCGTCGGTGGCGCCAAGGGGATTGGTTTGGCAATTGCGGAGCGACTTTCTGCCGAAGGGTCGAAGGTCGTCATCACCAGTCGTAGAAGTGACGACGCAGAAAAGGCAGCCGAAGGCATCGGCAACGGCGCAGTCGGCATTGCCGCTGACGCAAGTTCTCCGGAAGATATGCTAGATGTGGTCGAACAGGTGCGCAAAGCGCACGGCCGTATTGACGCGCTCGTACTGAATGCAGGTCTTTCCGAGCCTTCGCAGATCGCCGAGATCACGCCGGAGCACTTTGATCGCCACTTCGACGTCAACGTCCGAGGAATGGTGTTCGGCTTTCAGGCAGCCCTTCCCGCAATGACAGACGGCGGCTCGGTCGTGCTTGTCGGTTCCATTGCCGGAAACGCGGGCTACCCGGGCTACGGAACCTACTGCGCAACCAAAGCAGCGGTTCGCTCCTACGCCAGAACATGGACAGCAGAACTTGCATCCAAAGGTATCCGGGTCAACGTCGTTGCACCTGGCCCGACGGATACAGACATGATGGCTTCCGTCGCGCAAGATACTCGGGCGGCAATTGTCGCACCGATTCCGATGGGTCGTATGGCGCGACCGTCGGAAGTCGCTGCGGCCGTCTTGTTCTTGTTGAGCGATGACGCAAGCTACATCACGGGCGCTGAACTCTGCGTCGATGGCGGCTTGCGGCAAGTCTAAGCGCCACAAAACGCTGTACCCGATCTCGAATAGCTCGGGTACAGCCTCGACCGCCTCTCAGGCTTCCGGCGGCCCGTACAGGAACGCCACTGTAACATCGCGCCACCCGAAACCAACACCTGCGACGCCACCCCTCTTTGCAAATTGATGACTTTTGATAATCGGGTGCAAGCCCTCCGCATGGTGTGATCAGAAATATCTATCCTGCCATGTCGATGACGATCTTCCCAAATGCCCCTCGGCCCAGATGGTCGAAGGCTGATGGAAGATCGGCCATGGAGTAGCAGGAATCGACAACAGGGATGATACGTGTCTGGTCGACCGCTCTAACGAAGCTCTCCAGCGCCGTTCTGCTCCCGGTTCCAATGCCGTGAACTGTTATATCCTTGAGCATCAGCGGCATAGCCGGGGCACTGATGTCCCAGCCGTCGAGCGCACCGATTTGACAGACATGGCCGCCTACTGTCGTAACCTGGATAGATTGCCCAAGATGTTTGCCGCCGATAACCTCCAGGGCGACGTCTACGCCTCGGTCAGACGTCAACTGGTAGACGCTCTCCATCCAGTCGGTATTGGCGTCGATGAAGTGGTCTGCACCTTGAGCCTTCGCGCGGTCCTCGTATTCCGGTTGACCGCAGACAATCACTCTTGCCCCGTTCGCTTTCGCGATCTGCATACCGAACAAAGCAACGCCGCCGGTGCTCGGGATCAGCACCGTATCGCCAGCTCGAACTCTCGCCCGCTCGACCAGCGCAAACCAGGCCGTGAGGCCAGCCACTGGGAGCGTACAAGCCTGCCGGGCGGTTAATGTCTCAGGTGCTAAGACAAACCAGTCTTCCGGCATCGAGACATACTCAGCCAGCACACCCGGATAAAAGCCACCGAGGGTCTGATAGGCAGGCGTCCGGGCAGTTCCTGCGCGCAGACCGTCGACCCAGTCGGGCGTTGCCGTCGAAATTACGTTTGATCCCAATCTGAACCGGGAAGCGCCTTCCCCGAGAGCGACGACCTCTCCGGCGAGGTCAGAGCCGGGCGTGAACGGGAACGTGAGAGGAAGTCCGCGTCCTGTCTCGACGACCATCTTGTCACGATAATTCAGCGCGACCGCGTTCACTTTTATCAAGACCTCTTTGGGACGAGGTGTTGGCACCTCGACATTGTTTAGTCTGAGGTACTGTCTGCCAACTGCATCAATTTCCCAGCGCTTCATCGTTGCATCTCCGCTCGTTCCAAGAGGCGAATGCGGTCCAGACATTGTGCCGGCCTATTCATCCGTCTCCTGACACTGTTATGCAGCATGGCGATTGTGCCTGAATATGGTATAAATTCGGCACGAAGTATTGCTCTTGAGGATCACAATGGACGGGACGGAATTTTCCCAGCTCACGGCGTTCGTCGCAGTTTGCGACGAACGGGCATTTGGACGGGCTGCAAAACGGCTGGCGATATCGCCTTCGGCGCTGAGCCGCATCATCCGCACGTTAGAGAGCCGTCTGGGCATACGCCTCCTCAATCGAACTACGCGCAGTGTCGGGCTCACTGAAGCGGGAAGCATCCTCTATGATCGCATCAAGCCGATGATAAGAGGGATGGATGAGGCTGTGTCGGCGGTCGGAGCTTATCAGAGTGAGCCAAAGGGCCTCGTTCGTGTCAATCTGCCAAGCATCGCCGCGCAGATCGCGGTCCTGCCAAGACTACAGCAGTTCCGTCTTGCCTATCCTGAGGTTCGCCTCGATCTTGTGATTGACAACGATATCACGGATGTCGTTGCAGAAAATTTTGATGCAGGCGTTCGGATCGGTGGGCAAATCAGCCGCGATATGATCGCGGTGCGCATTACGCGCGATCTGCGAATGGCAGTTGTCGGCGCACCCTCCTATTTTTGCAGTCGGCCGCCGCCTCAGGCTCCAGCCGACCTGAAGGACCACCTCTGCCTCACTTACAAATGGAAAAGCACGGGAGCCCTCTACCCGTGGCGGTTCGACGGTGTCGATGGGGTCCTTGATGTTGATGTCGAAAACGTACTGACCGTAAACGATACAGAGCTACTGCTTTTGGCGGCGCGTCAGGGGCTTGGACTGGCCTACCTGATTGAGGATATCGTGAAGCCCTCTATCGAGCGCAAGGAACTCGTGCGGGTTCTCGAACCGTTTTGCAAAGTCTTTCCCGGTTTCTACCTCTATTATTCGGAACGCTCTCATATGGCCGCATCTGTTCGGGCATTCATCGACTTTATGAAAGTGAGAGACGGTTAAACGACCGGCCGACGCGAAGATTGGTTCGGCAGCAGGCTAGAAAAAGCCGGGCAGCCACCGTGCAGCACACGATAGCCAGCTAGACGGCGGGTCAGCCATTATGCAAGTCAAGTGTGGGGTACGATCATAGTTGCGTCCATCAGTCCATGAGGCCACGTTTGTTCGAAGCGTCATATTTTTCAATATTACCCCACATTCGGCCTTGCCATCGGGTGACGAACGCTACCGTGTCGGCCGCCTCCAAATGAGCACTGAGCGACGGCTGATCTTCCCATCGCTCGACGACAAGCAACCGACCGGCCTGAGGATCCTCTACGGCGGCGCTGTAGAAGAGGTTGCCGCTCCGGCGACGCGTAGCCGTTGCAAGAGCGCTGAACTCGTTGCAAAACTGCGCGAGCTCGGAGGGCTCGACCTGAACGTATCCTGTTACGATCAGCATGATGCTTCCTTTTCACCGTTGGCTCATCCGCTGCGCGGCGGCAATCCGGGCGTTCCAATCACGCAGCGACAAGCACAATCTTGCCCTGGACGTTGCCGCGAGAGGCGCGCTCATGGGCGGCGGATGCGTCTGCCAGCGGATAGGTACTGTCCACGATGACGCGAATGGTGCCATTTTCCAGCAAGCGACCAGCCTCTGCCAGCTGCGCACCGCTTGAGCGAACCTGTGTCGACGAGACAGTGATGTGACGCCTCGCCGCTTCATCGTGGCCGGAAAATCCGAGAGGATTCACGAGATAGAGCGCTCCGCCGTCCTTCAGGACTGTCAACCACCGTTCCATATCGGCACCGCCGACGGCATCGACAACGAGATCAACGTCGTCTACGACTGTTTCAGCAGCCGTCTTGGTATAGTCGATGAACACGTCTGCGCCCAGTTCGCGCAGAAGCGCTTCATGCTTGCCGGATGCGACGGCGATGACGCGCGCGCCTTTCCATTTGGCCACCTGAACCGCCAGATGTCCGACGCCGCCTCCGGCACCATTCACCAAAACCGTTTTGCCGTTGAGGGCGATCGGTTCATGGCGGAACGGCTGGAACGGATTTGCGGCGTCATGGCCAAGGTCGACCAAAAACTGCCAGGCGGTCAGCAGCGACATGGGAGCGCCGGCTGCCTGGACGTGATCGATACCAGCGGGCTTTAGCGCCACTTCAGAAGCAGGAATCCCGACATATTCGGCATAAGCGCTGCTACCTTTCATAAGATCTTCGGGGAAACGTACCATCGCATAGACTTCGTCCCCAACCCCCAACCCCGAAACACTGTCGCCGACCGCTGCGACCACGCCGGACACATCGGTGCCCAAGATCAGGGGGAACACAGGATCGGGCTGCCATTCTGGCGGCAGCGCGCGATAGCCGTCACGCAGATACAAATCCGGCGGGTTGAGACTTGCTGCATGAACCCGGACCAGCACTTCGCCAGAGGCAGGTGTGGGTCGAGGTGCATCTTCGTAGCGCAAGACCTCCGGACCGCCAAATCCGTGTAACAGCACGGCTTTCATCATCTCAGTCAACACAATCTCCTTTAAGCTCTCGTTTCGATGCCAGAAATAGAACCTCTGATTGCGGTTGATAATGCCGGCGGCATTCGGTTTAATAATGCCATGAAGGAACAAATGGTCTTTGAACGTCTGACCGGGTTGATCGCCTTTGCCCGTGCGGGGTCCCTTGGCAGCTATACAGCGGCCGCACGCTCCCTATCCGTGTCGCCCTCCGCGATCAGCAAAAGTGTCCAGCGGCTTGAACGACATCTCGGTGTTTTGCTTTTCAACCGCACGACACGATCGCTGACGCTCACGCCGGAGGGGCGCGATCTGCATGAACGTGCGCTTCGGCTGCTGCGGGATGCCGAAGAGATCGAACAGTTGGCCAAAGCCACGCAGGCTGAGCCGTCCGGCACCCTGCGTATTGCCGCATCGCTGCCGATTGGCCTGCACGTGATCGCGCCTGCTCTTGGACGGTTTCGCGAACTTTATCCCAAGGTGACGATCGACCTGCGGCTGAGCGATCATATTGTCGACCTCATCGAAGAGAGCATCGACGTGGCTGTGCGGATCGGTGAGCTCCCGGATTCACGTCTCATATCGCGCCGGCTCTCGCCGCATCAGCTTTGCTGCTACGCGGCACCCGGCTATCTGGCCAAACACGATGCTCCAACGCATCCTGACGAGCTGACGGCGCATGAAACGATCAATCTACGCTATCAAAGCACGGGCAAGATGTTTCGCTGGCCCTTCCGTATCGGCGATCGCGAAATTGAGGTCGTGCCGCCCTCCAGTATTATCGTGGATACGAGTGAAGGTGTCATGGCAACGATCGCAGCAGGCGCTGGCATAGGAATGGGCACTAGCTTCGTTGCCAATGCGTGGGTCAAAAGCGGAAGGCTCGTCCCGGTGCTGTCCGATTTCGCCGTCGAGCGCGATAACATTACGGCACTCTGGCCCGAAAGCCGGCGCGCCAACCCGACTGTTCGCGCTTTCCTCAATATGCTGATCGATCTGTGCTGATCTGATTTTGTTGATTAAGACATCAGGGCTGATATCTACCGCGCTCGGATGGCCGATTATATCGCCGTAAATGCCGACACATCTTGGCAAGGGTGCCACCGGCTAGACTGGCCTTGCGAGCAGATAAGGCTCTGCCTTCAGTATCGCGACGTCTATGCGGCTGGTGCCAGCGTTGTCTCACCAAGTAATCAGCGGTGACTTGCGCAGCCATGCATCGCTGTTGACCTGATCGAGAATGAACGTTGCCACGTCTTTCCGCGAAATCGAGCCGCCGTGAACGTTGCTCAGATCCGTCAGTGCCCGGACCGTGTTAACCTCAGGCTTGTTCACGAGGATTGAGGGACGGACGATGGTCCAATTGAGTTTGCTGTCCTTGATGATGGCCTCCTGCCGGTTCTTGTCCGCGTAGACATTGCGCAGGATCAGCGGGAAAATGAGCTTATCGAACAGGAAGCCGCCGTGTCCTGCGCTGTCGCCAGCGCCGATCCCGGTGATCGCGATCAGCCGAGACACCCGCTCGGCTTTCATCGCATTGACGAGCGCAACAGTTGCCGTTGAGAGAAGCGTGACTTCACGGAATGGGCTTGCGGGGGTGCCGAGTGCGCTGATCACGGCGTCCCGACCTTTGATGGCCTGGCGCAGTGCCTTCTCGTCCCGGGCATCCCCGATCACAAGCTTTGCCCCCGTCAAATCGGTGGCCTTTTCCGGTGAGCGAACGAGGACGGTAACGTCATAGCCGCGGCTTACAGCCTGGCTGACGATATGCCGGCCGGTCGGTCCAGTCGCGCCAAGGACCAGAATTTTTGGTGCAGCGGCGAGATGCGTTTCAGTGGCGGAATTGGTCATTGTCTTGGTCCCTCAAATGGCCGGGCGCCTCGTCAAGAGGCCGCCCGTTTGGTTTCATTGCTGGGGTGATCAGAGATTGCCCTCTGCGAGCAGTTTTCGGGTCCGCTTCAGCGTCGACAGCAGCGCGGACTTGTAGCCCTTGTCGCTGTCGAACTGCGTTTGCTCGGCCTGCTCTTCGGGTCCGTTGGGCTCCTTGCCGCGCAGGCCGAGGTAGCAGTAGAATTTCAACTGTAACGCGCCGGCTTCGTCCTCGAACAACTCGTTGATGATGGCGCCTTCACGGGGGCCGGTGGCCTGGAAAAAGGTGACCTTGCTATGCGGCTCGAGCGTGATGATTTCGCGCAGCTCGGCGCCGGCAATGGTCGCCTCGCGCACAAAGTGGGTCGCGCTTTCCTCGACGACATCGCAGCGGGTGCAGAGACCGGGCGGGAGAAACAGGCGGGCATCGCGCGCCTTCAGCTCCAGGCCCTTCCAGATCTGCTCGCGGGTTAGCGTTGTTTCGCCTTCAGTGTTCACGGGAACGGTTGCGATCGAATAGATCATGGCGGTAGTCCTTGTTTTAGATGTAGGACGGCCTGCCTCAGGCAGAGGCAGCGGTTTCGGTAGCAAAGCCGCGATAGGAGCGGAGTGGGCGGCCGAGAAGCGTCGTCAGTCGCTCGACATCGCCACCTTCGGGCAGCATGCCATCAGTCAGAAAGCGCTCGCCCATCATGCGCATGTCGTATGCCATCCAAGGCGGCATAAATTGCTTGAGGTTCTGCTCGAAGGTTGCGGTATCCCCGCCGCCGTAGTTGATCGGGCGGGCCAGCACCTCCGACCAGATGGCGGCGATATCCGTTCCCGTCAAAGTGTCGGGACCGGTCAGATTGATGCGGCTGGTCGGAAGCGGCTGTGCAGCCTGTTCGCGGCGCAGCAGTTCCAAGGCGGCGATCTCAGCGATATCGCGCACATCGATCATGGCGAGCCCTTTGTCGCCGATGGGCATCGGATAAATGCCGTAGCCGGTGACCACGTTCATAATTGTCAGATCGTTCTGGATGAAGTAGGCCGGACGCAGGATGGTGGCGTTCATGCCCATCTGCTCGATCATCCGCTCGACGCCAAACTTAGCGGCGAAATGCGGCACGTTGACATAGACGTCAGGGTGGATGACAGAGAGATAGACGATGCGTTCGATGCCGGTGGAGCGGGCAATATTGAGCGCGATCAAAGCCTGTGTAAACTCGTCTGGTGCGACGGCGTTCAGCAGAAAGAGCGTCGACACACCGTCGAACGCATTGCGCAGCGAATCGACATCGAGAAAGTCACCTTTAACGACGGCGACGCCTGCCGGAAAGCGGGCCTTTGAAGGATCGCGAACGAGAGCACGAACATCCGCGCCGCGGTTGATAAGGTGCTGGATGACTTGGCCGCCGATATTGCCTGTGGCGCCGGTAACGAGAATGGTCATGGGAGTGTCTCCGGTTTGTTTGCTTGACACTGCGAATATGGATGGCTCAATGATGGTTCGATAGACCGTGATTTTGGACATGCCGTCTCACAGGTGGAACGCTTATGGATCTTCTCGCTCTTGCCGATTTCAACCTTGTGGCCCGTCATGGCGGGTTTGGCAAAGCAGCCCGCGCCACCGGACGGCCCAAAGCGACGCTGTCGCGACGGGTAACCGAGCTGGAGGCTGCGCTTGAGCTTCGATTGTTCGAGCGGGGTGCACGCAACCTCAAGCTTACGGAAGAAGGACGCGCCCTTCACGAGCGAACAGCCGCACTGCTGACCGAGCTGGACGAAACCGCAGCGGCGATTGCCTCAGGTGCCGAGACGCCGCGTGGCCGGTTGCGGATCAGCGCGCCGCTTCTGCTGTCGCAAACCGCCATGGGCAAGATCGCGGCAGGTTTTGCGCTGAAATATCCGGAAGTACGGCTGGAAATCACCACGGAGGATCGGGCGGTCGACATGATCGAGGAAGGATATGACCTGGTGATCCGGGTCAATCCGGATCCGGACGAAACCCTCGTCGGCCGCGCCTTTCTGCGTGACCGCCTGGTCGTGGTGGCAAGCCCCGATCTTCCCCGCCCTCTCGGCGACCTGCCGGCCCCGGGTGTCATACGCGGAACCGGCAAAAAGCAGACCTGGACCGCCATGACCTCGAACGGCGCGGTAAAAGTCCGGATCGAGCCCGTGCTTGCGCTGTCGTCGCTGATCATGATTCGGGACGCCGTAAGAGCAGGCGTCGGTGCTGCGCGTCTGCCGATATCGCTGGTGAGCCACGATCTGGCCAATGGCACATTGCAACTTTGGGGCGATATCGAGGGATCGGAGATCGCGCTTTGGGCGCTCTACCCCTCGCGGCGACTGCTGAGCGCCCGCGTGTCAGCTTTCCTTGAGTTTCTCAAGCAAGCGTTCCCAAATGGGACACCCGACGAGCTGGCGGCCTACATTGCGAAGTAGAACGCTGTCTGGCTACGGTCCACCAGAGCATCGCGCAGGATGGATGCGGAAAAGACGCTGCTTTGCGTCTTCCTATGGCGCCGTTGGCCTTATTCTCCAAAGCCGTCCGAATAGGGTCAGGAACGGCCATCGATCCAGTTCCAAATAACACTCACCATTTCCTGTAGTCCCTGATGGGCTTCCTTAAGCTGAAGTCCGAGAACTTTCGTGCTACGCGCTCCGCCTCCGCAATATCCCTATACTGGGCACTATGCAGCTCCTCGCTGACTTGTCTCCTCTATGCATGATCGGGGGTCGTGGGTCAGACGACGCTTTGGAGGCAAACTCGGATGGCCACGCCAATCGACAAGCGGCGCAACTAGCACAGCAGCCTCAAATTTACTCTTGTATTTTCTCTATTACATTTGTAAATATTGATTGCGGGCTATGCGCATTTACAGCATCGCCTCGTGTACCATTCGGGCGGGAGGAGATTTCGCCTGACACAAGGGAGAAGATCATGAAGAAACTTGCAGTATTGCTTGCATGCGCCACAGCGCTCGCTCTGCCCCTCGCTGCATCTGCCCAAGATGGGCAAGGCACCACTAAAAAAGACGCTTACCGCTTTGTAATTGTGCCGAAGGTTGTGCATCCCTGGTTTGACAAGGTTAACGATGGCGCGCAGGCTGCAGCCGCAGCTATCAAGGCGCAGACCGGCTCAAGCGTCGATGTCATCTATTCGGCTCCACAGGCCGCCGACGTCGTTCAGCAGAACCAGATCATTGACAGCGCACTTGCGACACAGCCCGACGGACTGGCGCTCGACCTCCTTGATCCCTCGGGCAACCGCGCGTCGCTCGAGGAAGCACAGAACCAGAAGATTCCGCTCGTGATCTTTGATTCCGTACCGCCGGAGGGCATGGCCATTCCGTATATCGGCTCGGATTTCTGCGAGCAGGCAAAGATTGCGGCCCGCCGCTTGGTGGAAGTTCTTGGCGGCGAAGGTGAAGTCGCCATCATGCAGGGCGTGCCGACCGCGCCGAACCACTCCATTCGCGCTGAATGCCACCGCCAGGTCTTCGCTGAGAATCCGGGTATCAAGGTCGTTGCCGAAGGCATCGACAATGACAGTATCGAGACTGCGCAACAGCAGGCAGCTGCCATCATGCAGGCGAATCCGAATCTCAAGGGCTGGGTTGCTTCCGACGCTGCTGGCCCGATCGGTATTGGCCAGGCTATCGTGGAAGCCGGCAAACAGGGCAAGGTTACGCTTGTCGGCCTAGACAATCTTCCGGAAATGCTCGACATGATCCGCGAAGGCGTTGCTGACAGCTCGTCGGCCTCGCAACCTGAACTTCAGGGCTACTGGTCGGTCATGCTTCTCTGGGCGCAGGCAACCGGTGCCAAGGTTCCAGGGTATCTCGACACCGGAAATGCCTTCCTCACGAAGGAAAACGTGGGCGGCTAATCCGGTCGAACCGAACTGTCTTGAGGTGCGGAAGTTCCGCGCCTCCTCCATCTCTTTTTGGCGCTGAGGTGCCCCATGGCTTATCTTGAAACCCGCGGCCTTGGTCGGGATTTTCCCGGCGTCACCGCGCTCAACGGGGTCGATCTTTCCATCGAACCCGGCCGGACGCACGTTCTCGCAGGCGAGAACGGTGCCGGCAAATCCACCTTGGTAAAGATCCTGACGGGCACCGATCAGGCCTCGCGCGGCGATATTCTTATCGACGGACGCAATCCTTCCGATGATCCAGCTCTTTACAAGAATGTCGCTTACGTTCCGCAGGAGCTCAATCTTTTCGCGCAGATGAGCGTCGCAGAGAACCTGTTCATGCCATTCAGCCGCACGGGCCACGGCGGGTTTCTCGTCAACCGCCGCGAGCTTGTTGAGGAAGCCCGCAGCTATCTCGAACGGTTCGGCATTGAGGCTGACCCGCGCGAGTTGGTCGCCAATATATCTGTCTCCGACCAGCAGCTCCTCCAGATCGCCCGCGCCTGCACCAACTCTGATATGAAGGTCCTCATCCTTGATGAGCCGACCTCTTCGCTGACGCGTATTGAGGTCGATCGCGTATTCAGGGTCATTCGTGACCTGCTCGACCGCGATCATGCCATCGTCTTCATCAGCCACAAGATGGACGAGGTCTTCTCGATCGGCGACGACTACACGGTCCTGCGCAATGGCGAAAAGATTGAGAACGGCAAGATCGCTGACATTTCCGAAGCGGACCTGATCCGCGCCATGTCAGGCCGCGACATTGCCTTCGACGAACACTTCCGCCCGCAAGGCCCTCTTACCGACACCATCATGACCGTGCGCGGACTTTCCGGTCCCCGCTTTCAGGACGTCAGCTTCGAACTTCGCGGCGGCGAAATTCTGGGCTTTGCCGGGCTCGTCGGCGCTGGCCGCTCTGAGGTCATGCAGACGATCTTCGGCTTCCTGAAAGCCAAGGCGGGCAACGTGACGGTTGAGGGCAAGCCGTGGGCGCTCAACGACACGGCCTCCTCCGTCGATGGCGGCATGCTCTATCTCTCGGAAGAACGCAAGCATCACGGCATCTTCCCGATGCTTTCTCTCCGTGAAAACATCGGGATTTCCATCTTCTCGCTGACCACGGGTAGCCTTGGCATCAGCGCCGGTCGGGAACGTGAGATCGTTCAGAGAATCATCGACGAGTACGGCATCCGCACGTCCGGCATGGGCAAGCGTATCTCACAGCTTTCCGGTGGCAACCAGCAAAAGGCTATCATCGGCCGGGCGATGGCGACACGGCCGCGAATACTGATCTTCGACGAGCCGACGAAAGGCATCGACATCCGCACCAAGACCGAGATTTACAAGATCATGAAAGGTCTGGCCGAGGAAGGCGTCGGCGTCATCCTTGTCTCCTCGGAACTTGACGAACTCAAAAAGTGCGCAAGCCGCATCATAACGATGCACCATGGCCGCATCACCGGTGCGTTCGATACCGCCGAAACGAACAATGAAACACTCGTAGGCGCCATTTTTGGCACGAAGGCAAAACTCGATGCAAACTAAACACTTGGCACTTCTGACGCGCAGCCCGCTTGCCGGCGTTTTCGTCGCTCTGGCCGTCATCTTTGCGCTTTCGGCGCTGATCTCGCCCTATTTCCTAACACCTTATAACCTGTCGGTTATCGCACGCGGCCTCGCCTTCGTTGGCCTCATTACAATCGCGCAGTCCATGCTGATGGTGCTTGGCGAGCTCGACCTTTCACTGGGCGTGATTGGTGGCCTATGCGGCGTCATCTCCGGCATTTTGATGATGCGCTTTGGAATAGAGCCATATTCCGCGATGTTTCTCGCCGTTCTGCTTGGCGCTTCGCTAGGCCTTCTCAACGGCCTGCTCGTCACGGTGCTACGACTTCACTCGCTGGTTCTCACCATCGGCACCGCCGGCATATTCGGTGGCGCGAACCTTGTTCTTACACGCGGCGTTGCCATTACCGGCATCCCCAAGGATGTACAGTATCTTGGCCGCGGTGATTTTCTGGGCATGCCCGTGCCCTTTGTAATCATGCTTGTAGCACTCGCTGTTGCCACCTTTGTAATGCTGAAAACGCCTTTCGGCCGCTATATGTACGCGATCGGAAACAATCAGGCCGGCGCTCGCATGCTTGGCATCAAGGTCGACAAGGTTCGTCTCCTGGTGTTCGTCGTCGCCGGTGGGATCGCCGGCCTTGCTGGCATTCTCATGGTTGCTCGTCTTGGCACCGCACAGCCTTCGATCGGTGACACCTGGGTGCTGGCTCCCATCGCGGCTTCTGTCATTGGCGGCGTTGCGACGACCGGCGGTATTGGTAGCCCGATCGGCGCCATCTTTGGTGCAGGTATCATCGCCATTATCGAAAACATCATCGTGCTTTTCGGTGTCTCGCCCTACTGGCAGGGTATCGTCTCCGGCACGATCGTAGTACTCGCCATTTCCTTCGACGCCATTTCCCGCCGTTATCTTCGTGGCGACGCTTGACGCGTCGGGCTGCATTGATCTGACGAAAGAAAAAAGAATGAACCAAGAAGTCAAAACCAAGAAACTGATCAACGCGCCGGAAAACATCATCGCCGAGATGATTGAGGGCATGGTCGGCGCCCATCGTGATATGCTGCGCGTCGAAGGGGAAACCGGCCGCGCGGTTGTCGCGGTCGATGGTCCGCGTGACGGCAAGGTTGGCATCGTCGTCGGCGGCGGATCAGGTCACGAGCCTGCCTTCGCAGGCTATGTCGGTCGCGGGCTTGCCGATGCCGCAGCCGTCGGCAACGTGTTTGCATCCCCCTCTCCGTCGCACATTGTCGAGGCAGCCCGAGCCGTGGATGGTGGCGTCGGAGTCGTGATGCTTTACGGCAACTACACCGGTGACGTGCTCAACTTCACCATGGCGGCAGAAGAACTGGAGCAGGCCGGCATTCCGGCGCGTCTTGTCGCCGTTGCCGACGATGTCGCTTCTGCTCCGACCGACCGCAAGTCCGAACGGCGCGGCATTGCCGGCGATTTCTTCGTGTTCAAGATCGCTGGTGCAGCCGCTGATCTCGGCGAGCCTCTGGCGCGTGTCGAAGCGATTGCACAGGCCGCAAACGACGCGACCCGTTCGATGGGAGTCGCGCTCAGCCCCTGTTCGTTGCCGCAGACCGGCAAGCCGAACTTTACGATTGGCGACGACGAGATGGAAATTGGCATGGGCCTCCATGGCGAACCCGGCATTCGCCGCCAGAAGCTCGCAACAGCCGACGAAGTTACCGATGAACTTGTCGATGCCATTCTCCAGGAGCTTCAGGTCAACGCAGGCGAACGGGTTGCCGTTCTTGTCAACGGCCTCGGCGCAACCTCGCAGATCGAACTCTATGTCATCTTCCGCCGCGTCAAGCAGCGGCTGGACACACTTGACATCAGCATCCACGCCTCTTGGGTCGGTGAATACGCGACATCGCTGGAAATGGCGGGCGCTTCGGTCAGCTTTATCAAGCTCGATGACACGTTGCAGGCACTGCTGGATCATCCTTGCCGCACCCCTGCCCTCGTCGTCGGCGCTTTCGAGAAGACCGCTGATACCGCTTCACGCAACCGCCAAGTCGTCAAGCTTGCCGAAAGCACAACGTTGTCGCAGGAAAAGCCGCGGGCCCTTATTACAGAAGGCGACGTCACCCCGGCAATTTTTAAAACCATGATGCATACGGTCGGCGGGCAAATCATTGCTGAAAAGAACTGGCTCTCCGAACTCGATGGCGTCATCGGCGATGGCGACCATGGCGTGACTATGGAAATCGGCTGGAAAGCCGTACAACTGGCGCTTAAGGATGCGCAGGAAGAAGAAACGATCGAATCCATTTGCAAACGCATGGCGAAGGCGTTTCTGGATGCCGTCGGTGCTTCGTCGGGTCCCCTTTATGCCACTGCATTCCTTCGCGCAGGCACGGCCGTCGGCAACCGACTCAATCTTGACGGAAGCGGCATGGCAGAATGGCTGACCGCCGCCTGCCAGGGCATTCGCGATCGTGGCCGGGCCGAGCCCGGCGACAAGACGATGATCGATGCGTGGGTGCCTGCCGTGGAGGCGGCAGCAAAGGCGGCAGCCAATGGCGGTTCTTCGCTTGAGGTGCTGGTTGCAGCAAGAGATGGCGGCGAAGCAGGCATGAAGGCAACGGCCGCGCTGGAATCGCGCCGTGGTCGTTCCGCCAAGCTCGGAGAACGCTCGGTTGGGCATATCGATCCAGGCGCAGCGTCAACTTTTGTGACACTGCGTGCCATGACCGCGGCGCTCGAAAAGGCGCTCGCCTGATCAAGATCAGCGCGGACCCTGCAAAAGGGACCGCGCGACACCTTCATTGGTGACAAGCCGGTTGACGTAACCGGCGCGGAGAACCGCGCGGATGATCGGGATCTTGCGGATGCCGCCCGAGACCAGCATGGAAATCGGCTTGAGCTTGAGCTTGTCTGGCGGGAGCGCAATAACTGATTCATTCAAGAAATGATCGACTACCTGACCCCGCGCATCGAGAAACCACCCCATGAACTCGCCTACCGCGCCAAGCTTCAGCACCGTATCGAGATTGTCCTTTACAACACGGATCTGCGTGAGCGAGGTATCCTGTGCCAATGCACCGCAGGACACGATTCCCACATCAGCGATCTCCGTGCGTGCAAGCACGTCGGTCAACTCGTCATTGAGCAACAGAGCGTTGCGGCTTTCGGGGTTGGCGCAGTAGATCGGCGCGGTCAGATAGTGACACTCGATGCCGAGCGCTCGAGCGAAAGCCGTAGCGACCTCGAACGTGTTGGTGGACGAGCCGCTTGTAACGCCGCCGGTGAGCCCTACAACCCAACTCTCGAACCTCGGACGGGCGCGAAGCGTGCGAACAGCAAAGCTCAGGGTTCGACCGGAGCCAATACCAACCCCCATGTCGTGATCTTCGATGAGTTCACTGGCAAGTGTTCCAGCCGCCTCTCCAATGACGCGCTTCTGCTCGAGATAATCGTCAAGATCAGGGACAACGACGGCTTCGACGAGGCCATATCGAGCAGCCACCTTCTCCGCGAGTTCGATGCAATCTGTCAAAGGCAGGGAGACATTTACCTGCACGCTACCAGAATCACGCACCTGGCCGATAATCTTGTTGACCTTCAACCGCGTGATGTTCATGCGTTGCGCGATTTCCTGCTGGGTTTGCCCTCCGATGAAATAAAGCCAGGCAACACGTGCGCGCTCAAGGTCCTCGTCCAGAGATTCCAGTTCATTTGGCATTGAGTAACACACTCCACATTGTGCACTCCTCGATACCGACTCCCGGTTTGGTGATCAACTATGAGGTCGCATATAACCGTCGCCGCAGTTATTTAACCAGCGGTCCCCGGTGCGGCGGGCCACCACCCACGTTGATGACCTCGCGCGCCACCACGTTGATCTTTCTAGTAACGCGCGGATCGGACCGAACTTGTTTGCGAATTGTGTGTGCTGAATGAAACTCGCAACCAACCCATACATAAGCACGTCCAACCTCTGGTGGAACGACAGCTTCAAGGCCCGCTTCGGTGTCGTGCCCAGAAGTGTTCTAAGCAAAAGTGGGTCCGCCTATAATACTTAAGTCCTAGGCAGGCTAAGCCGCCAGGTGGCTCTCACAGATCAATTTAATCGCCCTGCTATGGGACCGTCCAACTGGACGCGCTCACCCCATAGGCACGCCGTCCGCAATGTCCTTACCAATCGGCGGGGCCAGCAGACGGATATCTTTGCAACGCGGAGATTTCCCTATTCCAAGAAGATGAGCCAAAACGCGTAGACCGTGGCTTCTGTACGGCATGTACCATGCGAAAAATCCTATACGAAGCAGCCATGCAACTTGCCCTGTGAACTGTAAGCCGTAGAGTTGCGATATGCTTTCGCGGCGGCCCATTCCTGCAGCTTGTCCCATGCCTTTGAAGGAGAACGCACGCAAACGTCGGGCTTTTAAACTTCTAACTATATTCCCTCCAAGGAGATCGCCTTGGCGCATGGCCCATAAGGCATCTATAGGGCAGAACCCTTTGCCGCCAGGGTGACGTGCCAAAGCAATGTCACCCGCCGCCCAAACGTTGGTATACCCTTCTACACGTTGCCACGCATCCACAGACAACTGCCCCGCAGCATTGCCCGGAAGATGCTCAGTGCCGTCGATCCGGTCAAAAGTGATGCCTACTGTAAAGACAGTCATGTCTGATAGCACTATGCGCCCGTCCGACAAGACAACTTGGTCTTTGTCTACGCGCGTCGCATAAACTTCTGGTAAGATCGAAACGCCTTGCCGATGAAGTATTTCATGCGCGTGAGTAACAAGTTGAGGAAATTCGTTCGCGAGACAAGAAAGTGGATATCTACTACCTGCAACAATGGAAACTACCCCCGGTCCGTAGCGTTCTGCAAGTGCCGATGCAGACTCAACGCCTGCCAGACCACCGCCAAGGACAACAACGCTTTGCGGTTTGATCAACTCGTCGACACGACGTCGAGTTGCCTGTAAGTCTCTGGTATATTTAACTCGAAAAGCATGCTCTGCAGCGCCCGGAACGCGGTCTAGCGGATCACGTGAGCCAGTCGCAATAACAAGATGATCAAAGGGTAGGCTGTTACGTCCTTGCGCAGTCTGGGTCTCAACAATTGCCGCTTCCAGATCAACCTTTACAACCTCGCCTAACACGAAGCTCTCGCGTAGCATAGGATAGAGCGGACTGAGAGTAGCATCGATATCAAGCTGGCCTGACAACACCTCTCCAGCCCACCCGTGATACGTGTGATAGTCATCCCGCGATATCAGTTTGATATCTATCAAGCCAGCAGACATTTGCTGCCGTAATCCACGTGCAACAGCTTTGAACGTATGCAGCCCTGCGAAGCCACCTCCAAGAATAACTATGCGGCGCATGCAAGCACCTTGACGTCGTCCATTGGGTCTTCAATCACTTCACCGAAAGAACGGAACGACGCAAGGTGGAAGCCAAACTTTTGGTGCCGGGCTGCTGCTTGCAGCATGTACTCTGCTTGTTCGACGTGAGGGGTACCGATGGAAAAGTGACCCTCGTGACCATCGAGTGCCAGAAGCATTGTTTCCGCTAGGCAGGCGTAAGCCAAGCCAGTGGGAAGGCCAATCGGACCAGTTAGACAAGCGCCGGGTATCTCGACAAGGCCGCCATCTACGATGGTTACGTCAGGTCGAAGTTTGACGATATCAGGGCTTGTGTTGCGAGGAACGGTATCATCCAGAACCACCGCACCTTCCTTCAGATGATCGCTGCCGAGCAATGCTTCGGTTGAGCTGGTTAAGAGAACGATGAGATCCGCATCCCGCACCGACATCATGTCCGTCGATGTTCTGACCTCGAAATGGTCACAACAGACCTCCTTTGCCAGCCGGTCAAGACGTGTCTGGTTACGGGCAACTAGTAATACACGGCCGGAACGCTTGCGCGAAAATAAGCGTACCAGGCACGTGCCGACGCTGCCCGTTGCGCCAACAAAGGCAACCAAAGCCTCGGGCCCCATGCGGTCAAGCAATTTTTCAACGCCCATCAGCGTAATGGCTGCGGTGAAAGCGTTGCCGTTGGTGATGCCAATGTCGGTGCGCTTCACAAGCGTTTTGCCACCAACTGCTGCTGGAGCGGTCAAAGCGCCTAGTCCTAGAACAGTGGCTCCCTGGCCTCTAGCTAGATCAACCGCCGCGTTGAGTTTGGCTTGTACGCGCGCGCGGGGACCATTGATGAGCTGGTGCGGTGTTAATGGCACAGTGATAATGGTGCCAACCGTCTCGTTTGGTTTATCTGCGTAAGTCATCCGGCCAGTGATCATTGGAGGTATGGGTAGGTGCTGAAACGCCGCTGACCAAACGCCGTTAGGGATGAGCCCAAGTGGAGACCAGAATAACTGCGACATGTCATATCGGGGGTTGTTTCTCGGGTGCACAAGAAATGCAAACTTATTAGCCATGATCTATCCATGTATAGATTTAAACAAATTCCGTTAAGGGATATTTTTTACTTGATTATTCAATATCAAATTAGTTATAGTAATTTATCCTAAAAAGAAATATTAGATAACTCGTTATTCTCTGTTATCTGCTGGACATATACTCAGGGTAAAAACTTAACTGCATGGATCTCGAAAAATCTTGTTGCTTATTGCATTTACCGTAGGAGGCTTTGAAATTTTTGACAGCGTTTGCTATCTGTCGTAATTATTTTGCGAATAGCATGAGGCTGGTTGTGGTCGATCCGCGAATAACAAAAGCGCAGTTAATTATCGAACAAGCAACGGACGAGCCTCTCACGGCAAGAGACATTGCTCAGCAGGTTGGCTTGTCAGAATTTCACTTCAATCGCTTGTTTCACTTTGAGACAGGATCAACGGCAGCTGCGTACATCCGGGTACACCGGCTACAGCTTGCTGCCATCAGGCTTGATTGCCTGGGAGAAAGTTTGGAGCAAATCGCGAAGTTGGTTGGCTATGACAGTCACTCGGCATTCACACGAGCATTCACTGCGCACTTTGGAGTTTCCCCGCTTCGTTATCGGCGAGGTCATCGGGCAAATCTGAAGCAGGCGGTGGGTAATTGGGAGGTGGCCGTCAACGATAAGCGGCCTGTTCGTATTATGATGCAGCCAGAGATCCGTTTTATTCGTCGTCGCTACCTGGGCCCTTACTCGAGATTTCCGCAACACTGGCAGCATTTTGTCAATTCACTTCCAGAAGCATTGATAGAGCAAAAGCCTTTATTCATTGGATTTGTTTACGACATACCGACTGTCACGGAGCCTGAGAAGATACGTTACGATTGCGGGGTTGTTGATCAGGACGGTTTGCTAGCTTCCAAGCTCAAGGACTTTGAATACAGTTCTGGCTTGGTGGCTGGGACGACGAAAGCAGGAACGCACGCGGTCATAGAGCATCGAGGCCCGTATAGTCTTATCGGCGAGACATACTCCATACTTATGCATCATTGGATCATGAGTCAGCGTAGGTATACTTTTACAGACGACCCAGGAATTGAAATTTATCACGATCCAACAGTTCAGACAGAAAACCCGGAAGCATTAAGGGTAAAGATTTTTGCCCCTTTGAAATCTCGCCACTCGATTTGAATAGGTGACGTATCGCATCCGGCAGTGTTTCAAGTCGATTGCTTAAAGCGGCGGCCAATAGGTTACTGTCCCCATTGTCCAACCCTTCACAAGTGACCTGCGTGTTGATCTACGTAGCAGCGAAAACAAATAGCTCCATCGGGCGCTCCTGCTGAGATCTGATGTAATCTAGCTGTTTTTATTTGCGCCACCCAACTTACGATCAACCTGGTTGACGGACTGATGGACAGAGCCAAGGCCCTGACTGGCACCAGAGAAACCACAACGCTTGTCCGTCAGTCGTTAGAAACCCTCATTCGTGACGAGTCTGGCAAGGGTCTCATTGCGCCTGGCGCAACCATGCCCGACGCAGACGCTGCACCCCGCCAGCGGAGCGATGCACAACGGTGATACTGGCAGACTGGCCTGCTGTCGGTTTTCGAACGTTGAGTTAGGCTCATCCCACCTTGCTTTCAAATTCCATAGCGCTGAGATAGCCCAGTGTCGAATGCTGACGCATTGGATTGTAAAAAGCGTTCGATGTAATCGAACACCTCTGGCCTTTGCATCGCGGCATTGTCCAAGACATTGCGGAATCAGCTTATCGAGCACGTGATACCTTGATCTGCAATAAGGCGCTGGAACTGCTCGCTCGTGTATCGGCTACCCTGGTCCGAATGGTGGAGGACCGCATCTGGCTTGCCTCTACGCCATATGGCCTTGATCAACGCATCTGTAACGAGCTGGGCTGTCGTGTTGGCATTCATCGACCAGCCAACAACACGTCGCGAGAACAGGTCGATGACGACGGCTACATAGGGTCAGCCCTAAGCCGTCCATAGATAGGTAAAATTGGCCACCCACTTCTGTTTCGGTCTCTCTGCCGCGAACTGCCGGCCCAGCACATTCGGCATAATAACCAGGCGCTCACCGTCGTCTTTCGGCACCCCCCCTTCTCGGCCTTGCTCTCAGTGCATTGTCGCGCATCAACGCTCAACACGATGCAGACCACAGGAAAGGCCTTTGGCGAGAAGGTCGTGCCAGACACGCCGCGCGCCGTAGGTGCGGTTGCTATCTTTAGGTGACCGACTCATAAGATCGAAGCCAAATCGGGATTGAAGCGAGTTGGACGGAAGCGAGGAAATTATCGTCGCGTTTGT
>NZ_JACYUD010000008.1 GCF_014841565.1 Rhizobium sp. CFBP 8762
GATTCAGATTCGGCGGTTTTTGGGAATTCCACGAGTCAAGATTAACGACGATTGGTATAAGCGCTTTGCAACTGATCCTCATGATAGCCCGGCATTGTCCGGGCTATTTTTGTGTGAAGAGCACCCCTAAAACTGGTCATGCCCCTTTGCATAGGGTCGGCGGCGGCGTTTAAGCCCCCTCCTTTGTAAAGGAGACAATATATGAGCAAACCTGTAAACGCCCTTATCGCCTTGATCGTCGCTGTGATCGTTGGCGTCGGCTTCATGATGATCGACCGCAGCCGCGGCGCTGAATGGGTCGTGTCGCCGCAACAGATCGAACAGGCTAAAGCCGAGGGCAAACAGGGCTACGAATCTAGCCCCGGCACAGTCACCGTGCTGCCAATCCGCTCGGAAACAGCCGATGTGCTGCCGATAAAATGGGCATTGACGGGCCTTATTGCAGGTTTTTTGGTGTTCCGCGCGTTGTCAAAACGCCGCACAGCGGTTTAAAATTTCGTCGTGGCCGTGTCACAATTTCGTAAAATTTCAATAGAAAGCGTGACGCGGCGCGACTTTTGCGGTAGCAGGACTTAAAATTTCCGGTGACAGTCGCTAGATGTGAACATCCGCCCCTAGCGTTCCCCCTTTTCGTTCAAGGAAAAGCCAAATGCCTGCCTATCGCTCCCGTACAACCACCCACGGTCGTAACATGGCCGGTGCCCGCGGCCTCTGGCGCGCGACCGGCATGAAGGATGGCGATTTCGGCAAGCCGATTATCGCGGTGGTCAACTCCTTTACTCAGTTCGTGCCCGGCCACGTGCACCTGAAAGACCTCGGCCAACTGGTTGCTCGCGAAATCGAAGCCGCCGGTGGCGTTGCCAAGGAATTCAACACGATCGCCGTCGATGACGGTATCGCCATGGGCCATGACGGCATGTTGTACTCCCTGCCCTCGCGTGAAATTATCGCCGACAGTGTGGAATACATGGTCAACGCCCACTGCGCCGATGCCATGGTCTGCATTTCCAACTGCGACAAGATCACCCCCGGCATGTTGATGGCGTCGCTCCGCCTTAACATCCCATCGGTGTTCGTATCGGGCGGGCCTATGGAAGCCGGCAAGGTCGTCATGCACGGCAAGACACATGCGCTCGATCTCGTCGATGCTATGGTTGCCGCCGCCGATGACAGCATTTCGGACGAAGACGTCAAGGTCATCGAACGCTCCGCCTGTCCCACCTGCGGTTCCTGCTCCGGGATGTTTACCGCCAATTCCATGAACTGCCTGACCGAGGCTTTGGGCCTGTCTCTGCCCGGTAACGGCTCCACGCTCGCTACCCATTCGGATCGCAAGCGCCTGTTCGTGGAAGCCGGTCACCTGATCGTGGATATCGCCAAGCGCCATTACGAGCAGGACGATTACAACGTGCTGCCGCGTTCCATCGCCACCAAGGGCGCGTTTGAAAACGCCATGGCGCTGGATATTGCCATGGGTGGCTCCACCAATACGGTGCTGCATATTCTGGCAGCCGCCCATGAAGGCGAAGTCGATTTTACCATGTCGGACATCGATGCGCTGTCGCGCAAGGTTCCGGTGCTCTGCAAGGTGGCCCCGGCCAAGGCAGACGTGCACATGGAAGACGTTCACCGCGCTGGCGGCATCATGTCCATTCTGGGACAGTTGGACAAGGCTGGATTGCTCAACAACGATCTGCCCACCGTCCACTCCGCCACGCTGGGCGATGCACTGGACCGGTGGGATATTTCCCGCACGACGAGTGAAACGGCGCGCAACTTCTTCAAGGCCGCTCCCGGTGGCATTCCCACGCAGACCGCCTTCAGCCAGAGTGCGCGCTGGGACGAACTGGATGACGACCGAGAATCCGGTGTTATCCGCTCGGCCGAGCACGCCTTTTCCAAGGATGGTGGTCTGGCTGTTTTGTATGGCAATCTGGCGCTCGATGGCTGCATCGTTAAAACCGCTGGCGTCGACGACAGCATTCTGAAATTTTCCGGCCCTGCCCGTGTGTACGAAAGTCAGGATTCTGCCGTACGCAGCATTCTGGCCAATCAGGTGAAGGCTGGCGATATCGTGCTGATCCGCTACGAGGGTCCGCGCGGCGGCCCTGGCATGCAGGAAATGCTGTACCCGACCTCCTACCTCAAATCCAAGGGGCTGGGCAAAGCCTGCGCGCTGATTACGGACGGTCGTTTTTCCGGTGGTTCGTCGGGCCTGTCCATCGGCCACGTCTCGCCGGAAGCGGCTGAAGGCGGTCTGATCGGTTTGGTGAAGGAAGGCGATATCATCGAAATCGACATCCCCAACCGCACCATTCACCTCAGCGTCAACGATGCCGACCTTTCGGCCCGTCGCCTGGAGCAGGAAGCCAAGGGCTGGAAGCCGGTTGAAGTGCGCAAGCGCAAGGTCTCCAAGGCGCTGCGCGCCTATGCGGCCTTTGCCACCAGCGCATCGCGCGGTGCCATTCGCGATCTCGGCGACGAATAGCACGCCTGACACTTACCACTTGAACGTTCCGCCGCCTTTGTGAAGCACAAAGGCGGCGTTTTGTTATGAACGCTTGCCTGCTTCTAGCCGCGCTCTCTTGCAGGCGTTATCAGATGCTAATAACTGATATCTATCAATTCGTTATGTTGCGTATTCGCCACAGGCCAGCATTACCTCCGAGGGTTTCTAGCGAGTTGACTTGAATCAACCGTCCTCCCACCCTGTACCCTTACCATCTGGACGCACACAGATATCAAGAGGGCATGATCATGACGACAAGAACCTGGGTAAAGGCACTGGCAGCGGGGGCTGCGGTCTTTTTTCTGGCCAACAGCGGCCACGCGGCCGATCCGCTGGAAGCAACCGCAGAGCGCTCCGCATGGCAGCTTCGCCTGCGGGCATTGGGTGTAATCACGCGCGATTCCGGCTCGGTCAACGGTGTTGCAGGCTCGGGTCTATCCTATTCCGATACGCTTGTTCCGGAACTGGATATCTCCTACTTCTTTACCGATAACATCGCGGCCGAACTCATTCTCGGCACCACCTATGCCAAAATCCGGGGCGAGGATACCATCGCTAGTCTGGGCGAGGTCGGCAAGGTCTGGATGCTGCCACCAACCCTGACGCTGCAATATCACTTTACGGATCTCGGCAAGTTCAAGCCCTATGTGGGCGCGGGTGTGAACTACACGCTGTTCTACAACCAAAAGGCCAAGGGTGTGGCAACGGATCTGGATGTGGAGAACAAGGTCAGCCCTGCTTTGCAGGTCGGCTTCGATTATATGATGGACGACCACTGGGGCGTGAACGTCGACGTGAAGAAAATCTTCCTTCGTCCTGATTTCGACATCACAGTCGGCGGCGCGGCCCTGACGGGCAAAGCCCAGCACGATCCATGGCTGATCGGCAGCGGCATCACCTATCGCTTTTAAGTACTTAACAACTAGAGAGCGCCGATCTGAAACCGGCGCTCTACTACCGTTAAGCCGAAAGCTTGGCCATGACCTCGTCAGACACTTCGAAGTTCGAATAGACGTTCTGCACGTCATCATCGTCGTCCAGCGTGTCGATCAGCTTCATCAGCGACTGGGCTTTTTCTTCATCCACCGGCACGGTGTTCTGGGCCTTCCAGATGGCTTTTACCGTTTCGGCTTCGCCCAGCGCATCTTCCAGCGCCTTGGAGACCTGCCCCATATCTTCAAATGCGCAGATAATGGAATGGCCGTCCTCATCGCTGATCACATCATCGGCACCGGCCTCAATCGCCGCTTCCATGACCGTATCGGCATCGCCAACCGACAGCGGATAGACGATTTCGCCCACATGATCGAACGAGAAGGAGACCGAGCCGGTTTCCCCCAGCGCACCACCAGCCTTGGTGAAAATGGAGCGCACGGAAGATGCCGTGCGGTTGCGGTTGTCCGTCAGCGCTTCCACGATGACCGCCGTGCCGCCGGGGCCGTAGCCCTCGTAGCGCACTTCCTCGTAGTTTTCACCGTCCGCGCCGGAGCCTTTCTTGATCGCACGCTCAATATTATCCTTGGGCATGGACTGGGCCTTGGCGTTCTGGATCGCCAGCCGCAGGCGGGCATTCATGCTGGGGTCGGGCAGACCGGCCTTGGCCGCAACGGTGATTTCACGCGCCAGCTTGGAGAACATTTTGGACCGCACGGCGTCCTGACGACCCTTGCGGTGCATGATATTTTTAAACTGAGAATGGCCAGCCATGGCACCCCTATGCTTATTTTGCGGGCTATCAATAACCCTGTGATGTCGTGTTGAATGGCGGCGTTATAGATTTAAAGCCGCTTTACGTCCAGAACTCCGGCAAGGTTTCTGCAAGCCTTGGACCAATGCGCAGCGGCGCAATCTTTTCGGCAAGCCCCGTGCGGTCGGAAATCTCCACGCCCACACCGCAGATCGTCGCCGGACCATGGGCGGCCTCAAACCGGCCCTTCGGCATTTTGGAGATGAAGCGGTTCAGCGGCTCCTCTTTTTCCATGCCAAGCGAGGAATCGTAATCCCCGCACATACCGGCATCCGACATATAGGCCGTGCCGCCGTTTAAAATCTGGTGGTCAGCCGTCGGCACATGCGTGTGCGTTCCCACCACAAAGCTTGCGCGCCCATCGACAAAATGGCCAAAACACTGCTTCTCGCTGGTCGCTTCCGCATGAAAATCAAAGATAATTGCATCGGCCTGCTCTTTCAGCGGGCAGGCTTCCAGTATCGTTTCCGCCGCTTTGAAGGGGTCGTCCAACTCGGGGTGCATGAACACGCGGCCCATGATGTTGGCCACCAGAACGCGCGCGCCATTGCGAGCAAAATACAGGTTTGAGCCGCGACCGGGGGTGCCAGCGGGATAGTTGGCCGGCCGCAAAAACTGGTCGTGGCGCTCGCAGAAACTCACGGCCTCCTTCTGGTCCCACACGTGGTTGCCAGTGGTCACGACATCGGCCCCGGCATTGATGGTTTCCAGATAGATATCCTCGGTAATGCCGAAACCGCCTGCGGCATTTTCGCCATTGACGATGACGAAATCGAGTTTGAGGTCAGCAATCAGCCCGGGCAATTTATCCCAGACGGTCGTGCGTCCGGTTTTGCCGACCATATCACCGAGAAAGAGAAGCCGCATTGTCCGCCTGATTTCCTTTAACGAAGTTTCGCAATCCGCTTTCGGTCAATAAGGCGGAAAGGGCCACATCATGCGGCTCCGCTGGCACTGATGGCACTTCTTGCACATCAAAAGCAATGCCGATCAGCCTCGGTAAGCGGCCTTTTTCATGGAGTTTGTGAATGGCGCGGTCATAATGTCCGGCACCGTACCCGATCCGGTTGCCACGGCGATCAAAGGCAGACAGTGGCACCAGCAGAACATCGGGGTCAACAACGGGTGCAGCTGCACCGGCACTCATGGTGCCAAAACCGGCAGGGTGGAGCGCGCTGCCAGCAAGCCACTGACGAAACACGATGGTTTCCCGGTCAAGCACCGCAGGCAGGCAGAGATGAACCCCAAGGCTTTGAAAATGCGCCAGCACAGGCCGAATATCAGGCTCGGACCGAATGGGCCAGAACCCTGCCAGCATAGTCCCAGCGGGCACATTCAAAGTGTTGATGGCGTGGTGAAGCAGCGCTTGTTCGTGGGCGGCTTTCTGGTTTGGCGTCAGCGCATCGCGCTTTGCCAGCGTCATGGCCCTTAAGCGGGTCTTCTTCTCTGGTGGGGTCATCTCTCTATCCTGCAAAACCGGTCTAAGAGATGTAAGGAAAAGGTGCGATCCACACAACCGATGGATTTTTTACGATCCTGGGTGCCTACAAAGTAGGTGGGCGCCGTGTGCTTGAACCCACGGGTCCAAACAGGGACAGCTCCCAATGGATCGAGTATGGCCCCAGGGATTGTGGTTCCTGTCGGGGAGCGCAGACCGCATCTCAGATATAGAGTATGAAGCCGTGCTTCGCCAGTCTCTTGTAAACTTTATTAGGAGCCGGGGCGGCCATGCAGCTTAGCGGCAAGGCTCTGGATTTGGGTGGTCACGTCACCCAGCGCCGCTGCCAGCGCTTCCTCGGTGCGCGATGCATCTGACACTGCGGCATCGCGGCCGTGACGCAAATTCGCCGTTTCCGTTTCGAGGCTGGACAGGCGGCGCGTAATCTCGCTCAACTCATCCATGACCATAATTCCGGCCATAACCGTCAGCCGCAGATCTCCGATTTCGCCAAACTGGCTTTTGAGATGGCTGACATATTGATCGAACCGCTGGCCCAAATCGGACAGATGCTCCTGCTGCCCCTCCTCGCACGCCATGCGATAGGCCTTGCCGTCGATCATGACTGTTACTTGCGCCATTGATGTTCCCCGCTTCGCACAACGCCGCCTCTGGTTGAAGGCGTGGAATTTCTTTTATCGATCCAGAACGGCACGAATGGTTTCCATGGCCGTGACCAGCCTGCGCGATACCTCGCGGTTAACCTCTTCCAGACGATTGGCCCGAAACTCAGCCTGATCCAGTTCCTGGGCAAGCCTGGAGCGATCGGTGTTGATGCGCCGCACCTCACCCTCAACCTCGCCTCGCTCCCGCTCCTTGTCGAAACGCGCATCAATGGCATTATCGAGGCTCGCCACGGCGCCGCGCAGCTCCTCAATCGTCATCTGAACTGTCTTGCGTGTTGACATCATGTCATTCCAATACCCGATTCCGCCCGAATCGCTGCCGCCAACACCGACCGCCGGGCCCACCACACTATTAAACCGATCACGCCAGCGTCAACAACCGCGCCAAAGGACGGAACGCAATAGGCAGTGCATCAACATGTTTTTGACGATTTGGTCGATCCAATCAAAGGTCTTGCTGGCAAAGACAAGCAAAACATGGCGATTTTACACACACGAATAATTCCAGAAATTTCTAATATAGCTGCTTTACAAAGCCGTACACTTCTGTACGATTTCGACATGAAGACTGTGAAACAAAATGCGCGACAAGACCGGATTGAAACAGCTGCTTATGCTGTCCTTGAGGAATGTGGCTACAGAAGCACATCCCTCCTTGCGATTGCCAAACGGGCCAGCGTTTCTAACGAGACGCTATACAGACATTACGGTAACAAACAGGGACTGTTTCGCTCGCTGATCCAAAGCAACGCTCAAGCCGCGAAAGACCTGTTGGAAGCAGCGAAGGCTGGACAAAGCGATCCTTTGAAAACGCTGGAGGCTCTGGGACCGGTCCTGCTGGCATTGGTAACGAGCCAGAGGGCCATTATCCTTAATCGGGCAGCAGTTGGTGACGTGACAGATACCGCGACATTGGGGAAGGAGTTAGCACAGTTTGGGCGAAACACAATTGCACCGCTTGTTGTCGACATCCTGCAATCAGCCTGCGCGGCAGGTCAGCTCCGCTGCTATAACCTTGATGAGGTTGCAGAGACTTACTTTGCTTTGCTGATCGGTGATCTACAGATACGACGCGCCATTGGCACCATCGAGGAATTACAGCCTTTCGAGATTCAGGAGAGAGCCAGGCATCAATTGGGCCTGTTCTTACGTCTTTACCAATCGAACAAATTACCTTGATCTAGGCGGACATCATTCTCATGGTCAGAACACTCTATCTCTTTGCATACGTTTCCCTGCTTCTGAGCGGTGCAATCTTCGGTTTCTTTTATGCCTGGGTATGCTCTACAATGTGGGGGCTGGATAAAGCACATCCCGCTGTCGCTATTGAAGCCATGCAGGCTATGAACAGCTCTGTCCGAAATGCCGTCTTTGCTCCTGCATTTTTTGGAACACCTGCCTTCTTATTGGTAACGTCAGTCCTGAGCCACTTCTTCGGGTTCAAACGGTCAACGCTCCTGTTTGCAAGCGCAGCCATTATATACCTATGCGGAGGCCTGATTTTAACATTCGCTATTAATGTACCAATGAACGAAGCCCTTGCTTTGGTGTCTGCCCCACTGAACGTGGAAGAAGCCGCGCGCATCTGGCAGGACTATTCGTCACAATGGCAATTCTGGAACACCGTTCGCACTGTTTTCAGTGGCATAACCCTTGCTTTAACGGGCTTTGGCATTCAAGCGCTCACGCGGATGCGCGTTCAGAACGATTGACTTGGCCTGTAGGGGTGCTATGTGTCGAGTGCTTATACGGTCCTGGAGGATAGAGGCCGTCCCCTGGCAACGAACTCAAGCGGAATAGTCATGATCTCTCGCGAAAAACACGACCGGATGGCAAATGCAATCCGTTTTCTGTCCATGGATGCCGTCGAGGCCGCAAACTCCGGCCACCCCGGTCTGCCGATGGGTGCCGCCGATGTGGCAACGGTTCTATTCTCCCGTTACCTCAACTTCGATCCCAAACACCCCAACTGGCCCAACCGCGACCGTTTCGTGCTGTCAGCCGGTCACGGCTCCATGTTGATCTACTCGCTGCTGTACCTCACAGGCTACGAGGACATCGGCATTGAAGACATCAAGAATTTCCGCCAGCTCGGTGCCCGGACCGCCGGCCACCCGGAATATGGCCACGCCGCCGGCATCGAAACCACCACCGGCCCGCTCGGCCAGGGCATTGCCACGGCCGTGGGCATGGCAATCGCCGAAAAGAAGCTTGCCGACGAGTTCGGCTCCGATCTTATGGACCACTTCACCTATGTACTGGTGGGCGATGGTTGCTTGATGGAAGGCATCAGCCAGGAAGCGATTACGCTTGCAGGCCACCTCAAGCTCAACAAGATGATCGTCTTCTGGGACGACAACAACATTTCCATCGACGGTGCGATTTCCGTATCGGACTCGACAGACCAGCACATGCGCTTCCGCGCGGCCAACTGGAACACGATTGCCGTTGACGGCCATGATCCGGATGCCATTGCCGCTGCTATCGAGCAGGCACAGACATCCGACAAGCCCACGATGATTGCGTGCAAGACCGTCATCGGCTTTGGCGCGCCAAACAAGGCCGGTAGCCACAAGGTTCACGGCTCGGCACTGGGTGCTGAGGAAATTGCAGCAACCCGCAAGGCTCTGAACTGGGAATCGGAAGCTTTCGTCGTTCCGTCCGATATTCTGGACAACTGGCGTCTGGCTGGCCTGCGCTCCGTCAAGGTGCGCAAGGAATGGGAAGAGCGTCTGGAAAAGACCGATGCCGACAAAAAGGCACAGTTTACCCGCCGCTTCGCCGGCGAGCTGGAAAGTGCGCTGGCACCGGCCATTGCCGACTACAAGAAGAAGCTGGCAGAAACCAAGCCGACCCTTGCAACCCGCAAGGCATCGGAGGATGCGCTGGAAGTCATCAACGGTGTCCTGACGGAAACCATTGGCGGCTCGGCCGACCTCACCGGCTCCAACAACACCAAGACCAGCCAGACGAAGTCGATCACACCAACGGATTTCTCCGGTCGTTACCTGCATTACGGTATCCGCGAGCACGGCATGGCCGCAGCCATGAACGGCATTGCGCTCCATGGCGGCCTGATCCCCTATTCCGGCGGCTTCTTGATCTTCTCCGACTATTGCCGTCCGTCCATTCGTCTGGCCGCCCTCATGGGCATTCGCGTCATCCACGTTTTGACCCATGATTCCATTGGTCTGGGCGAAGATGGCCCGACCCACCAGCCGGTCGAGCACATGGCGGCGCTGCGCGCCATTCCGGGTCTGCTGATGTTCCGTCCGGCTGACGCCACGGAAACGGCGGAATGCTGGGAAGTTGCGCTGAACGAAAAGCATCGCCCCTCCGGCATTGCCCTGTCTCGCCAGAACCTTGTTGCGTGCCGCACCGAGTTTGAAGAAAAGAACCTGTGCGCACATGGCGCTTATGACGTTGTGTCCGCCAGCGATGCGAAGGTTACGATTTTCGCCTCCGGCTCGGAAGTGGAAATTGCGGTCAATGCCTGCAAGACACTGACCGACAAGGGTATCGCGACACGCGTTGTATCGGTTCCCTGCTTCGAGTTGTTCGACGATCAGTCGGAAGAGTACCAGCGCGCCATTATCGGCAACTCGCCGGTCAAGATTGCGGTTGAAGCCGGCATCCGTCAGGGTTGGGATCACTTCATCGGCTCGGATGGCATCTTTATCGGCATGAAGAGTTTTGGCGCTTCCGGCGCCTATAAGGAACTCTACAAGCACTTCGGCATCACGGCGGAAGCCGTCGTTGCAGCAGCGGAAGCCAAGCTTTCCTGATGTGACACGGTTGGGCGCTCACTTATTGTGCGAACAATAGGGTGCCCAACCTATTTCACGGTCTGATTTTTGTTTCAGGAGCACTATCAATGACAGTTAAAGTCGCCATCAACGGCTTCGGCCGCATCGGCCGCAACATTCTGCGCGCCATCGTTGAATCCGGCCGCACGGACATTGAGGTCGTTGCCATCAACGATCTCGGCCCGGTTGAAACCAATGCACACCTCATTCGCTACGATTCGGTCCACGGCAAATTCCCCGGCACCGTTACGGTCACTGGCGACACCATCGATGTGGGCCGTGGCCCGATCAAGGTAACAGCCATCCGCGACCCCAAGGAACTGCCATGGGATGGCGTCGATATCGCCATGGAATGCACGGGCCTTTTCACAACCAAGGAAAAGGCGTCTGCCCATCTGTCCAACGGTTCCAAGCGCGTGATCGTGTCGGCACCGTGCGATGGCGCGGACAAGACCATCGTGTACGGCGTCAACCACAGCGCGCTGACCAAGGATGATCTGGTCATTTCCAACGCATCCTGCACTACCAACTGCCTTGCACCCGTTGCCTATGTCCTGATGAAGAGCATCGGCATCGAAAAAGGCTACATGACCACGATTCACTCCTACACGGGTGATCAGCCAACGCTCGATACCATGCACAAGGACCTGTACCGCGCCCGCGCTGCAGCCCTGTCCATGATCCCGACATCGACGGGTGCCGCCAAGGCCGTTGGCCTGGTTCTGCCGGAGTTGAAGGGCAAGCTCGATGGCTCATCCATCCGCGTTCCAACGCCGAACGTATCGGTCGTGGATCTGAAGTTCGTGCCGTCGCGCAAGGTTACGGCTGAGGAAGTCAACGCTGCCCTTAAGGAAGCCGCTGAAGGCGAACTGAAGGGTATCCTGGGCTACATCACCGAGCCGCTCGTCTCCATCGATTTTAACCATGATGCGCATTCGTCCACCGTGGCAGCGGATCAGACCAAGGTTCTGGATGGCGATTTCGTGCGTATCCTGTCCTGGTACGACAATGAGTGGGGTTTCTCCAACCGCATGTCGGATACGGCTGTTGCCTTCGGCAAGCTGATCTAAACCATGTTTCGCCCCCTTCCCTCGTCCCTCACTGTGCGCTGGCGCCCAGCCGAGGGAGACGGGTTGGAGCATATGACGATAACCTCTTCCGGCGCGGGCTTCCGCGCCGGAAGTGTTTTGATCGGCGAGCGCGGCGGGCAGCCTTACGGTATGCACTATCGCATCGATTGCAATGCCCAGTGGGAGGTCACATCCTTCCGGGTGGAAAACAATCATGGGCAGCGGCTGGCTTTACGCAGCCCAAAGCCCGGCCATTGGCTGGATGAAGCAGGCCAGTTGGTCGAGCACCTGACAGGCTGCGTGGATATCGATCTGTCCGGCACCCCCTTCACGAACACGCTTCCCATTCGCCGCCTGTCGCTCAACATGGACAGCGGCCCCGTGGCTTTCAAAATGCTGTATGTGCCTTTTGAAACCCTGCAGCCCGTTCCCGACCATCAGATTTACACCTGCCTGACCAATGGCAAACTCTATCGCTATGCGGCGGCAGACCGGACCTTTACGGCCGATCTGCCGGTGGATGATTTCGGCCTGGTGACCGATTATCCCACGCTATTCAAACGACACTGACCGGAGACTCTCATGACCTTCAATACCCTTGATGACCTGACCGACATTGCCGGAAAGCGCGTGCTGGTACGCGTGGACCTCAACGTTCCCGTAAAAGATGGCAGGGTAACAGATGCCACACGCATCGAGCGGGTCGCCCCCACCATCCGCGAACTGTCGGAAAAGGGTGGCAAGGTTATTCTTCTGGCGCATTTCGGTCGTCCGAAGGGAGAGGCCGTCGCGGACATGTCGCTTGCGCTGATTGCGCCCGCCGTTGAAGACATCCTTGATCAGCGGGTCCACTTTGCTGCCGATTGCATTGGCGACAAGGCCGCAAGCGCCATAGCAGAGCTGAAGAACGGGGATGTTCTGCTGCTGGAAAACACCCGCTTCTACAAAGGCGAGGAAAAGAACGACGCTGATTTCGCAGCGGCGCTGGCTGCCAATGGCGATATCTACGTGAATGACGCGTTTTCCGCCGCGCACCGCGCCCATGCCTCTACGGAAGGCCTTGCCCGGCATCTGCCTGCCTATGCGGGCCGCACCATGCAGGCGGAACTGGAAGCGCTGGAAAAGGGTCTGGGCAAGCCGAAGAAGCCGGTCGTCGCCATTGTTGGCGGCGCCAAGGTTTCCACAAAGATTGACCTGTTGATGAACCTCGTCACCAAGGTGGATGCTCTGGTGATCGGCGGCGGCATGGCCAACACATTTCTGGCTGCAAAAGGCATCAACGTTGGAAAATCGCTGTGCGAGCACGACCTTGCCGATCTCGCCAACCAGATTATGGCGAAGGCTGAAACGGCCAATTGCGCCATCGTGCTACCAGTAGACGGTGTCGTCGCTCGCGAGTTCAAGGCGGGCGCGGACAATGAGGTCGTGTCTATTGAAGCCATTCCCGCCGATGCCATGGTGCTGGATGTCGGCCCGAAGTCGGTCGACGCGATCAATGATTGGATTTCCAAGGCGGCCACACTGGTGTGGAACGGACCTTTGGGCGCTTTTGAAATTGCGCCGTTCGACAAGGCCACCGTTGCAGCGGCCAAGCATGCCGCATCGCGCACAAAGAGCGGCAATCTGGTTTCCGTCGCCGGTGGTGGCGATACCGTATCCGCGCTCAACCATGCAGAGGTTGCCGACGACTTCTCCTACGTTTCGACAGCGGGCGGCGCGTTCCTGGAGTGGATGGAAGGCAAGCCCCTGCCCGGCGTCGATATCCTGAACCAGTCCAGGTAAGCCTATCCATCAGTGACCAAAGGCCGCAGTCGGTGCAGATACCTGCTGCGGCCTTTGCACGTCCACCTCCAATATGCACCTTGAAACGCCCAATCAAAATTCTTCTGATATTTCAAACGATTAAAAAAAATTCAATCGTTTTAGGTCGCTTCGGCGGTATTTTCGGGCTCTTTCACATCTGCTATCGCAAACCATCTTGACAATGGGAGTTGCAGCATGAGCGAGAGAATCGAAGATATTGCCGTGGCTATGGTCGCCCCCGGCAAGGGACTTCTGGCGGCGGACGAGTCCACAGCGACGATCGGCAAGCGTTTTGAAACGATTGGGCTGGAGTCCACCGAGACCTCTCGCCGCGACTATCGCGAAATGCTGTTTCGCGCCAATGAAGGCATGAGCCATATTTCCGGTGTCATCCTCTACGAGGAAACGCTGTTTCAAAAAGCGGCCGATGGCACGCCGCTGGTAGACCTGATCCGCGCCGCCGGTGCCGTTCCAGGCATCAAGGTTGATACGGGCGCAAAGCCGATGGCGCATTTTGCCGATGAGACCGTAACCGAGGGCCTTGATGGCTTGGCCGGTCGATTGGCAAAATACTATGAAGCGGGCGCGCGTTTTGCCAAATGGCGCGGTGTTCTTGCTGTATCCGATGTGCTGCCAAGTGCCGGTGCCGTTCGCGCCAATGCCCATGCGCTGGCGCGCTACGCTGCTCTCTGCCAGGAGGCCGGTATCGTTCCGATGATCGAGCCTGAAGTTCTGATGGACGGTACGCCGGGTGATCACTCCATCGAGCGCAGCCAGGACGTGACCGAATACGTTCTGCGCGTGACTTTTGAGGAACTGGCTGCCCAGCGCATCAACCTTGAAGGCATGATTTTGAAGCCCAGCATGGTGATCGATGGCAAGAAGGCCCGCAAGGCCTCTGTCGATGAAGTGGCCGAGCGCACCGTGCGGGTGTTGAAGAACACCGTTCCCGCATCCGTTCCGGGCATCACCTTCCTGTCGGGCGGCCAGAGCACCGAGGAAGCGACCGCGCATCTCTCCGCCATGAATGCCGATTATGATCTGCCATGGCCGCTGACATTCTCCTACGGCCGCGCGCTGCAGACCGAAGGTTTGACCGCATGGGGCGGTAAGCCTGAAAATGTTGCCGCTGGTCAACGCGCCTTTGCGCACCGAGCCAAAATGTGCGGCCTGGCCGCCAAAGGCGGCTGGAAGATCGAGCTGGAAAAAGCCGCGTAAGTCTCGTTTCCATCCACAATATGACGAAGCCACCTCGCTCTGCGGGGTGGCTTTTTTCATGGACGAATGAGTATCGTCACCATCATCAGCGCAATGGCACCAACGGCAATTTTCCAGAAATCGCGCCGCTTGCGCAAACCCGGGAGCCCCAAAGGTTTGATGAGGTGAATGACCATAGCCAGCAACAGCAGCAGGGCCAGTAATTTCGACATGGCGGCTCTTTCGTTTTCAGAGTTAACGTCATATCGCGGACACGTTTACAGGCAATCAAAGAAAATCATATTTCGACGCCAATCACATTTTTCACGGCGCAGCCGCACTGGCTTTTATAAACTTTAACGTTGCTGCATAATTCCTTTATTCGGAATTGAAATTGGGAAGAAATTATGCAGCATTTTATGGTGCTACAGCGTCCTTTGCGCGTCATATCTGACGCGCGGCGCTGTCGTATTTTTGCGACTCAAACCTTGGCATGATCATGAAAACAAACCTGCTTTCCGTGTTTGCACTGTTGTTGGGAACCTTGTTTGTCTTTCTGGGAAATGGCCTGCACGGGTTGCTGCTGCCTGTTCGGGGTGCGGCGGAAGGCTACTCTTCCACCACGCTCGGCCTGCTCGGCACATCCTGGGCCAGTGGCTTCGTGCTGGGCTGCCTGCTGGCCCCCAACATCGTCAAACGCACCGGCCATGTGCGGGCGTTCAGCGGCTTCGCAGCCCTGCTGGCCATCGTGGCGTTGCTGACGGGTATCATGGTGGACCCGATCTGGTGGATTGCGCTGCGCGCCATTACCGGTTTTTCCACCGCAGGCACCTGCATGATCATTGAGAGTTGGCTCAACGAGCGGGCGACCAATGAGAGCCGGGGCATGATCTTCTCGCTCTATATTGCCATTACCCTGTTTGGCGTGGTCGGCGGACAGATGATCCTGCCGCTGGGCGATACCTCCACGCCGATCCTGTTCATGGTGATTGGCATCGTCTATTGCCTCGCTATGCTGCCGACAACCCTGTCAACTGCCGCTTCCCCGCAGCCCCTCAACACGGTGCGTCTGGATCTCCCCAGCCTGTTGCGTACATCACCGGTCGCGTGCATCAGCATCGTGTTCGTGGGCGTCGCCAATGGTGCATTCGGCACGCTTGGCCCTGTCTTCGGGCGTGAAGCCGGATTAGCCGACAGCACGATTGCCATCATGATGAGTGTCACCATTTTTGCAGGTGCAATCATGCAACTGCCCGCCGGGCGTCTGTCCGACCGGATCGACCGGCGCTATGTGGTTGCCGGACTGGCCGCAATCGGCGGTGTGGCAGGCCTGCTGATGTTTGCCGTCCAACCGGCGAACGTGACGTGGCTGCTGATCCTCATCGCGGTCTACGGGGCTACGGCCAACGCAATTTATCCGGTCGCCGTTGCCCACGCCAATGATTTTACGAGTTCGGAAGACTTCGTAAAGGTAGCGGGTGGACTGCTGCTGCTTTACGGTATTGGTACGATTATCGGCCCGACGATCAGTGGTCCGGTCATGTCGAATTTTGGTCCCTACGCGCTGTTCGGCGTCACGGCAACGGCCCATTTGTTGATTGCAGGCTACGCCGTCTTCCGCAGCCGCCGCCGCGCAGCCCTGCCGGTGGAAGAGCGCGATGCGTATACGGCTACAGTTACATCGGGAACGATGATTACGCCGGAAAGCCTGCAACTCTCCCCCAATGCTGCTCCCTTCCCCGATGAGGAAGCAGTAGCAGCGGAAGAACCGCTGGCTCAGGCCTGGTAACATCAGACAAATTTGTTAACCATAAAGTAATTGATACTGTATATGACAGAGATAGTCGGTTTTTCCGGCCTCAGACAATGATCCTTCTGGTGAATAGCTCTGATTTTCTCCCTGTTTTACCTTGAGAGCCGCGAAAGCGGCTCTTTTTTTGTGCAATTTAGGCCGCAACGGTGGAGAACTTTACAAGACCTGTGGAGATTAACCTTTCTTTAAGAATATACTTGCGCGAACCGCGTTATAGGATCATTCTAATATGAGGTATTGAGCGGCGGAACCTTTGCAATGGTCTGTCGTTCGCGTGTTTGAGTGATGCGTTAACTAGGGAATACAGAGCATGTCCGATAGAGGATTGAACACTGTCAGCTTCGCTGGTCACGCAGCTTCATCTGCACAGTTCAAAGGTTTGTACGCCGAAGGCATGGGTCTGGTGGAAGAAACCGCTGCCTATCTCGATGGCGACGGACGCAATGCATCCAAGGTTCTGCCGCGCATGGCATCCGTTCTGTATTCCGCCGAGTCCATGCGTCTGACAACCCGGCTGATGCAAATGGCCTCATGGTTGCTGTTGCAACGAGCTGTCAACAATGGCGAAATGTCGCGCGACCAGATCATGTCCGAGAAGAACAAGGTTCGCCTCGACACATTCAACGTAGACCGCGACGCACCCGGCTGGTCCGAACTGCCGGAATCGTTCCGTGATCTGGTTGAGCGGTCACAGCGTTTGCAGAAGCGGATTGCGCTGCTGGATCGTGAAATCTATCGTCCGCATGAGTTGCCCGCGTTCGTGCCCGACAACCAGAACAGCGTGCAGGCGCAGATCAGCCTGTTGCAGACGGCGTTCGGGCAAAGCTAAGCCGTTATATTTTGAGAATAAGCAGCCCGCCGGCGATGCCAGCGGGCCTTTTGTTATGCCTTGCGGCCATCCGGCAAGATCATACCATCGGGCACGCTCTGGCGTTTGCGGGCCAGCACGTAATAAAGCACAGAGGTGAAAATCAGCCCGACGATCCAGGAAATATCCGTACCGTTCAGCATCCGTGCCGCAAAGCCCTGGTACAGCGCCTGGTTCAGAAACGGTATCTGTATCAAGACACCAGCAATATACGAGCCGAGTGCAGGCCAGTTATAGGCACCGTAGCGTCCATTTGGATCGTAAAGCGCCGGGATATCGACCCGCTCTTTGGATATCAGGTAGTAATCCACGAGATTGACAGCACTCCACGGCACGAAGACGGCCAGCAACACCAGAATGAAATTCTTGAAGTTGTTGAGAAAGTCAGCGCTGGCAAGCAGTGCCACCACCATGGACACGGCTACGAAGCCAATGATGTAGGCCATGCGTGCCGCTTGTGAGATCGTGCGCTGATTGCTGAACGAGCTGACAGTCGTCAGCATGGTCATAAAGCCGCCATAGGCATTCAGGCAGTTGACGGTGAGCTTTCCGGCAACAATGGTCATGAAGGCCACAGCCGCGAAGGCGGGACCGGCCAGTTCGCCCATGAAGCCGACCTGATTCTTCAGGAAGTTTCCGCCGAGCGCTGCGATCAGCACACCAAATGTCATGGCCAGTTGCGCACCGATGACGCTTCCAAAGAACGTATAGTTGAACGTGGCCGTCTTGCTGGTGCTGGACGGCAGATAGCGAGAGTAGTCGGCAACATAAGGTGCAAACGTCATCTGCCAGCTCGCCGAGAGGGCCACCGCCAGCAGGAAGGTGGAGATGGTGAATGGTTTTTGCCCGAACGCCAATGCCACATCATAGGTCGAGAACAGCCGGTAGGTGAGATACGCAAAACCGATGAGGCTGATGATGGTCGCAACGCGACCAACCAAATGGATCAGCTTATAGCCGACGATGGCCACCACCGCTGTCATGCCGCCAAACAGCAGAATGCCGAACTCCGGCCGCGAAACACCGAACAGCAGGTTGAGTGCCTGACCCGACAGAACCGTGCCCGTTGCAGCGAAGCCAACATACATCAGCACCACTAGAATCAGTGGCAATGTTGCACCCTTGACACCGAACTGTGCACGGCTGGAGATCATCTGTGGCAGGCCAAGCCTTGGCCCCTGCGCGGAGTGCAGCGCCATGACGATACCGCCGAGAATATTGCCAATCAGCAGCCCGATAATAGCCGCGAGCGCCTCCGCGCCGAAAACAATGGCCAGAGCACCATCCACGACAGCCGTGATCTGCAAGTTCGCGCTGAACCAGAGTGTAAACTGGTTATGGGGATGGCCATGCCGCTCTCGCTCCGCCACCATTTCAATCGTGCGGGTCTCAACCACCCCGCCGCCTGCCTGCTGTGTCATTCGTTCCCTCATGTATCGTCATTATGTCTATACATGTAAACGGAGAGAAGACACAGCGTCAAGAACGGGGCAAACGGCAGGCAAAGAAAAAGCCCGGGGAAACCGGGCTTTAGCAAACGCTCAAGACTAGAAACGGTCTTAGAGACCAAGACCTTCGAAACGCTTCTTGAACTTGGAAACGCGACCGCCACGGTCCATCAGCTGCTGGTTGCCACCAGTCCAGGCCGGGTGCGACGTAGGATCGATTTCAAGGTTCATGGTTGCGCCTGCCGAACCCCATGTGGAACGGGTTTCGTACTCGGTACCGTCGGTCATGACCACCTTGATCATGTGGTAGTCGGGATGGATATCAGCCTTCATAACACTCTTCCTGCTGTGGTCCAATTGACGCACATCATTGCGTCATCGCGACCGAACACGTAAATGAAGCCGTAGACCGCTTGGCAACGGCTCGCCAATTTGATTGCGTGCCTATACATGAAGGCCAAGAGGATAACAAGTGCTGCAACCCATGGATATCCGTCTGTGTGCGCTGTGGCATGATCGGGGGTAGCGTGACAAAAAAACCGGATACAGCAACAGGCCGCCCGTCGGTTCGGCCCCTCGCCAAGGTTCTGCCCTATATAGCGCGCTACAGAGGTCTGGTGACCGGTGCGTTGATCTGCCTGACGCTTGCTGCCATCACCACACTGGTTCTCCCGCTTGCCGTGCGCCGTATGGTGGACCACGGATTTTCATCCTCCGATGCCGGCTTCATCAACACCTATTTCGGCATGCTGATGGTGCTGGCGGTGCTGCTGGCGCTGGCGAGCGCCGGGCGGTACTATTTTGTCATTACGCTGGGCGAGCGAATCGTCTCCGATCTGCGCCGGGATGTGTTCAACCATGTCACGCGGTTGTCGCCCGCTTTTTTCGACGTCACGCAGTCCGGCGAAATTGTCTCCCGGTTAACCGCCGATACCACGCAGATCAAATCTGCCGTGGGCGCAACTGCATCGGTGGCGCTGCGCAACATGATTCTCTGTATTGGCGCCATCGGCATGATGGTGATCACCAGTCCCAAATTGTCGAGCATGGTGCTGGCGGCCATTCCCATCATCGTGTTTCCTCTCGTGGCCTTTGGCCGCTCCGTGCGCCGCAGGTCGCGTGAGGCGCAGGATACGCTGGCCGCCGCCTCTGCATTTGCAGGTGAATCGATTTCCGCAACCCGCACCGTTCAGGCCTTCAATGGCGAGGAAGCCGCGCGTGCGCGCTACGCCGCATCGGTGGAAAGCGCCTATGAGGCCGCGCGCGCCGCCGTGCGGGCCCGGTCCTTCCTCACCGGCATTGCGATCATGATGATTTTCGGCAGCGTTGTGGCGGTTCTGTGGTTCGGAGCGCAGGATGTGCTGGCGGGTGCCATGACAGCCGGTACACTCGGTCAGTTCCTGCTCTACTCCGTGTTTGCCGCAGGCAGCCTCGGTGCTCTTTCGGAAGTATGGGGCGAGCTTTCGCAGGCCGCTGGCGCAACCGAGCGCCTCGGGGAACTGCTCGACGAGCAGCCGCAGATCCGGACCCCTGCCAACCCCGCCACCCTGCCCCAGCCGCCTTTGGGTGAGGTGGCGTTCGATTCCGTCAGCTTCGCCTATCCATCGGCACCGGACACGCAGTCCCTGAAAGGTTTGTCATTCACGGTTGCCAAGGGAGAAACGGTGGCCATTGTCGGTCCCTCCGGCGCGGGTAAAAGCACGATCTTTTCCCTGCTGTTGCGCTTTTATGACCCCCTGTCGGGCTCCGTTATGGTTGATGGCGTCGATGCCCGTTCTGTAGACCCGAAAGCCCTGCGTGAGCGGTTTGCAATCGTGCCTCAGGATGTGTCGATGTTTGCGGCATCCATTCGCGACAACATTGCCTTTGGCGCGCCCGATGCGACCCTGGAACAGGTGCAGGCGGCAGCGGTGGCGGCGCAAGCCGATGAGTTCATCAACCGGCTGGATCAGGGCTATGATTCACAGGTGGGAGAACGTGGGGTCATGCTATCGGGCGGCCAACGCCAGCGCATCGCCATTGCCCGTGCAATCCTGAAAAACGCTCCCGTGCTGCTGCTCGACGAAGCCACCTCGGCTTTGGACGCGCAAAGTGAGACACTGGTGCAGAAGGCGCTGGACGGACTGATGCGGCAGCACACCACCATTGTGATTGCTCACCGGCTTGCCACTGTGCTGAAAGCCGACCGGATCCTGGTCATGGATCAGGGCCGGATTATTGAGGAAGGTACCCACGCCGAACTGCTGCGCGAAGCTGGCCTGTATGCGAAGCTGGCACGTCTGCAATTCGACCATGGTCACGAAACCATGCTGGATGCTGCACAATAGAGCTATTGAATCCAGAAGCTTGCACGTTACTTTAGACGGCGATCAACCACGAGAGGTGCCATTATGTATAAGTTCGAGATCTTCCGGGATGCACAGGGCCAGTTTCGCTTTAACCTTCGGGCACCCAATGGTGAGGTTATGCTGGCATCCGAAGGATATACGACCAAGGCATCGGCTCACGCCGCCATCGAGTCGATCAAGGCCAATGCCGCCGGTGCTTTGACTGTCGATAAGACGAGCATGACGGCATAAAATCAGCGTACAAGGTTAAATATTGCCACTGCCAACGTCGCAAGCGAAAGAGCGTCAGCCCCTGAACCTCATAGACTGTATAGTCAAATGAACCGTCAGCGCTCTGTCAGCTTCAACTCAATCCGGCGGTTTGTGGCGCGTGATTCCGGCGTGTCGCCTTCCGCCAGCGGCTGAAACTCTCCAAAGCCCGCAGCCACAAGCCGGTTTGCGGGCACGCCTTTGCTGATAAGATATTTGACCACGGATGTGGCGCGTGCGGAGGATAGCTCCCAGTTATCGGCGTAACGGCCAGAGCCGGACAGGGGCACGTTGTCCGTATGTCCATCCACGCGCAGCACCCAGTTAATCTCGGGCGGTATCTCGCGCGCAAGGTCCAGCAGGGCAGTGGCCAGCTTGTCCATCTCGCCCGCGCCGGCGGGGTTCAGCGCATTGCCACCCGATGGAAACAACACTTCGGACTGAAACACAAAACGGTCCCCGACGATGCGGATGTTTTCCCGATCCGACAGTATCTCCCGCAAGCGCCCAAAGAAATCCGACCGGTAACGGTTCAGTTCCTGCACACGCTGAGCCAAGGCTACATTCAGGCGTCGTCCAAGATCGGAAATCTTGGTCTGAGACGCAGCGTCTTTTGCCTCCGAAGCGTTCAAGGCCGCCTCAATCGCAGCAATCTGGTTGCGCAAGGCCGCGATCTGCTGGTTCAACAGCTCGATCTGGCTCATGGCCCGTGCACTCACCTGCTTTTCATTAGCAAGGGACTCGGTCAGCGTCCCGATCTGGTTTTGCGCCGTGCCGGATGCGCCGCTATCCTGATCGAGCAACGACTGCAACCGCGAGCGCTCCCCTTCGGACTGGCTGAGTGACGCCTGGAGATTGGCCAGCGAGTCCTCCAGATCCTGCTTGCCGCTTTTTTCCAGCGCCAGAAGCTGCGTTAATTCATTGATCTGGCTGTTGAGGCGGTTCAGCACCTCGTCCTTGCCGCTGATTTCGCGGCTCAGCAGAAATTGCGCCAGCACGAACACGGACAGAAGGAACATGATGGCCAGAAGCAGGGTCGATAGCGCATCGACGAAGCCCGGCCAGTAATCAATCGTGCGCTCCCGGCGACGGTTGCGGGACAAAGCCATGGATTATTCCCCTGCCGATTCGCTCGGGGGGCGGCGTTGGGGAATCGGACGTGAAGGCGGTGCAACCTCACCAAGCTGGCCAAGCTGCGCCGTCAGCCGGTCCATGGTGCGGCGCATGGCTTTGGCCTCTTCCTGCTGCGCCTCGATCCAGTCGCGCAGCATCTGCTGCTCGCTGCGCATGTTTTTCACCAGCCCCTGAATGCCATCGGCCAGTGTCGCCATGGCAGCGGTCGTGCGCTGGCTGGCGCTGCCGTCTCCGGCGATGTGGGCAATCTGTTCACTCAGGAGACGCAGGCTGTCATTGCCCGTATCAACACCGGTGGCCTGAATGCCATCGCTAACATCTGTTACAGACGAGAGCCAGTTTTCAAGATCGGTATAAAACCGGTTCTGTGCGCGGCCCGCCTGCAAATCCAGAAAGCCAAGGATCAGCGACCCGGACAAGCCGAACAGCGAGGTGGAAAACGCCGTGCCCATGCCCGCCAAAGGCGCCGACAGGCCACTTTTCAAGGCCGATAGCACATCCTCGGTGTTGCCGGAGCCCGCATCCAAAGACTGGATGACCGTATTGATGGAACCAATCGTGCCGAGCAGACCCCAGAACGTGCCGAGAAGACCCAGAAACACCAGAAGGCCGATCAGATAGCGCGAAGTATCGCGCGACTCGTCCAGACGGGTGGCGATGGAATCCAGAATGGAGCGCAGCGCCGTGGTGGAAATCGCCATGGAATGACGCTGACCGATGAGCGCGCGCATGGGTGCCAGCAGCACCGGCTCCCGCCCCACCTTATCCGCACTTCCGGCAGCACGGAACGAGTTGAACCAGCGCACTTCTGGACGAAGGGTCAGCACCTGATTGAACACCAGAAGAATGCCGATCAGCAGGACACCGAGAATAAGCCCATTCAGGCCGGGATTGCTGACAAACGCAGCATGGGCCTGACGAAACAGAATCGCACCGACAAAGCCCACGATGATGAGAAAGATCACCATGGTCCAGAAAAACACCATAGGGCTCGAAAGCTTCTGCGGATTGTATCGCTCGCCCTCCGGCTGCGTCGCATCCCAACCCGACAGTGACAACTTCGCCATATTCCAGTCTCTCTTCCCGTGATGCCGTCCATTCATTTGGTCGCGAAGTTACAACAGGATCAAAAAAAACCCTACCATTTTTAAATGGCAGGGTTTCATTTCAGAATATCCTGTTCCTGGTGTCAGCGCGCCGGAATCGGGCGATTGACCACCTCATGCAGCGCCTTATGAATGAACTCGTTGGCAGCAATGATGGAGCCGGTATCGATCGGCTTTTTGCCGCCATCCATATCAGAAACCCAGCCGCCGGATTCGCGGATCAACAACACGCCTGCCGCCAGATTCCAGGTGTTGAGGCCACGCTCCCAATAACCATCGACACGGCCAGCGGCCACATAGGCCAGATCCAGCGCCGGTGCGCCCAGCGCCCGCACGCCCGCCACTTCGCCCATCACATGGCGTAATTCTACGAGATGCTTGCCGTGGTTCCCGTGGCCAAGATGCGGTGTGCCGCTGGCGACGATCGCATCCGACAGCGCCTTGCGGCTTGCAACACGCAGGCGACGGTCGTTGATAAACGCACCACCACCCCGCTCGGCGGTGTAAAGCTCATCCGTTGCCGGGTTCAAGATAACGGAAGCGACAATCTCGTCATTGCGCTCCAGCGCGATGGAGATCGCGAAATGCGGCAGGCCGTGCAGAAAATTGGTGGCGCCATCCAGTGGATCGACGATCCAGCGATGGGCACCATCGGTGCCCTTCATTTCTTCGCCATCTTCACCCAGATAACCATAGGTCGGGCGGGCCTTCATCAACTCTTCGCGGATCAGCTTTTCGGCCTTGCGGTCTGCCTGCGCCACAAAGTCGGCCGGGCCACGCAGCGACACCTGCAGGTTCTGCACCTCGCCGAAATCGCGCGCCAGCGACTTTCCTGCCTTGAACGCGGCCTGAACCATAACATTGAGAAGAGCTGAACGGGCCATGAGGCAAATCCTTTATTGGGGGCTTCCGCCGTGAATACGGTCGCCCTATCGTTTCTTGGTGCGCTCAACGCCCGAACGGCGCAAGCTGCACAGCCTATCAATCGGCGCGGCGCAGATAGGTAATTTCGTTGGTGTCCACCAGAATGCGCTCGCCAGCTGCAATGAAAGGCGGCACAAGAACGCGAATACCGTTTTCCAGAATGGCGGGCTTGTAGGATGACGCCGCCGTCTGTCCTTTTACCACCGGATCTGCCTCGGCAATGGCCAGCACCACCTGATCGGGCAGCGAAATGCCGATGGGGCGCTCATCATAGAGCTGCACCGTCACCATCATTCCGTCCTGCAGGAAGGCCGCGCGGTCGCCGACGAAATCCTTTTGCAATTCCAGCTGCTCGTAGCTTTCATTGTCCATGAACACGAGCGCGTCGCCCTGCTCGAACAGGAACTGAAAATCCTTGAGTTCCAGTGTGACACGCTCGACCGTTTCGGACGAACGAAAACGCTCGTTCAGCTTGGTGCCGTCGATCAGGTTTTTCAACTCGACCTGATTGAACGCCCCGCCCTTGCCGGGCTTGACCGTTGTGCACTTCACTGCGGCCCAAAGGCCACCATTATGCTCGACCACGTTGCCGGGGCGAATTTCATTTCCGTTGATCTTCATGGGGCACTTCCGTAAGGGCTGATCGACAGACCCCGCAGGGACACCGAAACCGCGCTTCAAGACCACAAAACACCCTCGGTTTCAAGTGTTCGCGTGCGCGTGCGTCATCATTCCATCATGAAACATGTTTCATTGGGCTTTACTACAAAGCGCGGTGGCGCCCCGCTGCCTCCTGCCCGGCCTTCTGCTGCTCGTCCGTCAAGCCATCATAGAAGTCGTCCAGAAGCTCATCTTTCAAACCGGCCTGGCGTGACAACAGATACCATTTGGTGGCTTCAATCGGGTCGGGCCGCGTGCCCAGCGCATTGATGTAGAGATGGGCCAGCCGGTTCTGCGCGGCCACATGGCCACCTTCAGCAGCGCGGCGCATCCAGCGGAAACCTTCTTCCAGATTTTGATCGCCCACCGTACCATCCAGATACCACATGGCCAGATCAAACTGCGCAGTATCATAACCGGCGCTGGCAGCACGGGTCAGCCACTGGCGCGCTTCGGCCTTCTTGGCAGCGTCGATGTCTTCAAGGTTCAGATAAAGCTGAGATACAGCATACTGCGCGTCTACCACCCCTTGCGCGGCGGCCTTCTCATAATAAGGAAGTGCCGCTTTCAGCCCCTTGGTGCCGGGCGCACCGGCCACCAGCGCCTGCGCATAGTTAAACTGGGCTTGAGCATTGCCACGGTCCGCAGCCTTGCGCATCAGCTCTTCGGATTTGGCCGTGTCGCGCGTCACCAGTTCGCCATCGAGCAGGATCAGCGAGTATTTGAACATGGCGGCGGGATCGCCTTTCTCAGCCGCCTGCCCGTACCAGAAGGCAGCGCCCTTACGGTCGCGCTTCACGCCAAGGCCATTCTGCATGACTTCGGCTACCAGCGTTTGCGCCGCCGGGTCGCCCGCCTGCGCCTTGGGCAAAGCCAGATTCATCGCCGTCAGATACAGGCCGCGTTGATAGGCACCATAGGCCTCATCCACTGCGCCCTTATAGGTCTTTTCCGGCGGCAGGTCCGGCAAAGGCGCTCCCATGCGCTCCAGAAGATTGAGGCCCCCGCCACTTCGCACCGCATCATTGATGGAGGGCTTGTTGCCCTTGGTGATTTCGCCCTGTTGAACGGGTTTCAGTTTTTGCGCCACTGGATCACGCGGAGATGGCACGGGTATCACCGGGTCTCGCCCTTCCTGCTGCGCCCACGCCCCAGACAGCGCGCCGCCCAAAGACAGCGCAAAGCCCAAGGATACAGGCAGCAGGGAACGGAGCATGTGCGAGACCGGTTTTTTCATGGAAACGTCCTAAAGCATAATCCGACCGGAGTGAAACGAGGATCGACAAGATTATGCTTACGCAAAATTCATTAGAGCGCCGATCCGGTTCAATCAGATCGAAAAGCGATCTAATCTTCAAACCGTGGCGCTTTTTCGTCAAGAAGCGCATTCACCTGCGCAACAATGCTTGCGGCCTGCTCGGGCTCACCAAACACCGCAAGACGAAGGGCGACGAACTCCGCGCCAGTTTGCGCGACATCAAGTGCCGAGGCTGGGTCGGTGCCGCCCATGACGATGCAAGGAATCTCGATCATTGAGGCCCACCATTCACCAAGAGCCAGATTCTTCGGGTGCGCTTCGGGCTTGATATCGCCATCCAGCTTGCCGAAAAACATGTAGTCCGGCTTTACCTCGCCGATTTCCAGCGCATGGTGGCGGTCTGTCGCATTGCCGCCGCCGACGATCAGTTTGGGGGAAAACTTTTCCAAGGCTTCGGCCAGATCCGGTGCTCCGGCGGCAATGTGCAAGCCATCGGCCCGTGCACGGCCCGCCACGCGGCTATCGCCCGCAACCAGCGCCGCAGCCCCGGCTGCCTGAACCACAGGCACCAGAGCCTCGGCCAACCTCTGAAACTCTGCGTCGCTGGAAGTGTATTGCGGGATGATCACGGAGGCGACGTCCCCGCCTCTCAAGGCATCCTCAACGATCTTTTCCAGTTTTCCGGCGTCGTCCGTTTCCGGAACAATCAGCACAAGGCGGCAGCGGTCTTCAGGCGTGGTCATCGATACAGTCCGTTTTCTGGCATCCGCGTGCAACGAAGCCTAATGATAAACCCTGCGCAGCGCAGGTTTTCATTGCCACATAGCATAGATTTGCCACAAGTGGAGACCCGACGACCCCACGAACAGGACAGCGCGCACAAAATGCTTCCGGACATTGGCTTCTATTACGCCGCCATTCCAGCCGTGCTGCTGGTTGGCCTGACAAAAGGCGGCATGGGCGAGGCCCTCTCGCTGATGGGGGTGCCCATCCTCTCGTTGGTTGTCTCCCCGGTGCAGGCGGCGGCCATTCTGCTGCCTATTCTGATCGCCATGGATCTGGTGTCGCTCTGGGTCTGGCGAAAGCACGGGGACTGGCGTACGCTGACTATGCTGCTTCCCGGTGCCCTTGCCGGCATCGCCATCGGCTGGGCAACCTCCGCCTTTGTGCCGCGTCATGCGCTGCGCCTGATTATCGGCCTCATCACCGTGCTGTTCGTTCTACGCTATGGGCTAAATGTCTGGCGGGCGCGGCGCGGCATCACCATTGCCGCCAAGGGGCAGCGGCGTCTGCCCGCCCTGTTTTGGGGTGGCTTTGCGGGCTATGGCAGCTTTGTTGCCCATGCGGGCGGCCCACCGTTTCAAATCTACGCCCTGCCGCTCAAACTGCCGCAACGCGACTATACTGGAACATCGGTACGGTTTTTTGCCATTCTGAATGCGGTCAAGCTCATTCCCTACTTTGCGCTGGGCCAGCTTGATCTGTCCAATTTTGCAGTCTCGGCCAGCCTGTTTCCACTGGCAATTGTCGCAACGCTCTGCGGCGCATGGGCCGTGCGACGGATGCGGCCGGAGGTCTTTTATCCCTTTATGTACACCATGGCGGGCATTGCCGGGACAAAGCTGATTTACGACGGAATTTCCGCTATCCTCTGAGAACAAGAAGGCCCGCCAGCCGAGACTGACAGCGGCAGGCGGGCCTCGTTGTCAAGGTAAACGGCGTCCTCACACCGTTGTATCAACCATCATCCAAAAGGCGTAGAGCTATGACGGTTCAATGACACAGTATAAATTAATGGGTTGAGGTGCGAATTCTTTCGATTTCGTCCTTCAAGCGCAACTTGCGGCGTTTGAGGTCTGCAATGTGCTGGTCGTGTGTAGAAGGCTGGGTCAGTGCGGTATGAATTTCTTCTTCCAAAACACCGTGTTTTTTCTCAAGCGTTGCAAGATGTGCTTCAATGCTCATGAGACAGTTCCTTCCTTTGCTTAGCGCTTTGCCGAAAAAAGCATCACGCTTCAGGTTGTAACGACGTCAGTCTGCCACGTTATTATTCAAAAGTCGAAGGCGAAATCATGGCAAGGATAACTTCCCGTTGCCCGCATTTTCATGCTAGAGGATGCCGCCATCGGGTGGCAGCAGAGACACGCGATAAATGCCTTGCAGAACAATGCTGTGGCGGCCAGGGGCCAGCATACAGCGCCGACGGGGACTTCAAGCATGCCCAATCAGGATCAGGCCGACCTCAGACTGAACCTTGCGCGATTGCGTCAGGAACATGAGGATTTTGATGTGGCCATCAATGCCATGATTCAAACTGGCTGCGACGCCCTGCGTATCCAGCGCATGAAGAAGAAGAAACTGGTGATCAAGGATACCATCACCAAAATTGAAGACCAGGTCATTCCCGATATCATTGCCTGACCTGGGCCAAAACAGGATTTGCGACAATGACAGATGCCGTTGCCCCGCCCGTTGCCATTATCATGGGAAGCCAGTCCGATTGGGAAACCATGAAGAACGCCGCCGATACGCTGGATGCGCTGGATATTGCCTATGAAGCGCGAATCGTCTCGGCCCACCGCACGCCGGACCGGCTGGTGCGCTTTGCGACAACGGCGCGTGAAGAGGGTTTCAAGGTCATCATCGCCGGTGCAGGCGGTGCCGCCCATCTTCCGGGCATGGCTGCATCCATGACACCCCTGCCGGTTTTCGGCGTTCCCGTTCAGTCCAAAGCCCTGTCTGGTCAGGATAGCCTGTTGTCTATCGTGCAGATGCCAGCAGGTATTCCTGTCGGCACGCTTGCCATCGGGCGCGCAGGCGCAGTCAATGCCGCCCTTCTGGCCGCTGCGGTTCTTGCCCTGTCAGACGACGATCTGGCCGACCGGCTGGATGCTTACCGCGAAACACAAACGGCGGCTGTCGCCGAATACCCCGTGGACGATCTATGAGTACAATCGGCATTATTGGAGGCGGCCAGCTTGGCCGCATGTTGGCGCTGGCTGCCGCACGGCTGAATTTTAATACGGTGATTCTTGACCCGCAGCCCGGTTGCCCCGCAGCTCAAGCCGCCAATCGACAGATTGTTGGTGCCTATGACGATCCACAGTCGCTTGCGCAACTGGCAGAGGTTTCCGACTTCATCACCTATGAGTTTGAAAACGTTCCGGTGCAGGCCGCGCAGATATTGTCGGAAACCTGTCCCGTCCGCCCCTCCCCGCGCGCGCTGGATGTCGCGCAGGACCGGGTGAGCGAGAAGCGCTTTCTCAACGACAGCGGCATCGCCACCGCTGACTTTCGCGTTGTGGACAGCCAGTCTGATTTAGAGGCTGCACTGTCGGACTTTGGTGGCAATGGCGTGTTGAAAACACGCCGGATGGGCTATGACGGCAAGGGACAGATGGTGTTTCGCGCCAGCCGGACCCCGGCCGGCAAGACTCGGGAAGAAGAGGCACATGACAAAAATGCCTTTGCCGCTCTTGGCAATGTGCCGCTGATTCTCGAAAGCTTCGTGCCGTTCGTCAAGGAGATTTCCATTATCGCCGCCCGGGGCGTGGATGGAACAATCGCCTGCTACGATCCGGCTGAAAACGTTCACCGCAGCGGCATTCTGCACACCTCAACCGTGCCTGCCGGTATATCGAAGGCAACCGCTGAGGCGGCCAGACACGCGGCAGAAACGATTCTCGCGGCCTTGGGTTATGTCGGTGTCATCGGGGTGGAGCTGTTCGTTCTGGCAGACGGCGCGTTGATCGCCAACGAGATTGCGCCGCGCGTACACAATTCCGGCCACTGGACGGAAACGGCCTGTGTTGTCTCGCAGTTCGAGCAGCATATCCGCGCTGTAACCGGCTTGCCGCTTGGCTCGACGCGGCGCCACTCGGACTGCGTAATGCAGAACCTGATCGGCGACGACATCAATGATGTGCCGCAATGGCTGACCCGCCCCGATGCCCTGCTGCACCTTTACGGCAAGCGTGAAGCGCGTCCGGGCCGCAAGATGGGCCATGTCACGTGGCTGACCAAAACCCCGGCAAGCCTGCTGTCAGATTCCGATGAAAAGCGGCAGTTTTAGCCTGTTGAAGGCCGGAAAACCGGGCCAAACTGGTTGACACCCATGTGGTGACGAGGTATTGCCCCACCCATGGTTCAAGAGCGCGCCCCGTGGCGCGCTTTTGATTGTTAAGTTTATCGGGAATGATTCTTCCCTAACCTGCGGATCAGAAAAATGAAGATCAAGAATTCGCTCAAGTCGCTGAAGACACGTCACCGCGAGAACCGTCTCGTGCGTCGCAAGGGCCGCGTATACATCATCAACAAGCAGAACCCGCGCTACAAGGCACGGCAGGGCTGATGTTGCTCCTCAGGTTTCGACCTGAGGAACACACGCAAATGTTGATTGATCTTCTGCCGTGGCGGGTTACTCTACCCGCCATGTTCATTTTGCGCTGTCTCATTGTGGGTCTGATTGCGGGTGCCCTTCCGTTCGGAAGTGTCGCAGCACAAGACGGTGTTGCTCCGGCAACACCTGAGAGCTCCCCTCGCCTTCCCGACCCGAAGACAGAACTGAACGATCTGTTTGCCGCGCTCAAGCGTGAGCGCGATTCGGATGCTGCGCTGCGCATCGCGGGTCAGGTACATGCGCATCTTCAGGATGCGGGTAGCCCCACCATCAACCTGCTGATGGAATGGGCCACCAAAGCCATTGCGGACAAGCGCAATGGCACGGCCTTCGATCTGCTGGATCAGGTTATTTACCTTTCACCCGACTATGTCGAAGGCTGGAATCGTCGCGCAACGCTGAACTATCAGCTGGGCAATTATCGAAAATCCATGGCCGATATCAACCGCGTGCTGGCGCTGGAGCCGCGCCATTTCGGTGCGCTGGCCGGAATGGCCGCAATTCTCGCCGCGTCCGGCAAGGATGAACTGGCGCTCCGGGCATGGAACCAGGTGCTGGAGATTTATCCAGCAGAGAAGATGGCGCAGGAACAAGTAAAGGTGTTGTCTGAAAAGCTGGATGGGCAGCGCACCTGACATCCAACGGTTACCAACCGATACTTTCAAAAATATACACAACTGGAAACACCTCCCGCGTGAAACGTTTTCATGTCGCGCACGTATAGCAACCATACATCCTGCACATCCAAAGGATCCGCATGTTTGCTCGCAATCCCGTGTCTATCGTCCTGCTGTCCATTCTCTGCCTTCTGCTTCTGCTGTGTCTGGCTGGCTTCCTCTTCACCGTTTTCAAAACGGCCGCCATCCGAGCCGCGTACCCCAATATGGGTGAGCGAATCGACATTGGCGGCTACGCCATGAATAGCGTACTGATGCCTGCCACTGCCGATGCGGACCTGCCCCCTATAGTCTTTGTACACGGTGCAAGCGGCAATCTACGCGATCAGTTGTTCGCCTTTGCCAAGCCACTGCAAGGCCGCGCCGAGATGCTGTATGTGGATCGCCCGGGCTTTGGCTATTCCGACCGTGGCGGCCCACAGAACGGCTTCCCGGACGGGCAGGCCGATGCGATTGCCGCCGTGATGGACAAACGCGGTATCAAAAAAGCTATTATCGTCGGCCATTCGTTTGGCGGTGCCGTGGTCGCCACCTTTGCTCTCAGGCACCCGGACAAGGTTCTGGGGCTGGTTTTTCTTTCCCCTGCCACACATCCATGGCCGGGGGGAATTGCCTGGTACAATTCAGCAGCGAAAATGCCCTATGTCGGCTGGCTTCTGACCCATATCGTAACGCTCCCTGTCGGGCTGACACTGCTGGATGCCGGCACGAAAAGCGTCTTCGCCCCCAACCACCGGCCCGATAATTATGTTGCCAACACAGCGCCGGGCCTATTGTTGCAGCCATCGGCATTCCGCGCAAACGCCACCGATATTGCCAATCTACTGGACTATACAAAGAAGGTTTCACCCTTTTACAGCCAGATCACAGCGCCGACGGTGATCATAACCGGGGATGCCGATAACGTGGTGTCACCCGTGCTGCATTCACAGGCCCTGCACCGGGCCATTGCCGGATCGCAACTCGTCACCGTGCACAATATGGGCCACAAATCCGATTATGTGGCCAATGATCTCGCCATAGAAGCCATTGAAACACTGGCGGGCATTCCGCATGACCTGCAGCTAACAGCAAGGCGGGTCGATGCCCGCCTTGTGAATGATCATGAATAAGGGCGGTTATTAAACGCCGCTGTGACCATCCGCGCCAATTGTAGCGATGCGCAACATGTTGGTTGCGCCGGGTGTGCCCAGCGGCACACCGGCGGAGATAATCACGCGGTCTCCGGGAGCGCCAAAGCCTTCGTCCACAACGATGCGGCAAGCGCGGTTGACCATATCATCCAGATCCTCGGCGTCATGGGTGACGACGCAGTGCAGTCCCCAGACCACGGACAGGCGACGGGCCGTTTGAATGACCGGTGACAGCGCCAGTATCGACACTTCTGGACGCTCACGCGCAGCGCGCAAGCCCGTAGCGCCGGACGATGTATAGCACACGATGCTTTTCAGCTGCATGGTTTCGGCAATCTGGCGCGCAGCCAGCGAAATCGCATCCGCACCCGTTGCTTCCGGCGGCGTGCGCTGCGCGTAGATAATGCCCGGGTAATGCGGATCACGCTCAACCGTGCTGGCGACAGAGGCCATGGTGGAGACAGCTTCCACCGGATAATCACCGGACGCCGATTCGGCCGACAGCATCACGGCATCGGCACCTTCAAACACAGCCGTTGCCACGTCGGAAACTTCGGCGCGTGTCGGAACAGGCGCAGAGATCATCGATTCCAGCATCTGCGTGGCGACCACGACCGGCTTGCCCGCACGGCGGCAGGCACGGATCAACTGCTTTTGCAGACCGGGAACGGTTTCCAGTGGCATTTCGACGCCAAGATCGCCACGGGCCACCATCAAGGCATCTGACAGCGCAATGATCTCATCGATATGCTCGATGGCCTGCGGCTTTTCGATCTTCGACATCAGCCCAACACGACCGCCCGCAATGTTACGAACCTCGATCAGATCTTCCGGGCGCTGAATGAAGGACAGCGCCACCCAGTCGACGTCATTGGTTGCCAGTACCGCATCGAGATCGGCCCGGTCCTTGTCCGTCAGCACGCCGACTTCCAGAAGCGTATCGGGCAGGCTGACACCCTTGCGGTCTGAAATGGAGGTGCCGGATACAACCGTGCAGACAATGCTCTTGCCATCGGAGCTTTCGGCATGGAGATGCAGCTTGCCATCGTCAATCAGCAGACGGTGTCCGGCTTTGACGGCTTCCAGAATTTCCGGGTGGGGCAGATGAACACGGGTATTGTCGCCGGGCGCCTCGTTGTTATCGAGGGTAAAGGTCTGCCCGACCTTCAACTGGACTTTACCATCGGCAAATTTGCCAACACGCAGCTTCGGACCCTGCAAATCGGCGAGAATGCCGATGGGGCGGCCACAACGGGCCTCAACGGCGCGGATACGCTGAATGAGCGAGCGCAAGACATCATGGCTGGCGTGACTCATATTGATGCGGAAAAGATCAGCCCCTGCCTCATGCAGTTTCTGGATCATGGCTTCGTCCGACGATGCGGGACCAAGCGTGGCGAGGATTTTGACTTTTCTATTGCGCTTCATCAGTTCTGACTCTCTTGCGAACTTGGGGTATCGGAAAGCTGAACCATCCAGCTACCCTGACGCCCCGTATCGTATTCCTTGAAACCCATGCGCTGGAAACCACGGGCATAACAGTCCTGCACACCGGTAATCTTGAACTCGTTCTCCGCCAGACACATGTTCACATTACCGCTCCAGCGGCCTCCGCGCGCGGCATCCTCCGCGTACAGGTAGTAGTAGCGCGAGGTAAGCTCGCCCTCGATCAGTGTTGCGCAGGTATTGGCAGGCACCTGCCACCAGCCTTCGGTCACCCATCCATCCTTGGCACGATACCCAATGGCCGCGCCGACGAGGTTTTGCGTGCCATTGCAAACGCGAAATTCAGCATGCGCGGCATCGGCTGCCAGAAAGGCAGTGATGGTAGCCAAACTGAAAAAGACAATTCGGGTAAACCGCCGTAACGCTATGTTCAGGCCGGGCAAAGGATAATCGGACACGGCTTCCAATGCTTCTCCATTGCAATTTTGTTGTGGGACTTTCTTGCGACGAAGGACGGGGAAAGTCAACGCAACATTAATCGATTATATTTTCATTTTTTCTACCCTGACACCGTCTTTATGGCAGATTTTGCCTTTGCCTTGCGAATGCCATGGCGACGTGACAAGAGGATTGACAGAACATTGCGACGAGAGTGCGAACAAGCATGACTGATGCGCCAAGCTATGAAATCATCGCCGGGGACACGACCAAGGGCCTGCTTCTTCTTGCCGACCACGCCACGAATATCGTACCGGACACCTACGGCAGCCTGGGGCTGGATCCCGCTAGCTTCAGCCGGCACATCGCCTACGATATCGGTGTGGAGCCCCTTACCCGCAAGCTGGCGGCAAGCCTTGGTGTGCCTGCGGTCATGAGCCGGTTTTCCCGTTTGCTGATCGATCCCAATCGGGGCGAGGACGACCCGACCCTGATCATGAAGCTTTCCGATGGCGCAATCATCCCCGGCAACCACCCTTTGAGCGATACGGAGCGCGAACACCGGCTCCAAACCTTTTACCGCCCCTACCACAACGCCATTGCCCGGACGTTGGCCGAGGTTGCGAATGCCAGCGCCGTGGCACCCATCGTCATTTCGCTCCATTCCTATACACCGGTCTGGAAGGGTGTGCCGCGCCCTTGGCACGCTGCCGTGTTGTGGGACAATGATGCGCGCATCGCCCATCCCTTGATCGAAGGCTTAAGCGCCGGAGGCGACCTGCTGATTGGCGACAACGAGCCCTATGACGGCGCACTGGCGGGTGACACCATGTATCGGCACTGCCTGATTGCGGGCATTGCGCACGCCTTGATCGAGGTGCGGCAGGATCTGATCGGCCACGAAGCCGGTGTGGATGAATGGACGGGACGGCTGGCCCCGCTTCTGTCCGCCATCAATGACCGTGCCGACCTTCATTCCTATAGCATTCACCCCTCACGCACCGGGCCATATCCCGAACAGGGCGTGTAAGTCCGTGGAGAACACAGCCATGACCAAACTGAATGAAATGCAGAAAACCGAACTGGAAGCCGCCGCCTTTCGGCGACTGGTTGCTCATCTTCGCGAACGCAGCGATGTGCAGAACATCGATTTGATGAACCTCGCCGGCTTTTGCCGCAACTGTCTGTCCCGCTGGTATCAGGAAGCAGCCGTCGAGACCGGCATTGCGCTGACCAAAGACGATGCTCGCGAAATTGTTTACGGAATGCCGTATGAGGACTGGCGCGCGCAACATCAGACCGAGGCAACCGAAGGGCAGAAAGCCGCCTTCGAGCGCAGCCACAATGGGGAGTGACGCTTGGCTCCCGAGACGATTCGTTTTGGGATAGAGCCACGCGTCCACACAAAACGGGTACAGTTGCCAAAACACCCTTGACCTGACGGGCCGTTCGCGGCACGTGACAGCGCAACGGCATTTCCACTGAAAGCGGGTTGGCTTTTAAGCCTGGACAATGCGTAGAGACACGAATCTAGATTAATATCATGACAGGAGAACACCATGTCCGATGTTCACGGCGTCGTACGCGACCAGCTTCGCGCTTTTATCGAGCGGATCGAGCGGCTTGAAGAAGAGAAGAAAACCATCGCCGACGATATCAAGGATGTGTATGGCGAAGCCAAATCAACCGGTTTCGATACGAAAATCCTGAAGAAAGTGATCGCGATCCGCAAGCAGGACCACGATGAGCGACTGGAACAGGAAGCTATTCTGGATACCTACCTGCAAGCGCTCGGCATGGCGGTCGCTCCTGCAGACGAAGAATAAGGGACTGAACACCCCAACAAAAAAGCCCGCCAATTTGGCGGGCTTTTTTGTTGATCGTCGTTTGCAATCAATTCGTGCTGAACTTCTTGACTTCCATGAAGTTGACGGCGGTGCCGGTAAACCGGCCGGCGTCAGCCGTGGTGGTCTTGGCCGAGAAGCCTGCCGAGTACACGGTCGTTGGTGCCGTGCGCAGCTGCTTGCTGACGAACTGCGGTGCAGTCACCGGCTTTTTCAAGCTTTCCACGCGTCCATTGGTCAGTGCCCACTGCGAGATGATCTTCTTGTTGACCTTCGGCTCGGTGCGAATGGATGAACGGCTGGATGCTTCGGCATCCTGCTTCTTGGGACGCGCACCCTTGGATGCAGTCTCCGGTTTGGTGAAGGTGTCTTCGGACAGAACCGTTGCGGCAGGTTCCGTGGCATCCGGTGAAACGGCAGCCATCGTTTCTGGCATCGCCTCTTCGCCATCTTCAACAGCGTCAGGATTGCTCAAGGCAACCGCTTGCTCAACCGTCTGCGGTGCAGAGCTTGGAGAAGCGGACGTCTGCGCCATGGGAACAGCCGTGCGGGTCGGCGGTACTGGCGTGCGGGACGCTGGCAGGCTTGCCAGTTCCATCTCACGCGGTGCAGTCGACGCCGGAGTCCTCGGAGCGAAGGTGGGCACCGCAACGGTCGCATCAGCAACAGCAGCTAACGCCGCCTGACCGGCGGGACGCATGGACGGCACGGGAATGAAACCCGTCACCAGGGGCGAGGTTTCGTTCATCGCAGACGCAGCGCCCATGGCAGGCGTACCGGGCGTCGCGGACGCCGTCATCATTTCCTCGGCCGCTGCCTGCGACCCCGCCCTGGAACCCGGAAGCGTACGAAGGGCAGGAACGGGAACCGAATAGGCGGACAGATCGGCAAACTCACCACTTGGCGTTGGCGCCACAGGCGCTGCTGCCGCCAAAGCAGCTTCGGCTGCGTTACGCGGTGGTGCAACCATGGCCACTTCCATGGCAGACTGCGTGCTGGAGCCTTGAGCTGGCGCTGCACCGTCACGGAACGCCGGACGCACGAGCGGCACAGGCGCGTTGATTGCCACTGCATTCACGGATGGTGCGGCGGACGGCTCAACAGCGGCCACAGCGACCGGTGCCTGTTCAGGCTCGGATGCTACACCGGGAAGTGTCTGCGGCTGGGTTGGCTGTACGGGAGCAACACGCGAGGGAGCCGTGCGTGTCTGCACTGGTGCAGCGCCGCCCTCGTCATCTCCACCGCCAGCGCCACTGGCTATTGCGTTGGGTTCTTCATCTTCATCCCCGCCGCGATTGAACAGCATGGCCAGAAGGCCGCGACGCTTGGCTGTGGTAGAGCCTGTGGAGCCACCACCGGCAACTTCCACGGTGTTGGCACCAACGCGGCGCTTATAGTCGGCAACTGCCTGATCGAAGCCGGGAAGCGGCTTGCCATCGGCAGGCAGATGCATCGTCTTGCCATCGGGGAACAGACGCACGAGTTCGTTGCGGCTCATGCGCGGCCATGCGCGCACAGAGCCAACGTCCATATGCACGAAGGGCGAACCGGATGTGGGGTAGTAACCCACGCCACCGACCTGAAAGCGCATGCCAATTTCGCGCAGCGTCTTCAGCTTTACGTCCGGCAGGTAGAAGTCCATGGCCTTGCCCAGCATGTGCTGGCTACGCTTGGCCACGCCCTTGGTGCGCGAACGTAGCATATTGTTGGTGTTGGGTGAACGGTAGGCTGAAACAACGTGAATGTAATCGCGCGAGCCGGACTTGGTGTAGACTTCCCACACGAGATCAAACAGCCGTGGGTCCATCTTCGTCGGTTCGTTGCGGCGCCAGTCGCGCAGGAACCGGTTCAACTGCTGCAGACCAGCTGCATCGTAACGTCCGTTTTTCTTGAACGTGATCGCAGCCTTTTCACCCGTATGAATAAAGTACACTTTCAGCGTGCGGGTTTCGCCACGGGCTTCCAGCGATGACGCCACGGTGAGCGGCGTCGTCAAAATCGCGAATGTGAGCAGGCAAGCCATGGCGCGCGGTGCGTGCTTGACTGCGGCATTGCCAATGGCCTGCCACAAGCTGCGCTTGGCTGGGCCTTCTGGCTGTGTCGATCCGATCAATGTAAGCAACGTGATCCCCGTGCGATGGCCCGTTTGATAGACGGTGTCCAGTGCGGACTTTTTGGCTCTCAAATACGGTGACAGCATGGCAAATATGCCACAGATGTCATCCATCGTTATAGTATAGTGAACAGATTACTAACAAGGCCTAAACGAAACCAGCAAAAAAGCCAAGCCAAAGGGCATTCCAGTCTCAATGAAGGCGGTTAGCGATGGGGTGGCAAAGGGACAATTCCCTTTCTACATAAGGCAGGTTAGAAAAGGCGAAAACATGTCCGGAGTCGATACGATGATGAATTCCAGCCCTCTCCACGCGCAGGATGCGCACAGCGCACACAATCCCGAGCTTGGAAATCTGCCTGTCTGGAGGCTGGAAGACCTCTATTTGTCCCCTGATTCGCTTAAGTTTCGGAACGATCAGGAGCGGGCGTTGCGGGAGGCTGTGGCGTTCGAGGCCCGCTGGAAAGGCAGGCTGGAGGAAGCAGCCACTCAGACCGGCGAGAATGGGCTCGGTACCGCCGTGCGCGACATGGAGGCGCTGCAGGATTTGCTCGGTCGCCTCGGCTCCTACACTGGCCTCACCTATTTTTCCGATACGACCAACCCGGCCAATGGCAAGCTCTACGGCGATATGCAGAGCAAAATGGTGGAAATCGGCAGCCATCTTCTGTTTTTCACGCTTGAACTCAACCGTCTCGATGACAAGCTGATCGAAACCAGCATCGCCAACGATGCCGTATCTGCCCATTACGCGCCGTGGATCCACGATCTCCGGCTGGAAAAGCCCTACCAGCTGGATGACAGACTGGAGCAGTTGTTCATGGAGAAATCCATGACAGGTGCAGCCGCTTTCAACCGGCTGTTTGATGAGACTATGGCCGCGCTGCGCTACACAGTGGATGGGGAAGAACTGCCACTGGAAGTGACCCTGACGATGCTTCAGGATGCTGACCCCGCAAAGCGCAAGGCCGCGGCACAGGCGCTGGCTACCACGTTCAAGGCCAACATCCGCACGTTTACGCTGATCACCAACACATTGGCCAAGGACAAGGAAATTTCAGACCGCTGGCGCGGATTCGAAGATGTGGCCGACAGCATGCATCTGGGCAACCGGGTGGAGGGCCACGTGGTGGACGCGCTGGCCGCAGCCGTCAAGGAGGCTTACCCGCGCCTGTCCCACCGCTATTATGCCATGAAAGCCAAATGGCTGGGCATGGAGCAGATGGAGTATTGGGACCGCAACGCACCCCTGCCCGAAACCTCCAACGCCATAATTTCCTGGGAAACCGCCAAGGATACGGTTCTGTCCGCCTATAACGGCTTTGCGCCGGAAATGGCCGATATTGCCCGTCGCTTCTTTGATGAACGCTGGATCGACGCCCCCGTGCGCCCCGGCAAGGCTCCCGGCGCTTTTGCTCACCCCACCGTGCCCTCGGCCCACCCTTATGTCCTTGTCAATTACATGGGCAAGCCGCGCGATGTGATGACGCTTGCCCATGAGTTGGGCCACGGCGTGCATCAGGTGCTGGCAGGCGGACAGGGTGCATTGATGGCATCCACGCCGCTGACGCTGGCGGAAACGGCTTCTGTTTTCGGCGAAATGCTCACCTTCCGCGCCCTTTTGGAGCGCACGCGCGATGCCCGTGAGCGCAAGGCCATGCTGGCACAGAAGGTGGAAGACATGATTAACACCGTGGTGCGCCAGATTGCGTTCTACGAGTTTGAGCGCAAGGTCCACACCGCACGGCGCGAAGGTGAACTGACGGCCGATGCCATCGGCGAACTTTGGCTATCGGTACAGGCAGAAAGCTTAGGACCAGCCATTCGCATTTCCGAGGGCTATGAAACCTATTGGGCTTATGTGCCGCACTTCATTCACTCGCCATTCTATGTCTACGCTTATGCGTTTGGTGATTGCCTCGTCAACTCGCTCTATGCCGTGTACCAGAATGCGGCAAGCGGCTTTCAGCAGAAGTATTTCGACATGCTGAAAGCGGGCGGTGCCAAGCACCATTCCGAGCTGCTGAAACCGTTCGGGCTGGATGCCACAGACCCAGCCTTCTGGGCGCAGGGCCTGTCGATGATCGAGGGGCTGATCGATGAGCTGGAAGCGCTGGACAAGACTATCGACAAGGATATCAACCGCGTATGATGGAGCGGCCCTTTGTGCTGTTTCGCGATGACAGCGAAGACCGGGTAACGGTCTTCGCTGAACCCTTGCGCATCATTACCGCCTACACGAAAGCGGATTTCTTCCCGGCCCTGCAAGCTGTCGAAGCGGCGCATGCAGCAGGCCACTGGCTCGCGGGCTATCTCTCCTACGAAGCGGGCTTTCTGTTTGAGCCGAAGCTGGCACCGCTGGCGGCAGAAAACCGGGCGACCCCGCTTCTGTGCTTTGGTGTCTTCGACCGTCCTCAAACGGCCCACGCTCTGGCTACGCCACGCCAGCGGGTGGAGAACGAGCCTTTTCTCACCGGGTTCCGCCCCGGTTGGGATTTCGACGCCTACCGGCAACGCTTTGACACGCTGCACCAGCATTTGCGGCAGGGAGACTGCTACCAGGGCAACCTGACGATGCCGATTCGCGCGCACTGGGCAGGCGATCCGCTGGCGGCGTTCTGGTCGCTGATCGAGCGGCAACCGGTAAAATATGGTACACTTGTCAATCTCGCCGGTCCTGTGATCCTGTCACGGTCGCCGGAACTGTTCTTTCGTGTGAAAGAGGGTTTCATCGAGACCCACCCCATGAAGGGCACGGCCAGACGCGGAGCAACGCCCCAAGACGACGACGCCATTCGGCGAGCCCTGCTGGACGACGAAAAAACGCAGGCCGAAAACCGCATGATCGTCGATCTTCTGCGCAATGATATTTCGCGCATAACAGAAGTCGGCTCCCTCTCAGTTCCGCGGCTGTTCGACATTGAGACATACCCGACCGTCCACCAGATGGTGAGCCATGTGCACGCAAAGCTCAAGCCGGAGGTATCGATCAGCGACATATTCGCGGCGCTTTTCCCATGCGGATCTGTAACCGGCGCACCCAAAATGCGCGCGATGGAAATTCTCCACACGCTGGAAGACGGGCCGCGCGATATCTATTGCGGTGCCATCGGCACCATCGCGCCAAGTGGCGATATGCAGTTCAATGTCGCGATCCGCACCATCACGCTGCACGAAAATGGACACGCCGTGTTCAACGTCGGCGGCGGTATTGTGTTTGATTCAACCGCAGAGTCGGAATATGCCGAATGCCTGCTGAAAGCCCGTTTTGCGAGCGGCGACGTGGACCTGACGGCATGAACGATTTTGTGCTGATTGAGACGCTTGGCTGGAACCCGCAAACCGGGTTTTCGTGCCTGCCCTTGCATCTGGCTCGGCTGTTTCATTCGGCGCAAGCACTCGGTTTCCCCCCGCCGCTCACGGCTGAATCCCGGCTTAAGGCCGCTGTGAGCGAAGCAAAGAGCCACGCACGCCTGCGGCTGACTTTGGCCACTGACGGCACAATATCCGTGACCGTCACACCCTATATACCTTTACCCAACGGCACCGTGTGGACTGTGAAACTTGCCGCCACACGCCTGACGTCCGCTGATCCCCTGATCCGACACAAGACCAGCCGCCGCGCCGTCTACGAGGCCGCCCGCGCGGAGTTTTCCACCCAGGAAGCAAACGAGGTTTTGCTGTGCAACGAAGACGGTCTGGTGTGTGAAGGCACCTTCACCTCGCTGTTTGCGCGCAAAAACCATGGCCCTCTAAAGACGCCGCCGTTGGCAAACGGCCTGCTGGCAGGCGTTCTGCGCCAGTCGCTTCTGAAAGACGGTAAGGCGGTTGAGCAGACACTCACCATCGCGGATTTAGCAACGCATACGCTTTTTGTCGGCAATTCTTTGCGCGGTCTTATCCCTGTAAAGATTAACCTATAGGAGACAGGGGGCATGGTCGCCTCTTTATTGTGACAGGGAACTATGCTCTACGAGGTTGTGCGGATGCCGCAACCTTTTGCGCCCGCTGATCTTCCAACGCTTGACTGAAAACTCCAGGAGAATGCACTAAATGGCAGAAACGAACCACCCGGTTTATGGCGAAATCACAGGCCCGGTCGTGATGATCGGCTTTGGCTCTATTGGTCGCGGCACGCTGCCGCTGATCGAGCGTCATTTCAAATTCGACAAAAACCGGATGGTCGTGATCGAACCGCGAGACGACACCACTGGCATTCTGGAAAGCCATGGTATTCGCCACATCAAGGAAGCCGTGACCAAGGACAACTACAAGGCGCTGTTAAAGCCCCTGTTGACCGAAGGTGACGGTCAGGGTTTCTGCGTCAACCTGTCGGTTGATACCGGATCGCTGGATTTGATGAAGCTCTGCCGCAAGCTGGATGTGCTGTATATCGATACGGTGGTCGAGCCATGGCTCGGCTTCTACTTCGATGGCGATGCTGATAATTCCGAGCGCACCAATTACGCGCTGCGCGAAACCGTGCGCCATGAGAAGAAGAAGCATCCCGGCGGCACCACCGCTGTTTCCTGCTGCGGGGCAAACCCCGGCATGGTGTCGTGGTTCGTCAAGCAAGCGCTGGTCAACCTTGCCAACGATCTTGAGCTGACATTCGACGAGCCCGCAACGGACGACCGTGAAGGCTGGGCCAAGCTGATGAAAAAGACTGGCGTCAAGGGCATTCACATTGCCGAGCGCGATACCCAGCGCGCCAGAGACCCCAAGCCACTGAACACGTTCTGGAATACATGGTCGGTCGAAGGCTTTATTGCCGAAGGCTTGCAACCTGCCGAACTTGGCTGGGGCACCCATGAAGAGTGGATGCCGAAGACTGCCAAAAAGCAGAAAAAAGGCCCGAAATCCGCAATCTATCTGGAACAGGCTGGTGCCAATACCCGCGTGCGCACATGGTGCCCTACCCCCGGCCCGCAATATGGTTTTCTCGTCACCCACAACGAGGCGGTGTCGATCTCCGATTACTACACGGTGATCAAGGACGATGAGGTCAACTATCGCCCCACCGTCAACTATGCCTATCACCCCTGCAATGATGCCGTGCTGTCGCTGCATGAAATGTTCGGCAATGGCGGCAACGCGCAACCGGTGCAGCATGTGCTGCACGAGGACGAACTGGTTGATGGCATCGATGAACTGGGCGTGCTGCTCTACGGCCACGACAAGAACGCCTACTGGTACGGCTCCCGCTTGTCGCTGGAAGAGGCGCGCGCACTGGCACCCTATCAGAACGCAACCGGGTTGCAGGTTTCCTCCGCCATTCTGGCCGGCATGGTCTACGCGCTGGAAAACCCGAAAGCCGGTATCGTCGATACCGACGAGATCGACTACAAGCGCTGCCTTGAAGTGCAGGCACCGTATCTTGGCCCCGTTGAAGGCCATTATACCGACTGGACGCCGCTGGACGGTCGCCCCGGCCTGTTCCCGGAGGATCTGGATAGCAAGAACCCCTGGGCGTTCCGCAACATTCTGGTGCGCTAACTCTGCTATTCGTTGCAATTTCGACACGCCCGCAGATCAACTCTGCGGGCGTTTCGCGTTAACGTTTCAAAGTCTTGCATTCATCTTGAGGCCGCGTCATGGTTTGTTCCAAGGAATCGGCCGCCGTGCCAGCCATACCGGAGCTTAGCGTCATGACACTGAACGTAAAAATCGCCCTGATCGGCCTCGCCGCCACCCTCGCATCCTGCCAGACAGCGCCGCGTCAGGAGGTAGCCTCGCTGCCACCCGTTCGTCAGGCCGCAGGTGTTGAAGGCTCGTGGGCCGACCCCAACGGCATCGTTTCCACCTTCAATGGCGGTACGTTCTCCACACGCACAACGGACACCAACCAGTTGCTGGCATCCGGTAACTACACCAACCGCTTGCCCAAGCTGGTGGAAATCAACATGACCTCGCTGGTGCGCAACACCCAGTCCAAGGTCAATTGCTCGCTGGTGACACCAAACCAGTTGAACTGCACGACCGACAGCGGCGCACAGTTCTCGCTGACCCGTCGCGGCTGAGCTGGCCGATTGTCAATGGATCGTCATAAAGCCCCCGTTTCGGGGGCTTTTTTTGTATGACCCCAACAGCAGTCACCATTTCCCCTTGCAAATCGCCCTTTGCTGATAAACGATCTCACCATAGCAAATGGGGTAATATCTATGCTTCGATCTTTCCGCGCCGGTCTCATTGCAGCCACGTGTTTTGCCGCCACCACATCGGTAGCGTCCGCCTATGATCTGACAATCATGCACATCAATGATTTCCACTCCCGCATCGAAGCAATTAATAAATACGATTCCACCTGCTCGCCGGAAGAAGCCACGAAGAACGAATGCCTTGGCGGCATCGCCCGTATGAAAACAGCCATTGATGCCCGCCGTGCGGCGCTCAACGGCAGCAATGTGCTGGTGCTGGATGCCGGGGACCAGTCTCAGGGCTCGCTGTTTTACACGACCTACAAAACACAGGCGATTGCCGAGTTCATGAACGGCATCGGCTTTGATGCTATGGCTGTTGGCAATCACGAATTTGACGATGGTCCGCAGGAACTGATGAAATTTCTGGACGCGGCGAAATTTCCGATTATTTCCGGCAATACGGTCGCCAAATCGGGCTCGCCACTCGCTGGCCGCATCCCCGGCTTCATGATCAAGGATGTCGGCGGGCAAAAGATCGGCATCGTCTCTGTGCTGGCCACCGATACCAATGAGACCTCCTCGCCCGGACCGGACATCACATTCCGCGACGAAATCGACTATTTAAAGCAGGCCGTGCAGGACATTACCGCGCAGGGTGTCAACAAGATCGTGCTCCTGTCCCATGTCGGCTATCACCGGGATCAGGAGATTGCCGCTGCCGTCGATGGCATTGACGTGATTGTTGGTGGTCATAGCCACACGCTTCTGTCCTCGACTGACCCGAAAGCCGCTGGTCCCTACCCGACACTGGTGAAAAATCCGGCGGGTGTGGATGTCCCCATCGTTACCGCCTACGCCTATTCCAAATATCTCGGCGACCTGACGGTCACGTTTGATGACACCGGCAAGGTCACTGCCGCCAAGGGCGCTCCCCAATTGCTGGATAGCGCCGTGCAACCGGATGCAGGCTTTACGGCTCGCGTTGCCGAACTTGCCAAGCCGCTGGAAGCCATGCGCCAGAAAGAAGTGTCCGAATCCAGCGCTGTCATCGACGGCGCGCGCGAAACCTGCCGTGTGCGTGAGTGCAGCATGGGCAATCTGGTGGCCGACGCCATGCTTGATCGGGTCAAAAGTCAGGGCGTCACCATTGCCCTGCAAAATGGCGGCGGTGTGCGCGCCTCGATTGACGCGGGCATGGTGACCATGGGCGAAGTGCTGACGGTGCTTCCTTTCCAGAACAGCATTGCCACATTCCAGCTCACCGGACGTGATCTGATTGCAGCGCTTGAAAACGGCGTCAGCGACCTCGAGAATGGCGCGGGTCGGTTCCTGCAAGTGTCCGGCATGCGCTACAGCTATGATGGTAGCCGTCCGAAGGGCAGCCGCGTGCTGTCAACTGAAGCGAAATCAGACAGTGGCTTCACACCCATTAAGCCCGACACCCTCTACAGCATCGTCAGCAATGATTATGTGCGCCGGGGTGGCGATGGCTTCTCGGTTTTTGCCGAAAAAGCGCAGAATGCCTATGACTTCGGGCCCAGCCTTGAAGATACCGTTGCCGCTTATCTCACCGCCCACCGCCCCTATACGCCGGTTGTAGAAGGCCGCATCACCGTGGCAAGTGGCACGACTGCTGCCGCGAAGGCCACGCCGACAAGCCACACAATTCAACGCGGCGACACCCTTTGGGATATCGCCGAAACAGCGTATGGCGATGGTGCCGAATGGAAAGCCATCGCCCGTGAAAATCCAAAGCTGCGCCCGCGCAAACTCGAAATCGGACAAACGATAACGCTGCCTCAGCAGCGCTAAGCGGGTCGCGTTTAATCGAAATCATGCGCCGCGCTTCAAATAGTTCTTTTGACGCATGTCTTTTTACCAAAACCGGTGCCCACTTTTGGGAGACATGCTTTAATTATCGAGGAAACGCATGGTCCTAGTGTCGTTCATCCTTGCACTGATCCTGTTGGCGTCAAGCCAACAGGATGTTTCGTATCACAACGAGATATGGAAAGGGGCACCTTTAACAGTCAACTACGGATTGATGTTTGCCGGTGCGGAACCGACTGCGGGAACCGCAACCTGCCTGAATGCTAGACCCTGCATTCTGATCGATAACAACAATCTGAAAATCGAGTTGTTTGATCAGCGGCGCACAGATAGTGGACAGTTGCACGGCCGCCTGAAGCTGAAATGTAAAACCAAAAGCTGCTCGTTTGATACGGACACGAACACCTCAAATGTCATGTTGAATCCGCAGGGTATCAACACACAGGCACTAAACCTCTATGAAGCATCCGAGGGCGTGGAGATTGAATTGGTGCTGAAACCCAGAAAGCAAATCGGCAGCTTGCTACTGTCCCAGTGACGAATTGTCGATCCAAAACAAGAGACAATTTGTCTCTCACGAAAACGCCGATGGGGCCTGTACCCCGTCGGCGTTTATTTTTAGAATAAGTCTGAACCGCAATGACCCTTTGGCGTATAACAAAAAGAACAAGTCAGGAATGAACGATACCATGTATGCAACCCCCGAAATGAAAGCCATGAACCACCCGCCGGTCAAATTCGGCAAGGTCGGTGTGCTTCTGGTCAACCTCGGCACACCCGATGGCACAGATTTCAAATCCATGCGCCGTTACCTCAGAGAGTTTTTGAGTGACAAGCGCGTGATCGAATGGTCGCGTTTGTTCTGGTATCCCATCCTCTACGGCATCGTTCTTAACACCCGCCCGGGCAAGGTCGGCAAGGCCTACGCGTCCATCTGGAACAATGATCTGAACGAAAGCTATCTGCGCACCTACACCCGCAATCAGGCGGAGAAGATGGCCGAGTCCTTCGCCTCCATGGACAATGTGCAGGTGGATTGGGCCATGCGTTATGGCACTCCTTCCATCGCCTCCCGTGTTGAAGCGCTGCAAAAAGACGGTTGTGAGAAAATTCTCGTCTTTCCGCTGTACCCGCAATATGCGGCAGCAACGACCGCCACCGTCAATGACAAGGTGTTTGAAACCCTGTTGAAAATGCGCTGGCAACCGGCGCTGCGCACCGTGCCACCGTACCATGACGATCCTGTCTATATCGAGGAACTTGCCAACTCCATTACCAACCACCTGGCAACGCTCGACTGGGAGCCGGAGGTTGTGCTGACCTCGTTCCACGGCATTCCCAAAAGCTATTTCATGAAAGGCGACCCCTACCACTGCCAGTGTTACAAGACGGCACGGCTGGTGCGCGAACGCCTCGGCTGGACCAAGGAAAAATTGCAGGTCACATTCCAGTCCCGCTTTGGACCGGAAGAATGGCTGCAACCCTATACCGACAAGACAATTGAAAAGATGGCTCAGGAGGGCGTCAAGCGCATCGCCGTAATCAATCCCGGCTTTGTCTCGGACTGTCTGGAAACGCTTGAGGAAATTGCCGAAGAAGCAGGCGAAATTTTCCTGCACAATGGCGGCGAGAAATTTACCCATATTCCCTGCCTGAATGACAGCGCAGGCGGCATGCGCGTGCTGGAAAACGTCGTGAGACGCGAACTGTCCGGCTGGGCCTGAACCTCTACCGATAGAGTTTTTGTTTTCCGCATTGTCCAGACGTAAAAGTGATTCCACTTTTACTGGAAATGGTCTCATGGAAACTTTTGCTTGATAACCCGCTGAAAACGGTCAAAACGTTTTCAGCGGGTTTTCTTTTCAATGCCTTAGGGCACTTCCAGCGAACACGTGTTCGCCGGAAATGCTCTAACCTCTTGTTTGTCGCATTGTCCGGGCGTGAAAGTGATTCCACGTTCACTGGCAATGCTCTAAGTCGATGCGGAGAGCAGTATGTTGGGTCTTGATATCGTCGTTATCGTTTTCGTCGCGCTGGTCATTCTGGTGCTGTTTTCCGGCATCAAGACCATTCCACAAGGCTATCGCTATACGGTGGAACGGTTTGGCCGCTATACACGCACGCTGGAACCGGGCCTCAACCTGATCATCCCTTTCATTGATCGCATTGGCGCAAAACTGAATGTGATGGAGCAGGTGCTGGACGTTCCGACACAGGAAGTCATCACCCGGGACAACGCCAGTTGCTCGGCAGATGCCGTGGCCTTCTACCAAATTTTAAACGCCGCACAGGCAGCCTACCAGGTCTCCGATCTCCAGAACGCCATTTTGAACCTGACGATGACGAACATCCGCTCGGTGATGGGCTCTATGGATCTGGACGAATTGCTGTCCAACCGCGATACGATCAACGACCGCTTGTTGCGAGTCGTGGACGAGGCTGCCAATCCGTGGGGCATCAAGATTACCCGTGTCGAGATCAAGGATATCCAGCCGCCCAAGGACCTCGTGGACGCTATGGCCCGCCAGATGAAGGCAGAGCGTGAAAAACGCGCGCAGGTGCTGGAAGCCGAAGGCTCGCGCGCCGCACAAATCCTGCGTGCGGAAGGCTCCAAGCAATCCGCCATCCTCCAGGCCGAAGGACAGCGGGAGGCCGCGTTCCGCGATGCCGAAGCGCGTGAGCGCATGGCCGAAGCCGAAGCGAAGGCAACACAGATGGTATCCGCCGCTATTGCCGCTGGCGATGTGCAGGCCATCAACTATTTCGTCGCACAGAAATACACCGAGGCACTGGCTGCTATCGGCACCGCACCCAATCAGAAAATCGTTCTGATGCCGATGGAAGCCTCCGCGCTCATCGGCTCGCTCGGTGGCATCGGGGCAATTGCCAAGGACGTGTTTGGCACACCGGATCGTCCGGTGCGGGTGCTGACCCCTCCACCGCCGCCTTCCACCGCGCAGGTTCGCAACCCATTTGATTCCAGCCGAGAAAGCTGACCATGATTCTGGACGCTGTGACGCAGCTTGGCCCGTGGAGCTGGTTCGTGCTCGGCTTCCTGCTGCTGGCGGCCGAAGTCGTCGCACCGGGCGTGTTTCTGATCTGGATCGGCATCGCGGCCTTGATCGTTGGTGCGCTTTCGCTGGCGTTATGGGACCATGCGGTTTGGGGCTGGCAGGTGCAATGGGTGCTGTTCGCCGTTCTCTCCGGCGTCACGGTGCTTGTCGGGCGGCGTGTGCTTGGCCGCAGCAACCAGATCACCGACGAACCCAACCTCAACCAGCGTGGGCAAAGCCTTGTAGGCCGCACCGCAATCCTGGCAGAACCGATCGCCGAAGGGCGCGGCCGCATCCGGCTCGATGATACGATCTGGTCCGTGACCGGACCCGATCTACCGGTGGGCGCACGTGTGCGGGTCGCCTCAAGCGCAGGCCGCGATTTGGTGGTGGAAGCTGTCGCGTAGATCGACCGTTCTGAAACATGCCGCGTTCCTGCTGACTTCTTCTCACTGATAAAGACTCAAAGACGAACACTGCTTGCATTATCTATATTAGTGATATCTTTTTGATGACAATTAGGGATTGTTTCGCTGTGTACCGTTCCGTTTCGGCGAGCGTCTGTGTGGAACAAGCTGAAAGCACGGTGTGAAGCTGTCAGGCGTTTGCATCGAAAATTGCGAGAACGCATTGGGTGAATCAGGCATGATGCATCGGGTAACACGTCCTTTCAGTTTCAGGAAACACGCATGGCAGGGTATCTGAGTTTTTGGCCAGAAGGACCGCAGTTCGAGTGGCAGGATAAAAGCGGTTCGCGTGTAGATGAGAAGACGCGATTGCCGTTTTTTGTCTGGGTGCCCAGCCCGAAGGTCACCGATACCAGCAATATTCCAACCATCGCGATCCAGACAAACAAGGTTAGGCTTGTAGATGCGTTCCGCATTATGGACGCGTCGGTGGTCAGTGCCCGGTTCAAGGCGATTATTGAAGAGTTCGAGCCGAATGTGCACCAGTTCTTTCCGGTGGAACTGCGTCGCAAGGACGGCACACCTTATGAGGACAGCTATTTCATCTTTCATCCAACACGCATGGCACCGTGCGTCTTGCTGTCCAAAAGCAAGATCTCCGAAATTGTGAGGGTTAAAGTTGGTCCGCGTACTGGGCTGCCAAACTATCATGTGCGTGAGGACGAATATGTCATCAGTCGTCCCGCCTTCGGCGAACGGAAGGTCTTTGGTTCACTATTCTTGGGGGGCGGGGGCGGCGACGCCCTTTTCGTTAGCGATGCCGTAATGGCGCGGATGAAAGCAAAGAAACTGACCAATCTAATAACTTATCCGGTCGAGGAACGGGACGAGCCTTGGGTATTCGAAAAAGAGGCGCCGGAACTGGTAGAGTTTCTCAAAGACAAGCCCGAAATTGCAGCAGAGTATTACGAAAAGTATTTAACAGTTCTCTAGAGCATAATCCGACCGGAGCGAAGCGAGGATCGAAAAGATTATGCTTACAAATAAATGACTTAGAGCGCCGATCTGATTCAAGCAGATCGAATAGTTCTCTAAGCTACCCCGATCCGCAACAGATCGTGGAAGTGAACGATACCGACCGGACGGCGCTCTTCGTCGGTCACCAGCAAGGCGGAAATGTGGAACTGGTCCAGCAACGCCATGGCGGCGGTGGCCAAGGTCTTGGTGCGCACCGTCTTGGGATTGCGGGTCATGATATCCTCCACCCGCAGCGAGGATAGATTGCGGTCCAGATTGCGGGCGATGTCGCCATCGGTCACAATACCTTCCAAAAGCCCATCTTCGCCAACAACCCCCACGCAACCAAAGCGTTTTTTCGACAGCATCATGACCGCCTCGGTCAGCCCTGTGCCGATGGTAACCAGCGGCATATCCTCGCCTTCATGCATCACATCACTGACATAGGAGAGGCTTGCGCCCAGTTTGCCGCCGGGATGGAAGGTGCGGAAATCCTCGGGCGTAAAACCGCGTGCTTCCAGAAGCGCAACCGCCAGCGCGTCCCCCATGGAAAGCTGCATCAGGGTCGATGTGGTGGGCGCCAGCCCATGAGGACAGGCTTCCTGTACCTTGGGCAGCAGAAGAACGATATCGGCTTCCCGCGCAAGCGTCGATTTTTCGCCAGCAGTCAACGCAATCAGGGGAATGGAGAAGCGGCGCGAATAGGAGACAATTCCCTGCAGCTCAGAACTTTCCCCGCTCCATGACATGGCCAGAATCACATCGTTCTGCGTAACCATGCCAAGGTCGCCATGCGTTGCCTCTACCGGATGCACGAAGAACGCCGGCGTTCCCGTAGACGCCAAGGTGGCCGCAAGCTTGATGCCAATGTGCCCGCTTTTGCCGATGCCGGTGACAATAACACGGCCTTCGCTGGCTGCGATTTTTTCCACAGCGGCACAGAACGGTGCGCACAAGGGTCCATCCAGCGCCTGCATCATGGCCAGCAAGCCCTGTTGCTCGGTGTTGATGGTGCGAATGGCAGATGCCACGGCTTCGCTCGGACGGATATGTGCGGTGCGCTTGATCATGAGCGGAATGGTTAGCGCTTTCCGCTTTTTCTGTCCACTGCCAGGTAAAGCGCGGTGCGTCCTTAGTTTTGAGCAGAGGCCAAAGCGCGTCAAGATTTGGTTAACCATAAACCGCTAGAGGTTAACGCTTGGAACCTCCCACGGAAACAGCGACTTGGCCTCTGTCCTTGACCCCACTACCGGCCTTTTGGCCCGCGCCAGCGTGGGGTTGGGATTGGCGTGCGCAGCGTTCGCATTCCCTGCGGCGGCTCAAACTGTTCCGGTTCCGTCAGCAAACCCCATTGCGTCGACTACTACCGTTCTCACTGATAGTTCGTTGATCACCTCTCCCCAACCGTCGGCTCCGGCACTCACGCCCGCCATCTCCAGTATCGACGATGATCTGGTCGAGCCTGCTGGCCCCCAGTCCAACCGTATTGATACACGGGAAGGCACAATCGACGGACTACGCCCCCGGCTCGACCCGACACGCAACGATGCACCGGGCATTCGCCTCGGCTCCTTCGTGCTGAAGCCGACACTGAGCGAAAAAATCGTTCATGAAAACACGGATGATACAGATGGCAAGCGCTCGCGCAGCTTTTTGGAAACTGGCGGCAATGGGGTTCTGACGTCCGACTGGTCGCGCCATCAACTGGTGGTGACCGGTGACGGTGCCTGGCAAAACAACATATCTGGCCGGGGCCAGACCCGCCCGCGCGCGGATATCGATGCACGGTTGCGTCTTGATATTGACCACGCAACAATAGCGAATTTCAATGCCGGTTACAGCTTTCGGCGCGAGGACGCGACCGATCCCAATGCCTTGTCCAATGCGGATACGCAGGCGGGCGTCAGTCGCACGGTACTGGGTGCCGGTATTGCGCGCGATCTTGGCCTGTTACGCGGCGGCGTCAAGTTGGATCTTGAGCGCTATTCCTACGGTAATGCGCGCCTCATCAACGGGCAGAGCCTGTCGCTGCGCGACCGGAACCGGGATCAGGCGACGCTGACCGGCAGGCTGGGCTTTGAGCTTTCGCCAGCCCTCGTTCCCTTTATCGAAGCCGCCGTCGGCACCTCCCGCTACGAACTGCGCCGTGATTTTCAGGGCTATGAGCGCTCTGCCAGAACCACTGCGGCCCGCACCGGCGTGGAGCTGGATATGGGCGAAAAGCTTCGCGGTGAACTGGCTCTGGGTTACGAGAAAGCGAAATTTCGCGATGTCCGCCTGCGTGCGCTGGACGCGTTTACTGTTGATGGCCGGGTGGTCTGGTCGCCGCATCGCGGCACCGATGTAACGCTGGGGCTTGCGACCGCCATCGAACCCTCGACCACAGCAGGGGAAAGTGGCTCGGTCAATTACACCCTCAGCGCCGATATTCGGCACGAGTTGCGTAGCACGATGGTGGCACAACTGACCAACAGCCTGACGTTGCGCGATTATTCCAATTCCGCCTTCTCCAACGATGAAAAAATCTGGTTTTCCTCGGCAGGACTGACATGGAACTTCAGCCGATATCTCGCTTTGACGGGAGACGTATCCTACGAACGCACCACGCAAGCCAATGCTGCCGATACCAGTATCACGCGGGTGGGTGTAGGGCTGGCACTGCGGCGATAGAGCATTTCCGGCGACCATGTATCCACCGGAAATGCTCTAACCTCTTGTTTCGTCCCATTGTCCGGACGTGAAAACCTCTCCGTTTTCACCGGAAATGCTCTAGATCCCCGATTGACAACAAAGCGGTAAAGATGCATGACTTTCACCATGATCAAAGCCGTTCATCAATCGCGGGCGTATTTTTGGCTGTTCCCATAGGAGCGGCCTGATTGATAATGTCAACAAGCCGCCATCAGGCGGCTTTTGTTTGATCGGCACCTGATGGCGAAACCTGATAAGGGAAAGACCATGAGTGCCACACTGGATTTGCAATCACTTCGACCGCCTGTCGTGACGATACGCACGGCGAAAATTCGTGACCTGCCCGCTCTTCATGACATGATCACCGCGCTGGTGGCAGAGCATGGGGACAAGACCGCGTCCACATTGCAGCAGCTTGAACGGGATCTGTTCGGTTCCGTGCCCTGGATTCATGCGCTGGTCGCAGAAGCGGCTGGCGAGCTGATCGGCTACGCCATTCTCTGCCCGCTCTACCGCGCTGCCGAAGGCACGCGCGGCATGGAACTGCACCACCTGTTTGTGCGCACTGCGCACCGCAATACAGGCATCGGCCATCATCTGGTGGAAAAGGCGCGCGACCATGCCCGCCAGTCCGGCTGCGCCTTCCTGTCCGTCAGCGCCGCCACGGGCAATTTCAAGGCGCACAAATTCTATGAGCACCTTTCATTCAAGGCTGGTCCGGTCACGGGCATGCGGTATATGCAGACCCTTGCGTGATCTATGGCTTCGTGCAAAATCCAACCGGAGCGGAGCGAGGATCGAAAAGATTATGCTTGCAAATAAAAGGCTTAGAGCGCCCATCTGATTCCATCAGATCGAAAAGCGCTCTAAACGCCGAAGCGTCCGAACACAGGAATCTTGATGCCGGGGCGCATGATATCCAGCCCCGCCACAAGGCCCAGAAAATGCACTTCGAGCCCGCTGCGCAATCCGGCGGAAATTCCGGCGAGGCCGAACAGCGTCGCATGAACATCCCGGTGATCGGCATCTATGGCAAAAAAACGCCCCTCCGGCAGATAGTCGCGACCAACCGCATCCGGCGGCAACACCACGCCAAGGTCCGGTACGGAGCGCAGCACATGCGCCACAAAGGTATTGGAATTGGGTCCGGGGAAAATCTGGTAGCCGCCCGGTTTGGAATAGGGATAGCCCTGAATGGCCTTCTCGACCTGCGGTATCAGCCGCGCTGCTTCCGCACCCTCCACCTTTTTGATAATTTGCGGCGGGTTGGAGTACCAGAACGCATCGGCGGGATAGCCGTTGCGGCGTATGGGTGAGCCCCAGCCAACCTTGTCGTACCGATTGTACGTCTGGTCACCTTCCGCCTTCGTGACAATCCATGAATGGCTGGACACGGCACCCTTGAATCCGCCGGTCTTGGCCGAAAAAATATAGATTGCAGCATCCGGCGAGGCCTTGGCGGGCGGCAGGATACCGGCGGAACTCCATGTAGCATCCCGCCAGCTGGCCGGGTGATCGCCCAGCACCCAGAGCGCGGCTGCCACTATCACCGGCAAAAAGTAGACGATCGATATGGCAATCATCAGCAACTTGAAAAATTTCATGAACGGCCCTTGAGAGCGTGAAGTGTGGCAGGATTTGGTTTAAGCACATCAATCGGTTGTTTTGAGGGCATGAGATGCAAAATCCCGTACTGGTTGAAGTCACACGCGGCACGCGCGTTGAAAGCACGCATCGCGGCGCGGTGGCCGTGGTGGATGGGGACGGGGAAACAGTGTTTTCCCTTGGTGATATCGACACGCCCGTCTTTCCCCGGTCTGCCTGCAAAGCCATGCAGGCCCTTCCGCTGGTGGAAAGCGGGGCGGCGGATGCTTACAGCTTCGACAACCGGCATCTGGCACTAGCCTGCTCTTCGCATTCCGGTGAGCCGGCGCATGTGGCACTGGCCGCCGACATGCTGGCGCGGGCTGGCCGTGACGTGGATGCTCTGGAATGCGGGGCGCACTGGTCGTTTGATCAGAAAGTGTTGGTGGACCAGGTGCGCAGCATGGACAGGCCGACGGCCCTGCACAACAATTGCAGTGGCAAGCATTCCGGCTTTCTCTGTACGGCCTGTCATCTTGGGTTGGAAACAGACGGCTATGTCCAGCCGGACCACCCGATACAGGTTGAAATCCGTGGCGTTATGGAAAGCCTGACCGGTGCGGTTCTGGGACCGGATGTCTGTGGAACGGACGGGTGCTCCATTCCGGCCTATGCCATGCCGCTGAAAAATCTTGCCCATGGCTTTGCGCGCATGGCGACGGGAACCGGGTTGGCAAGCACGCGGGCAACGGCTGCCCGACGCCTGATGGCTGCGTGCATGGCCGAGCCTTTCTATGTGGCCGGAACGGGCCGTGCCTGCACGCATCTGATGGAAATCGCCCCCGGCCGCATTTTCGCCAAAACCGGTGCCGAAGGCGTGTTCTGCGCCGCCGTCCCCGAGCAGGGCATCGGCATTGCGCTGAAATGTGAAGACGGCGCAACACGCGCCGCCGAAAGCATGGTGGCCGCCACCCTCGCCCGCTTTTTTGCGGAAGAACCGGAGATACACGCGCAATTGAGGAAGGCCTCGCAGCGAAGCCTGAAAAACTGGAACCGCTTAGAGGTAGGAGAGGTCAGACCCGCAGGGGGATGGGCGTTCTAACGCTCAAACCTGCGCCAGACCGCCATCGACGGAAAGTTCGATGCCATTGATATATGCGGCCTTATCCGACGCCAAAAACAGCACGGCAGAGGCAATCTCCTCAGGCTGCGCCATTCTCCCAATGGGTGAGACAGCTTTGAGGTACGCGTCAAAAGCCGCTATCTTTTCGTCATCCAGCTTCAAGCCATTTTCCATAATCGGCGTGCGGGTGGCACCCGGGCTGACCGTATTGACCCGGATCCCGCGGCTTTTGAGATCATTGGCAAATGTGCGCGCAAACGAACGCACTGCGGCCTTCGATGCGTTGTAGGCGCTGAGGCCCTCATTGCCTTTGTTGCCTACGATAGACCCTGTTAACACGATGGCGCCGCCATCCCGCAACACGGGCAACAAGGTTTGAACCGTGAAGAATATTCCCTTCACGTTGATGTCGAAAATCCTGTCGTAAAGCTCTTCGCTGGTTGCGCCCAAAGCGTTGCTTTCTGCAATACCGGCATTGGCAAACAGCACATCCACCTTGTGTCCGCTTTTCTCAATGCGCGCTTTCAACGCTTCAATGTCCGCTTGCTGCGACACATCGGACACCACAGCAATTGCGCGTTCTCCCAATTGGTGAACAGCCGCGTTCAACGTCTTTTCGCTGCGCCCGGTCACGTACACAGCCGCAGCGCCTTCGTTCAGGAACTGCTGAGCGGCAGACAGGCCAATGCCGGTGGAGCCACCGGTCACCACCACAACCTTACCTTTGAATGAGCCCGTAGCTTCCATCATCATCTTCCTTTAATTCCGTATTACGATATTTCGGTTTTATCGAAATATTGATCGGTGTCAAGGGTCATGCTAGATACGGCGTATGGCTCAATTCCTTCATCCAAATCGGGACGATTACATCTTAACCAGCGTTCTATCTGCGCTGGGTGATCCCACGCGGCTTGGTATCGTGCGCAAATTGTGGAGTATGAGAGAGGGGCAAAACTGCGGTGCGGCCGCGCCCTGCCCTGCCATGCCGCGCTCGACCTTGTCCAACCATATGCGCATTCTCCGCGAAGCGGGGATCATCCGCACGCATAAGCAGGGTGTGGAAAATATCAGTGTCGTGCGCTTTGACGATCTGGAAGCAAACTTCCCGGGCCTCATGGAAATAATTCTATCGTTCGAGGCCCGGTAGCTTTTGGTGTGTCGTCAGCCTGCGATTTCTTCGGCACGCCGTGCCATCATCGCCTTGAACGCGGGCCGTGCATGGCACGTTTCCAGCCATGCGCGAACATGAGCCACATCTTCGAATAGCGTTGGCTCGCTCATGGCGTAACGCAGCACTTCCGACACATTGATATCGGCAACCGTGAAGCGGTCCGCCACAACGAAACCGGTGTGGGACAAGCGCTCATTCAGAAAAGACAGCGGTTTCTTGAGGGCTGTGACGGCTTCGCTGATCAGAGCACGGCCTTCCGGCGTATCTTGCTGGCCGGAATCATTGGCCTTCACAATCTTGATGCTGTGAACCTCCGCCTCCGTCGCCGCCCAGAATGACCACATCGTCATCAGGCTTTCTTCACTGGCATCAGCAGCGGCCAGAGGTCCGCCGTGCTTGCGGGCCAGATGCAGGTTGATGGCAAGCGATTCCTGCAGTTTCAGTCCATCATCATCGACAAACGGAATCTGCCCCATGGGATTGATAGCGAGATAAGCTGGCGATTGGGTGTTGATTGCAGCATCTTCGGCCAGCGGATCGGCCAGACGGCGACCCTGAATGACCGGAACCGAGGTGAAGGGAATACCCAGCTCTTCGGCCAGCCAGTAGGTGCGCGAAGCGCGGGATGTATAAACACCGTAGATCGTCAGCATATCGGTCCCTTTGATTTCGTGATCGCAAGCCCACCATAACCAGAGCAGGCGGCGCACAACACCCCGCCGCCGTTATGGATTCATGAATTTTTCGCAAGCAATGCCGAAATTGTGAAAATGCGTGTGCTGCACAAGCCACGCGCCAGTTGCATATGGGAACACATAACCTGCAAACTGGAATCACTGTGCCGTCATGACAACCCCTCCCAACCTTTCTCGCCGTCAGTTTCTTTCGCTTTCCGGCCTTGCGGCTGCGGGAACCCTTGCCGGTTGCACATCCTCCATGAATGTTGACCAGTTTCGTTACGAGACAGCGCCGATATACCGCAACCCCGCGCTCGAAGGGCGATTTGCCGGAGGGTTTGAGGATGAATACGGCCGCGCCGTGCCCGGTCCCGAGCCTGTTCCCACAGGTCTGCCGGAGCAAAACAGCATCTACGAATCCTACTATGCCGGCGTGCTTGATGGTGGTTTTTCCATACCACCCGTCCCGTACCGGCAAATCGATGCACGCTTTTACCGGCAGGAGGTTCGAGATCCGTTTCAGGAAGCGCCGGGGACCATCATTGTCGATACGGCGGACCATTTTCTCTATCATGTTCAGGGCGGCGGCAGCGCTATCCGCTATGGAGTGGGTTTGGGGCGGGAAGGCTTCGCGTGGTCCGGTCGGGGCGTTATTCAGTGGAAGCGCAAATGGCCGCGCTGGACGCCGCCGGATGAAATGGTCGCCCGCCAGCCCAATCTGCAACCCTATTCCATTGCCAATGGCGGCATGGCGCCGGGGCTTAAAAATCCGCTCGGCGCGCGCGCGCTCTACATTTTTCAGAACGGGCAGGATACGCTGTACCGTGTGCACGGCACCCCGGAATGGAAATCAATCGGTCGCTCCGTATCATCTGGCTGTGTGCGCATGATGAATCAGGATGTCATTCATCTCTACGATCGGGTGCGAAACGGATCTCCAATTCTTGTCGTTTAACCAGCACCATTGACGAATGGAAAGTCTATCCTAAATTAGCGTGTACACAATTTAACCTGCGAGGATAGAATGAAACACGTTTCGGCCCTAACGCTTCTCGGTCTGCTCACAACGGCTTTCGCAGGCCCGGCACTGGCAGACCGCGCACCGACAGCTGAGGAGAAAACCCGGATAGAAACCAAGTTGAAAGCTCTGGGTTACATGTCTTGGGGCGAGGTTGAGTTCGATACAGACAGCACTCAATGGGATGTTAACAATGCAATGGCGTCCGATCACAACCACTATGATCTCAAACTGAATGCGCAGACGCTGGATGTCATCTCGAAAGAGATCGACAACTGATCAGAGCGAAGGGACTCGCGATACCGGCTCACTCAACGAACCGGTGTCGCGGACGCAAGGTTATGTGACAGGGTCTGGAGAGAGGAACGCAGATCGTCCACCTGTTGTTGCGAACATCCGGTTGCCAAACCTATGTCGGTAAAGACGTTGGCCGCATCCGCCTCCAGCGCCCGTCCCTTGTCCGTCAGCACAATAAACACCTGCCGCTCGTCCTTGCCATCCCTGTTGCGCGAAATCAGCCCCGTGGCCTCCAGCCGCTTCAACAATGGAGACAGGGTGCCGGAGTCGAGCCCCAGAACGTCCCCAATGGCCTTGACGGTGATGCCATCGCCCTGCCACAGCACCAGCAAGACCAGATATTGCGGATAGGTCAGGCCAAGCTTTTCCAGCAGTGGTTTATAGGCGCGGTTGAACGCGTGCGCTGCCGAATACACCGCAAAACAGAGCTGCTGATCGACCGCAACCGTAGCGGGCCCGTTTTCTTGCAAATTCTGTGCAACTTTCTTTTCCATCCGCGCATTATCGCAGGATAGACGATGAAATGCAATTTGCAAAATTAACTTGCGCGCAATTCAGTTGCGCGATATACATAATTCAGTCGAAACATGGAGAGTGACATGAACGTTCTGTACACAACGAGAGCAACTGCCAGCGGCGGCGGCCGTACCGGAACTTCCAAGAGCGAAGACGGCATTCTTGATCTAACGCTGACCACGCCAAAGGAACTGGGCGGCAATGGTGCCACTGGCACCAACCCTGAGCAGCTGTTTGCAGCCGGTTATTCCGCTTGCTTTCTCGGCGCACTGAAGTTTGTTGCCGGACGTGAGAAGGTCAAGCTTCCAGAAGAAACCACTGTGACGACCAGCGTTGGCATCGGCAAGCGTGACGATGGCGAAGGCTTTGGTCTGGATGTGTCCATTCAAATCGCAGCCAGTGGACTGGAGCGGTCCGTTTTGGAAGGTCTGGTTGAAAAGGCCCATGTCGTATGCCCATACAGCTACGCGACACGCGGCAATATCGAGGTTGGACTGACGGTTGCCTGATTGATGCAGACAAACAAAAGGCCCGGTTCGTCCGGGCTTTTTTACTTTAGAGCGCTTTTGTTCTGATTGAATCAGAACAGCGCTCTAAACTCTGTTTTTCAAGCATGATCTTATCAATCTTCGCTTCGCTCCGGTTGGATTATGCTCAAACTCCTTGTTTTGTCGCATTGTCGGACGCGAAAACGACACCGTTTTCACTGGAAATGCTCTAGCGGCGCAGACTACCCAAAATACCGCGGATCAGCGCGCGGCCAAGCTGCGAGCCAGCGGCCCGTACTACGGATTTCACCGCCGCTTCCACCACCGTCTGTCGTTCACGTGATGGTGCTCTGGTCCTTGGCGTGCTCTGCTGGCCGGAACGGCGGCTTCCCGTGCCAGCCGGTTGGTCCTCATCGCCAAACCCTGGAAGGGTCCAGCGGTTGTTGGGTTTTTCAGCCTGCTTCGTTGCCTCCTGTGCAGCTTCTGTCGCCTTGGCGGCCCGCGCCGCCAGAATTTCATAGGCCGACTCGCGGTCCACATCCGCATCATAGAGCCCGCGCACCGGGCTGACAGCCATCAATTCCTTGCGCTCCGAATCTGTCAAAGGCCCCAATCGCGAAGACGGTGGGCGAATGAGCGTGCGCTGGACGATAGAGGGCACTCCCTTGCCTTCCAGCATGGATACTAAAGCCTCGCCTGTCGCCAGATTGGTAATTGCCTCCGCGCTGTCAAAATCCGGATTGGCGCGGAAGGTTTCAGCGGCGGTCTTGACGGCTTTCTGCTCACGCGGCGTGTAGGCGCGTAGTGCATGTTGCACACGGTTTCCAAGCTGGGCCAGCACGGTCTCCGGCACATCCAGCGGGTTCTGCGTTACGAAATAGACCCCGACGCCCTTGGATCGGATCAGCCGAACCACCTGCTCCACGCGCTCCACCAGCACTTTCGGCGCGTCGTTGAACAAAAGGTGCGCTTCATCGAAGAAGAAGACAAGCTTGGGCTTGTCGACATCGCCCACTTCCGGCAGTTCCTCAAACAATTCAGAGAGCAGCCACAGCAGAAATGTAGCGTACAGTCGGGGGTTCATCATCAGCTTTTCAGCCGCAAGCACGGAGATAGCGCCGCGCCCGTCATTGGTGGTGCGCATGATGTCGGTGATTTTCAGAGCGGGTTCGCCAAAGAAATTTTCAGCTCCCTGTTGCTCCAGAATCAGCAATTCTCGCTGCAAAGAGCCGACAGAGGCTTTCGATACCTGCCCGAACTGACCGGAGAGCGTTGCAGCGTTTTCCGCCATATAGGCCAGCATGGCCTGCAAATCCTTGAAGTCCAGCAGTGGAAGACCGCCCTCATCCGCAATCTTGAAGGCGATGTTCAACACGCCTTCCTGCGCATCCGTGGCGCTGAGCAGACGCGACAGCAAGAGCGGCCCCATTTCCGCCACGGTGGCACGCACCCGATGGCCCTTCTCGCCGTAGATATCCCAGAGGATGGCCGGAAACTCTTGAAACTCGTAGGGATCAAGCCCGATCTGTTTCGCACGCGCCAGCAGGAAATCCTGGGGCTTGCCAATAGCGGCAATGCCTGACAGGTCGCCCTTGATATCGGCACAGAATACCGGCACCCCGGCATTGGAAAAGGCTTCGGCCAGCACCTGCAAGGTTACCGTTTTGCCGGTTCCGGTGGCCCCGGTGATGAGCCCGTGGCGGTTGCCGAACTTCAGGGTGAGATATTGCGGATCGCCCAGACTGTCGTCGGGTTTGCGGCTCGTGCCGATAAAAAGTTTTCCGTCCTGCAACATCGTTCACGTTTCCTGTAAGGTCACCATTGCCTTGTTATAGACCCAAGTTATAGGCCAAAGAGGCTCACGAACAATGCTTGAGTTTGACAGCCCGCTTAATTACCTTGAGACAGCCTGAACACATGGCCCAAAAATGGAGAGTATCATGGATGAACTGATTGCACGGCTGGTGGCCAATGTCGGAATTGATGCGGCAACGGCAGAAAAAGCCGTGGGCATGATTTTGGGCTTTTTGCAGCGCGAAGCCGCGGCCGGGCCGGTCGCCAGCATGATTACCGCTATTCCCGGCGGTCCGGAAGCGGTGGCAACCTATAATGGCGAGGGCAAGAGCGGCGGCTTTCTCAGCGGCATCGTCTCTGCAATGGGCGGCGGTGTCATGGCGCTCGGCCAGCAATTGATGGGCGAAGGCCTCGGCATGGGCGAGATTGGTGCACTGGCAAAGGAAACCATTGCTTTTGCTCGGGAAAAAGCTGGCTCGGACGTGGTGGATGAGGTTGTCGCCTCAGTGCCTGGTCTTAGTCAGTTCGTTTAGAATCGACGGGAAAATGAGCATGAAGGCGGTTGCCTGTTGCCCGCCTCATGCCTATGTTCCGTTTACGGTTTTTAACAAAACCCGTTGCCAAAAGGAGAGAACCCATGGCTTTCGAATTGCCGAACCTTCCCTATGATTACGATGCGCTGGCGCCTTACATGTCGCGCGAAACGCTCGAATATCACCACGACAAGCACCATCAGGCCTATGTAACTAACGGCAACAAGCTTGCTGAAGAAGCCGGTCTGGCGGACCTTTCGCTGGAAGAGATTGTCAAGAAATCCTACGGCACCAATCAGCCGCTGTTCAACAATGCTGGCCAGCACTACAACCACCTGCACTTCTGGAACTGGATGAAGAAGGGCGGCGGCGGCAAGCAGCTTCCTGGCTCGCTGGAAGCTGCTTTCAAATCCGACCTCGGCGGCTACGACAAGTTCCGCGAAGACTTTCTGGCCGCTGGCGCGGGCCAGTTCGGCTCCGGCTGGGCATGGCTTTCGGTGAAAAACGGCAAGCTGGAAATCTCCAAGACACCAAACGGCGAAAACCCGCTGGTGCATGGCGCAACGCCGATTCTGGGTGTGGATGTATGGGAACACTCCTACTACATCGACTACCGCAACGCCCGCCCGAAATATCTCGAAGCATTTGTCGATAACCTCATTAACTGGGATTACGTCGCAGAGCTGTACGAGAAAGCTGCGTAAAGCTTCGGCCTGAATTGACAGCGTTTACCGATCCGCCGTGAAAGCCTGCTTTCGCGGCGGTTTTGCATCAGCTTTTTTCAATGTCGCAATGAAGTTGCTCAGGGCGGTAAACACGGCGTCCTGTGCTGGTTCGGACACGTGCCATTCCGGAAAATGACCGTCAACGGCCATACGCGCTAAGCCGTACACCATGGCGCGTGCGCCTAAGATCAGATGATCCAGATCAACGCCGTCGCGCAGTTGCCCGAGATCGCGCGCCTGCGTCAATACGTCCACCATCAATGTGCGTATTTGGGTATTGTCTCGAACAAGGCTTTCAGAACCTGAAAAATCGATGAGAGTTCGCGAACTGATGATTTGGAAATAAGTCGTGTTTGAGAGAGCCCAGCGCAGATAACCCCGGCCAATGGCCTCAAACACTTTCAGCGGTTGATTGGGATCTGCCTCTGAGATGGCCTCGGTAACGGATTGCTTCAAACGAGTCATTGCCTGCTCCGCAACTGCGGTCATCAATGCGGTCTTGGTCCTGAAATGCCGAAACGGCGCACCCGGCGAAACACCGGCCCGCTTGGCAGCCTCCCTTACGGAGACATGATCTATTCCCTGCTCTTCGATGATAGCAACGGTCGCCTCGACCAAAGCTTGAACAAGGTTTCCGTGATGGTATCGAGGGGTATCGGACGTTGCCATAAATCCGAACTAGCACAGTCACCAACCAACTCAAACTGTTGACATTCGTATTTCCTAATGTAATCATTGATTACATATTGAGGGAGATTGTCATGATGAAGTTCGCTTATGGAACAGTTCTGTTGCTTGTTTCAGCACTTTCAACCGCGCAAGCCGATGAGGCTCCGAACCTTGAGATTGTTTGGCCAGTGGCCAACACAGAAATCGCCTTGGGAAGCGATACTCAAAAATCGGTGGGCGTCGTTGTGAAAAGCAATTTCAGGCTCATGCCAGCGGGACAGTGCGGCGGTGATCCACGGTGCGGTCACATTCACATGAAAATCGATCCTGACGGAGACACATGCAGCGTCCCGGGAAAGACCTATAACAGCATGAACAGCGACTTCGGCGGAAACTTGATAAAAGCCAATTTTGGATACTGCGCAGTTCCGTCCGGCAAGCATGTTATTGGCATTCTGTTAGCAGACGATCACCACCAGCCTGTTCTTTCAAACGGTAAGCCCGTGACGGCATTGATCCCTGTCACCACCCGCTAATCGTTCTGTCGAGCATTTGCGTCCAAAATCAACGTCGTCAAACCACGCCCCATTCGGGTAAGAGTCTGAGCGTCCGCACCAGCTCTTGCCCGGACCGCCATGCCGTTCAACATTGCAGTTGTTAACTTCGCGTAAATCGGTATATCGGCTTCCGTAGGAAGTTCACCTACCCGTTGCGCGCGTAAGAAACGGTCTTCAAAAAGCCGGTCCATTTCGTCCAGTGCCAGCCTGAGCGACTCCCTTATTTCAGCATCGCCAACGGCTTCTACAACCGCCGTGGAGATGAAGAAGCACCCGCGCTGACCAGTTTCACCTGTACGGTATGTGTCCGTTGCCAGCGCAAATAACCGCATCAGTGCCTGCTGCAACGGTTCGTCAATGGATAGGAGATCACTGAGCGTTGCAACAGTATCCTGAAGCGCCTTCGTAAATGCAGCCATATACAATGCATGTTTATCACCGAAAGCACTGTATAGGCTGGGCCTGTTTAGGCCCGTCGCAATGACTAAATTGTCAAGTGAAGTTGCCGCATATCCACCGTTCCAGAAAGCGTCTTGCGCACGGCTTAAAACATTTTGGGTATCGAACGCTCGCGGACGACCACGCCCTCGCTTCGTGTTGCTCACATCATCCATATTTTGTACTGATCCGCATATAATTAGTTGACTTATGAGCAACAATTAATATTCATGTACTGTAATGTACAAAGATACTTTTGGGAGACAGCTGTGGATTTATTCTTTTCCCCGTTTGCATGCTCGATGGCAAGCCGCATCAGCTTTTATGAAGCAGGAGCAGACAACGATGTAATTTTCCACCAAGTGAATGTTCAGACAAAACAGCTAATTGCTGATGCCTCCGATTATCGCACTATCAACGCGAGCGGCCAAGTGCCTGCCTTGCGTCTTGCCGATGGAACCATTCTAACCGAAAATTTTTCAATTCTAACTTTCCTGGCCGACGCCTATCCGGCTGCGGGCATTGGGCCCACAACGGCACCGGAAAAGTACAAGCTCGCGCAATGGCTAAGTTTTGTTAGCACTGAACTGCACAAGCAGGTCTTCACGCCATTGTTAAGCACGGTATCAAATGATGGTGCCAAAGCCTTTGCGCGCCAGTCTGCTGCAGAGCGTTTCACGCGCTTAAACAGACATCTTCACAACCGCAATTATCTGCTCGAACATTTCAGCGTGGCGGATGCCTATCTTGTTGTCGTCTTGAACTGGGCGCAGTTTGTGGACATCGACTTGCGGCTGTTTGCGACAGTTAACGATTACCTGACCCGGCTAAACGCGCGCCCTTCGGTTGCGCGGGCGCTGGCTGAAGAAATGGAACTGATGGCCGCTGAAAACGCCAGACAGCAGACGGCAGAATAAACGAGACAAACAAAAAGGGCCGCTAAAAGCGGCCCTCCATGAGTTCTGCCTGTGAAGGCACTGGATCATCATGATCCGCGGAAGGTTGGGTCAGGCCGAGGGCTGCCCCGTCAAAACCACACCCATTCCCATGCCAGTCACGAGGCTCGAAATCTCATTAGACATTGGATCACCTTCCTTTCGTTACGTTGCTGTTGAAACCAAGGTAAGCGATATTCTCGCGATTACAAGCGGCAAATGCTTTTATATCAGTTTCAAGATGATCTTGCCGATGTGGGTGCTGGATTCCATCAGCCGGTGCGCTTCCGCAACGTCTGCAAACGGCACAATATCGTGGATGACGGGCGCAACGGTTCCAGCCTCCAGCAAGGGCCAGACGTCCCTTAGCAACCCATCGCGAATGGCCATTTTTTCATCCGCTGTGCGGGGGCGGAGTGTGGAGCCAGTCACAGTCAGCCGCTTGGTCAGGATTGGCGTGAGGTTGGCCCTGTCGGCCACTGCTCCCAGGAGAAAGGCGATGATGACCAAACGGCCATTGCGCGCCAGCGATGACAGGTTACGGTCGAAATACGCGGCCCCCACCATATCAAGAATAACGTCCACGCCTTTACCATCGGTCTGCGTCTTGATGACAGCCTGAAAATCTTCATTCCGATAGTTGATGGCGCGCTCAGCTCCCAGATCGATGCAAGCCTTGCATTTGTCATCGCTCCCGGCGGTGACAAAGACTTTTGCCCCGAAGGCTTTCGCAAGCTGAATGGCCGTGGTGCCGATGCCGCTGCTTCCGCCGTGCACGAGCAAGGTTTCACCTTTCTTTAGTCGCCCAATATCGAAAACATTTGCCCAGACGGTGAAGAAGGTTTCCGGCAGGGCTGCGGCCTGTACGGCGTCATAGCCCTTGGGCCACGGCAGAACCTGCCCTTGCGGCAGCAGGCAGTATTGCGCATAGCCGCCACCATTGGCGAGACCGCAGACCCGGTCGCCAACTGCGAAACGGGTTACCCCCTCGCCGACACTGACGATTTCACCGGCCACTTCCAGACCGAGAATGGGGCTTGCACCGGGCGGCGGCGGATATTCGCCTTTGCGCTGCGCCACATCCGGGCGGTTCACCCCCGCCGCCTGCACGTGGACAAGCACGTGACCGGGCGTAACCTCAGGCACCGGGCCTGTGGACAGCACCATCGCGTCCGGCGCGCCGGGGCTTGGCAGATCAATGAGGGACATGGTGGCGGGTATCATGGCGAACTATCCAATTTCAGCTAGGGCTAAGAGTTAAAGCATAATCCGACCGGAGCGAAGCGAGGATCGAAAAGATATGCTTACAATTAAAGGACTTAGAGCGCCGATCTGATTCAATCAGATCGAATAGCGCTCAAGCGTTAGCAAACCAGAAGTCAAAGCGGTTGAATGTCATAGCGCCGTGTCGGATTTAAGATACCTTTTGCAGCAAAACAGCAGTAAGCACGATAGCTTAACCTGTGAACATGACATTCAAGGCACGCCCCGCATGAAGCCGAATATTCTCATCATCATGGTCGATCAGCTCAACGGCACGCTGTTTCCGGATGGTCCCGCAGAGTGGCTGCATGCACCGCACCTGAAAGCGCTGGCCGCGCGTTCGGCACGCTTCGTCAACAACTACACCTCCTCGCCGCTCTGTGCCCCGGCACGGGCTTCCTTCATGGCAGGACAGTTGCCCAGCCGCACACAAGTCTATGACAACGCAGCCGAATATGCCTCTTCCATTCCTACATTTGCGCACCATCTGCGCCGCGCCGGATATTACACCGCGCTATCGGGCAAAATGCACTTTGTCGGGCCGGATCAGTTGCATGGTTTTGAGGAGCGGCTGACCACCGATATCTACCCGGCTGATTTTGGCTGGACGCCGGACTACCGCAAGCCCGGGGAGCGGATTGACTGGTGGTATCACAACCTCGGCTCGGTCACCGGCGCAGGCGTGGCTGAAATTACCAACCAGATGGAATATGATGATGAAGTGGCGTTTCTGGCCAATCAGAAACTCTACCATCTGTCGCGTGAAAACGATGATGCCGAACGCCGCCCATGGGCGCTGACGGTTTCATTTACGCACCCGCACGACCCCTATGTGGCGCGGCAGAAATTTTGGGATCTCTACGAAGACTGTCCCTATCTGCTGCCGGAAACCCCAGATATTCCCCTGTCGGAGCAGGACCCCCATTCTCTGCGGTTGATTGAAGCCTGCGATTACAAGAACTTTGCTGTCACGCAGGAAGACGTGCGCCGCTCACGACGCGCCTATTTTGCCAACATCTCCTACATTGATGAGAAAGTGGGCGAGCTGATGGACACCCTCACCCGCACGCGCATGCTGGAAAACACGGCCATTCTGTTCTGCTCCGACCATGGCGATATGCTGGGCGAGCGCGGCCTGTGGTTTAAGATGAACTTCTTTGAAGGTTCCGCCCGTGTGCCGCTGATGGTAGCCGGCCCCGGAATTGCCAGCGGCACCTATCTGGCCCCGGTTTCCAATCTGGATGTAGCGCCAACGCTGGCCGACATCGCCGGGATCTCCATGGAGGAGATCATGCCGTGGACCGATGGCACCAGCCTGATGCCGATGACCCGTGGCGAGCCGCGTGTTGCGCCGGTGCTGATGGAATATGCCGCCGAAGGCTCCATCGCGCCGCTTGTCGCCATTCGCGAGGGCAAGTGGAAATATATCCATTGCCTCGCAGATCCCGATCAACTCTACGATGTGGAGTCCGACCCCGCCGAGACGATCAATCTTGCGGGCGACCCCGCCCATGCTCGCACGCTGGCGGCATTCACGGAAATGCGGCTGGCCCGCTGGAATATGCATACATTCGATGCCGCCGTGCGTGAAAGTCAAGCGCGGCGCTGGGTTGTGTATGAGGCCCTTCGCAATGGCAGCTACTATCCGTGGGATTACCAGCCGCTGCAAAAAGCGTCAGAGCGCTACATGCGCAACCATATGGACCTGAATATTCTGGAAGAGTCCAAACGCTATCCAAGAGGTGAATGAATTGAGAGCCCAGCCCAAAGCCTCGCATTTTATTGATGGCGATTATGTGGAGGACAAGGACGGCACGCCATTCGATAGCGTGTACCCTGCAACCGGCGAGGTTATCGCCCGGCTGCATGCCGCCACGCCTGCCATTGTGGAACGCGCCATTGCTGCCGCCAAGCGGGCACAGCCGGAATGGGCAGCCCTCAGCCCCACCGCCCGTGGGCGCATTCTCAAGCGCGCGGCCGACATTATGCGGACACGCAACCGCGAATTGTCGGAACTGGAAACGCTCGATACCGGCAAGCCGATACAGGAAACCATCGTTGCGGACCCGACGTCCGGTGCCGACAGCTTCGAGTTTTTCGGTGGCGTGGCGGCAGCCGCGTTGAATGGCGATTACATTCCGCTGGGCGGGGATTTCGCCTTCACCAAACGGGTGCCGCTGGGCGTTTGTGTCGGCATCGGCGCGTGGAACTACCCGCAGCAGATTGCCTGCTGGAAAACCGCGCCAGCGTTGATCTCCGGCAATGCCATGGTGTTCAAACCTTCGGAAAACACGCCGTTGGGTGCGCTGAAAATCGCCGAGATTCTGGTGGAAGCCGGTCTGCCGAAGGGGCTGTTTAACGTCATTCAGGGTGACCGCGAGACCGGACCCCTGCTGGTGAACCATAAGGATGTGGCCAAGGTGTCGCTGACCGGCTCGGTCCCCACGGGCCGCAAGGTCTATGCGGCAGCGGCCAGTGGGTTGCGCCATGTGACCATGGAACTGGGCGGCAAATCCCCCCTGATCGTGTTTGACGATGCCGATTTGGAATCGGCCATTGGCGGCGCAATGCTTGGCAATTTCTACTCTACCGGTCAGGTCTGCTCCAACGGCACCCGCGTTTTCGTGCATCGCACTATCAAACACGCGTTTCTGGCCCGCCTGAAAGAGCGCACGGACGCCATCGTGATCGGCGATCCGCTGGATGACGCCACGCAGATGGGGCCGATGGTGTCCATGGCCCAGCGCGAAAAGGTGCTGGATTACATTGCAAAAGGCCGGGAAGAAGGCGCGCGGCTGATTACCGGCGGCGGCATTCCCAATGCCGTGAATGCCGAAGGCACCTATATTCAACCGACCGTCTTTGCCGATGTGACGGACGATATGACGATTGCCCGCGAGGAAATCTTCGGGCCTGTCATGTGCGTACTGGATTTTGACGATGAAGACGAAGTTCTGGTTCGCGCCAACGGCACGGAGTTCGGCCTGTCAGCGGGTGTATTTACCGCCGATCTCACCCGCGGACACCGCGTGGCCGACCGGCTGGAAGCCGGTATTGTCTGGATCAACACCTACAATCTCTGCCCCGTCGAAATTCCCTTCGGCGGTTCCAAGCAATCGGGCTTCGGGCGGGAAAATTCACTCGCCGCGCTGAACCACTATACCGAGTTGAAGACCGTGTATGTGGCAATGTCGCCCGTGCAATCTCCTTACTGAGTCTCGATCATGGATCAAGCGGATTACGTCATCATCGGCTCCGGTTCGGCAGGCTCTGCCATGGCGTACCGCCTGTCGGAGGACGGCAAGCATTCCGTGATCGTGCTGGAGGCTGGCGGCAGCGATGCCGGTCCCTTTATCCAGATGCCAGCAGCGCTCGCCTACCCTATGAACATGCGCCGCTATGAGTGGGGCTATACCGGCGAGCCGGAGCCGCACCTCAACAACCGCGTTATGATTGCCCCGCGCGGGAAGGTGATCGGCGGCTCCTCCTCCATCAACGGCATGGTCTATGTGCGCGGCCATGCGGAGGACTTCAACCGCTGGGAAGAGATGGGCGCTCAGGGCTGGGCCTATGCCGATGTGCTGCCCTACTTCAAGCGCATGGAAACCTCCCATGGCGGCAGGCAGGGCTGGCGCGGAGAGGATGGCCCGCTGCATGTGCGCCGGGGAAGCGCCGTCAATCCGCTGTTTTCCGCCTTCATCGAAGCCGGTCAGCAAGCCGGTTTCGAGGCCACCGACGACTATAATGGCCAGAAGGGCGAAGGCTTCGGCTTGATGGAACAGACCATCCACAACGGGCGGCGCTGGTCTGCCGCAAACGCGTATCTGCGTCCGGCTTTGAAGCGCCCGAACTGCCGGTTGATCCGCTGCTTTGCCCGCAAGGTTATCGTGGAAAACGGTGTTGCGACCGGTGTCGAAGTGGATATCGGCGGGCAGAGACATGTGATTTCCGCCAGCAAGGAAGTCATCATTGCTGCTTCCGCGTTCAATTCGCCCAAGCTCTTGATGCTATCGGGCATCGGCCCGGCGGCGGAGTTGCAGCAGCACGGCATTCCTGTTGTGGCCGACCGCCCCGGCGTGGGCCGCAATTTGCAGGACCATCTGGAATACTACATGCAGCAGGAGTGCACGCAGCCCATCACGCTGTACTCGCATCTCAACCTGTTATCGAAGGGCCTGATCGGCGCGCAATGGTTGTTTTTAAAACGAGGGCTCGGTACATCCAACCAGTTCGAGGCCTGCGCGTTTATCCGCTCGGCCCCCGGGGTAAAGTGGCCGGATATCCAGTACCACTTTCTTCCCGTCGCTATCAGCTATAACGGTAAATCAGCCGCCAAAGCCCACGGGTTTCAGGCCCATGTCGGTTATAACATGTCGAAATCGCGTGGGCATGTTACGCTGCGATCTGGCAATCCGGAAGATGCGCCGGTCATTCGCTTCAACTATATGAGCGACCCCGATGACTGGGTCAAATTCCGCCACACGGTGCGTCTCACCCGCGAAATTTTTGCGCAAAAAGCCTTCGACCCCTATCGCGGGCCGGAAATTTCTCCGGGCGCGCAGGTGCAGAGCGACGAGCAGATCGATGCGTTCCTGGCGGAGCATCTGGAAGGCGCTTACCACCCGTGCGGCACCTGCAAGATGGGCGCGGCCAGCGACCGAATGGCGGTTGTAGACCCACAAACGCGCGTGATCGGTGTTGAGCGTCTCCGCGTCGCTGACAGCTCCATTTTCCCACATGTGACCTATGGCAATCTCAATGGCCCCTCAATCATGACGGGAGAAAAGGCCGCCGATCACATCCTCGGTCGCCAGCCGCTGGCCCGCTCCAATCTTGAGCCATGGATCAACCCACGGTGGGAAACATCGGATCGGTGAGGCTTTCTGCCGGAGGCCCGCTTCTTGTGGTTTATTTGCTCATAAGCGCGGATAATGGAAATGGGTTTTCTATGCTTTAGCAGTACAACCTGCGATATTCCGACATATCATAAAACGGGATTGCCTGATGTCTGCCATTCTGCCCGAAGCCGTCGCCGCTCTTAACGACCGGCTGGCCTGTCTTGATCTTCACCAGCGCCTGGCGCTGGTCGCGGAGCTGGATGGGCGTGCGGTCTTCACGACCAGCCTCGGCATCGAGGATCAGGTGATTACAGCAGCCATCGGCGAGCAGGCGCTCGACATCGATGTATCCACGTTGGAAACGGGCCGTCTGTTTAACGAAACCGTCGCGCTGATCGACAAGACCGAAGCGACCTACGATATTCTCATCCACCGGTTCTACCCTGAGCCCGAGGGCGTCAGCGCCTTTGCCGCGCAGTATGGCCTCAATGGATTTTACGAAAGCGTGGAAGCCCGGCATGCCTGTTGTGGCGTACGCAAGCTGGTGCCGTTGGCAGCGGCGCTGGAAGGCGCACAGTACTGGATCACCGGCCTGCGCCGTGGACAATCCGGCAACCGTGCGGATACCCCCTTTGCCGAAGCCGATCTGGACCGTGGTCTGATCAAGATCAACCCTTTGGCAGACTGGGATATTGACCGCCTTCGCGCCCATGTGGACGCGCACCGCATTCCCATCAACCCGCTCCACGCGCGGGGTTATCCATCCATAGGCTGCGAACCGTGTACCCGCGCCATCAAACCCGGCGAGCCTGAGCGCGCCGGTCGATGGTGGTGGGAAAACGACGAAAAACGCGAATGCGGCCTGCACGTGGCCGAAGCCGCCACGAGCGCCATCCCGCTGGCATCCAGCGCCGCACGATAATTTTTTCTTCCGGAGAATGACAATGCCCGACAGCCGCCCGGACACGGAGCTGAGAGACACCCCCGCAACCAAGCCTCCGCTTGACCCTCATCTGAAAGCGCTGGAAAACGAAGCCATTCATATCTTCCGCGAGGTCGCGGCAGAGTTTGAAAAGCCTGTGATGCTCTACTCCATCGGCAAGGATTCCTCCGTGCTGCTGCATGTGGCGCGCAAGGCATTTTACCCCGGTCGCATCCCCTTTCCGCTGCTGCACGTCAATACCGGCTGGAAGTTTGGCGAGATGATCGCGTTTCGCGATGCGGTGGTGAAGGAGTACGATCTTGATCTCGTCTCCTACACCAATCCCCGTGGTGCAGCGGAAAACATTACTCCGTTCACCCACGGCTCGTCGCGCTATACCGATATTATGAAGACCGAAGCGCTGCGTCAGGCGCTGGACCTTGGCGGCTATGATGCCGCCTTCGGCGGTGCGCGGCGCGATGAGGAGGCCAGCCGCGCCAAGGAACGGATCTACTCGTTCCGCACGCCGGACCACCGCTGGGACCCACGCAACCAGCGCCCGGAACTGTGGAACATCTATAACGGCATGGTGCGCAAGGGCGAAAGCGTGCGCGCCTTCCCGCTGTCCAACTGGACGGAAGTGGATATCTGGCGCTACATTCAGGCAGAAGATATTCCGCTTGTGCCGCTCTATTTTGCCAAGAAGCGCCCCTATGTGGAGCGTGATGGCATGATGATTCTGGCCGAAGACCCCCGCCTTGAACTGCTGCCCGGCGAAACCCTCCAGGAAGGCGTAATCCGCTTCCGCACGCTTGGCTGTTTTCCGCTAACGGGTGCCATTCGCTCGCAAGCCACCACGCTGGACGACATTATTACGGAGCTGGAAACGGCGACGGTTTCCGAGCGGCAGGGCCGCGCGATTGATCGCGATCAGTCCGGGTCGATGGAAAAGAAAAAACGCGAAGGATACTTCTGATGACCGCTCAAGCTGCAACGGCAACAGCCCTTTCTCAGGAAGCATTATCGCGTGACATCGACGCACCAGCATTGACCGTGGTTGAGAAAGCCGCACCGGCGGTGGAAACACAAAAGGTCGTTCGAGATTCCCGCCCGCTTCGCCTGATCACCTGCGGCAGTGTGGATGATGGCAAGTCTACCCTGATCGGTCGGCTGCTATGGGACACCAAGGCGGTGAAGGACGATCAGGCCGCAACGTTGACACGCGATTCCGGCCTGGGACGCCAGAACGATCTGGGACTGCCGGATTTTGGCCTGCTGCTGGATGGTTTGCAGGCCGAGCGCGAACAGGGCATCACCATCGATGTCGCCTATCGTTATTTCGCAACCGAGCGCCGGTCCTTCATCGTGGCCGATACCCCCGGCCACGAGCAATACACCCGCAATATGGCGACGGGCGCCTCCACGGCCGATCTCGCCGTGCTGCTGGTCGATGCCCGCGCCGGTCTGCTGGAGCAGACCCGTCGCCACGCCACCATTGCCACCTTGATGGGCATTCGCCAGTTTGTGCTGGCGGTCAACAAAATCGACCTGACCAACTATGATCAGGCGCGGTTTGATGCGATTTCCGCTGAGTTCAGGGAATTGGCCCTGTCGCTTGGGGTCCGCCAAGTGACGGCCATTCCCTTGTCAGCCTTGAAGGGCGAAAATGTCGTTTACGACGGCAAGGCGTCCATGCCGTGGTATGACGGGCCGACACTGGTGGAAACACTGGAACTGGCAACCGTTCGTTCAGCCCAGACAGTCGGCTTCCGCCTGCCCGTGCAGCGGGTCTGCCGCCCGGGCGAAAGCTTTCGCGGCTATCAGGGCACCGTTGCGGGCGGCTCGGTCAAGCCGGGGGATTCCGTTGTTATCCTTCCCTCCGGCATGGTTGCCAACGTCTCCAAGATCGTAACATTCGACCTTGTGCGCAACGCAGCCGTTGCGGGCGATGCGATCACGCTGGTGCTGGACCGGCAAGTGGATGTGTCACGCGGCGACGTGATTGCCGCCATTGACAGCGCGCCGCAGACCGGACTTGCTTTCGATGCGCAAATCGTGGTGTTGCAGCCCGATGGTATCGAGCCGGGAAAGCGCTACTGGCTGAAAAGCGGCAGCCGCCGCCAGCGCGTAACCGTGCGGGCCTCCACCAAGCTGGATCTGGCCAGCGGCAAGTGGACCGCATCCGAAACTTTGGAAATGAACGCCATTGGCAAGGTGCATCTGGCCTTTGACGAGCTGGCAATATTCGACCCTTACGAGCAGAACCGCAACACCGGTGCGTTCATCCTGATCGATCCCGATACAAACAACACGGTTGCGGGGGGCATGATTACGGGCAAGCGCTCAGCCCATGGGGGCCTGAGTGACCGGGAATCACGGGTCGTTCTCTCCCTGCCGGTCGATCTGGCTGAACAGTTGATGGCCAGCGAAACCTTTGCCAGCCGTCGCGATGAGGCGGACGTTCGCCGCACCAGTGTGCGCCGCGCCAAAGACCTTTTGGGAGAGATTGACGGCTGAAAGCGTATGCCGTAGCTGTTGCCCATCATATAAGGCCCAGCATATAAGGGATGACAGAGATGAACAGAAATATGCTTTACGCCGTGCTCGGCGCTTTGGTGGTGGTGGTAATTGGCCTTGGCTATTACACTTACCAGAAGGAACAGGAACCTTCCGGTGTGCAGGTCAATATCGGCGAGCAAGGCATCTCGGTCGAACAGAAATAGAGCCTTGTTTGGCGCAGTGTCAGACGGAAAACCGCGTCGCACTTTTCCTTAAACTGCTGAAAAGCCCGCAAGATCATCGCGGGCTTTTATGTTTCAAGACTCAACCAAATTACTTGGCAGCGTTCAACAGCTCTGCCAGCTGCTTTTCAACCGTCGGACGAATATCGGCGCGCGCCAGCGCGAACGCAACGTTTGCGAGAATGAAGCCATCCTTTGAACCACAGTCATAGGTGCTGCCCTTGAAGTGGTAGGCGGCAAACTCCTGCGCTTCCGACAGTTTCAGCATTCCATCGGTCAGCTGAATTTCATTGCCCGCACCACGCTCCTGCGTAGCCAGAATCGGGAAGATTTCCGGCTGGAGAATGTAGCGTCCATTGATGAAGAAGTTGGAAGGTGCGGTGCCCTTGGCAGGCTTTTCCACCATCTGCGTGACCTTGAAGCCCTCGCCAACCTTGTCGCCAACGCCGACGATACCGTATTTGTGCGCCTGATCCGGGTCGCATTCCTCAACAGCGATCACATTGCCGCCGCTTTGCTCGTACAGTTCCACCATGCCCTTGAGGCAGCCTTTTTCGCCGCGCATGATCATATCCGGCAGAAGCAGCGCAAATGGCTCTTCTCCCACCAGTTCGCGCGCACACCAGACGGCGTGGCCCAGACCCAGCGGCGCCTGCTGACGGGTAAAGCTGGTGCTACCGGCTTCCGGCAGAATGCTTTCCAGCAGCGTGAGTTCGGCTGTCTTGTTGCGTTCACGCAGGGTCTGCTCAAGCTCGACCTGAATATCGAAATAGTCTTCGATCAGGCCTTTGCCGCGACCTGTCACAAAAATCAGGTGCTCGATACCGGCGTCCAGCGCTTCATCCACCACGTACTGCAGTACGGGCTTGTCCACAACCGTCAGCATTTCCTTAGGCACGGCTTTGGTCGCTGGCAGGAACCGGGTTCCAAGACCCGCTACCGGAAACACTGCCTTGCGAACCTTACGCTTATCAACCACCTGCATCTCCTAGCAAAAAAATGTGTCGCTCCGTAACCGGATCAATATGGCAAAAATCCACGACGATCACGGCTTATTTACATGTAGCGCGGCCCCCGTTCCGTCAAGATACCGGCGTAGCGCATTGAGTTAATTGAGCAATTCCTTAAGAAACTGCGGATGACGAGTGTGACACATCTAAAATCACAACAGACGAAAGATAAGTTTCATGGTAAAGAATTTGTTGACTTCGTTTGCGTATCGTTGAGCCCACGCGCTGCCCTGTTTGCAGCACCTGAGAGATGCTTGGCGGCACGAGGGTGCCACCATACCCGGAACGGAACCTATGCCATGACCAAAGATAGCCAGACCGAAAATCGCCAGATCAAAAATGGTAAGCCAGTCTTTCGCCACGCAGCCCTTGGCCTGTTTCTGTCGTTCGCGTCGCTCTCGGCAGCAGCGCCCGCGCGCGCCGATGCCGGTTTTCAAAACTGGATCAATTCTTTCTACGCCACCGCCGCCCAAAGCGGTATTACCAAGGCCACCTACCGCGCAGCCTTTAAGGGCGTGACCGAGCCGGACCCGGATGTGTTGGGCAAGGCCGCCTACCAGCCCGAGTTCAAAAGCCAGATCTGGGAATATCTCGATGCGCGGGTAAACCCGTACACGGTGCGGATCGGGCGTGAAATGGCTGCCAAACATGGCCGCACACTTGCGGCTATCGAGCGCCGGTTCGGCGTGGACCGGAACATTCTTCTGGCCATCTGGTCGATGGAATCCAACTACGGCGCTATTCTGGAGAAGGAAGACCGGCTGCATTACGTGCCGCGCGCACTTGCGACGCTCGCCTATGGCGATCCGAAGCGGGCCAAATTTGCCCGCACGCAGTTGATTGCCGCACTGAAAATTCTCCAGAACGGCGATATCGCACCCAGCCAGATGACAGGCTCCTGGGCAGGTGCCATGGGTCATACACAGTTCATTCCTACCAGCTACATGCTGTATGCTTTTGACGCCGATGGAAACGGCCATCGTGACATCTGGAATTCCGTGCCAGACGCGTTAGCGACCGCCGCAAACCTGTTGAGCAAGAATGGCTGGCAGACGGGCAAGACCTGGGGCTACGAAGTTACGGTTCCAGCCGGTGGAAACCGCTATAGCGGCCAGACCAAAACGCTGGCGGAATGGACGAAGCTTGGCTTTGCCCGTCCAACGCCGACAGGGTATCGCAGCTCCGGCGACCGCGCCGAACTGATTTTGCCCAATGGCGCAAGCGGCCCCGGCTTTCTGATGACCAAAAATTTTTTCGTCATCAAGCGCTATAACGCGTCCAATTCCTACGCTCTGGCAGTTGGCCTGATGGCCGATCAGCTTGCCGGATATGGCGGCATGAAGCAGCGCTGGAACCGCCCGGATGGTACGCTGGATATGGACGAAAAGTTCGAGTTGCAAACGCGCCTGAAAGAGCTTGGCTATTACGATGGCGAAGTGGACGGCAATTTTGGCTCGGGCTCCAAAGCTGCCATTCAGGCACTGCAAAGCCGCATGGGTATGACGCCGGATGGTGAGCCCTCGCAGAACCTGCTGAAGCGCATTCGCAAATGATGTGGATGCGCGCCGCCGCCTTTCTGGCGCTGGGGGCTGTTGCAGCCGCGCTGCCGGCGACTGGCGGCGCACAGGCGCAGGAGCAGCGCCGCACGTTGTTTCAGATGCTGTTCGGCAATCAGCAGCGGCCACGCGAACCGGTGTACCGTGCGGCCCCCGGCGACTTTCCACCCCCGCCCCGCCGTGTCCAGAAACCACGCAAAGCCGCCCCAAGCGCGGTGACCCAGGCCTCGCCGACACCGGCGGTTGAAAAAGCGCCAGATGCCAAGACCGTGCTCGTTATCGGTGATTTCGTCGCCAGTGCTTTGGGCGATGGCTTGCAGCAAGCGTTTGAGACCTCCCCCGGCGTGGTCATCCAGACCCGCGCCAATGGGTCTTCGGGTCTGGTGCGCGAAGATTATTTCAATTGGCAGACGACGCTTCCGAGCTATCTCAGCGAAACCAAGCCTTCCGTGGTGGTCATCAGTCTGGGTGCGAACGACCGCCAGCAGATGACGCTTGCGAGCGGAAAAGAAAAATTCCGCACCCCGGTCTGGACCGAGGCCTATACATCGCGCATTGCGGCGCTGGCCGATACCGCGAAACAAGCGGGCATACCGCTGTTGTGGGTGGGCATGCCACCGTTCCAGTCTCCCTCTATCACCACCGACATGGTAACGTTGAACGGGCTGTTTAAGACAGAAGCTGAAAAGGCGAACGGCCAGTTCATCGACATCTGGGACGGGTTCGTGGATGAGAGCGGCAAATTCGTTCTGACGGGTTCGGATATCAACGGGCAGCAGGTGCGTCTGCGCGGACAGGACGGCATCATTTTCACCAAGGCGGGCAAGCGCAAGCTTGCTTTCTATGTGGAAAAAGACATTCGCCGTCTTCTGGGCGGCGCAACGATCAGCGCCACGGCGGGGGGCAGCGGCACCGCACCGGGCAGCGCCGGATTGACGGATTTGCTGGTCACCGCACCCATCCGCCATGAGGATATCAAGGAAACGCAACCAATCGGCATTACCGATCCGGCCCTTGACGGTGGAACAGAATTGCTGGGCGCGGGCCCACTAACTGCACCGTCAGGCAACAGCCCGCGTGACCTTTTGGTATTGAAAGGCGAAGTGGTGGATGCACCCGCTGGCCGCGTGGATGATTTCCGTTTGGAGCGGTAAAGCATTTCCAGTGAAAGCGGAGCCGCTTTCACGCCCGGACAATGCGTAAAATCATGGCTTTGCAGCAGGCAACGGAACAGATTGCGGTTTTTCATCCTGCGATGGAATGGCAGCCCATGTCGTAATCGCATGGATGGGAACCGGCTGGACAGGTCCAAGATAGGTTTCTTGCCCCTCCAGTCCCATTGGATAGAGGAGATCGCGTTCTGCCTCATAGGCAGCGCTTTTGTCGCTGCAAATGCGGGCGCGCATGTCCTCCGGTTTACCCTTGGCGTCGTTGCGCAGGTCATCGAGAAACTGCGCGCTGGCAGGCAGGCGACCCTCGAAAGCCTCGGTCATAAATTTGGCGGTTCTTTCGCTGCGTTCCCGTTCCGTCGTTGCGCCCAACAGAACAACCATCAAACGGCGATCGCCACGCTCTGCCAGCGCCACGATATTGCGCCCCGACAGGCATAAGAAGCCGGTTTTCATACCGATTGTGCCGGGATATCGGCTGAGCAACTCGTTGTAGGAGTCCACTTCCTTACCGTCGACCGTCACGCCGCCTGTGTGGAAAAAGCGGGCGTACTCAGGAAACGTCCGGTCAATGGCAATGCCCAGCATTGCCAGATCCCGCGCGGTGACCTGCTGGTTGCGGTCGGGCAAGCCATTCGGATTGGCAAAGCGGCTGCCGGTCAGACCCAGAGCGGCAGCGCCCTTGTTCATGCGCGCCACAAAGTCTGCCTGATTGCCGCCCACGGTTTCCGCAATCGCCGTTGCCACATCATTGGCGGAGGCGGCAATCAGGGCATAGAGCGCGTCTTCCAGCTTCATGGCGCGGCCGACGGACAAACCGGCGTGAAGCGAGGCCTGTTTCATCGCCGCTGGCGACAGCACAACCGGCGTTTCCAGCGTCACCTCGCCTGCCCGCAGCGCTTCAAACACCACCCATGCGGTCATCAATTTGGCCGTGGAGGCCGGATACCACGGCTGGCCTGCATCTTCGGCATGCAGAACCTGCAGCGTTTTGGCATCAATGACCAGCGCCGGGGTTGCTTGAGCCAGACCCGTGCCGATGGCGAGAATGGCAATGGCCAGCACGGACAGTCGGTTCAGAAGGATAGCTAGGGGACGCATGGCTGTTCTTTATACTGTTGGGGTTTTCGCCCCCCTTTTACGCCATGCGTCTCATTTGTAAAACACCGCTTCTTACCGGGGCAAGACGCTGGCGCCCATCAGTGCTTCGTCGATGGCCCGCGCTGCCTGACGTCCCTCGCGGATGGCCCACACCACCAGCGACTGGCCACGGCGCACATCGCCCGCCGCCCAGACCTTGTCGGCGGAAGTGCGATAGTCGGTATCGTTGGCCTTCACGAACGAGCCGCCGCGACGGTCCTGACCGATTTCCAGCCGATCACCCATATCTTTCAGCACGCTATCGGTGCCGGGGCCTGAAAAGCCGATGGCGATGAACGCAAGATCGGTGCGGATGATGAATTCCGTACCGGCAATCGGCTTGCGCCGCTCGTCCACATGGCAGCATTTCACGCCGGTCAGCACGCCGTCTTCACCGACAAATTCGAGTGTCGCAACCTGAAACTCGCGGCGTGCGCCTTCGGCCTGACTGGACGATGTGCGCATTTTCGTGGCCCAGAACGGCCAGACCGCAAGCTTGTCTTCCTTCTCCGGCGGCTGCGGGCGAATGTCGAGTTGTGTGACCTTGACGGCCCCCTGGCGAAATGCGGTGCCGACGCAATCGGACGCCGTATCACCTCCGCCAACAACCACGATGTGCTTGCCACCGGCCAGAATAGGCGCCGACGGCCAGCCGGTGCTGTCGATGTTTTCGCGGCCCACACGGCGGTTCTGCTGCACCAGATATGGCATGGCATCATGAACGCCTTCCAGATCCTGCCCGGGAATGCCGGCTTCACGCGGGGTTTCGGAACCGCCGCAATACAGCACCGCGTCATGCTCGCCGGTCAGGCTGTCCATGGCCACATCCACGCCGACATTCACGCCGCAATGGAACGTAACACCCTCGCCGCGCATCTGCTCGACGCGACGGTCAATGAAGTTCTTCTCCATCTTGAAATCGGGAATACCGTAGCGCAACAGGCCGCCGGGACGGCTTTCGCGTTCAAACACATGCACCTCGTGGCCTGCGCGCGCCAGTTGCTGCGCCGCCGCCAGACCCGCCGGACCGGAGCCGATGATGGCAACCTTTTTGCCGGTTTTCGTGGTGGCCGGCTGTGGTACGATATAGCCCATTTCATAGGCTTTATCGGCAATGGCCTGTTCCACCGTCTTGATGGCGACGGGCATGTCTTCCAGATTCAGCGTGCAGGCTTCCTCGCACGGGGCGGGACAGATGCGGCCGGTAAACTCCGGGAAATTGTTGGTCGAGTGCAGGTTGCGGATCGCCTCGTCCCAGTTGTTGTTATAGACCAGATCGTTCCAGTCGGGGATCTGGTTGTTGACGGGACAGCCCGTCGGGCCGTGACAGAACGGAATGCCGCAATCCATGCAGCGCGCCGCCTGCTTGCCCACTTCCGCATCCGACATGGGAATGGTGAATTCGCGGAAATGGCGAATGCGGTCCGATGCCGGTTGATACTTGCCGACCTGCCGGTCGATTTCGAGAAAGCCTGTTACCTTGCCCATAGTTTAAATCCTGAATGCTGCTGTGAGAGCATGTCCAGTAGAAGCGGCAGCGCTTTTACGTTTGGACAATGCGTCAAAACAAAAGTGTAGCGATGGGGCGGAGACGGCGGATTACTCCGCAGCCTCCGGCATTCCCATGCGTTCCATTTCCTCCAGAGCGCGGCGGTACTCCACCGGCATGACCTTGCGGAACTTGGGTCGGAAGTGTGCCCAGTCGTCCAGAATATGCTTGGCACGAGCCGACCCGGTATAGTGGAGATGGTTCGAGATCAGCTGCACCAGCCGCTCTTCGTCATGGCGGGTCATATCGCCATTCACATCCACCCGGCCCTTGTGCATGAGGTCGCCGCCATGGTGATGCAGCTTCTCCAGCATGTCGTCTTCCTCCGGCACCGGTTGCAGTTCCACCATCGCCATGTTGCAGCGCTCGGGGAAGTCCTCGCTCTCGTCCAGCACATAGGCCACGCCGCCGGACATGCCGGCTGCAAAGTTGCGGCCCGTCTGGCCCAGAACCACGACCACGCCCCCGGTCATGTACTCGCAGCCATGGTCGCCAACACCTTCCACCACCGCCACGGCACCGGAATTGCGCACCGCAAACCGCTCACCCGCCACGCCGTTGAAGTAGCACTCGCCGGAGATCGCGCCATAGAGCACGGTGTTGCCGACGATGATCGATTTTGCCGCCACGATCTGGGAGTTCTCCGGCGGACGTACGACAATACGGCCACCTGACAAGCCCTTGCCGACATAGTCGTTGCCATCGCCAATCAGGTTGAAGCTGATGCCCCGCGCCAGAAACGCGCCGAAGGACTGGCCGGCCGTGCCGCGCAGCGTTACCGCAATCGTGTCATCCTTCAGGCCACGATGGCCGTAGCGCTTGGCCACTTCGCCAGAGAGCATGGCACCGGCAGAGCGGTCCACGTTGCGAATGTCCACATCGATGGCAACCGGGGTGCGGTTTTCCAGTGCGGGCATGGCCTCGGCAATCAGGCGACGGTCCAGCACATCCTCGATGGGGTGATGCTGGCGCTCGGTCCAGTAGGTTGCCTCCTTGGGCGCATCCACCTTGTAGAAGATTTTCGAGAAATCGAGACCGTTGGATTTCCAGTGCGACACCATCGCATCGCGCTCCAGAAGCTCCGATGCGCCGATAATATCATCCAGCTTTGTCACGCCCATGGAGGCCATGATCTCCCGTACTTCCTCGGCAATGAAGAAGAAGTAGTTGACGACATGCTCTGGCGCGCCCTTGAAGCGTTTGCGCAGAACCGGGTCCTGCGTTGCCACACCCACGGGGCAGGTGTTGAGGTGGCACTTGCGCATCATGATGCAGCCAGCCGCAATCAACGGTGCGGTCGCAAAGCCAAACTCGTCGGCACCCAGCAGCGCACCGATGATGACATCGCGACCCGTCTTCAAGCCACCATCAACCTGAAGCGCAATGCGCGAGCGCAGACCGTTCAGAACCAGTGTCTGGTGCGTTTCCGCCAGACCGATCTCCCATGGGGACCCGGCATGTTTCAGCGATGTCAGCGGCGACGCGCCCGTGCCGCCATCATAACCGGACACGGTAATATGGTCGGCGCGTGCCTTGGCAACGCCTGCGGCAACCGTACCCACGCCCACTTCCGACACCAGCTTCACCGAAACATCGGCTGCCGGATTGACGTTTTTCAGGTCGTAAATGAGCTGCGCCAGATCCTCGATAGAGTAGATGTCATGGTGTGGCGGCGGTGAAATCAGGCCAACGCCCGGGGTGGAATGGCGTGTCTTGGCAATGGTCGCATCCACCTTATGGCCGGGCAACTGCCCGCCCTCGCCGGGCTTGGCACCCTGCGCCACCTTGATTTGCAGCATATCGGCATTGACGAGATATTCCGTCGTCACACCGAAGCGGCCGGACGCCACCTGCTTGATGGCGGAGCGCTCCGGGTTGGCCGAACCGTCCAGCATCGGCAGATAGCGGTCGGATTCCTCGCCGCCCTCGCCGGTGTTGGACTTGCCGCCAATGCGGTTCATCGCAATCGCAAGCGTCGTGTGCGCTTCGCGCGAGATGGAGCCGAAGGACATGGCGCCGGTGGAGAAACGTTTGACGATTTCCGAGGCCGGTTCCACATCATCGATGGACACGGGCTGACGGCCACTGTCGGCGGCAGTCTTAATGGAAAACAGGCCGCGAATGGTGTTCATGCGCAGCGCATCGCCATTCACCAGTTCGGCAAATTCCTTGTAACGATCCAGCGCATTGCCCCGCACAGCGTGTTGCAGCGCGGCGATGGAGTTGGGCGACCAGCCATGCGCTTCGCCGCGCACGCGATAGAGATATTCGCCACCGATATCCAGCGACTTGCGCAGAATAGGATCGTTGCCAAAGGCGGAGCGGTGACGGCTGACGGTTTCTGCGGCAATTTCTTCCAGACCGATGCCTTCGATGTTGGTGGCCGTACCGAAGAAGAAGCGATCAACAAAATCGGTTTTCAGGCCGATGGCATCGAAAATCTGCGCCCCGCAATAGGACTGGTAGGTGGAAATGCCCATCTTGGACATGACCTTCAAAATACCCTTCCCCACAGCCTTGATGTAGCGGTACACCACCTCGCTGGCTTCCACTTCCGGCGGAAACTCACCGCGCTTGTGCATGTCGGTCAGCGTATCGAAGGCCAGATACGGGTTGATGGCTTCCGCCCCGTAGCCTGCAAGACAGCAGAAATGGTGGATTTCACGCGGCTCACCGGTTTCCACGACCAGACCGACGGACGTGCGAAGTCCCTTGCGGATGAGATGATGGTGCACCGCTGCCGTTGCCAGCAGGGCCGGAATGGCCACACGGTCCGGGCCAATCTGCCGGTCTGACAGAACGATGATGTTGTAACCACCCTTGACGGCGGCTTCCGCACGCTCGCACAGGCGGTCCAGAATGGCGGGCATGCCTTCGGCCCCCAGTTCCACATCATAGGTAAAGTCCAGCGTCTTGGTGTCGAAGCGGTCTTCGGTATGGCCGATGGAGCGGATTTTCTCCAGATCGCCATTGGTCAGGATTGGCTGGCGCACTTCCAGCCGCTTGGCATGGGCGGCACCCTCATGGTCCAGAAGGTTCGGGCGTGGGCCGATGAAGGACACGAGGCTCATCACCAGTTCTTCGCGGATCGGGTCAATCGGCGGATTGGTGACCTGCGCAAAGTTCTGCTTGAAATAGGTGTAAAGCAGCTTTGCCTTGTCCGACATGGCCGAAATCGGCGTATCGGTGCCCATGGAGCCGATGGCCTCCTGCCCCGTTGTCGCCATGGGCGACATCAGAATGCGGGTATCTTCCTGCGTATAGCCAAAGGCCTGCTGACGGTCGAGCAGCGACACGTCACGGCGAAGCGCGCGCGGCTCCACCGGCTTCAGGTCTTCCAGAATGAGCTGCGTATCGTTCAGCCATTTGGTGTAGGGATGGCGGTTTGACAGTGACGACTTCAACTCGTCGTCGGAGATAATACGGCCTTTCTCCATGTCGATCAGCAGCATCTTGCCGGGCTGCAAGCGCCACTTGGACACGATGTTTTCTTCCGGCACCGGCAGCACACCCGCTTCCGACGCCATGATGATGCGGTCGTCAGTGGTGACGATGTAGCGTGCCGGGCGCAGGCCGTTGCGGTCCAGCGTCGCGCCGATCTGGCGGCCATCGGTAAAGGCCACGGCAGCCGGGCCATCCCATGGCTCCATCAGCGCCGCATGGTATTCGTAGAACGCCCTGCGGTCGTCCGCCATCAGCTTGTTGCCTGCCCATGCTTCTGGGATCAGCATCATCACCGCATGGGCCATGGAATAGCCACCGCGCACCAGAAATTCGAGCGCGTTATCAAAACAGGCCGTATCGGACTGGCCTTCGTAGGAGATTGGCCACAGCTTGGAGATATCATCTCCGAACAGCGGTGACGACACCGATGCCTGACGCGCGGCCATCCAGTTCACATTGCCGCGCAAGGTGTTGATTTCGCCATTGTGCGCCACCATACGGTAGGGGTGCGCCAGCCGCCAGGACGGGAATGTGTTGGTGGAAAACCGCTGATGCACCAGCGCCACGGCGGACACGAAGCGCGGATCACTCAGGTCCTTATAATATGCCCCCACCTGAAAGGCGAGGAACATGCCCTTGTAGACAACCGTGCTGGCCGAGAGTGACACGATGTAGAAGCCGTTATCACGACCCTGGTTTTCCGCATAAATACGGTTGGAAATGACCTTGCGCAGGGTAAACAGGCGGCGCTCGAAGTCCTCGGTCGACGCGACATCCGCACCTTTACCAATGAAAACCTGCACATGAAACGGCTCTGTGGCGGCAATATCGGGCGCCTTCGACAGCGATGAGTTGTCCACCGGCACGGACCGGTATCCCAGCAGCACCTGACCCTCTTCGGCAATTACATCGGCAAACACACTTTTAATATGGTCGCTGACGGCGTGATCCTGCGGCATAAAGAGATAGCCGACGGCATAATCGCCAACGGGCGGCAGGGTTACGCCCTGTACCGCCATTTCTTCGCGGAAGAACTGGTCTGGAATCTGCACGAGAATACCGGCACCATCGCCCATGAGTGGATCGGCACCCACGGCACCACGATGGGTGAGGTTTTCCAGCATGAACAGACCGTCGCGCACGATCTGGTGTGACTTCTGCCCTTTCATATGGGCCACGAAACCAACCCCGCAGGCATCGTGCTCGTTGCGCGGATTGTATAGGCCCTGACGCTCGGGGAAGCCCTGTTTGGACGGTAAGGTGGAACAGTGATCGACCGTTTTGTGCGTGGCCGATGCCGTGCCGGAGTGCGACAGGGTTGGCGACAGGGGTTCGGTCATCGTCAGTCCTCCATTCGTCCGCCGGGGGCGGCTTGTTTCAAGTCTGCCTGAACTTACTCAATTGTATCGGGTCATACTTCGGTCGATGCGCGCCCTAAGACCGTAAAGCGAAACCGTCGGGTTGAGAAATCAAATTCTGCTGTCCACGGCTCTTTCGGTCTCAAGACCGAAATAGGACAGCATGACTGTCCTATTTCAGGAGGCTTATGACAGAACTTGGCCGCATTCGCAAGGCCGCTCACGCAGAAAAATGACAGCGCAGACACGAAGATTACGAAGTTCAGTGGGATAACGTAATTAAATTTCATTTTCATGGCATTTTTAGAGACTTGATTTCAAAAGTCTGGAATACCGCTAACATACCAACACCCCCATTGATCCCATTTTTGAGGCGCGTATTGTCGGCGCACCTTCAAACCATCCCGGACCGACTCTCATGATTTTTGCCTCCGATAACTGGGCGGGTGCCCACCCGGCCATTTCCAAAAGCTTGAGCGAAGCCGCATCCGGCTTTGCCAGCGCCTACGGCACCAGCGAACTGGACCGCCAGGTGGAGCAGAGCTTCGCCAAGATTTTCGAACGGGATGTTTCTGTCTTTTTCGTCGGCACCGGCACGGCGGCGAACTCTCTTGCGCTTGCCAGCTACAACCGCCCCGGCGGACATGTGTTCTGCCACCGCGAAGCGCACATCAATGTGGATGAATGCGGTGCGCCGGAGTTCTTTTCGCATGGTGCGCGTCTGGCGCCGGTCGATGGCACGAACGGCAAGATGGATCCTGCCCTGTTAGACACGGAAATCCGCCGCTTTTCACCTGATTTCGTGCATGGTGGGCAGCCCATGGCTGTGTCCATGACACAGGCAACCGAAGTGGGCAGCCTGTATACGTTGAACGAAATCGACGAGATTGCCGCCGTTGCCCGCGCTCACAATCTGCCCTTGCACATGGATGGTGCGCGCTTTGCCAATGCGCTCGTCGCGCTTGACACCACGCCGGCCGAAATGACCTGGAAGCGCGGTGTGGACGTGCTGTCCTTCGGCGGCACCAAAAACGGGTGCTGGTGTGCCGAAGCGCTGGTGCTGTTCGACCCGGCCCGCGCCACCGAGATGCATTATCTGCGTAAGCGTTCGGCGCAACTGTTTTCCAAATCGCGCTTTATTGCCGCGCAGTTCGAAGCCTATTTGCAGGACGATCTTTGGTTGTCGCTCGCCAGAAACGCCAACACCATGGCGGCGCGGCTGGCCTCGGGGCTCTCTGGCTCGGACACCGCACGGCTGGCCTGGCAGCCGGAAGGCAACGAAGTCTTCGCCATTATCCGCAAGCAGGCAGCCCAGACCCTGCGCGATAAGGGCGCCGTGTTTTATGACTGGCACGTACCGGCTGCCTTGGCGGGACAGGTGGCAGACGACGAGGTGATGATCCGTCTAGTGACGAGCTTTGCGACTATAGAGGCCGATGTGGATGGATTTCTGGCCCATTGCTGATGGTGGGTCGTTAGAGGCACTCTCTAATTTCATTTGGACCCGTCATGGATTCCTATGACAAGCACAGGAATGACGGAGGAGAGTGGAGAGTGCCTAGCTCACAAGTATCCACTTTAGTGAGGACCCTGACAACATTTGCCGAGAGCAATGGCATGACCGGGTTTCCGTTTATGCTTCAAGCCAGTTACGTTCGTCCTACCCATACCAAATGAGACCCCAATGCGCCGTTTCCTGCCCGACACGTTCACCCTGATGCTGCTGGCCACCATCGCCGTAGCGTCTTTCCTTCCGGTCAGTGGTGAAGCGGCGGAGATTTTTGGACTGGCGACGAAAATCGCAATCGGCCTTCTTTTCTTCCTGCACGGCGCGCGGCTGTCGCGCGAGGTCGTACTGGCGGGGTTGCTGCATTGGCGCCTGCATCTGGTGATTCTGGCCGTTACCTTCGCCATCTTTCCGCTACTTGGCCTTGCAACCAGCCTGCTGGTTCCCAGCCTGCTGACACCGGCGCTTTATACCGGCATTCTGTTTCTATGCGTGCTGCCCTCCACCGTGCAGTCGTCCATTGCGTTTACGTCCATGGCAGGCGGAAATGTGCCAGCGGCCATCTGCTCGGCATCGGCCTCCAACATTTTCGGCATGTTTCTGACGCCCTTGCTGGTGGGGCTGGTCTTTTCGGCAGGCGGGCATGGTGGCTTTTCGCTGGATGCACTGACCTCCATCCTGCTGCAATTGCTGGCCCCATTCGTGATCGGGCAAATCCTGCAACCGTGGATCGGCAACTTCATCCGCGCGCGCAAAACCCTGTTGATGCCGGTGGATCGCGGCTCCATTCTGATGGTCGTCTATCTAGCGTTCAGCGAGGCTGTTACCCAGCACATCTGGCAAACACTGTCGGCGCAGGATCTGATCGTTGTCGTCGCTGTCGATATCGTGCTTCTGGCGCTGGTGTTGATGATCACCTATTTCGGCAGCCGCCTGATGGGCTTTTCGCGGGAGGACCAGATCACGATTACCTTTTGCGGCTCGAAAAAATCGCTGGCGACCGGTGTGCCCATGGCCAACATTATCTTTGCCGGACAGAGTGTGGGGGCAATTGTTCTGCCCATCATGATTTTCCACCAGATTCAGCTGATGGTGTGCGCGGTGCTGGCCCAGCGATTTGCACGACAGCCAAAGCCCGCGCTGGTCGTGACCGTTACCCAATCATAAACGCAAAAAGCGGCACCCCCTCAGGGGCACCGCCTTGTTATCGACTGCAACCGAACGTTTAAGCAGCAGCCGTGGTGGCTTCAATCTGCTTGGGCTCTGCATTGGCCGCTGTAATCGCAATCTTCCGTGGCTTTGCAGCTTCGGGAATCTGGCGCAGCAGGTCTATGTGCAGAAGACCGTTCTTCAGCGAAGCGGCACTGATTTCCACATGATCGGCAAGCTGGAAGCGGCGCTCAAACGCGCGCTTGGCAATACCGCGATGCAGAAACTGTGTAGCGATCTCATCGGCCTTGTCGTCGGCCTTTTCACCCTTCACGGTCAGCGTCTGTTCACGGGCTTCAATGCTCAGTTCGCTCTGGTCAAAACCGGCAACGGCCATAGTGATGCGGTAGGTGTTATCGCCGGTGCGCTCAATGTTGTAGGGTGGGTAGGTCTGGGCCTGATCTGGCTGGCCGAGGCTGTCCAACATGGTGAACAGGCGGTCGAAACCAACCGTGGAACGGTACAGGGGGGAAAAATCAACGTGACGCATGGTGTCCTCCAGTGAGCGACGAATTGCGATAGGTGGTTTCACATTCCCTTCACGAGGCGAGTGCAAAACCGGTGAACAGACCCGGTATCGGCGCCTGTGAACCAAGAGATGGGAATTGATTTGGCGAGCGTCAAGAGGCTTTTGGACAGCATTTTCTTTGACGGATGCGCTGCGATCTCCTAACCCTGTTAGCGGCACACTTTACCGACCATTCCGGGTTTATGATGACTGTTATGCTTCACGCGACGCCTGATAATCCCGTTCCACCGCAGGCCCATGCCGGCACTTTCGAAGGCAGTGACGGCCGCCGCCTCCGCTACGCAGTTTTCCGTAGCGAGACGGAGATATGCCACGGCACCGTGCTGGTGTTGCAGGGACGCAATGAAACAATCGAGAAATACTATGAAACAATTGGCGACCTGACCGCGCGGGGTCTGTGGGTTGCTACTTTCGACTGGCGCGGACAGGGTGCGTCGGATCGTTTGATGAAGCATGTGCGCCGGGGGCATGTCCGGCGCTTTTCCGACTATGAAGACGATTTGCGGCTGTTCATGGATCACATCGTGCTGCCGGATACACGCCGCCCGTTTTTCCTTCTTGCCCATTCCATGGGCTGTCTGGTCGCGCTGTCGTTGGCACCGGAACTGGAAGGGCGGATCGACCGCATGGTGCTCTGTGCGCCGTTCATTCATCTCGGCGGTCAGATCATTCGCCCGGGCCTGGTTGCGGTACTGGCCCGTATGACCAGCATGCTCGGCCTTGGGTCCCTGCCCCTTAGCCGGGAGCGTCAACAGGCTGGTTTCGAGCGAAATCTCCTGACCGCCGATCCCCAACGTTTCGCCCGAAACATGGCGATTGTGGAGCATCATCCCGAGTTGTTTCTGGCGCAACCCAGCGGCCGGTGGCTGCATGAGTTGTTGAGCGCCATCCGGCGTGTCACGGTGCGCGGCCACCTTACCCGCATTCATATTCCCACGCTGGTTCTGGCACCGGGACAGGACCCGTTGGTGCCCCTCTCCGTTTTCGAGGCGTTTGCCCGCAATTTCCGGGCAGGACACCTCATCCCCATTGACGGCGCACGCCACGAACTGCTGCAGGAGGCGGACCGCTACCGCGCGCAGGTGATGGCGGCTATAGAAGCCTTTATCCCTGGCACACAAGGGGACGATGGCAGTATGGGAAGCTGACTTTAGCCTCTCAGCAGCGCCAGTGCCTCCGCATGCAGGGCCACACTGCCTGCCGCCACGATATCGCCGCCCATTTCCGCCGGGCTACCATCCCATGTGGTTACCACACCGCCCGCCTGCTCGATCAGCGCAATCAACCCGCCGATATCATAGGGCTTCAGACCAGATTCGACCACCAGATCGATATGTCCGGATGCTAAAAGCGCAAATGCGTAGCAGTCCGTGCCGTAACGGCTGAGTTGCACGGTGTTTTCAAGCGCATCAAAACGGGCCTTGTTTTCGCCCGTATGCAAATGTGGCGACGTGGTAAACAGCGTGGCCTGCGCCAACGTCACACCCTTGCGGCTCGTCAACGTCCGCGCGCCGCCCGGGCCTTCATAAAATGAATGGGTGCTGTCGGCAAAATACCGCTCGCCCGTAAAGGGCTGATCCATCATCCCCATCACAGCCTTGCCGTTGCGGTAAAGGCCGATCAACGTACCCCAGACAGGCAGGCCGGAGATAAAGGCGCGGGTGCCATCAATGGGATCAATTACCCAGACATAGTCCCGGTCCAGCCCCACACTGCCATGTTCCTCACCTAGAATACCGTGCTCGGGATAGCGTTCGCTGATCAACGCGCGAATGGCGGTTTCTGCGGCGCGGTCGCCTTCCGTCACCGGATCAAAGCCTGCGGCTTCCTTGTTCACCACATTGATACCGGTACGAAACCGGGGCAGCGTTTCTGCCGCGGCAGCTTCGGCAAGCTGATTGAAAAAAGCACGATCTGGAAGCATGAAGAAGCCTTGAGGGTTATTGGTTTGATTTTTGAGAGCGATCTATTCCGCCGCCAGACGGCTTTGATCGGCAAATATCTCTACATGCTCAGCCAGTTGCGCCACGAAGGTCAGCATATCGGCGGCGAGCCTTGCAAATTGCGGCTTTTTCTCCAGCGTCAGTTCATCGATGTAGAGGCTCCGATTGATTTCCAGTTGCAGGGCATGCAGCCCACGCGCTGGCCTGCCATAATGCTCGGTGATAAAACCACCGGCATACGGCTTGTTGCGCGCCACGGAAAATCCGAGCTCCTCCAGAAGCGCCACCGCGCAGTGCGACAGGTCTGCCGACGCACTCGTGCCGTAACGATCCCCCACAATAATATCGGGTCGAAGAGTGTGATGGGGAAGCCTCACATTGCTGGGCATGGAATGGCAATCGAGCAGCACGGCAAAACCGAAGGTGACATGGCTGCGGGCGATCAGCCGCCGCAGGCAGGCGTGGTAGGGCTTGTAGATTGTCTCAATACGCTCGAATGCCTCGGCGAGCGGCAGGCGGCTGCGGTAAATATCCATGTTTTCCGCCACAAGGCGTGGAATGGTGCCAAGCCCACCGGCCACCCGCATGGAACTGACATTGGCGTAGGGCGGCAGCGGCGAATCGAACATGCGCGGGTCGAGTTCATAGGGCTCGCGGTTCACATCGAGATAGGCGCGTGGAAAATGTGCGCGCAGCAGCGGCGCGCCCAGTGCCACGGCAGGGGCGAAAAGTTCATCGACATAATGATCTTCCGACCGGCGAATCGACAGGGAATCCAGCCTGGACGCGTTGAGGAAAGCAGCCGGATAATCCCGTCCGCTGTGAGGCGAGTTCAGCACGATCGGCAGACGAAGTGCATCGGGTTCGCACACATCGAACGGCTCACTGGCATACATTTCCGCCGTCATCATACCCTGCTATACATGCTCTGGCTGGTTGTCATGTTGCCAGTCTGGCATGGCTGTGTCCAGACTTTCCATCACGATAACCTAAGATTGGCGCACAGTTGCGTGTGCGGCCTTGAATTCGGCTTCGTTCATCGGATATTTACCCAAATGCCGTCTTGTGCGGGCAGAAAATCCTTTTTAAAGAATAGCAGCGGCCAATCCCATGAGTCAAAAAATTCTCCTAGCTGAAGACGATAACGACATGCGTCGCTTTCTGGTCAAAGCGCTGGAAAAAGCAGGTTACAAGGTCTTGTCCTATGACAATGGCGCAAGCGCCTATGACCGGCTGCGTGAAGAACCTTTTTCCCTGCTGCTGACCGATATCGTCATGCCGGAAATGGATGGCATCGAACTGGCGCGCCGCGCAACCGAACTGGACCCGGACCTGAAAGTCATGTTCATCACCGGCTTTGCGGCTGTAGCGCTCAACCCGGATTCCAAGGCACCGAAGGACGCCAAGGTGCTATCCAAGCCCTTCCACCTGCGTGATCTGGTGGATGAAGTGAACAAGATGCTGGCCGCCTAACAAACCGAAAAACATCACAAAATTCTGAAAAGCACACTTGACGTGGCAAAGGGTTTTGTGGTGTATGCGCCTCACCGAATGGTCGTGTAGCTCAGCGGGAGAGCACTACGTTGACATCGTAGGGGTCACAGGTTCAATCCCTGTCACGACCACCATCGGAACTACCTGATATTGCACACTTATTTGACTGTTATGGTAGCGCCCTACGAAGCGCCCACTAGGTTCACTGAACCTGACATCTTAAATCCCATCTATCCCGCCGACTCGCTTGACTCTTTCCTTCGAGTAGAACATGATGAGAACATCAAGCCGCTGATGCCGGCATTCATCATCAGTTCAAAACCACAGCTACTGTGACCATCGCAGGAGATTGCAGACGTGCGCCAAAAATTCACCCCAGACGAAATTGACCTATGGTCCCCCTCATCTATCGTTCGTGATCATCGCGGCGATATGCTGGCTGCGATAGAGACGCTGCTATTCCTGTGCAAGACAGCCGAGCGTGAGAAGGAAGAACTGAAGGCTGCCATGTCGCCGCTACAGCGCACCGGGTTCATACCGGTTTACAGCATAAAGGATTTGACGCGGCGGAAGGCGTTGCCGGGTGAGGTCGGCGATAGTTGAAACGACAAAAAACCCCCGGCGACCAATAAAGGCCACCGGGGGGATTTTTTCAGAATGTTTATGTCAGTGCCGCCGGATCATTTCCTCTTTGAGACCGACCAGCGCGGCTGTCTGTTTTTCGACAGCTTCGGTCAAATCCTGTAGGTTGGCGTTGATCCGTTCTGCATGCCCGTAGGACACCTTCCGGCTTTCCATTAAATTGATATTGAGCGCTGCCACCTCGCCCGTGAGAGACGCTACAGCGCGATTGTCCACCAGTGCCGCTGCGACCTCTACCGTGCCAACGGGAGACGCTTGCGGGGTTTTATCCGTGCCTTTACGCCCGGACCTAAAGCCAAGCCCAGCTGCCAGCCCGCAGACCAGCACTACGATTGCGTTTGCCAATTTCTCAATGTCGAGACTGCCAAGGTCCATGCTTACCGATCCCTTGCATTCTTGCCGACATCGGACCATGACCGGTGCACATTGGCGATTTCCAGAAGTACGAGCGTAGACCAAACGACAGCGCCAGACAGAGCGCCGCCGGAACTCATGTAGGCAACAAAGAACCCCAAACTGATCTGCGACCAGACAACGACGCCGACGATTGAAGCCGCTGCCCGGATTTGCGGCGAGAAAGCGAAACCCTTGAACGTGCCGTTGATTGTCAGCGCGGCCAGTCTGCATATCGCACTGGCTGCAACGACAAGCGCCCATGTGCCTTGGCTGCCCCATTCCGCCAAAGTGGTAAACGATGGCGATGTGGTGAACATGTTGATGTCGATCTGCAAAGCCAGCCACATGCCGAGGGCGGGCCATACCATGACCCATTCCGATACCCGGATGGGGAAGTGATCGGCAACACCTCGGTACACGCGGACGATGATCATGGCGTGTTTGCCTTGTTGATTGTGGCAAGAACGTCTGGCACCTTCGAAAGGATCATCTCGTTCAGCGTGCCCGGTGAGATATCGAACCGCTTGATTGCATCCGGGTTGTTTGCAACCACGTAGTCGGCGGCTGCGTTGATGATGACCGTAGACACCGAGTCCGCTTTGAACTTGGTGACAGCGGCTTTCAGTCCGTTGGCGATGGACCGATGCAATGCCTCGCTCACCGTCTTTTCCAGCTCGGCTTTTCGAGCCTCGCTGTTGATCTTAAGGAAAGCGATAAGCTGTGCTGAAATCCATGTCACCAGCACGGGACCGACAATGGTGACGAACAGAGCTACCAGCGGCTCCAGTACGGGCCACAGAGCGAGAAAGAAGGTTTTCATAGTAAATCGTCCTACTTGGAGAGAAAGAGTGTACGCTCAGCTTTGCGGCGCTTTGTGAGGCCAGCGAGTACGCGGCCCTTGGCCTTGTTCCAGACAAGGAACTGATCGGCTGCCCCCGCCCAGTCGCCAGCGTTCAGCTTGCGTATCAATGTTGACTTGCCAAGCGCGGTACCGCCGATATTGAAACCCAATGACACCAGCGCATCAAACTCGTTTTGCGTCACATCGACTTTGAGTAGGTCGCGAACTTCCTTCTCAGTGTTAGCCAGATCGCGCGACAAGATTTCATCTGACTGCGCGGCGGTGATCTTCATGCCCTTGGTGACGACAGGTGCGCCGGCCGCAGAGGTATGGCCCACGCCGATTGTCCAGACCCCCACGCTATCCTGATAGGCCGTCAGCATATTGCCTTCGTGTTCCGCGATAAGCTTGCGGCCATTGGCGCTAGTCTTCATTCCGCCAGAGACAGGCGCGGGCGCGGTTTCCGGTTGGGCATCCAGCTTCGCGGCTATCTCAATGAAATCGCCGTCTGTGAGCTTCGTTGCCGACAGGAAGCTATAGAGCGCCTTAATTGTCTTGCCGCCAACAATCCCGTCAATGGCACCGACTGGATAGCCGTGCGCCGTCAACCGGCTTTGCAGCCATGTGTTGAAATTCATAGCGATGTCCTTTGAACCATAGGGACCAAGCATCACTTGATGCCGTGGGGTGCCCGTGCAATCATCGTTTTATCAAGGAGAGAATAATGACAAATCAGTCCACAAGACCTGAGACACCGCCCGATGGCATCAAGGAACTCATCGACGCCATTTTCGGATATGAGATGGTTCCCGTTTACCAGATCGAAAGCTACAACGAAGCGCAGGCGTCTGAGTATTGGGATCACGTGGAGGTTATTCTGAACGAACTTGGCATCACGCCCGAGGAAGCGGCCCTACGGATTACGAATGTGCGTGAAGCAAAGGTTGCGGGGGCCTAAGCCCCCACCTTTCGGCAAGCAATCCAAGCCGCGACAGCTCGCCCAACCTGCTCTTTGACGGTTCCCTTATAGTGCAGGGGATCGGTCATTGAGACAGTCTTGGCACCGGTAGCGGGGTCCGTATCGCCTGCTGTTTCAGTATAGCCCGTATCTGGCGTGCAGTGAGCATATGCCGGAATGAGCGATACCCGTGGACGCCCTGCCCCATCAAGTTCTGTACGCGCCAGTGCGGCGGCTTGAAGTATCTTGTAAAGCATGACCTGCTGTGACCATTTGCTGTCACCAGACACTGTGCGGGGAAGCGGGTTTACCACCAGCCCTACATAAGCGTTTGGCAACGCCAACAGTGTTTGAGCGATTAGAACCTTGATGCCGGTGGCAACCGCAGCCGACTGCGCAGGCAGCCCGCCGTGATTGATGTCGTTCGTACCCAGATTGAAAACGACAATCGCCGGATCGGCCAGACCAAAACGGGTCAGGTAGAACCGCATATCAAAGATGTACCCATTGAACACGCGGTCCGCTGGGTCCGCTCCGGTAGCAGGCCGTAGGAACGGATTGTAAGCCTTTTTGTCCGTTGTGCTCATCGCCAGATAGGTAGCGATAAAGCTGTCTGGGAATGGATCACAGGGAACAGCAGCCCCCGTACCGTCCTGATAGGTGTAGTTGCGAATGTCACGACTGCCGCGACCTTCGCCCTTCACGATGTTCTGTCCACCAGTTGCCGCATCAGCTTCTCTGATATCCACCGTGCCGGTGAAGTTCAGTGTCATGCCTGCCTTGGCCAATTCACGACCTGCCGCTTGCGGGTAACCAGTGAACTCAGTCAGGCTGTCGCCGATGAACAGAGCCGTCGAAGACGAACCGGTCAGCGCAGTCAGGCCGGCGGTCCGTACGTTCAGTTCGCGCAGGGATCGGTTATCCTTGCTCGCTTGGCTGATTGTGCGGGTGACCAAAGCCGTTGACGCGGCAAGAGCGCCCCCTTTAACGGTCAATTCACGCTTGCCGGAGGCTGGCAAAGGCCATTCGTTGTTTGCCATCATGGAACGCGCTTCCAACGTCATAAACACGTCTTGGCCGTCCGTACGGGTTTCAAACAACTGGTCTCCGTACAGCTTCTGCTCCCGTCCTTCTATCAAGAACATTTCGCTCGGGTATAGAAGCTTCCCGTCTGATTTGTCGCCAGCAAGCAGTATCGCCTGCTTGACAGCCGGGTTTGTGGTTGGGTCGCTTCCAGACGCGTCAACAGGTGCCGGATAATCAGACCGCAGGATCCACAGTGGAACGCGAGCCCCGCTGTGCATTTGCAAGCCACACAGACGAATATCCCGGTTCGCGGCTGCAATGGTTCCAAACCATACGCCTGTCGCGCCGTCTGGGATTGCACCCCGAACGAAATAGCTTGCTGCCCGTAGGCCGATCTGCTTTTCGATAGATGCCGTCACCGTGGTTATGGTGGCACCATTCGCGTCCAACCAACGCGCCTGCATAACAGGGAAGTTGTTGTCTGCATCACTTTGCACATAGAAGCGAGCATGCAAAAGAGCGCCGGCAGTTGGATCCTTGAGGGCGTTCCCGTAGTAAGGCGTGTAGTAAGTCGTGTCGTTAACGCCACGAGTGAACCCGAGTGCAATCAAGTCGGCATTTGTGATGTCACAGGGTAAGGTGGTGCGGTAAAGCAGAGTAGCGCGCTCGACTGCGTTCTTGCCCATATTGGCTTGGTTTGGAACACTGCCGCCCGGAACCGCACCGATAAGCGGAACTCCCTTTGGCGACGCATACGGGGACGCGCTGCCTGCCTTGCTGACAAGCGGGAACGTTGTTGCGCTTTCAGGCCAAGCCGGGTTGCTCGCAACGATGAATGGGTCAATGCCTTTTGCTGCTGCGATCTGGTCAAAGTAAAGCACTTGGCCGGTTGCCGACGAAGCAAACCCTGTTACTTCCTTTTCGAACATTCCTGCTGGAGTAGGCCGGATCGAACTGAAAAGTCTGCTGTTCCACGATACGCGCGGCACAAGGATGGTGTTGTTTTCTTCAATGACGAACGCATTGAAGGCGTACAAGCCACCTATTCCATTCTCAATCGGAATGACGGGGTAATCTTCATTGCTGATGATGCCGCCCCGCACGTCAAACAGGTGCACTTGCGTATCGTTCAAGACCGGGAATGCGTTCTGTGCGAACGCTGTGATTTCACCTGTAAGGCGGTTGATGAAAACCCCGTACAGAGTGGTCGTGCCGGAAACCTGTAGCTCCGTATAGCCTGGGATACGTGCACTGTCAGTGCCGATTGTGAGCGAGGTTGCGCCCTTCAAGGTGCGGGCGAAAAACGTCCGGTTGACATAGAAGGTTCTGGCTTGACCGTAATCCCCGAACCAATCCGACAAGATCGGAGACGAGCCGAAATAAAGGGCGGATGGAGACACCGCAGTCTTCACGAGACTGGCAGAGTTGCTTACCCACCGCCATCCAGCCGGACTTGCGCTCCAAGCGTATTCACCAGCGTTGGAGACAGTGCCGCCCACAACCGGATCGGTGTGAGTGCCGGTGTCCGTATCAGCCACAGTCGCAGGTTGCCCTACACGAGTTCCAACGATGGCACTCAATACAGACCACGACACGGCACTGACGTTGCCTGCGGCTGCACCCTGCACAGAGTCCGCAAGGGTGGAAACAGTAGCATTGGTGGCTGTGAGTGCCGCGTTGATAGCATCGCGTTCGGTAGCCGTCGCGAAGAACTCGATTGCCTTGCGGCCTGCCGAACCCACGAACGATTCAACGAATTTGCGCACCTTGGCTGGCGTCATGCGCCGCAGATCGTCAATGCCCTGTAGAGCCTCAGCGTCTGTCGCTACCTGTGCGGCATCCGTGTTCGAAAACAGTTCCTGAAAATTGTCGTTCGCTTTGATGAATGCGTCACGATTAGGGTCGCCGGTCCCATCGTTGGGTTTGACGCCAACATTGATCGTTTTAATAGCCATGGATGGGTATCCTGATTTTTTGGATTAAGGCCAGTCAACCACGGCTGCGGCCCGGACTGTCTTTTCGGATTTGGCAGCGCCGATCTTGGCCTTGGCACCCAGCCGCAAGCCTTCGATCTGTGCGCCGACCTGCTGCCATTGTGCGAAGGAAGCCAGCACGGTTTCACCAACGGCTACCAGCGTCTTGCCGGTAATGCCGACCTCTGCCGACAGCATGGGATAGTCAGCCGCCTTCGGTGTGCCCTCAGCAGCTTGTAGACGTTTGGCCTCATCAACCTTCTGCTGGTAGGTCATGGCCTGCCCCGCACCCGGTGTGATGTATTTGAGCCGGGCCACTTCCGCCGATGCATCAACCGCTGCGGCCAAGTCAGCCTTGATCTGGTCGAGGTCAAAGCCCTCAACTGTCGGAGGCGCGAATTCACCTTCGATGTATGACCACCCTTGGTCTACATCCGCTGGTGCTTCAAACATCGTTTTCGCGATGTCCGGGTGAAACAGATCTGTCACCGCCATGTCGTCCGGTAGATCAACCACTTCGGCCACGATGTCATTTGCAATTCTGGCGTACTTCATGACCGTTCCCTTAATACTGAATGATGACTGCGCCGTCAGCGCCATTGCCACCCTTGCCGTTTGCAGCCCAATAACCGTAGTGCGCACCGCCGCCAGAGCCGGGAGAAACGCCATTGATACCGCCGTTTGTGCCGGATCGACCGCCACCACCGAACGCACCAGCGCCGCCGTTACCGCCATAGACACCATTTACGGGCGCACCATCGGTTCCAAACCCACCAGCGAAATTCAAATCACCACCGGAGCCAATGCCGCCGTAACCACCTGCGACAGTGGTGGCACCGGAACCCTGTTCCCCGCCGGTAGCTGAGATAATGGTGCCGTTAGCAGTCAGAGTGGTGCTGCCCCCATTCTGGCCGGGGCTACCATTGTTGTTCACNGGGAACAACATCGATCCATTTTTCAGCATACCCACCAGCGCCACCGCCGCCCGAGCATTTGGCCGATCCGTCTGCGTACTGACCGACACCCGCAGCACCACCGCCACCGCCGACAACCCGAGCGAAGATTTTGAAGACGCCTACAGGTACAACGAAGCTGCCAGCGCCAGCCGTGGTTTTGGACCACAGATTACGGCTGGGCAGATCAATGGTTTTGAGACCCGACACCTGAAACGCTGTGCCGGTGCAGACCAGATCAACAACCTGATCGGCAATGAGGTCCGAACGCTGCAAAGGCGAACCGTCGGCGCGCACGATTGGCAGGGTTGCCAGCGTACCAACCCTCAACGTTGCAGGGCCGGTATTGGTTATCCTTACCTTCATGCGGATAAGCACACCGTCCTGATAAGACTCCAGTGCAGGGGTCAAAGCGACAGTCAGCGCATTGGTTGATCCTGCCGCAACCGTGTAGTTCATCTTCTGCGACTGGATAGCCTGCGCAAGCTGGAGAAGGTTCGGATAGTCAACCGATACCGCCGAACTCAGCAGAACGTTGTGTATCTGCCCCCACGGATAGCCGGTTGTGAAATTGAACAGGCTTTGGTCAGCCTGCCCGCATGGATAGCCGCCTTCAAGTTCAGAAGCGAGCGGCGCACGCGTGTTGTCATCGAGGCTGTTCCAAGGAGCAACCCCTTTTGTGAATAACGGCATTTAGCCACTCCTATGAGCAGGTGTAAGGATCGATCGGTGTTGGGCAGAACCATTCCGCGCTTTCGCAAAGGCCAGCCCAGCCAGCGCCGAACCCGAAGACCGGACCGGCGTTCAACGATACGTGGGGCTTGATGCCCGGTGCGATTGGCAGGACTCGGAAGGCCAGCGGCAACTCTGTCTGCTCTGCAAGTGTAAGCGAACGGCCCGGCGATACGGCCACGCGACCACCACCCATGTTGACCACCGAAGCACTGTCGCCCCACAGATGGGCAGCCGCGTCTTGAAGGCTTTCTATGTCCCAAAGCTGTAACGCCTGATACCGGCGCGCCAGCAGGTAATTGCGATAGACCTCATCGTCGGCAAAGCAGTAATCTGTCGTGCCCGCCTCATTGCAGCCGAACCATGAACCACCTTCGCAGAACCCAACGATTGGCTGGTTTGGCGTCACCTGCCCGCACGAGAATCCAAACACCGGCTGAATGGTGCAAACGCAGTGGCAACGTGGCCAGCCCAGACGCTTGCCGACAAGGGTCAATTGATCACCGGTCGCGCTGTTGATGTCGAACGCATCCGGCAGTGAAAAGCTGGCGACGATGATGTCCGCGACCGCTTCAAGATCATTTCGAAGGATGCCCAGAAGCCGAGGGCTTTCCCGGTATTGCGTCAGTATCCGGTTGATCCGTTCTTCGATCAAAGCCGGGCCAGACAATCCGCCGGTGTCTGCCGTCAGTGCCGTCGAGGAAGCATCAGCCGTGCTACTGTCAGCAGTATCAAGCCATGCGTCCAGATGAGTGTAAGGCATGTCATACCGCCGTGATGGTGATCGCGTTCAGTCCGAGCGTGGCAATCTCTGCAAAACCGATGCTGATAGGCAGATCACCTTGAGCGCCGCCTACCCTGCCACCGTCAATGTCCATGATCTGAACGTTCGGGTACGCGCATGACACATAGGTTCGGATCATGTGAAGCGTGATGTCCTGCCCGTTGTCAGGACGCGTTGCAGCCGCGTTGAACTGTAGCCAAAGCGCTTGAGCAATGGCCGCATTTGATGGTGGTGGGCAACCGTTCGCACCGTTCTGCTTCGATACAGTGAGTGCAAGCGTGATTGGCACCTCATCAGGCCGTAAAAGCCTCATAGAGCGGCAAAACCCGCCGACCGTGGTTGATACCGCCGTATTGCCGAACGACGAAATGCCGGGGACGATGTACTGGCGCGCGACCGTTGCAATTTCCACATCATCGCCGCCCAGCACGGCCACGCTCACGCTGTGTGGATCCAGACCGTTTGCATCAATGGTGTTGTCGTCATTCGCGTAAATCTTGGCATAGGTCACGCCGTCGACATTTACCACAGCGCGGTAGAAGTCAGCATCCCGGGTATTGGCCAGACCGGCGTTCGATATTGCAGACCGCAACGACGCATCTGTTTCACCTGATTGCCGAGTGATCAGCCGCAGGCGGGCCAGAATATCCAGCCGCGTGCCGTCCGCCTGATCTGGATCGTAGGACTGATAGACGTCCTCGAACATTTCCCATGCTTGTGTGATCAAATCGGCACGCAGCCCGTTCAATTGCCCCATAGGCGACTGTGACGTCTGCACCAGACCGGGACCGAATATCGTGATGTTGCTGGCTTCGATCTCAGACAGGATCACGGATAGCGGCTTGCGCGAAAATCCCGTCGAAACAACGCCGTAATCGGTCATACTTCAACCTCTATATCATATTCAGTTCGGACGTTGACGCCGTGGATCACAAGCCCGCGTGTGGAGCGGTCGAACCGAACAGAGAATGAGGTGATTTCCTCAACGCCGTCCGTGTCCAGTATCTCCGCCTTCACGACGCCTTCGGCCAGTGCCGGGTCATAACCAGACCCGAGGATGTTGTTCAGCCAAGGAACACCGGCTGTCGTATCAAGAAACCATTCGCCTTCGTGCGTATTCAGCCGCTGGCGAGCGTGTTGACCTACGGTCTCTGCATCCTGCACCAGCGCCAGATTGCCGTCAGCGGTCAATCTCAGGTCATTGGTGGTTTCATCAATGGCCAGCCCTACACGTTCAGTCATAGCGCCATCGCCCTTACTTTCGCGGCCAACTCAATCAGCTGCGCGCGGTTCTGCAATTGGTGGCCTGTGCCTGCCGATGAGCCGTAATTGATCTGCAATTGATCCGACGCCACCAGCTCCATGAACTCCGCCAGGATTAGGTAGACGTTGCCTTCCGCACCCTCGATGGCGATTTTTCCCTCCGGGCTTCCTCGAACTCCGTATTGGCCTTCTGGGTCGAACCGGATGTGGAAATTGTCCGGATCCACGTTAGGCAATGGATCGGCCAAGCTGTCGCCGCCAGAGATCGAGGCGCGCATGTCAGACAGTGCAAAGGACCGGCTGTCGAAAGCATACCGACCTTCGCCCGTGTCGTAGTTGTCCATGCTTCGCATTTGCGGTGTGAGCATAACCTTAGTGCCTGCCGGGACCGGAAACGTGATGCCTGCATTACCCGTGCGCGGCATGTCCACCGGCACCTCGTATAGGACAGGCATATCAACCTGCTCGCCGTTGTGCACAGGCCGATAGAGAGGCTGCACAGTGGCCGTTCCGCTGGCGGGGTCATAATCCACCACCTGCCCCGGTATCGGCCCCAGCATGGCTTCTCTGTCGGCTTCTATCTGCTGTCCAATGACATCGCGTGCACCGTTGGTGGCCTTCCCCAGATATCCCGGCATGAACGCCTCCTATGTCTTGGCTTTTCGCTTTTTGCGCTTGCCGATTTTGCCTTGATCGACCTTGCCGCCTTGAAGCGCTTCGCCGTGTATTTCCACCTTGAAGTCACCATCTCGATTGTCGCCGGAATAGGTGCATGTCGAGACCCGGAACATGCCGTTCTCGCCGTTCATCTGGAGCGTTTCGCTGATCACCTGCACACGCCGGTTCGGCCTGATTTCAGGATTGAGCAAAGCGGTGACGCGGACGCCGTTGTCTGTGATCGTCGGCGCATCAATCAAACCGGTCTGGGCCGATAGCAGCACCACGCCGCCCACGTACCCGTCGCCCGGTATGATCTCCATGGTTTCATTCTGGATATTCCAGTAGAAGCCCATGCCGCGCCCGATGGTATCAAGTTCACGCCGACAGGACCCACACATGGCGTATGGTCTGGGATAGGTTTCTGGCATGTCATCGGGAAACTTCCATTCCCCACGCTTCACACCGTCCTTCTCCAGTTCCTTGTAAATGTCCTCGACAACCTCTTTGACAGGGGTGCCTTTCTTGTAGGACTTGGAAATGGTTGCCTTGCGCAGCGCCTTATCACCGTCGCCGCATATGATCTTGCTGACGATATCCGCGCCTTCCCGGCGGTGTTCTACGTCGCGGATTGCACCTTTGAAAATGATGCCGACATTGCCTTGCTCACCCGGAGGCATGTACCCGGCTTCGAGTGTGATCGTGTCCAGCTCTTTGCCGATTGAATTTCGGTGGCTTTCGTTGAGGTTCCATATCTCAATGTCCGCCGTGTTTGGCGAACTGGATACGCCCTTGTCGATGTTGAAGCCGATCTTCAATTGGTGTGACTGGCTGTTGCCCGCGTTGACCGTCAAACCACCGTTGAACGTCGCTCTAATCTTGCGTAAGTATTGAAGCATGAATCCCTCTTATGCAGAGGCTGCCGCCGCCTCTTCCTGTGTCGCGTGAAGCAACTTGACACTGCCGTTCGGCAACTGGACCCGGTTAGGTTCTGCACCCTCCACCACCGGAGCCGCGAAGATCACACCCACGCCGAAGTCAAACGCCGCGAGCAAATCAACGCCAATGACGATGCGCCGGCCATGAAGCACTGGCGTATCATCAATCGACAGATCGAAAGACCATCGGTCGTTCGTTGGATTGTATCGCAGCCGGAGCGTGATGCGCCGGTTGCTCACCACCGCTGAAAACTGCTGGTCGGCTTGATCGGATACCGTAAAGGAAATCATTTCGCGCCGATCCCTGTCCATTTGGAAAGCAAGGATTGATCCCGCTCCGTAACCGTTGCCTTGTCGCCTTGCTGCACCGTTGAGGTTGCTCGATCCTGTGTGGCGCTACCAGATGCCCGTGAAGGGTCAGGAGACGCCGCCTTGCTGCTTTTCTCGCCGCCGGGCTTGCCAGATGCTTGACTACTGTCCTTACCGTCTGGCGAGGCTGCATAGGACGTGCTGACGATGATCACCTCTTTCAGGTCCACCGTGCAGCGAAGCACCCGCGAGAACTTCGAGTCCCGCTCTGGACTGATTTCCGTGATCAGCATGTTTTTGTAGACCTTAAGACCCGTCACCAGCGTGAAAGGTACACGGCTTTCTTGAAAGCGCACCAACGCTGCATGTGTGGCGGCCGCGTTATTGTCAGCCACCTCCAATGTTACCTCTTTGGGCAAGAGGAAGGCGTGATCCGTGATCCTCGACCCGTTTTCGACGGGCAGCTCTGTGACCTCAATCCGGCTCCGGTGCTTCTCCGACACGATGCACGAGATAGGCACCGGGCCAATCACACGGGAAAACGCGATCATGCTCATCAGAATGCCGGTCCTTGTTCTACACGAGCCGCGCCGACAGCGCCGGATACTGCCGCGCCTGTTGCCTGTGCTGCTGCGCCCGGTGCTGCTGTAGCTTGCGTTACCGTCTGGTTGACTGTTGAGTTGATCACCACGGACTGGTTGCGGTTGTCCTGGCTGTTATCGTTCGCCACTGCCGTTGCCGCCGACCCACCGCTCTGCCGAACGGTATTGTTTCGGTAGTTCTCGATAGCCCTTGCGGCAGCGTCTTGCGCACCGGCAAGATTGCGCTTGCGCTGATCATCTGGGTTGAGCGACAGGTCAAATCGCCCCGGTGTGGAACCGTCTCCGCCCGTACCAGCGCCGCCAAGATTGATGTTTGGAATGAGATTTGCAAACCAAGCTTGGATAGACGCACCCCACGCTTTCAAACCATCGAAGATAGCTTGGCCCATGGCAGAGCCCAGCGTAGAAAACGTCTTGATTGCATCAGACGCCACCTCGCTCCAGAAGCCCGCCAGAAAGCCGACAAGCCCCTTGATTCCCGTCATCAAACCATTGGCGATTTGCAGGCCGATACCAGACCAGTCAACCGATGAGACACTATCAGTGATCAGGCGAACAAGGTTCGTGCCTATTTCCCGAACGCCATCCAAGAAGAACCGGGCGATATTCTGCCCCAGCGCTAACCAGTTCTGGTTCTGGATGGCACCGATGATGTTCTGAAAGGCTGCTATAGCCTTTGGAAACAGCTCACCAAACGTATCGGACAGCGTGGACGGTAGTTGCTTCATCCATTCGATGAACGCGCCTATAACGCTCTCACCGCCGCGCATGTAGGTCAGGAAGTCTTCAAGCGCCAAGCCCAGCGCGACGATAACCGCCGTGATCGGGAACACATAAGCAGCCAAGGCCACCAGCGCCCACTTGAAGGCTTCGAACACACCCTTGTTTTCATCTATGATCTGGGAAAGCGTGGCGAAGTTGCGCTGCATCACAGTAAAGGCGCTACCGATCACGTCTGTCGCCCAGACAAACCCGTCCGACAGGTTCTTCGCCCATCGGTCAATTGTCCCGTCCTCGTCCAGCCTATCAATAAATGAAGTAAGGCGTCCAAGCTGGTTTTTGACCGCATCGAAGAACCCCGCATCACCTATACGGCGCTGGAAGTCCACCCATGTGTCTTGCAAGTTCGAGACAATGCCGTTGAAGGTCTTGGACTGCTTCTCCATGGCGCCATTGAAGCGGTCGCCAAAGTTCTCTTTCAGGAACTTCGTGATTTCCGTGCTGTTTTTCTTGACGGTCTTCGTCAGTTCCTTGCCGTTTTTGGACCACGAGAATGTGACATCGTCACCCGCAGCCTTAGACTTGATGCCGAACTCTTTCAGCCGCTCAAATTCGCCCGTGGCCGCGTCTGCAATGGCTTCAACGCCCTGCATCAAACCTTTGCCCATGGCGCTTGCAGCGTCACCCACAGCCGACAGTGTGCCGTCCATGGGGTCTAGGCCGTAAGCCTTGAGCCGGACGAACGCTTCTGTCACCTCGCCCACTTCGTAAGGCGTGGTCTTGCCAAAGTTCGCAACCCAATCCAGAGAGGCTTTCGCCTTCTCCGCTGATCCTTCAATGGTTTCAAGGGTAGCGGCATAGCTTTCGAACGTCGCTGAGGTGGATATGACATTCTTGCCCAAGAGCGTCATTGCACCAGCCGCAGCCGCAGTGGCGACCGCCGCAAACGAGACCAGTTTAGCCGCAGCCGTCTCAATGCCTGCTGTGAACTTCTTGAGGTTGGCTTCACCTTGAATGTCGTAACCAAGAATGGCGACCAGTTCATCAATGATCATGGGTTGCTACATCCTTAGGAGAACGCCATATTCCGAATATCAGGCAGGAAGCGAGGAACGATGGCTGTTGAAAAGAAGCAAAGGTATTGCGCTACAGACGCACGGTACGTGCTGGCGGAGCGAAACAAACCCAACCACATTTTGCACCTAATTCTATCGGTCATAACCGTAGGATTTTGGATTCCAGTGTGGTTCCTCGTGACATTCTTTTCAGGCCTTCAAGCCTACCGGTGTCCGATCTGTGGGGGCAGAACATCAAATGCGACATTGGCGAAGGTTCGCGGCAAGTAAATCACTTCGCATTTGCACGCTCGTTCAAAGCCGCCTTCAAATCCAGCGCTTCATGCGCGTCCATCACATCCCGCAATGTCACCCACTGCCGCAATGCCAGCATGTCGTACAACGGCGGTTCGGCAAGGATAGGACGCCACAGGAACATATTGAGGTTGGGCGCGACACGCTCAACCTCGTTCTGATTTAAGCCCGCGCCACCCGGCTTAGATTGCCACTGGCCAGGGCGCCGGAAAAAAAATCCCCGAACTGCTCACCCAAAACGAAGATAACAACCGGGATCAGGTCTTTCAGGTTGCCTGTGAAATCGCCGTCCATGTCGACCGGATCGTATGTGCCGGACTCGCGCTGGATCGACGCCAGTTCAACGATATCCTTCACCAGCTTGCCGAACTCACGCGGGTCCAGATGCTTGAAGATGTCAGTGAACGCGGCCACCGCCATCGCATCGGACTTGGCCTTCATTTCATCCGTGGCCTTGTCGTTGCGTCCGGCAAGGATTTCCGGCAACCGGTCCAGTGCGCCGCCAAGCAACTGCATCAAGCGCGCCTGCATGACGACGGCTTCAATGGCAAGCATGGGCGCAACCTTGAACGTGCGCCCGTTGATTTTCTTCTCAGCCAAGATGCTCTCCTATCAGGCGTTCGGGATTTCAGGGTTCCATTCAGCGGTCCACAACAACCATTCGCGAACGTTGGCGTTGGTGCCTTTGTTGTCGGCTGGGGCCTGCTGAATGAAGCATTTGTCTGCCACGCCACCCTCATTGCTGGCCGCGTCTACGACCGAGAACGGGAACGCTGTCGAAACCACGCCGAGCGCACGCTGGCGTTTCAGCTTTTGCGACAAGAGCCGGTGTGTTGGGCTGGTGTGCTGGAGCTTAAGACTGATTGTGGCCGAGCGGTCCGCAGACTGCGAAAAGATGCCGGAGCCATCGGCACCAATAAGTCCGGTTCCGATGTCTGTACCGTTCGATACTGCGATTGCGTCATCGCCGTCCCACAGACCGATGACCCTCTGGCCATCAACTGTAGCAACGACATTGATCATGGAATATGCGGTTGTGGTTGCCATGTTCTATGATCCTTAGAAACGCATGGTGTAGTTGACGGTGGCGTAGTGAACCGCGCCCGCGTAGCGGAAGTTAACCGCGATGGCCGGGGCAACACGCGCCTTACGCTGGCTTTCTGGCACATCGAACACGGATGGCACTGTGATCGTCACAGCCGCTTGATAATCGCCCGTTGACGGGTTCACATCGTTCGCCACCAGACCGGCACGGGTTGCCGCCTGCATGACCTGCCGCGCCGCAGATGCGACCTGCTGCAAACCAGCATCAGTGAAGGGCACACGGGCATTGTTCAGGAAGATGCCAAGCATGGCTTCCTCTGTCCGCGCTACGATCCAGTCCGTTGCGTGAACCTCATCGATGAAAGTGTTCGGTGTCAGCGTAGAGCCTTCTGTGACGAAGTTGCGCCCGCCGATATCGATGTAGGTGTTGGCGCAATGACCGGACACCTTGTCCTGTCCGATACCCGGCACAAAGCCCGTAACAGCGGTCAGGGCGGCCGATGCGATGTTCACCGCAGCCACACCGTCAAGCGTCTTGAACTTCGCTGTGTATGCGCTGTTGGCATCGTCAAAGTTGAACGTGCCCAGCTTGGCAGCAAGCGCGATGGAAGGCCATTCAGCTGGGTCCGAATGGTAGAACACCGAGGTGCGATCAACCGTGCCTTTGAACCGTGCTGCAATGTTTGTCGTGTTGGACGCAACCAGCATCAGCGGATCGTTGCTATCGATGAAGGTCTGCTTGTTCTTGGACTGCACCCACGACACAAGACCGTCAAGCTTTGGCGTGTCGCGCAAACTGCTGTCCACGGTCACGAAGTAGAAGTCCGGGTCATAGTCGTAGATCAGGTTCAACTGCGCCGTCAGGCCCGCGGCGTTGGCCGCGACGGTCGGATCGTAATACGCAATCTTGATCTGCAAGGGGCGCGGGTTCTGCGAGAACGCTTCCGCAGCCGCCTTGTAGGCATCCGTGGTGGTCACGAAGTCCGCTGCGACCTCATCGAGCGTGCCATAGGCCTTCACCCGGCGGCTCGCATCCACCTGCCCTGCAATTGCCGTGGGCTGGATCAGCAGCGCCGTACCAAACCCCCGGCGGCTGGGGGACTTGTCATTTCGGGACAGCGAGACATTGACGACTCTGCTGTAGGGTATCTTTGCCATTACGTGGCCCTTTCAGAAAATGCCCTGTCAGGGCGGATTATTCGGCGCGGATGTGGATGAAACTTGCCTGCTCGATCACGTCGATCAGCATGCCGTCGCGGATCATCCCACGGACATAGAGGTCCATTTGCCCTCGCGGCTGCCATTGGTTGTTGATCCAGTCCGGGACGTTGCGGACCTGTGATATTCGGTGAACCACCAGAGACGGAAACATGGGCTCCATGGTCTGACTAAGCCGCGCCGCAGCCCGCACGGGGCGCAGCAGTCCGGTCACATCATCCGAGCCGTAAGCATGGATCGAGAAGCGCCATTCAGTTTCGACAACCGGAACAGCTTGCACCTCGGATTCGGTGACCTCATCGCCTGTCGACGTGGCGTTATCTGCGGTCAGAAGTGTGTTATCAGCGACCAAAATTAGCTGGTTGCCGTACTCATCGAAGTATTCCACGTCCTGCTCGTGCTGGCGGACATCATCCATGCCCAGAAACGAGACCATGACGTACGGAAGTGGCGGCGACTTGCCCCCTTCATGCGCCCGGATTGTCACGAGGTTGGTCCGTGACTCGACCCACTTGGCTACGGCGTCAATGACAGCATCATTCGTCATTCCGCTTCTCCAAGCCCAGCGCGAACCGGTAGAACGCACCTTCGAAACGAGGCCACAGGAACAACACCCGATAGCGCTTGCCCATGTGGGTGATGTGATCGTCTTCCGACACTTCCGAACGGCTCCATGCCATCCAGCGCGCTTCTGTACGCACACCCTCGGGCATGTCCATCAACTGGCGACCGGTTGTCGGCTGTATGGTCGCTTGAATGATCACCGGCGTTGCCTCACCCTCGACATAGCGACCACCGGGAACGTAAGCACCCGGCGCACGCGGCTCGTGCGTGACGGCCACTGCTTCCTCATCGATGGCAATCGCAACGTCGATCATTTGTGAACCTTCCAAGTAACAGCACCGCGCATCTCACCGGAATCAATCAGCGGGTTTGACGATCCCTTAAGCGCTATCGTGACCGGGCTGTTTGGCGGGCTTGCGAGCGAGGTGATTTCCTCTTGAATGTCGCCTTGTGCCAGAATGCCGAGCTTCGACAGCACCTGCTTTGTGTTGGTTTCGCCGCGCAGGATCTTCGCAGCCGATGCTTTCAGCGCCGATCCATACTTGCTCTGGTTTTCACGCATGGAGTTGCGCATGAATGGCCGCTCTGGAATTGGTCCACCCCAGCCGCCGCCTGATGCGCCGCCCTTCGTGCCAAACTCATTCCAGACGGCCTTCTGGATGTTGTCGCTATCGGCTTCACCGGCTGGGAAGCCTACCTTGATTTGTCGCGGTCCCGGCACCTTGGCGGGGAGCTTTACATGCTGGACCCGCTTAACCTTGACCGTGAACCCCATCAGACCACCAGCGGCCCGGCGAAGTTCATGCGCATCAAGGCTAGAAACTGTTGCCCGTAGGTGGTGCCACCATAGAGGGCGTCAACGCCAGTAGCCGAACTGCCCGATCCAGAAACGCCGGCATACGTCACCTCGACATCGCCCACCTTGCGGCTTTTCATAGGGCCTGTGAGTGCGATGTTGCCCGCCTTGCCCATGGCCCGATCTGGTTCGCCTTCAATGGTCAGCAAATGCGCCGTAAGGTAGAGCTGCGCAGGTACGCGGTCGCGCTCCAGCCAGCTTTCACCGACCTTACCGATGGCCTCATCCAGCACCAGTTGAACAAGCGTGTCGTTGACCGGAATGAATTGCGGGAACCGCGCCTTGAACGTTGCTGGTGTGGGCTGAACATAGGCCATCGTGATCACTTCTCGGTCTTGGTGTCTTTCGGCTTTTCGTCTTCGGCTTCTTCGACGGTGATCACCTCGGCTGCCAGCCAAGCTTTTACAATGTCGGAGTCCTTTACAGTGTCCCATTCCGGAACGTTAACGGTAGCGCCGGGACGGATAGACGGACCGCTCGGCAGATGCAGAACAGCATCATGTTTGGACGTGACTTTGGCCATTGTCGTGGCTCCTGTTGGGGTAAGAGACCCCGGCGAACCGGGGCCTGTTTTGTTAGGAGGCCGAGCCGGAATTTGACGCCAGCTTTGCGTCGACCAGCTCTTTCAGCTTGGCGTCAGTGACGTTGTGCGCGTAGGACACACCGAGGTCAGCCGCCTGCTTTTTCAGTGCTTCACGGTCCGGTGCTGGCTGTTTCTGGGATGAAGCACGAAGACTTTCCAGCTCACTTGCCAGAGCAATCTTTTCGCTTTCCAGTTCGGTTACCTTGGACATAAGCGAGCGCTTTTCGGTTTCAAAGCCAAACGCCTTGGCGTCTGAGTCGCTACGAAGGGTCACAAGAGCATTGGACTGCCACTCGACGCGCTCTTGAAGCACCTCAATGTGACTTTCAAGCTCGGTGATCTTTGCGCTTGCCTCGGGGGCGGCAGAGTTCAAATCAGACAATTTGTCTGTTTTACGGTCGGGTGTGTAATCGCCTTCAACCGTGAACCATCCGGTTGCTTCCAGATGCTCCTTTTCACGTTCAAAGATTTCCACATCCGCCGTTTCGCCCGGCTCCACCAGAACCGGACCTTTGATGGTATTGACGCCGCGTGGTCCGGCTTGTGTGTTGGTGACCTTCATAGTCAGTCCTCCTTAGATGCCATCGAGATAGCGAACAGCCTTCGGACGGCGGATGTCCACGCCACCCAGACGGAAGATGCCGGGGACGTCAAAGCGCATCGGACCAGTCTGCCAAGCCGGAAGGAACCGGAACGGCATCGGAATGTGCATTTTCAGCACGTCAGGCGAGCGGCGGTAAGCGACCATGCGCTTTGTGCCGCCAGCGCCAGCAGTATCCAAGAAGCCGAACACGCCACGGATTGTGAGCGCTTGGCCCGTTGTCCGGGTGTAAATGTTGTTCCGCTCGATCCATTCCAGAATTGTGGTCTGGTTTACCGCGTCGATCCGGCGCGTGGACAGGTCCAGCATCACCGAATACGGCATCAGAAGCGTATCCGCGATTTCGCCGCCCAAGGTGCCGGTAAACATCCCGGTCAACTGGCCATTGATGTCGCGAAGAACCTGATCAGGCGTTTTGCTGGCGAAGGTAGTCGATGAACCCGTGCCGTCAGCCGGAGCCGTGGTGGCTGTTGGCGATGAGGCATTCACGAGGCCAGTAAAGCCCTTGCCAGCGTCACCAACGAACGCAACCTGATCAATCTTTTCCTCAGCAATGCGTCGGGCCAAAGAAGCCTTATCGTTGGTGAGGTTCATGCCGAGCAGTTGGGCTGTCCCGAGTTCTTCGAGATTGTAGCCGTAGCCAATCGCCGCCATGGAGACGCCGGTTTCGAACTTCTCACGGGTCAAGCCGACCTTTGGAACGTCCTGCGCTTCACCGTGGAACCACTGCGCCTGTCCGACGCCGTCCATGGAGAAGTAGGTAACAGACTGAATCCATTCCGGCGCTGACGTGTCCACAGGGATCAACTGGGGATACTGGATATCCTGATAGCGGATCGCGTAGACGGTAGGCTCGATCAACGCAGCCTGACGGATGAGAAAGCTCATCGCGACCTGCTGAGCGTCATTGATATGCATGTTCATTTGGTCGCTCCTATTAGCCGAGACGCAGCACGGCGAGGCCAGCACCGGCGGTGCTTGTGTCCCATTGCGCATTTGCGATGAGTGTGTTTGCGGTCGCTGTCTTCCAAAGGGCGCCGGTCGCTGGGGTGTAGTAGACGGGATCGCCTACCGCGACGGCTTCCGATGTCAGAACGACAATCGGGCCTTTTTTGATGACGGCGACATTGTCGTACTGCTCGTACTTGCCAGTTGGGCGCGTTGTATCGAGCACGGCAATGCCTGCGAACTTGACGGTTGGTTCGGAGTCAACAACCTGATTGTCGGCGGTGCCCTGAACACAAACCTTGCCGAAGCCAATGCCCTCGACGTCTTCTGCAAGGCGCGTGACGACAACATTCGGCTCCATGTTTGGGATCATGCCCTCAACCCAGCGAAGGTGAGTGGCGACATAATTGGTCTGGATAGTCGGCATTATGCGGCTCCCTTGTTCTGGGTCATCCAGGCCGAAGCCATGTCAGTGACCATTGCGTTGTGAGCGGTTGACGCAGGCGCGGTATCAGCTTGCTTCACACCATCTGCTACGACACGGGCGAATGGATCAGCACCAGCGGCCTTCTGAGCGTCTTCGGCAAGGATGTCGAAACGGGCGTCGATGTAGGCGTCTGGCTTGCCAGCAAGAGCAGCGTCACCCAGCTTTGCAGTCACCACAGCGCGGCGAATGGCGGCGTCGGACAGGCCGTCCACCTTCACATCCTTGGCGATCTTGGTGGCAATAGCGATCAGGCCGGCGCGATCTGCGACCAGCTTGTCGAGTGCAGCGCCGTCAACCACCTTGGCCTTAAGATCGTCAATCTCGGCGTCCTTCTTCGCCAGTTCGGCGTCTTTGGTCGCAAGAGCGGTCTGATGCTTGTTGTCGGCATCAATCAGTTTCGCCGCAGAGGACTCGAGGTCCTTCTGTAGCTTGGAAATGGCCTGGGCGCCCTGGTCGGTTGTCTGAACCGACAGTCCGTCCACGACCACAGTCCGAAGTGCTTCAGTCATGGTGACTGTCTCCTTGTCGGTGGTTGAAATAGGGGCGGCGCCCCAACTATGCGGCTCGGCATCGCCGATCCTGCATTCGGTCCCGGCACGTCCACGCTCGACTATCGCGACGTGGTTTGCTCGGATGTTTTTCTGAACAGCGTCGTAGGGCTGGCCATCTGCTGTGACCCCGCTCTCGAAAGCCAGATCGCAGGTATAGCCAGCGGATAATTCGCGCTTACCTGCGTGAACTGCGGCGATTGCTGCCGCATCCTTAAGGATCAGGGGCAGTGATATTCGATTGCCATCCCACGTCGCAGCGGTGCTGACTTCACCAACGGCCAGATCCTTCCAATTCTCGGAGGTTACGGCCACGGATGGATGGTCAACAGTCACCGGCGCATGGCTGAAAGAGCGCAGGCTGTCAGTATTGCGAACCTCTGCTTCGCTACGGTAGACGCGAACGACTGGAAGTTCGGGCTTGCCTACCTCAATGCCGGTATAAAGCTGGATGCCTGTCCGCACCGCCTTGGCGTCGGCAATAAGGTATCCTTCGGTGGTCCGACGCGTGCCGGACACCGCTACAGCGTCGGTGAAATTCATTGGTTAAGCCTCTTGCACCCTTGTCGCCGCTTCATAGCGGCTGATGTCGTCTTCTCGACCAGAGCCGAACACGTAGCGCATCGCTAGCGCATTAATTCCGATGTCGCAGTCCACGCAAAGCGCCCGGTATTGCGTGCGCCCGCCGACCTTGTCAGCGCAAACATTCCACTGCGCATGACCCGGCTTTGAACCGCAGCGGGTACACGGCACACGCTTGATGCCAGCCGCCGTATAGGGTTCTAAGCGGGGCATGTACGTCCTTCTTGATAAAGCGGTTGACATCGGTTTATGTAGCCGCATGACCGACGAACAATTTCGAGCCCTTCGGAAAATGCTGCTGGAGCAGAATGTCAAAATCGCTGAACTGACGTTTGAATTTCGTCGGCTCAAAGAGGCTATGACGACGACTGAGGTCATCTACGTGGAAGACGAAGACCGTCTTGACACTGATCAGCTAACCGAACTTCTTAAAACTCGACAATCGCGCGGGCCAAGCAGCGGCACTGAATAGGCTGCCCCGGCGGTAAGCCATTCTCGGCCCCTGTAGGCTCACCCCACTTGTATTCCTTGCCTTCCAGCTTCTTATGCCGCGCTCTCACGCGCTCATCACGGCTGGTCAGCCACTTGTAGGTCGTGATACCCGCCTGCTGCTGCCGGATGCGGTTGAGGTCAGAATTAAGCTTTGCCGACTGGTCGCGCGCTATAAGCCCTGCCCGCCGGTCAGCTATGCCGAACTGCTCAGTGAGTGCCTTGCGCAGGGTCGTGACCGAGTTGCCGGCGATGCTGTTTTCGTAGACCGTCTGCTCAATCCGTTTGATCACATCATCGGCCAGACCTTGGATGAGCGAAGCATTGCGGCCCGCTACGTCCCGCAGATACTCTTCTAGGTCTTCATCCCGAACCACTGCCCGCAGATCGATCCCCAGCGCCTTCTTTGCCGCCGCCATAAACCCGGCTGTGTGGCGCTGTGCTTCCAATCCAAGGATACGATTGACCGTTTCGGACGCCGACCGCTGCAATGACGTGGCCAATGCGGCCACCCGTTGGAACCATGACCGGTCTGCATCGGCCATTAAGCCCGACACAGCGCGTTTGTGCTCCAGTTCGGCCCGATATAGCGGAATGATCGTCTCCCGCGTCTCTGCGGCTATTCCAGCCAGCATTACCCGCAACGCGGCGTGATATTGCTTGACAGTGGATAGGCGCTCTTCAATCGGTGGCAGTTCGACCACCGTGCCCTTCGGCCTTTTGGCGATCTTGGCGAGGGAGTAGCGGAGCATCAAACTACGTCTCCTCTACTGCCCAATCTTCCTTTACCTCGGCAAATAGCTCAGGCCCCAAGACAATCTCACCTTGATACGGTTCAATGGTGCTCAGGTCCGGCGCGTCCGGGTCGTAGGATATGGTGATGTGCGGTTGATACTCAGGGTGATCCCATGATGCGCCGATTGCGATGATGCCCTCATGCCGCCATTCAAGCTCACTTGACTTGAAGAGAAGCACACGCGCCTCGCCGAACCGTTCCATCAAACGTGGACCGCCAGCAGCGATTTTGATCTCGCTCTGCCATGCCTCACCCACCTTCATCCAATCCACCGGCTGGCGGCTGTATGCAATGGTGACATGGAGGTCTTCGGCTGGGAGTATGGTAGTGAACCCCTGCCCCTTGGCCCATGCAATCAGATCGGCAGCGTTGACAACCTTACGGCTCACATACAGCGTGTGTGGTGCGGCGTCATTGGCTGCCCGCTGCATGCGCGTCACATTGTTGCTGTTGGCCGGCGTGATGTCGTCTTCTTCACCCTCAAGCGCCGGATCAAATGCCGCCTCGGTGTCGCTCACCACTTGATCAAGCCCCGGATAAAACCCGCTCTCAACCATTTGGTTCGTGACAACCTTACGCAGTTCATCCGGCGTGTAGATGCCAGTGGTAGCCAGCGTCTGGGCTGTCTCGGCGTTCATCTTGCCGATCTCAGCCAGTTCCTTCTCGCTCATCTGCTCAAGCGGCGACCATGTGTAATAGACCTCTGCCGGGCGTGTACCGAGCGCAGACCGGATCAAGCATTCATCCAGCCGGTATAGTGCAGGCGTCAACTCAAGCGACTGGATGGAAGACACCCGGTCGTAGTAGTTCTTCATGTCGCCTTCACCGGTGGCGTTCATACCCGATGCAGACACACCCATGAGGCGGGTCAGCGGGATATCAGCGGCCCCGGCCACCATCTGCAAGAACGTCTGCATGACTTCGGGCAGCGTGGCGAAGGTAACAGCCTTGCGTTCGTAGGTCTCGTTTGCGTCCATGAGCAATGCGCGGTTGATACCCTTGGCCGTGGCAGCGAGCATGAAGCGGGTAAGGATCTTTTGCGAATATTCAGGGCTCGACAGATTCGCCATGAAGTCCGGTACGCCGAAAACATCCACGTTAGCCTCAAACACCAAACTGGCGATATTGGCTGCCGTGGCATCTGCATGCTTCATAGCGGTATAGACCGCCTCAATGACGCTATCACCCCAGCCTTGCGTGCTCCCGCTGATCATCAGCGGCTCCGGGTGTTGAGCACCAATCAGCACCGCCAAACGCGACGGATGGATTCGCACCATCTCGTTTTGGCCGGTTACCTCGTAATAGGCTGGCTTGCCGTGGAACTCGGATAGAACGTCCTGTTCGATTGGCCCTGCCGTCATGTCCTTGCGCGTCAGCACCGTGAGGTATTTGATACCGGCTTTCCCTACCTTGGCAGGATCCAGCGGCTCATTCACATCACTGTCGCCAGTGCCAATATACAGCGCTGCACCACCCCAAAGACGTGCCTTGGTCTTGGTTTCAAGCAGTTTGGTCCAGAAGCCCAAACGGTTCTGTTCGGCCTCTATCGCCTCAATCTGATCTTGCCCTGCCTGCCAGTCCCTGCCCTTGCGGATTGCATCCATGGCCGGGATATCGACAATCTTACGCCCCAGCCAGTTCGACCGGTAGATGTTGAGCAACTGGAAATCATCAATGATCTGCATGCCATAGCTGGCGGTGCTCATCTTGTCCCGCATAGGGTCGCCCAGACCGGCAACCACCGAGCTTAGGCTGTCGTTGACATCAACCATGCTCGACTGCCTCATCTTCAATCACGAACAGCCATTTGTCCGGTATGACTTCCTCGAACAAGAACAGCACCGCGAACCCAATAGTAGGCCATGCGCTGAGGATTCGGGCAAACCAAGTCAGGCGGATCATCAAATTCAACTGAGCCTTAGCCATGCCTGACGCCCTTTCTGATGTTCGGTGGGTTCTTGATGAGGTCACGCATGACCTTTGGTATGGCGTTCACAACGCCCTTGGTGCCATCCTTCCGCTTGGCTTCGGCCAGCATCTGACGGCGCTTTTCACACGGGCCACATGCCATGCTTTGTCCTTAAATGTTGTCGAGCGTGTAAGTCCCGCCTCCGCACATCTCCACCACCGCATCAATGAACGGGTCTATCTGGTCATCGAACGACCCATCAGGGAACGCGGCGTATTCCGATATGAAGGTGGCTTTCCATGTCGCTGTCTTCGGCAGCACAACCAAGCCAGAAGCTACAGAAGGCACCGCATCAAGCGCGCGGGTGTATTTGTCCTTGTCACGCTGTAGGGCGATCACAGGCACTGATTTGCGCTTTACAGCCTGGATAAGACCGGTCCCTGAAACCTTGTCTTCGACAACCATCTTTCGCAGGTGACCGTAACGCTCCGGGTCCATTGCCTTCGCTTTAGACCACAGCGAAAGAGCCGTGCTTTCCAGTTCAGGCGCTTCAAACCGTCCCCTGATCAATTCGATCAGATAAGCCTTACCATCCCTGCCAGCGCCCCAATGCTCAAACACCGTGTAGTCGTTGCGCTCTTTGGTCTTTTGCGCTGTGTCCACATAGATCGCACGCCATGCCAAGTTTGGCAGTTCGTCGTATTCCTGTAGCCATTCAGTCTTGAACAGATTGCCCCCGGCGACCACCGGGTTTTGCTGATACTGCCCTGCGAACACCTGCGGCGAGGTTTCGAGTATCTTGATCTGGGCTCGATTGTGCTTCTGTTCCCACAGAGGGCCATCAGGAAGGCCGTGTGGTATCATCTCCACGTCACCGGCTGGCGCATCACTCTCGCCGTCTACCAGCACGGGAAGCTGCAGCAGGTGCCAATGCTCGCCACTGTTCTCCATAAGGTGCGCAGCGAAGTCATCCACATGCAGGCGCTGCATGACCACGATCACCGGCACATCTTCATGAGCCAGTCGAGACTTGAATGTGTTCTCCCATCGAGCATTGATGAACTTGCGCGTCGTGTCGGACGATGCATCATCAGGCTTTAGCGGGTCATCGATCACCAGTGCGCCGGTAAAGCCCGGCTCTGCCAGAATACCCGCACGAAAGCCCGTAATAGGCTCACCAGACGCCGCAGCCCGTAGATGTCCGCCATCAGTGGTACGCCACAAGCCTTTGGCGTTGGTATCCATCCGCATGCGCACAGGCCAGTGGGCCTGATAGCCTTCAAGGTTGATGATATCCTTGACCTTGGTCGAGTTATCCAGCGCCAAGGGCTGGGCGTAGCTTGCGTGTATCCAGCGTGACCGAGGATTGATTGCAAAGCCGCGTGCGATGAAGTTGATCACCGCGAGTTCGGTCTTACCGTACCCTGGCGGGATGTTGATGATCAGCCGCTTGATTTCACCGGTGAACACCCGGTCCAGCGTCGCGCACATGACGGGATGAAACGGCGCGACCGATAGAGGCTGCCCTTCTTTCTCGACAAAGAACCGTTTGGTGAAGGCCAAATGAGACGAGAGCAGGTCTTTCCGCTCTACAAGCCTATCCGCCTCAGTCTTCCGGCTCTCCTTCTCCTGCCGGATCGCCTTCAGCAAGCCCGATCTGGACAAGTGCACGTTCAAGGACTTCTAGCTCCTCTGTCGTCATGCCCTTTAGGCGAGTAATGTCTGCGATTTGTATCGGTCCGCCGTTGGCGCCCGCGTGTTGCTTTTTGTCTATGAGCAATCCATGCAGCTTGGCCTTACCCAGCGTAGCGGCTACAGCAGCGCTTGATTGCTTTTCGGCTATTGCGATGGCCCTCGCCTCTTCAAGCTCGTCTGTGAGGCTCTGTAGGGTCACACCGGCCTTTTCAGCGGCTTTCATCTGGAACTCTTGAACGCGTGTTGAAATGTGTTGCTCTCGGGCTAATGCAGCGGCGTTATGCCGGTTCGCCTTGTACCCGGACTCCACATAAGCTTTCTCTGCCGTCTTGCCTTTAGCGAGCGCCTGAGCGAACTTCTCGTGCCGGGCGTTTTTCAGGACTGGCATGGTGGAACCTACGGAAGGATGTTCATTTGGTTGGCGAAATCGGTGCAGCAATAACGTCGCTGAAAACGGCTTTTGATATTGCAAAAAGCATCAACGATTTAGTGAAAAACGCAGAGGTTCAAGCCGCTGTCATGGGTTTACAGCAGAAAATACTTGAGGCTCAGTCTTCAGCTTTAAGCGCTAACGAGCGTGACGATCAACTCAGAAGGCAAATTGAAGCTTTGAGTGCCGAGGTCACCAGTTTAAAAAACTGGGATGCGGAGAAAGCCAAATACGATTTACTTGAGCTCGATCCAGGCTTTTACGGGTTCGTGTTGAAAGACGAAGAGCGCGGGCAACAGCCGTACTTTGCTCTGTGCCCAAATTGTTTCGAAGCAAATAAAAAATCCATCTTACACCAAAGCCCAGATCTGAATGTAAATTTGCGGACATGGTCTTGCGCTGCCTGTAATAGCAGCTACGGCATAAGAGCCAGAAATATGAAAACACTGATAGAAAGAGCAAGAGGAGTCTCCGAGTAAGCAAGGGCAATTAAGCACCGGCTCTTTCAACGGGCTGTGTTAGCAGCACACGAGCCCCGTCCGCTTTCAGCGCTTCAAAGGCTTAGGCGGCTCACTTGACGACACGTATGGAAAGATCTCATGCCATCCGGAAGCCGCGTCATGCCAAGGCTCTCCCGGGCCTGTGTAATTCTTCCATCTGCCCGCAACCCCGCACCTACACTCAAGACGAACATACTGCCAGAGGAAGCCACGCGAACGAACCTCAGGGGCGTCACCGCATCCCGGGCAGGGACTGATTGCGGTTCGTGGGGTAAAGCTCATCGCAAGGTATCTCCTAGACCACACACCCAAAAGAGCCACGGCTCACTACCGTTAAGCCTGAAATGGTTGCGGTTGCATCGGGTGGTGTCGGTGGTCTCGGAAGCTGCGGGGATACGCCAGTGGATTGGCATAGGCTTACTCCCCGGCCGTAAACACATGCTCCGTCAGATCTTCAACACGAGCGTCTCGCCAAGTTGTCGGGGTTTTCGTGTAACGCGACGGGCCAAGAAAATCGGTGTGGTATGTAGCTTCCTGCACTTGCAGCACCACAGTGCCATCAGGTGCGGCACGGTAGCGTCGCTTGCCGGTCAACTTGATCATCGGGTGCCTCGCGTTGATTGATCCCGCCTGCCCACTTCATCAGCCTCATATGCCCCTGTCAGGGATTGCGGCGCTGATAGCCAGCGATCTGGCACGAGTGAAAGCCTTGTCATCCGGTCGCGGGTTGGGCCGGTGGAAGAATGCCGCAATTGGAAATTGGAAGCCTATGGCCGGCGTCCGATTGTGAAGCGACCAAATGTAATCTGAACTCGCCTCAATAGCAGGTAAACGCTGATCACTAGGGACAGTACAAAGCAGATCATAGCCCCGGCTAAGGATAGCACTGCGATGAAGTGCCCTGCCCAGACCAGAAACAAAACGACCAAAATTAGTCTTTGCTCGGTGTTGAGCTTTCCCATTGCACTCTCCTGAAACGACAAAGCCGCCCTGCGGTTAACAGGACGGCTGGATAAAATGGCGGGGCGCGTTGGATTTTAACCAGCGATCCTCCGATGGCTATCAGTGCAGCAGTCAGAGACACCGCTGAACCGTTCACCAACGGCGTATTCAGTCGCAGACGATTATCTCTGTTCGCCTGTCCCTACTTCCGCCCCGTTTACCCTTTCGGGCTTAACATCGGCTTCAATAAAGGCATCCTGTGCCACCGGTTTGCACCGTCATCCACCTGTCAGCGTATCTTTCCGCCGTGTCATCGCGGGGCCGTGCCGCGCCACCTACTCACGCTCTCTACTGTCAGGCCTTGCCCTTGGCTTCAACGAACGCTTTCGCACGGGATTCTTTCGCCCTACCGGGCTATCTGCTCACCTTGCGCCTTGGCCTTCTGCTCGCGGCGCTGACTGCGGCGCTTATTGCGTGCTTCGGCCCATGTGAAATCTCTGTCTTGCAACACGCCGACTGGACTGAAACATGTCTCATCCATCCATGAATTTGACTGCTTCGTATTCTGCGCAACGTTGCTGACTGTATCTGGAATATGCCCTAAATCCGGGTTATCAAGCAACACTGCAAAATGCACATTTTCGTTCTTTTGCAATACGTTACTGTCTAAACCTCTCTCAATGAATGAAATAGCGCGGTCTTTCCGGCGTCTGCCGGTCTCGACGTTGATGCCCTCACGGTCGCACCAGTGCTTGAGAGGCTTACCACCTGCCTTGGCGCTTGCCCATGCCCAGAGTGCACGCCGGTTCTTTGCATCAGGGACAAGCACGTTGGTCCACGTCCGGCACTCTTCCCAGGCTGTTACCTCGGCTGCCGATGCTACACGCTGCGCCGGTTCTTCATCCTTCGGGTCTTCCTCCCGGATGAACGGCAACGCCACAGACTTGGGCTGGGCTGGCTTCTCGCCTACCTTGGGCATCTTCCGTTCCGTCTCAGCGGCGAGGATGAAGCGCTCTTTGATCTCATCAAACGTCATTTGATTGCCGCCTTCCTTCTGGCTAAAGCGTAGTCACGGCCAAGCGTGTTCACGCTCTTAGAGAAATCCTCTGGAAACAAGCCTTGGTGGCAGTGTGGACAGGCGGGAACTCGATTACGGCTACGCCAAGCCTTATCGAGGTTCTTTGCCGCTACAGACCTGCATTGGAATGTTTCTGCCTCTCGCAGTTCCTGTATGCGCTTCTCCATGCTCTTACGAGCGCTGCCAATGTGTTCAACTAAGCCCTTGAATGCATCGAACGGATCCACGTCTTGTTCGCAGTCCTTGCACCATACGCGGCGCTCACGCGGATCATAATTCATTCGAAGATGATGACAGGATGATACCGGTCTGCGGGTCAGACCACGCGCCACGCGCAGGTCTCCAATATCGACAACAGTTGTGCCGTGCAGATATGCTTCCTCGTTAATCGGTTCGTTGCTCATGGCCGCTTTCTATCATCAAAGAAATCGAGTTGACCGGCTCCCGGCCCCATGCGCTTGATAATGCGCTCGGCCAACATGCCCGCCAGTGAGTGCCTAAGCTTTACCACACCCGATAGGTTCTGGTTCACAAACATCAGCTCTCCCACTGGCATTTTATCCCAGCATTCCAGCCATTCAGACGGTCTTTTCTCAACCAGATCGGGAAAGGCGCGGATCAGGTCGGACACGCACCACCATGCCGTTTCATCCAGACAGGCTTTGTTGTTTTCCGTCTCTGCCAAGGTGGAGAGAACCATGCGGAAATGATCTTCACCATAGTGCTTCAATATCCGGTCCAGCGTTGCTAATGCGCGCGTCTCTCCAAGCTCTGGATACCGTTGCTTGTCGATAATCCGAACGCCGTATTCATGGCTGATCTGGTAGACGCGGGCGTCAACGTCGCTGGTCATCCGGCCATCCTCTTTTCGACCTGCTTCACAGCCCACATAACGGTCGTGTGATCGCGTCTGCCAAATAGCCGACCGATAGTCCCGTAGGAGTCGCCACGCTCCTTGTGTATCCAGTACATCGCCTCCTGCCGTGCGGGTGTAATGCGGCGGGCGCGGCTCGGGCTGACAACATCCGCGTGTGTTACGCCGGGGTAGCGCTCCAGCACCTCCATGATAATCAACTTCGACGGGCGTAGCCGTGGCTTGAGAGTGATCTGCTGGTAGAGCGTTTCTATTGGCTCGCCCTTGTGAGCTGCCACACGTTCCAGATGGAGCTTATGCTCTCTCCAAGCGATGATATGGAAGTTATGATCGAAGCCGGTCCAGATGCCTTTCGGCTTTGGAGCCGGCTCAAGTGTCTCGATCTGGACGGTCGCGGCCGGTGTTCGCTTGACCCCATTCATCAACCGGCGGCGGCTGTCGGCATATCCTGCCCGTAGCGCGGCTTCTGACGTGGGTGTGTGAACGGGGAGTAGATCGGTGTTCATACGAGCACACTCCGAACGATTTCATCTTCCAGCGCTTTAGTGGTGGTCTTGAAGTCCTTGTGCAGGATCGCGAATCCACCCTCAAGCTGCCACGCCTTCGTGTTGCGCTCGAAATCGTCAATCAGGATGTCACCCGGCGACTGCATGAATAGCGGCTTGCTGCTACCGCCCGCTACCGGCAAGACTTGGCACGTGATCGATAGATGCTCGCGCACCCATTCACGCTTCTGGCGCGCCACATGGGGATAGTTCGACTTCGGGCAAGCCGTGAGAATGATCGGGTTCAACCACTCAATGCCACGGTAGAACTCTTTGGCGCCTGGGCATGGTGGCATATCGCGGAAATAGCTTGGATGCCCATTGATCGTGGACCACATGTCATCATCCAGCATAGACTTGTGATCGACACCAAACAGCGCCGGGAAATGCGCGTCAAAGTCGGCCATCACGCCATCGAGGTCTAAGTATACGTTCGGTCGCTTGCTCATGCTACCGCACCCCTCGTCTCTCGATGATAACCCGCCGTTCGGAATTCTTCTGCTTAATCGTTTCCACCATGCCAGACTTAAACGCCCGGTTCGCAGCCGCTGCCTTTAGGCTTTTGACGCTCGGCGGCTTGGCTTGGAAGCTTTCACAAGGCGAATTGACAGTCGAGCACAGCTTGTCCTTTGCTGCTGCCCATGCCTCGCCTTCTGTCGCGTAAATGATATCCAACTTACCATCACGTAACACAATGTTCTGGGCATCGGTCAGCCGACGATACCATGCTATCCAGCCGGTCGGCCGCTCCATTACACCGCAATCAAAACCGTTGCTCATGCTGCTTCCTCTGCATAGATTTCATCCACCGCCAGTATCCGCTGCCCGATCCAGCGCATGACATTGACGGACATTGAGTTTCCAAACCCCTTGTACTGCGGCCCATCCGGGCAAAGCTCTGCCGGCTTGCCTCGCCATGGGATGCGGCAATGGTCATCTGGAAAGCCTTGAAGGCGGGCGCACTCTGTTGGTGTCAGTCGGCGGACGGCGCATTGCGTGGCAAACGCGATTTGACCGCCAGCGTTCTGATTGCTCTTGGCGCTGGACATCGCACGTAGGGTGGGCGCGATTTCGCCAACACCAAAGCCGTTGCGGCCGGATGCTTTACAGTCAAATGCGATAGGCGCGAATCCCTGCGCAACGAACGTCTCGACTTCGAAATCAATTCGCTGCCCCTTCGCCGTTAAACAGGCGGCGGCTTCGATAGGACCGGATGTGTTTCCCCCACTAAACGCATGAGCAGCTACGTTGTCTTGCCCTCTGGTGTCTCCGGTCCGCTCAACTCCCCGGCCACTGCTGACAAGGCACTGTGCAACATCCCGGGTAAAGTCTTGCCCCGCTTCCCGGCGCGGCGCAGAATTCCCGCACAAGCCTTCGCGCTCAAAAAGAACCGCTGCGGCACGTCGCCAGTCTCCAAGATATCCGACAACGAACACACGCCGCCGTCGCTGGGGAACGGCACGGGCAAAGCCGTCCACTCGGACATATTGAGCGTCAAGCACGCGCCATGCGAGGCCGTATGCGCCTTTGTAGCCCTCGACAATTCCCGCATTTCGCCATCCTGTTGATGGGACTTCGACCCGTCTTCCTGAGAGCAATCCCAGAAGGCTTGCAAAGTCTCGTCCTCCATCGCTTGAAAGGACGCCGGGGACGTTCTCCCAGACCAGCCATCGGGGCCTATATCTGCGAGCAATTGCACCATAGGTAAGCATGAGGTTGCCACGCGCGTCATCCAGTCCCTTTCTGAGACCTGCGACGGAATAGCTCTGGCAGGGGGGTCCGCCGACAAGAAGGTCAATTGCATAGTCGGGCCACTCCTCGAAATTGGTCATGTCGCCATGGTTGGGTACGCCGTTCTTTGACAGCGGTTTGCCTGGCAGATTGGAGCCGTGATGGTGGGCGAGAACGGCGCTTGGAAACGCCTCGATCTCGGAGAAGAATGCCGGTGTCCATCCGAGCGGCACCCAAGCTTGGCTTGCGGCTTCAATGCCGGAGCATACAGAACCGTACCGCATCAAAGCATCCTCCCCTGATCGGTAGCGCTCTGGTCTACAAAGACCGTCTTGGGTCCGTTCCAACCCACATCACGGCGCTGCGGCCATTGGTTTTCACGCGAGAGCGCCAGGATAATCTCACCCTTGTTGCGCTGGTTCTCCATGACGCCTTCCCACTTGATGTGCAGGTCACTTGTTTCCGGCGGCTCCAGTTCCTGTAGGATTGGTTCGGCGCGGAATGGAATGATCACGTGGTCCGCATCGCGCTCACATGCTCCAATCAGATCCGAGTAGCGAGGCTTGCGGCTGATAGCCTGGAAGAAGGCTGCATCGTTCAGCCGTCCGCTTTCCGCCGTAAGCGTGTTCTTCTTCAACTGGGCACAGGCAAGAACCGGGCTCTCAAGGTCTCTGGCGAGCATTTTCAGTGCTCGGGTAACTTCTTGCCCGAACTCCCATTCCGCCAGCCTACGGGTTTCTTTGTCGCGCTCTATGAGGCCGATATGGTCAACCACAATAAGCGATGGGCCGTAGCGCTTAACGAACGTTGTGGCTGCCCGGCGCAATTGCTCAAGCGTCATGCGCTTTTCCTGCACCCGGACGTTCCACGACTTCATTGGGTTTGATGTGATCATCATGCGCTCATAGTCGTGGTCGTTGACCTTGCCGCGCTTCTGGCGCCAGACAGGAACATCGGCAACCGTGGAAATCTGACGCATGGCCAGTTCCTTTGCTGACATCTCGCCCGAGTAGAACCAGACTGGTTTACCCGACCGCGCCACACCGGCAACGATTTGGCCTGTGAGAGCTGTCTTGCCCTGCTTGGTAGCGCCGCCGATGATGATAAGCTGTCCGGGACCGAGCGGGCCGATCATGCTCGACAGTGGCGTGAAGCCGCAATCAAACCCGGTTGGCGCTGCACTCTTGTAGGCTGCTTGCGTCTGGTCTAGCGCGCCGTCTACAGCGTCTGCGAATGAAACGCCCTCGTTGTCATGTCCGCGCAGTGCATTCGATACGTCATCAAACACCGCTCGCAGGGAATCAAAGCTGTCAATGATGTCGAGTTCTTTCGAGAACCCCACATCTTCCATGCGATAGCTAAGAGAGATGATTGCCCGCTGCGCAGAGGCTTCCAGGATGGCGCGGGCATAGTCTGGGGCATTGACGATAGACACCGCACTTGACGCCAACCGCGCCAGATATTGCGATACGGTCATGTCACCGATCCGGCCCTCGGTTACGCGGTCGCGGATCGTGATCATGGTGGCATGGCGACCAGCATCGACCATTGACGTGATCGCCTCGTATATTTCCCGGTGGATCGGTTCGTAGAAATGAGCGCCGGTTAAAACAACCTTGCTGCGGACAGCTTCCAGTGCGTCGTTGTTGATGATCATCGCGCCAAGCAATGCCTGCTCGGCTTCGATGTTGGCGGGCAGTTCACGCTGCGGCCCGGAGTGCATGTCCTGCTCATAGGCAGAGAGTGGGGCGGCGTGGGCGTTCATGGAAGCAACTCCCCTTGTCTGGCGTCCTGGTGGCGGTCAAGCATCCGCAAGACGGTTTCACCAACGTGGCGCTTGTCCCAAACGAACCAGCCGTTCAGCATTGGCGGCGCGCCCTGCCCGGTGAAATCGATCTTCCACCGCATCAGGTATACGCGAGCTGGTGGGTACTTTGCCCAGAATGGTGCCAAGCCTCCCGCGCCGGGGAAGCCCCAATTCAGCAGTAGCGCCATGTATTCGACGCCGAGCGTATCAAGCGCGTGATACAGCCAGCGCGCTTTGCCATTTCCCCATCCACATTCAGCAAAGGGAGGATTTTCAACAATGGCCGTCGCCGGTGCTTTATCGAAATCGTAGAAGCTGCGGATTTCGGCCCCACAACCCCGATCAATTAAATCGCTGTCGATGGTGTCGAACGCATTGGTGCGCAATTCACGGCCAATTACGCCGGTCCCGCAAGCTGGCCCCCAAATAGTGGGAAAAGCGCGAAGGTGGTCCATCTCGGCATGGATGAATGCACGGATCGGCTCTACAGGCGTTGGGTAGAACTCATCAGGCTCACGTTCCAGCGCATCGATCTTCGTGTACGTGCCATCAAGCAACCGCGTGGCAACGGGCTTGCTTTGTTTTCCAGTGGCGCGGAAAAGGCCGCGTGCAGATGCTGCTGTCATACCTTCACCCCTGATTCACGCCGATCAGCCTGCTTTGCCCGCTGGTTTGCGGTGAACCCATCACGGTAACCTTCAACCATCATCTGAACGATGGTGTCAGCGGTCGCATGGCATTCGGGAAGCTTGATCCGGTTTGCATTGGCGAAGTTGGGTGAACTGATTTTGCTTTTCTTCATGCGCTTGCTCCTGTGAACAAATCGGCGTAAGCAGAAGGCACGGCGCGGCTGTTGCGGCGCTCCAGAAAGCCTTGGAACGCGGGCCGGTATCGACCTGCATGGATTTCCGACTTGTGCCAGCAAATAGCGATAGCTGCGGCTTCTGCGGCGTTGTGGCTGACTGTCTTGCGCGAAGGCAACTTGATGCCGTCCAATTCGCACTGGGCAACGACAGCCTCTTTCCAGAGGTATTCCTTCTTCTCCGTCCGCCCGAGCTTGTCCGGCTTTTTAAGCTTCACGATTTTGAAAGCTGGCTTGAACCCTTGGGCAAAGAAAATGCTTCTCCACGTGCTAGGTGCGATTGTGCCCCACGGGATGCTGAAATTGCCGACCGTCGCCAAGACTGCCCCATGAAGCATGCATGAAACAATGGTTGCTTTAGTGCCGCCTGGGCTCATCTTAAGCGCCGTTTCAACCACCACGAAGTCAGGTTTGAACTCGCGGATCAGGGCCTTGACCTTGTTGCCCATCTGGTCGGCGCAGTATTCGATTGTCGCCTTCTCAGGGAACTCCAGCACATCGCATTTGATGGCCGATATGTGCCGGTCGCTGTCGTAACATGCGAAGCCGGCGGTCTTGGAAATGTCGAGAGAGAGAATTCGCATCAGCGCCTCGCTTTGAAAAAGCCCCAGCCATTCGCGGCTGGGCAGTCGTGGGAGGGAACTTAGATTTTCAGATCGGCAACCTTGGCCATCATCTCGCGCCGGTTGGCTGGCGGATCGCCCATAATGCTCGCCGTTACGTTCGTGCCTCGTTGGGTCGTTGCTGGCGCAGTCTGCTTGGCAACTACCGGCGGAACGAGAGCCTTCTTCGGTGCGGTCAGATCAGCCCACCGTGGCAAGACAATCTCGACATACCCGTCTTCGAACTGCTCAAAGCGGCACCAAGCTTGTTCCTGGGCTTGGTCGATGAACATTGGCTGATGGCCAAGTGAGAGCGAAACCCATTCGCCCTTGGCAGTGCGCTTGAACTGGACCGGTACGTCACCGATGCTGTTGTTCTTGCGCAGGCGGATAAGGCCATGATCGCCTTCTGTGCCGATGAGTACTTCCAGCTTATCGCCGTCCGACCAGCCGAATGACGTTGCTACCGGCTTAGACGCCACGAACCGGATAGTGGCTGGGTTGCTGCCGCGCTTGGATACCGTAACCTTGAGGCCGGTGCCAACCGATGCGGCTTTGACAATGATTTTTGCGCGCTCGAAACCCATGGCCTATTCCTCGTCCTGCGGGAATGGATCGGAGCCGTCGCCTTCCGGTTCTTCATTGGTCCGGTTGGCCTGCTTTTTGGTCAGCGCTTTTTCCAGATTGTCGCGCATGATGGCTTGGCCACGGTCGTACCCGCGCAGCCATGCGCGATCATCTTCGGAATTTGCGGCATATGTTGACACACGGTCCACGGCAGCCAGACCGGCAATCTCGCCCTGCCCTTCGATCTTTTCTTCACGCGGCGCGCGGTCGGCAAGAAGGTCTTCGTTGTAGGCCGGGATGATGTGCAGCCATTCCATGATTTTCAGTTGGTCGTTGACCTTCTGTGTGATCGTGGACTTGTCTTCGGCTGCAAGTGCTTTTTCAGCGAAATCAATGCGTGACAGAACGATTCCATCGGCTTGAGCAAGCTTCCGGTCCTGCTTCATTTCCGCTTGTAGCGCTTTAATCTTGGCCTTCGTGGCCATGTTCTTTCGGGTATGATGGAAGAATAGAGCTTTCTCCTCGTTCTCCGTCAAATCTCCACTGTTATGCCCTGTCGTCATGGTCGCAACTCTCCTTTCGCAGCGCGGAGCTTGCTCTCCAGCGCTTCCACCTCGTGATCAAAATCCTTAAGAACAGCGGCATTACCGAACCTCGCTTTATCCGCCTCTATTTCGTGTTTCAGTTCTGCAATCTGGCGTGCGCAGTATTCGAGGTAGGCCATACGGACCTTCGCGAAGACCGACACGCCAGGGTCTTTCACCTCTCCATTGATCAATCGGCGGAGCGAACGGGAGGTCAGGCCGCATCGGCGCCCTACCCGCTCCAGTGCGTTCAACTGATCGCCGTTCCCACGGCTTTCACGCTCAACCATCTTCCGCGCATATGCGGCGGTTAGTTCTGGACTGAATGCGTCTATCGAATGCATGCTCTTTGCTTTCGCCTTGTTGTCGTTTGCCAAAATTGGTCTGAGGTTTTCCATTTTTTGTCCGCCGCTGCTGATAGGTTGAACCCATCGGCAGAACGCGGCGCGAAATTGGAAAGAACAGACCGAGTTAAGCCGCACCTCTCCGCAGCACATCCGGGTTGGAAGCCCGGCTGGCATCGGAAGGATAGGGATTGGGTAATTGGAGAGAGGCGCTTCGTTGTTTGGTCACAAGGGAAAGCGCCAAGCTCTCACTAATTTGTAATTCGTTGGCTATCTCGGAGGTGTTCAAACCTCGGCGGAATAGCCGCAAAGCATTGGAATGATCACCAATCACGGGAACCACCCCGCTCGGAGTCACGATCATCCTTGCCCGTTAACCGGGCATCAGCTTCACGATCATCGCGGATTTTCTGAACCAGAATCCGAAAGATCGTTCCGAAGAAAAACATCCAGATCAACGATAGGAGAATGAAGTTTGTCGGACTCATGCCGCCACCTGCGCAATCGCTTGGTCAAATACGCGCACCACATCTCGGTGACCGTGGCTGTCGTTGAAAATGAAGCATGGCATGGGGGCACAAACGGCTTTCAACGCCTTGACCCCTTGATGGAATGCTTCCTGGCTGTGCAGCTCCGCAGAAGCTCTTACGAGCGCACCGACCATGCAGAAGCACGTTGCCTTGTCGTCTTCTGGTTTGCATTCGTTACCGTGCTCATCGCGGGCCAATGCCTCTTGCGACCAACGGTCAGCGCGTCCGATCAAATCACGCGCACGGGTCAGGACTTGCTCGACTGGGGTCATATCAGCGCTCCCGGTTTAAGGTTGGGCCAGTTGGCCTTAGCTTCGAACATCCGCTCATCAACAGCGGTATGCCCGGACAACTCTGATCGGCTTGGAATACGCGAACCAAAGAATGCCAACACTTCCGGGAAGTCATAAAGGATATGCCCCTGACCGCCGCTTATGACCGCCGACACGACCTTGCGGAGCAGCTTGGCTGGATCAATATCAAGCTCCCCAGAGCAATCCATGTCAGCCCCATCAATCAACTTTGGCTTGCTGTCGGCCATCATCTTTTCGAGAGCTTCCGAAGTGATTGGGGCATCTACGGCGCTGACTGTTGGTGCATCATCTGTGTCGATTGCAACCAAGCAGAGATTTTTCCAAGCACGACTAACGCGCTCTTTTTTGCCAAGTGCTTCAATGGCCTCCGCCGTTTCCTCAACGCTCCAAAATCCTTCATCTCCAGCTTGTGCCAGACCGAACAAAAGGCGTGCATCAAGAACCAAGTCAGAAGTCGATTCATAGCGGCTCGTCTTGATGCCCCAGACACCAACAAATGCTTCGAGCTGACGCCCGCGGGGTTCGGAAAGCCAAGGCTTCATGCTGATACCTTTGATGCCGAGCGCTGGCGGGCCGCCTCTGCGCTGATGATTGCAAGCTTCTCAATGGTCAGATCGTTGCCGCCGATTTCACGCGCCGCATCAACCAAGGTCGGCCAGTACTCAACCGGGATGCTATTTCGGCGTTTCATTTCAGATACTGCAGAAGGGCCAACGCTTAAAACGGCGGCCAGCTTCACGTTCGTCGTGAAGATGTCGAAGACATCGGGAATGTTGTTGATTGCGTTGATCGTTTCCATAACACGCACTCAACACCATACGTGTCGTGTTGTCAACATGCATCGTGTTGTAAGTTGATATATGATTGTTTTTATGATGGAAAAACACGATAGACTGCGCCAGGCGCGCATCGATGCAGGGTATAAAACCGCCGCTGCTGCTGCCAACGCGCTCGGCATTACAGCATCGACCTACCGTGCTCACGAAAATGGGCAGAACAAATTCGAACTGGAAGAGGCGGAAGTTTACGGCAAGCGCTTCAACGTGAGTCCATTGTGGCTGATGACCGGCAGCGAGCCGACCGAACAGCCCCAAAAAACCAACGGAATAAAACCTCCCATTGATTCGCCAAACGCCAAAGTGCTTGATAGGATCGTCGGCGATGGACGCCTGATCCCTGTGTACGGTCAGGCCGTTGGTGGCGTTGACGGTGAGTTCGAAATGAACGGGAACATCTTGTACGAGGTCATGGCGCCTCCGGTACTATCCCACGTATCAAACGCATACGGGGTTAGCATAGCTGGTGACTCGATGTCGCCTCGTTACGAGGACGGCGAGCTGGCGTTCGTTGATCCAAAGCGTCGGGTGAAAAAAGGCGATTACGTTATTGCTCAAATCAAGACGGATGAGCACGGGCCGCTGTTGGCGTTCGTGAAAAAATTCATCCGGCATAACGCTGCAGAGTTGATTTTAGAGCAGTTCAATCCGCCGAAAGAGCTGCGGTTCGAAGCGGAATCTGTGGTTTCGGTCCACTACATCGCTCTAGCTGGGAACGGTGGATAACGAGTTCCACCTACCTCCTGTATCCTATTACTACTATCTCAAGAGCAGAATCTTAAAAACAAATAAAACGTTTATGGATTAGCTTTATGTATTTGTGCGTAGTGAGTACGTGGGTACCTACGTAGTGAGTACGCAGCCTTACAGCCAAAAAAATAGCGGCGCGTAAAAGTTTTCCCTACCCAAAGTATGCTTCACTCGGAGAAATCCTGAACGTGAGGCCTTCCCCGTAGCCTCGCTGACTGTCTTCGTACTGCAGCGGCATTTGTCAGCAATTCGTGCGACAGTCCAATAGCTCCCAAGCTTCTCGTAACTGCTTCTTTTAGCGATAAAATACAGTACTTTGAACTCGGCATGCGAGATGTCGGGATATTCGAAAATCTGCTCAATCCACCGTTCCCGGTCGATGTAATAGCGCTCTTCTGCGGGTGATCTCTTCTTTTCCATAGCGCAACGAATACGCCTTTGATTCGTCATACGTCAACACGATTTGTGTTGTTTTGCGTATAATTCGACACGCCTTGTGTTGACACGATGCGTGTTGCGTGACATGTTGCTGTCATCAACCCGGCACGAAGACGCACTGCTGATCTGCCGGGATCAACCAAACCCCGGAGATAGCGATGTAACCGCGATGCCCGGCAACAGGACTGACAACCGGGCCACGAGCGACTGTCAGTCCAACGGAGGATGAGATGGGGAAGCAGAAAAAACTGAACGGTACCCTTGTTACGAGAGATCTCCCTGCAAAAGGCTTGTCGCTTGGCAGCCATCAGTTCCCGTCTTTTGATGGCCTAGCAGCAGCGTTTGGTGCCGACATTCGTGATTACCCTGCACGCGACATTATTCCCGACGACTTTTACCGAGGCCGTACACCCTACAATGCCGTTGTTTCTGCTCTGTTTTTTCGCGGTGGCAGCCTGGAAAGCTTTGGATTGAAGTTCAAAGCTGAAATTGACCAAGGGCAAGCGATGACTGCGATCCGCGCACTTCTTTGCTCATTCGCTCCCAAACACGAAATCAAAGAAGCGACTGTCGCATGGGCCTTGTCTGTCTGGTGCGATGGAACCCCAAAAACCGCCTGACCTCCTTCGGCATCCGCCCGTCTGCGGCGGATATCCAAAGAGATCAACCGGAGCATAAGCAATGGAAATCAACGTTACAGATTACCTATCAGAAGCTGACTTGCGCGAGATTGCCATTGAAGAATGGCGGAAGGTTTGCCGTGAGGCATGCAACGGGCATAGCGAGCGCATCATCGGGAACATTGCTCATACCGTTGTTACGGACATGGTCGCGGAAGCGCTTGGCGATGATGCAAATGAGAAGATCAAGGCCAAAGCTATCAGCCTGATCGACACCCTGTCTGAATTCACCGTGTTCAAAGGACCAGACGTGTGGGATCGTCGTCCGACGCCCGCATTTACGACCCTAATGAACGCGGTTGTAGCCAATCGTCAGTTGATCGAAGCCAAAGTCAGATCCTGCATTGGCAACCTCAGCAAGCGCGAAGCTCTGGAAATCATCAAGTCTGGCGTAATCCAGATCAACCCCGGCAAAGCGGCGTGAGGGTTGAGCAATGGGCAGAGCAGAAGCATTCATCGTCGGTTCGACCGACACGCTGATTATCAAATCCAAGCTGTCTTGCGGTCGGGTCTGGACCCACTCGCTAGAGCAGAAGCCACGCACTCAGGCCGACATTCAGAACATCATCGACAGCTTTGTTGATGACCGGGAAGTCGTCACAGCGGTGTGGATGGTGGAACTCGACAAGAATGGCGTTCCCACCGCTCCAGAAGACATGACCGATCGCTTTGACGTCCGCACGGTGGACGAGATCGAAATCGACACCAATCACGCCGAGGCCGTTGCAGCGCGTAGCGCTCCATTCAACCCGCAGATTGCCCACGGCACCCTCAACCACGCACAGCAGGGGTTTTAATCATGGCCACTCGCCAGAAAAAAGAGAACTGGATTGCGCAGAACGATGTGCGCGGTCGCCAAAGCCTGATGAATATGGCGCTGGCAAACATCATGACAGACGAAGGCTTGTCGTTCTTCACAGACGATCAGATTGACCGAATCGTATCCGAGATGGTTGGCGATATTCATTCAAGCCACCGGCGCATGATCAGCAACCGGCCATTCGAGCAGGCCGCTCATATCCCCGGCCCGTCCTTCATCCCCGCCACCGGCGTCAATCCTAACCCTAGCCATGCGGCGAGAATGGAAAGCCGGAGTGCATCGGTATGACCAAGATCAACGATGGCGGAACGGCGTTTCCTGTTGCTGTAGACGGTATAGCATATTCCACCGGCATGAGCATGCGGGACTGGTTCGCCGGTAACCAAACAGTACCGAGCCAGCTCTCGGTTGAGTACGCTGAAGCACTTTGTGGACGTCAACATCCGCATAAGACTATTGGCGCGCTGGGCTCGGACGAAATTTTACAAGTGCTGGCGTTCTGGGCCGATGCGGAAGCACGTTACCGTTACATTTTCGCCGACGCCATGCTTGCCGCGCGCGACGGGAGTGCATCGGTATGAGCGAAGCAAAGCACACGCCGGGGCCGCTTTTCGTAGTGGACACGTCCCCAAAATATCCGGGAAATTTCCGAATTGAAAATAACACTCATGGGCTCGATGGCGAATGGGAAGACATTTACGTGTCCTTTTCTGGCTACTTTGGCAGCTACGGGCCAGAACTTTTCGCCGCCGCTCCGGAACTGCTGGAAGCGCTGAAACATGCCCGCAATCAAATCCAGCATCCAGACCAATTGATAGATGAGGCCATCGCCAAAGCCGAAGGCCGTTCGCCATGACCCACCTCGGCACATTCCTCGGTCTTCACAAAACCCTATCCACCCGCACCCCGACATATAGCGCATTTGAACTGGCGGCGCTGATTGTGACCGTGGTTGCGCTCGCTGCGGCGATGGTCGCGCAGATTTAAATCACCAACATCTAGGAGGCCAACGTGGGCGACCTGATTGAAATTGAAGGCACAGAAGAATCCATTGGTTCGCTCGCGTCCAGCATTGTTTCAAAGGCTAGTGAGCAGATCGCGAAGAAGTCCGATGAGCGCATCTACACCGGCGGCGCTATCACCGAGGATGGTGTTTACCGCAACGTGCCGATTGAAGCCTATCACCATGACCGTGATTTGTTTGACGGACCGGCTGTTTCGAAGTCCAGCCTCAAGCACGTGCTGCCTGTGCATGGCGGCAGCCCTAAGCAGTTCTGGGGCCGCTGGAATTGGAACGAGAACCACATTGAGCCGGGTGACCCGACCGACGCGTTGATCTTCGGCAAGGCGGCGCACTGCCTCCTATTGGGCGATGAGGTGTTCGACCGAAACTTCATTGTGCGGCCGGCGAAAGCCCCAGGCGATCCACAGAAGCGCGATTGGCATGGTTCGAACAACTACTGCAAAAAGTGGCTGGTCGAACAGAAGGAAGCCGGACGGCTGGTGCTGACGCAAGACCAGATAAAGGTAGTCGAGAAGATGTCGGAAGACGCCTCCGAGTACCCGCTGATCCGCGATGGCATTCTGAACGGTCGTGTAGAGCGAACATTGGCGGCGCGCGATCCTGAGACAGGCATTTGGCTTAAGGTCCGTCCCGACGCCATGCCTAACGCTGACGGTGTGTTTGCAGACCTGAAAACAATCGGCTCGTTTGATGAGGACTTCATGTCCCGCCAACTGTTCGACGCTGGCTATTACCTGCAAGCGGCAATGACCCGCATGGTTTGCAGGCTCCTGAAAATCCCGTTTGAAACCTTCGTGCTGGTGTACGTCCTGAAAGACGAGATCACCGATACCGCGCACGTCGAGATCAACGACCAGTCAACGGTTCTGCCAGGCGGTACGGAACTTCCAAGCGAATTGGATGCCGGTGAAGAAATGATCCGCTGGGGTCTGCGCACGATCCGCAAGTGCCTGGATGAAAAGCGCTGGCCGGGCCGTGAGCCTTTCCAGTCTGGGGAGCGCAAAATCACAATGCTCCCATTCCAGAAGAACAAAATCCTGGACTTCCTCACCGGTGTTGAAGGGCAAGTCCCGCCGCCGTCTGACAAATCGCAAAGGGCTGCATGATGAACCAAGTAACCGTAGTCGAAAACAACAACCCACCACCTGAGAAGTTTCACGACCAGTGGAAAAAGCAAGAGCAGCAGATCATGGCTGCCTTGCCCCCACACATCCCGGTCGAGCGCTTTATGCGCGTGGTTATGACTGCCGTAAACGCATCGCCTGATTTGCTCGCTGCTGATCGTCGCTCGTTGTTTGAAGCGTCAATGAAGGCGGCGCAGGATGGCTTGCTGCCGGATGGTCGTGATGGCGCTCTGGTTATTTTCAATGCCAAGGTCAAAGACGACAAGGGCAAAGAGATATGGATCAAGAAGGTCCAGTGGATGCCCATGGTTGGCGGCATTCTCAAGAAGGTCCGCAACTCTGGCGAACTCCTGACCATTTCTGCCTATGTCGCCTATGAAAATGACGAGTTCAACTACACGCTAGGCGATGATGAAAGCATCGTGCACAAGCCTTGCTTGGATGATGATCGCGGTCGGCCTCGCCTTGTCTATGCCGTAGCAAAAACAAAAGACGGCGGCGTTTACCGCGAGATCATGACATTCAAGGAAGTTGAGAAGGTTCGCGGCGTTTCAAAGACCGGCAACTCCGGCCCTTGGAAAGACTGGTGGGACGAAATGGCTAAAAAGACGGTTATCCGCCGTCTGGCCAAGCGCCTGCCTACATCAAGCGATTTGGATGATCTGATCCGTCGCGATGATGATCTTTACGATTTTCAGGGGAAGCGAGCTGATACCGATGCGCTTCACCAGCAGATGGCACCATCGCTGGCAGAGCGCTTAAAAGCCGCTCAAATATCGCAAGGGGAAGCCTCTGACACGCAGGAAGGCTTTAGCCGCGCCCACGTCCAGAACGAGGTGGAAACCGCGCTGACGGGCGAAATCATGGACAACACAGCTACCGGCTCGAATGTATCGAGTGAGCCAAAGACCGATGACGAATCCCCTGCGTCATCGGTAGAGGGCGATGGTGAATCCCCCGCGCTGTCGCCCTCATCAAATTCAGAGCGCGAAATCCTGATCCGGTATGCGGCTGACATTCTGCCGAAGGCGGCGGATCAAACAGTCCCGCCCGCAGCACTGACAGCCATCGAAAAACGTTGGCTCGCGAGCGAACTGGTGAACCTGTCCGAAGACAACATGGCCAAGGCTCGCAGCATCAGCGCGTCGATGCGCTCAATTGCCAACGGCAAGATCACCTTGGAGGAAGCCGCGGACTTCTTCGCGGAGGCGCTGGAATGCAGCCGTTCGCAGATCGGCGGTGCGTGATGGCTGACAAACCAATCCTATTCTCAGCGCCGATCGTTCGCGCTTTGTTTGACGGCAGCAAGACACAGACGAGACGCATCATCAAGCCGCAGCCGCCAGAAGGCTTTGATCGCCATTGCTGGTATGATGCTCCGCTTTACGGGTTCACCCGACAACCTATCCCTACATGCAAATGGCATATTGTCCGTCTTCACGCCTATAAGGGTGACCGCCTGTGGGTCCGCGAGAGATGGAGCGGAGTTCATGATTTTGGGGAAACTCCGCCATCAGAACGTCAAAGCTACACGACGCCCGTTGGCCCCGTGCTCCGCGATGAAATCTGGTATTGGGCTGACGGCACCCCCGATTTTGGAGATTGGGAAAAGCCCCGCCCCGGCATTCACATGCCTCGCTGGGCATCACGCCTCACGCTGATTGTCACGGACGTTCGGGTAGAGCGGTTGCAGGATATCAGCGAGGAAGATGCGGCGGCGGAAGGCGTCCCAAGTGACGATAATTATGCGGGTTCGTTCGCCAAGGAGTATTGCCATCGTTGCGGTGGATCTGGCCTGCACGGAGCTTTCGGCCAAAACTACGGCGTGATTGAAGTCGACTGCGCTGAATGCGAGACATCGAAACTCCGGTACCGGAACCTCTGGAACCACATCAACGGCCCCGGCGCATGGGACGCTAACCCGTGGGTGGTCGCCTACACCTTCACTGTGATGCGCGGCAACATTGATCAGATTGGCGGTGCATGATGGCAGCCTATCGTTTCGCCTATGAAGCCTCCCAGCCGGTGGCAAAGGTCAAAGCACAGAAGAAACCAGCATACCTGGACTTCATCCGTCGCCTGCCGTGCGTCGTTACCGCTAGAGCTGGAGTTGAGGCTGCACACGTATCCTTCGCCAATCTGGCAAAGGGTCACACCGGACGCGGCAAGGGAACCAAGGCCCATGACCGGTGGGTACTGCCCTTGTCGCCAGAGGAACACCGCAAGCAGCACAGCATGAACGAGCAGGAATACTGGCGGTCAGTCGGCATCGATCCGCACGAGCTGTGCCTCGTCCTGTGGGGCCTGTGGTGCGATCTGCGCCACGATGCGGAGCCGTTCTGCCTCAATGCGCTGCGCCTCGCCCGCCCTCTCTTCAAGCCCAATCAATCCGAAGGGGTAAACACATGACCGAGATTGAGCACAACGGCGTTGTTGCTGTGGAAGCGGCAGAGACGAAACAGGAAAGCTTCCATATTCTTCCCTGCCCTGTCTGTGGTGCTGACGAGGCCAGCACATACTTAGGTGATCCTGGCCCTGGTGTCGTTCGCTGTTTTGCTGTTGGCTGTGATGCCGTTGTCAGCGGATACGCCACTGATTGTGAGGCAATAGAAGAATGGAACCGCCGATCTGCTGCCATGACCAATGGCAGATGTGCCAGCGACGAACTGACGGAATGCTTTCGTCACCACATCGCCGAAGCCATAGGCTGGCAGGCCTTTGGCTTTCGCCCCGGTTGCGAAATGCAAATGTATGAAGAAGGCTTCAAGGCTGGATATCGTCGGTGTCAGTCAGACAATGAAGCGGAATTAGGAGAAGCAGATGCCGTAGACATCCCCGCCTCTCTCCAATCAATGACCGTCTACAAAGACGCCCGCCAATTGCTGGCGGATATCACGGCAGGGCTTGAGAGATTAGATCAAGCTCCGTGGGAAGTATCGCATCAGAATGGCGATCCAGAGGGCGGGTTTAGGGGCGTGGTTAGCCCGCACAAAACCAATAGGCTTGGTAAGCAATACCGATGCTATGTAGCGCAATATTGCTCTCCTGACATGGCAGAACACATTGCCCGCTGCGATCCCTATAACATGCAGACCATTGACCGAGAATTTACGACACTAACGCTGGAGTTGTCAGCAGCCAAGCAGCGCATCGCAGAGCTTGAAGCAGAGCGCCAGTGGCAGCCTATAGAGACAATTCCACTGATGCAGGCGGTTCTGGTGTTTGGAGGTTCCGGCCGCATCAATGAATACACGGCTACGAGCATCCACTGGCGTGAAGATTGGGAATACTCCGAAGATGAGCCAACCCACTGGATGCCTCTCCCCGCCTCTCCGCATGAAGGAACACAGTCATGAGCAAGATACCTTATGAGCAAGTCCGCTCCGACCATGAATACCTTTGGGATATAGCGCCCGCGCATGACATGACCGGGGGGTATGTTGATCAGGAAGATTTGAGACTAATGCTCCGAACTCCTACCAAAAGTATGGCCTCAAAATGTTATTTAAGCCAAATTGAATACTGGTTTCAAGCTGGTCCTGACCGAACAGGCGACGCGATGCACGACATACCTTGGCAAGATGAACGGGTACGGGAAATTGCCGAACGCTATGCAATTGATGTGCCGGGGGACCAGTCATGAGTAACCCGCCAAAATTTGAATTTGATCGCTACATCAATGGCGTCCTCATGGCCGAAGGCGTTACCATTAAGCGGGAACCAGATTTCGATAAAGCCTGTGTCCAAGCAGCAAAAATCGCATCTTACGGCAAGAATGGCGAGATGCCTGTGCTTGTGTATCGAGGCCATTCATTCATTGCCAACGATGTCAGAGCGCAGGGGGCGGAAGCGATTGAGCGGCCCGAAAGAATAGCCGATGCAATTGAAGCGGCGGATTGGTCCAACGTGTCAATCGGCAACAAAGCGATTTTAAAAACGGCAGTCGTATCACTTCGCGCCGACGCTGCCAGAGCGCAGGGGGCGGAATTACACCCACTTGAAAAATTTGGAAGCCCTAATGTTGCGCCGCTTGGTCTTTATCGGGTTCACTGGAAATCAGGAGGAAATTCTCTCGCTGCTATAGGCATGGGCAGCAATGGCGACCGATGGATAGCGCCGACAAACTGGATACGACCGGCTGATATGTCAAGCATGGGTGGATGGGGTGATATTGAATGGTTGGAGCGTATTGAGCCTGCCAGAGCGCAGGGGGAGGAAGTCGAGCCGGGCAACGATATCGCGAAGCAACGATTTGAGTTGTGGTTTTTCCGCGATATTCTTGACGAACATCGTTTAAAGCTGTTGACGTTGTTCGGTGTTCCTACAAACGACCAGACGGGGCAAACCCACGGTTTCCAAAAGAGGGTGTTGCGCCATATCTGGCTCTCCCTCACCACCCCGCCAGCACCACAGCCCCGGCCTTTGACCACCGTGGGGGAAGAAGCAGAGAAATACAGAGTAGAGCGCGGAGAACAATGGTGTAAAATATTCGACACTCTACGCCATTACAGCATGAGCAACATGATAGATGAATATGGCGGAGGTTACCCACTCGTTGATCTCGTATCACGGGACGGTGAAGGAGTGAGCATCGCCGACGGTGAGTATGAGCTCGTTATCATGACCGACGAAATAGCGCTAGCAATAGCCCCACCAGCACCACAGCCTACGGATAGAGAGAAGGTGCTGGACGCCTTCGAGAAGGCTTACCCTGAATTATTTTGGCATGTTGGGAGAGGAAAAGTATCAGCGGGCGAACCCCTTTATGGGGCAATAATCGCAACCGCGTCAGGCACTGAAATTGGGCATGGCGAAAGCGATGTAAGTCTTGATGACGCTTTTAAGATAGCCATCCGTAATGCTGGTCTTGAGTGGCCCGTCATCGCAGGGGGTGAAGCATGAGAATGTCGCAGTATCAGAAAGGTTGCATTGCCGGAAAAGCGTCTGCAATCGCGTGGCTAATATCCTTCTCTCCTAAAGAAGATATTGCGATGAACATGTGGGAGGAAAGCGGTTACACGCTCGAAGATTGTGAAACTGCTGGGTGTGATGAATGGACGATAAGCGCCATACATGGCGCGCTTGGCAGGCAAGCACCCAGCCAGACAGACAGAGCGGAGGGAGGGGAATGAGCGCGTTCCAGATACCCGAGCCTGTTATGCCAACGCCAGAACAGCACAGAAAGGCCTCACTGCAATGGTTGCAGCGGGTCCAGCCAACATTGATTGATCAATGGCCAAGTGAATTAATGGCACTGTCAGTTCCTACAAATATGGTCAAGATCGACGTAGATGCCGCTTGGCAAAGCCTTTGTGACCTGCACGACCAAAGGGGGATTTCGGATTACCTTAAGGATTTGGCGGCTGAACTTGACCAGCAAATTCGATGGGATCGGAAATTCATTCGTCTCAATAGCCGATCCCCAAAAGATGCCCCATGGCCGTTCGAAGTACCTGCAACCATTTCAGGCAAAGAAGCTGTTCATATGCTTGTAGGCTCCATGCGCGTTATGGATGATCTTATGGAGTTTCGCTGGGTACCAGAGCAGCCAGCATACGTTTGCCTACGTCAATATGTGCCATCCATCCGACCTGACATGGAGTTCAGATGCTTTGTGAAGGACGGACATTTGATTGCAGTCACACACTACGACTACACCAAGCCCGCGCCGACATGGATCGTTGAAAGCAAGCAGACTATTCGAAATGCCATTGATTGCTACTTTGCGGAGAAAATTAGGCCAGCGCTTCATCTTGATACCGTTGTTTTCGACGTCGCAATGATCGGTGTTGAGGGTCTTCTTCTCATTGAGATCAATCCTTACGGCCTGTCTGACCCCTGCCATTTCGGCACCTATGAAGCGGTCGAGAATGCCAACGATCATATCCAGACACACGCCAGCAGCAGGGAAAGGAAAGAGGGATGACAGGACAAAGAATATACACCCCGGCCACCCTTGCAAAACGATGGGAATGCTCAGAGCGGCACGTCCGCAATCTGATTGCGAAAGGCGAACTTGGCTGCTTCCGTCTGGGCGGGAAACTGGTAAGAATAAAAGAGAGCGATGTGGAGAGCTTCGAATGCAAGAATGGCGAATTACCAGACTCAGAGGCAAGTTCGCCCTCACCTTCGACCGCGATGGTAAGCGACATCGCTATTCGCTCGGAACCGATGATGCGCGCCAAGCTCACCTCATTGCGCCAGCAGTCTATGCAGAGATAACCCGGCCCCAGGGCCGAACCGTAGATGACCTATGGAAGGCCTATTGCCTGGATAACGCAGGCAAGGCCGTTATGATCACAATGGAACACACATGGAAGGCTCTTAAAGAGCGGTTCGGTAATCGTGACGGTGAAAGCATCGTCAAAGAGGATTGCCGCGCCCACACCGCGCAACGTCGAGATAAAGGCATTTCGGACGGCACCATCCACACCGAATTAGGCCATTTGCGAACTGTGTTAAAGTGGGCTGAAACCAATAAGCTGATAGCGAAAGCGCCAGACATCGAGCGACCAACCAAGCCAGACCCAAAGGACCGGCACCTTACTCGCGACGAAGCGCAGCGCATTCTTGCCGCAGCCAAGACACCCCATTTAAAGGTAGCCATTCACTTGATGCTTGGCACGGCTGCCCGCGTTACAGCCCTATTGGAATTGAGATGGGATCGGGTTGATTTCGACAGGAAGCTTATCTACCTGCGCGACCCAACCGACAAGGTTAAGCGCAAGGGTCGCGCTATTGTCCCGATCAATACCACGTTGCTGTCGGCCTTGCGTGACGCAAAGGCTGGCGCGATGACTGATTACGTAGTCGAGTGGGCAGGCCAGCCAGTCAAGAGCCTCAAACGTGGTATTGCCACCGCCGCGCGTGAAGCGCGGGTCGATGATGTTTCAGCCCATGTGTTCCGACACACTGCCGCGGTATGGATGGCAGAGGCAGGTGTACCGATGGAAGAGATAAGCCAGTATCTCGGGCATAGCACAGTGGAGATTACCCGCCGCGTTTATGCCCGCTACTCGCCTGACCATCTGCGCAAAGCGGCATCTGCGCTGGAATTTGGCCTATACGTAGTTCCCTCCGGTTCACTTGAACCTGCAAACAAGAACACAGGGTAAACGCAGCTCCGAAAATGCCGTTTACGAAGCGCCCGCTTCCTTGTATTGCAGGCATTGCGCGTACGGGCCATTCGTTGACATCGTAGGGGTCACAGGTTCAATCCCTGTCACGACCACCATTGTTTCCAACTGCTAGCGGCCGGCCGCAAAAGCCGTTTTCGTTTCCGGGATCAATCAAACCTCCATTACCAGCCTGCATCTCTTCACTCGACGAAACCTTTATGCTTCGCTAAATAAACCACAGATTGCCGATTATCCTGAAAATTGGTCAGGATGCAACCTTCGAGGAGCGGGACATATGAAGGCAACTGAAGCGAACCTACTGAAATTCATCCGCAAGTCTCCGCAGTTCCTTATCCCATATACCAGCGCAATTATTCGTGGACGGCGGAGCAGTGCAAGCAGCTTTGGGCAGACTTGATGCGGGCGGGACAGTACAGTCTACGGTGTGGACGATCATCCGCATCTGGCAAATAGCCAGGTTTGGGCGATATTTGATGCTGTCCGAAAGGCTGTTCTTGCCCTTGACGCATGCGTGAGTGAAGAGTTTCTGAAGCGCTACGTTGTATACAAGGCTGAAACGAATTTCGTCGACGTTGTCCCACAAGCGAGACGGTTAAAACTTTATCTCAACATGCCGTATCATGATATTGATGATCCCCTGGGCCTTTGTGTGGACATGACGAATGTAGTGTAGCGCGCAATTTCGGTTGGCATTTCGCGCAAGGTCGTTTGGCAACAGATTTTTAGCAATATTCAATACTGTCGCCGCAAACTTAGTTGTAATCGTTCTATGCCAACCGTCCACCCACATCGCCATAGCTGCGTGCCTGAGCAAGGCGAACCTCGCGGTTGAGTTCCCGTTTGGCCTTCATCGCTGCAAGCCTCGAATTCGGGCTGGATATGTATTGCGTCACTTTGGTGTTGCTCGTCGTTCCAAGTGAGGATTGCCTGCCAATTCCAGAGCCGGGTCCCGCTGGCGCACCGGCTGGCGCAGGCGGCAAGAATGTCGGTGGCACGAATGTGGGAGAGATCGTCGGAGAGACTGTGAAACCCAAAACCGCTTTGATGCGGTCTGCAATGCTATCGGCCTCTGCTTCCGCCTTGTCGCCACCTTGTTGCAAGCCGTTGACATAAGCGGCCATGTTGTCCTGAGCGACTTTATCCGCCTCGAACGTCATAAGCGACAAAGGCTTTCCCAGCGGCATCGGTCCTGGACGAGACAACGGTGTCGGGACAAAATCCGGCCCGCTGCTCTTTCCAAGATTCCCGCTGGCTGTCCCAGTGATGGCGGCGTGGGCATTCGGCGTTCGTGGCAACCCGAGCTGAATAGCGAAATGCTTTTGCACGTCGAAGTTCTTATCTGCTGCGTCACCGAACAGGATACGCCGCATAGTGCTTGGATTACCGTCGGCTGTGTCGGACATAAGCCAGCCAAAACCATCCTGCGGCGCTCCGCCTGCCTCAGTTTCACGCTTTATCAGCCGGTCGCGGATTTCTGCATTGGTCTTGCCTTCCGATGCCAGCTTTGCAGCCAATTCGCGGGTTTCTTCCTGCCAGTCATTTGACGCGCGATTTGCCTCCATCATATTGGCAAGACCGCCGATGACCTTGTTCAGAAACGGTAGAACAGGATCGGCGATGTTCTTGACGCCCGCCCCGATATTGGCTGACAGCCTGTCTGTCGAGGATAACACGTTGTCGATCGCAGCCTGATAGTCCTTGGCGACTGTACCGTCAGCGTTCTCCATCTTCTCCATGGCTTCCACAATCTTTGGAAGGCTGTTCAAGACCGCAACAAAGCCTGCTTTCGCATCATCTTCGCCAACGACCTTGCCAACGTCCTCAGGTGTTGTTCCGACTTTGCGTTTCATCAGGTCAAGGATCGCCAGAATAGGGCTGTCGCCTTTTGCAACAGCGGCTTTCATGATCGCGCTTGGATCGATCCCGGCTTCCTTGAAGTTTGTCAGCCCTTCCGTTGAACTGAGATATTTGATCATATTTTCAAACCGCGTTGCGGTTTCGGACGCCGTACCGGTCTGCCTGCGAATAGCTTGCGCGGCAGCGGTGGTAAACCGTACCCCGCGTAGCCCACCATCCCCGATACTGCCCATTTGTGCCAGCATGGACGGATAGTTCGCGGCCATGTGTTTGGGTTCAAACTTGCCGTCCTTGCCGCCAAGCGCCATCGCATCATAGGCTTTTGGCATATCCTTGGGTGATATGCCCATATTGTCTGCAAGGGCAACAGTCGTATCGGCGGCTGCGGCTGGCGTGGCATCGGCGGCGGTGGAAAAGACAATCGCATCATCAAAGATTGCGAGCGCGTCCGTGTAGTCCATACCACCGGCAAGTAGGCCCGCAAACGCATCCATAGCGCCCTGTGTGCCAATCCCTCGCTTTGCGCCCACATCACGCATTCGTTTCAAGATCGCGGCCTGTTCCTCCGCACCGTAGCTTCCCATATTGCGCAGAAAATCAGAACGACGCTCGTCAATAGCGGACGAATGGATAGCAGCGCCGCTAATCGCCAGTGCGGCGGCCGGAACCGCACCCGCGGCATAGGCAGCGCCCGCACCCAATGCAATGGGAACGCCGAACTGGTCGAACGCACCATCCGCTGCCGCCATAAACCCGCCGCCTGTTTGACCAGGCACCGTTGTGCCTAAGACACGTTCTGCTTTCCTGTAGGCGGCGGATGGCACTTGTACTCTGCCCAATCTTTGATGCGCATCGGTGGCAGCGCCGCCAATACCCCGAATTGCGGCCTCCGCCTTTGCTGCATCTGCGTGAATGGTCCGCAAGTTACCGCTGTCCAGCGCGGACAATGATGCCTTTACCTCTCTGGTCTCGGATGAAACCGAACCGATTGCCAGTCTGGCTTGTTCGGCATCGGTTTTAAGACCGTCAAATCCCTCCTTGTTGACCATGCCAATGGCTTGGCGCAGATCGTCAGCCTCTTTTGAAACACCTTGAAGTTTACCCTTTGCGTCCCCGGCCTGAATGCCAAGCTTTCGCATGTCGGCAGCAAGGCTATCACCGCCACGCACGACACCAAGTTGATGCGCGGCCTTGGCAAGGTCTTTCAGGTCGCGTTCGGCTTCCTCGGCGGGCTTGGAAAGTTGATTAACGAGGCGCAGGCGCAGGGCAACATCAAGGTCGGTCATTTATTTTGTCCCATCGATCAAGTGAACTGCATCAAGGCCCAAATTCCGGGCCACGTTCGCGGCCTCGGACTTCAAAGCCACGCTGTAAGGGTCGTTTCGGGTAATGGTAGCCAGCGTTTCTTCACGAATGGCGGGCGTAAACAGGTGTGCCAAGGGTTTGCCGACTTTGGTGCAGAAAGTGTCGAAGCTGGCTTCATCTGTACTTGCCAGCTGCAGGCCCCAGTCACGCATGGCTGGCGGAATAACACCTTGCCGGATGGCTTCCTCCACCTTGGCCGCCTGCCGTTCGCCATGCAGTTCAAGTCGCTCTTTCGCAAGATTTGTGGCAAGCTCGGAGAACACACTGGAAAGCTGCTCTTCCTTTGTACGGTTGGCAATGGCGGTTTTCATAGCAAGGATCGCGGCGATAACGTCATCCAGTTCCGCCGCATCATCAAGCTCCAATGCGGTCAACAAGGCTTTGGGAAGCATGTCGTGTGTTCCTTCTTCGGTAGAGGCAAGCGCTGCCATGTCGAGCGCAGGATTGTTGACAAGTCCGGCATGAGCAATCAGCTCGACACGCCCGTCGCGGGTCGTTTTGATAACAGGGCTGATATAGCGATAGTGCCGTTTTTCGATCATTTGCGCGGCTGCTTCTGTCCATTCCACAGTTGCCCAAATGCCGGAACTGCGAACCTCAAACGCCTTGATCCAGCCTGCGGCGGGTGCTGGCTTGCCGTTCTCCTTGGCTCTTTCGGTCTGGTGGTCGAAGTCGATGACCGGCTCTGTCGTGCCGGCATATTCCAGTGAGCGGGCAACGATCTGCTCAAGGTTATCGAAAATGAATCGGCGACCGTCGCGGGCCAAGCCTTCGCCTGATGGTGTAAGCTGGACTGTCTGGACCTTGCCGCCTGCTTTTAGTTCCGGCAGCTCACTTGACAATGTGCACGTTAATGAGGGTTTCATAACTGGTCTCATCTCAGAAACGGCGTGATAATAAGATCGGCGGAGTCTTTCCAGATATTGGTTGTTCCGCCTGTCTGGTCTGCTTTCAACAGGCTGCGGGCATCGCTTTCCAGATTTCCCGGCACGACAAGATGTGTCGGCATGATACCCAAAAGTTGCCCCTGATCGCCTGCAAAGTTCATCATCGCCTTACGAGCGGCGGCGTAGTTGGCGGCGTTTAATTCTGCCCTGGAGCCAAACGCAAGCTGCCAAAGCCCAAAGCCGCAATTGACCCGCGCCTTGATCCCGTAAATGAACTCATCGCGCATAAACACATGGGTATCGTTCGGATTGTTCAGGCTTTTAAACTGGTACTTTTCCCGTTCTTGCCAGATGATCGGCTTCACGGCCTTGGACAAATCCAGCAAAAACCACGGTGAGCCCTTGCCTTGCTGCATATTGGATACAGACGTTGCGGTGCCATCCAGTTTGTTTTTGTCGCCCGCATGGTCGCTGTCGAAAAAATTCTGCCCATCGTAGCAATCAGTCTCAAAACCTTTTGCCAGAAGCTCAAATATCATCGTGTCAGGATGTTGCCGCGCAACCCGGCCCATCTCCGAAAACATTGGCTTGTAAACGCCGTAGCGGTCATCTGCAATATCATCGGCTTTGACGCGAACTGTGCTCTCAAACTTGCGGTTGGATATTTTAAAACCATGCGACGACAGTTCCTTGACGTGTCGGTCGCCAATCCATTCGCGCAAGGCCGGGAACTGCCCCAGCCAGCCGTAATTTTCCTCTGCCGCCGTGCTTCCGACAACCATGGCAATGGTGTCCTTATGCGTCACGGTCGCATCGAAAGCCTCGTTGTAGACGGTTTGAAAGCCCTTGGCGACAAGCTCAAGATTGGGGTCGTTAATCAGCATTCAGTTTACCTTCCTTGATCAAGTTTTGTTTATGGAAAAGAATCAGGATTGTTTTTGCTTTGGTTTCAGCGGCAACCTCAGCAACCGAACATCCGCTTAGCAAAAGTGTGCGGATACGGTTGGAGAGAGCCTTGGCCTTGCGGGCAAGTGCTTCCTCGTCCCGACGCATTGCAGCTTTGCGCCGCCATATGGTTCGCTCAGAACAACCAACGATAGACGCGATTTCCGGGGTACTTTTGCCATCTCGCAAAAGAGCTTCAACGGCGTCCCGCTGGTTCTGTCGTGCCACAAACAAAGGGGAACGTTCTCCGACCGGCACATAAATCTTGAAGCCGATGCTCGGCAGGCAATACTCTCTTACGAGCTTGTACGCGGTGTCCCAGCCAAGGCAGGCGACCAGTTCATGGTCTTCGCTCAGTCCGGCAGGGCGCGGAATGTGTATCTCTCTGCCACCAAATGATGCCTTTAGCCGATCAATGGCCTCAGGACCGATAAGGTCTTCTGCAAACTCAATGAATGATTGTTCACGCTGATGGGCCATCGACCTTCACCGTTAAGCGATGTGTCGTGGCGAGTGCTGGAATACAAAAAGGATATGAAGCCGCTTATTCATGCCTGCCGTCCCGTTCAATCGGATGATGCAGGCACTTTACATCCGACTGACACATGTCAGCCCCTGACGGCAGTCAGGGGGAAAGGGGTAAATCGGTTGCAGTTTGAACCGGGAAAAGGTGCGTGGCAGGGAGGGCCGCGTTCCCGGACTTTCACCGGGCATCCTCGCATCGGGCATCTAGGCCAACGGATTGCACCACCACGCAACAATATGAATAACAGCATTTTCAGATTAAGGCAACGCTCAGAAGCCCCGCCACGTTGCAAATCCGTTTCACTTGTCCCGTTCGCCATGCAGTCGCAAATCGCGTTACACGGGCTTTGAAGCGGCTTTGAAATCGATTTTGTAAGCCGCTCCACCATTCTCTTTTTATTTTCCGGCCAAACCAAGCTGGACAAGCACATTTGCCGCTTCCTCGACACTGGGTAATAGCACACCGGCAGGAAGGCGTTCGGGTAGAATGTCCCACGCCTGTCCTATGTCGCCTGCGGTTTCAACCTTCATGATCCGCATGAGCGGCAATACCCATGGCGGTGCTGTTTTGCCGGGATCGGCAACCGGCAGCGGTTCAACATTGGGCAAATCCGGTAAATCAGGAACGACGACATCAATTTCAGGCAGGTCCAGAATACGGGCAACGAGATCATCAAAAGCGCGGGCTGGAAGGCTGGACACATGATAGGCCAGTTGCCAGCGGCCATTCTTGCAGTTGTGTAACCGCCTCCATTGCTCCGCTTTTGCCTTTCTGGTTATCGCGGCTTTCGTTGGTGGCAAACCAGGAAGCGCCTTGCGAGCAAGATCAGCAGCGGAAAACCATTCCTGCACTTTGCTCTCATCCCGTACCACGCGCAGCAATACGCTTTCCAAGTAGATTAGGCGGCGTTGTGTGTACGCCCATTCCTCAGATGAAACCGAAACTGTAAAGTCAAAGCTGTTCGTCATATCGATCCATCCTTCTTTAAAGACCGAATGACACGTTGAAAATCAGCATGAGGCGGAACCTGATGTTTCAGATTTTGATTGTAATAATGCTGGATATACCGTTCACGAACGCCGGAGTTTGAAAGACCGGGGTAATCATGCAGTGTGGTTTTGATCCAATTTAACAGCGTATTTGACTGAGCCTCAGTCAAAACCTTTCGCGACGCAATAGCCTGTCGGTCTGCAATGGCTACTGTGGTCAGTGCGGATTTCCCAACCTTTATCCCCGTTTCAGCCGCAAGCGAAAAGAGGCTTTCCGGAACCTGTTGTGTTTTTAAGCGGTAGTTTTCGTCCTTACGCATTTATGCAACTCCATAAATAGAATGGGCGCGGCATTGATGGCCGCACCCTACGGGTTACTAGCTGGCGATGCTGGCTGGTGGTTGCGTTTCCAAAGTTGCAACCGGCTGCGGGTCCCCATCCTTCCCAGCAAGAAGGCGGGCAATGACCTTCTCTACAGTCGTTCGCTTGAGGTTCAGCGCCCCGGCTATATCGCCAGCGTCAACACCCTCGTTAATGCGCTCCGCAATAAACTGGGCGCGTAGTTGCCTCGGATCGGCGCGGGTGGCGCTAACCTCGCTGCCCTGCTCGTCTTCATCAATCGGTTGGGAGTAAAAAGAGTTATACGGCACTGTGGTGTCACCGGTGTCTTGCGTGAACACTGCATTCAGAACGGTTTGAGCCGCTTCCACGGAAACAGCCGCCTTTTCGGCAATGGGTTGAAGATCAAGCCCGTCATATAGGATCTTGAGGAGGTAACGAGCTCTTGTGTCAGCTGGAACTGTTGGGGCGAGATTGCATTTTAAATTTTCGATGGAAGCTGGCTTGTAACCCGAGGTCACCCATAATACGCGGGCAACGTTAGCGGTCGATGTCCCAGCCCAGCGGGAGATAAACTCCAAATCCGCTATCTCAAATTCGGGCGCGTTTTCTATTTTGACCTGCTCGTGTATGCCTTCAAAAACTTGCTCAAGGTCGAAAATGTTTTGTTCGATAAGCAGGGATATGCCGTAAGCGTCTCTTTTCAAATCACCCCCGGCTTCACCCAGAGCGAAACATAAGAGTTGCCTAAAACCTTTGAGCGCCGATATGGTATCCTCGAAGGAGTCGAAAATTTCAGACATATCGTTAAAAGTACGGTTGAGCTTTGTAGCCATGTCGGTCTCCACGTCTGCTTTTGAAGGCAGTTTGATCCTGCGGGCGGCGCAGGAGCCGGGAGTTCAAAACCGTACGTGGACGGCAGTGGGGCCTTTAGGCTTTCGCCCTGGACATGCGCCACACCCTCCCGGCCGCAATGAGCAACGGAAATGTTTTCCCTTGCTATAAAGACGACCGACACCCGAAAATCGGGCATAAAAAAAGCGCCGTTCAGGCGCGGGCTGGGGAAGGAGGCAGAACGAAATTTTTCCGTTCTGGCAAACCAGACATTGCACCGAACCTTGGTGGCGCATCCCACCACGTACAGAGTTTTGAAGCTCTGAATACTGTTTACCGTTGATCCGCCGTCTTTGGCAAGGAAAAACTGATATTTGCGAGGCTGCATTTTCACCTCCGATGCTTGAATTGGCGCATCACAGTTGGTCACAGTCCGTTGTGGGGCAGTAGGCTAGCTTCCCACCGTCCGTTGTGGGGCAGTAGGCTAGCTTCCCACCGTCCGAAAATGCGTCACACCGATTGCCAGTGCTGTTTGAAACGGAGATTTCTCCTTTTCAAAATCGCGACCGTCATCAATCAGCAAACGAAATAATTTCGCCTGCTGAAACATGCGAGTTTGAGAACGCAAAAATTTCGTTCTCAAACCTATCAAAGCGAACATCGTTAACACCTGGCGTAAACAGGATTTGCTACTGCGTCACAGCGACCTAAATATCCTCCGAAACAAGTCAGAACGCAAGAATGAAACTTTCCATTTTCCTAGAGGTTCGAGCATACAGATTTCTGTTTAAGTTATTGTTTTTAAAAGATAAAAACCGAAGTGGAAAGTATGAAAATTATCGCCAAACTCTCTTTCCACTTTCGACCCGGCATATCTTGAATGTCAATCACTTAGCAAAAAACCCAAATCCGGTTCTCGCCGTTCCACTGCCAACCGATTTTGCGCACCCTTTCCGGCAACGCTCAAAGTTTTCCACCCTACCGCATTGATTACATTTAGTTTTCGCGTGTTCCCAGATATTCCCGGACATTCCCGGTTATCGCCATACGTAATTGCGGGGTACATGTAGGGCGTTGGGGCAACGGTGATGTCGAGGTAGCGCTCTCAAAGATTGAAGATCTCTCATATGTCGTTGGTCTTATTCGACAGTCTTGTGAAAGACAGATGGGAGAATCTGCAAAAGATTGAAAGAGAGCATCTTCTATGCGTTTGATTTGGCAGCCCTGCGGCTGAATTGGCCACAGGGCTGGTACTCCTTTCACGCCTGCCGCAGCCTTCGTGCCAGCAGATCAAACACCATATCCGATATCCACATGGCGCTGACGCCGATCAGAAATGCAACCGCGCGTTCGGTGGACATACTATCCTCCGGCATGTCCCAGCCCACGACTTCCACGGCCTTTGTAATGACGTGGATGCCGACAGCGGTCAGGTTGACCGCTGCCAGCGTGCCGCACAGCGGGGAAACGATGATCTCCCGCAACTTATAGTCCTGCCGAGACAGGACCCTGAGCAAGCCGCCGCCCAAGCCTGCCAACACGATATTGGTGTTGATGCCTGCCGAGTTCAGGAAGTCCGAAAAAGACATCAGCCGGTTTCCTTTTTGACAGGGCTGTTCTTGCGGTGATCGTACAGCCACCAGAACAACGTTGCGCCGTTGATGATCAGGCCAGTCAACGCATCCAGCGCAGCCTGATCGAGATAACCCCGCGCCAGCAAGGCCCCGCCGCAGACCTGCAGTACATGCCGCAACAGCGGAATTGTGAGATGCCCGTTCATGGTTTCAGTCCTCTCAAACCGTTGAGGAAGCGGCGCACGCCGTTGCTGAGCGCCGATGGAAAGCCTTGGTCGCTTGGCCGTTGCAGGTCCCGCAACAGTTCAGTGGCATCCAGCGCCTTGCCCTGGCTCCACAGAACCTTGCCGTCCCTGCTCGCGGGATAAACAGTGATGGACGCAGGCGGATACTGGCCGGTCAGAAACAGCGCGCTCTCGGCGCGTCGTCGCTTGCCGATTTCCGGCGGCTTCATATAGTTTAGGAATTGCTGGCCTGCCTTTTGCCGGTTGCCTGCGTTCAGAGATGCCGTGAGCTCGGCGCGCGCAATGGCGCCGGTGTTGTAATGAAACGAGACGAGCGCATCGAACTGATGCTGCTCCACCGCCACGGTGACGGCGCGGCGTACATCGGCTTCATATTTGGCAATGTCCGTGCGCAGCAGTTCGAGCGCCTGCCTCATGGTCAGTTGGCTGGTGAATGTCCGTGGGTCGATACCACCCGCCGCCGAAGTGTGGCCGACCCCGATGGTCCACACGCCAACCGAATCCTTGTAGCGGCTGAGCACGATGCCCTCATGCCCGATCAGCGCGATCAGCCCTTGCGTGCTTACATTCATCACAATGCTCCTTTGGTCATATCCGGTTTAACGGAGAGTTTGCAGCGAACGCGTGGCGCTCTGAACAGCCAGAATGGCATTGGCAGCAAGGCGCAGATCCCCGATCAAGCCAGCCGTTGGTCGGTTTTCCAGCACAATGGTTTCAACCGCGAACAGGCACAGTTGCCCCGCCTCCAGCATCCGCCGGCGATAGAGATTATAAAGCGCCTTTTTGCACTGGCCGTTTGCGGGGTCCCGCGTCGAACGATGCAGGTCCGCAAATTCCAGCAGGGCCCGCTTTTCCGCCAGCGCCAGTTGATAGGGATTGGGCTTGTCCGGGTGGTCTGCCCGAAACGCCTCCCCCGCCTGGCACAATGCATCGAGCGCATTGCCTTTCGGCGCAGCTGGTGTTTGCGCGTTCAATCGTTTGCGACGGTGCTTCCAGTCTGCAGCTTCCATGGCAAGCGCATGGGCCGCTTCACTCCCTCCAAAGGACACGCGGTGCCGCCGCCCCTTTCGTTTGATCTGCGCTGTTACACACCATTCCTGCATTTCCATGTTACTATCCTCAAAATCCTATCTCGTTACTGTAGTAGGTAATAATTCCTATACGGAGTCAAGCGAAGTTTTCTGCCTTCGTGCGGTTTTCTCTCATTCAAAAATATCAGCGGTTGCTAAAGCGGGGAAACTGAGGCACTGGAATCTTCTTTTGGGCGGCATTCCTCAGCGTGAGGCTCAAGCTTCGCGCAAGGTTGAGGCCCGCATACTCTTACCATTCACCTTGAGCCCGGACCACGGATGTACTGGCAGGGAAGCGGTGAACAGGCAGAGGGCCAGGCATACCGTGCTTGGCCTTTTCCTTTTGAAATCGATCAGCACCCGGTGACATTTGCCGTGCGGCACCTTAACTGATGCCCCATGAACCGTCGCCACTTCCTCCTCCTCGCCGCCCTCCCTTTTGCAGCGCCATCGTTTGCGGTCAGCGCTGGTGAGCCGTTCGGCCCGCCCGCACCGCCGAAGCCAATCGACAGGCTGTTGACCGAGGCTGCCGCACTCGACAATCTGAAAGTTGTGATGGTCGCCCACAAGGGCACTGTCGTGGCCGAGCGCGGCTATCATGGCAACCGCACGGATCGCTCCACCAATATCAAATCCGCGTCCAAGTCAGTCATGTCAGCGCTCGTCGGTATTGCGATTGACAAGGGTGTGCTGACCGGGGTGGACCAGCCGATTGCGCCGCTGCTGGCGCGGGATCTGCCCGCCAATCCGGATCCGCGTCTCAACACGGTCACCATCGGCAATCTCCTCTCCATGCAATCGGGCATACAGCCCATGTCCGGGCCAAATTACGGGCGCTGGATTTCCAGCCGCAACTGGGTGCGCGAAGCGCTTGCCGCACCGTTTGTGGATCAGCCCGGCGGCGGCATGTTGTACTCCACCGCCTCCACCCATCTGCTCTCGGCCATCCTGACACGCGCCACGGGCAAGCCGACGCTGGCTCTCGCGAAGGAGTGGCTTGGCCCCTTGCAGGATTTCCGCATTGGCGGCTGGGAGCGTGATCCTCAGGGCATCTACATGGGCGGTAATCAGATGGCGTTGACGCCGCGCGGCCTCTTGTCCTTCGGCGAGCTCTACCGCATGGGCGGCCTGTTGCCGGATGGAAAACGGCTGGTGTCGGCTGCGTGGGTGGCAGAATCGTTCAAAGCCCGCACGCACTCCATCCACAGTGGCGATGGCTACGGCTATGGCTGGTTCGAGCGCGATATTGAAGGCGAAACCGTGCATTACGGCTGGGGCTATGGCGGGCAAATGCTCTACATCGTTCCCGCCCGCGACCTTACCGTGGTCATGACATCCGATGAAGGCAGCCCATCGGCTGCAACCGGCTACCGCGATAGTCTTCACGCCCTTTTGGGCAACATCATCAAGGCTGTCCGCGTAGAATCGTAAAGTGCTTGCTTTCTCCGGCCCCATTGCACACACTTGCAAAAAAGCCGCAAAGGGACCGGGAACAGCATGTCAATCAAGGCCAGCGTCTACCATCTGACGCATTATCAATATGATCGTCCCGTGCGGCTGGGTCCGCAAATCATTCGGCTGAAGCCCGCCGCCCACTCCAAAACCCACGTCATCAGCCACGCGCTGAAAGTTTCCCCTACCAACCACTTCGTCAATCTCCAGCAGGATCCCTACGGCAATTATCTGGCGCGATTCGTCTTCCCGGACCCGGTTACGGAGCTGAAGATCGAGGTTGATCTGCTGGCGGACATGACGGTCTACAACCCCTTCGATTTTTTCGTGGAGGAGAGTGCAGAGGTCTGGCCGTTCGACTATCCGGAGGATATTCGCGACGATCTGGCCATCTACCGCACACCAGAATCTGCGGGGCCGCATCTCACTGCCTTCCTTGCCACGCTTCCCAAGTCGCCGCAGCGCACGGTGGATATGGTGGTGGGCCTGAATGCCCGCATTCAGGCAGAAACCGGCTACCTTATCCGCATGGAGCCGGGCGTACAGACACCGGAAGAAACACTGGGCCTGAAAAGCGGTTCCTGCCGGGATTCGAGCTGGCTGCTGGTGCAGGTGCTGCGTCACCTCGGCCTCGCCGCCCGTTTCGTGTCCGGCTATCTGATCCAGTTGAAACCGGACTTGAAGGCACTGGACGGCCCCGCTGGAACAGAGCACGATTTTACCGATCTGCACGCCTGGGCAGAAGTCTACCTTCCCGGCGCGGGCTGGATCGGGCTTGATCCCACCTCCGGCCTGTTGACCGGCGAAAGCCATGTGCCGCTGGCCGCCACCCCGCATTACCGCAATGCTGCGCCGATCTCCGGCAGTATATTCGACTTTGCAGAGACGACCTTTGCCTTCGACATGAAGGTATCGCGCGTGGCCGAGCATCCGCGCATCACCAAGCCGTTCTCCGAGGAATCATGGATGGCGCTTGATGCGCTGGGCTTGGCTGTCGACGCTGCGCTGGACGCGGGAGACGTGCGCCTGACGATGGGCGGTGAACCCACCTTCGTCTCCATCGATGATTTTGAGGCCGGTGAATGGAACACCGATGCAGTTGGCCCGACCAAGCGCGAAAAGGCCGACAAGCTGATCCGCCGCCTGCGCGCCCGCTTCGCCCCCGGCGGCTTTCTGCACTACGGACAGGGCAAATGGTATCCCGGCGAAAGCCTGCCGCGCTGGACCTTTTCGCTCTACTGGCGCAAGGACGGCAAGCCGATCTGGCACAATGCCGATCTGGTCGCCCCCGAAGTGGCCGATAGCACCGCGCCGGTAACGCACGCGCACGCGCAGACACTGCTGAGCACAATCGCTGAAGAACTCGGCCTTGGGGCCGACATGGTGGCACCGGCCTATGAGGATCCCGCTGAGTGGATTTTGAAGGAAGGCAACCTGCCTGAAAATGTCGATCCATCCAATTCCAAACTGGAAGACCCGGAGGAGCGTAGCCGCATTGCCCGTGTCTTTGGCCGGGGATTGACCGAGCCGAGCGGCTACGTGCTGCCCGTACAGGCGTGGAATGCGCGGGCAGGGAACGGGCGAACAGAGGGTGTGCGCTGGATCAGCGAGAAATGGCGTACCCGCCGCGGGCGCCTGTTTCTGGTGCCGGGAGATAGTCCCGTCGGCTATCGTCTACCCCTTGGCACTTTGCCCTACGTGCCCCCCGCCAAGTATCCCTATATCCACACCGCAGACCCCTCCGAGCCGCGCGGTCCGCTGCCTGATTTCGCGCCTGCATCCCCTGATGGTGCGCCGGCATCCGAGCAAGGTCGCACGCTGGGAGAAGCCTCCTTCACCGCTGTGGAAGGCCAGCAGACCCGCGTGGAACAGGCGATCAGCGATATTGAAGGCACCGTGCGCACGGCAATCAGCGTGGAGCCGCGTGACGGTCGCCTGACCGTGTTCATGCCGCCGGTGGAGCGCATCGAGGATTACCTCGAACTGATCGCCGCCGCAGAAGCCGCCGCCGCCAAACACGGTCTCACCGTGCATATCGAGGGTTATTCTCCACCGCAGGATGAGCGCATCAACGTCATCCGCGTGGCACCCGACCCCGGCGTCATCGAGGTCAACATTCACCCCGCCTCCAACTGGCAGGAGTGTGTCGATATCACCACCGCCGTCTACGAGGAGGCGCGCCAGACGCGGCTGGGTGCCGATAAATTCATGATCGACGGACGCCATACCGGCACCGGCGGGGGCAACCATGTGGTTGTGGGCGGCAAGAACCCCGGCGACAGCCCGTTTCTGCGCCGCCCGGACCTTTTGAAAAGCCTTGTGCTGCATTGGCAGCGTCACCCGTCGCTCTCCTATCTGTTCTCCGGCATGTTCATCGGCCCCACCAGCCAGGCACCGAGGTTGGACGAAGCCCGCCATGACAGCCTCTATGAGCTGGAAATTGCCATGGCGCAGGTGCCGCATCCCGCCAAGGGGGAGGCTCCGCTGCCATGGCTGACGGACCGGCTGTTTCGCAACCTTCTGGTGGATGTCACCGGCAATACGCATCGCGCTGAAATCTGCATCGACAAGCTGTTCTCCCCCGATGGGCCGACGGGACGTCTGGGTCTGGTGGAGTTTCGCGGCTTTGAAATGCCGCCCAATGCCCGCATGAGCCTTGCCCAGCAACTGCTGGTGCGGGCGCTGATCGCACGGTTCTGGAACCAGCCAGCCGATGGCAGTTTTACCCGCTGGGGCACAACCCTGCATGATCGTTTCATGCTGCCGCACTACGTCTGGCGCGATTTCATGGACGTCTTGTCGGACCTGAAGCACAACGGTTTCGATGTGCGTGCCGAATGGTTTGCCGCGCAACTGGAGTTCCGCTTCCCCTTCTGCGGCGAAGTCTCTTACGAGGGCAACCGGCTGGAGCTGCGCCAGGCCCTGGAACCATGGCACGTGATGGGCGAGCAAGGGGCCATCGGCGGCACCGTGCGCTTTGTCGATTCCTCGGTGGAGCGCCTGCAGGTGCTGCTGGAGACGGACAATCCCGGCCGCTACAAGGTATTGTGCAATGGCCGCACCGTGCCGCTGCGGGCCACCGAGACCCAAGGCGTGTCCGTCGCCGGTGTCCGCTTCAAGGCATGGCAACCCGCCTCCGGCCTGCATCCCCGTTTGCCGGTCAATGCACCGCTGACCTTCGATATCTATGACACGTGGTCATCGCGCGCCATTGGTGGGTGTATTTACCACGTTGCCCACCCCGGCGGTCGTAATTACGAAACATTCCCGGTCAATGGTAACGAAGCGGAGGCAAGACGCCTTGCGCGATTCGAACATGCAGGCCACACAGCAGGCCAGTATGATCCGGTGGAGGAACGACCCTCGCCAGAATTTCCCCTGACGCTCGATCTCAGGCGTCCGGCAGGAGTGTAAATGACCATCGCAAATCAAAGTCAGTCCCAAAAGGGCAACAGGTCGGGGGGAACCGGGTCCGATTCATCCGGCTATCAGCCGCTCACCGGCATTGCCGATGAAATGGTGGCCGCCGATGGCTCCGTGCGTCCCGTCTGGAAGCCGCTGCTTGCGGCTTTGAACAGAATGGATGAGGCAGAGCTTGCCAATCGTTTTGCCCGCGCTGACCGCTATCTGCGTGATGCCGGTGTCTATTTTCGCGCCTATGACAAGGACGGAAATACCGAACGCAGTTGGCCACTCTCGCACATTCCCGTGCTGATCGACGATGCGGAATGGCAGGCGCTGTCGCGCGGGCTGGTGCAGCGCGCCGAACTTCTGGAACACATCACCGCCGATATCTACGGCGAGAACGAACTGGTGAAACAGGGCTTTCTGCCGCCCGGTCTGGTGGCTGGCAACCCGGAATTTCTGCGCCCGCTGGTGGGTGTCAAACCGGCGGGCGGCCATTTCCTGCACTTCTGCTCCTTTGAAATCGGGCGCGGGCCGGATGGCAAATGGTGGGTGCTGGCGGACCGCACTCAGGCACCATCCGGCGCAGGCTTTGCTTTGGAAAACCGTGTGGCGACCGCCCGCGCCTTTTCCGAAATCTACGGCGAAACCCATGTGGAGCGGCTGGCGGGCTTCTTCCGGGATTTTCGCGATACGTTGCAGGCATCCCGCCAAAGCCCGGAGGACCGCATAGCTGTTCTCACCCCCGGCATTGCCAACGAAACCTATTTCGAGCACGCCTATATTGCCCGTTATCTCGGCTTCATGCTGCTGGAAGGGGAAGACCTGAGTGTTGTGGGCGGCAAGGTGATGGTGCGCACCGTCTCCGGCCTCAAACCCGTGGGCGTGTTATGGCGGCGCATGGATGCTGCCTTTGCCGACCCCCTGGAACTGAACGACCGCTCCCGCATTGGCACGCCGGGCATGGTGGAGGCACTGCGCGCAGGTTCCGTGTCTGTGGTCAATGCCATGGGTGCGGGCATTGTCGAAACCCGTGCCTTTCTTGCCTTCATGCCCGCGATCTGCCGCCATCTGTTAGGGGAAAAGCAAATTCTGCCGTCCATCGCCACATGGTGGTGTGGGCAGAAAAGCGAGCGTGAGCATGTGGCCCGCCATCTCGACCGTATGATCATAGGGCGGGCTTTTTCCACAACACCGTTTTTTGACGATAAGGACCAGTCGCAACGCGGCACGGACTTGCGCAAAAGCCACGCCGATATCGTTAATTATCTGGCATCGCAGGGGCCAAATCTGGTCGCTCAAGAAGCCGTTACGCTGTCCACCACACCCGCCTGGGTGGATGGACGTCTGCAACCGCGCCCGATCAGCCTGCGCGTGTTTGCTGCCCGCACCAGAGACGGCTGGACCATCATGCCCGGCGGTTTTGCCCGCATCGGCACCGGGCGGGATGCCGCCGCCATGGCCATGCAGGCGGGCGGCTCGGCAGCCGATGTCTGGATCGTCAACAGCAAGCCTGTCGCCCGCACCACGCTTCTGGCGACCGAGGACAGCTTTGCCCGCGCCATGCCCGGCAGTCTGCCCAGCCGTGCCGCCGATAATCTCTACTGGCTTGGCCGCTATATCGAGCGCGCAGAGGGCGCGTTGCGCATTCTGCGGGCGTGGCATTCACGCTACGCGGAAGCCGCTGACGCCAGCGAGCCCCTGTTGAAAGACGTCAGCAACTATCTGCACGAAGTTGATATCGACTCCACGCAGGCCGTGCCGGAAAGCCTTGTCGCCAGCATCGGCAGCGCTCTCTACAGCGCCGGCAATATTCGAGACCGGTTTTCGCCCGATGGCTGGATGGCGCTGAACGACCTTTCGACCACGGCGAAGAAATTCAGGGCGGATGTAAAAGCGGGCGACGATGCCACGCAGGCCATGACAATATTGCTGCGCAAGCTGGCAGGCTTTGCGGGTCTCGTGCATGAAAACATGTACCGCTTCACCGGCTGGCGGTTTTTGACCATTGGCCGCACGCTGGAGCGCGGCCTGCATATGACCCGCCTCCTCGGCCACCTGTCAAAGCCCGGTGCGCCCGATGGCGCGCTGGATATGCTGCTGGAAATTGGCGATAGTGTCATGACCCATCGTCGCCGCTACAATGTCAGCACAGCGCACCTGACCGTGACCGATCTTCTGGCACTGGACCCGCTCAACCCGCGCTCGGTGCTGTACCAGCTCAACGAAATCAAACGGGAGGCGGAGCTTTTACCCGGCAGCATCGTCCACAGCCAGATGTCGGAGTTCTACCGGGCCACCTACCGGCTTCAGGCCCGCCTTGCCGTCATGACGCCTGAGGAACTGACGCCCTCTGTTTATGCCGGGCTGGAAAGCGATCTGGAAATGCTCTCCAACCTGCTGGCCCAAGCTTACCTGGGTTGAGATGAAAGAACGTGACGCCCTTGCTCTATGATATTTCGTTGAAACTGACCTATGCCTATGAAGTGCCGGTTTCGGGCGGTCGGCAACTGGTGCGTGTGCTGCCGCTGTCCATTCCGGGCCGTCAGCGGCTGATTGCGGGTACGGTGACGGCAACACCGGATGCCACTGAACGCAGCGACAGCGTGGATTTCTTCGGCAATGCCACCACCTATTTTCTGTTTCGCAACCACCACGAAGAGCTGGTTATGCGTATGCAGGCCCGCGTACAGGTGGATGCCGTAGAGCTGGATGCCGATCTCTCCCCCGAACTGCCCGGGCTGGCCGAGGCGCTCATTGGCTGCTGGTCGGTCGACCGAAACTCCCCGCATCATTTCCTCAGCCCCAGCCCGCTTTTGCCCACCGACGCCGATATTGCCAAGTATGCGCGCGAAACCGTGGCGCCGGGAATGACTGCCTATGAAATTGCGTGGGCGCTCTGCACCCGTATCTATAAAGATTTCAAATACGACGCAGACGCCACGGAGGTCGATACCACGCCCTCGGCGGCCTTTCACCTCAAGCGCGGCGTGTGTCAGGATTTCACCCACATCATGATTACGGCGCTACGCGCGCTGGCTATTCCCGCGGGCTATGTCAGCGGTTTTCTGCGCACCATACCGCCACCGGGCAAACCCAGGCTAGAGGGGGCGGACGCCATGCACGCCTGGGTGCGGGTGTGGTGCGGCCCGGCGCTCGGCTGGGTAGAGCTCGACCCCACCAACAACATCCCCTCCGGTACGGACCACATCGTCGTCGGCTACGGCCGCGACTACGCCGACGTGGCACCTGTCATTGGCCGCGTGCGGGGTTATGGCAGCCACACGACCGATCAGGCGGTGGATGTGTTGTTGGTTGCTTAGCCAGTTCGCTCATTTTATATGGTGTGCAATCTACTCACATCCGCCAAGGCACAGTGGTCAATCACCAGATCTCGTGATATTCGGACATTCTCATATTTTAAATTAATGAGTTTGCGATGAACACATTCCGAAGTATCCTTTTGGACTTCCTAAGGGATCGTAGCGGAGCATACGCTGTGGTGCTCGCCCTAATCATGCCCATTCTTCTGGTCGGCACGGTTTTGGCTATGGACTACGCTACAATCGTCATTCGTAGGGCAGAACTGCAAAATGCAACTGATATCGTTGCAACCAGAATGTCTGCCGACATGGCCGGACGCTTGAGTCAAAAAGAAGCAGAGACCGCCGCAAAGCAACTGCTAGCGACGATATTAAACGTTGACCTTGCAGATATTACAACGGATTTTGTTCTGCAGGACGAGCTGGCCCTTGCCGGCAAGAGCATAAGCGTTCAGCTGGTTGCCACCACAAAGGCCAGTACGATCGGGTGGACGTTGGGTTTAATAAATCCAACCATCGATATCCAAGCAAAAAGCACTTCCAAGACCAGCCTCGCAAGTATCGGAAAACCGATTTATTTGGCCATGTATTTCGTTATGGATAGATCAGGGTCGATGTTCGATAACACAGAGGTACGAAATAACGAGGACAGTTACTGCCTTGATCCAAGTAACGCTAATACCGACCACATCTACATGTATCGTAAAAGATGCTTTCGAAATAGGATGTGGATTTTAAAAGATACTTTGATCAAACAGTTGGAAAAAATGCAATCTGCTGAAGAGGCGTTGATCGCGAAGGTGGGCGCAGTTTCTTACAATGATCAGATGGATACACCACTAAATTTCACTCATGATATCGAACTCGTAAAATCGTACGTCGGCGAACTCAGAGATGAAGGAGGCACAAGTTCGAGCGAAGCTTTCAGCTATGCAGTTCACCAGTTCAGGTCGCTCGAAAAATTTAAGGATCGCGAGGGCAACCTCGTTGATCCACAGAAATACATAATCTTCGTCTCTGATGGTGCAAACTCCGGCAAGGATGACGATCCAAAAACTTTACGGAGCTGCAAGGAAGCCTATGCGCTAGGAATTAAGGTTTACACAATCTTTATGACAAACGTCTACCAAAACCCCAATACCGCACAAAGTGAAGCCAGAGCGAAAAAATTGATGAAAGGGTGCGCTTACTCGCAGGACACATATTTCGAAGCAACAAGCGGTAGCAATTTTATCGATGCTATCAATGTCATCGGAACATTGACTGTCAAACCAACCACGCGCCTCACGAAATAATCTTTACGTGTATTTTTGTTAAAATACACCTTGAAATTGTAAATACAGCCCTAACTTTTTTGGAAAACGCAGGTTTCTTGCGAGTTCCAAATGGCTATTTTGTTGCGCTTCTGGCGAGATCAAGTTGGGAATTTTGCCGTTTTGACGGCGCTTATTATGCCGCTGCTGCTGTCAGGCGGTGTGTTTGCTCTGGAATTCGCCTCAGCCTATGTGAAACGCAGTGACGCGCAGGCCGCGACGGACGCCGTAGCGCTGGCAACCGCAAAGAAGTTGATGGATGGCGAGAATTCGAACGCTGTACAGGCTGCAGCCAAGGCACAGTTTGCCGAACTTCTGGGCATCTCGCCTGATCTTGTCACCATTTCCGTCAGGACGGGAACCGACGGGCCAGACACGGTAGAAATAACCGGCAGTTATACAACGGCCTCAACCGGTCTGTTCGGCCCTGCGTCGACACAAATACAAACCAGCAGCACAGCAAAGGGCGGAACGACCGTTTCGGCAAAAAAAATTGCGGCCCTGTCCATGTATTTCGTGCTGGATCGGTCCGGTTCTATGATTGAAATGACGGATCAGATTGATACGAAAAAATACGCCTGTTACGTCTACAAGTATCCCACAATTACCATCTATACCGATCCGTGTTATCTCACCAAAATGGAGGTCATGAAGAGATCTCTTGCAGCGTTGTTTGCAAAGTTCAAAGCAAACCGAAATGACACGCTGTATGCTCGGACGGGAGCGATTTCCTTTCACCTTTATGTCGATACCGAACACCCGATGACGGACCGGACCGACACGACACTGACCTATATCGACAAGCTGTTTGCAGCCGGCGGAACGAATTCGGCGCCCGCCTTTGAAATCGCAGAAAAAGCCTTCGCCAAGGAGGATAGCCTTCATCTTGCCAAGCATGGTTCGGTGGCACCCAAATACCTTGTTTATATAACAGATGGAGCCAACGCCTACCCTTGGATAAACGATCCCAAAACGCTGAAAAGTTGTAGCAACATAAAAGCTCAAGGTGTCATCATCTATACGATATTCCTGCAAAACCGTTTTTTTACTGACGCAGTTGTGAAGGATGCGGAGACAATGGTGCGCACTTGCGCTTCGTCCACTGACCGTTACTTTCGCGCTGGCAATGCAGTAGAATTCAGTGCTGCCATCAACACAATCGGCTCCGTTGCGACGGCGACACAGGCAAAACTTATCCGGTAACGCGCATTAAGCGTACGTCAACGAACAATCACAATTCCGCGCTTGCCAGTCCATCGGATCGGTGCATAAATCCTTATAGACGAAATATCGCGGGGCACGCTTTGCCCGCCCGCGAAGTCAAAGGATGTGTGACTGCCGATGGTAAACAGCGTTGTGCCTGCCGATCTGCCAAGCCCCGCCCCGCGTGTCTCCAACCCTGACGTTCTCGCCGCCGAAATCATTGAGCAGCTGACCTATAACATCGGCAAGGATGCCAAGGTTGCCAAGCCGCATGACTGGCTGACTGCCAGCATTCTGGTCGTGCGCGACCGCATCATTGATCGCTGGATGGAATCGACCCGGCGCGCCTATGCGACAGATGCCAAGCGTGTTTATTACCTGTCGCTAGAGTTCCTCATCGGTCGCCTTCTGCGCGACGCCGTCAGCAATCTGGGCCTGATGGATGACCTGCGCACCGCATTGGCGTCGCTGGGGGTTGATCTGGATATTACGGCTGAACTGGAGCCGGATGCGGCGCTGGGCAATGGCGGCCTGGGCCGTCTGGCGGCCTGTTTTATGGAGTCAATGGCCAGCGTGGATGTGCCAGCCTATGGCTACGGCATCCGCTATGTGCACGGGCTTTTCCGCCAGCAGATGGCCGATGGCTGGCAGGTGGAACTGCCCGAAACATGGCTCGCCCACGGCAACCCTTGGGATTTCGAGCGGCAGGAGAGCTCCTATGAAGTCGGTTTTGGCGGCTCCATCGATATCGTGTCCTCCGATGAGGAGGCCCCCCGCTACATCTGGAAGCCCGCAGAGCGTGTAATCGCCACGGCCTACGATACGCCGGTGGTCGGCTGGCGCGCCAAGCGGGTCAATACGCTGCGCCTGTGGACGGCCCAGCCCATCGACCCCATCCTGCTCGATGCGTTCAACGCAGGCGATCACATCGGCGCGCTCCGCGAGAGCAACAAGGCCGAAAGCCTGACCCGCGTTCTCTACCCTGCCGATGGCACACCGGCGGGGCAAGAACTGCGGCTGCGACAGGAGTTTTTCTTCTCCTCTGCTTCGCTTCAGGACATTCTGCGCCGCCATTTGCAGCAGTATCCTGATTTCACATCCTTGCCGGACAAGGTCGCCATTCAACTCAACGATACGCACCCCGCCATTTCGGTGGCCGAACTGGTGCGATTGTTGACCGATGTACACCGGCTGGATTTCGATACCGCTTGGGATCTGGCAAGCCGCACCTTCTCCTACACCAACCACACGCTGCTGCCGGAGGCGCTGGAAAGCTGGTCAGTGCCGCTGTTCGAGCGGCTTTTGCCGCGCCATATGCAGATCGTCTACGCCATCAACGCGAAAATTTTGTTGAGTGTGCGGGCGCAGGGCTCGTTCAGTGACGCTGACATCAGCAGCATTTCGCTGATCGAGGAAGGTGGCGAGCGGCGGGTGCGCATGGGCAATCTGGCCTTTGTCGGCTCCCACAGCATCAACGGCGTTTCGGCGTTGCATACGGAGTTGATGAAGGAGACCGTTTTTGCCAACCTGCACCGGCTGTACCCAACCCGCATCAACAACAAGACCAACGGCATTACCCCGCGCCGCTGGTTGATGCAGTGCAATCCCGGCTTGACCGGCTTGATCCGCGAGACCATCGGCGACGAATTTCTGGATCACACGGATGCGCTGCAAAACCTCGATACCCAATCAACAGACGCAGCCTTTCAGGAGCGCTTTGCGGCCGTGAAACGAGAGAACAAGGTGCGCCTTGCCAATCTCGTGCAAAGCCGCATGGGCATCCGGCTTGATCCGTCGGCCATGTTCGATATCCAGATCAAGCGGATACACGAGTACAAGCGCCAGTTGTTGAACATCATTGAAGCGGTTGCGCTGTACGACCAGATCCGCTCCCACCCGGAGCGCGACTGGGTCCCACGCGTCAAGCTGTTTGCCGGCAAGGCTGCACCCAGCTACGCCAACGCGAAATTGATCATCAAGCTGGCCAATGATGTGGCGCGTGTCATCAACAATGACCCGGCCGTGCGTGGTCTGTTAAAGGTTGTGTTCATCCCCAACTACAATGTGTCCCTGGCAGAAGTGATCGTGCCTGCCGCCGACCTTTCGGAGCAGATTTCCACGGCGGGTATGGAAGCGTCCGGCACCGGCAATATGAAATTCGGGCTCAACGGCGCGTTGACCATTGGCACGCTCGACGGGGCCAATGTCGAGATGCGTGATCATGTGGGTGCTGAAAATATAGTGATATTTGGCATGACGGCTGAGGAAGTCGCCAAAACCCGCGCGGAAGGCCACAATCCAAGGGCTATCATCGAGGGATCGCCGGAACTCGCGCAGGCGATGGCGGCGATTTCCTCGGGCGTTTTCTCGCCAGATGATCGCAGCCGCTTTACGGGCTTGATGGATGGCCTATATCAACACGACTGGTTCATGGTGGCCGCCGATTTCGATGCCTACGCCAAAGCGCAGCGCGATGTGGATGCCATGTGGACCGATACAAAGGGGTGGTTTGAAAAAACAATCCGGAACACGGCGCGGATGGGATGGTTCTCATCCGACCGCACGATCCGCGAATATGCGGACGAGATTTGGAGAGCTGGATGACTGTACCGCCTGAAAACATCCCCAACGTTTCCCCGGTCGTAAATACGGACGGGCCGCAAGGGGACATGCTGGCGGCAACAGATATCGAGGCAATTGTAACAGGCTCTTTCACCAATCCTTTCGCGGTTCTGGGCGTTCACCCTTGGCAGGGCGGCTGGTCGGCCCGCTGTTTCCTGCCGGGTGCACAAACCGTGACCGCCCATACGCTATCGGGTCGTGAGGTTGGCACGCTTCAACGCATTCACGAAGCGGGGCTGTTTACCGGTGTGGTATCGCTGAAAAAGGCGCAAGCCTTGCGCTATACGGCCAAGAATGCTGATGCCGAATGGCAGGTCACGGACCCCTATACCTTTGGCCCGGTTCTGGGGCCGATGGACGATTACTATATTCGCGAAGGCTCGCATCTGCGTCTTTTCGACAAGATGGGCGCGCATCCGCTGCGCCACGAGGGTGCGGACGGTTTCCATTTTGCCGTTTGGGCACCCAATGCGCGGCGCGTTTCCGTTGTGGGGGAATTCAACCAGTGGGATGGCCGCCGCGACGTCATGCGGCTGCGCACCGATACCGGTATCTGGGAAATCTTTTTGCCGGATATCAACCCCGGCACGGCCTATAAATACGAGATTATCGGCAGTGACGGGCAGGTCCAGCCGCTGAAGGCAGACCCGTTTGCCCGCCGCTCCGAACTGCGCCCGCAAACCGCATCGCTGACAACGGGCGAGATTGAACAGGATTGGGAGGACGATGCCCACCGAACCCATTGGGCCAGCGTGGACCCGCGCCGCCAACCCATTTCCATCTATGAGGTCCATGCCGGAAGCTGGGCGCGTCACCGCGACAACAGCTTTCTGACCTGGGACGAGATGGCCGACCGGCTGATCCCCTATTGCATCGATATGGGCTTTACCCACATCGAATTTATGCCGATCACCGAGTTCCCCTATGATCCGTCATGGGGCTACCAGACCACCGGTCTTTACGCGCCAACGGCACGGTTTGGGGAGCCGGAAGGCTTCGCCCGCTTCGTCAATGGTGCCCACAAGGTCGGCATCGGCGTTATTCTCGACTGGGTGCCCGCCCATTTCCCGACTGACGCCCACGGCCTGCGCCAGTTTGATGGCACGGCGCTCTACGAGCACGCCGATCCGCGCAAGGGCTTCCACCCGGACTGGAACACGGCCATCTATAATTTCGGGCGCACGGAAGTGCTGTCCTACCTCGTCAACAACGCCATGTACTGGGCGGAAAAATTCCATCTCGATGGTCTGCGTGTCGATGCGGTCGCCTCTATGCTGTATCTCGATTACTCCCGCAAGCATGGCGAGTGGGTGCCCAATGAGTATGGCGGCAATGAAAATCTGGAGGCCGTGCGCTTTCTGCAAACCATGAATGCCAGCGTCTACGGCAGCCATCCCGGCATTCTCACCATTGCCGAGGAGTCCACCTCCTGGCCAAAGGTTTCCCACCCGGTGCATGAGGGTGGCTTGGGCTTCGGCTTCAAGTGGAATATGGGGTTCATGAACGATACGTTGCGCTACCTCTCGCGCGACCCGGTCCACCGCAAGTTCCACCATAATGATATCACCTTCGGCATGGTCTACGCCTATAGTGAGAATTTCGTGCTGCCCCTCAGCCATGATGAAGTGGTGCATGGCAAGGGCTCGCTGATTGCCAAGATGACGGGCGATGACTGGCAGAAATTTGCCAATCTTCGCGCCTACTACGCATTCATGTGGGGGTACCCCGGCAAGAAACTTCTGTTTATGGGGCAGGAGTTTGCCCAGTGGCGGGAGTGGTCGGAAGACCGCAATCTGGACTGGAACCTGCTGGAATATCCGCTGCACCAGGGTATCCGCCGTTTGGTGCGCGACCTCAACGGAACCTACCGCAGTAAGCCCGCGTTGCATGCGAGAGACTGTGAGCCGGAGGGGTTTGAATGGCTGATCGGGGACGATGATACGAACTCGGTGTTTGCATGGTTGCGCAAGGCACCGGGTGAAAAAACCATTGCCGTGATTACCAATTTTACGCCCGTAACCCACGAACACTACACCATTCCCCTGCCAAGCGTTGGCAAGTGGAAAGAAATCCTCAACACGGACGCCGAGATTTATGGAGGGAGCGGAAAAGGAAACGGCGGCGTGGTGGAAGCCAAAAAGACAGCATCCGGTGCAATCCAGGCAACTCTTGCCCTGCCGCCGCTTGGCACCTTGATGCTGGAACAAGAATTATAGAACAAAACTTTTTTGTCGGGAGGACGACACAATGGATAAGCGGATACACCCCCTCGCCCGTGATGCGATGGCTTATGTGCTGGCAGGCGGTCGCGGCAGCCGCCTCAAGGAGTTGACGGACCGGCGCGCAAAGCCTGCCGTTCACTTTGGCGGCAAGGCGCGCATTATAGACTTTGCGCTGTCAAATGCGCTCAACTCCGGCATTCGCCGCATTGGCGTTGCCACCCAGTACAAGGCCCATTCGCTCATCCGGCATTTGCAGCACGGCTGGAATTTCTTTCGGCCCGAGCGCAACGAGAGCTTCGATATTCTGCCCGCCAGCCAGCGCGTGTCTGAAACGCAGTGGTATGAAGGCACCGCCGATGCGGTCTATCAGAACGCCGATATCATCGAAGACAGCGGCGTCGAGTACATGGTCATTCTTGCGGGCGACCACGTCTACAAGATGGACTATGAGCTCATGCTGCGCCAGCATGTGGATTCCGGGGCCGATGTCACTGTGGGCTGCCTGGAAGTGCCGCGTATGGAGGCTACCGGCTTCGGCGTGATGCATGTGGATGAGAAGGACGAGATCATCGCCTTTGTCGAAAAGCCCGCAGATCCGCCGGGCATTCCCGGGAACCCGGATATGGCGCTGGCCTCCATGGGCATTTACGTCTTCCACACCAAATTTCTGATGGAACTGCTGCGTCGCGATGCGGAAGACCCGCAATCAAGCCGCGATTTCGGCAAGGATATCATTCCCTATATCGTGTCCAACGGCAAAGCCATCGCCCACCGGTTTGCCCAGTCCTGCGTCCGCTCTAACTTTGAGCGGGAAGCGTACTGGCGCGATGTGGGCACCATCGATGCCTATTGGCAGGCCAATATTGACCTGACGCATGTGACGCCGGAACTGGACATTTATGACCGGAGCTGGCCGATCTGGACATTTGCCGAAATCACCCCGCCCGCCAAATTCGTGCATGACGATGAAACCCGGCGCGGCTCGGCAACGTCCTCGCTGATTTCGGGCGATTGCATCATTTCCGGCGCAACGCTGAACCGCAGCCTTCTGTTTACGGGCGTGCGCGTCAATTCCTATTCGCGCGTGGAAAATGCGGTGGTGCTGCCGGGCGTGCGTGTCGAGCGCCATGCGCAACTGCGCAATGTGGTGATCGACAGCCATGTAACCATTCCGGAAGGACTGGTGGTCGGCGAAGATCCGGAACTGGATGCGCGCCGGTTTCGCCGTTCGGAAAACGGCATTTGCCTGATCACCCAACCCATGATCGACCGGCTGAAATCCTCATGAAGGTTCTGGCCGTCACGTCCGAAATCTATCCGCTGGTCAAAACGGGAGGGCTCGCCGATGTGGCGGGCGCTCTGCCCCATGCGCTGAAACCCCATGGTGTGGAGACCCGCACACTGGTGCCCGGCTATCCGGCCCTGCTGGCCAAGCTCGGTCACACCAACAAAGTGATGACGTTTCCAGATGTGCTGGGCGAGCGTGCCGCATTGCTGGAAGCCCATCACGAGGGGTTGCACCTTCTGGTGCTGGATATTCCCGCCCTTTACCAGCGTGAAGGGGGCCTCTATGGCGACAGCACCGGCGCGGACTTTGCCGATAACTGGCGACGTTTTGCCGCTCTGTCTTTTGTTGCAGCGGAGCTGGCAGCGGGTGCGCTGGACGGCTATCAGCCCGATCTCGTCCACGCCCATGACTGGCAGGCCGCCATGGCTCCCGTCTATATGTGCTTTGGCCGTGCCCATGCGGTGCCCAGCGTTTTGACGATCCATAATATTGCGTTTCAGGGCATGTTCCATCCCGGGATTTTCCCTTATCTCGGCCTTCCCTCTTTTGCCTTCGCGGTCGATAGCGTCGAATACTACAACCATGTCGGCTACCTGAAAGGCGGTCTGCAAAGCGCGACGGCTATCACGACCGTCAGCCCGTCCTATGCGCAGGAAATTTTGCAACATGAATTCGGCATGGGTCTGGAAGGCGTCATCGCATCACGCCTGTCCGATCTTTCGGGCATCGTCAATGGCATTGATACCGATGTCTGGGACCCCGATACCGACCCGCATCTGGCAAAAAATTATTCCGCCTCGTCGCTGCGTCGCCGCAGTGCCAATCGGGCAGCGCTCTGCCGCCGGTTCGATCTTGATAACGATACCGGCCCGCTGTTCTGCGTTGTCAGCCGTTTGACAGGGCAGAAGGGCATGGACGTACTGGCCGACGTGGTGGACGAACTGGTGAGCCATGGCGGCAAGCTTGCCATTCTGGGCTCCGGCGAGCCATGGATTGAACGCGCCTTGAAGGACGCCAGCGACCGTCACCCCGGCCGTGTCGGCATGGTCATCGGCTATGATGAGCCGCTGTCTCACCTGATGCAGGCGGGCTCGGATGCCATCGTCATCCCCTCTCGTTTCGAGCCCTGCGGCCTGACCCAACTATATGCGCTGCGCTATGGCTGCGTGCCCGTGGTGGCGCGCACCGGTGGGCTGACGGATACCATCATCGATGCCAATGAGGCCGCGCTCTCATCACGCGTTGCCACCGGCTTCAAGTTCTCGCCCGTCACACCAGCCAGCCTGTCGCTGGCGCTGCGGCGTGTTTTTGCAGCCTATGCCGATCCGCAGATATGGACGCGGCTGCAAACACGCGGAATGAAATCGGACGTCTCTTGGGACATGAGCGCGGCGCGCTATGTCAGCCTCTATTCCCGCCTGATAAAGGATCGAACATCATCATGACCAAAACCGTATCCACCACCCCCTATGGCGACCAGAAGCCCGGCACATCGGGTCTGCGCAAGAAGGTGCCGGTTTTCCAGCAGAAGAATTACGCGGAAAACTTCATTCAATCGATTTTCGATTCGCTCGAAGGCTTCGCCGGAAAGACGCTGGTTATCGGCGGCGATGGCCGGTTCTACAACCGCGACGTCATTCAGATTGCCATCAAAATGGCGGCGGCCAACGGATTCGGGCAGGTTTTGGTGGGGCGCGGCGGTATTTTGTCCACACCGGCTGCATCCAACATTATCCGCAAATACAAGGCCTTTGGCGGCATCATTCTGTCTGCCAGCCACAATCCCGGCGGTCCGACCGAGGATTTTGGCATCAAGTACAATACTGGCAATGGCGGCCCGGCACCGGAGAAAATCACCGACGCTATTTTTGCCCGCACCAAGACCATCGACGCTTACAAAATCGTTGAGGCTGACGACATCAATCTCGACATGGAAGGCGAGAGCGAAATCGGCGGCATGACCGTGACGGTGATCGACCCCGTAGCCGATTATGCCGAACTGATGGAGAAGCTGTTCGATTTTCCGGCCATTCGGGCGCTGATCAGCAACGGTTTCGGTGTCGTGTTCGATGCCATGAGTGCCGTGACCGGTCCCTATGCGAAGGAAATCATCGAGAACCGCCTGGGCGCGCCAAAAGGTTCCGTGCTGAATTTCATGCCGCTGCCGGATTTTGGCGGTCACCACCCTGACCCGAACCTTGTTCATGCCCGCGCGCTCTATGAAGAAATGATGAGCGAGAACGCGCCCGATTTCGGTGCGGCATCCGATGGCGATGGCGACCGTAACCTGATTATCGGCAAGGGCATGTTTGTGACCCCATCTGACAGTCTGGCCATGCTGGCGGCCAATGCGCATCTGGCACCCGGCTATGCACGAGGTTTGGCAGGGATTGCCCGCTCCATGCCCACAAGCGGCGCAGCAGATCGCGTTGCCGAAAAGCTCGGCATCGGCATGTACGAGACGCCCACCGGCTGGAAGTTCTTCGGCAATCTGCTGGATGAAGGCATGGCCACCATCTGTGGTGAGGAAAGTGCTGGCACCGGTTCCAACCATGTGCGCGAGAAAGACGGCCTGTGGGCCGTGCTGCTGTGGCTGAACATTCTGGCGGTGCGCGGCGAAAGCGTGGCCGAAATCTCGCGCCAGCATTGGGCGAGCTATGGCCGCAACTACTACTCCCGTCATGATTACGAGGAGGTGGACGCTGACGCGGCAAATGCACTGGTGGCAGCCCTTCGCGAAAAGCTGCCAAGCCTGCCCGGCACAAGCTTCGGCGCGCTGAAGGTGGAAGCGGCAGATGATTTTGCCTATCACGATCCCGTCGATCATTCCGTCAGCGATCATCAGGGCATCCGCATCCTGTTTGAAGGCGGTTCGCGCATTGTCTACCGCCTGTCAGGCACCGGCACATCGGGTGCCACGTTGCGCGTGTACATTGAGCGCTATGAGCCTGACGCATCGCGCCATGATATCGAAACGCAGGAAGCACTGGCCGACCTCATTACGCTGGCCGATGAGATTGCCGATATCCGCACCCGTACCGGTCGCGATGCACCCAGCGTGATTACGTGACCTCAAGCCTGCCCCCAAGCCCACCTATGGGAGCAACGATAACACCGGACGGAACACAGTTTTCCGTCTGGTCCCGCCATGCGGAGCGTATCGAGCTTTGCCTGTTTTCAGCCATTGAGATAGGCATTGAAACGCGCCTGCCGATGGCGCGTGAGGGGGATGTCCATACAGTCACCGTTCCCGATCTTAGCCCAGGCACACTCTACGGCTTTCGCGCCCATGGCCGCTATGCACCGGACGAAGGCCTTTGGTTCGACCCGAGCAAAGTGCTGGTGGACCCCTATGCCATTGAGCTGGACCGTGCTTTCGTCTATGACCCGTTGTTGAGTGAGTTCGGCACCGACACAGCCCATCTGGTGCCGAAAGCGCGAACGACAGTCCCGACGACTGTCTCCCATGCACCGGCAATCTTCCGGGAGGGCGGCTTGATATACGAAATCGCGGTGCGCGGTTTCACCATGCTGCATCAGGATATTCCAGAGAGCCAGCGTGGCACAGTCGCAGCACTGGCACACCCCGCCATTATAGCGCATCTCAAACGGATCGGCGTCAGCGCCGTAGAACTCATGCCGATCACGGCGTGGATCGATGAGCGCCATCTCAGGCCTCTGGGGCTCACCAATAGCTGGGGTTACAACCCTGTCGCGCTTATGGCGCTGGATCCCCGTTTGGTGCCGGGCGGCGTAAAAGAACTGCGCGATACGGTATCCGCCCTCCATGATGCAGGTATCGGCGTTATCCTCGATCTCGTCTTCAACCACACCGGCGAAAGTGACCGTTTTGGCCCGACGCTCTCCATGCGCGGTCTGGACAATCTCACCTACTATTCCCGTGCCGAAAACAAAGCGGGAATGATGATTAACGATACCGGCTGTGGCAACACGCTGGCCTGCCACCAGCCCGTGGTGCAGCAGTTGGTGCTGGATACATTGCGCCATTTCGTAACCCATGCGGGTGTCGATGGCTTCCGCTTTGATCTGGCACCCATCATGGGCCGCGACGCCAGCGGCTTTCATGCCAATGCACCCTTGATAAGTGCTCTGCTGACCGATCCCGTTCTGCAAGACCGTATCCTCATTGCGGAACCATGGGATATCGGTCCGGGCGGCTACCAGCTCGGCCAGTTTCCGCCTGCGTTTCTGGAGTGGAACGACCGCGCACGCGATGACATCCGCCGCTTCTGGCGCGGGGATAGCGGCATGGTCGGGGCGCTGGCAACGCGGCTTGCGGGCTCGTCCGATGTGTTTTCCGGCAACCGCACGCGCACGGTCAATTTTCTGGCCGCGCATGACGGCTTTACGCTGATGGATCTGGTGTCCTACACCACCAAACACAACCATGCCAATGGCGAAGACAACCGCGACGGCCACAACGACAACCACTCCTGGAACAACGGCGTGGAAGGCGAAAGCGACAACCCGACTGTTCAGTCGCGCCGCCGCAACGACGTCATGGCGCTGCTGTCCACTCTGTTTGCCACACGCGGCACCATCATGCTGACAGCCGGGGACGAAGGCGGGCGCACTCAACACGGCAACAACAATGCGTATGCGCAGGACAACACTATCACATGGCTGGATTGGTCCGCGTTGGATGAAACGCTGATTGCTCACACCGCCGATCTATCTGCTATCCGCCAGAGCAACCCGGCTTTGACCGCGCAACACTTTCTGACCGAAAACGACAGTGCATGGTTGCGCCCCGATGGGCAACGGATGACGACACTGGACTGGCAAAACGCGCAGACCAATGCGCTTACCCTGCTCCTGACACCCGCCAACGCATCCCCGCTCGCCATCCTCATCAACCGCGCTGAAACGCCACAGGCCTTTACCCTGCCGCACCCCTACAACCCCTTGAACGGCCTCACTTTAGCTGCGCGCTCGGTCGCATTCTTCGAGACGGACTTGCGCGTTTGAGCGAGAATCCCCATAGTTAGTTCTGGGGGGATTGGTGTAAGGAATTCGATATGGGCATGAGCCGGGGCATTGACCAGGAGTCTGGCAGCGAAATTGGCCAGGAAATTGGCTTGAGTGAAATCACGGCTTTGGTGGGCACCGAAATTGGCGTGTCCGATTGGATCACCGTCAGTCAGGATATGATCGACCGTTTTGCCGACGCGACCGACGACCACCAGTTCATTCACGTGGACCCGGCCCGTGCAAGCACTGAGACCCCCTATGGCGGCACCATTGCGCATGGTTTTCTGTCTCTGTCGCTGCTTTCAGCCATGAACCACAACTGCCTGCCCAAAGTGCGCGAGCAGACCATGGGCATCAATTACGGTTTCGACAAAGTCCGCTTTCTGCATCCGGTGAAAAGCGGCGCGCGCGTGCGCGGCCACTTCACCATGACCGAAGCCCGCTTCCGCGGCGCCGGAATGTTGGTCGTAACCTACGATGTGAGCGTGGAAATTGAAGACGACCGCAAACCGGCTCTCACCGCCACGTGGCTGACGATCATCCAGTTCGATCCGAAGGATCGGCCGGATGAGGTGTAACAACGCCACCTGCTTTCCATTGCGGCCAGCGGCCAATCGTTAGGCTCCGTAATAGCCATTCGACTGGTCCGTAAGCATATCGCGCCATCCACCAGTGGCTGATGATGACCTGCAACCCAAAAATACCGACAGCGATACAAACGGTCCAAGTCAGCGATATTCGATCAACGAAGCCGAATCCGTATCCATGAAATATGGCTGCACAGACAAAAGATTGCATCAAGTAGTTGGTCAGTGCCATACGACCGGCGCTCGCCAGACGATCACGCGACCAATTGACTTTGCCCGTGTTCAATAGCGCCAGTATTGATGCCATAAAGGCCATCGTAAGAAACGGCGCTGTCAAAATTGAAACGGCCAAGCCTGCTGTCTCCAAGGACGTACCTGGCGCAAACTGTGTTGCACAAGCGTAAAAAAGACTTCCGGGCAATCCTATTCCAAATCCCCATCCGAGCATACGACTACGGTACTTCTGAACGTGATCTGGCCGCGCAAGACCATTGTGCCGCCCGACGACAAATCCGATGAGGAACGCTGCGAAAGCACATGGTGCCTGAAGTAGGAGGAGCACTGGGATAAACGACTGTAGATCCACGATGTGCTGCGTTACAATGCTCAACGGCCCTCCCCGGTACGCGGTCACGGCTGCCTGCGCATCGTACAGAATGGTAGCTGTATTCTGTTCAGGCATACCTGATTGCGAATAAGCAGCGAAGAACCAGAACAGCGAGGTTACAAACAAGAGGACGCACGCCAGCCAAAGCATTGCCGTGTTTGACCAGTCGCGTACGAGAAGCAACAACAACCCCAAGACGGCATACGTCACCAGTATGTCCCCATGAAACAGGACCATAGCGTGCAAACTGCCAATCAAAAGCAGTCCAACCTGTCGTCGCATCATTCTTGGGAGATAAGCAGCACCCGCCTTCTCTGCCGACCGCATTTGGAGCGTGACACTGTAACCGAACAAAAATGAAAAGAGCAGATAGAATTTCAGTTCAAATACAGCGGAAATCAGGAATGCCAGTACAGCATCCATACCGGACCGTGCATTTTCAAACACAAGCCCTGTACCGTAGAATACCGATGAGAACGCAAGGATGTTAACCTGAAGAATTCCGAACAATGCGAAACCCCGAAGGGCGTCAATATCAGAAATTCGGTTCTTTTTATGCATGCCGGTTCCTCGCATCCGGCTGCAAGACGCTCAACAGAATGGTTTGCAATGCTGAACGTTCTGCCACCGGGTCAAAATCGGCATCGGTCGCAGCCCGACTGAAAATACCGTCGATTAAAATCATCAGAAAGCGCACGATGTGATCGTTTGAAACGACAGGTTTCAACCGCTCCTGAACTGTCGCTTTATTCAAAAGGGTGAAAAGTCCATCCGTTAATACGGTGTCCTCTTTGACACTGAAAGCACGAGCATCAGGATCGCGCGCTGCCTCAGCGGCAATCTCAAGGATCAATTGTCGTTCAGACGGACTGCCCGCGAGATACAAGATCACATCAAAAAATTCGCGGAGAGCATCCACCGCATTTTCTTGCTGCTCCAACGTTTCCATCAACAGAGCGGTACGATCAGCTTGGTCCTCAATAACGGCAAGGATTATTGCCTTTTTGTTCGGAAAATAATGAAACAGCTTTCCGGCACTTGTCTTCGCATAGGTCCCGATGAGTTCCGTTGTCGTTTTGTGAAACCCATTCTCTGAAAAACATTGTCGCGCAGCTTCGAGAATAGCCTGCTTTTGAGCCGCAAATTTCTTTGGGTCAACCGTTCGCATTGTAGCTCCATTAATAGAGTGCCTACTCTGTTTATTATTGGAGCTACTAATGTGTCAATATTTTTGTGTTATAACCAATCCGACGGATCAATCAGACCAGGTCATCGACCCACTGCTTGAAAGTGCATATGACCTTTGTTCAAAAAACAAGCTTGCGTGAAAACACCAAGTTCGACGCGGTTGGGTAGCCGGATATCGTCCAAATCAGGAAATGGCTTTCTTTCGGCATCGTAGGAGCGATCAACCTGCGAAAGAAAGACAACTATGAGCCCTTTGTCTTTCGCAAAACTTTGTAATTCTCGCATCTGAATAGCCAGTTCGGGCTTGTCTCTTTTCTGATCCAAAAGTTGAAGATAATCGACAATGACCAGTGTACCCCGGGGCGCAGATACGAGGGTTTGTATGACGTACTGTGCGCTCAATTCCTCGGAGCCATCAAATTCAAACAGGCCGTGAAAATCCTTTGGCCTAACCCCGATTTGCCTAAAGCAGTTCTCTACGTCGCTTTGGGTAAACTCCAGTGAAAAGAATATGGCACGCTGACCAGACCTCATGGCCTCAATAGCGAGTTCAAGGCTCAGTAGGGTTTTCCCTTGGCTGGGACGCGCAGCCAGCAACAGTAAATCGCCCGGAGCCAAGCGGCTGAAAACTCTTGTGGCGTGTGCACTCTCAAGATGCTTGTCAGCGAGCAGGCTCCAATTACCAAAGCCCTCTTCCTGCGCCACACGATTGAGCGCGACATGAAGTGGAATTTGCAATTGACGGGATAAAAGTCTGGCCTTGCGCTTTAAATAAAAAATAGCCGCAGACACCATTATAAACCTCCTGTTGCAGGCTGTGTGTGCAATCCCTCCTTATGCGAACGCCCAAACACTTGGTTCGATAGACTTATCATCCAGTATGAAAATACTTTCCCGACGGAGGGGGGCGGCTCGGACGTTGCCAAGAGCGAAGGTAAAGTAAAAATCTCTGATTCGGAATGCTCAAATCCGGACGTGCCAAAACTTTCCCACCAGACAATCTGTCCAGATTGAAAACACTGGAGATTGCATTAGAGATTCTTTACTTTACCAGGGATATAAGCGGTGTTTGAGATTCCAGTCCGTTGCTTCGCAGTATCGGTTGTCCTTCTCCGATTTTTGCAAGACGAGACTCAAGTGCTTCTGCTGCGCCGCAGTGACACTCTCATTGGTGAATGGTGTCAGATTGCCGGTGGCATTGAAGACGGCGAAAAGCTTGGCAAACTGCGATTCGTGAAGTGAAGGAAGAAACCGGATTAGATTGTGACAGACTCTATTCAGCAGATATCTGCGAACAATTTTACGAAGCAGATCGGGACTCGATTACGCTGGTACCCGTTTTTGTGGGTTATATCGATCGTACCGCAAACGTTATCATCAACCGAGAACACAGCGACTTTCGTTGGGTGCCCTTTCAAGCGGCGATAGACATGGTGCCCTTCGTTGGTCAGCGAAACGTATTACGGCACATTGAAGCGGAATTTGTACACAGGACGCCGAATAAGCACCTGCTTATTTCGGCGTGATCAGGATATCTGAGGCCAGCTTCAAGCATCATCTGCACTTTCCGCCAAAATGCTGAACGCATATCCGACATAAGACCGCCAGCACTCAACCCGAAACGTATCCTCCGCCGTACGAAACAGCACGACCTGAATTTTCCCCAGCAGCGTGCGCGTACACGCGCCCACCGGAAATGCAGTGAGTGACAGGTCCAGCGGGCAAGCTCCGTTCAGGACTTGCGCTGCTCTCGCTCCGGTTACCAGAATAGCGGTGTTGCGGTGCGAAACGTCAGTGGCAGAGTGCAGCACGTTAGCGGATGCGCAAGCCGCCATCAGGTCGGATTGCGCTTCGTCGATCACCAGCCATTCGTCCGGACCAAGCCACAGCGCGTGGCGGCCATTGGCGCTGGCGGATGTGCGGGGGCGCACGGGCAGGTCCAGACCAAGCGCTGACGATACTGCGCTCACTGCATCGGCCCGGCAGCGCAGCGACACGCGCGTGGCAGGTTGTGCGGGCATGAGTGTGGCGGCACCCGAACCGCCGTGGCGGTACGCCAGCGGCTCAAGCCGCGTTGCGTTCAGTGAATCAACCATTGAGGCGACCTCCGTCCTTGTCCACAAACACCATATCGCTGATCTCGACGGCGATGGTTTTGTCCGGCATCGGCACATAAAGCGTTTCGCCCATCCGCGCCTGCCCGTTCTCCACCAGTGCCATCGCAATGGAGCGTCCGCAATTTTCCGACCAATAGGCCGATGTGACATGGCCGATCATCGTCATCGGAACCGGCTGGTTGGGGTCTGCCACGATCTGCGCACCCTCCTCCAGCACCACAGCAGGATCCTTGGTCAATAGCCCGACGAGCTGCTTACGTCCGGCGGCCACAAGGTCCGGTCTGCGCAGACCACGAATGCCGACGAAATCAGCCTTCTTCTTGCCGACGGCCCAGTTCAGGCCGGCATCTTGCGGTGTGACCGTTCCGTCCGTGTCCTGACCCACGATGATATAGCCTTTTTCTGCGCGCAGAACGTGCATGGCTTCCGTGCCATAGGCACACGCACCCATCGGCTCGGCCCGTGCCCAGAGCGCCTCCCACACCGCCTGCCCGTAATCGGCGGGCACGTTCACCTCAAAACCGGTTTCCCCGGTAAAGGACATGCGGAACAGCCGTGTCGGTACGCCGCAAATATGGCCCTCTCGCACGCTCATATGCGGGAATGCCTCATTGGACAGGTCGATCCCCTCCACCAGCGGCGCGATAATCTCGCGTGCCCTCGGTCCCTGCACGGCAATCACTGCCCATTGCTCGGTGGTCGATGTCAGCCACACATTTAGGTGCGGAAACTCGGTTTGCAGATAGTCTTCCATATGGTTCCACACGCGTGGCGCACCACCGGTTGTGGTGGTTACGTGGAAACGATCTTCGCTGATACGGCCCACAACACCGTCATCGTAGATGAAACCATCCTCCCGCAGCATGATACCGTAGCGGCACCGGCCGGGTTTCAGCGTGTCCCAGCTGTTGGTGTAGATCAGGTTGAGGAACTGTGCCGCATCCGGCCCAACCACTTCGATCTTGCCGAGTGTCGAGGCATCGAACAGTCCGGCGGCCTCGCGCACCGTCCGGCATTCGCGGTTGACGGCTTCGTGCATCGTTTCGCCGCGTCTCGGGTAATAACGCGCCCTTTTCCACGGCCCCACATCCTCATAAATTGCGCCGTGGCTGTCGTGCCAGCCGTGCATCGGCGTGCGGCGGGTAGGATCGAACAGATCACCGCGGGAATGGTTGATCAGCGCGCCAAACGTCACCGGGGTATAGGGTGCACGAAACGTGGTAAGGCCGATGGCCGGAATGGGCCGCCCGAGCGTTTCCGCTGCAATTGCCAAGCCATGAATATTGGATAGCTTGCCCTGATCCGTCGCCATGCCTGTGGTGGTAAACCGCTTGATATGCTCAATGGAATGCATGCCCTCGCGCACGGCAAGGCGAATATCCTTGGCACAGACATCATGCTGGAAATCGATGAAGGCCTTCACATCCGTATCGGCACCCGCGCCCTGGCCGGCGCCCGCCATGCCGCCCTCCCAAACGTAGGGTGCCTGCGCCACGAGCGTCGGTTGGTCGCCCTCTGCGCTCGTCTCATAGCCAGCCTCGGCAGCCATTTGGCGGCCAGCGGCCAGCGCCTCGTCGATAGTTTCCTGCACATCATGGGTGCCGTTGCAGGCACCAACGGACACGCAGTCCTGCACAGTGGTTCCGGGTAGAAACCGCTCGCCCGCCGCATCATACGCGACCTTGCCACGCGATTGCGAGAACATGTGCACCGAGGGTGTCCAGCCTGCCGAGGTCAGCAGGGCATCGATAGCAATCCGGCGCTTGGTCCCGCCGCCATTGCGCTCCACCGTCATGGACGATACGCGCAGCCGCCCACTGGTATCGACAACACTATGACCGGTCAGCACCGTGATCCCCAGCGCCTGCGCTTGCGCCAAAAGGTCCGCTGCAGGGGCTGACCGGCAATCCACAATCGCTTCCACTGACATGCCTGCCCGGGTCAGGTCGAAGGCTGCCTCATAGGCGGAATCATTGGCCGTATACACGCCCACCTTGCGGCCCACTGCCACGCCGAAGTGATTGAGAAACGTGCGAGCCGCCGATGCCAGCATGATGCCCGGACGGTCATTGTTGGCAAACACCATATGGCGCTCGATGGCGCCGGCAGCGATGATTACCCGTTTTGCCCGTACCTGCCACAACCGTTCACGCGGCAGCTTTGCCGAAGGTCTCGATACATGATCGGTCACACGTTCCGTCAGGGACACCAGATTCTGCGCGTAATAGCCGAAGGCCGTGGTGCGCGTCAGAACCTCCACATTTGCCATGGCCTTCAGTTGGGCGACAGTTGCTTGCGCCCAGGCAAACCCATCCTCGCCATTGACCGTAACGCCTCTATCGAAATGAAGCGCACCACCCATCTGTGCCTGCTCATCGCAAACGATAACACGCGCGCCAGTCCGGGCTGCACCGAGGGCTGCGGCAAGGCCCGCCAGTCCGCCGCCAATCACCAGCACATCACAATGCGCATAGCGGTTGGCGTAGTGGTCGGTATCGGCCTGCTTGGGTGCTTCACCCAGTCCGGCAGCGGCGCGAATGCGCGGCTCGTAGATATTCTTCCAGGCGGTCTTCGGCCACATAAAAGTTTTGTAGTAGAACCCGGCCGCAAACATCGGCGACAGCACATTGTTGACTGCCCCCACATCGAATGTCAGCGATGGCCAGCGGTTCTGGGAGGTGATCTTCACCCCATCGAACACTTCCTGCACGGTTGCCCGCACATTGGGCTGGGTGCGGGCCGAGTCCCGCTCTACCCCCACCAGCGCATTCGGCTCTTCTGCGCCTGCGGAAACGATGCCGCGCGGACGGTGGTATTTGAACGAGCGCCCGACCAGGTGCACACCGTGCGCCAGCAGCGCCGACGCCACGGTATCGCCTTCCAGTGCCGTATAGCTCTTGCCATCCCAGGAAAACCGGCGAGTCTTGGCGGGGGTCAACCGACCTGCGCCCTGGATACGATAGGGTCCGCTCCCGGAATGCGTCATTGCCCGCCTCCTGCAATTTCCTCAGGGGTTACGATCTCGGCTTTCACGGCACGTAAAGTTTCGATGTCGGGCTTAGGTTCACCAGCCTTATAAATTGCCAGAAACTTGTCCGACACCGTATCACGCGCGGCATTGAAAAACCGGTTGCAGCCGCTGGCATGGTGCCAGCGCTCGAAGGTTATGCCCTTCGGGTTTTCACGCAGGTACAAAAACGCCTCGAACTCCTCATCTGTCATCGTGGTCATGTCCGTGGGGCGCACGATGTGCGCATCGCCAGCCTGCCGAAACTCAATTTCCGGCCGGTCTTGCTCGCAATAGGGGCAGGCAATCAAAAGCATGTTTTTCAACCCGTATCTGTCAGTTAATGCGCAACGGCGGCGGCTGCCGCCTCATCGATCAGACGGCCCGTGCGGAACCGCTCCAGCGTAAAGGGCGCATTGATCTTGTGCGGCTCATCGCGCGCTATGGTATGCGCAAAGACATTGGCCGACCCCGGCGTGGCCTTGAACCCGCCCGTGCCCCACCCGCAGTTGACATACAGCCCCTTCACAGGGGTCTTGGCAAGAATGGGCGAGCGGTCCGGCGTTACATCCACAATGCCGCCCCAGGAGCGCATCATTTTCATACGGGTAAACATGGGAAACAGTTCGCAAATCGCATCCAGCGTGTGGGTTATTATCTGCAAGCCACCGGTCTGCGAGTAGGACGAATACTGATCCGTGCCCGCGCCAATGACCAGTTCACCCTTGTCCGATTGCGAAATATAGGCATGCACCGTGTTGGACATCACAACGCAGGGGAAAACGGGCTTGACCGGCTCCGATACCAAAGCCTGCAATGGGTAGCTCACCAGCGGCATGCGGACATCCGCCATGTTCATCAGCACGGACGTATGTCCAGCGGCCACCACGCCCACTTTTTTGGCGCCAATAGGTCCGCGTGTCGTATCCACCCCCGCAATCGATCCATCCGGATTGCGGCGAATACCGGTGACTTCGCAGTTCTGAATGATATGCACACCCCGGTCGGATGCAGCACGCGCATAGCCCCAGGCCACCGCATCGTGGCGGGCTGTGCCGCCGCGGCGCTGCAAGGCCGCTCCCGTGACGGGGTAACGGGCCGAAGCGGATATATCGAGCGGTGGACAGAACGCTTTCGCCTGCTCCGGCGTCAGCCATTCATTATCGATGCCGTTCAGGCGGTTGGCATGAATATGGCGTTTAAACACCTGCTCGTCATGCACGTTGTGCGCCAGCATCATCACGCCACGCGGTGAGTACATGACGTTATAATTGATATCCTGACTGAGATTTTCCCACAGCTTCAACGAATGTTCGTAGATGCCTGCGCTCTCGTCGTAGAGATAGTTGGAACGGATAATGGTGGTGTTGCGACCGGTATTGCCGCCACCCAGCCAGCCTTTTTCCAGCACGGCCACGTTGGTGATGCCGTGCTCCTTGGCCAGATAGTAAGCGGTGCCGAGGCCATGACCACCCGCACCGATGATGATGACATCATACTCCTTACGCGGCTCCGGCGAGGACCATTGCGCTTCCCAGCCTCTGTGGCCTCTGAGCGCTTCCCGCGCCACTGCAAAAACTGAATATTTGCGCACTCAGCATCCCCTTGAACCGGTCTCTTTTATGGCACTTGAAGCGCCACTTTCTTTAGAAATCGCAAATCCAAAGGAGTCGCGCCGTTTCTTTTGCGACGCAATGGGGCGCGAGTTGGACGCTGCGCGACATGATTGTTTTTGTCGGAGCGACAAAACGCTGAATATGAAGTGGTCTGCAACTCGGTGCTGGACTCGCAGATTATGATCTGCTATTGCCTTGACCAATCGTAAAGCTATATGGCTTGAGCGAACGTTATTTCTTTGCCTTGACAGGTAAACAACTCAAATGAAGGAACGGGATTCACGTGCAGGTATTAGTCCGCGATAACAACGTCGATCAAGCGCTTCGCGCTCTGAAGAAGAAGATGCAGCGCGAAGGTATCTTCCGTGAAATGAAGATGCGTGATTTCTACGAGAAGCCTTCCCAGAAGCGCGCTCGTGAAAAGGCTGAAGCCGTTCGTCGTGTTCGCAAGCTGGCACGCAAGCGCCTGCAGCGTGAGGGTCTTGTACCCGGCGGTCGTCCGGCTGCTCGCTAATCGTTTTTCCGGCTGGTCTGGATGCATAAGTCTGGCGGAGGCGAATTTATTTTCGCCGCCGCCTTTTGCTTTTGAGGGGTTCCACTGCGCATTCCCTTATTCGGGTCTCCAACCCTTCGCATCGGGGCATTGCCAACCGTTGAAAGCGGTTTTGCTTTGACTGGAATGCCGCGATGCGGTGCTCTACATCCTTCACAACAGTACCGGCGGCTGTCATAATGACGCCTGAACCGGACTGCTGGCGCTGCTGCTTGAGGAAAAAACATTGACATTGGTTGCATCTGTAAATCCCGCCCGTTCCGACCTCCGGCTTCGTGCGCCTCTTCGCTCGATTATGCTTGCCTCCACGCTGATCGTTGCGGGAGTTGCGCTTTCAGCCTGCCAGACGGCCAATACATCAGCGGATGTAATTCGCGTTGAAAGTGCTCAAGGCTCCAGTTCCAATATCGCATCCCTCACCAGCGTTATTGCTGCCAATCCACGCGATCCCGAGGGCTACAATGTTCGCGGCTCCGCCTATGGCCGCGCTGGCGACAACAAGCGTGCGCTCGCCGATTTCAATCAGGCCATTGCCATCAACCCAAGCTTCTATCAGGCCTATGCCAACCGTGGGCTGGTGCTACGCAGCATGGGTAAGCAGGCGGAAGCGGCTGCGGACTATAACAAGGCCATTCAGCTGAACCCCAGCTATGACGTGGCCTATATTGGACGCGGCAATCTGTACCGGCAAGCTGGACGCAACAACGAAGCCTTTGGCGATTTCAACAAGGCCATAGAACTCGACACGACCGACCCGCGCGCCTACCACAATCGGGGCCTGATCTTCCAGACCCGCAACCAGCACGACAAGGCCATCGAGGATTTCTCCAAGGCCATTTCGCTGTCGCCGAGTTCACCGGAACCCTACAACGGCCGTGGCATCTCCTACGTCGCTCTGGGTGACGACGACAACGCCTTTGCAGACTTCAACAATGCCATCAATCTGGATGGAAAAGTGGCCGAATCCTGGGCCAATCAGGCCCTCGTCTACGAGCGCCGTGGCGAAAAGGCGAAAGCATCCAAATCCTACAGCCACGCCCTATCGCTTGACCGCAACTACGGCCCGGCAAAGGCCGGTCTGGCTCGCGTCGGCACTGCTTCTTGATGAGGAGCATATTGGACTTAGTGAGTTGAGGTTAAAAGGCTAGGAGCGCCGATCTTATCCTTAGGGTCGGCGTTACCATTCAGCGTTTCGCAACAAGACCATCAATAAGCAAATCGACGCCTTTTCTGAACGCGCCATCCCAACCATCGTCGAGAAGAAGGCGCGTACGTGCGATGGACGGGTAGGCGTCGGCTATATCAACCGACTGCATCGTTTCCGCATTCCGGTCCCGTTTTGTGCGGTCAAAGTTGCCTTTTGTGACAGTAGCACCCATCACATGGTTCCAGAACGACCAAATCGCGACGTTTATGTCCGTGTCAGCCAAGCCTGCTTTAGCCAACGTCTGACCGAGCCACTCAAGCCTTTCAAGAATACTTCGCCCAAGCGCCCGGCTTGGCAGCAATGATATCGACCACGGATGCCGTAACATGCAGGCGCGCCAGTCTTCCAGCATATCCGTGATATCGCTGCGCCAATCGACAGCACCATCTTTTTCAGTTGAGGCTCGATAGGAAAGCACCGAGTTCAGGGCTAAATCAAAGACTTGGTTCTTATTGGCAACATGCCAGTATACGCTCATCGTGCCGGCATCAAGGTGATCAGCCAGTCGCCGCATCGTCAAACCGTCCACGCCGCTCGCGTCCAGCAGTGCCACAGCGGCGTCTGCAATCCGTTCGAGGGACAGGTTTGAGCCGCCGTCCTTAAAACTGCCTTCAGACTGTGCGCGCTTTGCCTTTCGGTTTTGGGTTGCACCTTGCTTTGCTGCCATGTCGGCTCCTTGTCTTCCGGATAGCAGATTAGACAGCAATTACATCAATATCCAGAGCACACGGTTGACTCGTACAATGTACGACGTGTATACATTCGTACATTGTACGATTCTTGGATATCAATAATGTTTTCTGACGCAAGGGCACTGCTTTTAGGAGGAGCTATTATGACTACTGTATTCTCGTCGCCGCCAACCATGCACGCAACTGATCGTTTGCTCACGATCGTCAACCCCAAAACCCTCTACAACCCTGCCCCTCTCGGCTACAGCACAGCGGTTTTGGCCCCGGAGAATGGCCGGACAGCCTATATTTCCGGACAGGGAGGACAGGATCATACTGGGGCGTTGTCGACTGATTTTGAAGATCAGGTCGAGCAAGCCTATGCCAATCTCCTCACATCCCTTGAAGGTGTGGGTGCCAAACCGGAACACGTAGCCAAGCTGACCGTTCTCGTGGTTGATCATGACATGTCAAAACTCGACATTTTGACTAAACACGTCAAAAGGGTATTCGGCGACACATTGCCCGCCCAAACCCTTATACCTGTACCCAAGCTGGCGGTTGATGCGATGCTGTTCGAAGTTGAAGCTATCGCTGTTGTTCGATAGCAGGCCGAACAAGCAACCAGTTTCAAGATGGCGGCTTGTCGAAGTCGCCATCTCCGTCTCATCAATTGCGACATGCAAGACACGCGACGGAGTGCCGATAACTTCGTAAGCTAGATTACAAGATCTTGCTTAAGATAACGCTGCGGTAGTTGGTGTGGCCCCATTGGGCATATTCGATAAAGCGGTAACCGAGCTTCGTGTACCAGCTGACAAGGTGGGTAGCGGGTTCGGCGGTATCTAGCGCGATCTCCTTAGCACCGCTTCTAACAGCTGTTTCCTCAACCAGCGTTATCAACTGGCGGCCAAGGCCTTGCGCCTGCAAGCCGGGCTCAACGGCAAATTGTGCAAGGCTGGCGACCTCAGGTCGATCATACCACGAGCAACCCGAGGTCTGTCCGGTATCCTTGAACAGGATGGTACCAACAATCTGGTCGCTCTTTACAGCGACGTAACAGGTGCCCTGTGAAATCCGGTCGCGGGTCACCTCTTCCGACTGATGGGTAGCCAAGTAGCGCAGCCCTTGGCTGGCAAGCCCAGCATAGGCCCGGTGCAGAAGGCTGGTCAGCGCCCCAAGCGAATCTTCGACTCCAAGGCGCCTGATGATGATATTGTCGGGGAAACCGGACACGGGAGCCTTGCATCGTTGAGCGGTAAAAACGAAAGCCGCTCGCCTTAAGCGAACGGCTTTGTGCTTTAGTGAGACATCGCTTTCACAATGTCTTCGGTCATTTTCTTGGCATCGCCCAGCAGCATCATGGTGCTGTCCTTGTAGAACAGCGTGTTGTCAATCCCGGCGTAACCGGAGCCGAGCGAGCGCTTGACGAACAGGCAGGTCTTGGCCTTGTCCACGTCGAGAATGGGCATGCCGTAGATAGGCGACGTCTTGTCGTCACGCGCAGCCGGATTGGTGACATCATTCGCACCGATCACATAGGCGACGTCGGCTTGAGCGAATTCGGAGTTGATGTCTTCCAGTTCGAATACTTCGTCATAAGGCACATTGGCTTCTGCGAGAAGAACGTTCATGTGACCTGGCATACGGCCCGCGACAGGATGGATGGCGTATTTGACTTCAACACCATTGGCTTTCAGCTTGTCGGCCAGCTCGCGAAGCGAATGCTGTGCCTGCGCCACCGCCATACCGTATCCGGGGACAATGATGACCTTCGAGGCATTGGCCATGAGATAGGCGGCATCATCGGCTGAGCCCTGCTTGATGGTGCGATCAATACCGTCATCAGCCCCGGAGGCCGCAGTATCGCCACCGAAACCGCCGAGAATAACGGAGATAAACGACCGGTTCATGCCCTTGCACATGATGTAGGAGAGGATGGCACCGGACGATCCCACCAAGGCCCCTGTAATAATCAAAGCAAAGTTGCCGAGCGTGAAGCCGATGCCTGCCGCTGCCCAACCGGAGTAGGAATTGAGCATCGAAACAACAACCGGCATATCCGCGCCGCCGATGGGCACAATCAGCAGCACACCCAGCGCCAGCGACAGCAGCACGATGAGCCAGAACGCCAGATGGCTTTCCGTCAACGCCAGCACCGTCACGAATGCGATGACCAGCACCAGCAGACCGGCATTGATGAAATGGCGGAACTGCAACATAATGGGCTTGCCGGACATGCGCCCGTCCAGCTTCAGGAACGCGACGATGGAACCGGTAAAGGTGAGAGAGCCGATGGCGGCACCCAAGGCCATTTCAACCAGCGCCTGCGCGTGGATTGCACCGGGTGCGCCAATGCCGAATGAAATCGGCGTATACAGCGCTGCGGCAGCAACCAGAACGGCCGCAAGGCCCACCAGCGAATGAAACCCGGCGACGAGTTGCGGCATAGCGGTCATGGCGATGCTGCGCGCAATATACGCACCGATACCGCCGCCAATGGCCAGACCAAGGACAATTAGACCAAGGCCGCCGAGGGTGGGCTGGGCCAAAAGCAGCGTGGTGACGATGGCGATGCCCATGCCCACCATACCGTAAATATTGCCCTTGCGGCTGGTTGTCGGGTGCGACAGACCGCGCAATGCCATGATGAACAGCACGCCGGAAATCAGATAGAGAAAAGCCGCGAAATTCTGAGACATAATCGCGCCCCTCACTTATCTTTTTTCTTGTACATGGCGAGCATGCGGTGGGTCACCAGGAAGCCCCCGAAAATATTGACCGAGGCCAGGATCAACGCGATGAAACCGAACCCTGTGGCCAGCCCGCTCATGGAAATGCCCACGGCGAGCAATGCACCGACGACGATCACCGAGGAAATAGCGTTGGTAACAGCCATCAGCGGTGTATGCAGGGCTGGCGTTACCGACCACACGACATAGTAACCGACAAAAATGGCCAGCAGGAAAATCGCAAACTGGAAGATGAACGGATCGATAGCACCAACGGACAGGCCATGGGCCGCTGCCCCTGCCATGTCCGGAACGGTCAGGGCCGCATCACGCACACCCTGCACGGCTTGATCCAGATTGTTCAGTGCCCGATCAAGAAACTCATTAGCCATTATAAGCGCCTCCGGCGAATTTGGGATGCACCACCGCGCCAGCGTCGGTCAGCATGGTCGCTTTGACAAGTTCGTCGTCACGGTTGAGGGCCAGCGCCTTGGTGTTTTTGTCGATCATTGTTTCCAGGAAGGTCAGCAGGTTCTTGGCGTAAAGCGCCGAAGCGCTGGCAGCGATGCGGCCGGGAACATTGTTGTAACCGATCACCGTCACGCCTTCGACGTCTGCGACCTCACCCGCCTGCGATCCCTCGATATTGCCACCGCGCTCCACTGCCAGATCGACCGCGACGGAACCGCGTTTCATGGCTTTCAGCATATCGCGCGTGACGAGACGCGGTGCCGGGCGGCCCGGAATCAGCGCCGTTGTGATGACGATATCCTGCTTGGAAATATGGTCTGCAACCAGCGCTGCCTGCTTGGCCTGATACTCCGCCGACATTTCCTTGGCATAACCAGCCGCGGTTTCAGCAGCCTTGAACTCCTCGTCCTCAACGGCGATGAACTTTGCACCCAGCGACGCCACCTGCTCCTTGGCCGCAGGGCGGACATCGGTTGCCGACACCGCAGCACCCAGACGCCGCGCCGTTGCGATGGCTTGCAGCCCTGCAACACCGGCACCCATGACGAACACTTTGGCCGCTGGCACCGTGCCTGCCGCCGTCATCATCATGGGAATTGCACGGTCATAAACCGACGCCGCATCGATCACCGCCTGATAGCCGGCCAGATTCGCCTGCGACGACAGGACGTCCATGGATTGAGCACGCGTGATACGCGGCATCAATTCCATCGCAAACGTTGTCAGTCCCGCGCGCGCCATTTCGGCCAAAGCGTCTTCATGTCCATACGGGTCCATGACGGCAATGACGATTGCGCCGTTCTTGTACGTGGTGATCTCATGCGATGACGGACGCCGAACTTTTAGAACCACGTCGGCACTACCCGCATCGGCTTCATGGCCTATGCGGGCACCCACGGCCTCGTAATCGCTGTCTGCAATACGCGATCGGTCGCCAGCGCCGGATTCGACGACAACATCGAATCCCAGCCCTTTCATTTTCTTCACGGTCTCGGCGGATGCAGAAACGCGGCCTTCGTCAGCGTCTGTTTCCTTCGCCACATAAATGATCACTGTCAAAATTCCCCCTTCTCCGCAGGGCCATCCCCTGCCCAAAGCGCATACCGCAATGCCTGAAGCACCCGTATCGGCTATCCGCGAAGCAGAAATACGCCCGCAATATTCAGGAACACCAACGCGATGAGCGCTGTGATGAACCCGGCGCCCGTGAAGAACCCAATTGCCATGGCAATCAGCAGGGTAACCACGAACATCGTTCCATATTTTGCAGCGGACAAAAAGAAGCCATAGGTCTTCTCATGCTCCGAATAGTCCATCGGCGCGCCCAGTTCGATAGGTCCAGTGGGTTTTTCAGCCATAGCCCGCACTCCATTGTTCATACAACAACCGCAGTGGCCTGATCTGCCATGCGGCATTCATAAGCACCCCAAGGGGCAAAAGACTGTTCCCATTCGCCTTACACAAACCAAACCTTAAGTGCAATGAGAACCGCACACAATTTCCGGTGTGCGGTTCCAGGACGACACGCTTTTACCCGCGCGCACTGTTACGCGCATGGGCGCTGAGCGCAAGCCGCGCGGTGGGGCGAATGGTAAGTGGGGTAAACGGCATGGTTTCCGCACTTTCAAACATCATACGCCGCTCGAACCCTTCGGAATTGAAGAAGGGAAACCGCTTGTAAAGCCACGGACGGATGTCACGAACCCGCGCTGCGAGCAGCGTGAGATCGATGTTGTAATTGCCGCAGTTGGACTGTGGCGTGACCACCGTATCAGCATCGAAAACCCGCTTGTAGAAGGCCGCGTGTTGCGGCTTGACCAGCGACAAACACCGGTCCACATCAAAATGCTCCGAGGCCATGGTTGCAACCCGAAGGGTCAGGTAGGGAATGGCGGGCATTTCACGCAGCACTTCCGGGTCGGCGGCCAGCCGTACGGGATCGATCAGGCTCATGCCCGCATCCAGAAAGCTGTCAATCTCCTCCCCAAACACCGAACCGGACGAACTGATCCGGTGTTGCGGCGTGACATGGTGCACGCGAATGGTGCTGATCAGCCGCTCCTCGTAGTAGATACCGAACACATAGGCATGCGAGTCAAAGTCGATATCGTCGATCAATGTGCTTCCTGACAACGGCAGGATATCGGCCATTCGGTAGGCCTTGAAGCGGATACGGGCGACCTCCTCCATATCCTCCCCGGATTCAACCCGGCGGTACTCCACCCGGTCCAGCAATCGCAACAACTTCTCCGAAAAACGGTCTGTTTCCGTCGGTTTCATATCATGGTTTCCTGAAAGGTTAACAACACGTTAACGTAACAGGAGGGCCATCATTGGTAAGAATTGAATCAAACTATAATAAAGTTTTAACTATTAAGGTTACCGATTAACTATAGTAAAGGTTAACAATACAATTATATATTATAATTTACTGAGATAAAATGATTTTATTTAGCCGAAAGCGACCAGAAGTGCTTTCACGTCTTTGGAAACAACGGGAATGGAAAACACATAACCTTGAACAAGATCGGCACAGTTGTACTTGACCAGAAGCTGTAACTGCGCGTCGGTTTCCACACCTTCCACGACGATTTTCAAGCCCAGTTCGCGGGCCAGATGAACAATGCCGCGCAGAAGCTTGAAGCGGCGACCATCCAGAACGATATCGCGCACGAATGCCCGGTCCACCTTGATGATGTCGACCGGAAGCGCATCCAAGTAGCTGAGGCTGGAATAGCCGGTGCCGAAATCATCAAGCGCAATTGTAATGCCGCGCATGCGCAGCTCTTTCAGAATACCGCTGACTTTCACCGGCTCATCCAGAAGGCAGCTTTCCGTTACCTCCAGATGCAACCGCTCCGCCGGTAGCCCGCTGATCAGCAGAGCGTGCATGACAACCCCGATGATTTTTTCATCCCGGAGGTCGTGCGCTGACAGATTGACAGAGACGGCAATCGAGTCCGGCCAGGTCAGACAGTCACGACAGGCGCGACGCAGCACGAGGGCTGTAATCTCCGAGATAACATTGATTTCCTCGGCAATGCGAATGAACTGGGCGGTGGGCACCTCCCCACGCTCGGGATGCACCCACCGAGACAGCGCCTCGAAGCATTCGACATGGGCCCCATCCGGCGTCGTCATCGGCTGGTAAACCACCGTCAAAGCTTCATTATTGACCGCCGTGCGCAAATCTTCCTTCAGGCTTTGGCGGTCCAGGTAGCGCGCATCCATTTCCGGCACGAAGAGATTGCTGACGCCCTTTTCCTTTGCCTTCGCCTCAAACAAAGCCAGATCCGCGCGGATCTGCATCTCCTCCAACCGGAATTCACCGCGCGGTGCCACAGCATAGCCAGCGCTTAGCGATACGCGAAAAGTTTGGTCCTCCACGGTGTAATCACCCGCCAGAGCGCGATGAAACGCCCGCATGGTCTGATGAATATCCTCATCATTATCGTCATTGGGATAAAATAGCATGAACTCGTCGCCAACCAGCCGACCGACGAGGGCCTTGGCCGCAGCGACCTTCTTGAGCCGTTCGGACACCGCACATAACAGGCTGTCGCCCACCCCGTGCCCACGCACATCGTTCACGTGTTTGAATTCATCGATATCCAGCAGCATGAAGCCAACCGGAGGCTCCGGATCGTCTGTCAGAAGGGCCGCACTGACCAGTTCTCCAAAGTAATCCCGGTTGGCAAGGCCCGTCAGCGTATCATACCGCACCATGTGCAATATTTTCTGATCGGCACGGATGCGGGCCGTGACGTCTTCAAAAATGAGCACAATTCCGCCATCCTCCCTTCGGCTGGCGGAAAATTCCAGATACATATCGCTGGAGAATGGGATGAGCGCACGGGACTGCCCGCCCTGAATGAGATGATCGAGCTGCACCAGAACCCGTTTCAACTGGCCCGCATCCAGAAAGCTGCGGCGCACGCCGTAACGCAACACCACATCCAGATGGCAGTCTTTCAAGCGAGCCTGATCACCCAGATGGAGCATTTCGCAAGCACGCCGGTTGGCCAGCAGAATGCGATGGTCCTTGTCCAGCATGAACAGGCCATGGGTCATGTTGTTCAGGGCCGTATCCAGCCTGTCGGCAATGGTGGCAATTTCGCGGGCGGCCAGAACGTTGCGGTAGAGAAACTCGCGCACACCATTGGCCATGGTGCGTGTCGTCACAATCAACGGCAAAATGAGAACGGCCAGAATGGCCATAAAAATGTCCTGCAAGGCCAGCAGACTGAACACAATCGGCAGACAGGCAGAATAGGTCAGCAGGGAAACGGCTTGTTTCGAGCCGAAATTGCGGCCGACGACTGACACCATCGTTCCGAGTGTTACCGATATGCAGGCAAGCTGCGCGAAGGAGTCACCGGTCACCAGCAGGCTATAGCCGCAGGCAATGCCAAGCACCGCTGTCACACAGAACGCGCCAATATTATAGGTGTTTTCCCAGCGGCGAATGTCCTGCCGGTCAAGCTTTTGCGGGTCCAGCCTATCAAACCGGCGCATTCCAAACATACGGAAAAGCCAGATGACCGCCACCAGAATTGCTGGGACAACATAGGCGGGATCGCGCACTTTGGCGTAGACAAGCAGAAACGTTACGGCATGGGACAGCATACCGATCGTCAGCGTCTGACGCTTTTGGTACAATGAGCTCACGAAGGACCAATAGACGTCCGCCGGTAGCGCACCACGCCCTTCTGCCCTCATTTAAGCTTCGCTCCTGGTTTTGTACGCAGGCTACGCTTGGAGCTTTAAAGAATGCTTGCCGTACGACACATGATTTTTAGGGTATAATCAAGCATTTGCTGCCGGAGTACGCACGTAAGAACCCATTTCGGCATATTCGGTTCCATCACATCCGCTCAAGTTTCTGTCCGTCAGGTCAAATGACATGATTTTTTCGCAAAGAGCTGTATAAGCCGGTCATATATCGAATTGATTCTGGAGCGTTGGATGACCAAGCCTCTCGTCGCCATTCCGGCCGATCTGCGTGAACTGGATGGGGCCTTGTGGCATGCCGTCACGGCACAGTATGTCAACGCGGCTGTGCTGGGGGCCGAGGTCATGCCCGTGCTGGTGCCGGCGCTGGAAAAGGGTGCCGATATCGATGCTCTTCTGGACCGTATGGACGGTGTGTTGATCAGCGGATCACGCTCGAATGTTCATCCGTCCCTGTACAACGGCCAGGCGACCGAGGCACATGGCCCGTTTGATCCCGCCCGCGATGCGACAAGCCTGCCACTGATCGCCCGTGCCATCGAGCGCGGCATACCGTTGCTGGCGATCTGCCGTGGCATACAGGAGCTAAACGTAGCGCTGGGCGGCACGCTCGACAATGAAATACAGGACCTGCCCGACCGCGCCGACCACCGCAAGCCCGAGCACGAGGATCGTGACGTCATGTACGGTATCCGCCATCCGGTCATCGTGGCAGAAGGCACATGCCTTGCCGACGTGCTTGGTGCCGGGCCGGTTCAGGTCAATTCCCTTCACCGTCAGGCCATATCCCAAAAAGCGCCGCGTCTGGCGATTGAAGCCGTGGCCGAAGACGGGACAATCGAAGCCGTGTCCGTCATCGACGCACCCGCCTTTGCCATTGGTGTCCAATGGCATCCGGAATACTGGGTCACGAAAGACGAACCATCCGATAAACTGTTTCGCGCCTTTGGCGATGCGGTTCGCGCTTACGCGAAGGCAAAAGCTGGATAATTATGCCGTTGGGATTTGAGAGCGTTTTAATGGTGTCTCCGGCACCGGCGTCAACGCCTCGCCCTTTTCAAACCAGTTGATAAGGTTATCCACCACCAGATTGGCCATGGCCCGGCGCGTATCCTGCGAAGCAGATGCGACATGCGGCAACAGCGTTGCGTTTGGCAGGTCAATCAGCGCTTGGGGCACATGCGGTTCATCATAGAACACGTCCAGTCCGGCCGCGGCGATCACGCCGGTTTTGAGTGCGTCCACCAGCGCATCCTCGTCCACCGTCCATCCGCGACCTACATTGATCAAGACGCCATTTGAACCCAGCCGGGCAAGAATGTCGGCGTTGATGGTTTTGTGGGTCCAATCGGTTTTGGGTACGATGGCAATCAACGTATCCACCGCTTCCGCCAGTGCTTCCAGACTGTCATAGTAGGTGTAGGTTACATCCTCACGGGGCTTTCGCGTGTGATAAGCGATGGAAACGCTAAAGCCTTCCAGCCGCTTGGCAATAGCCTGACCAATTCTGCCAAGCCCGTACATTCCCACGGTGCGACCACGCAAACTAAGGGGTGTCAGTGGAAAAGCGCCATCTTTTTCCCAGCGACCGGCCCTCAGATACGCTTGCGCCTGCGGGTACTGGCGCACCGTATTCAGCAGCAGACCGATGGTCGTGTCAGCCACTTCCTCGTCCAGCACATCCGGCGTATTGGTCACAACGATGTTTTTCTCGCCCGCATGGCGGGCGTCGATACCGTCATATCCCACACCGAAATTCGCAATGATTTCCAGTGACGCGAAGGCCTCGACAAAATCGGTGGTCAAGCTGCCGGACACGGCGATGCCTTGCACACTGCGCGCCAGATCGTCCGTCATCAAAACCGGATCGGCTTTGGTGATGCGCACCACATCGAACGCAGCGTTCAAGCGTTCTTCGACATGAGGGTGGATTGACCCCGGCACGAGTATCCTGTGTTGCGTCATCGGTTTGTCTCTCCCTTAACGTGCTTACCGTTGCTTGACCGGACCGGTCGACTGGCGGATGCGCATTTCCGGCTTGATCAGATGGATACCATCCGGCTCATGGCTGCCGGACAATTTGTCGAGCAGCGCGCGCGCCGCATTGCGGCCAACCTCCGTTTGCCCGTTTGCAACCGTCGTCAGCGCCGGCGTGGCAATGGAGGCTTCCTCAAGATCGTCATAGCCGGTCACCGATACATCGCGCCCCGGCACCAGACCGGCGCGGGCAATGCCGTTCATCATGCCGATGGCGACCAGATCGTTCCAACAGACCGCCGCTGTCGGTTTTTGCGGCAGAGACAGAAATGTAACCGCCGCCTCAAACCCGCCCAGCTTGGAACGCGGGCCGGGAATGCGCAGTTCCGGGTCCACCTCGATATTCGCCCGGCGCAGTGCGTTAACATAACCCTGATACCGATCCCGGCCCGTAGACGTCTGGTCGGTACCGCCAACCATGGCGATGCAGGTGTGCCCAAGGCTGATCAGATGGTTCGTTGCCAGTGAAATCCCGTAGGAATCATCCCCCCGGAAAATCGGCACATCCAGCCCTTCCACCGAGCGGGCAATCAGAATGGCGGGCATATTGTTGTCTTCCGCCAGCCGGATATCCTCCGGTGGCGTGCCGATGGCGGGCGACATGATCACGCCATCACCACCCAGTTGCAGCAGTGTCTCGATAAAGGTGCGCTGCTTTTCGACCGAATCGTAATGGTTGGACAGAATGAACGTCTGGCGGCTGCGGTCGAGCTCGCTTTCAATGGATTTCAGAATTTCCGCGTAAAACGGGTTCATGATGTCGTGCACCACAACGCCGATGATGCCGGAGCGGGAGGTGCGAAGGCTGGCGGCTCTGCGGTTATAGATATAGCCGAGCGCGCGCGCCTGTTCCTTGATCTTGTCCCGCGTAGCACCGGCTACAAGAGGGCTGTCGCGCAAGGCCAGCGATACGGTTGCGGTGGAAAGACCGAGCGTTTCCGCAATCGTCGACAGCTTGATTTTTTGCGCCAAAAGCCGCTCCTTAGAGCATTGCCAGTAAAAACGGATAGGCTTTTACATCTGGGCAATGCGTCAAAACATAATGTTTAGAGCATTTCTTTCGAACGGGGTGTTCGCAGGGCATGCTCTAAAGGATTCGATAAACTGTTTAAAAAGGAGCTAAACCGTTTAAATCCGTCGAGCAACCCCGATTTTTAAGGTGTCTCGTCAGTTTCCGCAGGTTTCTGCAAATTTTCTTCAACCGTTCTCAAGAGTTTCAGCAGGTTTTTGACCTCCTTGTCGGTCAAACCTTCCAAGGCCCGTGCCTCGGCGGCCTTGCCCGCCTGCTCAATGCCGGACAGAAACGTCCGCCCACCCGCAGTCAGGTACACCTTCGTCAGGCGCGCATCCTCCTCATCGGCGCGGCGCTCCACAAAGGCTTGCGCCTCCATACGGCCGATGGTGCGCGTCATCGTGGGCGCCTTCACGCCAAGCCGTGCCGCCAGTTGCCCCGCCGTCAACCCGTCGGTCTCGGCCAGTGCCAGCATCACGCCGTCCTGTCCGGCATATAACCCGCTTTCCGTAAGGTTGCGTGTCAGCAATGTCCGCATGGACCGGGCCACCTGAACAACAAGACCGCCAAAATCCTGCGCAGTCGTTCCCTGCTCATGTTTTTTGCGGGATGCCTTGTCCTTTTTGCCCGATTTGTTTTTCTTGCCCATTCCCACACCCTGTTGCCTGCGGTTGCTCTCTACCGGCCTGCGAATGTATGACAGATGGAAGCACCGGGGCCAAGCGGAAGCACAGCAATGATACAACCAAATCCACGTTGGGAAGACAATAGTGCAACCCTGACGCCAAATGACCGGCGTGACTGGATCGCCGTTTTGCCGCTGGGTGCGCATGAGCAACATGGACCCCATCTGCCGTTCGATACCGATACGCTGATTGCCGATGGCATCGCCACCCGCACCATCGCCGCCCTTCCACCCGCCCTTCCCGTGACCTTTTTGCCCACCGAGCCGGTCGGCTACTCGCCGGAGCATCTGCATGTGGCTGGCACCCGCTCACTGGCGTTCGATGAGGCCATCAATCGCTGGCTCGGCATTGCCGAGGGACTTCACGCCTCCGGCATCCGCAAATTTGTGATGCTCAATGCCCATGGCGGAAATTCACCGCTCATGACGATTGTCGCGACGGAAGCGCGGATTCATTTTCAGATGCTGGCCGTTGCCACAAGCTGGACCCGCTTCGGCCAGCCCCACGGATGGATTTCGCCGGAGCACAAGGTCATCGACATTCACGGCGGGGATATTGAAACCTCCGTTATGCTGGCACTGCACCCCGACAAGGTGGACATGGGCAAGGCCCAATCCTTCCCTTCGCGCCAGAGCGAATATGCCGCGCGCTTTACCCATCTGCGCGCCTATGGCCCTCATGCGTTCGGCTGGATCATGTCGGACCTGAACGCTGAGGGCGTGGCGGGCGATGCACGTGCAGCGACGGCGGCAAGGGGCGAAGCTTTGCTTGTCCATGCGGTTTCCGGCTTTCTGGCTCTGCTGGCCGATGTCGCCGCTTTCGATGTGAGCGATTTTCGCAAGCTCTAGCAAGGCCAATTGGCAACGCCTATATGAAACACTATAACGCTGTTACCGGCAGCCATTTGCAAGAGGCAATCATGACCGAAACAACCGAGACACCAGCAAAGCCAACCCCCGTCACCGTGATTACTGGCTATCTCGGCGCGGGCAAAACCACGCTGCTGAACCGTATTCTGACTGAAAACCACGGCAAGAAATATGCTGTGATCGTCAACGAATTCGGCGAAATCGGCATCGACAACGATCTGATTGTCGAGTCGGATGAAGAAATTTACGAAATGAACAATGGCTGCATCTGCTGCACCGTGCGCGGAGACCTGATTCGCGTGGTAGAAGGCCTGATGCGCCGCCCCGGTCGCTTTGATGCCATCATCGTGGAAACCACCGGCCTTGCCGATCCCGTTCCCGTTGCGCAGACCTTTTTCATGGACGATGACGTGCGCGCTAAAACCGAGCTGGACGCCGTGATCGCGCTTGTGGATGCCAAGCATCTGCCGTTGCGCTTGAAGGACAGCCGCGAAGCGGAAGATCAGATCGCATTTGCCGATGTGGTTCTCTTGAACAAGACCGACCTGGTATCCCCGGAAGAACTGGCGAAGGTGGAGGCCACGGTCCGCGCCATCAACCCCTATGCCCGTATCCACCGCACCGAGCGCTCCTCCATCGATCTGGGACAGGTTCTGGATCAGGGCGCGTTCAACCTTGAGCGCGCACTGGAAAACGATCCGCATTTCCTTGAGGCGGATGAGCACGATCATGATCACGTCTGCGGTCCGGATTGCAATCATGACCATGGGCATGACCACGGGCATGATCATCATCATCACGATCATCACGATCATGATCACCACCACCACGGCCATGATCACCACGATCACGCCCCTTCGCCCATTCACGACGTTACCGTTCAATCGGTTTCCTTGCGCGGCGGCGAGATGAACCCGGATCGCTTTTTCCCGTGGATTCAGAAGATCACGCAGGCCGAAGGCCCCAACATCCTTCGGCTCAAGGGCATTATCGCCTTCAAGGGCGATGAGGAGCGCTATGTGGTGCAGGGCGTCCACATGATTATCGAGGGCGACCACCAGCGCGCGTGGAAGGACGGCGAGAGGCGTGAAAGCCGCCTCGTCTTCATCGGCCGTGAACTGGACCGCGAACGTCTGGAGCGCACCTTCAACGCCTGCCAGGCATTGGAATAATAGTCGATAGCCCCCGGTATCACTGAACTGATACCGGGCGTTACCGTGAATCAACAGGACAAGCCCTTCATGCCCACAGTTGCCCCTTTCGATCTGGACGATCATGTCCTCTTCGTCACGTTCCTTGGCGATATGCCGGTTTTTGCCGATGCGGCGGGGCGGCTTCACCGGCTGGATCAGGGGCACAAGATCACCGAACTGCATGACGGCATGACCGTGTGCATTCACGATACCGCTACCGATACGCTGCTGACAGGCGGTGAAGATGGCAAGGTGCTGCGGGTAGCGAGCGATGGCTCTGCTGTGGAACTCGGTCAGGTGCCGCGCAAATGGATTTCGCAGCTGGCAAGCGGCCCGCAGGGCACTGTCGCATGGTCCGTAGGCAAGACCGCTCACGTTCGCATGTCGGACGGCACGATCAAGGAGCTATCCGAGGAGCGCACCATTGAAGGTCTGGCGTTTGCGCCAAAGGGTCTGCGTCTTGCCACGGCCCGCTACAATGGCGTCTCCCTGCATTGGGTCGCCACACCCGGCAAGCCGGTGGATCTGGAATGGAAGGGCGCGCATAACGGCGTGACATTTTCGCCCGATGGGCGCTTCATCGTTACTACCATGCAGGAAAACGCGCTTCATGGCTGGAAGCTGGACGTGAAACCCGGCACGGAAGCGCGCCATATGCGCATGACCGGCTACCCCGCCAAGATCAAGTCCGTGTCCTGGTCCGCCAAGGGCAAATGGCTCGCATCGTCCGGCGCGCCTGCCGCCATTGTCTGGCCGTTTTCCGGCAAGGATGGCCCGATGGGCAAGCCACCGCTGGAACTCGGCACCCGCGCCAACATCATGGTTACGTCAGTCAGCTGCCACCCGACCGAAGACCTCGTTGCCATCGGCTTTACCGATGGCATGATTCTGGCTGCCCGCTTTGCCGATAACAAAGAGGTTCTGCTGCGTCGCCCCGGCAAGGGCGCAATCACCGCCATGGCATGGAGCCGCGAAGGCCGCCGCCTGGCTTTTGCGTCTGAAAAGGGTGACTGCGGCGTGGTGGATATTGCGGGTTAACCACTACCGCAAATTCACCAGCCACTGGCCCAAAGCCTGCAAAAACACCTCACGGTCACGGTAACTCCAATGGTCGTCCGTCTTGCTGCGCCATAACGTTGCTTTTGCGGGAGCGGCGGCGCGTATCGCCTCGGCGTGTGCAAACGGCACGACAGCGTCCTTCTCTCCGTGCGCGATGAGCACAGGTACCCGCAGGTTTCGTGCTGCCGAGGCAGCGCTGGCCTGTGTGGGATCCAGGCCATGACGCTTGGCAGCGTCCGCAATAGCAGCCCCGATGATATCATCGGACAATCTGCTGCCGAAGAGCGCATACAAAACCGGCTGCTCTTCGCGTGCAATCGCGCGGACGGGTTGGCCGAGCGACAACACATCCCTTGGCGCGGACATGGCGACGACGCCGCGAACGCGCGGGTCATGCGCTGCGGTTTGAATGGCAACTGCCGCGCCATAGGAGTGGCCAAGCAAGACATAATCGCCCCTGCCGAACCCGCGGCGTTGCGCATCATCCATCATCTGCTTCACGTCCTGCTTGTCATAAATGCCATTGGACGCCACATCCCCTGTGGACGCGCCAAACCCCCGCAAATCCGGCGATAGTATTGTGTAACCCCGGCACAACAGCGCAGCATAGACATTGCGCATATCCGTTCCGTGACGGACGGAGTTTCGTGACCAACCATGAAGCAGAACCGCTACGCGGCTCTTGTCTGAAGCCCTCTCGCAAGGCGTCATCCCCGACGGCAATGCCTTACGCAACCGTTGAAATCGAACCTCTGTCGGGCGGGTAACCCAATAGGCCAGTGTTGCCTTTGGAGGACCGACAGAGACCGTATAAGCCTCGTCAAGCAAAGTGCGATCAAACCTGTAATAATCAAGATCAACCATTGTCCGTCCACCATTGGGTGGCTCCAGCACAGCCCGTTCCACGCGTGCCTGCAACAGCGGATCGATCATTGCGCAACCGGACAAGGTTAGTATGAGAATAAAAACAATAAGATGATTCATGCCGCCTCCCGTGAGAATACTCTCGGAAGCAACTATGTCTTAATTAGGGTTTTATAATTTACGGAAGTGGTGCCGGCTGATCTGATAACGTCCGCAGGTATAAAATCAGGTTGGCACGGTCCTGTGTATTTTTGACTCCGCTGTAAGTCATCGTCGTTCCCGGCAGATAGGTACGGGGCGCTGCCAGAAAAGCGTCCAGCGACGCAAAGTCCCAGAGATGGCCGTCCCGGCCTCGTTTGCGCATCGCACCGGAATAGGTTGCGGTGGGAATAGCAGCCGCGCGACGGTTGACGATATTCCACAGATTGGGTCCGGCCAAAGCTCGCCCGCCCTTTTCGATCGTGTGACAGCGCTGGCACCTGCCGATCAATCCGGATGCCTGACTGGCATCCCCCGTTGCCAGACGTTCGGTCAGGCTCTTCGTGGCACCGGGATCGGGGCGCTCGTCGTCATCCTGACCCGGCCAGAGCAACAGCGTCGCGATGACACAAACCATCACGCTGCCCGCAACCACAATAAAGATTTTGGAGGGTGACATGAGCGCCGTGTTTCAGTTGGCCTGTTGCCGGGACGGAATTTGAGATATACTCCCCTTATCAACCAGAGCACATAGCGAGGTTTGGCATGCTGGACCAGTTGAAAGAACGTCGCAGGCAGGAAGCGAAGCGAGATCACTGGGCAATGCTGCGCTTCATGGCGACCAATGCTGCTTTCGGCATGGTGCTTGGCATTGTTGTGGCGGGTGTTCTGGTCTATTTTGATCTCGGCGGAATTGGCACACAACTGGGCCACTCGCAAAACCCCATACTGGTGTTTCTGATGCTATCCCTGCCGCTGGCATCCGTCTTTGGCGGCGCGGTGCTGACCTCAGCCATCATGTTGATGCCCTACAAAAAATGATGCGCCGCGCAACTGTCGATGACGCCGCCAATCTCGCAGCTTTGTCTATTCAGGTCTGGTTGCATACCTATGCGACCCAGGGCATCCGGCACGAACTGTCAAACTACGTTCTGACGGAATTGACAGAAGTGGCCTTCGCATCGGCTTTGGCCGATCCGGCCGAACGCTTCACGCTGTATGAACGGAACGGCCATGTCCTCGGCTTCATTCGTCTGAAAACCGGCAGCGTCTGCCCTACGGACCCTGACTGCACGACCGAAATCGTCACACTTTACGTTCAGTCTCATTTTGTTGGTCAAGGTATCGGCGCTGACTTGCTGCGGCACGCGCTCTCTGGGTGCGAAACCGACTCAGTTTGGCTAACTGTTTACCACGGCAACACACGCGCTATCAGCTTCTACAAACGCGAGGGTTTCACATCGATAGGGTCAACATGGTTTGAACTCGGTACTGAAAAGCACGAAAACATCATCATGCAAAAGCAAACGGTGGCACTTGGCCACCGTTTACATTAGGAATTCGGTTCAGGCGGCTCTGCGCTGCGGCTGGCGCTCCAGCATGGCACCGCTGGCCGTCAACATGCCCGCAGCATCGGCCAGATAACCATCCTTCAGTTCCAGACCCAGAAAACGCGACCGTTCGAACGGGCCGGGCATCACCAGATGCTGGGCATGGCGGGCGAAAAAGCCGAAACGTTCGTAGTAAGGGGCATCCCCCACCAGCAGTACAGCACCATGGCCGCGCTTTGCAGCTTCGCCAATGGCAGCGCGCATCAGGCTGGAACCTACACCCTGCCCTTCAAAGCTTGAATCCACCGCCAGTGGCCCAAGCAGCAAGGCTCGCACGGTTTCGCCTCCAGCATTCACGCCGGCTGAAACATGCCACAAACGCACGGTGCCGATAACGTGACCATCGCGGTCGCGCGCTACCAGCGCTAAACCTTCCGCAGGCACACGATTGCGGCGCAGCGTTTCGGAAGACTTGCGGCGGCGCTCCGGGCCCATGGCGCGGTCCAGCAGACGCTCGCGCGCCACGACATCGCCAGCGTTTTCAACATCGATGGTAAACGCGGCTTCGCCAAGGAAAGCGCGTGCAGTGTCAACAACAGCGGCCATGAAAGCCTCCCGCTATTAAACGTAAAGATAATTGTGAAAGGGAGCGCCGATTTGTTACGGCGCTCTTTTGATTAGATAACGTAGGACTTCAAGGGCTCGAAGCCGTTGAATGCCACCGCCGAATAGGTGGTGGTGTAAGCCCCTGTACCTTCAATCAGCACTTCGTCACCAATCGTCAGCGTGACCGGCATCGGGTATGGCTTCTTTTCGTAAAGCACGTCGGCACTGTCGCAGGTCGGGCCAGCCAGAACGCAGGGCTCCATCGCGTCGCCATCGCGCTCGGTCCGGATGGAGTAGCGAATGGCTTCGTCCATCGTTTCTGCCAAACCACCGAACTTGCCGATGTCGAGGAAAACCCAGCGCACATCGTCATTGTCCGACTTCTTGGAGACCAGCACCACTTCCGCCTTGATCACACCGGCATTGCCAACCATGCCACGGCCGGGCTCGATGATGGTTTCCGGCAGCTTGTTGCCGAAATGCTTGCGCAGCGCACCATAGATGGCCTGACCGTAGGCTTCTGCCGTCGGTACATCCTTGAGGTACTTGGTCGGGAAGCCCCCACCCATGTTCACCATTTTCAATTCAATGCCCTGCTTGGCAAGCGAAACGAACACGCGCTTGGCATCGCCCAAAGCGGCATCCCAGGCATCCAGCTTGGTCATCTGCGAACCGACATGGAACGACACGCCGTAGGACACGAGGCCGAGCTGGTGGGCGTAGACGAGAACGTCGACAGCCATCTGCGGAACGCAGCCAAACTTGCGCGACAGCGGCCATTCAGCGCCTTCGCCATCGGTCAGAACGCGGCAGAACACGCGTGCGCCGGGGGCTGCACGGGCCACTTTTTCAACTTCTTCATGGCTATCGACCGCAAACAGGCAAACACCGAGCGCGAAAGCGCGGGCCACATCACGCTCTTTCTTGATCGTGTTGCCGTAGGATACGCGTGCAGGTGTCGCACCAGCGGCCAGCGCCATTTCGATTTCAGCGACGGACGCGCAATCAAAATTGGAACCCATGCCTGCCAACAGCTTCAGGATTTCCGGTGCCGGGTTTGCCTTCACCGCGTAGTAAATGGCGCTATCGGGCATGGCGTGACGGAACGCTTTGAAATTGTCCTGCACAACGTCAAGGTCGACCACAAGGCATGGACCTTCCGGGCGCTGGGTGGTGATGAAGTCGCGAATGCGTGCCGTTGTTGTCATAGAACTGATCCATTCCAAAGATCCGGGAAAACCGGGCCAGAACAACCGGAAAACCGGGGTGGACAAAGAGTTGAGTCAGCAACGCTTCCGAACCAGCCTGTGGAGACCCTGGAACAGAACGCATCGCGTGACCGCGATAGTTTGAACCGCACACTCTGTCAGGAGAATGTGGTTCGGCTTTGTCTGCCTTGGATTGGGAGGGTGAACCTACCGCACGTCGGCAATGATGGTGTGCCTCTTCAGTAACCCCGGCTGTTGGAAAGCCGGCAGAGAACCAGAAAGGCCCGCACCGTCGTTGCTTCATATGTCCTCGCCATCCCGGTTGGCCGGGAAAACGACTGGAGGGGTTAGTTCCAGGTACCTTACCGATTTCCTCACCTTGTCGAGGAAGCGGCGGACACACATGGGCACGTGCGACTTTGGGCAAGGCGGAGATATGAAAAATCTTTGTCGCAATCAAGACCTAATTTCAGTGAAGCCGAATTTTTTTCGTTGCCTGTTGGGCGCGCATCGTTCACATTTCATGAACAATTGCTTTTATGACGGGATGCAACACTTTATGGACACTCTGACACGCATGCGCGCTTTCATCGATGTGGTTGATGCACAAGGGTTTTCTGCCGCAGCACGCAAGGTTGGGCGCTCCAAGGCGCTGCTGTCAAAATATGTTCGCGAGCTGGAAGACGAGCTGGGTGCGCTGCTGTTGAATCGCACCACCCGACAATTTTCTTTGACCGAATCCGGCAATACCTACTACCGCACCGCATCGGAAATTCTGAAGGAGATCGACAGCCTGTCCGATCTGGTTCGAGAGAACAATACCGACCTCAAAGGACGACTCAAAATTTCAGCACCACGCACCTTTGTCGACGCGGAAATCGGCCAGTCATTGATTGATTTCGGGCGCGAACATCCAGAGCTTTCGCTGGAAATCGTGTCCGATGACCGTTTCGTCGATCTGGTGGAAGAAGGGTTCGATGTTGCCATCCGCATCACCCGGCTGGAAGACTCCGGCCTGATTGCGCGCAAGCTCGATGACTTTTCCCTCAAAATGTGTGTAACGCCGGAGTTTCTGGAGCGGGTGGGTGAAATCAAGCATCCGAGCGATCTGGCCCGCCTGCCCTGTATCATCGATACCAACGGCCGCTCTCACAACAACTGGCGTTTCGTCGATCCCGCCTCGGGTGCAGGGTTCAGCGTACCGGTCAGCGGCCATATCGAGGTCAACAGCCCCATCGCAGCCGTTCGTGCCGCAACCACTGGTCTGGGCGTGGCGCAGGTGCCGGAATTCATCGCGCGCTCCAAGATTGCCGAGGGCACGCTGGTGGCCGTGCTGGATGAATATCTGCCGACTGACCGGGGGATATACGCAATATATCCGCACCGCCGCTATCTTCCGGCCAAAGTTCGCACACTGGTTGACTTTCTCCACAGCTGGTTTCGTAAAAACAGTCAAACAGATGCGTTACGTAATTCCGTCTAATTTGGCAGCCAAGAGCAATTTATGAAAACCGTGTTTCTGACCACCGCCACATTGCTGCCTGCGTTGCTTTATGCGCCGCTATCGGCACTGGCACATCCTCATATCTTCGCCGAAGCCCGCCTTGAGGTAATGGCTGGCGAGAACGGCGCCATTTCCGAGCTGCGCGATGTCTGGCGCTTTGACGAAATGTTTTCCGCCAGCGTGCTGATGGATTTCGACAAGAATGCCAACACGAAGCTGGACCCGGAAGAACTGGCGGAAGTCAGCAAGACGGTGCTGGAATCGCTGGAAGAGTATAATTATTACACGTCTATTACGCAGGACGGCAAAAACATTCCCGTCCTCAAGCCGGATACCATCCATGTGGATTTTCAGGATGGACGGCTTCTGATGTTCTTTTCCGTCAAGCCGAGCCAGCCGATGCCAATCAAGGGCCGTATGACATTCGGGGTCTGGGACCCCACCATGTATACGGCTATGGATTTCACCAAGGACGACGATCTCGTTGCCACTGGCCCGCAGTTTGCCTCTTGTAAAAAGCAGGTTGTGCGGCCCGATCCCGATGAGGTTCTGGCACAAAATCAGGCCAACCTGACGGATGCATTTTTCAATGACCCAACCGGCACCGACATGTCAAAAATGTTTGCGACCCGCCTTGAGGTAACATGCTGAAACTGAAACCTGTTACCGTGCTGGCCGCTGTGTGTGTGCTGGTGCTGTATTCCCACTCTGCGTTCGCGCAATCGCCTCTGGGTATAGGCAGCGCGGAACCGGCCTTTCAGACCGGCGGTCTGTTTGGCTCGTTCTTCGCCTGGATCAACCAGCATCAGCAAAGCTTTTACCGCGCCCTGAATGCCGGGCTGAAAGACATGCGGGATAATCCCTGGAGCGCCGCGTGGCCGCTGATTGGCATCTCCTTCGCCTATGGCGTGTTCCACGCCGCTGGCCCCGGGCACGGCAAGGCCGTCATCTCATCCTATATGATAGCCAATGAAATCCAGTTGAAACGCGGCATTGTGCTGTCCTTCGTTTCCTCGCTGTTGCAAGGTCTGGTGGCCGTTCTGGTGGTGGGGGCTGCTTATCTGGTGCTGCGCGGAACCTCGATCACCATGACGCAGGCGACGCAATTTCTGGAGATTGCAAGCTTTGCCCTGGTTGCTGCCTTTGGCGCGTGGCTGCTGTTCAAGAAAATCCGCTCGCTACTGGCCCGCCCGGCATCGGTCGACGTTGCCTGCAATGCTTCGTCCAGTTTTAGCGCTTCTTCCGCACTCACGGGTGCACGCGGGCCGGTCAAGCTCAGCTACCGTCATGAGACCATCGGCGAGAACGAAGCCTGTGCCGTCTGCGGCAACAGCCATGCCGCCGACCCCCACTTGCTCAGTGGTGAGCGTTTCAATCTGCGTGAAGCGTGGTCGGCAATCATCGCAGTCGGCCTTCGGCCGTGCTCGGGTGCGCTGATCGTTCTGTCCTTCGCACTGCTGAACGGACTGTATGGCGCGGGGTTGCTATCCGTGTTCGCCATGTCGATTGGTACGGCCATCACCGTATCGGTGCTGGCCACGATGGCCGTTCTGGCCAAGGGGCTGGCACTGCGATTTGTCAGGACCGGGTCCACCGCATCGCTGGTAACCCACGGCATTGAGATTGCCGGGGCGCTTCTGGTGCTGGTTCTGGGGCTGACGCTTCTGGGTGCCGCGCTAACGGCTTAGAGCATATCCGAAGATTATGCTCTAAAGCCCGCGCCGACGCTGGTAGCGCGCCCGTAGCCAGAAGATCAGGAAAAACGCCAGCACGAAGCCCGTGCCGACGACGGCTGCAAGCCAGGGGGAAATCTGGCCGAGATCGATCATGATCGTCGGCAAGAGGAAGAATGCAAAGCCGACGATCAGCAGAATGATGGCCGCAGCCCACGCAGGAGACCGGGGTTGCTTGTCTAACTGGCTCACGCCTCACCCCCATCGGTCAGGCTGGCACGGATATCCTGCAATCGGCGTTTCTGAACGCCGTCTTCGCCAATATTTTCTCGGGCCAGCCAGAGATCGAAAGCTCGGGCCAGCAGGGGCCACTCGCCGTCAATCATGGAGAACCACGCGGTATCCCGATTGGCACCCTTGGAAATCATGTGCTGTCGGAAAACGCCTTCGAAGGTAAAGCCCAGCCGTTCTGCTGCCCGTTTGCTGGCGAGGTTGCCATTGTGGCACTTCCACTCGTAACGGCGGTAACCAAGATCTTCGAACGCATGTTTGGCCATCAGGTAGTGGACTTCGGTGGAGAGCGGCGAGCGGGCCATGTCCGGACCGTGAATGACTCCACCCACTTCCACTGAACCATTGGCCGGGTCGGCGCGCATATAGTTGGCCATTCCCACGACTTGACCGGTGGCATTATCGCGGAAAACCTGTGCCACCCAGCCATTGGTCTTGTTGGTTTCAAGCCAAGCGGCGAAATCGTCTATCGAGCCAAAATCATCTTGCGTAAAATAGGTCAGCAGCGGGTTGATCCCTTGCTTACCACCAAAGGCATCCCAAAGCGCTTGCACATGGGCATCGCGATCATAGGGCAGCAGGCTCACAAACCGGCCCGTTGCAGTGATTGCGGCAGGGGCAGCGCAGCCCTTCCAATGTGCCAGATTGTCCATGGTGTCCTCCCGTTGGAGGTTCTGGATAGGGCAGGTTGCATACGCACGCAACAAAAATGAGGGGGCAGCCCCCTGTTCGCAATCAAGGCCGCCCCTTTTGCCGTGTCAGACGTGCGCTGCGGAGACCGTGGCTTCCACGTGGTCGACCAACGCATCAGCCATACCGAGGCGACCCGCCAGCAGATCGAGATAGCCGCGCTCGGCACGGTTATCCGCATTCACCGTCAGGCGCGATGCGGTGTAAAGCTCAACGCGCTGCTCTTCGCTTTTACAAGCAGCAACAATCGCGTCGATATCGATCGGGTTTGCCAGTTCCTTTTCAAGGAAGGCTTCCGCCTCGCTTCCGAGACCGGACACACTCAGCTTTTCCATGATACGGGTGCGCTCTTCGGCATCCACATGGCCATCGGCCTTGGAGGCCGCAATCATTGCGCGCACCAGCACCAGGGCGAAATCATCATCCATGGAATTCAGGTCCGGATGGAAGCCGGAGTCGGCTGGCGGCGCTGGCAGGTGTTGAATGGGCTGCGCGGTTGCGGGGTCGGCCGGTGCCTGTCCAGCCTGATAGCTCTGGTAAGCCTTATAGGCCAGCCCAGCAATTGCCGCCAGGCCACCCATCTGAATTGCGGGACCGGCCATTTTGCGGCCAGCACCCGTGCCAAACAAAACGGCAGCAAGACCCGCAGCCTTGCCGGGGTTATTGCGGATCATGTCGATTGCCTGATTGGCCGTGTCGCGCAGGTTGCCACCGCCGAGCGCGCTGCCCAAGCCACCCAAGCCACCAAGACCGCCGCCGGACGACTGGCCGGACTGTGTATTCTGATCCTGCCGGTCGGATGAACCACCGCCAAACAAGCCGCCCATCGACTGACCGCCCGCGGACTGGCCACTACGGGACCTGTCACCAGACTGACCACCCAGAAACTGTTCCAGCAATTTTTTCGGATCCAACATTGTCGCCTTGCTCCATTCGTTATTCAGGACTCCTGAAATAAGGCGCAATGTCGGGATTTCAATTGTCTGGCGACCGGACGTTATGGATTAGCCGTTTTCAGCGCAAAAGCTTCGGCTGCAAGTTTGGTGATACCAGCCCAATCGCCTGCGGCTACAAGGTGTGCCGGTGCCACCCACGAGCCACCAACGCACACGACGTTGGGTAGCGACAGATAATCGCGCGCATTGGAGAGCGAAATGCCGCCCGTGGGGCAAAAGAAGGTGCCAGCCAGCGGGGATGACAGGGATTTCAGATAGGCAGCGCCACCGGCCTGTTCCGCCGGAAAGAACTTCATGACCTGATAGCCTTCCTCGCGCAGGCCCATGACTTCGCTGGCCGTGGCAGCACCCGGAAGAAAAGCGGCTTCATAATCATTGGCCGCGTCAATCAATTCCTGCGTTGTGCCGGGGCTGACGATAAACTTTGACCCGGCCTCCACAGCCTGTTCGTACTGTGCGGCATTCAAGATAGTGCCGGCACCGGTAACGGCACCTTCCACTTCATTGGCAACTGCGCGGATGGCGTCGAGTGCCGCAGGTGTGCGCAGGGTAATTTCAATGGCTTTCAAGCCGCCTGCCACAAGAGCGCGTGCCAGCGGTACGGCGGTCGCGGCATCCTCGATCACCAGAACCGGTACCACGGGCTGAAGTTTCAGGATGGAAAGGAGAGTATCGGTCTTGCTGCTCATGGCGGTTTCCTGTCATTCGAAGATGGCCTCTGAATACCGCTGGAAAGCCGCTCTTGTCGAGAACGAAACGACGAAATGTGCCTGCGACAGCAACGGCAATTGCGTAGCACCTCAGAAAGCTGTATTTGAGCGCGCATGACCGATATGCACGCAACGTCACAGCACCAGCCCGGTGGCCCCTTTTTGGTGGCTGCCCTCTACCATTTTGCCCGGTTTCCAAGCTTTGAAGCGTTTCGCGAACCGCTGCAGCACATCTGCGATGAAAACGGCGTGAAGGGTACGCTGCTTCTGGCGCATGAGGGCATCAATGGGACGATTGCAGGCACGGATGCGGGGATTGCGGCGGTGCTCACCTATCTGCGCGCGCAACCGGAATTTAGCGCTCTGGAGCACAAGGAAAGCCGCGCGTCGCGTATGCCGTTCCTGCGCATGAAGGTCCGCCTGAAAAAGGAAATCGTGACCATGGGCGTCGAGGATATCGACCCCAACCAGATCGTCGGCACCTATGTCGCGCCGCAGGACTGGAATGCCCTGATCAGCGATCCCGATACCATCGTGATCGACACACGCAATGATTACGAAACAGCTATCGGCGTTTTCAAGGGCGCGTTGGACCCACAGACGAAAACATTCCGGGAGTTTCCGGACTGGGTCCGCCAGAACGAAGACAAGCTGCAAAAGCCAAAGATCGCCATGTATTGCACCGGCGGCATTCGCTGCGAGAAGGCAACGGCCTTCATGAAAGAAAATGGCTTTGACGAGGTCTACCACCTCAAGGGCGGCATTCTGAAATACCTCGAAGAGGTGCCGCAGGAGGAAAGCCTTTGGGAAGGTGCCTGCTTCGTTTTCGATGATAGGGTATCTGTCACCCACGGCTTGCAGGAGGGCGAACACAGCCTTTGCCACGCCTGCCGCCAACCTTTGACTCCGGAAGATATTGCCTCCCCCGTACACGAGCATGGCGTGACCTGCGTACACTGCCATGATACGCGCACGGACGAGGACCGGAACCGCTACCGGCAGCGCCAACGCCAGATTGAACTGGCCCGCAGCCGTGGGCAGCGTCATCTGGGAAGCTAGAGCATTTCCAGTGAAAACGGAGTCGTTTTCACGTCTGGGCAATGCGACTAAACAAGAGAGCTAGAGCTGTCGCGATGCTTGGCGCGGCTTTGCGAGACGCAATTTTTTGGATTGCAGCACAGTCAGCATCTCAAGCAAGTCGCTTGAGATGCGACACACTACAGTTTCTACCGCGGTCTTTCGCATCGTAGAGTGCATCATCCGCACGCATCATCACGTCAACCGTGGTTTCCGTCTGCGCCAGCTTCATGGACCAGCCGACACTGATCGTGACATTCTTCAGGTTATCCTGCCGGGCGGGGTGCTTGATGTTGAGATCGTAAACGCACCGACGAAGGCGTTCTGCGAGTGCCTGGACATCATCGGGCACGCAATCCTCCAGCAAGATCGCGAACTCCTCGCCACCGTAACGGGCCAGCATATGCTCGGTATTTTCTAGTGCGGCCTGCATGCAGATCGCAATCTGTTTCAGACAGTCATCGCCAACCGTATGCCCCAACGAATCGTTGAAGTTCTTGAAGTAGTCGACGTCGATAAAGATGATGGCGAAATTATCCAGTTTTCGTTGATCCACCGCAGAGGCTGTGCGGTCGAAGGCACGGCGGTTGGGAATACGCGTCAACTCATCGGTGTTCGACGTATGTTGCAGTTCGAGATTGATGCGTAGAAGCTCCGCTCTCATACTGCGTTCGCGCCACGTTGTGATAAAATCCCGGCGAACGGCCTGATTGATGCGATAAGCCGCAAACAATGAGATCAAGCTGATAGTGAGGAGGGAAATCAGAGCCGTCTCACCGCCAGGTGGCGTGATAGGCAACTGATACATGCCAATACAAGCAACCATCAAACATCCGACTGTTCCAACTGCATGTAGAAAAAAGGGCTTTCTATGGACCGTGTTCATATAGGTTATCATTGCAGCCACATGCATCAAATATAGTGATGTAGAAGCGAAACTTATCGATGAGAATACAATGAAATAAAGAATTGTAATAATGATACCGCCAACTGTGTAGGCAATCTCATGGTTTATAGAGGCGGGATCGCTCTCTAATGCCCAGTTTCTGAAAATAAAGTACGAAAGCATGATTGGAGTGACCAATCCCGCTCGTACCAAAAACGATATCTCAATGATTTCCGGCACATAGATTACGTCCGCGATAAAGTACATATTGAACAGGAACAGACCGGTCAAAAGACCGACGGAATTCATTTTCTTGTTATAATTGTTCTCATACTCCCGGAACTGACGCTCGGAAATTTTTGTCAAATTACTCACCAATTGGTTTTCGCCCGTTGGCGAGCGCATTCGGAATTTCGCCGACAGTCTTGAACAGAAGGGCATACGAAAGGCAATTTACAAAGGTTTCACTGTCATGGAAATTGAACCATCGTTCCCGATGCCAAATGAGATTCCCGCCTCCTCGAATGCCCGCAATACGCAACGCAGGCTCTTGTCACGCACGATATCGGCTGATTGCTCCATACGTCGCACGGTTGAGAATGATAGCTTCGCTTCCTTTGCGAGCCGCGGTCCCGACCAACCTAGAAATGCACGGCCAGCACGAATATGCTGTGGTAACAGCTTGACATCCGTTTTGGCACCCATACGCATCGGTTCCGCCGACACATATTTTGAAATCCCAATCCACTGATCGATGGCACCCTGCCCGTTGCGCAAGGGGGTGGCCCGATGCGTCATGGTAACGTAGGAACCATCCGCCTTGCGAACGCGCACGGTAACGTTCAGATCAGACGCGTTGGCCACGGCCGCCGCCCAATGTTCACTGAACATCTGGCGATCATCGGGATGAAAACCTGAAAGGTCATCCCAGTTGCGCGCCTCCATCGTGGTTTGCCCTGTCAGGCGGGTCCAGGCAGCGGTATCCAGAAGCTTTCCGTCTGCCGATGCGCGCCAGACACATCCGTTGATGAGCTTGCCGATAGTTTGATTGGTCGCGGTCTCGGTTTTCAGCGCGTTTTCAATCGCCACCTCTTCCGTGATATCGCGCAGCACCCCCACCACATGGGTCGGCTCACCGTTGCGGCCATAATAGGTCTGGGCGCGACTGTGCATCCAACGCAAACGGCCATAGGGAAGGATAACCCGGAACTTGCGGTCCTTCAGCGTGGGGCCCTCCACCAGCCCGACCGTATCACCAAAGCTCAACCGGTCCTCGGGGTGCATCAGCGAGTGGTAGACATCAAGGCTGGGGCGAACCTTTGCCGGGTCCAGACCGGTGAGCCGGTAAATACCGGGCGACCACGTAACCTCCGAGGTCTGCAGATCCCACATCCAGATCCCTGCATCCAGTTTTCTCTCGAGGATATCGAGGCGGTCTTCGGTGCTCAATACAGATGGGCTGAGGGATGACATTAGCATGGTGACTCACCCGCTGCGGTTTAACGACGCATAACATTTGTATTTACGGATGTACTTACTAAACTTCGAAAACCAGCTTCGCAAGCACTCTGTGGGGCTCATAGGATGATATAACGCGTCCATACGAGAGAAAATTCGACCCAGTTCACTTATAATCATTCAAAAGAGCAAGTTTTGACCAGCCATCTCTCGCGATAGCAAAATGTGTCTTGAATTTTCCCGCAGGGCTTGCCACCTGTTGGCCGCAATCTGAAGGAGGTTTTGACCCTTATGACTGACGCCCCACACGCGACCGCCGAGAGCCACGTCTTCGAGGCGGATGTAAGCCGGCTTTTGCACCTGATGGTGCATTCCGTGTATTCCGATAAGGATGTCTTTCTGCGTGAGCTGATTTCCAACGCCGCAGATGCCTGTGAAAAGCTTCGCTATGAGGCAATCACCGCGCCGGAGCTTCTGGGCAGCGACGCCAGCCCGCGCATCACCATTACGCTCGATGAAGACGCCAACCGCCTGATACTGGAAGACAACGGTATCGGCATGAGCCGCACCGAGATGACGGAAGCGCTCGGCACCATCGCCCGCTCCGGTACGCGCGCCTTCATGGAGCGCGTTGAGGCAGCGGCGCAGAACAAGGACGGCGCGCAGTTGATCGGCCAGTTCGGTGTTGGTTTCTATTCCGCCTTTATGGTGGCAGAACGGGTGGATGTGGTCTCGCGCCGCGCCGGTGCGGATGACGCCTTCCTGTGGTCCTCCGACGGCAAGGGAAGCTACACCATCGCGCCGGCTGACTTAAACGACGCGCCCGCGCGCGGAACGCGCATTACGCTGCATCTTCTCGAGGATGCAAAGGGCTACACCAAACGCTATCAGGTGGAGAATATCGTGAAATCGCAATCCGGCCACGTGCCGGTGCCGATCTCCATTCTGGACAAGCCGGACGCAGAACCCGCGCAGATTGCCGATGGTACGGCGCTGTGGACCAAGCCCAAGGCTGAAATTTCCAAGGAGGAATACGCGGATTTCTACCGTGGTGTTTCCAGCCAGTATGATGAGCCCGCCACAACGGTCCATTTCCGCGCCGAAGGGCGTCATGAATATACGACGCTGGCCTTCGTGCCCGGCTCCAAGCCGTTCGATCTGTTTGACCCGGACCGCAAAGGCCGCATGAAGCTCTACGTCAAGCGCGTGTTCATCACCGATGATGTGGAACTGCTGCCGCGTTACCTGCGCTTCGTGCGCGGTCTTGTCGATACCTCCGATCTGCCGCTCAACATGTCGCGCGAGATGATTCAGGAGAGCCCGATCCTTGCCGCAATCCGCAAGGGGGTCACCAACCGCATCCTCACCAGCATCGAGAAACTGGCCGAAAACGAGCCCGAGACCTTTACCGCCGTCTGGGACAATTTCGGCAGCGTGATCAAGGAAGGCCTCTACGAGGATTACGAGCGCCAGACGCAACTGCTTGGCCTGTCGCGCTTCCGCAGCACAGCGGGCGACGGCTGGAGGTCGCTGGCTGAGTACGTTGCCGATATGAAGGACAAGCAGACGGCCATCTACTATCTGACCGGCGACAACGCGACCCAACTGCAAAGCTCTCCGCATCTGGAAGGGTTCCGCGCGCGCGGCATTGAAGTGCTGTTGCTGACTGACCCGGTCGATAGTTTCTGGGTCACGTCTTCGCAGGGGTTTGAGGGCAAGACCTTTAAATCCGTGACGCAGGGCGCGGCCGATCTGGCTGACATCAGCGCGAACGATGCCGATGCCAAGCCCGATGTCCCGGTGGCCGACGATGTGCAGCAGTTCATCGCCTATGCCAGGCTGACGCTGGGCGACGCGGTGACGGATGTGCGCGCCTCCGACCGGTTGACGGAAAGCGCCGTATGCCTTGTTGCCCCGGAAAACGGACCGGACCGTCAGCTCGAGAAAATCCTCTCCGGCGCGGGTCGCATGAGCCAGACCACCAAGCCGGTGCTGGAAATCAACCCGACCCATGAGTTGATTACAGCGCTGGCCACTGCCGCCTCTGGTGAGCTTGGCGGTGACGAGACATTCCGCGAAGACGCCGTGCAGCTTCTGCTGGATGAAGCCCGCATTCTGGATGGCGACAAGCCGGAGGATGCGAGGGCCTTCTCCGCGCGGCTGTCACGCGTGTTCAAGCGTGCTTTGGCTTAGAGAACCGATCTGATTCAGTCAGATCGGTGCTTTAAAGTCATCCAAGCAGGAGCGTGGTCGCTGGCATTGTCAGCGGCCCGCACATCCCGGTCCACACCCGCTGACGTCAGGCGCGGCACGAGATTGTCACTCAGCAGGAAATGATCGAGCCGCATACCGTGGTTGCGCTCGAACGCCTGAAACTTGTAGTCCCAAAACGAGTACATCGGGTCATCGGGATGGAGCGTCCGCAACGCGTCCGTCCATCCGGCGTCCAGCAGCCGCTGGAACAAGGCGCGGCTTTCCGGCTGTACCAGTGCGTTGTCCTTCATGGACCGGATGCGGTAAATGTCAAAATCGGTCGGTACCACATTATAGTCGCCAGCAAGCACGGCAGGCACATCCATCTTGCGCAGATCTGCCGCATGGGCAATCAGGCGCTCGAACCAGCGTAGCTTGTAGTCGAACTTCGGTCCCGGCTGTGGATTGCCATTGGGCAGGTAGAGGCAGCCAATCAGAACGCCATTCACCGCCGCTTCGATATAGCGACTTTGCTCGTCACTATCGTCGCCGGGAAGCACATCGCGCGTCATCACCGGTTGTGTTCCACGTGCCAGTATGGCCACGCCATTCCAGCTTTTCTGCCCCTTCCAGACGGACTGATAGCCCGCCTCCTCCAAGGCATCCTCGGGAAAGTCGCGTGTGAGCGCCTTCAATTCCTGCAGGCACACCACATCCGGCTTCGAATCCTTGAGCCATGCCAGCAGATTGCCCAGACGCTTGTTGATGTTGTTGATGTTGAAACTGGCAATCTTCATGGCAACACTCCGCGACGTGCCGGAACACTGTCGAGTTGCATGAGTTAATTATTGGTTGTTACGAAGGAGGAATGTCATGACCGATAATAAAACGCAGCAGGACGGACGAGACCGCACGAAAGTCAGTGGATCGGAAGATTACGAAGTGGAGTATTTCGCGGAGAAATACGGATTGCTACCGGTGCAGGTCAAAGACCTGATTGCCCGCTTTGGAAACAACCGCGCAGTGCTGGAAAAAGAGGCCGCAAAGCTTCAAAGCGATGTCGGCCCCTAGAGCGCTATTCAATCTGATTGAATCAGATCGGCGCTCTAAGTCATTTATTTGTAAGCATAATCTTTTCGATCCTCGCTTCGCTCCGGTCGGATTATGCTCTAAGGCAAACCCGATCAGTCGTCGTCCTCGGAGATTTCTTCGAGCGCAAACGAGGCCAGATCGCCGCGATGTTCCAGAGCAATATCGCCCAGCGACAGAATGCCCGTCAACGCGCCGTCATTGTTATAAACAACAAGGCGGCGCATCTGCATTTCCGCCATGAGATTGGCAGCGTCGGTGATATCGTCATCCTCCAGACAGCTTTCCACACCCTCGGTCATGAACTCCTTCACCGCGCTGGAGATATCCCCGCCTTCTGCGACCACGCGCACAACAATATCACGGTCAGTGATCAGCCCCACGACGACGCCGCCATCAACAATCGGCACTGCGCCGCTGTCGATTTCGGACATGATCCGGGCCACATCCTGCACCGTGTCGGTGGGCTTGGCTGTTACCACCTGTATGCTCATTGCTTCGCTGACTTGCACGGCCCGTCTCCCTGTGTTGATCACAGACGCGTAAACCGTTTGCCGGGTGAATCGTTCCCTAGCGCACATAATCCAGCGGCACAGCCGTGCCGGATTTGATCGTTTCCATGGAAATGGAGGCTGATACATCGAACAGTTCAACACGGCGCACGAGCGTCTTGTAGATGGTGTCGTAATGCTCCACCGATGGCAGCACGAGCTTGATGATGTAATCATAGTGCCCCGTCAGCCGGTGCGTTTCGACGATTTCGGGGATATCGGCGATGGATTTGCGAAAACGCTCGATCCACTCGTCACTGTGATGGGCGGTTTTGACCAGCGCGAACACGGTCGTGGGCACACCCATGCGGACGCGATCCAGAACGGCCACGCGGCCCTTGATGTAACCGCCCTCTTCTAGCCGGGCGATGCGGCGTGAACAGGTGGACACAGTGAGATGGACCCGTTCCGCCAGTTCATTGACCGATATATCCGCGTTTTCCTGCATCAGGCCCAAAAGCTTCCGATCTCGCTCGTCCATCATCATTCCTGATTTTTATTTGCATTCGTTCGACCATTATAGCAGAATTTTTGCACCTTGACCGTCCTTATTGCAGATAAATGCACGCTCCTTGCAACACATTGCTTTTATAGTGAAGCACGAAGCCAAGGAGATGGATATGCAGACAATCGGTTTGATCGGTGGAATGAGTTTCGAGAGTTCGGCGGTCTACTACCGCATGATCAACGAGGCCGTTCGCGCGCAGCTTGGCGGCTTGCATTCGGCAGACATTCTGCTCCACTCCGTCGATTTTCAAAGCATTGTCGATCTTCAGAAGGCAGGCAATTGGGCCGGTGCTGCCGCCCGGCTATCCACAGTCGCCCGTGGGCTGGAAGCCGCTGGTGCCGATTGCGTGATGATCTGCACCAATACGATGCATCTCATTGCTGATGACGTACAAACATCCATCTCCGTGCCGCTAATTCATATAGTTGACGAGACGGCTTTACGGTTGAAAGCGCAGGGTGCGAAGCGCCCTCTTCTGCTGGCGACCCGCTACACGATGGAGCATGGATTTTACACCGACCGCATGTCTACGCACGGGCTCGACGTCATCGTGCCGAACGCGGACGACCGCACGGTTGTTCACGATATCATTTTTGCGGAACTTTGCGCTGGCAGTGTCAGGGATTGCTCCCGCCAGCGGCTGCACGACATCATCGAGCGCGCCAAGGCCGCAGGCGCTGACAGCGTCATTCTCGGATGCACGGAAATCTGCCTGATCCTTGACCCGGCAAACCTGTCGCTGCCGGGTTTCGATTCCACAGACATTCACGCACAAGCCGCCGTCCGCTTTGCATTGGAAGCAACACCGATACAGAATGCCGCATAAACACGCGACACCCGAGAAATGAGACACCCAATTGAGGCTTACCATTTCCCGGAAATGAGCTTAAAAAACCACGCTGCAAGAATAGGGTAGCGCGCCGCAAATCCCCAATATAAATTCCGGGGATACCGGATCATCCGTGATTTCGCTGACAGCATTCGATAATCAAAGTCCGTAAACCGAAGCACTGACTGCGCGCGTCTGCGCAGGGTTCGCTCAACATCCGTACGACCGTCCGCCAATGCGCGAGCCAATGTTACCCCGTCCCAAATTGCCAGATTTACCCCCTGCCCCCCCACAGGAGACTGGACATGGGCTGCATCGCCGATCAGCCACACCCGCCCATGGCGCGGCGAAAGTACGCGCCGAAGAGAAACCTTAAATTGCCGTTCGTAAAGCAAAGTGGCGTCCGGGAACGTGTTGCACAACTTATCCGCTGCACCCTTCGCATTCAAAATTCCCTGCACAACGCCGTGGGAGGGTCGTGACAGGAAAAATCCGACTCCATCCGATTGAAGAAAGAGCTGCGCCTGTATTTCTGTAGGCCATTGTTCGCTTCTGATCTCTGCGACAGACCAGTCTTCGGGATAGTCTCGCCCGACAAAGGGAATGCGAAGGAACGATCGGACGTCGCTTCGGCTGCCGTCAGCTGCGATAAGCCAGTCCACTTCCATGCATTCTGTTTCATCGTTATGGACTATGGAAACTTTCGCTTTGTCGCCCTCGTCAACGACGCCCACAAACTGTCGTCCGTATTCAATCGAGACACCGTAGGAAGCCAAAGCCTCTTCCATGGCCTCTTCCAGTTTTGCTTGCGGATAGAGGTGGGCGGGCGGTTCTCCATTCACCGGGGGAACTTTGATCTGGGCCACCAGCTTGGCATTGTCGTGAAAAACGAACTGCGTCATCGGAAACGCATCACCGATGATTTTCTCGGTAATCCCAAACTCCGCCAATTGGTGCCATGCACCTTGGGCAACTCCGGTGGCCTTTTGCACCAAAGATCGTGACGGTCGTTTTTCAATAATCCTGACGGACAAACCGAGGCGGGCATAGCACAGAGCGAAAGCCAACCCACTGGCGCCGCCCCCGACAACCAATAGGTTTGCTCGTTCTTGCATTATCAAATCCTTACACTCAAACACGGGTAAGACCGCGCCAGCGTCTCGCCCGGTCAAACGCAGGTACCATCACAATGCTTTTATTGGCAATGCTAAATTAAAGCGAACACACATTCGGCAAGATGAGGTTCATTGGGAAAATGAAGGGGCTTGTCTTGTTCAAATTTCCTGTCGCGGAAACTGCGCGGCTAATTCGCAGTACCAGTGGCCGCTCTTTTTCACCGTGCGGACCTGGGTATTGTAATCGACATGGACGATGCCAAAGCGCATGCGATAGCCTTCCGCCCATTCAAAATTGTCCATCAGGCTCCAGGCAAAATAGCCCTTGATCGGCTGGCCCTCGGCAATCAGGTCCGCTGTCACCGACAGATGATCGGCGATGTAGTCCAGCCGCGGTTGGTCGTCCACCTGGCCGTCGACCACGCCCATATTGTAGCAGGCACCGTTCTCGGTGATGTAGCAGGGTGGCAGCGGATACTGGCTGTTGAGGCGGCGCACAAGGTTGGCGAGCGCCGGGGAATAAACCTCCCAGCCTATATCCGTCTTGATATCGCTGACGGGTTCTGCGGCGACGGTGGCGGGAAAGTCCGCATTTGGCGTCGCATCATGGCTGACACGCATCGGCGTGTAGTAGTTCAGGCCCCACCAGTCCAGCTTCTGGCTGATGATCGCCAAATCGGCCTCTTCGATCTCAGGCATACGATGACCAAGCGCGCTCATGAAGCCGTCGGGATATTTTCCCTCAAACACCGGGCCAAAGAACACGCCATTGTGGAACTCGAAAGCCCGCTCCGCCGCCGCCATATCCTCAGCGCTTTCGCTTCCGGGATAAATGGAATGGGCGTTCAGCACGATGCCTACGGGCAAATTCGGCTGATGGTGGCGCACAACATCCACGCCCAGACCATGGGCGAGATTGGTGTGGTGAAGCGCGTGAAGGGCTGCATCCAGATTGCGCTCACCGGGGGCATGAATGCCGTAGAGGTGGCTGAGCCAGACGGAGCACCACGGCTCGTTGAACGTCGCGACACTGTCCAGACGATCACCGATGCGCGCAATCACCGTTTTGGCGTAGCGCTGGAAGGCGTAAGCGGTTGTCCGGCTGGTCCATCCGCCATCGCCCATCAGCGCCAGCGGCAGATCCCAATGGTAGAGGGTGGCATAGGCTTTGATGTTGCGGGCTTTCAGCCCATCCACCAGACGATCATAAAAATCCAGACCCTTTTCGTTGATCGGTCCGGTGCCTTCGGGAATAATGCGCGGCCAGGCGATGGAGAAGCGGTAGGCTTCTACTCCGAGGCTCTTGATCAGGTCCAGGTCTTCGTCCATGCGGTTGTAGTGGTCGCAGGCAATATCGCCATTGTGACGTCCAAAAACCCGGCCCGGCATGTTGGAAAACGCATCCCAGATCGATGCCTTGCGGCCATCTGTCTTGGTCGCGCCTTCAATCTGGAAAGACGCCGTTGCCACGCCAAACAGGAAATCGCCGGGGAACCGCGCCGACAGGGTTTTGGGATCGATCATATTAGACCTTTGCGTATTGAGTGTCCGCTTTTCAGTAACGTTACAGACCGGAAAGTCAATTGCTGCACCGCAACAGAAATCCCGGAGCTGCCGGGATTTCTGTTGGTAGCGATCAAACGTAGCGGTTTACGATGTTTTCCAGCAGTTCCTGCTTGCCGGAGCGTGGCTGCGGGTTGAGATCGGTTTTTTCCACATGTGCCGCAATGTCTTCCAGCGACATGGTGGTCAGCATGGTTTTGGCCGCATCCGAGTTCCAACCGGCGTAGCGGGCTTCCAGCGGGCCGGACAAAGCCTTGTCCTCGATCATTTTCGCCGCTGCCCTCAGGCCGCGCGCGCAGGCATCCATGCCGCCGATATGGCCGATCAACAGGTCTTCTGCATCCAGAGACTGACGGCGCAGCTTGGAGTCGAAATTGGTGCCGCCGGTGGTGAAGCCGCCGCCGGACAGAACCTGATAATAGGCCAACGCCATTTCCGGCACGTTGTTGGGGAACTGGTCGGTATCCCAACCGGACTGATAATCGTTGCGGTTCATATCGATGGAGCCGAACACGCCGAGCGTATTGGCCAGCGCCAGCTCATGCTCGAACGAGTGGCCCGCCAGAATGGCATGGCCTTGCTCGATATTGAGCTTTACCTCGTTCTCCAGCCCATATTTTTTGAGGAAGCCATACACGGTGGCCACATCGTAATCATACTGATGCTTGGTTGGCTCCTGCGGCTTCGGCTCGATCAGGATCGTACCCTTGAAGCCGATCTTGTGCTTGTATTCCACCACCAGGTTGAGGAAGCGGCCCATATGGTCCAGTTCGCGGGTCAGATCGGTGTTCAAGAGCGTTTCATAGCCTTCGCGACCACCCCACAGAACGTAGTTCTCACCGTTCAGCCTGTGGGTCGCATCCATGCAGGTTTTAACGGTGGCGGCGGAAAAGGCGAAAACATCCGGGTCCGGGTTGGTCGCGGCACCGGACATGTAGCGTCGATGGGAAAACAGGTTGGCCGTACCCCACAACAGGCGCACGCCGGTCTCTTGCTGCTTTTGCGCAAAATAATCGACGATCTCATTCAGGTTGCGGGTGTTTTCGGCGAAATTCTTGCCCTCCGGCCGCACATCCGCATCGTGGAAGCAGTAGAAGGGTGATCCGAGCGCCGTGAACAGTTCAAACGCCACGTCGGCCTTCAGCTTTGCGGCCTGCATCGTGTCTTCAAACCATGGCCGCTCGAAGGTCTGCCCGCCAAAGGGGTCGCCGCCCGGCCATGTGAATGTGTGCCAGTAGGCAACGGCAAAGCGCAAATGATCCTCCATGCGCTTGCCCAGTAGCATTTCATCGGCATTGTAATGGCGGAAGGCCAGCGGATTGGTGCTGTCCGGTCCCTCATAGGCAATGCGCGAAATATCGCCGAAATAACCTGTGCTCATATTTTTCTCCTCCGGTACCAAAAAATTAAAATGCCGCCCGGATGGCAGGGTATAGCCGCCGGTAGCGTTGATAGGTTTCCTCGTAGATCCCCCGCTGGCTGGCATCGGGCGAAATTGTTTCTGCAGTGGCCGGTGCGGTGCAGACGGCCTTGGGATCAGCGCCGGTTGCAGCAATCAGCCCCAGACGCGCAGCACCAAAGGCCGCGCCAAAATCTCCGTCTGCCGGAACATCCACGTCGATATCCAGCGCAGTGGCAATGGCCTGCAACCAGTAGTGCGAGCGCGAACCACCGCCGATGGCCGTAACACGGGACACGGTGGTGCCAGCCGCCTTCAGCGCCTCCAGATTATCGCGAATGGCAAAGGACACGCCTTCCAGCACGGCCTGCGTCAGCGCGGCCCGGTCGCTCTCATGCCCAAGGCCTGCAAACACGCCGCGAATGGTGGCGTCGTTGTGCGGCGTGCGCTCACCGGAAAGATAAGGAAGGAACACAACGCCGGTCGGCGCTTTCAGCGTGTTGCCAAGTTCTGCCGTCAGGTCGGCGGCGCTTTTGCCTGTGACGCCAGCATGCCAGTTCAGGGCATCGCTGGCCGACAGGATCACGCCCATTTGGTGCCACGTATCCGGCAGCGCATGGCAGAAAGCATGAACCGCGCTTTCAGGGTTGGGAAGGTAGCTGTCGTTTGCCGCAAACAGCACACCGGATGTGCCGAGCGACACGAACGCCGATCCGGCATGAACCGTACCCATGCCGATGGCGGAGGCTGCGTTGTCGCCCGCACCGCCCGCCACCACGACACCGGTGCCAAGGCCCCATTTCGTTGCGAGTTCCGTACGCAGGGTTCCGGCCTTTTCAGTCCCTTCCACAAGGCCGGGCATCTGGTCTTGTGTGAGGCCCGTGGCATCCAGAAGCGCCTGTGACCAGCGGCGGTTTGCGGTATCAAGCCACGCCGTACCGGCAGAATCCGACATGTCCGACAGGCGCTCGCCCGTCAGCCAAAGTCTTAAGTAATCCTTGGGTAGCAACACGGTGCGGATTTTCTGAAAAACATCGGGCTCATTATCCGCCACCCACGCCACCTTCGGCGCGGTGAAACCGGGAAACACAATATTGCCGGTAACGGACCGAAACTGCGGATCGGCATCCAGTGCCGCCGCCTGCTCGTAGGCCCGTGTATCGTTCCACAACATGCACGGGCGTAAAACTGCGTCATCGTCGCCAATCAGGGTTGCGCCATGCATCTGCCCGGACAGGCCGATGCCGCGCACGGCAGCCAATTCTTTCGGGTGCGCAGCCTTCAAGCCGGCAATGGCTTCTTCCGTGGCTGTGATCCAGTCCGCCGGGTTCTGCTCGGACCAGCCGTGATGGGGCCGCGACACGGTGAGCGCACCCGAAGCCGAGCCGATGATGTGCTGATCGCCATCCATCAGCATGGCTTTTACGCCGGATGTGCCGAGATCAAGACCAAGATACATGGATGTTTTCCTCTTCCATTTCAGGCGGTAGGTTGTCGTTGAGAAAGATGTCGATGCGGATGCGTTCCTGCGCCGTGATCACGCTTTGCCCGTCTGCCTTGGCTTTCAGCACGCGAATGGCGCTGCGCACTTCATGGCCCGCATCCTGATTGAGAATGGCATCGATCATGCCCGCAGCCAGTGCGGCGCGGCTGTGGGGGGTCAGTTCATGCGCGATGACGCGCAGCGCCCCTGCCCGTTTTTCTGTGGCATGATGTTCCAAGGCACGGATCATGCCGCGATTGCCCGCCCCAAGACTGTAGAGACCGATGCAGTCTTGAAACTTGCCCAGCGCTTCGCGCACCAGCTTCTCGGAACGTTCCGGGTCGTCCTGCCCTTCCAGCACCGGCAAAATAGGATTGGTTGGTGATATCCGCGCCATGGACTGCGCAAACCCCTGCAGGCGCTCGGCATGGTCACGCACCAGCATGGACCCGGCCAGCACCAGCACGGAGCCTTCGCGCCCGCCCAGGAACCGGCCCATCAGACTGCCTGCCGTGCGCCCCGCTGCCAGATTATCAATTCCGGCGTAATGATCATGCCCTGCTCCCGGCACGTCCGATACCAGCGTGACCATCGGTATGCCAGCCGCCTTCATATCCGCGATACCGGCCCGCACGGGTGACGCATCAATGGCAACCAGCGCCACACCTGCGGGCTTGTCATCGCGCACACGCTTCATGGCTGCCACCAGTGCATCTACATCGAAGGGCGGGACTTCCACCAGCCGAATGGAGGTACGCTCGACCCGCATGCGTGTGGCCGCATCCCGGATTTCAGAGCTCAGCTTCGTCATAAAGGAATTGTTGCCTTGCGGCACGATGAACACGAACGGGTAGACCCGGCCCTTGGCCAAATTGACGGCAGCCATGTCGCGGGTGAAACCAAGCGCGCCGATGGCCTCCTCTACCTTCTGGCGGGTGACGGTGCGCACACCGGGGCGGCCATTCAGCACACGGTCCACCGTGGCAAGGCTGACGCCCGCCGTGGCAGCAATATCGTGAACCGTTGGCCGCATGATCCCTCCCCATCAGCACACGGGAAGGCATAGTTTATTTTTTGATGTACGTAAATCAAAAAGTGGGGAAGGTTAGTGTCCGCCGCTGGCGCTTGGTGCAACGGGCTTGGGCTTGCGCACGATCAGGGTCGCAAAAATCAGCCCGCCGAACAGCACCGTCAGGATGAGAAACACATCGATAAAGGACAGGATCGTGGCCTGCTGCGTCACCATTCCCGACAATTTCTGCACGGCAATCCGCGCGCCATCCAGCCCGTGGGAATTGTAGTTTGCCGTCATGTCCTGCATCATCTTCATGGCTTCGGGGTTGCCCCACTGCACATGCTCCGACAGGCGGGCATAATGCTCCTGCTGACGGGAGGTAAGAATGGTGTTGATTGCCGCCAGCCCCACCGCGCCACCGAGGTTTCGCGTAAGATTGAACAGGCCGGACGCATTCTTGATGCGTGCGGGCGGCAGCGTGCCGAGCGCCAGATTGTTGATCGGCACCATGCACAGCATCAACCCGACCCCACGCAGGATCTGCGGCACCAGCAGCTCGTAGAAATCCCAGTCGGCGGTCAGGTGGCTCATGGACCAGGTGCCGAGCGCAAAACTGCCAAAGCCCACCATCATCATCACGCGCGGATCAAGCTTGCTGGAGAGAAAACCTGCCACCGGCGCCGTCAGGAACATGGCAAGACCGGAGACGAACATCGTCTCCCCGATCATCAGCGAGTCATAACCCCGAATACGGCCTAGATAGAGCGGATAAAGGTAGGTGAGACCATATAGCCCGATACCCATGACGAAGGAAAATATGGAGCCCAAGGCAAAGTTGATGTTGGAAAAAGCCTTGAGATCCACCACCGGGAACGGAACCTTGAAGGCCCGCCAGAAGAAGATGACACCGGCAATGACCATGGCAACCGAGGCGTAGCGGATTGCCTCGTCGTTCAGCCAGTCATTGGCATTGCCCTCTTCCAGCACATATTCCAGCGAGCCCAGAAACACGGCCATGCAGGCCAGTCCGAACCAGTCGAATGTCTTGAACAGGGAATATTCCGGCTTGTCAAAATCGATCAGATTCCACGTCAGCACCGTGACAAAGATGCCCGGAATAACGTTGATCAAAAACAACCAGTGCCACGAAAACGCATGACTGAGATAGCCGCCGATGGTTGGTCCAATAGTTGGGGCCAGTGTCGCCACAAGACCGATCATCGGGGACACGATGTTGCGCTTGGACGGCGGAAAGATGGTGAAAGCCGCGGCAAAAACGGATGGTATCATGCCGCCGCCGATAAATCCCTGAATGGCGCGGTAGATGATCATCTGATCGATATTGGTGGCGGTGGCGGCCAGCGCACTGGCGGCGGTGAACCCTGCCGCGCAGGTTGCAAACAGCACCCGCGTCGAGACGATCCGCGCCAGCGTGCCCGACAGCGGAATCATGATGACCTCGGCAATCAGATAAGCCGTCTGCACCCAGGCCACTTCATCGGACCCGGCGCTGAGACCCGCCTGGATTTCCGCCAGCGAGGCCGAGACGATCTGAATGTCGAGGATCGACATGAACATGCCGACGACCATGGCAAAAAACGCGATCATGCGTTTCGTGCTGATCGGCTCCTCCCCGGCGACAGCCTGGGAGGGTGCACGTGCGGACGCTGCAACTGCTGCCTGGGCCATCACGGCCTCCAAATCAAACTATAAAATGCTACCTGGCGGCGACGGCGGTGCCGGGTGCAGTGCGCATGTCCACGTCCACGATGACGCTTAAGCCTGCGCGCAGGCGGCCACTGTCCAGCGCGTCCTTGGGCAGATCAATGCGCACGGGAACACGCTGGATAACCTTGGTGAAGTTACCCGTGGCATTTTCCGCTGGCAGCAGCGAGAACACGGAGCCGGACGCAGGCGCAATGGACGAGACCGTGCCAATGATCGGTTCTTCATCGAAGGCATCCACATGCACCTTCACCTTGGAGCCGGGTGCCAGATGAGCAATCTGTGTTTCCTTGAAGTTGGCATCGATATACAACTGACGCACCGGCACCAGAGCCGCGAGCTTTTGGCCCGCAGACACCAGATCACCCGTCTGCACCGACAGATTGCCGATGATCCCGTCATACGGTGCCTTCAGCACCGTAAAGCCGACATCGCGCTCTGCCTTTTCCAGCGCCAGTTCCAGAGACCGCACGCTGCTTTCGGCTTCCGCGCGCTGCGCCTGCAACACGGCAATCGCCGCATTGGCAGAGGCAATATTGGCATCTGCGCCAATCAGGTTGGCATTGGCCTGATCCAGCGCCACGGCTGCGGTATCCAGTGTGGAGGTCGAGGCATAGGCTTTCGCCTGCAACTGGCTGGCACGGCCCTGCGTCAACTTTGCGCTGCGCACGGTGGCTTCTGCCACCGTCTTTTGTGCTTGCGCCTGCTGCAGGCTGGCGCGCGATCCTTCGATCTGCGCGTCAATGCGTTTCAGCGCCAGTGTCTGCGTGGCGATCTGCGCACGGGCCTGATCGGCAGCAATGCGGTAATCACCCTTGTCCAGCGTGATGAGCGGATCACCCGCCTTTACCTGCTGGTTGGCAATGACATTGACACGCTCGACATAGCCGGAGACCTTCGGCGAAATGGATGCGATATCCCCTTCGATATAGGCATCATCTGTAGAGACCATGAAGCGGCCATCCACCCAGTAGTGATAGCCGTACCAGCCGCCAGCCGCCAACACAGCCAGCCCGATAACCGGCAGAATAGCCCGGCGCACAAACGATTTCTTCTCAGGCGCAACCGCAGGTGTGGGCGCTGGCTGGGGAGCGGCCTCGGCTGCTGGCGTCGTGGCCGGTACCGTTGCAGGGGCTTCCGCCGTTTCCGGCGCGTCATCATGGCTATCGGGCTCCGGCTGCGCAACCGCGCGAACCCGAGCAGCACCGGAATTGTGGGATGCAGACATTTGGTAACCAGCCTGAACTTGAGGAAATAGTTATGTATCGAACCGATCAGTTCGGTTGACATAGGACCTTTTAATCCGCATATCAAGAGAAATCGAACCGATCGGTTCGACAACTGCGCTTGAACCACGGAAACAGTGAGCCAATGCCCAATCATCAGGCAGAAAAGTCGGTTTTGACAGCCGTTGACGATTGCTGCGGGGCTGGTCGCCGTGCGGCCGGCGAAGACCCGGCCAAGCGCCAGCAGATTCTGGATGGGGCCAAGCGCGTGTTCGTGAAGCTGGGTTTTGACGCTGCCAGCATGAATGACATCACCCGGGAAGCCGGTGTTTCCAAAGGAACCATCTACGTTTACTTTCAGAACAAGGAGGACCTGTTCGGCGAATTGATCGAGCAGGAACGCAACCGCATTGTGGAAGCCGTACAGCATGCGCTGGACGAGCACGAGCCGATTGACGAGGCGCTGCTCGAATTCGGGCTGGAACTCTCTCGCAACATCAATTCCACCTATACGATCGGTGCCATGCGCATGGTTCTGGGCGTTATCGACCGGATGCCGGATCTTGCGCTGCGCTTTTTTGCAGCCACCCCGCAAAACGGTTTTACCGTGCTGAAACGCTATCTGGACACCCAGGTTGCGGCAGGCCGGATCACGATTGCTGACACCGAGATAGCTGCCGCCCAATTTATTGAAATGTCGATGGCGGGTTTGTTCAAAAAGCGCCTTTTCGGTCTGTTGCCGACGGAGCCAGACCCGCACCATATTCATAAAGTGGTCACATCGGCTGTCGATGTGTTTCTTCGCGCCTATATCAGAGCAGAAACATAACTTTTCCTGCATTCCTTTCTTGTTAATTACGCCACGTCGAATACATATCGGGTCTGGTTTAACGAAAGAAGGAATTGAGAATGCAGGATATCCTGTTGCTTTTACAGGACCCGACCGCTTGGGTCGCCCTAATCACCCTCATCGTCATGGAGGTGGTGCTGGGGATCGACAACCTGATTTTCATTTCCATTCTCACCAACAAGCTGCCCGTCGAGCAGCGCGAAAAGGCGCGTCGCATTGGTATCGGCCTTGCGCTCATCATGCGTCTTGGTCTTCTGGCCACCGTTGCGTGGATCGTGCAACTGACCAACCCGGTTTTTGAAGTGTTCGGCAACGCCTTCTCCTGGAAGGACATTATTCTGATCGCCGGTGGTCTCTTCCTTGTGTGGAAAGCGACCAAGGAAATCCATCACAATGTGGATGTCGAAGACGACAAGGAAAACCTCGTCGGCGAACAGGTGGCAATGACATTCTCATCGGTCATCGTACAGATCCTGCTGCTTGACCTCGTATTTTCGGTCGATAGCATCATCACCGCGGTCGGCATGACACCGCATGTGCCGATCATGGTCGTGGCTGTCGTAGTTGCGGTCACCGTCATGCTGCTGGCTGCAACGCCTCTGGCCAACTTCATCGAAAAGAACCCGACCATCGTCATGCTGGCACTGGGCTTCCTGTTGATGATCGGCACGACGCTCATTGCCGAAGGTTTCGGCTTCCATGTACCGAAGGGTTACATTTACGCCGCCATGGCGTTCTCGGCTCTTGTGGAAGTGCTGAACATGATGTCGCGCCGAAGGGCGCGCGTCAAGCGCGACGCGACGAAGACCCACTAATGCGAAAGGCCCGCGAAAGCGGGCCTTCTGCTTAAAATAGCACAGCACAAAAAGAGAGGCCTGCATCCGGGGGAAAACGGATACAGGCCAAATGGGGACTTGGAGGTCAGAACACGGGACCGGATGAATAAGAAGCTCGGCTGCCATTTCGTTGACCACAGGAAGAAATCGGAAAAATCCCTGTGTTCTTCAGCATCATCACGTCCGATTGACACGGCCCGTGTTCGTCATACCCAAAACGCAGCTTTGCCAAGCTGGTTCCAAAAAAAGTTCACGGGTCCTCAAAATGTCCGGCGGCAACGAACGGCCCACCCTGGTAGGCTATGATGGGATCGCCCGGATCTGGCCGTGCCACATTTGCCTCAATTTCGGCACGGTAGATTTCGGCATTGTCCTTGGGGCGATACCCGATATGTGATGCCTTGGTGTTGTCCCAGAATGTTTCATCGTTTTTCGACACGCCATAGAGAATAGTATGGTCCACCTTGGGCACCGTCAGGCAGCGCTCTATCAGATGCTGGAGATCGGGATAGCTCAACCATGTCGTCAGCATACGCCAGTCCAGTGGCTTTGGTACGCATGAGCCGATACGGATGGAGACACTCTCCAGACTGAACTTATCGTAGTAGTATTGCGCGATAGCCTCTCCATACACTTTCGACACGCCATAAAGACTGTCCGGACGGGTCAGGCAGTCCGGCTCAATCGTCTCGGTGCGCTTGTAATACCCGATGGCATGGACCGAACTCGCCCAGATGACGCGCTTCACGCCGTTGCGTCGCGCACCTTCGAATATGTTGTAAAGCCCAATGATGTTGGATTGCACGATGGTGTCGAAGGTGTTTTCCAGCGCCATGCCGCCCATGTGGACAATGGCGTCCACATCGCGTGTCAGGTCCATGACGGCGTTTCGGTCCGCAAGGTCACAGACCGTCGCTTCCTCATGCTCGCTGTCCGGTTCAATGCTTTCCCGGTCCGTCAGTCGCAAGGTCGCCGTTACCGTTGGCAGGGACTGGCGCAGAACGCGCCCGAGTGCGCCGCTGGCACCCGTCAGGAGAATCCGTTTGTATTTGATCATCATACATCCATGGCTGAACAGGTTGGACCGACAATCTGGCCCGCATTGACACTGGATGCAAAAGAAATAACCACCCGTTTCCTACAATCGGTTTTTCTTGACCTTGAGGCCTGTTTATGGCCTAAGGCCAGCCAACAGAAACGGTGCCGAACAGGTCCCGATTTCTAACTTTTTGGCCGGCAATACTGGTTTCAATTCGGTATAGGCGGTCGCCAGCACGTATATAGGCCAGTATCATGACCAATTCCGGCGTTCGGGTGCGCATTGCACCTTCCCCTACCGGCGAGCCGCATGTCGGCACAGCCTACACTGCTTTGTTCAACTATCTTTTCGCCAAGAAGATGGGCGGCACCTTTATCCTGCGCATTGAGGATACGGATGCGACACGCTCCACGCCGGAATTTGAGCAGAAGGTGCTGGACGCGCTGAAATGGTGCGGGCTGGAATGGTCGGAAGGTCCTGACGTTGGCGGGCCCTACGGCCCTTATCGCCAGAGCGACCGCAAGGACATGTACCGCCCCTATGTGGACGCGTTGCTGGAAAAGGGTCATGCTTTCCGCTGCTTCTGCACGCCGCAGCGTCTGGATGAAATGCGCGCTGCCCAACGCGCCGCCAATTTGCCACCAAAATACGATGGCCACTGCCTGAACCTGTCCGCCGAAGAAGTGACCGCCCGCGTCAAGGCAGGTGAACCGCATGTCGTGCGCATGAAAATTCCAACGAGTGGTGCCTGCACCTTTACCGATGGCGTGTATGGCGACGTGGAAATTCCATGGGACGCCGTGGATATGCAGGTTCTGCTGAAAGCCGATGGCATGCCGACCTACCACATGGCCAATGTGGTGGATGACCACCTGATGAAGATTACCCACGTTGCGCGTGGCGAAGAGTGGCTGGCATCCGTGCCCAAGCACGTTCTGTTGTACACCTATTTCGGCTGGGATGCGCCGCAGTTCATCCATCTGCCGTTGATGCGCAATGCCGACAAATCCAAATTGTCGAAACGCAAGAACCCCACATCGATCTCGTACTATTCCGCCCTCGGCTTCCTGCCGGAAGCGCTGATGAACTTCTTGGGTCTGTTGTTCATCCAGATCTCTGAAGGCGAGGAACTGATGACGATGGACCAGTTGATCGCCAATTTCGACCCCGACAATCTGTCGAAATCCGGCGCGATCTTCGATCTACAGAAGCTGGAATGGCTGAATGGCCGCTGGCTGCGCGAGGCCTTGGACGAAGAGCAGTTTTTCGCCCTCGTGCTGACATGGGCAAGCGAGAGCGACCGTCTGCGCGAAGGGCTGAAACTGGCGCAATCGCGCGTCGGCAAGCTCGGTGATCTGCCGGGTCTGACCTCCTTCCTGCTGAGTGCCGATGTTGGTGTGACCGGCGCCTCGTTCGCGGGCGTCAAAACTCCCCCGGAGGAAACCCTGTCGATTCTGGAAACCGTTCAGGTCGATCTGGACAAGATTCTGGAATGGAACAAGGACACCATCGAGGCAGAGTTGCGCGCCATTGCCGAGCGCATGGGCAAGAAGCTGAAAGTGGTGGTTCCCCCGCTGTTCATCGCCATGTCCGGCTCGCAGCGCTCGCTGCCGCTGTTTGACAGCATGGCCATTCTCGGCCGCGCCATGGTGCGCCAGCGCCTGAAGCTGGCAGCGCAAGCTGTTGCTATAACCATTATAAAGAACTGAGCCCGACATGACCGACCAGAACGCCGTTACCCCATCCTCCCAGCTATCTTCCGATGTAACGGAAGTGCGCGCCCAGAAGCTGGAATTGCTGCGTGAGAAAGTCGGCGATGTCTATCCCGCGCATTTTCACCGCACCCTGACCAATGGCGAGCTGGCGGAGAAATATGCCGATCTGGAGCCAGACACCGAAAGCGGCGACACGGTCACCGTTGCGGGGCGTGTGTATTCCTCGCGCAATTCCGGCATGTTCATCGACCTGCACGATGCCTCGGGAAAAATCCAGATCTTTTCTCACAAGGACAACACACCGGAAGAGGCCCGCTCGCTTCTGCCACTGATCGACCTTGGCGACATCATTGGCGTTACCGGTCCGGTACGGCGCACCAAGCGTGGCGAACTGACCGTCAACGCGCTTGAGATCACCATGCTGACGAAGGCCCTGCTTCCGATGCCGGAAAAGTACCATGGCCTTGCCGATATCGAGACGCGCTATCGCAAGCGGTATCTGGATATCCTGTCCAACGAGGAGTCCAAGACACGTTTCCAGCAGCGTTCGCGCATCATCTCCGGCATTCGCCGCTTCATGGAGGATGAGGGCTTTACCGAGGTTGAAACGCCCATGCTGCACCCGGTCTATGGCGGTGCCACGGCGGACCCGTTCAAGACCCACCACAACACGCTGAAGTTGGACATGTACCTGCGCATTGCGCCGGAACTGTACCTGAAGCGCGTTCTGGTATCCGGCCTCACCGACAAAGTGTTTGAGGTCAACCGCAACTTCCGCAATGAGGGCGTGTCCACGCGGCACAATCCCGAATTTACGATGATGGAATGCTACTGGGCCTATGCCGATTACGAGGACATGATGGGCCTGACCGAGCGGCTGTTCAGCACGCTGGCGCAGTCCATTCATGGCACCACGGAGATCACGTTCGGCGAAACAGAACTGTCCTTTGCCGGGCCATTCCGCCGCGTTCCCATGCCGGAAGCGGTCAAGCAAGTTACCGGGCACGACCTGATGGCCGTGCACAGTGATGAAGAGGCCCGCGCAATTGCCGCCAGCCTCGGTGTTGCGGTGGAGAAAACCGCGACCTGGGGTGAAGTGCTAGCGACGCTGTTTGAGGAAAAGGTCGAGCACACGCTAATCCAGCCGTCGCATGTCACCCATTTCCCCAAGGACATTTCGCCTTTTGCCAAGGAAATTCCAGGCGAACCGCGTCTGGTGGAGCGGTTTGAAACCTATTGCAACGCCTGGGAAATCGGCAACGCCTTCTCCGAGCTGAACGACCCGGTCGAGCAGCGCGCGCGCATGGTGGAGCAGGTAACACAAGCCCATGAGCGGGGCGAAACACAGCGCACGCTTGACGAGGATTTCCTCGAAGCCATGGATCAGGGCATGCCGCCCGCCGGTGGCCTGGGAATTGGCGTGGACCGGTTGATCATGTTGCTGACCAACGCGCCGTCGATCCGCGATATCATTCTGTTTCCGGCACGCCGCAATCGCAACGATTGAGGTCGCGCCCCTACCCCTGTGCTTGGTCCACAGGGGACCACCCACACGGGGAAACTGCCAGTTCTTATGAAGCGAAAGGCACGAAGCCTTTCGGATCAAAATCCTTTATTTGTCGCATTGTCCAGACGTGAAAACGACTCCGTTTTCACTGGAATACGCTAAGCCCACGCATCCGCCCGCCCTACTCGCGCCTCACGCTTCGAACAGTCCTCGTCATCTTTCATGACCTTCAACGCGTCCTCGATATCGGCCAGCGACACCTCCCGCCGCTCGCCGTAGAACATGCCCTGCGCACTGGGCTCGCCCACGCGATACCCGGCTTTGTAGGCGCCATCCATTCCCGGCACGATAGCGGGGTTGGGTGCATAGAGAATTTCGGCACCAATGGCGCGGCCCTGCATGGCGGCGCGGACCTCCGGTCCGTTCACATCCAGCACAACCACCTGATAAAGATCCGCCTGCTCCTGCTTCGCAAAAGCCTGCACCACGCGCAGTGCTGTTTTCAAGCGGGTTGGCCCGTCCGTACTGTCTGACTTTACAAATTTGCGCACCCAACGCTGGTCCCCGGTGCGAAGCTTGACTTCCAGCACATCGGTACAAGCAACCCCGTTGATGGTGGTTGACGGCGGCCCCAGAAGCGCATCCCGTCCCACATAGATCGCAAAGGCAGCCGTTGTGCAGGAAAGCATAGCTATGCCAGCAACAATCAGCACCAGTTTGCGGGGGAGCCTGACTTTTTTCACGCTGGCCTACAGTGTCCTCCGCCCGTCGCTCAGGGCTGTTTCGTCAAATGTAACACAAGCCTAGCCACCGCACATTTCAGAATGCTTAAACAAATACAACAAATTGTAGGCCATCCTCACCTTTAATTGCGAATGAGTTGCAATAGCGTTGACAACCTCGGACGGCGATCTATATTGCTTAGTTGCAACTGGTTCGCAGAAGCATTGTCATTACGACAGGAGCATTCATTTGAGCAGTCCGATACGGCGCATTCTCCTTGCCGCCTGCCTCGCTATTTTTTCCTCCTCCGTCATGGCGGCGGATAGACCGAAGGTAATCACCACATTCACCATCATTGCCGATATCGCCAAAAATGTTGCAGGTGACGCCGCCGACGTGCAGTCCATCACCAAGGCAGGCGCGGAAATTCACAATTACCAGCCGACCCCAGGCGACATCCTGAAGGCGCAGGATGCTGATCTCGTGCTGTGGAACGGCCTGAATCTTGAACTGTGGTTCCAGAAGTTTCTTGTCAACCTCAAGGACGTTCCGAATATCGAGGTTAGCGCCGGTGTAACGCCCATCGGCATTGCGCAGGGGCCGTATAAGGACAAACCCAATCCCCATGCGTGGATGTCACCTTCCAACGCCTTGATTTACGTCGAAAACGTCCGCAAGGCGCTGAGCGATATCGATCCCGATGGCGTCGCGACATACACGGCCAATGCCAAGACTTACAGCGACAAGATTCGGGCGCTGGACGCCGACATCCGCAGGCAAATCGAAGCCATTCCGGCGGAAAAGCGCTGGCTGGTTACAAGCGAAGGTGCGTTCAGCTATCTCGCGCGCGATTTCGGTTTGGAAGAATTGTATCTCTGGCCCATCAATTCCGATAGTCAGGGCACGCCCAGTCAGGTCCGCGCGGTCATAGACGCCATGCGCAAGCACAATATCCATGTAATTTTCTCCGAAAGCACCGTGTCGGCCAATCCCGCTAAACAAGTCGCGTCTGAAACCGGCGCGGCCTATGGCAGCGTGCTGTACGTCGATTCGCTCAGCGATGCAGATGGCCCTGTTCCGACCTATCTCGATCTCCTGCGCGTCACCGCCGAGACCATTACAAAGGGCCTTGCACAATGATGATGGGCAAGAAAAAAACCCTTGAAGGCATTGTTGTCGACAATGCCACCGTCACCTATCGCAACGGCCACACGGCCCTGCGCAAGGCGAGCTTCAGTGTGCCGCGCGGCACCATCACCGCTTTGGTGGGGGTAAACGGCAGCGGTAAATCCACTCTGTTCAAGGCGATCATGGGGTTTGTGCCACTGGCGCAAGGCTCTGTCAGCGTGCTGTCTCTGCCCATTGCGGAGGCGCTGAAACGCAATCTGGTGGCCTATGTCCCCCAATCGGAAGAGGTGGACTGGAACTTCCCGGTGCTGGTTGAAGATGTTGTCATGATGGGCCGCTACGGCCATATGAACTTCTTTCGCATACCGACCTCCAAGGATCGCAAGATGGTGAGCGACGCGCTGGCCCGCGTCGGCATGGCTGATTTTCGCAAGCGCCAGATTGGCGAGCTGTCCGGGGGGCAGAAGAAACGTGTGTTTCTGGCCCGCGCGCTGGCGCAGGAAGGTCAGGTTATTCTGCTGGATGAGCCCTTTACCGGCGTGGACGTCAACACCGAAGAGCAGATCATTACGCTTTTGAAACAGCTTCGCGATGAAGGCCGTGTGATGCTGGTCTCCACGCACAATCTCGGCAGCGTGCCGGAGTTTTGTGACCGCACGGTGTTCGTTAAAGGCACTGTGATTGCGTCGGGCAAGACCAGCGATATCTTTACGGAGGAGAATTTGAAGCAGGCGTTTGGCGGCGCTCTACGGCATTTCATTCTCTCCGGCTCGGAGCTTCACAATGATGAGGATGCCCGCCATCTGCGGGTGATCAGCGATGATGAACGACCGTTTGTGCTTTATGGCGACAAACAGCGCGGGCAGGAAACGGTGGACGATGACCGGCCTGCTTGAGCCCTTTGAATATCATTACATGATCAACGCCATCTGGGTCAGCGGTCTGGTGGGCGCGGTCTGCGGCTTTCTGTCCGCTTATCTGATGCTGAAAGGCTGGTCGCTGATCGGAGATGCGCTGTCCCATTCCATCGTTCCGGGCGTGGCCGGGGCCTATATGTTGGGCCTGCCGTTTGCGGCGGGCGCATTCCTTTCCGGTGGTCTGGCCGCCGCAGCCATGCTGTTTCTGAACGACCGCACTAAATTGCGCGAAGACGCCATTATCGGTGTGATTTTCACCTCGTTTTTTGGCCTTGGCCTGTTCATGGTATCGCTATCGCCCACATCGGTGGATATTCAGACCATCGTCATGGGCAATATTCTGGCGATTACGCCGGGCGATACGCTGCAACTGGTGCTGATCGGCGGCGTCAGTCTGTTGCTGCTGACACTGAAATGGAAGGACCTGATGGTCACCTTCTTTGATGAAAGCCATGCCCGCACCATCGGCCTGCATCCGACACGGCTGAAGCTGATGTTCTTCACCCTTTTGGCAGCGTCCACCGTGGCCGCCATGCAGACAGTCGGCGCCTTCCTCATCATCGCCATGGTGGTCACACCCGGTGCCACGGCTTACCTGCTGACCGATCGCTTTGGCCGCGTCATCATCCTTGCCGTTGGCATCGGCGCTATCACCAACATGCTTGGAGCCTATATCAGCTATTTTCTGGATGGTGCGACGGGCGGCATTATTGTCGTGCTGCAGACGCTTATTTTCCTCACGGCCTTTGTGTTTGCCCCCAAACATGGCCTTCTGGCCGCCCGGCGTCGTGCAAGTCGTGCGCTGACAGACCAGCCCATTGAGGTGCGCGTATGAATGATATTGTCACTTTGGCTATCCTGCCGTTTCAGGTCGCCTTTATGCAGAACGCCTTCATCATTACCATTCTAGTCGCGGTGCCGATGGCGCTTCTGTCCTGCTTTCTGGTGTTGAAAGGCTGGTCGCTGATGGGCGATGCGGTCTCCCACGCGGTGCTGCCTGGCATTGTTCTGGCCTATATGCTGAAAATTCCGTTGGCAGTCGGCGCATTTTTCGCAGGGTTATTCTGCGCCGTTGCGGCTGGATACCTGACGGAAAACAGCCGCATCAAGGAAGATACGGTGCTCGGCATTGTGTTTTCCGGCATGTTCGGCCTTGGTGTGGTGCTGTATGTGCAGGCAAGGCCGGATGTGCATCTGGACCATATCCTGTTCGGTGATATGCTTGGCATTGCCTGGGGCGATATTCTGGAAACCGGTCTGATCGCTCTGGTCGTCACCGGCTTCGTGCTGGTCAAAAACCGCGACTTGCTGGTCCACGCGTTTGACCGGCAGCACGCCAGCGCCATCGGCCTGCCGGTGCGTTTTCTGCGATACGGACTGCTGACCGTGCTGTCGCTTGTTATTGTCGGTGCGCTGAAGGCGGTTGGCATCATCCTTTCGGTGGCCTTTCTTGTAGCACCCGGCGCAATCGCGTTTCTGCTGGCGCGGCGGTTCGATACCATGCTGTGGCTTGCTGTCGGCATCGCGCTTGGTGCAACCGTGGTGGGCATCTATATCGCCTTTTTCATCGACAGCGCCCCCGCCCCGACCATTGTTCTGTTGCTGAGTTTGATGTTCATTGCTGCCTTTATCCGGGTGACGGTGCAGGCCCGCCGCGTTACCATCATGACTTAAGAGCGCTATCGACAAACCCGTGCGCCCCGGCTATTCGGTCAGCCAGAGCATTTCCAGTCAAAAGCGGAACCGCTTTTATGTCCGGACAATGCGACAAAGTAAAGAAACGAGAGTATTTTCGGTGAACCCGTATTTACCGGAAATGCTCGAGAACCTGTTGATTGCAAAAGGGACGAGACATGCAAAAGGTCATTTTTGATACGGACCCCGGCGTTGATGACGCCATGGCGCTTCTGTTTCTTCACAAGCACGCAGACATCGATCTGATCGGCATTACCACCGTGTTCGGCAATGCGTCCGTCGAGACGACCACCCGCAATGCACTGTTCCTGCAACAGGAATGGGGTATCTCGGCCCCCGTTGCCCGTGGCGCGGACCAGACCTATGATCCGGCCCGCACGCCCGTTCCATGGCCCACCTTCATCCATGGCGATGATGGTCTTGGCAATATCGGCGTTCCCGACCATGTGGATGGCAATCTCGACCCGCGTCCCGCCCATCGTTTTTTGATCGAGACCATCCGTGCCAACCCCGGCGAAATCACACTGGTGGCCGTTGGCCGCATGACCAACCTTGCCAATGCCCTGCGGGAAGACCCTGAGATAGCCGGTTTGGTCAAGTCGGTCGTGATTATGGGCGGGGCCTTTGATGTGCCCGGCAATATCACCCCTGCCGCCGAAGCCAATATCTACGGCGACCCGGAAGCCGCTGATGTCGTGATGACCGCACCGTGGAAAGTCGTCGTCATCGGCCTTGATGTGACCATGAAAACCGTGATGAGCCGCGCCGCGCTGGCAGAGACCGCCAGCCAAGGTGGCAAAGCGGTGGAGTTGCTGTCGGATATCTCCCAGTTCTACATCGATTTCTACGGCAAGCTGGTGGATGACGGCATGGTCGTGCACGACAGCTGCGCCTGCGTCTACGTGGTGGCGCCGCACCTGTTTGAAAGCACCACCGGCACCGTGCGGGTTCTGTGCGGCGGCATCGCCGATGGCAAGACCATCATGAAGCCGGACGGCCGCTTCTTCCCACCCAGCGCCTGGGATGATCTGCCAAGCCAGACCGTGTGCACCGATATTGATGCCAATGGCGTTTTGAAACTCATTCACGATACATTAGCGGCATAACACAAAGGCCCCGGCTGGCGAGCTGGCTGGGGCAACTCTGGATTTTACGAACACATGTCCTGATGTAAAAGCGCTCTGGCTTTTACAGGAAATGCTCTATGTTCTGGGGCATGAAACCAGACGCCCTGCTCTACCCCACCCCCAAAGGCCTGTATTGTGCGCCCGGAGACTTTTATGTCGATCCGGTTCACCCCGTGGAGCGGGCGCTGATTACCCACGGCCATGCGGACCATGCGCGCTCCGGCCACACCGCCGTCATGGCCACGCGCCAGACGCTGGATATCATGCGCATCCGCTACGGGGAGCAGTTCTGCGTCAGCGAACACGTTGCAGAACTCAGGCAAACCACCGTAATCAATGGCGTGACGGTCAGTTTTTACCCGGCAGGCCATGTGCTGGGCTCGGCGCAAATTGCCATCGAAAAAGATGGAATGCGCATTGTCGTCTCGGGCGATTACAAGCGGAGGGCTGATCCTACCTGTCTGCCCTTCGAGCCGGTCAAATGCGATGTGTTCATCACTGAGGCAACGTTTGGCCTGCCGGTGTTTCACCACCCGGATGATCGTGCGGAAATTGGCAAGCTGATCACGTCGCTTAAACAGTTTCCCGAGCGCAGCCATTTGGTGGGTGCCTATGCGCTGGGCAAGGCGCAACGGGTGATTGCGCTGCTGCGCGAGGGCGGCCACGATGCGCCGATCTACATCCACGGCGCGCTGACCAAGCTGTGCGATTATTACGAGACACAGGGCATTGCACTCGGTGATCTCCGCCCGGCCACCCTTACAGGCAAAGACAAATCCATGTTTGCCGGAGCTGTCATCATCGGCCCGCCTTCGGCCTTTGCCGATAAATGGGCGCGCCGCTTTATTGATCCCGTTTCCATTTTCGCCTCCGGCTGGATGATGGTGCGCCAACGCGCCAAGCAGCGCGGCGTGGAATTGCCGATTATCCTCTCCGACCATTGTGATTGGCCCGAACTGCTCGCAACCATCAGCGAGATACAGCCCGGTGAAGTCTGGGTGACTCACGGGCGCGAGGAAGCACTGGTTCGCTGGTGCGCGCTTCAAGGCATTGCCGCACGGCCCCTGCATCTGGTCGGCTATGATGACGAAGGGGAATAGCCATGCGCGCCTTTGCTGAACTGCTCGACAGGCTGGTGCTGACCCCGCAACGCAACGCCAAGATCAAGCTGCTTGCCGATTACTTCCGCGACACGCCCGACCCGGACCGGGGCTATGCGCTGGCTGCCATCGCCGGCACGTTGTCGATTGCCGCCGTCAAACCCGCTTTGCTGCGTGATCTGACGCTGGAGCGCATGGACGAGGTGCTCTTTCGCTACTCCTATGATTATGTCGGCGATCTCGCCGAAACCATCTCGCTGGTGTGGGAAGCGCCCGCCGATCTGGAAGGCGAAGACCCCTCGCTGTCTTCCGTGCTGCACCGGTTGAACACCACGGGCAAGGCACAGATCCGCACGCTGGTGCGCGATCTTCTGGATTGTCTGGAAACGTCCAGCCGCTACGCTTTTCTGAAACTCGTGACCGGGGGATTGCGCATCGGCGTCTCCGCGCGCCTGGCCAAGCAGGCACTGGCCGATTTTGGCGGGCAGGATGTCAGCGATATCGAAACACTGTGGCATGGCATCGCCCCGCCCTATGAGGAATTGTTTGCCTGGCTGGAAGGGCGCACGCCGAAACCGGCCCTGTCCATGCCCGCTGTGTTTCACACGGTGATGCTGGCCACTCCGGTGCAGGAGGGCGATCTCGACGCGCTGGAGCCGAAAGACTTTGCCGCCGAATGGAAATGGGACGGCATCCGCATTCAGCTTGCCAATCTCGGTGGCGTACGCCGTCTGTATTCGCGCAGTGGTGACGATATCTCCGGCACATTCCCGGATATTCTGGATGCGCTGGATTTTGAAGGCGTGATTGACGGCGAGTTGCTGGTGGGCGGCACGGCGCGCAGCAACCGCATGACGCGCACCTTCTATGACTTGCAGCAGCGGCTGAACCGCAAGACCGTCAGCCCCAAAATGCTGGAGGACTACCCCGCCTTCATTCGCGCCTATGACATTCTGTTCGATGGGCCGGAGGATGTCCGCAGCGAAGGGTTCATAGACCGCCGCGCTCGTTTGTCTGAAAAAATCGAGGCTGCGGACCATACCCGTTTCGATCTTTCCCCGCTGGTGGCTTTCACAAGCTGGGAAGATCTGGACCGGTTGCGCTCCGAGCCGCCCGATCCGGTGATCGAAGGCATCATGCTGAAGAAACTGGATTCGCCCTATACGCCCGGCCGTGCCAAGGGGCCGTGGTTCAAGTGGAAGCGCAATCCCTACAATATCGATGCGGTGTTGATGTACGCGCAGCGTGGCCACGGCAAGCGGTCAAGCTACTACTCGGATTTCACCTTCGGCGTGTGGACCAAGGATGGGCCGAACGAGATACTGGTGCCGGTCGGCAAGGCCTATTTCGGCTTTACCGATGCCGAATTGCAGGTGCTGGACAAGTTCGTGCGCAACAACACGATCGAGCGTTTTGGCCCGGTGCGCTCCATTCGGGCGCAGGCTGATTTCGGCTTTGTGGTGGAAGTAGCGTTTGAGGGGATCAACCGCTCGTCCCGCCATAAATCAGGCGTTGCCATGCGGTTTCCCCGTATTGCCCGGCTGAGGGAGGATAAGATACCGGCGGAAGCAGACCGGCTGGACACGCTGCTGGCCATGATTTCCGCCGATGAAGCCGCCACGACAGAATGATTGACCGCGCGTTTACTGCGGCTTTTTCCGCAAGCTCGCAATAATCTCCGCAAGAATGGACACCGCAATTTCCTGCGGTGTTACCCCGCCAATATCCAGCCCGACCGGCGCTGAAATCGTTGCCAGCGCCTCGCCGGACACACCGTCCCTCATCAGCCGTTCCACCCGCTTGGCATGGGTCTTTCGGCTACCCAGCGCACCGATGTAGAAACAGCCGGTCTCCAGCGCCATTTTCAGCGGCGTGTCGTCAATTTTCGGGTCGTGAGTCAGCACCACCAGCGCCGTATAGGCATCGAGCCTATGGAGTTTCAGGGCATCATCGGGCCATTCGGCAATCAGGTTCACGTCGCCGAAACGCTCTGGAGTTGCGAAAGCCGTGCGGGGATCGATGATCGTCAGATCGAAACCGGCAATTTTCGCCAGTCCTGCCAAAGCCTGAGAAATATGCACCGCGCCAATCACGACGATCCGCACGGGCGGCATATAGACATTGATGAAATGCGCCCCGTCCTCGCTGACCCGTGACTTGCCCGTACGAAATGCTTCCGCCAAGGCCGACGCCAGTTCCGGCTCTGCCGGCTCGCCGGGACAGAGCAAACGATCCTCGCCACCTTCGATAGCGCTGATATGGGCGACCGGCTGGCGTTGCGCGCGCAACGCATCCAGCCGTTCCAGAATGGCAAGCTCCATCAGCCGACCCTTTCGACACGAATGCGGATGCGCCCGCCACAGGATAGACCTGCCCGCCACGCGGTTTCATCCGCGACGCCGAAATCCAGAAGCTTCGCGCCGCCGGTGCCGATAATGTCTTCTGCCGCCGCCAGCACATCACCCTCGACGCAGCCGCCGGACACAGAACCCTGAAAATTCCCGTCAGCATCCACTACCAGATGGCTACCCACAGGCCGGGGGGCCGAGCCCCATGTTTCCAGCACGGTCGCCAACGCTACTGCGCGGCCTTCTTCCACCCAACGCGCTGCAACGCTGAGGGGATCCAAATTGTCGCTCATCTCATTACTTTCGCAGATCCTATTTCTGCGAATATGGGGCGGTCTTTAAAACTGACTAGATCCCTAAGGAATCCTTCAGCGAGTACCACCACGAGCCGATTGTGGAATACTGCGCCCGGAACATTCGCCCGCCGGGAAAAGGAATATAGGGCAGTTTCTCAAACTGATCGAAGCGGCTGGTATCGCCGTGGATTGCTTCCGACAGAATACGCCCGAACAGGTGCGACCCCGTAACCCCATGCCCGCTATAGCCATGGGCAAAATAGGTGTTGGTGCCAATCCGGCCCATTTGCGGCACACGCGAGAAGGACAGCGCAAAGTTACCACTCCACGCATAGTCGATGGCAACGCCTTTCAATTGGGGAAAGACCTTTTCCAGATTGGGCCTAAGCTTTGCCACCACATCCGCGGGGTCCGTGCCGCCATAGACCGTGCCGCCGCCGAACACCAGACGGTTATCGGCAGACAGCCGGAAGTAATCGAGAATGTAGCGCACATCCTCCACGCACATATCGCTCGGTATCAAGGCTTTCGCCGCCGCTTCCCCAAGTGGCGCCGTCGTCACCATCTGGGTGGAAACCGGCATGACCCGGGAGACAAGTTTGCGCACGACGTCGCCGAGATAGGCATTGCCGCACAGCACCACTGTACCAGCGGTCACGTGGCCCTTGGCCGTGTGCACCACAGGCCGTGGCAGCTCGTGCTCCACCTTCGTCACCGGAGACTGTTCGTAGATCATGCCGCCAAGGCTTTCCAGAGCGCGGGCCTCGCCCAGCACCAGGTTGAGCGGATGCATATGCCCGCCGGTCGTATCCAGCATACCGCCAACATAAGCATCCGTGTTGACCAGTGCGCGGATGCCAGTTTTATCCAGCATCTGGTGATCGTCCATCCCATATTTGCGCCAGAGGGCCTGCTTGGCCTCCAGATCACGCATATGGGCAGGGGTATAGGCGGCATAAATGTTGCCATCCTTCAAATCGCATTCAATCTGATAATCCCTGATCAGGCGGCGGATAATCTTTCCGCCCTCCTGGACCAGCCCGCCAACAAAATCCGCGGCACCGTCACCATAGCGTTTCTGGATGGTGGACAGCGAAGCGTTGAGACCGTTGACAATCTGCCCGCCATTGCGGCCCGATGCGCCCCAGCCGACGCCAGCACCTTCCACCACCACGACCTTATAGCCCTTTTCGGCCAGATGAATGGCGGTGGACAGGCCGCTGTAACCCGCCCCCACAACGCAGACATCTGCCTCCACCGCGCCTTCCAACACCAAAGGGGTGCGGATACTATTGCGTGAGGCAGCATAGTAGCTATCAGGATAGGCACCATTGCCCGCATAGCTTGTGTTTTGGGCGTAATTTGCATCTTTGGTCATCAGACAATTTCCAGATACGCGCTGAATTCATAATCGGTCACCTGCTCGGCAAAGCCTGCGATTTCCTGCCGCTTGCAGGCCACCAGCATTCCCCGCAGCACGGGATCGAAGATTTCAGCCGCGATTTTTCCCGCTTCGAACGCATCTACTGCGGAGCCCCAGTCAGACGGTATCTTCTTCAAGCGGTCTGCATAGGCCCGGCCCGATACGGGGCGCACCGGCTGCCATTTGTTGCGGATACCGACAAGGGCCGCACCCAAAATCGCAGCCATGACGAGATACGGATTGGCATCCGCACCCGCCACGCGATGCTCGATGCGCCGCGCTGCCGGATTGCCGCCGGGAATGCGAATGGCGGCAGTGCGGTTCTCATAGCCCCACGAAATGGAGGTTGGTGCATGTGTATCGGGGCGCAAACGGCGGTAGGAGTTGAAATGCGGCGCAAACAGCAGGGTCGTTTCCGCCATGCCGCGCAGCAGGCCCGCAACGGCGTGGCGCAGCAACTGCGAGCCTTCCGCCGTGCCATCGTCAAACACGTTGTTGCCGTCCTCATCCAGCAGGCTGAAATGCATGTGCATGCCATTGCCGGAGCGAAGCCCGTAAGGCTTGGCCATGAAGGTTGCCGCCAGCCCATGCTTGCGTGCCACGCCTTTGACAATGCGCTTAAAGAACAGGGCATCATCTGCCGCTTTCAACGGATCATCGCTGTGCATAAGGTTGATTTCAAATTGCCCGATGCCGTTTTCGGCAATCGCCGCATCGGCAGGCACATTCTGGCGGGCGCATTCTTTATACACCTCGGAGAAGAACTCGCCAAAATCATCCAGTTCATCAATCGAGAGAATAGCGTCCGAATCCAGCCGTTTTCCGGTATAGGGGGAGATTGGCGGCATCGCGCTGTCCGGCTCGGGGTCGATCAGGTAAAACTCCATCTCGGTTGCCACAACGGGACGCAGCCCCAGCTCCGCATATTGGCGAACGATGTGGGCCAGCGCCTGACGGGGATCGGCCAGAAACGGCTTGCCGCTTTCGGTGTACAACCACAGAGGCACCATGGCACTGGGGCGGGACGTCCATTTGACCGGAAGCGCGCCGCGCCCTGTCGCGCCGCAAATGCCATCGGTATCGCCGATGGTGAACACCTGCGCGCTGCCGACAATATCCTCGCCCCACACATCCACGCCCACGATGGACAGAGGCATGCGGATACCGCCAGACAGAACCTTGCCGGCCTGTTCCACGGGCACGCGCTTGCCGCGCATAATTCCATTGAGATCACAGACAACTGCCTGAATGCTTTCTATCGGTCCATTTTCGACCAACCACGCCTCGAAATCCATCGGGTCGCTTATCTCGGCAGCCATCATATCTCCTTGCGCTGTTAAAGATGGCCCAAGGGTGTCTGCTTTCACCAGCAGAGTCAATTGCGGCAAATAAGGGGGTAAAGCATGTGTTGAACGCAGTGTCTGACGTGAAAACGAGTCCGCTTTTGCGGGAAATGCTCTAGCCAAGCGTAAAACCCGAGTATAAAGGTCAGCTATAAAAGCGCAAAACGCTAAAGCCGGGATTTGACGCCATGACGATTGCCGCCAGACCATACCGTATCTTCAATGCCAGCCTTGCTCGCAAGACCATGATTTCCCCCCATCTGTGCCGCCTGACGTTCACAGATCCGAGCATCGCCACCATGCGCACACTGGCACCGGACCAGCGCATCAAGATTTTCTTCCCGTCCGATGACGGAGTTCCCTCCGCCCTTCCCGACACGGCTGACTGGTATGATGTCTATCGCTCCGTGCCGGCAAAACAGCGCCCACCCATGCGCACCTACACCATTCGTCACTTGCGCGCTAAGGCGCATGAGGTGGATGTGGATTTCGTGCTGCATGGCGAAACCGGCCCGGCCTCACGCTGGGCCATCCGCTCGCAGATTGGCGACAAGGTACAGATCACAGCGCCGAACGGACTGTATGAGGGCGAAATCGGCGGCTATGAGTGGAAGCCACCGGCACAGGCAGATGACATTCTGGTGATTGCGGATGAAACCGCCATTCCGGCAGCTGTCGGCATTCTGGAACAACTGGCCGCGCGGGAAAACCCGCCCAAGGTACAGGCATTTCTGGAGGTTCCGTCCGTCGACGATGCCCTGCCCCTGCCTGTCTGGGATGGTTTGAAGGTCGAGTGGCTGGCGCGTGAAGATGATACCGGCTGCAAGGACAATGGCCTGCTGATGGCGGAAGCTGCGCGGCGCGCCCGTCTGCCCGCGAGCGCCAAGGCTGAGACGACCGAGCGCCTGAGCGATGTGAATGTGGACGAGGACGTGTTGTGGGATGTGGCCGATGAAAAGGCGGGTAGTTTCTACGCCTGGGTCGCGGGCGAAACCGCAGCCGTTGCCAACATCCGCAATTTTCTGATCAAGGAAAAAGGCATCGACCGCCACGCACTCAACCTGATGGGCTATTGGCGCTGCGGTAAAGTCTATTGACCGCACACGTGATTTGCATCAGGTAGGGCTATGATCCGGCGCTTCTTCTCCTATTATGCCCCTTATAAGGGCCTCTTTTTCCTTGATTTTGGCAGTGCGGTGGTGGCCGGACTGCTGGAACTGGTGTTTCCGCTTGCGGTTAAAACCTTCATCGACAAGCTGCTTCCGGGGCAGAACTGGGGTCTTATCCTCGGTGCGGCTGCACTGCTGCTCGGCATCTACATCGTCAATACCGGGCTTATCGCCATCGTCAATTACTGGGGCCATGCCCTGGGTGTGGGTATTGAGACGGATATGCGGCGTCAGGCATTCGATCACCTGCAAAAGCTGTCCTTCCGGTTTTTTGACAACAACAAGACCGGCCAATTGATCACCCACGTCACCAAGGATCTGGAAGAAGTGGGCGAGATTGCCCATCACGGGCCGGAAGACCTGTTTATCGCCATTATGACCTTTATCGGGGCGTTCCTGCTGATGTTTTCCATCAACTGGAAGCTGGCGCTGCTGACCACCGTCATCGTGCCGTTCATGACATGGCTGGTCGGCCGCTATGGCTCACGCATGACCTCCACTTGGCAATCGCTGTTCAGCAATGTGGGAAACTTCAATACCCGCATTGGCGAAAGCGTCGGCGGTATCCGCGTGGTCAAGGCGTTTGCCAACGAGGACCACGAGCGCACGCTGTTTGCCAGCGACAATGAAAACTACCGCACCACCAAGCTGATGGCCTACCGCATTATGACGGCCAGCATCACGCTCAGCTATCTCAGCACCCGGCTGGTGCAGCTTATCGTCATGATGGCTGGTACGTGGTTTGTAATTCAGGGCGAATTGACCTATGGCGGCTTCATTGGCTTTCTGCTGCTGATCGATGTATTTTTCCGGCCGATCGACAAGATCACTTCCGTGCTGGAAAGCTATCCCAAGGGCATTGCCGGTTTCCGCCGGTTTACCGGCCTGATTGATACCGTACCGGATATTGCCGACAGGCCGAATGCAAAGGCCGTTGATCATCTGCACGGCGATATCGTCTATCAGGACGTGTCGTTTGGCTACTCCGACCATGCGGCGGTGCTGTCAGGCTTCAACCTGTCAGTCAAGGCAGGGGAAACCATCGCATTCGTCGGCCCGTCCGGTGCCGGTAAAACCACGATCTGCTCGCTGTTGCCTCGTTTTTACGAAGCCAACTCCGGTATCATTACCATTGATGGCATTGATATCCGCGATATGACGCAGGCGTCGCTGCGCAACCAGATTGGCATTGTGCAGCAGGACGTGTTCCTGTTCGGCGGCAGCATTCGCGACAACATCGCCTATGGCCGCCTGGGCGCAACGGATGAGGATATCCTGCATGCCGCGCGGCGCGCCCAATTGGAGGATGTGATTGCTGGCCTGCCCGCAGGGCTCGATACCATCGTGGGCGAGCGTGGTGTCAAATTGTCCGGGGGCCAGAAACAACGCCTTGCGATTGCCCGCATCTTCCTCAAGAACCCGCCAATCCTGATTCTGGATGAGGCGACCTCCGCGCTCGACACGGCCACCGAACAGGCGATCCAGCGCGCATTGAACGAATTGTCCAAGGGCCGCACGACGCTGATCATCGCGCATCGGCTGGCGACGATCCAGAATGCAGACCGCATCATCGTCGTCAACGAAACCGGAATCGTCGAACAGGGCACGCATACCAGCCTGCTGCAAACGCAAGGCGCCTATGCCACCCTGCACAATGCCCAGTTCGGGGCCCAGTTCTGGCCCCAGTTTGGTCCGCAGTTTGACCCTACCTAATTGTCACTCGGTGGGTAGCGATGCTGCCCGCCCTGATAGTCCGATACGGTGTAGCACCCGCCAGTATCAGCGCTGATTTCCGCGCGTCCAATGTCGGCTTTGCCATGCCCGCCGGGAATATCCAGAATATAGGTGGGCTGGCACAGGCCGGAGACACGGCCACGCAGTGCCGCGACCAATGCCTGTCCTTCAGCAATCGTCAGCCGGAAATGGCTGGTTCCGGGTGCAAGGTCGGGATGGTGCAGGTAATAGGGCTTCACCCGGTTTTCCACGAAGGTGCGCATCAGCGTGGCCAGCGTGTCCACATCGTCGTTAACCCCTTTCAGCAGCACGGACTGGCTGACCAGCACGATGCCCGCCGCATTCAGCCGCGCACACGCCGCTCGTGCATCGGCTGTGAACTCACGCGGATGGTTGGCATGGAGCGCCAGATAAATCACCTTGCCGCTGGCATTTAAAGCGCCAATCAGATCCGCATCCACCCGCCCCGGCTCCACCACCGGCACGCGTGTGTGAAACCGCACGATCTTGACATGCTCGATGGCCGACAGCGCCGCCATTAGGGCTGTCAGCCGCCGGGGTGATAGCACCAGCGGATCACCGCCGGTCAGGATCACCTCCCAGATTTCGGTGTGATCCCGGATATAGTTCAGCGCCTGCTCCAGTGCCGCACCGGACAACAGCCCATCGCCCTTTGGCCCCACCATTTCACGGCGGAAACAGAACCGGCAGTAGACCGGGCAGATATGCACGGCCTTCAACAGCACCCGGTCCGGGTAGCGGTGGACGATGCCTTCCACAGGCGTGTGGGCAAAATCGCCAATCGGGTCTCCCCGCTCCTCCGGCGTCACCGTCAGTTCGGCCATATCCGGCACGAATTGCCGCGCCATCGGATCATTCGGGTCGGTCCTGTCGATGAGCGCCGCGATAGCGGGTGTGATCGAAATAGCATAGTGCTGCGCCAACCGGTCCAGCCCGGTTGCATCACCGTCTGCAATCAGCCCTGCATCTGCCAGATCCTGAACCGATTTGAGCGCCCGCACTGTCATTCCGGTATATCCGCGACCGGTGCCCAAAGCACCTGCTCAATGCGTGATGCACCGGTTGCCAGCATAACCAGCCGGTCAAAACCCAGCGCGATGCCGCTCGCATCGGGCATGATATCGAGCGCCGCAATCAAGTCCTCATCGACGGGATAGGTCTCGCCATAAACGCGCTGCTTCTCCCGCATTTCCAGTTCAAACCGGCGCTTTTGCTCCGGCCCGTCCGTCAGTTCGCCAAAGCCGTTGGCAAGTTCCACACCGCAGGCATAAAGCTCGAACCGTTCAGCAACACGCGGATCATACGCCGTGCGCCGCGCCAGTGCAGCCTCCGCCACCGGATATTCCGTGAGAAGGGTGGGCCGCTCCATGCCAAGATGTGGCTCTACCTTGTCCACGATCACACGGCTGAACAGGTCAGCCCATGTATCATCACTGCTCACACGCATGCCGACCGCTGTCATGGCCTGGGCCAGTTCATCACGGTCCGTTTCGCCGGATGGATCGATGGACGCCAGCAGGTCTATGCCCGCATGGCACTGAAAGGCCTCGGCAACTGTGACACGCTCCACGGAAGCAAACGGGTCTGTCACCCGGCCTCGAAAGGTCAGGACTCGCGTTCCCGCGGTCTCCGCAGCCAGTTGCAGAAGTGCGGCACAATCCTGCATCAGCACCTCATAGCTCTCTCCCACGCGATACCATTCCAGCATGGTAAACTCCGGGTGGTGCAGAGGCCCGCGTTCGCGGTTGCGATAGGTATGGGCAAAGCAGGCAATACGCCGCTCACCGGCAGCCAGCAACTTTTTGCAGGCAAACTCCGGCGATGTGTGCAAATAGAGCGGCGCGCGTGCGCCCGCCGTCGTTATCGCCTCCGTGGCGAAGGCGTGCAAATGGGCCTCGTTGCCGGGGGATACCTGCAGGGTGGAGGTATCGACCTCTATGAAGTCCTGCTCGGCCAGAAACATGCGCAACGCTGCCTGAATGCGGTTTCGCGCCAGCAAAAACGGGCGGCGGTCGGCATGCACATGAGGCATCCACCAGGGAGACGGTCGGGAAATTGGCGTGTTCATTGTCTTGGTAATTCGTCTATAACCGGGTTTCTTCACGCCGCACTGGCATTTTACACCGAGATAGGATAGCTCCAGCCCATCGTTTCATTTCGCGCCAACAGCATTGTCATGCGTCCGGCGTGTACGCTTCTTACAAGGAAACCTTATGGTCAAGGTCATTGCATCTTCGCTCCGCAAAGGCAATGTCGTCGAAGCCGACGGCAAGCTCTATGTGGTGCTCACCGCGCAAAATTTCCATCCCGGCAAGGGCACCCCGGTTACCCAGGTCGATATGCGCCGCATTGCCGATGGCGTGAAGGTATCGGAACGCTGGCGCACGACCGAGCAGGTCGAGCGCGCCTTTGTGGAAGACCGTCCGCATAGCTTCCTGTATGAAGATGGCGAAGGCTTTCACTTCATGAACCCGGAAACCTACGATCAGGTCAGCATGACCGCCGAAGATATCGGCGACCAGAAGGCTTACCTTCAGGAAGGCATGGTCGTTCAGCTTTCGATCTACAACGGTCTGGCCATCGCCATTGAACTGCCGCGTCTGGTGACGCTGGAAGTCATGGAGACCGAGCCGGTCGTCAAGGGGCAGACCGCGTCCTCGTCCTACAAGCCTGCCATTTTGTCCAACGGTCTGCGCGCACTGGTGCCGCCTCATATCAACGCTGGCACACGCGTCGTCATCATGACAGAAGACGGCTCCTACGTTGAGCGCGCTAAGGACTGATCCTTGCCATTTGAAGACAGAAAAGCCGCCGGCACTGCCAGCGGCTTTTTTATGCATAGGTTTAACGCGGGACGAAGCTTGAACGACGCACGTTTGTCTTTGGCTGATAGGCCAAACAGGAATGATGGGTGCAATAGACGTTGGTCCCATCTGTCCGCGACCCGCAGAAGCGGAATTCCGATGTGGTTGGGTCCCCCAGAGGCCAACGGCAGGTGGATGAACCAAGCTCCAGCAGGGTAATGCTTGGAAAGCCTGAAGCCGGGGCCGTTTCGGCCACTGCCACATCCTCCAGCACACGGCCTGAGAATGGCGTGGCGATGATGTCGGGCGCTGGCGTTACCGGGCGGCGCTCATTGGCAGCAGCCGCCCGCTGAACCGCTGGCTTTGCTTCCAGCACGGGTTCGTCTTCCACCACAGCGGTTATGGGAGCTGCTGCAACTGGCAACGCGGTTCCGTTGGCTGTGCGCCGCTGTTGCAAGCCCAGACGATGCACCTTGCCGATCACCGCATTGCGTGTCAGCCCACCCCCCATTTCAGCGGCAATTTCGCTCGCGCTTCGGCCATCGGCCCAGAGCCGGCTAAGCGTTTCAATCCGGGCTTCAGTCCAGGTGGAGGGCTTTTCCATTTCATTCATTCCAACGCGAGGGTACTTCATACAAGATACAGAGCAAAGTTTGCCATTGCGACGAAGCTTTACAATGCACCGCTTGTCTTTGACTTAAATTCCGGCGCGCACATACCATTTTCCACAACTATCGTGCAATTCGACGTTTATTCATGGAAAATGTCAGCGACCACTGACGCAACGTGCCTCAGCGGGAATGGTTCATGATGAAAACCGGCGAACGATCCGGCAGGAAAGGTCTGTCCAACCAGCGGCAAACGAAACTCGACAGGATCACGTCTGAAAATCAGCGATTGAGACCGCCGATGTGGAAGCTCTTCATTTCCAGATATTCCTCGATGCCGCACTGCGCGCCCTCGCGGCCCAGCCCGGATTGCTTGATACCGCCAAAGGGTGCAACCTCGGTGGATACCAAGCCGGTGTTGAGCCCGACCATGCCGAACTCCAGTGCCTCGGCAACGCGCCAGGAGCGCGTCAGACCTTCAGTATAGAAATAGGCAGCCAGACCGAAGGGCGTGGCATTGGCAATGCTTATGGCTTCAGCTTCCGTTTTGAACCGGAACAGGGGCGCGACCGGGCCAAAGGTTTCCTCATTGGCCAACGCCATCTCAGTCGTTGCATCACCCAGAACCATCGGCGTGGCGTATTGCAGGCCGTCCGGCATGGACGCAGCGCGCGAAAGAAGCTTTGCGCCCTTCGCCAGCGCATCCTCGACGTGGCGATTGATCTTGTCGATAGCAGCCGCATTGATCATCGGGCCGATATCCACCGCGTCCTCTTGTCCGGGACCGACGCGCATGGCCGATACCCGCGCGGAGAGCCTTGCTGCAAAGTCATCGTAAACGCCTGCCTGCACCAGAATGCGGTTGGAACACACACAGGTCTGTCCTCCATTGCGGAACTTGGAAACGATTGCGCCCTCAACAGCCAGATCGAGATCGGCATCATCAAAGACAATGAATGGTGCGTTGCCACCAAGTTCGAGGCTCAAGCGTTTGATACTGTCGGCTGCACCGCGCATCAGCAATGCGCCGATGCGGGTAGAGCCGGTGAACGATATCTTCCGGACAGTCTCATTGGCCATCAATTCGGTGCCGATGTCGCCTGGCATGCCGGTGACAATGTTGACAACGCCAGCGGGAATGCCTGCGCGTTGCGCCAGAACGCCGAGCGCCAAAGCGGAAAACGGCGTGAACTCCGACGGCTTGACCACCACTGTACAGCCCGCCGCAAGCGCTGGCGCGACCTTGCGGGTGATCATGGCATTGGGAAAGTTCCAGGGGGTAATGATAGCACAGACGCCCACCGCCTCTTTCAGCACCACGATCCGTCGATCCGCCGTCGGTGATGGAATGGTCGTTCCGCCGATACGGCGCGCTTCCTCGGCAAACCATTTGACAAAAGACGCGCCGTAGCGGATCTCGCCCAAGGCTTCACTCAGCGGTTTGCCTTGCTCCAGTGTCAGGATCAACGCCAGATCCTGTTCATGCTCCAGCATCAGCCCATGCCACTTTTCCAAAAGGACCGCGCGCTCCCCATGGAGCCGCGCCCTCCATGCGGCCAGAGCCTCCTGCGCTGCCACAATGGCGCTGCGCGTTTCATCACGACCAGCATCTGGCACATGGCCGATGGTCAACTGGCTGGCGGGATCGACGACGGGCACGGTTGCACCGGAGCGCGCGTTCTGCCACGCGCCTCCAATCAGGCATTGTTGGCGCAAAAGAGTAGGGTCACGTAGATCGCTGAACGTTTTCATAAAACTTGCCTTTCATACGAGCGACGACAACACAGCGGCGGTGACAGCCTCTGTCCGGTCCTTGCCCGGGGTGGTGCCGATGCCGCGTGCTGTCGCCGCTTCAATGGCCGCGAGAATATCGGCGGCAGCCCCGGGTTCTCCCAGATGATCCAGCATCATGGCCGCTGACCAGATGGCCGCTATCGGGTTGGCGATGCCCAGATGGGCAATATCCGGTGCGGAGCCGTGGACCGGTTCGAACATGGATGGGGCCTGCCTGCCGGGGTGGATGTTGGCAGAGGCTGCAAAGCCCAACCCGCCCTGTATTGCCGCGCCGAGATCGGTCAGGATGTCGCCGAACAGGTTGGAGGCCACAACAACATCGAGGCTTTCCGGTGCCATGACCATGCGTGCCGCCATGGCGTCGATATGGTAACTGGTCACGTCGACATCGGGATACTCGGGTTTCAGTTGCTCCGTCACCTCATCCCAAAACACCATGGAGTATTTCTGCGCGTTGGATTTGGTTACGGATGCCAGCTTGCCGCGTCGCTTGCGCGCCTGCTCAAAAGCAAAGCGCAGGATACGCTCGACACCGGTGCGGGTGAAAATGGAGGTTTCGACGGCCACCTCATCGGGCGTGCCCACATGCACACGCCCGCCAGCACCGGAATACTCACCCTCGGTGTTTTCCCGAATGCAGAGAATGTCGAACTGACGTGCTTTCAAGGGCCCCTCGACCCCCGGCAAAAGCCGGTGGGGGCGGATATTGGCATATTGCACGAACGCTTTGCGGATAGGCAGAAGCAGGCCATGCAACGATACTGAGTCCGGCACCTGCGCGGGCCAGCCAACGGCACCGAGGAAGATTGCATCAAAACCACGCAACGTTTCGACGCCGTCCGGCGGCATCATCGCGCCCGTTTGCTTGTAGAAGGCGCAGGACCATGGATAGGTTTGCGTGGCCAGTGCAAAACCTCCCCGCCGCGCGGCCGCTTCCAGCACTTGGCCTGCGGCATCCGTTACGGGCACGCCAATGCCATCGCCCGGTATCAGTGCTATGGAATAGGTCTTCATCGTTTGCTTGTCCTAAACATCGATCAGCACGCTCTTTGACTTTCGGTTGGCCTGATAGGCTTCCCGGCCAAGGTCTTTGCCAATACCGGAACTTTTGTAGCCGCCGGTGGGCAGAATATGATCGCGCGAACGGCCATACCGGTTGACCCATACCGTTCCGGCCTGAAGCGCCCGCGTGACGCGGATGGCGCGGGACACATCCTGCGTAAACACGCCGGCGGCCAGCCCGTAGGTGGGGTGGTCCGCCAGTGCCAGCGCCTCGTCTTCGTGTTGAAATGTCTGAACTGTAAGAACCGGTCCGAAGATTTCCTCCGTCAACGCGGGCGACGACGGCTCAAGATTGCCAAGCAGGGTTGGCGCATAGAAATAACCGGCGCTGTCCAGCGGGCCGCCTCCCGCGTATGTTTCAGCACCTGCACGTCGCGCCGTCTGGACAATGCTGTCGATCCTGTCGATCTGGGCTTGTGAAATGACGGGCGAATATTGTGTATCCGCATCCCATGTGGGACCGGGTCGAGCCTCGGAGATCAGGACCAGAATTGCATCAACCAGCGCGTCTGCCACCCGCGCATCCACGATTAGCCGTGATCCTGCAACACAGGCCTGCCCCGCATTGAACAGAATGCTGGATGCAACAGCTTTTGCGGTACGGCTGAGATCGGCATCGGCAAACACCAGTTGCGGGCTTTTGCCGCCCAGTTCCAGTGTCATGGGTTTGATGCCGGTGCGCGCGACATTTGCCATGATCGCTGCCCCCGCAACCGTCGAGCCGGTAAAGCTGACCTTGCCGATTTCGGGATGGCCCGTCAGCGCCGTTCCCGTTACCGCGCCATTTCCCAGCACAATGTTGATCAACCCGGCGGGGAGACCGGCGCGCACGGACAGTTCGGCCAGATACAGGGTTGAAAACGGCGTAAGCTCGGATGGCTTCAGCACCACCGCGTTGCCTGCGGCCAGCGCAGGCCCCAACTTCCAACCGGCCATGGACAGCGGAAAGTTCCATGGCGTAATGGCACCCACAACCCCGTAGGGTTCGGTCATGATCATACCCAGACTGCCGCTCGCCGTTGGCACCAGATCGCTGCCCTCCTTATCGGCAAATTCCGCGAAGAACCGGATTTGCTCGGCAGTCACGGCGATATCACCATCGACGAGTTGGCCCACGGGCCGCGTGGATGAGACCGCTTCCAGCCGGGCCAGCGTTTCGGCTTCCGCCTCAATCAAATCGGCCCAGCGGTGAAGCGCTTTGGTACGCTCACGGGGTCGTTCAGTTGCCCAGCCGCTGTCTTTCAGGGCGCGTTTGCCCGCCTGCACGGCTTCATCCACCAGTTCGACACTGGCAATGGGGCAATCAGCATACAGCACGCCGTCCGATGGGCGGCGCATGGGCATTTCGCCCTTGGCGGGCACCATTTTACCGCCGATGAAATGGCCACGCGGCAGATCGACACTCTCCGGCGAAAAGCTAAGAGACATGATCGGTGGCCGTGACATAGATTTTCCGCACGGTCTCAATGGTACGCCACACGCCGACAAAACCTGGCTTCATCACGAAACTATCGCCGGCTTTGAACGTGAATGTCTCGCCGTCCTTTTCCGTAATTTCGACGTAGCCGGAAATCAGATGGCAAAACTCGAAGGTGGTGCCCTTGATCGAATGGGTTTCGCCGGGTGTTGCCTCCCATATGCCGGTGTGGACGGTATCATCTCGCGACGCATCCTGCGGCCATGTATTGAACGAGGGGTCGCCGGAAATCAGCCGTTCAGGCGTTGGTCGGGATTCACGCAGTGCCGTTTTCGGATTGGTCTCAATACGGGTGATCAGGGACATAAACGCTTTCCTCCTACTAATAACCACGGCTGCGATCCACGAGGCCGACGAGCGCCTCGCCGGCTTCGTGGCGAATGATATTGTCGATAACTGCCGTGGCAGCCGAATCCGATTGCGTGATACTGGCGATATGGGGGGTCAGAATAATATTCGGATGCTGCCAGAACGGATGGTCGGCAGGCAACGGCTCCGGGTCGGTGACATCCAGCACGGCACCGCAGAGATGGCCGCTGTCCAGTGCAGCGAGCAGCGCGGTTTCATCCAGTTGCGGACCACGCCCGGCATGGACAAGGCTGGCACCGACGGGAAGAGCGGCAAACAGATCGGCATTCAGAATACCGCGAGTTTCCGCCGTCAAGGGCAGGAGACAGACCAGAATATCGACCTGCGCCAAAAAATCTTTCCGTTGCTCGGCCCCTGAGAAACACGTGACATCGGGAATGACATGCGCGCTCCGGCTCCAGCCCGACAACACAAAGCCAAAGTTTTTCAGCGATTCAAGAACGGCCTGCCCCATCATTCCAAGGCCGAGAATACCAACGCGCCTTTCCGCTGCCGGGGTGACGGGATGCGGTGTCCATTCCCCCCGGCTCTGCTGTGCGAGATACACAGGCAGATTGCGATGCAAAGCCAGCACTGCCATCGTGACATAGTCCCGAACCATGCGCATTACACCAGCGTCCACCATGCGAACAAGTTTGACCCAGCGAGGAAGCGCGCCCAACTGAAACTGGTCGACACCAGCGCCAATGGAAAACAAGACTTCAAGATTGGTGTATCGTGCCAGATCGTCCGGCGCGGTCCACGATAGCAGATAGCGAACCGCCGCCGGATCAACCGAGTGGGCATCCGTGATGAAAGGAAGCTGCCCAAGGCGGTCTGCAAAAGCGGCAGAAAAAACGCGCGCTCGCTCCGGCGTTGAAAGAAACAGAAAAGCCATGCGGCGGCGCTCCAGCGGAAGGTAGACCTATGGTTTCCCAAACAGCGCCGCAGGATGCGCTGAACCAGACCCAGCCCACGGCACATTGCACCAAAAACCGTGGCACATCATGCACACATCCTTTGGCCAAGAATGTCGATCATGCGTCGGCAGGCAGACAACTCGTCCCGTTCTATGTATTCATTGGCGCGATGGGCGCGGGCGATATCGCCCGGACCACAGATAATGGCCGGGATGCCAGCGGCTTGGTATAGCCCGGCTTCAGTGCCGTAGCTCACAGCCGCAAGCGGGGCCTGCCCGGTTATTTCTGCCATCATTGCAGCCAAGGGCGCATCTTCGGCCAGCGACAATGCAGGATATTGACTGGTCACCGTCCAACTCGTTTCAAAACCTTGGGCGTCGAGGTCGGCAAGCACTTGGCGGATCGGGTCCAGCAACACAACGGGCGACTGTCCGGAAATTGCACGCGCTTCAATGTCAGCGCTGCAGTGATCAGGAATAATATTGATGGCCTGCCCCCCATGGATCATTCCCACCTGAAGGGATGAGTAGGGCGGCTCGAACGCGCTTTCGAACGGACCATCCGTCAACCCGCGGGCGGCATCAACCGCCGTGCTCAAAACGCTTGCCATCGCATGAACGGCATTCAGCCCTTGATCCGGGCGTGATGAATGGCCAGCTCGGCCACGAACCTCCAGGTGAGCCGCTGCCTTACCCTTATGGGCGCGTATGGCGCGCAGACCACTGGGCTCTCCCACGATACAGGCCTGCGGCAAGGCACAGAGATCAGGCAGCAGCGCCAGCAAGTGCGGCACACCACGGCATCCCGCTTCCTCATCATAGGAAAACGCCAGATGAACTGGCCGGGTGAGTGGACGTTTTGCCAGCTCCGGCAGCGCAGCAAGCGCGCAGGCCAAAAACCCTTTCATATCACTGGTGCCCCGTCCATAAAGACGTCCATGCTCAGCACGCATCGTAAAAGGGTCTGATAACCAGTCGGGCTCGTTGGCAGGCACCACATCCATATGGCCCGAGAGAACAAGGCCGGGAACGAACCGAGGGCCGACGGTGATGAGGAGATTGGCCCTGTCGCCTTCCGGCCCCATCGCCACAGTCACTTCGGCCCCACACGCTCTTGCATAGGTGACGATCCAGTCGACAATGGCAGCATTGCCCGTGCCAACGATTGAAGGCAACGCGATCAAGTGTGCCAATATTTCGTCTTGCTCCATGGTGCCTCGCTCTGCTGGCTTGCCTGTAACACTGCCAGCATAGGCGTCAGATCAGGGGTAACACGCCAAATGTGCGGGCTGCGCAGTGTAAACTGCTGAAAACAGCCCTATTTCGAGCGGGACATACGGCAGTTTTCAACGATACTCGTTGAACAAGAGCGATTCTAAGGACGAAATCGTAGTGATGACCGAAACGATGCAGTTGGAATCCTTTCAGCTCTCCCTGTGTGACATCGTGGATGTAGACCTGGAAAACCTGCATGCCCTGTCTCTGTCCGTTCGCTGGCCGCACCGAACGAAGGACTGGCAGATGCTGCGCGAGAACGGGCACGGCATCGTGGCGCGGGATGCGATTGGACGGGTTTTTGCATCTGCCATGTGGTTCCCCTACGCACCCGATTTTGCCACGCTGGGTATGGTGATCACGTCGCCGCGACTACAGACTCACGGCGCGGCGCGCTGGCTGATGAACCACGCGATGAGGCAGATCGGAACCCGTCCGCTCCGGCTGAACGCGACCCATGCGGCGCGCAGGCTTTATCAGTCCCTGGGCTTCAAAATTGAGAAGACTGTCTATCAACGACAGGGAACCGTTATACCTTATGTCGCGCCGGATGTGCCGCACGACGCCGTTCTGCGCGACGTGACGCCAGCCCATCTTGCTGATTTGGTGAAACTCGATCACCAAGCCTTCGGTGCCAGACGTACGGCTCTGTTTACCCATCTGCTGTCGGTGTCCAAAGGCATGGCGCTGCTTCGGGACGGCGAGATAGCGGCTTTTTCCCTGTCACGCCAGTTTGGACGAGGCACCTTGATTGGGCCAGTGGTCGCGGCTGACGATAGGGACGCGATAGCGGTCATCCACCCCCTGATCGCCGCGCATGTTGGCCAGTTCCTGCGGATCGACACACGGCAGGACACAGGCGCATTTGCGGATTTCCTCGCGCAATCCGGCCTGCCGGTTTTCGACACCGTGACGAGCATGTCGCTTGGCGGCGACTGGCTGGACGCATCCCCCACCCAGGCCCTGAAAACCTACGCGCTGGTCACGCAGGCTTTGAGCTGACGGTCTCAGCGGGTTTTTGATGCTTGTTTCATTCCGGTCGTATTGGCTCTAAAACTCTGCAACCTTGCCCCATGAGGCGTGTGTGAACCGCGAGGGATGGTACGGAACGGGGTCCACGATCGGTGGCATTCCTGTGATAATATCGGCCACCAGATGCCCGGCCCCCGGCCCAATGCCGAAGCCGTGACCGCTGAAACCGGCCGCCAGAACAAGCCCTTGTACAGAATCAATTTCCCCAATAGCCGGAACACCATCCGGCGTGCTGTCGATATAGCCCGCCCAGACGCTGGTAACCTCCGCTGCCTGTAGGGCAGGCAGCAGAGCGCGCGCGCGTTTCAACGTGTCGTCGATCTGTCTACGGTCTGGCTTCGGATCAAGAATACGCTGGTGTTCCATCGGGGTCGGCGCATCCAACCGCCACGTTTTCAAAGACTCGTGGCCCGACCGCCAGCCGGTCAGATCACCGGGCGCCAGGCTTTTGTAGCGCTTCACAAACATGGGGACAAATTCTCGCGAGAAGCGCAATTGCTGCGGCGTGGGGTCAACCCGTGCACGACCGCTGATGGCGAGCGTATAGCCACCATCACCCCGGCGCGTGACGGAAACCTCTGACGTATGCAGCGCATCCGGCACACCTTCAACTCCCGCGCTGACCGCCATGATGGATGAGCGGATGGACGCTTGCGGAAAACGAATTCCCAGTTGACGACAAAAGGAAGATGCCCACGCCCCTCCGGCCATCACGACGGTTTTGGTACGGATGGTGCCATGCTCGGTTACTACGCCGCTGACGCGGCCCGCTTCCAGTTCCAGACCCCGTGCCGCACACATCTGGTGCACAGACCCGCCCTCTTTCAGAACACCGAGCGCCACGAGGGGCGCGGCCCGAACGGGGTCGGCGATGCCATCACTGGGGGAAAACACGCCGCCTTTCCAAGCCCGCAAGGTCGAACGCCCCCGCTCCGCAGCTTCGGCGGCATTGAGCATATGCGTTGTCACACCCACCGTGCGCGCAAAGTCGCGCCAACGCGCCCAACCGGCAATTTCAGCCTCATTATTGCTGAGATAAAGCAGTCCGCATCGGCGGAAGCCAACATCCTCCCCAATGTCGCCCGCAAGCGTGTCCCAAAGCTCAAGGCTTTTGGTGGACATCGGCAGTTCACGGGCATCGCGGTTCTGCTGTCGGCACCAACCCCAGTTCCGGCTGGATTGCTCGGCACCAATCAGCCCCTTTTCCACCAGTGCAACACGCAAGCCGCGTCTTGCAAGGTAGTAGGCGGAAAACACACCTGCGACGCCACCGCCAATCACCACTACATCAGCTTGCGCGGGCAAGGTGGATGAGGTTTCAACCTTCAACAGAGGTGCGGGCATAGCAGTTTCTCCTGACTTGCTGACCTATAACAGGGCCGCAAAAATCATGGTTGCCGCATTGCAACGCGATTTAGCATTTTGTTCTGCCTCTGCATGGTACGTCAGTGCATCGTGCGCATGTAGTTGCCGTAAAGCTTTTCAAGAACAGCAGATTATTCCTGTTTGACGCCGAAAGCGTTCCGCATAATATGCTGCTTATTCGCGCCAACGCGCAGCGACAAGCACAGGATGCTTCGATGAAACTGGACCGGATCGACATCAAAATCCTCTCGGAATTGCAAAAGAACGGCCGTATCACCAATGTGGAGCTGGCCGATCTGGTAAACCTGTCGCCCAGTCCTTGCCTGATGCGGGTGAAAAAACTGCAATCAGAAGGATATATCCAAAGCTACTCCGCACAGATCAACGTCGCCAAACTGGGCCAGACCTTGACGGTCTTCACAGAAATCACACTCAAAAACCATCGCCAGATTGATTTCGCCCGATTTCTGGCGGCCATCGAAAAGATCGATTCCGTTATCGAATGCCATCTGGTCTCCGGCGGTTACGATTACCTCGTCAAGTTCGTAACAGCGAGCATTGCCGACTACCAGACCATCATGGAACGGCTGATCGACATGGATATCGGCATCGACAAATATTTCAGCTTCGTCGTGCTGAAATCCCCCATCGTCAAACCGCACATGCCTTTGAACAGCCTGTTTCCGCTATAGCGTTTGCCTGTAAAAGGCGGCTTGCTGTTGGGTTCACAGCCGATGAAACGCTCTCGTCTATCGCTTGGAAAACGCGTTTACCAGTTCCGGGTCCTGTTCCAACGCATCCAGCCAGCAGGGGTTGAGTTGGGGAACCGATGAGTGGAGCAGCCGCGAATAGGGATGACCGCCGGCTGCGCCAAACGCAGCAGGCTCTATCTGCTCGATCTTTTCGCCCGCATACATAACGGCAATCTCGTCGCAAATGGCTTGAACCACGGACAGATCATGACTGATGAAGATGTAGGAGAGACCCAGCTCTCTTTGAAGCTCTTTCAAAAGATCGATAATGGCAGCGGCAACCACGGTATCGAGAGCCGAGGTAATTTCGTCGCATAGAATAACCTTTGGATCGGCAGCCAGTGCGCGAGCCAGATTGATGCGCTGCTTTTGCCCGCCGGACAATTCGCTGGGGCGGCGAAATTTTACAGTCCGGGGCAGGTGCACCATATCGAGAAGTTGATCGATTCGTTGATCACGGTCGCGTTTCGACATGCTGTGATAAAAACCGAGCGGTCTAGCCAGAATATCATCGATAGATTTGGACGGATTGAGCGCGGCATCTGCAAACTGAAACACAATCTGCAGTTTTCTCAGGTCTTCGCGTTGCCGGTTGCGGGCGGAAGGCGCAAGCTCTCGTCCATCAAGCAGGATGTGCCCATCCGTCGGCGGCAGAATACCCGCAATGGCCCGTGCCAGCGTCGATTTTCCACATCCGGATTCGCCGATAATGCCGAGGTTCTGGCCGTGCTCCAAGGTGATATCAACTGCATTCACGGCCATGGCCAGCGGCCGACCATTTGGCTGTATCGGGCCATATCCTGCCGATAGAGTGCGTACCTCCAGCAGCGGTTGCCGTTTTACGGTGTCCACCGCGACAGTCTTGCTGCGCGTAGCTGGCTTGAAGGCGGCCACCAGTTGCTGTGTGTAGGGATGTGCAGGATGTTCCAAAATCTGGGCTGTGGTGCCGATCTCCTGCACCTCTCCACCTTTTAAAACCACAATCCGATCTGCGATCTGGGCAACAACTGCCAGATCGTGGCTGACATACACGCCCGTCAAGCCACCCGTCTTCATGACGGATTTGAACGCGCGGAGCACCTCGATCTGTGTGGTCACGTCGAGCGCAGTCGTGGGCTCATCGAAAATGACCAGTCGCGGGTCGCCAATCAGCGCCATGGCGGCTGACAATCGCTGCAACTGCCCACCGGAAACCTGATGCGGATAGCGTGCGCCAATTCCGTCCGGGTCCGGCAGCGCCAAAGCCCGGAACAGGCTCAAGGCTTTGGCACGCGCCGCCTCAGTCGACATCAACCCATGGATACGGACGATTTCGATCACCTGATCCATAATCGTCTGCGCCGGGTTGAAAGCCGCGGCGGCACTTTGTGGCACATAGGCGACCTCGGTGCCCCGCAACCGGGCGAGCGCTTTTTGCGGCAAAGCGGCCATATCGCGCCCGCCCAGCAGAACCGAACCCCCGCTTATGCGGCAGCCGGGGCGAGTATGGCCCATCAAGGTCAGCGCAATTGTGGTCTTGCCTGAACCGCTTTCACCAATCAGCGCAACGATTTCCCCTTCTGCAATATCGAAGCTAACGTCCCTGATGATATCCACTGTACGGTCTGCGTCAGTTTTGGCCTGAACCCGCAGGTTTCGGATTTCGACAAGATTGGTCATCCGTTGCTCCGGTCGCGTATCTTCACGGGCAGGTTATCAATCAGCATATTGACGCTGATGGTCAGGCTGGCAATCGCCAGCGAAGGAACCATAACCGCGGGTGCGCCAAATGGCAGCCCGCCAATGTTCTCGCGCACCAGCGCGCCCCAGTCGGCATTGGGAGGTTGCACACCGAGACCAAGGAAAGACAGGCCAGACAACAGCAAAACAATAAAAACAAAGCGCAGGCCGAGATCCGCAAGCACCGGCCCCAGAATGTTGGGCAGGATTTCTGAACCGATGAGATACAAGGTCTTTTCCCCCCGGGCACGCGCGACGGTCACAAAATCCATACTGTTGATATTGACGGCCAAGGCGCGGGCAAAGCGGTAGGAGCCGGGCGTGTAGATCACGGCCAGGGTCAGAACCAGCACCGGCATTGACGACCCGACTGCTGCCACGACCACAAGTCCGAAAAGTTTGCTCGGAATGGAGTTTAACGCATCGAGAAAACGGGATAGGATCGCATCGAACCACCCGCCTGCCACGGCTGCGCTCATTCCCAACGCGACGCCGCTGAAACAGGCGAGCGCCACGGCAGCCAGTGAAATGCCGACCGTATACCGTGCCCCCATGAGAATACGGGAAAGCATGTCCCGGCCGAGGTAGTCAGTGCCCAACAGAAACTGCGCGGACATAGGCCCGAAATAATCGTAATCGACGATATCGCCTATGGGGTAAGGGATCAGCAGCGGCGCAAATACTGCGACAGTGGCCCAAAACACAATTACCGAAAGGCCGATCATACCAACCGCATTGAAACGGTAGCCAAGTCTGCGAGGAGACAATGCAAAACGGGCCATGGTCAGCGCAACCTCGGATTGGATAGAATGGCGATGATGTCGGCAATCGTAATCAGTAGAAGATAGCCAAGGCAGAAAACCATGGAGCAGGTCTGTATCAATGGCAGATCGCGTGTTGCCACCGCATCAACCATCAGTTTGGCAATGCCCGGATAATTGAAAATTGTCTCAACGATGATGACACCGCCAAGCAGGTAGGAGAGCGACAGGGCCACCGCATTGACGATGGGGCCGAGCGCGTTGGGCAATGCGTGTTTCAAAACGATGCGCCGACGCGATGCGCCTTTCAGCAAAGCCATTTCAATATAGGGAGTGTTCAGGGTTTCAATCACCGCAGCGCGGGTCATGCGGATCATCTGGGCGGAAATGACGAAGCTGAGCGTGATGACGGGCATGGCGAAGACCCGCAGCAACTCACCGAATGAGTGCACCTCATTGGCAAAGGCAAGGGCCGGAAGCCATTGGAGATAGACCGCGAAAATCAACACGGCCGATGTTGCCACCATGAACTCCGGAACGGAGATCACGCCGATTGTAACCGCTGTAACCACACGATCAAACAGAGTGCCACGCAAAATAGCAGCGGTAATTCCAAGGAACAGCGCAATTGGAACGGAAAAGACCGCCGTAGCCGCAGCGAGCTTCATGGAACTGAGAAAGCGTGGGCCAATGAGATCGGCAATCGGCAGGTTATTGGCGTATGACGTGCCAAGGTCGCCGGAAGCCAAGCCGGCCAGCCAACGGGCAAAGCGGACGATAGCCGGGTCATCCAGATGCATGGCGGTGCGCAAGCCGGCGACTGCCTCCGCCGTTGCCGCTTGGCCGAGCAGGATTTGCGCAACATCTCCGGGCAGCATTTCCGTTGCCGCAAAAACGGTAAAGGAAACGATCAGGAGGGTTATGACTGCAATAATCAGCCGGTTGACCACAAGCATAAGGACGTGTCGGTTCATGGATTCTCCGCGTCGGCATATCCTAAAGGCGCTGGTGAAGGGCGGTCAGCCGCCCTCCACCGGGGGAAGGTCAAGCTTCCAGCCAGACATATTCCGCGAAGGCATAACCCATCTGCCCACCGAGCGGGTTGCCTTCCAGCCCCTTCAATTTCGCGGAGATCGCATCGACATTGGAGATGAAAACCGGGATAGCCGTACCGGCTTCTTCCGAAATCATCACCTGCATTTCATCATAGATTTCCTTGCGCTTGGCCTGATCCAACAATCCACGCGCTTCCAGCATCATGCCATCGAATTTTTCGGATTTATACTGGCTTTCATTCCACGGCGCATCGGATGCATACAGCAGCGAAAACAGGATATCGGGCGTGGGGCGCGGATTGATATTGCCGAAATGGACCGGTGCCTTCAGCCAGTAGTTGGACCAATAACCGTCGGAGGGTACGCGCTGCACATCCAGTGTAACGCCGATATCTGCACCGGCCTGCTGCAGGATCATGGCCATATCAATGGAGGAGGCAGCAGCATCCGATGCGATAACGGGAATTGTCTGGCCTAAAAGACCGGCTTTTTCGAAGTGAAATTTTGCCTTTTCAGGATCGAACGCCTTCGGTTTCAGGTCTGCATTGTGATAGATGCTGGCTGGCGATACGGGCTGGTCATTGCCCAGTTCAGCGACACCGCGCAACGCGGATTTCTGTATTTTTTCACGATCGAGCAGATACTTCATACCCTGCACGAAATCGGCCTTGTTGCCGGGGCTGAGATCAAGTCGCATATTGAGGTTGGTATAGTTCCCCGAAGTGAACTTGGACAACGCGACGTGAGTCTGACTTTCCACCAGACGCATGGAGCGTGGATTGATCGACGCGGCCAGTTGAATGTCGCCCGATAGCAGCGCGTTGACCCGTGCCGTGTCATCGGAAATTGCGATATACTCGAAGGTATCGATATACGGACCCTTTTCCTTCCAGTAATTCGTGTTCTTTTTCCCGATTGACCGAACGCCCGGCTCAAACACCTCGCAGACAAAAGCACCTGTGCCGTTGGCCTTTGCAAAATCCGTGGTGCCATCAGCGATGATCATGAAATGGTGCATCGCCAAAATGGTTGGCAAATCGGCATTGGGATTGGCCAGCGTGATTTCTACCGTGAGGTCATCCAGCGCCTTGATACCGGTCATCTGCTTGGCGATGGAATTGACCTTCGAGCCGACGGCAGGGTCCAGATGGCGATTGAGGGAGTAGACTACATCAGCGGCTTTGAGCGTTTTGCCGTCGTGGAAGGTAACGCCACTGCGCAGCTTGACCGTCCATACCTTGGCATCGGCACTTTCCACGCTTTCTGCCAGCTCCATGTTGGTTACGCCCCTGGCATCCAGAAAGGTAAGCCGGTTGTAGAAGGCGCAGCAACGCACATAGTCACTGGCTTGCGAGGCTTTGGCGGGGTCCAGCGTATCGGCAGTAGACGACGACCAACTGGCGGCCTTCAGCGCACCGCCCGAAACGGGTGTGGCGGCCAGCGCGCTGGTGGCGCGGCCAAAAAGGGCCGATCCAGCCGTGAGAGCGACGCCGCCAGCCAGCATCACTTTCAGAAGGTCGCGACGGCTTGCGCCGGATCGAATAGCATTTTCCACCATGGCGTCATCGGACGCTGTCCAGTTGGTAATTGACGGTACAGACATGCGCTTTCCCCTTTTTTTGATATTGAAGGCATTCCGGCAAAAGACGTTAAAGGCGACCGTTACCAGCGCTTTGGCGCTCGCACGGGTAGCTGTGGATCGACATGCTCAAGGCTGATCGCGCCCTCGTATTCTTGCTTTCTGATCGTTATGGTGGGGCGCGTGTTGGTATATCGTCGCCTCTGAATATGAGTTTGGCAAAAAACCTTTGCCGATTTCGCTGAATGCGAGAAGCGTGGCGGCAGATAATTCTGAATACGGTTCTCCTGCAGAATATCCCGTAGAACCACGCTCACGCCATGGCCGTCCGCACGTCAGGGTCTTCAAGTGTCTGGTTGAGGGTCAGCCTCGTCCGTTCGATGATCGCCTCGATATCATCCGGTGTGCAGCACAAGGGCGGCGCATAACCCAGAATGCCATTTCCAAAGGCACGCACCACCAAGCCGTTGTTCCAGGCACGATCAAAAATGCGGCGGGCCGGATCGGCTGCCGCAGGCAGAGGGGTCTTGCGGGCTTTGTCCGTTACCAGCTCAATGGCTGCCAGCATTCCGCGTCCACGGACATCGCCAACCAAGGGGTGATCGGCCAAAGCGCGTAAGCCTTTCATCAGCAATGCGCCAACCTTCCGACCATTGTCCAGCAGGCCATTTTCATAGAGACGCAGCACTTCAAGACCCACGGCTGCACTGACCGGGTGCGCGGAGTAGGTATAGCCGTGGCCAACCGCTGCGGCCCCTGCCCCATCGGCAATAGTATTGTACACCTTGTCGGACATGAACACGGCACCCATAGGCACGTAGCCCGAGGTCAAGCCTTTGGCCGTGGTGATGAAGTCCGGCACGATGTCTTCGTCCGTACAGGCAAACAACGGTCCGGTGCGGCCAAAGCCGGTGATGACTTCATCGGCAACGAACAGAATGTCCAGTTCCGTACAGACTTCGCGCATGGCCTTCATCCAGCCCGGTGGCGGCACAAGTACACCGCCAGAGCCTTGAATGGGTTCGACGTAGAACGCTGCTACACGCTCTTGCCCGATAGCCTCCACCTTTTGCCGCAGTGCAGCGACAGACGCGGCAATGATAGCCTGATCTTCGGAGCCCACCGGGTTGCGATAGACATAATGCGACGGAATTTTATGCTGCCAGTCGAAAGGGAGGCCAAAGCCCGCATGGAAAACGGGGAGCGCGGTCAAACCCGCGCCGACCGTGGATGATCCGTGATATCCCTGTTCTACGGAAATGAACTGGTCCTTCTCTGGCATGCCTTTGGCATGATAATAGTAGCGGATGAAGCGCACGGTGCTATCCACGGCATCCGACCCGCCCAACGTGAAGTAGATATGATTGAGGTCGCCCGGAGAGCGCTCCGCCAGTTCGGCTGCCAGCCGAATGGCGGATTCTGAGCCCAGCCCGAAATATCCTGTAGCATAGGGCAGTTCACGCATCTGCCTGGTGGCCGCTTCAATAATACTATCCTGCCCATAGCCCGCATTGACGCACCAAAGACCGGCAAAGCCATCCACCAGCCTATGGCCGCTGGCATCCGTTACCCACGCGCCCGCTCCGGACGCTAGAACCCGGACACCCATATGTTCGTGGCCGCGATAGGACGCGACCGGGTGCACCAGATGGGCACGGTCCAGTTCAATCAAGGAATTGCTGAGCATTTCAAACTCCGTAACAGGGTTCAGCCAAAAGCCTGACTTGCCAAGGCAAAGACGTGAAACTCGGACGATGGGGATATTTGATAACCACCGCGCCGCATGGAAATTCCCCCGCCCACATGGGCAAGCCCCTGCGCTTCCAGCCAGGGGGCAAGTCCCGCATCCTCCGTCGTATCGACACGAAGGAAATGACCTGCGCGGGCAGCAGACAGAAAGCCAAGCAGACTTTGGGCCTCTTCCAGGGTTCGCGCTACGATAGGTCCGGCCACCTCACCGCGGCCAAAGTCACGCAACACAGCAAAACCGACGATCCTGCCATTCTCTCGGAGCACAACCAGTCGACCGGTTTCGCTCAATCTTTTCATGAGCCGCGAACGATCAAGGCCACAGGCGGCATGATCAACGGCAATCAGTTCGGAAACGTCCGTTGCGCTGGCCCAGTCTGCCGTACTGTCAAATGCGTTGTTGCCGATCACGCCTTGATATTGCAACACAGTGCCAGAGGGCTGAAAACCCAGTTTCTGGTACAATGGCAGTCCATCCTGGGTCGCAACCAGCCGCGCCTCCCGCCCCTCGCATTTCGCCAAGGCGGCATCCATCAGCTTTCGACCGATACCCTGCCCGCGCATGGACTCATCCACGATGACCATATTGATGGTGGCGGCGTTCTCACCGTAAGGTGTCGCAAATGCCGTTCCCACCACCCCGTCACCCGACACAGCGGCAATACCATCGCTCAGGGATTCCACCATTGCCCAGTCTTCGCGGCGATGCGGCCACCTGGCTTGTTGCGACAACGCGACAGCGCCATCCAGATGCGCTGGCGAAAACGTTACGAACTTAATTGGCTCTGCTGTCATGCCCCTCTCCCGGGTAATCCATGTTTCCTGTCATTAATAACCCTGTTGTGCTGGTAGATCGTCCCGACAATATCGACCTCACACACCCTTTCCGCTGTCTCAGCCAATTTTACCGCATCTTCTGCCGTGCCAAGCATCTGTCATGAAGGCCTGTGTTCAGCGCAGGTCATCTATGTGCCCGCACAACTCTGTGCCAAACCGGCTGGATGATACGCAACATTGTGCTTCGCTGATCGGTGATTGCAGTGCTCACGTGACGCGATGCCCGCTATGATGTTCTCAAAGTGCTGCAACCCACGAGGACACACCCGTTATGCCCCAGTTCCGGCCCAAATATATTACCTTCGATTGCTACGGCACGCTGACCAATTTTCAAATGGCCGAAAGTGCGCAGGCCATCTACGGCGAGCAGTTGGATGCAGACCGTATGAAACAGTTCATCAAGAACTTTGCCGCCTACCGTCTCGATGAGATTCTCGGAGACTGGAAGCCTTACAATGAAGTTCTGCACAATGCCGTGGAACGGACGTGCCGTAAAAACGGGGTTTCATTTCACGCAGACGATGCACGCGCCATCTACGAACATGTGCCGACATGGGGCCCACACGCAGATGTGCCCGCTGGGCTGGCAAAGGTTGCCAAAGAGATACCGCTGGTTATTCTATCCAACGCGATGGACGAGCAGATCATGTCCAATGTTGAAAAACTGGTCGCGCCGTTTCACGCGGTTTACACTGCACAACAGGCCAATGCCTACAAGCCGCGCTTTCGGGCATTTGAATATATGTTTGATATGCTTGGTTGCGGGCCTGATGACATTCTGCATTGCTCGTCGTCATTTCGCTATGATCTGATGTCTGCTCACGATCTTGGCATCCGAAACAAGGTCTGGGTGAACCGGGGGCACGAACCCGCCAATCCCTATTATAAGTATACCGAGATCCCGGATATTTCGGGGCTGCCTGCCGTCGTTGGTTTGTAATAAGGAAGCGGTGATGCAGTTCAAACCCTACTGGCAGGATACCGCCCTTGTTTTCTCCGGAGCGCAAGCGGGACCGGTCGAGGGTCATTTTGATGTGGCCATTATCGGAGGCGGCTTCACCGGTCTGTCAGCGGCCCTTCACCTCGCGAAATCAGGAGTCCGGGTCGTCGTGCTGGAGGGTGCGACCGTCGGCGCCGGGGCATCCGGCAGAAATGGTGGGCATCTGAACAACGGCCTTGCGCATAGCTTTATCGCAGCCAAACAGCACCTTGGGCCGGAACGCGCAAAAAGCCTTTATCGGGCATTCGACGAATCTATCGACACGATCGAACGCATTATTAGCGAAGAAGCCATTGATTGTGATTTCCGCCGCGCAGGCAAACTAAAACTGGCATCGAAGGCGGCGCATGTCGCCTCAATCGCAGAGAATTTCGAAGCCATTCACCGGGACGTTGACCCGGATACGGCGATGCTGACGGCCGACGATCTCAAAGCTGAAATTGGATCGACGCAGTTTCATGGTGCCATGCTATCCAAGAAAAGCGCCATGATGCACATGGGCCGGTTTCTCACCGGGCTTGCTACTGCCAGCCAGCGCCGGGGCGCTGTAATCTTTGAGAAAGCGGCCGTGACCCGTCGCTCTCTGCAAAAAAACCGGCATCATCTCACCACTGAGCGCGGAACGGTGACCGCAGATACAGTATTCCTTGCAACCGGGGCTTATACTTCGGGCCCCTTCCGTTATTTTCAACAGCGGATTGTTCCGGTTGGTAGCTTTCTGATTGCGACCCGCCCTCTCAGCGTTACCGAAGCTGAATGCGTGATGCCGGGGAACAGAACCTGCGTTACGTCCTTGAACATCGGCAACTACTTTCGACTGTCTCCTGACAACCGCCTTATATTCGGCGGCCGTGCGCGATTTTCTGCGACCTCGGATCAACGATCCGACGCCACAAGCGGCGCCATTTTAAAGGCATCCTTGCGCAAGCTATTCCCGCAGCTTGGTCCAATCGACGTTGATTATTGCTGGGGCGGTTTGGTCGACATGACCAAGGACCGTTTCCCTCGGGCAGGGTTCGCCGATGGTGTCTGGTTTGCAATGGGATATTCCGGCCACGGCGCACAGTTATCAACGCATATGGGAATCACGATTGCCGATCAGATCATGGGCTGGACTGATCGCAACCCTGTTGATGGTTTTGAGTGGCCTGCAATCCCCGGTCATTTTGCCAAGGCTTGGTTTTTACCGGTTGTGGGAATGTATTACCGGGTGCTGGATAGGTACCATTAAGGTTGTCAAAACCAACTGTCCTCCCGCGAGGTCCTTTGCCATCACTAGCATTTGTCTGCTGCTGGTTTTGACTGTGCCAAGGTTGGCAGCTTTTGATGGAGTTTGGTTTGTTGATTTTGGTGTTGTTTTTTCAGATGGTTGAGAGTTTTGGCAGTGGGATAAATCGTTATAGTTTTTCGGCACGATCGTTAACGGGTTTGGTGTTTTGGCGATGAGTGTCATGCTTGGATGCGGACGTGACGTGCCCCTTTCAGTTTGGTTGCCAGAACGCAAAACCCCCTGCACGTGATGTACAGGGGATTTTGTGTGTATTTTGATTTTGGTTGCGGGGGCAGGATTTGAACCTGCGGCCTTCAGGTTATGAGCCTGACGAGCTACCGGGCTGCTCCACCCCGCGTTATGTTTGGGTTGTTTGTTGTTGTGTGAGATTTTACGATGTGTGTGTTGCGCTTTGCAGACCTGGCAGCGACCTACTCTCCCGCGTCTTAAGACGAAGTACCATCGGCGCTGGG
>NZ_JACYUD010000009.1 GCF_014841565.1 Rhizobium sp. CFBP 8762
ATCACATAAAATCTGATTTGGGAATCTGCCGCCGGAAGCTACTCAACTGACGACACGCCCTAGCAATTCCAACATATGTTATTTGGGGCGAAAGAGATATGTATCGTCCTGCGCAAAGTTGGGACATGGAAATTCCTAGCCTAGCGAAGGTGTATCTTGGGCGGGGGCACAATTTCTATAAATCGGAGGAGAATGGTCTCGATCCCGAGCTAGAAAGAGATATTTTAAGTTACGTAGCAAGTAAAGCCGAGTATTGATACGTTTACATGATCAAGCCGAGGGTTGATACAACCAAAAGTTAGAATTGTGAACGCCAATTATTATTTTTATCGTTCAACATATTAACGCAGGCGGAATTTAATTATACGGGAGGCCTAAGAGCCGGACTCAAAAAGGGTTCAACGATATCTATATCTTGCGAGGCTTCTTGTGAGCATTCGGATGTGAACGATCGTGATCCAAGCTTCTGCTGAAGCAACGGATTTTTCGAAGTCCTTTGCCAACCTACGGCATCGACCCAGCCATGCGAAGGTCCGCTCAACGACCCAGCGGCGCGGCAGGATTCGAACCCTTGGCCTTTTCCGAACGTTTGATGATTTCGAGTGTCCATTTCCCGATTTTCTGCAACCGCTTTTTCAGCTGGTCGCCCGCATAGCCGCCATCGGCGAAGATAAGAAGCAGCCATGGCCATCGGTTCCTGATGGATTTTAGGAGATCGGGAGCGCCGTCTCGATCCTGAATATCGGCACTGTACACGATGAGGCAGAATACCAGCCCAAGTGTATTTACGATGATGTGGCGCTTGCGGCCCTAGAATTTCTTGCACGCATCAAAGCCCCAGATACTGCCGCTTTCGGTTGTTTTGACGCTTTGGCTATCGACGGCACCGGCCGTCGGTAAGGCTTCTTTCCCCTCCAGTTCCCGCGCCTCCATGACGAGGTGATGGTTGATCCGTGACCAAAGGCCCATGGCCCGCCATTCATAGAAACACCGCTGAACGTCGGACAGGGAGGAAAGTCCCTGGGCAGCATCCGCCACTGACAACCCGTCGAGGCGATTTAGAGACGAGCTTTCACAACCTCCCGCAAATTGGTCTTGCGCGGCCGACCCAAACGCCGTGGCGCGGTCATGAACGCCGCAACAAATTCCCATTCGCAATCCGTAACGTCGCTTGCCTATCGCAGCGTCCGACGGACATAATTCCGCCGGGTGGTTTCCGTCCAGGCCATCATGCTCTCCGTCGAATCTTTGCAAATCCGAAGGAACCACAACTGACTGAAATTACTCATACCTTTTTAAGGCAGCCTCGAAGCATAATCTTACCAATTCTCGCTTTGCTCCGGTCGGATTATGCTCTAGAGAAGCTTCTGCCCGTTTGGAACGGTCTGTTCCACGGCTGCAAGCACAATAGCGCCAGCGCTATCTTCAAACCCCAGAGTCAAAACCTCGGAGCGTACCGGCCCGATCTGTCTTGGTGGAAAATTGACCACGCCCAGAACCTGTCGCCCGATCAGCGTTTCCGGGGAATAATGCACAGTGATCTGAGCAGATGACTTTTTGAGGCCGATCTCGGGCCCGAAATCAATCACCAGCTTGTAAGCCGGTTTACGGGCTTGCGGAAAAACTTCCGCCTCGACAATGGTGCCAACGCGGATATCGACCTTGGCAAAATCCTCGTAGGAAATCGGATCGCTCATCCCGCCAGTTCCTGTGCGCGTGTGCGTGCCGCCTCCAAAGCCGCATCGAAAATCGGCTGGATACCCTTGTCCGCCATCAGAACGGACAGGGCCGCCGCCGTAGTTCCCCCGGGAGACGTGACATTCTTGCGCAAGGTCGCCGCCTCATCGCTCGATTGGTGGAGCAGTTCGCCCGCACCCGCAACGGTTTCGCGCGCCAACCGCATGGCGAGTTCCGCCGGCAGACCAAGCTTGCGGCCAGCCTCGGCCATCACTTCCACGAGATAGAAAACATAGGCTGGACCGCTGCCGGACACAGCCGTAACAGAATCGATATCGGCTTCGCTGTCCACCCATTCAACCGGACCGCTGACGCGCAGCAATTGATCGACCGTCTGGCGTTGTGCCTCGCTCACGGCCGCATTGGCAAACGCGCCGGTCACGCCGCGTCCGATCATTGCGGGAGTATTGGGCATAGCCCGCACCATGGCAGCCTGCCCCAGATGCTGCTGCATGAACGCCAATGTCTTGCCAGCAGCAACGGAAACGATGACGGTGTTCGGCCCAACCAGACCTTTCAGCGGCGCAATCACGGCTTCCATGATCTGCGGCTTGACCGCCAGAAACAGTACGCCCGCCTTCAGGTCATCCGGAGCGTGGCGGACGTGACGTGCTCCATGCTCGGCGATCAAACCGGCCATGCTTTCCGACGGGCCGGGATCCAGCACCACGACAGATGCGCCGTCAATTCCACTTTTCAGCCAGCCGGACAGCATAGCGCCACCCATATTGCCAGCGCCTACCAGAACAATTGGATTGGACATGTCACTCATGGTTCACGCTTCGCCTACGGTTTCAAACAGCACCGCATCGACAGCGCGCTGCGCATCGAGACCCGACCAGACGACGAACTGAAACGCCTGATAATAGCATTCGCAAGCATCAAGGGCGCTGGAGAGCAGAACTTCCACCTGCTGGTTGGTCGGCTCGGCTCCGCCTGCGAGCAGCAGCGACTGGCGAAATATCACCACTTCTTCCTGCCGCCACAGGTCAAAATGCCCCATCAGCACCTGTCCGTTGATGTGCGACAACAGCCGGATGACCTCGTTTACGCGCGCTTCGGACACCTTGATATCAAATGCACAGGCCAGATGCAGGGCTTCGAACTCTTCCATCCACGAGAAGGACACGTGGTAGTCCGTCCACTTGCCCTCAACCGTCATGGCGATTTCGTCTTCGCCGGAGCGTTCAAACGACCAGTCATTATTGGCAGCAACAAATTCGATCATATCGACCGGATTTGACTGGCGTTGAAATCCCATTTCCATCAGGCTCATGCGTCACCTTCATGCCAGTGCAGCCATGCGCAATCGTGGCTTCACGACCATGCACACCAACACCGGACCAAACACTCGATGATTGCTGAATGCACCGCACCTCTAGCGGCAGAACCCTGCCCCGAACTTGCGTGATCCGTTTCGAATCATCATTTAAAATCAGTGTATAACGGTGGAGTCAGCGTGCCAGCCCCCTTAACTGAAAATTAAGGCGCCGGGTTGTGGACAGCCATTGGGAAAAAGATTCAAACAGGAGTCATAACCGACTCTGCCATAAGGCTTTTTTGACTGTGTCCACAGGTGGAAAACTTTTAGAAAAAAATTGGTTTGCAATATAAGGCAAAACGCGAATGACAAAAGCAAATCAATTGGTGCAACTTGACTCAAACTGACCGGGAGTCCGCGCTAAACCCCTGACACATAAGGAAAGGACGTGAAAGACAATCTCTCACGCCCCAAAATTCAAATGGTATCGGCACCTTCGGTCTGTGTGCCGCCGAGGCGGATTTCCAGCGCATCGATCCGCGCCTTCAGGGCATCGTTTTCATCGCGCGCCTTGATGGCCATTTCATGCACGGCATCGAATTCCTCACGCTTGACCAGATCCATGGAGTTCAGGAGGCGTTCCGCCTGCCCGCGAAACGCGGTCTCAACCTCACGGCGAACGCCCTGCGCGGCCCCGGCTGCATCCGTCATCAGCTTGGCGAAATCATCGAGTATGCGGTTTGTGCCCGTGGTCATGTGTCTGTCTCCAGTGTTGGTTGCTGTTGAGGTAGGGTTTCGCTTTGGGCGATGCAAGTGAAATTGCCTTTGAATTTACCGGGATTTCCGGGAATTGGACAGGCATTCGTCTTGACCCTGCCGAAATCGAGCGCCATGGTTCACGTGGCTGCAAGGTTCACGCTAGGATTCGCGTGCAAAATATGCAGTGATTTAAGTATGTTACGGCTCGCGTTCGTTTGCTTAACACGAGAACCGTAAATCGATTGGACCTGTCATTTGAACACCCTTGCAAATTCCATGGCAATTTTGCCGTTCCCCAATATCGATCCGGTGCTGTTTTCCATCGGTCCGGTGTCCGTTCACTGGTATGGGCTGGCCTATGTCGCGGGTATCCTGTTGGGCTGGCTGTATGCCAAACGCATTGCCGCCAACAATACCCTGTGGCGCAGCAACACATCGCCCATCACGCAACTGAACCTCGACGATTTTCTCTTGTGGGTGGCGCTTGGCATCGTTCTGGGCGGGCGCATCGGTTATGTGCTGTTCTACGATTTTCCCAACGTCGTCGAAAATCCACTTCGAATCTTCCAGATCTGGAACGGGGGCATGTCGTTTCACGGCGGGTTGCTCGGCACCATTCTTGCCATGGTTATCTTTGCGCGCAAACATAGCATTCCCCTGTGGAGCCTGTTTGACATTGTCGCCGCCGTCGTTCCCATCGGGCTATTTTGCGGGCGCATCGCCAATTTCATCAATGGTGAACTCTGGGGTAGAGTATCCGATGTGCCCTGGGCATTCGTGTTCCCCACGGGTGGGCCGTTTGCCCGCCACCCGAGCCAGTTGTATGAGGCCATTCTGGAAGGCATCGTCCTTTTTACCCTGCTCGCCATCATGATTTTCAAGATGCATTCGCTGAAAATGCCAGGGCTGGTCAGCGGCGTCTTCGTCAGCGTCTACGCCTTGTCACGAATTTTCGTCGAGTTCTTCCGGGAGCCGGATGCGCAAATCGGCTATCTCGCTGGCGGCTGGTTGACTATGGGCATGGTTCTTTCCATTCCCATGCTGGCCATTGGTCTTTGGGGCATATGGCGCGCGCGCCGCGCGGCAAGTGGTTTGAGCGGTGCGGTGCCGATGTGACGACGAAGCTTGAACACCATCTCCGCTCGCTGATCCGCACCACTGGACCCATCAGTGTTGCCGATTACTTCCATCTGTGTCTCTCCGATCCGCAATACGGATACTACAAGACGCATGATCCGTTTGGCGTGGATGGCGACTTCATAACCGCACCGGAAATCAGCCAGCTTTTTGGCGAAATGATCGGCATTTTTCTCGTTCATGCCTGGCAAAGCCATGGCGCTCCCGACAATCCGCATCTGGTGGAAATCGGTCCGGGCCGCGGCACGATGATGACCGATATTCTGCGCGTGATCCAGAAGCTGGCACCGGCACTCTATGGGCAGTTGCAGGTGCATCTGGTGGAATCCAGCGAGCGCTTGCAGAAGGTCCAAAGCCAGTCGGTTGTGGAACACAAGTTCAAGACCACATGGCACGACAGTCTGGAAACCGTGCCCGAAGGGTTTACGCTGGCGGTGGCGAACGAACTATTCGACGCCATCCCCATGCGCCAGTTTGTGGCAACCGGCCAAGGCTTTCGTGAGCGTATGGTCGCGCTGGATGAACAGGACAATCTGACCTTTGCCGCAGGCGTGGCAACGCTGGACCCCGTTTCATTGCCAACGGGCTACGACACTGCCCGCACCGGCTCGATCTTCGAACTGGCTCCGGCCCGCGACGCCATCATGCAGCAATTATCGGAGCGCATCCGTTCGTTTGGCGGTACAGCGCTCATCATTGACTATGGACATATGGCCACCAGTCTGGGTGATACACTGCAGGCCGTCTATCAGCACCAGTTCGATCCGCCTTTGGCCCACCCCGGCGACGCGGACCTGACAAGCCATGTGGATTTTGAGGCGCTGGCGCGTCGCGCACGTGCCACCGGCCTGCACATCAACGGCATTCTGCCGCAGGGCGATTTCCTTGTCATGCTCGGTCTGCTGGAGCGGGCCGCCGCCTTAGGCCGCAACAAGGATGCGGTCATTCAGGAAAGCATCCGCATGGATGTGGCGCGTCTGGCCGGTTCCGGCGAGGGTAAAATGGGCGAATTGTTCAAAGTGCTGGCGGTCAGCCATCCGGCTGTAGACCTTGTTCCGTTCAAGCTTCCACCTACTTAAGCCTCTCTTTGCAAACAAACGGAGCTTTGCATGTTGTCTCCCATCCAAAGCCTGTTGATGGCGGAGCTTGATATTCCTGGCATCCGGCATGGATTTTTCACGCGTCAGGGCGGCGTTTCGCATGGAATCTATGCAAGCCTGAATGTTGGCGTCGGCTCGAACGACGCCGCCGACCATGTGATGGAGAACCGCGCACGGGTTGCGGCATGGTTCCAATCCGGTCTTGAGCGGTTGGCAACGGTGCATCAGATCCACTCGCCGGATGTGGTCGTGGTCGATGACACCTATGACGGCACACGCCACAAAGCCGATGCGCTGGTAACAAAAACCCCGGGTTTGATTCTCGGCGCACTCAGCGCCGATTGCGGCCCGGTTTTGTTTGCCGATGCGAAGGCACACGTGATCGGCGCTGCCCATGCGGGCTGGAAGGGTGCGTTGAGCGGGGTGTTGGAAAACACCATTGATGCCATGGTCAGCCTCGGTGCGGACCGGGCTGCCATTCGCGCCTGCCTCGGGCCATCGATCAGCAAACGCAATTATGAAGTGGGGCCGGAGTTCGTATCGCGTTTTCTGGAAGCGGACACCCGGTCGCAATCATTCTTCTCACCGTCCCGTCAGCCGGGACATTCTATGTTCGATTTGCCCGGTTACACATGCGGGCGGTTGACAGCAGCCGGCATAACATCCGAAAACCTCGATCTGTGCACCTATGACGATGAGGAGCGTTTCTTCTCCTACAGGCGCACCACACACCGGGGTGAGCCCGATTACGGTCGGCAGATTTCGGCAATACAGATACTGGAGACTTGACATGGCCCTGCATTTTGAACCGGTGGAATATGCCGAACGCCTTGAACGCCTGACCGCCGCCATGAAGGCGGAAAAGCTCGATGCCCTGCTGCTGTTTGCGCAGGAAAGCATGTACTGGCTGACCGGTTACGACACGTTCGGCTACTGCTTCTTTCAAACGCTGGTGGTGAAAGCCGACGGCTCGATGACGCTTCTGACACGCTCGGCTGATTTGCGTCAGGCGCGGCATACGTCCAATATCGAGACTATTCAGGTCTGGGTGGATCGTGTGAACGCCGACCCAACAATGGACCTCAAGAACCTGCTGAGCGAACTCGATCTGCTTGGAATGCGCATCGGTATCGAATACGACACCCATGGCATGACCGGGCGTGTTGCGCGGCTGCTGGACCGGCAATTGTCAACCTTCGGCGAGTTGATCGATGCCTCCATGGTTGTCAGCAGTCTTCGGCTGATTAAAAGCCCCGCGGAACTCAAATATGTGGAACAGGCGGCAAGCCTTGCCGATGATGCACTGGATGCCGCCCTGCCACTGATCAGACCCGGTGGCAGCGAAGCGGATATTCTGGCGGCCATGCAAGGGGCGGTTTTCGCCGGTGGCGGCGATTACCCGGCCAACGAGTTCATCATCGGCTCAGGCGCGGATGCACTGCTGTGCCGCTACAAGGCCGGGCGGCGCACGCTCGACGCAAACGATCAATTGACACTGGAATGGGCGGGTGCCAGCGCCCATTATCATGCCGCCATGATGCGCACGATTGTGATCGGCGAACCCTCAAACCGCCATCGTGAACTCTACAGCGCCTGCCGGGAGGCCATTCAGGGCATTGAAATGGTTCTGCGTCCGGGCAACACGTTTGGCACAGTGTTTGACGTTCATGCCAAGATCATGGATGAGCGCGGCCTCGCCCGCCATCGTCTGAATGCCTGCGGCTACTCGCTTGGGGCACGGTTCTCGCCGTCATGGATGGAGCACCAGATGTTCCACCTCGGCAATACGCAGGCTATTGAGCCCGACATGTCGCTGTTCGTGCACATGATCATCATGGACTCGGAATCCGGAACCGCCATGACGCTCGGCCAGACCTACATCACTACAGAGGGTGCGCCCCGTGCTCTTTCGCGTTTTGGGCTGGATTTTATCGCAATATAGAATCCACTCATGAAACGTTAAGAAACCCTGCCGTATCCTAGCGAGCATGGAAAAGCTGACCTCGATTTTTACAGTCCTGGGTCTGGCCACAGGTCTTGCGGGCTGCAACAGCACAGACGCCCTGATGATACCGCCGATGGATGTCGGCGGTGGCACCTCCCGGTCGTCTCCCGTTACCACGGCTGATCTGGATGCGATGGAGCGCCAGCAGCCGGTGGTCTCCTATCAAACGACACCGGTTGCCACCCGAAATCTGGAACCGCCGAGCCAGACATCCGCCTTCGCTGCCGAAACTCCCGTCAGCACAGCGCAGACACAATTGGCTGCCGCCCAGACGGACTATCGTGACCCGCCCGGCTCGCTGGAGGCACAGGCGCGACAACTTGTCAGCAACAGCCGTGAACCTGTCCAAACGCCTGCGGGGCGCACAGGCGGGCAGATGCCACAACCTGAGGAAACCACTCAGGCTGAACCCCTGGACACACCCAGTCAACCGCAAGCGGCAACGGACACGGCGGCATTGTCCGCTGCGCCTTCTGTCAGCGGCACCATCCGCTTTCTGCCCATCATCGGCGCTCCGGTACAGTCCGTCACACCGCTGTCTCGCGAGCTTGGCGTCAAGGCACGCGCTAACGGCTTGAACATCAAAAGCTCGACGGACCAGACCACCGAACATATCCTGAAAGGCTATTTCTCAGCCTTCCCCGATGGTGGCAAAACGACCGTTACATTTGTCTGGGACGTGCTGGACAACAGCGGCAACCGCCTGCACCGCATTCAGGGTCAGGACAGCGTTGCCAATACGGCTGCCGACCCGTGGGCGGCGGTTCCGGCAGAAACCATGCAGCGGATCGGCGACAAAACCATTGCCGAATATATGACGTGGCGGGCCTCTCATCGCGGTTGAAATCGATTTTTTGTGGGATACAAACGGGTGACACGGGCAAGACGCTTGCATTCAGTTTCAACAACGCTAAAAGGCCAAAAGCTGAAGGCGGGTTTCATGCAAGACTCATGACGTGGCGCGCTGGACTGCACACTCAAAGTCGCTGCCGGGTTGCACGTGGACCTGGAAACGAACGAAATGTATCATGCGCGTTCGGCGGCCAACCCGCTGACGCAAGCACAGGCGGACCAACATGAAGGTTTTCGCAGGCAATTCGAACCGGCACCTCGCTGAATCGATCTGCACCTATCTCAATCTTCCCTTGGGCCGGGCCACGGTGCGGCGCTTTGCGGATCAGGAAATCTTTGTAGAAATTCAGGACAATGTCCGCGGTGAGGATGTTTTCGTCGTTCAGTCCACGTCATTCCCGACAAACGACCACCTGATGGAACTGCTGATCATGATCGACGCATTTCGTCGCTCGTCTGCCAGACGCATCACAGCCGTTCTACCCTATTTCGGTTATGCCCGGCAGGACCGCAAACCCGGACCACGCACGCCGATCTCCGCCAAGCTGGTCGCCAACCTTATTACCCATGCCGGCGCTGACCGCGTACTGACGCTGGATCTTCATGCAGGCCAGATACAGGGTTTCTTCGATATCCCGACCGACAACCTCTATGCCGTGCCGATTCTGGCGCGTGATATCAAGGAACACTACAATCTCGACAACGTCGTTGTCGTGTCGCCGGATGTCGGCGGCGTGGTGCGTGCGCGCTCCATGGCAAAGCGTCTGGATTGTCTGCTGGCAATTGTTGACAAACGACGCGACCGTCCCGGTGAATCCGAGGTTATGAACGTCATCGGGGACGTAGTGGGTAAGGACTGTCTTCTTCTTGACGACATCGTTGATTCCGGTGGCACACTCTGCAATGCCGCTGAGGCATTGTTGAAGAATGGCGCGACGAGCGTTACCGCCTATATTACACACGGCGTTCTGTCCGGCGGCGCTGTTGCCCGTGTTGCCTCCTCCAAATTGAAGGAACTGGTGATCACGGACTCGATCCAGCCGACAACAGCGGTCCAATCAGCGCCGAACATTCGCGTTATCTCGACGGCCAGCCTGCTTGGGGAAGCCATCAACCGCACATCGGCGGAAGAGTCGGTATCCAGCCTGTTCGATTGATGGAACGAGCCGTTAACGACCGTCGTAACCGGCCTCGCTTCATACTTGCCCTTGGGGTCGCAGCTTCATGTGCTAAATTCATCCGATTGTAGCAGGAAATTGGCATCAACGACGCAACATGTATCGAGGGTTGCCTTCAAATCGCGATTGCTTTGGGCAAGATGGAATAAGCCGTACTTTCAGTCTGCTTTTCCGCACTGCAGCCAACCAGCGGGCGCAGTTCTGATACGGGCGCGGGCTTACCGAACAGGTAGCCCTGAACCTCGTTGCAGCCCTCCCGGCACAAAAACTGCATCTGTGCCGTCGTTTCCACGCCTTCGGCCAACACCGGCACATCCAGACTTTGGGCCAGAATCAGCGTTGAACGAACGATAGCCGCAGACTGGCGATTGGTCGTAACATCCTTGATAAAGGCACGGTCGATCTTGATCTTGTCGAACGGGAAGCTTTGCAGCGTCGATAAGGACGAGTAGCCCGTACCGTAATCGTCCATGGCGATGCTGACGCCCAGCGCTTTGATTTGGCGCATAATGTGCAGCGCATGGCGTTGATCGCCCAGCAGTCCGGACTCGGTGATCTCCACCTCCAGCCGCGAAGCAGGCAATCCGGTTTCCTTCAATACCTGTGCGATACGTTGCGGCAATGTCGGGTCCGACAACTGGCTGGGCGCAACGTTCACCGCAATTTTCAGCGGTACTGTCCAGCTTGCTGCCTCCAGACAGGCGGTGCGCAGAACCCAGTTGCCGATCTCGTTGATATAGCCCGTCCTCTCCGCAATTCCGATGAACTCATAGGGCGACACGAAGCCGCGCACCGGATGACGCCAGCGCAACAACACTTCCAACCCGGTGACAACGCTGTTGATTGCGCTGTTCTGACGTTGATAATAAAGTTCGAATTCACCCCGTTCGATTGCGTAACGCATGTCCAGCGCCAACACGCTGCGGTCCCGCGTCACGTCATCCATAGATGCATCATAGAACTGGATGGGTGAATGCTCTTTCGATTTCGCTCGGTGAAGCGCCAGATCGGCCTTGGCCAGCAGCTCCTCTTTCGTGCCGCCGTCCGAGGGAAACAGGGCAATTCCAACGGCTGCATTAACCTGCAGAGAGAGCCCTTCCCACTCCGTCGGCCTTGATATTTCCTCGAGAACACGCGCTGCCAATGTCTTGACTTCGTTGCGGGACAAAAAATTGACCGTAACGCCTGCGAATTCGTCAGCGCTCATCCGCGCGACGAACTCGTTCTCGCCGAAAACAAGGGACATGCGCTGGCCAATATCCCGCAGGACGGCATCACCAGCGGCATGGCCATGCACTTCGTTGACTTCCTTGAAGCGATCAAGGTTGAACAGAAGTACAGCCACCCGCCCCGTCGTATCGCCATGCCGCCGCAGCAGGCTGCGGACATGGTCGCGAAACCCCGACCGGTTTGCGAGGCCGGTCAGCGGGTCTGCTGCAGACAGACGCAGAACATTCTCCTGCGCTGTGCGGCTGGAACTGGCGTCGATGGAATAGGTCGCCACACCGAGCGACAACATCATGGCCGTAATGGTGATAACCAGCACCAGCAGGCTGCTGGAGGGTATGGTTGTCTCGATTTGCGCCACGTAATCTCCCGGCAGAGGCGTCATCGCGCCCATGCCCAGAAAATGCGTGAAGAGAATGGCAAGGCACAGTCCCACCGCCCCTCCATGCTTGCAAAAGCGGGTGACCGGCCGCGCAACACGGTTGGTCGCAATCATGCCGAATACCACACCGAAAATAACCGACAAGGCGACCAGACGGTAGTCCCATTGAATAGCGCCGGAGAACTGATAGGCCGCAATACCCAAATAATGCATCACCGCAATGCCGAGGCCGATGACAGCGCCGCCCAGTTCCACCGTAAAGCCCGCTTTGGGCAGAGCGGTTATCAGCAGGCCGGTCAACGTCACGGCGATGGCAGCCAGCAGGGACAGCAGGATGAGAATGGGATCGTATCCATGTTCCTGCAAGGCACTGTATCCCAGCATACAGACCACATGCGTGGTCCAGATCGCCGAACCGCCAATCATGGCCGCTAGAAACACCCAGTTGGCTTTTTCCAGGCGGGTTGACCGTTTGGCGCGCACAAACAACCGCATGCACAACACACAACCAAAAGTGCAGATCAAGGTCGCCAGTGCGAGCAACCAGAGATTATGATGCATGCCAATATGGCTCAATAATTGATACATGAATATTCCGAGACAAAAATAGACGGTGCTTGCAACACCGAGCAAACTTAACAAGAAAGTGGAAATATTTATCTAACGATAAAGACGTGAAACGTTGACCTCACTGTCTCTATCTCCGTCGACTTCTACTGAGTTGCAATACGAAGGTTTCTGGGATATGGACCACCAGTCCACGTAGACACCCTTGGAGGCAACGTGGATGGGGTGCCAGTCGCCCCCGTATTTCATCGGTTCACCGATAGAAATGCGCTCCACATTTAAGAAAAGACGCGGACGTTTTAAAGGGCACAGTCCTTTACGCCGTGCTAACGTTGAAAGGAAATGCCGTGAGCCACGATACATACGAGCTCAAGGCCGAAAAACGCGAACGGGTTGGTAAGGGGTCCTCCCGCGAATTGCGTCGCAACGGTCTTATTCCTGCAGTCATCTACGGTGACAAGCAGGAGCCTATCGCCATTACATTGCCGTCCAAGGACGTTACGCTGAAGATTCACGCCGGTGGTTTCATGACCACGGTTGCCACCATCGATGTTGGCGGCGAGAAAATTCGCGTTCTGCCGAAGGATTACCAGCTGGATCCAGTGCGTGACTTCACCATGCACGTCGATTTCCTGCGCGTATCCAAGGACAGCCAGGTAACGGTTGCTGTTCCCGTTCACTTCATCAACGATGAAAAGTCCCCCGGCATCAAGGCTGGTGGCGTGCTGAACATCGTTCGCCATGATGTTGAAATGTCCTGCAGCGCCGATGCCATTCCAGAGTTTCTGACAGTTGACCTGTCGGGCCTGAAGGTTGGCGACACTGTGCACATTTCGCATGTGACCCTACCTGCTGGCGCTACCCCAATTATTACGGATCGCGATTTCACCATCGCTACCATTGCTGTTCCTGCAGCTGGTGTCAGCGAAGAAGAAACCGAGACTGCACCCGAAGCCGAGTAAGCTTTTCGGCTCTACCCTCTGGCTATTCAAAAGCCCGCTTCATGAACCATGGAGCGGGCTTTTCTGTGCAAAAACGAAAGGTTCAATCTTTCTTAAATTCGAACTTCAACATAAGTTAATTCTTTTATGGTGTAGGTGTATGCGCTAGAGATAGGCCCGGGCGGCAGACACGAGACATAAATGCATATTCCGCTTGAACGTTGCCGCAGAGGGCCAGCATGAAAATGCATTCGATTGAGCACCGTTTCGTTGCCATCGTCTGCGGCGCCGTGGTCCTGTTTGTTGCACCGCTGTTCGTTCTGTTTCTCTCGTTATCCTCGGAGCGGGTGGCGCGCGAGCAGCTCTCCTATACGAGGGTGATTTTGACTGCCAATGCGCAGGCGCTGGGCAAACCACTTTGGGATTTCGACAAGGCCAGCGCACGACGCATCGCCGAAACCATGCTGGATGCCAAGAACGTCGCAGGCGTATCCATCTCGGGGCTGGCCAACACGTTCAAGATTCAGATACCGCCGGATGAGCCCGTTGGTGTCGACAAGACCAAGACGAAGCTGTCTGCCGATATCATCTACAATTCTGCCACTGGCGAGCAGAAAGTCGGTACGCTGACCATTCGGGTGGACACACCAGGCATGTTCGCACGCTTCGGGCGCGACGAAATCAGCATCCTCATTATTCTGCTTATGGCTGTCGGTATTGTTTTTGCCGCCGCAATTGTTGGTAACCGCTTTACCATCATCAGGCCGTTGCTCCACTTGACGGAAGCGATCAAGGCCACGCGTCAGCTTGGCTCCCGCCGTCACGTCAACTGGTTCTCCAACGACGAGATGGGCACGCTGGCTGCAAACTTCAACGATATGCAGAGCCAGCTGGAGGCGGAGGAGCGCCAGTTGCAACGCGCCCATCAGCGTGCAACCGATATCTACAATCGAACACCCGCCATGCTCTACTCGCTCAATCGGGAGAATGAGTTGATTGCAGTGAGTGATTACTGGCTGGAAGCAACGGGCTATACGCGCGAGGCCGTTATCGGCAAGGATTTCACGGACTTCATCAGCACGGATTCGCGCCGCGAGTATCAGGGCCGGAAGATACGGGATCGTCCGGGCGATCATCCTGCCGAAGTCACGGTCCAGTTCATTCGAGCGGACGGATCGGAAATGTCGGTGCTGATACTGGAGACCCACACCCATGGTGTGGTGGAGGATGGACAGATTTCCTTGTCGGTCATGACCGATGTAAGCGAGCTGAAAAAAGCGGAGCTGCGCAATCATCGCCAAGCCATTACCGATCACCTGACCGGACTGCTCAATCGGCAGGGATTTGAATCGGTCCTCAATAAAACCATCGAACAGGTCGACCAGTCCGGGCTGCAACTGGCCTGCGTTTTCATTGATCTCGATCGTTTCAAGTGGATCAACGATACCTTCGGTCATGCCTCCGGCGATGCCGTCCTGCGCGAGACCGTGCATCGTATCAAGGAAATCACATCATCACTCGATCCCATGTCGCGGTTGGGCGGTGATGAATTTGCCATTCTGATCGCCGATACGCAGGCAGAGCATCTGGCACTCGATCTGGGCAAGCGTATTGCTCAAACATTGGCTGAGCCTATCATGGTACAGAATACGGAGGTTTCCGTCAGTGCCAGTATCGGAGTTGCGCTCTACCCCGAACATGCCCGCAACGCCGCGGAATTGTTACAAAAGTCGGATATGGCGATGTATGCGCGCAAGCGCGACAAGAAAAACGGAACTCAACTGTTTTCGCCTGATATCGTCGACATGGCGCGTGAGCGCCATGAAATTGAACAGTGTATTGAACAGGGGTTGCGGGACGACTGGTTCGACGCCGCGTTGCAGCCCATTGTCAGCCTGAGCGACGGTCATGTTATCGGCTTCGAGGCACTGATGCGTCTCACTCACCCGGAAAAAGGCAGTCTGTCGGCAGCAAAGGTCATCGGTGTCGCAGAAGAAAACAATGCAATCGTGCGCATTGGCGACTGCATGATCGAAAAGTCGATTGCCCATTTGCAGCGGGTCTCTACCCTGCCGGGAATGCGACCGACCTATCTCGCCATCAACTTTTCGCCGCTGCAACTGGATGTGACACTGCCAACCAAAGTTGGCCGCTTGCTGGCCCATTATGAAATCGACGCTTCCCGCATCGTGGTGGAGATCACGGAAGCGGTGCTCATGCTCGACAATCCTGAGATCTTGCGGACACTCAACGCCTTGATCCGCATTGGCTGCCGGATTGCGCTCGATGATTTCGGCACGGGCTATTCATCTCTCAGCTACCTCAACCGTTTCCCGGTCAACATCGTCAAGGTCGATCAGTCCTTTGTCCGCTCGCTCGTCAATGAAGCACCCGATGTGCGCCGCAAAAGCCGCATGCTGGTCAAAGGTATCAAGACCATATCCCACCAGATGGGCTATACTGTCGTCGCCGAAGGGATTGAAACCCACGAGCAATGGGGCCAGTTGAAAAAGATGGGGCTCGATAGCGGTCAGGGATACCTGTTCAGCAGGCCCCAGCACATTGACGACCTGATGGTCTTGCTGCAAGGCAACCCGGATTACCGACTAGCCAAGGTTTAACCCGCTGTCATCGCGTTCAAAACATGGTATGGAGCGGCCAAACGGGGCTAAAGGCTCCTCCAATTGATGGACCCATCATGCGCATTATCGCGGGCCTGGGAAATCCAGGCAGCAAATATTCGGGCAACCGGCACAATATCGGTTTCATGGCGGTGGACGCTATCCAGAACCATGCCGGTTTTTCACCGTGGTCAAAAAAATTCAAGGCAGACGTCTCCGAGGGTGAGTTGAGCGGCGAAAAAGTGCTGCTGGTCAAACCACAGACCTTCATGAACCTTTCTGGCGAATCCGTTGGCGACGCCATGCGGTTCTACAAATGCGCGCCCGGCGACATTCTTGTGATTTACGACGAACTGGACCTGGCCCCGGGCAAACCCCGCCTTAAAATCGGTGGCGGACATGGTGGCCATAACGGTATCAAATCCATCGACGTCCATTGTGGTAAAGATTACAGGCGCTTAAGGCTCGGCATTGGCCATCCCGGCAACAAGGAACTGGTCAACAATCATGTGCTAGGGGATTTTGCTAAATCCGACAAGGTCTGGCTGGAGCCACTGCTCGATGCGATTGCCGGGAATGCCGAACTGCTGATACACCCCAAGGATGAATCCTCATTCCTGAACAAGCTTGCCTTGGCAACCGGGGTCAAGCCTGCGGTGGACAAGCCGAACGTGGCGAAATCGCATATCCATGCGGCGCGCAACCATGCGCAGCCTGCAAAACTGCCCGCCACCGGGCCGATGGCTGATATGCTGAAAAAGCTGTTTGGCGGCGACAAATAACCGGCAGATAAACGGATTTAACGCGGGGGTCTTGACCTTGCCCTGCCCTATCCCCCATAGCCACTGCAACATTTGTCAAAAGAATACGGACCATCTCCCATGGGCTTTAAATGCGGTATCGTCGGACTTCCCAATGTCGGCAAGTCCACCCTGTTCAACGCGCTGACCAAAACAGCAGCGGCGCAAGCAGCCAACTATCCGTTTTGCACGATTGAACCCAACACCGGCGAAGTGGCCGTGCCGGACCCACGCATGCGCGCATTGGCCGATGTGGCAAAGTCGAAAGAAATTATACCGACCCGGATCTCGTTCGTCGATATCGCCGGTCTGGTGCGCGGCGCGTCCAAGGGCGAAGGTCTGGGCAACCAGTTCCTTGCCAATATCCGCGAAGTGGATGCCGTTGTGCATGTGCTGCGGTGTTTTGAAGATGACGACATCACCCATGTGGAAGGCCGTATCAACCCGGTGGCCGATGCGGAGACCATCGAAACGGAACTGATGCTATCAGACCTTGAAAGCCTTGAGCGCCGCACCGAGCAGACACGCAAGCGTGCAGCCAGCAAGGACAAGGAAAGCCTCAGTGTGCTGCCCGTCATGGATGCGTCGCTGAAGCTGTTGCAAGAGGGCAAGCCGGTTCGCACACTGTTGCCAACGCTGGATGCTGAAGAAAAAGCCATCCTCTCCGCGCTTAACCTTCTGACCTCCAAGCCGGTTCTCTACGTTTGCAACGTGGCAGAGGCCGATGCGGTAGATGGCAATGAACATACCAGAGCTGTCGCCGAGATGGCCAAAGCACAGGGTGCGCAGAGCGTCATTATCTCCGCTGCCATCGAGGCCGATGTGGCGCAGCTTTCCGACGAGGAGTCCAAAGAGTTTCTAAGCGCTCTTGGGCTGGAGGAGGCTGGTCTTGATCGCCTGATCCGTGCTGGCTACGCGCTTCTGGATCTGATCACCTACTTTACCGTTGGCCCGAAGGAAACGCGCGCTTGGACGATCGCACGCGGCACCAAGGCCCCAGCGGCTGCGGGCGTCATCCATTCGGATTTCGAACGCGGCTTCATCCGCGCCAACACGATTGCCTATGCCGATTATATCGCGCTGAACGGCGAAGTTGGCGCGAAAGACGCCGGCAAAGCACGCGATGAAGGCAAGGAATATGTCGTGCAGGATGGTGATGTGATTCACTTCCGCTTCAATACATAATCCAACTGAAAAGGGCGCATCCAAACTGGAAGCGCCCTTTTTTAATGACCCCTCGCAAGGCTTAGTGACCGGAGAAGGTCACCAGTGTTTTCACATCCACGCCCAGCGCTTCCAGTTTGGCCCGTCCGCCGAGATCGGGCAGATCGATGACGAAGCAGGCGGATACCACATCAGCGCCCATCTGGCGCAGCAGCTTCACGGCACCTTCCGCCGTGCCGCCGGTCGCAATCAGGTCGTCCACCAGAATGACCTTTTCACCCGGCGTGATCGCATCACGGTGCATTTCCATTTCGTCCACGCCATATTCCAGGCTGTAGGCCACACGCACGATATCGTGGGGAAGCTTGCCTTTCTTGCGGATCGGCACGAAGCCCGCCGAAAGCTGGTGCGCAATCGCGCCGCCCAGAATAAAGCCGCGCGCTTCGATGCCAGCAACCTTGTCCACTTTCAATCCGGCAAAAGGATGAACGAGTTCATCCACCGCCCGGCGAAAGGCACGAGGATTACCCAGAAGCGTGGTGATATCGCGAAACATGATACCGGGCTTCGGATAGTCCGCAATGTTACGGATCGCGGCAATCAATTCCTGTTCGACGGTGGACATGGTTCTTTTTTCCTCGAGCATGACAGTAAAGCAGAGTCGCTTTTACGTGAGCATAATGCGTAAGACAAACACCTAAGCCATAAAAAAGGCGGCCAAGAAGGCCGCCTTCAGAAGCTTGGGCACCGATTATTAGTGTTCCTTGCTCGCATAGACAGATTTCTTCGTCAGGTAAATCAGCCCGGTGAAGATGACAAGGAAAACCAGCACCATGAAACCCGTGCGCTTGCGCGCTTCCAGATGCGGCTCCGCCGCCCACATCATGAACGCGGAAACGTCCTTGGCATACTGATCCAGCGTTGCGGGTGCACCATCATCATAGGTCACCTGCCCGTCTGTAATTGGCTGCGCCATGGCAAGCGCGGCAGCCGAGATGAAGTACGGATTGTAGTGTGTGCCTTCCGCCACTTCATGGCCGGCTGGAGGCTCCTGATAGCCTGTTAACAGCGAGTAGATGTAATCCGGTCCACCCTCCTGATATTGTGTGAAAATGTCGAAGACAAACAGGGGAAAGCCGCGCTCCACGCCACGTGCCTTGGCAAGCAGTGAGAAGTCCGGCGGAACCGCGCCGTTGTTGGATGCAGCCGCTGCTTCCTTGTTCGCAAAGGGCGATGGGAAGTGATCCGATGGCACGGACTTGCGCATGAACATTTCGCCGTCCGCATTCGGCCCGTCCTGCGTTTCGTAATTGGCCGCAAACGCCTTCACCTGATTTTCCGAATAGCCGAGATCGCTCAAGGAGCGGAACGACACCAGATTCATCGAGTGACAGGCGGAACAGACTTCGGTGTACACTTTCAGGCCACGCTGCAGCTGGCCCTTATCGTATTTGCCGAACGGCCCAGCGAAAGACCAATCCACATTCTTGGGCTTGTGGATCGGGTAATGCGGCGTTGCGTGCTCTTCTCCGGCGGGTGCTGCCTCGCCCTCGGCGGCGGCAACTGCCCCCATACCGAGACAGCTTATGAGCGCCAGAGAAAGGAGGCTTTTGGCAAGCTTATTCATCATTTTGCTTTCCTTGATCCGATGCTCGTCTTCACGCAATCGTCGCGGCCGGAGTGTCAGCGGGCTTGAGACCATTGCGCTTTTCCAGCACAGCCTCGGTGATGGAATTGGGGATACGCCGTGGCGTTTCCAGAAGTCCGAGAACGGGCATGATGACCAGGAAAAACCCGAAGTAATACAAGGTGCCGAACTGCGCCATCAGCGTGTAGGTATCCGTCGGCTGACGGGAACCGAGCCAACCGAGCAGAATGGCATTGGCCACAAACAGCCAGTAGAACAGCTTGTACCATGGACGATACACGGCGGAACGCACCTTCGACGTATCCAGCCATGGAACGAAAAACAGCACGATGATGGACCCGAACATGGCCAAAACACCGCCAAGCTTGGAATCGATCGGGCCAATGTTGAAGGTCACGGCGCGCAGCATGGCGTAGAATGGCAGATAGTACCATTCCGGCACGATATGAGCCGGAGTTTTCAGCGCATCCGCCGGAATATAGTTATCCGGATGGCCGAGATAGTTGGGCATGTAGAAGATGAACCACGCGTAAGCGATAAGGAAGACGGAAACGCCCAGGGCATCTTTCAACGTCGCGTATGGCGTAAACGGCACGGTGTCCGTCTTGGTCTTGATCTCAACGCCTGTCGGGTTGGTTTGCCCACTGACATGCAGCGCCCAGATATGCAGAACGACAACGCCTGCAATCATGAACGGCAGCAGATAGTGCAGCGAGAAGAAGCGGTTCAGGGTTGGATTGTCCACCGCAAAGCCACCGAGCAGAAGCTGCTGAATTGGTTCGCCGATACCGGGGAAAGCCGTGAAGAAGCCGGTGATAACCGTGGCACCCCAGAACGACATCTGCCCCCACGGCAGCACATAACCCATAAAGCCGGTTGCCATCATCAGAAGGTAGATGACCACGCCTAGAATCCAGAGGATTTCACGGGGCGCCTTGTACGAGCCGTAGTAAAGCCCACGCGCAATGTGCAGATACACGGCGATGAAGAAGAAGGATGCGCCGTTGGCGTGCATGTAGCGCAAAAGCCAACCGTTGTTGACATCGCGCATGATCTTTTCGACCGAGTTGAACGCAACATTGGTTTCAGCCGCGTAATGCATGGCCAGCACGATACCCGTCAGCATCTGCACAATCAGCATCACCGACAGCATGGCGCCGAAGGTATAGGCATAGTTCAGGTTGCGGGGAACGGGGTAGGAGATGAAGCTGTCATGCACCATACGCGGCAGGGGCAGACGTGTATCCACCCACTTTTCGATGCCACTTTTGGGATTATAGGTTGAATGTTCACTGCTCATTAGGTTGTCTCCCCTCAACCGATCTTGATCACTGTATCGGACACGAACGAGAAGGTCGGCACGGGAAGATTTTCCGGTGCGGGACCTTTGCGAATGCGGCCCGCCGTATCGTAATGCGAGCCATGGCAGGGACAGAACCAGCCGCCGAAGTCACCGGCCTGGCCCAGCGGCACGCAGCCGAGATGGGTGCAGGACCCGATCATCACGATCCAGTTTTCCTTGCCCTGTCCGGCCGAGCGGTCAATGTCGGTCGCCTGTGCGTCCGGTGCAACATTGGCGTTGCGCGCGACAGGGTCTTTCAGGTCTGTCAGGGGAACGGCGTTGGCTTCTTCGATTTCCTTGGCCGTACGGTTGCGGATGAAGATTGGCTTGCCGCGCCATTTCGCAGTCAGTGACATGCCCGGCTGCAAGCTGGAAACGTCTATCTCGATGGAGGCAAGTGCCAGCGTCGAGGCATCCGGTCGCATCTGGTCAATAAAGGGCCAGGCGACAGCGACAGCGCCGACAGCGCCCGCCATTCCCGTCGTCAGATATAGAAAATCGCGGCGCGTGGGCTCGCGCATCGTTTCGTGTTCGCTCACAGCTGGTCCATCCTCTGCGCAACATTACAAATTACCTTTTGTCAAAATCCGGAAAACAGCCAAAAAATTGCCATATATCCTCCGGGCAATGGCTCAATTTCTATGCTTGATCGTATTTTATGTCCAGTGTCGGCAGGCCCCGCTGGCACAATGTCGCGTGAATTTATGTCGCTAAATCTCGCAGTCTCAAAATGCGGATTTCAAAGTTCGGAATTGACCCCGATAAAGCCACCGGACTGGCGTGCCCAGAGCCCGGCATAAACACCGCCAGCGCGAAGCAGTTCAGCGTGAGTCCCCTGCTCGACAATCTGCCCGGCCTGCAAAATCACGAGACGGTCCAGTGCAGCGATGGTTGACAGACGGTGCGCAATGGCCAGCACGGTCTTGCCACCCATCAGCCGCTGGAGGTTTGACTGGATGGCCGCTTCAACGTCGGAATCCAGCGCCGAGGTGGCCTCGTCCAGCACCAGGATCGGTGCATTTTTCAACAACACGCGGGCAATGGCAATGCGCTGGCGTTGGCCGCCCGACAGCTTCACGCCACGTTCTCCCACATGCGCATCGAACCCGCGCCTGCCGTTCTGGTCGGATAAGCTTTGAATGAAATCCAGCGCTTCGGCCTCCTTGGCCGCCTGCACCAGCGCATCCTCGCCTGCATCCGGGCGACCGAACAGGATGTTGTCGCGCACGGAGCGATGCAGGAGTGCAGTATCCTGACTGACCATGCCGATTTGTGCCCGCAGCGATTCCTGAGCAACATCGGCAATGTTCTGGCCGTCGATCAGAATACGCCCTCCTTCCAGATCATAAAACCGCAACAGCAGATTCACGAGCGTGGACTTACCCGCACCGGAATGGCCGACAATGCCGACCTTCTCGCCGGGGCGGATGGTCAGCGACAGGTCATCAATGATTCCGGCACCCTTGCCGTAATGAAAGCGGATGTTTTCAAACCGGATATCGGGCTGTTCCACCACAAGAGACGGTGCTTCCGGCCTATCCACCATGCCAAGCGGCTTTGAAATCAGTTCGGCAGAGTTCTGGATGGTGCCTATGTTGCGCATAATAGAGTTGAACTGGCTCATCATTCGGCCAAGCAACATATTCAGGCGCAGCACAAGCGCCAGCGTGAAAGCCACCGCACCGGCGCTGATGGTACCGGATAGCCACAAATGCACTGCAAAAGCCGCAATGCTGGAAATCATGAGGCCGGACAGGAGTGCAAGCGAGGCGCGGACACTGGTGAGATATCGGGTAAACGGTATGATCGCCCGCTGAAACCGGTCAAAACCTGCGCGCACATAGCGGTCGTTCTCGTCATCCCGGCCAAAGAGTTTCAGCGTCTGGATGTTGGAATAGGCATCGACCATACGCCCGTTGAGCGAAGACGAGGCCTCGGCGCTCTCGCGTGCGAGCTTGCGGATTTTCGGCACGAAGTAGCGGGCAAGACACAGGAACGTCACGATCCAGACCAGTACGATGGCTGCCAGCCGCCAGTCCAACTGAAACACCAGCGCCATGGTGGAGGCGGCGTAGATGACGACAAACCAGACGACCTGCAGAATGGCGACCATGAGATCGCCCGTCGATTGCCCCGCAGACCAGACCTTGGTGACAATGCGTCCGGAAAAATCATTTTGAAAGAATGAGATACTCTGGCGCGCCACATGAGCATAGGCCTGCCAGCGAACCAGATTGAAAAAACCTGGAACAATGGTTTGCTCCTCGACCAATGCCTGTAGCGTGACCACCACAAACCGCGCAATCAGCACAATGGCCAGCATGAATGCAAGCTCAGCACCGTGCGCGGCCATCAGACCGGTCCATCCGGCCTCCGGCTTCACGCTATCCAGGATGTCCACCAGCCGACCGACGAAGTAGAACAGGCCCGCTTCCAGCATCGCCACAAGCCCACCCAGCACCAGCATGGCGAGAAAGGGAAGCTTGGCCTGCGAGACATAGAACCAGATAAACGCCAGCACACCGGATGGTGGACGCAAGTTCTGGCGGGGCGCGAAAGGTTCAATCCAGGTTTCGAAACGGCGAGCAATGTTTTTCAGCATGAGCCGTATATAGGCAGGTCGGGCGAGATTGTGCAGCGGTTTCGCAATAATGACGTGACCGGAATCAACGATTGTAAATCTTGAATTTCTACATCAGGTACATTGCATTTTTGAAATGCTTGAGTAGTGTTCGCTCCTGGAGATTCAATCGTTTTAAAGGAATAATGATGTCCCATCCCGGCCTGCTGGATCACGCCCTTCTGCGCCTTGATGCTGCTGCTGCGCAGCTCGAAATCGACGCGGACGTTATCGAGAAACTGAAATATGCCCGGGAAACGACCAAAGTCCGCCTGATGATTCGCATGGATGACGGCTCGCGCAAATCCTTTCTGGCGTGGCGATGCCGCTATGACGACACGCGTGGGCCAACCAAAGGGGGCATTCGCTACCACCCGGATGCCAGCGCCGATGAAGTCGAAATGCTCGCATTCTGGATGACGTTCAAATGCGCGGTCATGAACCTGCCCTATGGCGGCGGCAAGGGTGCCGTTCAGGTTGATCCCCGTACACTGTCAAAAGCAGAACTGGAGCGCCTGTCGCGCGCGTATGTTCAGGCATTTGCCAATATCATTGGTCCGGACCGCGATATTCCGGCACCCGACGTCTACACCAACTCCATGATCATGGGCTGGATGGCTGACGAGTACAGCCAGATCGTCGGCCAATCGAGCCCGGCTGTCATTACCGGCAAACCGATTGCGCTGGGTGGCTCACTTGGACGTGAAGATGCGACCGCGCGCGGTGGTTTCTACCTTGTCAACCATCTGGCACAGGATCTGAAACTCGGGGCCTCGCACTCGGTTGCCATTCAGGGATTCGGTAATGCCGGGCAACACTATGCCCGTCTGGCTGCAGCCGACGGCCATAAAATTGTCGCGGTATCTGATACGCAAGGCGCAGTGATGTGCGCTGAAGGACTTAATCTGGATGCGCTGTTTGCTGCCAAGAAGGATGGAAAGTCGGTGGCGGCGACGGCTGGCGCAAACGGTCACGTCGCCATTTCCGCCGACGACCTGATTGCCGCCGAATGCGACCTGCTGGTGCCTGCCGCGCTGGAAAACATGATCCACGAGGGCAATGCCAACAGCATCAAGGCCAAGGTTATTCTGGAACTCGCAAACGGGCCGATTACCAGTGACGCGGACGCAATTCTCGAAGCAAAGAGCATCGTCGTTCTGCCGGATATTCTTGCCAATGCCGGGGGCGTGACTGTGTCCTATTTCGAATGGGTTCAAAACCGGCAGGGCTATTACTGGCCGGTGGAAGAAATCCATGAGCGCCTGAAGGTGATCATGGAGCGCGAAGGCCGTAAAATCTGGGGCGTCGCCACGGACAAGTCCCTGTCGGTGCGCACCGCCGCCTACGTTCATGCCCTCAGCCGCTTGGCCGATGCTATAGAGGCGCACGGCACGCAGAATTTCTTCACAAGCTAGGAACAATGGCCGCCGGGTTTAGAGCGCTTTTCGTTCTGATTGAATCGGAACGGCGCTCTAAACCTTTATTCTTGAAGCATAATCTTATCGATCCTCGCTTCGCTCCGGTCGGATTATGCTCCCAATCCGGCGGCCATTTGTATTACTGCGCAGGAACCGGGTCCGCTTTTGCATCATCGGCAATGAACCCACCGGACTGGCGGGACCAGAGATCGGCATACAATCCATTGCCTGCGGCCAGCTTATCGTGAGAACCGGTTTCCGCAATCCTGCCCTGCTCCAGCACAATCAGCCGGTCCATTTGCGTCAGCGTCGACAAACGGTGCGCGATGGAAATCACGGTTTTGCCCTGCATCAGCGCAAACAGGTTTTCCTGAATGGCGGCTTCCACCTCGGAGTCGAGCGCCGATGTGGCCTCATCCAGAACAAGGATCGGCGCGTCCTTCAGGAACACGCGGGCAATGGCAATGCGCTGGCGCTGGCCGCCCGATAGTTTCACGCCACGCTCACCAGCCTGTGCATCCAGCCCTTTGCGGCCCTGATGATCCTCCAGCGTCTCGATGAAATCCCAGGCATTGGCACGCTTGGCCGCATGGATGATGTCCTCATCGGTCGCGTCCGGCTTGCCATAGGCAATATTTTCCCGAATGGAGCGGTGCAGCAGCGACGTATCCTGCGACACCACGCCAATTCTCGCCCGCAGACTGTCCTGCGTGACAAGCGAAATATCCTCGCCATCCACCAGAATGCGCCCGGATTCCAGATTGTAGAACCGCAGCAACAGGTTGATCAGCGTCGTTTTGCCAGCGCCTGACCGTCCAACCAGACCCACGCGCTCACCTGCCCGAATTTCGAGCGAAAAATTCTCGATGACGCTGCGCTGCTTGCCGTAGTGAAAGCGCACATTTTCAAAGCTGATAGCACCGGCTTTCGCGACCAATGCCGTGCTGGTTGGGTGGTCTTCGATATCGTGCTTGCGCGCAAGCATCTCCATGCCATCATGAACGACGCCGATATTTTCAAACAGCGCGGACACTTCCCACATCACCCACTGCGCCATGCCGTTGATGCGCAAGGCAAGACCGATGACCACCGCGATTGCGCCAACAGTGACAGTGCCCGACAGCCAGAACGCAATCGCCAAGGCCGAGACGACAAAGATCAACAGACTATTGTTAAAGTAAATCAATGAATTGAGCTTGGTGACAAGGCGCATCTGCCGATGTACGGTCTGCAGGAAAATATCCATGCTGTCACGTGCGTAATCCTCCTCACGGCCTGCGTGAGAGAACAGCTTGACGGTTGAAATATTGGTGTAACTGTCCACCAGACGTCCAGTCATGGAGGAGCGCGCATCCGCCTGCACGGACGCAATCTCGCGCAGTTTCGGCACGAAATACCGCAGCAGCAGAACGTAGACGGCCACCCAGACAATCAACGGCACCGCGAGACGCCAATCAGCGGCGATGATTAGCCCCGTCATCGTCAGGAAAAACACGACGACGTAGACGAACACGTCCAGCATCTTGATGACCGTTTCACGCACGGCCAAAGATGTCTGCATGACCTTGGTTGCCACACGACCCGCAAACTCGTTGGAAAAGAACGAGACGCTCTGGCGCAGCAGATAGCGGTGCATCTGCCACCGGCCAATCATCGGGTAATTGCCAAGCAGCACTTGATGCACGATCACCGCATCCAGAAACACCAGAAACGGCAGAATGATGGCGACCAGCACACCCATGCCAGCAAGCCGCCAGCCTTCGCGCGCCAGAAACCCTTCTGGTCCCGCTGTAGATAGCCAGTCTACGATTTTCCCGAGGAAACCGAATAGAAAAACCTCTCCCACCGCAATCAAGGCGGTCAGTACGGCCATCAGCGCCAGCCATGGCGCAGCATCCCTCGAGTAATGCCACAAAAAGGCTTTGAATGTTGCCGGTGGCTGCGTAGGCGCAGCCTCTGGATACGGATTGATACGCTGTTCAAACCAGCCAAACATGTCAGACTCCAAAGAACCAGCGCTGAAAGCGCTGTCAGACCCGAGCAGAGTCGCCAGTTGCGACAGTCGGTAACGTTAGAAGAATCAAAAAGAGGGTGGAGAGTCGTCAGGCCTGTAAAACAATGCCTACAGGGCGGAGGCGGTGTCTGAACTGTCTCATGGGCACGGCCTCCTGCTCTCGGGATAAGATTGTGCCGAACCTATCGCGGTTTGGTAAAAATGGCTAGAAGTGAAACACGTTTTTTGTAGAATTTGCGCATATGAGACCAAAAATGCTGCGTCTAGCCCTTTATCAGCCCGATATTCCCGGAAACACAGGAACAATCATGCGGCTTGCCGCCTGTTTAGGCCTTGGGCTGGATGTTATCGAACCTGCCGGTTTCGATCTGTCTGACCGTTCGCTGAAACGCTCTAGCATGGATTACATTGCTTCCGTGACGCTAACCCGCCATCTCGACTGGGCGCATTTTGAGGATTGGCGCAAAACTAGCGGGCGTCGCCTGATCCTTGGCTCCACTAAAAGCGCGGTGGCCTACACCACATTTGCATTCGAACCGGACGATATTCTCCTGTTCGGTCGCGAGAGCGCAGGCGTGCCGGATACGGTGCACGACACGGCAGATGCGCGTATTCTCATCCCGATGGTTGAGGGGCAGCGCTCGCTGAATGTCGCCATGGCAGCGGCTATGGTGGCCGGTGAAGCCTTGCGCCAGACCCGTGGTTTTGCATACTTTGTCAGCTAATCGGCTGTTGGAAGACGCCGCATGGTGAATTCAATTTCGCCTGTATCGAGCTGCCGCCAGCTTTCGACCGTAGTCCAATAGGCAGCTTTCGGCCAGGACTCGAACCATTCTTTGGCTTTGGCACGCGCCTCGCCGCGCGTGAGACAATAGGTCTCGCGCACAAACAGGCTTTCCGGTTGCCCCGCTTTCTCGCGGCGGCTTTTCGCTATTTGTCGGCGCAGCCCATCCAGCGGCGGCGTCCGGTAAAGCTTGGCCATCTTCAATCTCCGTCAGCCAAGATAAGGTCGGATGGCACGTTTTGCGAGTCATTTCGTTCACATGACATGGCCGGGCCGTTGCAAAGCTGAACCAATCCGTGAAACGGTGCGGATCAAAGACGAATCGACAGGACCTGAAGACCATGGAACGACCAGAGCTGCCGCAGGGCTTGCCAGACGATATCGAGGCCAAAAAAGATTTGGCCCGCCAATGGTTCGAAAGCCTGCGTGACACGATTTGCCAGGCGTTTGAGGCCATTGAAGACGACGTAACCGGTCCCCTTTCGGATGAGCCGCCGGGCCGCTTTACCCGCCGCCCCTGGGCGCGCGATGAAGGTGCTGGCGGTGGTGGCATCATGTCGATGATGGAAGGCCGGGTGTTTGAAAAGGTCGGGGTCCATACTTCCACCGTATATGGTGAGTTTTCGCCGGAGTTTCGCGAGCAAATGCCCGGCGCAAAAGAAGACCCGCGGTTCTGGGCCTCCGGCATTTCGCTGATTGCCCACCCGGTCAACCCCAATGTGCCAGCGGTGCACATGAACACGCGCATGGTCGTGACCACCAGCCAGTGGTTTGGTGGAGGCGCGGACCTGACGCCGGTGCTGGACAGCCGCCGCACGCAGAGCGACCCGGATACGTTGCTGTTCCACAAGGCCATGGAAATTGCCTGCCGCCGCCATGCGGTTGCAGATTATGCCAAGTTCAAAGACTGGTGCGATGATTATTTCTTCCTGAAACATCGCAACGAGCCACGCGGTGTCGGCGGTATTTTCTTCGACTGGCAGCACTCTTCGCCGCAAGCGGGTGGCTGGGAAGCCGATTTTGCGTTTACGCAGGATGTCGGCAAGGCATTCGCGCTGGTTTACCCCAAGATCGTGCGCTCAAACTTCAACACGCCATGGTCTCAGGAAGCGCGCAATGAGCAACTGGTCCGCCGTGGCCGCTATGTGGAATTCAATCTGCTCTATGATCGTGGCACGATTTTCGGCCTGAAAACCGGTGGAAACGTCGATTCGATCCTGTCGTCCCTGCCCCCGGTTGTGCGCTGGCCTTAAAGCATTTCCAGTGAAGTGGAATCGCTTTCACGCACGGACAATGCGACAAAACAAGAGGTTAGAGCACGTCCAGCGAACACGTGCTCGCCGGACGTGCTCTAACGGAACAAATCAGCCGTTTTTGTCTTCTATCTTTGAGGATGGAGGAAGCATCATGAAAACGTTTGAGTGTGGATCACTGGTTCCCGGCTGCAATTGGCACACCCGGGCTGCCACCGATGCAGAAGTCGTACGACGCGCGGTCGATCATTTAAAAACCACCCATGGCGAGACGGATATTCGCGAAACCATGGTCGACAACATCAAAGCGCGGATTGCCGACGATACGGAAGTTGATCAGGCTTCGGCCTGATCAATCTTTTCAGACAGACGCAACAATAAGGCTTCGCGATTCATCGTGAAATTTGCATCCAGCCACTCCTGCTCAAGGCCCGCCAGCAGTTTTCCGACGCGCGGCCCCGACGCAACACCGTTTGCCAGTGCATCTGCCCCGCTTAAGGGGAATTGAGGTTGCGTCCATCCCAGCGCCCGATCCAGCAAGCGCTGCAACGCGCCAGCCTTGCGCATGGCTGATTCGCTTTCTCCCACCGATTGGCGGGCGTTCGCCAGCGCAATTCTCAGCCGCATGACAATGCCTGCCGCACCGTTGCGATACAGCAGACGATCCAGCACAAGATCAGCCGTCGCATCCGTCACCACCGGTGCATTCGCATAGGTCTGCAAACACGCGGCCTCCCCCCTCGACATTTTCAGCCGTGTGGACATCTGCGCCAGCCGCTCACCATCTGGCGGCACGATGGCAGCCAGCCGCAACAGCGGATCCACCTCCCAGCCGAGCGTGGCTTCGGTTGCGATCAGAGCCGGGATCGTATCGATGCCCCATTTTTCCGTTTCCGGCAGCACAGCGGTTAAAACGCCCGCTTGCCGCATCCACAACAATGCGCGGCCGGGATCTTTTGCCGACAGCAGCTTGCGCGTTTCAACCCAAATCCGCTCGGCAGACAGGGTGGAAATTTTGTCCTTTGCCCGCGCACTGGCGCGAAGCCCATCGGCATCCGGCCGGCCCGCGCCATAAAGTGCAAAAAAGCGGAAGAAGCGGAGGATACGCAGAGTGTCCTCTTCAATCCGCGTGCCCGCATCGCCGATAAAGCGCACTGTGCGGGTCTCGATATCCTTGAGGCCACCGACGAGATCGACAACCGTTCCATCCGCCGTCGCATAGAGTGCGTTGATCGTCAGATCACGGCGTCCGGCGTCCACGGCCCAGTCCGTGCCAAACGCCACCTGTGCGTGGCGGCCATCCGTTTCCACATCACGCCGCAAGGTGGTGACCTCAAAAGGCGTGTCGTCAACCAGCAGCGTTACCGTTCCATGCTCGATACCGGTTGGAATAACGCGGATATGCGCCGACTTGGCCCGCTCGGTCACCACATCGGGCGTCAGTGTGGTTGCCATATCGATATCGCCTGCGGGCAGCTGCATCAGGCTGTTGCGCACCGCGCCGCCCACCACACGAACCTCGCCGCCATCGGCATTCAGAAGCGTGAACACGCGGCGCAGCGCGGGCGCTGCAAACCAGCTTTGATCAGCAATCGAGGTCATGATACAGCCTTTCGTAGAGCATGCGGACAATGCCTGCGGTAATGCCCCAGATATTGCGCCCCTCATAGGGCATTTTGTAGTAATGCCGGTCACCGCCCAGCCAGTTGGCGACCCCGCGCGCGTGGTTGTCCGGGTTCATCAGAAATGACAGCGGGACGTCGAAAACCGAGGCTACCTCGTCCGGGTTGGGCGTGATTTTGAAACCCGGCTGCACCACCGCCAGAATGGGCGTAATCCGAAACCCGGATAGTGCCATGTAATGCGGCAGGCGGGCGACCGGCTCCACGAACCGGCGATCGATGCCGATTTCCTCCTCGGTCTCGCGCAAAGCCGCGCCCTCCGGCCCATGATCGCCCGCATCGATGGACCCGCCGGGAAAGGCGATCTGGCCGGAATGCTTGCGCAGCTTGGCCGTGCGCTCGGTGAAGATCACACGCGCATCCGCGCCATCGTCAATCACCGGCACCAGCACGGCTGCGTCGCGCAGCGACATGCGCTCGAGCGTGGGCACCACATCGGGGTTCAGCAGAAAATCGCCGTGCTCCCGCCACGCCGTATCAACCGGCCCACCCGCCTGCACCAGCGCGCGGCGGCGAAAATCATCGGCAGAAAACAGCATCATTGCGCCGAAACATCAACAGCAAGGGCATCCGCAGGCATAACAGGAAACACCACACCGTTCGACTGCACGGCAAACACGGACTGACCGGCGACATCGACCGTTTCGCCCTGCTCAACCAGCTCATACATAACGGCGCGGGAAAGAAGTGCTTCCAGACGCCCGCGCACGAGCAGATAGGGTTTTAACCCCTGCGTGTCGCCGTCCTGCACAAACCGCAGGGGGTTGCCAGGCCCCGCCTCCACCACATCGCCAACGCTGGTGCGGAATGTCAGTACTTTCAAGCCATCACGCTCGCTCACGCTCATCTCCACTGCCAGAAATGGCGCATCGACAACGCGGATACCCAGTTTTTCCACAGGCGTAACAAGGTAGGTTTTGCCATCCTCATCGCGGCGCAGCACGGTAGAAAACAACCGTACCAAAGCCTGTCTTGCAATGGGTGTGCCCATGTAGAACCATGTGCCATCGGCGCGAATTTCCATGTCGATATCGCCGCAAAAGGCCGGGTTCCAGCGCTCGACCGGGGGCAAGGACCGGCCCTGATCGGCTTGCGCACCGGCACGGGTGATCAGTGCCGCCAGCGCGTCCGCGTTTCCCTTGCCATCTATTTCCTGCGTTGCCATGGTTCGGTCCCGGTTGCGTGTCATCGTCAACGAAACATAGTCTTTCGCGTGTGACTTGTCAGCCTTCCGCCAAATTATAAGGTAAGGCAAGACGGACAGAACGGACGCTGAACCGATTCGGCAATAAGGGAACTGATGATGGGTGTAATGACCACGACCGACGCCACGTTCGATGAGAAAGCCATCATCGCGCAGGCGGAACAGGCGCTTGACCATATCTCCGCCATACGCCGCGAGGTCGCGACCGTCATCTTCGGTCAGGAAAGCGTGGTGGAGCAGACCCTGCTTGCGGTGCTGTCCGGCGGACATGCGCTGCTGGTCGGCCTTCCGGGGCTTGCCAAGACCAAGCTCGTCAATACGCTTGGCACCGTTCTTGGGTTGGACGCAAACCGCGTTCAGTTCACGCCCGACCTGATGCCGTCCGATATTCTGGGCTCCGAGGTGATGGATCAGGATGAGGATGGCCGCCGGTCGTTCCGCTTTCTCAAAGGTCCTATTTTTGCGCAATTGCTGATGGCAGACGAAATCAACCGCGCCAGCCCGCGCACGCAATCAGCCCTGTTGCAGGCCATGCAGGAATACCACGTAACGGTGGCGGGACGTCCCTATGACCTGCCCAAACCGTTCCACGTTCTTGCCACCCAGAACCCGCTGGAGCAGGAAGGCACCTACCCGCTGCCGGAGGCACAACTGGACCGGTTTCTGATGCAGGTGGATGTCGGCTACCCGGATTTGGCCGCCGAGCGCCGCATCATCCTGGAAACGACGGCGGGTCAGGAAGCCCATGCCCACGCGGTGATCGACGCCACGCGGCTGATGGAAATCCAGACTCTTATTCGCCGGATGCCGGTGAGCGAGAGCGTTGTGGATGCCATTCTGGCGCTGGTGCGCTCGGCGCGTCCAAATCAGGGGGCAAATCAAGGCACCGGTGGCGCTGAGACCGATACGGACCGGCACATTGCATGGGGCCCCGGTCCCCGTGCCGGACAGGCGCTGATGCTGACGGCGCGGGCGCGCGCGCTTTATGACGGTCGCCTCGCGCCCTCGATTGATGACGTGAAAGCGCTGGCAGAGCCGGTCTTGCAGCACCGCATGGCGCTGACCTTTGCTGCGCGCGCCGATGGCTTGAGCGTGCGCGACGTTATCTCCGGTCTTGTCGCCCGGATGGGGGCATAACAGCGCGTGGCACCTCTCGGCCAAACCGTTGAAAAAACCAGAGCGGGCAACAGGCTGCTGGCAGCGCGCGAAAGCGCCAGCCTGCTGCCGGATTGTCTGGTGGACGCCAAACGCATTGCCAACACGGTAATTTCCGGCTGGCATGGCCGCCGCAAACGCGGCATTGGCGAAAATTTCTGGCAATTCCGCCCCTATGGCGAAGGCGAAAGCCTTGCGCGTATCGACTGGCGACGCTCCGCCCGTGACGACCACACCTATGTGCGCGATCGCGAATGGGAAGCCGCCCATACGCTTTGGCTGTGGGCCGATTTGTCGGAGTCCATGCGGTTCAAATCCACGCTGGCGCTTGACTCCAAGGAAGCCCGTGCACTGGTGATTTTGCTGGCGCTGGCCGAGGTGCTGTCGCGCTCCGGGGAGCGCGTCGGTTACCCCGGCGTGATGGAACCTGTGGCTGCCCGCAATGGGGCCGAACGCCTGGCCCGTGCCCTGTACCACAACGGCGCAACCACGGTTTTGCCGGATACACAGATGATACGTTCTCCCAGCGAAATCATAGTGATAGGCGATTTTCTGGATTCTCCGTCCGATGTTCTTGAATCACTATCTCAACTGGCGCGCCGAGGCCTGCGCGGCCATGTTCTGGAGATCGCCGATCCTGCAGAGGAGAGCTTTCCTTATGCGGGTCGCACCGAATTTACCGACCCGGAAACCGGCCAGACGTTGACCGCAGGACGGGCCGAAACCTTGGTCGACGATTACCGCCGCGCCTACATTGCGCGCCGCACAACCCTTGGGCAGGGGCTGCGCCGTCTGGGCTGGACCTTTACCACGCACCGCACCGACCATCCCGCATCGCAGGCGCTGGCCAGCATCCACACCTATCTTTCCGGTGGTGCCGGTGGCATGACCACGGCAATTCAGGGGCGGACACCATGAGCAGCCTGCCCTTTGCCTTTGCCAGCCCGGCAGTTCTGCTGGCGCTGCTGGCTTTGCCTGCGATCTGGTGGCTATTGCGGCTAACGCCACCGCGCCCCAACAGGGAAGTTTTCCCCCCTCTGCGCATTCTGGCGAGCGTGTTGAAGCGGGATGAAACAGCGGCGAAAAGCCCGTGGTGGCTGACTGTGTTGCGGATGTTGGCCGCTGCTGCCGTTATTCTGGCCATCGCCAATCCTGTTCTCAACCCGCGGCAAAATGCCGTGGCGGACACAGGCCCGCTGGTCCTGATCATCGACAATGGCTGGACCAGCGCGCCCGATTGGCCCCAGCGGCTGACTGCGGCAAACGCGCTTCTGGATGATGCGGAGGATCGCAACGTCGCCGTCTCGCTGCTGTTGACGGCAGACGCGGCACACGATGCCGTGCCCGTATCCGCCGATGTGGCCCGTCAAAGGCTCACCGCTGCCACCGCGCAACCGCTATTGCCACAGCGCGCCGCAGCCTTCACGGCGCTGAAAACGGGCCTGTTAGGCGTTACACCGGGCAGCCTCGTTTTCATGACAGATGGTATTGCCGAGGGTGAGCGGGATACCACGCTGAACGACCTCGCCACGCTTCAATCGGCAGATATCCGCTTGATCACCGATACCGGCGACAACGCCATTGCGGTGACAACAGCGGCAAACAATGCCGATACCATGTCCGTCACGCTGACACGGCTGAACAGTGCAGCAGCACAGACCGTGCCGCTAACCGCCTATGACAGCCGTGGCCGCGCGATTGGCAACGGCACGGCCACGTTTGAGGCCGGGGCAAACACCGCCACCGGATCCATTTCTGCGCCGTTCGAACTGCGCAACGACTTCGCCCGTATCGGCATAGACGGCCTGTCGACTGCCGGGGCCACCTATCTGCTGGACGATAATTTCCGCCGCCGTCGCGTGGCATTGTTGAGCGGCGAGGTTTCCGACCAGACGCAGCCGCTGCTATCGCCGCTCTACTACATCAACCGTGCGCTGAGCCCCTATGCCGACCTGATTCAACCACGGGAAACCGACCTTTCCATTGCCGTGCCGGAATTGCTGGCGCAGAAGCCTTCGGCGTTGATCATGGCCGATATCGGTCGCCTTCCCGAACCGATCTACGGCCCTGTGAAAACATGGATCGAGCAGGGTGGAACGCTGATCCGCTTTGCCGGACCGCGCCTTGCCGGTGCGCCTGCGGAAGATCCTCTGGTTCCCGTCACGCTGCGCCAGGGCGAACGGGCGCTAGGCGGGGCGCTCTCGTGGTCAGAACCGCAACCGCTCGCTGATTACCCGGCTTCCAGCCCGTTTTCAGGAATGGCGAAGCCCGAAAGCGTTCGTGTCAACCGGCAGGTTTTGGCCGAACCCACCCCAGATCTGGCAGAGCGCACATGGGCCAGCCTTGCCGATGGCACACCGCTGGTGACCACCAGCACGGTTGGGGCGGGCCGCATCATCCTGTTCCATGTCAGCGCCGAGACCTCGTGGTCCAACCTGCCGGTAACGGGCGATTTCGTGGACATGCTGCGGCGCACCGTGCAGCTTTCCCGTGGCAGTGCCGCGACCGGCAATATCGTTGAAGCTACGACCCTCGCCCCCTATCGCCTGTTGAACGCAAATGGCGCGTTGATCACCGAGACCGGCTCTGCCCGCCCGCTCACTCTGCGCGAAGGCGCGGCGCCGGTCGTAAGTCAGGATAACCCACCCGGACTCTATGGGTCACAGGACGGCTTTACCGCTTTGAATCTTTTCGGAAAAGACACAACGCTCCGCCCCCTCGCCGATGCCCCCTCTGTGGTGCGCGAAACCTTGGCGGGAAGCCCGCAGCACGCTTTGAAACCTGCACTCTTGACCACAGCGCTCTTGTTGATGCTGATCGATACGCTGATCGTCCTCTTCCTGCGCGGCGGCCTGAAATGGACACGGCGTGCTGCCCTGCCGATGCTGCTGCTGGCACTCAGCTGCCTTCTCCTGCCCGTCGACCCCACGAAAGCGGACGATTCCCGGCCCAATGAAAGCCAGATCATGGACAATCTTGCCACCACGCATCTGGCCTATGTCAAAACCGGCGAAAGCGATGTGGATACGATATCCGAGCGTGGGCTGGCGGGCCTGACCGACTGGCTGACATGGCGCACGACGCTGGAACCGGCAGCAGCAGTCGGGCTCGATATTGCCAGCGATGAACTCTCTTTCTACCCGCTGATCTATTGGCCGATCTCGGCAACGGCCCCCATGCCAAGTGCTGAGGCCGTCAGCCGTATCGAAGCCTATATGCGCGGTGGCGGCACAGTGCTGTTTGACACACGGGACCAGTTTTCGTCGCTGTCCGGCAATGCCGATCAGGGACCAAATGCCGAGCGTCTTCAGGCCATTCTTGCCAATCTGGACATCCCGCCTTTGGAGCCCGTGCCGCCGGACCATGTGTTGACCAAGTCCTTCTATTTGCTCAACGCATTTCCAGGCCGCTACAGCGGCAGCCCGTTGTGGACAGAATCACGGCTGGATGGCAACCAATCTCAGCGCAGCCGCTCCGGCGATGGCGTCTCGCCCATTCTCATCACCGGCAATGATTTTGCCGGGGCCTGGGCCATTGATGCCGCAGGCGCACCCCTGTTGCCCACCGTGCCGCCGGATGATGTGCAGCGTGAACACGCCTTTCGCACCGGCACCAATATCATGATGTATATGCTGACTGGCAACTACAAGGCCGACCAGGTCCATGTGCCCGCGCTTCTGGAAAGGCTGGGCCAATGACGGTTACCCTCTCACCCCTTCTTGGGCCTTTCGCGCTGGCGCTGCTCGGCAGCCTTGCCGTGCTGATTGCCGGTTTTTCCCTGTGGCGCGGTATGCGCGGCGCGGTGCTGCGCGCACTCGCCCTGGCGCTGCTTATGCTGGCGCTCCTGAACCCGGTCGTATCCAGCGAAGAGCGAGAGCCGCTATCGACGGTCGTGGCCGTCGTGGTCGACCGAAGCCAAAGCCAGCAGAATGGCGAACGCACGGCCACGACCGACGCGGCTCTGGCCACGCTGAAATCCCGTCTTGCCGCTTACCCGGATATCGACGTGCGCGAAGTCTCGGTGACCAATGACGAGACCGAGGAACGGCCTTCGACCCGCATGTTTTCAGCCTTCACCTCCGCCCTGTCCGATGTACCCTCGGCACGGATCGGCGGTGCATTCTTCATCACCGATGGGCAAATCCACGATATTCCCGCCAGTTCCAGCCTCCCCGGCTTCGATGCCCCTCTGCATGGGTTGATTACGGGCCGTCCGGCAGAATTTGATCGCCGGATCGAGTTTGCCAGCGCACCCCGTTTCGGCATTGTCGGGCAGGACAGCCAGCTCAGTTTCCGCCTCATTGACGATGGCCCCGTGCCACAGGGGCCATCCGATGTCATCATTACCCTGAACGGGGATGAGATTGCGCGCCAGAGCGCCGTTCCGGGAGCCGATGTGCCCCTGTCATTCCGCTTGCCACGCGGTGGCAACAACATTGTCGAGTTGAGCTTCGCGCCCATCGCCGGTGAGGTGAGCACTGCAAATAATCGCGCTGTTCAGGTGATCGATGGTATTCGCCAGAACCTGCGCGTTCTCTTGGTATCCGGCGAACCTCATAGCGGCGAGCGCACATGGCGCAACCTGTTGAAATCAGATGCGGCGGTGGATCTGGTGCACTTCACCATTCTGCGCCCACCTGAAAAGCAGGATGGCACGCCCATCAACGAACTGTCGCTGATTGCCTTTCCCACGCAGGAACTGTTCATCGACAAGATCGACGAATTCGATCTGATCATATTTGATCGCTACCAGCACCGCGGCGTGTTGCCCATCGTCTATTACGATAACATTGCCCAATATGTGCAGCGCGGTGGCGCGCTGCTGATCGCGGCGGGGCCGGAACATGCAGGAGAGGATTCGGTTGCACTCACGCCCCTGTCCTCCATTCTTCCCGCCAGCCCCACGGGTTTGATGAACGATGCGCCCTTCTATCCCCGCTTGTCGGAAGACGGCAAAAAACATCCGGTCACCCGTGGTCTCGAAGGGTCGCAGTCCGAACCGCCAAAGTGGGGCCGCTGGTTCCGCACCGTGGATGTGGATAGCCCCAAGGGCACCACGGTCATGGAAGGGGCCAATGGCAAGCCGCTGCTGGTGCTGGACCGTGTCGGCGAAGGCCGGGTCGCTATGCTGCTATCAGATCAGGGCTGGCTTTGGGCACGCGGGTTTGAAGGGGGCGGCCCGCATGCCTCCCTCTACCGCCGCATGGCCCACTGGCTGATGAAGGAACCGGCGCTGGAGGAAGAAGCCCTGACGGCGCGGGCCTTTGGCCGCACGCTGGAAGTAACCCGCCAGACGCTAAAGGACGCGCCCGGTGAAGCCACTCTCACGCTGCCATCCGGCGAAACGCAGCCTTTGACACTGAACCCGGATGCCCCCGGCCAGTTCAAAGCCGAGGTTGCCACCACGCAAACCGGCCTGTTCGAGATCAAGAACGGAGATCTCAGTGCGCTTGTCCATGTTGGCGCCGTTGATGCACCGGAGTTCAAAGCCACGGTATCGACAACGGACACGCTGGCCCCCATGGCAAAAGCGACGAAGGGGACCGTTCACCGGCTGTTGGCCTCGGACGGAAGCGCAACGGCCATGCCACAGATTTTACCGGTCAACGGCACCGTGCGGGTGCAGGATGATCAGCGCATGGCTGTGCGTATGACCAACGAATCCGTGTTGAAGGGCATCAACAGTCTGCCGCTGTTTGCCGGTTTCGCCGGTGTGGCGGCGCTGCTGCTGCTGATTTCCGCCACATGGTATCGCGAAGGGCGTTAATCGCTCGCTCGCCAACCGATTGTGCCAGCGATCCGGGCGGGAATCTCGTCGCCCATAGGCACCACCAGCACCCGGGCCGGGTTGACCGGGCCGGGAAAGACGAGAGCGCCATAGGGCACAGGCTCAAACCCGAGTGGCTGATAATAGGGCGGATCGCCCACCAAGATCACGCCTTCGGAGCCCTTGCGCCGCGCCGCTTCCACTGCAATACGCACCAGTTCCCGGCCAATGCCCCTGCCCTGATGCGATGGTCGCACGGCCAGCGGCCCCAGCAGATGCGCGTTCACACAGCCCGCCAAAACCGGCGTCATGCGCACAGACGCGATGGTTTCACCATCATCGGCGCAAATAAACGATAACTGCCGGTCGTGCGGTCCCTGCTCGCGAATACGGGCTGCCGTTTTGGCAAACCGTCCCGGCCCAAAGGCTTCGCGGTTGATATCCTCAATGGCAGTATCGTGGGAAGCGTCCTCGGTCAGATAGACGAGATCATGTTTTTTCATGGGATCAGAAACCAGCAAGCAACAGAACGGGATGGCGGAGTGTACAGAGACACTTTTCAAGCATCAGCGTCGTCGCAAGGTTCCTGTAGGCATCATGATGGATCGGTCCCAAAGAGTTCACATCGCCGATAGCAGAAAACAGGTCGCTGTCAAAGCCAAAAACGCACTGTTCATCATTTGCGCGGGTGTTCGAAAACCGTGAGTTCCTCTATCTCAGGAAAGAACAGAACAGGGAGACGATGATGGGTATGCTTGTGGATGGCGTCTGGCACGATGTCTGGTACGACACGGCCTCCAGCAAGGGGCAGTTTCAGCGTGACTCCTCCCGGTTTCGCAACTGGGTAACGGCCGATGGCGCAGCCGGCCCAACGGGAACCGGCGGTTTCAAGGCGGAAGCTTCACGCTACCATCTCTATGTGTCGCTTGCTTGCCCGTGGGCCCATCGCACGCTGATTTTCCGGCAGTTGAAAAAGTTGACCGACCTGATTTCCGTTTCGGTCGTTGACCCCTTCATGGGCGAAAACGGCTGGGAATTCAGAAACATCGACGGCGGCACGAAGGACCACTTGTTTGACGCAGCCGCACTCTGGGAAATCTATGTGCGCGCCAAGCCGGACTATTCCGGTCGCGTAACCGTGCCGGTATTATGGGACAAGGCGAGCGATACCATCGTCTCCAACGAGTCCGCCGATATCATCCGCATGTTCAACAGTGCTTTCGATTCGCTGACAGGATCGACCGATGACTTTTACCCGCACGCCCTGCGCAGCGAAATCGACGCCATCAATGACCGGGTTTACAACACCGTCAACAATGGGGTGTACAAAGCAGGCTTTGCCACAACCCAGAGTGCCTATGAGGAGCATATTCCGCCGCTGTTCGATACGCTGGACTGGATTGAAGACACGCTCTCGCAGCAGCGCTATCTTGCGGGCTCGCAACTGACCGAGGCTGACTGGCGCCTGTTCACCACACTTGTTCGGTTCGATCCGGTCTATGTCGGACACTTCAAATGCAACCTGCGCCGCATTGCCGACTATCCCAATCTCTCAAATTATCTGCGGAACCTCTACCAGATGCCCGGCATCGCCGAGACGGTCAACATCACCCATATCAAACGGCATTATTACGAGAGCCACAAGACGATCAACCCTACCGGGATCGTGCCGATGGGACCGATCCTCGACCTCGACGCGCCGCATAATCGCGATAGCATTTAGAGCATTTCCAGTGAAAGTGGAATCACTTTTACGTCCGGACAATGCGACAAAACAAGAGGTTAGAGCATTTCTGGCGGACACATGGTCGCTGAAAATGCTCTAACTACCAAACATCAGACGGCGGCGCATGGCCGATCATTTCGGCCAGCCGCCGCCGCGTTGCCGGTGTCGTATCGTCGGGAAGCGAATCCAGCGCGAAGAAACCGCTTTCGATGATTTCACGATCGCGCACTTTGTGGGTGGTTTGCTCCACACCATCGCACCGGTAAAAAAGAACGTGGTCCCGCTTGCTGGCCTGACGGTTGAAGTAGACCTGGAACAGAACCGGCGGGCGGGTGAGCACGAGATTGCCCTCTTCACGCAGTTCCTTTTCCAAAGCTTGCAAGGCAGTTTCGCCATGCTCCAGCCCGCCGCCCGGCATGTGCCAGCCGGGAACGTAGGAATGCTTGACCAGAAAGATGTGCCCCATTCCGTTGAAACAGGCGGCGCGCACGCCCATCGTCATTCCGCGTGAAAACCGAAAATAGACATGGGCCAATCGTGTCAGCACATATGTCCTGTAATCCCGTCGTTTTGCGTGCATGACTGCGACCCGATGCTTTTGTATTTGCTTTGCGCAGAAACTGCGTTAGCTACCCCAGAATGTTCAAGCTCGCACATATCTCCGATGTTCATCTCGGTCCACTGCCCGATCTCAGCTTTATGGAGCTGGCATCCAAGCGCATCACCGGTTTTGTGAACTGGCATCGCAACCGGCGCAAACATATGTTCAGCAACACGCTGGAACTGATCATGGCCGATATGGAGCGCCAGAAACCCGACCATATGGCTATAACCGGCGATCTGGTCAATCTCGCGACCAATCTGGAAATCGAAGCCGTCACCGCCTGGCTGACGGATGCGGGAAAACCGGAGGACATATCGCTCGTTCCCGGCAATCACGATGCCTATGTGCCCGGCGCTTACGACAAGACAACAAAGGCATGGTATCCCTACATGCGCGGCGATCAAGGCCCCGCCGTCTGGGACGAGGATGACCACGTTTTCCCCTATGTGCGGGTGCGCGGAAACGTTGCCATCATCGGCTGTTCGACGGCTGTGGCAACACCTCCCTTTGCAGCCAGTGGCTATTTCGGGCGTAGACAGGCACGTGAAACGGTCAATCTGCTGCGTGCCGCCGGCGAAGCGGGTTTGTTTCGGGTGGTTATGATTCACCATCCCCCCATTCGAGGGGCAGCCTCCGCGCACAAGCGTATGCTGGGCATTCGCCGCTTTGGTGCGACAATCCGTGCGGGCGGTGCAGAACTGGTGCTGCACGGCCATACCCATCTGAACACGGTGTATGACCTCAAAGGCCAGATTACCCGTGTGCCAGTGGTGGGCATTGCGTCTGCCTCACAGTCCCCCGGCGGCAAAAAGCCGCCAGCGGGCTACAATCTGTTTTCCATTTCCGGTGAGCCCGGAAACTGGTCGGTTGTCCGCGAGCGCTATGCCCTGAATGCGGAAGGCAGTGGCATAGAACTCGCAGAAACCAATCAGTTTTAGGCGTTCAATTCCAGAACACGGTTGGCTGCCGAAACGATGGCTTCCAGAGACGCGGCCACGATGTTGGTATTGATGCCGACGCCGAACAGCTTTCCGCCGGGATATTCCATCTCGACATAGGCAATGGCGGCAGCATTGGAGCCATGCTGCAAGGAGTGCTCGGAATAATTGGCCACCGACATGTCGATACCGGTGTAGATCGACAGCGCGTTGATGAAGCCGTCGATTGGCCCGGTGCCTTTTCCTTCGATCCGCTTCGTCTCACCATGATCAGTAATTTCAGCCGCCACCACACGCGGTCCCTTGTGCTCGCCCACAGGGTAGCTGTGATGGTCGATGAATTTGAGGCGGCCATTTGGCTGGTCGACATAGCGCTCGATAAAGCGCGCATGGATGGCCTTGGACGGCAGTTCCTTGCCTTCCTCATCGGTGATGCGCTGGATGTCCTCGCGGAACTCCACCTGAAGCGCGCGCGGCAGGTTGATGCCGTAATCCTCAGCCAGAATATAGGCGATACCGCCCTTGCCCGACTGCGAGTTGATACGGATGATCGCCTCATAGGACCGACCGACATCCTGCGGATCAATTGGCAGATACGGTACTTCCCACAGGGATGTGTTTGCCTTCTTGATGGCCTTCATGCCCTTGTTGATGGCATCCTGATGCGAGCCGGAAAACGCGGTGTAGACCAGTTCGCCCACATACGGATGACGCTCGGGAATGATCATCTGGTTGGAATATTCGTACACGGCCTTGATCCGCTCGATGTCCGAGCAGTCCAGTTCCGGGTCCAGCCCTTGCGTGAACATGTTGAGCGCCAGGGTCACGACATCCACGTTGCCGGTGCGCTCGCCATTGCCAAACAATGTCCCTTCCACACGGTCCGCACCCGCCATCAACCCCAGTTCGGTGGCGGCAATGCCCGTGCCCCGGTCATTGTGGGGATGGAGCGAAATGATCAAATTCTCACGGTTGTCCAGATTGCGGCACATCCACTCGATCTGGTCGGCGTAGACGTTGGGCGTTGCCAGTTCCACGGTGGAGGGCAGATTGAGAATCAGTTTGTTGTCAGCGGTCGGCTGCATGATCTCCGTCACCGCGTTACAAATCTCCAGCGCCACTTCGAGCTCGGTGCCGGTAAAGCTTTCCGGGGAATACTGGAAGCGATAGCCGCCCCCCGCCTTGGCAGCCATATCGGCCACCATCTTGGCGGCATCGGTCGCAATCTGCTTGATGCCCTTCACGTCTTTCGCAAACACCACACGGCGCTGCAACTCGCTGGTGGAGTTGTAGAAGTGAACGATGGGCTTGGTCGCGCCTTCCAGTGATTCGAATGTGCGGGTGATCAGTTCCGGGCGGCACTGCACCAGCACTTGCAAGGATACATCGGCGGGAACACTGCCCTCCTCCACGCACCAGCGGACGAAATCGAAATCCGTCTGCGATGCAGACGGGAAACCAATTTCGATTTCCTTGAAACCCATGTCCAGCAGCAAATGGAACATGCGTGCCTTGCGGTCGTGCCCCATGGGGTCCACGAGCGACTGGTTGCCGTCGCGCAAATCCACCGAACACCAGATCGGTGCTTTGGTAATGGATTTGGACGGCCATGTCCGATCAGCAATGTCGATGGGGGGATAGGGCCGGTACTTGGTGCTGGCTGCGGCCATGCCTCTGCCGGTGTTGACCATGTCCGGGCGGGCCTTCGAAGCGGTCTGCGTGCTGTCTGTCATTGTCTCTTCCTTACATCCGCCTGTGCATAAGCCTTAGCTGAAAAGGCGTTGCACTTGAACCGGAAACGACGTCCCTGCGGGACGAAAAATAGGGATACACTTCGCGATGTGGTACACAGGGAGCTTTTGTGCCGGTGGGCTATCGGCCACCGGGCGCTCCCTACAGGACCCGGCAACCGCGTGTAAGGCCGAGGAGTAGGAGAGTTGTGAACGCGCGAGACCGCTGCACTGCCGCTTCACGGCGGCGCGCCATCTGGTCCATAAACTGTTCGCGTTTGCTGTTCATGCGCCCATGTCTACAACCGGGATTGCGACCTCGCAAGCCACATTGACACGTTTTCCCGCTTCAAAACGCAAAAGTGCCCGGTTACGTCAGGCGTAACTAGGCATTTTGTAGGGGTTACCAGCAGTTTCAGATATCAGCAGATGACGTGACAATGCGCGAAACCAGACCATAGGTCTTGGCATCTTCGGCCGAGAGCCAGTAGTCACGGTCCGTATCCTTGGCAATCTTCTCGATTGGTTGGCCCGTGGCCTCGGAGAAAATGCGGTTCAGACGCTCATTCATCTTGATGATTTCGCGGGCCTGAATCTCGATATCCGATGCCATACCGCGTGTGCCGCCAGAAGGTTGATGCAACAGGAAGCGCGTATTCTTGAGGCAAATGCGGCGCTCTTTATCGGCTGCAACGAAGATCAACGCGCCAGCGGATGCAACCCAGCCGGTGCCGATGGTCCAGACCTTCGGCTTCACGAACTTGATCATGTCGTGAATGCTGTCACCGGACTCCACATGACCGCCGGGCGAATTGACGAAAATACGAATGTCGTCATCACCGGCAGATGCAAGGGCAACGAGTTGCGAGCAAACCTTCTGCGCCAGTTCCTGCGTGATGGGGCCGTAGATGAAAATGGAGCGCGACTTGAATAGATTCGCTTCTGTTTCCTTGCCCAAAGGCAGTTCTGTTTTCTTGTCTTCTTCGTCGTTCATACGCAACTCTCTCCATTCTAGCGAACCATGTTGCCCATCAGATAATGCCAGTTGCACCAGAAAACAATGCGCCTGTTATCAAGGATTGCATTTGCATCGGCGCTGGACAGCGCAGCAGCCGCATGGCTAAATTGCTGCATCGCAACGATAACAAGAAATCAGCATTTCGAGGGGACCCATATGTTGAAGCGACTATCTCTCACTGCGGCTGTCTTCATGACAGCCAGCGCACCCGCCTTTGCCCATCTTGATCCGGCCGCGCACGGCTCGTTTCTGGCGGGTGTGACCCACCCTTTTTCAGGGCTGGATCATATCCTAGCCATGGTTGCCGTGGGCCTATGGGCAGCGCAGATCAGCGGGCGCGCACTGTGGGCCGTACCGGCTGCCTTTGTCGGCACCATGGCGCTCGGGTTTGGCGCAGCGCTTGCCGGGGTATCCCTGCCCTTTGTTGAACCTGCAATTCTTGCGTCCGTTGTCGCTCTTGGCCTGTTGGTCGCAATGGCAGTCCGTGTGCCCTTGGCGGTAAGTAGCGCTGTCGTCAGCGTCTTTGCGCTGTTCCACGGCTTTGCCCATGGTAGCGAACTGGGAGCTGCGGGCGCGCTGTCCTTTGGCCTTGGCTTTGTGGTCGCCACCGCACTGCTACACGCAGCAGGCATTGGGCTGGGCGTGATGATCGGCACACGCATGGCCCTTTCGCGCATGCTGGGCGCCTTCACGGCGCTGGCCGGTGTCGCCCTGATATTTGCGTGAAGAACAGGTATTGCGGGTAAGCTATGTTGCCCGCAATACCCTCATCCTAACCCCGCCCGCGATAGGGCTGCACGCCCTGATCCGGCAACCAGACGCCAGCCGGGGCCTCTCCGGTCTGCCAGAACACGTCAATGGGAATACCACCGCGCGGGTACCAGTAAGCACCGATGCGCAGCCATTTTGGCTGCAACAGGGCCACCAGCGTCTTGGCAATTTCAATCGTGCAATCCTCGTGGAAAGCCCCGTGATTGCGGAACGAATGCAGATAAAGTTTCAGCGATTTGGATTCGACCAGAAATGCGTCCGGGATATAGTCGATCACAATATGTGCAAAGTCCGGTTGGCCGGTCATGGGGCAAAGGGATGTGAATTCCGGTGCGGTGAAGCGCACGACAAAATCGGTTCCCTGATTGCCGCTTGGCACCTTTTCGAGAATCGCCTGTTCCGGGCTCTGCGGTTGCTCGACATTTTTGCCGAGCTGGGAAAGACCTGACACGTCTGTCATGGGGTATTGTCCTCAAATGCTACACGAATTCCATGGGCTTTTTCGGTTTCAGGCTCCACGTGAATGGCAACCTGTGCACCCGGATGCACGGCCTTGATGGCGTCTTCCAGCCGGTCACAAATGGCATGCGCATCGCCCACGGGCATGGCATGCGGCACGACCAGATGAAAATCAACAAAAATCACGGACCCGCCCTGCCGGGTCTTGAGGTCATGCACATTCAGCGAGCCGGTGGCATTGGTGGCGATGGCCTGACGAATTTCGGCGTCCTCCTCCGGCGTTATCGCGCCGTCCATCAACCCGGACACCGAATGGGAGATAACCTTCCATCCCTGATACAGAATATTAACCGCGACGATGACCGCCAGAAGCGGATCAAGCACCGCGTAGCCTGTCCATAGTGCCAGTATCAAACCAACGAGCACGCCGACCGATGTTACCACATCCGACCAGATATGCTGGCCATCGGCGGTCAGGGCCGGTGAGCGATACCGCTTTCCGGCACGGATCAAAACAAAGGCCCAGACGGCGTTGATGACGCCCGCGCCAAAGTTGATGGCGATACCCAGAACAGGCGCTTCCGGCAGCACGGGATTGAGAATGGCCGGTGCGGCCTCCATGATGATGAGTAGCGCCGCCACGACAATCAGCACGCCTTCGACCACGGCCGACAGATATTCTGCCTTGTGGTGTCCGAAGGGATGCGAATCGTCGGCCGGTTTTGCCGCATACCCGATCACCACAAACGCGATGACCGCTGCCACCACATTGACAGTGGATTCCAGACCATCCGATAGCAAAGCCACGGACCCCGTGACCCACCACGCCACCAGTTTCAACCCCATGACACCGAGCGCCAGCGGAATGCTCCAGAAGGCCAGCCGCTGGGCGTTGTTGCGCGGCGAGGTCATGCCCGGTTTGACTTTCCGCGACGGGCCAGATGCGCCACTACGTTTTCAATCATGCGCATACCGGCATCACCGCCGAGTGACATGATCGATTCCGGGTGAAACTGCACGGCGGCAACGGGCTCGTTCACATGCTCAAAGCCCATGATCGTGCCATCCTCGCTTTCAGCAGTGATGGTGAATTCATTCGGCAGGGTCGAGGGATCAGCGAAAATTGAGTGATAACGACCGACCGTGACTTCCTTACCCAGCCCCGAAAACACGATTCCCGGCTCCATGATGCGGATGCGCGACGGCTTGCCGTGCATTGGCACGGCCAATTGCCGCAAATTTCCGCCATAGGCTTCAGCCAGCGCCTGCAAACCGAGGCAGACGCCGAAAACCGGCAGAGAACGGCTGCGCGCCTTTTTGATGGTCGCCTTGCAATCGAAATCCTTCGGCATGCCGGGTCCAGGTGATAGAACCACGAGATCCGGGTCGACCCGATCGAAAATTTCCTCCGGCACCGGCGTGCGCACCGTTGTGACGGTTGCCCCGGTCTGGCGGAAATAGTTGGCCAGTGTGTGGACGAACGAATCCTCATGGTCGATCAGCAGAATCTTCACACCAACCCCGACCGATGACACGTCGCGGGAGGCCTTGTCGGCGTTGCCGGATTTTGCATCGCGAATGGCAGCAATCATGGCGGATGCCTTCAGTTCGGTTTCGGCTTCTTCTTCCTGCGGGTCGGAGTCGTTCAGAAGCGTAGCCCCTGCCCGCACCTCTGCAATACCGTCCTTGATGCGAATGGTGCGCAGCGTCAGCCCTGTGTTCATATCACCGTTGAAGCCAACCATGCCGATAGCACCACCGTACCATTGGCGCGGACTCTTTTCATGCCCCTCGATGAAGCGCATCGCCCACAGCTTCGGCGCGCCGGTGACCGTAACCGCCCAGGCGTGCGACAAAAACCCGTCAAACGCATCCATATCGTCACGCAAACGGCCCTCAATATGATCCACCGTGTGGATCAGGCGCGAGTACATTTCGATCTGGCGACGACCAATGACCTTGACGGAACCCGGCTCACACACCCGGCTCTTGTCGTTGCGGTCCACATCCGAGCACATGGTCAGCTCGGATTCGTCCTTCTTGGAGTTCAGCAGCTTCAAGATCTGCTCGCTATCGGCAATCGGGTCCGCACCGCGCTTGATCGTGCCGGAAATCGGGCAGGTTTCGATCCGGCGACCGGATACGCGCACAAACATTTCCGGCGATGCGCCGACCAGATATTCCTGATGACCAAGATTGATAAAGAACGAGTACGGTGACGGATTAATATCCTTCAACCGCTTGGAAATCTCGGATGGCTTGCTGTCGCAACGTTCATAGAATTTTTGCCCCGGCACCACCTCGAACAGATCCCCGCGGCGGAAGCTTTCCTTGGCCTTGGTCACAAGCTCGGCATATTCACCCCGGCGATGGTCGCCTTTCGGCGGGGTGATATCGGATTTGATAAAGGGTTCCGGCGCAATCTCGCCGTCGCGGCCCTCCGTGGTCTGGCCGTTCAGCGCGTAATCGTAGCGGTCCACCCACGCTTTGGCCGCATGATGATCCACCACCAGAATTTCATCGGGCAGGAACAGCACCATGTCGCGCTGGTCATCGGGCCGTTTCAGTTTCATGTCGATGGCATCGAACTGGAAGGCCAGATCGTAGCCGAAGGCACCGTAGAGCCCGAGCGCTGAATCCTCTTGCGAGTAAAACAGGTCAGTCACCGCGCGCAGCACCGTGAAAACCGTCGGCATTTTGGAACGCTCTTCCTCCGTAAACACGCGGGAGGGCGGATTGATCGTCACATCCAGACGCCGTGCGTCCTGCGCTCCGAGTGTAATATCGGTAACCGTTTTAAGCTTGTCGGCGATGAAGGTCAGCAGAACTTCGCCCCGCGCATTGTAGGCTTCGATCCAGAGTGCACGACCGAAGGAGGAAATACCGAGCGGCGGATCGACGATGGCAGTGTCCCAGCGGGTGTAGCGGCCCGGATACTCATAGTTTGAAGAGAAAACGGCACCGCGCCGCTCATCGAGCTTATCCACATAGCTTGAGATGGCCTGCGCATAGTCTGCGCTGCGCCTGCGCCGCGTAATGGCGATACCACCGCGCGTTTCATAGCTCTGTGCGATGGTATCCTGACTGCTCGTAACCATTTCCAACTCCGCTTGGTCGAAGCCCCTGTTTCACCCGGCGCCTTCACAACAAAAAAGCCGCCTTGAAACGAAGGGCGGCTTGTTGTCTGCTGACACGCATGACGGTGCAAGGCCGCTTAAAAGCGAACCCACCACCAGACGAGAGCATTGCGTGTATGTTCCATGGCGAAACTGTTAGCGTGGTGCCGTTACTTTCGCAAGCGAGCCAGTACCACTTTCTATGGTGAGCCCATAAAAAAAGGGCCGCTCATGGCGGCCCTTTGAGTTAGGTTAAAACCGCTGCGTCAGCGAAACCTTGAAGCTGCGGCCCGGCTCCGTATAGAACTGGTCGGCCTGCCCCCCGCCACCGCGCACGTTGACGTAATCGTAATAGGCTTTGTCGAACACGTTGTAGACACCCGCGTTGATTTTCAGACCCTTGAACTGCTCGGGCTCGTACCAACCCGTCAGGTCGACGAGGCCGTAACCCGGTGTCTTGAAGTACGACTTCGTGCCCGGAGATGTGGCCGACGGTTGAGCGCTGTATGTCGTCTGTCCCCGCGACGCTTTGACCGCGATCCAGTCAAGGCTGACGCCCCACTGCTCCTGATTGTAATCGACCCCCAAAACGCCCTTCATAGGCGCAACGGATTGCAGGAATTCGTCCGTATCGAGATTTTCACCCTTGGCATAAGACAGGCTACCGCGCAGACGAATGCCGTTGTCGAAGCTCTTATGCGCTGCGATTTCGGTGCCGTAGATGCGGGCGCGGCGAATGTTGTAATAGCTGGAAATGCCGCCCTGACGATAGTTGCTCAGGCTATAGCCCAACGCGTTCGCCTGTGCCTCGGTCAGGCTATAGGTATCGATGAAGTCGTGATAGCGATTGTGGAAGACGCTGACGCGACCGCCAAAATTCTCGTCGCCGAGATTGGCACCCACGTCGAAGCCATTACTGGTCTCGGCTTCGAGATTCGGATTACCGATGCGCAGATAGGTGCCGGGACCGCCGAACGTACTGTAGAGTTCACCAGCAGTCGGGGCCCGGAAGCCCATTGCCCATTGACCGTAGAGTTCCACGGCATTGGTCGGCGTGTAGGACAGGCGCAGCTTTGGCGAAATGGCCGTATCGCTGGTATCACCGGGAAGTGCGGGATTATTGCTGTTGGCTTCGTAGGCAGCCGTCGTCTTTGGATTGCGCTCGTACCAGTCAAACCGCACACCCGGCGTCAGCACAAATCCACTTTGCCCCAACGCAATTGCGTCATCGAGGTAAAGGCCAATCTTGTTGCTTTCCACGCGCGGCGTGTCCGCCTGGTTGGAGTGCAGGTTGGCGCAAGCGGTAAAGCCTGCTGGGTAGCTGCCATTGGCGAGTGGTGCCGGGCAATTGTCCGTACCGCGCGAATATTGATTGACGGTGCTGTGGGCCAGATCAAAGCCGAACGTAAACCGATGGGAGAGATTGCCGGTATCGATCGTCTTTTCCACCGAGCCAATCAGGCCATAGGTTTTTTCCGAATAAGTATTGTAGCGCGTGATAGGCCCCACAACGCTCGTCGAGCGATAGCCGTTATAACCTGTCGCACGCGAAACATCCTGCCAGTACAACGAGGCGGCTGCGGCATCGAACAGGCTATCGTCACTTTCGGACGTAAAAGCATAGTCCAGCGACAACCGCTTGCGTTCGCTGTCTTCAATCGTGGTGTAGTCGCCGGGGCGATAGTTTCCGGTAAGGGACTGGTTGATGAGCGAATCCGTCGTACGGTCGCGGGCAAACCGTTCGGCAGTCAGGCCGAACATATGTCCACCGTCAGCCAGATGACGGATTTTGAAAAGCAGATCATGCTGGTCGAAGTCCGAAGGGTTCGGCTCTGTTCGAAATGCACCATAGCCGCCAACTGTTCCCTCATTGCGGGTCTCGCTGCCGTTGCGGTAAGCACCTTGAAACAGCACGGAGGTCTGGCCAAAACGCTTGGCAATGGCTGCCGACGGCGTGAAGCTGCTATCGGATCCATCATAGATGAACTTGGCAATACCGCCCCAGTCGCGACCGTCTTTGATGAGGTCTTCCGGTTCCAGCGTCCGCAATGCCAACACACCGCCCAGAGCGCCACTCCCCGCCCGGCTGGAATCACTGCCACGAACCACATCGACAGCCGAAAGCGTTGTAAAATCAAACGTATCGACGCCGCCGCTGGCGCTTCTGGTTGCATCCGACAGGTACGGTAACGGAATTCCATCGATGGTCGTCAGAACCCGGCTTCCTTCCAGCCCGCGAATGTTGACCGAACCGTTGGTGCGATTGAAGTAGACACCGGGCTCAAGCGAGCGTCCAAGATCGGAGATCGACTGGACCTGCTTGTCCTCAATTTCCGTCTGCGTGACGGTGCTTGCCAGCGGCGTATCAGAAACACCGAGGCGGGCACCCTTCACGTTCAGTTTTTCAAGAACGGCTGGCTCGCCTTCCTGTGTGGTGGTTTGTGTAGATGGCGCAGTGGCAGTTTGCGCGTGTACCCACAGCGTTGAGACAAAGAAAGCCGAGCACGCCAATAGGGCCGCGCGAGAGCGTCGGAGAGACATGGTTCATCCTTATGATCAGATGCCTTGCTGGCTGCGAACGCAATCGGTGGCTGGCTGGGCGATTTACCCTATTTTTTTAAGGGTTATGATTATGGGATTAGAAAACATGATGAAAATTGTCAATAAAAACTAATGGGTTTTTTTACCGGTATGATTGGCTTGAATATGCCGTTGCAAATTTGCCACAAGCCACGCGTGTCAGCTAGAGCATAATCCGACCGGAGCGACGCGAGGATCGAAAAGATTATGCTTACAAATAAATGACTTAGAGCGCCGATCTGATTCAATCAGATCGAATAGCGCTCTAACAAAAAAGCCGCCTCAACGTGAGGCGGCTTTTTTGTGCGTATACGCGAGGGTAGCGGGCAACCTTCGTCACCCGTCACCGGTCTTCATTCATTAAAACTGTTTTGCGATTGAAACCTTGAAGGTGCGGCCCGGCTCGGAATAGTAGGATCTTGGCTGGGTTGAGGAGCGAGTCAGATCCAGGTCGCGCAGGTTCAACCCGTTGTAGTACTCCTTGTCGAATACGTTATAGACTCCGCCCTGAACCTTCAAACCGGCAAATTTGGCTGGCGTCCACCATGCGGTCAGATCAACGACCCCGTAACCGGGTGCATCGAACGTGGTCGGTTTCTGGTCATTGTTGACATTGGCAGCGGCAACGAGCGACGCGTCGGCACCCCATTCATCCGCGCGGTAACCAACGCCGACAATAGCCTTGACCGGAGCCACATCACGTCTGCGCACGCGTGTGTCAGTATTTAGACCGCTGGCATAGGCAATTGCACCGTGAAGGTGGATACCGTTCTGGAAGGTCTTGTAGGCGTTGACCTCAAGTCCGGAAATACGCACGTTGTTAACGTTGAAGTTGCGCATCTCGCTAATGCCGTTAACGGTGGACGTTTTCCGATCAATGAAGTTGTCGTATTTGTTGTAGAAGAATGCGGCGCGACCGCCTGTATCCTCGTCACCGATATTGGCGCCGGCCTCGATACCATACCCCGTTTCGGGCTCCAGCTCCGGATTGCCAATTGACGCGTATTTCTGTCTTTCATTGTAGAACACACCGTAGAGCTCATCGACGGTTGGCGCTCGAAACGCAGTGGAAACCTGCGTGAAAAGCTGTACGCCCGGGTTGAGATCGTACGTGAACAGCACCTTGGGCGAAATGCGGAAACCATCCGTGCTGCCCGGCAGGCCGAATTGACGGCGGGCCGGATTGTTTGAAAATCCGCTGGACTCTTTTGGCTCATAACGGAACCAGTCGAAGCGAACACCCGGCGTGACCGCAAAAGCTGAATTGCCGATGCTGATCCTGTCATTAATGGACAGACCGAGCTTTACCGTATCGACCGTTGAAACTTCGGACTGGTTGGCAACCCTTGGGCAGGTCGTCGGCGTGGGGCAAACGCCAGCGGTAAACTGGGTCCAGTCACCAAACGCTGCATCGTAGGCAACGGTCAGAGCGTGCGTATAGCCGCCGAGATCGAAGCCCTTTTCTGCCGATCCGACAACACCGAAGGTGCGGTTTTCAGCCTCATTATCGCGCCCATAGGCAGCCCCACTATTCTCTGTTCCGACCGCACCGGATGAGCGGCGCAGTTTCTGCCAGTAGATTGAGGTCTGAATGGAATCGATCAGGGAATCCGTCGCCGGGGACTGGAAGTCATAATCAAGCGATACGCGGTCCCGGTCTCGCTCTTCAAACGTTTTAAAATTACCTGTTTTGTAGCTTCGACCCGATCCTTGGTCAGTCCTTTGATCCGTGTCGATATCACGGCGGAAGCGCTCGGCCGTCACTCCGATACGATGGCCACCTTCCAAATCCTGACGGACTTTGAACAAAACGGAACGCTGGTCGAGATCCGTTGGATTGGGCTCGGTACGCAACGCGCCATAGCCTCCAACAGTGCCTTGGCTGCGTCGTTCACTTCCGTTTTTGTAGCTCGTCTGTAGCAATACGGACGTATTGGAAATTTTCTGCGCGTAGGCAGCAGAGCCGAGGATGCTGCTATCCTCGTAATCATACGTGGATTTGAGCAATGCGCCCCACGTCTTGTTGCCGAAGATCAGATCTTCCGGTTCCAGCGTGCGAAGCGAGACCGTGCCCGCAAGTGCGCCCGATCCGACACGGCTGGAATCGGCGCCACGGATGATATCAAGGGAAGATAGCCCCTCGAAATCGAATTGATCACTGCCGCCATTGGAATTGGTAGCAGAAAATGCCCCACTGCGAGCATCGTTCGAAAGGTAAGGTATCGGAATACCATCAATCACGGTCAACACGCGTGCCCCGGACAGACCACGGATATTGAAACCATTGTCGAGTCTGGAATAATTCACGCCCGGGTCAAGCGTACGGCTGATGTCGTCTACCGCTGTTACCTGATTGGCATCCAATTGCGAACGCGTTGCCGAGGTGGCAAGCGGAGTATTGGCAAGACCGACGCGGCCCCCTTTTACATTAACCTTATCAAGGACGGCAGCCTCACCTTCCTGTGTGCCGGATTGCCTGGATGACGGGTTGACTGTTTGCGCTTGCACCAGAGTCACGGAGACAAAGACAGCAGAGCACGCCAATAGGGCCGCGCGAGAGCGTCGGAAAGACATGGTTCTTCCTTTTGATCAAAAGGCCTTGCTGGCTGGCGAATGCACTCGGTGGCTGGCTGGGCAAATTTACCCTTATTAGAGGGTATTAGAAACTCATTATAAAGCATGACATATTTTGTCAACAATAACGGAGGTGTTGCATGCATGGGCTTACGGACAGCTTATAAACGTTGCCGAATTGACACAAACCATCACCTGAACAGAATGGAGGCTGGTGCGTTGTAGGATGACTACAGGGGATTTCCATGATCAAACGCGCGTGCATCAGCTTGCTCTCTGTCGGCCTTCTTTCAGGGGCATCGCTTCCCGAAGCAGGGCCGGTGCCGGAGAAAAAACCGGAACCGAAGGTTGAGCGGAAAGTTCCTAACGCGCCTAAACCCGAGTCGAGCCCCAAGTCCGAACCAGAGGCTGAGAGCACGAAACCCACCGTGATTCCGGAAGCAACGAAACCGCCTGCGGACCCGAATGCGGGCGCGAAGGTTGAGCCTGAAGATGAAAAGGCGCTAGCATCCTGCATAGATGAGTTGAAAAGCATGGGCGCGGAGTTTGAGACTGCCCCACGGATTGATGATGGCAACGGATGTGGCATCGACAAACCGTTGATCGTCAAATCCGTATCACAATCCGTCAAGCTTTCGCCCGCAGGCACAATGCGCTGCGAGACAGCGCTGGAACTCGCCCGCTGGATGCGCGACTCCGTTGCACCTGCCGCGCAAACAGCCATGGAAAAGGAGGGTGGTGTCACCACCATCAATCAGGCGTCGGCCTATGTCTGCCGACTGCGCAACAATGCCGCGACCGGCAAAATCTCCGAACATGCACGCGGAAATGCCGTGGATATTGCCTCATTCACGTTCAAAAGCGGCCTGACGGTCGCCATCCAGCCGCGAGAAGAAGATTCGACCTTGGTCGGAGCCTTTCAGCGCGCCGTGACCGCCACTGGCTGTCTGTATTTTTCCACGGTTCTGGACCCCACCAGCGATGAGGCCCACGAAAACCACCTGCATTTTGATGTCATCGAACGCAAAGGCGGCTATCGTTACTGCCGGTAATTAACGAGCCAATACATCCCGCATTTCCACAAGGTTGGACCGCACCCGAAGAATGTAAAAGCCCATGGTCGACAGGTGCGTCGGCATGATCCAGCCATCTTCGCGGCCATTGGAAATGATCGTCGGCTGAATGCGCAGCGAAGCCTGCAACTGCTTCAGTGTTTCATCAAACAATGGCTTCAAACCACGTTGGGTGACGACGCCCTCAAAGTCTGCGGCGGAGGCAGCCAACACGCCATAATAGCCGTAAAGCTGCCCGTAAGCGAACCAGAACCGATCATCGGCGCGCGCGTCGAACCAGCCGCCATTGTAGTTTTCCGAGCGTTCGCGGATAATGGCGGATGTGTTGCCGAGATCGTTTGCGATGCGGTCGATAAACTCCACAAGGTTGTCTGAGCGACCATCGAAAATGGCTTCGCATTTTACCAGCGATGTGTTGAACGCCCGCAGATTGTTCATTGCGGCGCGGTAGTAGCTTGGGCTTGGCGATTTGGGACCAAAGGGCTGGAAGCCGAAATACCAGGTCGATTCATCAAACTGCATATTGCCGCGCGCGCTCTGCAAATCGGCATTGATGCCCGATGTGCCGCGCACACGACCCAGCGAATCCACCAGTTCCACCGAGGTCCGGCGTATGGCCTGATTTACACCGCGCTGAAAGGATGCCTTATTGTCCATCCACGGCGTGTCGTCCCAGTCCATGCCGAACAGGCCAAGTTTGTAGAGCAGCATGGAGGAAACCCACGCATTCTGGTTGACGTTGAGGTCAATCAGGTCTGCCGCCACATCCACGATTGCCGAGCGCTCGCAGGTGGCCGCCGGTGGTGCCTCAACGGGGGCGCCCGGTTCCGTTACGGCATTAACGGCAACGTTCAGCGGCAGGCCTGCGGCGCGCTTGCGCGCTTCCAGATTGTAAGAGTTGACGTAGTCGGGGCTGAAACCCGCCCACCACTGGGTTTGCCAGATGAAGTAACCGTAAAGCCCGACAAACAACAATACAATGAAACCGGCAACCGCCTTGATGACAAAGCTTTTGCTGACCACCCACGCATAGAGCGCCGCAAACGGCCAGATCAGCCAGGATATGAACAGGCCGATGCCACGGCCAAGACCGCGAAAGATTTTCTCAAAAAACGCCGCGATCGGGTTAAGCATCAGTGGTATCCCCTGTAATTCCGTAGAGACGGCGGCGGAAGTCCGCCTTGTCTTTCAAGTACGTGTTGGTCAGCGTTGCGACGACGTAGGCACGAAATGGTTCGCTATACGCTTCATAAGCAATATAAAAGCCCTGCTTGTCAAAGACAAAGCGCGACACGAAATCCTGTGGCACCAGTTCCGATATCAGCCGGTTGGTCAGCCATTGATCAGGATGGTCGGGTGCTGCCCGCACCAGCGCAAACCGCCTGTCCGGTGCTACATCTGCCAGGCGGATGGCGCCATCATTGGCGATCTTGCGGATCATTTCCTGCAAAAACGGATAGAGCCCGTCCTGCGCCAGAAGACCCGCATTGCGGTGCATCCAGGTTTGCAGCCAAATCCGGTCCACATTGGCCAGATCGATTTCCGGATTGGTGCGCGCAATCAGCCCGCGCAGCACCATATCGGCGCGGTGACGATACAGGCTGGATGCCTCCACCCAGGATTTGCGCGGCAGGTCCAGCCGCCCGGTGGAACTTAAAAATTCAAATATGCGGGTGTGATCGCCAATGCCAATATAGCTCACCTGCCATGGCCGGGAGCGCCGGAACCCCGGCGTGGCCGGGTCGCAGATCACGGTGGTATTGCCGCCATCCAGAAACACATAGACACCGCCGAAATGATTGGCCCAATAGGCCTGATGGCGAAACATCAGCTGGTCCGGCACCAGCGCATTCTGGCGAATATCGCCCGTGATTTTGGCAAGTTCCACCATGCGGTTCAGCATGTCGTCATTGGCCCAGGCATTGGGCACCGTTTGCAGCCGGTCCACCAGCTCCCGCAGTTCGGAAGCCTTGCCGAGCATATCCTCGGCGGACAGCACACGGAACTGCACCTCATTGATGGACAACAGATCGTCGATGGAATTGACCACCGACACCGAGTCCTCGATCTCGCCATAGAGGGCATCGCGGATGGTTACGGCATTGATCGCGCGTCGATTGGCATTGAAGAACTCGTGCATCAAACCGGCAGTATTGGAAAAGCTTGTATGCACCACGGGCAGATTTTCCTGCTCCGGCGTCAGGATGATGAACCGGCGATTAATCCGGTTGGGATCAAGATAATCGCGGTCTGACAGTTCCGCAGCGATTTCGGGAGAAAACCCGGTCATATCGATGCGGAAAGCCTCCAGCCTGGTTGCGGGCAAACCAAAACCCGCCAGCGCCTTGTTGTAGCGCGCCACCAGATGCGGCTCGGTAATATCCAGCAGACGGCCATAGATCAGTTCAGCTTCGCTCAAGCGGTCCATCAGGCGTCAATCCTCATAAATTCCACCGCCCGTCACGCTTCATAGCCTCCATTTGCACCAGCGCCTTTTCCCGCTGGCGTTCGCGCCGCAAAATATCGTCAATCGCCGCCGCATCGGATTTGTCGGAATAGCGGAACTCGCTGTCGGCGTATCGGTTGATTTCCTGCAGCACCATCTCAATGGTGATCGGACCGCGCAGCGCTTCAATCATGGCTTTCTTGTCGTCATAGCTTTTGTGCAGGAAGACCTCCGGCGTGGCAAACCATTCATCCGGCAGATCCACATCCATGGCCCGCATCTTGATCGCATCAGTAATGTTCTTGATGGCGCGGCCGGTAAACCGTGGTTCCACCTCGCGAATGCGGTGGAGATAGGCTCCGATATCCGCAAGCGTTTCTATTCTGCCGTGATCGGCACCGAAACGCTCCCAGACTTTCAAAAGCCCCTCCTCCTGCGGGCGCTCGTGCGCCGCATAGGACTGGGTAACAGCTTTGCGGATTTCCTGATTGGCCAGAAGCGCATGATCGCCAAGCGGTATCTGATGGCGCTTGCCGATCAACACCGAGAAAATATCGATGTAATCATCCTCGCTCTGCGGACCGTCCACCAGCCAGCGGGCACCGGCGCGCTGACGCAGGGCGTCATCCACATTTTCAGGATAGTTCGAAAACATGCCGAAGGCGCAGTTGCCGCGCACCACCGTGGAGGCTCCGGCAAAGCTCTCCATCAACACGGCGGTTACCTCGTGCTGACCGGATGAGGCCCGATCATCGGAGCGTTTGGCCGCAACCTGATCCACATCGTCAATCGTGCCGAAACCGATGACACGCGGGTTCATGATAGTGTTGACGAAGGCCTTGCAGTTCTGCCCGGATTTACCCTGATAGGAAGAAATCTGATCGACGCCGAAATTCTCATAGTGAAATTCATAGCCCGCAATCGCGCAGTAATCGTTGAGCAGGCCAGCAGTCATCTGGATCAGCATGGTTTTGCCCGTACCGGGCATGCCATCGCCGATGAAGGTGAAGAGAAAGCCGCCAAGCTCCACGAAGGGGTTCATCTGGCGGTCGAAATCATAGGCCATCAGCATTTTAGCGAGTTTGAGCGCCTGATACTTGGCGATGTGATTGCCGACAATTTCCTCCGGTTTTTTGAAGGTCATGGCAAGCGGTTTGGATTTGCGCGATGGTGCGGCGTCGAACCCGTCCAGCGTGAAATCATCCTGATCCAGCCGAATATGGACATTGTCAAACGTCGCAAGGCTAGTGAAACGTCCCTTGCGGGCCAGCAAAGCTTCAATGGTGTCACGGGCAAACGCCCGTGTGCGCTGGATGAGCACGGTATCATCGGCTGCGTTCGCCAAGGCCCGGTCCAGTCCCGAAATGGCGGATTTCAAAGCGTCCTGCGGCGTATCGAAGTTGAAATCCGTCTCCTTGCTCTCGTCGCTTGCGTCCTCGCCGCTTAGCGTGGCGGCCAGATAGGCGGCAAACGTAAAAGCCGCCACATAGGCGGAGGACGACAACAGCGCCCTGTACTCGGTTGCAGCTTCACCGGCCAAAGGGGAAGTTGCATTCTTTGCCTGCAAGGCTTCCAGCGCCGTCTGGCGGGCAAACACATCGCTCACCGCCAGGGCTACCTGCAAGCCGCGCCGTGTGCGGTAGGCAACGCTGTGTTGCGCGGGCGACAGCAACGGATCGCTGGTGGAAGCCCCTTGAATGGTCTTGATCAGTTCCACATCTCGCGTGCGCCGCGCACCTGTGGTGGAAACAGGGGAAACGAAGCGACGGCCCGTACCGGCTATGGCCGTGCCGTTGCTGCTCTCGTCCTTTTCCAGCAAGACCACGCGTGTCACAAGGCTTTGCGCCACAGTCAGATGCCGGGCAATGTCGTCTTCTCGCAGCGTGGTCAGGCCTGCATTGAGCGTCATGGTCAAACCTCGCTGATAACCTGATTGCCGGAAATAACATGCACCTTGTAATCGCCGAAGACGGACGCCGCATCGCCGGAGGCATAAAGCGCCTGATAGGCATCATGCGGCACCAGTGCATGTTTCTCGTAGGAACTGACGCCCATGCGCACCGCTTCCAGATCACCGGTTTCAATGTGAAATTCTTCAGCACCGGGAGTGGAGTTGAAGAAGCCCCGCACGGGCGCACGCTCGGCCTTGGAAAACACCTCTTGAACCGTCCATGTCAGCAACCACGCATTCTCGCTTTTGCGGACCTTGGACAAAATGTCGTTGATGCGGCGGTTGTTTTCGGTAATCCCGGCACAATAGAACGGCCCCAGCACCACACGACGCACCTGCTTGGGGTGCAGTTCGGGAAAATCCCGGTCCATATTGGTCGCGACCGTTACCGGCGTCAGCGAATACGAACTGTTGCGCGTGACGAACTCATCGAAGGCCCCGGCCAGTTGCGGGTTCAGCAGACCACCCACAGGCAGCGGAATGCGCACATCCGGGTTCAAACCGCCACCCGCTGTTACCAGCATATGGCCAAGATTTTCCGAGGAATCTTCCACTGTGGCGATGTAGACCATTGGTAGCGTTTGGGTGCCATCAAACGCACCCCAATGGACCACGCAGGACGGTCGCTTGGTTTGCGGATTGACGCTGACGCGGATGGTTTCAGGCAGAACAATCGGCGAGAAAATATCTCCCTTGCCGATCTGCTCCAGATACAGGCGCTCGGCCATGCGCGCCTGCAGGGCCGTGGGAAACTCCCGCACCCGCAGGATGTAATCGACCATGTCAATGCGAAGGCTCGGCGCATCCGGCAGCGCCGCCAGCCGTTCCTCCGCCGTGCCCCGGTCATTTTCCAGCTCCAGCACATTTTGAAACACAGGCAAGCCGCTTTCCGCCCGTGAGATGCGAAACTGGTCGACAAACCCGATGCGGTTTTGCCAGCACGACAGAGACGCCTTCAACCGTTCCAGATACGGGGTCAGCACCTCGCCGAGAAGACCGTTCGGCTCACTGGCGAGGTAGACTTGCAGGCCGTTAAAGGCCGCCCGTACACTGGAAAAATACTGCGCAACGGCAGCATTGTGAAAGGCCGACGTATTTTCCAAAATGCCGACCTACTGCTTGACGTAGTTGGATGTCTGGTGCTTTTCGATAACCGCCTTGAACCGGCGGGCAAACGCATCATCAGCCAATTGCTTGCGCCGCTGAATATCCTGTGTGGCCACCATGTTCTTCTCGTGCATTTCCAGGAGATCACCGATATGGCGCTGGGCGGCAGAGCCGATTCCGGCCATGGTTTCCTCTGCCGCCGTGTCCACCTGACTGCCAAGCGTGTTGATCTTGTGCGCCACGTCCTGCTGCGCTGCCGTCTTCAACGAGTCTTCCAGCGCCTTGTAGAGCACGATGCGCTGCTCGGTATCGATGGTCAGCTTGTTGATCAGCGTGTTTTGTGCGGCGATCTGGTTGTTGAGAGAATCGACAAAGGTCTGGAACATAGACGTGTAGCGTTCCAGTGTCTGGCTTTCGGCCAGCAGTTCCTGCTCCTTGGCCTGACGCTCGTTATACTCCGTGGCAAGCTGGGATCGCTCGCCCTCAAGCTGCGCCCGAGTCAACTGATCGGTGGAGGCGGCAATACGGTTTTCAATATCCAGCAGTTGCGGGTTCAGCTCGTTGATGCGCGTCTGCGTGTCCGTCAGCGCGGTCATCGTGCCCTTGCGCCGCTCGATCACGGCCATCAGGCTGTGTTCGGACTGCTTGTAGCGCTGGTCCAAAATGGCTTTCTGCTCCCGCAACAGGCCGACAATCGTATCGGATTTCGCCAGCAATTCCTGTAGATTGCCCGCCAGCGACATGTTGCGCACGCGGTCTGTACGCAGGCGCTGGGCCTTCTGCTTGGAAAAAATGCCAACGAACTTTTCGTAACCGGAATAGGTCTTCATGCTCTCGAATTCGGAGCCGAACACATTGGTCGCATCTTCCAGCCCGATGATGAGATCGGCAATATTGGCCTCCATCACCTTCTGCTGCTTCAACACGTCCTGAATACGGGCGTTTTCGATGTCGAAATTGGCATCGCCAATCTGCGTATCGGCCTTGGCAAACTGGTCCAGAACCTTGCCGGACTGTTCCAGCTTGCCACGCATGTCGTTGACGACCGTGCGGGTCTTTTCAATCTCGCTGTCAAACTGCTGAAGTGTCGCCATGCCGTAAAACTCCCCGTTTTTTACTTTAACCAAAATGGGCCTAACCTCATGAAACGCAAGGGGTGATTTGCGCTTGGAGCGCTTTTCGTTCCGATTGAATCAGAACGGCGCTCCAGCTTCATAGTCTTCAAGCATAATCTTATCGATCCTCGCTTCGCTCCGGTCGGAATATGCTCTATGTGAAATCGGCACCGTTCATCTTATCCTCCCAATGGCGTCGGCAATACGACACGTACTTCTCATTGCCCCCGACTTCCACCTGCGCGCCATGGCGGATAATGTCGCCCGCTTCATCAAGCCTCGCAACCATGGTCGCCTTTCGTCCGCAATGGCAGATGGTGCGCACTTCACGCAGTTCATCGGCAATCGCCAGAAGGGCCGCAGACCCTTGAAACAGCTTGCCCTGAAAATCGGTGCGCAGACCGTAAGCCATAACGGGAATTTTCAACCGGTCCGCCACGCGGGCAAGTTGCCAGACCTGATTCTCGGTCAAGAACTGCGCTTCATCCACAAAAATACAGGCGAGCGGCCCTTCACTGACCATGGCGGAAATTCGGGCGAACAGATCCTCGTCCGGCTCAAACGGTACAGCGTCCGCCTCCAGCCCGATACGCGAGGCAATGCGCCCTCTGCCTGCCCGATCATCGAAGGCGGCAATCAGGATCACCGTGCGCATGCCGCGCTCCTGATAATTGTAGGAGGCTTGCAGCAGCAGGGTGGATTTTCCCGCATTCATGGATGCGTAGCTGAAATAGAGTTTGGCCATATCGTCCTCTGCTGTATTGTGCCGCCTGTCTTGCAGAGCCGCACCGGCAAAAACCAGAGGCACGCAAAAGATAGCCACAGAAAATGATGAGACCCAACTTTATCGAAGTTTGCGACATTTGCTGTCGTTGACGTTATCGTGGTGATTTGAAACGCCCATACACTCCATGGATAGAAACCACAAAGGGGAACAGAATACATGTCGACAACATCAACGCTGAAAATGGCACTTGCCGCTGTCTCGCTTCTGGCCATTACCGCACAGGCTGGCCATGCGGCAGAGCCGGAAAGCTGTGCCACCGTCCGGTTCTCCGATGTGGGCTGGACAGATATTACCGCAACCACTGCAACTACTGGCGTCGTTCTCAAGGCGCTCGGCTACACGCCGGATGTGAAGGTTCTGTCCGTCGCGGTCACGTTCACCTCGTTGAAGAATAAGGACATCGACGTCTTCCTCGGCAACTGGATGCCCACCCAGAAGGCCAATATCGAGCCCTTCATTGCCGACAAGTCGGTGGAAAGCCTCGGCGTCAATCTAGAAGGGGCGAAATACACGCTTGCCACCAACGAAGCCGGTGCCAAGCTCGGCATCAAGGATTTCAACGATATCGGCAAGCACAAGAGCGAACTGGACGGCAAGATTTACGGCATTGAGCCAGGCAATGACGGCAACCGTTTGATCATCGACATGATTGCATCAGGCAAGATGGGCATGCAGGGCTTTGACGTGGTGGAGTCCTCTGAGCAGGGCATGCTGTCGCAGGTCTCGCGCTCCGACAAAGCCGATAAGCCTGTTGTCTTCCTTGGCTGGGAACCCCACCCCATGAATGCCAACTATAAGATGACCTACCTGTCGGGCGGTGATGATGTGTTTGGCCCGAACTTCGGTGGCGCGACCGTTTATACCAATGTGCGCGCTGGCTATACGCAGGAATGCCCCAATGTCGGCGCGTTTCTCAAAAATCTGAAGTTCACACTGCCGATGGAAAACGAGATGATGGGCAAGATCCTGAACGATGGTCAGGACCCGGAAGCAGCAGCAACCGAATGGCTGAAGGCCAACCCGGCAACCATTGAGCCGTGGCTGCAAGGCGTGACCACACGCGACGGCAAGGAAGGTCTGCCCGCCGTCAAGGCAGCGCTGGGGCTGTAAATACAACCGGTCGCCCTGCCCGTTCCACACCCCGGCGCGGCAAGCCGCCCGCCGGGCAGTGGCGGCTTCCCTGTCCCTTCTGATCAGGATATTTGCCCGTGCAATGGCTTACTCAATGGCTCACTCAGGCTCGCATTCCCATCGGTGCATGGGCTAAAACCTTTGTCGATTGGCTGACCAGCGATTTCGCTGCTTTCTTCGATTCCATCGCGTCCGTGCTGCAATCGGTCGTCAATGCCCTACTCTATGTCTTGCAGACCCCGCACCCGTTGATCATCGTTGCGGTTGTAACCGTGCTCACCGCGTGGTTTCGCCGCTCCGTCGGCATCACGCTGTTTACCGCCTTCGGCCTGCTGCTGATCATCAATCAAGGCTACTGGAAGGAAACGACCGAGACGCTTGCGCTCGTTCTGGCAGCCAGCGCCGTCAGCATGGCGGTCGGCGTACCGCTCGGCATTGCAGCGGCGCGGCGGGCATGGGTCTACGCCATCATGCGGCCGGTGCTGGATCTGATGCAGACGATCCCAACCTTCGTCTATCTCATTCCGGCACTCATCCTCTTCGGTCTCGGCATGGTGCCGGGGTTGATTGCAACCGTCATTTTTGCGATTCCGGCACCGATCCGGCTGACGCGGCTTGGCATTATCTCCACTCCGCCCTCGCTGGTGGAAGCGGCCGTGTCCTTCGGCGCCACCCCCGGTCAGGTGCTGCGCAAGATCGAGCTGCCGTTCGCCATGCCGCAGATCATGGCCGGGCTGACGCAGACTATCATGCTCTCCTTGTCCATGGTTGTCATCGCGGCACTTGTAGGGGCCAACGGCCTGGGTGTTCCGGTGCTGCGCGCACTCAACTCCGTCAATGTTGCCAAGGGGTTTGAAGCGGGCCTGTGCATCGTCATTCTCGCCATCATTCTGGATCGGCTGTTCCGCCCTGCGGGTGAAGGAGAGGGCCAATGACCGCGATCACGTTCCGCGATGTGGATATTATTTTCGGCAAGAACCCCAAGCCAGCACTGGCCATGGTGGATGCGGGCAAGACCCGCGACGAGATTGGTGCGGCCACCGGCCATGTGCTGGGCGTGGCAGGCGCAAGCCTGACCGTGCAGGAAGGCGAAATTCTGGTGCTGATGGGTCTGTCCGGTTCCGGCAAATCGACGCTGCTGCGCGCTGTCAACGGCTTGGCACCGGTCGTGCGTGGCGAGGTCAATGTAGCCACGCCGCAGGGGCCGCTGAACCCCTACAGCACGTCGGCGAAAAGCCTGCGCGAGTTTCGCATGAACACCGTCTCCATGGTGTTCCAGCAGTTTGCGCTGCTGCCCTGGCGCAGCGTGGCCGACAATGTCGGCTTCGGGCTGGAACTGGCCGGTGTGCCGGACGCCAAGCGCAAAAAGCGCGTGGCTGAACAGTTGGAACTCGTCAACCTGTCAAAATGGGCTGATCGGAAGGTGGCCGAGTTGTCGGGCGGTATGCAGCAGCGCGTTGGTCTGGCGCGGGCCTTTGCTACCGGCGCGCCAATTCTGCTGATGGACGAGCCGTTCTCCGCACTCGATCCACTGATCCGCACACGGTTGCAGGATGAGCTTCTGGAGTTTCAGGGACGACTGAACAAAACCATCCTGTTCGTCAGCCATGATCTGGATGAGGCGTTTCGCATTGGCAACCGCATCGCCATCATGGAAGCGGGCCGCATCATCCAGTGTGGCACGCCGCAGGAAATCGTACGCAATCCGGCCAATGCCTATGTCGCCGATTTCGTTCAGAACCTCAATCCGATCACCATGCTGACGGCAGCCGATGTCATGCTGCAAGGCGTGGCGGCGCACGAAGTCGGCGTAACCGCAACCGCTGCGCCGCAAACGCCGCTGGTGGATATCCTTGATGCCATGGCGCGCCAGCCCGGCCATATCGGCGTGGTGGAAAACGGCATGATCATCGGTACCATTGGCGCACAAAGCGTTGTAGAGAGCCTGACACGACACCGACGACGCTGACACAAGACTTTGAGCCATGGCGGAAAAACCGAAGCTGCTGCAAGATACAACAGAGGATGTGCGCCGACAGGCGCGCGTTCTGTTGCGCAGCGCGCGCAGTCTGCCGCTGGCCACCCTTGATGCCGCCACCGGGTTCCCTGCCGTCAGTCGCGCATTGACGGGCATGGACGTGGACGGAAGTATCGTTATTCTGATATCCGGCCTGTCGCAGCACTTCGCCAGCCTGATGGCAGACCCACGCTGCTCCGTCATGGCGGGAGAACCCGGCAAGGGCGACCCCCTCGCCCACCCGCGCCTGACGGTGCAATGCAAGGCCGAACGGGTCAGCCGCGACGATGCGCGTCACAGCCGCATTCGCAGCCGGTTTCTGCGCCGCCATCCCAAGGCGCAACTCTATGTGGATTTTCCCGATTTCGCATTTTTCCGGCTGGTGCCTGATTCGGCCAGCTTCAATGGCGGCTTCGGCAAGGCCTATGTGCTGGAGGGACGCGATCTCCTGATCGATTCATCCGCTATCGATGCCTTGGCGGGGATGGAAGACGATGCTATCGCGCATATGGCAAACGATCATCCTGAGGCAGCGACTGTTTATGCTGCAAAATTCGGCAAAACCAGCGAGGGCAACTGGCGCATCTGTGGGCTGGATGCGTCTGGCCTTGACCTGTCATCGGGCGATTCGCTTTTGCGTGTAGAATATGACGCGCCTCTGACAGAAAGTGTCCATTTACGCTTTGTTTTAAAAAAAATGTATAATTAAGGTAGTTGCCTACCCCCAATTCTAGCAGTGGGTAGTTGCAGTTTCATCATCCAAGCCTAATCATTAGCATCCTAATATGTAGGAAATTCTCATTTTGGCCGCGGCGGCACATCCGAGAGATCTTGCATACCGAATGGATTTTAACGAACGAGGAGTGGAACAACATGCAAACTATTTCAAGCAAAACTCATAAAAGTGCAGAGCGTGCAGCCAGCTTTCTGTCGGCTATGGCAAACCCCAAGCGTCTGCTGATCCTGCGCTCTCTGGTCAAGGAAGAAATGGCCGTAGGCGCATTGGCAAATCAGGTTGGCCTCAGCCAGTCCGCTTTGTCGCAGCACCTGTCCAAGCTGCGCGCGCAGAACCTGGTCAATACGCGCCGTGATGCACAGACGATCTACTACTCCAGCACATCGGACGCTGTTCTGAAAGTTCTGGATACGTTGACCAACATCTACGGCGAAAATGCAGAAGCTGCTGCACCTGAGGAAATGCGCCACAATGCCTAAGGCATCTCACTGTCGCAGTTGACGGTATTAAAGGCAGTGCGATCAAACGCACTGCCTTTACGCCTATCAAGAATGTCTGCTTCTGCCCGCTTTCGCGGGTTTTTTATTGCCTACTTCGCGTCTGCCAGAAACGAAGCAACGTAGACCAGAGGCGCATTCCAGTTGATGGCAATTTCGTTCGTGCCGAAAGACATGAGCTTGTCCACATAGCAGCGCTGCGGCGCGCAGCCCTGCAAATCGGCACGCCCGACATCGTCCACCAGCGTCGAGTTTGGCCCACCGGCCAGCGATCCCGGCGGTGGCGGTGGTAGACTGGTATCAATGGAGTGTGCAAACCACCGGCTATACTGGTTGTGCGCATATTGCGCCCCGTAACCGGTGATATAGGACAGGTTCATGGCATTGCGGCCCAGCAGGTAATCCATGCTTTCGCGCACGCCATCCAGAAAGGCGCGGTCTCCGGTCAGGTCGAACGCCGCCGACAGCACCACCATATTCTGCAGCACCAACTGGTTGGAACCCCAATTGTAGAGCCCTTCACCGGGGCGGTAGATGTGGCCGAACGGTTCGCGCTTCTGGTGCGCCAGAAAATCCTTGGCTGCCGAGGTCACAGAACCCTGCACCATGGCCAGATCGTCATCCGCCAGCTTCTTGGCATAAAGCGCCAGTTCAATACGCGCATAGCCCGCGACACTGCGCCAATCGAAAGCACCGGACGCCGCAAACACACCCTTGCCCCACCACGGCGATGCGTTGAGGGCCTTCAGGTAGATGTCCTTGCCCGTGGTGATATAAAGTTCGGCTGCGGCCCAATAGGTTTCATCGGAGATGTCGTCATCATCATAATCACCGCCGCCTTGCATACCATCCGATTTCGGCGCAAGCAGCACAGGGTTTTTCTGCGCTGCTGCCCAGGCCTTTTCGGCGGCATCCAGCAGCGTGTCGGCAAACTTCTTGTCATAGGCACCGTAAAGCCGCGCTCCTTGCGCAGCGGCAGCCGCCATGTCCAGCGTGGCGGCGGTTGACGGGCGGTGCAGAGCGCGCGTTTCCGGGTCAAGATGCGGCAGCATCGGCGTTCCCGTCCACTTGGTATCATGGACCTTGTGATGCACCATGCCGGCAAGAGGCTGGCCATCCGGCACCATCATTTTCAGCAGAAATTCCAGCTCCCACCGCGCTTCGTTCAGCACGTCCGGCACGCCGTTTCCGCGCTCGGGCACCCGCGCCACACCGCTGAGCAACAGGGACGATGCGCCTTCGGAGAACGTCTTGGCCCGCTCGAAACTCGCCAGCAGTTGCGAGACCGCGATGGCACCGTTGACGACATATTTGCCCTGATCGCCCGCGTCATACCAGCCGCCGGATACATCAAGACGATAGGTGCAGGACCAGTCATCATAGAGGGTCTTTGCAACAGGTCCTTCCAGGCACCCCACATCCGTATCGCCGAGATTGGGCGCGATGCCGACGTGCCCGGCAGGCCGTGCATAGGCTGTGCCTGCGATATCTGCCCTGATCTCCGTGCCGCTGCGGGCGAGGTAGAACCACGAGAGTGCATCATTGGTCAGCGCATCATAGGCGATGCCGCCGATGGAAAACGGGAAACTCTGTTGCCCCTCCACTTCCAGCTTGTAGCCGGTGCCCGCCAGACGGAACGGCGAAAAATCTGCAATGTGTGTTTCCAGCCCTGCGGATTCATCCAGCCCCAGAGGCTGGGTCATCCCCTCGCCGCGCTTGCGGCCATCCCGGTCCAGCAGCGTATAGGCCAGCGGCGTCTGTGAGCTGGAAACGATGGTCGCCCGCTTCGGTCCGTCGATAAAATAGCCGAGTTGATTGACGCGAACCGGATTTTCATTGATGGAAGCCACCTCGTCGCCGGTCGCTTCGGCCATAGCAATCTTTTCAAAACAGATGTGGCGCTCACTTGGCTGGCCGCCCAGCTGAAACACGAGCTGCGCGGGACTGCTTTCGGTTGCCGTAAATACGCTGGAAAACGCCTTGCCCTCGGTGCCAACAGGCATGTTGAAATCCACCTGTGCCGGATAGGGCGCGCTGGCGCGCTGGACGAGCGCACGCACCGGCCCTCCCGGCTCGCCAAACACGGTTGCCGACAGGTGATAGCTTTTGCCCTGCTCCAGCGTGATGTTGGGGCTGCCGATGATCGCATCCCATGGATTGACGGTTCCGGCTGGAACAGTTGCACACAGCCTGCCACTCTTTTTTGACAGAGTGACATTGTCGGTCGACCAGAAGGTGGTGGAGGATTTGGAAAGCTTGTCGATTGTGGTGCTTCCTTGCGCAAAAGCGGCGGATGTACCGAGCAAGCACAGCGCTGCAACAGCACAGATTTTAAAAAGAGTCATCAACTCGTGGCCTTTTCCGCGCAAATTCGCACTGTCTGATTCCGCCCTTTTATGGTGTCAAACAACCGTTCTATCCAATAGATTCACCCACGGGCTTGACGCACCCCGGCGCACTGTTACCCTGCCGCAAAACGCGGGGCAATCCAATAGGTTTCCTAAGGGCCGATCGGTTTCCTAAGGGCTTGCGCGTTCAATTCGATCACCGCCGCCAAGGATGAACTATGTCCAACCGTCTCAATGCCATACCAAACGATCTTAGTGCCTTCTGGATGCCGTTTACGGCCAACCGGCAGTTCAAGAAAGAGCCCCGCCTGTTCGTGGGTGCCAAAAACATGCACTACACCACCAGCGACGGGCGCTCTGTGCTGGATGGCACCGCCGGTCTCTGGTGCGTGAATGCGGGCCACTGCCGCCCGCTGATCACGCAGGCTATTGCCGAGCAGGCCGGGGAACTGGATTACGCGCCCGCTTTCCAGCTCGGCCACCCCAAGGCATTCGAACTGGCAAACCGTCTGGTGGACATTGCCCCTGATGGGCTGAACCATGTTCTCTACACCAATTCCGGTTCCGAATCGGTCGATACCGCGTTGAAGGTCGCGCTCGCCTACCACCGCGCCAAGGGCGATGGATCACGCTCCCGGTTGATTGGGCGTGAGCGGGGCTATCACGGCGTTAATTTCGGTGGCATCTCGGTCGGCGGCATCGTGTCCAACCGCAAGATGTTTGGCACGCTGCTCTCCGGTGTGGACCATATGCCCCACACCCATCTGCCCGAGCGCAACGCTTTCTCCAAGGGCGAGCCGCAACATGGCGGCGATCTGGCGGACGAACTGAACCGCATTATCACCCTTCACGATGCCTCCACCATCGCCGCCGTAATCGTGGAGCCTGTGGCAGGTTCAACCGGCGTGCTGGTTCCGCCAAAGGGTTATCTTCAGAAGCTGCGCGATATCTGCACAAAGCACGGCATTCTGCTGATTTTCGACGAAGTCATCACCGGCTATGGACGCATGGGCACGCCGTTTGCAGCGCAGTATTACGGAGTCACACCCGATATCATGGTCACGGCCAAGGGTCTGACCAACGGCGTTATTCCCATGGGGGCCGTGTTCGTAACCTCGGAAATCCACGATGCGTTCATGAACGGGCCGGAGCACATGATCGAGTTTTTCCACGGCTACACCTATTCCGGCAACCCGATTGCGTCAGCCGCCGCTGTTGCCACGCTGGATACCTACCGCGACGAGCGTCTGTTCGAGCGTGCCGCTGAACTCGCCCCCTACTGGGAAAATGCGCTGCATGGTCTTGCCGATGCACCCAATGTCATCGATATCAGAAACATCGGGCTGATCGGCGCCATAGAGCTTGCGCCCATCGCCGGAGAGCCGACCAAACGCGCCTTCTCCGCCTTTCTGAAAGCCTATGAGCGTGGCCTCCTCATCCGCACCACCGGCGATACCATCGCCCTATCCCCGCCGCTGATCATTACAACCGAGCAGATCGATGAACTGATCGGCGGCATCGGCGAAATCCTGCGTGACATTGCGTGATCATGAGCAGACTTGAAGACAGAATAGATCAGGGCGTGGGCCGCACGCCCGCTGATCTCGTGCTGACCGGCGGGCGTTTCTTCGATCTTGTAACCGGGGAACTCGTGGAGGGCGATATTGCGCTCTGCGGCGACACAATTGTGGGCACCTGCGGTCAGTATGAAGGCGTGGAAACCATCGATATCAGCGGGCGCATCGCCGTGCCGGGCTTTATCGATACGCATCTTCATATCGAATCCTCGCTCGTTACCCCGCACGAGTTCGACCGATGCGTGCTTCCACACGGCATCACCACTGCGATTTGCGATCCGCATGAAATTGCCAATGTGCTGGGCGAAACTGGCATTCGCTATTTTCTGGAGTCATCGCTTCACACCATCATGGATGTGCGGGTGCAGCTTTCGAGCTGCGTACCGGCCACGCATCTGGAAACCGCAGGTGCGGCGCTGCCGGTTGAAAAACTGTTGCCGTTCCGCGATCACCCCAAGGTTATCGGCCTTGCGGAATTCATGAATTTTCCGGGCGTCATTCACAAGGACCCGGGCTGTATGGCAAAACTGGAGGCGTTTCAGGGGGGCCATATCGATGGCCATGCGCCGTTGTTGCGAGGGGCAGACCTGAATGGCTATCTGGCTGCGGGCATTCGTACCGATCATGAATGCACGACCGCCGACGAGGCGCTCGAGAAAATCCGCAAAGGGATGCACATTCTAGTGCGCGAAGGTTCCGTCTCCAAGGATTTGAATGCACTGATTCCCATTATTACGGAGCGGCTGTCGCCCTTTCTGGCGCTCTGCACCGATGATCGCAATCCGCTGGATATCGCCGAGCACGGGCATCTCGACTATATGATCCGCACGGCCATCGCTGCCGGGGTCGAGCCGCTGGCGATCTATCGCGCAGCCTCCATTTCCGGCGCACGGGCATTTGGTTTGCGAGACCGGGGCCTGATAGCGCCGGGCTGGCGTGCCGATATCGCCATTGTCGATTCGCTGGAAGGCTGCCGTGTGGAAACCGTGCTTTCCGCCGGCAGGCGCGTGACCGATAATTTGTTTGCAACCCGCACGCCGGTAAACCCGGTGGGGCTGGACAGCGTGAAAGCAGCACGCGTATCGGCGACGCATTTTCTGGCGGGTGCGACGGATGGCGAAACATCGGTCATCGGGGTCCTGCCCGGCAAAATCATCACCGAGCATCGTCATTTTTCCTTGGCTTCTCACAGCGGCGTACCTCAGGTCGATCTTGACCGCGATATCATCAAGGTCGCGGTAATCGAGCGCCATGGCATCAACGGCAACCATGCCAATGGCTTCGTACAGGGTTTTGGTCTGAAGCGCGGCGCCATCGCCTCGACCGTTGGCCATGATAGCCATAATATCTGCGTCGTGGGTGTCAGTCCGCAAGACATGGCGATTGCTGCCAACCGCCTGAGCGACATCAACGGTGGTTTCGTTGTGGTGGATGAGGGACGTGTTACGGCAGAAATATCGCTGCCTGTGGCGGGCCTGATGAGCCTTGAGCCCTTCGAGCATGTTCGCGATACGTTAAAGGATTTACGCGCCGCCGCTTTTGCGCTCGGTTCCACACTCGAAGAGCCGTTCCTGCAACTGGCGTTCCTGCCCCTGCCAGTCATTCCGCATTTAAAAATTTCGGACAAGGGTATGGTGGATGTGGATGCATTCGCTCTTCTTTGACAAGCCTCAGCGCGAGACTTGCCATCAAACCCACACAGCTTTATGCAAATTTCCTTGAACGGGGGAGGATCAAATGGGCGGAACACTGCTGACAATCGGTGAATGCATGGTGGAGCTGAAGCAGGCCGACGGCGGGCTTCTGCACAAGGGCTATGCGGGTGACACATTCAACACCGCCTATTACGCCCGCGCCTGTCTGCCTCCAGACTGGACAGCAGCCTATGCCAGTGTTGTGGGTCAAGATCGCGTCTCCGACGACATGCTGGCTTTTATGGCTGAGACCGGTGTCGACACCCGCTTCATTCGCCGTAATGCTGACCGCACCGTTGGCCTCTACATGATCCATCTGGACCGGGGTGAGCGCAGCTTTTCCTACTGGCGCAGCCATTCGGCGGCACGTACGCTTGCCGATGACGCGGATGCGCTGAGGCAAGCGATGGATGCGGCGGATGTTGTTCTCTTCTCCGGGGTCACGCTCGCCATTCTCTCCCCTGAGGGTGTCGATACCCTGCTGGCACTCGCAGCCCGCGCCAAGACCTCCGGCAAGCTCGTGGCTTTCGATCCCAACATCCGCCCCCGCCTCTGGGCTGATCCGCAAACGATGCGCGACACCATCAGCCGGGGCGCCCAAGCCGCCAGCATGGTTCTGCCAAGCTTTGACGATGAGACGACGCATTTCGGCGATGCCGATATCGAAGCAACGGTCACCCGCTATCGTACCCTCGGGGTGCGCGATATCGTGGTGAAAAACGGTGCGGCTGGTGTCACGCTCGATTTTGATGGTGACCGTCGTTTCGTACCCGCCGTTATGGATGCCGCGATCGTCGATACGACCAGTGCGGGCGACAGTTTCAATGGGGCATTTCTGGCCCATTACATTCAGCATCAAAATGCACCCGAAGCAGCCGCCTATGCTGCCCGCATTGCCGCAGCGGTTATCGGCCACCACGGAGCATTGGTCGCGATAGAAAAGCTCGGGCTATAACAAGCTTGAAGGAATCCGACTAACCGATTCAATTGACTCTGAGAAATCGCCCTGCTGCGACATGACGTTAAGTCGTAGCAGGGCCAGAAAATCAATATATCTTGCGCTTCTTCTTCGGCTCGAACGGATTGACCGACGCTTTCAGGGAAATACGGATCGGCACGCCCGGCAGGTCGAAATCACTGCGCAATCCGTTCGTCAAAAAGCGGATGTAGGATTCCGGCAAAGCATCCGGTCTTGTGCAGGAAATCATGAAACCCGGTGGACGCGCCTTGACCTGCGTCATATATTTCAGCTTCAGGCGACGGCCTGAAACGGCCGGTGGCGGATGCTGCACCTGCTGGGATTCCAGCCAGCGGTTCAGCTTCGCCGTTGAAATGCGGCGGTTCCACGTGCGGTCCGTATCGATGATCGACTGCATCAGCTTGTCGAGCCCGCGCCCCGTCTGGCCGGAAATCGGCACGGCGCGAATGCCGCGTGCTTGCGGCAGCAGTCGGTCAGTCTTCTCGCGCAGTTCGGCCAGAAGCGCCTGCTGGTCTGCGATCAGGTCCCATTTGTTGAACGCCAGCACAGCAGCGCGGCCTTCGCGCAGTACCAGATCGACGATCTGCAAATCCTGCTTTTCAAACGGAATGGTCGCGTCAAACACGATCACCACGGTTTCCGCAAAGCGAATGGCGCGCAGCGCATCGGCAACCGACAGCTTTTCCAGCTTTTCCTGCACCCGCGCTTTGCGGCGCATTCCGGCAGTGTCAAACATTTTGATGATGCGGCCACGCCAGTCCCACTCCACCGAAATGGAGTCGCGGGTGATGCCCGCCTCTGGTCCGGTCAACAGGCGGTCTTCGCCCAGAAAGCGGTTGATCAGAGTGGATTTACCGGCATTCGGACGCCCGACAATTGCCACGCGAAGAGGCTTGGTATCGTCGTAGGTGGGCTCTTCCTCATCGTCTTCGTCAATGTCGTCTTCGCCAATCCCGTTTTTGTCTGCGCGGCGAATGTCTACATTCACCTCAGGCTCGTCGGCCTTGGGTGGAAACGCCTTGTCCTCGCCAATGGCTTCGACAATTGCGTCCCGCAGATCGATCATGCCCTGCCCATGCTCGGCAGAAATCGGGCATGGCTCACCCAGACCCAGCGTGAAAGCATCATAGAACCCGCCATCCGAGCCACGCGCTTCCGATTTGTTGGCAACCAGCACAACCGGCTTGTTGCGTCGGCGCAGCATTTCGCCAAGCGTCTTGTCGGCAGGTGTCAGGCCGTTTTTAGCGTCCACCACGAACAGCGTCAGATCGGCCTCATCCAGTGCGGCTTCCGTTTGCGCCCACATGCGGCCTTGCAGCGTATCCGGCGCCGATTGCTCCAGACCCGCCGTGTCAATGATGGTGAAGCGCAGATCCATCAGGCGCGCTTCGCCAGGCCTGCGGTCGCGGGTCACGCCCGGCGTATCGTCAACCAGCGCCAGCTTTTTGCCAACCAGACGGTTGAACAGCGTGGACTTGCCAACATTCGGACGCCCGACAATGGCGACGGTGAAACTCATACTCTTATCCTAACGGGCGCGTTTTTTTAAGATTTGGCGCCGGATGCGATCAGATCAAGCATGATCCGCGCGCGATTTGCAATATTGGGTTGTGCCTGCTTATCGGCAGCAATCTGGTCGAACCATTCCTTTGCCTTAGCCGTGTCCCCTGCCTTGTAGGCGGAGAGACCCAGCACTTCACGGGCAGAATGGCGCAGCGCCTGCGCGCCATCCGTCAGGCCGGACATGGCGGCAACCACCTGATCATAGCTGGCAGTATCGATCATGAGATAACCACCGCGCACGCGGGCCGCATCACGGAGGGCTGGGGCAATACTGTTGTCCTTGCCGATGGCGTCAAACGCGGCAATGGCCGCAGCCGTATCGCCCTTTTGTGCCTGCAAGGTGGCAGCGCGCATCCGCGCCAGCACTGGATAGGCACCGGAGCCGTCCTTTTCCAGTGCGGAAAGGGCAGCCAAGGCTTCATCATTCTTACCATCCTTGGCGAGTGTCAGCGCGGCCAGAAACTGATCGCCGGACTGGGATGCCGTGCGCTCCCGCCAGTAATCATAGGCAACCTTACCGGCAGTCGCGATGACCACCAGAATGGCAAGCGCGATGAACAGGCGACCGAAGCGCTTCCACACCGCCTGCATCTGCTCGGAGCGGATTTCTTCGTTCACTTCACGAATAAAGCTGTCGTCCTGATTGGCCATGCGCGTTTCCGGTTGTCGTCATTGATTAAGTTTCGGCTTCTACCCTTTTTTTGGCGTCTTGTAAGGGGAAATTTCTCCCCTACCCCATTGTCAGCGGTGAAACGCCAATCAGCCATTCATGCAGCCGCCAGACCATCAGGCCGTAGAATACCAGTCCCAGAACAATCGCGTACACATCGTATTTGGCCGATACGAACACAGGCAGCGTTGCCTCACCGCGTTGCAGCCGCTTTTTGGCCGAGATGCGCACAATGACGGCCCAGGCCAGAAACGCAACAAACAGCACAACCGAATAGCTTTCGCCATTGGCCAGCAGGTGCGACAGCGCCCAGATCTTGACCGCAACCAGAAACGGAAACTTGAGCGCCACCTTGATGCGTCCAGCCGGGAAAAACCCGGCGGCAAGACAGACTGACGCAAACACCATGAGCAGCAGCGTGATGTGCGAGAAAAAGGCCGGTGGCGTATAGAGAATAGCACCACCTGCATCGCGCGCCTGCACAAAGCCAAGACAGAGAAGAACCAATCCCACGAGGCTGAGAATACCATGGCCAGCGCCCCACGCCGCTTTGCCATAACGGGCGATAACCGTCTCCCGCAGATCGGGTTTGATGACACGGGCGAGATGCGCGCCCAGAAACAGGAGGATACCGAGAAGAAGAAGAGCCATGATTTATCCGTTGTGACAGTGGAATTGGTGCCCACCCATACAGTAAAAATGGGTGGATGACCAAAGGTTTGCCGCAATCGGGCGTCACGCATCGCGCTCAGTCATCTTTTGAATCATAAACTTGTCGATCCTCGTTTCGCTCCGGCCGGTTTATGCTTTGTACGTTATCAGGTTGCTTGTCAGTTTATGTCCCGTCTTCTCGTTTGCCTTCCCCTTCTTGGTCTCGCTTTTCCCGCCGCTGCTGCAGAAAATGTTTCCCCCGCAGCTGATGCGCGCAAACAGCTTGTCGTGGTGTCCTTCGATGGCGCGCATGACAACCGGCTGTGGGACAAAAGCCTCGACATGGCGGCCCGCACGGGGGCGCATTTTACCTACTTTCTGTCCTGCACATTTTTGATGACCCGGGAAACCGGCGGCAATGCCTATCAGGCACCCGGACATAAAGCCGGAAAATCCAATGTCGGCTTTGGCCAGACTGCTGACGAGGTGCAGACACGCCTGCGCAACATCTGGAAGGCGCACACGGCAGGCCATGATATCGGCAGCCATGCCTGCGGCCATTTCGATGGCAAGGATTGGACGGAAGCCGAGTGGGTCCGAGAGTTTTCCAGCTTCCGCGCTGCCCTGCGGGACGGGTGGAAGAACAATGGGCTGGCAGCCGAGGAGCCGCAGGGCTGGCAGGATTTTGCACAGAACGACATAAAGGGGTTTCGCGTGCCCTATCTGTCGCAGAGCGCGGGTCTGGTGCCCGCGCTGAAACGCTTCGGGTTTAGCTATGATGCCAGTCTGGTGTCCAAAGGCCCAGCCGTGCCGGAACTTCAGAATGGTCTGGTGCGCTTTGCCCTGCCCTTGATCCCGGAGGGACCATCTGGACGCCGGGTGATCGGCATGGATTATAATCTGTTCGTGCGCCACTCCATGGGCGTGGAGAACCGCAAGGACAGTGGGATGTTCGAGGAACGAACGCTCAAAGCCTATCGAGATGCCTTCAATGAACAGTATACAGGCAAGCGCATTCCGCTACAGCTCGGCTTTCACTTTGTGGAGATGAACGGCGGCGCCTACTGGCGGGCACTGGACCGGTTTTTGACAGAAGTCTGCGGCAAGCCGGATGTCGCCTGCGTCAGCCATGCGCAGGCTCTGCAACTGCCGGAGGCCCGCCAGACGGCAGGCCCCTTCTAGGTTCTAATCAGATTTCTTCGCCGCCGCGCGCCATGTAGCGCTGGTCGATTTCCGGCAGCGGTTCATTATCAATTGCAGCCTCGAAAGCGCGCAGACGCTTGTAGATGGAGAGCAATTCCACAATCGTTGACCACGAGTTCACGAGGTATTGGAAAGACCCGCGAACTTGTTCAAACACGTTCAGTATCTGGTTCATCAGCCCAAGCGTAATCTTGCCGGCAACAATCGACGGGATCAGCACCAGCGTACCAAACAGATTGTCGGCCTGCAGATAGAAGATGCGGGCAACGTTGAAGTAGAGGTAGTTGAAATAAAGCCGAAAGTAATTGCGGCGAACATCATCGAAAAGCTGCGCAATGGTCATCGGATCGGCGCGGCTTGCGTCATCTTCCCCATATACCAGCTCTTTTCGATAGGCTGCCTCCACGCGCTGATTGCGAAATTCCAGCCCCGGAAGCTTGATGCCGACAAGAGCCAGAAATGCTGTACCAAACACCGCCCAGCCGACAGCCGCCCAGACCAGCGCGTGCGGAATTTCACCCACCAGAGGTAGTTCGGTGACGGTTTGGGAAAAAGTAAACAGCACCGGCAAAAACGCAATCAACGTCATGACAGCGCGTACGAGGCTGACACCAAGCCCTTCCACCGTGGTGGAAAACCGCATCGTATCTTCCTGCACACGCTGTGAGGCACCTTCGATATGACGAAGTTTCGGCCAATACGTCATGTAGTACTCGTTCATGGCTGTACGCCAGCGGAAGATATAATGGCTGACGAAAAATGACGTCAGCACGCCCACGGTGACTGCGACAAAGGCGATACCGGCAAAATCCAGCGCACCCAGATACAGCTGGCTTGCGGTAACAGGCGCGGTACGGGCCAGGGCCTGCTGGATCAGATCGTAAAACGGGCCATACCATGCGTTGACGGCAACGCTGACCTGCACCGAGAAATAGGTCGCAAATATAATCAGCGCCGACCCAAGAACGGACCACATTTGCCAACGGTGCGGCGCGTACCAAAACCAGAATGCCGCAAACAGCGCGACCGCCACCGCATAGTAGATATAGAACCAAAGGAAGGGCGTGGACCAGAACAACGATACGCCGATGGGCGGCTGCTGCCCCTCCGCCAGCGGCGGCAATCCAAAATACGCGCCAAATGCGGAACCGCCCGCGTACCACAGCAGGATGGCCAGAAGGCTCCAGACTATGGCGCTGATAAAGAACATTTTCGGCTTGGGAAAGAAGGATACGAACAAGGGATGGTCTTTCGTTTGCGGCAGTAACCCTAAAAATCAAGGGTTGGCCGAAACTATGGCAAAACCTTGTACGCCACAAACGAAAAGACTTATATTACAGATATTTAATAGAGATGCTCATCTCCGAGTTCCTTGAGCATCTGCCGCACCAGAGGTGCGACCTTCGTTCCGTACAGCTCAATGCCGCGCATAATCTGTTCATGCGGCATGGGGCCAATTGCCATTTGCAGCAGGAACCGGTCATTGCGGAAAATCTGGTGGTGCGCCACGATCTTGCGCGCCACCGTCTCCGGATCTCCCACAAACAATGCGCCCGTTGGTCCACGAGATTGATCGAAATGGGCGCGGTTGGTCGGTCCCCAGCCGCGTTCGCGGCCAATTCGGTTCATCACCTCTGCCTGTGGCGAGTAGAACTGGTCCGCCGCCACCGCGTCCGTATCAGCAATAAAGCCGTGGACGTTGATGGATGTTTTCAACTGGGCTGCGTCCTGACCGGCCCGCTCAGCCGCTTGTCGATACAGGTTGAAGAGCGGTGCAAACCGGTGCGGTTCGCCGCCGATAATGGCAAGGCCCATGGGCAGGCCCAAAGCGCCTGCACGCGCCACCGACTGCGGCGTGCCGCCAACGGCAACCCAGATCGGCAGCTTTTCCTGCAAGGGCTGTGGATAGACACCGCGCGCATGGATGGGTGCGCGCGTCGCACCGGACCACGTGACGACTTCCGAGTCGCGCAGGGCCAGCAGCAGATCGAGCTTTTCAGCGTAAAGCACATCGTAATCATCCAGCTCGTAGCCGAACAGCGGAAAGGATTCGATGAAGGAGCCGCGCCCCGCCATGATCTCCGCCCGCCCGTTGGACAGAAGATCGATCGTTGCGAACTGCTGAAAGACGCGCACCGGATCGTCGGAACTCAGCACCGTGACCGCGCTCGTCAGGCGGATGCGTTTGGTCTTGACGGCAGCGGCTGCCAGGATGACAGCGGGCGCAGAGGCCGCATAATCCGGCCGATGGTGCTCCCCCAGCCCAAAAACGTCCAGCCCGACTTCATCGGCCAGCGTGATTTCTTCCAGAAGATCATCCAGCCGACGCTTGCCCTCCGCACCCCGCTGAGGTGCATTCGGATCGACATCGGCGAAGGTATACAGTCCCAGTTCCATCGTTATTCTCACGGGTTTGATCGCTCTCACATTTAGGTGGCAAAGCTCCTGAAAGACAGAGCGAGTTTGGCAACAGACTGTTTCCTCTCTTGACGATGCCACGCACAGGCGTAACCTACCGTCAACAAAAAGCGCAAAAGCGCGGGGAACATGAGCCACGATGACCGACACCAAAGCTGCTCTTCGCTTTATTCTGAACGATGCCGATGTGGTGATTGAGGCGCTGTCGCCGACAGCGACACTGCTCGACTATCTGCGGCTGGAGCGTCGCCTGACGGGCACGAAGGAGGGCTGCGCCGAAGGCGATTGCGGCGCCTGTACGGTGCTGATCGGCAGGCTTCATAATGGACAGTTGCGCTATGAAACCGTCAATGCCTGCATTCGCTTTGTCGGCTCGCTGCAGGCCACCCATGTGGTGACCGTGGAGCATCTGAGCCCGCGTGAGGGTACGCTGCACCCGGTCCAACAGGCCATGGTGGACTATCACGGTTCACAATGTGGCTTCTGCACACCGGGCTTCATCATGTCGCTCTATGGCCTGTGGCTGTCGAACGAGGCGCCCGGCCGGGCCGAAATCGAGCGGGCCTTGCAAGGCAATCTCTGTCGGTGCACCGGCTATGAGCCCATCATCCGCGCGGCGGAAGCCATTGCGGCATCGCGGCCCGACGCGCTGTTTGATCCTCTGCTCAGCCTGCGAACCGATATTACCAACCGGCTGACAGCGCTGGATCAACGTGAGACGATCCGCATCGGCAGGCCGGACCACTGTCTTATGGTGCCGGGCACCGTGGATGATCTTGCAACGATATTGGATGAGCACCCTGAAGCCACCGTGGTGGCGGGCTCCACCGATGTCGGGCTATGGGTCACCAAACAGATGCGGGCGCTGAACCCGCTGGTGTTTATCAACAATCTCTCCGAATTGCAGAGGATCTCGCACAGCGAGGACGGCATCACACTCGGCGCTGGCGTGACCTATGCAACTGCCTTCGAAACCCTGAGCCAAGGCTATCCCGCTCTGCGCAATCTATTGAACCGGCTGGGCGGCGAGCAGGTGCGCAGTATGGGCACGATTGGCGGCAACATCGCCAACGGTTCCCCCATCGGCGATACGCCGCCAGCGCTGATCGCGCTCGGTGCCAGTATAACCCTGCGCAGTGCACATGGTCGCCGCACGATGCTACTGGAGGACTTCTTCATCGACTACGGCAAACAGGACCGGGCCAAAAACGAATTTGTCGAAAGCATTTTCGTGCCTGTTCTGGAGCCGGACGCCCGCTTTGCGGTGTACAAGATTTCCAAGCGGCGGGACGAGGATATTTCCGCCCTGTGCGGCGCGTTCCATCTCGTGCTGCGGGATAATATTGTCACCAGTATCCGCATTGCCTTCGGGGGCATGGCCGCGACACCCAAACGCGCGCCCAGCGTGGAAGCGGCGTTGATTGGCCAGCGGTGGACGCAAGACACGATCAACGCTGCGCTCAATGCTTTTGCAGAGGATTATCAGCCACTCAGCGACTGGCGCGCGTCAGCCGAGTACAGGCTTCTCACCGCCCGCAATCTGTTGACGCGGTTTTATCTGGAATCGCTCGGGCATGATGTTCAACTGCGCCGTTTTGCCGAGGTTGCCCATGGATAAATCAACCTTCGACCAGCGCCGCGTTATCAATGGCCCCATGCACCACTCGGTGCGCCACGATTCCGCGCATAAACATGTCACCGGCAGCGCCGATTATATCGATGATATGCCGGAGCCGGCAGGCACCCTGCACGGCGCGCTCGGCATGACCGACCGCGCACACGCGGAAATCATCGAGATGGACCTGTCGGCGGTCCGCGCCGCCCCCGGCGTCGTCTGCGTGCTGACGGCGCGCGACATGCCCTACTCCAACGATATCAGCCCCAGCCATATGGATGATGAGCCGGTGCTGGCGGATGGCGTGGTCCAATTTCACGGCCAGCCGGCCTTTGCCGTCATCGCTGAGACACGCGATATCGCGCGGCGTGCCGCCCGCCTTGCCCGCATCACGTACCGCGACCTGCCCCATATTACAGATGCGCAACAGGCTATTGACGCCGGGGGCACGCTGGTGACGCCGCCGCTGACGCTGAAACGGGGACAGCCTGACGATGCCTTGGCCGATGCGCCCCGTCGCTTGCGCGGCCAGATGCGTATCGGCGGACAGGACCATTTCTATCTGGAAGGCCATATTGCCATGGCCATTCCCGGCGAGGATGACGATGTCACCGTCTGGTCCTCCACGCAGCATCCGAGCGAGGTGCAGCATATGGTCTCCCATGTGCTGGGCGTTGCGTCCAATGCGGTAACGGTGCAGGTGCGGCGCATGGGCGGCGGCTTTGGCGGCAAGGAAACGCAGAGCAACCAGTTTGCCGCTCTGGCAGCCGTCGCCGCCAAGAAACTCAACCGCGCCGTCAAGTTTCGCCCGGACCGGGACGAGGACATGACCGCCACCGGCAAGCGTCATGATTTTCTGGTGGATTATGATGTGGGGTTTGACGACGACGGGCGCATTCATGCGGTTATCGCCAATTACGCGGCGCGCTGCGGCTACTCGTCCGATCTTTCCGGCCCGGTGACCGACCGTGCCCTGTTTCATGCCGATAACGCCTATTTTTATCCCCATGTGCGGCTTACCTCCCAGCCGCTGAAAACCAATACGGTCTCCAACACCGCGTTTCGCGGCTTTGGCGGACCGCAGGGCATGGTGGGTGCGGAGCGGATGATCGAGGAAATCGCCTACGCTCTGGGCCGCGATCCGCTGGACATCCGCAAAGCCAACTTCTACGGAGAGGCCGGTTCCAAGCGTGACCTCACGCCGTACCACCAGCGCGTCGAAGACAATATTATCGGCAAACTGGTGGCGGAACTGGAGGAAACCTCCGACTATCAGGCCCGTCGCGCGGCTATTCTCGCTTTCAACGCTTCCAGCTCTGTGATCCGAAAGGGCATAGCGTTGACGCCGGTCAAGTTCGGCATCTCCTTCACCGCCACCTGGTACAATCAGGCAGGCGCGCTGGTGCATATCTATCAGGATGGCTCGGTGCACCTGAACCATGGCGGCACCGAAATGGGTCAAGGCTTGAACATCAAGATCGCCCAGGTTCTGGCGGAAGCCTTCCAGATCGATATTGACCGCATCAAGATTACCGCGACCACCACGGGCAAGGTGCCCAATACATCGGCCACCGCCGCTTCGTCCGGGTCTGACCTGAATGGCATGGCGGCGTGCGACGCCGCACGCCAGATCAAGGAGCGGCTGGTGGCTTTTGCCGTTGAGCGCTGGAGCGTTGCAGCCGACACCGTGCAGTTCATCGCCCACCATGTGAAGGTGGGGGATGAGCTGATACCCTTTGACGCCTTCATCAAGGCTGCCTATCTGGCGCGGGTGCAACTCTCGGCGGCTGGCTTCTACAAAACACCCAAAATCCATTGGGACCGCGCCGCCGGTCAGGGCACACCATTCTATTACTTCTCTTACGGTGCCGCGGTTTCGGAAGTGTCTATCGATACGCTGACCGGGGAGTATATGGTGGAGCGCACCGATATTCTTCATGATGTTGGCCACTCACTCAACCCGGCCATCGATATTGGTCAGGTGGAAGGCGCTTTCGTGCAGGGCATGGGGTGGCTGACGACCGAAGAGCTGTGGTGGGATGCCAAGGGACGGCTGCGCACGCACGCCCCCTCCACCTATAAAATTCCCGTCGCATCCGACCGGCCAAAAATTTTCAATGTGAAGCTGGCGGAGTGGTCGCAAAACAAGGAGCCAACCATCGGCCGTTCCAAGGCTGTGGGCGAGCCGCCGTTCATGCTGCCAATCTCGGTACTGGAAGCCTTGTCCATGGCTGTTGCCAGCGTCGCCGATTACCGCCACTGCCCGCGCCTGGATACGCCTGCCACGCCGGAGCGCATTCTCATGGCCGTGGAACGGCTGAGAGCGCACGCATGACGGCATCGCTGCGCCGCCTGAAAGCATTTCTGTCTCGTGAACAGGACCTAATCATTGTCACCGTTGAAACCGCGCGCGGCTCCACCCCGCGAGAGGAAGGCGCGGTGATGCTTGTCAGCCCCACGCAGAGTTGTGGCACGATTGGCGGCGGCCATATGGAGTTTTTGGCGGTGGAAAATGCCCGTAACCTGCTGGCCGGCACCGGGGGTGACAGCCGGTTGGATATTCCGCTTGGGCCAGAGATCGGCCAATGCTGCGGCGGGCGGGTGGTGCTGTCCTTTACCCATGCGACACCTGCGGCCCGCGCAGAGCTTCTGGACCGATTGGCACGGCGGGAAGCCGATGCGCCGCAGATCTGGCTGTTTGGTGGCGGTCACGTCTCCCATGCGCTGTGTGATGCGTTGAAACTCCTGCCGGTGCAGGTCACCGTGGTGGAGAGCCGCGCGAGCGCACTTGATGGCCTTGGCCCTGACACCACCACGCAGGTGGTTGCCATGCCGGAAGCGCAGGTACGCGACATTCCATCCGGCTCCGCCATCGTCATTCTTACGCATGATCACGCACAGGACTTCCTGATTGCTGCGGAAGCGTTGACTCGCGACGATCTGGCCTTTGTCGGCATGATCGGATCACGCACCAAGCGAGCGACGTTTTCCAACTGGTTCGTGCGCGAGGGCGGCAATTCCGACCATCTTGCCCGCCTCACCCTGCCCGTAGGCGGCACCGCTGTGCACGACAAGCGCCCGGAAGTGATTGCCGCGCTGACCGCCGCCGAATTGATAACAGTGCTTTTGAAGGACGTGCCGCATGTATGAATTTGCCATTGCATGGGAATGGTTGGCCTTTGCTGCCCGCTGGCTGCATGTGATCACCGCCATTGCATGGATCGGTTCGTCCTTCTACTTCATCGCGCTGGATCTGGGTCTGGTGAAGCGCGAGCATCTGCCGCCCGGTGCCAGTGGCGAGGAATGGCAGGTTCATGGCGGAGGCTTCTACCACATTCAAAAATACATGGTGGCACCGGCGACCATGCCGGAGCATCTGACGTGGTTCAAATGGGAATCGTACGCCACATGGCTCTCGGGCTTTGCCATGCTTGCCATCGTGTATTACGCCGGGGCTGATCTTTTCCTCATTGACCGGCATGTGCTGGATGTTTCGCAATGGCAGGCGATTGCCATCTCCATCGCGTCCCTTGCCGCTGGCTGGCTAATCTACGATACGCTGTGCAAATCCCCCATCGGCAGACACGATACAGCGCTCATGCTGGTGCTCTATTGCGTGCTCGTAGCTATGGCCTGGGGCTATACGCACCTGTTTACCGGTCGGGCCGCCTTCATTCATCTTGGTGCATTTACCGCCACTATCATGTCGGCCAATGTGTTTCTCATCATCATTCCCAACCAGAAAATTGTGGTGGCGGACCTGATTGCGGGCAAAACTCCCAACCCCGCTTTGGGCAAGCAGGCCAAGCAGCGCTCGTTGCACAACAACTATCTGACATTGCCCGTCATCTTCCTGATGCTGTCCAACCACTATCCGCTCGCCTTCGGCACGCAGTATAACTGGCTGATTGCAGCGCTCGTGTTCCTCATGGGTGTTACCATTCGCCACTGGTTCAACACGACGCACGCCCGCAAAGGCCGCCCGACATGGACATGGCCTGCAACCATCATCCTCTTCATGCTGATCATCTGGCTATCGACCGTGCCAAAAATCCTGTCCGGCGAACAGGCCAGAGTCGCGCCGGTTTTCCAGAAATTTGCGCAAAATGCACACTTTGAAGCCGCACGGGATACGGTCATGTCACGCTGCTCTATGTGCCACGCGGCGGAGCCCGCATGGGAGGGTATTCGCGCCGCACCGAAAAACGTTGTGCTGGAAACCGACGAGGGCATTGCCGCCCATGCACGAGAGATTTACATACAGGCCGGTCGCAGCCATGCGATGCCGCCCGGCAATGTGACGGAGATCACGCCGGAGGAACGAAAACTTCTGACAGCCTGGTATGAAAGTGCCGTGGCGGAAAACGAGACACGATGACCACCACCCTGCTGCGCGGACGCCTTCTGACCTTCAACCATGCCCCGCACAGCATGACCGATAGCACGAGCTACCGTTACGAGAGCGACGGCGGACTGCTGATGGGAGACGGCAAGATCATCGCGACAGGCGATTTTGAGACCGTCAAGGCGCAGGCACCCGTTGGCACCATCGAAATCGACCATCGCCCGCACCTGATCCTGCCCGGCTTCATCGACACCCACATTCATTTTCCGCAGATGCAGGTGGTTGGCTCCTACGCAGCCAATCTGCTGGAATGGCTGCATGATTACACCTTTCTGGAGGAGCAGCGCTTTGCCGATGCTGACCATGCCACCCGTTTTGCCGGTCATTTCTTTGACGAACTGACCCGCCATGGCACAACGACAGCCAGCGCCTATTGCTCGGTCCATAAGACCTCTGCGGATGCGTTCTTTGCCGAAAGCCTCAAGCGCAATATGCGCATGGTGGCAGGCAAGGTGATGATGGATCGCAATGCGCCCGAGGCGCTGCGCGACACGCCGCAGGATGGCTACGACGATACAAAACAAGTGATTGCCGACTGGCATGGCAAGGGCCGCAATCATGTGGCCATCACGCCCCGCTTTGCCATCACCTCCTCACCGGAGCAGTTGGAGATGGCGCAGACCTTGGCGCGCGAGCATCCCGATCTGCATATCCAGACCCATTTGTCCGAGAATCACGACGAAATCCGCACGACGTTGGCACTGTACCCGCACGCCAAAGACTATACCGATATCTACGCCCATTACGGTCTGCTTGGGCCCAAGAGCCTGTTTGGTCACTGCATTCACCTGAGCGACCGCGAGGCGGACGCGTTGAGTGAAAGCGGTTCGGTTGCGGTTTTCTGCCCGACATCAAACCTGTTTCTCGGCAGCGGCCTGTTCGCGCTCAAACATCTGGAGCGCCGCCAAAAACCCGTGCGTGTGTCCGTTGCCACCGATATTGGCGGCGGCACAAGCTATTCCATGCTGCGCACGCTGGATGAGGCCTATAAGGTTCTGCAATTGCAGGGCGAACGCTTGAACCCCTTCGACAGTTTTTACCATATGACACTCGGCAACGCGCGCGCGCTAAGCCTTGAAAACCATATTGGCACTCTCGACGTGGGCACCGACGCCGACCTCGTCGTGCTCAACATGGCGGCCACTCCGGCCATGGCGCTGAAAGCGGAAGTCGTGCAGACGCTGGCCGAAGAACTTTTCCTGTTGCAGACGATGGGTGATGATCGGGCGGTGGCGCAGACCTATGTGGCGGGCAATGCGGTGAAGGTCAGTAGTGAAACCGGCACTGCAAAATAACCAGAGTTTGGTCCCCTTGGGCTGTCTTGACCAGATAAGTGAGACGATGCTCCTGTGTTATCCGCCGCGACCATTGTCCTTTGAGGTTGCCTCTTAAAGGCTCCGGCTTACCGATACCATCGAAAGGGTGCCGCATCGTATCCTTAATAAGGTCGTTGATTCTAAACAGCATTTTTTTGTCATTCTGCTGCCAGTACAAATAATCGGCCCAAGCGGTAGGGTGCCAGACGATCAACATTATTCTTCAATCAGATCATGCACTTCAAAATTGCCAGCTTTAACTTCAGCAATAGCATTCAAAAGACGAGCGGCATTGACCGGAGATGACAAAAGATGGATTGTCTCCATCATACCTTCATATTCTGACTTATCCATCACAATAGCGGATGGCTTATCACGACGCACGATTTCGACGGCCACATGATCACGCGATACCTGATCGAGCAAACCGGACAGCTCGTTTCTTGCCTGAGAAAACATAATCGTCTGCATCGCACACCTCTCTACTTGTACAATTTATTGTACAACATTAGTATGCGTTGATCAACTCCCCCGATACGTGGAGTATCCATAAGGGGAGAGCAGCAGCGGCACGTGGTAATGCGCCGCTTCGTCCGCGATGCCAAACCGCAGCGGAATGACATCCAGAAATGCAGGCTCGGGCAAATAAGACCCGGTTTTGCGCAGGTAATCGCCGGCGTAAAAAACCAACTCATACTGTCCGATCCGAAACTCGTCATCCTGCAACAACGGATAATCGACACGACCGTCGGCATTGGTCCGAACCGATTTCAGCAACTCACGTCTTTCGCTGGTCAGTCGAGACAGGTCGATGCGCAGGTTCACCGCCGGTCGTCCCGTCGCCGTATCCAGCACATGGGTTGTCAGTTTTCCGCTCAATGCCTCGGCTCCTCGATTACATAAGCTTGCTCGTAGAAAAACTCTTCGAGATTTTGGCCGGGGCCATCACGGTCCATTACAAGAAAATCGCTCACCTCATCCAGCGTCATCAGTGGATGGTGCCAGACATTACGGGCGTAGTTGATGCCTTGCGAACCACATGCCAGAAACACCTGCGGCTCTGCCGGTCGGCCATCATCGTCAGCAGCCACCACCACCAGCCATGGGCGATTGCTCAAGGGGTGAAAACTCTGACTGCCGAGCGGATGGCGCTCCATCATCGTCACGTCATAAGGAAAGGTTCGCGGCTGCCCGCGAAACAGGTTGAGGATGACATTAGCACCCTCGCCCACCACATCCGCCGTCGCCAGTCCATGGAACCGCGTTGTCGTGCCGCCATTGATCATGCGCACCGTCGCCGGGTCGGCCTCTACCACCGTGCCGAACGGGGCGAACGCTTTAGCCGTCAACGGACGGATGCCGAGCTTGATCATGCCTTATGCCCGAACAGGCGCAACCGGCTGACACCACCATCAGGATGCATGGCGAAGCGCACATGCGTGACGGGCCCGTCCAACTGGAGCGTCTCGCCGGAGAACTCGTGGATGTGATCCATTTGCAGCTTCTGACGCGCCAGAATCGGCGTCCATTGCACCGATGCCGCCAGTTCGGCGTCTGCGAAACTGTCCGAATGGTCGGGTAGATACGCACCGAACAGCGCGCAACTATCGGGATAATTGCCTTTGAAATGGGCGGTATCCACCACAACGCGGGAAATAATGCCGGGTGCCCCGAGTTTGATGATGGCCCAATCATGCCCAGGGCCGCGACGGCGCGCGGTCTCCCAGCCATCGCCCATATTGATCCCCCGGCCCGGTCCCAGCATCTGGTCTGGATGGCCATAATGCGCATCCGACCAGGCGAGCGATTTTGCGCCGTTGTAAATATAGGCAAGATCAACCTCTTCGGTTGGTCCGACCTTGTCCCAATCAAAAAACGCAGCGCCGAAAACGCGCAAGCGCGCCACGCCGCCATCCGGGAAGATATGCAGCCGAATATGGGTCCAGATGCCCTCGCCCGACGCGGCAAAGTAATGATGCGCCGAAGGCCCCAGCGGTGATTTTGCCAGCACCTCCACCCATTGCGTGTCATCCAGCGGCTCCCAGTCCGCAATGAAGGCAGCCTCTATGCGGCAATGGGGCGGGTAGTTGCCCGTAAAAAAGCTGGTATCGACATCAAAGCCGAAAATACGGCCGGGCATGGCAAGCCGTATAACCGCGACGTCATGGCCTTCCACGCGCTTGCGGCGGCTTTCCCAGCCGTCCATCCACTTGCCGTTGTCATCGTAAACATCCGGCAAAAACCGTGCGGGCGCATCCTCCAGCATCCGCTCCAGCGGCGCGAAGAACTCATCGGTGGCTGACAGGCCCCGTGCACCCAGCCGCGCCGATGCAAGGTTAACGGTTCCTTTGGTAAAGTCCGGCAGTGCACCGGCATCAAGCGTCGTGTCAGTGGCTGTCATAGGTTTCTCCCGGCAGCAGTGAATCGAGGCGCAAACGCGCAATTTTCTCTACCTCGGCACAGGCCGTGGCAAACTCCTGTTCCGGCGTGCTGCCGATGCGGCTTTCAAACGCCGAAATGATATCGTTCTTGTCCAGACCGCGCACGGCGATAATGAAGGGAAACCCGAAACGCTGGATATAGAGCGCATTCAACGCCAGAAACCGCGTGTGTTCCGCAACACTCAAGCGATCCAGTCCGGCGGAGGCCTGTTCGGCTTTCGAACTGGCCGTCAGTTCTCCTGCAATGGCCAGTCGTCCGGCAAGATCGGGGTGAGCGCGCAACACCTGAAGCTTCTCGGCATAATCGGCCGCCCGGAACGCTTCCACCATGGCGGCATGGAGGGACTGCACTGTGAGTGGTTTTGCAAGCCCCGCGTCCAGCGCCCGTTCTGCTACCCATGGCGAATGCTCGAACACACCGCCGAAGCGGTCTACAAAAGCTGTCCTGTCAATCATTATGCTGCGCTTTCCGGCTTGTGATGCAGGTGCCAGTGGCGGGCAATATCAACGCGGCGCGGCACCCAGACCTTGTCATGGCCGAGGATGTAATCAATGAATCTTTGAAGTGAAGCTGAACGTCCCGGACGCCCAACCAAGCGACAATGCAGGCCGATAGACATCATCTTCGGCTGTCCCTCCGACCCTTCTGCGTAGAGGACATCGAAACTGTCCTTCAAATACTGGAAAAACTGTTCGCCCGCATTGAACCCTTGCGGCGTGGCAAAGCGCATATCGTTGGCATCCAGCGTGTAGGGAATAATCAGATGGGGGGTCTGCGGTGCCTGACCGGCAATCCAGTAGGGCAGATCATCGGCGTAGGCGTCCGACGAGTAGAGAAAACCGCCATTGTCCACCACCAACTGGTGCGAATGAACCGACGAGCGGCCTGTGTACCAACCCAGAGGCTTCTCGCCCGTCACCGCCTCGTGCAGGGCGATGGCTTCCTCCATATGGGCCTTTTCAGCCTCATAGCTGTAATCGCGATAGTCGATCCATTTTAGGCCATGGGAGGCAATTTCCCAGTCCGCCTCCTTCATGGCGGCCACCACCTCCGGGTTACGGGCAAGCGCCGTTGCAACGCCATAGACCGTTACCGGCAGATTGGCCTTGGTGAACAGGCGCCACAAGCGCCAGAAACCGGCGCGTGACCCATATTCATAAATGGATTCCATATTCATATGGCGCTGGCCCGCCCACGGTGCAGCACCAACGATTTCCGACAGGAAAGCCTCCGACGCGGCGTCGCCGTGGAGAATATTATTTTCGCCGCCCTCTTCATAGTTCACCACGAACTGTACGGCAATTCTGGCACCATCGGGCCACTTGGCATCGGGCGGTCTGCGGCCGTAGCCGATCATATCACGCGGATACATATATTCGATTTTCCTCTTTTCAGTCCCCGTTTTTTTGAACGGACGGTATCACCAGATCGAAGAAAGTCGAGGGTAAAAAAACCAAAAAATCGTTTGATGTCAATGAGCAATTAATGCTCTCTACCCGCGCATTTTGTCCAGATGCGCTTCCACCCGGAATGCGTCTGGCAAGGAGATTGCAGAGGTGCCTGTCAGGCTTTCGACAACGCTTTGCGCCAGCCGATGCGCCAATCCGAAACTGACCTTGAATCCCCCGGTCAAAAGCGACAGCCTTGGAAATTCTGGATGGTGCCCGACCATGGGATCACGCCCGATGGCCTTGGGGCGAAGCCCGGCCCACCGCTCGATAACAGGTGCGCCACGCAAAAGCGGCGATAGAGCGCAAGCTTCATCCAGAAGGTCATCCAGCTTGCCGTCAGTTGAACCGGGATCGGCAAACTCGACCTCGCTGGTGCTTCCAATGGCGACACTGCCGTTTTCATGGGGTACGATGTACAGACCGCGATCAAACAGAATGGGCCAGTTCGGGTCAATATTGGCCTGCAAGAGCGCCGCTTGGCCCTTAACCGCTGTACCGGACGGCTTCAAACCCGGCTGCATGGCGTCCAGCAGTGGAAACGCCCGGACTCCGGCGGCAAGGATAGAATGGCCGAAGTGGACCGCGTCGCCACCCGCCAGAACCGCCTTACCCTCGGCAGGGTTTAGCGTTTCAAGCTCCGCATGCTCCCGTAGCGTCACGAGCGGGCTCTGCTCCAGCACAGCGCGCAACACCGCAATCAACTGGCGGGGAGACACCCGCGCAGAAAGCGTATCGAAGGTGCACCCGTGCAGGCAGGCGGATGCTACAGGCCAGTCCGGCGCAAACGGCGTATCGCGTGTTTGCCACGAATAATGGCCGGGCCTGTGGCCCGAAAAATAGGTCGTCCAGTGGGTGGACGCGCTGCCCATCTGCTCATCGGCAATCGCCCGCAGATGCGGCTTTGCCAGTGGCACCAGCCTGCCGGAGCGGCGATATCCGGCTTGCAAACCGCTGATGGCTTCCACTTGCCGGATTTCACCTTCCAGCGACATGAGCGCGTCGAACTGAAACTGTTTCTTGTCGTTCCAGCGGTCGAGCGCATGGGGCATCAGCGCACCCAGCAAGCCGCCGCTGGTGCTAGAGCCTATGGTTCCCCGCTCGACGAGCAAGGTTTTCAGTCCCGCCTGGGCCGCATAATAGGCCGCCCACAGGCCCATGATGCCACCGCCGACGATCAACAGGTCCTGTTGCAATTGACCAAAGACGGCAGAATTTGTATCGGCTTTGGTCATGAGCGCAGAGAGTCCTGAAAACAGCACATTAGAATGGCATGAGGGCGATATGCCCTATTCCCCCCGCTTTGGCGACCACTTTTATTGTAACGCTGACGGGCGAAAGGAATGCGACCACGTGTTTCTTGAGGGCAATTCGATTCTTGAGTGCTGGCAGGACAAGTCACAGTTCACCATCGGCGAGCTTGGATTTGGCACAGGCCTGAACTTTTGTGAAACCTACCGCCAATGGAAGGCCACACGCTCCAACGGAGCGCTGCATTTCGTCTCATTCGAGCTGTATCCCATGCAGGCAGACGAGATAGAACGGGCACTTGCCCCATGGCCGGAGATAGAGAGCGAGCGCAAACACCTGGTTTCGCTTTGGCCCGCCGTGCCGCAAGGCAAAATCGAACTGACGCTGGATGCACAGACACGGTTGACCGTGATCTGCGCGGCAGCACTCGACGCTGTGCCCGCCTGCGGCCTGACCTTCGATGCGTGGTATCTCGATGGCTTTGCGCCCGCGCGAAACCCGGACATGTGGTCGCTCGACCTGATGCAGGCTGTGTTTGAAAAGACGCGGCCGGGCGGCACCTTTGCCACCTACGCGGCGGCGGGCTTTGTGCGGCGCAATTTGCAAGCTGCGGGCTTTGCAGTGGAGAGGCGGCGCGGCTTTGCTCACAAGCGGGAAATGCTGTGCGGGCGCAAATCAGCATAACTATTTCCTTGACTTTGCGGCGCAAAACACCGACATGAGGCCCAGCGTCAACCTTCCGGCCGCCGCGTGAGCGAGCCCTGCGGATATACTCTCCGTACCGAAGGCTAGCGCAAACTGCACTTTCGCCATCTGGCGGAGGCGTGCGCTGACAGCTTGATCCAACCCACAAGTTCCCAAATCACGCGGGGTTCTTGACGCGAAGCGAAACCGGAACCGCATGGTGCTGTTCCGGCCTGTTCGTTTTGCGCCCCGAAAGGCATACTGATTTGACCACTTTTACAGAGCTTGGCCTCTCCGCCCACGTATTGGAAACGTTGACTGGCCTTGGCTATGAAAAGCCCACCCCTATCCAGAGCGAAGCCATTCCGCTCGTCATGGCTGGCCATGACATGATTGGTCTGGCCCAGACCGGCACCGGCAAGACAGCCGCTTTCGGCCTGCCGATGATTGAAAAGCTGATGGCGGACGGCAAGCGTCCCGATCCGCGCAACATTCGCGCCCTTATTCTGGCGCCCACCCGCGAGCTGGTGAACCAGATTGCGGCAAACCTGAAAAGCTTCGTCAAGAAGACCCCGATCAAGATCGGCCTTGTCGTTGGCGGCGCGTCCATCAACAAGCAGGCCCAGCAGCTGGACCGTGGCGTGGATATTCTGGTGGCGACGCCGGGCCGTCTGCTCGACCTCATCGCTCGCAAGGCCGTGTCGCTGACACAGGCGCGATACCTCGTTCTGGACGAAGCCGACCAGATGCTGGATTTGGGCTTCATCCACGATCTGCGCAAGATTTCCAAGCTGGTGCCGAAGAACCGTCAGACCCTGCTGTTTTCGGCCACCATGCCAAAGCAGATCGCGGATCTTGCTTCCGAGTACCTGACCGATCCAAAGAAGGTGGAAGTAACACCGCCCGGCAAGGCCGCCGATAAGGTGGAGCAGTATGTTCACTTTGTCACCGGTGGCAGCCAGAAGACCGATCTCTTGAAGAACTCCCTGACGGCCAACCCAACCGGCCTCGCGATGGTGTTTTCGCGCACCAAGCATGGCGCTGAAAAGCTGATGAAGCATCTGGACAGCGTCGGCTTCAAGGCCGCGTCCATTCACGGCAACAAGAGCCAGGCACAGCGTGAGCGTGCGCTCCAGTCCTTCAAAACCGGTGAAGTGCGCGTTCTCGTCGCAACCGATGTTGCCGCCCGCGGCATCGACATTCCCGGCGTAACGCATGTCTATAACTATGACCTGCCGGAAGTACCGGATGCCTACGTGCACCGCATTGGCCGCACAGCGCGCGCGGGCCGCGATGGTATCGCCATTGCCTATTGCGCACCGGATGAAATCCGTCTTCTGCGCGACATCGAGCGGTTGATGAACATCTCCATCGAAGTGGCTGGCGGCGACGTTCCTGCCGATCAGGCTCGCCCGTCCAAGGGTCGCACCAATGGCAACCGTGGCGGTGGTCGCCCGGCGGGCAATGGTGGACAACGTCAGGGTCAAGGTCGTCCGGGTCAGGGTCAGCAGCGTCGTGAGCCGCGTGCCGCAGCACCGGCGCCTTCGAGCTTTGCCGGTGATGAATTGCTCGGCGATTTGCGTCCGGCCAAAAAGCCGCACCGCAAGGGTCAGGGCCCAGCAGCACAGGCTGCGCATGAAACAGCCATGGCCAAGCGCGGCAATGGTGGCAAAGGCCGTGCGCCCCGCGCTGCCGGTGCCGCGACAGCCGCCAAGCCCGTGGAATGGCGTGACCGCCCACAAATTGCCCGCGATGCAGCCAACAACGCGGCCAAGCCGGGTGGCCAGGGTCTGGCCCGCCGTAAGGCCGCTGTCTAACATTTGCTTTTCTTCAAACGGCGGGCCAAGAGCCCGCCGTTTTTCATTTCAACCAACGGATTTTTAAAAGTTCCGGTTGTGCATCAAAAAATTCTTCGCCTCGGCTGCTGCAACGCTCTTGCATTGCAATAATTGTTGGTCTCAAATACCAAAAAAGGGGACAACAGAATTGCCATTTGACGAAATGATGCAGACGGGGGGAACCCCGAGATTACCGTACCAGACCTACCATGACTGGTACGCACAACAGGACCCGGCCTGCCTGATTGCCAAGACGACAGAGGCCGAAACTATTTTTCGCAAAACCGGTATTACCTTTGCCGTCTACGGCCACGAAGATTCCTCCGAAAAGCTCATTCCTTTTGATCTGATCCCCCGCATTATTTCTGGCCGCGAATGGCGGCGTCTGGCACAGGGCATCGAGCAGCGCGTGATTGCCCTTAATGCCTTTCTGGATGACATTTACCACAGACAGGAAATCATCAAGGCGGGCCGCATTCCCCGCGAGATCATTGAAAACAATGTGGCTTTTCTGCCCGAGATGATCGGTTTTCGTCCGCCGGGCGGCGTCTATACGCATATCGTCGGCACCGATATCGTGCGCACCGGCGAAGACGAATTCTACGTGCTGGAAGACAATGCCCGCACCCCCTCCGGTGTCAGCTACATGCTGGAAAACCGGGAAACGATGATGCAGATGTTTCCCGAGCTTTTTCACATCAACAAGATCCGCCCGGTTGAAAACTACCCCAATCTGCTGCGCAAGAGCCTGGCATCGCTGGCGCCCAAGGGCTGTCGCGGCAAGCCGCGCGTGGCGATCCTCACCCCCGGCATCTACAATTCGGCGTTCTACGAACATGCGTTTCTCGCCGACCAGATGGGCGTGGAACTGGTGGAGGGATCCGATCTTCGCGTCATCGATGGCCGCGTCGCCATGCGTACCACGCGCGGATACCAAACCATCGATGTGCTCTATCGCCGTGTCGATGACGACTACCTTGACCCCCTCACCTTCAAGCCGGAATCGACGCTTGGTGTTCCGGGCATCATGGATGTCTACCGCGCCGGGAACATCACCATTGCCAATGCTCCCGGCACCGGCATTGCGGACGATAAGGCCGTCTATTCCTATATGCCGGAAATTGTCGAGTTCTATACGGGCCGCAAGCCGCTTCTGGAAAATGTGCCGACATGGCGCTGCTCTGAAGCCGATAGCTTGAAATATGTGCTGGAACATATCGAGGAACTGGTGATCAAGGAGGTCCATGGCTCAGGCGGTTACGGCATGTTGGTCGGCCCCACCGCCACGAAGCAGGAGTGTGCGGATTTTGCCGACAAGCTGAAAGCCCGCCCCAGCAACTACATTGCCCAGCCCACGCTATCGCTCTCCACGGTGCCGATCATGGTCGACAAGGGCATTGCGCCGCGCCATGTGGACCTGCGCCCCTATGTGCTTGTGTCCGACAAGGTGCAGATCATCCCCGGCGGGCTGACCCGCGTGGCACTGAAGGAAGGCTCGCTGGTCGTTAATTCCAGCCAGGGCGGCGGGACAAAAGACACCTGGGTCCTGGAGGACTGACCATGCTTGGGCGCACAGCAAACGGACTATACTGGATGTTCCGCTATATTGAGCGGGCCGAAAACATTGCCCGGCTGATTGATGCCGGACTGCGCGTGGCATTGACCCGCACCAACTTTGCCGATGAGGACTGGGACGGTGTGCTGCAAAGCGCGGGCGTTCGGCTGAACTATGGCGATGTTCACGCTACGCTGACGAGCGCAAACGCCATCGACTTTCTGCTGCGCGACACCAGCAACCCCTCCAGTGTTCTCTCCTGCATTGAGTCCGGGCGGCACAATGCCCGCATGGTGCGCACCGCGCTGACCCGCGAAACGTGGGAAGCAACCAATGAATGCTGGATCGACCTCAAGCGGCTACTGGTGCGTAAAGCGCACTCGGCGGATATGCCGGAGATTATCGACGCGATCAAGCGGCGAACGGGCCTCATTCGCGGTGCCTTCCACGGCACGATGCTGCGTGACGACATCTACAATTTCAGCCGCATCGGCACCTTTATCGAGCGTGCTGACAACACTGCCCGTATTCTGGATGTGAAATATTACGTGCTGCTGCCTGCTGCTGCACAGGTTGGCTCATCACTGGACAATATGCAGTGGGAATCAATCCTGAGATCGGTCTCCGCACACCGCTCCTATGGCTGGGTGTATGATGGCGAATACAATGCCTCCAATATTGCCGATTTCCTGATCTTGAACGGACGGATGCCGCGCTCTCTGGCCTATTGTTATGAGAAGGCCGTCAGCAATCTCGGCTATCTTGCCCAGCAATATGGCGAGCGGCATGCGGCGCATGACACGGCGGAACGCACGCACGCCTCTCTGCGCAATCGTGGTATCGGCGACATCATGGAATATGGGCTGCACGAGTACATCGAGGATTTCATTGCCCAGAACAACAGACTGGGTCAGGAAATTTCCGATGGCTACCGATTTTATCAGGGGTAAGCCACCATGCGACTGAAAATCCGCCATGTGAGCGAATACCATTATGACGCGCCCGTTGGCTATTCCCTGCAACGGTTGCGGCTATCGCCGCAAACCGGGCCGGGGCAGAAGGTTATCAACTGGAACACAACGGTGGACGGCGCGGCTCTGGAGGTGCGCTATAACGACCATTTCGACAACCATGTGGAACTGGTATCCACCACCACGGAGCGCCAATCGATCCGCATCGTGGCCGAGGGCGAGGTTGAAACCAGCGACAATGCCGGCATTTTCGGTCCGCATCAGTCGTTCACACCGCTGTGGCTTTACCGTCGAACGACACCGCTGACCGAGGCCGGGCCTTTGATTACAGCGTTGGCCGGTTCCGTCACCGGAGACAACGATCTGTCCCGCATGCACGGCTTGATGGAAACGGTGCACCGGCAAGTTGCTTTTGTGGCCGGTGAAACCGGTGCTACAACTACAGCCGAAGAAGCCCTCGCCCAGCAGACCGGCGTCTGTCAGGACCATGCCCATATCATGATTGCGGCGGCACGGGCGCTTGGCCTGTCGGCCCGCTACGTCTCCGGTTATCTCATGATTGACGGGGAAAACGAACAGACGGCCAGCCACGCCTGGGCGGAGGTGCACATGCCCGGCCTTGGCTGGGTGGGCTTTGATGCCGCAAACGATATCTGCCCGGATGACCGCTATGTGCGCATTGCCACCGGTCTTGATTACCGCGATGCCGCACCGGTGTCCGGCATGGTGACGGGTGTTGCCACGGAAACGCTGCTTGTGACGTTGACGGTGGAGAACCAAGGCCAGAGCCAGAGCCAAAGCCAGTCGCAATCCTGATTGAGAACACGTCTCAATCCTTGTTTGCCGCATTGTCCGGACGTGAAAACGACCCCGTTTTCACTGGAAATGCTTTAAGATTCCGGAAACCAGTTCCCGCTACAGTTGCGAAAAGCACATTATCCAGACAAGAAGTGTCATCGCTTTAACTGGACATGCGCGAGCGATGCGGCGAGGCAACCATTCATGTTTGGTCAATCGGCATTTCAGTCGGTTCTGGAACGTTTGAGAACGCAGGCCGAAGCCCGCAGCGCAGCCCCACAGTCTCCGCGTGTCCGAGGCTTGCAATCGGTCTTCGCCGCCCATACGCTTGGCGCTGCGCATACGCTTAACACTGCTCGCGCTCATATCCAGTCTGCCTATCGCGCCTGTTGTGAGGACAGTATCGAGCCTGCTGCCCCGCCGGTCATGCCCGCGCATCTAACGCAACTGGACCCCCGGGAAATTGCCGCAGAACTCGCAATCGGCTTTCACGATACGCCACAGTCTCTCGGTCTCAAGCGTCGAGCGTTTGCCCGGATTAATCATCCCGATCGCGTCCATTCGGATTATCGCGACAACGCAACGCGCCGCATGATGGTTGCCAATATGCTGATTGATCGCGCCTTGAGCGAGGCCCGGACGCGTTTTCCTGTGTGAAGACGTGTGCGGAGGCGGTTCGCAGCCCCTGCGACAATACGCACATGTCACCTATGCCGGTTTATTGTATGTGAGACTACATCCCTGCAGTTTCTGAAAGGAATGGGTCAATGATGGGCGACTGGGTCGATTGGTTTCCTATAGTCTTTTTTCCGTTGAAGATTCTCGTGTTGGGAATAGGCATGTTCTACGCCATCAAGTGGCATCGCGATCAAGCGAAAAAGGACAAGGAAACCAGCGGGCGGTAAGCGCTCGCCGAACACGCTTCAATGGACTGTCACGCCTCGGTATCCGTGGTATCCGGCTTGGCAACGGGCTCTGGCGTCGGTTTGAAGAACAGCAGCAGGTTGGCACCGGCATAGGCTGTCATGGCCAGAAAAATCATACCCCACACAGGCTGAGCGTTGTAAAACTCTACTGCCGTCCATGCGGCGCAGACACCAACGACCAGCAAACGGACCCACAGCGGCCGATAGAAGGGGTGGTTCGGGTCAATCAGTTTCATCGGTGTTTCCTTGCGCGCATTTCCACTGAAGCATTTCGAGTAAAAGCGGAGTCGCTTCTACGACCGGACAATGCGACAAACAAGAGATTAGAGCATATCCAGTGAACCCGTGTTCACCGGATATGCTCTACCCCGCCTTCATCGCAGCCGAAGCGGACGGACGCAACGTTAAAATATCCTGATCGACATCATCGAACGCACGCTGCTTGTGCCCCTCGAACACCAGCCCCGCCTCATCGTCCATCAGCGAAATATCGGGCATGCCCTCGCGCCGCACCGGTTGGGATTGGGCAAGCCCTTCCACCATACCCGCCTGCAACAGATCATAGTACCGTGTTCCAGGCCCCGTCAGCACCACCGGCATCGTCTCATGCAGGCTGAGCACCCGCGATATCCCCTGCCCCAAGGCCAACCCTGCCTGCCGAAACGCATAGGTCGCCATGCGCTTGCCCTGTCTGGCGCTCATCGCGATACGGTCCATTTCCGCCAGCGGCACGAATTTCGCCGGTATCGTATCGGCCGGCACCTCGAAAGCGGTGCGCAAAATGCCGTAAAACCCGGTGCTTGCCTCAATACATCCTCTGGCTCCGCAGCGGCACAGGCCACCATTAGCCACATGCAGCATATGGCCGAAATTGGGTGCCGTGACCTCCAGCGCACCAACGCTACTGCGCTGGACGATACCGAGCCCAATACTATGGCCGAGCGATAACACCGCCAGCGACTGCTTGAGGTCCTGTTTCTTTTCAAGACATCGCGCGACGGCTTGCGCTGTCAAACGGGTTTCATTGTTGAGGATAATGCGGGCCGACCAGTCCCGCAGCAACCACTGAAAATCGATCTCCTGATCCCCAAATACCGGGGACCAGACCAGCCGCTGGTAGGCCGTATCCACAAGACCCTTGCTGCTGATGGAGATGGCAAGAACGGCATCGCGGCTGATGGACGATCGCCCAATCAACCGATCCAGCGCCTCCAGCATTCCACGCGAAAAGACCGTCACGTCCGTTGCCGACGCGCCGCGTGCCTCGTCAAAGCGATCCATCAGGGTACCGGCGTAATCCACCAGCGAGTACTGTACGACATCCGATGAAATGCGGACCAGGATCAGATAGCCACAACCCCGGCTTGGACGAAACAGCACGCGGGGCCGCCCGCGCCCGGTTGCGGCCTGCTGCTCCATTCTCTCGATAATGCCTGCCCGGTCCAGCTCGGTGGTGATGGCAGATACGGTAGCAGAGGACAGGTGCGTATGGTCTGCCATATCCGTGTGCGACAGTGCCCCGAAGCGGCGCAGCGCTGATAGCACCAGACCACTGTTTTGCTGGCGCACCATTTCCGTACTGGATTTCATCACACGCATAAACCGCGTCTACTCACTGTTTAAAGCCCATTTGCCTGTGTTGACAGCCTTTCATTTCTCTGACATTTATTTTCTCGACTGTCGAGAAAAAAGACCGGCAGGATGTTGGAGATGGTTTTCAAGATCGGTTTGCGTGTTGCGGGAGGTTCGCACATCAACCGGTGACCATGTGGGAGAACACTATGAAATCAGTTTTGAGACTGATGGCAGGCGCTGCCATCTTTTTGACGGTGCAATCTGCGGCTGTGGCAGCAGATTTGGTTGTGGGCGTGTCCTGGTCGAACTTCCAGGAAGAGCGTTGGAAAACCGATGAGGCCGCCATCAAGAAAGCACTGGAAGCTGCCGGTGCGAAATACATTTCTGCCGATGCGCAGTCGTCTGCCGCCAAACAGCTGACCGATGTGGAATCCCTGATTTCACAAGGTGCCAATGCGCTGATCGTGCTGGCGCAGGACAATGACGCTATCGGCCCTGCCATTCAGAAGGCCGCAGACGAAGGAATTCCGGTTGTTGGTTACGACCGTCTGATCGAGCATCCCGGCGCGTTCTACATTACGTTCGACAACAAGGAAGTGGGCCGCATTCAGGCGCGCGAAGTCTACAAGGTCAAGCCGGAAGGCAATTACGTCTTCATCAAGGGTTCCTCGACCGATCCGAACGCCGACTTCCTGTTTGCGGGTGCACAGGAAGTGCTGAAGGAAGGCATTGATTCCGGCACGATCAAGAATGTCGGCGAAGCCTACACCGATGGCTGGAAGCCGGAAAATGCCCAGAAGAACATGGAGCAGTTTCTGACAGCCAATGACAACAAGGTTGACGCTGTGGTGGCCGCCAATGACGGCACAGCCGGGGGCGCTATTGCAGCCCTCAGCGCGCAAGGTTTGGCCGGTTCCGTTCCGGTTTCCGGTCAGGATGCCGACCATGCCGCGCTGAACCGCATTGCCTTGGGTACGCAGACCGTTTCGGTCTGGAAGGACAGCCGTGAGCTTGGCAAGCGCGCGACAGAGATCGCCCTTCTGCTGGCAGGTGGCAAGACCATGGCCGACGTTCCTGGTGTAACGGACTTCAAGGACGGCCCAAAGGGCGTGGATATGAAGTCTGTTTTCCTCACCCCAGTCGCCATCACCAAGGATAACCTGAACGTCATCATCGATTCCGGCTGGATTTCCAAGGATACGGTTTGCCAGGGCGTCAAGGCTGGCTCGGTTCCAGTCTGCAACTAAGCGTTCATTTAAACGCTCGTTGGAGCGCTGTTTAATGTGATTAAATCACATCTGCGCTCTAACTGGTTATTTGTAAGCATAATCTTATCGATCTTCGTTTCACTCCGGTTGGATTATGCTCGAGACGCCGTCGCTCGCGCGGCGGCGTTCCCCCTCTCTGCCCGCCGACATGGCGGCAGCACAGACACATGATTTTACCGGGCGGATGACTGCATGAGCTGCGCCCCGGCAAATGAACCGTGGGAGCACGCCAAGGCAATGGCCGAATTAACACATACACCTTCAACACCGCTCACTGCGCGGCCACAGGCCAATGCCGTGACGCGGTTTTTTCGTGCAACGGAAATCGATACCCGTCTGCTTGGCATGGTCGGAGCCTTGCTCATCATCTGGGTTGGCTTTGAAATCCTGTCTGACGGGCTGTTTCTGACGCCGCGCAACCTGTGGAACCTGTCAGTTCAAACCGCATCCGTGTCGGTGATGGCGACGGGCATGGTCCTCGTCATCGTCACGCGCAATATCGATTTGTCGGTGGGCTCCATTCTCGGCTTTGTCGGCATGGTTATGGCCGTAACGCAGGCGGAAATTCTGCCAAAGCTCATTGGCTTCAACCATCCCGCCATCTGGATCATCGCTCTGCTGGTCGGTCTGCTGGTCGGCACCGCCATTGGTGCTCTTCACGGCGCTATCATCGCGTTTCTAAAAGTGCCCTCTTTCATCGTTACGCTTGGCGGACTGCTGGTGTGGCGCGGTGGCGCTTGGTTCATCACCAGCGGGCGCACCGTTGCGCCCATGGACCCGACCTACCGCCTGATGGGAGGCGGCACGGAAGGATCAATCGGCGCAACAGCAAGCTGGATTGTCGGCATCATCGCCTGCATTGCCATCGTGGGCACCATCATCAACTCCCGCCGCCAGAGACAGCGCTTCGGCTTTCCGCAACGGCCCATGTGGGCGGAATATTTTCTGTCCGCTCTCGGGTGCGTTCTGGTGCTAGGCGCCGTCGCGGTGGTGAATTCCTACCCGTGGCCGACAGCCATTGCCCGGCGCTACGCCGATGCAAATGGCATCGCGTGGCCGGATGGCGGGTTGTTTATCGCCCATGGCATTGCCGTGCCGGTACTCATTGCCATCGTTATCGGCATCATCATGACCTTTATTTCCACGCGCCTGCGCTTTGGCCGTTACGTTTTTGCGATCGGCGGCAATCAGGAAGCCGCGGAGCTCGCCGGGATCAAAACGCGCTGGGTCACGGTCAAAATCTTTGCATTGATGGGCGCGCTCTGCGCCGTTGCAGCGGCCATTTCCACGGCGCGTCTCAACGCAGCCACCAATGCGCAGGGCGAACTTGATGAGCTCTACACCATTGCCGCAGCCGTGATTGGCGGCACATCGCTTGGCGGCGGCATGGGCACCATTGCCGGTGCCATGCTGGGCGCGCTGGTCATGCAGTCGCTCCAATCCGGCATGGTTTTGGTCGGCATCGATTCGCCTTTGCAGCGCATCGTGGTGGGTGTGGTGCTGGTGGTGGCCGTATGGCTCGACACCGTTTACCGCGCGCGCGCCCGCTAAGAGGAGATGAGATATGACTGAATCACGCACTCCGCTGGTGGAAATGAACAATATTTCCATCTCCTTTGGCGGCATTCACGCAGTCGATAATGCATCCGTTGATCTGTATCCGGGCGAGGTTGTTGCCGTTCTCGGTCACAATGGCGCCGGCAAATCCACCCTGATCAAAATCCTGTCCGGCGCATACCGTCGCGATAGCGGGGATATTTTGATCAACGGCGAGGCCGCTGTCATCAACAACCCTCGTGATGCCAAGACCTACGGCATAGAGACGATCTACCAGACATTGGCCGTTGCCGATAATGTTGACGCTGCGGCCAACCTCTATCTTGGCCGTGAATTGCGCACCCCTTGGGGTACGCTGGACGATGTGGCGATGGAGCACAAGACCCGCGAGGTCATGGGTCGCCTGAACCCCAATTTCCAGCGTTTCAAGGAACCGGTGAAGGCGCTATCCGGCGGACAACGCCAATCGGTTGCCATTGCCCGGGCCATCCTGTTCGATGCTCGTATCCTGATCATGGACGAGCCGACCGCTGCCCTTGGCCCGCAGGAAACGGCGCAAGTCGGTGAACTGATCAAGCAGCTGAAGAAAGAAGGAATTGGCATTTTCCTCATCAGCCATGACATTCATGACGTGTTCGATCTGGCGGATCGCGTTACGGTCATGAAAAATGGCCGGGTCGTCGGCCACGCCCGCACACAGGATGTTACCAAGGACGAAGTGCTTGGCATGATCATTCTGGGCAAGGTGCCGGAAAAGGCCATTCCCGGCCCCGGTGCCATGGCCAACGTTTAACACAGCAATCATCGACGTGTGACGCGCTCTGGTGCGTCTCACCACTCGATGGCTGCGCCATCATAGGCAAAGAACCCCCCGGTTTCAGCAGGCGTCAGCCGATCGATCACCGACACGATCTTCTCGGCCGCTTCTGCGGGGCTGAAGAGCTGGTGGTTGCCGTTTCGCCCGGCACCGAGTGCCGTATCGACCGTACCCGGATGCATGGCAACCACGACCGAATGTGGACGGGTGCGGGCAATTTCAATCGCCGAGGTGCGAACAATCTGGTTCAACGCGGCCTTGGAAGCCCGATAGGAAATCCACCCGCCCAGCCGGTTATCTCCAATAGAGCCGACGCGGGCGGATAAGGTTGCGAACACGCTTTTTCGATCCCTCGGCGACAACGTTGAAAAATGCTTGAACAACAGCGCTGGTCCGATTGCATTGACGGCGAACTGGCGCGCCATCACAACCGGATCGATTGCCCGGATCGTCTTTTCTGGCCCATGCCCCTCAATGTCCAGTGCTCCAGTGGCATCGATGATCAGATCAACCTGGCCGTAGCGTTCTTTCACAGCTTCCATTGCCGCATGTATCGACGTCTCATCCGTCAGCTCCAGCGCAGGACTCGTACGACGCGATAACCCGATGACCTCGGCACAATCAGGCGTTCCGCGAAGCACCGACACCAATTCCGCACCTATGCCGCCGGTTGAACCGATGACGAGCGCGGTGAAACCCGATGAAAAAGACTGCATCCCAACCTCCATTGCTATTACCCTTACGCACGGGTGTTATCGCTGGATTAAGACCCGCGAATATTCCACGCGGTTCTCATTTTGCCCATTGAAGCCATCTCCGTCCTACGCTATGAACCGGTATATCCACACAGGCGCCCTTGTCTGTGATGCGCACCCGTAGCTCAGCTGGATAGAGTGTTGGATTCCGATTCCAAAGGTCACAGGTTCGAATCCTGTCGGGTGCGCCATTCCAATTCCACAACCTTGGAAACATCGTTCGTCAGTTCTACTAGGCTGCCTATTAAGATGTATTAACTTTTGAAAACCTCTGGTAGATAGCTTCGCAAACGCGGCCATCGGGCGCTTGAGTTATCTTGAAGAGGGTTCCATGGGATTAAGCTGGCAGATGGTATCGTGGGGCGCACTGCGTACCCTCACCCTTTCCCTCGCTTTATCTTTTGCCGTTACGAGTTGCGCCAGCCGGCCGATTGGCGTTCTCCTGCCCTCTGGCAAACGCACCGCAAACACGACCGAGGTGGATATGCTGGTGGCAACCACCCGCGCACCCACGCAGCAGGCGGGCATATTGTTCACGGGTGAGCGTGCCGATGATCTGTCGTTGACAGAAATCACCGTCTCGATCCCGCCGGAAAAGAACCGGAGTGTGGGACAGGTCCAGTGGCCGAAACGTTTGCCCGCCGATCCCCAGCGCGACTTTACCACAGTCAATGTGCGGGAATTGCCCAACAAGACCGGGCCGACGGAATGGCTGGGCAAACACATGCCTAAAAACAAACGTATGCTGATCTTCGTGCACGGTTTCAACAATCGTTATGAAGACGCTGTCTATCGGTATGCGCAGATCGTTCACGATTCCAAAGCAGATGTTGCTCCGGTCATCTTTACTTGGCCGTCTCGTGCCAGCGTCTTCGGGTACAATTACGACAAGGAAAGCACGAACTATTCGCGCGATGCTCTGGAAGACCTCCTGCGCCGCGCCGCGCAAAACCCACAGGTCGGCGAAATCACCATTATGGCGCACTCCATGGGAACGTGGCTGGCCGTTGAAGCTTTGCGCCAGATGGCAATTCGCGACGGACGCGTTGCACCGAAGATCACCAGCGTCATTCTTGCCTCCCCCGATCTGGACGTCGATGTTTTCGGCAAGCAGTGGGCCGCCATGGGTGCTCATCCGCCAAAATTTACGATTTTCGTGTCGCGTGATGACCGGGCACTTAATCTTTCGCGCCGCATTTCAGGCAATGTGGATCGACTGGGTCAGATTGATCCGACAGTTGAACCCTACCGCACGCGTCTCGAAAAGGCAGGCATTACGGTGCTGGACCTGACAGCGCTGAAAAGCGGCGACAGCCTGAACCACGGGAAATTTGCCGAGAGCCCGGATGTGGTAAAACTGTTGGGCAATCGCCTGATTGCCGGCCAGACAATTACCGATTCCGATATCGGGCTGGGCGAGCGCGTCGGGGCTGTCGCGCTTGGCACTGCGCAAACCGTCGGCAGTGCCGCCAGTGTTGCCGTCAGCACACCGATTGCTGTTTTTGATCCCAACACGCGCAACAATTACGGGGAACAGATTCAGAGATTGGGCCGTTCGGTCGGCAATACAGTCGGGTCAGCAACGGGACAGTAATGGAACAAAGGCGCGGGTTGTTTGCCAGAACGATGCTATGGATTGGTTCTGTCCTTGTCGGGCTGGTCGTTATCGGCTCTGTGGTTTGGGGTGCCTTTGCCTTGTTCTACCAAGGGCCGGGTAGCGAACCGGTGCGCTATCTCCTTGTTGCGCTGTGGCTGGTGATTGCGCTTGGGTGCGCCTATTTTGGCTGGCAGGGGCGCGTGTGGCTCGCACTGCTCATGTATGCCGTGTGCTTTGCCGCCCTTCTCGCGTGGTGGCACACCATTCTCCCTCGCAATGACCGGATTTGGGCACCGGAATTGAGTGAAATGACACGTGGGGTTGTTCAAGGCGATACGGCGACGCTGTACAATGTGCGCAATTTCGATTGGGTCACGGAAACCGAATTTCACCCGCGCTGGGAAACGCGGCAGTATGACCTGTCAAAACTGTCTTCCGTCGATATGCTGCTGTCCTATTGGGGCTCAGAGGCAATAGCCCATACGCTGGTGTCGTTCGGTTTCAGCACCGGTGAATTCGTTACCTTCTCGGTGGAAATTCGCAAGGAAAAGCACGAGAGCTTTTCCGAAATCGGCGGGTTCTTTAAACAGTTCGAAAACAGCGTGGTGGCTGCCGACGAGCGCGATATCGTGCGTCTGCGCACCAATGTGCGCAAAGAAGATGTCTATCTTTATCGCATCAACATGCCCCCGGCGGCCATGCGCTCGCTGTTTCAGGCCTATGTTGAAGAGGCGAACGCCCTGATTGATCAGCCGGAATTTTACAACACCGTCACGGCCAATTGCACCACGATTGTTTATCACATGGTTGCCCGCATCATTCCCGGCCTGCCGATGGACTTTCGGCTGTTGTTGTCAGGGTATCTGCCTGACTATATTGCGCGCGTTGGCGGGTTGATGGAGGGGTATTCAGTCAGCGATCTGAAAGCCGCCGGGCGCATCGGCCCGCGCGCCCTTGCCGCAGATCAGGCGCTGGATTTTTCCAACCGTATACGCCAAGGTATTCCAGGCTATGAGGAGCTACCTACGCCCCTTTCGATTAATCAAGCAATGAATTGAATGGCAGAACAAGAAACAATCAGTCTGTATGATGCCGTTGGCGGCGACCCGACGGTAAAGGCATTGGTGTCCCGCTTCTATCAGCTTATGGACACTCTGCCTGAAGCCGCGCGTTGCCGTGCTCTCCATCCCGCCGACCTGTCCGGCAGCGAGGCGAAATTCTACGACTACCTGACGGGATGGCTTGGCGGACCGCCGGTTTACGTCGAAAAGCATGGCCACCCCATGTTGCGCCGGCGCCATTTTGTCGCGCCGATTGGTGCGGCGGAGCGAGATGAATGGCTGCTGTGTTTTCAGAGAGCGCTGGATGACATCGTTTCCAGTGCGAAGCTGCGTGCAATTATACTGGAACCGGTGACGCGACTGGCCCACCATATGCAAAATCGGGAGGATTAGTGGATGCGTGACCCAGACGATTTAGCCGGTTCAGCCATTTTGGTGATGGCTGGCCTGATGGGGATCGCGGGCGTCGCCATGGCTGCCGCTGCTGCCCACGGAGCCGACCCCCGCCTTCTTGGCGGCGCATCGGCCATGTGCATGGCTCATGCACCGGCGCTGATTGCTCTGTATGCCGCCCGGCCCCGCTTTGCGGCCAGTGTGGTTGCAGCCGCTCTGCTCAGTCTCGGCACGCTGCTGTTTTCACTCGATCTGGTCAGCCGCCACTTTGCTGGCCACGGCCTGTTCCCCATGGCCGCGCCAACCGGCGGCGTGCTGATGATGGCAGGCTGGGCAGCCGTTGCGGTCGGTGCATTCCTTCGGAAACGGCGCGTCTGAAGCATTTCCAGTGAAAGGACTCCCACTGGAAACCTAGCCGTATCCAGTGGCATGGCTCTGCGAGTCTTGCGACCGGCAGAAATCGTGGATCGAAAAGCTCAAACGCCCTCGACGTCGGTATAGCCTTCAAACTGAGGTGGACCCATGTAGATGGAGCGGTTGTCACCGGCGCTGCGATGGGCGGCGCGGAAATTTTCCGATTTTGTCCAGTCGATGAAGTTCTGTCTTTGCGCCCAGCGGGAGCTGGACACGAACGTGGTAAACCCCTGCTCAACATTGGTATCGCCGCGCAGCAACCGAAACTCTAAAAATCCGGGCATCTCCGTAAGGCTTGATTCGCGATTTTTCCAGATGTTTTCAAAAGTCTCTTCAGACCCAATGGCAATCTTGAACCGGTTCATGGCGTGAAACATGGATACCCTTCCCTTGGCTTATGGTTGGCCACGTCCGCACGACCACCGGCCTCCCGGAGTGCGCTTTACCGCTTGCGGCGGTACGGGCGCGGCTTGAAGGGCAGGATATTGTTCTGAAAGCATGGCGCAAGCCCAACGGCCGGTTTTTCAGCGACCTTGCGCACTTTCCAAACGGGAAATTCCAGAACATGCGGATTTTCATCCAGCATGCGTGCGCGGCACCAGAGCTGCTCAACCGTATCCGGCGTCAGCGGTGTGGCATGATTGGGTGATACAAAGTCAGTCTGTTCGTTGCTCATTGTGACCTGCTTGCAAAATGCGGCAGGCCCAACGCTCCTGCCCGAGTGTGCCATCCGCGATGGCATGATCCATCAGGCGTCAGCTTCCGATTGCAGTGTTTGCAGTGCGCGTTCAAAACTGGACTTGCTACCGTTTCTCAACGGCACGAACGCCTTACCCCACTTCTTACAACCGGACTTCACGCGAAGACACGCATCGTGGCTAATACAGTCGATGGGGCAGAATACACAGTCGACCGATGGCAGAACGCGGTCAATCCGCGATACGGCTTCGCGCAGACCACCATCATGATGAATGAGTTCAGCCCCGTAGGAACTGACGATCTGGCGCAAATGGGCGACCTGACAATCCCGACCGCCGACGTACAAAAAGCTGCGTCCTTCGAGGCTTTGCCTGGAAGCGTCAGCTTCCACATCCGCCATAGGCTCCGGCAAAGCACGAGAGGACTTCTGCTTGTGGCGATGCTTGTCGCGCATGATATCTCCGTTCCGAAAAGGCCACGCGAACCCTTGCATGGCGGTTGATTGACCGGACCCTAATAAACATGAGCACAACTGTAAAGTATAAACATGACAAAAATTATCATATTTCAATTTTCACCAACAGGCCGAACCCTGTGGATGATTGTTAACGCGGTAGGGTGAAGTCCAGCGGCACGACGAAGGGGTAGGATTCGCGCCCCACCTCTTGCGGGGATGCAAACGGCCCGGCACGACGCACAGTGGCTAGTGCTTCCTGATCGAGAATAGGTGAACCGGAACTTCTCGCCAGGCGAATATTGGTAGGAGCGCCGCTTGACGACACAGTAAACGCGACGGAGGCTATGCCCCGGAGACGATCACGTCTGGCAGCAGTGGGATACCGTTTCGCCCGGTCGATTTTACGACGGATTTTGCCTTGAAAGTTCGTGATATTGCCATCGCCCTTGACCCTGGCATTTCCGGCCTGATTGCCACCACTGGCAGACGGGGGTGCGCCCTCAACACCATCAGCGGTGCCGAGCTTTTCGCTCACCTTGCTATCGCCCTTATCACCCCGACGTTTGACCTCAACGGGCTTTTTACGCGGTTTTTCTTTTTTGGGTTCAGGCTTGGGCTTGGGTTTGACAACCGGCGGCGGCTCCGGCTGAGGCTCTTCCTCAACCTTTTCTGGCTCAACGATCTCCGGCTGCTCGGCAGCGGCGGCAACCTCTGCCTGCTCCACCACTGGCGCGTCCAGTGGAGGCAGAAGGGGCTGCGGCTGGGCAACGTCCGGCAGCGTCTCTTGCGCAACCTCTTCGACCACCTCCTGAACCTGATCCGGCTCAATCTCCTGCACGTCGTCGCCTGCCTCTAAGGTATCAATCATGCCGCCAAGGCTGGTCATTTCAATGGGAATGCCGCCTTCCGTCATCGGCGGCTGCGGCTTGCTCTCTGGCAAGATCAAAAACGCGCCCCCGTGAAGGCCCAGCGAGAACAGGAGCGCCCCGGTCCATTTGAAAACATTGTTCATGGTGCAGTCCACATTCACGTCTGGTCACGCATCGCCACGCACGGTGGTCGACACGAGGGGAGAGCGCTGAGCTTTCTCAGCCCTGCAAGGTCACATCGGTTTTGGAGCGGGTTTTGAGCGCTTTGGTGCAGATCGCCTTGTCCACGCCATTGCCTTCGCAGGCCGTGATATCGTTGATCAGCATGCCCTTGATGGTCTCACATTTCAAACCCGGCAGATTGAACTGGCGCACCTTGTCCTTTCCGGTGGGCAGATCGCGGAACGGTAGGCCAATGGTCTTTTCCACCTGCCCCTTGGCGTTGAACATCACCAGTTGAAGCGAAATCGTATCGATGGACTGTGGCAGCGAATTCTGGATGAGAAACGTCATGCCGCAGCCCTGCTCGGTGGATGCCAGTGTGTTGAGCTCGATCATCAATTCCTGCGGCGCTTGCGCATCCTGCGCCACCGCGAGAGAGGTCATCAGTGAAGCGACTGCCAGAGCTGCAATACGTTTGTACATCATTCCTGCCTATCCCGAGAGTGCCAGTCTGCGCCCCTTTGCGGGCCACCCTGACATTATATTTGCATCATATACAGACTGTTTTCACCAGCCCGCAGAACCAAAATACGCTGTTGCGTCATTAAAGAAACGTGAGTAAACAAGTCAAGATAGGTAGGGCAGTTAGCGCACATTATAGTGCTAATATATCGGCTTTTTTACCACCAACAAGACCGGACTTTATGCTTTGACGTTTCACAACGGGAAATTTGACGGCACCTCTGCGGCAGGTCGCGACCACAGCGAAACCCTTCCGACTGTCAGCAGCGCTGAGCTTTTCAAGGGAAAAGCCGAGATCGTCATTGTGCATGAAGACACGACTTATCGGTTGAAAATCACCCGTCAGGGCAAGTTAATTCTGAACAAATAGGTGTTATGATGGCTGCAGCTTCTCCCTCTCCTCACGAAATCCGCAGCTTTCGCAGCGCAAACCCCTCGTTGCGCGAACGCGATCTGGCTGCCCAGCTTGGCATCAGCGAGGCAGCCCTCGTCGCAGCCGAATGCGGGCTGACCGCCACCCGGATCGACGGAAACGCCAATACCTTTCTGAGCCGGGCGGCGGAACTGGGCTCCGTGCTGGCGCTGACGCGAAACGAGAGCGCCGTGCATGAAAAGGATGGAGTCTATGACAACGTGACCCCGGGCAAGTTTGCGACACTGGTCCTTGGTGGAGCAATTGATTTGCGCGTGTTTCCCACTGCCTGGGCCCATGGTTTTGCCGTTACCAAGACAGATGGTGACACGGTGCGCCGCAGCTTTCAGTTTTTCGATTGCGAGGGCATGGCCGTTCACAAGGTGCATCTGCGCGCCCATTCCAATGTGGATGCCTTCGTGCGCATCACCGACGATCTGGCTCTGGAGGATCAGTCGCAGATTTTCGTTCCGACCACCCGTCCCGCCAAAATCGAAGAGATTTCAGAAACCGACGTGGCGGCGCTGCGCGACAATTGGAGCCGGATGACCGATACGCACGAGTTTTTCGGCATGTTGAAGAAGCTCAAGGTTAATCGTCAGGAAGCCGTGCGGCGCGTTGGCGAAGATTATGCCTGGCAGCTTGATAATCAGGCGGCAGAGGCAATGCTCAACGCCAGCGCTGCGCAAGGCCTGCCCATCATGTGCTTTGTCGGCAACCCCGGTGTGATCCAGATCCATTCCGGGCCAGTGCAAACCATCAAGGCCATGGGTCCCTGGCTGAATGTGATGGATGACGACTTCCACCTGCACCTGCGGATGGACCACATCGCCGAGACCTGGGCAGTGCGCAAACCCACCAAGGATGGCCATGTGACCTCGGTCGAAATCTACGATGCCAAGGGAGAGATGATCATCCAGTTCTTTGGCAAGCGCCATGAAGGCAATCAGGAGCAGGATGCATGGCGCGGTATCGTGGAAAGCCTGAACCGGTTTAACAGCATCGTCGCGGCTTGAGGATTAGGACATGACGTTGAGCATTTTCCGGCTGGTATCGCTGTTCCGTCTACGTGGTCTGGCTTCGCTGATGGTGTTGCTATCGGTCGCCGGAGCGACATCCGTGACGGCACAGACGCAACCTGCCGACACCTCCCGTCTGATTTCGATCGGCGGCGCGGTCACGGAAATCATCTACGCATTGGGTGAGGAAAAGCGGTTGATCGGACGCGATTCAACCAGCATGTATCCCGCCGCAGCCATGGCGCTTCCCGATGTCGGCTATATGCGCGCTCTGTCGCCGGAGGGCGTGATGGGGCTCAACCCGAGTGCCATTCTGGCGGTGGAGGGCAGCGGTCCGCCGGAGGCGCTGGCTGTGCTGAAGAGCGCCAATGTTCCCTACCAGACCGTGCCCGAGGTCTACACACGCGATGGCATTGTCGATAAGATTTCAACGGTTGGCGCATTCCTGAACGTGCCGGACAAGGCGCAAGCGCTGGCGTCCACCGTCAGGTCCGACCTTGATGCAGCCCTGAGCGAAGCCAGTTCGCGACCTCAGGGCGAACGCAAGCGCGTTCTGTTCATTCTAAGCACGCAGGCCGGTAAAATCATGGCGTCCGGCACGGGAACGGCCGCCGATGCGATCATTGGTCTGGCAGGCGCAGTCAATGCCACGGATGGATATCCCGGTTACAAGGCGCTGACCGATGAAGCCATTATCGGGGCAAAGCCGGACGTCATCCTGATGATGGACCGGGGCGGAGACCATGGCGCGTCCAACGAAACCTTATGGACGCACCCTGCCATCAGCCTCACGCCAGCGGCTGAGAGCAAGGCCGTCATTCGCATGGATGGGCTGCATCTGCTCGGCTTCGGGCCGCGGACAGCGTCTGCCATACGGGAATTGAATGCGGCAATCTACAAGAAGACCGGCGATGGCGCTGAGTGACACATCGCTGGTGGCGAAAGCATCCGTACCACCCGGTCTGAAAGCGCTGCTGTCGGACTGGCGCCGTGGCGATCGCGCTCCACTGGCCCGTATTGTCATTGGCGTGCTGGCTGTTCTGACCTTGGTGACCTTTGGTTTTTCCGTCATGACGGGGGCGTCGGACGCCTCAATCTGGAACGTGTTGGGCCTTGAGGTGTTGGGATTTGCGACTGACACCACACTGTCGGCCCGCGATTCGATCATCATTTACGATATTCGGCTGCCGCGCGCTGTCATGGGTCTTTTGATCGGGGCATCTTTGGCGGTTTCCGGCGCGGTGATGCAGGGCCTGTTTCGCAATCCGCTGGCTGATCCCGGGCTGGTTGGCGTGTCCTCCGGTGCCAGTCTCGGTGCCGTCACCATGATCGTGCTTGGCACTCAGGTGTTCGGTCCCCTGTTTGCGATCTTCGGCATTTATACCCTGCCGGTTGCATCCTTCGTTGGCGGTTTGATCACCACACTCCTTCTCTATCGTATCGCAACCCGCAACGGGCAGACCTCAATTGCCACGATGCTGCTCGCCGGTATTGCGCTCGGTGCGTTGGCCGGAGCCGTAACGGGCATTCTGGTGTTCAAGGCCGATGACAAGCAGTTGCGCGATCTCACATTCTGGGGTCTCGGCTCGTTGGCGGGCGCAACCTGGACCAAGATTTTGGCTGCCGGGCCAATCATGCTTGCGGCCCTTCTGGCCGTGCCGTTTCTGGCGCGCGGGCTGAATGCCATCACCCTTGGCGAGGCTGCGGCCTTCCACATGGGCGTACCGGTGCAAAGATTGAAAGCCATTGGCATCGTCACGGTGGCCGCCGCAACGGGCGCTTCCGTTGCGGTCAGCGGCGGCATTGGCTTTGTCGGAATTGTCGTGCCTCATATTCTGCGGCTGATTATTGGGCCGGACCACCGGTATCTGCTTCCAGCCTCTGCACTTCTGGGCGGTGTGATGCTGCTTTTTGCCGATATGTTTGCCCGCACCATCGTAGCACCGGCGGAACTGCCCATCGGGATTCTGACAGCCGTTGTCGGCGCGCCCTTCTTCCTGTGGATTTTGTTGCGCGGCCGTATGCAGATGGGTTTGTAGGATGATTGAAGCCACCAACCTGACGGTTTGGCTGTCTGGCAAACCGATTGTACGGGATGTATCGCTGCGCGCCAGACCGGGTGAGTTTACAGCCATTGCCGGGCCGAATGGCTCCGGCAAGACCACCACGTTGAAAGCACTGGCGGGCGAACTTCCGTTTCAGGGCCATCTCACCATCAACGGACACGCGATATCAGAGTTGAAACCCTGGCAATTGTCGATCAAGCGGGCCGTCTTGCCGCAGGCCAGCGTTATCGCCTTCCCCTTCACCGTGCGCGAAATCGTCCAGATGGGCTTGACCGTCCATCCCCACAACAGCCACGTCACAAACCAGCGGATTGTAACAGACGCCCTGCAAGCCGTGGATCTGGAGGGGTTTGCGGGTCGTTTCTATCAGGAACTGTCGGGCGGCGAACAGCAACGGGTGCAGCTTGCCCGTGTCCTCTGCCAGATATGGGATCCAGTCGTGGATGGCGAACCGTGCTACCTGCTGCTGGATGAGCCGGTGTCCAGCCTTGATATCCGGCATCAACTGGCCATCATGGCGCTCGGTCGCCGCTACTGCGAACGCGGTGGTGGGGTGATTGCTGTCATGCATGATCTCAACCTGACGGCCATGTTCGCCGAACATATGATCATGATGAAAGACGGGCAGGTCGCTGCCGCCGGCAACCCGCGCGATGCTCTCACCGATGACACACTGCAAACGGTGTTCGGCTGTCAGATGCGTGTCAACACCACGCCTGCTCACAACACTCCATTCGTGCTGCCCCATACTGCCGCGTTTTAGAAAATGGATATGGAACAATAGGTTCCCTGGCGCGTTTGAAAAGTGAACCGCGCCTGTCCAGCCGAAATGTCTGCCGGGCGTTCTGATACGCCGTTACAACCGGCCTCGCACATTTAAGGAGTAGCATTATGGCGACAGGATTTTTCTCGCAGCTTGAAAAGAAGGCGAAGCGCAACGGTTTGATCGATAGCTCCGTCGAGCACCAGATCAGCCAGCTGCGCGGCGATATTTCCAAACTGGCGAAGGCCTTGTCCGCACGCGGCTCCGATGCATCCAGCGAAGTTCAGTCGAGAGCGAAAAGCGTTCGCAATCAGGCAGAATCCGGCTTGCATGACCTTTGGGCCAACAGCGAGGATATTCTGTCGGATCTGCGTTCGCGCTATTCCGATACCGAACGTCAGGTTCGTCATACCGTTCGCGAGCACCCGCTGGCGACGCTGGGCGCTGCTGCCGCCGTGGGTCTGGTCATCGCTGCATTGCTGCGCCGCTAAGGCGTGATGCGCAAGATGTGCCGCTCTGTGTGGCACATCTTGCGAAAACAAAGACGACACGCGTCTGGCCCGTTGGGTGAATGGAGAAAAGCATGGGGGCTCTTGGGGCACTTTTTACCACTTATGCCGCTTCGAACGTGGGAGAAACCGTTTCGCGATATAAGCGAAATGCCATTCTTTACAGCGTTGCCGGCCTTTTGCTGTTCGCAGCATTCATTTATGGGATGATAGCCCTCACCATATGGTTGAGCGAAATGTATTCACCGGTTACCGCCACCGCCAGCATAGCATTTGCCTTCTTCGTGGTTGCAGTGCTCATTCTGCTTGTCATGATGGGGCTAAAAGCAAAGGATCGTAAACTCGCGCTGGAACGTCGCCGCATTGCACAAAACCGTGCAAGCGTGGCCTTGGCTGCGAGCAATGCGATCTTCTACCGCAACCCAATTATCGCTACAGGAATCGCGTTCGGCCTATCTTCCCTGATCGGCGCACTGGCTCCACGGAAGAAATAACGGCTTCAACATTCACGGTTATATGCCGCTGCCTACATGCTGTAGGTCAGCGGCATTTTTATAATGGCTGTTACGCCTGCGGGAAGAAACTCGACTGTCACGCGGCTTCCCAAAATCTTGTCAAGACTGCGCTCAATCAGGATTGACCCAAATCCGCGCCGTTCCGGGCGGGTCGCAATTTCAGGACCACCGACTTCCGTCCACGTCATATGAAGAACAGGTTTTCCGTCTTCCTGAACGGAACGCGCAACGATGACGACCTTGCCATCCGGCACGGACAGCGAACCGAACTTTGTGGCGTTGGTAGCCAACTCATGCAGAACGAGACCAAGGCCGACAGCCTGATCAGGACCGAGTTCAATTTCGTCCTTGTGGATTTCGATCTGTCTGGGATAGTCCGTAACACTGGGACCGAGTTGCTTGCTCAGAAGCGCATTCAGGCGAATGGTGCCCCACTCATGGTCCGATAACAGTCCATGGGCCTCGGAAATAGCTTGAAGACGGCCTGCAAACGCCGTCATGAATTCTTTGGGATCGCTCGTCGTGCGCAAGGTCTGACGTGCGAGTGACTGCAACATTGCCAAGGTGTTCTTGACGCGATGGTTCAGTTCTCTCAACAGCAAGCGGGTTCGCTGGTTGGAACTCTGCGCCTCGGTCACATCGATGTTGACACCGAGAAATACGGAGGCTGCACCGTTCTTGTCTCGCTCATGCACACGACCGCGCCCCATCAGCCACCGCCCTGTGGATGCACTTCGGAACACGGAGTCATACTCCTCGTCCAGTTTCATCGCTTCACGCAGACGATCCAGCGCAAGGGTGCGGTCATCGGCGTGGATCGCCGCAAACACCTGCCGCGCGCTCGTAGCGCCATTCTGTGGCAGGCCCAGCATTCGCATCATCGCGTCATTACCGGATACCATGCCGCTGTTGATGTCCCATAACCAGCTGCCGACATTGGCCGCTTCCAGAGCCATAGCGTGCCGACGCTCCTCGCGTGACAGCGATGCCGCTTTGATGGCCCGGTTTCTGGCCTCGTCCTTCATGGAAAACAGTGAGCCTGCCAAGGTCGCAAGGCTGGCGAGCTGCGCAAGCTCGACATCCGTCGCAGCGTCCCGTGGCTCTACATCCATGACGCAGATGGTACCGACTGGATGGCCGGCCACCATGATTGGCACGCCCGCGTAAAAGCGCACGAAAGGCTGCTGGGCGACATGCGGTTTTGTCGAGAACCGTTCATCGGCAGCGGCATCGGGCACAACGAGCGAGGTTGAGGGAGCCTGCGCCAAAGCGTGGACGCAGAACGAATCCGCCGTCGGCGCCGTTGTCTGCGTTGCACCGACACGCGCCTGAAACATCTGGGTTTGCGGGCCAAGCAGCGAAACGATTGCAATTGGACACCGGAAGGTGCTCGCGGCAATCTGGACAAGAGGGAGAAAGTCGGCGTCCGGTCCCGGTACCGCTGCTGAGATTTCTTCAACCGTCGCCAGTCGCTCCGGCGAGTTCAGAATATCGAGTATCGGAGTTGGTAGCGTGCCAACGGTATTCGTCATGTCATTCAACTCCGGCGGCGATGCAGCATAATCGCCAAACCTCCCTTTAGATTCATCTAATGGAAACTCTGGGGGACCTCAAGGTCAAATATAACAATGAAAGAGGTCCCGACCAGAATAGTGTGCCATAAATATATTCGAGCTATTGCCAATCAGAATTTATAGGTTTTAGGAGACGAAAGCGCGGGATGTCAAAGGCGCGGAAGTTGCATCCGGGCCGTAATCTCCCTCGCCGTTGATTTTCAGGATATCCTGCAATCGTTGCCGCGCGCGGTTGACGCGGCTTTTGATTGTGCCGAGAGCACAGCCGCAAATCTCCGCAGCCTCCTCGTAGGAGAAGCCGGAAGCTCCTACCAAAATGATGGCTTCGCGTTGGTCCGACGGCAGCGATTCCAGCGCTTTGCGAAAATCCTGCAAATCGAGCGAGCCATACTGCGACGGGTGTTGCGCCAGCGACTCGGTGAAGAAACCGTCGCTATCCTGAACCTCACGCCCGCGCTTGCGCATCTGGCTGTAGAGTTCATTGCGCAGAATGGTGAACAGCCAAGCCTTCATATTGGTGCCCATCTCGAAGTGGTCCTGTTTGGCCCATGCCTTCATGATGGTATCCTGCACCAGATCATCCGCACGGTCATGACGACCAATCAGCGACATGGCAAATGCGCGAAGACTTGGCAGGGCCGAGAGCATTTCGCGCTTGAAGCTGGCGGTAGTGTCCGGGGTGGTGGTCATTACGCCGTTTACTCCTGGGAACAGTCGCTGGATTGACGCTCTGCGGCATCGAGTTTTTCCAGAAGGTCAAGAAACCGGTCGGGAATGGCCTCTTCCTGCACAGACAGATAGAGCGCGCGCAACTTACTGGCGATTTGCGCGTTCGTATCATCTGCACTTGAAGCATTGGCGTCAGCACGCTGCGTCCCAGTGTCATAGCTCATGTGGATGCGGATCACTTTCGAAAGTTGATTTTCAACTAAATGCGCGAGGAAAAATTTGGTTCCTTCTATGGAACCTTTTTTATTGTAATCGCGTTAATCCCCTGCTGAGGCTTTCATTTGAGCCCTTTGAGGGAGATAACACACTATGTCACTGTCCACCCGGATTGCGCCCTACCTTCCGTATCTGCGCCGGTATTCGCGCGCATTGACGGGGACGCAAACCTCCGGCGATGCTTACGTCGCTGCCGTTCTTGAAGCTATTATTTCCGATATCTCGATCTTCCCAAAAGCTGAAAATGATCGTGTCGCGCTTTTCAAGCTGTATACACAACTTTTCGGTACATCCGCCGTGGCTATCCCCGAGCCTTTGTCTCCATTTGCGTGGGAGCAGCGCGCGTCGGTCAATCTGGCGTCCGTCTCTCCCCTCGCCCGCCAGGCATTTCTCCTCGTGTCTGTTGAAGGCTTCCGCCCCGATGAAGCCGCAGAGGTGCTCGGGCTTGAGTCCAGTGAAATGGCACGGGTTCTGGAACAGGCCTCGCAGGAAATCTCCCGTCAGGTGGCGACCGACATTATGATCATCGAAGACGAGCCGCTGATCGCGATCGATATTGAGCAGATGGTCATGAGCCTCGGTCACAACGTAACCGGCATTGCACGCACGCGAGACGAAGCTGTTCGTCTGTTCAACGAGACCAAGCCAAGCATGGTTCTGGCAGATATCCAGCTTGCTGACGGCAGTTCCGGTATCGATGCGGTCAACGATATTCTGAAGACAAGCTCTATTCCGGTCATCTTCATTACGGCTTTCCCGGAACGACTGCTGACGGGCGAACGCCCTGAACCAACATTTCTGGTAACGAAGCCGTTCAATCCGGACATGGTCAAAGCGCTGATCAGTCAGGCCCTCTTCTTCAACGACTCAGAGAAAGCTGCAGCGTGATGGCGCTCTGCTGACATGAATCATGGAACGGGTGCACCGGCATCCGTTCAGGCCGTTTGATCGCGGCATTCTGAAACAGCATATCGGGAATGCATGCCTTGGACAGTCACGATCAGATAACACCTGTCCAGATCAAAGCACCGCTGCGCATGGCGTTGATCGGGCGTGCACTGCGTGATTCCGATACAGGGCTTCTGTTACAGTCCGCCTCGCTTGAGACCCTCTACAGCGAGAATTTTCCCCCTGCCTTTGGTAAGCCGCCGCAAATCGGTGCGGATGACAACGCCATTTTCAGCACTCTGGATGCCGTCAGGCTGATTGCGCTGAAAACGAAGGTGCTGCTGACCGGTGAAACCGCGGAAACGCTGATTGAAATTCCGGCAGAACCCGAACCTTATGCCTTTCGGATGATGCTGGAACGTGTCGATATCGGGACTGGACAGGCAGTCCTGTCCATCATCTCCAATATATCCGAAAGCCGATCCCGCGAGCGGGTTTTAAAGACGCTGTTGCGGGAACTCAGTCACCGGTCGAAAAATTTGTTGGCGATCATCCAAGGCATCGCAACGCAGACGGCCCGTCAGGCTCGCTCGCTGGATGTGTTTCTGATCAAGTTTCGCGGACGCATCCAGTCGCTGTCCAACTCGCAGGATCTGGTGACCGATTCCAGTTGGCGCGGTGCTTTCTTTTTCGACCTCGCCCGCCGTCAGTTTTTGCCCTATTGGCCCGATGCAAAAATTCCCGTGCAACTGGATGGCGTCAACGCGCATTTGTCCCCCAACGCGGCCTTGCATGTCGGGCTGGCACTGCATGAGTTGATCGTGAACTCCGCTTCCCACGGTGCGATTGCGCAGGGCAATGCCAATTTGACGTTGTCGTGTTGGGAAACAAGCTTCAACGGCCAGCGGGCTATTGAAATTCGCTGGAGCGAAGACGTCGCACCATTGCCCTCGTTGTCTGAGGCAGATGACAACAATTTTGCGAAAATCGTTCTGGAACGAGTCGTTCCGGTCGCCGTCAATGGCAGCGCGACATACACCTGTGGAGCAGATGGGACACAATACCAGCTCATTCTGCCAGCGCGTGAATTCGAGATTATCTAAACTTAAGAGCCAGTCCAAACCCGGTAAAGAAACAGCCAGTGTCCGGGGGAGACACTGGCTGGAGACCAATCACCGGGGGAAGTGAATTGGTGGGTCCAGCGATCTTTTGGGGATCACGCATTGGGGGCGATGCGGACCGTCAGCTGGACATCCACAAAACAGTACAGCGTTCAAAAGGTTCCGCGAATATTCGGCGAATTTATCTTTTTTTCGAACGTACTGTTGAACGCCGGTTTACTAACAATACCGTCGAGTTCCGAGCGATGACGGTACAGTGCCAGGAATGCTTCAAAATCAACATCATACAGTGTTTTTCGTGCGGCATCCGGCAGACGCTCCCTGCCCTTTGGGCCCATTGCAGACCCCGCAGTATTCAGGTCCGGGTAAAGCGCGCTCGCAACACTGGCGGTCATTGCCGTCCCCAGCAGAACTGCATCCGCTTCGTCTGGAATAATGACCCGGCAGCCTGTCACATCGGCATAAAGCTCGATCAGCAGAGGATTGTGGATATGCCCGCCGGTAACATGAAGTGTATCAAGATGGTAACCGCGCTCCGTCATCATCGCCAGAATGTGGCGGATACCCAAAGTAATGGCAACACAAGTCCGCCAGTACAGACGGCACAAGGCATCGAATGATGAGTCCAGCGTCAGGCCGCTGATCACGCCCACGCCATTGGGGTCGGCAAGCGGCGAACGGTTTCCGTGAAAGTCCGGCAACACATGCAGGCGCGGAGCAAAGGCATCGCCCTCTTCTGCCCGCAAGGCCTGGATACGGTCGATGATCCGCTTGTGCAGCGCTTTGTCCGGCGGTCCGCCCGCGCTGTGAATGCGCACGATATGGTCGAGCAGGGCACCCGTTGCAGACTGGCCCCCTTCCACCAGCCAAAGATCGGGTAGCAACGCTTCGAAATATGGTCCCCACAATCCGAAGCCGGGCTTCATGTCTTTCGAAAAGGCGACAATACAACTCGACGTGCCTGCAATCAAAGCCAGATGGTGTTCCAGCGTATCGCCATTGCCAGCGTAACGCCCCAGTGCGCCGAAAGCCCCGGCATAGGCATCGATCAGACCGGTTGCCACCTCGCACTCGGTATCCAACCCCAGTGCGTTCGCAGCCTCGGGCAATAGTTTGCCAACGGATGCCCCGACCGGCAAGGTGTCTTCGGGCAGACCAGCACGGGTGCGAAGGTCCGACAGATCGACAGCGGCCAGAAAGTCTGGCTGCCATCCACCGGCGTGCGACAGGTAATTCCATTTGGCTGTCAAAGTACTGCGGGAGCGCGCCAGCGATCCGGCTGCCCGCCATGTCATGAAGTCTGCCAGATCGAAGATGGCTCCGGCTTTGGCCCATTGCTCCGGCAGTTTCTGCTTCAGCCACATCAGCTTGGGGATCTGCATTTCCGGGGAAATCGCTTTGCCGGAGTGCTCCAGAACCGGATGATGCGTTGCCGTGCAAGCCTCGGCTTGACTGATCGCGCGATGGTCCATCCAGACAATTGTGTCCCATTGGGCATCGCCGTTCAGCGATATGGACAGCGGCTTGCCCTCGGTATCGCGCACCACAAGGGAGCACGTCGCATCGAAACCGATTGCCGCAATGGACTGTGCGGTGACACCCGCCGCGCTACAGGCGCCCTTAACCGCAGTGCAGACGGCAGCCCAGATATCCTCGGAATCATGCTCCGCATAATTTTCACGCGGACGGTTCATGAGAATGGCATGATCGGCCCGTCCCAAAAGCCTGCCATGTGTATCGAACACGCCCGCGCGTGCGCTTCCCGTTCCGATATCGACGGCAACGACCAGATCCCGCATCAACACCCTGTTTCGTTAATCCTCATCCAACAAGATGGAGCAAATCTCGCATGTCGTCAAACAGGTGATCGGGCTTCAGGGCCGATAATATGGCCTTGTGCCGTTCGTTGTTGGCATGTGTGCCACCAGCGAACGCAAATACGCGCATATTTGCCGCTTTGGCTGCAAGTATGCCGGCCGGGCTATCCTCAATCACCACACAGTCTCGTGGGTCGACATTCATGGTGTCTGCCGCCAGCAGGAAAAGGTCCGGGGCCGGTTTTCCGTTTGCTACCATCGTTGCGCTGAAAATATGCGGATCGAGTTTATCGATCAGCCCTGTCAGCGTCAGCGACAGCCGGATACGCTCCGGCTGGCTGGAGGACGCAACGCAGCGCTTGATGTTCAGGCCATCCAGCGTTTCTGCAATGCCTGGAATAGGCTGCAATTCCGTCTGGAATCGCTCATACAGAGAGGCGCGCATTCCGTCGAGGAAAGCATCGTCTATAGCAAGCCCATACTCCGACTTCAGCACATCGCCCATGGTTTTGACGCTCTTGCCCAAAAAACGCTCATAGGCGATGTCGGGCTCGATGTGCACACCGTGCTCAGTGAGAATGCGGAGCAAGACATCGAACGAGATCGGCTCGCTATCCACAAGCACGCCGTCGCAATCGAAAATGATCAGGTCAGCATTCATCGTTCAGCTTTCACGCGGCCAACTGGCCGCCGAGATAGAGGGTAAGGGTTTGGCGTGTACCCTTTTCCCACAGTGTTTTTAAGGCATAGCTGAAACTTTTCCGGAAGATTTCCGATCGCGCAACGTCACCAAAAATATCACCCAGTGCCAGAAACGCAGCGGGATCGTCCTTCGCCTTCATCGCGGCTTCATGCAGCCGGTCGGCATTGGCATCGTTGAACACGATTGCTTTGCCGGAATCCGATGTTCCCGCGAAGTAGCGGCACCAGAGCGCCGACACCAGCGCCAGACCGGTGATATCAAGCCCCTTGGCCAGCCGGTCTGCCGTCGAAGGCAGAATGAACTTCGGCTGACGGTTGGACCCATCCTGCGCGAGACGCGGAATTGTGTCGCCGATTTTCGGGTTGGAGAAGCGCGTTTCGATCAGCGTGAAATAGTCGTTCAGATCGGTATTCGGCACCGGCGGAATGATGGGTATGATCTCTTCCTTCTCCAGCTTCGCGAGAAAGTCACGGATCAGTGGCTCTTCCATTGCCTCATGCACGAAGTGGATATCGAGAAGCGCTGCGGGGTAGGCAATCGCCGCATGGCCGCCGTTCAGAATACGGATCTTCATATGTTCATAGGGGGCCACGTCCTCTACGAAGGTCACGCCGACCTCTTCGAGCGCGGGACGTCCCTGGGGGAAGTTATCTTCGAGCACCCACTGCTTGAACTCCTCGCAGAACACCGGCCATTGATCAGCAATGCCGAATTCGTCTGCGACGATGCCGATTTCACGCGCGCCGGTCGCCGGCGTGATCCGGTCCACCATGCCGTTTGGAAACGCGACGTTGTTTTCAATCCACGTTGCAAAGCCGGGGTCCGACAGTCTGGCGAGGCCCACCACGGCAGCTTGCGTCACATGGCCGTTGCCGGGAATATTGTCGCATGACATGACGGTAAACGGCGGAATGTTCAGCGAGGCGCGCTGCTTCAAACCAGCAACGATGAAGCCAAAGACGGTCTTGGGTTCGCCCGGGTTCTGCCCATCGGCAACCATGGCGGGATGAGCCGGGTTGAACACGCCTGTCGCCGGATCAATGAAATAGCCGCCTTCGGTAATTGTCAGCGAGACGATGCGGATATGCGGATCGGTCAACTGGTTGATGATGCTGCGGGTCTCGCCGGGCTTGAGATAGCCGATCATCGGTGCGGTCACACGCGCCGCCGTGCGGTTGTTGTCCTGCTCCACCACCGTCGTCAGATAGTCCTGACTCGCCAGCTTTTCCCGCATCGCTTCATCCGACGGCAGAACACCCGCGCCAATGATCGCCCAATCATGATCGTGGCCCAAGCCAAACAGATCGTCCAGATACACGGCCTGATGGGCGCGGTGGAAGTTGCCGACGCCGAAATGCACGATCCCGGCGCGCAAGTTCGCACGTTCATAGGCCGGAATGGCCGCCTTGGTGCTGATGTCGTCCAGTGTTGCCAGAGAAAGTTCGATTGTCATAGTATCCTCCGCGACGGGTATGAGCTATCAGCTCATCCAGTTGCCGCCATCGACATTGTAGGTCTGCGAGACGATGTAGTCGCTATCGGCAGAGGCGAGAAAAATCGCCATGCCGGTCAGATCGTCCGGTGTTGCCATGCGGCCAAACGGGACTTCCTTCCCGACCAGCGCTTGCTTTTCGCCCTTGGGCCGATTTTCATATTTCGCAAACAGCGCATCCACGCCGTCCCAGTGTTCGCCGTCCACCACGCCCGGGGCAATGGCATTCACGTTGATGCCATGCTGGATCAGGTTCAATCCTGCCGATTGCGTCAGGCTGATGACAGCGGCCTTGGTGGCGCAATACACCGCCACAAGCGCTTCGCCACGGCGTCCCGCCTGGCTGGCCATGTTGATGATCTTGCCGCCCTTGCCGCGTGCAATCATATGGCGGGCAACCGCCTGCATGGTAAACAGCGTGCCGGATACATTGATCGCAAACAGCCGCTCATAGCTGTCCCGCGTGATATCGGCGATGGGTGCGAGATCGAACAGGGCTGCGTTGTTGACCAGAATATTCAGCCCGCCTGTTTTCGAAATCGCCGTTTCCACGGCTGCATCTATGGATGCCTGATCGGTTACATCCATTTCCACCGCATAGGCTTGATTGCCAATACTTTCAGCCGCCGCCTGCGCCCGTTCCAGATTGATATCGGCGATGGCAACAGTTGCGCCTTCGCGCACATAGGCCTGTGCGAAGGCCAGTCCAATTCCGCGCGCGGCACCGGTGATCAGCGCGCTTTTGCCTTCAAGACGGTTCATCGAATGCTCGCTCCTGTTTCGTTAAATCGATGGACCCGGCCCTCTTCCGGCGTCAGAAACACCGTATCACCATGGCGCAAGGGCACATCGCCGCCAGCACGCGCGGTCACCAGCCCAACGCCGTCCACCGTGATATGCAAAAACGTATCGGACCCCAGATGTTCGGCAACACCCACAGTACCCCGCCATGCGCCATCGGTTGTAGAAAGCGTTAGATGCTCCGGCCGCACACCGATGGTGCGTGCGTTGTAGGCTGCCGCCTTGTCGCCCGTCGCAAAGTTCATGCGGGGTGAGCCGATAAAACCCGCGACAAACATGTTGTCCGGGTGGTGGTACAGTTCCAGGGGCGAACCCACCTGCTCCACACGGCCTTTGTTCAGCACAACAATCTTGTCGGCCATGGTCATGGCTTCCACCTGATCGTGCGTAACATAGACCATGGTGGTTTTCAGCTTCTGATGAAGCTCACTGATTTCCAGACGCATGTTGACACGCAGCGCCGCATCGAGGTTGGACAGCGGCTCGTCGAACAGGAAGGCGTCCGGCTGGCGCACGATGGCCCGGCCAATGGCAACACGCTGGCGCTGTCCACCCGAAAGCTGGCGCGGCTTGCGATCCAGATAGTCGGTGAGGTTCAGAACCGAGGCCGCATCGGTGACCTTCTTGTCAATCACCGCTTTATCTTCGCCCGCCATCTTCAGCGGAAAGCCGATATTGGAGCGCACACTCATATGCGGGTAGAGCGCGTAGGACTGAAACACCATCGACAAGCCACGCTTGGCGGGCGGCAGATCCGTGGCATCGCGACCGTTGATAATAATCTGGCCGCCGCTCACATCCTCAAGGCCTGCAATCAGGCGCAACAGCGTGGACTTACCGCAGCCCGACGGGCCAACGAATACAACGAATTCACCGTCATTGATTACCAGATCCAGCGACGGGATCACGACATGCTCACCAAAGTGCTTGGCGACGTTCTGGAGCGTAATGCTACCCATAATGATATCCTTTACTTGACAGCGCCAAAGGTGAGACCGCGAACAAGCTGCTTTTGCGAGAACCAGCCCAGAATGAGAATGGGCGCAATGGCCATGGTCGAGGCGGCAGACAGCTTGGCGTAGAACAACCCTTCAGGGCTGGAATAGGAGGCGATGAAGGCGGTAAGCGGGGCCGCCTTGGAGGCCGTCAGGTTCAATGTCCAGAACGCTTCGTTCCACGCCAGAATGATGTTGAGGAGCAGAGTAGAGGCAATCCCCGGCACGGCCATCGGTGTCAGCACGTAGATGATTTCCTTCATCAAGGACGCACCATCCATGCGGCTGGCTTCCAGAATTTCACCCGGTATTTCCTTGAAGTAGGTGTAGAGCATCCAGACGATGATCGGCAGGTTGATCAGTGTCAGCACCAGAACCAGCCCGATGCGTGTATCCAGAAGCCCGACGCTGCGGAAGATCAAGTACATCGGCACCAGCACGCCAACAGGCGGCAGCATCTTTGTGGAGAGCATCCACATCAACACATCCTTGGTACGCGGTGTTGGTGAGAATGCCATGGCCCAGGCGGCGGGAATGGCAATCAGCAGCCCAAGCAAGGTGGAACCGAGCGAGATGACAACCGAGTTCATGAAGTGGCCGAAATAATTGGAGCGGCTCTGCACTTCTGCGTAGTTCTCGGTCGTCCAGTCGAAGAAGAACAGCGATGGTGGCGAGGCGATGGCCTCAGCCTCCGTTTTAAAGCTGGTCAGGATTGTCCAGAAAATCGGGAAAAACAGGGCAATGCCAATAGACCACGCAATGACGGTAACGATAATCTTGCGCTCTTTGGAAACAGTCTGTGCCATCTCAGGCCTCCAGATTCTTGCCAATCATCCTGATCAGGAAGAAGGCAACGATGTTGGCAAGAATAACCGCGACGATACCGCCCGCCGATGCGCCACCGACATCGAACTGCAACAGGGCCTGCGCGTAGACGAGATAGGTGATGTTGGTGCTCTGCGTGCCCGGACCGCCATTAGTCGTGACCAGAATTTCAGCAAAGACCGAAAGCAGGAAGATTGTCTGGATGAGAATGACCACCGTAATGGCCCGCGAAAGATGCGGCAGGGTGATATAGATGAACCGGCTCCACGCACTTGCCCCATCCATCTGTGCTGCTTCCTTCTGGTCTTCATCCAGCGACTGAAGAGCGGTGAGCAAAATGAGCGTGGCGAAGGGCAGCCACTGCCACGCGACGATAACGATGATCGACAGCAACGGCGAATTGGACAAAAAGTCATAGGGCTGCAAGCCAACCGCTTTTGCCACCCAGGCAAACAATCCGTTGACCGGGTTCATGAACATGTTCTTCCACACCAGTGCCGCAACCGTCGGCATGATCAGGAAGGGCGCAATCACCAGAATACGCACAATGCCCTGCCCGTACATCGGCTGATCCAGAAGCAGCGCCAGTGCGATGCCGCCAAATACAGTGATGCAGAGTACACCGACGACAATGGCCAGCGTGTTGAACAAAGCCTGAAAGAAGGCGGGATCGGTCAGAAAGAAGGAGTAATTGGTAAAACCTGCCCACTCTTCCATGCCCGGCATCAACAGATTGTAGCGCAGGAAGGAGAAGTAGATGGTCAGTGACAGCGGGATGATCATCCACGCCAGCAGCAGAAGAACGGACGGCGCCATCATCAGCCGCGCGGCCGCACGGGTATGCAAGGTTGCCATCGCAGCCCACCTTTCGAATTAGAGTATTTGCGACGAACATACGTTCGCCGGAAATGCTCTGATATCTTGTTTTGTCGCATTGTCCTGGCGTGAAAGTGATTCCACTTTCACTGGAAATGCTCTGATTGAAAACAAAAGGCCCTCTCCCGTTTGAGGAGAGAGGGCAAAGAGCAAAGCTTACTTGATGTAGCCAGCCTTGGTCATTTCGCGCACGCTCAACTGCTGTGCGCTGGCCAGTGCCTGATCAACCGTTGTTTGACCAGCCAGAGCGGCCGAGAACTGCTGACCGACCGCCGTGCCAAGACCCTGAAATTCCGGGATAGCCACGAACTGTACGCCTACATAGGGAACCGGCTTGGTGCTTGGGTTCTTCGGATCGGCAGCATTGATCGAGTCGAGCGTCATTTTGGCAAAGGGAGCTGCCTTCTGATACTCGGCATTGTTGTAAAGCGAGGTGCGCGTGCCCGGAGGAACATTTGCCCAGCCTTCCTTGGAGGCGACCAGTTCAAGATAGGCCTTGCTCGTGGCCCAGCTTACGAACTTTTCAGCCGCTTCTGCTTTCTTGGTGCCTGCCGGAATGGCGAGGTTCCACGACCACAGCCAGTTGCCGCGCTTGCCGAGGCCCGCGTCCGGTGCCAGCGCAAAACCGACCTTGTCGGGAACCGTGGATTCCTTCGGGTTGGTGACGAAGGAGGCCGCAACAGTGGCATCAATCCACATGCCGCATTTACCGGTCTGGAACAGTGCCAGATTCTCGTTGAAGCCGTTGGAGGATGCGCCCGGAGGTCCGGCATCCTTCATCAGGTTCACGTAGAATGACAGGGCATTTTTCCATTCCGGCTGATCGAACTGGGGCTGCCATTTCTCATCGAACCAGCGAGCGCCAAACGCGTTGGCAGTCGCCGTCAGGAAGGCCATATTTTCACCCCAGCCTGCTTTTCCCCGCAGGCAGATGCCGTAGACTTCGTTGGATTTATCGGTGATCTTGCGTGCCGCATCCGCGATGAAATCCCAGTTCGGCGCTTCGGGCATGGTCAGACCAGCTTTTTCAAACAGGTCCTTACGGTACATGATCATCGAGCTTTCAGCGTAGAACGGCGCGGCATACAGCTTGCCATCCTGGCTCAAACCGCTGCTGACGGCAGGCACGAGATCGGCTGCGTCATAATCAGCGCCGAGATTGTCGAGTGGCAGAAGCCAGCCCTGCTTGGCCCAGATTGGCACTTCGTAGCTGCCAACCGTCATCACGTCGTACTGGCCGCCCTTGGTGGCGATGTCGGTGGTGACGCGCTGGCGCAGGATGTTTTCTTCCAGCGTAACCCACTCAAGCTGAATATCCGGATTCTTTGCTGTGAAGTCATCCGTCAGTTTCTGCATACGGATCATGTCGCCGTTGTTGACCGTAGCAATGGTCAGCGTTTCGGCTTGTGCCAGTCCTGAAAGCAAAGCTGCCGCGCAGGTACCCAGCATAAAAATTTTCAATGTCATGATCTTCCTCCCAGAAGAATTGGCAGGCTCCCGGCCCGCGCAAATGGCTTGGCAAACTCCACCGCCTCGCACAGTGGGCATTTGCTTCTCGCATGGGCAATTACTCACTAAATGCGCGTGTTTGTCAATCGACAAAATTGGTTTGCCTGTTGATCAACACCATTTCGAGCGTGTCAGCCGAGCAGCAGGCGCGCCGTTGCCTCGTCGGTGATCAAACCGTTCAGGATACGACCGGTCAAGGCGGCACGGAGCGCGCGGAATTTACGCGGCCCCAGTGCCATGCCGATGATTGTCGCCTGCTGACTGTTGGGCAGCGGAATGCTGGCGACGCGCTCGTTGATTGGCCCTTCAAGCAGGTCACCAGCCTCGTTGAACATCCAGCCACAGATTTCCCCCACGGCCCCGGCATCTGTCAGCCGCGCCATTTCGTCGATCGCCAAAAACCCGTCCTGACAGAGCGGTGCATCCGGCCCCAGTTCACCGACGCCGACAAAGGCGACATTGACTTGCTTGCCAAGGGTCAAGGCCGTGTGAACCAGAGATTGGGCATGGAGCAGGTCACGCTCCTCGCCAGAGGATACCAGCACCGGCAGCGGCATGGGGAAATGGCGCGCCTTGATCGTATCCTGCATGCTGAAAATAACGTTGTAATAGGCTGCCGACCCATCCGGCGAAATATTGCCGGTCAAGGATACGATCCGGTGCTGCGGGCAGTCGATCGACGACAGAAGATCAATCGAGGCTTTCAGCGTTCGCCCTGTTCCGATCCCCATGACAATCGGCTCGACCTGCCGCAGCCACCTTTCGATCTCCGCTGCCGCAGCGGGTGCAAGCCCCGCGACGGAAGATGGGGACACCGGATCGCTCGGGACGATTTCCACCTGCCGCAAATCGAACGTGTCCTTCAGTCGGCTCCCGAGTTCCAGACAGGCCGCGATGGGGTGATCGATCCGCACCTTCACCAGTTTTTCAGCCACGGCCAGTGACACCAGACGCTGTGCGGACTGACGGGAAATACCCATAGCAGCGGCAATTTCATCTTGCGTACGACCGGCCACATAATACAGCCAGCCCGCCCTCGCCGCATCATCCAGTCGCGTTACGACTTCCGGTTTCCTCGCCATGCTCTGTGTGTCCTCAACGATTCAGTGCGTGCAGATAATCGATAGTTCGCGACGTTTCGCAAGAAAAAGCGACCGAACTTGTATATCTGAATATTAGAATGTACATATCCAGAAAAGTGAAAATGGTTGGAGAGTTCAGTGCGCACATATCTGGCAATCGGTTCGGATGAGTTTGCGGCACTCAAACAGGAAATCTGGACAGAGCGTGATCGCTGGTCGCTCTATGCGGCAGGCACCTATAACGGACCGACGTCTCCACCGGTTGGTGCGAAGCTGGTCATCAATGAAACCTCCCTCGCCAGAATATTCGATGTCGACCTGTGGGGCAGCGATCCACAGCATGTGCTGATCCGGGACTTTGCGGCTGACGAAATCGATTTCTACAAGGAAATCAAAACGAATGGAACGCACATCATGCTGTGCCGCCACCATAATGACAACAGGATTGTCGCGCTCAACAGCAGAGGCCATTTCGAGAATCGTTATCGGATGCACGATATGACGCCGACCAGCCGCATTGAACGGCGTGCGAGCACCAATTCTAAACTCGCCAGTTATAGCGTGTACGCCATGCCTGTTGGCTTTATGGCTCATGGTTTCGCCTGGTTTATTGCCTGAGCGGTTCCCCGTCAGATCGCGATACCAAGACCTTTCAGGTAAAGTTCTTCCAGAAACCGGGCTGCGTCCTCGAAGCGCCCTTCTCCCGCATTGTCACCCAGTACGGCACGCACCTGCACATCGAAATCTGCGTAATGCTGGGTTGTCGCCCAGATGGAAAAAATCAGATGATAGGGATCACAACGGGAAATCTTGCCAGCCCGCATCCAGGCGCGGATGACATCGGCCTTCTCGTCCATCAAGGATTTCAAAGGGCCCTTGAGTTCATCTTCCACATGCGGCGCACCGTGCAGCATTTCATTGGCAAACAGGCGGCTTTCGCGTGGAAAGTCCCGTGACATTTCCAGTTTGCGCCGGATATAGCTGCGGATTTCGGAAACGGGATTTCCCTCTGCGTCGAGTGCCCGTAAAGGGTCCAACCACGTGTCCAGCACCCGCTCGATCAGGGCGCGATGCATCGCTTCCTTCGTGCGAAAGTAGTAGAGCAGGTTGGGCTTTGACATACCCGCCAGTTCAGCAATCTGGTCCACCGTCGCACCGCGAAAACCGAAGGCTGAAAAGACCTGCAAGGCGGCTTCCAGTATCTGCTCTTCTTTTTCCTGCTGGATGCGTGTGCGGCGCTGCGTTCTGGCGGCTCTTGGCAAGGCCATGTCAAAACCCTCCGCGTGGAACAGGCTGATGTGTGTTGCCGTGTCTGGTTTGTCGCATGTCGTTATTTTTCAACTTGAGTGCGGGGCGGGAAGACCTTAGTGTTTATCGTCAGTCAGATTATACACTTAAACCCTATCCTTATGAAATCCAAGGGAAATTAGCGTGGCAGCAGCGGGCGAGAACATGCGGATCAATGCCGACCGGCTCTGGGACAGCCTTGAGGAGATGGCCCGGATCGGCCCCGGCCTCGCCGGTGGCAACAACCGCCAAACCCTGACGGACGAAGATGGCGAGGGTCGTCGCTTGCTGCAATCATGGTGTGAACAAGCAGGAATGACCATGGGCGTCGATCAGCTTGGCACCATGTTCTTCACCCGGCCCGGAACCGACCCGGACGCGCTGCCGGTCTATGTCGGCTCCCACCTCGACACTCAGCCGACAGGCGGAAAATACGATGGTGTTCTGGGTGTCCTTGGTGCGCTGGAAGTCGTGCGCTCGTTGAACGATCTCGGCATCCAGACCAGGCATCCCATTGTCGTTACCAACTGGACGAATGAGGAAGGTGCCCGGTTTGCCCCGGCCATGCTGGCGTCCGGGGTATTTGCCGGGCTGCATGAACTGGATTGGGCACTTGCCCGCACCGACGCAACCGGTAAAGTCTTTGGCGAAGAGTTGAAGCGCATCGGCTGGCAGGGTGATGAGACGGTGGGCGCGCGCCAGATGCATGCGTTTTTTGAACTGCATATCGAGCAAGGCCCTATTCTGGAGGCCGAAGGCCGGGATATTGGCGTCGTCACCAGAGGCCAGGGCCTGTGGTGGCTTCAAATCACCCTGACGGGCAAGGATTCCCACACCGGCACAACACCGATGCTGGCACGCCGCAATGCCGGACTGGGCATGGCGCGCATCATGGAACTCGTTCACGCCATAGCGATAAATCATCAGCCGGATGCCGTGGGCGCGATTGGCCATGTGGAGGTGTTTCCAAACTCGCGCAACGTCATCCCCGGTAAAGCCGTCTTTACAATCGACTTACGGTCGCCTGACAAAGACATCCTCGACGCTATGAAATACCGGCTGGAGGAGGAAGCGCCGCGCATCGCCGAAAGCCTCAATCTTGGTTACAGTCTTGAAGTGACAGGCCATTTCGACCCGGTCCTATTCGACGAAACCTGCGTGAACGCGGTGCGCAACGCCGCCGAACGGCTGGGCTACAGTCATCGAGATATCGTTTCGGGTGCCGGACACGATGCGTGCTGGATCAATCAAATAGCCCCGACGGCTATGGTGTTTTGCCCCTGTGTGGATGGCCTGTCGCACAATGAGGCCGAGGCAATCACCCGCGAATGGGCGGGTGCCGGTTGCGATGTGCTGCTACACGCGGTAGCCGAGACAGCCGTTATCGTCTCGGATTAGCGCCTGTCGAGACACTTTCCGATGTTTGAAGTGGTTCAGTCAAAGAATTCCCTGTTTTTATCCAAAAATCGCCCCCAACACTTGTATATCATTAACTGTGAATATAGGTTTATGGTGGAGTTTTATGCGGGGAACCCGTTTTTCGCATTTTGTCCTTGAACAGGTCCTATTTTAAGGGTTTGGTCTGATGACACTCTTAAAGTGTTGAAAAGAAGTTACGCGCGTATTGCGATGCGTAATCGGTCAAGGATACGACATGATACGGACGGCATCTTTTGCTCTGGCGCTTTTTGTACTGCCGTTGCTTGCCCTTTCGGGCTCAACATCGGTTGTGTACGCCGCTGAGGAGGCAGCGCCCCCGGCGCGCCAGTCCCTGCCGTCCATCGTTGTCACCACCGCGACGGAACGGATGCTGACCGAACGCGTACTGGCGACCGGCACCGTGCGCGCGGTGGAAGAGGTATTCGTATCTCCCCTCGTTGAAGGCTTACCGGTACAGACACTCAATGCGGACGTGGGCGACCGCGTTGAAGCCGGAAGCACCCTTGCCGTGCTCAATCCTGACACGCTGAACCTGCAAAAAAGCCAGTTGAACGCCAGTCTGGCCAAGGCGCGCGCCGGCCTGGCGCAAATACGCGCGCAATTGGTAGAGGCGCAGGCTAACGCTCAGGAAGCGGTTCGCGTTCGCGACCGCTCCAAGCGCCTGGCGACCTCTGGCTCTCTATCCACCGCCCAGGCCGATCAAACTGCCGCCGCCGCCGATGCGGCGCTTGCCCGTGTGACTTCGGCCGAACAGTCCATAGAAGTGGCGCAGGCTGATATCGAGGTTGTGCAGGCACAAATTGCCGATATTGATTTGCGGGTTAACCGCACAGCGGTCACAACGCCTGTCAGCGGCGTTGTTTCCGCCCGCAATGCCAAGGTCGGTGCCATTGCGACGGGAGCGGGCGATCCCTTGTTTGCCTTGATCCGGGATGGCGCTGTGGAGCTGGTGGCGGATGTGCCGGAAGCTGAAATCTTGAAGTTGAAGGTTGATCAACCGGTTCTGATCCGTCTTGCCGGCAGCACGGCGACACTGGATGGCAATATCCGGCTGATTGCCCCAACCATCGACGCGCAAACACGTCTCGGCACCGTCCACATCCGATTCAAAAGTCCGGATAATGCGCGGGTTGGCATGTACGGCTCTGCGGAAATCATCGTTCAGCAAAAACAGGGCCTCGCGCTGCCGCTAACTGCCATTACCACGGCACGATCCAAAACCATCACGCGCCGCGTCGAGGATGGTGTCGTCAAATTCGCGACCATTACAACCGGCATTCAGGACGGACAGTTCATCGAGATCGCGTCAGGGTTGAAAGCGGGCGAAAAGGTCGTTGCCAAAGCGGGCGCCTATGTGCGCGATGGCGACCGGATTAATCCGGTCGATGCACAACCCGTAGCACCGAAATGATGGAGCGGACACGTCGATGAACTTTTCCGCCTGGTCCATCCGAAACCCCATCGCACCCATTCTGGCGTTCGTGCTGTTGCTGTTTGTCGGGGTACAGTCCTTCTACAAGCTGCCAATCACGCGCTTTCCCAATATCGATGTTCCCATCATTGCCGTAACGGTGGCGCAAAGCGGCGCATCTCCATCTGAGCTGGAAGCGCAGGTTACCAAGGAAATCGAGGACGCAGTTGCCAGCGTGACCGGCGTCGACGAGATCATGTCCACCGTCACCGACGGCCTTTCGACCACGTCCGTTCTGTTCTTCATTGACGTACCAACCAATCAAGCCCTGCAGGATGTCAAGGACGCGGTTGACCGCATTCGCGGCTCCCTCCCCGCAACGGTGGAAGAGCCGATTGTTGCTAAGATCAATGTCGAAGGTCAGGCGATCCAGACCTTCACCGTGTCCTCGCCCGATATGACCCTGGAGGAACTGTCATGGTTCGTTGACGACACAGTCAAACGCGCCTTGCAGGGACAGACGGGCATTGGCCGTATCGACCGCTACGGCGGTGCGGAACGCGAAGTGCGGATCGAACTCAATCAGGACCGACTCAACGCGTTCGGTGTTACCGCAACAGATGTGAACCGGCAGTTGCGGTCGGCCAATGCGGATATCGGCTCCGGGCGCGGTCAGGTGGGTGGCAGTGAACAGGCTATCCGCACCCTGGGCGACGCCCGCTCGGTGGAGCGGCTCTCCAATATGACGATTTCGGTCGGCAACGGGCGCTTCGTGCGCCTGTCGGAGCTTGGAACCGTCACCGACACCTATGAGGATTTGCGGTCTTTTTCGCGGTACAATGGCGAACCGGTTGTGACCTTCGCGGTGTTCCGCTCCAAGGGAGCCAGCGAAGTCAGCGTGGCGGAAAGCGTTGAAGAATCGCTGAAAACCGTGCGGGAAAAGCATCCCGACGTCGCTATCAATCTCGTGGATGATGGCGTCTATTTCACCTACGGCAATTATGAGGCCGCGCTGAACACCCTGCTTGAGGGCGGCTTGCTTGCGGTCATCGTCGTGTTCCTGTTCCTGCGAAACTGGCGCGCAACGCTGATCTCAGCGGTCGCCCTGCCACTGTCTGCCATCCCTACCTTCTGGGTCATGGATATTTTGGGCTTCTCGCTCAATCTGGTCAGCTTTCTGGCGCTGACGCTGGCGACAGGGATTCTGGTGGATGATGCGATTGTGGAGGTGGAAAACATCGCCCGCCATATCCGCATGGGCAAATCACCCTACCGCGCAGCCATCGATGCGGCGGACGAAATCGGCCTTGCGGTCATTGCGACTACGTTCACGATTGTCGCCGTGTTCGTGCCTGTGTCCTTCATGCCCGGCATACCCGGCCAGTACTTCATTCAGTTTGGCCTGACGGTCGCCGTGTCCGTGCTGTTCTCCCTGCTTGTCGCACGGTTGATCACGCCGCTGATGGCGGCCTACCTCATGCGCTCCAGCGACAGCGTGCCCGATCATGAGGGCGAAGGCGGCCGCCTTATGCGCGCCTACACCCAGCTTATTCATGTCACGACGCGCTGGCGCTACACGACGCTGCTGGCAGCCATCGCCTTTTTATGTGGATCGGTTTATTTTCTGATGCAGGTTCCCGGCAGCTTCCTGCCGCCGGAAGACGCCTCGCGCGTGATCCTCTCGGTGGAATTGCCACCGGATTCGACCTTGGATGATACCGACCGCACCCTGACCGCCATCCGGGATCGCATCAAGGATATCGATGGTATCGAGGGCATATTCGCGCTCGGCGGTGCTTCGCCCAAGGGTGATCTGGAACTTCGGCGCGCCTCGATAACGGTGATGCTGCACAAGCTTGATCATTCACTTGTCAACCGACTGGTCAACAAGGGCTTGGGTGGTTTGCCGCTAATTGGCGACTATATGCCGAAACTGCCACCCAAGGGTCGTGTTCGTCCGCAATCGCAAATCGAAGCGGAGATTTTTGCATCTCTGCGGGATCTGCCGGACGTGCGAATCATGAAACTGAACGACCGGGGCGAGCGCGATCTGTCGTTCAACCTTCTGTCCAACACGCCGGAAGACCTGAACGAGACGGTCGCAAAGCTGGAAGCCGCGCTGCGTGCCGACCCGCTGCTGGCGAATGTCAGCGCTGAGGGCTTCCTGCCCCGGCCGGAACTGCAAATCACGCCGCTTGATGACCGCATGGCGCGCCTTGGCATCACCACCGCGCAGATCTCCGAAGTGGTCCGGGTTGCAACCATCGGCGATATCGACGAAGCGCTGACCAAGATATCGCTCGACAACCGGCAGATTCCTATCCGGGTTCAGCTGAATACCGGGTTCCGAACCGATCTGGCTGCACTTCGCAACCTGAAAATCCAGACGGCTGCCGGCGCGCTGGTGCCCTTGGCGACTGTTGCCGACATCAACTATTCGGAAGGCCCAAGCTCTATCAAACGTCACGACCGCAACCGGGTCGTCTCCATCGGTGCCGACCTCCCGGCTGGCGTCGCGCTCAACACTGCCAGCGACCAGTTCCGAAAGATTGCGGGTGAAACCAGCATGCCCGCAACGGTCACCTTTGCCGAAAGCGGCGATGCCAAGGTGCAGGGCGAAATGGTCCAAGGCTTCAAGAACGCCATGATCCTCGGCCTGCTTCTGGTGCTGACGGTTCTTATTCTTCTGTTCAAGGACGTCATCCAGCCCTTCACCATTCTGTTCTCGCTGCCGCTGGCGATCGGCGGCGTGGCAGCCGGGCTGATCGTCACCGGCAATGCGCTGTCCATGCCGGTCCTGATCGGCATTCTCATGCTGATGGGTATCGTCACCAAGAACGCCATTCTGCTGGTCGATTTCGCCATCGAAATGATGCGGCACGGTCTGGATCGCACCCATGCCATGATTGAAGCGGGACAGAAGCGTGCTCGCCCCATTATCATGACCTCCATCGCCATGTCCGCCGGCATGTTGCCATCCGCACTGGGTGTTGGTGAAGGCGGTTCGTTCCGGGCACCCATGGCCGTTGCCGTGATTGGTGGCATCATCGTGTCCACGGTGCTTAGCCTTGTGGTCGTGCCGTCTTTCTTCCTCATCATGGATGATCTTTCCATTCTTCTCGGCCGTATTTTCAGTCGCTTCGTCGGGCCGCGTGATGAGGAAGCGGAGGTGCTGGAAAACGCAGCGCTGACAGAACGGGTCACGGAACAGAGTGCCACCATCACCGGCTTGCAGGAACGTCTCAACGTTCTGGAAGCGGGCGCTACCAGCGGGCACCTGCACCGGCATACGGGAATTGCAGCGGAGTAACCTGTTGGGTGGCGATTGACGCAGATCAAGACGGTCTGCGCCAATCCATCCTATCTCTTTGGCATAGAGCGAAGTGCGTCCATTCGGACGCACAAAGGTCGCTCTACCCCTTTGATTCTACGCATCAAGGCTATCGAAAATCGATTCCGACTTTCGATCCGATGCTAGAGCTCGCAGAGAGCGGGAGCCAGAGCTGTGAAGACGACCCTTGATTTAGACAGTGCCCAACATCAAGCCCTGTTACAGTGCGCATTCCTCTCGCCGTTGAGCGACGCCGCTCGCGACGCTGTCATGCGCACGATGACAGTACGCGGCTATCAGACACAGGATATCGTGTTTCGCGAGGGCACAACGGCGGACACATTTTGCTGTATTCTGTCCGGTCTTGTGCGTCTGTACCGGGTCAATATCGACGGGCGCGAGGCGGATCTTGGCATTTTCAGCGCGGGTGATGTGTTTGGCGAATGCAGCATGTTTCTGCAAAATTGCTATCCAGCCGACGCCAAGGTGGCGGAGAAAGCGGTTCTTGCCCATTTCGACACAGCGATGGTGTTTGAACTCCTGCCAAAATTCCCGGATATTGCGCAGGCAATCAGTGGCATTCTCGCCCATCATTTAAAGGCGGCACAAAACTGCATTGCCGATGACAGGCTGAAAACCGCGCCTCAGCGTGTTGCCAGCTTCCTGTTGGCCCGATGCCCACCCGGCAGCCCCTCGTCAACCTTCCGGCTTCCCTATCAGAAAAGCCTGTTGGCCGGTACGCTCGGTCTTGCGCCGGAAGCATTGTCCCGAGCCTTCTCGCAACTTCGCCTGAACGGCGTATCCATTATGGGCCGCAACATCGCCATCGAAGATACCGAGGCCCTTCGCCAGTTCAGCCGCTCGGAGTAGCTTGCTGGCCGCCAGTCTTTATTTTTACCGCACAGGCTCCAGCCCGCCATGGCGCGCGATGTACTCCACGATACGCTCAATCCCCTGCCCGCGTTTCATATCGGTAAATACGAATGGACCCTGACCACGCATCCGCGTGGCGTCGCGCTCCATGACGCCAAGGTCCGCACCGACATAAGGCGCAAGATCCATCTTGTTGATGATCAGCAGATCGGAGCGGGTAATGGCCGGGCCACCCTTGCGCGGAATTTCTTCCCCCTGACAGACCGAAATCACGTAAATTGTCAGGTCAGCCAGATCGGGTGAGAAGGTCGCCGCCAGATTATCGCCCCCAGACTCGATGAATACGACATCGAGATCCGGCAGGCGTTTGCTAAGGTCTGCAATGGCCGCGAGATTGATGGAGGCATCCTCGCGAATGGCCGTATGCGGGCAGCCGCCGGTTTCCACGCCGACAATGCGGTCTGACGAGAGCGCTTGCATCCGCACGAGCGCTTCGGCGTCTTCGGTGGTGTAGATATCGTTGGTTACGACCGCGACCGAGTAACGGTCGCGCATGGCTTTGCACAGCTTTTCCGTCAGCGCGGTTTTGCCGGAGCCGACCGGCCCACCAATGCCCACCCGCAGCGGTCCATGTTTCTGCATCGTCTTTTCCTTCATGAGCGAAACAGCCGCACCGGCAATATCTCATGCCTCAGGCTGCATATATCAGCGACGATGGCGGAAGAACCAAGATCATCCAGCGTGGACCGCGCCGCTCTGTTCGCGCTATCGCGAACGAGTGTTTCCAGTGTAGATAAAACGCTCAGTCCGTCCGTCTGGCCGATCACGCTCAGTCGTATGCCTGCTGACACGGCATTCGACACCAGCGCATGAAGGTAGGCCGCAAGCGTATCCTCCAAGACCACATCATGCATGGCTGCAACGGACCCTACGGCAACCGGGTAAGCCACGTCCCCGTCGAGCGCTGCGATTGACCCACTCGGCCACTGCGCCGCTGCGGACAAAAACGCCTGCCCTTGAAACACCGTTTCCTGATACCGCTCCCGCGAACTTGGCAAGGCCAGCGCCAAGGCATTGGCCTCCCGCAAGCGCTCTCCGTCATGGCCTGCCGCATGGCTTTCCGCGAGCAACACAGCATCGTTCCACCCGCCCCCGTGCGCCAACACGACGGTCAACCATTCCGACAGGCTTTGCCGGTCGGTAACAATCCGGTCTGCCACGGCCTGCTCCAACCCAGCGGAATAGGCAAATGCTCCCACCGGAAAGGCCGGTGACAACCATGTCAGCAAACGAATGAGCGCGGTCGTATCACCCATGATGATGCGCGTGCCCACCATGTGTATGATAGGCACCGCGCACTGGCTGAAAACGCGCCGTCACCTCCCGCACACCAGCACCAAGCCCTGCGAGCATGGTCTGGATAACCGGGTCGCGCTGAATGAGAATTCGATTGTCCTGTATCTCGGCCGGCAGATGCCGATTGCCGAGATGCCAAGCCAGTTCGATCAGATGCAGCGCGTTCCGTGGGGTTATCTCGTAAAGCTGCTCTTCAGCCGCCGCCACCTCAACGCAGTCTCCATTGCCCAGCAATAGCAGATCACCGTGGGCAAGCATCACAGGCTCTTTGAGGTCCACCATCACCATCTCGTCATTGATAAGATGCAGCAGCTTTCGTCGCAGATGCCTTTGATCGTGCCTCAACACCACCTGGTTTATGGGCGCGGAGTGCGGCGCGTCGGGCTTCAGGATTTCAGTGCAACGCTCTGTCATAGCAAACTCAAAACAGGAAATAACGCTGCGCCATCGGCAGCACAGTTGCGGGCTCGCAGGTCAGCAATTCACCATCGGCCCGGACCTCGTAGGTTTCCGGGTCAACGGAAATATCCGGTGTCGCATTGTTCAAAATCATGGACGCCTTGGAGATCGTACGGGTGTTTTTGACTGCGACAAGCTGCTTGGCAACGCCCAGGCGCGCTGCCAGTCCTGCATCCAGCGAAGCCTGACTGACGAAGGTAACGGACGAGTTGGTCCGCGCCTTGCCGTAAGACGCAAACATGGGGCGGTAGTGAACCGGCTGCGGTGTTGGAATGGAAGCATTTGGGTCTCCCATAGGAGCCGCCGCAATGGAACCGCCTAGAAGCACCATGTCCGGCTTGACCCCGAAGAAGGCGGGATTCCAGATCACAATATCGGCACGCTTGCCGACTTCGAGCGAGCCGATTTCATGGCTCAACCCTTGCGCGATGGCCGGATTGATCGTGTATTTGGCGATATACCGGCGGACACGGAAATTGTCGTTTTCACCGGTTTCCTGCGGGTGCCGCCCGCGCTGGCGCTTCATTTTATCGGCGGTCTGCCATGTGCGAATGGCAACCTCGCCCACCCGTCCCATCGCCTGACTGTCCGACGAGATGATCGAAAACGCGCCGATATCATGCAGAATATCCTCCGCCGCAATCGTTTCGCGGCGAATGCGGCTTTCCGCAAACGCAATATCCTCCGGGATCGACGGGCTGAGATGATGGCAGACCATCAGCATATCCAGATGCTCTGCCAGCGTGTTGACCGTATAGGGGCGCGTGGGATTGGTGGATGACGGAATGACGTTCTGCTGGCCGCAGATGCGAATGATATCCGGCGCGTGGCCACCCCCCGCACCCTCGGTGTGGAAGGCGTGGATGGTGCGCCCGGCAATCGCAGCTATCGTATCCTCCACAAAGCCGCTTTCGTTCAGCGTGTCGGTGTGGATCATCACCTGCACATCGTATTCATCGGCCACCGACAGGCAGCAATCAATGGCACCCGGCGTCGTCCCCCAGTCCTCGTGGAGTTTCAGCGAGGTTGCGCCGCCCAGAACCATTTCCACCAGCGCACCCGGCAGCGAAGCATTGCCCTTGCCCGCAAAGGCCAGGTTCATCGGAAAGGCATCGGCGGCTTCGATCATGCGGGCAATGTGCCACGGACCGGGCGTACAGGTGGTGGCCAGCGTGCCATGGGCCGGGCCTGTGCCGCCGCCAAGCATGGTGGTCAGTCCGCTCATCAGCGCTTCTTCGATCTGTTGCGGGCAGATGAAATGGATGTGGCTGTCCATGCCGCCTGCCGTCACGATCTTGCCTTCGCCTGCGATAATTTCCGTGCCCGGACCGACGATGATGGTCACACCGCTCTGCGTATCAGGATTACCGGCCTTGCCGATGGCAGCGATGCGTCCGTCTTTCAGACCGATATCGGCCTTGACGATGCCCCAGTGATCGACAATCAGCGCATTGGTGATCACCGTGTCCATGGCCCCATCGGCGCGGGTTACCTGACTTTGGCCCATGCCATCGCGGATGACCTTGCCGCCGCCGAATTTTACTTCCTCGCCATAGGTGGTGAAATCCTTCTCCACCTCGATGAACAGTTCCGTATCGGCCAGCCGCACACGGTCGCCCACCGTGGGGCCGAACATACTGGCATAGGCGGCGCGCGACATGCGGTAGGACATGGGTTTAAGCCTTCCGGTGTTGGTTGAATCGAGGTGCGGCATCCAGACGGCGCAGCTTGCCCGCGGCAATCAGATGATCGGTAAAGCGGCGCTCCGCCGCAAACGGATGGCCCGGCCAGCCGATGTGGTCGAACCCGGCGATGACCACTTCGTCATCGGTCTTCTCAGCGCGGGCAACCGTGTCGGCGATGACAATCAGGCCGCTGCTTGGGCTGACAAAAGGCGTCTCGGCGAGAGCGCTCAAATGGCGGTCCGTCGCGGCATGTACGGCGTCGCTCACCACGCGCAGCTTTCGGCCCGTGGCCGTGGCAAATGCGCGAAAGCCTGCGGTATAATCGTCGCAGAAATCCTCAAGTTCGGGGTAGTTTTCAGCAATTGCCGGGCGCTTGGCTTCAAACATGTCGGGCTGGCGAACGCACCAGATTTCACGCGCTGCGACAACACCGGGATTGCGGGACCAGCCTGCGCGCCCCAGCATCGACAAGGCCGGGCGGCCCGTGTTGCAGACCGCAACCACATCCGTGCGCCTGCCACCCGCGCCCATGGAACGGCAATCATTAAACCGGATGACACAATCGGCGGCATCGATAAAATTTGCTGCACCCGATGGCATGGACCCGTTGCCTGCAATGACAATGACGCGGCGCTTGCGGTTACTCAATGAAGGGTCACCCGCTCGATCATTTCTTTTGTGCGGACCTTCGTCAGCCGTATTTCGCAATGGGTAACAAACACACTTTCCAGGGAGCCACCTCGTGCGCGGAAACCTTCGACAATGCAGTTCTGATCGCGATAGACAATCCACGCGCGCTGCGCAGCGATCAAGGCTTTAACGGCCCCTTTCATTTGCTCGTCCTCTTCAACCGCGTCCCATTCTTCTGCCGCCTGCCTCAACGCCTTATAAGCACGATTGAGATCAGCATCAGCTTGCTCAAACGCATCCTTCAAGCACATTTTGATATCGTAAGTAGTAACTTTATCTGTACAGGGAAGTTTTTCTTCAGCAAACGCAGGAGAACCAAAGCAAACGCCGACTATCAACACCGCACGGCACAACCAACCGATCATAGCTTACCCATGACCTTCTGACGAAAACCATACACGGTCTGCAAACCGCCAAAGGGTACCAGCGCGACAGTGCGCGTCTGCCCCGGCTCAAACCGGACTGCCGTGCCTGCCGGAATGTTCAGCCGCAGTCCGCGTGCTGCGTCCCGATCAAAGGACAAACCTGAATTCGTTTCGGCAAAGTGATAATGGCTGCCCACCTGCACGGGCCGGTCACCCGTATTGGACACATCCATAGTTACAATCGCAAGGCCGAGGTTCAGTTCGATATCGCCGTCTTTAGCCAGTATTTCGCCCGGTATCATCGCAGGCCCTCAGCGTATGGGTTGATGAACGGTGACAAGCTTGGTTCCATCCGGAAACGTCGCTTCTACCTGAATATCGTGAATCATCTCCGCAATTCCCTCCATGACCTGATCACGGCTGATGACATGCGCGCCCGCTTCCATGAGATCTGAGACCGCACGTCCGTCGCGCGCACCTTCCACGACGAAATCACTGATCAAGGCAATGGCTTCCGGGTGGTTCAGCTTGACGCCTCGTTCCAATCGGCGCCGGGCTACCATGGCAGCCATGGAGATCAACAGCTTGTCTTTTTCACGCGGCGTCAGGTTCATTGTTGCTCCGGTGTCTCTACAATGTCCATACTTTTGGCACTGGCGCGTTTTTGCGCAAGTGAGAAAGTAAGGGAATCAGAATTTTTCTGAGAGTGAACCCGTCTGAGGCTACCAACCGTGCAACAAGCTTTTGGCCGGTGCCAACACTCCAATGGCTGATACCGCCGTTCGTTGCGGCCAAAAGGGCGCGAGCGGCGGGCAAAAGCGCCTCACAATCCGCGCCCGTGTATAAAACCGTGGCAAAAGCGGCATGACCATTCAGACTGGCGTTGTGGCCCATTTGGCCTGCAATATCACCGGCAAGCAGCAGGTTTTCAGCGTGAATCAGCTGTCCATCGCGCCGGATCCGCCAGCGATCGCGAAACAAACCGGTTAAGACTGATTCGCCCATGGCTTTTCGTCCCAGCAATACCGCTTCGGCAGCCAGAAATTCGGCATTGCCGGTCAATTCAACGTCTAGTTGGCGCGATAGGGCTGCCCGATCAAACAGGATCGTCTCCTGCGGCAGCCAGTCAAGACGAGCGTCATTTGCCACGGACAGTCGTGTGGCAACACGGGCAACATCCTGCATCGCCTTGTATATTTTTTCGCAGGCCTGCGTGGTGAGAGTCAACTGGGTATGATGGGCCGCATCGAACGTCCAGTCGATCCGGTCGCCGCCCGTTAGCCCACCGGAACTGTTGATGAGCACCGCCTCCATCGTCCCGTCAAAGCTTTCCGGGAAGCGGATTTTCGCGCAGCCATCCTGATAGAGACGGTTGATCCGTGTCACCGGTCGAGTGATGCCGAGCGGCTTTACACTCAGCCGCGCTGCGCCTTGGGCGCGCTGTGGCCTTGCTGTTACGGGGTCCACAAAGCCTCCTGATAAAAGGTTTTCAAGAAAAAAGCCCGGCCTTGCGGCCGAGCTTCACTTTGCAGTTTATGGAGACGGCTTACTTCAGTTCTACGTATGTGTACTTGCCGTCGCTGCCCTTTTCCCACTGGTAGACAACGTAGCCAGCGTCTGTACGGTCGCCCTTTTCGTCAAAGGACAGCTCGCCCAGAACGGTCTTGAACGGACCCTTGCTCTTGATTGCTTCGGCAACAGCCTGTGGATCGTTGCTACCAGCCGCTTTGGCCGCGTCCGCGATGATTTGCAGCGAAGCATAGGAGTACAGTGTATACGCTTCAGGTGTGAAGCCAGCCTTGATGAACTTGTCGACAAGTTCCTTGTTTTCAGGCTTCAGGCTCGGGTCTGGGCCGAACGTGTTGTACGTGCCTGCAACGGCATCGCCGGCAATGGAGGCCAGTTCGTTGGAAACGATACCGTCACCGGAAAACAGCGGTGCCTTCAGGCCCTGCTCTGCTGACTGGCGAATAATAAGACCAGCTTCCGTGTGCAGGCCACCCCAATAGATCAACGTGACGCCCGCTTCTTTCATTTTGGAAATGAGTGCGGAAAAGTCCTTGTCACCGGTGTTCACACCTTCGTAAATGACTTCCTTGACTCCCGCATTGCCGAGTGCCTTGCGGGTTTCATCGGCAAGGCCCTGACCATAGGGGGTCTTATCGTGAATGATGGCGACTTTGGCATCCTTGAACTTCTCAGCAATGTACGCACCGGCAACGGCGCCCTGCTGATCGTCACGACCACAGACGCGAATGGTGTTCCACAGGCCGCGCTCGGTGAAAACGGGGTTTGTCGCAGCCGGTGTGACTTCGAGAATGCCGTTTTCAGCATAAACTTCGGATGCCGGGATCGACACACCGGAGTTGAAGTGACCCACAACGAACTTTACGCCGTCGGCTGCGAACTTGTTGGCAACCGAAACGCCCTGCTTGGCATCTGACACGTCGTCGCCGAGCACGATCTTGATCATTTCACCGTTGATGCCGCCAGCCGCATTGATATCAGCGGCTGCCTGCTCTGTCCCGCGCTGTATCTGCGCACCAAAGGCGGCATTCGGGCCGGTCAAAGGTCCACCAACGCCCACCAGAATGTCAGCCCAGGCAGCACCGCCAAAGGCGACCAGTGCCGACATGGCAACGGCGGAAAAAAGAGATTTCTTCATGATATACTCCCAGTTTCAAGGTTTAAGTTCCACAGTCTGGAGCGACCGCCGCAGTGTCGCGCCAAAATCATCATGCACGTTCCAGTCTTGCCGCTGGGTTCCCGTGACTTACTTGGCTTTCCATGAAAATGGCGAGGCCTTCTCATAGAGCCAGTAGTATTTTGTCGTCATCTGCCCCGTGCGATAGAAGCGATAGGAGGCTGTAGAGAACAACAAAAGTATGATCGTGTCCACCAGGTAATAGTGGGCCGTCAAAAGGGTGGCGCCAAACAGCGCGTAATGAACGAACCGGATCGCGGCGCCCAGAAGGAGGGTGTAAATCACCACCGTCGTGTAGGACTGCCACCCTTCGGCCACGCTTTTGCCCGTACGCCACGCGGTCCATCCGCCGATGACGCAGGTAATGAAAAAGAACTGTAGCACCGAGGCTTCTTCGTAAAGAATTCCCTGCATCTTATGCTCCTGCCGTACTGCGGACGTCTGGGGCCGGACACGGCCCGAAGCAGACATTATGCAGCAGTTGAAATTTCACGCGACCCGTCTTGTCCGGGATAACCGCCAGGTAATTCCCTATGACAACCACCATGTCAGTGACGGCCACCCTCCAGGTAGGCTGCGCGCACTTCGGGATTGGCCAGCAGCTCCTTGCCGCTGCCGCTCATGGTGACATGGCCGTTGACCATGACATACCCCCGGTCAGCCAGCCGCAGCGCGCCAAACGCATTCTGCTCCACCAGAAACACGGTCAGCCCCTGCTCCTTGTTCAACACCTTGATCGCCTCGAAAATCTGCTTGACGATCAGCGGTGCCAGACCGAGCGAAGGCTCGTCGAGCAGCAACAGCTTGGGCCGCGCCATCAATGCGCGCCCGATGGACAGCATCTGCTGCTCACCGCCCGACAGCGTGCCGCCGCGCTGCGCCTGACGCTCCTTCAAACGGGGAAAAAGAGTAAATATCTTTTCCACATCCTCGTCAAAATACTGAAGTTTGTCGAGGCTCGCACCCATTTGCAGGTTTTCATAGACCGTCATGCGCGGGAAGATACGACGGCCTTCCGGCGACTGCGCAATGCGCAGACGGGCAATTTCATGGGTTGGCAGGCGGGTGATATCTTGACCATCGAACAGGACCGAGCCGGTGCGCGCCTGCGGACTGCCGCAAATGGTCATCATCAGCGTGGACTTGCCCGCGCCGTTAGCACCAATCAGGCAGACGATTTCGCCGGAATGCACCTCGATATCGACCCCGCCCAGAGCGCGGATATTGCCATAATAGGTTTCAACGGATTTAACCTGAAGAAGCGGTTCAGTCATCAGAGCGCTCCTCCTTCATGACCTTCGACAACAGCGATTACCTCTTCGACTTCGTCATCCTCCACACCGAGATAGGCAGCGATAACCTTGGGGTCGTTCTGAACGTGGTTCGGCGTGCCATCGGAAATCTTCTGGCCGTATTCCAGCACCACCACATGATCGGAAATCTCCATCACCACCGACATATCGTGCTCTATCAGCAGAATAGACGTGCCTGATTCAGTGCGAATCGTCCGCAGCAGATCATTCAACGCCAGTGATTCGCGCGGGTTGAGACCAGCGGCTGGCTCATCCAGGCACAAAAGCTCCGGTCCCGTGCACATGGCCCGAGCAATTTCCAGACGGCGCTGGTCCCCATAGGGCAGATCACCTGCCGGATCATCGGCGCGGTTCAACAAATTCGCGCGGTCCAGCCAGTGGCGGGCGATATCGACAGATTCCGCGGCTGCCTTCTTGTAGCCGCTGAACCCGAGAAGGCCGAGCACCGTGTAGCCGGACGCCTTCATCAGCATATTGTGCTGGGCAACCAGCAGATTTTCGAGCACCGTCAGCCCTGAAAACAAACGGATGTTTTGGAATGTGCGTGCAACTTTGGCATCACGGGTGATTTCAAAGTCCGGCATGCGTTCCAGCAGAAACTCCGGGCCGGCTTTCTGACGCAGTGTAATCATGCCCATGGTTGGCTTGTAGAAGCCGGTGATGCAGTTGAACACCGTGGTCTTGCCCGCACCATTCGGGCCAATCAACGCCGTGATGTTGCCACGCGCTGCCTCGAACGAGAAATCGTTGATGGCCATCAGGCCACCGAAGCGCATGGAAAGATGTTCGACCTTCAGAACCGGGTCTTGAATCATTGCAGTCTCTATCCCCGTCATCAGCCGTGACCTTCTTTGGTAAAGCTGCCGGAGACCGCTTTGCGCTCGTTGAGGAACGCGGTCGGTTCACGGCTACCCACAAAACCGCGCGGCTTCCACACCATAACGACCACCATCGCCAGGCCGAACAGCAACATGCGGTAGAGTTCCGGCGTAAAGTCCGGACCGAAGATCACCTTGAGGAAACTCAGTTCACGCAGGATTTCCGTGCCACCCACCATGACCACCGCCGCAATGGCAATACCGGTGAGCGAGCCCATGCCGCCCAGTACCACGATGGCCAGGATGACCGCCGATTCCAGGAACACGAAGGATTCCGGTGACACAAACCCTTGCCGCACGGCGAAGAACGAGCCGGCAAAGCCGCCGAACATTGCGCCGATGGCAAAGGCTGTAAGCTTGGTCGTCACTGTGTTGATGCCGAGCGCCCGGCAGGCAATCTCGTCTTCACGCAGCGCCTCCCAAGCACGGCCAATCGGCATACGGCGCAGGCGAATGGTCACGAAGGCCGTCAAAAGAGCAAGCGCCAGAATGATGTAGAACAGGAAAATTTTGTAGTAGGCCGATGACGGCGGCAGACCCATCAGGGCTGCAAAGCCGGTCTTCGTTGCATCGAACTTGATGCCGAACAAGGTTGCCTTGGCAATGCCGGAAATACCGAACGTACCCTTGGTGACGGCTGTCCAGTTGATCAGCACGAGGCGGATAATTTCACCAAAGGCAAGTGTCACGATGGCCAGATAATCGCCCCGCAACCGCAGAACAGGAAAACCAAGGATCATACCCCAAAAGGCAGCCAGAATACCGGCCAGCGGCAACAGAACCCAGAAGGACAAGCCAAAATAGCTCGACAGCAGCGCATAGGAGTAGGCCCCCACCGCATAGAAGGCCACGTAGCCAAGGTCCAGAAGCCCGGCCAAACCCACCACGATGTTCAGCCCCCATGCCAGCATCACATAAATAAGGATCTGGATCCCGAAGTTATCAATCCACTTCAACGAGCCCTGAAAGCCGAAGAAATACACGATGACAGGCGGATAGAGTACAAGCGCCACGATGGCGAGCTTGGCAAAGTTATCACCCACGAACACGCGGAAGTAAAAGAAGAAACAGGCAATGGCGTAGATGACCGCGAGGCCGCGCACCATGCCAAAATAGGCAAGCCCGGTGGGCGACAGGCTTTGCTCCGCCTGGGATGCAAAGACGTACATCGCCACCGCCAGCACCAGCGCGATAATGAACGCAGGCAAACGGAAGAACCGCGCTGCCGATGTGGTCGGCATTTCGCCGGTCGTGACGTTTCTGACCTTTTGCGAGGCCAGATACGGACTGACATAGGCAACCATCAGGAACCGGGCCGCCATGACAGCCAGGATGAGAATTGTCAGTGTCTTGGGATGTGGGATCAGAACCAGTTCGTTGCGAATGTTCTGGCCGCTTTCGAGGCCGACAAACAGGGCAAACATGCCAAGCGCAATCAGGCCGGCGAAGAACGCCTCACGCAATGCTCGCGCCATGCGGGCGGAGCCATCGGCATCCACGGAGTTGGAGAAATTGGCCATGAGTTACACTTTCTCGACTTCTGGACGCCCAAGGATACCCGAAGGCTTGAAGATCAGCACGATCGCGAGAATGGAGAAGGTCGCCACGTCCTTGTAGTCGATGGAGAAATACGCCGACCAGATGGACTCGATCAGCCCGATGAGAATACCACCGAGAACGGCACCCGGAAGCGACCCGATGCCGCCCAGAACCGCCGCCGTAAACGCCTTGACGCCCGGCACGAAACCATCGGTAAACACGGCAACCCCGTAATACATGAGGTACATGGTACCGGCCACCGCAGCCAGCGCTGCACCCATGACGAAGGTGATGGAGATGGTGCGGTCCACGTCAATGCCCAAAAGAGCCGCCATCTTGCGGTCCTGCTCGGTGGCGCGCTGCGCGCGGCCCAGCGCCGTTTTGTTGACGATGTACCAGAACACGGTCAACAGCACCGCCGTTACCAGCACAATAATAATCTGCTTCAACGAAATCGAAATGCCGAACACTTCATACACGGATGAAACCAGCTGCGGGATTGGCTTGTTGCGCGGACCCTGCGTGACCTGAATGAAGTTGGACAGCACGATGGACATGCCGATTGCGGTGATCAACGGAGCCAGCCGGAAGGAGCCTCGCAGCGGTCGGTACGCGACCCGCTCGATGCGCCAGTTCCACAGCGCCGTTACCAGCATCGCAACAATCAGCATCAGCAGAAGTGCCAGTGCTGCCGGAATGCCGACAAAAAATGTTGTGAGAAGAAGATAGACGATCAAAGCAGCGAAGCCGCCAAGCATAAAAATATCGCCATGGGCGAAGTTGATCATGCCGATAATGCCGTAAACCATCGTATAGCCAATGGCGATCAATCCATAGATAGAACCTAGCGTAAGCCCATTCACGAGCTGCTGGATAAAGTACTCCATATGCCATCCCCTGGCGCGGAAACTGAAAGTCCCGGCCTTTTTCTTAGGCTCTTTTCGAGCTCATTGAGGGTTCGATTCCTAGTGATTTAAATTGAAATGTGAAGTCAAAAAGTGCGCTGTTACCAATTAGTTTGATGCTTTTTAGAAATCTGGCGTTTTTTCTGTCAAAAAATCCAAATTAGAAGCACGATCCGCACGCATTTTAAGCATTTTATGAAATAAAAGAACAGGAGTTGGGAAGTGGTGTAACTTGGGCTATGGTCATTCAGGTTTTTGAGGGTGACGCCATGCTGGAGATTTTGGAGAAGGTTGCCATTGAGGCGGGACAGGCCATTCTGGACATCTATCGTTCCGGACCATCGGTTTCTCTTAAGTCTGACCGCTCTCCGGTTACCGATGCCGATGAACAGGCCGAGCGGATGATTCTGGAGCAATTGGAGCTGCATTTTCCCACAATCCCCGTTGTCGCCGAGGAAGCAACCGCAGCCGGCGTCGTGAGCGATATTTCGAGCAACCGGTTTTTTCTGGTCGACCCGCTGGACGGAACCCGCGAATTCATCAGCAATAACAGAGACTTTACCGTCAACATTGCGTTGATTGATAGAGGTAATCCGGTGCTGGGTGTGGTGTACGCTCCCGCGTTGGGGGTCTGCTACAGCGCTGCACAGGGTAAGGCTGAAAAGTTTCGGGTAGACGACAGCGCAACGATTAAGGATCGTGTGCTGATTGGCTGCCGTATTCACGGCAGCCAGATCAAGGCCTTGGCAAGCCGCTCGCACCGGTGCGATGCGACGATTGATTATATCCGCGAAAACTCCATTTCAGACGTCGATTCCGTTGGTTCTTCCTTAAAATTCTGCCTTCTGGCCGAAGGGGTGGCGGATATCTACCCGCGGCTCAGCCGCACGATGGAATGGGACACGGCAGCGGGCGACGCCATTTTGCGGGCAGCGGGTGGCGAGACGCTGACGCTGGACGGCCGCCCTCTCCTTTACGGCAAAGTCAACCAGACGCATGACAGCGACTTTGCCAATCCAGCCTTCGTCTCGCGGGGACGCACCAGAAGTGTATCGGAACAGACTCCGTTTTCACTGGAAGTGCTCTAGCTTCTTATTTTGTCGCATTATCCGGACGTGAGAACGACTCCGTTTTCACTGGAAATGCTTTGGCGCCAACGTGTAAATATCACTCCGGCTGATCCCCGTTCAGTCAACCGGGTTTACAGTGGCCCATTCCCAAACCGGAGTGTGCCATGCTGAATGAACAGACCAAACGCCTGAACCTGCCTTACATCATGCCATCGCAGGCCCAGAAACACATCACCCACAATGAGAGCCTGCAACGGCTGGATGCCATTGTTCAACTGGTTGTCAAAGATGTTGTCGCCACGCCGCCGGGCGATCCCGTCGCCGGTGATTGCTTTGCGATCACAGAACAGGCGGCGGAGGCATGGACACAGCAAGCGGGCAAGCTTGCCTTTTATCAGGATGGCGACTGGATTTTTTTGACCCCGCAAGCTGGCTGGCATGGATGGTTTCTGAGAGATCAAAGTCTGCGCATACATGATGGAAAAACGTGGGCATCGTTTGACCCGCTGAAAGACATCACGAGTCTGGGCATCAATGCTCAGGCAGACGATTACAACCGCCTGACGGTGCGTTCTGACGCCAGCCTGTTCAACAATATTGGCGCAGGCCACCAGATCAAGGTCAACAAGAACGGCGCAGGCGATACGGCATCGGTTCTGTTTCAGACCGGATGGTCGGGACGCGCAGAGATGGGGGTAACGGCAGGCGATCGTTTTGAGATCAAGGTGAGCGCAGACGGAAGCGCTTGGGCGAGCGCCCTTACGGTCATGCCGAATGGCGCGGTTTTAAGCCCGAACAGACCGGTTGCCCGTGTACGCCCTGCGTCCGACCTGCTGACCTCGGCTAGCGTTCAGCAGACCGGGTTCGACGATCCCCTGTTTGCACAGGGCGGCTTTGCCCTGGGCGCAGTTGTGGTCAATGGCAAAGGTAAGCAACTGCTTGTGCCAACCTCGGGGCCTTACCTGATCAGCCTCAGCGTTGAAGCCACGGCGTCCTCCGCGTTTACCGTCGGTGTGATGATCGACGGTACGTCCCGTATCGTCGGGCGAAAAGGCAGCGGAACGGCATTGACCGTTGCCTATCTCAATGAGGGGGACCGGATCAGCCTCGACCACACAGGAACCGCAAAAGTCGATTTCAGTGATAGTCGAACCGAATTGACCCTTGTTCTGCTTTAACCACTATACCGGAATAGCATCAGCGGGATCGGCGGGCTTGTCCTCGCCGGTCTTCGGGTCAACCTCCGCCGGGTGAATGCGGAACCATGCCACGTACAATGCGGGAAGAAACAGCAGCGTCAACACCGTACCGACGATGATGCCACCGATCATGGCATAGGCCATCGGTCCCCAAAAGATTTCACGCGCAATCGGGATCAGCGCAAGACTTGCCGCCGCTGCTGTCAGCAGAATGGGTCGCATACGATGTTCCGTGGCTTCCCGCACCGCATCCCATGCCGGCAGGCCTGCCTTGCGCAAATCCTCGATTTGCACCACCAGAATCACCGAGTTGCGGATCAGGATTCCGATAAGAGCCAACACGCCGAGAATAGCCACAAAACCGAGCGGCGTTCCGGTCGGCAACAGCGCCGCCACCACGCCGATCAGGGCCAGCGGTGCCACCGCGAAGACCAGGAACAGACGCGAGAAACTTTGCAACTGCACCATCAAAATGGTGGCCATCAGGAACAGCATGAGCGGCACCACGGCGGCAATCGGTCCCTCACTCTCGGCACTGGCCTCGACGGCACCGCCGATAGCGACCGAGTAACCATTTGGCAGCGCATCAGCGAAGGTTTTGACCTCTTGCGTCAGTTGCACGGCGACAGTCGCCGGTTGGGTCGTGTCGATCACACCGGCTTTGACGGTCACGGTTGGCAGGCGCGAGCGACGCCAAACCACTGGCTGTTCCATTTCATAGCGGAAGTTTGCCACAGCACCGAGCGGAACGGCGCGGCCGTTGTTGCCCGGCAATTGCAGGGTCCGCAGGGTTTCAATGGATTCCCGCTCGGCTGCATTGGCGCGCGCCATGACAGGCACAAGGTAGATATCGTCACGCACCTGCGTAATGGTTTCACCGCCAACAATGCCATTCAGCGAGGAGGCAATATCCTGCGATGTGATGCCGAGCTGGCGCGCCTTGTCCTGCAGTACATCCACCTTGATCACGCGGGCGGGTTCGTTCCAGTCATAGACGACATCACCCAGATGCGGGTTTTTGGCGAGCATTTCGCCGAACTCCAACGCATGTTTGCGCACCGTTGGAATATCAGGACCGCTGATGCGGTACTGTACGGGACGACCGACCGGCGGGCCAATATCCATCAGCTTGACGAAGGCATCAGTGCCGACCAGTGTCTTTTTCAAGTAAGCCTGAAGGTCGGCCCGCACGGCATCGCGCACCTCGAGACTTTTGGTCACGATGATCGTCTGCCCGAACGACGGCGATGGCGGCTGCACGTCAAACGACAGCACGAAACGGGGCGCGCCCTGACCGATATAGCTCGACCACCGCTCGATATCGCCATTGCCAACGAGTTTTTCCTGCTCAAACTTGGCAATCTGCGCGTTGGTTTCAGCAATCGACGCATTCTGCGGCAGCGACCAGTCCACGATGATTTCCGTGCGATCCGACGAGGGAAAGAACTGCTGCTGCACATGGCCCATGCCGAAGACGGACAGAGCAAAGGCCGCGACGGTCAACGCAATGGTGGTAAACCGCCAGCGCATGCAAATATCCAGCACCCGCGCAAACAGCCGGGCAAAACGACCCTTGCCACCGTGGTGCTGTTTCATGGTCTTGGGCAGGATGGTTACACCCAGCAGCGGCGCGAAAATCACAGCCACGACCCAGGACACGAGCAGAGACACGGCAATGACCACGAACAGGGTGAACGTGAACTCGCCTGCGTTGCTGCTGTTCAAACCAATCGGCACGAAACCAACCACCGTCACCAGTGTGCCCGTCAGCATGGGAAATGCCGTGGAGGTATACACATGGGTCGCGGCCTTGCGCAGCGAATCGCCCACTTCCAGCCGTGCCACCATCATTTCTACGGCAATCATAGCGTCATCGACCAGCAGACCAAGCGCGATAATGAGCGCACCCAGCGAAATACGCTGCAAGGAAATGCCGAAATACGACATGAACAGGAAGGTGATGGCGAGCGTCAGCGGAATGGAGAGCGCCACAACCAGCCCGGCGCGTACCCCAAGGCTGATGAAACTAACCACAAGAACGATGATCACCGCTTCGAACAAGGCACGGGTGAAGCCCGACACCGCCTCCTCGACCACCAGCGGCTGGTCCGACACAAGATGCACACCGACACCGACCGGAAGCGCTTCCTCAATCGACTTCATGCGATCTTCAACTGCCGCACCGAACTCCAGAAGGTTGGCACCCTGCTTCATGCCGATGGCGAGCGCCACGGCGGCTTCGCCATTATAACGGAACAGAGCTGATGGCGGGTCCGTGTAGCCGCGCGTGATGGTGGCTACATCGGTCAGGCGGAAGAAACGGTTGTTGACCTGTAGATTGACGGCCCGCAGGCTGTCTTCAGAAGCAAATTGCCCGTTGACGCGAATTGCTACCCGTTCGCCACCGGCCTGTATAACGCCGGAAGGGGTAATAGCATTCTGCGCCTGCAGCGTGCTCATAACCTGAGACTGGTTGATCCCCAGCGCCGCCATCTGGCGTGTGGAGAATTCGAGGTAGATCACCTCGTTCTGCGCACCGATGATGTCAACTTTGCCGACATTCGGCACGGTCAGAATATGCCGGCGGGCATCCTCCACATAGTCGCGCAACTGGCGCTGCGTCAGGCCATCGGATGTGAAAGCGTAGATGTTGCCGAATACATCGCCGAAGCGGTCATTGAAGCTCGGTCCGACGACGCCGGAGGGAAACTCTCCCCGGATATCGCCAATCATGTTGCGGACGTTCAACCAGATGCCCGCGACGTCGCGACCCTTGGTGGTGGGTTTCAGATTGACGAAAATCAGCGTCTGTCCCGCCGTCGTCATGCTGCGGGTATAATCCAGCGAATCCAGTTCTTCGAGTTTGCGCTCAATACGCTCCGTCACCTGCCGTGTGGTTTCCTCAACCGAAGCACCGGGCCAGGACGCCGAAATCGTCATCGTTTTGATCGTAAAAGACGGGTCTTCCTCGCGTCCCAGGCTGAGATAGGAGGTGAACCCCAGCAGCGTAAACGCAATCATGAAGTACCAGACGAGCGATGCGTGATCGAGCGCCCAGTCAGAGAGATTGAACTTTTTCATATGCTGTCTCCGCCTGTGATTTTCACAGGCTGCCCGTCTTTCAAACTGTTGGCACCGGCTGTCACCACGCGGCGTCCCGCCGTCAATCCATCACGGATAATGATACCGCCATTGACCGTGCTGCCCACCGTAACCGGAACGGCGGAAACGGTGTTGGCTGCCTCATCCACCACCCAGACAAAACTGGCCCGGTCCCGCTCAAAAACTGCCGTAGGCGGCACGATGATCGCCTCATGCACGGCGGTTTTCAGGGTCGCGGTAATGGTCGTTCCCAGGCGGAACGTATCGGGCGGGTTGTCCAGCGCAATCTTGATCCGCCGCGTACGAGTGCTCTCATCCGCAGTCGGCGCAATTTCACGAACCTTGCCGTTGACGTGAATAGCGGGGTTGATCTGCAAGGCGACATCAAACAGTTCATCGCCACGGAAACCGCCGATCACGTTTGGCACATCCACCACGGCATCCCGCTCATCCGGTCTGGCGACGCTGACGATGGTGGTTCCCGCTGCAACAACCTGACCAACCTCTGCGCCCGTTGCGGTGACGACACCGTCGAATTCGGCGCGGATTTGCGTATAGGACAGTTGCTCCTCGACTTTCCTGAGGGAAGCCTGCGCGCGCGCCAGCGACGCCTGTGCGGCTTCACGGGTCTGCTCCGCACTTTCCACGGTCGCCTGTGCCGTGGTGTTGGACTGCAGCAAGGCCTTCATCCGCTCTTCGGCAGCGGTTGCATTGGTCAGCGTGGCTTCGGCGCTGCTGAGATCGGCTCTGGAGGCGCGGATCGCCAGATCAAACGTCGTAGCATCCAGCGTTGCCAACAACTGACCCTTTTTCACGAGGTCCCCCACATCCACATCTCGTGCCACCAGTCGACCGGCGACCCGGAAGGCCAGATCGGTCTGCACACGCGCGTTGACGGTTCCGGCGAAACTGTTTCCGGCAAGCGGAACGGGTTTGACCACCTGCGACAGGACAGGACGCACCGGCTCCGGCGCTTCATCCTCTTGCCCGCTGCAAGACGATACCACCCCTGTCATCACGGCTGCGCAAAGCGACAACACAATCCAGCGATATCCAGCCCTCATGACTTGTCACCTTCATATGCTGGATCCGGTTCCGCGACGCTCACGACCTGATTGGGACGCAGAAACTTTGTGCCGTCCGTCACCACGGTCTCGCCGCCAGCCAATCCACCGCTGATGAGCACGCTGCCGGTTTCATAGGACGCTATCGTTACGGATTTCAGCGAGACCGCTTTGGACTGAGGATCGACCACCCAAACGGCAGGCGTTCCGTCGTTGGCCGAAAGGGCTGTCCACGGCAACACGATCACCCGGCGCGGCATGAAATAGGCGGTGCCGGACACCGAAGAGCCGAGCGTCATGGCCTCCGGCGTCGGGCGTATCGCCACCTTCACCCGCACGGTGCCACTGGCCGTGTCCATGGTTGGTGAAATCTCGCTGACGGTGCCCTGCGCAGTGACCGCAGGGTCAGCCAGCAATGCTATCGTCACGGGCTTATCGAGATATTTTTCGAAGAACAAGGATTCGTAGAGATCGAAGACCGCGTCCCGCTCACCATCGAGTGCGACGGTAAACATGGTCTGGCCCGCCTGCGCCACCTGCCCGACTTCGGCGGTGCGCGCGGTCACAACGCCATCGGCATCAGCCACAAGATCCGTATAGGACAAGGATGCCTCAGCCGTGGACAGTTGCGCAATCGCGGCGTTCAGCGAGCCTTCAGCCGTGCGCAGTGCCGTATCGGCCTGATCGAAGTCGCGCCTTGTGGTAAAACCTCGGCCCAGAAGCGTTTTCTGGCGATCCAGCGCCGATTGCAACTGGCGAACCTGTGCTTGCGCCGACCGTACAGTTGCTCGCGAAGCTTCGACGTCGGCTTCCTGTTCCTGCCTGTCAAGACGGGCAAGGCGCTGCCCGGCCTTTACGCGGCTGCCAACATCCACCAGCCGCTCGGTGATACGTCCGCCAACCCGAAACGCAAGATTGGTTTGTGTGTGAGCGACGATCTCACCGGTCAGCGTCACCGTCTGGTCGCGCTCCACAAAGCGTGCGATCTCCGTTTTGACCAATGTTTCCGGCTTGGCGGCCGGCGTCTCCGGCTTGCAGGCAACCAGTAAGGCACCTGCCAGCCCAACAATCAGCCATCGCCCGCTCATAAGTCCATTAATCTTCATAGATGCTTCCAGCAAGACAAGGCACCATTTAATATGGTTCCTCATTATATCGGGTGAGCCGATTTAACAAGTGGCTAAAGCTGTATTCTCTGATGGCGAAAAAAGCCATAGCGCATACTGACCGTGCGGCGGCGCAATCCATTTATCGCAGACATTCCTAAGATACGATAAACGGTAAGCGCAACCGCTTTCACATCTGGACTACGCGTCAAAACAGTAAGTTATAACTGCCCCGTCGCGGTTGTAAGCAAGCGGCTGATCGACTGCTTGTCGAACGGTTTGGCGATACGGGGCACACTTGCCAGCGTCCCCGGAAATGCCGCCGACTCGCCGTAGCCGCTGGCAAAACCAAACGGAATGCCGCGTGCCTGCAAATCCTGCGCAAATGCAAAGCTCGTTTCCGTACCCAGACTGACATCCAGAAGGGCGAAATCCACGCGGTGACCATCAAGACCGATAGAGTCGACAAAGGAGCGCGCCTCCTTGACGGAAGAAGCCATCAGCACTTCGTCCACATCCAGCGCCAGCAAAATGTCTTCTGCCTCCATCGCGATGATGAAATTGTCCTCCAGCACCAGAACGCGGCGGATAGACGAAGGAATGGACATGGTGTTCACGTGTATCAGCGCCTGTTCTCGGGCGTTAAGCCCCAATATCTCGGTTGCGTAGATCGCCGGAATTCTGAAATGCGCCACCAGACCGGTCGGCGCGTAGGTAATCTTGGCCTCGCCCTGCAAATCAAAGGGGATTGAGCGTTCAATAATCGTTGAGCCAAAACCGCGACGATTGGGCGCGTGCACGACCGGCCCGCCGCTCTCCTCCCAGCAAAACAGCATGTCATCCATCTCGTTGCGAGACAGTGTCACCGTTACCCTGCCCTGTGGTACGGACAAAGCGCCGTATTTGGCGGAATTCGTAACCAGTTCGTGGATCACCAGCGCCACGGTGGAAAAGGCCGCCGGTTCCAGCAGATGGTCGGGGCCCCTGACCGTTACGCGGCTGATAATGCCGCCCATATAGCTTTCGGCTTCGGTTTCCAGAATTCCTGAAAACGGTGCTGCCGACCAATTGACCTGAGTAATCTGGTCGTGCGCACGGGCCAGTGACTGAATGCGACTGTCCAGAACCTGTACATAATCGGCTGTCGACATCTGTTGTGACTGGGGTTGCGACTGGCCCTGCGAAATCAGCCCCCGCACCAGTCCCAGAATATTGCGAACCCGATGATTGAGTTCGGCAATCAGGATTTCCTGCTTTTCCTGCGCGCTCTTGCGCTCTTTCACCGCCTGGTCCGTCAACCGCAACACGGTTTCGAGGATGGTGATGCGCAACTGAGCAGCTGCGCGGATATCGAGCGCTGTCCACGGGCTGGACTGACCCTCGACCACCTCGCGCCAAGCTTCGAAGCTTTTGCGCGGGGAAACGCGCACACCCGCCGTCGATGAGACCGGCTTGTCCGGGTTTCCTGCCCACAACACGGTGCGGGCAAGTTCCCGACGGAAAATCAGGATGAAGTCACGGGGAGATTTTGAAATCGGTAGCGCCAGCACGCCTGCGGCCAGACCGGCGAAAGCACGACCCGGTTCGTACACCGAGCCGATGTCGGACGTGGCGTAGATCTGATTGGCCGCCGTGCGATTGAGAAACCGCACGAGATCATCGATATGCGCCTCGCCGGGCGTAATCCCCACAGTCGCGGATTTTCCGTCAAAGTAAACGGCAACGCCATCGCCCTTGAAGACAGACATGAATTCGCTGCTGATTTCCAGCATGGCGTCAATGGTCGACTCCGCTGCGGCAACGACATTGGGCATGCTGGATGCCAGATCCTGCACGGTCCGGTCGTGCTCCTGCTCTTCCTCCCGCTGCTGGCTATCGAGGATCAACGAGAACATCTGTCCGAACAGTTCCGCCGCCCCCCGCTTGGACTGGTTCAGTGTCAACGGATGGGTGTGATGACAGGCAATGAGTCCCCACAGCTTTCCCCGCACGATGATGGACACCGACATGGAGGCGCTGACGCCCATATTCTTCAAATATTCGATATGGATGGGAGACACAGCCCGAAGCGCCGATTGCGACAGGTCCAGCGGCTGTCCATCCGGATTTTTTTCAGGATAAAGCCGCACGCAGGGGTCGTTGACATCGGCAATCAACCGGATGCTCTGGCGCAAATACAAAGCCCGCGCCTGCTTCGGAATATCGCTGGCGGGGTAACGCAGGTGCAGATAGGGCGTTAAGCTCGACGTCTTTGCCTCGGCAATCACTTCGCCGCTATCGTCCTGCATGAATTGATAGATCATCACCCGGTCAAACCCGGTAATGGCGCGCATGTAGCGCGCCGCGTCCGAACACAGTCGGCTCAAGCCCTTGGTGGACGACAGGCGGTTGATCGCAGAGCGTACAGCGGACTGGATATCGTCCGTTTCCACCTGTTTGGCAGCGGCCTCGAACTCCAGAACGACATTGCTGGTGGAAATATGCAGCGACACATCGCAGGCTGGCGCGTTTTCGGTTACGTGAATGCCACGCAAGCGCTCCACCCCATCCCGACCACGCAGGTTTTGCAGCCGGTTGCGAATGGTGTGAATAACATCGGACTGGATGAAATTGGTCAATGGATGACCGACGATATCCTCTGCCGAGAAGCCGATGAGCCGGTCCACATTGGTGGATGCGTAAGAGACAATCCAGTCCTGAGAAACGGCAATCAGAACGCCAAAGGTTTGCAAACGGCCGGGAATATGAATCGGCTCACGATCGCAAGTGCTCAAATCGGTCACAGGCAGAACAGTCCTCTCAGTTCATTTCGCGTGAACACGGTTCACGCCAGATACTTTAAATAGGGCTGCAGAGGATCATCGATAATCGGCGCGATCAAACCTTGCAGAGAACTCAAAATGGTATGCATGAAAACGAATCGTTCGACACGGCCTTTTACCCTCCGCGTCCGCTGGCTTCATTTAAATAAGACATAGCCAGCTTGAAATATGGTTTTCACATTACTGTAGTACGATAAGCTGACGCGAACTTAGTGCGTCATTTGATTTCCGAAAGAGGGACATGAATATTTTTGATGGCTCGCTTGTTGATCTCGTCAAAGAAACCGAAATCGCTTATACAAAGAGAGAGTTTTGGTTTGGGAGGACCGACGATGGCAATCACCGACATTGAGAGAATGGAACATGCTGCCCGCGTGGTCTTCGGCTTCGATGATAACGTGGAAATCGCACCGCTCGGCTTCTGGCAAATGTGTCAGCACGTCATCGCCGAGTGGCTGGGGCGGCTTGGTCTGCGGTAGGTACACCGGGCTTAAATGAACGGCCTCTTGCCTTCGCCGACACCTTTCCATCCAGCAATATCCTCAAGCCCTCGCTGATCCAGGATTTCGCAGGATCGCTCTGCCCAGCGGATCATGCCTTTGTCAGAGAGCTTGCGCAAAGTCTTGTTGGTGTGGACAATGGACAGGCCGAGCGTATCGGCCAGATGCTGCTGCGTGATGGGAATAACGCAGCGGCCTGACCGAAACAGGTCCAGCACGCTGGCACGCTGCGCCAGCATCGCCAACAGATAGGCTGCTCTTTCCAATGCCGAGCGGCGGCCAATGCTCAGCAGGTTTTCGTCCAGCATCCGCTCCTCGCGCGCGGCAATCCAGGTAAGATCGAAAGCAAGATCGGGGTAGCCACGATAGAGTGTCGAGAGCTCTTTCTTCTCGAACACGCAGAGTGTGACCGGAGACAGGGCCTCGATGGAATGCTGCATCTCGCCCGTCAAGCTGCCCTGCAAGCCAATGAGATCGCCGGGCATAACGTAGTTGAGAATCTGACGGCGTCCGTCCTCCAGCATTTTATAGCGAAACCCCCAACCGGCCAGAACCGTGAACAGGTGCGCGCTCTGCGCCCCCTCCATCAGAATAATCTGCCCGGCCTCGACCGACACTTCGCTTTTCTTGAAATGCGAGACGAACTCAAGCTCATCCGGGGTAAATTCGCGGAAATGCGGCAGAGGCCGCAAAGGACAGAGCTCGCAGGGCGTCTTGCGGATGACTTTCAGATTGACTAGGGACATTCATCTCTCGTGGTGGCGTACGCCGTCCAAACCAATGCGGAAATTATAGGCATCCGTTACCCTCAAATGGAACGGATTGTAAACAGAGTCTTTACGTGGCTTCTGTAGCCGGAGGTAAACATGTCTGCAACCGACGCTGATTTCATCCATAGCTTTCATGCCTCAACCCATGGCTCAACTTATGACTCATCAACGACATTCGTGCTGCTTCATGGCACCGGAGGTGATGAAACCAGCCTTTTGCCCTTGATGCGACATATCGCCCCCGGTTCTGCCACCCTTGCCATGCGCGGACGCAGTCTGGACGAAGGCTTTGCCCGCTGGTTTCGCCGCCAGACCGCAGTGACGTTCGATCAAGCCCATATCCGGGCAGAGGCAGAAGCGCTCGACCGTTTTTTGAAAGCAGCCATGAAACGCTATGATATTGAGCCGGAAACCTGCGTTTTTCTGGGCTTTTCCAATGGTGCCAATATGATCGGAGCCATGCTGGAATCCTGTCCCGACACCATCCGCAACGCTATTTTGCTGCGGCCCATGCAGGTGCTGAACGCCGTTGATCCCGTAAACCTGACAGGCGTTCAGGTTCTCGTGACGAACGGCGCGCAAGACCCATTCGGGCCCTACGCGCCGCCCTTGATAGAGCATTTGGAACGCGCCGGAGCATCCGTCGCCAGCCACATGCTGCCGGTGGGACATGATCTGATATTGGAAGACGCTCGCCTTTGCCGCTCGTGGCTGGACGAGCGTGGGCTTTGATCGTTAAGCCAGAGGCTTCAGGCGGGCTTCGATGGAGGCCCGCTTGTCTTCCAGAAATGGCGGAAGCGACAGGCTTTCACCCAGCGTTTCCAAGGGTTCGTCCACGGCAAAGCCAGGGCCATCGGTCGCCAGTTCAAACAGAACGCCATTCGGCTCACGGAAGTAGAGCGAGCGGAAATAATAGCGCTCCACCTCCCCGCTGGATGGCAGACGGAAGCCGCGCACGCGCTTTGTCCACTCGGTGAGCGCTCGGCTGTCCGGCACGCGAAACGCGACATGGTGGACAGCGCCCGCACCCTGATGGGCGACCGGCAGCGTAGGCTGCACGGCCACATGCAGCTCCGCCGAGGGACCGCCCTCGCCCATGGAAAACACATGAACATGTCCGATTCCATCTGGCGATGGGTAGTCACGAACCCTGGTCATATTCATGATTTCCGTCAGTACCAGTTCCGTATTGTCGATGACCGGCACGCTCATCACGATGGGCCCGAGGCCCTTGATCTGATGGACAGCATCCACCGGACTGCGATCCCAGGGATGTGACGGGGCATTCGTATCATCCGCCACCAGCCGAAAGCGCTGGCCTTCAAAATCTTCGAACTCGATAGACGCCGCGCCGCCGATCTCGATAATATCACCCGCCTTGACCCTGGCCTCGTCCAGACGACGCTTCCAAAACTCCAGACTGGTTTGCGAGCCGACCCGCAGCCCGGTTGCGATTACGCTGTGGGTGCCGCGCCGTTCGCGTTGCACCGGAAAATCGAAGAACGTCAAATCCGTGCCGGGGCTGGCTTTGCCATCGGCATAGAACAGGTGATAGGCGCTGGTGTCGTCCTGATTGACGGTTTTCTTCACCAGTCGCAGACCGAGTGTCTGTGTGTAAAAGTTGAGATTATCGGCTGGCCTGGCGGTAATGGCCGTCAGGTGATGAATGCCCGTGAGTTGCATGATATAAACCTCCATCTTGTGTTGCCCCTTCATATCGCGCTTTCGGCACATGCCAGAAGGGGCAGAACGATGAACAGGCCGTTCTCACTATGCGGCTTTTTTTGCTCCTCTCGACTCGGACAGACGCGGCAGAAAGATTGTCAGCACACCCAGAAGCGGAAAATATGAGCAGAGCTTGTAGACAAATTCAATGCCGTAGAGATCGACATACCCGCCAAGCAGGGCCGCACCCACGCCACCCGCACCGAAGGCGAAGCCGAAAAACACCCCTGCAATCATGCCCACACGACCCGGCACAAGTTCCTGCGCAAACACCACGATATTTGAGAATGCCGAGGAAAAGATCAGGCCGATGATGACGGTCAGCACTGCGGTCCAGAAAAGCGAGGCATAAGGCAGGAGCAGCGCGAAGGGAATGACACCCAGAATGGAAAACCAGATGACGAACCGCGTGCCGAACCGGTCCCCGATCGGCCCGCCGAGAAACACGCCAGCGGCGGATGCACCCAGAAACAGGAACAGCAGCAATTGCGAGTTTTGAACGCTCACGCCGAACCGTTCAATGGTGTAAAATGTGAAGTAGCTGGAAAAGCTCGCCATATAGACGTTTTTGGTGGTCGTCAGCAGCACCAGCACCAAGAGCGCCCAGATCACCTGCCGGCGTGGCAGCGGCAGTGCGCGGCTGGGTGCCGTGCGGTGCATGGCACTGCGGTAGCTTTCCGAGTACCATTTGCCGACGCGGATCAGCACGAAAAAGCCGATCAGCGCTGCCAACGAGAACCACGCAACGCTGCCCTGTCCGTATGGCAGCACGATAAACGCGGCAAGCAGCGGCCCCATGGCCGATCCCGCATTTCCGCCAACCTGAAACAAGGACTGCGCCAAACCATGACGCCCACCCGACGCCAGCCGTGCAACGCGCGAGGACTCGGGATGGAAAATGGCCGAGCCAAGCCCGATAAGGCTCGCACCAATCAGCAACATGGAGAAATCATGTGCAAAAGCCAGCGTGATCAGCCCCGTGCAGGTGCTGAGCATTCCAACGGGCAGTGAGTACGGCATGGGCCAGCGGTCGGTGATAATCCCAATGAGGGGCTGCAACAGAGACGCGGTGACTTGAAAGGTAAAGGTCAAAATACCGATCTGCGTGTAATCAAGCTGGTAGTTGTCCTTGATAACGGGATAGATGGCCGTCAGAAGCGACTGCATGATATCGTTCAGAAGGTGACAGAAACTCACCGCGACGATGATTGCAAATGCTGTTTTGTTTGCCTGATCGCTGCCCGAAGACGTTACCGATGCCATTTGTGGCTCTCCTCCATGTCTCGAACGCGTTAAACGCCTGAGATTCAGAAGGTGCAAGCCCGAAATGGCCGGGAAATGATTCATTAGTCAAACAATTCCACTGTTCTATCCTCGGCTAATCAAGGCTCTTCTCGAAAGATGGAACTTTTTTAGCTCTCGCGACTTGTGACCAATCGAAACGCGGCGCGTCTCGCACGGCATGGCAGGGGGCAAACATGAAACAGATTTATACGCCCTACTGCGGAGCAGCCCCTTCACCTGATGCCCTTTGGTCCAGCTGGAATCTTGATCCGGTGTTGCTGGGCGCGTTCGTTCTCGCCATCCCGTTATATCTGATGCGGTCGCGTGGGGGCACACAAGCGCAACACAGTGCGTTCTGGGTGGCTTACGGTCTGCTTGCACTGTTTCTGATTTCACCGCTGTGCGCGTTGAGTTCTGCGCTGTTTTCCATTCGCGTTTTGCACCATGTCGTGCTGATCGGCTTTGTCGCGCCACTGCTGGCGGTTGCGCTGCGCCGGGAGACCGACGAAAACAGCGCCAACCTGCTGCCGCTGTTCTTCCTCGTTCACACCATCATCGTGTGGATGTGGCATGCCCCTGTTTTCTACAGCATGGCGCTGGCCAGCACATCCCTGTTCTGGGTGATGGAACTGTCTCTGCTTCTTTCGGCATTCTTTTTATGGCGGGCCATCTTCTGTGCGGCGGTCAATCCGGGTCTGGCACTGGCTGGCCTGCTGGCAACGGTCATCCAGATGGGCATGCTTGGCGCACTTCTGACCTTCACCGAGCGTCCAATGTTCATCGAACACTTCCTGACCACAGATGCCTATGGCCTGACCGCCATGGAAGATCAGCAACTGGCTGGCCTGCTGATGTGGGTGCCTGCCGCCCTACCCTACCTGCTGGCGGCGCTGATCACCGTGTTTCGCCTGCTATCGGACAAGGAGCCGCTTGCCGGTGTCGGCAACCGCGAATGATCTGGATCAAAACCCTTCACATCGCTGCCATCTGTCTCTGGAGCGCGGGGCTGCTGGCCCTGCCCGGTCTCTACATCATTCGCAACAAGGCGGTTGTTAAGGAAGATCTCTATCGTCTGCAGGAGTTGACCCGCTTTTGCTACGTAGCGCTCATTTCTCCAGCCGCCTTTATCGCCATTGGCAGCGGTGTCGCTTTAATCTTTCTGCGAGACGCATTCGGGCAATGGTTTCATGTCAAGCTGGTTTTTGTCGGCGCGCTGGTGGTGGTCCACGTTCTCAGCGGACTGGTGATCATTCGCCTATATGACGATGGCGAGCAGTATCCGCGCTGGCGCTGGGTCGGCGTAACGGCAGCAACCAGCGTCATCATCACAGCCATTCTCGGCGTGGTGCTGTGGAAGCCGGACCTTGATCTTGCATCCTTGCTGCCGCACGTGCTGTCAGAGCCGGGAGGCTTGCGTCGTCTGGCGGAAGAGATAGCACCATCGCTCGTTCCAGGGACAGTTCCTGATGTTCACTCGTCGGGTCCAACAATGAGCCCGACGCCATGATCGAACACCAGCTTTCCCCCATGCCATCCGGCAAGCCCGGTAAAGATGCTGGCCAGAACCGAGAGCATCAGGCCGTAGGGCAACACAGCCGCCTCGTCCTGCAAGCGCACGCCCCAATTGGCTCCGGCAATCGCAATCAGTGTCATGGCGGCAACCGCATGGGTCCAGCTTGCCACGCGAATGCGGATGCCTTGAACGAAGAGCAGTTCCGCCGTGCCGATCAGGCCCGCGACAACCCCGCTGGCAAAGGCAAAGCCGGACGACCAGAGGCTGACCCGCACCCAGAAGAGATCGCCGGTCCACCAGTAGAAGATGTCGCAGCCGAGTGTGGCGATGACCAGCGCAATCGGGAAATGCACGGTCATGGCATGGAGGGGATGGCCCGCAACCGCAATTGCGGATTCGACGGACTCTTCCTTGACCGTTTCGATCACCGGATTTCCTTCGTTGCGCGTCTCGTTCATGCCTGCACTCCTCTGCCAATCACTCGCGTTTCGCTCTATATTGGGCTGCCGTTGATATTGTCGAGTTGCGGCGGACCGCTTTCGACACTGGACCCTGCGGGACCATCGGCTGGGTCCATTGCCACGCTGTTCCATGTCATGTTCTGGGGGTCGGTTGCGCTGTTTGCGCTGGTGACAGGCATTCTTGCACTCTGTTTCATCGCCCCAGGTTTTGCCAGCCGCCTGTCCAGCCGCTGGCTGGTGTTTGGCGGCGGACTGGTCATGCCCTCGGTCATCCTGACGGCGCTGGTGATTTTTGCACTGTTTATGGGTGAGCGCCTGATTGCCTCCCCGCAACGCGAAGCGCCCTTGCGGGTGGAGGCCCATGCGGCACAATGGAACTGGACGTTCCGGTATCCCGCCGTTGATGGCGTCGCTCCGACCATGGACCGGCTTCACATTCCATCCGGCGAGCCGGTCGATATTGTCATCACCAGCGCGGATGTCATTCATTCGTTCTGGGTGCCGCGCCTTGGTGGCAAGCTTGATGCCATTCCCGGCCATGAAAACATTGTGCGCCTGCAAGCAGACCGTCCCGGCATTTATCGTGGTGTCTGCGCCGAGTTCTGCGGCGAAGGCCATACGATCATGGAATTCACCGTAGAGGCCCATGCTCCGCAAGACTATGAAAGTGAACTTCGCCAGATGGACAGGACGCAATGACGGACGCCCCCGCCAAACCATCGCCCATCGCGCTGCATAAACAACTGTCTCGCATCTGGGATACGCCCGGTGGCTGGGGTTGTCTATCCGCCGTCAACCATACGGTGCTCGGCCGTCGTTTCATCATCGCGGCTTTCGTGTTTTTCGCCATTGGAGGCCTGTTGTCGATGCTGATCCGGGTTCAGTTGGCGACACCCAACAGTGCCTTTCTGGGACCGGCGGTCTACAACCAGATTTTCACCATGCATGGCACGGTGATGATGTTTCTGTTTGCCATTCCGATGTTTGAAGGCTTCGCCATCTACCTGCTGCCCAAAATGCTCGGCGCACGCGACATGGCGTTTCCACGCCTGACCGCCTACGGCTTCTGGTGCTACATTTTCGGCGGCTCCATCCTCATTATTGCGCTGCTTTTTGGGCGTGGCGCCCGATAGTGGCTGGTTCATGTATACGCCATTGTCGTCATCGGCACATACGCCGGGCATCAATGCTGATGTCTGGCTGCTGGGCATTACCTTTGTCGAGATTTCCGCCATGTCGGCGGCGGTGGAAACGCTGGTTTCGATCCTGAAAATGCGCGCGCCCGGCATGTCGCTCGATAAAATGCCGATCTTTGCCTGGTATTTGCTGGTGGTGGCGGCCATGATGCTGCTGGGCTTCCCGCCCATGATCCTTGGCTCCATCCTTCTGGAACTGGAACGCGCCTTCGACCTGCCCTTCTTCGATCCAACGCGCGGCGGGGACTCGCTGTTGTGGCAGCACCTGTTCTGGCTGTTCGGTCACCCGGAAGTCTACATCATCTTTCTTCCGGCAGCGGGGGCGATCTCCACCGTTTTACCGGTGTTTGCGCGGCACCGGCTGATTGGCTATCGCGGCATTGTCGTGTCCGCCATTGCGGTCGGGTTCTTGTCGTTTGGACTGTGGGTGCACCACATGTTTGCAGTTGGCATTCCACATCTGGCACTGGCGTTTTTCTCGGCGGCCAGCGCGCTCGTCGCCATTCCCACGGCCGTACAGATCTTCGCATGGCTGGCGACGCTCGCAAAGGGACGCCCGCGCATGGATATTCCCATGCTGTACCTCAGCGGCTTTTTCCTGATTTTTGTCATGGGCGGGCTGACGGGGGTTATGCTCGCCATGGTTCCATTCGACTGGCAGGCCCATGATACGCATTTCGTCGTGGCGCACCTGCATTACGTGCTGGTGGGCGGTTTCGTGTTTCCCATGCTGGCAGCGGCCTATTACTGGCTGCCGCACATGACGGGACGCTTGAGCGTTCGCGGCCTGTCGGTGCCAGCCTTCTGGCTGCTGCTTATCGGTTTCAACATGACGTTCTCTCTTATGCACCTCACAGGTCTGAAAGGCATGCCGCGGCGGGTATCCACTTATCCCGGTGGCGTCGGTTGGGATTGGCTCAACCTCCTGTCCTCCGTCGGAGGCTTTGTGCTGACCATGGGCTTCGCACTGTTCGTGCTGGATGTTGTTCTGCACATCAAGTTCGGCAAGCCATTCCGCCGCAATCCGTGGAAAGCTGCATCTCTCGAATGGGCAACCCCCACGCCTCCCCCGTCTTATGCCTTTGCCTCCCTGCCGCACATTTCCGAGCGCGCCGATCTGGTGGACCCGGAAACGCTCGGCCCCCGGCTGGCCGCCGGTGACGGCTATCTCGGCTTGGCGCGAAACAACTGGATGGAATCGCTGGGCGTAGATATGACCACCGGCAAGCCTGATCAGGTCATTATCCTGCCCCAACCAAGCTATCTGCCGCTGCTAACGGCCTTGGCCACCGGCGGTTTTGTGCTCTGTCTCCTGTTCAAACTCTACTGGGTCTCTCTTGTGCCGCTGGCACTGGTGCTTGCGCTGTTTATGGTATGGACGCGAACGTCCGGGTTGAAACACGATACCGATCTGCTTCCCATCGGCCGCAACCAAAGTGCACCGCCACATGTCCAAGCGGCGCAGGCTCCATCCTACCTCGCAATGGTCTTCGCGCTGGTCGGCAATGGCACACTCTATGTCTCACTGTTGTTCGGCACGCTGTTTCTGTGGCTGGTGGCACCGAACTGGCCCCCGCGTGAACTGATTGAAACCGGACTGGCTGTGCCCGCACTGGCCGTCACCGCAAGCCTGCTTGCCGCCGGGCTGGCACGCAGGGCGGTGCGGGCTCTCCGCGACAGTCGCTCCCCCGTTCCTGCGCTGCTAGGCGCAACCATCGCCCACCTCACAGCACTCGGCGCAACGATATGGCTGGTCTCCACTGCTCTGCCCGACCCGACAAGCCATGCCTATGCTGCCACCAGCTTCGTCGTGCTGGCGTACTGCGCGCTTCACAACGCGCTTGGGCTGATCTTTGCCGTATTTGGTCTCTGGCGCTGGCATGACGGTTTTCTGTCGGCAAAGCGCACACTGGATTTGCGCATCGGCAGCCGCCTGCACGATTACACCGGACTGGCGAGCCTTGCCGGTGTCGGCCTTGTGCTGATCATGCCGAAACTGGTCGCCATGACAGAAGGGCTGGCACCATGATGGAAAGTCGTGGGATAGTTGGCGGAGGCCGACCGCTTCTGGTTCTGGTCAGCGGCTTCGGCGTTTGGGCCGCGGCATTTCTGGCGCTCTATATGATGTTGACGGTTGGTTGCGCATTGGGTTGGACCTCTGCCCCCGGCATTGCCGGATTGGACCTGCAACGCTCGATACAGATCATACTGTTTCTGCTCGCCGTTGCTGCCAATGCGGCTGTGCTGATTACCGCATGGAAAATACGACAGCGCGTTTCGCACGATACCGCATCGCTTCAGGGCTTCTTGAATGCCGTTGGCTTTTACGGTGCTTTAGCTGCCTTAGGCTGCACGATTGCCACCTTTCTGCCCGTCACAACGCTCACCACTTGCCATTAGAAATCGGAGATTAGCCCTCTCAACACCCATAAAATTCTGTAGGCCATTATTATTTTTCACGAATTTCGCCCAAATGCGGCGAAAGCGTGGAACCAATCGGCCATTGATGTGTTCTTTATTAGTATTCATCAATTTCCTTGAGAGGGAGACTTCACCATGGGGCGTGGAATTCTGTTGTGGTTGTTGGGCGTTCCGATTCCAATCATCATTCTTCTTGCATTATTTTTCCGATAGGGGACTAGAGATATGGCGATCGTTTCACCAAATTCGACGACGACTTCAGGCGGTCGTGAATCCGCAATTTCCGCAATCAACTGGGGTCCGGTTATCGCTGGCGCAGTGGCCGCGACGATCCTCAGCATTATGCTGATGATTCTTGGTGCCGGGCTTGGCTTGACCATCGTGTCGCCTTGGTCGACCGCTGGTACGGTCGCAACGACAGTGGCAATTTCTGCCTTCATCTGGCTGGTTGTGGTTCAGGCAATTTCCGCTGGCGTCGGCGGTTATCTGACTGGCCGTCTGCGTACGCGCTGGACAAGCGTTCATAACGACGAAGTCTATTTCCGCGATACAGCACATGGCTTCTTGTCCTGGGCACTTGCTACCCTTCTTGCCATCACGGTTGCCAGCTCGGCGATTTCTTCCATCGTCAGCGGTGGTGCATCGGCAGTCGGTTCCGTTGCGTCCGGTGCTGCGACAGCCGCCGGTGGTGCTGCGGCAGTTGCTGCCAACAATGGCGAAATGAGCAACATGGACCCGAACGGTTACTTCCTGGACACACTGTTCCGTGCTCCTGAGACCGCTGCTCCAAATGCTGCAACGGCTGATCCTGCGCAGGTTCGCGGCGAAGCATCGCGTATTCTCGCCCGCAGTGCCTTGAACGGTGAAGTTGCTGCCGGTGACCGCACGTACCTCGCTCAGATGATCTCCCGCGAATCGGGCATCACTCAACAGGAAGCTGAAGCCCGCATTGATCAGGTTGTTGCTGAAACCAAGCAAGCTGCCGAAACAGCCAAGCAGGCCGCTGATACTGCCCGTAAAGGTGCCATCACTGCTTCGCTTCTGATCTTCGCAACGCTTCTCATCGGTGCTTTCGTTGCTTCTTGGGCAGCTGCATTCGGTGGTCGTCACCGCGACGAGTTCGAAATCAAGCATCCTTACAACAGCTAATCGCTGGTCGTATAAGGTATGATACGAAAGCCCGGCTTGTCCGGGCTTTTTCTTTTTTGGAACGATTTTTCCACTAAACCGTTCCTTACAGTGTTCCTAGCAACAGAGGGTGCTGTCATGGTGGTAAGTACAACGGAACTGAAGGTTCAGGATATTCTGGAAAATGTTTCGCTGATCCGGGACCAGAAGATAGCCAAATTGAAATTGCTGGAAGAAGATGCCCGTGGACTGCAACGCGCAGGCTCCGAGAGCGCGATGGTAGACGATGACGGCTGGTACGCCGATCTGCGCATCATTGAAAAGGCGCTGAAAAAGCTTGGGCAGGGCAGCCGCCCTGAGGGCGCCTCAAGTCTTTAAAGTGCAGTGCCGGAGCGAAATCGCTCCGGTTTTTTTATAGGCACTCCAGCCAGCCACCGGTAAAGCCGGCAAGGTCAAGCCCACGGCGAACCAGATCGGTCGCGCGTATCAAGGCCCACGGCTGGCCGGTGCGATAATTCTCGATCATCATGACCAACAACCCTTGATCCAGCCCGGAGCATCGACGCGCCACCCAACCTTCCGGTCCCCTACTCCGCCCGCGCAAGCTCGGATTGAAGCTGTCAGGAAAACGTCCGTGGTTCAGCAAAGCTGGGTAGGTTTGCATCAGGTGGTCAAAATGTTGCCACGCCACATCCGCGTTGAACGGTAGGCAGGCCAGTCCCGCCCAGGGAATCAAGGTGCCGTCGTCAGGCCCGAACGGAACTGCGCGAGCACTGTATCCCAGCATGGTCATCCGCCTGCCGTCACGCAATACGCGCGGACCCTTTGGCCCGCCGCAGGCCGACAGGCCCCAGCTACCTGCTCCGTATCCGGTAAACCGATTGGGATTCTGCTCTGCATAGGCCTGTTGTGCCGTGATGGCGCGCTGCGTGTTTTGAAAATAATCGGCGCCGTCTAGATTAAGTTGGCCATCCTGCAACCCCCGGAAATCGATCCAGCTGTGCGAAAACAGATGGATAAACAGTGGACCTGCATGGAGATACCGCATCGCTCCTTCGCCGAGATAGGTGTAGCTCTTGGCGAACTGTGCGTAGCTGTCCTTTGACAAAGCAAATGTGGGCGATGCCAGACCGAGGACGAACAGGATAATCGCCTCACTATAGCCCTGCCAGACATGTGGCAGAAACCCGGTCTCGGGTTTCCAGCCCATAAACACCATCGCGCTTTCATTCTCCATGAAGCGCCAATCCACCCGTTCATACAACAGGGTCACAACGCGACGGATATCGCGCTCACTCTGCGCGTCACCCTGAAAATAGGCGCTGGCGGTAATCATTCCCGCGATCAGAAAAGCGGTATCAATGGAGGAGAGTTCGCTGTCCCACGTTCGTTGCCCGGTCTTCATATCCAGAAAATGATAATAGAAGCCGCGATAGCCGGTTGCGTCTGGCGCATCGCTCTGCTCCGAATTCAGGAAGAAATCCAGTAGGCGCCGGGTGCGCGCTACGGCGTCATTCCGGGTCATCCATCCGCGCTCCACGCCGATGGGTATGCACGACAGCCAGAAGCCAACGACGGCAATGCTGCAGGGCGATCCCGGGAGCGATGTATCGGCAACAAGGCCGGTATCCGGGTCGCTGAAATCCAGAAAGTAGCGGAAAGCGTCGTGTTGTATTATGTCTAGTTGTTGACGTCGGTCTGTATCGAGATTCACCATAACAGTCCATTTCAGCAGGGGCATTCAGTATATGGCAATGCCAGCCGAGCTTACGAGAGCCCCATGACCATCTCCTTGACAAAAGCATTCTTTGAGCGGGACGTCGTTGATGTGGCGCGCGCACTGGTCGGGTGTAAGCTGACCGTGAACGGCATCGGTGGGCGTATCGTTGAAACGGAAGCCTACCATCGCGAGGATGAAGCTTCGCACAGTTTTCGCGGCGAAACGGCCCGCAACGCAGCGATGTTTGGCCCGGCAGGCTGTGCCTATGTCTATCGCTCCTATGGCATCCACTGGTGCCTGAATGTCACCACGGGGCACGGCAGTGCCGTGCTGATCCGCGCATTGGAACCCTTGCTGGGTGTGGACGTAATGCAGCAACGACGTGGCATGGACGCGCTTCGTTTGCTGTGCTCCGGTCCGGGCCGCCTTTGCGCCGCCCTGCATGTGGACCTTTCACTCAACGGACAAGCAATTAACCAGCCTCCATTTGCGTTATGGCATGGTGTGACCGCTGGCAAAGTTGTGAGTGGCCCCCGGATCGGCATCACCAAAAACGTGGGCCAGCCCTGGCGGTTTGGGCTGGAAGGCTCCGCTTTCCTCAGTAAACCTCTTGTTCCGACGAGGCCTGATCACAGGCAAGGAGCGCCTTCAGCGGAATAACCATGCGGCAGGCCAAGCCAGTGGGTTTGTAATCAAGGTCTGTCTCGGCACCCAGTTCATGGACGAGCACACGCTGGATCATCGCTGAACCAAACCCCTGCCGCGACGGCGGCTCGACCGGCGGGCCGCCAAATTCCTTCCAGTGCAGAACCAGAACACCGCCTTGCGGATGCTCCTCTACAGCCCAGCGCACCTCGACATGACCCGCATCGGTGCTCAGTGCCCCATATTTGACCGCATTGGTGCACAGTTCATGCAGCGACATGCTGAGCGATAGCGCGGCGTTTGCCCGAATTTGCAAATCCGGACCCTGCGCGGTCAGCTTAGGCGAGCCTTCATCCTGGAATGGCTTGATGGCGGTATCAACAGTGGCACAAAGGGCCGCCCCCTGCCAGCGCTGCGTTAAAAGAGCATGTGCGTTCGTGAGCGCAATCAGGCGATGCGAAAAGATCGCTGACGCTTCAGCAGCAGGTATATTCGACTTGAAGGTTTGCCGCGCAATGGCCTGAACGGTGGACAGAAGATTTTTAACCCGGTGATCGAGCTCCCGTACCAGAAGATCGTGATGGTGATCCTGCTCCACCTGCCTGGCCTGCGCTTCGGCCAAGCGGTCCATCAGTGCATCAACCGCACCGCCCAGTCGGCCGAGTTCACCGTCATCCACACGGTCGCCAGCAAAAGCACCGGGATCTTTTGCCTCCCAGCCCTCCAGCTTTTGTATGAGATCACCAACCCGCCCCTCGTGCCGTTGGCGAGACAAACCGGATATCGCCAACCACAGGGTCGCCAGCACCAGCAGGCTCATCACCACATGGCGGATGACCATCGCGTTGACCGCAAGAGACGAATGCGGGCCCAAGGCCGCGACCAGCGCTGAACGAGTAGCAAACGCGTCCAAAGCAATGATGCCACATGTCGCGACAGCACATAAACCCACCAGCAAACTGTGTTGCCGACGTACCCCCGCAGACCCCATCACTGCCTTCCCGTACCGCTCTAGCACCGTATCAGGCGCGCTCAGCAAACAGATTGGTTGCCCGCAGTCAGCGTAGTGGCGAAAAATACAACTGCCAATCGTTATAATTCGCCTACAAGAATTAATGGGTAAAAAAATACGCACCGGCGTCGCCGGTGCGTTCCAGGATGTCGATGGATGTTGCCAAACAGATTACGGCTGCTGCGTATTCTGCGTGCCGCTTGGTGTGGTGGTTTGCGATGCGCCACCTGTTCCGGTCTGAGGCGTCGGCGAACTTTCCGTCGGTGCTGTCTGTCCTGATTCGGTGCCCGCTGGCGGAGTGGCTTGGGTTGGCTGCTTGTCGTTGGAATCGCTGCACGCTGCAAGTGTGAGCAGAGATGCACCCATAGTTGCCAATAGAAGTGTCCGCATTGCGTGTCTCCTCTTCGGTTGTCGAACGCCACAAAAACTCGAGAGCGTCGACATTTGTTCCTTTTCGACGCGGCTTACCCGCGCACCCTTCTTTTTCCTGCGCTTTATCGTTATATTATGGCCATGACCGAGAAAAATGACCCATTCGAGCATTCCGATTACGCTGGCGAGTTCGTGGAGGACGATATCGTTCTGCGTCTCGATATTTACCGGCCCGCCGGCACCAATGGTGACTGGACGCTGGAAGTGGTGGACGAAACCGGTGCAACCACAGTCTGGGACGAACCGTTTGCAACCGACCGAGATGCCTATGAAGAGTTTCTGGCAACCATCGAACGCGACGGCATAAGGGCATTTCTGGAGGAGCCAGTTACGCTCCTACACTAAATGGGGGGTGTCCGTTTAAGGCCATTGTGTGGTGGGCGGAACAATGCCCTACCTCACCCGTTTTTCCTTCAGAATTTAAACGAGGAGAAACGTTATGCCTAACCGTGATCCCCTGCCCCAGCCCGATGCCACTACACCGCGTGGTCCGTCCGTTACCCCGGGCATACCCGACCGCGAACAAGAGAGTTCACCGACACCGCCGGTGATTGCACCGACCAGTGACACAAAAAACCCGAATGACCCAACATTGATACCCGTTGGTGACCCGGCTGGAATGGCATAATTTAAGAAAAGTGGTAGCGAAGGACGGATTTGAACCGCCGACACAAGGATTATGATTCCTCTGCTCTAACCAACTGAGCTACTCCGCCAAAACGAACATTTTGATGTCCGCGTCAGTGGGGCGGCTTATAAGATGCGGCCCATGTTCCTGTCAAGCGAAGGCTCACGCGTTTTTTAAAAATGTAACGCGTGAGACTCCTCAAGCGTGTAGAAATCTTTCAGATTTGCTCCTACGCTTTAGGTCCTTATTTGGTCGCATGCCGTTCACGCAAAACCGCTGCACACTTTTGCGCGGCATGCTTACATTCAAGCTGCAACTGGCTTGTCCAAAAGCTGGCGTAAGGCTTCTTCAGCACTTGCTTCACGTTCCGAACGCTGCACAAAGCCACCGCCGTAAATGCGGGCATCTTCCCCCTCGCCGGAGTAGAGCGCGCAGGCTTGACCAGGCGCCACACCGGCTTCACCATCCAGCAGTTCAACGAAGATACCGCCTTCATCCATGCCCAGCAGCGAAGGCTTTGGCGGGCGGGTGGAGCGCACCTTGGCATAGCACTGAAAGCCCGCTTTGGCGGTCTCCATGAGGTCGGCATCGCCGAGCCAGTTGATGTCGCGCAAATAGACCTTGCGCGTCTCCAGCGCCTCTTTTGGACCAACGATCACGCGGCGGCTACGGGCATCCAGATAGACGACGTAAAGAGGCTCACCAGTCGCCACACCAATGCCGCGCCGCTGACCGATCGTGTAGTGGACAATCCCGTCATGGCCGCCCAGCACCCGGCCATCCATGTGCACGATATCGCCCTTGAGCGATGCATTCGGCTTCAATTTGGTGATGATATCGGTATATTTGCCTTGCGGCACAAAGCAGATATCCTGACTGTCGGCTTTCTTGGCAACAACCAGACCCATCTCCTCTGCCAGTTCACGCGTGCGAGCCTTGGACAGGCCACCGAGCGGAAAGCGCAGATAATCGATCTGCTCCTGCGTGGTCGCAAACAGAAAATAGCTCTGGTCCCGATCCGCATCCACGGGCCGGTACAGGCCCCGCCGACCGGGCTCGCCCGGCAAGGGATTGGGCCGCGAGCGAATATAATGGCCAGTGGCCAGGGCATCCGCGCCCAATTCCCGCGCCGTTGTCAGCAAATCGGCAAATTTAACTGTCTGGTTGCAGGTCACGCACGGAATCGGCGTTTCGCCTGCGACGTAGCTATCCATGAAGGGATTGATGACCGTCTCGCGAAACCGCTTTTCATAATCCAGCACATAATGGGGAATGCCGATCACTTCGCAGACACGGCGCGCATCATCAATATCTTGCCCCGCACAGCACGAACCGGCGCGGTGCACCGCAGCCCCGTGATCGTAGAGTTGCAGGGTGATGCCGAGAACATCATAGCCTTCCCGTTTCAGGATACCAGCCACAACGGAGGAATCAACGCCGCCGGACATGGCAACGACAACGCGGGTATCTTCTGGCTTACGATCAAAATCGAGGCTGTTCACGAGTCTCTACCGCCATTTTCAAGCAAAGCGCACATAGGTGCCAAGCGTGGCGCAGTCTGAAACCGGCACACGGGTTGGGCTGTATATAGAAACTTGTCAGCCGCAGAGCAAGAAAAACGCGAATCGCTTTTAAATCAGTTTCAGCCGCATGGCCCGCGCGATGGCCTGCATGCGATTGACCGATTCGAGCTTGCGAACGGCACTTTTGAAATACGAGCTGACGGTGTTGCTGGAAATTCCCAGAATGATCGCGATTTCATCGCTGCTCTTTCCCGCTGCCGCCCACCGCAGGCACTCCAGTTCGCGGCTGCTCAGCCGCTCTTTCAGACCTTCGCTGTCGTTTGTGTCGAAGCCATCGAAAATTTCGACAAGCGCATAATACAGATGCGCCATATCATCATGATGCAGCGGCCCACGCCCGCCCGAAAGCGCCAGAAAATAGGGGTTACCATCCACCCCGTGCAGCCGCGCCGCCAGTGTATTGACAAAATCGGCAGCCCGAAACCGCCGATCGATGTGTTCGTTGAAGCCGGGTATCGCCAGCAAAGACGATGGCATGAAGACCGGAAGACCTGTGTGGCGAACCGCCTGCACCAGTTCACAAGCACCAAACGCACCGGTGGCGTTGTATTCGCGGACCAGATCGCCGGGCCAGTTGCAGACCATCACTTGCTGGGCAAAATGTTGATGGTCGCCGCCCGCAAAGCGCGCAATGACGAACCAGGAAAAATCAAACTGCAGCGCTACGGTTCGCAACTGATGCAACACTGCGTAATTCATATGGCCGCTGCCGCTCTCGACAGCGCCTTTTATGGCCGAACCAAATTTTTGAACGTCCGTCATCGTCGAACTGCGCACCGGTCATGAACTCGAAAAAGCGTCTTATCATCAATATGAGAGTTACCGTCGAGGGCCGAAAGAAAAAATAGGGTTTTTTATTGCTCATTCATGAACGGAAAACACCGCTGACTGCCGGGTTTGAAAGGCGTGTTTGATACACGCACATCCTTCTGATTGCAGGCTTTGTGCCGCTGTCTTTTCAGCAATTGAAACGTGACATTGAATCGCATTTATCAAGATTGCCAGCGAAGTCTCTCAAATTATTAGCGAAATGTTACTTGGGGCTTAGGCAATTATTAAATGTGGCACGCTAGGGTGCCTGCATGTGGTCTTGAGTGTGTGTAGAGAGTCCAATGACCGAGTTAGTACGACCCCGCGTAAAATATGTCATCGGCCCCGATGGCAGCCCGTTAACGATAGCCGACCTGCCACCGTCCAATACGCGGCGATGGGTTATCCGTCGAAAGGCTGAAGTCGTTGCCGCCGTACGCGGCGGGTTGCTGAGCCTTGAAGAAGCCTGTGCGCGTTATACGCTGACAGTGGAAGAATTCCTGTCATGGCAATCCTCAATCAATGATCATGGTCTGGCCGGTCTGCGCACGACGCGCATTCAGCAGTATCGCCACTAAGCCTATCGCGCATAGGGGTGAAACCGCTTATCGCTCCTGATGCTGCAGCGTGATGATGCGAGTGATTACAGCGACGGGCGCCAAACATGATGCGCAAAGGTCGCTGTAACAACTGCTTAAATTGATTCCGATTTAAGCAATTATGCAATAGTCAGAAAAAATAACCGATGTGATACTCATCACAGCGGTTGTTTACGTTTGAAGAGAAAACGCCAAGCGTTCAACGGAGGCGACACCACCCTGCACGCTCCGGCACCCGAAGTAGCCGCAACGTCCTGGATCGTTTCCGGCCCAGGACAAAGCGCTTATTCAAGCCCGCAAACGAACGGTAACATCCCGCTCTTCAAGGGCGGATGCCTTGGCGAACTCGGACTGCACATCTTCAAGGGCGAGTTCGGCAGCATCCTGTTGAACCTTCAGTTCCCGGATGGAAACCTGCAAGTTATCAGCACGCTGTCTGGCTGCCTTTGCGAATGTCGGATAGGCGAAGTGGTTCACATCGGTAATGCCGGATTTCTTTTCTTCAAAGACAATCTGGTTTTCCAACTCTTTCGCCATCCGCTCGAACTCAGACATCATCACCTGAAGTTGCCCCAGTTGACGTTGCTTTTCTCTCACCTGAAATTCTTTCAGGCGAACAAGGCTCTCACGTGACTTCATACGCAATACTCCGTGGATAGCGAGATCCCGGTTACCGGAATTCGGCCCGACCAACCGACCTCTGGGTGTCGGACCGGAAAAATTACCACGGTATTAACAAATACCGCTCCTTGGTAACCTTTCGTTTACGGGCATCGTTAATCATAGAGACGATCTTTTAAGGGTAAGTAAATGACGGACGCCAAATAACAGACTTCGGATTTGATGAGTCCGCAGAATCCCTTAACCACACCAGTTAAGGTTCTGCTTGAGAAGACGCGCCCGTGATTATTATGTAAAAACAGGAGAATGCCTTAAATTTTTAACTTGTTCGATACACCTTGCCAGAGTGAATCAGAATTTGTTAACCATTCCATGGCAGCCTCCAAATCAGGCAACGACTGGATCCGTATCGCGTAGGGGGCCATCGATACCTTAAGCGGCGGAAAAGGGGATAATTATGCGGGTTTTATTGATTGAAGACGACAGCGCGACAGCGCAGAGCATCGAATTGATGCTCAAGTCGGAAAGTTTTAACGTCTACACCACCGATTTGGGTGAAGAAGGTGTCGATCTCGGCAAGCTGTATGATTACGACATCATTCTGCTGGACCTGAACCTGCCGGACATGTCCGGATATGAAGTTTTGAGAACGCTGCGCCTGTCCAAGGTCAAAACGCCCATCCTGATTCTGTCGGGCATGGCGGGTATTGAAGACAAGGTGCGTGGTCTGGGCTTCGGCGCTGACGATTACATGACCAAGCCTTTCCACAAGGATGAGCTTGTTGCCCGCATTCATGCCATCGTTCGCCGTTCCAAGGGTCACGCCCAGTCGGTCATCTCCACCGGCGAACTGATTGTGAACCTCGATGCCAAGACCGTTGAAGTCGGCGGCCAGCGTGTGCACCTCACCGGCAAAGAATATCAGATGCTGGAGCTTCTTTCGCTCCGCAAGGGCACGACGCTCACCAAGGAAATGTTCCTGAACCACCTCTACGGCGGCATGGACGAGCCTGAACTGAAAATCATCGACGTGTTTATCTGCAAACTGCGCAAAAAACTGGCCAATGCCGCCGGTGGCGCAAACTATATCGAGACCGTCTGGGGCCGTGGCTATGTGCTGCGCGAGCCTGAAAGCGATTTCGCCGAAAGCGCCTGATTGGCCTGCCCGTTGCCTGAATTGAACCCGCCTCACCGGCGGGTTTTTTGTGAGTGCACGGCCTGGAACAAAAAAACGGCAGGATTACCCGCCGCCTTCATTTTCGTCACGGTATAACCGTTTGTACAAATAACGCGCGAGCGCGTTTGAACTCAAGACACCTAGAACTACAGTCATAGCGATTATCACATTGTGCTCGACTGAGTCGTATTCAAATATCCAGATCCTTTGGAAAACCAAAGTCAGGATAGCGACAAGCGCGGGGCAACCCACGACTGCGACGACGAAATCGATATGTCTGCGCAGAAGCAGCCACATGACGCTTACGCGGCGAGAGCCAGACCAGAAAATACGTTTTCCAGAATTTTGCGGTCGAATGGCTTGAGCAGAAAATCGTCGGCCCCTGCCCGCTTTCCCATCATCATCTTTTTAAGGTCAGCCTCGATCACGCAATAGTAGATACGCACCGATTTGCCATTGGGAAGACGCCGGATATTGGCAATCAGGTCCAGCGCACCGTCCATGCCTGCGTCGACGATCAGAATATCGGCAAGTTCCGCCTCGCACCGCGCCAGCGCTTCCAGCCCATTTGCGGCATCCGATACCAGAAACCCCATGCCGGACAAAATTCTCATGCCGACTTTGCGGACGACGTCCGAATCATCAGCAATCATCAACCGTCGCATGCTTGCCTCCTTCAACTCATCCCGAACGCGTAAGTAATGACACTAACAATCCAAACGCGTTTTAGCAAACCATACCTTAGCAGACTCTCGTATTATCTTCAGGCGGCCATTCGTGCCGAAAACCGGATTTCCTCGGGCGTGGAGGTCACATCCAGCGCCATCCCGGCTTCATCGGCCAGCAGCACCGTGTAGTAGGGCTGAATGGTATGGGCATCGACAGCTTCTTCCAGCTGGGTGCGCAGCAACTCCACGAAGCGAGGTGGCACACGCATCATCTTGCCTGTGGCAACGATGGTAAATTCGGCATCCTGCTCTGGATTTTGCAGGGTAATATCCAGGATGCCACCGCGCGGAATAGCGCCATAGGCAATCAGAAACAGGTTGAGGAGCAGCTTGACGCGGTTTTTAGGAATAATCGCGCGTGGGCCATTCCAGATGACCTCGGTTTTCTTCTCGGCCGCAGCGAAATCCTTTGCGGCTTTTTCCGCTTCGCCCGTGTCGATGGACGCGCCGACCGACCCGGATGCACCGAAGGCAAGACGGGCAAATTTCAGCCGCACGGAGGCATTGAGTGCGCTACTACGGATGAGGTCCATGGCATCCTCGTCGGCACCGCCCTCATCCAGAAGTTCAAGACCGTTGTTGATAGCGCCGACCGGCGAAATAATATCGTGACATACGCGGCTGCACAGAAGGGCAGCAAGGTCCGGCCCGGTCAGTGTCAGGTTTGGATTTTTACCCATGGTCTTTCCTTCAGTGTCTTCGTCCGGCGTCAGATTGGGCATCGCGATGCGCGTCCGTCATGCCTGGCAGCGGCCCGGGACCCAAAGCCCGCGTCTGAACCATAATGACACCACATTTGGTAAACCGATTGTTAAGATGATAGCGTCAAATTGTGATGAACGGCAGGAATACGCATGTCCGATGTGATTCCAGCTTTGCAGCAGGTTCGCTCACGGTCTTTTCGCTACGGAGGATAATATGGCTCAGCTATCGAACTGTGGTAAGCGCGCTCTTGCGGGTCTGGCTTTGATATTATCCTGTGTGCTCTCGCTGGCAACGACAGGCCATGCACAGCAGGCTAACAACTCCACCTACTCGATGCGGGAAATCGTGGACGAGGGAAATTCGTTCTTTGGCAGCGCGTCCGGCGATCTGGCCAAGGTTGTCGAGCGCGCCTTCTCGCAATACGGCCTGCCCAACGGCTATATTCTGGGGCAAGAGGGCTCCGGTTCGTTCTTTGCCGGCGCAACCTACGGCGAAGGCCGGCTGAATACGAAAAATGCGGGTCGCCTGCCCGTCTACTGGCAAGGCCCGTCGCTCGGTTTCGACTGGGGCGGACAGGGTAGCCGCACCATGATGCTGGTCTACAACCTGCCGCACGTCAACAGCATCTATTCGCGGTTCGGCGGCGTCTCCGGCTCGGCCTATGTGGTGGCGGGCGTTGGCATGACGGTGCTGACCTACAACAACGTCGTCATCGTTCCCATTCGCACCGGTGTCGGCGCGCGTCTGGGCGTGAATATCGGCTATCTGAAAATGACGCCGAAACCGACATGGAATCCCTTCTGACGGAACGTCTCGATACTTACCTCACACCCAAATTGCAAACCTGAATTGGTACGATTTTGATACAGTTGGCTCTTCTGTTTGCTTTGGGATTTCTGACCGCCGCCCTTCTCGGGCTGCTGCTGGCACCCGCTGTCTACCGCCGCATCGTCCGCTTTGCCGAAGACCGGCTGCGGGAAACAACGCCGCTGAAAGCACAGGAAGTGCGCGGCGAGATCGATATGGCCCGCGCCAACTATGCCGCAGAAACGGCCAAGGCCACCATTGCGCTGAGGGTAGAACGCGATAAACGCACCGCTCTCACTCTGGAAGCCATATCGCTCAACAAACGCATGTCGGAACTGGACGCAAACAACGCGGATTTAACGGCGCACGCAACAGAGCTGACCGATGAAATTAGCAGCCTTCGCGCTTCAATGCGTCAGGCAGAGCAACATCACGAACGCCTGAAAGAGGCTCTAACTGCCGCTGAAGACGATAATATCGTCAAGCGCGATGAAATTGAAACCCTGACGAAACGGGTGGAAACCGCAAGCATGCGGCTCGAATCCGCAAATGCGGATGTCGCCCTGCGCGACAGCGAAATACAGACGCTGTATACCCGCATCTCGGCGCTGCGCGAAGAACGTGAGGGCCTGCGCCGTGATACGAAGGCGTTGAACGAACGCCTGCGGGCAGCCGACGTTCGGCTTGCGCGTGACGAGCAGAAGGCACTGGCCTTGCAGGAAAAGCTGTCCGCCGACATGGCGGCAGCAGCTGACCGGGAAACCGCGCTTGAACGACAGGCTCAGGACATTGCTCGGTTGCGCGCCCGTCTGGACGCGTTGAACGGTCTGCAAGCACAAGCTGAATCCCAAGCCGAAACCCAAGCCCAAATCAAAGACGCACGCAGCACAATACACGACGCGCCGCCTCTGGCTGACGGTGCCAGCGGGCAGTATACGTCAGAGGACAGAATGAAAAAGCTTGATTTGAAGCAACTGGCAGACGATGCGCGCGACCGCGCGGCCGCCTTGAGCGAAACACTGACGCAGGGCACACCTAAAGATGATGCAGCCTTGCGAAACGAGGTGGCGGAAATTGCTGCCCGCATGATTGCGCTGACCGCTGCCAAGGAAGGAGCAGACAGCCCGATCCGCCCGCTGCTGCGCACCCGCAATCAGAACAGAAAACGCAAGGGCAAAACGCTTGCCGCGCGGGCCGAAGACGTCCTCAATCAAACGGAAAAAGTTTAGAGCATATTTCGACCGGAGCGAAGCGAGGATCGAAAATAAAATGCTTTTCAAACAGGATGTTAGAGCGCCGATCTGATCCGGTCAGATCGGAAAACGCTCTAAACCAGCCCTTTGAGGCGGGCCACTTCATGCAGGGCGATTCCGGTCGCCGTTGCAACGTTCAAACTGTCAAGACCCGGCCTTTGCCGTATGCGCGCCGTTTGAATGGTTTGCATCACCGCCTCGGGAAGCCCCTCGCCCTCGGTTCCCATCACCAGCGCGATGCGCGGGGTTGCAGGAATATCGCGAATATCCACCGCGCCCCTTGGCGACAGACCCCAGAGCTCAAATCCCTGACCGGTCAAGTCTTGGAGGATATCCGCAATCGCGCTACCCCGTGCAAAGGGCACCTTCAACACCGCGCCCACGGACACGCGGATCGCTTTGCGATATAGGGGATCGCAGCAGGTTTCATCCAGCAGAACGCCATCGGCACCGAAGGCTGCCGCGTTGCGAAACAGCGAACCGATGTTGTCGTGGTTGGAAAGGCCGCAGGCGACCAGCACAAGGCTGGACGCTGGCAAGGAATCAAGCATATCCGCCCGACCCGGCCTATGTGCAGAACTGCCAAGAGCCAGAATACCCCGGTGCATATGAAACCCGGCAATTTCATCGAACACCGTGCCGCTTGCCACATAGACCGGAATATCCGCAGACAGATGGTCCAGAATATCACGAAGACCGTCAACGCGGTTTTCCAGCAGCAACACGGACCGGGTGGTGAAGCCCGTGCCAGCCGCATGCGCATCCACCAACATGCGCAGTACCACTTTGCCTTCCGCGATAAAGAGCCCGTCCCGGCCCGTCAGATCCCGCTCACGTATGCTGCGGAAGGCAGCGATCCGCGGGTCGTCAGGGTCTGAGATGCGGATGAGTCCGCTCACCGTTCACCCAGCGTCACGGTCGTCAGAATACGCTGCGTCACAATATCAAACACGATGGCCTGCCGTGTGCCCGCCGGTGCCGTGCCGTAAAACAGGATCTGGCTGCCGGATAACGAGACATCGCTCACCGTAAAACCCGCTGGCAGGGCAGCCAGCGCCTGCGGCGGCAGCGGCGCCGCCGACCCCTCGGTTTTCAAGGCTTGGGTCGCCAAGGCTTGGGTAGCGGCTGCACGTCCGGGTGCAGTCACCTTGTAGACAATTGCGCCAAGGACAGCCATAAGGCTGATAATCATGATGCTGGCAGAAATGAGCTGTAGGCGCACCATCCGTCGGCGAACATTTTCAATGGCCGGGTCCAGCGGCTTATCTTCCTGTTCGTCTGGTTGCAGATTTGACATGACGGGCCTTTTTCTAAAATGACGGCGATGGGATGCTGACGATATGAACGACCCCTTTAAACAAGCTTCGGCCAATAGAAAAGTCCTGACTGCGGATGAGGACGCCGAGGGTCGGCTTGATTCGTTCCTGACGGCAGCGCTGGAGGGAGAATTCTCCCGCAACCGCATCAAAAGCCTGATTGAGCAGAACGCGGTTACCATCAACGGCAAGGTGGTGAGCGAGCCCAAGCGCAAGGTGCAGCCGGGTGACGAGATCGTCATCGACATGCCGGAGCCCGAAGACCCGGAACCAAAAGGCGAAGATATTCCTCTCGACGTGCTCTACGAGGATGATGACCTGATTGTTCTGGTCAAGCCTGCGGGGCTGGTGGTGCATCCGGGCGCGGGCAACTGGACCGGCACCCTCGTCAACGCACTCATCCACCATTGTGGGGCAACCTTGTCCGGGATCGGTGGCGTCAAACGCCCCGGCATCGTCCACCGGCTGGACAAGGAAACCAGCGGCGTCATGGTTGCCGCCAAGAACGATGCCGCCCATCGCCACCTCTCCGATCAGTTCGCCGATCACGGCCGCACCGGACCGCTGGAGCGCGCCTACAAGGCGGTCGTCTGGGGCCGCCCGCGCCAGCTCAAGGGTACAATCGACGCACCACTTGGCCGCGCCGGAGACCGCACGAAACGCGCCGTGAAACGCGAAGATGCCGACGACGCACGCGAAGCCATTACCCATTACACCGTGGTGGAGCGCCATGTAGAAAAACCCGATGGCACGGCACTGGCCTCCACCATCGAATGCCATCTGGAAACCGGGCGCACGCACCAGATTCGCGTGCATATGGCCCATATCGGCCACCCGCTGATCGGCGACCCGGAATATGGCGCGGCATTCCGCACAAAGGCCAATCTGCTGCCGGATCCTGCCAAGGTGGTCGTCAGCCAGTTCCCCCGTCAGGCGCTCCATGCGTTCATGTTGCAGTTCGAGCATCCCTCCACTGGCGAGGTCATGCACTTCGAATCGCCCATGCCACAGGATATGGAAGAGCTTGTCAAAGCGCTGCAGAAGGCCAGGCTGTGAGCGCGTACTGCGCCGCCTCTTGAAAGCAAGCAAGCGCATCTACACTTCTAGGACAGAAAACAGACGCACAACTCGGGTTCGATTTCACAGGAACGTGAAACCGGATTCCTTGAATCATGCCCGCAACATTCTTATCTTAGACCTCCATGGGAGACTTCCCGTGCTGCCGCCTGCCAATGATGGGGGACGGCAAGAGCTGAGAAAGGGTGCTTCATGGCCCGTAGTTACCTACCTTCGATTACCGCCGGTGAAGGCGGTCTGAATCGTTATCTGGACGAAATTCGCAAGTTCCCCATGCTGGAGCCGCAGGAAGAGTATATGCTCGCCAAGCGCTACCAAGAGCATGATGACCGCAAGGCAGCGCACCGCCTCGTTACCAGCCATTTGCGTCTCGTAGCCAAGATTGCCATGGGCTATCGCGGCTACGGCCTGCCCATCGGCGAAGTTGTGTCCGAAGGCAATGTTGGCCTGATGCAGGCCGTGAAGAAGTTTGACCCTGAGCGCGGCTTCCGTCTCGCCACCTATGCCATGTGGTGGATCAAGGCTTCCATTCAGGAATATATCCTGCGCTCATGGTCGCTCGTAAAAATGGGTACGACCGCCAACCAAAAGCGTCTGTTCTTCAACCTGCGTCGGCTCAAAGGTCGTATTCAGGCGCTCGAAGAAGGTGATCTCAAGCCCGAACAAGTGGCTGAAATTGCAACCACGCTGAAGGTATCGGAGGAAGAGGTCATTTCGATGAACCGCCGCCTGTCCGGTGATGCGTCCCTGAACGCGCCGATCAAGGCCAGCGAAGGCGAATCCGGCCAGTGGCAGGATTGGCTGGTGGATGATTCTGAAAGCCAGGAAGCGGTTCTGATAGAACAAGACGAGATGGAAAACCGCCGCTCGTTGCTGACCAACGCCATGGGTGTACTGAACGACCGCGAACGTCGCATCTTTACCGCACGCCGCTTGTCGGAAGAGCCGATTACTTTGGAAGACCTGTCCAGCGAATTTGATATCAGCCGCGAGCGTGTTCGCCAGATCGAGGTTCGCGCGTTTGAAAAAGTTCAGGACTCGGTTCGCAAAGAGGCACTAGCCAGAGCGCAGGCGCTCCGGGTCGTTGAAGACGCCTGATAAGAAAGAGCCTTACGCAAGAAAAACCCCGGTCATGCCGGGGTTTTTGATATCTAGAGCGCTGTTCGATCTAATTGAATCAGATCGGCGCTCTGATTCCTTTGACTGAAAGCATAATCTTGTCGATCCTCGTTTCACTCCGGTCGGATTATGCTCTAGCTTTTACTGTGCCGCCGGTGCGGCTGGCCATGCCTGGATAGCCTTGTTGAACGCGTCCGTACCGGACTGTCCCTTCTCCAGCGTGAGCAATGCGCGCCGACCATTGCGGTAGATCACGGGAATATCGATCCACGACCGGTTTTTCAGCAGGTCCAGATTGGTCCGCACCGCTTCCGGTAGATCGTTCAGCGCAATCATGTGGAAGTCCTCGGTGATTTTTGCGGGAATTCCGATCAAAGGATCACCGCGATCTTGCTCCGTGCGCTTCATCGCAACACGCTGCACGGTTTCAACGCCACCACCTTCAAAGTTCTGCGGCAGGGAGAAACCAAACTCGATGATATGGCTTGCAGGCAATGTAGAGTCGGTGTTGCGTTTGATGGTGATGAGCGCTGTGACCCCGCGATCCGGTACGCTTGCCTGTGCCTTGATCACTGGCTCGGCAGGGCCGCCCTCATCGGGGACCTCGTTCTCCAGCGTCCAGACAACTCTGCCCTCCAGTGCCAAAGGTGCAGCCTGGCCCAGCTTTTCCTCATACAGAAACATTTTCTGGCCACCTGTCGGAAGAGCCTGCGTTGTCGCCGGTATTTGTTCGGCGGGTGTGGCAGGCTGCCCGGCAGCAGGCTCCCCGGCAGGAGCAACGCCCTGCGCTGGTGGCGGCACCGTACCGGATTCATTTTGTGCTGCGACAGACTTGCCTTCCGCCACTTCAACCGTGCCGGTCGCCGGACCCGGATCGATCTCCGTTCCGTCCGGCTGTAGCCGTTGATTGAATTTACCGGTGACACCAGCCGGCGCATTATGGTCTTCGGAGCCAAGATTACTACCCGTTTCGGTAGGTGTCGTAGCCGCCGGTGTTGTTTCCGCCGGCGTATCGGATGACGGCGCAAACAGACCTGTTACCATGGTATTCAGTTCATCGCGCCTGTCCCAATAGGCGTAGCCGAGGCCAGCCACGCCGCCAACCAGCAACAGCACAATCAAACCTGCGATCAGTCCCTTGCGGGACCGCCTTGGTTCCGGTGACAGGGGAATAGGGCCAAGCCGGGTGGCCATTTCAGTGGCACTCGGTTCTGTATCAGCTGTCAGAGACCGCTCATCCCCGCGCGGGGCATTCAGAACCTCGTCAAACTCATCCCAACCGGTTTTGCTATTTCCGTTTGCGTCACTTTTATCGACCGGCCATGCCCAGACTTCATCCAAACTATCGGTTGAAACCGCATCCGCGTTTCGCGTTTGGGCCGGAAGGGTATCGTCAAAAGATGGCTGCTGTGATTGCCCTGTCAGCGGCTGCGCATCGTCCGCGGCCTGAACCGTCAGGTCACCGTAATCCTCAAATGCTTTTGTCTCGTCGAAATGGATGGAACTTGCGGGCACGTCACCACTGGCTGGCGCTGCCAGATCGCCGTCCACATCCGGCGCATTCCATTCCGATTCTTCCCAGTCGCGTGTTTCCGGCGCGTCGCCCAGATGCGCCGATACGGGTACATCCGCGGCGCTGCTTTGCAGATGATAGTCCGGCAGCGTTTCAGGCTTGGCACTTGGGTCTTCGGCCGGCACATCAACGACCGGCTGCGCCGGCTGCTCAATCTCTTCGGTGGGTGCATCGTCGTCGGAATCGTCGCCTGTATCAGGCCAGTCGCTATAGCCGTGATCGGACGGAACGTCCTCCTCTACGACCTCGTCCTGCTTGTCGGGTGCAGCCTCGTACACCAACGGCTCCGGCTCGTCAGCAGGTGCTTCGTACACGGGTTCCGGTTCTACTGGCTCCACAACTGTGGGCTCGGGCTCGGGCTCGGGCTCGGGCTCGGGCTCGGGCTCGGGCTCGGGCTCGGGAGTATATGGCTCAGCGATGGCATCGCTGGCAACAGGCGCTGCAACGTCATCTTCCTCAAGCGCTGGCAGGGCTTCGGCGTATTCACCCTCCACCTCGGTGATGGCCGCCTCCAGCTTGGACATCTGCCGCTGGATCATATCCTCCGGCGGCTGGGGCTTCATGTTTTCAAGCTGTCGGCGTACAGCGCCTCTGGCCTTTTCGTAGACCTTATCCCGCATGTCGGGATTATTGTCCGACAAGCCATCAACGGCTCTTCGAATAACTGCTACAAAATCGGCCATCGGAACTTTCTCGTCTTGTCCGGTGTATGCGCACCTGAGATCATTGTTTCCAAAAGATTAGTCTTCAAACGGGTCCGTAACAAGTATGGTATCGTCACGTTCCGGGCTGGTGGACAACAGAGCCACCGGTGCGCCAATTAGTTCTTCTACCTGACGCACATATTTGATGGCTTGTGCAGGAAGGTCGGCCCATTTGCGTGCGCCAACGGTCGATTCTTTCCAGCCTTCCAGCGTGATGTAGACCGGCTCTACCCGCGCCTGCTGCGCCTGGCTCGCTGGGAGATGGTCCAGCGTCTCGCCATCAAGCTTGTAGCCGACGCAGATTTTGAGTTCGTCCAGACCGTCCAGCACATCGAGCTTCGTCAAGGCGATACCCGTAATGCCATTGACGGCAACCGACTGGCGCACCAGCGCCGCATCAAACCAGCCGCACCGACGCTTGCGGCCCGTAACCGTGCCGAACTCGTGGCCCTTTTCACCCAGAAACTGGCCGATTTCATCGTGCAATTCCGTTGGGAAAGGCCCCTCACCCACGCGGGTCGTATAGGCCTTGGTGATGCCCAGAATATACCCCAACGACCCTGGCCCCATGCCCGAACCGGCTGCCGCCTGACCGGCAACAGTATTGGATGAGGTCACAAACGGGTAGGTTCCGTGGTCGATATCAAGCAGCGTGCCCTGCGCGCCCTCAAACAGGATGCGCGAACCCTGACGACGCTCCCGGTCCAGCAGCGACCAGATCGTATCCATGTAGGGCAGAACCCGCTCGGCAACGGAAGACAGTTCGTCCATGATCGTTGCGTGGCTGATTTCCGCTTCGCCCAAGCCGCGACGCAGCGCGTTGTGGTGTGTCAAAAGACGGTCGACCTTGGCCGACAGATCATCGAGATTGGCAAGGTCCATAACGCGGATGGCGCGGCGGCCAACCTTGTCCTCATAGGCCGGACCGATGCCACGGCGGGTGGTGCCAATCTTCGTTCCGCTGTTTGCCCCATGGGCAGACGCAGCATCTTCGCGGATGCCGTCGAGTTCACGGTGAAGCGACAGGATCAACGTTGCATTGTCGGCAATGCGCAGGTTCTCCGGCGTGATAACCACACCCTGCTTGGCCAGCTTATCGATTTCCGCGCACAAGGCGTGTGGATCAATCACCACGCCATTCCCAATCACGGCCTTTTTGCCGGGCCGCACGACGCCGGAGGGAAGCAGAGACAGCTTGTAGCTGGTGCCGTCTATCACAAGGGTATGGCCTGCATTGTGACCGCCCTGAAAGCGCACAACGATGTCGGCGCGTTCGGACAGCCAGTCGACAATCTTGCCCTTGCCTTCGTCACCCCACTGCGATCCGACTACCACCACATTCGTCATGTCAGCTTTCCTGTGCAACGCGCCGTCTTGCGCTCTTCAAAACCCGCGCATCTATACTGTGTTAACGCTGCGAAAGCTATTGCGTTATCAACGGGTTTTTTGCCTTTTTACCCGTGTTTTGGCGGGGTTAGATAGATGCGAGCGGCGCAAAAAACAGAGGCTGACGAACGTTTAAACGAAAAATGCGCCGGAAACCGGCGCATTCTCTTCATATCTGTGTCTGGATTGGGGCAGGTTATTCGACGTTGAACACCAGTGGCTTGGCGGACTTGATGGCCGCATTGGCGCGCAATTGATCCAGCACCGTTTCCGATACGGGACCATCGACATAGAGAAGCGCAATGGCATCGCCGCCTTCCGTGTCACGGCCGAGCTGGAAGTTGGCGATGTTGACGCCAGCCGCACCCAGCGTGGTGCCGATGAAGCCAATCATCCCCGGCACGTCGGTGTTGGTGATGTAGACCATGTGGTTACCCACATCGGCATCGAGATTGATGTTCTTGATCTGGATGAAACGCGGCTTGCCATCGGAAAACACCGTGCCCGCAACCGAACGGGTCTGGTTGGCAGTCGTTACCGTCAGCTTGATGTAGCCATCATAAACACCGGTCTTGTCGCGCTTGACTTCGGACAGGACAACGCCCTTTTCCTTGATCATGATCGGGGCGGAAACCATGTTGACGTCCGATACCTGCGCGCGGATGAGACCGGCCAGCACGGCGCTGGTCAAGGCTCGTGTGTTCATGTTGGCCGTTGCGCCATCATACAGGATTTCAACTTCCTTGATGGCGCTTTCCGTCACCTGCCCGACAAAGGCACCCATGACATCGGCAAGCCGGACGAAAGGCTTCAGGCGCGGCGCTTCTTCCGCCGTAATGGAGGGCATGTTGATGGCGTTGGAAACGGCGCCCTTGACCAGATAATCGGCCATCTGTTCGGCAACCTGCAGCGCGACGTTTTCCTGCGCTTCCGTGGTGGACGCACCCAGATGCGGCGTGCACACCACATTCGGCAGACCGAACAGCGGGCTTTCGGTCGCGGGCTCAACCTCAAACACGTCGAAACCGGCACCAGCCACTTGGCCGGACTTCAGCGCTTGCGCCAGATCCGCTTCCACGACAAGGCCGCCACGGGCGCAGTTAATGATGCGCACACCCTTCTTCATCTTGGCAATCGCGTCTGCGTTGATGATGTTGCGGGTCTTGTCCGTCAGGGGCACGTGCATGGTAATGAAGTCGGCCTTGGCAAACAGTTCGTCCAGTTCGACCTTTTCAACGCCCATTTCTTCTGCCCGCTCCTTGGAGAGGAAGGGGTCGTAGGCAACGACATGCATTTTCAGGCCAATGGCGCGGGCGCAAACGATGGAGCCGATGTTACCGGCGCCAATGACGCCAAGCGTCTTGCCGGTGATTTCAACACCCATAAATTTCGTTTTTTCCCACTTGCCGCCCTGCGTAGACGCATCGGCCGCCGGAAGCTGGCGGGCAACGGCAAACATCAGCGCAATGGCGTGTTCCGCCGTGGTGATGGAGTTGCCGAACGGCGTGTTCATAACGATGATACCGCGACGCGATGCCGCTGGAATATCGACATTGTCGACGCCGATACCAGCACGGCCAACGACGCGCAGGTTCGTTGCGGCTTCGATGACCTTTTCAGTCACCTTGGTGGCAGAGCGGATCGCCAGACCATCGTACTGGCCGATGATCTCCAGCAGCTTTTCCTTGTCTTTGCCAACGTTGGGCAGAAAATCAACGTCAACGCCACGGTCGCGGAAAATCTGGACGGCGGTTTCAGACAGGCTATCGGATACGAGAACGCGAGGTGCCATGAGTGGCCTCCTTGAAGGGTTCAATTCTATCGGGAACGTTGGCTTCGCCGCACTGGCGAAGCCACAAAAGTGGATCAGGCAGCCGCCTGAGCCAGCGACGCCTTTTGCGTCTCGAATGCCCATGTCAGCCATGGCATCAGGGCTTGCAGGTCAGCGGTCTCGACCGTCGCGCCGGCCCAGATCCGAAGACCGGAGGGGGCATCACGGTAAGCACCGATATCCCTAGCAACGCCCTCCTTGTCGAGAAGGGCAACCAGATTCTTGGCGAATGTTGCCTGTGCATCCGCATCCAGCGCAACAATGGCCGGGTCGACAATCGTCAGGCACACCGATGTGTTGGAGCGCGTGGCAGGATCAACAGCCAGATTGGCAATCCAGCCATTCTGCTCGACGAAGTCGAAAATAACCTGCGCATTGGCGTCGGCGCGCTTCATCAGACCGCCCAGTCCACCGATGGACTGGGCCCAGTTCAACGCATCGATATAATCCTCGATGACAAGCATGGACGGCGTATTGATCGTCTCGCCGGTGAAGATGCCTTCAATCAGCTTGTTGCCCTTGGTCATACGAAAAATCTTCGGCATGGGCCAAGCGGGCGTGTAGGTTTCCAACCGCTCGACAGCGCGGGGGCTGAGAATGATAACGCCGTGCGCGCCCTCGCCGCCCAGAACTTTCTGGAACGAGAAGGTCACGACATCCAGCTTGGAGAAATCCATGTCTTGCGCGAAAGCAGCCGACGTGGCGTCGCAAATCGTCAGGCCTTCACGGTCCGCTGGAATGAAATCGGCATTCGGAACACGCACACCGGAGGTTGTACCGTTCCAGGTGAAAACGACATCGCGGTTAAAATCGATGGAGGCCAGATCAGGCAGTTGACCGTAGCCAGCGACGATCTTTCGCATATCTGTGAGCTTCAATTCCTTGGCAACATCGGAAACCCAACCGGAGCCGAAGCTTTCCCACGCAACCATGTCCACACCGCGCGCACCCAGAAGCGACCACATGGCCATCTCGACAGCGCCGGTATCCGACGCCGGAACGATGCCGATACGATAATCCGCAGGCACTTGAAGCACCTCACGGGTCAAATCAATGGCTTGCTTGAGTTTGGCTTTGCCGATCTTCGCGCGGTGCGAACGGCCCAAGGGGGCATCGGACAGAGCTTCAAGAGACCAGCCGGGGCGCTTTGCGCATGGGCCGGACGAGAAATTAGGATTCGCCGGACGCAGGTCCGGTTTCGCAGTGTTCATCATTGTAGCTATCCTCTCAGATAGGCGCCTCTCGTTAGGGAGAGGTGTCCTGCCGCGGTGTTTATCGAAAACAACCGTACCGCGCAACACAAAATTGCAAATGCCGGTTGATTCTTTTCAGGACAACGAGGCGACGCCGTTATGACAGAACGCTGGTTGCGACATTGCTCACCAGCAGTGCGGAGAACACAATGAGAAGGCAGGCAGCCACCTGCTCTATGACGCGTGGTGAAAGGCGCGCGGATGAACTGCGCCCGATGATGCTGCCGATGGTTATCCACAGACAGGCGGCGGTTACAATCAGCCCGGTCAGCAACATCAGCCACGGTGCAACAGTGGTCACCGTGCCGTGAGGCATGATGACAAGACCGATGATCAACGCCTTGGGATTTAAAAGCGTTGTGGTGAACACCTGAAGCGGCGTCACCACATTCGCTGCTGCGACATCGGCGTTGTTACGCCAGAGATGAAACGCCATCCGCACGATCCAGATGGCTGCCAGTGTCTTCATGACCAATGCTGCCGCCGGATGTTGCGCCAGAAACGGCGCGGCTAGCGTAGCAACCGAAAAGACGATGACAAGATAGCCCGCCACTTCACCAATAATCAGCCGGAGAGATCGGACAAAACCAACCGACGCCCCGGACAGAGACAGAAGCGTGTTGGTGGGACCGGGTGTGAGCAGCAGCAGCAGCACCGCAGCGATAAATTCCACAAGAGGCGTCATGATCTATCCCGGCGTTTTCGATGCCCAACTATAGCGGCGAAAACGGAGACTGTCTTGATTACGGTCAACCCGCCCAGCGCTTAGAACGAAAAGCGCAGGCCCGCGCGGATTTCATGGCGGGAAAGGCTATGGTCATCACCAACCAGAGAGCCCGCATCTGAAGCATTGACAGCAAACATGTCCCCACCGGCAATGCGGGAGTAGCGATAGCCGAGGTCCAGTTTGGTTTTCTCAGACAGATCATAGGAGAAGCCTGTCATCATCGCAAAGGCCAGACGCCAGCTTTGGTCGCCCTCATAGGCGCCGAAAGCCGTCTCCACCGTATCCCACCGCAGGTTGGTCGAGCCGAGACCCGCGCCGACATAGGGTGTCACGCCCATAATGGTGCCGAGATCCGCATAGACGTTAGCCAGCAGCGAAATGGCCCGGTAATCGGCGCGGACAGGTGAACCTGGATTTATGGTTCCAGAAAACCGGCCCTCAAACCAGTCACCTGTCAAATCGGCACGCCAGACATCGGTGATCTGGTAGCCCAGGCCCACGCTGCCGGAGACGGGCTTTGAGAACCGGTCTCCATCAAAACGACCACTGACACCGTTTACGCTGTAGGACGGCGCATCGGCGCTGGTATGAACGGAGTAGCCGACATCACCGCGCACGTACCAGCCATTTTCATCAGCGGGTTGAGATATCTGCACCTCTGGCGCATCCATCAGGTCGCTGGCCGAGGCCTGTTTTGTCATAAAACTTGTCAAAGGGCCTGCGGCCAGAAGGCCGGCACACAGTGCCAGACCGATGTGTTGAGTGTGCCGCATGATGGATGCCCTTCGCCGCATTCGATTCTGGCGGCAGAATCGCAGGCAGAAGTTAACTCCCGGTTAACCATAGCGCTTAAGCTAGCGTTAGGATTTTTGCAGTGCGCACAAAAAAGCCGCCTGAAACGGCGGCTTCGTCTTACTTGTAGACCGGCATTTCCACCGGCAGCGGCTCGGCGTAGGCTTGGTATTCGCAGGCATTGAAGAGATAACGCAAGCCCACCCTGCCCTCATGAATATTAAAGCCGCGATCAAAACCCGGTCCGCCGCCGACGCGGTCATAGGCAAACATATCGCCCTTGGTGACACGGCGGTAACGATAGCCAATGTCGGCCTTTAGATCACACCGTAAATCGACGGACGCGCCCGCCATCAACGCATAGGTAAAGCGCCAGCTTTTCTTACCGCCGTGATCCACCGACGCATCGCAGTTCAATGGGTTCCCCGTTTCGCAGGACGTGTTGGTGAGACCTTTCCAGTTGATTCGCGTTCCGCCGATACCCGCACCGACATAAGGCGTGATGGAATACCAGGTACCAAAATCCACATAGGCATTCGCCATCAGGCTCCACGCGGTCATCGATGAAATATCGCGCGATGTGCAGGGACCGTTTGGCAAAACACCGCAGCCGCCGGTGGTCGAGCCCCGGAAGTCGGATTTGAAGAGGTAGTCGAGCGTGGCGTCGGTGCGCAGAACCTCGTTGATCTGGTAGCCGACACCGCCACCCAGCCCGAAGGAGGATTTCATCTTGGCGCTATCGAAGTCACGATCAAACGCCGCGCTCCCGCCCTGGAAAAAATGTGCGCCGCGAATTTTGTTGGCAGAGTATCCGGCATCGCCGCGCAGATACCAGCCGCTGGACTGTGATACCGGCGACACCGTCTCAACCACCGTTTCATAAGCAACAGGTGTCGGGTCGGCGGCAAGGCTGGCCCCTGTTGTGGCCAGCAAAACTGCGATGCTGCTTAAAACCGATTTCATGGTGCTATCCCGCCCAAACCGCTCGAAGCGCCACCATAAGGGCGGCGCTGTCTTGCATGAACCATAGGATGGCATGGTTAAGTTTGGCTTAAAGGGATGCAGTCAGTCCGAAGTACGATCAGGCAGCCTGTCTTGCACCGCCAATAACGCCGATCAATCCGTCGACAATTCGCTCGATCTGGGTCCGGTCATCGCCTTCCGCCATAACACGGATCAAGGGCTCTGTCCCCGAAGCCCGGATCAACAGGCGTCCATTCTTCGCCAGTTCCGCTTCCGCATCGGCGATAGCGGCAACGACGTGGGGTTCTTCCAGAGGACGGCCGCCGGAATAGCGAACATTCTTCAAAATTTGCGGCACGGGTTCAAAGCGGTTGCAGACGTCACTCACGGTCTTGCCCTGTCGTTTAACGCAGGCCAGAACCTGAAGTGCAGCCACAAGACCATCGCCCGTTGTGCCGAAATCCGAAAGCACGATATGGCCGGACTGCTCCCCGCCCACGTTGAAATCGTGCTGGCGCATATGCTCCACCACGTAACGGTCTCCCACCTTGGTGCGGTGCAAGTCCAGCTTCCTGGTCTTAAGATAGCGTTCCAGACCCAGGTTCGACATGACTGTCGCAACCACGCCATTGCCTTGCAGGCGGCCTTCCGCAGCCCAGCTTTCGGCAATAACGGCCATCAACTGGTCGCCGTCGATAATGCTGCCATTTTCATCGACGATCAGCACACGGTCGGCGTCGCCATCCAGTGCGATGCCGATATCGGCCCGCACTTCATGCACCTTGCGCGACAGCGCCACCGGATGGGTGGAGCCGCAATCAAGGTTGATGTTCATACCATTTGGTTCCGTGCCGATGCTCACAACATCCGCACCCAGTTCCCACAGCACTGCCGGAGCCACCTTATAAGCCGCGCCATTGGCGCAATCGATTGCAATCCGCAGGCCCTGCAGCGTTACATCACGCGGCAAGGTGCGCTTGGCAAATTCAATATAGCGGTCATGCACACCATCGATACGCGTTGCGCGCCCGATCTCGTCGGACTTCGCAAGCTGGGCGTAGATATCCTGATCCAGCAAATCCTCGATCTGTTGTTCGATCTCGTCGGAAAGCTTGTAGCCATCAGGACCAAACAGCTTGATGCCATTATCACGGTAGGGATTGTGTGATGCTGAGATCATGACTCCGATATCAGCGCGCAGCGACCGGGTGAGCATGGCAACCGCAGGCGTGGGAATGGGGCCAAGAACAAACGCGTCAACACCTGCCGCCGTAAAGCCGGCAACGAGCGCATTTTCCAGCATATAGCCCGACAGGCGCGTATCCTTGCCGATCACCACCCGATGGCGATGTGAGCCGCGTCGCAGGATGGTGCCCACGGCAATACCGACCCGCATGGCCAGATCCGGGGTCATGGGAAAAACGTTGGATTGTCCGCGAATGCCATCGGTGCCAAAATAGCGACGTTTCATATCAGTCTCATCCTGCTTCTATTTTCGCGCTTGCGTTTCGGCGCGCGATCATGGGCGCACGGCTATAATAGCGGTATACCCTTGCTTTTTCATTGCCACAAATTACGGCAAACCACAGCATCGGCATCATCAGAAATCATTACAGCTTGTAACTGGATTTGGTAAAAGCGCGCAGAAAAGCCGCCAGCGAACGGGCTGGCGGCTTTTGCGCGTTATTCCAAAAACCTATTGCGGCTGCGGCTCAAAGCCACCTTCCGGTTCATCGCCCTTCTTGGTGTCTTTCTTGACACCAGCCGTGGGTACGGCAGAGCCACGATGCGGTGTGCTGTCATCGCCCTGATCGCGCGATGGCTTTTCGCCACGGATCAGCGCCTTGATTTCTTCACCCGTCAGAGTTTCGTATTCCAAAAGCCCTTCCGCCAGAGCAACGAACTCGTGATTGTTGTCCGTCATGATGCGCTTGGCTTCAACATAGGCTTCGTCGATCAAGCGGCGAATTTCGTTGTCGATCTTCTGCGCGGTCGCTTCGGACACATTCTTCTGCTGTGCAACGGAATGGCCAAGGAAGACTTCCTGCTGGTTTTCGCCGTAGGCAACCTGACCCAGCTGGTCGGAGAAGCCCCACTGCGTCACCATGGCGCGGGCAAGCTTGGTGGCCTGCTCAATATCCGAAGACGCACCCGAAGTAATGTTCTCCTTGCCAAAGGTCAGTTCTTCCGCAACGCGTCCACCCATCATGATCGCCAGACGCGACACCATCCATGTGTAGCTCATGGAGTAGCGGTCACCTTCCGGCAACTGCATGACCATGCCCAGCGCACGGCCACGGGGAATAATCGTCGCCTTGTGGAGCGGGTCGGCAGCAGGCACATTCAGGGCAACAATGGCGTGGCCCGCTTCATGGTAAGCTGTCAGCTTCTTTTCGGCCTCGGTCATGGCGGAGTTACGGCGTTCCGCACCCATCATGATCTTATCCTTGGCGTCTTCAAACTCCTGCATCGTCACAACACGCTTGTTGCGTCGGGCAGCCAGAAGCGCGCCCTCGTTGACGAGGTTCATAAGGTCCGCACCGGAGAAGCCGGGTGTGCCACGGGCAAGGGTCTTCAAATCGACATTGGGAGCCAGCGGTACGTTCTTGATGTGAACCTTAAGGATGCGCTCACGACCATTGATATCAGGGTTTGGAACAACAACCTGACGGTCGAAACGACCTGGACGCAGCAATGCAGGATCGAGAACATCCGGACGGTTGGTTGCGGCAATCAGAATGATTCCCTCATTCGCCTCAAAACCATCCATCTCCACCAGAAGCTGGTTCAATGTCTGCTCACGCTCATCATTACCACCGCCAAGGCCCGCGCCGCGGTGACGGCCAACGGCGTCGATTTCGTCGATGAAGATAATGCAGGGCGCATTTTTCTTGGCCTGCTCGAACATGTCGCGGACACGCGACGCGCCGACGCCAACGAACATTTCAACGAAGTCCGAACCGGAAATCGTAAAGAACGGCACATTGGCTTCACCGGCAACAGAGCGGGCCAAAAGGGTTTTACCCGTACCGGGAGGACCGACGAGCAGCACGCCGCGCGGAATACGACCGCCGAGACGCTGGAACTTCTGCGGATCACGCAAGAATTCTACAATTTCTTCCAGATCCTGCTTGGCTTCGTCTACACCGGCCACATCGTCAAACGTGACGCGGCCATGGGCTTCCGTCAGCAGCTTTGCTTTGGACTTGCCGAAACCCATTGCGCCACGCGAGCCACCCTGCATCTGGCGCATGAAGAACAACCACACACCGAGAATCAGCAGCATCGGCAGCAGTGTGCCGACATAGCTCAGGAAACCGGAGGAGCCGTCACTTTCCGGACGCACAGTTACGACCACGTTCTTAGCTTCCAGCCGCTCGGCCAAGGCCGTATCCACGGCTGGCGCGTAGGTCTGGAAGGTGCTGGATGGTTCATTATAGCTACCCACCACCCGGGGACCGGTGATGACAACTTCCTTGACGCGGCCTGTATCGACATCCTTCAGGAACTGCGAGAACGGAATCTCGCGGGAGCCCGACCGTTCGGACGGCTGCTGGAACATGCTGAAGAGCGCGACCAAAAGAAGAGCTATAATTGCCCAAAGGGCGAAATTTCTAAAATTAGGGTTCATCGAACTCCCCGGAGTCATGTCGGCAACAGGCCTGTGTGCCCGTCACATCGCTTGGTCCCTAACATAGGGTTGCGCTACCGCCTTGCCAAGGCAAACCATTCGCCAGACACCTAATTTGCGCAAACATTATGAACCGGCGTTAACGGATAGGCGGCGCGGTTCAGCATTTTGGCAAGCTGGTTGGCCAGCGGCAGATCAAAACAAGGCAGAAACGTGTCGTAAAGCGCGATTGCGCGGCGCGTTGTCACACCCGAGGTCAGCGCAATATCATTGCCCGGTTGTCCCATGATTCGCCATCCGGCAGGGGATGCGCGTTTGGCCACTGCCAGCGCAACACCGCTGGAAACAAGACGCTCGGTCCAGTTGTCCCCACCGGGAGCGACCTGAATGGGGCCGCCCGTATGGTTGGTTACCAAAAGCCGATTATCCCATTGCATCTGGTCATCATCCGCGATTGCAACAGCGTTCAACCCGCGGGCTTCACGGTACAGGTAGACAGCATCGCGCCGCAAATCGAACACCACGCGCCCCGCTGTCAGGCGCCCCGGTTTGCCGTCCTGCAAAAACTGCAGGAGGCGTTCCTTCGTTTCAGACCCGAAAGGAAAAGTGCGCCCTCCCATCACAGCAGTGAGCACCGCCAGGGCACGAACGGCGTTTGCATCGCGCAAGTGCTGGCACAGCTCATGGCTGACTTCGGCCACAAGGCCGAGGTGAATGCGTACGGTGCGATCAAGGTATCGTGTAGCATCATAAGACGACTCCAGCCTGCGTGGCAAAGCAACAGAATCAGCCTGTGGTCTTTGACGGATACGCACGCGTTCATAATGCAGATCGTCATTGCTGGGGTCATCGATCCACCCCTCACCCTGCCCACGTAGAAACTGGCGAATATCCTCGCGGCTAACGGTGAGTAGCGGGCGCAGAATCCAAAGATGGGTATCGTAAAGAACCGCACCCGCCATGCCCGCCAGACCTATGGCATCCGGAGCAGAGCGTGTCTGGCGCATGGCAATCGTTTCCAGTTGATCGTCCCGGCTATGGCCGGTCACGATTGCGGTGGCATCAAACCTATCCGCCGCGTCCGCTAGAAGTCCGTAACGGGCGGCACGGGCCGCAGCTTGTATACCCGCGCGCGGTTTCTTGCCGTTCCAGCGCTGAATGATATGTGGCACATGGATTCGAGCGCAAAACTGCTCGACCTCCAGCGCCTCATCGGCAGCTTCCGGTCTCAAGCCATGGTCAACGGTACAGGCAACGAGAGAAATTGTGGGAAAAGCGGGCAGCGCCTGTGCCAGGGCCAACAACAGGCCCTTGGAATCACTTCCGCCAGATACAGCCACCAGCAAACGGGCGGGCTTATCAAAGGAATTCAAAAATCGGTCGATCGCGGAGCGGACTGCTGACACATCCCCGGCCACATCTGCCTCAGCAGGAAAGGCGGCTGCGTTCACTGGTCACTTTCGTCTTCACGGCTTGGGATGCATTGGGGTAACGCTTGGTCACTTCTTTCAGCGTGGCGCAGGCGGTATCGTTGTTATCAAGAGCCGACAGCGACATGCCGAGTTTCAGCAGCATTTCCGGGGCTTTCGGGGATTTTGAATAGGTCTGATGCGCGTTCAGAAACGTCTTGGCCGCATCGCTGAATTTACCTTGCGAATATTGGGCTTCGCCCATCCAGAAATTGGCGTCCGCCAGTTTTTCGCCTGTCGGAAATGCGTCGATATAATCGCGAAAACCGGTTTCAGCCTGCGCATAATCGCCCATCAATACATGCGAGTACGCCATGCGGTAAAGATCATCGGGATTGTCCAAAGCCGCTGTCTGGCGGGCCGGATCGGGTGACGCCGCCGAATCGGGATCGATGCCTGGCAGCGATGACGTAGTGGTCGCCGTATCTGGGTTGCGGGTCGCGCCCTTCGGCTTGCCATTCTGGTCAAACTCGATAGAGCCGAGCGTTGTGGGGGGCACGGCAGTCTGCGCTGCCGGAGGAGCCGTGTTGGTTGCCGTCTGGCTCGACACGGACGGATTGGGGGCCGTTGCGGGAGATTGGGCCTGACCGGTGGCGGGAGCGCCACCGGTTGGGGTTTCAAGTGAACTTTTCTTCTGTCCGCCGGACTTGCCACTTTCCAGATCCTGAAAGCGGAATTCATTGTCCTCCTGGAATTTGCGGATCTGCTCCTGCATCTGCAAAAGCTGAAAGCTCATTTCCTCGATACGACCATTGAGGGAGCGGACCTGCTCTTCCAACTGGCCAACGCGGCCAGCTTCATTGCCCTGAACCCGGATAAATTGTTCGGATGCTGCGTTCGGCGCTGAAAACCCGGAAACGGGAAAAGCCTGTGCACTCTGGCAGAACCCTGCCAGAGAAGCGACACTGATCGCTGCAGCCACGACAAGATGTTTCATGTCTTTGTTCCTGTTGATGATCCCATTTGCATGGCCGAACACGCATCGTCTTAACCCTTAAAAGCAATGGAGTTCGGCTAAACTATGAATAAAATGGAAAAAGGCGACCAATGGGCCGCCTTTTGTTGTTTCCACTTCGCCTGATTAGCGGCCGCCAAGCACGGTGACAGCGCGGCGGTTCTGCGACCAGCAGGAGATATCGTCGCAGACGGCAACCGGCTTTTCCTTACCATAAGAAATCGTGCGGATGCGGTTTGCCGGAATGCCACGACCGGCCAGATATTCGCGGGTGGACGACGCACGGCGTGCGCCGAGCGCCAGGTTGTACTCGCGCGTGCCGCGCTCGTCGGCATGGCCTTCGACGGTGATGGAGTAGTTGGGGTACTGCTGCAACCACTGTGCCTGACGATCCAGCGTCGCTGCCGCATCGGCGCGGATGGATGTGGAATCCGTATCGAAGAAGATACGGTCGCCAACGTTAACGGTGAAGTCCTGCTGCGAGCCGGGCGTTGCCGCACCACCGGCACCGCCTGCCCCGCCCAGACCAAGATCACCGGCATTGTTGGGCAAATTCTTCTTGGAGGCGCAACCGGCCACAGTCAGTGTCAGAAACAGGGCAACCATGACGGGGTTTCTGGCGAGGGACTGCATGCGGCTTGATGCCGGGGTATTAAGTCGGCTCATGGCCGGTCTCCTTGGTGTTGTACGCGGGGTGTCGATAGCGTAAATTTTAAAATTTCAGGGTTGCCAGAGTGTAACTGGAAGCAGTTAACCGTGATTCAATACTTATGGTTAACAGGCGGTTAATTTTATCCAACCGCCTGCTAAAATTCAACAAAACCTATTCCAGGAGCGGGGACCAGGCAGGATCGGATGCATAACCGGCCGTTGGCACCTGTTGCTCGTTATAACCGGTCAGGTCGATGGAGTAGAGCTGCGGACCACCGGCACCGGCATTCTGGCGGAAGAACATCAACACGCGGCCATTGGGTGCCCATGTCGGACCTTCATTGTGGAAGCCGCTGGTCAAAATGCGCTCGCCTGAGCCATCGGGCTTCATCACGCCGATGGAGAACTTGCCGCCGGACTGCTTGGTAAACGCGATGAGATCACCGCGCGGAGACCAGACCGGGGTGGAGTATGAGCCATCCCCGAATGAAATACGGTTCTGGCCGGAGCCGTCGGCACCCATGACGTAAAGCTGCTGGCGTCCGCCACGGTCGCTTTCAAACACGATCCGGTTGCCATCCGGCGCATAGGACGGAGCCGTATCAATGGCGGCGGTGGAGGTCAGCCGCGTGGTGGTGCGCGAGCGCAGGTCCATCGTATAGATGTTGGCGTTGCCGTCCTGCTGCAAGCTCATGATGACGCGCTGTCCATCGGGCGAGAAACGCGGCGAGAAGGTCATGCCGGGGAAATTGCCGACAACTTCACGGCGGCCGCTTTCCAGTTGCAGCAGATAAACCCGTGGCTGGTCGCCTTCAAACGACATATATGTCACTTCCTGCCGGTTGGGCGAGAAGCGCGGTGTCAGCACGATATCGTTGGAATTGGTGATTGCGCGGGCATTCGCACCGTCCTGATCCATGATCGAAAGCTGACGCTTGCGGGCGGTTTTCGGACCGCTTTCGGCCACGTAGACAACGCGGGTGTCGAAGTAACCCTTTTCACCGGTAATGCGCTCATAGATCGCATCGGCAATGATATGAGCAACGCGACGCCAGTTCTTCGGCTCGGTAAAGAACTGCTGACCCGCCATTTGCTGACCGGCAAAACTATCCCACAGACGGAACTCGGCTTTCAGGCGGCCATCGGCTTCCTGTGTCACGCGGCCAGTCACCAGCGCCTGTGCATTGATGACCTTCCAGTCTTCAAAACGCGGTGGCGCATCGGGATTGGTGATTTTTTCAATGAACGCACCCTTGGAAATTGGTGCAAACAGGCCGGAGCGCTTCAAATCGGCGGCAACGACGTCGGAGATTTTGGCGCCCAGTTCACCGGACAGAAAATCCGTGACGGCAATCGGCAATGGCTCGACATTACCCTTGTTGATGTTGATTTCCACCACCGCATGGGCAGGTGACAGAACGCTCGCAACAGTGGCGAAGACAATTACGAAACGGAGAAACGTACGTTTCAGCATGGTTTTGAGCCTTTCAGCTTCTTGCATTTTTCAAAGCGCAGGACTTGATATTCGTCGGTCATAGATTCATCGAACTCGTATCGAAGTTGACGACAACGTCACTCCACGAATCGTATTTGTCGGGTGGCAAATTCGTGAATGGCTGGGATCTCATGACGGCTCTCAGCGCACTGCCTTCCAAGGTCCGGCGGGCCGAATCCGAGCCGCCCGATGCCTTGACTTCAGGTCTGCCGATAATCCCCCCATTTTGGTCCAGCTTCATCGTCACGGTAATGATGACGCCCTCGGCACCCTCAATACCGGCAATGATCGACCAATTCTTCTGGATCTGGCCTTTCAGCCCATCCATTTCGCTGAGCGACAGCGTGTTGCCAACGGTGGTTTTCTTGCCGCCAAGCGCCGCCTGATCGGTTGAGCGTTTTGCACCCCCACCCGATGGCTTCTGCTTGTTGAGGAGGGCCGCTACTTCGTCAGCATTGAAATCGGTTTCCTTGGAGGACGAAGCCTTGGCAGTCTCCTGCTTCTTCTCGGCCTTCTTGGCCTCAGATGGCTTTTCCGCAGCCTTCGCCTGCTCGGTTTTCTGCTCCGGCGGCTTTTCAGCCGGTTTCTCGGTCGGCTTCGGCTTTACCGTGGGCAGCGGCACGTTGTCCGGCAGCGCCTCGGCTTCCGGCTTTGGCGGCTCTGGCGTCGGTTCCGGCGGCGTCTCTTCCTTTGGCTGCGGCAGGGCTGCAACCTCTTCCGGCGGCGCGGTCTCTTCCTTCACGATATCCTTGACATCGTTGGGCTTGGAATCATTCTGCGGCAGCGGAATTTCGGAGGGCTTCGGGGGCGCGTTCGCCTCGATCTCCACCGGCTTTTCAGAGGGCGTGGGGGCCGCCTTCATGTCCACATTGTTATCGCCAACTTCCTGTGCATTTTCCACGGGGTTGGGCTTCGTGGTGGGAACGGGTGCTGCCTTTTCGGCCTTGGGCGCGTTTTTGTCGCCCTGCTGGATTTGCGTCAATTCTTCAATGGAGACGAGATCAACCGGCAACGATTCAGAATCGCCAACATCCAACGGCTTTGGCGCGCCAAGCGTCACCAAAGCGGCGGCAAGCAAGGTCGCGTGCACAATTGCGGATGTGACAATGCTGCCCTTCATGTTGCTTGCAATCAATCCTGTTTCTGCTGGGTCACAAGACCCACGTTCTTATAGCCTGCCGACTGGATACGAGCCATGACATCGGCAATCACGCCGTAAGGTGCGGTGGAATCACCACGCACGAAAATACGCTCATTGTAACCGGTGGTGGCGATAGCCTGCAGCTTGGCGGCAATTTCTTCCGCAGGAAGAGGCGTTTCCTGCAGGAAAACCTCGCCGGTTGCCTTGACCGAAATGGTGATGGGTTGCGTTTCGGAATTCAGCGCCTTGGCCTGCGTGTCCGGTAGATCGATTGGCACGCCGACGGTCATCATTGGCGCTGCCACCATGAAAATGATGAGCAGCACGAGCATGACGTCCACCAGTGGTGTGACGTTGATCTCGCCAATCGGCCCCTTGCGCCCACCGCGTCTGCGGCGACCGCCTCCGGCCTTGTTGCCACCCATTGCCATGCCCATGGACTTAACCCCTTACCTAAAGTACCAGCGATTTACTGGGCGGCCTGACGCGGCTGAAGCTTCTCATCGATCTGGCGGGACAAAATACCGGAGAACTCGTCGGCAAATCCTTCCATCCGCGAGGACAGCTTGCCCGCATCGGCGGTAAATTTATTATAGGCGATAACCGCCGGAATTGCGGCAACAAGGCCGATGGCCGTTGCCAGCAGCGCCTCGGCAATACCGGGGGCCACAACGGCAAGGTTGGTGGACTTGGAACCGGCAATCGCCTGAAACGATGTCATGATACCGACCACGGTGCCGAACAGACCGATGAACGGACCAGCCGAGCCGATCGTGGCGAGCGATCCAAGCTTGGCTTCCAGCACTTCGGCCTCGCGCGACAGCGTCACGTCCATGGCGCGATCGATGCGCATCTGCAAACCGATCGGGGAGCGGGCACCGCGTTCAAACGACTTTTTCCACTCCCGCATCGCGGATACGAAAATGGCGCTCATGCCGGAGGTTGGTCGGTCCGAGAGCGTGCGGTACAGCTCTTCCAGCGACTGGCCCGACCAGAACACCTGCTCGAACGCGTCCATCTGGTTGCGAAACTTTTTAAACATCATGGTCTTGTTGATCATGATGGCCCAGGTCCACACCGAGGCGCCCAGAAGACCAACCATCACCAGCTTGACGATGAAGCCTGCCTGCATGAACAGCGACCAGAGAGATACATCTGTCGTTGCTGCGGCCAGTCCTGCCTGTTCCATACCTGTACGTCCCCGAATCCCAATACCCGGCGCGCCAAGCACAACCGGGAGGCTCAATGATACTGTTTACAAGATTGCGCCAGCCGCGTGATCGCAATCGCTACAGCTTTTGCGAGAGAAGACAAAGCATCTCCAGCGCCTTCTTGCCGTCAAATTTGGTCAAAGCATGACATGCCCGGAACAAATGCCGACAAAAGCAGTAGGACATCATTAAGGTTAAAACTCCGTTACTGATCCGGCACAGACTGTCACGGGAACCGAGGCTTGCCCTCAAGAGTTTGAATGCCGTGAGGTGACCCATGGCTTCGTCCGACGATCAACTGCTGGAATACAACCGCAAACGTGACTTTTCCAAAACGGCCGAGCCGGAAGGAAAAGCCAACGACACGGCACCGGATAAGCTGTTGTTTGCCGTGCAAAAGCACGCGGCTACCCGGCTGCATTACGACCTACGGCTGGAATGGGGCGGTGTGTTGAAAAGCTGGGCCGTCACGCGCGGCCCAAGTGTATCGCCCGATGACAAACGGCTGGCGGTGCGCACGGAAGACCACCCGTTCGACTATGGCGACTTTGAAGGCATGATTCCCAAAAAGGAATATGGCGGCGGCACGGTCATGCTGTGGGACACGGGCTGGTGGGAGCCGGTGGACGACCCGGACAAGACATTGCCGGAGGGCAAGCTCCACTTCATAGCCCATGGCGAGCGGATGCACGGTGAATGGATACTGGTGCGCATGAAGCCGCGCAGCGGAGAGAAGCGTGAAAACTGGCTGCTAATGAAGGCCCGCGACGAAGCCGCAGAAGACGATGGCGAGCGGCTGGTCCGCGACGAATTGACCAGCGTGAAAACGGGCCGCACCATGGAAGACATCGCCGCAGGCAGTCCGCCGGCGAAAGCCACTCACAAGGCAAAGGCCGCCAAGCAATCTCCGGCGAAAGCGAGCGTTGCGAAAACGCCAGTCAGAACACAACCCCAAACAAAAGCCAAAGCACCTGCGCGCGGCCCTGCCCCGGCTTTTCAGCCGCCGCAACTGGCAACTCTGGTCAGTAAAGCGCCGGATGGCGAGGAATGGCTGAACGAGGTCAAATTTGATGGCTATCGCCTGCTTGTGGCGCTCGGCAAAGATGGGACTACCTGCTACACCCGCACAGGCCTCGACTGGACGGCCAAGTTCCCCGATATTGCTGAGGCTATGGATGAGGTCGAATGCCAGTCGGCGCTGATTGATGGCGAGGCGGTGGCGCATGGCGGCGGATCACAGTTTTCCGCCCTGCAAAAAGCCTTGAAGGACGGCGGTCCGATTGAGTTTTATGCCTTCGACCTTCTGGAACTGAACGGCAAAAGCCTGAAAGCGCGACCCTTGCTGGAGCGCAAGGAAATCTTACAGACCCTTTTGGCCGCCCTGCCCGCCGACAGCCCGATCAAATACAGTGACCATGTTGTGGGTCACGGGCCGGAGGTGTTTTCGCAAATGTGTGGCCATGGGCAGGAGGGTATCATCGCCAAGCGCGCCGATGCGACTTATGAAAATCGGCGCTCCGGCTCCTGGCTCAAAATCAAATGCACCAAGCGGCAGGAATTTGTGATCGGGGGCTATTCCAAATCCGACAAGGCGGGGCGCCCCTTCGCGTCTCTGCTGATCGGCACCTTTCAGGATGGCAAGTTGACCTATCAGGGCCGGGTCGGCACCGGCTTTGACCATGACACTATGGCTGATCTCGCTGCCCGGTTCAGACCACTGACGCAAAAGACCATGCCTTTTGTAACCGTACCACGCCCGATCAAGCGTGATGCCGTCTGGATCGATCCCGTGCTGATTGCCGAGGTAGATTATGCCGAGTTCACCGATGACGGTCAGGTGCGCCACGGCGCATTCCTTGGCCTTCGCGAAGACAAGGAGGCCGATGCCGTGACCCTTGAAACACCGGAAACTGCGCCGGATAAGGAACCACAAAAGCCCGCAGCGAAGAAATACGCCCCGCGCCGAGGGACAAAGCCGGAGGATGTGCTCGGCATTTCCATCACGCATCCCGAACGGATGCTGTTCACCGACCCGGACATCACCAAGGTTGATCTCGCCCGCTACTACGCCGTGGCAGCGCCCAAGATGCTGGCTTTTGCCGCCAACCATCCTCTGTCGCTGGTGCGCTGCCCGGACGGCCCGCAAAAGAAATGCTTCTACCAGAAACATGCCAGCGATGGCTTCCCGGAGGCAATTCGGCAGGTTCCGATTGCCGAATCCAACGGGGACGTGGAGAACTATCTGTATGTGAGGGATGCCGAGGGGCTTGTTGCCAGCGTGCAGATGAGCACAACAGAGTTCCACATCTGGGGCTCAACCATCGACAATCTCGACAAGCCGGACCGGATGATTTTCGACCTTGATCCTGATCCGAGCGTAACGTTTGAAACGGTGAAAACTGCCGCCGTTGAGCTGCGCGATATGCTCGCTGACATTGGCCTGAAATCCGTTCCCATGGTCACCGGCGGCAAGGGTGTGCATGTCATCGTTCCCCTGTCCCGGCGCGCCGATTGGGACATGGTAAAACCCTTCACCAAGGCCGTGGCGCAGCATTTGGCCCAAGAGCGCCCGGAGGATTTCATCGCCACCATGTCCAAGGCCAAGCGAAAGGGGCGCATCTTCGTGGACTGGCTGCGAAATGATCGCGGCTCAACGGCCATTGCGCCCTACTCCGTGCGGGCGCGCGATGGCGGACCGGTGGCAACGCCGGTGTCGTGGGAGGAACTGGCCGATCTCAAGGCCGCCAATCTCTTCCGCATCCCCGACGTGCTGGCCCGGCTGGACCAGCCGGATCCGTGGGGCGACTCCTCGAACTGGAAGCAGTCGCTGACTCAAAAGATGATCAAATCGCTGTAAGAAATTTGTCGGCAAGAGATTCAGGCAGACGCCGGGGGCGGCCCTGTGCATTGATGACGGCGATGATGACCTTGGCCGCGATCAGCAGCGTATCGCCACGCCTTACCTCTTGCGCCAGCACCATTTTGGCCCCTCCAGCCTTTTCGGTGTGGGTGTGAATGGACAAAATATCATCCATGCGGGCGGGGCGTTTGAAATCAATTTCCATGCGGTGGACGACGAACAGCAGCCCCTCATCGTCAGAAGCCGCAAGATTGCCCTGCTCAACACCCAGCAGACGCAGATAATCGGTGCGCGCCCGTTCCATGAAATGCAGATAGCGGGCATGATAGACGAAGCCGGAAAAATCCGTATCCTCATAATAAACACGGCTCACCAACGTATGTCCGCTTGGCGTTAGGGCGCCAGAAAGATGGTGGTCAGCTTCGGTCATGGTCACGGATTCCTGTCAATTGAGCAGCCCTTGTAAAGCTGTCATAATTGCGTTTTAAAGCTAGAAGCAAGCTAAGCAGGAGAGATTCCGATGAAAATTGCAGTTCTGGGCGGCGATGGATTTGTAGGCTGGCCGACGGCACTGCATCTGTCGGATGCGGGCCATGAGATTCATATCCTCGACAATCTCAGCCGCCGCTGGATTGATACGGAGCTGGGCGTGCAATCGCTTACGCCCATGGATTCCATTCAGGAGCGCACGCGCATCTGGCATGCCCAAACCGGTCGCCGCATTCATTTTCATCTGATCGATCTGGCGCGTGACTACGAGCTGTTGAAGAACTGGCTGGCAGACAACCGGCCCGATGCGGTGGTGCATTTTGCCGAGCAGCGGGCTGCCCCCTACTCCATGAAGACCGACCGGCATAAGAACTACACGGTCAACAACAATGTCAACGCCACCCACAATCTGCTCAATGCGCTCGTGGAACTGGACCTGGACGCCCACCTCGTGCATCTCGGCACCATGGGTGTTTACGGCTACTCGACCGTAGGCGCAGCGATCCCGGAGGGCTATCTGCCTGTCGGTATCGAGACCGTTGCGGGCGATACGGTTTCGCAGGACATTCTCTATCCGGCCAACCCCGGATCCATCTACCATATGACCAAGTGTCTGGATCAGTTGCTGTTCCAGTTCTACGCGAAGAATGATGGACTTCGCATCACCGATCTGCATCAGGGTATTGTCTGGGGCACCCATACGGAGCAGACCCGCCGCCATGAGCAGCTCGTCAACCGCTTCGATTATGATGGCGACTATGGCACGGTTCTCAACCGCTTTCTTATTCAGGCCGCCATCGGCTACCCGCTGACAGTCCACGGCACCGGCGGCCAGACGCGGGCCTTTATCCACATTCAGGACTCGGTGCGCTGCATAGAACTGGCGCTGAAAAACCCGCCCCAGCGGGGTAGCCGGGTGGAAATCTTCAACCAGATGACGCAAACGCACCGCGTGCGCGATCTGGCGCAGATGATTGCGGGCATGACCGGCTCCGAAGTCATCTTCCTGCCCAATCCCCGCAAGGAAGCCGCTGAAAATGACCTGATCGTGCGCAACGAGAAATTCAAGCTGTTGGGTCTGGACCCGATCACGCTGGAAAACGGTCTTCTGTCAGAGATCGTCGATATCGCCAAAAAATATGCCTATCGCGTGGATCGCTCCCGCGTGCCGGCCGTGTCCGCCTGGACCAAGGACATTGCCGCAAAGGTCGATCACGACCCGGAAGGCCGCAGGCTGAAATCGGTATCATGACACTGGACGCCCGGGCGCACGCCTATGTCACGCTCGTGACCAATGAGGATTACGCGCTCGGCGCATTTGCGCTTGCCCGGTCGCTGCGCCACAGCGGCACACTGGCAGATATTGTGGTTCTGCACACAGGCGGGGTATCGGCAGGGGCGTTGGCTCCGCTGCTTGAGATAGGATGCCGACTGCATCCCGTTGATCTGCTCCCGCTGTCGGATGCCTTCAACGAGCGTCATGCGCGTCGCAATGTGCATGAACAGGCTCCTTTCACCAAGGGCCGAAAACCGGCATTTCATTCGCCGCTCGATAATTTTTGTAAGCTTCGACTGTGGGAATTGACCGCGTATGATCGCTGTATTTTCCTCGATGCCGACACGCTGGTGCTGAAAAATATTGACCGTTACTTCGGATATCCGGAATTTTCAGCCGCGCCGAATGTCTATGAAAGCCTCAAGGATTTTCACCGGCTAAACTCCGGTGTGTTCGTCGCCAAACCCAGCACTGAGACCTTTGCGGCCATGCTGACGGCGCTCGATCAACCGGACGCCTTCTGGCCGCGCACGGACCAGACCCTTCTACAAGGCTTCTTCCCGGACTGGCATGGGCTGCCGGTCACCATGAATATGCTGCAATATGTGTGGTTCACCATGCCGGAACTCTGGCACTGGCCATCCATTTCCGTGCTGCACTTCCAGTATGAAAAGCCATGGGAGCACGACCATCCCAAAGCCGACACGCTGAAGCCGCTGATCGATCTGTGGTGGGCGTTTGCGCGGGGAGACACCATCCCGGACATTGCCCGTCTGCCGGACCCATCGCCATGAAGGTTCTGGTATCGGGCGGCAGCGGTTATGTTGGCGGCTTCATTGTCGAAAGCACGGTCGCCGAAGGCCACACCGTTGTGAATGCCGGTCGGACCGCACACGAGCCCAACGCTTTCTCCGCTCCTGTGGACTTCCGCGCCATGACACTGGACCCGGACCGCGACCAGTCGGCGCTGTTCGATGGTGTCGATATCTTCGTCCATGGCGCGTTCCAACATGTCGCTGGCCGCTATCGCGGCGGCGAAGGGGCTGACCCCGAAGGCTTCCGCCAGGCCAATTTGGATGGAACCGTGCGCCTCTTTCGGGAGGCGCGCGCCAAAGGGGTCAAACGCATTCTGTTTCTGTCCAGTCGGGCCGTATATGGCACGCAAGACCCTGGCACCGCGCTGACCGAAACCACGCCCTGCAACCCCGACACACTTTACGGCACGGTAAAACTGCAAGCAGAAGCCGCGTTGCAGGCGATGTGCGCTGACGGTTTCAAGGGCATTTCACTGCGCGTTACCGGCGTCTACGGCCAGAGGCAACCGGGAAGCCCGCACAAATGGGAAACCTTGATATTCGATTATCTCGCCGGAAAAGCAGTCGCCGCTCGCGTCGGAACCGAGGTGCACGGCATGGACGTCGGCCAAGCCGTTGCAATCGTCATGCGTCTGGCGCAACCGGAACCGGTCTATAATGTTTCGGATGTGCTGGTCGATACGCGTGACATTCTGGCCGAAGTGAACCGCCTAACCGGATGCATACATCCACTGCCTGATACGGGCGATAAACAGGCTTATAACCCGATGGACACCTCAAGCCTTGCTGCAACCGGCTGGACACCGGGCGGCGAAAATCTGTTGTGGAAAGCCATCAGAGACATGATTGCATCTCCGAACGGTTAACATTGCCATGACGAAATTATGTCGGCTCCTGCGCGGCCTTGCGCTGGTCCGCCCAGTCCCTTCCGGCATCCCCGCCCCAAAGAAGCCATGCGATGTAGCCTGCTGACGGGTTCTCGTCATCGCCAAAATTCTTGGCCCGCTTATCGACATTGTGGCGCTTGAAGTAGCTCACCATCCGCTTGATCGTATCGTCAGAAAGCGCTTTCCGGTTTTTCAAATCACGGGCGCGGGCAACACCGATCTCGGTTCCACCGCGCTTGAATTTGCCGCGAAGTTCCAGCCCTTTTTCCGCAGCTTCGGCCACGGCCTGTGGGGGTGTGTTGTCGTTTTTCGTGTCGTCCGGGCTCATGTCGCCTTCTCCAGCTCGGAGTGGCTTTTCAGAACCTTGCCGCCATCCTCCTGCTCGATCAGGTAAGCAGGCTCATCCGAACTGGCCTTCCGCTTGATTTTTTCGCCCTTAATGGTGCGCTCGACGTCTTCGGTAAAGCTTTCCGCCACCTTGCCGGTGCCAGTGCCTTTGCCCCATTTCCATTCAACCTGTGTACCCTTGGCAAATTTCGTCATGATCACTCCTCGGCTGTCATGACTAATGCAGAAAGCATCGTCGTGTTCCGACTTCCTTTTGCGCATTTTCTGAACGCGACCGGTATCCACTTCGCTTGAAAATGCGTCAGTCCTCCTCCTGAAACAGACGAAACTGCGTGGCCTCCAAATCCTTTGGCACGGCCAGGCCCATATGCTTCCAGGCATTGGCGGTCAACATACGCCCGCGCGGTGTGCGCTGGATGAAACCCTGCTGAATGAGATAGGGCTCGATAATATCTTCAATCGCATCACGCGGCTCGGACAGTCCGGCTGCGATGGTTTCAATGCCGACCGGGCCGCCGCCGAAATTATGGGCGATCATCGACAGGTAACGCCGGTCAAGCTGATCGAGACCCATGCCGTCCACCAGCAGCCGCGTCAGGGCATCATCCGCTATGGTTTTCGTTACCGCTTCGGCGCGGGCGACTTCGGCAAAATCCCGCACACGGCGCAGCAGACGTCCGGCGATACGCGGTGTGCCACGCGCACGGCGCGCAATTTCACGCGCGCCATCGTCCGTCATGCCCAGCCCCATCAGCCGCGCCCCGCGCCGCACGATGAATTCCAGCTCCTCGACCGTATAGAAATTCAGCCGGACGGGAATGCCGAACCGGTCACGCAGAGGCGTCGTCAATAGCCCAAGGCGGGTGGTGGCGGCTACGAGAGTAAATTTTGACAGGTCGATCTTGACCGAACGTGCTGCCGGTCCCTCGCCGATAATCAGATCAAGCTGAAAATCCTCCATGGCGGGGTAGAGAATTTCCTCCACCGCCGGGTTCAACCGATGAATTTCATCGATAAAAAGAACATCACGCTCCTCCAGATTGGTGAGAAGCGCTGCAAGATCGCCCGCCTTGGCAATTACCGGGCCAGAGGTGGAGCGGAAATTAACACCCAACTCCTTTGCCATGATTTGCGCCAGCGTGGTTTTACCCAAACCCGGCGGGCCGACGAACAGCACATGGTCCAGCGCCTCGCCGCGATTTTTCGCAGCCTCGATGAAAATCTTGAGGTTGGCGCGCGCCTCCGCCTGGCCGGTAAAATCATCCAGCGTCTGCGGGCGCAGCGTCATATCCATGTCTTCGCCGCGCTTTTCCGGCGCAATCAGTCTGTTTTCGTCACTCATACGTTGGACAGTTCCTTGAGGCCCAGTCGGATCAGCCGGGCGCTATCCGCATTTTCTCCGCCATTTTTCAGCGCAGCCGCAATGGCGTTGGCCGCCTGATCTCTGGAATAGCCGAGATTGGTCAAGGCCGAAACCGCATCGGCGACCGGTGCGGATGCTACGCCCTCGCCCAGTTCCTGCTTCAGACCAATGCTAGCGCTATGCTCTCCGGCAAAGGCGGGGGCCTTGTTTTTCAGTTCTGTAACGATGCGAATGGCAACCTTTGGGCCAACGCCCGGTGCGCGCGACACCATGGTTTTGTCCTGCAGTGCAATCGCATTGGCCAGTTCACCCGGCGTCAGCGTGGACAAAACCGCAAGCGCCACCTTGGCACCCACACCCTGCACACTTTGCAGCAGGCGAAACCACTCACGCTCCAGCGCGCTCAAAAACCCGAACAGGCGGAACTGGTCTTCCCGCACATAGGTCTCGATGAACAGCACCGCCGCCTCGCCCGCCTGCCCGAGTTTGCCGAGCGTGCGCGATGAGCAGTAGGCGACATAGCCCACGCCGTGCACATCCAGAACCACATGGTCCTCGCCGATCTCATCGATGGTGCCTTTGAGTTTTCCGATCATGTTACCCTGCCAGTTTTGCCAGACGGCCTGCCAGCCCCTGCCTGTTATGCGCATGGCAAATGGCAATGGCCAATGCGTCCGCCGCATCATTTCCTTTGAAGGTGGCTTTCGGCATCAGCACCTTCAACATCATGTGTATCTGCGTCTTGTCGCCATGACCAACGCCGATCACAGCTTTCTTCACCGCATTCGGCGCATATTCCGCCACCAGCAGACCAGCGCGGGCCGGAACCAGCATGGCGATACCCCGGGCCTGTCCAAGTTTCAGCGTCGCCACGGCATCCTTGTTGACGAAGGTCTGCTCTACGGCCGCCTCATGCGGCTGGTGCGCGTGGATTACGTCGGCCAGCCCATCATGCAACTGGCAGAGGCGCGAGGCCAGATCCATCTCACCATCGGACGTGACCGTGCCCGAAGCAACAAACCGCAGCGAATTGCCGAGACTCTCGATCACGCCCCAGCCAGTGCGACGAAGCCCCGGATCAATACCGATGATGCGAATCATATTAGACATGCCTTCAGATTAGTGCTGTTGACCGGAAGCTGCCAGTGAAAAGTGAACAAAACAAAAACAGGAACCAAGTTTTCTCTCACGGGTTGGATTCGAGTTCCGCGTGATTACATAGAGCCAACCCCGAACGTATAATGTCAGGCTTCGCTATGGTTCCGTTTTCAATTCTCGATTTGTCTCATATTGTCGACGGCGGCACGCCTGGACAAGCCATGAATGAATCACGCCGGTTGGCGCAGGAAGCGGAGGCCAACGGCTATAACCGGTTCTGGCTGGCCGAGCACCACGGCATGAAAGGTATTGCCAGTGCGGCAACATCGCTGGTGATTTCGCACGCGGCTGCGGGCACGCAGTCCATTCGTGTCGGCTCCGGCGGCATCATGCTGCCCAACCACTCGCCGCTGGTAATTGCCGAACAGTTCGGTACGCTGGAAGCGCTGTATCCGGGCCGAATCGACCTTGGTCTTGGCCGCGCACCCGGCACGGACATGCGCACCGCACAGGCACTGCGCCGCAATATGGAAGCCGGTGCCGAGCATTTCCCGAATGATGTTGTTGAGTTGCAAATGCTTCTCGGCAGCACGCAGCCGGGGCAGACACTGATTGCAGTTCCGGGTGCTGATACGCATATCCCGATCTGGTTGCTTGGCTCCTCTCATTACAGCGCACAGCTTGCTGGTATGCTGGGCCTGCCCTTTGCCTTCGCATCGCATTTTGCGCCGGATATGTTGATGAGCGCGCTGGACATTTACCGGGAGCGGTTTACCCCCTCGCAGTATCTGCCAGAACCCTACGCCATGGTAGGCGTGATGGGCGTCGCCGCCGATACAGACGCGGAAGCCGAGCACCAGTTTACCTCCATGCAGCAGTCTTTCGTCGCGCTGCGACGCAACGCACGCGGACAGTTTCCACGCCCTGTCGAAACCATGATCGGGCTTTGGACCGAGATGGAGAAGGGATTTGTGGACCACGCCATGAGCTACGCCATGGTTGGCTCCGCAGCCACTGTGTCCGAAAAGCTCGATGGCTTTCTGGCGGAAACACAGGCCGATGAACTGATCATCTCCATGCCGATCTACGATCTGGAGGCACGGCTGCGGTCGGTGCAGTTGTTTGCGCAGGCACAGCAACAATTGTCGAAGGCGGCCTAAAACAGACCGGGAACTTAAAGACTGCTCACGGCTTAAAACTCCGATTCATTCAATCGGAGATTTCACCCCGTGGACAGTTTAGAACGCCCCCTCGCCGTTATCACCGGCGCTTCCTCCGGCATCGGCTACCAGCTTGCTAAAATCAGCGCCGAGCGAGGCTATGATTTAATTTTGGCCGCCGACGACCCCGACATAAAGCAGGCTGTCGATGACTTTCGCGCACTCGGCGCCAGTGTCGAGGCCATGCAGACCGACCTTTCGACGCTGGAAGGGGTCGAATCCTTCTATGACTTCGTGACCGATATCGACCGGCCTGTGGATGTGCTGATGGCCAATGCCGGTCATGGTCTGGGTCATGGTTTTCTGGATCAGGATTTGACGCAGGCCAAACATGTGATCGACACCAACATCGTCGGCACGATCGCGTTGATCCACAAGATCGGCAACGACATGCGCGCACGAAACGCGGGACGCATTCTCATCACAGGCTCTATCGCAGGGTTGATGCCCGGCACGTTTCAAGCGGTCTACAACGCATCCAAGGCTTTTTTGAACAGTTTCTCGTTCGCCCTTCGCAATGAGCTGGAAGAAACCGATGTGACTGTCACTTGCCTGATGCCCGGTGCTACCGACACAAAGTTTTTTGAGCGCGCAGACATGCTCGACACCAAGGTGGCACAGGACAAGAAGGACGACCCCGCAGATGTCGCCAAGGCCGGATTCGAGGCCATGCTGAACGGTGAAGGCGATGTCGTCAGCGGCTGGAAAAACAAGGTCATGACCACGCTTGCCAATGTTACGCCGTCCGGCGTGCTGGCAGAGCAGCACCGCAAAATGTCCGAGCCCGGTTCCGGTGACAAATAATTTTTACGCGCACAACCTGCCGGAACAAAGACGAATCCGGCGGGTTTGAAGGCCACACATCACCTTTAGAGGACATTGAAATGACTGGTAAAGTCTCCCGCCGCACTGCCTACCTCATTGCAACCGTCGTGCCGTTATCGCTCGCTGTTATGCCCGCGTTTGCGCAGGAAACAGCCCCGGCAACCACCGCTCCGGCACCAACCGAAATGCAGACCCCGGCAGCGCCCGCTGACAACACCCCGGCACCAACGACACCAGCCCCCGCCGCGGAGCCAACAGCGCCTGCCGCTTCCACCACCCCAGCGGCCCAGACCCCTGCCTCCGACGCAGCCATGGATGTCAAGCCGAACGCCGATATGCAGGCTGTGCTCGACAAGCTGAATTCGCTCGGTTCAAAGCCCTTCAACACGCTGACCGTACCGGAAGCCCGCAACCAGGCATCCCCTGCCGATGCCGCCCGTGGCGTGCAGCGTGACAGAAAGATTCCTGCCGCACCTGAGTCCAAGGTCGCGACCAAGGATGTTACCATTCCGACAAAGTCCGGTGGCGTTCCGGCTCGCGTTTACATGCCCGAAGGCAAGGGTCCGTTCCCCGTCGTTGTTTACTACCACGGCGGCGGCTGGGTTGTGGCCGATATCAACGTGTATGACTCCACGCCGCGCGCCCTGTCGCTCGGTGCCAATGCCATCGTCGTATCGGTCGATTATCGTCACGCACCGGAGCACAAGTTCCCGGCCCAGCATGAAGATGCCTGGAGTGCCTACGCGTGGATCGTTGAAAACATCCACTCTATGAATGGCGATGCAAAGAAGATTGCCGTTGCCGGTGAAAGCGCCGGTGGCAACCTTGCTGCAAACGTAGCTCTGATGGCGAAAAAGCTGAAGGCGACCGAGCCGGTCCACCAGTTGCTGGTTTACCCGATTGCAGGCAATGACACCAACACCCCTTCCTATGTCGAGAATGCCGATGCGGCACCTCTGGGCAAGAAGGATATGGAGTGGTTCATCTCCCATGTTTTTGCCTCGAAGGACGAAACATCGGATCCTCGCATCGACCTCGTCGGTCGTGATGATCTTGCGGGCGTAGCACCGGCAACTGTCATCACGGCGCAAATCGATCCGCTTCGCTCCGAAGGTCAGGCTTACGCTGACAAGCTGAAGGCCGCAGGCGTTACCGTCAATGCCATCAATTATGCGGGCGTCACGCATGAGTTCTTCGGCATGGGCAAGGTTGTGCAGGAAGCAAAAACCGCAACAGATGCGGCTGTTGCCGATCTCAAGGCTGCTTTTGCAAAGTAAAACCGGCAAGCAATTGAACACACAAGGATAGACCCTCATGTATAAAGTAATCGCCCCCGCTTTGCTGGCAGCCGCCCTTATGTCCGGCGCTGTGCAGGCCAAGGATGCCAAGCCCGCTGATTCCGCCAAGGCCATGATGAAAGTGGACACGGCAGACTTCGCAAAAACTGTGATGAGCTCGAATGCGTTCGAGATCAAATCCAGCGAACTTGCCAAGCAGAAGTCATCGCTGGATGACGTTAAGATGTTCGCAGATCAGATGATCAAGGACCACACCAAGGCCGATGCCGACCTCAAGACGGCGTTGAGCGCGTCGAAGATGGATGCGCCAGCGCCAATGCTGGCCCCCAAGCACGACGCCATGATCAAACAGCTTGAAGCCGTTGACGGTGCTGATTTCGATGCCCTCTATATTGACATGCAGGCACAGGCCCACATGGAAGCTGTTGCCCTGTTCCGCACCTATATCGCTTCCGGAGATGACAAGCAGGTTGTCGCCTTCGCCAAGAAGACCCTACCCTCGCTGGAAATCCACATGAAGCATGTAACGGAACTCGTTGCGAAACATTAGAGCTTTTCCCGATCTGATTGTATCAGATCGGCGCTTTAACATCATGATATTGGTGCATATTCTTGTCGATCTTCGTTTCACTCCGGTCGGAATATGCTCTAATACCAACCGTCATTGATCAGAACCCTTGCGCCCATTTGCGTCGACCGATCGACATG
>NZ_JACYUD010000010.1 GCF_014841565.1 Rhizobium sp. CFBP 8762
TAGCTTTTCGCCGCTTCGCTCAAAGCACTGTCGAACCGGCCTACCGCAACGCGACGCGCCAGCGCCTGCAGCACCGCCTGATAATCCAGACGGACAATCGGGCTCACATCCTCGAAACTGTCTGCCAGCCCATGCGTGTCGTAGATCAGCATCTGTTCCTCGGGCGTAAATTCGCCGCCGATCCCGACGCGCCGAAAGGCGGCCAGGCAGGCGGGATCATCCAGCAGGCGCTGCGCAAAATCCTGTATCTGCCCGGTGCGAAACAACCGCTCGGTCATTTCCTCATGCGTGGGTTCACCCAGGCCGCTGTTTGTCAAACTCATATCATCACCCCAAAGCCAGCACCTGAAAACGCAGAGTCACGCTGCCATAGCGTACGGCATCATGTCGCCATCATCTTTGAAGAGGCCGCTTCGCTTGCTGTCGATGACGTAAAGTATACGCGGATCACCTGTATAAATGTTGCTGTAGAGATATTTGCAATAGCTGGTCCTCGTTGCCCCCAGAATGATAGCCATGCCATCCCTCATAAGTTGCGGAAGTTGCCCGGAGCTTTCCGTGCAATGTCAGAGCCAACGGGCATACCCAACGCCGTCTCACGCCCGATCAGGGTGCGCTGATCATCAGTGATGTAATCACGCACAATCGGTGCCGCATCCCGCTTGCGGGATAGCTGCATGTGGAACACAAGCTGACTGCCGGTGCGAAACATCATCTCAGCGCTGATCAGATAGAATTCCCACATGCGCGCAAAACGCTCATCATAGAGCGCGATCACTTGATCACGGTTTTGCGCAAACCGCTCCGCCCAATGGGCTAGCGTGGTCGCATAGTGCACGCGCAGAAACTCGAGATCTGTGACCCACAAGCTGTTGCGCTCCACAACGTCAAACACTTCTGACAGGGCCGGAGAATACGCGCCCGGAAAGATATATTTGCGCAGCCATGCGCTTGCCATTCCCGGCGGGCTCATATGACCGATGGAATGCAACAGCGCGACACCGTCATCGGGCATCAAAGTGTTCAGCTTGGCAAAAAACTCGTCATAATGGTGTACGCCGACATGCTCGAACATGCCGATGGAGACGATCCGGTCAAACTGCGCGTTAACGTCCCGGTAGTCCCTCAGTTCAAATGTCACCCTATCGACCACGCCCGCATCGATTGCCCGTTGCGTTGCAAGCACCTGTTGCTCTTTGGATAGTGTCACACCCAACACGGTAACATCCGCGATGGCTGCCAGATACAGCGCCATATCCCCCCAGCCGCAGCCAATATCCAGCACCCGCATGCCGGGCTGAAGACAGAGCTTGGCAGCAATCAGCCGCAGCTTGTTGCGCTGGGCCTGCTCAAGTGTATCTTCGGGATTACGAAAATAGCCACAGGAATAGAGCATGTTCTCATCGAGAAACAACTTATAGAACGGATTGCCGAGATCATAATGGTGCGCAACATTCTGCTGCGCCTGGCCTTTTTTGTTGGACTGCTGCCGCTTGCGGAAGCGCATTTTCACGGCCCGCAGCCATTTTTGTATGGGATACGACCCCAGTGAAAGGCGATTGATGGAAAACAGGTAAAGAAAGTCGCGCAAGGTCGATCCTTCTTCAAACCGCATAGTTCCATCCATATAGGCTTCGCCTGCCGCCAGCTCGGCATTCAGCACCAGTGAACGATAAAGCTTCTTGTCGGTCAGCCGCATGGTAACGGCGGGGCCATCGGTTCCGGAATAAACGTGCCGCTGCCCCTCGGCATCGATAACGGTCAGTTGACCCTTTTGAATAAACGCCTTCAACATATGCGAGAGTAGAAACATGCACGTCCCCTCGTTGTGGCAATGAGAACAGACTGGAACCCTCGGTGGCGCAAGTCAATCTGTTTCACGTGAAGCCAACGTCCGTGCTATTCCTTCACACCTGAAAAGGCGTATAATTCCGATTTTGGGAGGATACCATGCTCACCGAACTCACCCCGCAGGAATGCGTTGATTTCGTCAATTCGGCGTCGCTCGGACATCTGGCCTGCGCTCAGGAAGGCCAGCCCTACAGCGTGCCGGTGCGCTTTGCCTGTGAGTATCCCTACCTCTACAGCTTTTCCATGCCTGGGCAAAAGATTGAATGGATGCGGGCCAACCCGCAGGTCTGCCTGTCCGTGCTGGAGCTGAAGTCCGATCATGACTGGCGCAGTGTCATCGTCACCGGCCGGTTTGAAGAACTGCCGGATACGCCGGAACTGCATACAACGCATCACCACGCATGGACCCTGCTGCAGAGCAGACCGAACTGGTGGGAGCCGGGGGCTATCAAGCCGGATACCACGCCCGGAACAACGTCCGTTGCGCCGGTGTTCTACCGCATTCACATGGCACACCTGACGGGCCGGCGTTCTTCACCATCATGAATGCACAAGATGAACGGACGCCGTTAAAGACACATATGCGCCTTTTCTATCTGGCAGCCGGTTGGGCTATGGTTGTTCTTGGCGTCGTTGGTATTTTTCTGCCCCTGTTGCCCACCACACCCTTTCTGCTTGCTGCTGCCTGGTTTTTCTCTCGTGGCTCGCCGGTCCTGGAACGCTGGTTGCTGAACCACAAAACTTTGGGCCCGCCGTTGCAAGACTGGCGTGCCCGGGGCGCGATCTCCCGGCGCGCGAAAATGACGGCCATCGCTATGATCATCGCCAGCTACTGTCTTCTGCTTTTCTATGTGCAGCCCTCAACCATCGTTTTGGTCGTGGTGGGTATAACGCTGATGGGCAGCAGCACATTTATTCTGACGCGGCCCGGACGTTAAAGTTCATAACCGCGTCAAAGATGTTTTGCATCGCAGCGAATGTTGGGTAATGTAAGCAGGAGCTTGTTCGGCACCTTGGAGGGCACCGAACAGTGGGGGGAGCCACTGATGCCAAACAATTGCCAAAGGCGTTCGTAAGCCACCCCCATCATTGTGATTGTGCGCATCTGTTGCGCCTGATGGAGGAGTAGAGTGTGAAACAATTTTTTCTGGCATCTCTCGTTGCGGGCGCTCTGTCGCTGCCTGCCTTTGCAGCTGATTATACGCTGATCGCACCGGCCAACCCCGGCGGCGGCTGGGACCAGACGGCCCGTTCCCTGCAAACGGTCATGCAGGAAGAAGGCATTTCCGGCAACGTACAGGTACAGAACGTACCCGGCGCCGGTGGCACAATCGGTCTTGCGCAGTTTGCAAGCCAGGCCAAGGGCAACCCGAATACGCTGATCGTCGGCGGCTATGTCATGGTCGGGGCCATTCTCACCAACAAATCACCCGTAACCCTCAAGGATGTAACCCCGATTGCCCGCCTCACCGGCGAGTACGAGGCCATTGTGGTTCCAGCCGCGTCGCCCATTCAAACCATTGCGGACCTGATTGCCGCCCTGAAGGCCGATCCGGGTGCGGTATCCTGGGCCGGTGGGTCTGCGGGCGGTACGGACCATATCGCCGTGGGTCTGGTTGCAAAGGCGGCCGGTGTCGACCCCAAGAAAATCAACTATATCGCGTTTTCCGGCGGTGGCGAGGCTTTGGCCGCAATTCTGGGCAATCAGGTAACGGCTGGCATTTCCGGGTATGGCGAGTTTGAGTCGCAGGTCAAATCCGGCACCTTGCGGTTGCTGGCTGTCACCAGTGCCGAGCGCATTGCGGGCGTTGATGGTCCGACGTTGAAAGAGTCCGGCCTCGATGTGGTTGTCGAGAACTGGCGCATGGTTGCGGCTGCCCCCGGCCTGACACCGGAGCAAACGGCTGTGATTTCCGCTGATGTGGAAAAGACTGTGAAATCGGCCAGCTGGCAGGAGCTTTTGAAAACCAAGGGCTGGCAGGATACCTATCTGGCCGGAGATGCGTTCAAAGCCCAGCTTGACAAGGATATCGCATCCTCCGAAGCGGTCCTGAAAGAAATCGGGCTGGTTGAATGAGCATCGACGCGCCTCAAACGCCAACACGCAGCGGCCCCAACAGGGCCGCTCTTGTCATTGCCCTCTGTCTCTTCGCCCTTGGCTGCCTGATTCTCTGGGATACATCACGCCTGAGTGCCATGGCGAGCTATGCCCGCATCGGCCCCGCAACCGTGCCCAACATCATCGCCGGGGGCCTTGTCATTCTGGCGCTTTGCACCGGTTACACGGCCTTTCGTGGTGGCTTTCCGGAAATGGAGCAGCTTGATGTGCCTCCGGTGCTGTGGATCGTGGCGGGCCTTGTGGCGCAATTGCTGCTGCTGAAACCCCTTGGATTTTCGATTGCCACAGGCCTTCTGTTCGCGTTGACGGCGCGGGGTTTTGGCAAGCGCAAATTGTGGTTCTCCATTCCAATCGGCATTGTCATCTGCTTTGTCGTGTGGATCATCTTTTCCAAGCTGTTGCAGCTTTCGCTTCCAGCCGGCCCGCTTGAGCGGCTGTTTTTCTCGTGAGGCACAATGGCTACGTTTGAATTTCTGCTCCAGGGTATCGTCGTCGCCTGTCAGCCGATGAATCTTCTTTATGCCCTGATTGGCGTAACCCTCGGCACCGCCGTGGGTGTGCTTCCGGGCATTGGTCCGGCACTCACCGTCGCGCTGCTGCTGCCGGTGACCTACAAGCTCGATCCGGCTGGCTCGCTCATCATGTTTGCCGGCATCTATTACGGTGGCATGTATGGCGGCTCGACCACGTCCATCCTGCTGAATACCCCCGGCGAAAGCTCGTCCATCGTTACCGCGCTGGAGGGCAACAAAATGGCCCGGGCGGGCCGTGGAGGACCGGCGCTGGCCACGGCTGCAATCGGCTCCTTTGTGGCAGGCCTCATTGCTACCCTGGGTTTGGCGTTCATTGCCCCCTTTATCGTCAAGTTCGCGCTTGTCTTCGGTCCGCGTGAGTATTTCGCGCTGATGGTGCTGGCCTTCATCACCGTGTCCTCAGCGTTCGGGGATTCGACACTTCGCGGTCTTACCGCGCTGTTCATCGGCTTTGCGCTTGCGATTATCGGCATTGATCAACAGACCGGTCAGGCCCGCATGAGCTTCGGCATTCCCGATCTTCTGGACGGGATCGAAGTTACGACGCTGGCTGTCGCCATGTTTGCCATCGGGGAGAGCCTCTACATCGCAGCACAAGGCGACCGGGGTCCCGACAAGGTGGAAGCCGTGCGCGGCTCTGTGTGGATGACAGCACAGGACTGGGCGCGCTCGTGGAAGCCATGGTTGCGCGGTACGTTGATTGGTTTTCCAATCGGTGCCATGCCCGCGGGCGGTGCCGAAATCGGCACTTTCCTGTCCTACGCCACGGAAAAACGGCTGACCAAGCATCCGGACGAGTTCGGCCACGGTGCCATTGAAGGCGTTGCGGGACCCGAGGCGGCCAACAACGCCTCGGCGGCTGGCACGCTGGTGCCCCTGCTGACGCTTGGTCTACCAACCACCGCAACTGCCGCCATCATGCTGGCGGGTTTCCAGCAATACGGTCTGCAACCCGGTCCACTGCTGTTTGCAACCAACCCGCAACTGGTCTGGGGGCTGATCGCCAGCCTGTTGATTGCCAACTTCATGCTGCTGGTTCTGAATCTTCCACTTGTGGGCCTTTGGGTACGGCTTCTGACCATTCCCAAACCATGGCTTTATGCAGGCATTCTGCTGTTTGCGACCCTTGGCACCATCGGCGCAAACCCGTCGGTCTTTGAACTCGGAATGTTGCTTGCGTTCGGGCTTCTTGGGTTTGTCATGCGTATCTTCGGCTACCCGATTGCACCAGTGGTCGTGGGCCTTATTCTTGGCCCCATGGCAGAACAGCAATTGCGCCGTGCGCTGGCAATCAGCCAGGGCGATCTGACCACGTTGGTGGCCTCGCCAATTGCCGCCGTCCTTCTTGCAGTCGCGGCAGCGGCGTTGGTCGTACCGCTGATCCTTCGAGCACGCGGTAAAGGCAAAGTTCTGTCGGATCTCGCTGCCAGCGAAGACTAATCAGCCGATACCATCTGGAATGAAAAAAGGCCGCTCTTTTGACGCGGCCTTTTTCTTGCTCTTATATCAAGCGCCTTACATTTTTGCATGGGAGATGTGAAAAGCTGCAACTTGTGCCTGCAAGCTTGAAAGATCATCTTAAGTCCATCAACACTTTGAGGCATCTCATGAGCAACCGTAACACACATAGTCAGAACATCTTCACACGCGCCTTTGCCGTGTTCAGTGCTGCCACAACGGCTGCAGCTGCTATCGAAGGCCGTCGCCGCCCCACAGACCGCGACCTGCGCACCCTCGGTATCGATCCAAACCACTTCAACGATGTTGGCCGTGGCTAAGCATGTCCATTAAAAGCGGGATCGCTTTTACCTCTAGCAAATGCCTTGAATGCTTCAAGGCATAAAAAACACCGGCACGAGGTCCCGCGAGACGGGCGAGCAATCAGCGTTCGTTTCCATGATATCGGCCATGTGCGCCCACCAGCGCTGCATCACCGGATGCTCTGGCAGACTGTCCATGGAGTGGCCCGCGGCGCGGGTCAAAACACCGAACAGCGTGTTGGTCTGTTGATCCAGATGGATTGAGTAATCCGAAACGCCTGCGTCGTGCAGAAGCTCCCTCAGTTCCGGCCATAGGTCATCATGGCGGCGCTTGTACTCGGCCTCCATGCCGGGGTTCAGTTTCATGACAAATGCGTAGCGTTCACTCATCGCAGGCTGCGTCCCTTCATGCGTCGCGCTACGATGGGCAGCGCAATCGTGATGATCAACAGCAGGCCGATGAAAATCGACATGACGATTCCAGGGACATTAAGAAGCCCAAGGCCGAATGTCACCAGCCCCATGACGAACGCCGCAATCACGACGCCACCAATGGTGCCGGACCCGCCCAGGATCGAAATACCGCCCAGCACGACCATGGTTACCACTTCCAACTCCCACCCTTGAGCAATGGAGGGACGGGTAGAGCCAAGGCGTGAGGTCAGGCACACAGCCGCTATGCCGCTCATCAATCCTGTGAGCAGAAACAGAATGAACTTGACCCGCTCCACTGGCACACCGGAAAAGCGCGCCGCAAACGGGTTGTTTCCGATGACATAGACCTGACGTCCAAAATTGGTTGCGTGCAGCAGGACAGCAAACACAACAGCCGCTACGGCAAACAGCGCGAACTCGAAAGAAAACACCCAGACGACATAGCCCTGCCCGAAATAGGCAAAGCTTGCCGGATAACCGCCATAGGCCTTATCGCCTAGCACCATGTAGGATAGGCCGCGAAACAAGCTCATCGTACCGATGGTGACAACGATGGATGGCAGCTTCAAACCGGACACAAGGAAACCGTTGACCGCGCCACAGGCAAGCCCGGTACCGACCCCGATCAAAACCAGTGCAGGTGTGCCCAATCCCATCTGCGCCGCCGCACCCATAGCGGTTGAGGCCAGCGCGATGATGGCGGCCACCGACAGGTCAATTTCGCCCGCGATAATCAGCAGCGCCATGGCGAAGGCGATCAACGCTTTTTCCGTAAAGTTGAAGGTTGCGTCCGACAGGTTCCACGCGTTGAGGAAATAAGGGGAGGCGAACGCATTGGCGATGAAAATCACCACCGCGACAATCAGCAGCAACACTTCCCAGCTTGCCAGAATGCGGGTGAACGGTGTTCCCAGCCGGTCCGGTATGGCGCGGCGGGTCTGGGCGCTGTCGCTGTTTGTGGGGTCCGTCAAAGCGCTCATGCACCACCCTCTGCTTTCGAATGGGCGCGCAGAATCATGCGGCCCCGGTTACGCTCTGCACGCGCATTAAAGATGACCGCCAGAATGATCACGAGACCGGAAATAGCCATCTGCGCGAAAGGCGAGATGCCAATGACCGGCAATGCATTCTTGATCACGCCGAGGAACAACGCTCCCAGCACCGCACCGCCCACGGAACCAATGCCGCCGGCAATCGAAATGCCGCCGATCACGCAGGCTGCCACACTGTCCAGCTCAAAACCGGCAGCAATATCCACATAGGCAACTGCGTAGCGTGAAACCCATAGATAACCAGAAAGACCCGCCAGCGCACCGGACAGCACAAAGGCGTAGAACTTGGTTCGGCCCACATCGATGCCCGCATAGGTCGCCGCCACCGGGTTACCACCGGATGCATAGGTCGCGCGGCCAAAGCCGGTGCGTGACAGCACGAACACCATCAGTGCCACGATCAGAATGGCAACCCAGCCCAGCACCGGCAGACCCAGGAGCATGGTGCGCGGTGTGTTGAGAAAGGTCGGCGTCATCTGATGCGCATTGATCCAGCTTCCACCGGACAGAACAAAGGCCATGCCGCGATAGATCGTCAGCGTTCCAAGCGTCACCACAATCGGCGGAATGCCGAGCGCCCAAACGAGATAGCCGTTGATTGCGCCCAGAGCCGCTCCCATGCCAATGGCAACACCAAGGATCAGCACCAGCGGCAGGGCAGGATAGGCTGCATTCAACATGGCCACCGCCATACCGGTAAACGCCAGATTGGCGGCCACTGACAAATCAATGGATTTTGTAAGGATAACCGTCATTTGCCCCAGTGCCAGAATGATGAGGATAGACGTATCGTTGAAGATATTGGCGAGGTTTTTGGGTCCGGCAAAGCCCGGTGCCCGCGTGGCGAACAAGGCAATCATGACAGCAATAATCACGACCAGCAGGACTTCACGGTTTTTCAGCAGATGTTTCATTCCTGTCCCTGCATATTTCCAGTTGCGGCGCGCACCAGCGTTTCGGCGTTCAATTGGTCTCGCTCGAACAAGCCAGCACTTAAACCCTCATGCATGACTAGCACCCGGTCCGACATGCCCAATATCTCCGGCAGTTCGGAGGAAATCATGATGATGGATAGCCCTTCCGCCGCCAGTTCACTGATAAAGCCGTGCACCGCCGCCTTGGAGCCGATGTCGATCCCCTTGGTCGGTTCGTCCAGAATGATTACTTTTGGCCGGGTCGCGAGCCATTTGCCGATCACCACCTTTTGCTGGTTGCCACCTGATAGCGTGCCGACAGGCACAGACAGGGCAGCCGCGCGCAGGTCCAGCCGCTCCGCATAGGTGCGCGACAGTTTGAGTTCTTCCGCCGCGCGTAGAAAACCGCTGCGCGACGTGCGCGATAGTGACGGCAAGGACATGTTCTGAAAAATCGGCATGGGCAGCGCCACCCCGTGGCGGCCACGCTCTTCGGGCACATAGACAATACCAGCCGCAATGGCATCTGCCGAGGAGCGGATGCTTAAGTCCTTGCCGTCCATGGTCAGGCGACCGCTGGATGGCCGGGAAATGCCGAACAGCGACTGGCAAATTTCCGACCGCCCCGCGCCGATCAGCCCATACAGCCCAAGTATTTCACCGCGACGCAGATCAAACGAGATGTCGCGATACTCCGTCTCGTGGCAATAGTTCTCAACAGTGAGAACGGGCCTGCCGATGGCTACATCCACCTTGGGAAAAGCTTTGGCAACATCTCGCCCTACCATCAGGCGCACGATTTCGTTCTGGCCCGCATCGGCCAGTTGTCCTGCCCCCACCGATTGCCCGTCACGAAAAACCACGTAGTTTTCCGCGATTTCGTAGACCTCATCGAATTTGTGGCTGATAAACAGAATGGCTTTGCCCTGCGCCTTCAACCGCGTCACGATGCGGAAAAGGTCGTCAATTTCCTTGCGCGACAGGGCCGCCGTTGGCTCATCCATGATAACAATGCCGGATTCCACCGACAGAGCCCGCGCGATGGCTACCAGATGCCGCTGAGCAATCGACAAGTCCCGCAGCCGCATGGCCGGGTCTATTTCCGTTTCCAGTGCCTGCAACAGGCTGGCCGCCTTGGTATTCATCGTCTTCCAGTCGATCAGCCCGAAACGCGTGCGCGGCGCATGACCCAGATAGATGTTTTCACCCACCGTCAGATCATCAAACAGCACGGTTTCCTGATGAATGGCTGTCACACCGGCGTCAATCGCGCCTTGCGCATTGGTGAATGTTACCGGCTGGCTATCCAGCAAAATTTCACCCTCGTCAGGCTGGTAGATGCCGGTCAGAATTTTGACGAGCGTGGATTTTCCTGCGCCGTTTTCCCCGATCAGCGCTGTTACCTCACCGGCTTTCAGCGCAATATTGACCCGGTCCAGCGCCTTGATGCCCGGAAATATCTTGGAAATGCCGCGCATCTCCAGCCGTGGAGCGGCCATGTCGACGGCTGGCTGTCGAAGAGCTGTGGTCATGTTGGAGTCCAGGTTGACGTATGTTCAGGCATAATCTGGTTGATCCTCGTTCACTCCGGTCGGATCAAGCCGGTGACGATCCGGTGACGTGCCACCGGATCGCCATGCGCATCAAAATACTTTAGAGAATTCGTCGATGTTCGACGCGTTGTAGATGAACGGGTCGGCCATGGCCGCTTCGCCGCCTTCACCTACCTTGATCTTGCCCATGCGCCCGGCTTCGATTTCAGCGCCGACCGCTGCGTCCGTATCGCCCTTGACAAGATGATAGGCGATTTCTGTAATGGAATAGCCAAGATCGATCGGGTTCCAGATCGCAAATTCCTTGGTCGCCCCGGACTTGATCGCACCGGCCATTTCCGAAGGAAGACCCAGACCCGTCACGTAGACTTGACCGATCTTGCCCGCATCCTTTACCGCCTGCGATGCAGCCAACACGCCCACCGTTGTTGGCGCTACGATAACTTTCACATTCGGCTGCGACGTCAGGATGCCCTGTGCTTCGCGATAGCTTTTGTCGGCCAGATCATCCCCGTAAACCGTGGTGACGAGATTGAGGCCCGGAAAATCGCCCATCTGCTTCTTCATTTGCTCAATCCAGATATTCTGGTTTGTGGAGGTCGTTGTGGCCGACAGGATTGCAAAATCACCCTTGCCATCGGGCAAATGGTTTTTCACCAGTTGCAGGCACATCTTGCCGATCAGCGCATTGGATGATGGCGTCAGGTGCATGATACGGCCTTCTGCGGCCACGCCGGAATCCCAGGAAACGACCTTGATACCACGGCTCATCGCGCGCTTCAGCGCCGGGACCACAGCATCCGGATCATTGGCGGAGATGGCGATTGCGTCCACCTTCTGCGCAATCAGCGCATTGATCACTTCAATCTGGCCTTCTGCGGTGGTGGATGTAGGGCCGGTATAGATTACCTCTACACCACCTAGCTCTTTCGCTGCTTCCTGCGCGCCCTTGTTGGCAGCTTCAAAAAAGCCGTTGCCAAGCGATTTGGCCACCAGACCAATTTTTATATCGGCAGCGTTGGCCATACCAACTGCCGCCAGTGTTGCGATTGCAAAGGCCACGCCCGCGGCCAGTGTCTTGAACCTGTTCATAATGTCTCCTCCCAATGAACCCGATGTATCATCCCCGAACCGGCATCATGCCGTCAACGAGGCCGTCTCTCTCCCCGCCGCCGTCGCTTTCGCCACAACGAGCGTAATTCCTGCGTTTTCAATCATCGTGCGGGAGGCATCGCTGATGCCTTCGTCCGTGATGATCGTGCTGACCCGTTCCAGCGGACATAACAGCAGGCTGGACCGCCGGTCGAACTTCGATGAATCAACCATCACCACCAGTTCATCGGCTTGATTGATCAGTTTCTGCTCGCTTTGGATAATCAGCGCATCCGATTCCATAATTCCCAGCGGTCCCACCCCCTGCGCGCCCATGAACATGCGCCGGGCCGAAAAATTCCGGGTCGCGTCATTGTCAAAGGGTGACAGGATCAGGCTCTGTTCGCGATAGATGGCGCCGCCCGGCACCGTCACGGTGCTTTTGGAATGCTTCACCAGATGCTCGGCGATGGCGAAGGAATTGGTCATGACCTGCAAGCGGCGCGCCGCCATGAAGTGCACCATCTGGAAAGTCGTCGTCCCGCCATTGATAATAATGGCGTCACCTTCCGCACACAAATCCACAGCAGCGCGTGCAATGGCGCGCTTGGCGGACGCGTGCTCCGTTTCCGATACCCGGAATGGCCGCCCCGCAAGGTTACCGAGCTGCGGTGGATGCAACGCTTCCGCGCCGCCGCGCACCCGCCGCAACTTGCCTTGCAGGTGCAACGCCGCAATATCGCGCCGGATCGTCGCCTCGGACGCCTCCGTCAACCCGGCAATATCCAGCACGGTTACGACAGGCTTCTCCTGTATCGCGCTCAAGATAATGCGGTGGCGTTCACGTTCGTGCATCGGCTCTCCTCTTGTGCCCGATACTTGGCTGAAATCCAGCCGTTGTCAATCGTCTTCGCTCACGAACATTCAATGTCCGCCATTTTTGCGCGTTTATGATCGTTATAGATTGACAGACTTTGTGAAATTGGGCGATACCGGTGCAGGAACGATCAGGCTTGGTCAATGGCCGCCTGATCCTGAGGATTTTGGGAGGATACCATGACTGGCACGCCAAACTTCGTTGAGAAGGCAGGCCTTCTTGACAACCGTTGGGATGATACCATTGCCGCGACACTGGATGAGCCCGGCAAGCTTCTTTACCGCTCCAATCTTCTGGGCGCTGACAAGCGCATTACAAATTACGGCGGCGGCAACACCTCCGCCAAGGTTATGGAAACCGATCCCCTGACCGGTCAGCCTGTCAAAGTCCTGTGGGTCAAAGGCTCCGGCGGCGATGTCGGCACTATTAAACTGGATGGTTTCGCGACGCTCTATCAGGACAAGCTGGATGCATTGAAAGGCATTTATCAGGGTGTGGCGGACGAAGACCGCATGGTTGGCTTCCTGCCCCATTGCACCTTCAATCTCAACAGCCGGGCAGCGTCCATCGACACGCCCCTGCATGGTTTCGTGCCGTTTACCCACGTCGATCACATGCACCCGGACGCCATTATCGCCATTGCCGCCTCCAAAAATTCGCGCGAACTGACGCAGCAGATTTTCGGCAGTGATATCGGCTGGCTGCCATGGCGGCGCCCCGGTTTTCAACTTGGTCTGGATCTGGAAGCGTTCGTCAAGGCGAACCCGTCAGCCAAGGGCGTCGTGCTGGAGAGCCATGGCCTCTTCACCTGGGCCAATGATGCCAAGGTCTGCTATGAGTTGACGCTTGATATCATCAACAAGGCAATCGTCTGGTTTGATCAGCAGACCTCTGGCAAGACCATTTTTGGTGGAGCCGTAGCGCAGAGCTTGGCCCCCGATCAGCGTCGCGCAATTGCAGCCCGCCTTATGCCGGAAATTCGCGGCCGTATCGGCAAGGCGGAACGCAAGCTGGGCGACTTTGATGATCAGGACGCAGTGCTGGAATTTGTCAATTCCGCTCAGTTGCGCCCTCTCGGCCAATTGGGAACGTCCTGCCCGGACCATTTTCTCCGCACAAAAATTCGCCCGTTGATCGTTGATTTCGATCCCGCCAACCCGGACGTTGATACCATCGTCGCAGGGCTGGATGCGGCTTTGGAAGACTACCGGGCCGATTATGCCCGGTATTACAACGCCTGCAAGCACGATAACTCCCCGGCGATGCGTGATCCCAATCCGGTTATCTTCCTGATTCCCGGGGTTGGTATGCTGTCATTCGCTCGGGATAAGGCCACCGCGCGCATTGCGGGTGAGTTCTATGTCAACGCTATCAACGTCATGCGAGGCGCATCCACCGTCTCGGAGTATCAAGGGCTGCCGGAACAGGAGGCCTTTGATATTGAGTACTGGTTGCTGGAAGAAGCCAAGCTCCAGCGTATGCCGAAGCCAAAGAGCCTTGCGGGCCGCGTTGCATTCGTTACGGGTGGTGCGGGCGGCATTGGCCGCGCGACCGCAGAGCGTCTGGTGGCTGAAGGTGCCTGCGTGGTTCTGGCCGATATCGATGCCGCAGCACTCGACACCGCAAAACAGGATTTCACCAAACGCTTTGGCGCAGACAGTGTGCGCGGCGTCCATCTGGATGTAACCCGGGAAGACTCCGTCATCACGTCCTTCATCGAGGCCTGCGTCGAGTTCGGGGGCATTGATATTCTGGTGTCCAATGCGGGTATCGCATCGGCATCCGCGGTAGAGGATACGGAACTCAGCGTCTGGAACCGCAACATGGAAATTCTTGCGACCGGGTATTTCCTCGTTTCACGTGAAGCATTCCGGCTGTTCAAGCGTCAGAAAATCGGCGGCAATATCGTGTTTGTTGCGTCAAAGAATGGTTTGGCGGCATCCCAAGGTGCGTCGGCCTATTGCGCCGCAAAGGCTTCGGAAATCCACTTGGCCCGGTGCCTGGCGCTGGAGGGTGCCGATGCAGGCATTCGTGTCAACACGGTAAACCCCGACGCAGTGCTGCGCGGATCCAAAATCTGGAACGGCGAATGGCGTGAGCAGCGTGCGGCGTTATCCAATCTCGCTGTGGACGATCTGGAGGAGCACTATCGCAAGCGCTCACTCCTGAAACTGAATGTTCTTCCAGAGGATATTGCCGAAGCCATTTACTTCCTCGCATCGGATGCGTCCGCGAAGTCAACCGGCAATATCATTAACGTGGATGCGGGCAACGCGCAGAGCTTTACCCGCTAACGCAACGGTGGGCTACCGACGCAGAATCACCCAGATGGCATGGATGATGCCGGGAACGTAGCCCATCAGCGTCAACAGAATATTCAGCCAGAACTGAAGACCAAGGCCAACCTGCAGGAACACGCCAACGGGCGGCAAGAGGATGGCAAGAAGAATACGAAGAATGTCCACTGGCGCCTCACGGGAGTTGTAGGGGGTTTCAGGGATGATAACGCATCATATGCGTTTTTGTTCAAATACCATAGGGGAGGAGCAATCCGTGGAAACCAGAATTTCGCCTGACCTCGTTCAGTCAGACAATGACGCACGCGCAAAAGCCCTGAATTCCGACTATCAGGCGTTAGGGAACAAGCTATCACGCAGCGGGATAGATATTGACGCAGTTACAGCCAAAGTGTCTGAATTCTTCGTTGCCGTTCCCTCATGGGGTGTCGGCACGGGCGGCACACGCTTTGCCCGCTTCCCCGGCATCGGCGAACCACGTGGCATTTTTGACAAGCTGAATGACTGTGCGGTTATCCAGCAACTGACACGCGCGACGCCCAACGTCTCGCTGCATATTCCCTGGGACAAGGCCGACCCGAACGAACTGCGTGACCATGCCACGGCGCTAGGGCTTGGCTTCGATGCCATCAACTCCAACAGTTTCTCCGATGCGCCGGACCAAACGCATTCCTATAAATTCGGCTCTCTCAGCCATGTGACACCGGAAACGCGTGCGCAGGCGGTGGAGCACAACATCGAGTGCATTGAAATAGGCGACGCACTTGGCTCAAAAGCGTTGACCGTCTGGATTGGGGACGGGTCCAACTTCCCCGGTCAAACCAATTTTACCCGCAGTTTCGAGCGCTACCTTGACGCCATGGGCGATATCTACAAAGCGCTGCCCGATGACTGGCGTATCTTCTCCGAGCACAAGATGTATGAGCCGGCGTTCTACTCTACCGTTGTACAGGACTGGGGCAGCAACCTGCTGATTGCCCAGACCCTTGGCGAAAAGGCTTTCTGCCTTGTTGACCTCGGCCATCATGCGCCCAACACCAATATTGAAATGATCGTAGCCCGTCTGATCCAGTTCAAGAAACTGGGTGGCTTCCACTTCAACGATTCGAAATATGGTGATGACGATCTGGATGCCGGGTCCATAGACCCGTACCGCCTGTTCCTTGTCTTCAACGAACTGGTCGATGCCGAGCACCGCGGGGTTGAGAATTTCCATCCGGCCCACATGATCGACCAGTCGCACAATGTCACTGATCCCATCGAAAGCCTGATGGCCAGCGCCAACGAGATTCGCCGCGCCTATGCGCAGGCCCTGCTGGTGGACCGGGAAGCCCTGTCCGAATATCAGGATGATAATGATGCCATTATGGCAACTGAGACACTGAAACGCGCTTTCCGCACCGATGTGGAGCCCATTCTTGCACAAGCTCGCTTGCGGTCCGGCGGTGCCATTGATCCCGTGGCTGCCTACCGCGCCAGTGGCTACCGGGCCAAAGTGGGCGCGGAGCGGCCCGCATCCAAGGCAGGCAGTGGCGGCATAGTGTAACGCGAAAGCATTTCCGGTAAAAAAGCGGAGTTGCTGTTACGTCCGGACAATGCGTCAACAAAGGTTATAAAAAAACCCGCCTGAACCGGCGGGTTTTTCATTCGAAGCCTATCGTTTAAGCGACGTGCAAGGTCCGGCGCACGTCGTCATCGGTCAGAATACCGCTGGCGCGCAGCAAGCCGGCGAAGCGGCCATTGCTCTGGCTGAGTTCATCGAACCCGCCCATTTCGACCACACGACCGTGATCCATGAAGATCACCAGATCGGCCTCGCGAACCGTCGACAAACGGTGGGCGATGATGAAGGTTGTGCGGTCCTTGCGCAGGTTGTCAATCGCAACCTTAACACGGGCTTCCGTCTCGACATCCAGCGCGCTGGTTGCTTCGTCCAGAACCAGGATCGGAGCGTCCTTCAGAATGGCACGAGCGATAGCGATACGCTGACGCTCACCACCGGACAGACGGTTACCGCGTTCACCCACATGGGTATCAAAACCGTCCTGACGGCTCAGAATAAAGTCACGGGCAGCGGCGGCTTCAGCAGCTTCCGATACCTGCTCTTCTGTCGCTTCTTCGCGGCCAAGACGAATATTGTCGCTAATCGAACGGTTCAAGAGACCCGCATCCTGAAACACAGTGGCAATGGACTGGCGCAGAGACTTGCGTGTTACCGTGCTGATATCCGTACCATCGACAAGGATCTTGCCGTCCTGCGGCTCAAACACGCGCTGAAGCAGGTTGACGAGCGTTGTCTTACCGGCACCGGTCGGTCCGACGATTGCAACCGTCTGGCCGGCTTTCACCGTAAAGGAAACATCCCGCACGCCCTGTGTCGTATTGGCAAAATCGAAGGACACATCGCGGAACTCGATATCGCCACGCACCTTGCCCAGGATCTTGGCATCAGCAGGCTCTTCACGGTCCTGAACCGAATCTTCCAGAACGAAGAAGTCTTCGAGCTTTGCACGGGCTTCAAAAATCTGCGTTACGAAAGCCTTCATCTGGTCCAGACGACCGATCAACAGACCGGCAAAGCCGATGAACGCAATCACATCACCGATTTTCAGCTCGCCGCGCTGCACAAGGAAAGTACCGAGAACCAGAATCACCATCATGGAGATTGTAGAGGCCATGCGGTTCAGCGCACTGGCAAGCGCCCACCAGTCCAGCACAGGAAGCTGTGCGGAAATCAGACGGTTGGCAAAGTTCTTCAGTTCGCGTGTTTCGGTTTCGATACGGTTGTAGCTGTGCACGACCGATACGTTGCTGATGGCATCAGACACATGGGCAAACACGGTGTGGTAATGGCCTTCAACCTGCGCCTGACCCTCTTTGGTGCGGTCCATCACGACCTTGCCGATGATGACATAAAGCGCACCGAGAACAACAAGCACGATAGACATACGCACGTCCATGCTGAACGCGGTCGGCACCAGCAGAACCAGGGCAACGGCGGTAGCCAAGTGCGTCCGCATGAATTCCAGCCAGAGGCTGAACAGCGTTTCACACGCGCGCAGCAGGGTGTGCAGCGCATTCGATGTGCCACGCTTGCTGTGCCAGGACAGCGGCATGGAGATGATTCGACCAAACGCCTCGGTAATCAGCGACGCACGGCGGCCATGGGCCAACCGGTCGGCTTCGCGCGCCACCAGAACGAACGCAATGGTGTTGAACACGCCGAGACCGGCCCACATGAACAACATGGGAGCAACATCGTCACGGCTGGAAATCGAATCGATGATACGGCCAAACAGAATCGGCTCCGCGATGGTGATCAGCGCCAGAACGATATTGGCCGCTACAATCGACGAAACACGAAGTTTATAAGCCGCAAGATATTTAAGAGCTCTTGCATAGACCTGAAACAATGTCACTGTTAAACCCCTTCTCGGGTCGCCTGTTTTTACGCCGCAACACGCTGCATGCGACCAGTGCAGATCGACAGGAACTGGAGTGGAAAGGATCACCTGTGATTTCAATTCTGAAACGGTCGGGACCGGCTTTGTCATTCCTGCTCTGTCGATGATTGCGAACCAGACACGTTGCTCTGGGAGGAAGCAGGAGGCCGATCCACAATTCGTAGTCGGATTATCGACTCGTGAACATGAATGAGCGCTGAACGCTTTGGCTGCCGCGGCAGGTATTTACCAAGGTCCGTAAGGGGGAAATATGAAGACAGACTTGTTGCTGACATTTAATCATAAACTGGACGAATACGAGACCGTTCAAGACATTGTTTCCGCCTTTGCCCAGATCATGGATCAGTACGGGTTTCGCTTCTACGGCCTTTTGCGACAACCCAAACCGCATGAGAACCCGGCCAGTCTGGTTCTGGCCGGTCGATGGCCGGAAGAATGGCCCGAAGTCTACATTCGGAAGAAATACGTGCTGATTGACCCGACTGTGCGCTATCTCAACCATGCCCAGCGCGGTTTTCGCTGGGCGGAGACCATGGAAATCTATAAGTCCGACCCCCTGCGCAAGCGCATGGAACGCATGATGGTCGACGCTCGCAGCCACGGTATGGAAGATGGCTATATCTTCCCCATCCATGGGCGACAGGGCCTGCTTGGCAATCTTTCCATGGGCGGCAAGACCGTTGACCTGCCTACGCTGGACATGCTGCTATTTGAGGCGCTGGCCAAGAAGATGTTCTGGCGGATGCTGACGCTGCAAGACCCGATTGCCAGTTCTCTCCTGCAAGCCGCAGCAAACATTCAGTTGACCCGACGGGAAATGGAAGCCCTGAACTTTCTGGCCGACGGCATGACCTCCATCGAAATCGGCAAAGTGTTGCAGATATCCAACCATACGGTCGACTGGTACATGAATGGCATTCAGGAAAAGCTGAACGCGAAAAACCGCCAGCATGCGGTGGCCATTGCCTACCGTCTCGGTCTGATTTCCTGACCCCGAATCACCTACATTGAACTTTTCACCGGAGAACGCTACACCTGTTCTCCGGTGCTTTTGCGCTGTTTCAAGTCCTGAGGAGTCCGACTTGCCTATATCCAAGATTCTCGTCGCCAATCGGTCTGAAATCGCTATTCGCGTGTTCCGCGCGGCCAATGAGCTGGGTATAAAAACGGTCGCGATCTGGGCGGAAGAAGACAAGCTTTCTCTGCATCGTTTCAAGGCAGATGAATCCTATCAGGTGGGCCGCGGTCCGCATCTGGCGCGCGATCTTGGTCCTATCGAAGCCTATCTGTCCATTGACGAGGTGATTCGCGTTGCGCGGCTCTCGGGCGCCGATGCCATTCACCCCGGCTACGGCCTTTTGTCAGAAAGTCCGGAATTCGCCGATGCGTGCGCTGAGGCCGGTATTATCTTTATCGGCCCCAAGCCCGATACCATGCGCCGGCTGGGCAACAAGGTAGCGGCGCGTGAACTGGCCATCAGCGTGGGCGTGCCGGTGGTCCCGGCTACCGATCCCCTGCCCGACGATATGGACGAGGTTGTCCGAATGGCCGAGGAAATCGGCTATCCCGTGATGCTCAAAGCATCCTGGGGCGGCGGCGGGCGCGGTATGCGCGCCGTGCGCGATCCCAAGGATCTTATTCGCGAGGTGACAGAGGGCAAGCGCGAGGCCATGGCTGCCTTCGGCAAGGACGAGGTCTACCTCGAAAAGCTGGTGGAACGCGCCCGCCATGTGGAAAGCCAGATTTTGGGCGATACTCACGGCAATGTCGTGCATCTGTTCGAGCGCGACTGCTCCATCCAGCGCCGAAATCAGAAGGTTGTTGAGCGCGCGCCCGCACCGTATCTCAGCGACGAACAACGACAGGAATTGAGCAGCTACTCGATCAAAATTGCGCAGGCGACCAATTATATTGGCGCGGGCACGGTTGAATATCTGATGGATGCCGACACCGGCAAGTTCTACTTCATTGAAGTGAACCCGCGTATTCAGGTCGAGCATACGGTGACCGAGGTCGTCACCGGAATCGATATTGTCAAGGCACAGATCCACATTCTCGATGGCTTTGCCATCGGCACCCCGGAATCGGGAGTCCCTGCGCAGAAAGATATCCGGCTAAACGGTCATGCGCTCCAGTGCCGCATCACCACCGAAGACCCGGAGCAGAACTTTATTCCCGACTATGGCCGCATCACTGCCTATCGCGGTGCGACTGGTTTCGGCATTCGGCTGGATGGGGGCACAGCCTATTCCGGCGCGTTCATTACCCGCTATTACGATCCGCTGCTGGAGAAAGTCACCGCTTGGGCCCCCGGCCCGCAGGAGGCCATCCAGCGGATGCACCGTGCGCTTCGCGAGTTCCGCATTCGCGGTGTTGCGACCAACCTGACCTTTCTTGAAGCCATCATCACCCATGAGAAGTTTCGTGACAGCACGTACACGACGCGCTTCATCGACACGACACCGGAGTTGTTTCAGCAGGTCAAGCGTGCTGACCGCGCAACCAAGCTTCTCACCTATCTGGCCGACGTCACCGTCAACGGCCATCCAGAAGCCAAAAACCGCCCGCGCCCGAGCAGTGATGCTGCCGAACCCATTGTGCCGTATATCGACGCCAAAATTCCCGATGGCACGAAGCAGAAGCTCGATGAACTCGGTCCCGTAAAGTTCGGCGAATGGATGCGTGCGCGCAAAGAGGTGCTGATCACCGATACCACCATGCGCGACGGGCACCAGTCATTGCTTGCCACGCGTATGCGTACCTATGACATTGCGCGCATTGCCGGAACCTACGCCCGCGCGTTGCCCAATCTTTTCTCACTGGAATGCTGGGGCGGTGCGACGTTCGACGTGTCGATGCGCTTCCTGACCGAAGACCCATGGGAACGGCTGGCCATGGTGCGCGAAGATGCGCCCAACATTCTGCTGCAAATGCTGCTGCGCGGTGCCAACGGCGTCGGCTACAAAAACTACCCGGACAATGTAGTCAAATACTTTGTCCGTCAGGCGGCTGCGGGCGGTATCGATCTCTTCCGCGTCTTCGACTGCCTGAACTGGGTGGAGAACATGCGCGTATCGATGGATGCCGTGGCAGAGGAAAATAAGCTGTGTGAGGCCGCCATCTGCTACACCGGCGATATCCTGAACTCGGCCCGGCCAAAATACGATCTGAAATACTATACCGCACTCGCCGCTGAGCTACAGGCAGCCGGTGCGCATATCATTGCCGTCAAGGATATGGCCGGATTGCTGAAGCCCGCCGCCGCCCGTGTTCTGTTCAAGGCACTGCGTGAAGCGACCGATCTTCCTATCCACTTCCACACGCACGATACATCCGGCATTTCCGCCGCCACGGTTCTTGCGGTGGTTGAGGCTGGCGTGGACGTGGTAGATGCCGCCATGGACAGCTTCTCCGGCAACACGTCGCAACCGTGCCTTGGCTCCATCGTCGAAGCGTTGCGCGGCACGGATCGTGATCCCGGTCTGGACCCGGAATGGATTCGCCGCATTTCCTTCTATTGGGAGGCGGTGCGCAACCAGTATGCGGCGTTTGAAAGCGACCTGAAAGGTCCCGCATCGGAAGTCTATCTGCATGAAATGCCCGGCGGTCAATTTACGAACCTGAAGGAACAGGCGCGCTCACTGGGACTGGAAACCCGTTGGCACGAGGTGGCGCAGGCCTATGCGGATGCCAACCAGATGTTTGGCGATATCGTCAAGGTTACGCCGTCCTCCAAGGTTGTGGGTGACATGGCGCTGATGATGGTCAGCCAGGATCTGAGCGTCGCGGACGTCGAGAATCCGGCGAAAGACATGTCATTCCCGGAATCTGTCGTGTCGATGCTCAAGGGTGATTTGGGTCAGCCGCCGTCCGGCTGGCCGGAAGCGTTGCAGAAGAAGGCACTGAAGGGCGATGCAGCCTATACGGTGCGTCCGGGTTCGCTGCTGCCAGACGCCGATCTCGACGCCGAGCGCAAGGAGATCGAAACCAAGCTGGAACGCGAGGTCAGCGATAACGAGTTCGCGTCCTACCTGATGTATCCCAAAGTCTTTACCGATTATGCTTTGGCTGCGGAGACCTACGGCCCGGTCAGCATTCTACCGACGCCCGCCTACTTCTATGGTTTGGAAGCGGGTGACGAGTTGTTTGCCGATCTCGAAAAAGGCAAAACGCTGGTGGTCCTCAATCAGGCGATCGGGGATGTTGATGACAAGGGCATGGTCAAGGTCTTCTTTGAGCTGAACGGCCAGCCCCGCCCGATCAAGGTTCCAGACCGCACCCGTGGCGGTTCCAGTGCTGCGCGTCGGAAAGCAGAAGCTGGCAACGCGGCCCATCTGGGTGCGCCCATGCCGGGCGTAATCTCGGCGGTATCCGTACAGCCGGGTGCGGCCGTTAAAGCAGGCGATGTGCTTGTGTCTATTGAAGCGATGAAGATGGAAACCGCGCTTCATGCTGAGAAAGACGGCACCGTCGCCGAGGTTCTTGTGAAGATCGGAGATCAGATTGACGCCAAGGACCTGCTGATCGTCTGGGGCTGAATGTGCTGTGACCAATGACAAGGGAGGCCGAAGCCTCCCTTTTTTATGTCTTGTTGGTGCCAAGGCTGACTAGATTGTCAGCCCGTCATCTGTACCAACGTCAACACCGTCGATTGTGACAGCGTAGCCACCCTCAGCGCGTGTGACGGCGATAGTGCGTGGCTTGCCGTCCAACACCAGCGTGGCAGTGAAACCCGGCCATTCTGTCGGAAGAACCGGCTTCACAAACAAGCGGTCGCCCTTCTTGTGAATACCGAGAATGCCTTCTATAGCAGCGCGGTACAGCCAGCCCGCCGAACCGGTGTACCACGTCCAGCCGCCGCGGCCGGTCAACTGGCCCTCGCCGTAAATATCAGCTGCAACGACATAGGGTTCGGTGCGGTACAGTTCGGCCTCGCCTGCGTTTTCCGCATGTTTGACCGGGTTCAGCATTTGGAAGCAGCGATAGGCATCGTCGGCCCGGCCCTGCGCCGCCAGAGCCAGCACCACCCATGTGGCTGCGTGGGTATACTGGCCACCATTTTCACGCACGCCTGGCGGGTACGACTTGATGTAACCGGGTTCCTGCTTGGTGTGCGACAGCGGCGGCGTGAACAGGCGGATAATACCGTGCTCCTCATCGACCAACTGCGCCAGTACGGCATCCATGGCGCGGTGAGACCGCTCCGGTGTTCCCTCGCCGGAAAGAACACTCCACGACTGGGCAATAGAGTCGATCCGGCATTCCTCGCTGGAGGCGGAGCCGAGCAGTTCACCATCGTCAAACGTTCCGCGACGATAATAGTCACCGTCCCATCCAGCCGATTCCAGTGCGTCCTTCAATGCTGGAAGATGCGCTTCCCACGCCTGTACACGGGCGGTATCGCCGCGTGCTTCGGCAATGGGCAGAAATGCGCGCAACGTGCCGGCAAGGAACCAGCCGAGCCAGACGCTGGTCCCCTTGCCCTTCTCGCCAACGCGGTTCATGCCATCATTCCAGTCGCCACCGAGTATTAACGGCATACCGTTTTCACCCGTGCGCTGAATGGCGAGGTCGAGGGCCTTTGCGCAATGCTCGTAGAGGCTCGCGGTCGTTTCCGAGATTTTGGGTGTGAAGAACGAATCGTGCTGACCTTCGGCAAGCGCGGCACCCTCAATGAACGGAATATCCGTATCCAGAATCGCCTGATCACCTGTCACGGACACGTAGTTCTGTACCGCATGGGCCAGCCAGACCACATCATCGGAGATGATCGTGCGCACCCCCGCACCGGTGCCCGGTAGCCACCAATGCAGCACATCTCCCTCGATAAATTGACGGGCTGACGCGTTGAGAATTTGCGCGCGTGCCAGTTCCGGCTGGTGGATGAGGAAGGCCAGAGTATCCTGCAACTGGTCGCGGAACCCGAATGCGCCGCTGGCTTGATAGAACGCCGAACGCGCCATGATGCGGCACCCCAGACTCTGATAGGGCAGCCAGGCGTTGACCATGTTGTTCAGCGCAACGTCCGGCGTATCCACCTGCAACGTTCCCGTAAAGCTCTTCCAGAAGGTGCGGTTGTCTTCCAGAACCTTGTTGACGTCATGCAGTCGCACATCGCCCAGCACCGCCCGGGCCTGCGCTTCATTTTCTGCATCTCCAAGAAGGAAGGTAACGCTCTGCGATTCACCGGCCTTCAGGGTGATGTCAACCGCGAGCGCTGCGCACGGGTCTCCATCGGCATCCGTTGTGCCGGACAGAAGCGATCCGCCCAATACGGACTGCGGCGCATAGATACCGCCGCCCCGGCCCAGAAACTCCCGACGGCTGGCTGTGAAGCCAGAGACCGGCTCGCTGGCCGAGAAGAAGGCGGCCCGCGTGGAGTTGTCAACGCTATAGGGGTTGGATGCCATCAGCGCATTCTGCGCCTGTTCATGCGTGGTCATCACAAAAGGCGCGGTTTTGGTGGGGTTGTTGCCGAGCACCCATTCCACATACCCATAAAGCCGCAGCTTGCGCCGCACTCCGCCTGTGTTCGTCAGTGTCATGCGGGCGTATTTGACCGGCTTCTGGCGGTCGACCGTCTGCAACACCTCGATATCAAGACCATTCTGCTGGCTGGAAAACACCGAATAGCCAAGGCCATGACGGGTTTCAAACACGACTGAGCGATCCCGCGACAGTGCGGCGTAGGGCGTATAGACCTCGCCATTACCGAGATCCTTGATGAACAGCGCTTCACCGGGACGGTTGATCACCGGATCATTGGTCCAGGGGGTGAGCTGATAATCACGCGAGTTCTTGCTCCACGTAAATGCCGCACCTTCGGAAGACACATGGAAGCCGAACACATCGTTGGAGATCACGTTGATCCACGGATGCGGGGTCGCTTCGCCACCACGCAGCCGTGTTACATACTCATCACCATCGGGTGAAAACCCGCCGAAGCCGTTCCAGAACGTCAAGCCATCGCCATTCACCGCTGCATCGGCAATCGGCTCAACCGGCAACATGGCAGACACCAGCAGTGGCACCGCAGGCTCTGCCTTCACACCGGGGGTTACGAACAGGGATGCTGCGCGCAGTATCTGGTCGGCAATCTTGCCATTGCGGGCGTGGAAGACCGCACGCGCCGAGGCCAGAAGCGCCTGCCACGTCGCTGCGTCCATCACATCGCGGCGAACCGCAAAGATGTGCTGACGCAGACCATCGCCGTGGCCACGCAGGTTTTCGCACATGGCATCCAGCGTGTGCTGCATGTCCTGCGCATAGGATGCCGCCCGCTCATTGATGATGACCAGATCGGCAATCACGCCGCGCGCCCGCAAATATTCCTGAGCCCGCAGCGCTTCCTTGGCGATGCCGAGATCGACATCGTCATTGATGCGCAGAGCAAAGATCGGGAAATCTCCGGAAATGGCCAGTGGCCAGAGCAGAGACTGAGGACCGAGACCGGCCTGCACGGTAGCAAGGTCGGCGCGCAACTGCATATCCGGGTAAGTGAGATAGCGACCAAGGGTCTGGAAGCTGGCAGCTTCCTGCGAGGTAATGCCCACATGGCGCATCTGCACCTGGCTTCGCGTCCATGCATGGCTGAGTTCGTGCGTGAAGCTGTCGGGGTGGCGATAGGCATCCACCGCCCGTTCCACTTCCTCCCGGCTTGGTGCAGCGATGGTCCAGAAGATCACCGCTACCTTCTTGCCGGCGGGAATGCGCACCACGCGCCGCAGCGCCATGATGGGGTCCAGCGTAAAGCCATCCGTACCAGACAGCTTGGCATTGCTGTCAAACGCTGCGGCTTCGGCCAAGGTGCGCCCGCGCCCGATAAAGCGGCGGCGGTCCGTCTCCACTTCGGTGTGGCGCGAGGTTCCAGCATTGTCGGCAATCATATGCGCAACCTGAATATCAGGCTCGCTTGGGCTGCGCTTGTTGCGGGCGACATAGATCACATCACCGGTTTTGCCAATTTCCGTTTTCAGGAACATTTTTGAAAACAGCGGGTGCGCACTGTCGGCATCGTCCGAGCCGACAACAGGCTCGGCGTAGGACGTGACTTCGATGAAGCGGTCTTCCGTGCCGAAATTGTGCAACGTGATCCGGCGACCTTCGGCGTCATGCTCGGTTGCGATGATGCATTCGACCTCGCTGGTGAGATCGCCAACGGATTTGACGAATTCCACCTTGTCGTCGCCGAACAGCGCTCTTGTGGTTTCCCCTTCCGCGCGGCGCGGCTCGGCAGTGGCAGACCACCACGCGCCGCTTTCCGTATCCCGCAGGAAGATGAACGTGCCCCAGCGATCTTCCGTCGGATCGGGCTTCCAGCGGGTAACCGACTGGCCGTTCCAGCGCGAATAGCCCGAACCGGATGCCGTCATCATGACGGAGTAATGGCCGTTGGACAGGAATGCGGTTTCGCGTTCCTTCGCCAGCGGTTCCACGATGGTCCGCACTTCCGGGCGCAGCAGATCGTCCTGACCCGTGCCAAGAGACTCCGGCTCCCGTTTTGCATTTATGATCGGAATGTCGCGCGGTGCCTTTTCCTGCAACAGCAGTTCAGCAGCCTCGATCACGGGATCGGCATGGAAGCGCTCACGCAAAATCCCGTCAAAAGCGACATTGGCGACGGCGGCAATCGACATGCCATGGTGGTGCGCATAGTAGTTGCGCACAACGGCATAGGTCTGCCCTTCCGGCACGCGGGTCGGCGTGAAGTCCACCGCATCGTGGTAGCCATAGGCACCCATGGCACCGAGTTTGCGCAGGCGCATAAGGTTTTCCAGCGATGCTTCCGGCTCATACTGGCTGGCGAGAATCGAGGCATAGGGTGCCACCACCGCATTTTGACCCAAACCGCGCTTCAGGCCGAGGGTAGGTACACCGAAGTTGGTATACTGATAGGTCAATTCGTGGTCGCGCGCATTGAAAGCGGCCTCTGAAATCCCCCAGGGGATATTCAGACGGCGGCCATGATTCATCTGCTCCTGCACGATCAAATTGTTGGTTTGGTTGAGAATACCGCCTTGACGCTCCTGCATGACCAGCGGGGGCATCAGATATTCGAACATCGAGCCCGACCAGGAAATCAGGGCACCCCGTGCACCGATCGGCACGATGGGGCGGCCAAGCTTGTACCAGTGCTCGGTGGGCAAATCGCCCTTGGCAATGGCAAACAAGCTGGTCAGACGTGCTTCCGAGGCCAGAAGATCGTAGCAGGATTCGTCCAGTTCGCCGGAATCGACACGGAAACCGATGGACAACAGGCGACGCTCGTGACGGAACAGGAAGCTGAAATCCATTGAGAACGCGATGTCGCGGGTGCGGTCCCGCAGCACGTTCAGCCGCTGGCGCATGGATTCGATAGCGCCGATATCATAAACGCTGTCGGCAATATGCGCCTCGCAGGTGTGCACCAGCGTGTTGGCCCAATAGGTCAACTCGCCGCTTTGGACACTGCGCACTTCATGGTCGAGGTTGACGGTCAGCTTGTGCAGATCCCGTGCCAGCACCGCCAGATTCAGCACGCGAATGGACGCGAACTCCGGCTCCCGCTGCACGGCTTGCAGGGCGTTGCCAAAGCCTGTGATACGCTCTTCAATCAGACGGCGCAAAGGACGCACGGTCTTGCGGTCATCGGGTAGATCGTGAAGGGCTTCGCCCACGATGGCCGCAACATCACCAATGCCGGTAAAGCTACCCTGAACATGCGCGGATGGCGCTTCTGCCCACTCACGGCACATGGAGGAAACGGCAACCAGATGGCCCGCAAGGTTTCCGCTGTCGACAGCAGAAACATATTTCGGCTCCATCGTCGCCAGCGTGTCGGTGGTGTACCAGTTGAACAAATGGCCGCGATATTTCGGCAGACGGTCGATGGTGGCGACGGTCTGTTCCAGACGGCGAATGGTCTCCTCGAAACTGATCCAGCCGAAATCACGGGCCGAGATGACCGACAGCAGGTAGACGCCCATATTGGTCGGCGACGTGCGCGCCGCAATGACCGGCTGCGGGGTTTCCTGATAATTATCCGGTGGCAGGAAGTTCTGTTCCGGCGTAACGAAGGTATCGAAGTAGCGCCATGTACGCCGCGCAATCATGCGCAGTTCATGCACAACGCTTTCCGACACCACGAGTTGGTCTTCCGTTTCGGCGGACTGGCTGACGAACCACGCGACGGCGGGGGAGAGGGCCCAGATCAAGGCAAATGGAATGCCAATAAACGGCAGGCCGGTTGATGAGACAGCCGCCAGCGCGAGCGACAGAACAGCTAGAGCCGGGGCAGCCCACATGGCCTTGTAGTAATCGGCAATGCTGGTGTGGGCAGAGCTTTGCGCCTGCGCTGCCGTGCGCCATTCCAGCATCAGCTTGCGGCTGACGAAGGTGCGGTACAGGGAGCGCACGATGGCGTCCGTCATCATGGCAGCGCCATGGGCGATGAAGATAATCCGCAACGCTACCTGTGCATTGGCTGCACGGATTTCCGACAGGACCGCATGGAAATGTGCACGTGCAACGATATCATTGCGGCGCGGCATCAGGCCGGATACGAGCGAAAGCGTGGGCGCCACGAACAGGCTGAAAATCAGTACCACCTGCCAGATCAGCGCCTGTGTGGGCTGCATGTAGTACCAGCCCATAACGGAGGCCGCCAGCCACGCCAGCGGAATGAGAGAGCGACGCAGATTGTCGTACATTTTCCAGCGGCCCAGCATGGACACGCCGTTGGTCAGATCCGCCATGTACGGCAGCAACTGCCAGTCGCCCCGCGCCCAGCGGTGCTGACGCGACATTTCCACCTCGTAGCGGATCGGGTAGTCTTCCACCAGTTCCACATCCGTCACCAGCGCGCAGTGCGCCATAGAACCTTCCAGCAAATCGTGGCTCAGAACCGAGTTTTCCTCGATCTTGCCTTTCAATACCGTTTCAAACGCGTCGACGTGGTAGAGACCTTTGCCGGTAAACGTCCCCTCGCCCGCGATATCTTGATAGACATCGGATACGCTGAACACGTAGGGGTCGATACCGCGGTTGACCGAAAAGATGCGCTGGAATGCCGAGGCCTCACTGCCGGTGGTGAGCGACGGTGTGACGCGCGGCTGCAAGATACCGTAACCGCCAACAATTTTCTGTGTCTTGAAATCGATAACCGGACGGTTGATCGGGTGGTACAGCTTGCCGACAAGCTTGGTCACCGCATCGCGCATCAGGCGGGTATCGGAGTCCAGCGTCATCACATACTGCACATTGTCCGGCACCGTATTGGCACCCTGAATATAGCTGGTGTCACGGTCGCCGCGCAGCAGCATGTTCAGTTCATGCAGCTTGCCGCGCTTGCGCTCCCAGCCCATCCACACGCCTTCGGCCTCATTGTAGAGGCGACGGCGGTGCAGCAGAAAGAAACGGTTCTTGCCGTCAAAGGCATAGCGCGCTGAAAGCGTTGCAATTTCCTGCTTCGCGTAATCCAGCACATCCTGATCGGCAGCGTTTTCCTCGTAAGCCGCGTCCGGCCAGTCGGACAGCAGCGCGAAATAAACTTCGCCCTTGGGGTTGGCGAGATAGTGCACTTCCAGATTGCGCACCAGCTCGTCCACATGGTCGCGCTTGGCAATCATACACGGTACAGCCACCAGCGTACGGGCCTCCGGCGGAATACCCTCTAAAAACTCGTAGCCAACGAGGCGCGTCGGTGGCACAAACATGGTGACCAGCGTGTTGAACAGGCCCATTGCCCCTTCCGAAGCAGGCAAGGCAAACAACACAAGGATGATGATCTTGGCACCATTGGGAATGTCCATGGGGCCAACGAACAAGTACACAGCCACCATGGCCAGAATGGTCAGGATGACGTTTGGCGCCGCAATCGCGACCCAGTCGAGGGAGCGGCCCATGCGCACGATACCGTGAAGAAGATTGGGTGTGTAACCAATCTTCTTTTCCAGCTCCATCCGGCGCTTGCCGACCAGGAACTCGCCGACATTGGCACCCTGAGTGCTGGCCCCCTGACCATTGGAAAGTGCATCGCGCGTCAGTTCAAGAGCTGTCTGCGTAACTTCATATTCACTTTTGCCGCAGCGGCGGGCCAGGCGTTCGATGGTGCTGCGATATTTGTTGCGCGAGCCGAAATCCAGATCGGTATAGTCGGAGCCTTCACGCAGCGCGGCGTCCACCTTGCTGACGCTTTCAAACCAGACCGCCCAGTCGGTATCGTCAATTTCGCGCAAGCTGCGGATCAGGTTGCCCATGGTTACGTTGCCTGAGGCCAGACGACCGTGCTCGGCCATCAGGGCTTCGTCGGCATCGCTGTTGCGGGCTTCCAGCTTTTCTTCCAGCCAGTTGATAACCATGGCAGACGCATGCGAACCGTCACGCAGACGGTAGAGCATTTGCGTCACGAACGTATTGTCAGAGGTGTATGGCAGAATTTCCGACAGGATGGTGCCGGATTTGTCCATGTCGTTCAGCCGCACGATTTCATCGGCAGCCTCATTGGCGCGGCGGCGCATCAGGCGCGAGCGCTCTACCCGGATGGAAATACGGCGCAGATTTTCAATCAGCACAAAGCGCACGATGGATGGCAGCGCCCACAACTCGCCGATTTTCAGCGTATCGCGGCTTTGGAACCCTTCCACCATCGCCGTGATGCTTTCACGTGAAACAGAACTGTGCGAGTGCGCCACATAGAGCCACGCCAGCGCCAGCACGCGGGGAATGGCCGCCCCGGCAACGATGACAGTGGGAAGCTGACGGTAGAACTTGCGCGGAAAATCACGCCGGACTTCCTGAATGGCCTCTTCCACCAGATAGTGATTGTCCAGCAGCCATTCGGCGGCCGGCGTAATGGTTGCTCCGGACGCAACGTCGCCGGCCGTGACCTGATAAACGCGGAAGATTTCCTGCTCGTTTTCCAGATGCCGCTTGTGAAACTCAATCGGGTAGAACCCGGGCAGGGTTTCCATACGCCCTTCTGCCAGTGCCGCACCGGCATCGCGAAGCTGATCCATGGAATAATAAGCAGACCGAATGGAATCGTTGAAATCAAACTGCTTGGGTTCCGCGTCACGGGAGGCGGCTGGCGATTTGTTTTGAAGGGACATGTGTATGAGTTTAATCCAAGTTGAATGGTTCGGCATGCAAGAACTCATATGCCGGTATGCTTATGGTCTGTCGAGTGCCCGTCAGGGCAGAATGGGCGTATTCCGCTTCTGGCATGAAAGTGGCATTTTTTTGCCTGCAAGCCAAGCAGTTGGCACAGGTCAGAGTCCGAAATTAGGCGAGCAGCCATAACGGCTTGAACGGGGATTGGTTCCGGTGTCGCGGCGTTCAGCAATCACCGACCTTATCGGTCAATCCGGGTTGATAGAATGATAGAGCTTTGCGTGCGCTCCACCCCGTCAATGTCTCCAATGCGATCAATGATAAGATCAAGCTCCTGAATAGAGCCTGCGGACACCACGGCGATCAAATCAAACCCGCCACTGACGGAGTGAAGCTGGCCAACGGCGCGAATGGCTTCCAGCTGCGGCGTCACCCGCGCCAGCGCTTTGGGAGCAAGCGTTATCATGACATGGGCCCGCACAATGCCCCGCTGGAATTCGTCGGATAGCCTGACCCCGTAGCCGGTAATAACGCCATCGCGCTCCAACCGCTCCAGCCGCGCCTGCACTGTCGTGCGTGACAGGTTTAGTTTCCGCGCCAGCATGGCGGTGGATAACCGGGCATTTTCACTCAACAGGGAAATCAATTCCCGGTCCTTCTCACTCATCGGCATTCTGCACACACGTTTCGGCGTTTCGTCAAAAGAGTGTGTCGTTTTAGATCATTTCACCGCTTCACATCAACCTGCAGGACAATCATCATTGAACCAACAAACCAGCGGGGATAAAAATGAAACATGTTGTCGTCATCGGCGCAGGCAAAATCGGCTCAACCATTACGCGGCTTCTTAGCCATTCCGGCGACTACCACGTAACGGTCGCTGACCGGAGTGACATTCACCTGTCGCACATCGAAAAACACGAGCGGGTTTCCACCGCCACCCTGGATATTGCCGATTCCGATGCGTTGCAGGCGCTTTTAACGGGCAAGTTCGCCGTGCTCAGCGCGGCACCGTTCCATCTGACAGTGCAGATCGCCAAAGCAGCTGCCGATGCGGGTATCCACTATCTCGATCTGACAGAGGATGTGGAATCCACCCGTGTAGTGAAGGCGTTGGCTGAACAGGCCAAGACGGCTTTCATTCCGCAATGTGGGCTTGCGCCCGGTTTCATTTCGATTGTCGCCCATGATCTCGCCAGCCAGTTCGACACGCTTGACAGCGTCCGCATGCGGGTCGGTGCCCTGCCGCAATACCCCTCCAATGCGTTGAATTACAATCTGACCTGGAGCACGGATGGTGTTATCAATGAATATATTGAGCCATGTGAAGCAATTGTAGACGGCCACCTCACGGAGGTTCCGGCACTGGAGGAGCGCGAAGAGTTTTCGCTCGACGGTGTGACCTACGAAGCCTTCAATACATCCGGTGGTCTTGGTACGCTGTGCGAAACCCTAAAGGGCAAAGTGCGCACGCTGAATTACCGCACCATCCGCTATCCCGGTCACGCAGCCATTATGAAAGCGCTCCTGAACGATTTGGGATTGCGCCATCGCCGTGACGTGCTGAAAGACATTCTGGAAAACGCTCTGCCGTCAACAACGCAGGATGTGGTCATTATCTTCGTTACCGTCAGCGGTCGGAAAGATGGGCGTTTGGTGCAGGAAACCTATGCCAACAAGGTTTACAGTGCCGTTGTTGCAGGACGCATGATGAGCGCCATTCAGATCACGACAGCCGCGTCCATCTGCGCCGTGCTGGATATGCTGGCCACAGGCGCTTTGAAGGCTCAAGGCTTCGTCCGTCAGGAGGATATCGCGCTGGATGCGTTTCTGGACAGCCGCTTCGGCAGTCATTACCGGCAGGAGAACCGGGTGCGCGCGGCGAGCTGACACAAAAAACCTCCGGTTTTCACCGGAGGTTTCTTTAAGGACGATCGACAATACTAGTCGCGCTTGATGACCATCGTGTTGACGTCGATGTCAGCTGCCGATTCCAGCTGTTCCTTGGTCAAAGTTGGCGCGGTGATGCGAACGTCGTTGTTTTCAACAACGATATTCAGAGCTTCCCAGCTGACCAGCACTTCTTTTTCACCCATTCCGAGGAAGCCACCGACTTCAACGAGAGCAGCAGCGATCTTGCCATCGGTACCGACGATGAAGTCTTCAATTTCGCCGACGACTTCGTTGTTGACACCGTAGATGTTCTTGCCATCCAGATCATCGAGAACGTAGTGCGCACGAGCGGCACCGGCCTGTGCAGGCGGTAGCACGACGATGGCCGAATTGGTCGCGCCGGGAGCTGTTGTGGTTGCCGTCGTCGCGGTCTGTGCCATTGCAGTTCCGCCGATAAGGGTAGCCAAGCCGGCTGCGATAATAAAGGTTTTCATACGTGCCTCATAATGTTGTTTTCGGTCCGAACCACTGGTCGTTGCCAGCGGCTTCGTATCGGTAATGCACAGGATGCGCAGTTGTTCCCAATATTTCTAATTTTGCCCGGAGACATAAGCGCCAGCCTTGTCGTGGCTTGACAACGATGCTATGCACGTTTTTACACGATTGTGCACGATTGCGGCGTTGATGATGAAACCTTTGATACAAGAGAGACTGTCTGTCATCTCGGCACGGTTAGCCGAGCACGGGCGCGTGCTCTCCAGCGAACTCGCCGCAGAGTTCCACGTTTCTGAAGACACCATACGTCGTGATCTGCGCGAGCTGGCCGCTGCCGGGTTGTGCAAACGGGTCTATGGCGGGGCGTTGCCGACCGCAACGCCCAAGGTTCATTTCAACACCCGTTTGACGGACAATCGGGATGTCAAGGCAGCGCTTGCCAGAGCCGCTATCGCTACTCTCAGACCAAACATGACGGTGTTTCTGGATTCTGGCACAACCAACCTTGCCATTGCCTTCGCCTTGCCGAAAGATCTGCCGCTGACTGTTGTAACCAACGCACCGACAATCGCTGCTGCCATTATTCAAACTGCTCAGGTCAATACAACGGAGCTCATCACCATCGGCGGAAACATTCCGATTGCAATTGGCGGTGCAGTGGGGAGTCGCGCCCTGCGGGATATCGAGGCAATCACGTTCGATATTGCCTGTCTCGGTGCCTGTGGCATTGCGCCCGATACAGGGATCACAGCAGATTATCTTGAGGATGCACACTTTAAACAGGCGGTAGCTGCGCGCAGCCGTGCTGTCTTGGTAGCGGCAACAAATGACAAGCTTGGCACCGCTGCCGCTCACGCAGTTGTTCCTTTAGACCAGTGCGATTTTCTTTGCGTCGAGCATGATGCACAGGCACTCGGTCTGTACGAGCGACCGGACTTGACGATACTGCGTGCACCTGACGGTCTTGAGAGATCAGGACAAACAAAATTTGACGAGAGCATAACGCGACCGGAGCGAAGCGAGGATCGATGATATTATGCTTTTACAATATAGAGCCAGAGCGCCGATCTGATTCAGTCCGATCGAATAGCGTTCTCATTCTCTGGAGATTTCCGTGGATCAGACGTTGAAGACGACCTCCCCTGCCCGCCGCACCATGCCCATGCCGCCCCCACGGCTGGCCGTGTCCCTGCTGTTTTTAATGAACGGATTTATTGTCGGCAGTTGGGCACCCAAAATCCCCGAACTGAAGGAGCGGTTGGCGATATCCGAGTTCACCCTTGGCTTGTTGATACTGGTTTTCGGCGTCGGGTCTTTGATTCTAATGCCGGTCACCGGTGCGTTTATTTCGCGCTACGGCTCCCGTTCGCTTGTCCGCATAACCTCCGTCATTGCATGTCCCATGCTGTTGATGATGACGCTGGTGCCGAACCTGGGTCTTGCCTGCATTGCCATGTTTTTCTTCGGCGGGTTTGTTGGCGCGATGGATGTCGCCATGAACAGCAACTCGGTTGCTGTCGAAAAGTCGATGCGCCGTGCCATCATGTCCTCATGCCACGGCTTCTGGAGCCTGGGTGGTGTACTGGGTGCCGCGACCGGCGGCGTCTTGCTGGCTCATTTTGGGGCGTTGGTGCATGCCGTCTTCGTTACAATCGCCTGCGCAGCCATGGTTGCCTTGGCGTGGAACAAGCTGTTTGCCGATGCGCCGCACAGCGACGTCACGCATGAAAAGCTACGCCTGCCTCTCAATCCGCTACCCTGGATCATTGGCATGATGGCCCTTTTCTCGATGATACCGGAAGGTCTGGTGCTGGATTGGGGCGCGCTTTATCTTCGCAACGAACTCGGTGCATCGGTCGCAGTATCAAGCTTCGCGTTTGCGGCGTTTTCAGCCACAATGGCCATCATGCGATTTGCGGGAGATCTGGTGCGGGACCGGTTTGGCGCAGTGCGCACGTTGCGCGTCAGCGCCGTGTTCGCGCTGATCGGCCTGACGCTCGCAGGCCTTGCGCCAAACGCCGGGTTTGCTGTTGCCGGTTTTGCGTTGGCAGGTCTCGGGATCGCCAATATCGTGCCGATCATCTTTTCAGCTGGCGGCAATATTCCGGGTCTCGCCCCCGGCATTGGCGTGTCGGTTGCAACCTTCATGGGGTATTCCGGCTTGCTCTTTGCGCCTTCGACCATCGGCTTCGTGGCGGAACATACGGGTTTGGCCGTTGTGTTCTCCGCTGTCCCCGTCCTTCTTCTGATCGTGCTCGTGCTGTCTCACCACGCGCGCCACGCAGACTTTTCGCCGCAGGAATAACCTTCCTCAAGGGATGACTGTCGTTAAACCAACGCAATTATGCATCATGGTCGCAGGCAGGTGGTGTTGACAACACACACAACATCCTCCACCTGAAGAAGGAAAAACGCTGGTATTTGTGCCACAGACGACGCGTTCAATGAGGCTTTGATGTCATTTTTCGATTTTGACCCGAAACCCCGCAGGTCCTCTGTCGGCGTAGATGTCGGCGGCATAATGGTCGGTGGCGGTGCGCCCGTTGTCGTCCAGTCCATGACCAACACCGACACGGCCGATATCGACGCCACTGTTGCGCAGGTCGCAGCACTGCATAAAGCCGGCTCTGAAATCGTTCGCATCACCGTGGATCGGGACGAAAGTGCGCGCGCCGTACCCTATGTGCGCGACCGGCTCTTGCGCCTTGGCATGGACGTGCCGCTGGTGGGCGACTTCCACTATATTGGCCATAAGCTTCTGGCAGATCATCCCGCCTGCGCGCAAGCGCTGGCGAAATATCGTATCAATCCGGGCAATGTCGGCTTTAAAGACAAGAAGGACAAGCAGTTCGGCGATATCATTGAAAAGGCGATTGAACACAACAAGCCTGTCCGTATCGGCGTCAACTGGGGGTCTCTCGATCAGGAACTGTTGACCGGCCTGATGGACGACAATCAGGCCAAAGGCTTTCCCCTGACAGCGCAACAGGTCATGCGCGAGGCAATTGTGCAATCCGCTCTGCATTCCGGCGCATTGGCGGAAGACATCGGTCTTGGACGGGACCGCATCATCCTGTCCGCCAAGGTCAGCAATGTGCAGGACCTGATTGCCGTTTACGCCATTCTGGCTTCGCGCTGCGATTATGCGCTGCATCTCGGCCTGACCGAAGCGGGCATGGGCAGCAAGGGCATTGTGGCGTCTGCGGCATCGCTCAGCATTTTGTTGCAGCAGGGCATTGGCGATACGATCCGTATTTCACTGACCCCCGATCCCGGTGGCGCGCGCACGACCGAAGTGCAGGTGGCGCAGGAATTGTTGCAGGTCATGGGCTTTCGCCAGTTCATCCCCGTCGTCGCGGCGTGTCCCGGCTGCGGGCGCACCACGTCCACCGTGTTTCAGGAGCTGGCGCAGAAAATTCAGAGCGACATTCGCAAGAACATGCCCGTCTGGCGGCAGAAATATCCCGGCGTCGAGCAGTTGAAGGTGGCCGTCATGGGCTGCATCGTCAACGGTCCCGGCGAGAGCAAACATGCCGATATCGGCATTTCGCTTCCCGGCACCGGTGAAACCCCATCTGCCCCGGTTTTCATTGATGGTTTGAAAGCCATGACACTGCGCGGCCCCAACATTGCCGGTGATTTTGAAGCGCTGGTGGCAGATTACATCGAAAAGCGGTTTGGGCTGACCGCGGGTCAGGCAGCCGCCGAGTAGTTTGAGTATTCCCCGCAAAAGTGCGTAGCGGTTTTACGTCCGGAAATGCGTAAAACAAACAGGTGGAGCGTTTTTGCGTTTCGAAGCAAGGCGGAAATGCTCTACAGCCGGGCAGTCAGCAGTCTCAAGCCCGCGATACCGTAAAAACCGGCCATTGTCCCCTCGATCCAGCGGCGCAGCGATCTGTAGATCGCCGCTGCCCTGTGGGTGGAAAACAACAGGGCGTATCCCATAAACGCGGTAAAGCCGAGCGCCATGCAACCGCCAACGATGACGAAGGTGATGCTGGCGGGGGCGCCCTGTGGCACCCCAAGCGCAATCAGGGACAGCCAGCCAAAAATCGCCTTCGGATTGGTGAGATGGATCGCATAGCCGCGCAGAAAATATGTTTTCATTGGCATATCGCTGGTAGAAACCGCACCAACCGTCATTGGTGCATCAACAGTTCGTGCAGCCCGAAATGCCTTATAGGCCAGATACAACAGATAAAGCCCACCGAATATCTTGAGAATTTCAAGAGCCGAACCGTAGGTTTTCAAAATGGCGGCAAGACCAAAGGCTGCCGACAAGCCCCAGGTGAATGAGCCTGCGAAAATGCCAAGAGCCGTTGCGATACCCGCCTTGCGTCCTCTCGCCATCGATGCGCTCATAATGGCAAAGGTCGCAGGACCGGGGCTGAGGATCAGCAGGATATAGGCTGCGTAAACCGCCAGAATGCTATGATAAAAACTGCTGATATCGCTCACGGACTCAATCCTTTTAACGTCCCGTACATTGAATGCCGGAACCATCGCCGTCAACGTCATGGATTCAGTTTCTACGCTCCGCCACAAAGTACGCGGTCTGTTTGAGCATATCGGCCTTTCCCGCAAACGGTTCGAGCAACGCACACGCGTCGTTCACCAGCGTTTCAAGGGTCTGCCGTGCCCACGCTTCGCCGTGCAGGGACACCAGCGTTCCCTTGCCGCGTGCGGCATCCTTGCCGGTGGCCTTGCCCATGGTGGCGCTATCGGCAGTCACATCCAGAAGATCATCGGCAAGCTGAAACGCAAGACCGATGGTTTCACCATAGCGGCGCAGCGTGTGGCGATGCTGCGGCGCGTCGGCAATCATGGCGCCGGCTTCACACGCAAAGCGGATCAACGCTCCGGTCTTCATGGATTGCAGCGTACGAATACCCGCCTCGTCCGGTGCCGTGACTTCGGCGGCCAGATCGAGCGCCTGTCCACCTGCCATGCCACCAAGCCCTGCGGCGCGCGACAATGCCAGCACCAGCGCAACCTTCTGCGCGTCCGGTAGCGCCGTTTGGGGCGCAGCCACGGTGTCGAAGGCGAGCGTCAACAGACTATCACCGGCCAGGATTGCCGTAGCATCATCATAGGCAATATGAACGGTCGGCTGACCGCGTCTGAGATCATCATTGTCCATGGCGGGCAGATCGTCGTGCACAAGGGAATAGCAGTGGATGCACTCAAGCGCCGCGGCAACACGAAGGGCCGCTGTCGGATTGCCGCCCAGCAAAGCGGCGGTTTCCATCACCAGAAAGGGGCGCAGGCGCTTTCCCCCGTTCAGCACACCATGGCGCATAGCGCTCAAAAGGCGTTCGGGGCGCGCAATCTCATCGGCAAAAGGAGTTGAGGACAGAAGCCGCTCCAGTTCCCCTTCCACAGTTGCCGCGTGGGATTTCAAACGTGATAGAAACTGTGTGCTCAACTCGGTCATAGGGCTGTGTGGCATGACAGGCCGTTCAGTTGCAATCTGGAATATAACCGCACGGTGCGATTTTTTGCCCGCCCTTGCTGGCAAAGCATTGTGTGGACCGCTATGAAGCCACAGACACGCTTTGGAACCACAGGTTTGCAGTTGGACGTTGCACCGGAGACACGCGAGGAAACGACGATGCCTGTCCACGGCCTTTTCACAATGCGCCGGGGCCGAATATCGTATGTGCGGACCGGACTGAAGGCTCTGCTCGTGCTGGTGTTTCTCCCTTATGTGCTGATTTTCTTCTACGCTATTGACGGGGTAAGACCGGTTTCCACGCTGATGATACGCGACTTCGTGCTGTTGCGGGGCTATGACAGGCAGTGGGTGCCGTTTGAAGATATCGCGCCTGTGCTGGTTCAATCGGTCATGATGTCGGAAGACGGGCAATTCTGCGCGCATGACGGGGTGGATTGGGTGCAGATGAACGACGTGATCGGCAGCGCGCTGGATGGCAGCCCTTCACGCGGTGCCAGCACCATTCCCATGCAGACGGTCAAGAACCTGTTTTTGTGGAATGGCCGCTCGTTCGTGCGTAAAGCCCTGGAATTGCCTCTGGCAATCGTCGCCGATTTTGTCTGGACCAAGCGGCGGACTATGGAAATCTATCTGAACATAGCCGAATGGGGCCCAGGCATTTACGGCATCGAAGCCGCCGCACAGCATCATTTCGGTGTATCCGCCGCCAAACTCAGCCGCCGTCAGGCAGCCCTGCTAGCGGTGTCACTGCCAAATCCGATCGCGCGCAAACCTGCCAAACCCGGTCGCGGACTTTCAGGTCTGTCCCGGATCGTGGAGCGCAGGGCACAGGGGTCCGGTCCCTATATCAAGTGCGTATTCTGACTAACTTGCTTAGTGATCCAGGCGCGAAATGCCTGACTGACGGTATTTTCCAGTTTTCCTTCCGGCACCACCAGATAGTAGCTGTTTTCCGTCTGCATGGGCCTGTCGAACAGCACGTGTAAACGACCTGCTTCCAGCTCCTGCTCGATCAGATAACGCGGCAACAGCGCGTAGCCGAGACCGGCGACCGCCGCCTCGATCACCATGGAGAATTGATCGAACCGATGGCCGCTATAGGCGGTGCTGAGGTCCGTCCCATTCATCTCGAACCATTGCGCCCACATTTTGGGACGGGTGGCCAGGTGCAGCAGGGGTTGCCCCTCCAGATCCTGCGGGGTTGCCATGCTGTTGTCCGCCACCATTGACGGAGAGGCAACAGGCACGATGATTTCGCTGCACAGATAGGTGCAGGTGGCGTGCGCCCAGATCGGCTGGCCGTAGTGAATAGCGAGATCGAAATTCTCCTCCTCGAAATCAAAGGGGTTGGAGCGGGAGGCGACATTCAGCACCGTTCCCGGATGATCGCGCAGAAAGGCTGGCAGGCGTGGGGTGAGCCAGCGGCTGCCAAACGTGGGCAGGGTGGCGATGGACAGCGTGGATTCCGACCGCGCTGACGCCATAGCCCGCACCATGGTTTCTTCCGTCAGATTGAGGAGACGCCGCACCTCGGGCAGAAACTTCTGCCCCATGGCCGACAGAATGACGCGCTGGCGCACGCGCTCGAACAGCAACACGCCAAGCTGGCTTTCCAGATCCTTGATTTGGCGGCTGACGGCGCTTTGGGTCAGGTTGAGTTCTGTCGCGGCCTGTGTGAAACTGCCGTGGCGCGCCGCACACTCGAACGCTTGCAGCGTGGTAACGTCCGGCACCAGTCTGCGGCTTAACTTCATTCCATCCTCGCATGACTATAGTCGAAAACAGCGCTGCCAAGACGGGTTAAACCGGCATATGATCTAAAACACGAATGATCTGCGCTCCAACCATCCATACTGCGAGGGCCACGACAGTGAAAGCAAATAATTTTGTACCGGCTGACGAGATTCGTGCAGCTTTCTCGCGCGCCATGTCCGCCATGTACCGAGACGAGGTTCCGGCTTACGGCACGCTGATGGAACTCGTTTCCAAGGTGAACGCTGCAACGCTGGAGGCCGATGACAAGTTGCGCACCTCGCTGACGGAAACCGATTCGCTGGAGCGCATATCCGAAGAGCGTCACGGCGCCATTCGCCTTGGCACACCACAGGAACTGTCCACGATTTGCCGCCTGTTTGCCGTCATGGGCATGTGGCCGGTGGGCTATTACGATCTGTCCGAAGCCGGCGTGCCCGTGCACTCCACAGCCTTCCGCCCCGTGGGAGATGCCAGCCTGAAGCGCAACCCGTTCCGCGTTTTCACCTCGCTGCTGCGGCTGGATCTGATTGCCGATGAAACGCTGCGCGCAGAGGCCAAGGTCATTCTCGATGCACGGCAGATTTTCACGCCCGGCGCGCTGGCCCTGATTGAGAAAGCGGAAGCCGAAGGCGGCTTGAATGCAGCCGATGCGGAAACCTTCGTAGCGGAAGCGCTCGAAACCTTCCGCTGGCATGACCGTGCCAATGTTGACAGTCCGATGTACAAACGGCTGCACGATGCGCACCGGCTGATTGCCGACGTGGTTTCGTTCAAGGGTCCGCACATCAACCATTTGACACCGCGCACGCTGGATATCGATGCGGTACAGACGCAGATGCCGGATTACGGCATTGCCCCGAAAGCCGTGGTTGAAGGACCGCCAACACGGCAATGCCCTATCCTGCTGCGTCAGACATCATTCAAGGCTTTGGAAGAACCGGTTTCGTTCCGCGATAGCGATGGCAACTGGAAGCTTGGGTCCCACACGGCGCGGTTCGGCGAAATCGAACAACGCGGCATCGCACTAACGCCAAAGGGTCGCGCCTTGTATGATGAGCTTTTGACGGCGTCCCGCGCCATTGTCCGCCCGGCGGCGGATGGTTCCAATGCGGCAGAATACGCGGCGGCACTGAAACAGGCTTTCACCCCTTTTCCCGATAGCTGGGACAAAATCCGCCTCCAGAAGCTTGGCTATTTCAGCTACCGGCTGACGGGGGCCGCCGAAGGTGTGGTCTTGGACGGCGACCTTGAAACTCTGATTGCCGATGGGCTCGTGACGTTTGACCCGATTGTCTATGAAGACTTTCTTCCGGTGAGTGCAGCGGGTATATTCCAGTCCAATCTGGGGGATGATCAGGCACAGGACTTTACCGCAAGCCCCAACCAGCAACGATTCGAGGATGATCTGGGGGCTCGGGTGCTGAACGAATTTGACCATTATGCGCAGATCGAGCAGGACTCGATTGATGCAAGTCTGTCGGCATCTTTGGCGCGAAGCGCGGCGGAATGAGTCTGGACGCGCATATCGCCGCGTTGACTGCGCTGCTTGGCGACAAGGCCGTGGTGACGTCTGCAAACGACCGTGCCGCTTATGAGGCCGGGGCCCGCTATGATACGGGCAAGGCGGCTCTGGTGCTGCGCCCTGCAAGCACCACTGAGGTATCGGCAGCGCTTGCCTATTGCGTGGCGCATGAGCTGGCCGTGGTGCCGCAGGCGGGCAATACGGGTCTTGTTTCCGGCTCCACGCCGGATGAGAGCGGCGCGCAGGTTGTCCTCAGTCTTGACCGGATGACCAGCCGGTTTGACCTCGATCTCGACAACAGATCTCTGCATGTCGATGCCGGGTTCCGGCTTTCAGAGATCAACCGGCGGCTGGAGCCGCATGGCCTGTTTTTCCCGATCGACCTTGGTGCCGACCCGCGTATCGGCGGAATGCTGGCCACCAATACGGGCGGCTCCCGCTTTCTGAAATACGGCGATGTGCGGCGCAATACACTCGGGCTGACGGTGGTGCTGGCGGATGATACCGGCACCGTGCTGGACCTTACATCCAGCCTGCGCAAGAACAATACCGGCGTGGACTGGAAGCAGATCTTTATCGGCACGTCCGGTGCCTTCGGTGTGGTGACCGATGCCGTGCTGACGCTGGAACGGCTGCCAAAACAGACGGCAACAGCGTTTCTGGTACCGGCCAGCAGCTCAAGCGTCCTGCCGTTGCTGACAGCGATGGAAGACCGGCTCGGGGCCTATCTCTCAGCGTTTGAAGGCATGTCGAAAGATGCGGTTGCGGCAGCCCTTGCCCATGTGCCCAGCCTTCGCAATCCCTTTCAGGGCGGCTTAATACCAGACTATGTGATTCTGGCGGAAATCAGCCGCACCTGGGCACCGCGTGCGGGCGAGCAGTCGCTGGACGATGTGCTGGAAAGTGTGCTGGCTGACATATGGGAAGCCTCCGATGCGCCGCTCAGCGATGCGTTCATCGGCCCACCCCACGACATGTGGGCTTTGCGCCATGCCCTCTCGGAGGGGGTCAAGCACCTTGGACGATTGATTGCGTTTGATCTGTCATTCCGCCGCGGCGATATCATGGCGTTCTGCGCGCGTATGAAGGCGGATCTGCCCAACCATTTTTCAGGCGTCACTGTCTGCGATTTCGGCCATATCGGCGACGGTGGCGTGCATTTCAATCTGGTGGTTCCCAAAGACAGCGAACACTGGAACGACCCCACCTTCGAGCAACGCTTGCGCACGTTCGTGTTTGCCGTCGCGGTCGAGGAGTTCAATGGAAGTTTCAGCGCCGAACATGCCATCGGCCGCAAGAACCAGCCTTTTTACAATCAATACACCCCTCAAGAGATCAAGACCCTCGCCGCAGGGCTCAAATCAATGACATCGCCGGGGCATCTCGGCACCGTGTCTTTCGGCGAACGCATAATCCGACCGGCGTGAAGCGAGGATCGACCAAGATTATGCTTCCCCATAAACGAGATAGGAAAGAATTATGGATGCTTCTACCAAGGTGAATGTCGTAAACGAAACCGCCGCAATTCTGGCAAAGCTGGGCGTGGATTCGGCTCTGTATACGGGCGGCACGATGGCGTCGTTCAGCCCTGTCAGCGGAGAGCAGATCGCGAGCCTGAAAAGCCATTCGGCTGATGAAGCCGCCGCCATGATCGAAAAGGCCGATGCGGCCTTCCGCGCCTGGCGTCTGGTGCCTGCCCCGCGCCGTGGCGAACTGGTCCGGTTGCTGGGCGAGGAACTGCGCGCCGCAAAGGCCGATCTCGGACGCCTTGTCTCTATCGAAGCAGGCAAGATTCCCTCCGAAGGCCTCGGCGAAGTGCAGGAAATGATCGACATCTGCGATTTCGCCGTCGGCCTGTCCCGCCAGCTTTACGGTTTGACGATTGCCACAGAGCGTCCCGGCCACCGCATGATGGAAACCTGGCATCCCCTGGGCGTTGTCGGCATTATCTCGGCGTTCAACTTCCCTGTTGCCGTCTGGGCGTGGAACGCAGCGCTGGCGCTGGTGTGTGGCAATGCCGTCATCTGGAAACCATCGGAAAAAACACCGCTCACCGCACTGGCATCGCAGGCCGTTCTGGAGCGTGCGCTGGCCCGCTTTGGCGAGGCGCCCGAGGGCCTGTCTCAGGTGCTGATCGGCGACCGCGCTGTTGGGGAAGTGCTGGTCGATCACCCCAAGGTGCCGCTGGTTTCCGCCACCGGTTCCACCCGGATGGGCCGTGATGTCGGTCCCCGTCTGGCCAAGCGTTTTGCCCGCGCGATTCTAGAACTGGGCGGCAACAATGGCGGTATCGTCTGCCCCTCTGCCGATCTGGATATGGCGCTGCGCGCCATCGCCTTCGGTGCCATGGGCACGGCTGGCCAGCGTTGCACGACGCTCCGCCGTCTGTTCGTGCATGAGAGCGTGTATGACACGCTCGTTCCGCGTTTGAAAAAGGCCTATGAAAGCGTATCGGTCGGCAACCCGCTGGAAAGCACGGCACTGGTCGGGCCGCTTGTGGATCAAGCCGCCTATGAAGGTATGCAGAAGGCCATTGATGCTGCGAAGGCCGCAGGCGGTTCCGTCACAGGCGGGGACAGGGTTGATCTCGGATCGGACAAGGCTTTCTATGTTCAGCCGGCGCTGGTGGAAATGCCCGCACAGGTATCCCCGGTGACGGAAGAAACCTTTGCGCCCATTCTCTACGTGATGAAGTATACGGACTTTGATGCAGCCGTGGCTGACCACAATGCGGTTGGCGCGGGCCTGTCTTCCTCCATCTTTACGCTGGACATGCAGGAGGCCGAACGGTTCCTCTCCGCCGATGGCTCCGATTGCGGCATTGCCAATGTCAATATCGGCACGTCAGGCGCGGAAATCGGCGGTGCCTTTGGCGGCGAAAAAGAAACCGGCGGTGGCCGCGAATCGGGTTCGGATGCGTGGCGCGCCTATATGCGTCGGGCGACCAACACCATCAACTATTCGAAATCCCTGCCGCTGGCGCAGGGCGTTTCCTTCGATATTGAATAGGAAAAACGAATGGCTGTCACCGCAAACGAGGCGGGGTTTCGGCCCGCCTCTCGCATTGCCACACTCGGTGTATCGGAAATCCTGCAGATTGGCGCACGCGCCAGCGCCATGAAGCGGGCTGGTGCGCCCGTTATCATTCTGGGTGCCGGTGAGCCGGACTTCGATACGCCGGATTTCATCAAGGATTCAGCGGCTGACGCCATGCGCAGGGGGCAGACCAAATATACCGCTCTCGATGGCACACCGGAGCTAAAGGCGGCAATTGCCGACAAGTTTGCGCGTGAAAACGGGCTTGCTCTCAGCGTAGACCAGATCACGGTGGCGACAGGTGCCAAGCAGATCCTGTTCAATGCCATGATGGCGACCTTGGATGCGGGCGACGAGGTTATCATCCCCACGCCCTACTGGACCTCCTACTCCGACATTGTCAGGATCTGTGAGGGGGAACCGGTGCTGATCGAATGTCATGCTGACGCCGGATTTCGCCTGCAGGCCGCGCAACTGGAAGCAGCCATTACACCCAAAACACGCTGGGTGATGCTGAATTCGCCCTCCAACCCATCCGGTGCCGCTTATAGTGCTGTACACTACCGCCCTTTGCTGGATGTGCTGCTGCGCCATCCGCATGTGTGGCTGATGGTCGACGATATGTACGAGCACATCGTCTATGACGATTTTGATTTCGTCACGCCCGCTGCCCTGGAGCCGAAACTTGCGGACCGTACTCTGACGGTGAACGGCGTGTCCAAGGCCTACGCCATGACCGGCTGGCGCATTGGCTATGCCGGTGGGCCTGCAGCGCTAATCAAAGCGATGGCGGTGGTGCAAAGCCAGGCGACCTCGTGCCCTTCCTCCATTAGTCAGGCTGCCGCACTGGCGGCGCTGACGGGCCCGCAGGACTTTCTGGCCGAACGTACGCAGAGCTTCAAGGAAAGACGCGATCTGGTCGTGTCCGCACTCAATGCCATCGACGGAATCACCTGCCGGGTGCCGGAAGGTGCATTCTACACCTTTGCCCATTGCGGCGGCTTGCTTGGCCGCACAACGCCGAACGGCGTGGTGATTGAGAGTGACCGGGCATTTTGCGCCTATCTTCTGGACGAGGCACATGTAGCCGTTGTACCCGGCTCTGCATTCGGACTATCGCCGTTCTTCCGCATATCCTATGCCACATCGAAAGAGGAACTGGGCGAAGCGCTTCGCCGTATTACGCAAGCTTGCGCGAAACTTACGTAATATGGGCTGGCTGCCAGGACGTCAAAAAATACGTCCGGGGACTGGTCAAGTGGGCATAACGCATGTATAAGCGCGCCAAAATTACAAAATTGAACCCTGTTTCTTGCGGCCTGATGATTGGCTGTCCGGCAGGGCCTGACCGATCAAGTGGAGTTTGAAATGGCCGTTCCAAAAAGAAAAACAAGCCCGTCCAAGCGCGGTATGCGCCGCTCTGCTGACGGCCTGAAGTCTGCTACCTTCGTTGAAGACAAGAACTCCGGCGAACTGCGCCGCCCGCACCACATCGACCTGAAGACAGGCATGTACCGTGGCCGCCAGGTTCTGACACCGAAGGCAGAAGCATAAGTCTTCTACATTGATTTTAAAAAAAGGCCGGTTTGACCGGCCTTTTTTATGTCTGCAGCGTCTTATTTCGTTTGTCTTATCGGAAACCGGTTTCCGCTTTTCCCCTGACACACTTCAGAGGCGACAGTGATGCATGGTCATGCCCGTGGCTCCGTGCCGGGCTTCTGACTTGCAAATGTCTGCATGGAATCCTCTAGAAATCCCGGCACCGCTCGCTGACGCGGATCACCATAAAATGTAATCAGTTGCCGCATGAACGAGACCGGCAGCAATGTTTCGCCGGTCTTTCCTTCCTGCTCGACAATAATCTGCGTGAGGACAGAGCGGGTAATATCATCGCCGCTGCGCGCATCCTGTACGCTGAAGTCATCACCACGCTTGATCAGCTTCGCCAGATCATCCAGCGTCACGTAAGCGCTGGTCGCGGTGTTATAAAGCCGCCTGTTGGCGTATTTTTTGATGGTTATGGGCGCGTTATTCCCGGCCATAGTGTTTAATCCTCCCTGATCTCCCACGCCAACCTTATGCGTAAAGAAACCATCCTGACAATGTTTTTGTGCAACGCCACACGCCATCGCCGCGTTTGACATTGACAGCACGGTCCGCCCCTCTCCATCTTGGAAAATGTGTCGTAGGAATTTGAGGGCATAAGAATGAGCCAGCCTGCAATTGTCATCGCCAGTGCAGCGCGCACAGCCGTCGGCAGCTTTCACGGTGCCCTTTCGGCCATAGCAGCGCATGAACTGGGTGCCTGCGTCATCCGCGCCGCGCTGGAGCGGGCCAGTGTGGACCCGGATGACGTGAATGAAGTGATCATGGGGCACGTTCTGGCAGCAGGCGAAGGGCAGAACCCCGCACGCCAGGCCGCCATGAAGGCCGGACTGGGCCATGGGGTTACTGCCTTCGGCATCAACCAGTTGTGCGGCTCCGGTCTCCGGTCCGTAGCCCTCGGAATGCAGCAGATTTTGACGGGCGATGCGCAGATCGTTGTTGCCGGCGGCATGGAGACCATGTCGCTGGCACCACATTGCACCCATCTGCGCAACGGGCCGAAGATCGGCGACATATCCCTGATCGACACGATGCTGAAGGACGGTCTGACAGATGCCTTCTACGGCTACCCCATGGGCATGACTGCAGAAAACGTTGCGCGTCAATGGAATATTTCACGCCAGGTGCAGGATGAATTCGCCGTTCAGTCGCACGCGAAAGCCCATGCAGCACAAACTGAGGGGCGATTTGCCGAAGAGATTGTACCGTTTATCGTGCCAACCAAGGGCGGCGATACGGTGTTTGACACGGACGAGCACGTGCGCGCCAACGCGACACTGGAAGGGCTGGCAAAGTTGCGTACCGTGTTTGACCGGGATGGCAGCGTGACCGCGGGCAATGCCTCGGGCATCAATGACGGAGCGGCAGCGCTGGTATTAATGAGCGAAGCGGAGGCCGTGCGGCGCGGCATCACGCCGCTGGCACGCATCGTCTCCTGGGCGACTGCGGGGGTCGATCCGCAAATCATGGGAACAGGACCGGTGCCCGCCTCCCGCAAGGCGCTGGCAAAAGCAGGCTGGCGAGTGAGCGATCTCGATCTCATCGAGGCAAACGAGGCCTTTGCGGCGCAATCCTGCGTCGTTCAAAGCGAACTTGGACTGGACCCCACACGGCTGAATGTGAATGGCGGCGCTATCGCGCTCGGCCACCCCATCGGGGCATCAGGTGCGCGCGTACTGACCACCCTGCTCTACGCCATGAAGCATCGTGAAGCCGCGAAAGGCCTAGCAACGCTCTGCATCGGCGGTGGCATGGGCATCGCCATGTGCGTGGAGCGCGTTTGAGGCTAGAGCACCTGTTTTGTCGCATTGCCCAGACGTGAAACGACTCCGTTTTCACTGGAAATGCTCTAGAAACAACGCAACCATGAAGCGCAGCAGCACAAAAAAGTCCCCCTGCCTCTTGCCTTTAGGGCGTGGCATGGGCATGTGTTGCACGTCCGTCGCAGGCATCATCGTGCGCCGTGCGGCAAAACTCTTACGCTTGCGCCGGGATCATTGCCCTTGCCTGCCCAACCTATGATCCTCAGCGGACGCGGCGTTACCGCCGTGCTCGGGCCAACCAATACCGGAAAGACCCACTACGCGATTGAGCGTATGGTGGGCCATGAGAGTGGTGTTATCGGCCTGCCGCTCCGTCTGCTGGCGCGTGAGGTCTATACCCGCGTGGTGGAGCGTGTTGGCTACCACAATGTGGCGCTGATCACGGGTGAAGAGAAAATCACCCCCGCCAATGCCCGCTTTTCCGTGTGCACCGTAGAAGCCATGCCGCGCGAAACCATGGCCTCTTTCGTAGCCATCGATGAGATTCAACTGGCGGGCGATCTGGAGCGGGGCCATATTTTCACCGACCGGCTAATGCATTTGCGCGGACGGGGTGAAACACTGCTGCTGGGCGCAGCCACGATGGGCCCGATCCTGCAGCACCTGCTGCCCGGCATCACCATCGTCGAGCGTCCGCGCCTGTCGCAGTTGTTTTATTCCGGCAGCAAGAAGATTACCCGCCTGCCCCAGCGCACGGCCATTGTCGCGTTTTCCGCTGACGAGGTTTACGCCATCGCCGAACTTATCCGCCGTCAGCGCGGCGGGGCAGCCGTGGTGCTGGGTGCGCTGAGCCCGCGCACGCGCAATGCACAGGTAGCGCTGTATCAGGAAGGCGACGTGGAATATCTGGTGGCAACCGATGCGATCGGCATGGGTCTGAACCTTGATGTGGACCATGTTGCCTTTGCACAGGACCGGAAGTTCGACGGCTACCAGTACCGCAACCTCAACCCCGGCGAACTGGCACAGATTGCCGGGCGCGCCGGTCGGCATTTGCGTGATGGCACCTTTGGCGTGACCAGCCGGGTCCAGCCGTTTGACGAGGAACTTGTCGAGCGGATCGAGACGCACCGGTTTGACCCGGTCAAGGTCTTGCAGTGGCGTTCCAAGCAGATGGATTACTCATCGCTGCAAGCGCTCAAGAACTCGCTTGAAGCCGCTCCCCGCATCAGCGGCTTGACCCGCGCCCTGCCCGCAATCGATCAGCAGGCGCTGGAGCACCTGTCCCGCTACCCCGAAGTAACCCGCGTTGCAACGACACCCGCCAATGTGGAAAAGCTGTGGGAAGCCTGCGCCCTTCCCGATTACAGGCGAATCACACCGGCGCAACATGCTGATCTGATCTCGACGATTTACGCCGATCTGGTAAAATTTGGCCGCGTGAACGAGAATTTCATGGCCGAACAGGTGCGCCGGTCCGATAGAACGGACGGTGAGATCGATACTTTGTCGGCGCGCATTGCGCAGATACGAACTTGGACCTATGTGTCGAACCGGCCAGGATGGCTTGCCGATCCGACACACTGGCAGGAAAAGACGCGGGAAATCGAAGATCGATTGTCCGATGCGCTACATGATAGGTTGACGAAACGCTTTGTTGATCGCAGGACATCTGTGCTCATGAAGCGCCTGAGAGAGAATGCGATGCTGGAAGCCGAAATCAGTGTAAATGGTGATGTCTTTGTTGAAGGGCATCATGTGGGTCAATTGGCCGGGTTCCGGTTCACGCTGGTAGCGGGAACCGAAGGGCCGGATGCCAAGGCCATACAAGGGGCTGCGCAAAAGGCGCTGGCGCTGGAATTTGAAGCCCGCGCAGCACGTCTGCACGCAGCCGGTAACGGCGATCTGGCCATGAGCTCCGATGGGCTGGTGCGCTGGCTGGGCGACCCGGTGGCACGCCTGACGGCAAGCGACCATGTCATGCGTCCCCGCGTTATCGTTCTGGCCGATGAGCAGCTGACCGGCAACGCCCGCGACCATGTGGTTGCCCGTATCGAGCGCTTCGTCAATTATCATATCTCGACCGTGTTGAAGCCTTTGGACGATCTGTCGCGCGCCGAAGACCTCGAAGGTCTGGCCAAGGGCCTCGCGTTCCAGCTGGTAGAAAACCTCGGCATTCTGTTCCGCCGTGATGTTGCAGACGATGTCAAATCCCTGGATCAGGATGCGCGCGCCTCCATTCGCCGCCATGGTATTCGCTTCGGTGCCTACCACATCTTCATGCCAGCGCTGCTGAAGCCTGCTCCGGCTGAAATCATTACACTGCTCTGGGCATTGAAAAATGATGGTCTCGACAAGCCCGGTTACGGGGATCTGATTCCCGTTCTTGCGGCCGGTCGCACATCCGTTGTCACGGATCATTCATTCGAGCGCACGTTCTACAAGCTGGCGGGCTTCCGCTTCCTAGGCAAGCGCGCAGTTCGCATCGATATCCTGGAACGTCTGGCGGATATCATTCGTCCACTGCTACAGTGGAAGCCCGGCACGACGCCGCGCCCTGACGGGGCGTATGACGGTCGCCGGTTCACCACCACGACGTCCATGCTGTCCATTCTCGGCGCAACGCCCGATGATATGGAAGAAATTCTGAAAGGTCTCGGCTACCGCGCCGATAGTGTAACGGCAGAAGAAGCTGCACGTTTCCTCGGCACGCAGACGCCCGCAGAGGCGAAAGCTGCTGCAACGCCTGAGGCAACACCGGACTCTCCTGAGACTACGGCGGCACCGGTGGAACCAAAAGCGGAAGAAACCGCAGCCGAGACACAATCTGAAGCACCGACAGACGTGGCTGCAGAACCAGCGGAACCCAAGCCTGTTCTCTTGTGGCGTCCGGGTACGCGTGGCGACCAGGGTACGCGTGGCGACAACGAACGTGGCGGTCAGCGTGAAGGCCAGCGCGATGGAAACCGCGGTCCTCGCCCGCAGGGCGACCGTCGTCCGCAACGCGCGCAGGCTGCACCGGGCGGCGAACGCCGCGAGGGTGACGATCAGAACCGCAAGAGCGGCGAACGTTCTGAACGCAATGACCGCAACAAGCCCCGCCACGGCGGCAAGCCACAGAGCGGCCCCCGCCCCGATGGCAACCAGCCACGCGGCGAGCGTCAAGATCGTGGCGGCAAGCCATCCAACACTCAAGGCCAGAGCTATCAGGCAGCCGCGCCGCGCAAGGAAAAGCCAATTGACCCCGATTCGCCCTTTGCAAAGCTGGCCGCGCTGAAAGAACAGATGAAGAAGTAAACGGCGATATCGCCCATCTGCCTTGTTTGAGTGTTGTCTTATGACGTAGAACCCTGTCGATTCGTCATCGGCAGGGTTCTATGTATGGATAGAGATCAGATATCTCAGGTTCTATCGCAAATCCCCAACCTTCGATCAGCGAAGGGCTTTGTCTGTCACGTCTTGTTCGGACCTGCCGCAAAACTTCGTCGTCTGCGGACAAAAATCAAACACAGGGATAGTGGAGCGGTTTTTGATATTTCCGGTGACAGGCTGACTGTGAAATGTGTTCATACTCTTGAGCTGAATGATATTCACCATTGCATCTCCCAGTTGGAAAGCGACGCGGAAGCATTTGGCATAGAGTACGATGGGTTCGAAATTGATCTGGATCGGCGCGAGCCGGACATGCCGCTTGAACCCTTCGAGTTGTCTTTTTCCGCAAACACTTATGTTCGCTTTCGTCTTCGCACCGGTCGCTTTGGATATCTGCATTTTTTGGGTGGTGACAGGAATAGCGGTTATCTTTTTGATTGCCTTGAGCTGGTGGATGACGGAAACGCCGGCATTTGCGACCTTATCAGCGCCCCGCGTCTTTATCGTCAGCCTATTCAGGCAAACATTGATCCTACAAAAGTAGAAGCGGTTGGGGCAGGTCCAAGCCAAACAGGCCCCTTATGCGTGACCTTCCGGCTGGCAACCGGATTCCCGCTACCGGACAAAATAGAAGCTTTTGTTTCCAAACTTGGCATCGAGATTCCATACAGAGAAACGGACTGGCCTATTATTTTGGAGAAAATGGCCGCACACGGTATTTCCTTGCGATGCGGTGAGCCTATTGATTATACGGCTGAACTTTCCAAGAAGGGCCGCTTGTCCTGGACGATGGGTGATACGATAATTGAAGCTCGTACTCCTGAACCGATGTTATTTGGGACATATGCCACCCTTGATATGCTTGAAGACGCCCTGTTAGGCACCTACGATAGGATATCGTACACCGATATAGTTTTTTGACCGCAGCTTTGCGGCAATCCACGCGCGCAAGGAAGGTAACGTTTGGAAAAAGACAGTCTTCCAACGGGTTTGAAACCGGAGCAAAGCGCACCTGTTGAGCGGCAGAGGCTTGATAAATGGTTGTTCTTTGCCCGGTTTCTGAAGTCGCGCTCTCTGGCGCAGAAAGCGATTGATGCCGGTGATATCCGCGTTAACGACACGCCGGTGCGCCAGTCTTCGTTCACCGTCAAGACCGGCGATATCGTCACCATTGGTCTGGACCGGCGTGATCTTGTCGTTCGCGTTCTGCATGGCGGCGCGCGGCGCGGGCCCTACGAGGAAGCCCGGCTTCTTTACGATGATCTGACGCCGCCGCCCGAGCCGCTGACCAAGTTTGAGCACGCCACCAGAGAGCGTGGCTCGGGACGCCCGACCAAGAAGGACAGAAGGGAGATCGACCGGTTTAACCTGTTGAGTGCCCCTGATCTGCCAGCACAACCGGACGATGAGCAAGTTTAGAAATCTCTGCTAAAGCTGGCGGTTTTTTCGGGATTGTTTGCTCTTGCAATGGGGTATCAAAGCCTTTACCTCCAACGCATCCGCACCATTCAGATGAAAGAAACGAAAATGTGCGTCTGACACTTTGATGCGGGGTGGCCGTCCAAGCCACTTCAATGCGCTCTATAACGTGAAAGTTCGCCGGAGTTCTCCCCATGACGTACGTCGTTACCGACAATTGCATTCGCTGCAAATATACCGATTGCGTGGAAGTGTGCCCGGTTGACTGCTTCTATGAAGGTGAAAATTTTCTCGTCATCAATCCGGATGAGTGCATTGATTGCGGCGTGTGTGAGCCGGAATGTCCCGCCGGGGCGATATTCCCCGATACGGAGCCGGGATTGGACAAGTGGTTGGCGATCAATGCAGAATTTGCCGAAAAATGGCCAAATTTGACCGTCAAGCGCGATGCGATGGACGGTGCCAAGGAGATGGACGGCGAAACCGGCAAGTATGAAAAGTACTTCTCGCCGGAGCCGGGTACAGGCGACTGACACCTGTTCGGTTGAAAATGCTGCAAAGGACGATTCGAATCGCCCTATAGCGATCTTTGCGCTCATGTGAAGCAAATAATTGATTTCCGCAGATTTTTGTGTTAGTGTCGCAACACTGATCCAAAATCGGTGCGCATTTTGCTGTCATCGAACACACCCACGAAAGCAGATGATCTTCCATACGGCGGTACTTTTTCATAGGCGGCCAAGGTTCATAAGTGACCAAGGCTGCTGACGGCGACCGCAGTGGGAGAGTGTTTGCGCTTTGATGGCCGGACCAGGAAATGGAGTCCCCGACGGTGACCCCGTCTTTCCCGGGCCTGACTGACCCGGCCCCGGCTATACCGGGAGCATAACAGGGAGTTTTTGAAACGAATGACGACACCACAGAAAAAATCTTCCGCGCGCCATGGCTTTAAGACCGGCGAATCGATTGTTTATCCGGCCCATGGCGTTGGCCAGATTGTGACCATCGAAGAACAGGAAGTAGCAGGCATGAAGCTTGAACTTTTTGTCATCGATTTCGAAAAAGACAAGATGCGTTTGAAAGTGCCTGTTGCCAAGGCCGTTAGCATTGGCATGCGCAAGCTGTCAGAGACGGATTTTGTCGAACGCGCCCTTAAGGTCGTTCAGGGCAAGGCCCGCGTCAAGCGCACCATGTGGTCCCGCCGTGCGCAGGAATATGATGCCAAGATCAATTCTGGTGACCTGATTTCGATTGCTGAGGTTGTGCGCGATCTCTACCGCGCAGAAAACCAGCCTGAGCAATCCTATTCCGAGCGCCAGCTGTATGAAGCTGCCTTGGACCGAATGGCGCGTGAAATCGCGGCGGTCAACAAGATGTCCGAGACGGAAGCTGTTCGTCTGGTTGAGACGAACCTTGCCAAGGGTCCCAAGCGCGGCAAGGCAACCGATGAAGACGATAGCCAAGACGAAGCGGCTTAACCTTCTTCATGGGGCTGAATTCAGCGGCCCTTGCTTTTAAAAGACCCGGCCCTAGCGCCGGGTTTTTTGTTGGGAACTTTCCTTAAGGCGGTGCGTTTCAAAAACAACCCCAGAGCAGGCGCGCTCGGGAATGAATCGCTTTTCGCCCCGTTATGCCTGAGGTCAATCTTGGGCACGACCAGCGACCTTGGAGAAAGCCTCATGAAACATCTTTCCGCAGACAGGCGCATGATCAAAATTGCCATGGCGGCGCCCTATCTGGCACGGTCGGAAGAACAAGCTCTGGCTCAGGCGTGGAAAGATAATGATGACCAAGGTGCACGCAACAAGATTGCCATGGCGCATATGCGGTTGGTGATTTCCATGGCCGGGAAATTTCGCAATTTCGGCCTGCCGATGAATGATTTGGTTCAGGAAGGCCATATCGGACTTCTGGAGGCCGCAGCTCGCTTTGAGCCAAGTCGTGAAGTGCGGTTTTCGACCTACGCCACGTGGTGGATTCGCGCTTCTATGCAGGATTATGTGCTGCGCAACTGGTCAATTGTCCGTGGCGGCACCAGTTCGGCACAGAAGGCGCTGTTCTTCAACTTGCGTCGTTTGCGTGCCCGTTTGGCGCAAGGCGATCGTCAGTTGACGGCACAGGCGATGCATGAAGAAATCGCGGGCGCTCTCGGTGTCAGCCTTGCTGACGTGCAGACCATGGACGCGCGACTGTCCGGTAACGACGCGTCACTGCAAGCGCCGATCTCATCGGGTGATTCCGACAGCGGTGAACGACTGGACTTGCTGGCAAGTGATACCCCGCTGCCCGACGAGCAGGTTAGCGATATCATTGATACGGAGCGTCGGCGCGATTGGTTGAACCACGCTCTGGGCCATCTGAATGATCGCGAAATGAAGATTATTCGGGCCCGGCGCCTTTCAGACGACAGCGCAACGCTGGAAGAGCTGGGTGTGGACCTTGGTATCAGCAAGGAGCGCGTTCGCCAGATCGAAACCCGCGCCTTGGAAAAGCTGAAAATGGCCTTGGTAGCTAAAGCCCCTGCCCTTGCCGTTATGCATTGAAACTTTGAAACCAAGTATCGGGAACGCGGACTGGAAACAGCCCGCGTTTTTTTATTCAGCGACGATTTTCAGCTTCTGTCCGGGCGTCAGACTTGCGGTCATCGGCAGGGCATTTAGCACACGAAACAGATCAAGCTTACGGTCAGTCCCCATCATGCGTTGCGCAAGGGATGCCATGGTATCGCCGGGCTGTACGGTGATGATCCGGATTGCCAGCGGCTTCAGGCTAGCTACTTCATCCGGTGTCATGCGCCGGAAGGTTGCGCGCAACGTCTGCGCGGTCGGGTCCAGCGCGGTTGACCCCTTCGGCACCGCCGTCAAGAACCGGTAAATCTGTGTATCCAACCGGATCACGGTCACATCGAAGTCCCACCGCTCGGCCGATGCGCGTGCTGTGGCTGCTTCCAGACCGTTGATGGTTGTCGCCCGGATGGTTTCGGGCTGCAGCCCCGTCACCCACCCGCTGGCAATGTAATTCGTCAGGCTGCGGCCTTGCGAATCAGCCACGCCGTCAAAGCGGATTGCCGTTTCGTTGGGACCGGTCGCCAGAACTGCTTCCGCTTTGTTGTCGATGCGAAACCCGATGGGAACGTCGAACCGGATTCCCAGCTTTCCGTGCAGAAAGGTCTGGCCGCGCACATAGCCTTCCTGCGGGCTGTCGCCAAACAACAGGCCATCAATACCGGCGAGGTAATAATCGGCACCCTTATCGCCGTTTTCACCTTCCGCGCCAAAGGCACGGGCATGGCGCCGTGCAAGTTCCAAACGCTGCGGTGCATTGGGGTGGCTGGAGAGAAAGTCGAGGCTCTGGTCCGTATCAGGATCAACCGACATGAACCGGCTATAGGCGGACATGGATTCCAGAAAACGCGCAGCCGCGTACGCGTCATAGCCCGCCTCGCCCAGCATGCGCACACCGATCACATCGGCCTGAAGCTCCTGATTGCGGGAGAAGGCCGCCATACGCAGCTTGCCCCGCGCCAAAGCCTGCTTTCCGGCAATGTCGCTGGATAGAAGCTCGGATGCAACCCGGCTGGCAATGACTTCGGCCTCTTCCCGCTGCTGGCGTTGAATGCCGTGATTGGCTGTCACATGGCCCATTTCATGAGACAGTACCGCTGCAACTTCGGAGGCATCGTTGGCCAGCGCCAGAAGGCCGCGTGTGACATAGAGATAGCCACCGGGCAGGGCAAAGGCATTGATGGCGGGCGAGTTGAGTATGGTAATGCGGTAGGACTGGCTCGGGTTTTCCGATACTGCCGTCAGGGCACCGGTGATGCGCGCCACCAACCGCTCTGTCTTGGCATCCTTGTACTCGCCGCCGTAGCTTGCAACAATGCGCGGATGCTCACGCGCCCCGATTTGAGCCCGTGGATCGTTCTTCTGTACCTCGGAAACGATCTGCGGATTGGAGGAGGGAGCCACTGTCGGCTGGTAGCTCTGGTCCAGCACGGACTGGCAACCCGCCAGAAGAACGGACGCGCTTAAGGCTCCCCACAGTAGACTCGTGCGCAAAATGCGATTGCCTGGCAAAACGCCCCTCTGATCTTCCATTCCGTTTAGCCCGTCCAGTCTGTCTGCTACCTTACCGCGACCGCAGGTCAACATTTGTGACGCGCCCTATCCGCTTCAACAGATAAGAACCCACAGCGCTGGCGGCAACAGCCCCACGCTGTAAAAACCTGCGGTATTTCAATATCGTACTTACCATATCCTTCGGCACACGCTGAAATGAACTGCCCCCGGACACACTCACCCATGCCGATTTCTGGCGACTGTTGCATGAGCAGATCGTTTAAATTGTGTCAGCAGAGGGACGCGGTCCGGTGGCGCCCAAGAACATGCGTGTCGCAGGATCATCGGTTGCCAGAAAATCCGCTTTTGGAAGATGGGCAAAAATTCGCCCGCCATTCAGAAACAGCACGCTATCCGCAAGATCGACGAGATCATCCGGGTGGTGCGTGATGAGAAGAATGGTGTTGCCGGTCTCTTCGTGAAGGTCACGCAGAAGCTGGCGCATATCGCCACGCAGGCCCGGATCAAGCGCGGCGAAGGGTTCATCCAACAACAGCAGCGGTTGGCGTCGCACGAACGCGCGGGCGAGGGCCACCCGCTGCCGCTCTCCGCCGGATAGTGTCGCCGGGCGGCGCTTTTCGAAACCCGCCAGACCAACGCGTGCAAGTGCCTCGGTTATTCTGGCTCTTTCCTGGGCGGTCAACCTTAAGGCGGGGTTGATGCCAAGCCCGATATTGGTGGCGATATCGAGGTGTGTGAACAGGTTGTTGTCCTGAAACACCATGGATACCGGTCTTTGTGCAGGTTCCAGAGCCGTAACGTCTCGTCCTTCAATGGACACTTTACCCGAATCCAGTTGCTCAAATCCGGCTATCACATTGAACAGGGTGGATTTGCCAGAACCGGAAGCGCCAGCAACCGCAACGATTTCGCCCTGGCTGACGGTACAGTCAAATGACAGAACGGTCGCACCGAAGTCAACGACGGTGTTTGAGAGAACAAGGACAGGACTAGCCATGATGAGGTTCCAAAGGCGCACGGCCCCGCATGGTGCCAAGAATTGTCAGGCCAACACAGATCAGCCCGAGCAGGAGCGCAAGCCCTGCGGCATCGGCGGTACGATAGCTGCCCATCCGGCTAAAGAGTAGCCAGGGCAGGGTCACCATATCCTGAGACCCGAACAGCGCAACAGCACCCAGATCACCCAGAGACAGCGCCATGGCAAAGGAAAACGCCATGAGAAACGGAAGTTTGAGAACCGGCCAATCTATCAGGCGGATCCGGGACCAGCCGGAAAGGCCCAGACTATCGGCAAGTCTGGCCGTGCGGCTGCGGTGTTGGGCAAACGCCGGGTCCAGCACGCGCACCACGAAGGGCAGGGCCATCAGCACATTCACAGCGATGACAAGGTAAGGCGCAAACGTTGCGACGTCGCCTATTGGACGCACCAGTAGAAACCAGCCGGAACCGAGCACGACCGGCGGCACGAGCAGGACGAGCGAGGTGCTGGCCGATATACCCGAGGCCAGTGCCAATGCGGATGGTCCCGCCCTGCGGCGCGACAAGGCCTGTTGCCGCGCCCGTACAAGGCTGGCCGCAAGAGCAACCGTCAGCACCCCGGCGGCACCGGCAATGGCGAGACTCGTTAGCAAAGCTTTGTGAACCTGCGGGTCGCTGGCAAGCCGCCCCAGATCCGCCGCAAGGCCGGACCGGACCACAGCGACCAACGGCGCGGCGGTGAACACAAGGAACACAAAAAGGGTGGTTGCATCGCGAAGGCGCGCACCAAAGGAGCGACCATCAAAACGACGAACGCGCTGACCGCTGGTGCGGCTATCGTCTTCCACCACGGCAAAGCGAGCGGCAATCCACAGCAAGGCACCGGTAAAAGCAATTTGCAGACAGGAGAGGGCGACGGCGCGGGTTGGGTCGAAATCCAACCGGAGCGACTGATAAATCGCCACTTCAATCGTAGTTGCAGCCGGTCCGCCGCCCAGTGTCAGCACAAGGGTAAAGCTCGTTGCGCACAGCATAAAAATCAGGCTGGCAATTCCGGGGATCAACCGTGCCAGCGCTGGCCATTCCACAAATCGAAAGACCGCAACCGGTCCCATGCCAAGATTGGCCGACAGCCGCCAATACTCGTTGGGCAATCGCTCCAGCCCCGCCAGCATCAGCCGTGCGGCCAGTGGCATGTTGAAAAAAACATGTGCCAGCAGAATGCCAGTCAGACCATAGATGCTAATGGGCGCGGCTCCGGTGACGCTGGTCCACAGGCTATTCAGCCAACCTTGACGGCCCCAGATTTCGACTAGACCCAAAGCCGCAACGAGGGCAGGCAGGCCGAGGGGCAGGGCCATGAGCCGCACCAACCAGATGCGCCCGGGAAAACGGCTTTGCCGCGCCATGGCGCGCGCCACCGGAAGAGCAAACGCAACAGAGAGGAGGGTGGAAGCAACAGCCTGCAACAGCGTGAAACGCGCCACACGGTAGATATAACTATCGAACAGCGCATTTCCGTCGAGCGGACCACCTACCGGAGACAACAGGAGCGACAGCACCGGAAGGCCGACGAACAGGCCCACAATGGCAAGGCACACTGCGCCCGCCAGCATGGCACCTGTTCTGCCGGATAAGGCTTGCATCCGTATCAAGAACGGCTCATGGCGGCCAGCCATTCATCAATATAGGCTTTCCGCTTTGTCTCCACATCCACCGGGGACATGAGGAACGTCTTTTCCGGCTTGACCAGTGTGTTGAAGGCGGCGGGCAGGGGACTTGCTGCGGGCGCAACCGGCATCATCCAGTTGGTAACGGGTATGACCCCCTGGGCTTCCGGCCCAATCAGGTACGTGAGGAAGCTTTGGGCAAGAGGCTTATCTTTTGCAGTTTTGGTAATACCAGCCACTTCGATCTGAACGTAATGCCCTTCGGAAAAGGAGGCAGCCTTATAGCGGTCGCTGTTGTCCGATACCATGTGATACGCCGGCGAGGTCGTGTAGGACAGCACCATGGGCGCTTCGCCTTTGGTGAACAGGCCGTACGCTTCCGACCAGCCGGGGGTAACCGTCAGCACGCGCTCTTTCAGCTTTGCCCATGCGGCCGGTGCGTCATCGCCATAAACAGCGCGAACCCACAACAGCAGGCCCAGCCCCGGCGTCGAGGTGCGGGGGTCTTCGATAACAATCTTCTGGGAAGGATCGCCTTCAACCAGTTCCTTCATGCTTTTGGGCGGATTTTGCAGGGTCTGCGTATCGTAAACCACAGCAAAGTGGCCGTAGTCGTAGGGCACGAACACATCATCGCTGAACCCGCCGGGCACATTGATGCCGGACGTATCCACCTCGCTCGGCGCAAAGAAACCGGTCGCTTTCGCCTCGGCAATCAAATTGGTATCGAGTCCAACAACCACATCGGCCTTTGAGCCGGGTCCTTCCAGCTTCAGCCGCGTCAACAACTCGACGCCATCGGCAACGGATACCCAATTTATCTTGCAGGCGCAGGATTTTTCAAACCCTTCGGTCACCTTCGGCCCCGGCCCCCATTCAGCGGTAAAGCTCTCATAGGTGTAGACGGTAAGGGTTTTATCTTCGGCCGTAGCCGGGCCAGCCAACACGGCCAGAGCCGGGAGCAGAGCATGAAGAATCGTCAGTCGCATGGCTTTCGCCTCCCTTTTTTTAAACTGGGGTTAGGGCGTCACACACGCGTCTAATCCCTCCGCCGGTATAAGCCGGATCAGGTTCCGCGGGTTGGCTGAAAAGCCTCTCAGCTGCAATTGCAGCACCCCGTTAGAGCAGGCTGAAATCTATGCGCGCGCAACGCGAATAGCAAGCGCGACAGACGTTCCTTTCCGGCAACATCTCAGGTAAAGGCTTGGTCATGACACAACAGCACTTTGCAATTCTTCTGGGTGGGGCCGTGGAGCCAACCGACCGGCTGCGTGCGCAACTGGCAGGCTGCCGCACAATTGCCGCCGACGGCGGCATGCGCCACGCGCTAGCACTGGGTTTAACGCCGGAATTGTGGGTGGGCGACTTCGATTCCACCGACCAGACACTGATCAACGAATGGCCGCAGGTTGTGCGCCAGCCCTATCCCGCCGCCAAAAATGAGACCGATGGAGAGATTGCCGTTGGTGAGGCCAAGGCACGTGGCGCAACATCGCTGACATTGGTGGGGGCACTCGGCGGAGAGCGGACGGACCATGCGCTGGCGCACCTGCTGATGAGCCTGCGTCTTGCCGAGGACGGATGGTCTGTCATGCTAACGTCGGGAACGGAAGAGGCGTATCCGATTCTGCCCGGTCAGCACACCATCGACTTGCCGGACGGCAGCCTGTTCTCGGTGCCGGGGCTAACCGCGCTGGACGCGCTGACACTTGGCAACGTTGGCTATCCGCTGACACGATTTGATTTGGCCTTCGGCTCATCACGCACCATATCCAACATTGCACGCGGCCCCGTGCGCGTATCCCTTGATGCAGGTCGCGCCGTGCTGCTGGCCCGCCCTCACGACTTTTCTGGACATTGATCTTATGGCTCCGCCTATTCTGAAACTCGACGATATCTTCTTAAGCTTTGGCGGTACGCCCCTGTTGAACGGGGCCAATTTTCAAGTGGAGCCGGGAGACCGCATCTGCCTTGTCGGGCGCAACGGTTCCGGAAAATCCACGCTGATGAAAATGGCGGCCGGGCTGGCCGAACCCCAGTCGGGCGACATCTTCCGTCATCCCTCTTCCACAATTCGCTACCTGCATCAAGCACCGGACTTTGATGGCTACAGCACCGTGCAGGCCTATGCCGAGGCCGGTCTTGGACCGGGTGATGACCCGTACCGCGTCACCTATCTGCTTCAGCATCTGGGGCTGACCGGGGAGGAAGACCCGTCGCATCTTTCCGGGGGTGAAGCCCGGCGGGCAGCACTTGCCCGGGTGATGGCACCGGAACCGGACATTCTGCTCCTGGACGAGCCAACCAACCATCTGGACCTGCCAACCATTGAATGGCTGGAAACGGAACTGATCCGCAGCCGCAGCGCGCTGGTGGTAATTTCGCACGACCGGCGCTTCCTGGAAAAAGTCTCCACTGCTACCGTGTGGCTGGACCGCGGCCAGTCGCGGCGTCTGGATCGTGGCTTCGGCGAGTTTGAAGCGTGGCGCGACAAGGTGCTGGAAGAAGAGGAAATCGAACAGCACAAGCTGGGTAAAGCTATTGAGCGTGAAGAGCACTGGGTGCGCTACGGTGTTTCCGCGCGGCGCAAGCGCAATATGCGGCGTCTTGGCGAGCTTTCGGAGATGCGCGCCAAACATCGTGGCCATCAGGGTGCCCTTGGGCAGGTCACAGCGCAGATTTCTGATGTGCGCGAATCCGGCAAGCTGGTGATCGAAGCGGAGCATATTTCGAAGTCCTTTGGCGACCGACCCATCGTCTCGGATTTCTCCATCCGGGTGCATCGGGGCGATTGTATTGGTCTTGTGGGCCCCAATGGCGCAGGCAAAACTACGTTGTTGAAACTGCTGACTGACCAGAGCGCGCCGGATGCCGGAACGGTGAAGCTTGGCACCAATCTGGAAATTGCCACGCTTGATCAGCGGCGCGAGGATCTCAACCTCAACGATACGCTGGCCTATTACCTGACCGATGGACGCGGTGAAAACCTACTCGTCAATGGTGAGCAACGCCATGTGACGGGCTATATGAAGGAATTTCTGTTTCAGCCGGAACAGGCCCGCACGCCCATCCGCGATCTGTCCGGTGGAGAGCGGGCGCGGTTGATGCTCGCCCGGATTTTGTCCCGGCCCGCCAACCTTCTGATCCTCGATGAGCCGACGAACGATCTGGATATTGAGACGCTCGACCTGCTGCAGGAAATCGTCGCAGGCTTTCCCGGCACCGTCATTCTGGTCAGCCACGATCGTGACTTTCTGGACCGCACCGTCACTTCGACAATCGCGCTGGCCGACCCGGAAAACCCGGATGGCCGCTGGATTGAGTTTGCCGGTGGCTTCACCGATATGATGGCGCAGCGCAAGGGTGCGGAGGCCGAGAAACGAAAGTCCGAGAAGGCCAAGGCAAGCGTCTCGGCACAAAGCAACGCTGGTGAGGCTGGCAAATCGAAAGCCAAGCTCTCCTTCAAGCAAAAGTTCGCCCTTGAGAACCTGCCCAAAGAGATGGACAAACTTGGCAAGGAGGCAGACGACATTGAGCACAAAATGGCCGATCCTGCCCTGTTTGCGCGTGATCCCGATGGCTTTTCCAAGCTCGCCAAATCGCTGGAAGACCGGCGCACCAAGATCGCTGCCATGGAAGAAGAATGGCTGACGCTGGAAATGCTGCGCGAAGAAATTGAGGGTTGAAAACCTTTCAACCCCGCCGTACAGCCAGCATAGATATGACCCAATGGAGGATCTGCCATCATGACCCGCAAGCTCTTTCTTCTCCCCGGTGACGGCATCGGGCCGGAAGCCATGGCAGAAGTCCGTAAAATTATCGCCTTCATGAATGCCGATCTTGATGGTGGTTTTGAAACGGATGAAGGACTTGTGGGCGGGTGCGCCTATGATGCGCATGGACAGGCCATTTCGGACGCCGATATGGCCAAGGCGATGGCAGCCGATGCGGTGCTGTTTGGTGCTGTCGGCGGCCCCAAATGGGACAGCGTACCCTATGAGGTCCGCCCGGAGGCTGGTCTGCTACGCCTGCGCAAGGACATGCAGTTGTTCGCCAATCTGCGGCCAGCCATCTGCTACCCGGCGCTGGCGGCGGCCTCGTCGCTTAAGGCAGAGGTGGTTGAGGGGCTCGATATTCTCATCGTTCGTGAATTGACCGGCGGCGTGTACTTCGGCGAACCGAAAGAAATCATCGACCTCGGCAACGGCCAGAAACGCGGTATCGATACGCAGATCTACGATACTTACGAGATTGAGCGCATTGCGGGCGTAGCTTTTGAACTGGCACGCACACGCGGCAACAAGGTGTGCTCCATGGAAAAGCGCAACGTCATGAAGTCTGGCGTGCTGTGGAATGAGGTCGTGACCGCCACGCACAAGGCCCATTACGCCGATGTGGCGCTGGAGCACATGCTGGCCGATGCCGGTGGTATGCAGCTTGTGCGCTGGCCAAAGCAGTTTGACGTAATCGTTACCGACAATCTGTTCGGCGATATGCTGTCGGATGTGGCGGCCATGCTGACCGGTTCCTTGGGGATGTTGCCATCCGCCTCTCTCGGCGCAACGGATGAGACAACAGGCAAGCGCAAGGCCCTGTATGAACCTGTGCACGGCTCCGCTCCGGATATTGCGGGTTCGGGTATTGCCAACCCTATCGCCATGATTGCGTCTTTTGCCATGTGCCTGCGCTATTCGTTCAATCTCGTTGCGGAAGCTGACAAACTGGAACAGGCGATTGCCAACGTGCTGGATAACGGTATTCGGACCGGCGACATCATGGCCGACGGTTGCACACAGGTCGGTACATCCGAAATGGGCGATGCCATTCTGGCAGAATTCCGAAATCTAACGGCCTAGTCAAAGATCAGCAGGAACCGCCCATGAAAACGTATCTTGTGTCTTCCGGGTGGTTCCTGTTGGTGGCTGTCATCTCCGTTGGCGTGCTGTTGCCGTTTGATGGGGCCATCTCGCAATTCGGACGCGGCCTGCCGGACTGGATCGTGGGTGTGAACACTGACATCACCGATTTCGGCACCTTCTCCTGGATGATCTACGGCTCGGCCCTGTTGACGCTGATGGCGTATCTGACCCATGAACTGTCAGACAGTTCCCGGTTGAAGGTTCAGGCGAAAGCGCTCACCAAGATTGCCTTCTACTTTTTCCTGACCACCGGATTGGCGACAATCGTCGTCCATGGCCTAAAAATTCCGATTGGGCGGGCGCGACCCGACCTCTACAGCGAATACGGCCCTTACTATTTTCTGCCTTTTGTCGGTGACTGGCTGTTCGAGAGCTTTCCCTCCGGCCATTCCACTGCGGTCGGCGCCTTTTTCGGCGCGTTCGCCATGCTGTTTCCGCGCTATCGCTGGGGCTGCGCCGTTCTGGCGCTGATCTTCGGCATCAGCCGCATCATCGTGGGTGCGCATTACCCAAGTGACGTGGCCGCAGGTCTGACGCTGGGCGCATGGTCAGCCATGACGATGGCCTTTATTCTGGCACAGCGATTGTTTCTGTTCGTACCGGATTTAAACGGCTGGCCAGTCCGCCATCCGCTGGTTTCCAGTTGACACACCGTTAAAACCGCGTATGAGCAAAACCGGAAGAGGAGCCGTCTCATGCGCACGTCTGGTTTTGACATTGCTGCACTGCTGGTCCCGGCGTCTTGCGCCGGGCGGGTTCGCCATTTCTCGTTGTCCAAACACACGGCCAAAACGTCGAAGATTATCTGACGTCTCTGGCCACCGCTCTCTCCCCGGTTAGGCCGGGGACCTGAGGCCCGCGCTTTGGCCGGCGGGCTTCCCCCAAGGCAAAGCGGAGAGAGGATAGAAAGAGAGCAGTATCATGGGTTTCAAAGTAGCAGTGGCTGGCGCGACCGGCAATGTCGGGCGCGAAATGCTGAACATTCTGGCGGAGCGTGGCTTTCCCGCAGATGAGGTTGTGGCGCTGGCCTCGGCCCGCTCGCAGGGCACGGAAGTCTCCTTCGGTGACAAGACGCTGAAGGTCAAGAACCTCGAAAACTACGATTTTTCCGATACGGATATTTGCCTGATGTCGGCTGGTGGCACGGTGTCGCAGAAGTGGTCGCCCAAGATTGGCGCGCAGGGCTGCGTTGTCATCGATAACTCGTCGGCCTGGCGCTACGATTCCGAAGTGCCGCTGATCGTGCCGGAAGTGAACCCCGATGCTATCGATGGTTTCGGCAAGAAGAACATCATCGCCAACCCGAATTGCTCGACAGCGCAATTGGTTGTTGCCTTGAAGCCGTTGCATGACCACGCCAAGATCAAGCGTGTTGTTGTGTCCACCTACCAGTCCGTTTCCGGCGCTGGCAAAGAAGGCATGGATGAGCTGTTCAATCAGACCCGTGCTGTCTTTGTTGCCGACCCGATCCAGAACACGAAGTTCACCAAGCGCATCGCCTTCAACGTAATTCCGCATATCGATAGCTTTATGGAAGATGGCTATACGAAGGAAGAGTGGAAGGTTCTGGCAGAAACCAAAAAGATGCTCGATCCGAAGATCAGGGTCACATGCACGGCTGTTCGCGTGCCTGTGTTCATTGGGCACTCGGAGTCAGTCAACATCGAGTTCGAGAACGAGATCACCGCAGACGAAGCCCGCGAAATTCTGCGCGAAGCACCGGGTTGCCTGGTGATCGACAAGCACGAAGATGGCGGATACGTCACGCCGTACGAGTGCGCCGGTGAGGACGCCACCTACATTTCACGTATCCGTGAAGATGCGACCGTCGAAAATGGCTTGAACATCTGGGTCGTTTCCGACAACCTTCGCAAGGGTGCGGCACTCAACGCAATTCAGATTGCAGAGTTGCTGGTCAGCCGCGGTTTGATTACGGCTAAAAACCAAGCGGCGTGATGACGAATCCGTAAGGTTTTATGGTTAAAAACCCCGTAAGCCCTATCCGGGCTTGCGGGGTTTATACTATAGCCCCATCGACGACGAATTTTGACTGGATACAGAATTCACGTGAAACACTGTGCTTTTCAGGCATTGGCGCTACGTTTCTGTTTCTGGCTGGCAAGAATAGGAACGGAGTTTTTATGCAGAAAGCAAAGTATGCCCTGATGGGCATGACCGCCATGATGCTGACGGCGGGTGCGCCAGCGGCCGCTTTTGCGGCCCAGTGTGGCAATGATTCATCCGGTTTTTCGACTTGGATGCAACAGTTCAAGCAGGAAGCAGCCGCAAGCGGCATCAGCGCCAACGTGCTGGACAGTGCCTTCAGCAACGTCTCCTACGCAACGGCGACCATTCGTGCCGACCGTGGGCAGAAGAGCTTCAAGCTGTCGCTGGACGAGTTCATGAAGAAGCGCGGCTCGCAGACCATCATCAGCCGTGGCAAGAAAATGAAGCAGCAGAATGCCGCTTTGTTTGCGCGCATTGAGCAGCAGTACGGTGTGCCTGCGGGTCCGGTTCTGGCGATCTGGGGCATGGAAACAGGCTTTGGCAGCTTCCTTGGCAAGGAACATACGCTGTCGGCTGTTGCAACGCTGGCTTATGATTGCCGCCGTTCGGACTACTTCACGGACCAGCTCTACTCGGCCTTGAAGCTGGTAGCGCGTGGTGATTTGAGCCCAACGGCTGTGGGTGCAGCGCATGGCGAAATTGGCCAGACGCAGTTCCTGCCGACAAACGTGCTGAAATACGGCGTTGATGGCGATGGAAACGGTCATGTTGACATGGTTGGCTCCAAAGCCGACGCATTGGCTTCTACGGCCAACTTCCTGCGCGGACATGGCTGGACGGCCGGTGCCGGCTACCAGCCGGGAGAGCCGAACTTTTCAGCGATACAGGGCTGGAATGCCGCCAGCGTCTACCAACAGGCTATCGCCATTATGGGCGCTGCGATCGACGGCTGATCGTCAACATCAAAACGCCTGTCGGTATTCCGACAGGCGTTTTACGTTGCCAGGGTAACGCACCCTTTTCCGTCGCGCTTGGATTTGTACATGGCCTTGTCAGCCCGCATCATCAGCGAGGTAAGGCTATCTGGCACTCCGGTTTTTCCCAGCGCAATGCCGACACTGGCCGATATATGCGTTTCGTGGGTCTTGTTGATATAAATCGGAGACGACATTTCCGATACGATCCGGTAGCCGATGTTCAAAACCGTGTCCGGCATACAGTTTACCAGAACAATCAGAAACTCATCGCCGCCCAACCGGACAACCTTGTCTTCCTCGCGAACGAGGTTGCGAAATCGATCCGCCGCCTGACGAAGAACACTATCGCCAGCCTCGTGCCCGAACGTATCGTTCACGTCTTTGAACCCGTCCAGATCGATGTAGAGAACACCGAGCGGAAGGCGGTGGGTCATATCGGCTTCCAGTGCAGCAGAAAGCGATTTCAGGCCTGCCCGGTTGATCAACCCTGTCAAAGCGTCGGTATCGGCGCGTTTGGCGTGCTCATATTCGGATTTCAGCGCGGCAATCAGGTTTGCATGCATGGTACCCAGCGCGATCCAGAGCGCACCGAGGTAGAGCGGCGATTGCAGAACGAAAATCAGTAACCACGGATCTCCCGTTGCGGCTGCGCCGATTTTCAGCGGGATGTCGCACAATAGAACCTGTGCCATTGCCAGACGGGGAAATGTCGGGTTGCCGGCACACAGGGCGCCCGCAAAAGCTACTGTTGTGGTGGCGCTCAATACCTGCAGCACAGAATCCTGTGAGACGAAACAGAAGAACGTCAACAGTCCCAAGACGCTCGGGTAAATCAGCACTGTCAGCAAAGAGAGCGTGAGCGAGATAGAGCGCCCGGCCCGATACGCTTCGCTGTTGCTGATCAACACGCCAATTCTTAGCAGAAAGACCGCGAGACTGGTAACCAGCATGGCGGAAAAAATCAGCCCGGGTTGCCGGACAACCGCTGCCACAGCAATGATGACATAGGCCAAATCCCCGATCACGAAGATAGGGCGCAACAGAAGAAGATGTCCCAGCAACGCCTGATGCTGCACGACAGACACGGGCTGCAACGGCGCCAGCAGCCATTTGAACAGCGATAGTTTGGGGGGAATTGCTTTTAGATTGTGCATGGCCATCACAATGTCGTTTCGGAGCATACACAGATTAGCACGATGACATTAACGCATGATTACTTCAGGTTGTAAATGCGAAACCCGAACAATCAAGGATAGCTATGGTCTGATAAAGTCGCCGGTTGCCTGGTTCATGACCCACAGCTCTCCGGAGGAAATATCAAACCATGCCCCATGGAGATTCAGCTTGCCCCGATCCTCAAGGATTTTGACGCAGGGAAATGTGCGTAGATTGGCGATTGAATTGCGTATGGAAACCCGCTCCAGCGCCGTTTGACGTTCACCCGTCGTCATCAGCTCGTTGTTCTGGATTTGCTCTGCCGCAGGGCGCAGCAGGTTCATCCATTTGCCGATAAAATCCCCGGGCGACAGCGGTTCGCTGTTGGAATTAAGCGCTGCCTGAATACCGCCGCAACGGCCATGCCCCATGACAACAATATCTTTTACACGCAGGGATTGAACTGCAAATTCCAATGCCGCAGATGTCGAGTGGTAATTGCTGTCCGGCTCGTAGGGCGGCATGAGATTGGCGACATTGCGCACCACGAAAAGTTCCCCGGGACCACTGTCGAAGATGGTTTCCGGCGCGGCGCGTGAGTCACAACAGGCAATAACCAGCGTTTGTGGTTTCTGACCGGTTTCCGCCAGTGCCTTATAGCGTTCGGCGGCTTCCGTGTACCGGCCGCTCATGAAGTTCTGATAGCCATTCAGAAGATGGGGAGGAAATCGTTGCATCCCTATGGATTAACGATTTACCCCGGTAAATTCAATGGCAAACGTCGTTTTCCATAAGCCAAGTTTCCTAAGCCTTTTGGGCCGGATGGTGGAGGCGGCGCATCTGGACCATGGCCATGGGTGTGGCGAGGCTGGAGGCATCCTGCTCCAGTGTCAGTTCACCGGCACCGCGCCGCGATGAGCGGGCAACGATTTCAAAGACGGTTGCAGTCGACATCTGCAACGCGCGCTCGTCATCCATACCCTCAAGAATGCGCGCCAGGAAAACGGCAGCGAGAAGATCGCCGGTCCCGTTGGGTGCATTGTCCACCAGACGGTGCTCCGCCAGAAGGGCGTGGTTGCCGGACAGATACAGATTGCCTGTACCACCGCGCATCATTGCAATGGCGGATGTCACCAGCATGCGGGCGGGTCCAAGCGACAAGGCAGCCTCCACAATTTCGGTGTTGCTGTTTAATGAGGGTGTGCCACAGAGCCATGCCAGTTCGTGCCGGTTGGGCGTCGCCAGCGACGCGATGGGCACAAGGTGATCGCGGATGGCGGTGGCGGTGGCTTCCGGCACATAAAGGCCGCCTTCATCGCCAATAACGGGGTCACACAGATAACACAGGTCTGGCCGCTGTGCTTTCAACGCTGTTACCAGCCGCGCAATGGCGCGCGCGTGCCCCAGTGAACCCAGATACCCCGACAACACGGCCCGTATTTCGTGAACCCAGGGAGCAGCGATAATATCGTCTATAAAACGGTCGAAGTCTTCATCAGGTACGACCAGCCGATGCGCGGCCCCATGGCCGGGATGCCAGGTCAACAGGATCGTCGGCACGGCCCATACGGGAAAACCGAGACTTTCCAGTGCAAAAACGGATGCGCGATTGCCGACGCTGCCACGCACCACATGGCTGGAAATCACTAGAACGGCATCCGTCATGTCTCTCATCATCGTTTTCCATTCGCATTCTGACTGGCTGTAATCTAGTCTGCATATCATGGGACGCATATGAGAAAATCATCGACCGGAGAAAATCTAGTTTTTCGCAAAACTGGCGTGTTTTTGGTTCGGATGACACACTCAGCTGTTACTTTTGATCAAAATCGCATGAAAACTGGTCAATATCTTTTGAAAACCCTTCCATATTAGCAATCGCCAAAGATTTTTCTTCTGATAGGGTTGGCCAACTTTAGGCCAAGAGGAGTCGGTCATGGACGTGCAGAACAATCCCAAGCGACATGAAAAACTGGAGAGAGCGGAGGTTGCCGCACGGGCGCTCGCTCGCCCCTTTGTCGCACCGGAGCTTCTGTTGGGGCGCGCCAGCGCTGACGATCTGGATGACTACAGTGTCGACATGCTGGGATGGACCGCAGCCCATGCAAGGGCTGAAATCGATGCCTGGGACAGACATGAAGCGCGCATCACGTTTTCCCCGCTTGGCGATGAAGATGAAACGAACGGTGGCATTCAGGTCCTGGCGGTAACGACCCGAAACAAGCCCTTCCTCTACGATTCTGTCATGGGTGAGGTAACCAGCACCCATCGCGATATTCGCCTTGCCATCCACCCCATCCTCGTCGTGGATAAAGGCGGCACCTTGCGGGTGTTTTCACCACAGGACGAAAGCCAACCGGACCAGCGCGTCAGCCACATCCAGATTCACATTGCCCATATCACACCAGAAGACGCTGAGGCCCTGCACCAGCGCGTGCGCACGGTTCTGCATCAGGTCAAGCTTGCTGTCAGCGACTGGCAGCCGATGCGGCACCGGTTGGAGCAGGCCATTGCTGAGATTGAAGCCGCCAGCCTGAGGGAGCCGAAATCCCGCAACGAGGCTCTGGCGTTTCTGCGCTGGCTGGAAGACAACAACTTCACCTTCCTTGGCATGCGTGACTACGTCTATTCCGGCGAAGGTGACGAGGCGGCACTTGAGCGGGCCGACAGCGAAGGGCTTGGAATCCTGTCCGATCCGGACGTCCGCGTTCTGGTGCGCGGCAAGGATGCCGTGACCACCACGCCTGAAATCCTTGCCTTTCTACAGGGCCCGGACATTCTGCTGGTGACCAAGGCGAATACGAAATCCGTGGTCCACCGGCGCGCCTATATGGATTACATCGGCGTCAAGCGGTTCGATGTGGCGGGCAATGTTGTTGGCGAACTGCGTATCGTTGGCTTGTTCACATCCAGCGCCTATACAAGACAAGCGCAGGATATTCCGTTGCTGCGCCTGAAAATCGACACGGTGGCCGCCCGTTTCGGCTTTGATCCGCAGAGCCATTCGGGCAAAATGCTGCGCAACACGCTGGAATCCTATCCGCGTGACGATCTGTTCCAGATCGATACCGATTTGCTGACCACCTTTTGCGAACAGATCAACGAACTGAGTGACCGGCCACGCATTCGTGTGTTGACCCGCACCGATCGGTTCGACCGCTTCGTATCCGTCATCGTCTATGTACCCCGTGAGCAGTATGATTCCGACCTGCGCGAGCAGATCGGCCTCTATCTGGCACAGGTGTATGAGGGACGGGTTTCAGCCTATTATCCTGCCTTTCCAGAGGGTGGGCTGGCGCGTGTTCACTTTATCATCGGCCGTTCCGATGGGCGTACGCCGCAGACAGAGCAATCCGTGCTGGAAACGCGCATCGGTGAACTTGCCACGCGCTGGATTGACCGGTTCCAGACGCTGGCCGGGCAAACGCTGACGCTGGAAACGGGCCAAGCCTATCAGGCAGCATTTACCCCCGCGCAGGCCTTCGCGGACCTGCCCGCACTGACCGGCTGCACGCCGGAGCAGCCGCTTCGCATCGCGCTCTACCGCAAGGAGCCGGGCAACGACCAGTCGCTGGAACTGAAAATCTTCCATCTGAACGAGCCTGTTTCGCTTTCGCGCCGCGTTCCCCTGCTGGAAAATCTCGGGTTTCAGGTCATCAGTGAACAAACCTACGAATTGCAGGTTGGTACACCCACGCGCGATGTGGTGCTGCATGATATGGAACTGAAAAGCCGCTCCGGCGCCGTGATTGATCTTGAGACCACCGCCCCCAGACTGGAAGCCGCGTTTCTGCAGGCGTGGGATGGCACGATCGAGGATGACAGCTTCAACCGGCTGATTGTTTCCGCTGGCCTGACGGCAGGGCAGGTGGTCGTGCTGCGGGCCTATGCGCGTTATCTGCGACAGACCGGCATTACTTATAGCCAGGGCTATCTCGCCGATACGCTGAACGCGTATCCTCACCTCGCAGCCGCGCTTTTCACATTGTTTTCCGCACGACTTGACCCCGAGTTGGAAACCGCAGCGCGAAACGCCCAGGTTGAAGCGGCCCTGAGCGAGATTGAAACCGGGCTGGCGGCGGTGCCGTCTCTGGACGAAGACCGCATCCTGCGGCGGTATCGCAATGCCATTCAGGCGACGCTGCGCACCAATTATTTCCAGAGGCAAACGTCCGGCACTGTTCTGGCGCTGAAATTCGACCCCCACGCATTGGAAGGCTTGCCGGAACCAAGGCCGTTCCGTGAAATTTTTGTCTATGGTGTGCAGGTTGAAGGTGTTCATCTGCGCTTTGGCAAGGTGGCGCGGGGAGGCTTGCGCTGGTCGGACCGTGCGCAGGATTACCGCACAGAAGTGCTGGGCCTTGTGAAGGCGCAGCAGGTCAAGAACGCAGTGATTGTGCCCGTTGGGGCCAAGGGCGGCTTCTATCCCAAGCAGTTGCCTGTGGGCGCAAGTCGGGACGAAACCTTTGCGGCGGGACGGGAAGCCTACAAAAACTTCATCCGCTCGCTTCTGTCGATTACAGACAATATTGCGGGTGAAGCGATTGTGCCCCCGTCAAACACGGTTCGGCTGGATGGGGATGATCCCTATTTCGTCGTTGCGGCGGACAAGGGGACAGCGACATTTTCCGATACAGCCAACGGTCTGGCGCAGGACGCCGGCTTCTGGCTGGATGATGCCTTCGCTTCAGGTGGTTCAGCGGGCTATGACCACAAGAAAATGGGCATTACGGCGCGCGGCGCGTGGGAAACCGTCAAGCGTCAGTTCCGGGAACTGAACATTGATATCCAGACAACGCCGTTTACGGTTGTGGGTGTGGGCGACATGTCCGGCGATGTGTTCGGCAACGGCATGTTGCTGTCACAGAAAATCCGGTTGATTGCGGCCTTCGATCATCGCGATATCTTCATTGATCCGAATCCGGATACCGATCTTAGTTTCGCCGAGCGAAAGCGACTGTTTGATTTGCCCCGCTCAAGCTGGCAGGATTACGACCGGGCGACCTTGTCTGCCGGTGCCATGATTATTTCGCGGTCTGAAAAGTCGGTGAAACTATCGCCGGAGGCTGCGGCGGCAATCGGGCTGGAGCAGACCGTTGCGACACCGTTTGAAATCATCAGTGCAATCCTGAAAGCGCCGGTCGATCTTCTCTGGTTCGGCGGCATCGGCACCTATATTCGCGCGGCGAGCGAGAGCGATGCGGATGTGGGAGACAAGGCCAATGATCCCATTCGGGTGACCGCCGAGGACGTGCGGGCCAAAGTCATCGGCGAGGGGGCCAATCTGGGCGTTACCCAGAGGGCACGCATTGCCTATGGGCAGAAGGGCGGGCGCGGCTACTCGGATTCCATAGACAATTCAGCGGGCGTTAATTCCTCCGATATTGAGGTGAATATCAAGATCGCGCTGGCGTCTGCCATGCGAGACAACCGGTTGACGCGTGAAGACCGCAACACCCTACTGGCCTCCATGACAGACGAGGTGGCCGAACTGGTTCTGCGCAATAATTACCTACAATCGCTCGCGATTTCGCTGGTGCACGGGCAGGGACTGGCGAACCGCGAGCCCTTGGCACGGTTGATGAACCGGCTGGAGGCCGATGGCCACCTGAACCGCAAGGTGGAATTGCTGCCAACCAACCAGGCTCTTGTGGAGCGCTACCAGACAGGCAAACCGCTGACCCGTGCGGAAATTGGCGTTCTGCTCTCCTACTCCAAACTGGTTCTGTTTGAAGATGTGGTGAAAAGCCCGCTGGTGGACGATTCCTATTTCGAAAAGACGCTGTTTGACTACTTCCCGCAGGAAATGCATGGCGCCTATGCGGATGATATCTGCAAGCACCGTCTGCATCGGGAAATCATTGCTACCGTGCTTGGCAATGATGTGATCAACCGTGGCGGACCGGCTTTCGTCAACAGCCTAATGAATGCCACCGGCGCAAGCGCCGATGCGGTCGTTAAGGCCGCTATCATCGCGCGGGATGGTTTGGCCCTGCCCGCCATTTATGACGAGATCGACGCACTGGACACGGCTATCCCCGGCGACCTGCAAAACGAACTCTATCAAGACCTTGGGCTTGTCTTCTGGATCGTGACAGAGCGCATCTTGCAGGCTGGCACCGCCAGCTTGTCCATGGAGGTGGCTGTTACGGCCCTTCAAAAGGCGCTGGCAGAGTTGAAACCCGGTATTGCCCAGTCCGCCCCGGCCAACCTTGCCGAACAGGCCCGCACCAAGGCTGAGCGCTACAAACAGAGCGGGGTTCCGGGCGCGCTTGCAGACGAAATTGCCACGCTGCCATTCCTGACCATTGCGCCGGAAATTCTGCAACTGGCAGAAACGGCAAAGACATCGTTGACCGGTACGGCCGAAAGCTATTCCGCCCTGAGCGAGTTGCTGGATATGTCTCAACTGTTGTCCGGCGCGGTGCGTGTCAGCACGGCGGATCAGTACGAGGCGATTGTGCTTGGCCGCAGCATCGGTGCCATTGCCAAAGCGCGGCGGACTTTGCTGACGCAGGTGCTGCGCGACTACGGCACCGAATCAAAGCCGGTTAAAGCATGGAGCGCAGTCAATGCGGAAAAGGTGACCCAAGTCCGCGAACAACTGAGCGCACTGATTGAGGCTGGCGATATGTCGCTTGCGCGTGTGACGGTCGCTGCCGGTCTTCTGAATGATCTGGTGGAGGCCACCTCTGGCGTTGATGCGTGACACGTAATAGAACCAGACAATCGACGGGTGTTTCTGCCCGTCGATTGTATTCGCATAAACCAAAGGTGCGCCCGTGATTGCGACAACGCCAGACAGCGCCAAGCCCGCTCCCATCACAAGAGGGTTGGCAGGCTGGATGCTGTTCGACTGGGCGGCGCAGCCGTTTTTTACCGTCGTGATCAGTTTTATCTTCGGGCCGTACTTTGTTGCACGGCTAACCGACGATCCGGCCTATGGGCAGGCGATATGGGGTTACACCCTCGTCGTCTCCGGCGTAGCAATCGCCATTCTCTCCCCCATACTCGGCTCCCTTGCCGATGCGGCGGGACCGCGAAAGCCGTGGATTACCTTTTTCGCCGTCATCAAAATTCTGTCGCTCGGTTTTCTATGGTTTGCAGTGCCGGGCTCAGCGTTGATCTATCCAGCCATCCTTCTGGTTTTTGCCAGTATTGCCGCCGAGTGTTCCATCGTTTTCAACGATTCGATGATGCCGCGGCTTGTTGCGCAGGACCAGAGCGGGCGCATATCCAATATGGCCTGGGGGCTGGGCTATCTCGGCGGTATGATCGTGTTGATCTTCGTGATCCTGTTTGTGGCGGCGGACCCGCAAACCGGTCAAACCGTTCTAGGACAGGCACCCTTGTTTGGCATCGACGCCGCCCGTGGCGAAGATGCGCGTATCACAGGGCCGATTGCGGCGCTCTGGTATGCCGTTTTTATTCTGCCCATGCTTCTGTTTACGCCAGATGCGCCCCGCACGCAGCGCTCCCGGCATGTCATTCGCAACGGTTTGACCGAACTGAAGCATACCTTTGCCGGGTTGCGGCAGCGAACCGGCCTGCTGCGCTTTCTGATTGCCCGGATGATCTATCAAGATGGAATCAATGCCATCATCGTTCTCGGTGGAACCTATGCCGCCGGTCTTTTTGGATGGCGCACGCTGCAACTGGGGGCCTATGGCATTCTGCTCAACATCATCGCCATTGGCGCATGTCTTGGTGCCGCACGGCTGGATGCGATGATCGGCTCGAAACGGATTATCATACTGTGCCTGATCAGCCTGATTTTTGCGACGGTTGGAATGATTTCGACCGGGCCGGACCACACGCTGTTCTTTATACCCCTGACCCCGCCCGTCGAGGGTGCGGGGCTGTTCAGCTCGCAAGGCGAACGCGTCTATCTGGCCTTCAGCCTGCTGGTGGGCCTGACGTTCGGGCCTGTACAAGCGTCGTCCCGCTCGTACATGGCGCGCAGCATCACCGTGGATGAAGCCGGGCGCTATTTCGGCATCTACGCCCTGACTGGGCGGGCAACTTCATTTCTGGCACCCGCCGCTGTGGCAACGGTTACCCTCATCAGCGGATCAGCGACGCTTGGTATGGCGACGCTGATCCTGTTTCTGCTAGTGGGTTTGGTCATCCTCTGGAAGACCCCGTACCCGGCTATCTGATCAATGCCGGAAATGGCGCATGCCGGTGAAGACCATGGCAACATCATGCTCGTTTGCGGCGGCAATCACTTCCTCATCACGCATGGAGCCGCCGGGCTGGATAACGGCGCGGGCACCCGCCGCAATTGCGGACAGAAGGCCGTCTGCAAACGGCAGGAACGCTTCGGACGCAACGGCAGAGCCGCGTGTCATCGGTTCCGCCAAGCCCAAAGCCTTGGCGGCGTCTTCTGCTTTAATGGCTGCGATCCGCGCTGAATCCACACGGCTCATCTGTCCGGCACCGATGCCAACCGTTTGGCCGTCTTTTGCGTAAACCACCGCATTGGATTTGACGTGCTTTGCCACCTTGAAGGCAAACTTCATGTCTTCCAGTTCCTGCGCTGTCGGCTGACGCTTGGTGACGACACGAAGATCGAGATCCTCAACCATGCCGTTGTCACGGTTCTGAACGAGCAGGCCACCGGACACTGTTTTGGCCGAAAGGCCGGGGGTGCGTGGATCTGGCAGGCTTCCCGTGGTCAACAGCCGAAGATTGGGCTTACGGGCAATGATAGCCTTTGCCTCATCACTGACCGATGGCGCAATGATGACTTCGGTAAACAGCTTGACGATTTCCTCAGCCGTTTCCGCGTCCAGAAGCTGGTTCAAGGCAATGATTCCACCGAAAGCGGAAACGGAATCGCAGGCCAGCGCGCGACCATAGGCTTCACGCAATGAGGTGCCTGTCGCCACACCGCAGGGGTTGGCGTGCTTGATGATCGCGCAGGCCGGACCGTTTTCCGGTAGAAACTCCGCAACCAGTTCGAAGGCGGCGTCAGTATCGTTGATGTTGTTGTAAGATAGCTGCTTGCCTTGCAGCAGCGTTGCCGTTGCTACACCCGGACGGTTTTCTCCGGTCACGTAGAATCCCGCCTTCTGGTGCGGGTTTTCGCCATAGCGCATCTCTTCTTTCAGCACGCCGCCAAGCGTGCGGTGGCGCGGCATGGCAATATCGAGAGCCTCGGCAAACCAGTTTGAAATCACCGCATCGTAGGCGGCAGTCCGTGCATAGGCCTTGGCTGCCATCTTCTGGCGGAAGGCATAGGTCGTGGAACCCTCCGTCATTTCTTCGAGAAGAGTTGCGTAATCCGAAGGGTCGGTCAACGTGACCACATAAGCGTGGTTTTTGGCCGAAGCGCGGATCATGGCGGGGCCGCCAATATCGATATTTTCAACCGTTGTCGGATAATCGCCGCCCTTGGCGCGAACCTCCTCAAAGGGGTAAAGATTGATCACGGCAAGATCAATCGTTTCAATACCGTGCTCGCGCATGGCTGCGACATGGTCTTCGTCGTCACGAATGGCCAGCAGACCGCCATGCACACCGGGGTGCAGCGTCTTGACCCGACCATCCATGATCTCGGGAAAGCCGGTCAGATCGGAGACATCGCGCACATCCAGCCCGGCATCGGACAAGGCCTTGTGCGTACCACCGGTAGACACCAGGCGCACGCCCTTGTCGGCCAGAGCCTTTGCCAGTTCGACAATGCCGGTTTTGTCGGAGACCGATAGCAGGGCCGTGCGGATGGTAACTTGATCGGGGGTGGGAATTTTCTTCGAGATAACGGCCATAGGGTGCTCCGTGGGCATTGGCATGTTCAATGCAAATATCTTCGGCCCGTTAACACAGGTTGCAACAAGTTTAAACCGGCGCACCACGCATCAACGGGTTTCGCGTGATAAAACCCACTGGATTTCCGGCTGATCCTTTAACGCGAAACGCACCGATACCTGCGACGATGGCCGCAAGCCAGATGGATCGGCGAAGAAAACGTCGTCCTCAACTTCAATCTTCGTATCAATGGTCGAGAGTGACCAGCACTCTCCATCCGGCGCCTTCAGGATAACTTCAAAGTCGCTTCGTCGCCCAATCAGAATTTGCGGGTGGATGTGAAACCGGGCTGTCGCAACATTCTGGTCGTCCGGGCCGGGGTCGGTTCCATCCGGCTTGATGAAACGGTCGCGGCCCCGTATCAACGTGCCGTTGGCGTTCATCTCGATATCGCGCTCGTGCAGCAAGCCAAACAGCTTGAGATAGCCATCATGCGAGGCTTTTAGCCCTTTATGCCCGAGTTCCGTACGGCGCTTTTCAGACTTGACCTCGGTAACGCCGCCAATCCAGATCGGCCCCAAATAGCGAGAGCGCGCCGTGCGTGCCGATGACACATCGTTCAGTGTAACGCAGGACTGCGCAGCAGTGGTGCGCGCCAGTTGGTGAAACCGTTCGCCTGCAAATTTCGGCGCGCCAGAATTGATGATGAAACGATTGCGGCCCGATGACATTTCAAACGACAAACTGCCCGCGTGCGCTGTTGCCGACAGGTCGATGGAGAGCGGCTTGCCGGTATCCACGATAACGACAGATGGCCCATTGGACAGGCGCTCATAACGCATATGGGGCAGGGCCTTGAAGGGAGCGCCGGCAGATTCGTCATAGCGCAGCACACACATCAACTCATTGGCAAGCGTGGACGTGGCGCCGTTGAACAAAGCAAGGTCACCATCCTGATGCCGAAAGAACCGCAGGGCAGGGTACATCCGGTCGATAGCGGGAATCAGCCGTGACGGAACATCGTGGCCGAGATTGACATAGGTTTGCCGCAGCGGCAGCAGATCAAGCAGCAGTTCCAGCCCGACACGGGGATTGCGCGAGCAGTGCCCGCCATCCGGCAAGATCTGGCGGTCGAGTTCACGGTCGAGGTCACGCGCTGCCCGACGCAGAACCGATGGCTGCACGGTCATCGACACCGAGGACACGGCCAGAGCAATGCGCACCCGCAACCGCACTTCGCCATCGCGCGTTGTTGCGGCAATATGCCTTAGGTAGCGGATCTGAAACGCCAGACTTTTCAGAAAACGGCGGTAGAAACCGTGTTCTGCCCCCTTCAGAATGACCGGAGAGTGAGACAGCCACGCGATAATCCGCTGTGCGATGATATCGGCATCCCATGCCAACCCGTGTATGGAGCTACCATGCGCCGCAATCCAGTCCTTGACGATCTCACGGGTCTTATCAAACGCCCGTTCATCCTGTGAAGCGCGCATATGGCGCAGCCAACTGAACGAGTGCAGCCTAAGCGCAAAAGCGCGAGAAGGTAAATCCAGAGCAAACGGGGATTCACCCCGTGTTTCCAGCATACGCCCGGCAAGCGGAAAGCGATCGTGAATGATTTCATCGGCAATATGCGAATCGACCGCACGCAAATCCGTCGGCGCAACAATCAGGCGCTGTGGGGTGCGGCCAGCGAACCGCAATGCGGAGATACGGCCCACAGCCCAGCGCTGGGAAAAGCGTCTCCAGCCTTCCCTCGCATATAGATAGAAGAGCCTTTGTCGGTCGGAAAACTGCATGGAATACGTCTTTCTCTGACCGATATTCCTAGGCATTCGGATTCCACGCGTCAATTCGGCCGACTGCATCTGTTGTTGATGAGTCGCCTAATATCGTTATTATTCGGTATTTTAGCGGTTTTTTCGAAGCACCGCAGCGTAGAAACCGTCTAGGCCGGAAGCAAAGCCCTCCGGCGTGGGAAGCATTGCCGGGGTTGTACGAAACTCCCCCTTGTCATTGATCGCATCTTCAAGACCCGGCCAATCCCTGGGGTCAATTTCAACACGCTCGAAATCAGTTCGCTCGCCCAGAACCTTGGCTACGACCATTTCGCCTTCGCGCGGGTCCAGGGAGCAATTTGAGAAAACCAGCGTTCCGCCGGTTTCCACGAGATTGAGAGCATGGCGCAAGAGACGCACCTGCAAGCCTGCAAGCTTCTCGATGTCTTGTGGGCCTTTGGTCCATAATACGTCCGGGTGACGGCGGGTGGTGCCGGTGGAGGAACAGGGCGCATCCAGCAACACGGCATCAAATCGCCGGTCCGGCTTGAAATCTTCCATGTTGGTTTCATGGGTTTCTGCGGATAGGCCTAAACGCTCCAGATTGCTGCGCAGACGTTTTAATCGACTGGCGGATTGATCGAGAGCGGTGACCGTTCCCCCCGCCAAAACCAGCTGTGCTGTCTTGCCTCCCGGGGCGGCGCAGAGATCAACGACTGACTTGCCAGTCAGATCACCAAACAAACGCGCAGGGATACTGGCTGCAGCATCCTGTACCCACCATTCTCCCTCCGCAAAACCGTCAAGACCAGGAATGCTTCCTGTAAATGCCGGAAGGCGAACGGAGCCCGTCGGTAGAACGAGGCCAGAAAACGCGGCAGCCCATTTGTCTCTATCACTTTTGACAGATAAATCGATGGCAGCTGGCTCAAGCTGGGCGTCGGCGATCAGTCGCGCTTGATTCTCGCCATACGCCGCGACAAGCCGCTCGTAGAACCATTTCGGCATTGCGGGAATCGCTTCGGCCGCGTGCCCTAAAAGCTCCGTCTTCTCTCGTGACAACCGACGAAGCACCGCGTTTACAAGGCTGGCAAACCGCCGATTTCGAGGATCGATGTTGGCTTGTTCCACCGCCAGATCGACCGCTGAATGGTCAGGAACATCGAGAAACAGGATTTGTGTAGCGGCTGTTACCAGCACATGGTGCAAAGCTCGCGCACCTTCTGGCAGCGGATTTTGCAACAGAAGGCCGAGCATGGCTTCGATGCGTGGCAATTGCCGGAGGGCTGAGTTAACAATGGCACGCACCAGAGCGCGGTCGGCATCGTTCAGTTCGCGATAGGCCGGGTTGCCGTGTTCGGAATCCAGAAGGCCATCGAGCGAAGTTCTGCGATCTATAACCGCTGCGAGCATTTTCGCGGCCGCTTGTCTCGCGCGAAGGCCGGGCTTAAAGGGCCGTTCTTCCTTTGGGGCTCGCTTTGTTTGTTTCGGATTCGAATCGTTTGCTGACATTAAGACCAGGGACCTTTTGGCGGTTGTGAATCTCCGCGTCCCCATCCCGTTTGTGGAACAGAGCGCGTTTTTCTGACCGCAGTATCAGCCTGCGACTGTGGCGTCGAGTGCGTCTGTCTTTCCTGTGCCATCTGTTCCAACGCGGCAATCCGATTGGCGGTGTTTGGATGCGTTGAAAACAAGCTGTCCATACGTTCACCTGACAATGGATTAATGATAAACATATGGGCCGTAGCCGGATTGCGCTCTGCTGCAGTGTTGGGGATACGCTCAGCCGCACCTGCGATTTTTGCGAGAGCCGAGGCAAGCCACAGAGGGTTGCCGCAAATCTCCGCGCCGCGACGGTCTGCTGAATATTCACGGGTACGGCTGATCGCCATTTGAACCAGCATTGCTGCAAAAGGCGCAACAATCATGGCTGCCAGTACACCGACTATACCCAAGGGATTGTTGTTATTGTTGCGATTGCCGCCGAGAAGAAAGGCAAAGTTACCGAGCATTGAAATCGCACCCGCCAGCGTTGCAGTGATCGTCATGGTCAACGTGTCACGATACTGAACATGCGCCAGTTCATGGGCCATGACCCCGGATACCTCCTCATAGCTCAGAGCGTTCAAAAGGCCTGTCGAGGCAGCCACTGCAGCGTTCTCCGGGTTCCGACCTGTCGCAAACGCGTTGGGCTGTGGGTTGTTGATGACATAAACTCTGGGCATAGGAAGGTTCGCATTTGCTGCCAGCTTTTCAACAAGACCATAAAACTCGGGTGCGCTTTGTGCGTCCACTTCCTGTGCATCATACATCCGCAATACCATGTTGCCCGAGTTCCAATAGGAAAACAGATTGGCGGCGGCGGCCAACATGAACGCGATCATCATGCCGCCGCGCCCGCCGATCAAATAGCCGACGCCCATGAAAAGGGCGGTCATGAAAGCCAGCAACATGGCAGTGCGCATGGTGTTCATCGGCAAGTCCTCGTCATTGTTTCACGTGAATCATTTTCATTTTATGCTTGTGCTATATAATGGTTGGGAAATACGGTTATTCAATATGTCAGATCAGTTGAGGATCGGATGATAAGCGATAATGACAACACGCCCCAGCCTTCTGCCCGCAAAATTTCGCCGGCCGCCCAGCGTGCTCTTAAAGAGGCTGAGGAAAGGCGTGAGGCGCAACGCGCCAAGGAAATGCCTGTCGAAATCGGCGGTCGGGGCGGCGCTGATCCCGCTCGTTTTGGGGATTGGGAAATAGATGGACGCGCAATCGATTTCTGAGAATCGATTCTTGTTGACCTTTAAGAGAAATTGAATATTTTCCTTTTATGGGAAAATATTTGTTATCAGTTTATGCCTGCCTTGTAGCGATGGGTACCGCCTTTTCCGCTTTAGCGGAACAGGTAACCGGACCGGTCTCCGCTTACGTCGTTCGTGTTGTCGATGGCGATACCCTGCTTGTAAATGCCCGACCCTGGCCCCAGCAGATTGTTGAAGTCTATGTCCGTCTGCGTGGTATCGACGCGCCTGAAATTCGCTCATCCTGCGAAACAACCCGCAGCGCGGGCAAACGGGCGCAGGATGCGTTGGAAAGCCTGACATCAGGCCGAGTGGTCCATCTCAGCAATATCGATGGAGACAAATATTTTGGTCGAGTTCTGGCAGATGTTCTCATGGAAGACGGTACGAATGTCTCGGCCTACCTTGTTACCCAAGGTCTTGCCTTGGGCTATGACGGGGGCAAGCGAAAGGTTTCCGTTTGCCCCAGCCAAGCGTCGTATGATCCTACTCGACCTTACGATTTTGACGGTTCTCAATAAGGTCCGTCACCACGGCAGGGTCCGCCAAAGTCGAGGTGTCGCCAAGCGCATCGTAATCATCCTCGGCAATCTTGCGCAGAATTCGCCGCATGATTTTGCCAGAGCGTGTCTTGGGTAGACCAGGCGCAAACTGAATTTTGTCCGGAGCGGCGATTGGGCCAATTTCAGAGCGGACATGCTTGATCAACGCATCTCGCAGACCATCCGAACCCTCCTGCCCTGCCATCAACGAAACATAGCAATAAATACCTTGTCCTTTGAGGGAATGCGGATATCCGACAACTGCCGCCTCAGAAACAAGATGATGCGAAACGAGGGCAGACTCAACCTCCGCCGTTCCCAACCGGTGTCCTGAAACGTTTAGCACGTCATCCACACGGCCGGTAATCCAGTAATATCCATCCTCATCCCGCCGGCAGCCATCGCCGGTAAAATACTTGCCCTTGTAGGTGGAAAAGTACGTCTGAATGAAGCGTGCGTGATCGCCATAGACACTGCGCATTTGCCCCGGCCAGCTATCGGTGATGCAGAGATTGCCATCGGCAGCACCCTCCAACACGTTTCCTTCGCCGTCCACAAGTTGCGGCTTGATACCGAAGAAAGGGCGCGTGGCGGAACCGGGTTTCAGATCGGTTGCGCCGGGCAGGGGCGTGATGAGAATACCGCCCGTCTCCGTCTGCCACCAGGTATCGACCACCGGGCAGCGGGCTTCCCCTACGACATTGTAATACCATTCCCACGCTTCAGGATTGATCGGCTCACCAACCGATCCCAAAAGCCGCAGCGAGGAGCGGGTAGAGCGTGTCACGAAGTGATTGCCAGCCCCCATCAGGGACCGGATCGCCGTGGGTGCGGTATAAAAGATATTGACCTTGTGCTTATCGATCACTTCCCAGAACCGGCCCTGATCAGGAAAGTTAGGCACCCCTTCAAACATTAACGTTGTGGCGCAATTGGCCAGCGGCCCGTAGACAATGTAGGAATGGCCTGTGATCCAGCCGACATCGGCGGTGCACCAGTAAATATCCCCATCGTGATAATCGAAAACATATTCATGCGTCATTGACGCGTAGACAAGGTAGCCGCCTGTGGTGTGAAGCACACCCTTTGGCTTACCCGTGGAGCCTGACGTGTAGAGAATAAACAGCGGATCTTCTGCCCGCATTCTGACCGGCGGGCACTCCGGCCGGACACTGGCTATTTCCTGATGATACCAGAGATCGCGCCCCGGTGCCCACGCGGTCTTGCCCCCGGTGCGCCGCACGACCAACACCTTGTTGACGATGACATATTGCTTGGCAGCAATATCGATGGCGGTATCCGTGTTTTCTTTCAGCGATACGGGACGGCCACCGCGTACGCCCTCATCGCAGGTGATGACGAAAGTCGATTCACAATCGACGATACGCCCCGCCAGTGCCTCGGGCGAAAAACCACCGAAAACAACGGAGTGAATAGCGCCAATGCGTGCGCATGCCAGCATCGCATAGGCGGCTTCGGGGATCATCGGCATATAGATGGTAACGCGGTCACCCTTCTTGACACCATGCTTCTTCATCACATTGGCAAGGCGGCAAACCTGCTCGTAAAGCATGTTGTAGGTGATTTTCTTGTCGATATAGGGGTTGTCGCCCTCCCATATGATCGCAGTCCGCTCACCGTGAGTTTTCAGATGCCGGTCGATACAGTTGTAGGACACGTTGAGGAAGCCGTCCTCATACCAGCGAATGGGAACCTTGCCACGAAAGGAGGTATTCTTGACCTTTGTGTAGGGCTTGAACCAGTCCAGCCGACGACCGTGTTTGCCCCAGAACTTGTCCGGATCTTCGAGACTTTCCTCGTACCATTTCTGATATTTGTCGTCGTCGATCAGCGCCCGGCTTTTGGCCGTTTTCAGCACAGGATAGGTTTTTACGGTCATCAGGCACTCCTCCTTATCAGCATCGTGGCAACATCGCACCACAATGTCCTCTCCGCCAATTGATAGCATTTCTGCTTTCGGGAGCAATGGCGAGCAATGCAAATGCTGCATTCAAGAATTGCAATTGCGCAGGAGTGGCGCTATAGACACGATAATTTCCCGGAAATTGGTGGCTAAAATCCACGACCGCGACACCGGCGCGGACGGACAGAAGGACTGTATCCATGGCTCAACAATTGCTCATGCCCAAAGCAACGGCCGTATGGCTTGTTGACAACACTGCACTGTCGTTCGACCAGATTGCCCAGTTTTGCAAGCTTCACCCGCTGGAAGTCAAAGCGATTGCCGATGGTGAATCGTCGCAGGGCATCAAGGGCCTCGATCCCATTTCCACCGGTCAGCTTTCGCGCGATGAAATCGAACGCGCCGAGAAAAACCCGGACCACAAGTTGAAGCTGTCCGATCCGAAGGTGCGTGTCCCGGAATCCAAGCGCAAAGGCCCGCGTTACACACCGGTTTCGCGCCGTCAGGACCGCCCGAACGCTATTTTGTGGATTGTTCGCAACCATCCCGAACTAAAGGATGCGCAAATTTCGCGTCTTGTTGGCACCACCAAGTCAACGATTGAGCAAATTCGCGACCGCAGCCACTGGAACTCTGCCAACCTGACACCGATGGACCCGGTCACATTGGGTCTGTGCACCCAGATCGATCTGGACCTTGAGGTTGAACGCGCTTCGAAAAACCGTCCGCTGCCGACGACTGCCGAACTCGGCGCAACGCTGGCTTCCGCGCAGGAAACGGAGAAGCTCGATTACGGCCATGAGCGCGAAGAGGAAAAGGAAATCGACGCCGATGCCGTCTTTGCAAAGCTGAAATCGCTGAAATCCAGCCAGCCGGATGACGAAGACGACGCTTACTAAAGTACTAAAAACCCCGCGAAAGCGGGGTTTTTAGTACTTGCGTTATCGTTGCCCAAAAATGGCAGAGCCGACACGGACACTGGTAGCACCGAACGGAATGGCGGTTTCAAAATCGCCGGACATACCCATGGACAGCTTCTCAACACCGCTTTCTGCCGCCAGCTTGCGCAGCAGCGCGAAATGCGGACCGGGGTTTTCATCTGCCGGGGGAATGCACATCAACCCCTCGACAGTCAGTCCCAGCTCATCCCGGCATAAAGCAACAAACGCAACCGTATCATCCGGGGCTATTCCCGCTTTCTGCGGTTCCAATCCGGTATTGACCTGCACATACACACGCACCGGACGGTTCTGCTGCGTGATCTCGGCCGCGATGGCGCGTGCAATCTTTTCACGATCGATCGTTTCCACAACATCAAAGAGCGCAACCGCGTCCGCAGCCTTGTTGGATTGCAGCGGCCCGATGAGATGAAGTTCCAGATCCGGAAAAGCCTGTTTCAGCGCGGGCCATTTGCCCTGTGCTTCCTGAACCCGGTTTTCACCAAAAACACGCTGTCCCGCATCGATTGCCTGCCCGGCGACGTCGGCGCCAAATGTCTTTGACACAGCCACCAAAGTTACCGAACCATCCTCGCGTCCTGCCTCTTTTTCCGCATGTGTGATACGGTCGCGAATGTCGTTCAGGCGTTCAGGCAGATCCATGATGTATTCCCTTTCGTGAAGCAAACCGAACTAGTGAATATATTGCGGTTTGCCAAGCATTGTCTCTGCCGAAACTCGGTCCAAAACATCTGCGAAACTTGACCCTACGCTGGTTTCATGGTGAAGGTCAGCCCGAATCGTCAAGTAATGTCGGAATGAATGACCCATGGCCATAGAACGTTATAATCCGCGAGAAGCTGAGCCACGCTGGCAGGAAAAATGGAACGCTGAACAGGTTTTTCTCACCAGCAATGATGATGCGCGTGAAAAGTACTATGTGCTTGAAATGTTTCCGTATCCATCCGGACGCATTCACATGGGTCACGTGCGCAACTATGCTATGGGCGATGTCGTCGCCCGCTTCAAGCGCGCACGCGGCTACAATGTTCTGCATCCTATGGGCTGGGACGCGTTCGGCATGCCGGCCGAAAACGCCGCCATGCAGAACAAGGTCCATCCAAAAGCATGGACGTACCAGAACATCGACACCATGCGGGCGCAGTTGAAGTCCATGGGGCTGTCACTCGATTGGTCGCGTGAATTTGCAACCTGCGATGTCGAATATTATCAGCGTCAGCAGTATCTGTTTCTGGATTTTCTGGAAAAAGGGTTGGTCTACCGCAAGCAATCGAAGGTCAACTGGGACCCGGTCGATCATACGGTTCTGGCCAATGAGCAGGTTATTGACGGGCGCGGCTGGCGCTCCGGCGCGCTGGTTGAGCAGCGTGAACTGACGCAGTGGTTCTTCCGCATTACTGATTTCAGCCAGGACCTGCTTGATTCACTCGATACGCTGGACCAGTGGCCTGAAAAAGTGCGGCTGATGCAGAAGAACTGGATCGGACGCTCGGAAGGCCTGACTGTGCGCTGGGAGATCGTGCCCGGTACCGTGGAGACAGCAGAGCGTGACGTCGCTGTCTATACCACACGCCCGGATACGTTGTTTGGCGCATCCTTCCTGGCCATCGCGGCGGACCATCCGCTGGCGCGTCAGGCGGCCACGATGAACCCCGCCATCGAAGAGTTTTGTGAGGAATGCCGTCGGGCCGGCACATCGCTGGCAGCGCTGGAAACGGCTGAAAAGCGGGGCATCGATACTGGTATTCGCGTCAGGCATCCTTTGGATGACAGCTGGACGCTGCCGGTTTACGTGGCAAACTTTGTGCTGATGGACTACGGAACCGGTGCAATTTTTGGCTGCCCTTCGGGTGACCAGCGCGATCTGGACTTTGCACGCAAGTATGATCTGCCTGTCGTTCCCGTGGTCATGCCAGCGGGCGGCGATGCGGCCTCGTTTAAGGTGGGAACCGAAGCCTATGTCGGCGACGGTGTGATGATCAATTCGCGTTTTCTCGATGGTTTGACGACCGACGAGGCCTTTGAACAAATTGCCACGAAGCTCCGCGAACAGGACTTGTTCGGCACACCGCAGGCCGAACGCAAGGTCAATTTCCGCCTGCGTGATTGGGGGATTTCGCGTCAGCGCTACTGGGGTTGCCCTATTCCGGTGATCCACTGCGAAGCGTGCGGTGTGGTGCCTGTGCCAAAAGCCGATCTGCCCGTGCAACTCCCAGATGATGTAACGTTCGACCAGCCGGGGAACCCGCTTGACCGCCATCCGACATGGCGGCACGTATCCTGCCCGCACTGCGGAGCGGATGCACGCCGGGAAACGGATACCATGGACACATTTGTGGATTCCTCATGGTACTTCACCCGCTTTACAGCGCCGTGGGAAGACCTGCCCACAAACCCGGACATCGCCAATAGCTGGCTGCCGGTCGACCAGTATATCGGCGGTATCGAGCACGCGATCCTGCATCTGCTTTATTCGCGGTTCTTTACGCGCGCTATGCGCGCCACGGGCCACGTCGATGTTAGTGAGCCCTTCAAGGGCCTGTTCACGCAGGGCATGGTGGTGCATGAAACCTATGCGCGGGGCGAAGGCGCATCACGTGAGTGGATCGCTCCCGTCGATATTCGGATCGTGGATGATGCCGGTGGACGCCGGGCCGTTCATTCGGCCACTGGTGAGACCCTCACGATTGGCTCAATCGAAAAGATGTCGAAATCCAAAAAGAACGTTGTTGATCCGGATGATATCATTGCGTCCTACGGAGCCGATACGGCACGGTTCTTCATGCTGTCAGACTCCCCGCCGGATCGTGACGTTATATGGTCAGAAGCGGGTGTAGAAGGCTCCCATCGTTTTGTGCAACGCGCCTGGCGCTTGATTGCCGAAGCTGCCCCTCACCTCAAAACCGTCGCCAGTGCGCCTGCCACATCCGGAGAAGCCTTGTCTGTGTCTCAGGCGGCACACAGAACACTGAAGGCCGTTGAAGTCGATTATGACAAGCTCGCCTTCAACAAGGCCGTGGCGCGTATCTATGAGCTCGTCAACACGCTTGCATCGCCTTTAACAAAGGTTTCCACGGGCACGCAGGACGAATCCTACTGCGCTGCGGTCCGCAACGCTGTGGATATCCTGATTGCTTTGATCGCTCCGATGATGCCGCATCTGGCCGAAGAGTGCTGGCAGGAGATCGGCAATACTGGTCTGGTCGCGCAGACCGCTTGGCCAACCTATCTACCAGAACTGACCGTTGAAAACGACATCACGCTGCCGGTTCAAATCAACGGAAAGAAACGGGCAGATTTGACAATCGCACGGGATGCCGATCAAAATAGGATCGAGCAGGCCGTTCTGGCAATGGACGTTGTTAAAGCCGCGCTCAATGGCAAAACGCCGCGAAAGATCATTGTGGTACCGCAGAGGATCGTAAATGTCGTTGTTTAACCTGTCATCGACCCTTCGCGGTCTGCGTTGTGGTTTGGCCTCGCTGATCGTTCTTGGCACGCTGTCCGCGTGCCAGGTCAAGCCACTCTATTCCGAAAGCTCGCCTGTTAGCCAGAACCTTGGCTCGATTGGAATTTCAGAAGCCAACACCCGCGTCGGTCAGGAAGTTCGCAACCAGTTGATATTTTTGACTTCTGGCGGGGCAGGGGAGCCATCGTCACCACGGTATAATCTGGCTTTACAGGTCAGCTCTACGGTCATCGGCGCGCTGTACGACCAAGCCGGCGATACGCCTCAAGCTGGTCGAATTGTTGTCTACGCCGATTTCAACTTGACGGAAGCGTCAACGGGAAAGACCCTCAAATCAGGACGCCGGTCGAGCGTGGCGCTGGTTGATTTCCCGACACAGGAATTTGCAAAAGTCAGAGCTATTCGTGATGGCGAGAACCGTGCAGCGCGGGAGCTGGCGGAAATGATCAGGGGTGAACTGGCACTCGTTGTCAGCCGATAGGAATTCAGTTCAAGTCGGAAACCGGTCGGTTCAGAGTATTATGTCAGAGATAAAATCTCACGAGTTTGACGGGTTTCTACAACGCTTCCCGAAGTCGGTCCCACTGTTTCTTGTCTACGGCCCTGATCGTGGACTTGTATCGGAGCGAGCGTCGGCTTTGGCCGCAAAGACTGGCGTCAAACTCGACGATCCGTTTTCCATAACGCGTATGGATTCTACAGATCTGCAAAATGACGCTGGCCGTTTGCTGGATGAGACCGGCGCTATCGGGCTGTTTGGCGGCGATAAGTTGGTATGGTTGAAAGCATCGGGAACCGAGCGATCGGTAACGGACGGCTTCAAATATCTCACAGAACAACCGCCACAGAACTGTGTCGTCATCATCGAAGCAGGCGATCTGAAAAAAGGCTCTGCCCTTCGCAAGGCCGCGGAAGGTTCCAGGTCAGCAGTTGCGATCCCCTGCTATGCCGACGACAGCCGGACGATCAACGCACTGATCGATCAGGAACTGGGCAACGCAGACCTCACTATCACACCGGAGGCCCGTCAGCAGCTTCGTGAAGCGCTCGGCGGAGATCGCATGGCCTCCCGAAACGAGATCCAGAAGCTGGCACTTTACTGTCGTGGGCAGCGCACGGTCGAGCTCCAGCATGTCCTCGACATCATCGGCGACGCCAGCGCGATCTCAACCGATGACGCCATAGACGCGGTGCTGAAAGGCGATACGGACGGGTTAATTCAAGCGCTCGGAAAAATTACCACGTCGAAGACACCCATTTTTCTGGTTTTACAAGGGTGTCTCAAACAGTTCCAGATGCTGGATGTGATGCGAGCGGAAATGGATGAGAGCCGCCAGTCGGTCGCTCATGTCGTGGCAGCGCTCGGACGCGGACTTCATTTCCGGCGCAAACCCCTGGTAGAGGCAGCGCTCAAGCAATGGACCGGGCCTGCAATTGCGCGGGAACTCAGCAGGCTGCAAAGCGCCATTTTGCAGAGCAGATCGCGACAGACACTTGAAGATACGATTGCGACCCAGACCCTTCTCGCGATAACCCTACAGTCCGCGAGGCGGTGATCGTGGCGCCGGAGATGAGAATATCGTCTACGGCCAATATCAAGCTAGCTGCGTTCCAATAAGCGGCAGATTTCTTCGAGCTGCTCGAGTGTCTTATAGGCAATACGGATTTGCCCCCCGCCTGCCTTGTGCAGAACGGTGACATCCAACCCCAGACTATCAGAGAGGGTTCGCTCCAACGCCAGAGTATCCGCATCTTTTTGCTGACGCGGTGTTGGCGCACCTTGCGGGTTGGATTGTTGTTTGATGTCGTTTTGTGCCAATCTCTCCGCATCGCGAACGGACAAACCTTTGGACACGATGTTGCGCGCGAGTCCAACAGGATCGGATGTGGGTATCAGAGAGCGCGCATGACCTGCCGAGAGTTCACCGCTCGACAACATATCCCGTACAGGCTCTGGAAGTTTCAGCAGACGTAAACTGTTGGCCACATGACTGCGACTTTTCCCAATGATCTCCCCAAGATCATTTTGTGTATAGCCATGATCGGCAATGAGCTGATCGTAGCCAAGCGCTTCCTCGAGAGGGTTGAGGTCTGAGCGCTGTACGTTTTCAACGATTGCAATCTCAAGTGCGGTACGGTCGTCCACATCCCGTACAATAACCGGTATGTCCACAAATCCCGCGAGTTGCGCTGCGCGCCAGCGGCGTTCACCCGCGATAATCTCGTATCGATCTGCTGCCAAAGTACGAACAACGACAGGCTGCACAATCCCGTGCTGACGGACAGAACTTGCAAGGTCCTGCAGTTCCCCATCGTCGAACGTTTTGCGTGGATTACGAGGATTCCGTGATACAAATTCAATTGGGACCTGTCGATCCGGATTAACGACGGCCGCTTTCGTGGTATCGGGCAATGGCTGATCCATCTCCCCGATCAAGGCAGCCAAACCCCGACCCAACCGGCGTTTTGAAAGATCATCGTTCATCGTCATTCCTGTCTTAGGCTGCAGCTTTACGCTGACGTTCCCTCTGAATAACCTCGGAAGCCAATTGCAGGTAAGCCTGACTTCCAGCACACTTTAGATCGTAGAGTATCGCTGGTTTGCCGTATGAAGGTGCTTCTGATACACGAACATTTCTCGGTATAAGTGTATGATATACTTTTTCCCCCAAATGCGTGCGGACGTCTGACACGACCTGTTGCGCGAGATTATTGCGGGAGTCGAACATTGTCAGCACGATTCCCTGAATATCAAGGCTTGGATTAACCGAGCGCTTTACCTGATCGACGGTTTCCAGCAACTGGCTAAGACCTTCCAACGCAAAAAATTCGCATTGAAGTGGCACTAGAACGGAATGCGCGGCTGCCATCGCATTCATAGTCAACAAATTAAACGACGGAGGGCAATCGACGAGAATATACGAATAGCGCAACGCATCGGCTCGCGACAACGCGGACTTCAGCCGAAAGACGCGGTCGTTGGAACCGGAAATCTCCATTTCAACGCCTAACAAGTCCATTGTCGACGGAATGATCGACAGGTTCGGCACGACGGTTTCCAAAGTCACGTCGGAGACGCTATGCGTGCCGACCATCAGGTCGTAGGAGGAAAGCTTCCGATCTTTACGACTGATTCCTAAACCCGTACTCGCATTACCTTGGGGATCGAGATCGATGATTAGAACATTTTCACCGATAGCCGCAAGTGCAGTCGCGAGGTTGATGGCGGTTGTTGTTTTACCAACCCCGCCTTTTTGATTTGCGATTGTGATGATTCGATTTTTCAAATAGGCCATCATCAGTCCACCGCTAGCTGTTTAAAGCAAGATTGTGTATTTCCAGCACCACCGAATCCCGTTCAACGGTACTCTGATGCTGTATCAGATCGAACTGCCAGCGCATACGCGCATTATCGATCTCGGTTTGATAATCCCTTCCTTTATGGAAATACGCGCGTACATTTCTATCTCTCATCAACGGATAAGAGTATTCAAGAAGCTGATTTAGATCCGCCAACGCGCGCGCGGATATCGCCTTAATACCCAGCAATCTTGACGTTACCGCCTCTATCCGCTCCGAAGAAACATGAGCTCTTGCGCCCGTTTCTCCAATAACGGTCCGCAGAAATGCTGCTTTTTTGTTGTTGCTTTCGATGAGGTGAACCCAGCCATCATGCGATTCTGTAAGGCAAATCGCAGTAACGAGGCCTGGAAAACCTGCACCGCTTCCGAAGTCCGCCCATTGAACTGGACCGCTTCTCAAGCGATAAATTTGAAGACTATCCTTTACGTGCCGGTCCCAAAAGTCCTGAATAGTAGAGGAAGACGTTAAATTGATGGATGAGGACCACTTATTGAATAGCCGGGCATAGATCTCAAGCCGCTCGGCGGTTTCACGTGAAACACGTAGGTCGTTCATTCGCAGTACGAGACTCGTCACGATTGCAGCCTCTTCAATCCGTCCGATTTCAGCATCACACTGAGAAGCAACGATGTCGCTGCGGCTGTCATTCCCTCAATCCGCGATGCTTGGGCGACGGAGGCCGGTTTGTGTCGTTTCAGCTTTACTCGCAGCTCGTTGGAAAGTGACGGCAATGAATCGAAGTCGAAATTCTCCGGGATTTGGATATTTTCTTCCCGTTTCATCACAGCGATATCGGCAGATTGACGCTCCAGGTATACAGCATATCCAGCTTCAATTTCTATCGTCTCTGCCAAGCAAGCAGGTATTGACGATAGCGCTGGCCATACCCTGGACAAGTTCGCAACAGTCTGTCCCGGATAGGACAGCAATTCGTAAGCGGACCGCACCTTACCATCGGCATTCAGGTTTAACCCAAAATCGCGTCCTTTTGTGGGGGTGATCGTCAAAGCTTTCAACGACAAGCGAAGCTCGTCTAACTTCCGTGTCCATTCGGCGAATTTCTCCGCTCGTGCACGGGACACACAGCCAAGACGTACCGCAGTCGGTGTTAAACGTAGATCTGCATTATCCGCTCTTAAATGAAGGCGATATTCGGCCCGTGATGTGAACATTCGGTAGGGTTCAGTAACACCACGCGAAGTTAGATCATCGATCATGACACCAATATAGCTGTCGGTTCGACTGAACACATGCGGCGTAGACCCGGATGCTAGAAGCGCCGCATTCAAGCCCGCTGCCAAGCCTTGAGCACCAGCTTCTTCATATCCCGTCGTACCGTTGATTTGACCAGCAAGGAATAATCCGGGAAGCCGTTTTGTTTCCAAAGTCAGTTTCAGTTCCCGCGGGTCTACGTGGTCGTATTCGATGGCATACCCAGGCTGCACGATGGCAACTTTCTCCAGACCGGGGATTGATCGGATAAAACGCTCCTGTACATCCAATGGAAGTGACGTTGAAATTCCGTTCGGGTAAACAGTGTTACTGTTTAGTCCCTCAGGTTCGAGAAAAATCTGGTGACCATCCCGTTCTCCAAAACGAACGATTTTATCCTCAATGGAGGGGCAATAACGCGGGCCTACGCCTTCGATCTGGCCCGAATACATTGCGGAAAGATGAATGTTATCCTGAATAATGCGATGGGTTTCCGAGGTCGTTCGTGTAATCCCGCATTGAATTTGCGGTGTCGTGATTTCGCTCGTCATGAACGAAAACGGAATTGGCTCTGCATCGGCGTCCTGCATTTCGAGCGAGTTCCAGTCGATACTCTCGCGCCCCAGCCTTGCTGGTGTACCAGTTTTTAAACGACCGAGCCGAAACCCTGCGCGTGTCAATGAAGAAGACAAACCAACTGAAGGCTTCTCTCCGACCCTACCCGCAGGCGTCGTTTGGTTTCCTATATGGATCAAACCACGTAAAAAGGTGCCGGTAGTGAGAACGACAGCTCCACTTTCATAAACATGACCGTCTTCAGTAATAACTCCCCGAACCACGTCTTTGACAATATGAAGATCAACAACATCCCCCTCGAGAATCAGCAGGTTCGAAAGATTGCTGATTTCGATCTGCATCGCATTTAAGTATAATTCGCGGTCAGCTTGTGTGCGGGGCCCGCGGACCGCAGGACCCTTGCGTCGGTTCAGCATGCGGAACTGAATTCCCGCTTTATCAGCAACTTGACCCATAAGACCGTCGAATGCATCGATTTCGCGAACGAGATGCCCTTTGCCCAATCCACCGATAGCGGGATTGCACGACATGGTACCTATAGTTGCTTGCTTGTGGGTGAAGAGTGCCGTCTTTGCACCCATACGTGCTGCAACTGCGGCAGCTTCACAGCCGGCGTGCCCCCCACCGATAACGATCACATCAAACTTCATGAATGCACCCGAATCGTTTCACGTGAACAAGTCAATTGATTTCGTTGTGTCCGGTCATTTACCAACACAAAATTGAGAAAAAATCACGTCCAATAAATCCTCTACGTCAATTTTTCCGGTGATACGACCAATTTGGTTGCTTGCATCTCGCAGATACTCTGCCTTTAACTCGATGATCGGGGTTTCTAGCGATCTATTAAGAGCGAAAATTGCAGCTTGCAAAAAATTTAGGTGACGTTCTTTTCCGGGAAGCAGAAGGTCATCTCGCGAGTCTACGGAGGGTAACCTCCCCTTGATTACGTTCAACAAGGAATCGATGCCAGTCTTATCTTCCACCGAAATGAAAACGTTTCCGAATCGATTTTCGCTGAAACGATCAGTTTGGGAAGCAACAGCGACGACGTTACCATCCAAGGATTCAAAATCTCTGTCTGTGTCAGACTGCGACGACAAGTACAAAATCAAGTCTGAGTCTTCCATTGCCTGTCGTGCACGGCGGATGCCTTCCTGCTCGACAATGTCCGATGAGACCCGAAGTCCTGCAGTGTCTAATAGATGAACTGCAAATCCATCAATATCCATTTTAACTGATAGAATATCACGTGTAGTCCCCGCAACTTCAGTCACGATAGCAACATCACGCTGAACGAGATAATTCAGAAGGGTGGATTTGCCCGCATTTGGCGCTCCAGCAATCACAATCTGATAGCCATTTTGAATAATATTCCCGAGCGAGGCTTTTTTACAAAACTCGTTTATTTCCCGCGAGAGATCACACAAATCGTCTGTCACGGTCTGGGACACAGAGCCCGGAATATCATCCTCATCCGCGAAGTCCAGCTCGGCTTCCAACATTGCGCGTGCGTGGATCAAACGCCGTCGCCACGTCTCATAAAGTTGTGACACGCCGTCTTTCGATTGCTCGACGGCCAGCCGACGCTGCATTTCCGTCTCAGCGCTGATCAGGTCGGACAGGCCCTCAACCTCGACCAAGTCCATCTTGCCGTTATGGAAGGCGCGCAGAGAGAATTCGCCAGCATCGGCAAAACGCACCCCGTCGAGCTTCGCGACTTCCGCGAATATTTTTTTGATGACGGGACGGCTGCCATGGACCTGGAACTCAGCACAACTTTCCCCCGTAAACGAATGAGGCGCAGGAAAATAGATTACCAGGCCTGAATCGATAAAATCGCCCTGGCGGTCATGGAGGGAGCGCAGAACTGCCTTACGCGGGGGAGGGACGGATCCTGCCAACGTCTCGACGACCAATTCGCATAGTGGTCCGCTAACCCGTACAACGGCCACACCGGCTGGAACGGGTCCGCTAGACAGAGCGTAGATGGTGTCATTTTGCGTCATAGGGGGTCGACTACCGGAAATGAAAAAGCGCTCAATGGTCCATTGAGCGCTTTTTCGTCAACTGAACGAAAATCAGGTATTCATTGAATCGAAGAAATCGCCGTTGTTCTTTGTTTGCTTCAACTTGTCGATCAGGAACTCGATAGCGTCTGTGGTACCCATAGGGGACAGAATACGTCTCAGAACAAAGATCTTTTGAAGATCCTGACGCGGAACCAAAAGGTCTTCCTTACGGGTACCGGATTTCAGAATATCCATAGATGGGAAGATGCGCTTGTCGGCGACCTTGCGATCCAGCACGATTTCCGAGTTACCGGTGCCCTTAAACTCTTCGAAGATCACTTCGTCCATTCGGCTGCCGGTATCGATCAAGGCAGTGGCAATAATGGTCAGAGACCCGCCCTCTTCAATGTTACGGGCAGCACCGAAGAAGCGCTTGGGGCGTTGCAGCGCATTCGCATCCACACCCCCGGTCAAGACCTTACCCGATGACGGCACCACCGTGTTGTAAGCTCGGCCAAGACGGGTGATGGAGTCGAGTAGAATGACCACATCGCGACCATGCTCAACCAGACGCTTTGCCTTCTCGATAACCATTTCCGCAACCTGCACATGGCGTGTCGCTGGTTCATCGAAGGTCGATGACACCACTTCGCCCTTAACCGAGCGCTGCATGTCTGTCACTTCTTCCGGTCGCTCATCAATGAGCAGCACGATTAAATAACATTCCGGATGATTGGCTGTGATGGAGTGAGCAATATTTTGTAGCAGAACCGTTTTACCCGTGCGCGGCGGAGCCACGATCAGTCCGCGCTGTCCCTTGCCCAATGGTGCAACCAGATCGATCACCCGGGCTGACAAATCCTTCGACGTTGGAACATCCAGTTCCATCTTGAAGCGCTCGTTTGGGTACAGCGGTGTCAGGTTGTCGAAGTGAACCTTATGACGAATTTTTTCCGGGTCTTCGAAATTGATCGTGTTGACCTTGAGAAGTGCGAAGTAGCGCTCGCCTTCCTTTGGTCCGCGGATTGGACCCTCAACCGTGTCCCCGGTTTTCAACGAAAACCGACGGATTTGGGAAGGTGAAATATAGATATCGTCCGGACCGGGCAGGTAATTTGCATTAGCGGAGCGCAGAAAGCCAAAGCCGTCCTGCAGAACCTCGACCACGCCTTCGCCGATGATCTCGACGTCCTGGCTGGCCAGCATTTTTAGTATCGCAAACATCAATTCCTGTTTGCGCATCACACTGGCATTTTCCACTTCCAGCGATTCGGCGAAAGCAAGCATGTCAGTGGGCGTTTTGTTTTTCAGTTCCTGAAGCTTCATTTCAGCCATGAAGAAAACCACATTAGAGTGTCGAAATGGAAATTGGCGTGATGATCAAAGGTGCGCTGCGATTAAGAAGCAGTCCACCGAACTTACACAGGCCGCGGAGAGGAGATTGACCTAAAATAGCGAGTTCCCACTCTGACCGCAAGACCCCCTTATAATTTAAGCTAAAATATAAGCCACACGTTAAAACGGCTTCACAATTACCAGAATGACAATCAGGATCATCAGGAGTGTCGGAATCTCATTGATCATTCGCCAGCTGCGCGCAGAGCGCCGGTTCTCGTCCCGAGCAAAAGCTCGAATTGAGCGGCTAAAAAAAACATGCGTTGCAGTCAGCAGCACAACGCACAGAATTTTTGCATGAAGCCAGCCGCCCTGAAATTCGTAGAGCGCCCAGGCGAGATAGAGCCCCAGAACCCAGCTGATCATCATGGCCGGGTTCATGATCAATTTCAGCAGGCGGCGTTCCATCACCTTGAAGGTTTCGGATTGTTGCGAGCCCGGTTCTGCATCGGTGTGATAGATAAACAATCGTGGAAGGTATAGCAAACCGGCCATCCACGAGATGACCGCGATCACATGAAACGCTTTGACCCACACGATGAAGGTATCGGGCTGCATCCAAATAAAGGCGGCCGCAATGCCCGCAAACACAACAAGCGCGACGGCGGCCTTTTTCGCAGCCCGTCTGCCCGCTGTCGGATCAATTTGTTTCTCGGCCATCACGAGTGCCCACGGACCCTGTTGACCAAAGCGGTCACATGATCGGGATTGGCCTGCGGTGTAATTCCATGGCCAAGGTTGAAGATCAGTGGACCCTGTCCCAAGGTCTGAAGGATCGCATCAATGCCGTCATCCAGAGCCCGTCCTCCGGCAACGACGCGCATAGGGTCCAGATTTCCTTGCACCGGACCGTCCTTCTGGAGGTCGCGAGCAAATGACAGCGGAACTGACCAGTCCAGCCCGATTGCATCGGCATCAACCGCCTGACGGTAATGTTTCAGCAGGATACCGGCACCCTTGGCGAATGCTATGATCTTGGCCGACGGGCGCTGAGAGCGGACCGCATCAATCATTCGACGAACGGGCTTGACCGCAAAACGCTCAAATTCGGCTTCACCCAACACACCGGCCCAAGAGTCGAAAATCTGAACGGCATCGGCGCCCGCATCAATTTGGGCAATCAGATATTCTGCCGAAACATCAGCCAGAAACGCCAGAAGATGGTCAAAAGCCTCCGGGTTGCGATAGGCAAAAAGCCGTGCGGGGGCCTGGTCTGGCGTACCGTGACCGGCGATCATATAGGTAGCAACCGTCCAGGGCGCGCCGCAGAATCCAAGCAACGTCGTTTCTGCAGGCAAAGCAACCCGAAGCCGGGACACCGTTTCAATCACCGGCGACAGGTGCGATCCGATCGTATCGCCCTTCAGCGCATAGATCCCGTCAACATCGATCGGCTCCATGAGGGGACCACGACCTTCTTCAAAGCGAACGCTGCGGTTCAGCGCATCGGGAATAACGAGAATATCGGAAAACAAAATGGCTGCATCAAAGCCATATCGCCGAATGGGCTGAAGTGTCACTTCCACAGCATGATCGGGCGAATAGCAAAGATCGAGAAAACTTCCCGCTTCGGCACGCGTCTGCCGATATTCCGGCAGATAACGACCAGCCTGTCGCATCAACCAGATTGGGGGAGGGGAGAGCGTCTTGCCTTCCAGAACTTGCAGGATTTTGCGGTTTTCAGTGGCCAATGGGCTGGCTCCCAATAAATAAGAAATGGATATTTAGAAGGTTTCTATTTCTTAGAGTCTGTGACTATCAAGGATTAAAATTGCTACACAGGTTTTCCCGCTGATGAGCGCCAACCCGAATAGCTGTGAATGCGCAGCACATTTCGATTTTAAGAAGCGAGGAAAACTGAAAAGAATCCAAGGATTCCATATTCTTATATATCTGCGCTCTAGACTATAATTCTGGGGACAGACTGTGGATAAGCGTGACACTATGTCCATGTTGCGAGTCTTATTCACAGATACCGAAAAAAGCGTTTTCGAAAAACGCGATTGTGAATAACCTTGTGGTTATCCCAGCCGACCACCGGGGGTCTAAATCTTGTCCCCAGTTGTCCCGGCTTATCAACAGATGGCGAAGATTCACGTGGAGAATACCAAAAACTATTTTCACCTCCATTTGATCTCTGATTCGACGGGGGAGACGTTGATTGCGGCAGGACGTGCGGCAGCGGCGCAATTTCAATCCGCACAAGCGCTGGAACATGTCTATCCGCTCATCCGCAATGCACGACAGCTAACCAAGGTTCTGGAAGCGATCGATGAAAAGCCCGGGATCGTTCTCTATACAATTGTCGATCGCGAGCTTTCTGAACTGGTTGGAAAACGCTGCAGGGAGATGAACGTTCCGTGCGTTGCCGTGCTCGATCCCGTTGTAGATATTTTTCAGTCCTACCTCGGGGCACCATCGCGCCGCCGCGTGGGTGCGCAGCATGTGATGGATGCCGATTATTTTGCCCGCATCGAAGCCTTGAACTTCACGATGGACCATGATGACGGGCAGTTTCCGAACGACTTCGATGAGGCCGATGTGGTTCTGGTGGGGATCAGCAGGACCTCCAAGACACCGACCAGCATCTATTTGGCCAATCGGGGCATCAAGACCGCCAATATTCCGCTTGTTCCCGGCATGGCATTGCCGGAAGGCTTGTTCAAAGCAACCCGGCCTCTGATCGTCGGGTTGATTGCAACAGCCGACCGGATTTCGCAGGTGCGGCAAAATCGTGTGCTGGGATCGACCCAGGGATTTCAGGGTGGTGATTACGCCGACCGCGCAACCATAGCCGAGGAACTCAAATACGCGCGTGCGCTTTGCGCACGGCACAACTGGCCCATTATTGATGTGACGCGGCGCTCTATCGAAGAGACCGCTGCGGCAATCGTTGCGCTGCGCCCACGGCTGCGGTAACAGGCTCACATCACCCAGCTTCATCGGGACGTCGACAATGCCTGCACCGCTTATTCTCGGCTCCGCGAGCCCGTTTCGAAAAGCCCTGATGGAAAATGCGGGGCTGACATTCACCGTGCAAAGTGCCGTTATCGACGAGCGATCCATTGAATCCAACTTAGAGGCTGGCTGCCACACGCCGGAGCAGGTCGCGCTGATCCTGGCGGAAGCGAAAGCGCTGGAGGTTTCAAACCGGTTTCCGGATGCTCTGGTGCTTGGGTCGGATCAAACGCTTTCGCTGGGGGACCGCGTCTTTCACAAGCCGGTGGATCGCGCAGGAGCGCAAGAGCATCTGAAAGCGCTATCGGGCAAAACCCATCAATTGAACAGCGCGGTTGTTCTTGCACAGAATGCGAAGGTGCTTTGGAATCATATCTCAACAGCGCGCTTGACGATGCGTGATCTGTCCGCAAACTTCATAGAACGCCATTTGCAACGTGTAGGTGATACCGTCCTGTCCAGCGTGGGAGCGTATCAGTTGGAAGGTGAGGGGCTGCAATTGTTTGATCATATCGATGGCGACTATTTCACGATTATCGGGTTACCTATGCTCCCTCTGCTGAAACAGCTTCGCACGATGGGACAGATCGATGCGTGATTCACGTGAAACATTTGTTAACCATGCCTTTGTTGCTGGCTACCCAATTCATCACTCGCGCTCGCCATTGATCCACGGATATTGGCTCAACGCTCTGGGGTTGCGCGGAAGCTACACCAGACAAGAGATTGCGCCAGCAGACTTTCCGGCCTTCATGGAAGCGCTGAAACAAGGCGAAAGCCGATTTATCGGTGGCAATGTGACAATCCCGCATAAGGAAAGTGCTTATCAACTGGCGGACAGGCCGGACGAGATCGCGCATGAATTGGGTGCCGCCAATACGGTGTGGAAACAGGACGGCCAGATTTTTGCAACCAATACGGATGCGTATGGTTTTGCGGCCAACCTTGACGCTCGCGCACCCGGTTGGGACAAGGGTGAGACAGCAATTGTCTTTGGGGCGGGGGGTGCCAGCCGTGCCGTGGTTCAGGCGATCCGTAACCGGGGCTTTAAAACCATCCATATCCTCAACAGAACCGTGGAACGGGCACAGGAACTGGCAGATCGTTTTGGCCGGGATAGCATCGTCGCTCATCCGCTCGACGCGCTGTCAGAGCTGACCCGAGACGCCCATCTGTTCGTCAACACCACATCGCTTGGGATGACCGATGACACGGTGCCCGAAGTGGATTTCACACATATGTCTCCCGGCGCTTTGGTTACGGATATTGTTTATATTCCCTTGAAAACACCGTTTCTGGCCGCTGCCGAACGTCAGGGGTTACGAACTGTGGATGGTTTGGGCATGCTGCTGCATCAGGCGGTGCCGGGATTTGAAACATGGTTTGGGACAAGACCCGATGTCACCGAAGACCTGAGAGCATTGGTCATCGCGGATATGGACCACTAGCATGATCATTCTGGGGCTGACGGGTTCTATCGGCATGGGAAAATCCACAACCGCTGCAATGTTTGCGCAAGCGGGTGTACCCGTGAACGATGCTGATGCCGTGGTCCATGCTCTCTACGAAGGGGAAGCGGTCGCGCCGATCGAGACCGCCTTTCCGGGAACGGTTCGAGATGGTCGTGTCGACCGTTCCTTGTTGTCTGCACAACTCTCTAAAAATCCAGCTCTGTTTCAAACGCTGGAAACTATCGTTCATCCACTGGTCCGCGCGCGCGAAGCAGCGTTTATCAAACACCACCAGAGGGAGGACACACCCGTTGTTCTCCTAGATATACCGCTTCTGTTTGAGACTGGCGGGGAAGGCCGGGTTGACAAAACAGTTGTGGTGACCTGCGATCCTGACCTACAAAAGGACAGGGTTTTATCCCGGCCCGGCATGACGCTTGAAAAGTTTGAATTGATCCGTCAGCGACAAATGCCGGATGCGGAAAAACGCAGACGAGCGGATTTTATCATTGATACCGGATTGGGGTTTGAGAATGCGCGTGCCCAGGTGGCCAACATTCTCGCTGGACTTAAACCAATGAAAGACCAAGTGAATGCGTGAAATCATCTTTGATACGGAAACCACCGGCCTTGATAACCGTGTTGACCGCATTATCGAAATCGGCGGTATCGAACTTGATAACCATTTTCCGACCGGGCGTACCTTTCACAAATATATCAACCCCGGTGAGCAGAAGGTGCATCCTGAAGCCCTGGCCATTCACGGTATTACCGACGAGTTTTTGAAGGACAAACCGCCCTTTGCGGATGTCGTCGGTGAACTGGTCGATTTCTTTGAAGGCGCTCGTTGGGTAGCCCACAACGCGACCTTTGATATGGGCTTCATCAATGCTGAATTTGCGCGGCTGAGTATTCCCCCGGTGCCGCAGGACCGGGTGTTGGATACCCTGTCCATGGCCCGCCGCAAGCATCCCATGGGTCCCAATTCTCTGGATGCCCTGTGCCGTCGCTACGGCATCGACAATGCCCACCGCACCAAGCATGGCGCGCTTCTCGACTCCGAACTTCTGGCTGAAGTCTATATCGAGATGATCGGAGGACGGCAGGCGGCCCTTGGCTTGTCCAGTGAGGAGTCGCGTGGGCGCGATGGCACATCGTTTGAAAACGAAGTGATCGTTATTGCCGCAAGACCCCGGCCTCTGGCAGCGCGGATCAGTGAAGCAGAGCGGGCAGCCCATGCAGCGATGGTGTCGAGCCTTGGTGGCAAGGCGATATGGGCAAAATATGAGGCTGGCTCCGTAGATCCCGCCTGAACGCAAAAAGCCCGGCACAGGGCCGGGCTTTCCAGGTATTCGCTGCGAAGCTTAGTTCGGTGTGGTGGATACCTGAGCGCGAAGATTTTCTTCAGCCATGCGCTGCGAGAACATCTGCGCGAAATCAATTGGATCAATCATCAGCGGCGGGAAGCCGCCATTGCGGGTTGCATCGGCAACGATCTGGCGCGCAAACGGGAAGAGCAGACGCGGGCACTCGATAAAGAGCAGCGGCAGCATATGCTCCTGCGGGAAGCCGACAACACGGAAAACACCGCCATAAGCCAGTTCCACATTGAACAGAACCTTGTCGCCATCCTTGGCTTCCGCGTTCAGCGATAGAACCACATCGAACTCGGTTTCCGACAACGGATTGGCGTTGACGTTCACACTGATGTTGATAGCCGGTGCTGTTTCACGCGCCTGAAGCGAACGGGGCGCACCGGGATTTTCGAAGGACAGGTCCTTGATGTACTGAGCCAGAATGTTCAGGGTCGGGTTTTCGGCAGCAGATGTGCCATTGGTTGTCGATGCGGTATCGGTCATGGAGCTTCCTTGACTATGGAATATGGGCCTGTGCGATATGAGCGCGCTTGAAAAAACGTTCCGTCATCTAACATCTAGGTATAGTCCTTACAACCCTGCCGCAGCGCGGCTTAGCGCTTGGGGTTCTGATCCGGCCCATCGGTTTTCGTATGCGTATATTCATCTTCATCCAGTTCGATGACGGACGCATCCATCTGGCGGAAGGGTCCCCCTGCGCCGGGCTTTGAACGGGTCTGAAACCCGCCGCCAAAGCGACTGGCGCTGACCACCGTGATGCGGCTTTTAAACATCTGCCACAGCTTTTCACGCACCGCCGGAATAAACATCAGAATGCCGATGATATCGGTGATAAATCCCGGAAGAAGAAGAAGGATACCGGCAAGAACGATCATGGCACCGTGTACCAGTTCCTCGCCCGGAGCTTGTCCTTGTGTGGTCGCCCGGTTCAGGCGCGCCAGCATGGAAAACCCCTGCGCTCTTAACAGGACGCCACCCAGCACGGTCGTTGCCAGAATCAACAGCAGGGTTGGCCACAAACCGATTTTCTGGCCCACCAGTATAAATCCGGCGATTTCAGCCAACGGCAGAAGAAGAAAAAAAGCAGGAACAAGGGAAAGACGCATGGGCTCCGTTCACGTTGAGAGGGGTTACCTTCAGTTTCAAAATCGAACTCTAACACATCCCTATTTGAATGATGAACTTAAGCGGACTATATGGGGATATTGCGGGTGATTTTAACGGTGGTACGGAATTAAATGGGTTCTCTCGGTTTTGACTTTGTGACGTTGTTCTTTCTGGTTGCGGCTGTGCTCATCTTCTGGCAACTCCGAAGTGTGCTTGGTCGACGCACCGGCAATGAGCGCCCGCCATCGGACATGTACGCACCGCGCGACAAGGCTGCTGCCCCTGATGGTGGGGACAAAGGCAAGGTCGTCCAGCTTCCGCGCCGTGGGGAGGCCGAAGAACAGGAAACCCGCTTTGCCAATATCGATGCCTTCGCCAAGCCAGCTACTCCGCTGAATGATTCGCTGCGGTCGATCTCGCAGGCCGATCCTGCGTTTGATCCGAAGGAATTCGTCAAGGGCGCGAAGATGGCTTATGAGATGATCGTCATGGCGTTTGCCGATGGGGATCGCAAAACATTGAAAGGCTTGCTTTCGCGGGACGTGTATGAAGGCTTTGAAGCGGCTATCAGCGAACGGGAAAGTCGTGGCGAGACTGTGAAATCGACATTTGTGGGGGTTGAGAAGGCCGATCTCATCAGTGCCGAGGTTAAGAATGAGGAAGCCAACATTACGCTTCGTCTCGTCAGCCAGCTGATTTCCGCAACCTATGACCGCGATGGAAAACTGATCGATGGCGATGCGGATGCCGTTGCCGAGGTCAATGATCTCTGGACATTTGCCCGTGACATTCGCTCCCGTGACCCGAACTGGAAGCTGATCGCCACCGAGTCCGAAAACTAGGATTTGACGGGGCGGTGATGGATTATCGGCTTCAGCACGTCCCTTACGCGGCCCTTCCGGGATGGCAAAGCGATGATCCGACGCCGCTGTTTGCTGCCCTGGAGCGCTGTCGTCGCCACGTCCTGAAGGTCAAGCCGTATAAAACCGGTTCCCTCGGCATCACTGCGGGTGAACTCCTCACTGCCCTGAACGCTGCCACCCATGTACACCCCCGTAACGCAGCACAAGCGCGCGAGTTTTTTGAAACGGAGTTCCAACCGTTTCAAATCATACCAGACAGTGGCTCCGGATTTGTGACAGCGTTCTATGAACCGGAAGTCGACGTCAGTGCGAACAGAACATCAGAGTTCGCCCATCCGTTCTACCGGCGGCCTGTCGATCTCGTGGATGTGGACAACAGCAATCGCCCTGATGGATGGGATGCGAGCTACGCTTTCGGGCAGAAGATCGCCAGCGGCATCGTTCCTTACGCCGACCGTCAGTCCATAGAATTGGGATTTCTGGAAGGCCAAGGTCTCGAAATTGCATTTGCACGCTCCAAAGCGGATGTGTTTTTTACGCATGTTCAGGGAGCAGCGCGGCTGCGCTACCCGGATGGAACCATCGGACGCATAACCTACGCTGCCAAAAGCGGCCATCCGTTCACGCCTATCGGCAAGCTGTTGATCGAACGGGGCGAGATTGCTGCCGCCGATATTTCCATGAATTCCATCCGGTCATGGCTCGCCGAAAATGCTGAATGCATGGACGAGGTGTTGTGGCGCAATCGCTCGTTCATCTTTTTTCGCGAGGCACCGGTCGATGACAGTGATCTGGGACCGATTGCTGCTGCCAAAGTGCCACTGGTGGCCGGACGCTCGCTGGCGGTCGATAAGTCGATTCATACCTTCGGCCTGCCGTTTTTCGTCAGCAGTGAGAGCCTGACCCATATGGATGACGGCCCGTTTCAGCGCTTGATGCTGGCGCTCGATACCGGCAGCGCTATTTTGGGGCCTGCCCGTGGCGATATTTTTACCGGGTCCGGGGATGCAGCGGGCGCGCTTGCCAGCGGTGTTCGCAACGCTGCGGATTTTTACGTGCTGATTCCGAATGCAGCAGCAGCGAGATACCGGCATGACTAAGGACCGTTTTCTCACAGACGACGAGCGCATTCTCTGGGGCAAGGTGGCCCGCACAACCCGCGCTATGCCGGGGCGCAAGGCGGAACTGGACGAGTTGGAAATGCTCTTTCAGCAGGCCACTGAAATGCTGACCACACGTCCCGCCAAGCCAGCGCCAGAACAGAAATCCGCCGAGATAGTCCTGACGGCGCCAGCCAAGCCAAAAATTCATCATCCGCTGGAGCGGCCCGTTAAACGTAAACTCTCCAAGGGCCATCTGGCACTGGAAGCGCGGATTGATCTGCATGGCATGATCCAGAGCGAGGCCCACGGCCTGCTTCTGCATTTTGTCATGAGTGCACATCAGCGTGGCCTCCGCCATGTGCTTGTCATTACCGGCAAGGGCACGTCTCTGGGCAGCGATGGCGCACTGAAGCGGGCTGTGCCCCTCTGGTTTTCCTTGCCAGAATTTCGCCCGTTAATTTCGTCCTATGAGCCTGCGGCGCGCAACCATGGTGGGGACGGTGCGCTCTATGTGCGGCTGGAACGCAGCCGGGGACCAGAACTATGACGCCGTTCGGCGTGGCCATTCAGGCACTGCGGGCCAAGAAGGGCGTGACGCAAAAACAGATGGCGTTGGCAATCGGCGTGTCGCCTGCGTATCTTTCTGCCTTGGAGCACGGGCGGCGCGGCAGGCCGAGCTTTGATTTTCTGCAACGCGTGGCGGGCTATTTCAACATTATCTGGGATGAGGTGGATGCGCTGTTTGAAACAGCGGCCCTGTCGCACCCGCGTGTGGTGATCGACACCGCCGGTTTGCAGCCCGAATATACGGCCTTTGCTAACACCATCGCGGTGAAGATTCGCACACTGAAACCTTCCACGCTGCGTGCCCTGCAAGAAGTTTTGGAAAAAGCTGAGATAGCTGATAATACAGGCCCTTGATCCCCCGAATTCTGCCGGTTTGGCGGTCATGGAGTTTGGGAACTGAACGGCAAGGCTTTATAACAGAAACACTTGGAACTTGCTGATTCGCGTTGGCGCTGACTGTTGATAATTCTGGAAAGAACTGAATGACCGATACACCTGAGACCGAAACCGGCGCAAACGCCGAATATGGCGCGGACTCGATCAAGGTCCTCAAGGGCCTCGATGCTGTGCGCAAGCGGCCGGGCATGTATATCGGCGATACGGATGACGGCTCTGGTCTCCATCACATGGTCTACGAAGTGGTGGACAACGCCATCGATGAAGCGCTGGGTGGTTACGCCGACCTGGTTACGGTGACGCTGAACGCGGATGGTTCAGTCACGGTCACCGATAACGGTCGTGGTATTCCGACCGATATCCACACGGGGGAGGGGATTTCGGCTGCCGAAGTCATCATGACCCAGCTTCATGCGGGCGGTAAGTTCGACCAGAACTCCTACAAGGTTTCCGGCGGTCTGCATGGCGTGGGCGTATCTGTGGTCAACGCGCTTTCGGTCATGCTCAAGCTGAAGATCAAGCGGCAGGGCAAGGTTCACGAGATCAGCTTTACCCACGGCGTTGCGGATGCACCGCTGAAAGTCATTGGTGATTCCAATGGCGAAACAGGAACGGAAGTGACCTTCCTGCCCAGCACTGAAACCTTCACCATGATCGATTTCGATTACGGTACGTTGGAGCATCGTTTGCGGGAACTGGCATTCCTCAACTCCGGTGTCCGCATTCTGCTGACGGACAAGCGTCATTCGGATATTCGCGAACAAGAACTGATGTATGAAGGCGGTCTGGAAGCCTTCGTTGAGTATCTCGACCGCGCGAAAAAGCCGCTGGTCAGCAAGCCAGTGTTCATCCGGGGCGAAAAGGACGGCATTACCGTTGAAGTGTCCATGTGGTGGAACGACAGCTACCATGAAAATGTGCTGTGTTTTACCAACAACATTCCCCAGCGCGATGGCGGTACGCATATGGCGGGCTTCCGTGGTGCGCTGACGCGCCAGATCGTGTCCTATGGTGACAGCTCCGGCATCACGAAAAAGGAAAAGGTGACGCTGACGGGCGATGATTGCCGCGAAGGCCTGACCGCCGTGCTGTCGGTGAAAGTGCCAGACCCGAAATTCTCGTCGCAGACGAAGGACAAGCTCGTTTCCTCCGAAGTCCGCCCGGTTGTGGAAAGTCTCGTCAACGAAGCGCTCAGCACGTGGCTGGAAGAACATCCCGGTGACGCGAAAATCCTGATCGGTAAGGTGGTGGAAGCTGCTGCCGCCCGCGAAGCTGCGCGCAAGGCGCGTGAACTGACACGGCGCAAGGGCGCGCTGGATATTTCCTCGCTGCCCGGCAAGCTTGCCGACTGCTCTGAGCGGGATCCGGCCAAGTCTGAACTCTTCCTTGTGGAAGGGGATTCTGCCGGTGGTTCCGCCAAACAGGGCCGTTCGCGTGATAATCAAGCGATTTTGCCGCTGCGCGGTAAGATTTTGAACGTGGAGCGAGCGCGTTTTGACAAGATGCTGTCCAGTCAGGAAATCGGCACGCTGATTACCGCGCTTGGCACCAGCATCGGCAAGGACGAGTTCAACGCAGATAAGCTGCGCTACCACAAGATCATCATCATGACCGATGCTGACGTGGACGGAGCACATATTCGCACACTGCTGCTGACCTTCTTCTTCCGCCAGATGCCCGCCCTTATCGAGCGCGGCCACCTCTATATCGCCCAGCCGCCGCTCTATAAGGTCGCCCGGGGCAAGTCTGTTCAGTATTTGAAGGACGAGAAAGCGCTGGAAGACTACCTGATTTCTATGGGCATTGAGGAAGCGCGGTTGCAGCTGGGCAGCGGCGAGGTGCGCGCTGGTCAGGATCTGCGCGAAGTGATTGCCGATGCGTTGCGGGTGCGGTCCTTGCTGGACAATCTGCACTCTCGCTACAGCCGTTCCATCGTCGAGCAGGCGACCATTGCCGGCGCGCTCAATACGGAACTCACCACCAATGTGGCCAATGCGGAAAGCACGGCAACAGAAGTTGCGCACCGTCTTGACCTGATTGCCGAGGAAACCGAGCGCGGCTGGAGCGGCACGGTTGCCGGCGACGGCGGCTTGATTCTGGAGCGCATGGTCCGTGGCGTGAAAGAAGCGGCCCATCTGGACATGCAGTTGATCGGCTCGTCGGATGCAAGGCATCTTGATCAGTTGACGCCGAAACTGAAAGAAATCTACGGGACGCCGCCTGTGCTTCACCGCAAGGAAGGCGCAATGGAAATCAGCGGTCCGCGCGCGCTTCTGGATGCAATCTTCGCCAGTGGCCGCAAGGGTCTGTCAATGCAGCGCTACAAGGGTCTCGGCGAAATGAACGCCGAACAGCTGTGGGAAACGACGCTTGATCCAAACGTCCGCTCGCTTTTGCAGGTCCGCGTTAACGACGCCACTGATGCCGATGGCCTGTTCTCCCGCCTGATGGGCGACGAGGTAGAGCCACGCCGTGACTTCATTCAGGAAAACGCGTTGAGCGTTGCCAACCTCGATATCTAACTGGATCTTTGAAATATGCTGAAAAACATCCATCCATCGCTGGGTCCTGATCTGCTCTACGCTTTGCGGACCATGGGACACGGCGATGAAATCGTCATTGGCGATGCCAATTTTCCGGCAAGCACCTTGGGTCCGGAAGTGATTCGCGCCGATGGAATGACGGCAACGGATATTGCCGAGGCTATTCTGGCCCATATGCCGCTGGATACATTCGTGGATCAATCAGCATGGCGGATGGAAGTGGTCGGCGACCCCGATGCGGTGCCGGACGTCTGCGCCGAGTTTCAGACTTTGGTCACTGAACTCGCTGGCGACTTCAAGGTGGAAACACTGGAGCGCTTTGCGTTTTACGAAAAGGCAAAGACGGCTGCTTATATTGTCGCGACAACGGAATTTCGGCTTTACGGCTGCCTCATTCTGAAAAAAGGCGTGCTGGAAGCGGATGCGCTCTATCGTGTTCGCTAATACTTGACGTAGAACACCACCATCCCCACATCGGTTTCATGTGAGCGGTACCGCCACATGGCCGCAGCACTTGTCGATGCGGCAATATTGGCAAGTGCTGCGCCTTTGATCCCCTTTTAATGTGAGGACCGTCATGAACCGACAAGCCCTTATCCGCCCCGAATGGACACCAGCCACCATTGGCATGATGGTGGTGGGATTCGCACTCTACTGGCCGCTTGGCCTCGCCATGCTGGCATACATTATCTACGGCGACCGCCTGCGTGGTTTCAAAACCAGCGCCAACAGCGCCTTTGACGGCCTGTTTGGAAGCTTCAAACGCCGTGGGTTCAGCGCCCGCACAGCCGATACCGGCAATGTTGCGTTCGACGATTGGCGTGAGGCAGAACTCGCACGTCTGGATGAAGAGCGCCAGAAGCTCAACTCCATGCGCGAGGAGTTCGAAACCTACGTCCGCGAACTGCGCCGTGCCAAGGATCAGGAAGAATTCGAGCGTTTCATGCGTGATCGCCGCGCAGGCAACTCCGACCTGTCCGTATAAGGTTCATTGAGCAGACATTCGAACCGGCGTCTTTCAAAGGCGCCGGTTTTTCTTTGACAAAAAGCCTCTCGGTCCGTTTTAAACGAGCGATGATGTCCTTCTTCAAACCGCGCGCCCGGTCTGCCAAGCCGAAAGCCCCCGTCATCCGTCCACTTGAGATTAATGGGCGGACACTGCCTTTGACCATCCGGCAGAATGAACGTGCTACGCGCCTTACTCTGCGGATAGAGCCCGGTGGCCGCGCGTTGAAATTGACCGTGCCACGCGGCGTGCCGGAACGGGAGGTCAATGCGTTTCTGGAACGCCACAGGCCATGGCTCGCCACCAAGCTGGCCCGCTTTTCCGGAGAGCCGACAATCGAAATCGGTGGCTCCATTCTTGTGCGCGGAGTTTCGCATCGCATCGAACATACCGGTCTGTTGCGTGGACTGACCCGGACCGCCGTGGATGGTGATGGAGAGCCAGTTTTGCGCGTAAGTGGCGGTGAAGACCATGTACGCCGCCGCATTTCCGATTTTTTGAAAAAAGAAGCCCGCCGTGATCTAGAGCTAAGGGTTGCCGTCCACGCAAAAGCGGTGGGGCGAAAGGTCAAATCAATCAGCATGAAGGATACGCGCAGCCGTTGGGGCTCCTGCACCACGGAAGGCGCGCTGAGTTTTTCCTGGCGAATTGTCATGGCACCGCCGAAGGTTCTAGATTATCTCGCGGCGCATGAGTGCGCCCATTTGCAGGAGATGAACCATGGACCGGATTTCTGGGCGCTGTGTGAGCGCCTGTGTCCGCAAACGGCGGATGCCAAACATTGGCTGAAACGCAACGGCACCATGCTTCATGCCATTGATTTTACCTAAGGGATCCTTGGGACAAACGGTTTTGGCTCGACTCCTCCGGCAAATCATGGCACGTCGAATCGCATGAAAACGCTGATTAAGATTTGCGGGCTGAAAACGCTGGAAGCCGTGGACCGTGCCGTTTCCAACGGTGCGAGCCATATCGGCTTTATTTTTTTCCCAAAAAGCCCGCGCCATATCGAGCCTGCCGATGCGGCTGTTTTGGCAAACGCCGTGCGCGGGCGCGTCAAGATTGTCGCTGTGACGGTGGATGCCGATAGCGATCAACTGGATGAAATCGTCGACACGGTGAAACCGGATGTGCTGCAATTGCACGGTGATGAGAGCCCGGAAAAGGTGCTGACCGTCAAAGCCGTTTACGGCCTGCCTGTCATGAAGGCGTTTTCTATTCGCGATGCCGATGATTTGAAGCGGATAGACGCCTATATGGGCATTGCCGATACATTTCTGTTTGATGCCAAGCCGCCGAAGGGCTCTGATCTTCCGGGCGGCAACGGTGTTTCCTTCGATTGGCGGCTGCTCGCCGGTCTGGATAGCGATATCGAGTATATGCTGTCAGGCGGTTTGAACGCTGGTAATATTGACGAAGCGTTGACTGTTTCGGGCGCGCGCGCACTGGATGTGTCATCGGGTGTGGAAAGTCAGCCGGGGGTGAAAGACCTTGGGCTGATGGATGAATTTTTTCAGGCGGTTCGCGTGAGTGAGATTGCCAAGACGGGTGCAGGAGCGAAACCATGAACGAGAAGCCAAAGCTGAATTCATTCCGGGCAGGACCGGACGAAGATGGTCGTTTCGGCATATTTGGCGGTCGCTTTGTGGCCGAAACGCTGATGCCTTTGATCCTCGACCTGCAGGAAAAATGGACGGAAGCCAAAACCGATCCCACGTTTCAGGCCGAGTTGCAGCACCTCAACACCCATTATACCGGGCGGCCAAGCCCGCTCTATTTCGCAGAACGCCTGACGGCGGAACTCGGCGGCGCGAAAATCTACTTCAAGCGCGATGAACTGAACCACACAGGCTCTCACAAGATCAACAATTGTCTTGGGCAGATCCTGCTTGCCAAGCGTATGGGCAAGACCCGTATCATTGCCGAAACCGGTGCCGGGCAGCATGGCGTGGCAACGGCCACGGTTTGCGCGCGCTTCGGCCTGCCCTGTGTGGTGTACATGGGTGCAACGGATGTGGAGCGCCAATCGCCCAACGTTTTCCGCATGAAGCTTCTGGGTGCGGAAGTCGTGCCGGTTACGGCGGGCCACGGCACGCTAAAAGACGCCATGAACGAGGCGCTGCGAGACTGGGTCACCAATGTGGATGACACCTATTACCTGATCGGCACGGCGGCTGGCCCGCATCCGTACCCGGAAATGGTGCGTGACTTCCAGTCCGTCATCGGCACGGAAGCGCGCGAGCAGATGCTTGCCGCCGAAGGCCGTCTGCCGGATATGCTTGTGGCCGCTGTTGGCGGTGGTTCCAATGCTATTGGCCTGTTCCACCCATTTCTGGATGACGATAGTGTTCGCATTATCGGCGTGGAAGCAGGCGGAAAGGGGCTGGAAGGCGAAGAGCATTGCGCGTCGCTCACCCTTGGCAGCCCCGGCGTTCTGCATGGCAACCGTACCTATCTCTTGCAGGACCGGGATGGACAGATTGTTGAAGGCCATTCCATTTCCGCTGGTCTCGATTACCCCGGCATCGGGCCGGAGCATTCCTGGCTGAAAGACATGGGCCGTGTGGAATATGTGCCTGTCATGGACACGGAAGCGCTGGACGCTTTCCAGACTTTGACACGCCTGGAGGGCATCATTCCTGCCCTTGAGCCAAGCCATGCGCTGGCGGAAGTCATCAAGCGCGCGCCCAAGATGGACAAGGATCAGATCATTCTGATGAATCTTTGTGGTCGCGGGGACAAGGACATTTTCACTGTCGGCAAAATTTTAGGGATGGGGCTCTGACATGACCGCACGTATGGACACACGGTTTGCCGATCTTGCCCGCGAAGGCCGTCCGGCGCTCGTCACCTATTTCATGGGGGGCGACCCGGATTTCGAGACATCGCTGGCCATCATGAAAGCACTGCCAGAAGCGGGTTCCGATGTGATCGAGCTTGGTATGCCGTTCTCAGACCCCATGGCCGATGGCCCCGCCATCCAGATGGCTGGTCAACGCTCACTCAAAAACGGCCAGACATTGGCGAAGACGCTGGAACTGGTGCGTCGTTTCCGCGAAACGGACAATGCAACGCCAATCGTGTTGATGGGCTACTACAACCCGATCTACATTTACGGCGTGGACCGCTTTCTGGAAGATGCGCTGGCAGCGGGTATCGATGGCCTTCTGGTCGTGGATCTGCCGCCGGAAATGGATGACGAACTGTGCATTCCGGCGCTCGATAGCGGCATCAGCTTCATTCGCTTGGCAACGCCAACGACCGACGGAAAGCGACTGCCGACCGTGTTGAGAAATACCTCCGGCTTTGTCTATTACGTGTCGATGAACGGTATTACCGGCTCCGCCTTGCCAGACCCCTCGTTGATTGGCAGTGCGGTGCAACGCATCAAAGCGCATACCGACCTGCCGGTTTGTGTGGGCTTCGGGGTCAAAACCGCCGATCACGCCCGTGCCATCGGCGCGTCGGCGGATGGCGTGGTGGTGGGTTCGGCCATTGTCAGCCAGATCGCTGCCAGTCTGACGGCAGACGGCCAAGCAACCGATGCCACGGTGCCGGGTGTGGAAACACTGGTGCGCAGTTTGGCAGCCGGTGTACGTGCCTGCCGCCTTGTTGCTGCCGAATAAACCGCTTAAAAGCGCGCTTTAAAAGAGTTAACGTTCAGGAGTTCTGCTTTGAACTGGATCACAAACTACGTTCGCCCAAAGATCAATTCGATGCTGGGCCGCAGGGAAGTTCCGGAAAACCTCTGGATCAAATGCCCTGAGACCGGTGAAATGGTCTTTCACAGCGATCTGGAAAACAACAAATGGGTTATTCCGGCGTCCGGCTATCACATGAAGATGCCTGCCAAGGCCCGCATTCGCGATTTGTTTGATGGCGGCGTATACGAAGCGCTGTCCCAGCCGAAGGTGGCTCAGGACCCGTTGAAGTTCCGTGATTCCAAGAAATATGCCGATCGTCTGCGCGACAGCCGCGCCAAGACCGAGCTGGAAGACACCATTGTTGCCGGCGTTGGCCACGTGCAGGGCGTCAAGCTGGTTGCGGTAATCCATGAATTTGCGTTCATGGGCGGCTCTCTCGGCATTGCTGCCGGTGAGGCGATCATCAAGGCGTTCGAGCGCGCCATTGCAGAGCGTTGCCCGCTGGTTATGTTTCCCGCTTCCGGCGGCGCACGCATGCAGGAAGGCATTTTGTCTCTAATGCAGCTTCCGCGCACAACCGTCGCTGTGGAAATGTTGAAAGAAGCTGGCCTTCCCTACATCGTGGTGCTGACCAATCCCACCACCGGCGGTGTGACCGCCTCCTACGCCATGTTGGGCGATCTTCATCTGGCCGAGCCCGGTGCGGAAATCTGCTTTGCCGGTAAACGCGTCATCGAGCAAACCATTCGTGAAAAACTACCTGAAGGTTTCCAGACATCGGAATATCTCATGGAGCACGGCATGGTGGATATGGTGGTCAAGCGCCATGATATCGCGCCAACGCTCGCCCGTGTGCTGAAAATTCTGATGAAGGAACCACCAGCACCCATGCTCGCCGTTGAGCATGACGCACCCGTCGCTGAGCCAGCCTGAGCAATGCCCATGATGCCAGCGGGATCGAGCGAAGCAAGCCTTGAAATCGATAAGCTTCTGGCGCTTCACCCCAGAGGGTTCGATCTATCGCTGGAGCGTATTACGCGCCTGCTGGAGCGGCTTGGCAATCCGCAGGACCGCCTGCCGCCCATCATCCATGTGGCCGGAACAAATGGAAAGGGGTCGGCAACGGCCTTTTCCCGCGCCATTCTGGAGGCAGCGGGCTTCAGCGTTCACGTTCATACCTCGCCGCATCTCGTCAACTGGCATGAGCGCTATCGACTGGGCGTCAAAGGGGGGCGCGGCGAACTTGTCGGTGATGCCGTTCTGGCGGATGCAGTGCGGCGTGTCGCCAATGCCAATGACGGGCAGACCATCACGGTTTTTGAAATACTGACCGCTGTCACGTTTTTGCTGTTTGCAGAGCATCCAGCCGATGCCGCTATTATCGAGGTCGGACTAGGTGGCCGGTTTGATGCTACCAACGTGATCACCAAACCAGCCGTTTCGCTGATCATGCCCATATCGCTTGATCACCAATCCTACCTCGGTGACAAGGTGGAACTGATTGCAGCGGAAAAGGCAGGCATCATGAAGCGTGGCTGTGCCGTGGTCATCGGTGCGCAGGAGGAGGCTGCCGCGCGCGATACGCTGGTGGATATCGCCGAGCGCCTGCGTTGCCCCATGGCTGTCTACGGACAGGATTTTATGGCCCATGAAGAATTTGGCCGCCTGATTTATCAAGACGAATTCGGCCTGATGGATTTGCCTCTCCCGCGCCTTCCCGGCCGCCATCAATATGCCAACGCCGCCGCTGCCATCCGCGCTATCAAGGCCGCCGGTTTTACCGTGGATGACAGTGCCATCCAGCACGGCGTGTCTCACGTCGAGTGGCCGGGCCGGTTGCAACGGCTGACGGAAGGCAATCTTGCCGAAATCGCCCCAAAAGGTGCGGAAATCTGGGTGGATGGTGGGCACAATCCCGGTGCAGGAAAGGTCATCGCCGAAGCCATGGCCAATCTCGAAGACCGCCAGCAGCGGCCTTTGTATCTGATCATCGGTATGATCAACACCAAGGACCCATCCGGCTATTTTCAGGCGTTCGGGGATCTTGCCGGGCACGTGTTCACCGTACCCATTCGCGGGTCCGATGCGGGCATTGATCCCGTTCTGCTCGCAGGCATAGCCTTGGAAGAGAATCTTGCCGCAGAGCCTGTGGCTGACGTGGCAGAAGCTTTGGGACGCATTAAAGATATGACAATCGGCGACCGTATCCCGCCGCGTATCCTCATCGGCGGCTCGCTCTATCTGGTCGGCGACGTCCTGTCTGATAACGGCACGCCACCGCGATAGTCAGTGGTTGCCAATTGCGTTAAGCTCCCGCGCTTGAAGAATTCGATCAACCAGACCCCATTCCAGCGCTTCTTCTGCTGTCATGAACCGGTCACGATCCAGTGCACGTTCCACCTCCTCATAGCTACGGCTGCAATGCTGTGCGTAAAGTCGCGTCATGCGCTGTTTGGTCCGTTGAATTTCTTCGGCATGAATAAAAATATCCGACGCTTGCCCCTGAAAGCCGCCGGACGGCTGATGGACGAGGACGCTGGCATTCGGAAGGATGAAGCGATGACCCGGCTCCCCGGCCATTAATAAAAATGAGCCCATGGAGCGTGCGGTTCCCATGCACAGCGTGTGGACCGGCGCCTGAATAAAACGCATCGTATCGTACATGGCCAAGCCACTACTGACGACGCCACCGGGCGAATTAATGTAAAGACTAATGGGCTTCTTGGGATTTTCGGACTCGAGGAACAGCAGCTGCGCGCAGATCAGCGCTGAGATGGTGTCATTGACCTCACCATTCAGAAAAATAATGCGTTCGCGCAGAAGCCGGGAGTAAATATCAAAGGACCGTTCTCCTCTGCTGGAGTGTTCAACAACCATAGGGACGAGTTGCATCGCTTCGCGCATGAGGCGAACTCCTGTCTTGAAAAATAGGGTTAATAAGGGACTACGCCGCCAACAGGGATGGCGTGTTGATGTTTGAGGCGCTTGGCATAGGACGTGTCGCCGCGTCTGTCAGTTTATGGATGACCCGCAAATGTGTTCCACCAGTTGAATTCGGAGACAAGTGGAACGTCACGTTGCTTTCAAGATACGGCGGCTCGCTGTCGCGCATTTTGTATCGGACTTCTTGTTCCGTACAGCTGAATACGGGCTCTGCTTCTTCCGGTAGCCAAACCTTGCGAAACTCCGGAATGCTGATTGCCCGCCAAACCTTTGCTGGTGGCTCATCCAGATCATAGTCGAAAACAAGGCTTTGTATAATGACAGTCATTGATCCATATCCCTCAACAGGGTCTTGAGGCTATCAATCCGCTCCGGCCAAAAGGCGCGGTACTTCGCTAGCCACTGCGCAATGACGGCCAATCCATCCGGGTTAATCTCGTAGTTTACAAACCGCCCGTCTCGGGCTTCCCGCACCAAATTGGCATTGCGCAGGACAGACAGGTGCTGAGACATAGCCGGCTGACTGATCTCCATCCCCTCTCGCAAGGTGCTGGCATTCATCCGACACACGCCAAGCTTTTCAAAAATGGCACGGCGGGTCGGGTCTGCAAGCGCTCTGAATATTTCATTCTCATTCATAGAAATGACATAAGCGGATACTTATGTGATTCGCAAGCGATTTTTCGATCACGTCTGCAATGCTATGCGATTTCCCTCGCTGTCTGTAATCTCGGCGACAAAGTGGTTCTCTCCGACCGCCGTTTTTGGAAACAAGACCTTGCTCCCCAGTGCCTGCGCTTTTGCAAGCACTGCATCCAGATCATGAACACCGAAATAGACGATGGCGCCGTTGAGGCTGGGCACATAGACCTCGCCCTGAGCAAGGGCTCCGCTCGCACCATCTTTTCCCTCCTCAAACGGGAAAAATGCCATGGTATTCCCGTGAATCTCAGTCGTGCCCTTGAAAGTAATATCCAGAACATCCCGGTAAAAATTCATGGCACGGTGAATATCAACCACAGCTATTTCGACATGGACAATAATGTTGGTTTGGCGGTTTGAGGATGTCATTGCAAGACTTCAATATGGAGAAGTGCCTGTCTGACGCGATCACGGGCAGGTTCTGTCAAGGGCAGGATGGGGCGAGGGGGTTCTATTGAGCATAGACCTAAGAGATCGGCAATGACGTACATAACGCGAAAGCTGCCGAACTCTTTGAACAACGACCACAGCGGGGCAAAGGACTGGTCGATTTCCCTGGCTTTCTCAAGGTTCTGCGTGGCTGCAGCCTGGGTGAGTTTCAAAGCTGGTACCGGCAGAAGTCCGGCTATCACACTGTACCAGGCATCACACCCCGCCAGCAGCGAATCAGCTGCGCCCCAGTCTCCGCTGTAGCCAATCGCAAATCCAGAAGGAGTGACCTCGCGCAGCCGCGCGATTTCATCGGTAAAACCTCCATCGGCTGGCAATGGCATTTTGATCGCCACGATATTTGCCACGTTGGCCAGACGCTGGATCAGCGTAACGTCGAACGTGAATTTGGTCGTGCCTGGATTATTATAAATACACAGTGGCAAATCCGTCGCTTGCGCGACGGCCTTGAAGTGTTGAAACACTTCTTCATCCGTTAGCGGCGTGTAGGACATGGGCGAAAGCAGGAGGCCACTGGCTCCAAGTGCCTGAGCGTCTCGGGCAAGAGCCTGAGCTTCGTCCGTGCGCAGCGCGCTGACGCCGACGATCAAGGGTATTGTCCCGTTCAGGCATTCCACGGCGGCGTGAATGGTCCGCTGTCGCTCCTCCCGTGTCAGATAGGCATATCCACCCGTGCTGCCCAGCAAACCGATGGACTGAACATCCGCCGTTTTGATGTGGTCGATGAGAGCTGACAGTGCTTGTGTCTGGACAATGCCATCAGCGTCTGTAGGTGTTAGGGAAAAGGCAGACAGTCCATGAAACAAATCCAAGCGCGCATTCCTCCGGCAGCCAGTCATCTTAAAGCGAAAGCTTATGGGATAAGACTGGTGAACCCGGTTGGAATCAACTGAAAAGATTCAGCGGATAAGAAAAAAGCCCGGTCTGGCCGGGCTTTGAGTATCTTTGAGTGACGCATTTTCTCGGCGTAACACCGCTACGTACTTTTACTGACAATGCTTCAAGCAGAAGCAGTCGAAATCCATGAGGACAGGGCCGTCTTCGGCAATGCACCCACCTTGATATCGGCTACCTCGCCCGCCTTGAACACAGCCAGTGTTGGAATAGAGCGAACGCCGTACTGGGCAGCGATCTCAGGGTTCTCGTCGATGTTGACCTTGGCAATCTTGACCTTGCCCGCCATCTCCACGGAGATTTCCTCAAGGCTTGGGCCGATCATTTTGCACGGGCCGCACCATTCCGCCCAGAAATCGACCACAACGGGTTCGGCGGAGTTCAGAACTTCGGACTGGAAGTTGGCATTATCGACTTTTACAGTGGCCATTGGGGGCTCCTTAACTGAATGGTTGGAAAACCTGTTGGCTCTCACATGATATCTTAGCCCGGGTTTTTCAATCTTTTATCGCTTTTGATATCTCACTTTGTCGAGAGCGCGGCAAGCGTCTCTGACAGGACCGTTTGCGGCACAGGCCAGATTTTGGGCCCCTGCGTATAGATCAGCAGGCACTCAAAACGGTGGTTCGGATAAAGCGGTTGCAGCAGCGCGTGATAGATCGCCATCTGCGCCTTGTATGCAAAATCAATGGCTTGCAGCGATTTTGGAACATCTCGGCTGGTCTTGAAGTCTGCCAGATACACGGTATCGCCGACAACGGACAGCCGATCGATACGCCCGGAAACAGCGAAATCCTGTCGGCCCAGTTTTACCGTCCCCATCACGGAGACTTCCGCACGGCTGCCCGGCGCAAACAGCGGTACAAGCTGCTCATGGTCGATGACGCTAAGCACAGAATCAATCACCTCGAAACGTTCTTCCTCCAGCCAGCGCGGCGCAGCGCGCTCAATGTATCGCTCGGCGGCGGCCATTCGCTCTGCGGGCGCAAACGTCGGCAGCACCTGAAAAAACCGATGAAGAATGGCGCCACGAAGCATGTAATTCGTGGGGCCTTCCTTGGACGTGAAGAGCGCGGAACCAACGGCCAGATCATCCGCGCCGTCATCGATAATGGCACCCGCGCCGGATGGGCTGAGAGGCCGCGGCAGGCGCCGGGGCTGGGGCAGGGGTTTTAAAAGGTCGTCCGGCAGCGTTGCGGGTCCGCCCGCGCGCTGTTGAGCAGATGGGGCTGCCTCAATGGGGCGATCCGGCCCCTGAACACGCCACTGAAAACCCTGCCACTCCTGTTCGCCCGCACTGAATGTATGGGGCCGACTATGGTCCGTATCGGATGACAAAGCCTGCGTCACCATTTCGTGCCATGTGCCGGGGTTGGCGCGCTTTCCGCAATAGCCGCAAACAATCAGACGATCCGCGGCGCGGGTCATGCCGACATAAAGCAAGCGCCGGTATTCGTCCTCCGCAGATTGCTTCATCTGTGCGGTGCTGGCTGCAATCAAGGCATTGCCCGCACTGCCCGGTGGTAGCCACACGGGCAGGGGCGTGTTGAGTGCGGCACTGGCCGCAGTTTCGATGAGCCTGAGACTTGGCATATGCTGGGAATGAAAGGCCTTCGAGCCGCCGTCCACCAGAAAGACGATGGGTGCTTCCAGCCCTTTGGCGGCATGCACGGTCATGATCCGGATTTCGTTGCGTTCCTTGTCCTGCTCGCGCTTGACGGTCGGTGCCTCCATTTCCAGTGCAGCGACAAAGGCTTGCAGACCCGGCAGGCCGTTCTGTTCATGATCCAGCGCGAAGGTCAGGAACTCATCCAGGATATCGCTGACTTCGGTTCCAAGCCGGGCAAGGAACAGGCGGCGCCCCCCTTCCGCACCCAGAATCCGGGCAAAGAAATCATGGACGGAAACACTTTGCGACAGCGTTCGATACTCCTTCAATCGCTCAGCGGCGTGTCGCAAATGGTCATGCTCGTTACCGCGCCGTTGCAGGCTCTGCCAAGCGCTTTCGGTCTCCAACCGTTCTGCACCAATGATGGAAATGTCGCTCTCTGACAGGTTGAACAGTGGGCTTTTGAGCAGGGCCAGCAGGGAAAGATCATCCTGAGGCAGCAGCACGAACCGGCCCAATGCCAGCAGATCCTGCACCGCGATATGGCTTGTCAGCAGCAAACGGTCCGCACCGGCAACCGGAATATTACCGCGCTTTTTCAAGGCGCGCGTCAGCGCGTTGACGAAGCCATCGCGTTTGCGCACCAGCACGATAATGTCGCCGGGGCGGATCAACCGGCGCTTTTTGTCCTCAATGATGGTTTCCTTGCCGATCCAGCTTTCCAGAACGGCGGCAATGCGCCGTGCCAGAATGCTGGCAGGCGCGCTTTCTGGCGTTGCGTCGAAGGGCGCTGTCCAGTCGTCATCCTCTGGCTGGATATCCGGCGCAATCACATCCCAGATATCGACTGCCCCTGCATGGCCGATGCGGTTGGAGGCATGGGCAATGACCTCATCGCCCGCGCTCAACCCCTGCGCATTGCCTGGGCTTGCAAAAACGCGGTCCACAGCCGTCAGCACATCCGCCGTGGAACGGAACGACAGGCGGAGATTAACCGGACTAAAGGTCTGGCCGCTGGTGGAAATACGCCGTGCGAGCGCGGTTCGCTCCTCGGCAAAGCGCTCCGGTCGTGCGCCTTGAAAGGAGTAGATCGACTGCTTCTCATCGCCGACAGCAAACACGCTGCGATTTTGCTCGCGCGCACTTTTGCCGGAGAAGAAATCTTCTGCAAGTGAGGTGATGACTGTCCATTGAACAGGGCTGGTATCCTGCGCCTCATCCACCAGAATATGATCGATACCCTGATCCAGTTTGTAGTGGACCCATGGACTGACGCCGCTTCGTGTCAACAGCCGTGCCGTGCGGTTGATCAGGTCTTCAAAATCTAGCTGGCTGCGCTTGCGCTTCAGGTCTTCATAGTCATCGTTCAACCGTTCGGCCAACGTCAGGGCCGCCAGTGTCGATTGAAACACGCGAAACAGGTTGAGCCGGTCATTGCACGCGGTCACGTGGTCCCGCGCCAGCGTAATCCACTGCTCCACCTCGGGGACGGCTTTGACCATCGGTTTGCCAAAGAACGCGCCATCGGCGCGGGGCTTTCCGCTTTGGGTGAAGAAAAGGTCCAGCAGGCCATCGCGACGCGTTTCGGCATCATCCATAGCGATGATTGTTTTCAGCCCATAGGCGAAATCCTGAACCTTTGCGCCGCCTTGGGCGGTCGCCAGGTCCAGATATTGTGTCAGTACCGAGCCTTGAAGCCCGGGAAGCGGCCAGAAGGCGGCAGTCAGGCTTTGTTCGGTCTCGTGTGGCGGCAGGTTCAGTGCTGTGCGCAATGTCTGCTCAATGCCACCATGGGCATCGGCTGCTGCCAGAAAGGCGCTGACGGCCGTTCGGCTGGCGATGATCTGCGTCAGCAGTCGCTCCAGTCCGGTATCATCGGCTCGCTCCAGCACGGTAGCAAAAGCCTCGGCCAGCGATGTGTCGCCTTCGCTGGTTGTGGCTGTCAGCAATGCACGACGGGCGTCGGTCAAAAGCGTAGCCGACGCACGATCATCCAGAACGGAGAAATGACCGGCCACATTGGCTTCCAGCGGAAACTGGTGCAGCAAAGCCTCACAAAAAGCGTGAATGGTCTGGATTTTCAGTCCACCGGGTGTTTCCAGCGCACGGGCAAACAGGCGGCGGGCCTCGTTCAGGGTTTCGCGGCTCGGTGCTTTGCCTTCGATCTCGGTGATGCGGGCTTTCAATGCGTCGTCCGGGAGCGTGGCCCAAGCTGAAAGCCGCTCAAACACCCGGTTGGACATTTCCGATGCGGCGGCCTTGGTATAGGTCAGGCAAAGGATGGAGGAGGGGCGGCAACCGGCCAGCAGCAGCCGGATAACGCGCTGCGTCAGCACATGGGTTTTGCCGGAGCCCGCATTGGCAGATACCCATGCGGAACGCATGGGATCAGACGCCAGCGCCTGTTTGCGCGAGGTCCAGTCCAGCCAGGCTTCGGGAGAGTCGCCTGCCGGAAAATCTGGTGGTGAACCGCCGTTATTGAGTGTATGCGGCGATGCGCCGCTGTTTTTAAGGGTGTGCGGCGATGCATCGCCGGGGATCAGATCATCCGTCATCGCCATCGTCCTCGGTCTCGGCCGTCGCCCACTCGGCTACACGGGCCAGATGGTCGTATTCATTGCCGTAGTCACGCTCTTTCTGCACGATAAGACGAGAGACAAAGCCCCGCTTCCCGGTCGTCAGCAGTGCCAGAAGCTTGGTCAACTCATTGAGCGAATCCGCACCCAGTTGGGCGGCCGATTTCACGTCGGTGTTTGCCCTGACCGTTCGGCGATCGTTGTTGACCTCTTCAACCCGAAACCGTTCCCCGGGACGCAGGCGCACATAGACGAGACCCTGCGGTTGATGGATACCAACGGCACTGCCGAAAGCGCCGCCCTGAAGTGCCGCTGCCTCCAGCGACAATTGCGGGTCCAGCAAAGTAAACGCCTCGCGCACGCTGGGGCTTAACCCCGTCTTGTAATCGATGAGGTCTGCTCCGCCGGTCTTCAAAATATCGATACGGTCTGCAATACCCGTCAGCTTGATGCCGGAGACGCCAATTTCCAGCGAAGCGCGGCGCTCTGCAAACGTGTGTTTGATCAGTGGACGCCGCTCTTTCTCCCAGTTCAGGAAGGATTTGGCAACGCCCGCAAAGCGTGGTCGCCAGACGACATCGATATGCGCTGGCAGATTTTCAGCGTTGAACAGCTCGGTCATGATGCGCTGCATGGCAGCCTCGGCCTTGCCATCGGCAAAATCCGGCATCTCTTTGGTGAATTGCTCGATGATCGCGTGGTACAGCGAGCCACGTTCGGCAGCACCGGGGTCACGGTTAAACGGGTCAACCGGCTGCACCCGCAAAATACGTTTGGCATACACCGCATACGGGTCACGCCGCAACTTGCCCACCTCACTGAAGGAATAGGATTTGGGTTGCAGGTCCAGCGGTGGTTTCGGCTCCGGGCGCTCGGCGATATCCTGATTGTCGCCATGGTCCAGAATTTGCGCCCATTCCAGATATGGTGTTCCGTTGTCTCGTAAAAGGTTAGCCAGCTTTGTATCGCCGACAGCCAACAGGCGCTGTAGCCAGCGCGACGCCACGGTGGGTGCAGACCCCTTGCGCAGCGACCGGGTAAAAACAAGCTTTCGTGTCCCGCAAGCCATCTGAAAATCATGGGCAAGCTGGCCTATGCGCCGTTCCGGTGGCTCCAGTCCCATGGTTGTTTTCATCGTGCGCGACAGGAACGGATCGTTGCGGGCCGATCCCGGCCAGGTGCCTTCGTTCAGCCCGCCGATCACCACCAGATCCATGCTCTGCAAGCGAGATTCGAGCGCGCCGAAGATGAACACGCGGGGATGGCGCATGGAGCGTGGCTTGATGGCTTCGCTGGCGGTCAGCGATTCCATGATGTCGCTCCACTGTGGGCCATCTGCTTCCATCTGGCCTTCGGATTCAATAATGGAGCGCAGCAGATTGGCCAGCGCTTCACCGGCCTCTCCGGACCAAAGGGCGGACAGATCGCCGGTTTCATTCTGAGCCATGGCCTCCAGCGCTTCGCCAGTGCGCGTTGCCCACTCCGCCAATGTCAGCGTCATGGTCAGGCGTCGTCCGGTGCCGGCATGGCGCACAAAAGCCCCGGTTAGGGGTTCCACGGCTTTGGTCATGCGGCGGGCAAGGTCCATGGCCTCGCTGGGGGCTGTATCAGGCAGCGATGTGCGCCAGACCGGCGGCCTGTGTTCGGTTTTGATGCGCGCAAGTGCGCCCGTCAGCAGCGGCTCCAGATCGCAAATATCGCAAGTTCCAACGCTGCTGCGCAGCGCAATCAGTTCCAGTGCATCGGCTGCCTGCCGGGCGACATCACGCGGCAAGCCAAAGCGGGCCAGCGGATGTTTCAGAACGGCGACGATGGCGACGGGATCACCGGGGCGCAAGGCGGCTTCCAGCAGCAGGCGCGTCAACGTTCCTTGTGGGGTAGCAGATAGCGGCGTACCGGCCGAATCATCGGCCTCGATGCCGAAGCGCATCAGTTCGCTCGCCACGCGGCGGGCAAGGTCACGGTCCGGGGTAATCAATGCAGCCTGACTGTTCTCGTCTTCATCCAGACCAAGGCGGAGCGCAATGGCGATGGCCGTTGCTTCCTCGCGCTCATTTGGGGCTTCGATCAGGGCCACATCATGAAAGGCAGAGAGAATTTCGTCCGATGGCGTTTGCGTGCGGAAGGCCGACCAGTTGCTGGTGGCTTTGACCGGCAGCAGAGCCTGACTCAGAATATCCGTTCGGTGGGCGAGATCAGGCGCTACCGTGCCAATGGCGGGGATGCTGAGACGGTCCAGCCCCATGCGCCGCAGCAGGCGGAAAAAGCCGTATTGCGGGTGGCTGCGGCTGGCCTGGTCCGGCTTTCCAGTTCCTGCAGCCATATCGGCGGCGATCAGTGTCCAGTCGTCATCGCTCATGGTCTGGTCCAGCCCCGGCAGCACGATGGTGCCATTGGGCAGAGATTGCACGGCAATCATCAGGTGCGCGGTGGCTGGAATGGAGCCTGTGGACCCTGCAATGATGATCGGCCCGGTGCTTTTACCCGCCAGCAGCCGTTCGGCTTCGGCCTCCAGAATGGCATTGCGGTGCCGGGCAGGAGAGGATTGCTTGAGTTCCGTTAGTCGTTCCGGCCAAAACGTGCTGGCGATTTTCAGGAATTCCAGTGTCAATTGCCACCATATGGCATGGTCGCTGGCATCCAGCGCGTCGAGGGCGTCCCAGCCCAGCTCTTCCGTTTCCATCGCATCGATGAGTTCGGAGAGGTTGCGGGCAAGCCAGATGGCGTCCGCAGGACTAGCCGGGGCCACCAGTGGGCTATCGGTGTGAATATCCAGAATGACCTTCGGCAACTGGTTGCGCCACGCCAGAATCAGCCGCCCAAGCTCGATCAACCGCGCGGTGTTGGACAGGGGCGGCACGAGGTCGAGAATGGCCGGTGTTTCCGCATCGAAAAACCCGCTGTCGTCATCGGTCTCGCCCAGCGCCCGGATAATGGGGAGAATTGCCGAACGACCCCCAAGGCAATCCACAAGTTCGGAGCGCAGCACGCGGGCCGCGCGTCGGGTGGGCACGAAGATGGTTGCGCCCGCCAGCGACAGCGGATCACCGGGATCATGCCGCAAGCCCGGCACCAGATCGCCACTGCAGAGATGGGAAACGAACGTCCGCAAAAAGGGCAGGCCGGACGGAATGGTAAAAACGTTTTGGCGTTGCTCGCTCATAGCGAAGGTTTAAAGCATTTCGCGTGAAAGCGGAATCGTTTTCAGCTGCGAATGGTCATTGTGCAAGGTTTCGCAAGGCAGTCTCGGCCTCGGCTACCGCTTCGGGTGTGCCAACGGTGATCCAGTGTCCTTGCAGCGTCATGCCGAATAGCCGCCCTTGGGCAATGGCCTTGTCAAAATACGTGTTGAGACTGAAAGCCCCATCCGGCGCGTCACTCAGCAATGCGGGTAGCATGATGAACGCCCCGGCATAGACGACTGGATTAGGCTCTCCCTCCCGGTATCGCGTCAACCGGCCATCCTCGGCATAAGAAAAGTCGCGTTTGCCGTTGTGCCCCGTGGTGTTTTCCAAGGTCACGCACAGCAGCAGCTTGTCCATGGTGTCAGGATCAAAGCGATCGGCAAGCTGGCGGAGATTGCTGGTGGACCCCTCGTTCACCCAGAACAAATCGGAGTTCATCACAAACAGCGGGTCGTCGTTCAGCAGTTCAAGACCTTTTTTCAGGCCACCGCCCGAATCGAGCAACATGTCGCGCTCATCGGAAATCAGAATGTCCGGTGTTTTTCGGCCCGCCAGATGAGCCTCCATCTGGTCTGCCAGATGGTGAACGTTCACAACCACGCGGGTGACGCCAGCCTCAACCAGCAAATCCAGCGCTTTATCCACCATGGGTTTGCCTGCGATTTTCACGAGCGGCTTGGGCGTGGTTTCGGTTATAGGCCGCATACGCGACCCAAGTCCGGCAGCCAGAATCATGGCGTTGCGAATGGTCATTGCGGCAAAAGTCCTGTTTGAATGCACCAGTTGCGCAAAGGGGTAAGAGCATCGTGGGACAAGGCTGCACGAAGGTATGCCAGCGTTCGGGGCATATGGCGGATATAGTCCGGCTTGCCATCCCGTTGCATAAGGCGCACCCACAGCCCAACCAGCTTGCAATTGCGCTGCGCAGCCATGATATGCCATTCGCGCTGAAAGGCCTGTTGGTCGAATGGGCCAAGCGCTGCTCTGGCATCGGTGTAAGCCGATAGTAGTGATTGCGCCAGCGCCGGTTGAATGGTGACGCGAGCATCCTGGGTAAGGGACGCAACATCGTAGGCTGTCGGGCCGATCATGGCATCTTGAAAATCAATAATTCCAACGCGGTCCAGTCCGGCCCTGTCATCGCGCCAGATGATGTTGGGCGAATGAAAATCGCGCAGCAGCAGGTTTTTCTCAGAGGACTGTGTCATTGCTATCAGCTGATCCCACAGGCCCAGATACGTCTGTCGCTCAACTTCGGTAGCCGGCTTGCCGCGCTTCCAGGGCAAATACCAGTCTATCAGCAATTGTGTTTCAATCCGCATCGCCGTTGCGTCGAAATCCGGAATAGTATGCTGAATGCCGCTGGGCGTGCTGATGGTGTGCTCAACAGGCCTGCTGTGAAGCTGCGCAAGGCATGTAATGCTCTCATGATACCGCGATGCAATGGGCGCACCCTGCGCATCCAGAATGCCATCTGCGCCCAGATTTTCCAGAAGAACGAAACCTTGGCTGATATCTGACGCAAAAACCTCTGGTGCCGCAAGGCCAGCTTGGCGCAGATAGGCGGCAAGGCCCAGATACGGCACGACATTTTCTGATATGTGGGCAAGCTGCTGGTAATATTTTCCATCCATCAGAATAGGCCCGGGAGCCACCGTCGCAAAATCCATCAGGATCAGCGGAGTAGCGTCGCTATCGACACCGATGCGCTCATAGGCGCGGCTGGACGCGTCACCGCTCAAGTGCCGTCGCGTAGCATTGGCATGACCGTTTGCGGCCAAAAAGTCGCGAATATCAAGGCTGCGGGCAATGCGCGCCCGTGCGGCAGCTGGGGCGTCAATCAGCAAGTGCCGACCGTCCCCCTCATGGGTAATATAAAGATCAACGCGTTGATCGGGCAAACGGTCATCGGCCTTATCCGGCCACTCCACCAGACAAATGCCGTCTTCAAGTGCCTCGTCAAAGCCGAGCTCATCCAGTTCAGATGGATCACCCAATCGATAGAGATCGAAATGCGCCACGGGGATTCTGAGATCGTAGGCCTGCACCAGCGTGAAGGTCGGGCTGGGCACCTCAAGGTCAGCATCATCGGCCAGGGCGCGCAGAAATGCACGCGCCAGCGTGGATTTCCCGGCACCCAGATCGCCATGAAGTGCCACGCAATCGCCGGGCTTCAAAGCAAGAGCCAGATCCTCACCAAGCTGGATCGTGGCAGCCTCATCAGGCAGGAAACGTGACAGCGGGCTCATGCTTATTCGGCTGCGGCAGAGTTGCGCAACTGGCCGGACGGAATGCGACACGTCACTTCGGTTCCCTCGCCCTCCCGGCTGCGAATGGAAACATTGCCCTTATGCAGGCTGACGAAACTATCAACGATGGAAAGGCCGAGACCCGCACCGCCATGCTGGCCGTGGCTTTCGAAGCGGTTGAACACCGTTTCGATCACATCCTGCGCAATGCCGGGGCCATTGTCGTGGACGGTAAAGACAAGATCACTGCCCTCGCGCCAGCATTTCAGTGCAATTGCGCTGCCTTCGGGCGCGAAGTTGGCCGCATTGGTCAGAAGCTTGATTAGAATTTGCTTCAGGCGTTGATGATCGGCGACGATAGAGCCCAAGCGGTCCGGTGCCGTGATTTCGAGAATTACTGAATTTTCATGTAGGCGGTCGGCCATTTGCGTGGCGATATCGTCAATCAGCCCGCCAAGGTCCACATCGCTGAAATCCAGCTCCATAATCCCTGCATCAACGGTCGCAAGATCCAGAATATCGTTGACGATGGTCAAGAGCAGCGATGACGAGGTGGAAATATGATCCACATATTCTGCCTGCCGCTCACTCAAGGCGCTGATCGACGGGGTTTTCAACAAATCAGCAAAACCGATGATGTTGGTGAGCGGCGAGCGCAGTTCGTAGGACACATGCTGGACAAAATCGTTCTTGAGCGCATCGGCCTTGCGCAAGGCCTCGTTCTTGTCGGTCAGGGCGCGCTCGACGCGCACGCTGTCGGTGACGTTGACGAAGGTCAGCATGGTCTGGGCATTGGGCAGCGGAATGACCGCGAAATCCAGAATGAGGCCCGTGCGCAGTTCCAGCACACCCTGCGAACTCGGGCGCTCATCATCAAAGCTGGTGATCATATGGCCGAAGCGCTTCCAGCCATCCGGCTGATCGTAGGATACCTGACAGGCGGCTTCCAGTGCACGAATATGGGTGTTGGGTTTGGCCTGCTCTTCAGTAATGCCCCACAGCGCGCGGAATGCAGGGTTGGACAAACGAATGCGGCCATCCGGCCCAAACACTACCACGCCTTCAGACAGGTGATCGAACGTTTCGCTCTGCACCTGAACCAGCGTGTTATAGCGCGTTTCGAGATCCACTTTCTCGGTGAGGTTCTCGAATACCCATGTCGCACCGCCCTGCGGCCGTGCGGTCGCAAACACGCGCAGGGTCTGGCCGTTCGGCAGGTGCCAGAGGTCGGTCTGCGTGTCCAGTGCACGGTAGACGACCAGCGCGCCGTCCTTCCACTGCTTCCAGTTCAACTGCTCGGGCAGCTTGCCGCCAGCGCGCAGACGGTCCAGAACCTCCGCATTATTGGGCTTGCGCTCCAGAAAACCGATATCCAGGCTCCAGAGTTGCTGGAAGGCCTGATTGTAGAATTGCAGCCGCTGCTCACCATCGAAAATGGCAACAGGCGTGGCCAGATGATCCAGAGTTTCCGCGTGGCTCTTCAGCGTGCGAGCCAGCTCTTCGCGCACCGCTTCCTTCGCCGACACATTGACAGCAATGCCTGCGGTCGCATCGGCGACCTTTACGCCGACAACATCGAAGAAGGTGCGGCTGCCCGCCAGCACGGTGGAAATGGTGTCCCGGAACGGGCTGTTGGCGTCCAGTGTCTTCAGGCGATCACGCGCCGAGGTTTCCAGCAGTTCACGACCCTCGGCCAGTGCTGCCTCCGGCGTCTGTGCATCAACGGCGCGGGCATAGGCCGTGTTGACCCATGACAGCGACCCATCGGCCTGCCTTTGCCAAACGGGAAAATCCACAGCGTTCAAAAGGGTGTGCAAACCACTGATTGCAGCGTGAAACTTATCCCGCTCGATCTTCAACGCAGCGAGTTCGGCACGCAGATTGTTGAGAGCAACAAAGCGCACAAAGGCGCGGCCACCGGATACGCGGCCTTCCGTCTCCAGCACTTCACCACGCACGGTTTCCACCGTCAGATCAAAGCTTTCAGCATTGGTGCGCAGACGGTCAATGGCTTTTTCCAGCTGGCCGGCAGACGCCGATTTCAGCCATCTGCCAAAAGCGAGGAAATCCCGATCTTCTATCGGTGCACCGGTCTCGCCCGGCAGGCGACCCAGAAATTCGGGCTTGTCATCCAGACTGTCCCACACGACGATGCGGCGGTTATGATCGGAAATCAGCGCCTGAAAGCGGGAAATTCGCTGGTTGGCATCCGACAGGGATGCACGAAGCTCCCTGTTTTCAAGATCTGCCTGATTGCGCTGGCGCATAAACCAGACGGCAGAGAGCGTAACGGCGGAAATGACGCCCAGCATTAGCGCGCCGGTCATCACCTCATTGGAGCTGAAAAGGGTTTCCGTCAGTCCTTCTGTTTGAGCAAGGGCAGGTGTCGCAGCTCCAACAAAGACACAGCTCGCTGCCAACCGACGCAAACGTTGAAAGGCAAGGCAAGAGCTTGTCATGCGATTGCAGAAAGAGTGCACAGCGGTTTTCCGTCCAGCAACGCGCCAAACCAGCACATCATTGTCTTTCAGCATTCGGTGGAGGCGATGAAAGACATCGGTCTTCATCGGGCACTCATCCACGTCGCGCTGCCGCCTGATCCGGCTGCGTCGGTATTCCAATATCATCCCCGGTCTGTCTCCGTCTTCTTTGCCGCTTGCCGACAAGACATCCCAATGTCACCAAAGCACGCAACGGTATGAACACGAGCGGCCGCTTTGGCATGTCAGTAGTTTCAACACAACAGGCGCTGTGTCGCACACGAATCAACTGCCTAAAACATACTTGCTTCACCATTTGGCGGGAAGGGCAGAGCCGAAAAAAGACGCCCTAACCTTTGTCAAGGTCAGGGCGCCTGCCGTACTGCTACATGTTGTGGATAACGGGTTTTCGATCAGTATCTGTAGTGATCTGACTTAAATGGACCCTTCGGGCTGACGCCGATATAGGCCGCCTGCTCCTCGCTCAGCGTGGAAAGTTTTGCATTCAGCTTGGCGAGATGCAAACGGGCAACTTTCTCATCCAGATGCTTGGGCAGGATATGAACGTCCTTGCCGTATTCCTCCGACTTGGTGAACAGCTCGATTTGCGCCAGAACCTGGTTGGAGAACGAGGCCGACATGACGAAAGATGGGTGGCCGGTGGCGTTGCCAAGGTTCAGCAGACGTCCTTCCGACAGCAGGATCATGCGGTTGCCCTTGGGAAACTCGATCATATCGACCTGTGGCTTGATGTTGGTCCATTTCAGATTGCGCAGCGAGGAAATCTCGATTTCATTGTCGAAATGGCCGATATTGCCAACAATCGCCATGTCCTTCATCTCGCGCATATGCTCGATGCGAATGACGTCCCGGTTTCCGGTGGTGGTGATGAAGATATCAGCCGTGGATACGACGTCCTCCAACTGGACGACTTCAAAACCGTCCATCGCGGCCTGCAACGCGCAAATCGGATCGATTTCCGTTACCTTCACGCGCGCGCCGGCACCCTGAAGAGAGGCCGCAGAGCCCTTGCCGACATCGCCATAACCGCAGACAACGGCAACCTTGCCTGCCATCATCACGTCCGTACCTCGGCGAATGCCGTCCACGAGCGATTCCTTGCAGCCATACTTGTTGTCGAACTTCGACTTGGTAACGGAATCGTTGACGTTGATTGCGGGAAAGGGCAGCAGGCCCTTGGCATGCAACTGGTACAGGCGGTTCACACCCGTGGTCGTTTCCTCACTCACGCCGCGGATTGCATCACGCTGCTTGGTGAACCAGCCCGGCGATGCGGCCAGACGCTTCTTGATCTGCGCAAACAGAACTTCTTCCTCGTCCGAGCCGGGATTGGACAGCACGTCCTCACCAGCCTCAGCACGCGCGCCTAAGAGAATATACATGGTGGCATCGCCGCCATCATCCAGAATCAGGTTCGACAAGCCACCATCGCGCCACTGAAAGATCTGGTCCGTATAGGTCCAGTATTCTTCCAGTGTTTCACCCTTGATGGCGTAGACGGGAATACCCGCGGCGGCAATGGCTGCGGCAGCATGGTCTTGTGTGGAGAAAATGTTGCAGGAAGCCCAGCGAACCTCTGCGCCGAGCGCCACCAGTGTTTCGATCAACACGGCCGTCTGAATGGTCATATGAAGTGAGCCGGAAATGCGCGCGCCCTTCAACGGTTGCGATGCACCAAACTCTTCGCGGCAGGCAATCAGGCCCGGCATTTCGGTTTCGGCAATGGTGATTTCCTTGCGGCCATAATCGGCCTGACCAATATCGGCGACCAGATAGTCGTTCGTCGTGCTCATAAAGCTCTCCACGCTGGATGTCCCTAAAAGGGCAGGTGGTTCGTCTATCAGGAAATGCCGTTTTGGGCAACGATATAAAGAAGTCTTTATATCTTTATGCTTCTTCGCCGAACCGGTCACGGACCAGCGCGTCCAGCGCATCGAGCGCTTCTGCTGCCTGCTCTCCCTCCGAAGTAACGGTAATGGAACAGCCAGTGCTGGCCGCCAGCATCATCAAACCCATGATGGAGGTGCCGCCAACCGTGCTGCCATCGCGGGAGACGGTGATAACAGCATCATAAGCCTCCACCGTCTGCACGAATTTGGCGGAAGCCCGGGCGTGAAGACCACGCTTGTTGATGATAAGCAGCTCTCGGGAAAGGGACATGCGTGTTGTAATCCCTACTTGCCGCTCAGCACACGGCTGGCCACGTTGATGTATTTGCGGCCGGCTTCGGATGCTTCCACGAGTGCTGTGTCCATATCCTTTTCGCCACGGACACCGGCTAGCTTGATCAGCATTGGCAGGTTGACGCCTGCGATCACTTCGACCTTGCCGCTGCTCATCACCGAGATCGCGAGGTTGGATGGCGTGCCACCGAACATATCGGTGAGAATGATCACACCCTTGCCGAGATCGGACCGGCTGACGGCCTCCAGAATATCCTGTCGCCGCTGATCCATATCATCTTCAGGGCCGATGGAAACAGTCTCAATGGCTTTTTGCGGTCCAACGACATGCTCCAACGCATGTCTAAACTCTTCCGCCAGCTTGCCGTGTGTGACAAGCACAAGTCCAATCATGGTGTCTCCGCTCCAATTACAAACATGGGATGGCGGGATATCGCACTGCGACAAATACGTCCACCTATGTTGCGCTCATCTTGGCGAGGAAACGCCGAAGTGCAAGATAAAAATCGACAACCCTCCCGGTAGAATAGACTAATATAGCTTGCTAATTCGATTTTAGCAGCCTTTGCAGCAAACCGAGCACATCCTGACACAGACCAACAGGCAGGCGAACCAATGGCAGGCTATTGCCGTCGCCGAGATCGAAGCGTTCATTTTCGGGCGGCATTCGTGGTTCGTACGGCGCGCGGATGGGCAAGATCGCGACGTGAAGCGTGGCCGAAGTAACCGCTGGCATGGAAACAATACCAGCACCCCGCACCTCGATCAGTCCAAAAATAGAGGATGGTGCGTGACCAATGACCGTTCCGTCTTTCACCTCGATCAAAACCTGATCGTCACTCACCAGGCTGCATGACTGGCCCTGACGTTCGGCAGCGTGGATCAAATCCAGCGCAAGAGACGATTTGCCCGCACCGGACGGTCCCACCAGCAACAGACCACGTTGACCCAGAACCAGAGCTGTTGCGTGAACATTTCGCATGGTCTCAGGACGTCTTTTCCAGCGGCAGGGACAGGATGAACCGCGCGCCTTGCGGCATACCCGTTGTCGTGTCGGACATGTTTTCGGCCTTCAGCGAACCGTTATGGGCCTCGGCAATCTGCCGAGAGATGGACAGGCCAAGACCGGAATTCTGGCCAAAGCCCTCGCTATCGGGCCGGTCGGTGTAGAAGCGCTCAAAAATACGATCGATGTCTTCCGCCTGAATGCCCGGGCCATTGTCTTCTACGTTCACGATGCAGCGCGTGCGCGATCGTGTCAGGCGCACCGTGATCAATCCGCCCTGATCTGGCACAAAAGACCGCGCATTCTCAATCAGATTGGTAACGATTTGCCCGATGCGCAGATCATGACCACTGACGATGAATTTCGCTTTCGGATTATCCTTGCGGTCCACGATGAAATTCAACTGAACAGGTTTCTTGCTGCTGCGAATCTGGCGGGAAATCTCTACGAGATCACCCAGCAGCTTTTCCATATCGACCGATTTTGCGTCTGTGCGGGCCAGTTCAGCATCCAGCCGCGAGGCGTCTGAAATGTCGCTGATCAGACGATCCAGCCGCCGCACATCGTGAAGGATAATGTCGAGCAGGCGCTTTTTGGAGTCTTCGTTGCGGGCCAATGGCAAGGTTTCCACTGCGCTGCGCAGTGAGGTCAGCGGGTTTTTCAACTCATGGCTGACATCGGCGGCGAAACTTTCAATTGCGTCGATACGATCATACAGCGCGGTCGTCATGCCACGCAGCGCAATCGACAGATTGCCAATTTCGTCCTGACGGGAGGAAAAGTCCGGTATCTCCTCACGCTCCTTGGAGCCGCGACGCACACGGATGGCCGCAGCCGACAGGCGGCGCAGCGGATTGGCAATGGTGCTGGACAACAGCAGTGACAAAACCACCGTGCCCAAGGCGGCGACACCGAACACCCGCATGATGGCAAGGCGGGCCGCGTGAACGATCTTGTCAATATCACCGGCCTGTGTGGACAGAAGCAACACGCCGAGTACGGCCCGTGAGCGCTGCACGGGGACCGCGACCGATACAATCAACTCGCCCTTATCTGTCACGCGCACCACGGCGCTGCGAACACCGGTCAAAGCATTCATGACTTCGGGGTAAATCGTCCCGCTTCCCCCGGGTGCCTCGCGATAAAGCGGCAGATTGGTCGGCAGGAGCATTCGGTTGAAGAACGCGGTCAAGCGGTCGACAATGCTCACTGACTCCGGAGTCAATGGAGGCAGGTCAAACCGCAGAACCTGGCTTTTGGTGTAGAGATGACGGGAATCCAGCAAAAGATCGGCGTCCGCATCAAACAGGCGCGCGCGTGTACGGGTCGGTGAAATCAGCCGCCGGAGCACCGGTGCTTCCCGTTCACCATTAATCGAGAACTCCAGATCCTCGTCATTGGGGCGGGGCGTGATGCTTTGGCCCGCTTGCAGTTCCAGAAGCTTCTCCGGGTCAATGACGATGGCATTGGCGGGATCGACGGAGGCGGAGGCAGAAATTGCACCGGCGATGATTTCGCCTTGTGTCAGCAAACTTTCGACCCGGGCATCCACCAGCCCCTCGCGAAACTGATTGAGGTAGAGGATGCCAGCCAGCATCACCACCAGCGCCACGAGGTTAAAAAACAGAATGCGTCGCGTCAGGCTGGAAAAAACGGCATTGCCGAAGATACGGCGGATGAGCGTAAACGGATGCACCCAGCCACGGTGACCGGCACGGCCCCCATTTTCAGCCGCCGTGTCATCCAGCTCCGATTGCCGCAGAACTTCAACCAATCTGTTTTAACCTTTTTACGATCAAGCTGATTCGCGGAAGCGATATCCGACGCCGTACAGCGTTTCGATCATGTCGAAGTCATTGTCCACCATCTTGAATTTTTTGCGCAGCCGTTTGATGTGGCTGTCGATGGTGCGGTCATCCACATAGACCTGCTCGTCATAGGCGGCATCCATCAGCGAATCACGACTTTTAACGACGCCCGGGCGTTGCGCCAGCGAATGCAGAATCAGGAATTCCGTGACGGTCAGTGTCACAGGCTCGCCCTTCCAGGTGCAGGTGTGGCGCTCCTGATCCATCACCAGTTGGCCGCGCTCCAGGGATCGCGCCTGCACATCGGCAGCTTTTGCGCCGCCATTGGCCGTCTGGCTGGCAGCAGCGGCTTCACGACTGGACGCGCGGCGCAAGATAGCTTTCACACGCTCCACCAGCAGGCGCTGCGAGAACGGTTTGGTGATAAAATCATCCGCGCCCATTTTCAGGCCGAACAACTCGTCGATTTCTTCGTCTTTAGAGGTCAGAAAAATAACCGGAATATCGGATTTCTGCCGCAGACGGCGCAACAGTTCCATGCCATCCATGCGCGGCATCTTGATATCGAAGATCGCAAGCTGTGGCGGGCGGGCCAGCAGACCATCCAATGCCGATGCACCGTCGGTGTAGGTTTCGACCTTGTATCCTTCAGCCTCCAACGCAATGGATACGGAGGTCAGAATATTCCGGTCATCATCGACAAGCGCAATCGTGTGCATCGTGCTAAAACTCCATTTCTGCAAAACCGATGGTGTCATCGGGAATCGTTTGTTTAGCCTCCTTGAGTATAAAGGTGGAACAAATTGTGGCAAATGGAAAAGGTCAGGGTGATCTTTTTAAATCGAGGCAAAAATTCATTCGATTTAAATCGCAGTTTCAAACGGTTTAATTTTGAGAAATCTGTTTTAAATCGATTAATATATTGATTTCATTGAATTATTATTGTTTCAGTTTTGTGATTTGTTATGCTCCCTCCAGTTTCAATGGCCATCTGGCGCATTTAAAGGAATTTTCAGGCATGGGGGCCTCACACATTCACACCCTGCCCACCGGGCAGGATAACGCGCCGTTCGTCAGTTCGACTGTTCTTTCCAACCTCAGCGAAGCAGCTTTGTATGAAGCAGCCATTCGCAATGGAGAGGCGCAACTGACGGCGCAAGGGGCTTTGCGCGCCCTGACGGGCCAGCACACGGGCCGGTCTGCAAAGGACAAGTGCATTGTCAGCGATGCTACAACGGAAAGCCAGATCTGGTGGGATAACAACAAAGCAATGACGCCGGAGCATTTCGCTGTGCTGCACGCGGACATGCTGGCGCATTGTGCCGGCAAGACCTTGTATGTGCAGGACCTGATCGGCGGGGCGGACCCGGAAAATGCGCTTCCAACCCGCGTGGTAACGGAACTTGCCTGGCACTCGCTGTTCATTCGCAATCTCTTGATTCGTCCAAAGCGGGACACGCTGGCGGATTTCCGGCCTAAGTTGACGATCATCGATCTGCCAAGCTTCAAGGCCGATCCTGCGCGTCATGGCTGCCGCAGCGAAACGGTTATCGCTTGCGACCTCGTCAACGGCATCGTGCTGATTGCCGGCACATCCTATGCCGGTGAAATTAAAAAGTCCGTCTTTACAGCCCTGAACTACCTGCTGCCCGCCCAGGATGTCATGCCCATGCACTGCTCGGCCAATGTGGGTGATGATGGAAAATCCGCCGTGTTTTTCGGTCTGTCCGGTACGGGCAAGACAACATTGTCTGCGGACCCCACACGCACCTTGATCGGCGATGACGAGCATGGGTGGGGGGAAGACGGCATCTTCAATTTCGAGGGGGGATGCTACGCAAAGACCATTCGTCTGTCAGCGGAAGCAGAACCGGAAATCTTTGCTACCACGCAGCGGTTTGGCACGGTGCTGGAAAACGTGGTTCTGGATGACAACCGCGTGCCCGACTTTGATGATGGTTCGCTGACGGAAAACACCCGGTGTGCCTACCCGCTGCATTTCATTCCGAATGCCAGCGAAACGGGCCGGGCCGGGCATCCGGCAACTGTGATCATGCTGACGGCGGATGCTTTCGGCGTGCTGCCCCCCATTGCACGGCTGACGCCGGAGCAGGCCATGTACCATTTCCTCTCCGGTTACACGGCCAAGGTCGCAGGCACGGAAAAAGGTGTTACGGAACCGGAAGCGACGTTCTCCACCTGCTTTGGTGCGCCATTCATGCCGCGTCACCCGGCAGAGTACGGCAACCTGTTACGTGATCTCATTGGTCGCCACGGGGCGGAGTGCTGGCTGGTCAACACGGGCTGGACGGGCGGTGCCTATGGTACTGGCAAGCGTATGCCGATCCGTGCAACCCGCGCCTTGCTGACGGCTGCGCTGAACGGGTCGTTGAACGATTCGGACTTCCGCACCGACCCGCATTTCGGCTTTGCGGTGCCGGTGTCCGTGCCGGGTGTCGATACGGGTATTCTGGACCCACGGTCGACCTGGGCAGATGCAAGCGCCTATGACCGGCAGGCGGAACGACTGACGGATATGTTCGCAGCCAACTTCGCCAAGTTCGAACGCCATGTGGATGTGGGCGTTCGCGATGCTGGTCCCGGTATCCGGCTCGCTGCCGAGTAGACATGCACAAGAAAATGTCCATGTCTGCCAAGACAGACTGATTCACGTGAAACCCGGCTGTGTTGCAGCCGGGTTTTTTGCTATGTGAAGCCGACAACGACTTTTGAACCGGCAGGCAGATGGCAAGCGACCCTTTATACATCAACGAGCGGATCGTGATTGCCGGATGGGAACTGACCGAGCAATTTGTGCTGGCGGGCGGGCCGGGGGGGCAGAATGTCAACAAGGTTTCAACGGCAGTCCAACTGCGTTTTGATATCGCGAACTCGCCTGCGTTAGATGACCGGGTTAAAGCCAACGCCTTGGCGCTGTCAGGGCGACGGGCCTCAAAAGAGGGCGTGCTGCTGTTGGAGGCCAGTCGCTTCCGAAGCCAGGAGCGCAATCGGGACGATGCGCGGGAACGGCTGAAGGAACTGATTCTGAAAGCCGCCGAACCACCGCCGCCGCCGCGCCGCAAGACAAGGCCAACCAAGGGCTCGGTTGAGCGCCGGCTGAAAGCCAAGGCCGGACGCTCGGATGTGAAGAAGATGCGTGGGCGACCAGAGGATAACTAAATTTATGCAGTGGCTTCCACAGGGTATCCGTTATTTTCCAGAGTATTTGAATCGCGTTGCGCAGGAGCAGCTCGTTACGGATATCCGATCCGTGGTTGCCCAAGCCCCGCTGTATACGCCTGTTATGCCGAAGACCGGCACGCCGATGAGCGTGCGCATGACCAATTGCGGACCGCTCGGATGGGTGACGGACAAGGAGCGCGGCTATCGCTACCAGCTAGACCATCCCGTTACCGGCGCGCCATGGCCTGCTATACCGCCCGTGCTGCTGGAACTCTGGAACGCCGTTTCCGGCTGCAATCTGCCGCCGCAGGCGTGCCTCATCAACTTTTACAGCGACACAGCCAAGATGGGATTGCATCAGGATAAGGACGAGCAGGCACTGAACGCGCCGGTTGTTTCTATTTCGCTGGGCAACACCTGCCTGTTTCGCGTCGGTGGTGTGAAGCGAGAGGATAAGACGCAGTCCTTCCGTCTAGCCAGCGGGGATGTGGTGGTGCTTGGGGGTGAGGGACGGCTTTGCTTTCATGGCGTGGACAAGATTTATCCAACCACCTCGACGCTGCTGAAACAGGGTGGGCGGGTGAACCTGACCCTGCGCCGCGTCACTTTATAATCTTCATAGCTTGCGCAACGCGACTGTCTTGGTCAGGTGATCCTCGCCCTTTTGCAGGATCAGATCAGCGCGGGGCCGGGTCGGCAGGATATTCTGATGCAGGTTTTTCAGGTTGATGTCGTTCCACAACCGCTCGGCAATCGCTTGAGCCTCGTCATCGCTGACCGACGCGTAGCGATTAAAGTACGAATCTGGATCACGAAACGCAGTCTGGCGCAGCCGCATGAACCGGTTGATGTACCAGGTATGGATCAGGTTTTCGTCGGCGTCGATATAGATCGAAAAATCAAAGAAATCCGAGACCATCGGCACGATTTTGCCATCGGCGGGAAGGCTGCGCGATTGCAGAACATTGATGCCTTCAAAGATCAGAATATCGGGCCGGTCCACGATTTTAAATTCATCGGGGATGACGTCGTAAATCAGGTGAGAGTAGCTGGGCGCTTTGACATTGCGCTGTCCCGCCTTGATGGCGGATAAAAATCGAAGAAGCGCACCTGTATCGTAGCTTTCCGGGAAACCCTTGCGGTCCATCAGGTTTTCACGGCGCAGAATTGTGTTGGGATAGAGAAAACCATCGGTGGTGACCAGATCGACCTTCGGGCTGGATGGCCAGCGCGAGAGCAATTCTGCGAGAATACGGGCTGTGGTGGATTTCCCAACCGCCACCGACCCCGCGATGCCGATGACAAACGGTGTCTTGGCTTCAAACGATTGGCTCAGAAACCGCTGGCGCTGCTCGAACAGCAATTGGGACGATTCCACATGGGACGATAGCAACCGCGACAAGGACAAATAAATCCGGCGAACCTCATCCAGATCAATCGGGTCATTGAGTGATCTTAGCCGGCGAACTTCATCTGCTGTCAAGGTGAGGGGCGTGTCGGCACGAAACTTCGACCATTCCTCGGCAGAAAAGAAGCGGTAGGGGGAATAGCGCCGCTTTTCCAGATCATCCGGAATATCGGCCGGCTCCCGCTCATCAAACGCGAAGGTCATTGTGGTTGCCGGTTTGCCTTTTCCGTGAGGCCGGATTGTCCTGTGCGCCTCTCAAGCTCGTTCAGCACATCTTGTAATGGAATATCAGCAATATTCAAGACAACCAGCAGGTGATAGATCAGGTCCGCACTTTCGTTCACCAGCGCTTCCCGATCCTCACTCACAGCGGCAATAACGGTTTCCACTGCTTCCTCGCCCAGTTTCTTGGCTGCCTTGGTTTGTCCGTGGGCAACGAGCTTGGCCGTCCAGGATTCGTCAGGGGATGCCTTGGCGCGCTCCGCGACCATCCGCTCCAAGGTTTTCAACGTGAAACTGCTCATAGACGCGTCCTCAATCCAGCCGCATGGCGATGCCATGATCAGCCATGTATTGCTTGGCCTCACCGATGCTGTAGGTGCCAAAATGAAAGATAGAAGCAGCCAGTACAGCCGTCGCATGACCATCCCGCACACCGGCCACCAGATCGTCCAGTGTGCCGACACCGCCGGATGCGATAACCGGCGCACGCACGGCATCGGCTATGGTGCGCGTCAGCGCCAGATCATAACCGCTTTTTGTGCCGTCCTTGTCCATGGATGTCAGCAAAATTTCTCCAGCGCCAAGGTCCACAACTTTCTGCGCAAATTCGATGGCATCAATGCCGGTCGATTGTCGTCCGCCATGGGTAAAGATTTCCCATCGCAGTTCTTCGCCCTCTACCGATACGCGCTTTGCGTCAATTGCTACGACAATGCACTGGTTGCCGAACTTGTCTGCAGCCTCAGCCACGAAATCCGGGTTTTTGACGGCAGTCGTATTGATCGAGACCTTATCGGCGCCTGCCAGCAGCAGCTTACGAATATCACTCACCTGCCGCACGCCACCGCCGACCGTCAGTGGCATAAAACACTGTTCAGCCGTGCGCGCCACCACGTCGAAAATGGTATCGCGGTTGTCGGAGGAGGCGGTGATGTCCAGAAAGCAGAGTTCGTCCGCACCGGCAGCATCGTAGGCGCGGGCGGATTCGACGGGATCACCGGCATCAATCAGATCAAGAAAGTTGATGCCCTTGACGACGCGGCCGTCTTTGACATCAAGGCAGGGAATAACGCGGGCCTTGAGGGTCATTGCAGTGCCTCGGTTTTGGATGGCTCAGTCTTGGCCGCGCGAATAAGCGCCAGCGCTTCATGCGGATCAATCCGTCCGTCATACAGAGCGCGACCGGAAATCGCGCCTTCCAGCTTGGCCGCATTAGGCTGCACCATGCGCGCGATATCATCCATGGATGCCAGACCACCCGACGCAATCACGGGTATGGAGACGGCATCGGCCAGTTCCAGTGTGGATTCCCAGTTGATGCCAGTCAGAATGCCATCGCGATCAATATCGGTATAGATAATGGCCGCGACGCCAGCCCCTTCGAATTTTCGTGCCAGCTCGATGACACCGAGTTCGGACGCCTCTGCCCAGCCTTCCACAGCAACCTTGCCTCCCTTGGCATCAATGCCAACGGCAACCTTGCCCGGAAACTGCTTGCAAGCCTCGATAACCAGAGCAGGGTCGCGCACGGCCACGGTGCCGAGGATAACGCGGGCCAAGCCGCGCGACAGCCAGTTTTCGATATGCGCCAGCGTGCGAATGCCGCCGCCAAGCTGCACGGGGTTTTTCGTTGCTTGCAGAATCGCATCGACCGCTGCACCGTTGACAGTCTCACCCGCAAACGCGCCGTTCAGATCAACCACATGCAGCCATTCGAACCCTTGGGCCTCAAAGGCTTTTGCCTGCGCTGCCGGGTCAGGATTGTAAACGGTAGCCTGCTCCATATCGCCCAGCTTGAGGCGAACGCATTGGCCGTCTTTCAGATCGATGGCGGGAAATAAAATCATGGTCGTACTTTCGAACCGGAGCATTTTCAGCAAAAGCGACGTCGCTTTTGCGTTAGAACAATGCGTTAGAAAATTACGGCTTCCACCGCAGAAAATTGCCAATCAAAGCCAGTCCGAGCGTCTGGCTCTTTTCCGGGTGAAACTGCGCACCCACCATAGTGTCCCGCCCGACAAAGGCCGTCATTGGGCCACCGTACTCCGTCGTGGCAATCACATCATCGGCGTTTTCCGCCTTCAGATGGTAGGAATGGACGAAATAGGCATGAAGTCCGTCCGGCCCGGTGGGAATATCGGCAAAAACCGGATGGGGGCGGTTGAGGGTCAGCGTGTTCCAGCCGATTTGCGGGATTTTCAGCGTGGGGTCGGCGGGCTGCATTTCCACCACATCGCCTTTGATCCAACCAAAGCCGTTGGTCACGGTCTTCTCCAGCCCGCGCGATGACATGAGCTGCATGCCAACACAGATACCGAAAAAGGGACGGCCCTTGGTTTCCACAGCCTCCAGCAGGGCGGCTTCCATGCCATCGACGGCACTCAGACCGCGCCGACAATCGGCATAAGCGCCCACGCCGGGTAGAACGATGCGGTCAGCGGTGGCCACCACATCGGGATCATCCGTCAGAAGGATGTGCGCGTCCAGTCCTGCTTCCCGCGCAGCCCGCTCAAACGCCTTGGTGGCAGACCGCAGGTTTCCAGACCCGTAATCGATAATTGCGACCTGCATCAACGTGCTCCACTATAATCTAGGAGGCCAAGCGCTGCGGCGTCTGCGCGCGCAGGGCCGTTTGCCGCAGGCGGCAGTGGGATATGGGTTACCGGACCCTCTTCCTCAACCTCGATACTGCCGTAATAGATGGCTTCGGCAGTGCTGACGTTTGCGGCAACAATCACGGTTTGCAGCGTCCAACCCCGGCGCTCCAGCACGCGGGCGCGGTGTCGCTGGCCTTCCAGTGACACCAGCAGGCTGAGCGCGAGATTGAAGGCAAAGCCAGACAGCCACAGGCCTTTGGTTTCCATGAGAGTGGTTGCAAGCATTTGCAGGATCAGCACGGCCACCCCGGCAAACCACAGCTTGTGAGCGAGCAGCCAAAGCCCCGGAAACACAAAGCCGAGATAGGCGAAGCTATCGGCAATAAAACGCGCATGTTCGTCAGCCGGACCAGCATGGGGTGACGTTAGAACCTGATAGCTTTTCACGCGCATGGGAAAGTCCAGTCTAGCTCAGAGAGCCCTTGGTGGAGGGCACGCGGCCCGCCTGACGTGGATCGATTTCCGTCGCTGTACGCAAAACACGGGCAACGGCCTTGAAACAGGTTTCCGCAATATGGTGGTTATTGGCACCATAGATATTGCTGATGTGCAGCGTGATACCTGCGTTCTGCGCCAGCGCTTGAAAAAATTCCCGCACCAGTTCGGTATCGAACGTGCCAATTTTGGGCGATGTAAATTTAACATCCCATACCAGAAACGGACGGCCCGAAAGGTCCACGGCAGCGCGTGTCAGCGTCTCATCCATAGCAAGGTCGAGCGAGGCATAGCGTGTAATGCCGCGCCGGTCGCCCAGCGCCTTCGAGATCGCCTGCCCGATGGCGATGCCGGTATCTTCAACCGTGTGGTGGTCATCCACATGCAGGTCGCCATCAGCCTTGATGGTCATGTCGATCAGCGAATGCCGGGAGAGCTGGTCAAGCATATGGTCGAAAAAGCCAACGCCGGTTTCAATCGTCGAGGCACCGGTGCCGTCAATGTCCACGGACACGGCAATGGACGTCTCATTGGTTTTGCGGGCTACGCTGCCTGTTCGTGTAACCTGGTCCTGTGTCATCCGGCTCCTCATCAGAATGTCTTGGCAGAATGTGCTGATGTCCCCTTAACAGGCACGGGGGTGAATATCCAGAAGCGGGCCTGTATTTGCAATCCCTTCCTATTTGTAATTATCACGCATTTGTAATTATCGGGAGGGCACTTACATAGATCGCCAACAGCACCCCGGATTATCGGGGTCACAACAGTTTGCAGGATACATATGAGCGAACAGAATCCATACGGAACCATGCATGCAACCACCATTATCACTGTGCGCAAGGATGGTCAGGTGGTGATGGCGGGTGATGGTCAGGTCAGCCTCGGTCAAACGGTGATGAAGGGCAATGCCCGCAAGGTGCGGCGTCTGGTGAAAGGCGATGTCATCGCCGGTTTTGCCGGTGCTACAGCCGATGCATTTACGCTGCTGGAGCGGCTGGAAGCCAAGCTGGAACAGTATCCAGACCAATTGACACGCGCCTGCGTGGAACTGGCCAAGGACTGGCGGACAGACCGCTATTTACGCCGTCTTGAAGCCATGATGCTGGTGGCCGACAAGTCCGTGACGCTGGCGCTCACTGGCAACGGCGATGTGCTGGAGCCGGAACACGGCACCATGGCCATCGGCTCTGGCGGCAACTATGCCTATGCTGCAGCCCGCGCATTGATGGACACCGACAAGACGGCGGCTGAAATCGCCCGTCGCGCCATGGAAATCGCAGGTGATATCTGCGTCTACACCAATGGCAATATTGTCATGGAAACGCTGGACGCCGAGCGCTAATTCATTGTTTTGACGCATTGTCCAGACGTCAAAAGCGATTCCGCTTTGACTGGAAATGCTTAGTCGCTGGAAGGAAACCCCATTATGTCAACTTTTTCTCCCCGCGAGATCGTGTCGGAACTCGACCGTTTCATTATTGGCCAGCACGATGCCAAGCGCGCTGTCGCAATTGCGCTGCGCAACCGCTGGCGTCGCCAGCAACTGGATGATGATCTGCGCGAAGAGGTCATGCCGAAAAACATCCTGATGATCGGCCCGACCGGTGTTGGTAAAACCGAAATCTCGCGCCGTTTGGCAAAGCTGGCCGGTGCGCCGTTCATCAAGGTGGAAGCCACCAAGTTCACCGAGGTCGGCTATGTCGGCCGTGACGTGGAGCAGATTATCCGTGATCTGGTCGAAGTGGGTATTGGTCTGGTGCGTGAAAAGAAACGCGCCGATGTGAAGGCCAAGGCCCATGCCAATGCCGAGGAGCGCGTGCTGGATGCCCTGGTGGGCGCAACCGCGTCACCCGCAACTCGCGACAGCTTCCGCAAAAAGCTCCGCGGCAACGAGCTGGACGACAAGGAAATCGATATCGAAATTGCCGATACCGGAACCGGGGGCGGGGGCTTCGAAATTCCCGGAATGCCCGGTGCCAATATCGGCGTTTTGAACCTGTCCGATATGTTCGGCAAGGCCATGGGCGGACGCACCAAGAAGGTGCGCACGACCGTCAAGGAATCCTACGCTGTTCTGATCGATGATGAGTCGGACAAGTTGCTGGATGCCGAACAGATCAACCGGGAGGCCGTCCGCTCCGTCGAAAACGATGGGATCGTGTTCCTTGACGAAATCGACAAGATTGCAGCGCGGGAAGGCGGCATGGGGGCCGGTGTATCACGCGAAGGGGTACAGCGCGATCTGTTGCCGCTGGTGGAAGGCACGACGGTTGCCACAAAATATGGGCCGGTGAAGACCGATCATATTCTGTTCATCGCATCCGGCGCATTCCATGTGTCCAAGCCCTCCGATCTTCTGCCGGAACTTCAGGGGCGCCTGCCCATCCGCGTGGAGTTGAAGGCGCTGACGAAGGAGGACTTCCGCCGTATTCTGACGGAAACGGAAGCAAGCCTGATCCGCCAGTATATCGCGCTTTTGAACACGGAGGAGGTAAAACTGACTTTCACTGACGATGCGCTGGATGCGCTGGCCGATGTGGCCGTGCATCTGAATGCCAGCGTGGAAAACATCGGTGCCCGCCGCCTGCAGACGGTGATGGAGCGCGTGCTGGACGAGATTTCCTTCGCCGCGCCCGATCGCGGTGGTCAGGAAGTGGTGATCGACGCGGAGTATGTGCGCAAGCATGTCGGCGATCTCGCCGCTAACACCGATTTGTCACGCTATATTCTCTGATATTGCCGGCTTCAGTAAAAAGGAACGGCTCGGGCCTCGACAGGCCGGGCCGTTCCTTTTACCAAATGCACCTTAGCGAAGCGGCAGGTTCAGCATGAAGACTTTTTACAGGTTCGCGTTCATCGGCGCATTTGGGCTTTTCTGCCTGTCTCCTTTGGCCGCAATGGCGGACGGGGTTGTCAAGGTGCCACCGGGCAACCGGTATGAAGAACAGCCGCAGGTGCCGGGCGCTTCAACGCGCCGCACGAAAGGCGCGCGCACGACCTTTGATGCAAAATACGAAAAAGTACGGGACCTGCTGGCGACTGACAAAAAACTGGTCGGCAAGATCAAAGCCGCTGCACGGGCCTATGGCATAGACCCCATGCACATCGTCGGCGCAATTGTTGGTGAGCATACCTACAACGTGGACGCCTACGACCGGCTGCAATCCTACTATATCAAGGCGGCATCCTATGCGGGCAATACGTTCCGCTTCGGGTACAAGGACGAATCGATCACGCAGTTTCTGGATCGTCCCCAGTTTGACGAATGTGATACGAAAACCGGTTCCTATGCGTCCTGGTCCTGTGTCGAACGCATCTGGGACAAGCGGTTCCGGGGCGAAACGGTGGATGGGGTATCCTTCCCGAACAACCGTTTCAGCGCGGTGTTCTTTCAGCCCTTTTACGCCGGGCAAACATTTGGGCTCGGGCAGATCAATCCGCTGACGGCCCTGATGCTGACGGACAAGGTTTCGCGCGTATCGGGCTATCCGAAGCTCGATGCCAATGATGCGGCCTCCGTGTATCAGGCCATTATGGACCCGGATATCTCGCTCGCCTATATGGCTGCGATTCTCCGCAACTCCATCGAGGTCTATCGATCCGTTGCGGGTATGGATATTTCCGACAATCCCGGTCTGACCGCCACTCTCTATAATGTCGGTAACCCGGAGGTGCGTGCGGCTGCCCTTGCTGCCCGCAACCGTGGCGGCAAGGCACAGTTGCCGGAAGAGAATTATTACGGCTGGCTGGTCAACGATAAACTCTCGGAGCTTCGTCCGCTGCTGCGCTGATGTCTCCATGATTGCGCCTCAGAATCACGCCATACCGGTTGATCATTAGAGGTTAAAATCATGGATATGCGTCCGCTGCCGTTTGAACCACCTGCACCGATTCCTCCGGCAGTGCCGCCGTCTGGTTTGCAACTCCTGAAAACCGCGTTGCGAAACCCCCTGGAACTCTGGGGGGAGCAGGCCTACACGCAGCCCTGGGTGGATATGTCGCTCCTGGGGCAGCGCGCCGTCATCATCAATGACCCGGCACTGATCCGCTATGTGATGGTGGAAAATTCCAGCAATTATGAGATGTCGGCGGTACGCCAACTCGTGCTGAAACCAATCTTGCGCGATGGTTTGCTAACAGCCGAAGGCGAGGTCTGGAAACGCTCGCGCAAAGCCATGGCCCCGGTTTTCACGCCCCGCCACGCCAAGGGCTTTGCGGGGCAGATGCTGCGTATGACAGAGCGCTACGCCCGCAAATATGAGCAGGCGCAACCTTTCGTCAGCAACATTGCCAAGGATATGACGGAACTGACGTTCGATATTCTGTCAGAAACCTTGTTCTCCGGTGAAATCGCCACGGAAACGGAAGAGTTCGCTCAGAATGTGGACAAGCTTCTGCACCGCATGGGTCGGGTGGACCCGATGGATATGATGATCGCTCCGGCGTGGGTGCCACGTGTAACCCGCTTCGGCGGACGCAAGATGCTGAACGATTTTCGCCGAATTGTCGGCAAGACGATGGATGCCCGCCGGGAGCGGATGCGGATCGAGGGAGATGCGGTGCCGCAGGATTTTCTGACCCTGCTGCTGAAACTCGAAGGGCCGGATGGTCTGTCGCAAGCGGAGATTGACGATAACATCCTGACGTTCATCGGTGCCGGCCATGAAACCACGGCGCGCGCCTTGGCATGGACGCTGTACTGCGTGGCCAATGCACCGCATGTGCGCGACCGTATGGAAGCGGAAATAGACAGTGTGCTGGGCAGCGACGTTGAGCCTGTCGAATGGCTGGACAAGATGCCGATGGTGCGCGCGGCCTTTGAGGAGGCCATGCGCCTCTACCCACCAGCGCCGTCCATCAATCGTGCGGCCATTAAGGCTGACAGTTGGACGTCTCCCAGTGGCGAAACACTGACATTGGAAGCTGGAACGCCCATTCTGGTTATGCCATGGACGCTGCATCGTCACACCCTGTACTGGGAACGCCCGCGCGCCTTCATGCCGGAGCGTTTTCTGCCGGAAAATCGCGACAAAATTCATCGATTTCAGTACCTGCCGTTCGGTGCTGGTCCCCGCGTCTGTATTGGCGCAACTTTTGCCATGCAGGAAGCGGTGATTGCCTTGAGCGTTCTCATGCACGGCTTCCGGTTCGACATGACGCCCGAGACACATCCCTGGCCGGTCCAGAAACTGACCACACAGCCAAATGGTGGCTTACCCATGAGGGTGTCCTTGCGGGAACGGATGCAATAAGTTTATCGTGGTCTTCAACCAGTATGGAGGGGACATGACAAGACTTGAAAGTTACGGCCTGCATTTCGAGCCGGTCCTCTATGATTTCCTGATGTCTGAGGCGTTGCCGGGAACAGGCATTGATCCGGCAGGCTTTTTTGAAGCATTTTCGCGCATTGTCCACGATCTGGCTCCCAAAAATGTGAGCCTGTTGGCAAAGCGAGACGATTTTCAAGCCCGCATTGATGCCTGGTATCGCGCCAACGGTGCGCCGGTTGATCTGGACGTCTATAAAGCGTTCCTGACCGAGATCGGGTATCTCGTGCCGGAAGGCCCGGATTTCCAGGTATCGGTGCAAAACGTTGATCCGGAGATCGCGACCATCGCGGGACCGCAACTGGTCGTGCCTGTCATGAATGCACGCTACGCGCTGAACGCTGCCAATGCACGCTGGGGCTCTCTGTATGACGCCCTGTATGGCACCGACGCGATCAGCGAGGACGACGGTGCGGAAAGGCGCGGCCCTTACAATCCGGAGCGTGGCGCCAGGGTGATCGCGTGGGCGAGAGACTTTCTCGATGAGTCCGTGCCGCTGAGCGCAGCGAGCTGGTGGGACATCACTCGGATTCACGTGAAACAGGGCTCCCTCGTCTTCACCGTTTCCGAAAAGCACGAGGTTACGCTTCAGCACGCCACGCAATTTGCCGGCTATCGCGGCGATGCGGAAACGCCTGAAAGCGTGCTGCTTGCAAACAACGGTATTCACATCGATATTATTCTGGATGCGCATTCCACCATCGGCAGCAACGATGCGGCCCATATCTCCGATGTCGTGCTGGAATCTGCACTGACCACAATTATGGATTGCGAGGATTCGATCGCTGCCGTCGATGCAGACGACAAGGTCGCGGTGTACCGCAACTGGCTCGGCCTGATGAAGGGCGACCTAAAGGAAGAGGTGCAAAAAGGCGGTCGGTCGTTTACGCGTAGTTTGAACGCAGACCGCCAATACAGCGCACCGGACGGATCAGTCTTTCAACAGGCAGGCCGTTCCCTGATGCTGATTCGCAATGTCGGCCACCTGATGACAAATCCGGCTATTATCGACGCCGATGGCAATGAGATACCCGAAGGCATCATGGATGCCGTGATCACCTCGCTGATCGCTCTTCATGATATCGGACCCGCCGGTCTTGGGCAGAACTCGAGGGCCGGGTCGGTTTACATCGTTAAACCAAAAATGCACGGACCGGAGGAAGTCGCGTTCGCAGCCGAGTTGTTTTCGCGTGTAGAAGATATGCTTTCGCTACCGCGAAATACGCTGAAAATGGGGATCATGGACGAGGAGCGGCGCACCACCGTCAATCTCAAGGAGTGTATCCGGCAGGCGAAGGAGAGGGTGGTCTTCATCAATACCGGATTCCTGGATCGTACAGGCGACGAAATTCATACGTCGATGGAAGCCGGACCGATGATCCGCAAGGGCGATATGAAGCGCGCCAGCTGGATTGCAGCATACGAGAACTGGAACGTCGATATCGGCCTTTCCTGCGGTCTGTCGGGGCGCGCGCAGATCGGCAAGGGCATGTGGGCCATGCCAGACCTGATGGCGGCGATGCTGGAGCAGAAAATCGCGCATCCCCGCGCTGGAGCGTCTACCGCCTGGGTGCCATCGCCCACAGCCGCCACCTTGCATGCCACGCATTACCATCGGGTCAAGGTCACTGAGGCGCAGGAAACGCTAAAAACAAGGCCCCGTGCCAATCTCGACGACATTCTCTCGGTGCCGGTTGCGGTGCGGCCCAACTGGACACAAGACGAAATTCAGCGTGAGCTGGATAACAATGCTCAAGGCATTCTCGGTTATGTCGTACGATGGGTGGATCAGGGTATCGGGTGTTCCAAAGTGCCGGATATTGATAATATCGCGCTGATGGAAGACCGCGCTACGCTGCGCATCTCCGCCCAGCATATGGCAAACTGGCTGCATCATGGTGTGGTGACGGAAACCCGCATTATCGAGAGTATGAAGCGCATGGCCGAAGTGGTCGATGGGCAGAATGCGGGAGACCCGCTGTATCAGCCAATGGCCACGGATTTTGAAGCGTCCATTGCGTTTCAGGCTGCACTGGAGCTGGTGCTCAAAGGCCGCTCACAGCCAAGTGGTTATACGGAGCCTGTGCTGCATCGTCGTCGCAGGGAATACAAGGCACGACCTCACTGACTTTCAGATACAAAAAAGCCGCCGAATCACTTCGGCGGCTTTCTCCGGATTGCAACTCGATTACTGCTGAACAACGACGCGGGCGCGCTTGCCCGGACGGACGCGTTCGTAGAGATCGATAATGTCTTGATTCATCAGGCGAATGCAGCCCGAGGAGGCAGCGGTGCCGATGGAGTTCCACTCCGGCGTACCGTGCAGACGGAACAGCGTGTCCTTGCCTTCAGCATTGAACAGGTAAAGCGCGCGTGCGCCGAGCGGATTGGTAAGGCCAGGCTTCATGCCTTCCTCGCCATACTGCTTCAGATCAGGGCGACGGGCGACCATTTCCTGCGGCGGTGTCCACTTTGGCCATGCCTGTTTCCAGGCAATGTAGGCTTCGCCTTCCCACGCAAAACCGGCCTTGCCGACGCCGATTCCATACCGAACGGCCTTGCCGCCAGGCAGGACGTAGTAAAGAAAACGGTTCGGCGTGTTGACCACGATCGTGCCGGGTAGCTCGCTGGTGCGGTAATCAACGATCTGGCGGTGGAACTGGGGCTTCACGCGTTCGATGGGAACGGCGGGCAGAGCGAAACCGCTGTCCTCAACCGCGCCATATTCCGATGTGAAAATCTGATTCGTTGCAATTGGCTCGCTGACGGGCGCAGTGCTGGCAATTACAACGGGAGAATTGGTGGTGGAGCAGCCGGCAAGGGCAACAGTTGCCGCCAAGCTGCACAACAGAAGGGCATTGCGGAAGCGCATGGGAATTCTCTTGAAATAGGCGAGGAAAACCGGGTCTCGTCAAACACCCGTTGAATCGTTTTATTTTCGATCATAGCCTGTAATGCAAGCGAATGAATCAGCTGGAGCCGCAGTGCTGCTGCAAATTCTGCAATGATTGTTTTTTTGCAACAACCACAGAATATCTGGATAAACTTATATGGCGCTCGTTTCTCTGCACAAAACGCACACGCTGGTCGATGGCCGGCAATCCCAACGCGCCATGATGGTGCGTCGCGGGGTGCAGTCTCTGCTTTACGACATGCGCCACGCAGCGGTTCCAGAGCTGACGCTCGCCAGCGGTCGCCGCGCAGACCTGATCAGCCTGTCGCCCAAGGGCGAAATCTGGATCATCGAAATCAAAACGTCGATTGAGGATTTTCGTGTGGATCGAAAGTGGCCGGATTACCGTCTGCATTGCGATCGACTGTTTTTCGCGACCCATGCCGAAGTCCCGCTCGATATCTTCCCGGAAGAGTGCGGGTTGATTCTGTCTGACGGATATGGCGCGCACCTGCTTCGCGATGCGCCGGAACATCGTCTGTCACCCTCGACCCGCAAAGCGGTTACGCTGAGCTTTGCCCGCACGGCAGCCCAGCGTCTGATGCTGGCGGAGTGGGATATGGACAAGAACCGCGACTGTGGGGCAGTGCCGGATATTCTCTCCGGCACGCGGGATGTCGATTAGATCATATTCCGACCGGAGTGAAACGAGGATCGAAAAGAATATACTTTAACATGAGGATGTTAGAGCGTCGATCTGATACAATCAGATCGGGAGACGCTCTAATCTACTTCGGGGCGCGTTTGGCAAGAATCCGTTGCAGCGTGCGACGGTGCATATTCAAACGCCGCGCGGTCTCTGATACGTTGCGCTCGCACAGTTCATACACCCGCTGAATATGCTCCCACCGCACACGGTCGGCGGACATGGGATTTTCAGGCAGTTCGGCGCGTTCGCCGGAACGCTGCACCAAGGCTGCAAACACATCGTCGGCATCGGCGGGCTTTGCCAGATAATCGACCGCGCCCAATTTGACCGCGTTAACGGCGGTTGCGATATTTCCGTAGCCGGTGAGCATGATGATGCGCGTATCGCTTCGGCGGCTTCGAATCGCCTCGATCACATCCAGACCACTGCCATCACCCAGGCGCAAATCCACCACGGCGTATTTGGGCGGATTGGTCTTTGCCTTGGCAATGCCTTCGGCGGCCGATTCCGCTATTTCGACCGTGAAGCCACGCGTTTCCATCGCGCGGGCAAGCCGTTTCACGAATGGCGCATCATCATCAACAATCAACAGCGAACTATCCGGTCCAATGTCATCAGGATCGGATGAATTGTCGTCAAGTACCGCTGAGGTTGGATCGGTCATGTTTTAACCCTGCGCCGTTTCATTCTATTTAGGACTTGCTTATCACCGTTCAACCGGCGGAGACATGTCATTTTGCGAGTTTCGTATCCATCATGGCGCGGGGCCACTGCACCTGCACCCGTGCGCCCGGGCTATCCGGACCGCCATTCTCGAACGTCAGCTGCGCACCGGAGCGCTCCAAAAGTGTCTTGGCAATGAACAGGCCAAGACCAAGGCCGCCAGCGCTGTCGTCCTTCTGGCGTCTTGTCACATAGGGATCGCCGATTCTCATCAGAATCTCCGGTGCATAGCCTTCCCCGTCATCGGCAATGGTAATTGCCACCTTTTGAGGTGTGTGTTCAACCGTCACGGTAACTTTGGTTCTGGCGTAATCAACGGCGTTTTCGAGGAGATTACCGAGGCCATAGAGGATCGCGGGATTGCGGTTTCCAACGGGCTCTGCACTGCGCTCGCTCAATTCCACCATTTCGATTTCAATGCCGAACTCGCGGTGAGGCGCCACAACCTCTTCCATTAACGAGGACAAAGGCAGATGGCGCATATGATCTTCGTTCTCAGAGGACAGCGTTGTCAGTCGTCTCAGAATGTCGCGGCAACGTTCACTCTGGCTGCGCAGCAGGTGCACGTCTTCACCAAAGCGCGGATCGTTGCCAAGTTCCCGCTCCATTTCCTTTGCCACGACACTGATTGTGGCAAGGGGCGTGCCCAGCTCATGGGCCGCTGCTGCGGCCAACCCATCAAGCTGCGACAGGTGATTTTCCCGCTGCAACACCAGCTCCGTTGCTGTCAGCGCGTCGGACAATTCGCTGGCTTCCCGCGAAACCCTGAAAGCGTAAAAGGCTGCAAATCCCGTGGTGCATATAATGGCGAACCAGAGACCTGACATCAGAACAGGAGGCACCAGCAGTATGGTGCCGGAATACCAGGGCAGGGGGAAGGGTGTAAATGCCAGCGCGGTTATGCAAAGCACGGCCAGCACGGCCATGGCCAGGCTATGCCGAATGGGTTGCGACGACGATGAAATAATCACCGGCACGGACACAAGCGGGGCAAACGGATTGGCCAACCCGCCTGTTATGAACAGTAGTCCCGTGATTTGCGCCAGATCCGTCGCCAGCAGGATAAAAGCGGAGCGCGGCGTCAGCCGGTGCGATGGCGGGTAGCGCAGCGCCATATAGGTATTGATGGCCGCAAGCACTGCAATCAAGAGAGCGCAAGCCAGCAAGGGCACAGGAAAGCGCAGAACGAAAGCCACAATCAGCACAGCCAAAGACTGGCCTGCCACGGCAAGCCAGCGCAAACGCACCAGCGTTTGCAACCGGAGCCGATGGCTCAGGGTCGTACCTTCCTCGTCATATCTGCTCTGTATCAGCGCCATGTTCCCATCCAGTCTCTACGTTCCACGCGGCTTTACACGAGTTGTTGGCAGGGCTGTCGCCGGATCTTCCGGCCATGGGTGGCGGGGGTAGCGCCCTCTCATGTCCGCACGCACGTCCTTCCAGGACCCCGTCCAAAAGCCCGGCAGATTTCGGGTCGTCTGTATCAACCTATGGGCGGGCGACAGCAATTCCAGCAACAGCGGTCTTCGATCTGCTCCGATAACGGGATGAACAGTCAACCCGAACAACTCTTGTACGCGAATGGAGAGTACCGGTTCATCGCCATCATACCGAATGGGATGGCGCTGTCCCGTAGGCGCTTGAAAATGCGTCGGCGCAAGTCTCGTCAACTCATGGCGCAGCTCAGGACGCACCAGACACAACAATCCCTCCGATAGGCCGGATGCACTGATATCGCTGATACCGCTTGCCTGCGTTTGAAACGGTGTAAACCACACATCCAAAGTGTTTAGCAGTGCTTCCTCCCGCATATCGGGCCACCCATCACCACCTGTGCCATGCAGAAAGCCGATACGATCCCGCAACTGCGCGGCGTCCTTGGAAAAAGGCAGCACGCTCAATCCCAGATCACGCACCCCCTCCGCCAATGCCTGTGCGACGGCAGGGCCTTGGCGGACGGGTAGGGGCGTTTCTTCAAAGACGAGTGCACCCAGCCGCGTCACCCGTCTGGCGCGCACCTGCCGGCTCTGCCTGTCAAACACTACGTGGTCTTCGCGGACGATCGCGTCGGGCATTGTCTCATCGATATCTGCTCGACTGATCTCTGCTGCCGCCAGAATCCGTGCCTTTCCCGCCCTCCCGGTCACGTCGGCAATTACCAGCAGGGCGGAGGCAGCCAGTCTTTCCGTCTCATCCATTTCCGCCCCACGACCATTGGCCATGACAAAACGCCCCCGTCCGCCTCGTTGAAGCGCAATGCGGTCCGGATAGGCGCGCATCAACAACGCACCGGGCTGGGCACCGGGCTGGATTGCCTCGCGCGATTGCGCTGCCGGCGTAATCGTCTTGGCCATCCGGCGGGCAAGCTGGCGGGCGGCGTCTGACCGCTCACCCTTTTCGGTGCGAAAGCGGCGCAAGCGGCTTTCAAGGTCCACATCGGTGCCGCCAAGGCCCTGCTCGCTTAGGAGAACGGCCAGCATGCACGCATCCATCGCGTACCCGTCTTCAGCTGCAGAGACACACATAGCGGCCAGACGCGGAGGCAGCGCCAGCGCACGAATGTCCTCGCCGCGCTGGGTCAGCCGGCCATTGTCGTCAATCGCATCCAGTAGCTTCAGCAGCGCCTTGGCTTCCAGCACCGCCGGGGCAGGCGGTTGGTCGATAAACGGCAGCCGGGCTGGATCGTCCACGCCCCAGTGAGCAAGATCCAGTATCAAACCGGAGAGATCACTCTCCATGATTTGCGGCGGTGTGAATGCTGGTAAAGCCGAGTTTTGTCCCTCATGCCACAGTCTAATGGCGATGCCCGGTTCCGTACGCCCTGCACGTCCGGCTCGCTGGTCTGCAGAGGCGCGTGAAACCCGCACTGTTTCCAGACGTGTCATTCCGGTTGATGGCTCAAACACGGGGAGGCGCTGAAGACCGCTATCGATGACGATTCGAACGCCGTCGATGGTTATGGATGTCTCGGCAATGGAGGTCGCCAGCACGATTTTGCGTGTGCTGTCGCGTGTAGGCTTGATTGCCGTATCCTGCTCCCGTTGAGACAGGTTGCCATAAAGCGGTGCTATCACCGTATCCCCGGCAATCCTGCCTTCCAAACGCTCTGCGGTCCGACGAATTTCAGCCTGTCCCGGCAAGAACGCTAGAATGGAACCCGGATGTTCGCGATGTGCTTCCAGAATAGAGTGTGCCATCGTGTCTTCAATCCGCTCTCCAACAGGGCGCTCTTTATAGCGAATGTCTACGGGATAGCTGCGTCCAAGACTTTCGATCACCGGTGCGGAAGGGATCAACCCCGATACCTTGCCGACATCCAACGTTGCCGACATGACGACAATGCGGAGATCCTCGCGCAAGCCGGCTTGCACATCCAAAGCCAGAGCAAGCCCCGTATCGCCATCCAGCGAACGCTCATGGAATTCATCAAAGAGGACGACCGCAATACCGCTCAGTTCCGGATCATCCAAGACCATCCGCGCAAACACACCCTCGGTGACGACTTCTATTCGCGTACGAGACGTGATCTTGCTGTCCAGCCGCATCCGGTAGCCAACTGTGCCGCCGACGTCTTCATCCAAAAGGCTCGCCATACGGCTTGCGGCAGCCCGGGCAGCCAGCCGGCGAGGCTCGAGGAGAATGATCCGGCCGTCGCCGCGCCAAGATGCATCCAGAAGATAGAGCGGTATCAGCGTTGTCTTACCCGCACCCGGAGGAGCACAAACAATAACGGCGCGTCCGTTAATAAGAGCATCGTCAATATCCGGTAGAACATGAGATACAGGAAGAACAGGTAGCTGTGTACGGATCGATTCGGTCATATCTATGCGTACCATAGAGAGGGTTATCGTCTGCAACTCTTCGAAATGACGCAGCAGCCTGTTGCTCCCAGCTTTGCGGAGGTGTTGTTAGGAGCCTAAGCCGACGCATAGGCGCCTTAACCCGGAACATTCGCAAAGACTAATGATAGAATCGCAATTTTTATATTTAACTTCAACCACTTGCACGATTTTCATAAAAACGTTGCAATATGTGTTTGACATTTTTTGGGGTG
>NZ_JACYUD010000011.1 GCF_014841565.1 Rhizobium sp. CFBP 8762
ACACCCCAAAAAATGTCAAACACATATTGCAACGTTTTTATGAAAATCGTGCAAGTGGTTGATTTATAATGTATCTTTGTCATTGCGCATGTTTTCGGCAACAAAAAGGGGCCACAGGGCCCCTTTGCTCGACATTACTCTGCTGCCTGCGCGATAGGCGCTGGGACATAATTAAGGATGGGTCCCAGCCAGCGCTCAACCTCGTTCACAGGCATATTCTTGCGGCTGGCGTAGTCTTCGATCTGATCACGCTCCACCTTTGCAACACCGAAATAATAGGATTCGGGCTGTGCGATATAGAGACCGGAAACCGACGAACCGGGCCACATGGCATAGCTTTCAGTCAGGCTGACTCCGATCTGTGCTTCCGCATCCAAAAGCAAAAACAATGTTTCTTTCTCCGTATGGTCGGGCTGGGCTGGATAGCCGGGTGCGGGACGAATACCGTTATAGGGCTCGCCGATCAGCTCGACCGGCTTGAAGGATTCGTCTGCTGCATAGCCCCACAGCTCCTTGCGGACCATTTCGTGCATACGCTCGGCGAACGCTTCGGCGAATCGGTCGGCCAGCGCCTTCACCATAATGGACGAGTAATCATCATTGGCGCGTTCGAACCGTTCGGAAATTGCGACTTCCTCAATGCCTGCAGTTACGACGAAACCACCGAGGTAATCCTGCTTGCCGGAGGCTTCGGGTGCAACAAAATCGGCTAGCGCCACATTGGCGCGACCATCACGCTTCGTCATCTGCTGACGAAGCGTGAAGAATGTTGCAAGTTTTTGCGCGCGCGTGTCATCCGTATAAAGTTCGATATCATCCTGCACGGACTGCGCAGGCCAGAAGCCGACGACCGCCTTGGGGACGAACCATGATTCGGCGATGATCTTGGTCAGCATGGCCTGTGCATCGGCAAACAAAGCGCGTGCAGCCTCGCCTTGTTTCTCGTCATCGAGAATTTTGGGATAAACACCTTTCATCTCCCAGGTCTGGAAGAAGGGCGTCCAGTCGATATATTGCGCCAGTTCTGCCAGATCCCAACCTTCAAACACGCGAGTGCCGAGGAAAGACGGGGTTTTAGGCTGATACGCAGCCCAATCCACCCGCTGCGGATTGGCGCGGGCCTTGCTGAGGGGCAAGCGCAGCTTGTCTGCCTCATTGCGGGCATGGGCATCGGCCACCTTGGCGTATTCGGCACGAATGGCTGAAACATAATCAGGCTTCGAATCAACCGACAGAAGATTGGACACAACACCCACGGCGCGGCTGGCATCTGTCACGTAGATCGCCTGACCGGCATCGTAACGTGGGCTGATCTTGACGGCGGTATGAACTCGGCTGGTGGTGGCACCGCCAATCAGCAGGGGAATATCAAAACCCTCGCGCTCCATTTCGGCGGCCACATGCACCATTTCATCGAGCGATGGCGTGATCAAGCCGGATAGGCCGATGATATCGACCTTTTCTTTGCGCGCTGTTTCCAGGATTTTGGCGGACGGCACCATGACACCAAGGTCGATAATATCGTAGTTGTTGCAGGCAAGAACAACGCCGACGATGTTCTTGCCGATGTCGTGCACATCGCCCTTAACCGTTGCCATCAACACCTTGCCGGCGCTCTGGCGCTCCCCCTGCCCGCCATTGGCCAAACGCTCGGCCTCCATATGGGGCAACAGCAGCGCAACGGCCTGCTTCATCACACGGGCGGACTTGACGACCTGCGGCAGAAACATCTTGCCCGCACCGAAGAGATCGCCGACCACATTCATGCCCGCCATCAGAGGACCTTCGATGACATGCAGGGGTCGCTCGGCACCGAGCCGCGCTTCCTCCGTATCCAGATCGATAAATTCGGTAATGCCGTTGACGAGCGCGTGCTCAAGCCGTTTTGCAACGGGAAGATCGCGCCATTTCAGGTCTTTTTCTCGTGCCTGCTGGCCTGCCGTACCGCGATACCGCTCTGCCAGCTCCAGAAGACGCTCGGTGGAATCCTCGCGCCGATTCAGCACCACATCTTCGCAGGCATCGCGCAATTCCGGGTCGATGGTATCGTACACCGCAAGCTGCCCGGCATTGACAATGCCCATATCCATGCCCGCCTGAATGGCATGATACAGGAATACGGCATGCATGGCCTCGCGCACCGGTTCGTTGCCCCGGAACGAGAAGGAAAGGTTGGAGACACCGCCGGAAATATGCACATGTGGCAAGGTCCGGATAATATCGCGCGTGGCTTCAATGAAATCCACGCCGTAATTGTTGTGCTCTTCAATGCCGGTGGCGACCGCAAAAACGTTGGGGTCGAAAATGATATCTTCGGGCGGAAATCCTGCCTGTTCCGTCAACAGCTTGTAGGCACGGGTGCAGATTTCCACCTTGCGGGCATGAGTATCGGCCTGCCCCTGCTCATCGAATGCCATGATGACAACCGCCGCACCATAGGCGCGCACAAGCCGGGCATGATGAAGAAATGCTTCCTCCCCCTCTTTCATGGAAATGGAATTGACCAGAGGCTTGCCCTGAACACACTTCAACCCGGCTTCGATCACCTCCCATTTGGAGGAATCGATCATCACGGGAACGCGGGCAATATCGGGCTCGGCCGCCACAAGGTTCAGAAACTCGACCATGGCGCGCTTGGAATCGATCAAGCCTTCGTCCATGTTGATATCAATGATCTGTGCGCCGTTGGCGACCTGATCGCGGGCGACATCCAAAGCCGCGGCATAGTCGCCTGCGGTAATCAGCTTACGGAATTTGGCGGAGCCGGTGACATTGGTGCGCTCCCCCACATTCACGAACGGAATATCCTTGGTGAGTGTAAACGGCTCCAGTCCCGACAGGCGCATGAGCGGAGCCGCTTCCGGGATAGCGCGGGGGGGATGTTTGGCGACAGCCTGAGCAATAGCGCGGATATGCGCAGGCGTTGAGCCGCAGCAGCCGCCGACTACGTTCAAAAGACCATCGCGCGCGAAGCCTTCCACCTGCGCTGCCATTTCCTCGGGGCTTTCATCATATTTGCCGAACTCGTTGGGCAGGCCCGCATTGGGGTAGGCGCACACGAAGGTATCGGCAATGGACGAAATTTCCGCCAGATGGGAGCGCATGGCGTTGGCACCCAGCGCGCAGTTCAGGCCGATGGTGAAGGGTCGCGCATGGCGCAGCGAATACCAGAAGGCCGTCGGCGTCTGGCCGGACAGGGTGCGTCCCGACAGGTCGGTAATCGTTCCCGAAATCATCACGGGCAGACGCACGCCCTTTTCAATGAACACCTCTTCCGTCGCGAACACTGCCGCCTTGGCGTTCAACGTATCGAAGATGGTTTCAATCAGAATGATATCGGCACCGCCGTCGATCAAACCGCGCAACTGCTCGCTATAGGCGATGCGCAGATTATCGAAGCTGACCGCCCGGTAGCCGGGATTGTTGACATCGGGCGAAATGGAAGCGGTGCGGTTGGTTGGTCCCAATGCGCCAGCAACAAAACGGCGACGACCATCGACCTGCTGCGCCCGAAGGGCTGCCCTGCGGGCCAACCGCGCGCCATCGCGGTTGAGATCGTAGACCATGTCCTCCATGCCGTAATCGGCCTGCGCGATGGAGGTGGAGGAAAACGTGTTGGTTTCCAGAATATCAGCGCCCGCCAGCGCGTAATTGTAATGAATTTCCTCGATTGCGGCAGGCTGGCTCAGCGTCAGCAGGTCATTGTTTCCCTGCTGGTGGCACTCACAGCCGCCAAATTGCTGGCCCCGGAAATGCTCCTCCAAGAAACCCAGTTGCTGGATTTCGGTGCCCATGGCACCATCCATGATGAGAATACGCTCACGTGCCGCTGCTGTCAGCGCAGCCATGACCTCGCTGCCATCGGGCTTTGGAGTGACAGCGCCAAACAGATCATCAGAAACGGACATGCACCAATCCTCATTGCAAGCAACGTTATCCATCACATAAAGATATGTTTATGTCAATATGCGCTAGGCTTGCGTACCTTTCACCAAGGATAGCACATATTCTAGCCCAACGGCAGCGCAAGCAATGCCACATCCCGGCACAGCATAAGCGCCAATGCTTCCACCACCAGATTGTGATCGTCACGCTGGGGCAACCCTGATACGGTCACGGCACCGATGCAGCCTGCACCTTTGACCCACACCGGAAAGCTGCCGCCGTGGGATGCGTAATCGGCATCGGCCAGCGCAAACTTGTCTTGCAGCGTCCGTCCCTGCATTTTCAGTTCCAGCCCAATGGCGTAGCTGCTGCGAAAAAACCGGAGCGCGGTGTTGCGCTTGCGTGCAACCCAGCCGGCATTATCCGGCGTTGTCCCGGCAAGGGCAGCGTAAAATACCGGCATGGAATGAAGGTGCACATCGATAGCGACAGCCAGTTGGCGGTTTGCCGCCATATCCCGCAGCGTGCTGCCCAGCACCCAGGCAGCGTCCAGATCAAAGGTGTCAAAGCGCAAATCGGCTTCCTGTTCGGCAATACGGGCCAGATCCTGTTCGATGCTCATAACGATTCCTGATCCTTCCATAACCACGCAGCGCCGCGCACGCCGGAACTATCGCCATGAACCGCCTTCACGATCGGCGTTTCAAAGCTATCGCCAAACAGATAGGTCACGATCTTCGGGGGCAGGTCCTCATAAAGTTCATCGACATTGGACATGCCGCCGCCCAGCACGAAGATATCTGGGTCCACAACATTGGTCAGCAGTGCCAGGCTTCGTGCCAACCGGTCCACAAACCTTTCATAGACGGCAACCGCTGCGGGGTCCCCCTGCCGCTTGTCGGCCATGATGTCACTGCCACCTTTGGAGTTGCCCGTGGTCTTACGGTAGTCCAGCTCCAGCCCCGTGCCGCAGGCATACATATCCAGACAGCCATGCTTACCACACCAGCATTTAGGGCCGGGATATTCCTCCGGCGTCATCCATGGCAGCGGGTAATGGCCGATTTCCGCCGCAACACCCTGATAGCCCGCATGAAGCGTTTTGCCGATAGCCAACCCGCCACCATGACCCGTGCCGATGATGACGCCGAACACGGTGTGCGCATCACGCCCAGCCCCGTCCACAGCCTCCGATACGGCCAGACAGTTGGCGTCGTTGGCCAGACGCACCTCCCGCCCCAACGCTGCTTTGAGGTCTGCTGCCAATGGTTTGCCGTTTAGCAAAACGGCATTGGAGTTGCGTACGAGGCCCGTGCGTGGGTTGGGGCTACCGGGAATGCCGATACCGACCGTTCCGCGCTCACCTGCCGTCTGCTCGGCTTGCCCTACCAGATCCAGCACGGCCTGAATGCAGGCATCGTAACCGCTGGTAGGCGTGGCAACCCGGTGGCGGGCGCGAATATCGCCGTCAGCGCCCAGCGCCACGACTTCCATTTTCGTGCCGCCCCAATCAATGCCGATCAACATGCCGGTTTCTATCCCATGAGTGAAATTACGTGAGTCAGTCTTTTGTGAAGATATAATCCGTCTCCTGCACCAGCCGTTCACCGGGGCGCAGAACCGAATTGGGGAAGTTCGGGTGGTTGATGGCATCCGGCCATACTTGTGTTTCAAGGCAAAAACCGGCTTGCGCGCCATAACGCCGGCCTTCGAGACCCGGCACCGTGACGTTCAGCTTGTAGCCACTATAAAATTGCACGCCCGGTTCGGTGGTGCGCACCTCAAGGCCGACGCCGGAATGAGGGCTTTTCACCCGGATAACGCTGCGCTTTTCGACGCGACCGTCCGACACGCAGAAATTATGGTCGAACAGTACAGGTTCGCCGTTGTCATCCGTCACCAGCATAGGTCTCATCTTGCGCAGATCGAACGGTGTTCCATCGACCAGCCGGATTTCACCGGTTGGAATCTGGCGCTCGTCCGTTGGCAGATAATGGTCTGCGGCAATGCTGATCTCATGGCCGACTGCGGTTGGCTGGTCATCCAGATTAAAATAGCTGTGGTTACAAATGTTGCACGGGGTTGGCTGGTCGGCTTCCGATTCGTAAGTGACCGTTAGAACCCCGTCACCAGACAGGCGGTACGTGCAGGTTACGTGGCAATTGCCGCTATAGCCCGCGCGTCCATCGGGATCGGTTATCTGCAACACCGCGCTGACATCATCGTAGCTCACCAGTGCCCAGTTCTGCTTGGCAAGACCGGTACTGCCACCGTGCAGATGGCTGATGCCTTTTTCATTCAACTCCAGCTGATGCGGTTTTCCATCCAGCGTGAAGGCACCGCCGCCAATGCGATTGGCCACACGACCCGGCGTCGCGCCAAAATACGAGGAATGGACGGGATAATCCTCGAAATGATCGAACCCCAGAACCAGCGGTGCGACGTGGCCTTCCAGCCGCAAATCCTGCAACACGGCACCCCACGTGATAATGCTGGCCGTAAGCCCGCCGCCATGGAGACGAACGCGATAGACGGGTGATCCATCCGTGTGTTTGCCGAAAACTTCCGCTGCGCCGCCATTCATGTCCATTATCCTTTTTTGATGCCGATATCGGCCAGTTCATAGGACGTCGTCTGGTAGATCGTGTTGATCCAGTTGCCAAACAGCAGATGTGCATGGCTGCGCCAGTGATTCAAAGGCTTTTTGGTCGCGTCGTCCTGCGGAAAATAGTTGTGCGGCAACTTCACGGTCACACCGGCGTTCACATCGCGAAAATACTCATCCGACAACGACGTCGAATCATATTCGATGTGGTTGAAGATGTAGAGCCGGTTTCCCCGCTCCTCATGCACCAGACACACCCCGGTTTCGTCCGATTCCATCAGCATTTGCAGCGCCGGGCGGGCGGCAATGTCATCGCTGCGGACCTCGGTCCACCGTGATACGGGAATCTGGAAGTCATCCGAAAAGCCGTTGAGATAGGGTGAGGCCGGGTCCAGATTGCGGTGGCGGTACACGCCGAAGGCCTTTTCCTTCAATGTATGCTTGGGCACGCCGTGAAAATGATAGATAGCGGCCATGGCTCCCCAGCACACATTCAGCGTGGAATGCACATTGGTTTCCGTCCAGTCGAGAATCTGGCGCATTTCGTCCCAATAGGTCACCTGCTCGAAATCCAGCGTTTCAACCGGAGCACCGGTGATGATGAAACCGTCGAATTTGCGCTCCTTCACCTCCTCCCACGTGTTGTAGAAGGAGAGGAGATGCTCTTCCGGCGTGTTTTTGGCCCTGTGGCCACCCAGCCGCACCAGCGACAGTTCCACCTGAAGCGGCGTCGCGCCCACAAGGCGCGCCATCTGCACTTCAGTCTTGATCTTGTTCGGCATAAGATTGAGCAGACCGATCTGCAACGGGCGGATGTCCTGACGTACCGCCATGGTTTCGGTCATAACGCGTACGCCCTCGTTGACGAGGGTTTCAAACGCAGGCAACTGATCTGGAATTTTTATCGGCATGATCGGGCTTTCCCAAAGAAGTGAAAGCGCAACCTAATAATGACGATCCCTTGGCGCAAGGGTAATAAAGTAAGCAAATCGTTCCAATGAAGCTGAAGCTGCGCAGATGAAAAATCTATTTATCGTCACACATACGCAATCAGAGCATCACGTCCGCAATGAGGTGGGCGGATGGCACGATACGGAATTATCGGGAAAAGGCTGGGACGATGCCTTGCGGGTCGTCGCACGATTGAAAACGATGATCCACCATCGCGATGTCGAAATTTTCGCATCCGATCTGATACGCGCTGTCGAGACCGCAGCGCCGATAGGGGGTGCCTTCGATCAGAAGGAGGTTGAGATGGAAGCGCTTCGCGAAATCAGTTACGGCATTGCCGAGGGCAAGCCGCAAGCATGGCTGGACAGCCGGATAATTCCGGCACCGGATGAAAACCGGATGGACCACGTATGTATAGAAGGTGCTGAAACGCGCCGCCAGTTTGCAACGCGATTATATGGGGTGCTGGAGGAGATCATCGCCCGCCCGTGGGAAACACAGATCATTGTGACACATGGATTTGCGGTAACGTTTCTTGTCGCGGCATGGGTCAAGGTGCCGCTCGATGCTGTCGGCTACATGGATTTGCGGGTGAAGCCTGGAAGCATCACCCATTTGCAGGAAGACCCGTTTTGGAAAAGCAGGACAGTGCTCAGTCTAGGGGACACTGCCCATTTCAAATCGCGCTGGCAGGCTAAGTGTTAAACGCTTAGCCCAATACCTTACGCCCAAGGCTGGGACTGGCTGATCTTCTGCTCATATGTATCGATGCCAGCACCTTTTTCCATCGTCAGGCCGATGTCATCAAGCCCGTTCAGCAGGCAATGACGTTTGAACGCATCCAGGTCGAACGCAATGGTTTCCCCATCAGGACGCTGTATTTTTAGTGCTTCGAGGTCCACGGTCAGGGTCGAATTCGAGCCTTTGCCCGCATCGTCCAGAAGTTTTTCCAGATCTTCGGGGCTGACCTTGATCGGCAAGATACCGTTCTTGAAACAGTTGTTGTAGAAGATATCGGCAAAACTCGTGGAGATCACGCAGCGGATACCAAAATCCAGCAGTGCCCATGGGGCGTGCTCGCGCGACGAACCACAGCCGAAATTATCCCCTGCCACCAGAATCTGCGCGTTCTGATAGGCTGGCTTGTTCAGGACAAAATCAGGATTGAGCGAACCATCGTCCAGATAGCGGGCTTCGGCAAAAAGCCCCTGACCAAGCCCGGTGCGCTTGATGGTCTTGAGGTAATCCTTGGGGATAATCATGTCTGTATCAATGTTGACAACGGGCAAAGGCGCGGCAACGCCCGTAAGCCTGACAAACTTATCCATGGATCGAACCCTTATACTGACTGGTTCCTCGTATTTAAAGGAAACCGATCAGGAAAGAAACTACATATCGATGATCGTGCCGCGACCGTCATTCCAGACGCGCTTGGTGCCATTTTGCGGGCGCCGATTGTTGCGGACAGTCGCGCGCACAGGCTTTGGCGCAAACCGTGCAGCTAAGGCGGATGTGATCATGACAACTGACAGCACGGTCGCGAGAACCAGCCCCAGTGAGGCCGCAAACAGGAATGCACTTAGCGCCAGTGCGGCACCAACAAGCGTCAGGACAAGAGAGCGGAAGTGTTGCATGGGTCGTCACCTTTCGTTGGCTGATATGTGGGGTTACGCCCCGCACGCCGCAAGAGATCAGTCTGCATGCTGTTGCTTAAAACATTCGATACAGGCAAAACCATGGTCAAACCCGAGAGGAAGCCGATTTTATGAAACTCTACCGCTTGCTGACTGCCCCCGACGACGCAACGTTTTGCCACAAGGTTACCGCAGCCCTGAATGCTGGCTGGGATCTCTACGGCTCACCCACTTATGCCTGGAATGCCGAAACCCGGCAGATGCAATGCGGCCAAGCGGTCATCAAAACCGTTGAAGGCAAGGAATACACGCCGGAAACACGGCTGTCTGAGCACTGATCATATAGGCATCTGCGTCACCACAACTCGGCGGTTGAGGGTGACGCGGAACATCTAGAGCAATTCCGGCGAACACGTGTTCACCGGAATTGCTCTAACTCCTTGTTTGTCGCATTATCCGCACGTGAAAACGACTCCGTTTTCACTGGAAATGCTCTAGGCAGGATCAATCATGCTGACAACCCGTGCAGCAATGTCATCCGTGGTGTAGCTGTCCAGCGTCTCGACGAATCGCGCCGTCTTGTTTTTCATGCGCTCGACCAGGTCTAACCCTCTCACCTGATTGCACAGCGCAACACCCGTTGTTTTATGGCCGGAAATGTTCACAGCCAGTCCGGCTTTACGAACAAATGCGCCTCCCGTCGTAATCGGCACGACAAGACACACCCCTATAGCATTGATTGCACGAGGTGTAATGACGACACAACGATGCTCGTCTTTCATCTCGCTTCCGACAACCGGATTCAAATCAACGATAAAGACATCGCCACGATCAGGAATGTTGCTGCGAACCATCAAAAGGATTCGTTACCAACGCGCGGTCCACCTTGCCAATCCTTGGCTTGATTGTTCAAAGTAGCCATTTCCTCTGCCCCCTCCAAAAGCTCTGCCAATGTGTATCTTTTTTTGGCAGCAGAAGGCGTTGCGATCAATGACCCATTGTCTATAACCAGATTCAGCTCTGTTCCAACATCAGCACCCAGCATTTTTAGCAATGCTGGGGGAATGCTGAAGACGGTTGCTCCGCCTTGACGACGAATTTTTGCTGTGTTGGCCATTCGGACTCTCCATATGTGCTACATAAATAGCACATTTCACCTTGCAGACAAGGGGTATGGTAGGCTTACCGGCTTGCCTCTTCCGCACTGGCTTCCACCCGCTCGATATCATCGTCGCTCAGGCCGAAGTGGTGGCCGATCTCGTGGATCAGGACATGAGAGACGATATCGCCGAGTGTTTCCTCGTTTTCCGCCCAGTAATCCAGAATGGGGCGGCGGTAGAGGGTGATTCGGTTCGGCATTTCGCCGGTTTCCACGGTAAAGCGCTCCGTCAGGCCCCGGCCTTCAAACAGGCCCAGAAGGTCGAACGGGGTTTCCAGCGCCATGTCTTCAAACACGTCATCCGTTGGAAAATCACTGATTTCTATGATGAGATTGCCTGTCAACGAGCGGAATTCATCCGGCAGGTTACCGTAGGCTTCAATCGCGAGAGATTCAAAAACTTCAATCGTTGGCGCATAGCGTTCGCGCCAATCATTGGTGTTGTCACTGCGGGCCATTACCACTCCTTGCAACGCAAATGCGTATGCCGCCACAAGCCCGCGTTGCAATCTTAAAATTCCGTTCCTTCACATATAGGGGCTTTCCACAATTTTCGAGATATAAAATTCAATGGCTTAACCCGTAGGAATAAATCCATACAAAGACTCCTGTTGACTCTTGCCCCAAGGTTGGGAATCTATAAGAACATAGAGTGAACTTAAAAGAGGAGTGCTCGTCATGGCCACAACCGCCGTGACGCGGGAAACACTGAATGCCCTGCGTGAAACCATTGCCGGCCTTGAAGGCGAGAGTGCGGCAAACCAGACCAAGCGCGTTCAGGATTCCGGCTTTGCACCCGGCCACCCAACACAGGATGGCGAAGATCAGACGTCAATTCCTTTGGGAATAGAAGCATTTGACGGCCCTCTTACGGGCCTGCCTTTGTCCGGCCTGATGGAAATCCGAACCGATCAAACCCGTGATGCGGGTGCGGCAACCGGCTTTGCGCTGGGTTCCAGCATTCTTTACGAAAAGGCAAGTGGCAAGCCGGTGCTGTGGATCGGCCATAAAATGTCGCTGCATGAAGGCGGCGTTCCCTATGGTGTGGGCCTGAAAAGTTTTGGTCTTTCACCTGCGCATCTTTTCCTCGTGACGGCCCGCAGTTTGACCGAAGCACTGTGGGTGGCAGAATCGGCCGTTTCAGCCCGGATCTTTTCCTGTGTCCTCCTGGAAGTGCGGGGCAACCCGGAAGGGCTGGGATTGAGCGAAAGCCGCCGCTTGCACCTGCGGGCCCGCGCCTATAACACGCCGTTTGTATTGCTGCGTCAGGCAGGCGAGGAAGAGGCCAGCAGCGCCATCCTGCGTCTGCTTTTGAAGCCAGCTCCTGCCAGCTTACGACGTCTGCCGAGTGGAGCCACGCTGAAAGGCAGTCTCGGCAATCCGGTTTTTCATCTGACCATTGAAAAAAGTCGGCAATTCCTGCCGGCCTTCCCCTTGCCTGCCAGCCTTACCATGGAATGGAACGCTCATGAACGCCGCTTCAAAACCGTGTCCACCAATCCCTCGCTCTCTTCTCAACCGTTCCGGACAGAGCCGCATTCTCTCACTGGTGCTGCCGCGCTTGGCAACAGACCGGTTGGCACGGCTGCGGTGGGGTCCGTCGTGGCGTTCGAAAGGGCGTCCTGAGCATCCGCCCGTTATCGTCTCCGGCCGTTTTGGCAATGCCATGCGCATTGCCCATCTGGACGAACTGGCGGAATCGCAGGGGTTGAAGCTTGGCCTGGGGATAGCCGACGCCCGTGCCATGTGCCCGCATCTCGATATCCTGATCGATGATCCGGATGCCGACCGTCGTTTTCTGGAGCATATTGCCGATTGGTGCGATCGCTACACACCTCTTGTCGCAACCGAGGGCGCGAATGGCCTTTACCTTGATGTCACCGGCTGCGCGCATTTGTTCGGCAGAGAGGAATCCTTGCTGACCGACCTTCTGGCCCGGCTTTCAAGCCTCGGGCTGGAAGCGCGGGGTGCTGTTGCCGGGTCTGCGGGGCTTGCCTGGGCCCTGGCGCGGTTTGATACGGGCCATACCATTCATGGGCAGGACCCGGCCGAGATATTGGCTCCCTTGCCCTTGGCGGCCCTGCGGCTGGAGAGACCGGTTGTAGAAGCCCTGCACCGGGTTGGCCTCAAACGGGTCGGCGATATTCTGGACGCGCCACGCGGACCGCTGACACGACGATTCGGCCCGCAACCGCTTTTGCGGCTGGATCAGGCATTAGGGGAAGAGGAAGAGCCGATTTCACCGCGCCTGACTGTGCCGATGCTGTCGGCGGAGCGACGGCTGATCGAACCCATTCAATCCGAAGACGACATTATCGGCCTGACGGCCCAGTTGAGCGAGCGCCTGCGCGATGGTCTGCTGGAGCGTGCGCAGGGTGGGCGGATATTCGAGCTGCATCTGTTTCGTGTGGATGGCAAGGTCGTCCGCATCCATGCCCGCGCCTCGGCACCGCTGCGCGATCCGCCGCGCATTGCCAGCCTGTTTCGAGAGCGGCTTGCGGGCCTGCACGATGACATTGATGCCGGGTTCGGCTTTGAAACCGTGCGTCTCAGCGTGCTGGAAGCCCAAAGTATAACGGCCACGCAAAAGGACTTTTCCGGTGGTGGCGAGCAGGACCGCTCGCTGACCGATTTTGCGGACCGTATCATTGCCCGTTTGGGGCCTGACAGCCTTGTGACCCCGGTGCTGGCGCAAAGCCATGTGCCGGAGCGGGCCGCAAGCCTTGTGCCAGTCAAGGATCTTGGACACCGCACACGCGAAAAGCCGGAGGATACCCCGGTTCCTCAGCGCGCGCCTCTTGAACGACCCCCTCTTGAACGACCATTGCGGCTGTTTGCCCACCCGGAGCCGGTTGAGGCCGTGGCCGAGGTGCCGGAAGGACCACCGCGTACGTTTCGCTGGCGGCGCGCGCTCTACCGGGTGGTCCGGGTGGAGGGACCGGAGCGCATCGCTGCCGAATGGTGGATCGATGGTCTGGCAGCGCCCACACGCGATTATTATGCCATCGAGGATGAAGATGGCCGTCGTTTCTGGCTCTACCGGGAAGGGCTTTACGAGCGCGAACGCGAAGCGCCGCGCTGGTTTCTGCATGGATTGTTCTCATGACACTGCCTCCGGTCGGGCCGTTTGTGGAACTGGGTGCCCGCAGCAATTTCTCCTTTCTGGAAGGCGCTTCCCATGCGGAAGAAATGGTGGAAGCTGCCGATACCATGGGCCTTGCAGGCATTGGCCTTGCCGACCGCAACACTGTTGCCGGGGTGGTGCGCGGCTGGCTGAAAGCCAAGGAGACCGGCACCCCCTACCAGCCGGGAGCGCGACTGGTCTTTGCCGATGGAACGCCGGATATTCTGGCCTATCCCATCGACCGCGCAGGCTGGGGGCATCTCTGCCGGTTGTTGACCGTAGGCAATCTGCGCTCCACCAAGGGCGAATGTACGCTGTTTGAAAGCGACCTGATGGAGTGGGGCGACCGGATGATGCTGGCCATCATGCCCTCGCCTGATTTTACCGATTCGGACCTGTTGGGGCGCCTGAAGGCAAGGTTCAAACGGAACATCTATCTGGCCCTTGTGGCACGGTACGATGGCAACGACAGCTACACCTTTGCCGCTTTGGCGGAACTGGCAGACCGCGCCAATATTCGTCTGCTGGCCAGCAATGACCCGTTTTACCACGCAGGGAAACGCCGCACGCTGGCCGATGTGATTGCATCCATTCGCGAGCATGTACCCATCGCCAAAGCTGGCTTTCTGCTACAGGCCAATGCGGAGCGCCACATCAAATCGCCAAAAGACATGGCCTGGATTTTTCGAGATTATCCAGACGCCATCACCAATACGGTCAAGTTCTTTAGCCGCCTTACGTTCTCATTGAAGGAACTGAAGCACAATTATCCAGACGAGGGCAAACCCGACGAAACTCCAAACCAGACTCTTCTACGCCTGACGTATGAAGGCGCACGCATCCGTTACAAAAACGGTTTGCCAGACGAGGTGAGAAAAACCATCACCAAGGAAATGGCGCTGATAACGGAGAAAGAGTACGAGCCGTACTTTCTCACCGTTCATCATATTGTGGAGTATGCGCGCGGCAAGGGTATTTTGTGCCAAGGCCGCGGTTCTGCCGCCAACTCCGTCATCTGCTATTGTCTTGGTATCACCGAGGTTGCGCCAGAACTGTCCGGTGGGCTTCTTTTCGAGCGCTTTCTGTCTACCGAGCGTGAGGAGCCGCCTGATATCGACGTGGACTTCGAGCATGAGCGGCGCGAAGAGGTAATCCAGTATATTTACGAGCATTACGGGCGGCACCGTACCGGGTTGGCCGCTGCCGTGACCACGTACCGTCCGCGCTCTGCGGGGCGCGAGATCGCCAAGGCCTTTGGCATGTCTGAGGATGTGCAATCTGCCTTGTCTTCTGCCGTGTGGGGGTGGTGGACGGAAAGTTTGAGCGAAAACGAGGCCAAGCAAGCGGGACTGGATACGGCTGATCCAGCGACCCGAATGCTGCTGGATCACGCAAAACAGCTCATTCGGTTTCCCAGACATTTATCCCAGCACAGCGGTGGCTTTGTCATTACCAATGACCGGCTGGATGAGGTCGTACCCATCATGAACACAGCCATGAAAGACCGGCAGATGGTGGAGTGGGACAAGAACGATCTCGATGCCGTCGGTCTTTTGAAGATCGATATTCTGGCACTGGGCATGTTGACCTGCCTTGCCAAATCATTTGCTCTGCTTCTGCAGCATTACAATCTGGAGCTTGATCTACGGTCCATGAAGGACCGGCAATCGGATGACGTTTACGACATGATTTGCCGCGCCGATACGCTTGGCGTCTTCCAGATTGAAAGCCGTGCGCAAATGAGCATGTTGCCGCGCCTGCGCCCACGCGTGTTTTACGATCTTGTTATTGAGGTTGCCATTGTGCGCCCCGGTCCCATTCAGGGCAACATGGTCCACCCCTACCTCAAGCGCCGCGAAGATGTGCGTGCCGGACGAACCATCAATTACGAGAAGCCTCAACTGGAAAAGATTTTAAAGCGGACACTCGGCATTCCGCTGTTTCAGGAACAGGCCATGCAGATCGCTATCGAGGCCGGGGGCTTTAGCCCCAGCGAGGCCGATAAGCTGCGCCGGTCCATGGCGACTTTCCAGCGGACTGGTCAGGTGAAGGATTTTCGAGAACGCATGGTGAAAGGCATGGTTGATCAAGATTACCCGGAAGAGTTTGCTCGAAATTGCTTTAGTCAAATCGAGGGTTTTGGTGAGTACGGTTTTCCGGAAAGCCATGCAGCCTCCTTCGCACTGCTAGTCTATGCCTCCTGCTGGCTGAAAATGTATTACCCGGATGTTTTCTGCGCGGCGATGCTCAACTCCCAGCCCATGGGTTTTTATGCGCCTTCACAGCTTGTGCGCGATGCGCGTGAGCATGGCGTGATCGTGCTGCCTGTGGACGTGAACTATTCCGACTGGCACTGCACGCTGGAGCCGAATGGCTTCGATCCCCGCCGTATTGCTCCGCGTCATACCAGCATGCGCCACCTTATCCGCTCGCGTTACGCGGTTCGGCTGGGCTTTCGGATGGTGAAGGGTGTCAGTGAAAAGGGTTTGGAGGCTCTCTTCGACAAGCGCGGCCAAGGCTATACCAGTATCCGCGATCTCTGGCTGCGAACGAAACTGCCGAGGACGGCGCTGGAGCATCTGGCCGATGCGGATGCCTTCCGGTCTATCGGGCTTGATCGGCGCGCCGCACTTTGGGCTGTCAAGGCGCTCGATACTGCCGCCGCCGCAGAAACCCTTCCGCTGTTTGCCGTTGCGAGTGGAGAGAGCGCCGGCGATTTTCAGGCTGAACCTGAGATGGCGCTGCCCGCCATGCTACCGGGAGAGCATGTGGTTGAGGATTACCGCGCAACAACACTGTCGCTGAAAGCGCACCCCCTGTCCTTTCTGCGCGACCGGCTACGCCGCACCGGCATTATCACTCATGAAACGCTGGAAACGCGCCGCAACGGACAGACCGTCAGTGTGGCCGGGCTCGTGCTGGTGCGACAGCGTCCGGGCTCTGCCAAGGGCATCATTTTCATGACGCTGGAGGATGAAACCGGCGTCGCCAACATCATCGTCTGGCCCAAAACATTCGAGCGCTATCGCGCCATTGTCATGGGTGCGCGGCTGACGAAAGTTACCGGTAAACTCCAGCACGCCAACGGCGTCATCCATGTGGTGGCCGAGCATGTGGAAGACCTCACCGCCGAACTCGGGCTTCTGCAAAAGCATGCCAAGCGGTTCCCGACACTCAACCCCGGCGACGAGGTTGGCAAAACCATGCCGGCACGCGGGCTGAAGGCCCCTACAAAGCCAATGGAGATCTCGCCCGAAACCGTCATGCCGAAGGGCAGAAACTTCCACTAGAGCATTTCCAGTAAAGCGGGAAACGCTTTTACGTTCGGATAATGCGTCAAACCAAAAAGTTAGAATGATTCGCAATCTCGATCCGATATTTCTGATTTAGGGTTCACTTATTCACAGGCGGAACGACCTAAAACTAGAATTATTCTAAAATAAATTTGGACAAAATGTCGCACCCCTAATGCATCGGTACAGTCCCAGCCCTCGGCCATACCAAAAGCTAAGCAAATGAAAATACGATATAATTTATCATGTTTAGAATCACTCTAAATTATGCGCTGCTATCGTGTGGCCAAGATTTACTTGACACCCAGCATCCGCTTTTGCTTTACATTTAAATTCAGTAGCTTGCGAAGTATGGGTAGACGGCAATGCTGGTTTGCAGTTGTAATTTCATCACCAAAAAGGAGATCGAAGATACAATCACAGCCCTCTTGGATGAGGACTGTTGGCAGCTGATTGTGCCTGCAAAAGTCTACCACGCGATGGAAAAACGCGGCCGCTGTTGTGGCTGTTTTCCCGGTGTTGTCGACCTGATTATCAAGACAACCGAAGCCTATCACGCCCGTCGAGACTCGACGGAAGCCGAGATATTTGATTTCATGATCCGCCTCAGACAATTCCATGAAGAAAACAGGAGAGCGGATCTTGAAAGGCGACATAAGAGTCATCGAGCGGCTTAACGAAGCACTTTTCCTCGAGCTCGGAGCAGTCAACCAGTATTGGCTTCACTACCGTCTATTGGACGATTGGGGTTACAAGCTTTTGGCGAAGAAAGAGCGTGCCGAATCCATCGAAGAGATGCAGCACGCCGACAAAATCATCGAGCGCATCATCTTCCTCGATGGCCACCCCAACTTGCAAACCGTCGGTGCGCTTCGCATCGGCCAGAACGTTCGTGAAGTGCTGGAAGCCGATCTTGCCGGTGAATACGATGCGCGTGCATCCTACAAGGCATCCCGTGACATCTGTCATGAGGCTGGCGATTACGTCAGCATGAAACTGTTCGAAAACCTGCTGATCGACGAAGAAGGTCACATCGACTTCCTCGAAACCCAGATTCAGCTTCTTGACACCATTGGGCCCGAAAAATACGGCCAGCTCAATGCCCTGCCGGCCAACGAAGCCGAGTAATTGCGTCTACAACACCCGTTTGGCACGACGCTAAGCGGGTGTTTCTTCCTTCATGCCAGCAGACAGCCCGGCGACCACGGCGTACAGAACACCGGACACCGCAGCCGCTTCCATAAAGCCATAGCGGGCGGCGAGCAGCCCGACCACGGGCGCAAGCAGGGCGACAATAAGCGAATCCAGCAGCGACACCAGAGACAATGAGCTCGCCCGAACAGCATTTCCCACCTGCGACTGAAAAAGTCCTTCCAGGCAGATAGATTGCACGATGTGCACCAGAACATGCACTGCAAACAGCACAAGCATAAGGTACACATTCGTACTGGCGATAAAAGCAGCGATCACCATGACGTTCATCACGCAGGCATATTTTACGAATGCGATATCCGCCTTGAACACTCGGAAGAGAACCGACCCGGCAATTTTTGACAGGCTGACCACCGCGAACCCAGCCAGCACTGCACCGGGCGAAATACTGTTGAATTTCAATTGCCACAGCAGAATAGGCGCCAGCGCACAGGCATTGTTGAGAACCAGCAAAACGGTGCAGCGCTGCTTTATGAGGCTCAGAACGCACCGCGCCATGTCCTGTAGCGACAGACTGGAACCAGCCACAGGCGTGTCCCGAAATCGCGCGAGTGCCGCCAAGGCAAGGCAAAAGAAGCCAATCGCCAGAAGCCAGATTGTCTGCGGATAATAGGCGTAACCGACACTGCCCAATGTTCCGCCAATCAGGGATCCCACGCCAGAGACAAGACTGATGCGGCTGCCTTGCAGACTCATCGTCTCATAGGAGCGTTCCCTGACCTCGTTCATCACAAGCGCAACCACTGTGCCACTCGTTGCAGCCGTCGCTACTCCCGCCAGAGCCTGCCCCAGCAGCAGCATGTCCTGATCCATAAAGAACACAGCAAACAGAGCGAAGGCTGCAATACGTAGGCAAACGCCAATGAGGATAGAGAGCTTGCTTGAATATCGGTCAAACAGGATTGCGAACGGCAGTTCAGACACCGCAACGCAAATATTGAACACGCCCACCATAAGGCCGATGAACGCAAGCGAGTGGCCGAGATCCCGAAAATAAATCGTGTCGGTAACACTGAAACTGCCGACCCCGGCAGAGGTCAACAGCACGAAGAGTAGAGGAAGAAAAAAGCGCATTCAAACCGTACGAGGGTAACTATCGACAGTCCCTGGCACCATCCAGATGAGCAAATGTCGCTACGACCTCGTCATAGACCTGGCGCTTGAAACTTACGATCAGCTCCGGTAGGTCCTTCATCGGCTTCCACGCCCATTCATCAAACTCCGCGGTGTGGCCGCCGGGGGGTGGGTTGATGGCAATCTCGTTTTCGTCACCCTCGAAGCGGAACGCGAACCAGCGTTGCTTTTGACCGCGAAACTTTCCGCGCAATCCGATGCCGATCAATTCCGGGGGTAGGTCGTAATGAATCCAGTCGGGCGCTTCCGCCAGCAGCGATACCGAGCGCATGCCGGTTTCCTCATAGAGTTCACGCAAGGCCGCCTTGTAGGCATCCTCACCCTCATCAATACCGCCTTGCGGCATCTGCCAGAGTTGCGGCGATCCGTCATACTCGGAATTGCCCAGTGGAATACGGCGCCCGGCCCATACCAAACCGTCGCGGTTCAGCACCATGATACCCACGCAGGGGCGATAGGGGAGGTCTTCCGCTTTGACTGGTTTGTTTGTTTTGCTCATCACGCCCTCGCTTTCTCTTGGTCCTAGAGCATGTCCGGTGAACACGGGGTCGCCGGATATGCTCTAGTCTGTTATTTTGACGCATTGTCCAAACGTAAAAGCGATACCGCTTCTTCTGGAAAGGCTCTACCGTTTTTGCGGATCGTTGACGAGGGCCGAAACACCAACGATCTCAATTCCCCGCCCCTGTGCCTCTTCCACCCATTGGGTAATGGCAGCCACGCTTACATCAAAAGCCGAGGCCATGCCGATAGCGGACCCGTTTCGGCGCGCGACCCGCTCCAATTCGTCAAGCTTTTTCAAAACTGCAGATGTCTCAACCTTTTCATCCAAAACCATGTCGGCGAACGCGTGCGGTGCATCAATCGTGGTGGCAAGCGTACCGCTCAAGGACTGTGCCGAGGTCGCATCATCCAGAAACAACAGTCCCCGGTCTGCGATCTCCCGCATCACTGGTTCCAGCATCGTTGCATCCGAGAGGAAAGCGCCACCGAGAAAGTTCACGATGCCAGTATAATTGGTCAGCCGCGCCATGGATTTCTGCAGCATCAACAGATTTTTCTTTGTATCCGAAGCCGCGCGCAACGTATTATTCCCCGGATTGTTTGCCGGGTAATCAAAAGGCTCCATCGGCACCTGCAGCAAAATCTCATGGCCTTTACGGCGCGCTTCCTGCATCCACCGCATCAGGCTGTTGCCACTGGCCGCGAATGCCAGCGTCACCTCCTCCGGCAAATCGCGGATGGCGGTCTGCGTGCCGGTCTGGCTCAGGCCAAGCCCGCCCACCACCAGCGCAATGCGGGTGCCGCGTGTACCGGACCAGGCCCGCGCATAATAATCCATCGACCGCAATCCATCGGCACCGATAACCGGCAGGCGGCCGAGCGCCGTTTCTTCCAGCAAGTCCTCATTTGGCAATGCGGCGATGCGGGGGTCCTGCGAGCGGGACGCATCCGTTTCAATCAAGGCCGGACCGGATTGCTCCCGTTGGCCCGGCTTATAGATCGTCACTACGGAACCGTCGTCATTCAAGGTTTCCTGCACGTCAGCACCGGAGCGCGCTGTCTGGCGAGACTTTGCCTTGGGCTGGCCAGCGATGACCTCAGGCTGTGACACTGAAACGGACGGTGTTACCCTGTCCTGCGTTAGCAGCACATCTTCCGGTAAAGCAGCCCACACGGACAAGCCAAGCACCAACACTGTCGCCAACGCGAACAGTGCGCGAGACCAGCGGATACGGCGGGTAATGCCAATCTTCTTTCTCGGTTCAAGGGGCTTGTAAAGATCACTGTCCACGGTGTGCTTTCCACGAAAAAAGGCCAGCAAACCCTTATCCAAGGTTCGCTGGCCTTCATAGCCCTAATTTAGCGGCCTGTCTCAACAGGCGCTATTCTTAGTTCTTCTTTTCGAGTTCAGCCTTTTCCGGGTTCGCCGGGAAGGATGGATCGGTCTTCTGCCCACGCAGCAGTTCCAGTGCATAGGTCAACTGCAAGTCATCCTTGGCTTCCGGCGGAACATAAGCGATGGAGCCGGAGCCCTCGTCTGTTTCGCTCTGGCCCTGGATATGGCCGCGCAGGCTGGATTCGCCGGCAGCTTCCACCTTGCCCTGCAACTCTGCTGGCAATGGCTGGTCCACCTTGATGTCAGGCGTGATGCCTGTACCCTGAATGGACTTGCCCGATGGCGTGTAATACAGCGCCGTCGTCAGGCGCAGCGCACCGGCCTCACCCATCGGAATGATAGTCTGAACCGAACCCTTGCCGAACGAGCGTGTTCCCACAACCGTTGCGCGCTTGAGATCCTGCAACGCACCGGCCACAATTTCGGATGCTGAGGCCGATCCACCGTTGATCAGCACCACAACCGGCTTGCCGTCCACCAGATCACCCGCTGTGGCGTTGAAACGACGCGTTTCGTCTTCGTTGCGGCCACGGGTGGATACCACCTCGCCGCGCTCCAGGAACGCATCGGATACGTCAATAGCCTGATCCAGAAGACCGCCCGGATTCAAACGCAGATCAAGCACATAGCCTTTGAGCTTATCGGCAGGAACATCCTTCTTGATCTTGTCGATACCGGCCTTCAGGTCGTCAAAGGTCTTTTCCGTAAAGGAAATCACCCGGAGATAGCCCACATCATTTTCAACGCGGAACTTTACGGCCTTCACGGCGATGATATCGCGCTTGACAGTCAGCTCGATCGGCTTGTCAGCACCCTTGCGCAGGATTGTCAGCTTGATGGGACTGCCCACCTCGCCACGCATCTTGCCGACAGCATCTTCGAGCTTCAGTCCACGGACATCCTGACCATCAATTTTCGAGATGAAATCGCCCGACAGGACACCGGCGCGAGACGCTGGCGTGTCATCGATAGGGGTGATGACCTTGACGAGTTCGTTTTCCATGGTCACTTCGATGCCCAGACCGCCGAACTCACCCTTGGTCTGGGTGCGCATGTCCTCGGCGTCCTTGGAATTCATGTAGCTGGAATGCGGATCAAGCGAACTCAACATGCCGTTGATGGCATTTTCAATCAGCTTGTCCTCCTGCGGGGCCGTTACGTACTGCGCCCGCACGCGCTCAAACACATCACCAAAAACAGACAGTTCGCGATACGTGGATGCATTGGCAGCCACGGCGGGTACTATCGTCGTGTAAACAACGCCCATCGCAGTTGCACCCAACAGTGCACCAACGAGAACAAGTGAAGTCCTACGTATCATTACGTGCCTTTCCAGTGGCTGAAGCGGTCCACCATGGTCGAGAATCAACCGGCTTTCCATCTTTTCTAAACTCAATGTAAAGCGTTGGGCGGTCCGTTTCCAGCGGCAAAGCGGTGGCGCTTGCCACTCTTTTTGCACCCATCACGGCAATCGGCTCGCCCGCCACCACAAACTGTCCTTGCGACACGCTCACCCGCTCCATGCCAGACAGCACAAGATGGTAGCCATCGCCCGCGTTCAAAATCACCATCTGCCCATAGCTGCGGAAGCTACCGGCAAACACCACCCACCCATCGGAAGGTGCCGTCACCAGACCATCCGCGCCGGTCTCCAGCATCATTCCCTGTGATGGATGGCCCGTGCCATCCTCATCACCAAAGTTTCTGACGGGTGTTCCAGCGGCAGGAAGTGGTAATTTTTTCTTCAAATCAGAAAAAACATATGCGGGCGCAATGCGGTTTTTGTCGGGCACGGTGGTGCGGGCGAGTTCCCGCGCCTTCTCGCGCTGCTCATCGCTCATGCGGCGGCGCTCTGCCTCTTCGGCCAGTGCTGCGGTGGCGGCTTCGCGCACCGAGGAAATATCACGCTCCAGCGAGCCGATCAGCCCTGCAAGGCTGGTTGCCTGCCCTGCCAGCGCCTCCGCCTTCTGCCGCTCGGCCACCAGATCGCCAGCGTTGCGTGTCCGCAATTTGTCCTTTTCTGTGACAAGCAAGGAGATGCGCTTTTCTTCCTCCAGCGCCGCACTCATATTGGCCGTGAGCGTTTCCCGCTCGGTGGTAATATCCCGGCGCACATCGGCAAGAGCCTGCAGATCGAGCGTCAGCTTTTCCGTCTCGTGGCGAATGCCCGGCACGACGGCACCGAGCAAAATGGCGCTGCGCACGGATGCCAGCGCGTCCTCTGGCGTTACCAGTAGAGCGGGCGGCGGGTTGCGGCCCATGCGCTGCAAGGCCGCCAGCACTTCCGCCAGCACGCCGCGCCGCGCCTGCAAAGACTTGTGAACATCGGCTTCCTTGTCACGCATATCCTGCAAACGCCGCTCGCCATCGAGAATCTTGCGTTCCAGTTCCTGTCTGGTGGTTGCAGACGTGACGATTGCGGCACGCAAAGAGGCGCTGCTTTTTTCCAGCTCGGCAATGTCGGCTTCCAAAGCCGCAGCCCGCTCTTCGCTGATGCTGATGGATTTGGACAGTGCATCCAATTCGGCGCGGGTTTTATCCCGCTTTACCGCCAGATCGGCGGCGGGATCGGCGGTAGGATTAGCGATGGTTGGCGGCCCATCCGGCACCCCTTCATCCTCCATCGCGGACGCTGGCACCGACAGGGTCAGAAGACACAGACACGCAAACGCTACCAGCAAACGCCGGGCCGGTCTCAGCGCTGTATTGCTCTGCTTCATGTCCGTGAATAACCTCTGGTCCGGCTGTCGCCTCTAAGAGGCCATCTTCCTCTTCTTCTCATGAAGAAATGCGGTGAAATCAAGAGGCTTCCATCACACCCGATGATATGGATGACCGGAAAGAATGGTAACGGCCCTGTAGAGCTGCTCTGCCACCAGAATGCGCACCAGTTGGTGCGGCCATGTCATTTTGCCAAAGCAAATGCTGACATCCGCACGGGCATGCAGCGCAGGGTCCAGCCCATCGGCACCGCCAATCGCCAGAACAATGTCCCGTTTGCCACCGTCGCGGTATTGGCCGATCAAATCAGCAAACCCCTGACTGTCTAGCGCCTTGCCGCGCTCATCCAGCAACAGCAAAACGCAGCCCTCCGGCAGCGCCTTTTCCAGCATCTGCCCCTCTTCGCGCTTGCGCGTATCAGCATTGGAGGCGCGGCTTTCACTGGCCTCGGTCACGCGGCCAAGTTCCAGCCCGATTGCCGGACCGGCTTTCGCAAAACGGTCGAGATAGCGCGCGGCCAAGTCTTTCTCGGGGCCGTTTTTCAAACGGCCCACTGCAAACAAACCTACCCGCATCGTGCTAACCCGCTCTTCTGCTGAAACCCAGACAGCTAGGTTTATACGCTCGACCGTATCAGTGCAGCGTTCCCTCGTCGATTTCCGGCGTCGCCCACATCTTTTCGATGTTGTAGAACTCGCGAATTTCCGGACGGAACACGTGGATAATGATATCGCCCGCGTCGATCAGCACCCAGTCGCCGCCTTCCAAACCTTCAACCCGGGCATTGCCGAGGCTCGCGTCTTTCATATCGGAAATCAGGTGGTCGGCAATTGCCATGACATGGCGATTGGAGCGCCCGGAGACGATGACCATATAGTCACCCAACGCCGACTTGCCAGCAATGTCGATGGTTACGATATCCTCAGCCTTGGAATCCTCAAGCGAGGTCAAGACTGTGTGAAGAGCGCGCTTGGCAGCATCGTCGCCGCGTTCCGCGCTGTGCGGGAATGCGCTGGAAGCGTTTCCCTTGGCGTGTACTGTTGTCAGAGGTTTTCCTTTCACGAAGACAGACAAGCACCGTTGAACCAATATTTCTCGGCTCACATGCGAATGTAGGCATTGATCCATCAATTTTTCAAGAGTCTGGCCCTGAACCCTATGCGATTCAGCGTGTTTTTCTCCTGATCAGCCGCCCGCCCGGATGGCTGACGAGCTGAGACGCGACCGTGGACCGTGAATAAACGTCCAGGCGGGTGCCGCTCGGAATGCAAGAGCCGCTGCATCCTCTTCATCCACACGGGCATAATCGAATGTCTTTGCCATTTTGGATGACAGGAAACTCAACGTTGCTCCGGGCCTGTCGATGACGGCAATCGGGAATGTGGAGGCAATTGCCTGCCAGTTCTGCCAGCGGTGAAAATTCTGCAAATTATCGGCACCCATGACCCAGACGAACCGGATACCGGGATTTCGTTTTTTGACGATGGCCAGCGTCCGGGCGGTATAGCTGACGCCAAGCCCTTGCTCGAATGCTGTGACCTTGATCCGGGGATCACGCGCCATCTGCTCACAGGCGTCTATGCGGCTACTTAAGGGTGCCAGATCATGGCGGGGCTTTAGCGGGTTGCCGGGCGTTACCATCCACCACAACTGATCAAGCTTCAGCCGCCGCAGCGCAATATCGGCCACCAGCACATGGCCCTCATGCGGCGGGTTGAATGACCCGCCGAACAATCCGACCACCATGCCCTTTTCCACATAGGGCATCTTCAGAGATTGAGGCTTAACCGCCGGGTCCGTCACTTATGCCCGCACCTGACCGGTGCCGCGCACCCTGTATTTAAACGAGGTCAACTGCTCCACGCCCACCGGCCCACGCGCGTGCATCTTGCCCGTCGCGATGCCGATTTCGCCGCCCATGCCGAACTCACCGCCATCGGCAAACTGCGTGGAGGCATTGTGCAGAAGAATAGCCGAATCGATCTCGGCAAAAAACCGCTCCGCAACCTGCGCATCATCGGCAATCACCGCTTCCGTATGGGCGGACGAGTACCGGTTGATATGGGCCACGGCACCGTCAATCCCATCCACCAGCGTGACCGATATAACCGCATCCAGATATTCCGTTGCCCAGTCCTCGTCGCTTGCTGGCACCACATCGGGAACGCGCGCCATCACCTCTGCACTGCCGCGCACCTCGCAGCCCGCAGCAACAAGATCAGCGACCAGAGGACCAAGATGGGTCTCGGCGACGGCGCGATCCACCAACAGGGTTTCAGCCGAGCCACAAATGCCCGTGCGCCGCATTTTCGCATTCAGCACGATGTCGCGCGCCATGGCGAGGTCTGCCGACGCATCCACATAGATGTGGCAAAGTCCTTCCAGATGCGCGAACACCGGCACACGGGCATCGCTTTGCACCCGCGCCACCAGGCTTTTGCCACCGCGCGGCACGATCACGTCAATATTGCCCTGCAAACCCGCCAGCATTTCGCCAACAGCGGCCCGGTCCGGCACCGTCACCATCTGTATCGCGTGTTCCGGCAGGCCTGCCTGTCTTAACCCAAGTGTCAGGCACGCATGGATGGCGCGGGATGAATTCAAACTATCGGACCCGCCGCGCAGGATCACGGCATTGCCCGCTTTCAGGCACAAGGCCCCGGCATCTGCCGTTACGTTCGGGCGGCTTTCGTAGATGACGCCAATGACACCCAACGGTGTGCGCACACGCTCGATATGCAGCCCGTTCGGGCGGTCCCACTCGGCGATGATGGTGCCAACCGGATCGGCCAGCGCCGCGATGGCACGAATGCCATTGGCCATGTCGCCAATGCGCGCCGGTGTCAGCGTCAGCCGATCCATAAAGGATGCGGTCTGTCCGGCATCCGTCGCGGCAGTCACATCCAGTGCGTTGGTGGCAAGGATATCGCTCACATGCGCATCCACAGCATCCGCCATGGCAAGCAGTGCAGCGGTTTTGGCTTCCGGCTTTGCTGTCAGCAACACCCGGCTCGCCGCCCGCGCATTGCGGCCAATTTCGGCCATCATGGCGTGTACCGTTTCGGTCTTATCCAGCATGGGTCTCTTCCTCCCGTATCTGACGACAGCGCCGCGCGTCGGATACGACGCGCAAAGGACGCTGTAACAACCTGAATTTGCTGCATAATTCTTCCAATCGATTCCGATTTGAAGAATTATGCAGTCGCCCGGGCCCTGCTCATCACCAAATCATCCCGGTGAATCATCGCTGCCCGGCCCGCGTACCCCAGAATGGCTTCAATATCACCGGATTTCTTGCCCGCAATGCGCCGGGCTTCATCGGCATCATAGGCCGCAAGCCCGCGCGCGATCTCGCGCCCGTTTACATCGAGAATGGCCACCGTATCCCCCCGGCTGAACGCGCCGACCACGGCCGTAACCCCTGCTGGCAGCAGGCTTTTGCCAGACCCAAGCGCCACTTCCGCGCCCTGATCGACCGAAATTTTCCCGGCTGGCTGAAGATGTCCGGCGATCCACGTCTTGCGCGCCGTAACAGGCGAGGCAGATGGTGCAAACCATGAGAACCGCGCGCCATTATCCACGGCTCTCAGCGGATGTTCCACCTTACCGGAGGCGATAATCATGGCACAGCCCGCACCGGTCGCAATCTTCCCGGCATCAATCTTCGTGCGCATGCCACCACGCGACAATTCCGAAGCAGCACCGCCTGCCATAGCTTCAATTTCCGGCGTTATGGCTGGCACCTGCGGCAGAAATTCAGCATTGGGATCCAGATGCGGTGGAGCTGTATACAAGCCATCAATATCCGATAGCAGAATCAGCATATCCGCGCCCACCATCGTCGCGACGCGCGCAGCCAGCCGGTCATTGTCGCCATAGCGAATTTCCGACGTGGCGACCGTATCGTTTTCATTGATAATGGGGATGGCACCCAACCGCAGCAACTGGTCGATTGTCGCACGCGCGTTGAGATACCGGCGTCGTTCTTCCGTATCGCCCAAAGTCAGCAGGATTTGGCCCGCAACAAACGCGTGGCCCGCCAAGCCCTCGGACCATGCTCGTGCCAGCGCAATCTGGCCAACGGCTGCTGCAGCTTGGCTTTCCTCAAGCTTTAACGCGCCCGCCGGCACACTAAGGACAGAACGCCCCAGCGCAATTGCGCCGGAGGACACCACCAGCACATCCACGCCCGCCCGCTTCAGGGCGGCAATATCGGCGCACATGGCATCCAGCCATTGTTTTTTCAGGCCCTGCGACCGATCCACCAGCAAAGCCGAGCCAATCTTGATGACGACCCGCCGGTAGGCTTCCAGCGATGTATGGCCAGAGACCATCTCAGCCCTCGTCATCTCTGTGCGCAGTTACAGCTTGGTCTTCGTCTGCCCCGTTTATTGCCAGGTCCATGTCGATCATTTCCCGGCGCAACGCCCGCAGCGCGTCCGTCATGCCCTTGCCGGTAATGGCCGAAAGCACCAGCGGCGTGGAGCCGCAGGCTTTTGCCAGCGCCTTGGTCTTCGCCTTCAGCTCATCCTCGTCCAGCACATCCACCTGCGACAACGCCACCACTTCCGGCTTGTCGATAAGGCCACCACCGTAGGCTTCCAGCTCATGCTTCACCGTTGTGTAAGCCTTCGCGACGTCCTCTTCCTGCGCGGAAACCAGATGCAGCAGCACCCGCGTGCGCTCCACATGGCCCAGAAAACGATCGCCAATGCCCACGCCCTCATGGGCACCTTCAATCAGGCCGGGAATATCGGCGAGTACGAACTCACGTCCGTCAATCGTCGCCACACCGAGATTAGGGTGCAGAGTGGTGAAAGGGTAGTTGGCAATCTTAGGCCGTGCCCGCGTACATGTGGCCAGAAACGTGGATTTTCCCGCATTGGGGAGACCGACAAGACCCGCGTCGGCAATCAATTTGAGCCGCAGCCAGATGGTTTTTTCCTCGCCCTCCAGACCGGGATTGGCCCAATGGGGTGCCTGATTGGTGGAGGATTTGAAATGCGCATTGCCAAAGCCGCCATTGCCGCCAACTGCCAGCCGGAAACGCTGCCCTTCCTTCGTCAAATCGACGATCAGGGTCTCATCGTCTTCCTCGAAAATCTGCGTGCCGACAGGCACTTTGAGCGTCACATCATCACCGCCTGCGCCTGTGCGATTTCGTCCCATTCCATGTATGCCGGTCGCGGCCTTGAAATGCTGCTGATAGCGGAAATCGATGAGCGTATTTAGCCCATTGACAGCCTCCACCCACACGTCGCCGCCACGCCCGCCATCGCCTCCATCGGGACCGCCGAATTCGATGAACTTTTCACGGCGAAAGGAAACCGACCCAGCGCCCCCGTTGCCGGAGCGGATATAGACTTTTGCCTGATCGAGAAATTTCATCGTACTACCATTCGTCGCGGATGGAGAGCAGCGTGCCTGACGCACACATGTCACTCTTACCTGTTCTATTCGCACATATCCAGTTTAAGGCATATGCGCTTGATGTTATCGGTTGCCGCCATGGATATAGCGAGGCCGAAGCAAGGTCAAAGATTAATGCGTGCCGGTCTCCGCGTCTGCAAATGAGCGACCATGCCACCGCGTGCCAGCGAGAACACATCGCTACACCCAATGATCTCAAACCCCAGCCGCGTTTGCAGCCGCATGGATGCGGCATTATCGGCGAAGAAACCGGAGACAATCTCCACCCCCGGCGCGACTTCGTCAAAGACAGCTACAGCCGCCTTCACAGCATCCGACGCTATACCCTGCCCCCAAGCCGAGCGGTTTAACCAGTAAATAAGCCTCCACTGCCCGTGGTTGAGCGAAAGCTCGACACAGCCAAGGTAATTATTCTCTCGATCTGCAATCGCAAAAGCCCAGCCAAGCTCGCGCCGCGCCGTTTGGCGCAGCAACCATTCCAGCGCATCGCGCCGGTCAAACGGGCTTGGAACGCGCGACAGCATGCGCGCAACTTCGAAGTCCGACAAAGCAGCCAGAATCCCGTCGGCATCGTCCAGCGTGTGGGGACGCAGAACCAGACGAGGAGTTTCTAACCGGGGGCAAGGGCAGAGTTGCAATGCCTGATCTCGAACGGGCTGTGAAAGGACAGCGCTCATGCCATGCCTCCCCAACTGCGCAGCGACATCCACGTCTTGCGATCCAGCCTGTACCATTCGGCAGCAACAGCAGCTTTCAGCGCCAGGCATTGCACCATGCCGGTTCCCTGAAACTGAAAACCGCATTTTTGAATAACGCGGCGGGATGCGACGTTGGTAACCCGGCACCGCGCATCGATGAACTCGATGTCGCGGGTCCGGAAGGCCATATCCGTCAGCGCCTGCGCTGCTTCCGTCGCATAGCCCTGGTTCCAGTGTCGTTCTCCGAGCCAGTAACCGAGCTCCGCCGTTACCCCGTCGGTATGGCTTTCCACACCGGCGCAGCCGAGAAACTCTCCATTGTCGGCTTTGGTAATCGCGTAGACGCACTTGCCAATACCGCCAATTTTCGTGCGTCGCACGAAATCTGCCGCGTCCGCTGCCGTGTAGGGGTGCGGCATGCGCGACACCATATTGGCAATGTTGGCGTTGTTGGCGAGATGGGAAAGGGCGTCAATGTCGTCTTCGTGCGGAGCGCGCAGAACGAGCCGTGGTGACAACAGGATCGGGCAATCGGTCCGTAACCGTTCAGGCCTCAGCCTGCTTTCGGAAGACCCCAATTGGTCTTCCCGTAACAATTCGCCTTGCATGGTTCAGTCCTCCAGAATGTAAAAAGGGGAGATGGTCTTGCCCCATCTCCCCTTTTTTCTGGTCTGTACCATAGCGGTCAGCCGGGTCGATGAGACGCCGGCTGTTTTAAAGCGCCACCGGCTTATTCCGCTGCTACCGCTTTCGGCATGACGGACACGTACACGCGGCCGTTCGCTTTCGCGCGGAAATTCACGTTACCTTCGGTCAGTGCGAAAATCGTGTGGTCCTTGCCAAGACCCACATTGGAGCCTGGATGCCACTGCGTGCCGCGCTGACGCACAATAATGTTGCCTGCAATAACGGCTTCGCCGCCAAACTTCTTCACGCCAAGGCGCTTGGACTCAGAATCGCGACCGTTGCGCGATGAACCGCCAGCTTTTTTGTGTGCCATTGGTGTTCTCCTTTAAAACCTTTTGCCGCGTTTCAATTAAGCAGATGCGCCGCCAGCGGCAGCAATGTTCGTGATCCGAACAGTTGTCTGGTGCTGACGATGACCACGGGTGCGCTTGGAATTCTGGCGACGGCGCTTCTTGAATGCGATCACCTTTTTTGCACGACCATGGTCGACAACTTCTGCCGTAACAACGGCACCTTCAACGAAGGGTGCGCCGATGGCTGCATCTGCGCCAACGCCAACCATCAAAACTTCGTTGAACTGAACTGTTTCACCAGCTGCAACGTCGAGCTTCTCAATGGTCAGCACGTCGTTTGCTGCTACGCGGTACTGCTTACCGCCGGTCTTGATGACTGCGAACATTTATTATCCTTTCATGTTCGTTCGGCTCTACCCGGCATGCCGGATGGCCGTCTTTTTATCAGCCTAAGGAAACAATTTACCTTGGACGAAACGCCCGCGAAAATTGCAGTGAATGTCGTGAGTTGCATAGACCCTATGCGACTTCATGTGCGAGTTAAGGGAAGGTCTTCAACCTGTCAAGATAAAGTTGGAGGTGCCTGCGTGTTTTTGAAAACCACCTCTTGCGCCCTTTCGAAACTATCGCTATGAGCACGCTTGCGCCAAACAAGCGCCGACCTGATGCGGAGAGGTGGCAGAGAGGTCGAATGCACCGCACTCGAAATGCGGCATACCTGCAAGGGTATCGTGGGTTCAAATCCCACCCTCTCCGCCATCGTGACCCTTGGATTATCAGCGTCTCCCTTTGCCAACCTGCTTCTATCAATGTTAGATGTCCCTGATTAGGTAGGCTGTCGCCACGATGGGGCACTTACTGGCTCGCGGATCAACTTGTGCCGACGAGGCGAAGTTGAAATAGTGTCATCGTTATCAACCTTCAGCAGTGATTCGATGAGCCTTCCCATACTGAGTCTTCCGACGCTTGCGCTCTGGTATCAGAGAAATCAGAGCCACCCAGTTAAGGAAAAGCGTCCCACCATCGAACTCCACGTCAATCTGTGGCGTCGGATTGGACGCCAGCGCCGTGAGCACGAGCTTAATTACCTTGATGTCGGTATCAAGATACTTGAGCAGCGCGATCTTGGTGCTCTCAACTTGTATGTGCCGTTTCCTGCCAAGCAATGCGTGGTCGAGGATCTTGCCCACTTGTTGCGGGAAAATGAGATAGCCAGCGCGGTATTTAATGAGGTCTTGGAGGTGCACCCAGCCGAGGGCACTGACGATACATTCTATATAAAGCAGAACGGCAATCATTTCCTAAGCGTCCACAGCATCACTGTGGACCGCGATGTCGAATATTTAACTACCTTTCCGGGTGCTGCGCCCGCTGGATTCGTAATTAGGCTAGGACGTGAATTTTGCTCTAAATTCCATGCGCCTGGCGAGCACTACATTCGGTTTCGGTTCAAGCTGGAGGCGGAAGCGGCGCATATATTCAGCTCAGATGTCAGCAATGAAGATGGCTGGATTCTAAGCTCAACGACGACATCTGAAATCACCGAAATCAGGATAAATGAGGTTCGCAGTATTCCAGAGTCAGTTCAGCGGTTATCAAAGATGCACGATTGGGTTGCGCCCGAGATCAACGCTATCCACTATTTTCTTGTCCGAGACATCAGCTTCGATCTGATTGCCTCCCACGCCAGTTTTCGGAAAATCAGACGTATGGAACCGGAATGGGACGCCTATCTAGGGCCTGATTTTCCGATTGGCTCTGCTAGAAATATGCTTATTTACCATTGGAGGAAAAGCAATGGTGGTGGCGACGTTGGAGATTTCGTTACGCTCGCAAAATTCCGCCGTTCGAAGGGAAATGTCCTCTTGTATATCTTTTTGGTCATTGCTCTTGGCAGCATTGGTAGCGGCCTCCACTCTTCGCTGTCGTTTTGGCTAAAATGGCGAGACTCTCCCGAACTCCTATGGGCTGACCTGTTTTTTTCGCCTAACGGCGGCGAAGTCGTGGCTGCCACTATCTTCCTGATTGCCGTAGCATTTGGACTTGCGGTCGTCGCTAAAAGATGGCCAATATAGCCTTGGAACAGGTGAATTCTTGCCTACGTCTCACATCGATGTATAATTCCGATTCACCCTGGGAGCTCTCATGCAATTGAACCAATTCTCAAGCGCGTTCAAAGCGCTTCCCAACATTGATTCTTTGTCTGTTGGCAGCTTAGTTTCCGACTTTGCCCGATATTATCCTGACATTGACCATTGGTTCAGTTCAGTGGTCATTCCCGGCATTGTGAATGGAACTCGAAGGATCATTGTGAAGCACGACGATGGTGCTATTCGCGGCTTGTCCATCTTAAAAAGAGACGAGGACGAGAGGAAAATTTGCACGTTCTGGGTTCATCCCAGCTCTCGCGGTGCGGGAGTCGGTCAGAATTTATTAGAAGAGTCGGTTGAATGGCTTGGATCTGCCGCACCGTTGTTAACTGTGCCAGAGGAAGCTCTGGAGAGTTTTCTTCCGTTGCTCGCACGGAACAGATTTGAGCTGTGTCATCGCGCTTATGGTTACTATCGAGCCGGTCGTTGCGAATACGTATTTAATGGCAGCCTTGTCAAAAAGCTAAGCCAGTCCGTATTGCAATAAAGCCTGTTCTATTTCAAAAACTTGCATTGAGTTGAAACATTCAATCGGTCGACCAGTTCTAGCGGCTGCCGCGTGCATGTGGGCAAATTCTACTTGTTGCAGTTCGTGAATGTCGGCCTCTTCGATTATTTCCGGAGATTTGCACTTGCGCGCACATATTCTCCAAGCTTCCGTCCAAAGAAAGACGAATGCGGTTACTCGTAATCCATCGAAGAAGGAATCTGGGACACTCAAGAGCTGACGTCCAGCTCGGACTACCATATGTCCATCCAGCAAGGTTTTAGCCGACAGGTTCGTGTCCACAAGAAATCGACGAAGAACCCTTTGGTTTTCTTCGAACTCTTCGGCCGAAGTCAGGTATGTGGGCCTACCATGGTTTTTGAGAATGGTGCTGGCTCGGGCGTGAGAAAAGCTTGGATGACGGTTTACGAATCTCTCCAAGAAAGTTGTTTTACCAGTGCCTGAAGCGCCTCCGATAAATATCATGGTTCTAACCAATTAGCTCTTCTAGATCATCAGCCCACCTCCAGGATTGAGGAGGATAAAATTGGAAGCGCAGTTTTAGCTCGGCTCTAGTAGCCCGATAAAGCGGAACGTCCAGAACTGTCAACCGGACTGCATTTGCGAAATCGCATCGACTGAAATAGTCATCGTATTCGAGCTTTGTGCATCCTGTATGTTGACCAATTCCTTTCCATAGTGCTTCCCTCTCTTCGCTTACAATGTCTTCTACACGGCAAGCGCAGAACACTGCTGATAAAGGTGCAGTGGCGTAGATGAGGGCAATTTTGCCAATGGCTTCCTGCGATGGAGGTCGCCTCCGCAATTCGTGGGTTTTTTCACCGGTTGAGATCATCCTTGCCCACCTGGGCTTAATGCTGAACATCAACATTGTGTGATCGTGCTTCTCAAGCAAGGGCTTTCATCTCCAACAAATTTTCCTTGTAACCATCTACGTGCTGCATTGCCACCGTGAGCCGCCAGAGATGTGGCGGGATAATCCTTGGCACCCCTCCAGGGGCATCCTACGCGTGACCTTCAACATCGATTGGAGGTCACATGGCGACGATCCGGAAGCTTAGAGGACGCTGGCAGGCTCAGGTGCGTCGGCGTGGCATGAAGCCCCGTTGCAAGTCCTTCGATACCAAGACCGAAGCCGAGAAGTGGGCGCGTGATCTGGAAGCCCAGGTTGACCGCTTCGGTGCAGCGCCGGACGCGAAGATCCTCGAGGGCACGACGCTTGGCGCGCTTCTTGAGCGATACCAGCGTGAGATCACTCCTTTGAAGCACGGTGCGATCCAGGAGAACCAGCGAATTGACGTGCTCCGGCGGCACGATCTATCGCATCGGACGTTGATAGGGCTCAGCCAGCAAGACATCGCATCTTTCAGAGATGAGCGACTTAAGTCAGTAGCTCCATCTACCACTGTGCGAGAAATGGCGATCCTGAGCCACGTGCTCGAGGTTGCCACGCGTGACTGGGGTGTTCCCCTGGCAAAGAATGTCGTAAAGCTGGTTCGACGACCAATAATTCGGAATGAACGCAGCCGGCGTCTAACGGGCGACGAAGAACAGCGTCTGCTTGATGGATGCGATGGTGGTAAGATCCCATTCTTCAAGACGCTTCTCATTCTCGCAATAGAGACAGGGATGCGCCGGGGAGAGATCCTTGGGCTGCGGTGGACTGACATCTCGCACAATCGACGTGTGGTCACGCTGAAGTTGACTAAGAACGGTTCCGGAAGAGAGGTGCCTCTGTCACAACGCGCGTTCGACGCTATTACAGAGTGGAAGGCGCGAGCTGACGTTGATCAGCACTTAGTATTCCCGATGGCCGCCGGATCCCTTGAGCAGGTGTGGCGCCGCTTACTGATCCGTGCCGAGATCAAGGGTCTGCGGTTTCATGATCTGCGCCACGAGAGCGTCAGCCGCTTATTCGAGCGTGGGCTGAACGTGATCGAGGTCAGCAGCATCAGCGGGCATAAAGAGATGCGTATGTTGAAACGCTACACGCATCTTGCGGCGGACGATCTGGTCGCCCGCCTCGGGTAGATAAATCAACGAGACCGAAACCTTTACATCTGACCCGCAAAACCTTGACAGAAGCCTTTCCTAGCCTTGCGTCTGTCAAGGTTGGTGGTCAAAATTGCTCGAAATTACATATTTAGGTTGTGTATCGCCTTGCATTAAATCCGAAATCATTTCGGAGATCGTCTTCTATCTTGCGTTTTCTTGACAAAACTTGACGTAATCAGCTCGAAATCGCTTTTTTCGCCAGTTGTGAAGGTATCTGGACGCGCATTGGTTGCGTCTTTTCCTTTCTCGGAAGCGTATGGTCTCTATGTATCTGGCGAGTTCACTGGATGCGCTTCATATCACTGACAAGAGCCGTAACAACCACATCGGGACCCCTTCATCCTCAGTGCCGAAAACATATTCGCGACAGACCCACCAGATCCGACGGTTGATCGATCTACGCACCATGCGAACACATACATATTAGCGGTAGGAGACCTCGGCAGGGACCAGATGCCGGTCAATGTTGATAGCTTGGTGCAAGTGAAGGATAGGAGAACCGACAGCGCCGTTCTTTCGTTTGCCGTCATCCGGTGCCGCCTGTCCTCCTCATTCACCTGGACGTTGGGTAATAGCGCACATGGTTCTTCAGCGCCGAGCCATCGAAGTCTTAGAAATATCGACGAAGCTTGATGGGGATCGGTTCAGTGCCCGGAAGCATCCGGTGTCTGGAACCTCCCATGCCGCAAATCGACAGGGAAGCGCACAGGCGAGCATCAAGAGACGGGTGCTGATTGTCTACACTCACCTCAACGGATCTCGTCACCGCGAATCCTTGAGTCAAAGGCGTTCCTGCCGGCATCAAAACATTTCTTCCGCGATCTTACGCGCTCCGATCGCAATCTCGCTATACAGTAGATGAGCAAGCGCTTGCCCAACCCCAAGGATCATTAAGCCGGACGAAAGCCGTCGTCCGAAGGAGAACCCATGCCCATGGATCAGGCAAAGCTCAATAAGTGCATCGATGAGGTCGTGCGAATGCGGTCCATTCTGCATCCAAAGGATTGGCAGGATGAGAGCCAGTTGATGATGACGCGGTGGTTCGACTATCGCTTCATGTCACCCCTGGATGCCACTCTGTTCTTTGGCCGGCACTACATCGCCGGGCTTCGGAACCATATGCGCAAGCACTTTGACGCGGAGCGCGCGGGGGAAATCACTGGCATCAAGGACGGATTACCGGCAGCTCGTGCTGCCTGGTTCACCGGCCTCTGGCGGGCGCGTGCTCGCACGGATGCCATCTTTGTTCCCTACGATTTGTTGATCGACTTCAGCTTCAGCTTTTCATCTCGCCGCAAGCGCTTCTGGAACATGCTCCCGCAGCAGTTACACGCGTCCGAGAAGAACGCTGATGCTTGGTGGGCCTTGTTTCACGAACGGGTAGAGGATGAGTTGCCTGTCCGCATGAAGCGGGTGGGCGAAACGCCCCACTATAGGATCGAGAACGACCTCGATCTGCCGCCTCAAAGGCATTTCCGCAATCTGCTGTTGTCAGAGATGCGGCATGAGAACCGGATGCTTGCAGAACAGATTGCTGACCGCGTGCTTGTTAAGCGTCATCTCAATTTAGGCCAGGCTCTTTAATTAGCAACTGCTGATGCGGATCGTATCGAAATTGAACAGCGCGCCAAGGCGATTGCCGACGATCGTGCATGGGAAGTTCAGCCCATTGAGAAGCTCGATGAAGCCGATCTCCTCCCCAGCTGTTTTGCTATCGCGGAGACGATCGACGAAAGCCGCTCACCCTGCGACACCTGCATCCTTGCGGCTTGTTGCAAGCAGGCAGCTGCCAAGGCGATCGAAATCACCATCCGCAGGAAGGGGTCAGCATCTCCCGTCCTGACGGAGAGCAGGGAACGGATCCGCCGGAACACTAAGAGCTTCCGCAGCAACAAGAAGACCTCTTCCGGAGCTTCTGAACAGATTCATTAAATCTCCCTCGCCGGGGATGTAATCACTCCCTATGTTATAACTGTATTTGAAAGAGAAGGTAACATAGGGAGTGATTACACAAACAGGATAATCCTCCGGCGAGCCGTTTCTCACGCAAACTTAACATTTGGAGCACGCCTGCTCGGCGCACTCCTTCCCGTCTCAAAAGGAGCTTCTTAAATGAACATCACTGATACGCGCCGGCTGTTCCGCAACCGGTTCGAAGACTAAATCATCAAGCATGATAGCAGGTGCACCAACGTTCGGGATGGTGCCACCTTAACGCTTCAGCAGCTGTGCGACAGGCTGCATAATGATGGCGAGGAGTTTCCTAGTCGGTTTGATCCTGAAATGAAGCGGCTGTGTGGTTACGATCACATGGCCTACTTTCGGGGGCAGCGCACCTATGGAGACGTTGCCAAGCTGTTGAGCCGGATGTTGGCTGGTCAGGATGGTCGTTTGCCGCCTGTCGCAGGACGTTGGGTCCACGCCGTGTTAACGAGTTCTGGTGACGGTTCAATTGCTTAATAATGCATAAGGCCGGAACGACCTACCCAAGCCAGGGTCGTTCCGGGTCTTTTGGATTGGCCGCGAATTCCTTGTCTCCGTGGCGCCGTTGCGATCGACCGCGCTCCGCCTGGGACTGCTTCTCGGCGGGCGAGAGTGCCGCGATCACTATCAATGAAATGATGCTGAACAAAAAGCCGAGCACGAACCAGCCGAGTGGGTCGCGGTGCTTGTTGCTCGCCAGAATCGCACAAGCCCCACCGAAGACGATGCCGGACGTGAACACAATCAAAGAAAAGTCCATACGCTCCTCGCTGCAAAACGGGCCTGGATGTGCCTCGAGAGCGAAAGGGAAGGGTTTTCCCATTGTCATCAAAGGGCGAAAGCCAGTCATGCAACCCTTTGATATCTTTGAACAGACATCAGCTGGTGCACAGAAATTCCGTGACGCACAAAAAGGTTCCTTTATGTCAATTGCTTAGCCGCGATCAAAGCGAGAGGATGTAGATGAAGCTGGTCGGTTATGCACGTGTGTCGACGGTCGATCAGAACCTCGATATGCAGATCGCCGCGTTAAAGGCGGCTGGTTGCAAAGAGATCTTCACGGATCACGGACTATCTGGTGCCGACTTCCAGCGCCCGGGCCTTCGTAGGGCTCTACGGCAAATCAAGCGGGATGACATGCTCGTCGTTTGGAGGCTCGACCGACTTGGACGATCACTTGTCGATCTGATTCAAACCGTGAACGGGCTCTCGAAGCGCGGGGGTGACTTCCGTTCGCTGACAGAGAGCATAGACACGTCATCATCGGGCGGACGTCTGGTGTTTCACATGATGGCCGCAATGGCGGAATTTGAAAGAGCCATCATAAGCGAGCGCACCAAAGCAGGAATGGAAGCTGCCAGGGCGCGTGGATCTCGTATAGGGCGTCGGCGTTCAATGACGTCGGAGCAGACTGAAGCGGCACGAATAGCAATCGAGATAGACTGTGAGCCTGTTACCAAAGTTGCTGCGACCTATGGCGTGCATCCAAAGACGCTATCTCGACTATTGCGAGATCATGTTAAATCGACGCGTTCGCAGCCAGCTACTTCTCCAATGCAATGATAACGTCAGCCTGTATGCCGAGCGAACGAAAAATGCCATAGCGACTCACTGGTGCGTATCGTCCAGCAAAGCAGCATAGACAACAATCGAGGGCGCGGAGCTCACCAGCGATCATCCTCGAGTCAAGCAGTAGATACTGCTCGTCACTTCGACGGCTCCACCTTCTCCCAACCCAACATATGCTCATTCTTGTCGAGCCAGGCCTTGCGCTCCTGCCAATCTAGCAGCACGCGCCCAACAAGATCCCAGAACTCAGGCTCGTGGTTGCGGTGCTTCAAATGGCACATTTCGTGGACGACGGCGTATTCCAGCACGGGCTTCGGCGCGAAGATCAGGTGCCAGTTGAGATTGATCTGCCGATCCTGGCCGCAGCTGCCCCACATGTGCTTCTGGTCCTTGATCTGAACACCGCGTGGCTTCAATCCGTAGCGTTCGCCATGCTTGCGGACAAAATCGCGGGCGTCGTCGCGCACGCGACGTTTGAGCCAAAGCCGGAGTGCGCTCTCGATGATGGTGTCAGAGGATTCCGGCGACAGGTTGGTAGGCTTGCGGATTTGGAAACCATTGCGGAAGCTGATCTCGACCAGGGAGCCTTCGAAGGGTTCCATGGAAAGCTTCGTCATCCGGCCACGATAGGGGATCTTAGCACCGGTCACAAAGTGGTAAACGCGCGTTTGCGCCTTGGCGCGTTCGGCCATATGCTGCACTGTTTCGATGATCCAGGCGCGGCGACGGTTCAGCACCGCGCTGATCTGCTCGTCTGTCGCTCCCTCCGGCACCATCAGCTCAAACGAATTCGGCGTGACGCTAAGACTTGCCTTTTTCGCCGTGGGCGATCGCCGTAGAGTATATTCGATTTCCTGGCTGCCGATGTGGTAGATAGCCATATCAGTTGCCGGCGAAATGCTTGAGTGCGTAGGCCTCGACTTCTTCTGGGATCTCTTTCAGCTGCGTCAGGCCCGCCAGATGCGCCATGGAGCGCACCTGCTGGCGCAGGCTCTTGCGCAGGCCATCCTTTTGCCACCAGCCTGCTGGTGCGGTCACCGGATCAGTGTAGAGCCCTTCCAGCCGGATCGCCAGATCCTCGCCCTCCGGCCCCGAAGTGAAGCCATTGAGGATCTGCAGGATACCATAGGCACCCGGAGAAAGGCCCGCTTCGACATGTGCTACATCCTCAGCAGTGATGTCCTTTGCCAGCTCCTCAGCTATTTTCAACTTCTCCGCCCAAGAAAGCTGGCTGCCCTCCAGTTTCTCCAGTAGCTGGCGCAGGCGCTCGGAGAATTTGCCGTATTGATGCGGGCTGTCGTCGATCCGCTCGGTCACGGTCTTGCGCAGCTCCGTCGTCTTGCGGATTGCCGCAGTCATCAGGTCTTCCTCGGTCTTGCCCTCGGGATCGAAATCCTCCCAGAAGTCGGGATCGGTGATGTGGCGCAGCTTAACGGTGACGCTGAGACCCGTCGCTTCCAGATGCTTTTCCAGCATCTCGCGGATCTTCTCACTGTAGTTCATCTGGTCGAAGGCCTGGCGCTTCTCGAAATGCTGGGTGCCGTAGAGCAGGAAGTTCGCGACCCATTTCAAGTCAGCTGTGAACTCCAGAACGCTCGGGTCCGGACTCAGCGTTTCATAGAGGGCGATGAAGCTGCGGGCCCTAGCCTTGAAGTCGAACCACTTGTCCTCTGTGCCCAGCAGCTTAACGAAGGCATCATATTCCGCTTTCAGCCCGTCCTTATCGCTTGCCTTGCGTTTCAGCGGCTTCAGAAGCGCGATAACAACAGAATGTGCGGCTCGCAGCTGATTGCGCAGATCATCCAGATCACGCATAGCGTTCTTCACGTCATCGGCGCGATAGGACGAGAGTGCCTCCTCCAGATGGCCCGACACGCCGATGTAATCAACGATCAACCCATTGCGCTTCTTCGCGTCGGAAACGCGGTTGGTGCGGGCAATCGCCTGCAACAATCCGTGCTCCTTCAGCGGCTTGTCGAGATACATCACGCTTTCGATCGGGCAGTCGAAGCCGGTCAGCAGCTTGTCGCATACGATGAGGAACTGCGGATCGTCGCCCTTGCGGCCAAAGGCCTTCTTCGCCAGCTTCTCGGCTTCGGCATCTAGGTAGTGCGCCTTCAGCTCGGTGCGGATCGCTTGTCTGTGGGCATCCTCGCTTGGCTTGCTGTCTTCCTGGTTGATGGAATAAACGCAGGCTGACATGGCATCGGCGCGAGCCAACGCCTCGGCAGGCTCCATGCCCTCGGCCTTCAGATCCTCGGCAATGACCTTCGTCAGCGCCTGCTTGTAAAGGATTACCGCCTCGCGATCGATGGCGACGACCTGCGCCTTGAAACCATCAGGCTGCGCATATTGTTTGAAATGCGTCCAAATATCATAGGCGATCAGTTCGATGCGGCGCGGATGCTTGACCAGATCCTCGATCTGCACCCCGCGCTTCTTGATCTCGTTAAGCTTGTCGTCGTCCAGTTCAGCAAACCATGTGTCGAAAAGGATGTCGATCTTCGCCTCGTCGATGTGCCAGCCGGTCTTGCGGCCTGTATAATAGATCGGCACGGTCGCACCATCGGCCACGGCGTCGTCGATGCCGTATTTGTCGAGATAGCCTTCGCCGACAACGCCGAAATTCAGGTAGGTGTCCTTGTCGTCCTTCTTCACCGGCGTGCCGGTAAAGCCGAAGAAGCGGGCGTTCGGTAGCGTGGCGCGCAGATAGGCACCGAGATCCTTTTCCTGGGTGCGATGGGCCTCGTCCACCATCACGATCCAGTTTTCGGAATTGGCAATCGCCTCCTTGGAGCCCTGGAACTTGAAGATGGTGGAAAGCGCCGTGTGACCGTCCTTGCCGCTGCGGATCAGCGCGTGCAAATCCTTGATGCTCTCGATCGCCGTCGGGTTCGGCAGACCGCAGGCGACAAAGGTGCCGCTGATCTGGCTGTGCAGGTCTACCCGGTCGGTCAGCACCAGAATGTTCGGGTTCGTCAGTGCCTTGGACTTTATCGTCCGGTGCGTCTTCAGCTTCAGCGCAGCAAACACCATGGTCAGCGATTTGCCGCTGCCTTGGGTGTGCCAGATGAGCCCCTGCCGGTGCTTGCCCTCGATCACGCGCTCGACGATGCGGTTGACGGCGCGGAACTGCTGGTAGCGGCAGATTTTCTTGATTGTGCCGGTCTCAGTCTTTTCGAACACCACGTAATGGGCGATCAGGTCGAGCAGCCGGCCCGGCTCCAGCAGGCACCAGAGACCCTTGGCGAGCGGATCGGCAAAATCACCCTCGACCTTCGGCCAGGGGTCGCGCCATTCAGCATAGTATTTGGAGCCGGAGCCGGTCGCGCCATAGAGAACCAGCGCACCGTCGGTGACGATGTTGAAGACATTGGAGAAAAACAGGCGCGGAATGTCCCGCTCATATTGCCGGATCTGCTCGAAAGCCTCGCCAGTCTTGTCCTTCACATTCAGCGGGCTCTTAGCCTCGATCACGACCAGCGGAATGCCGTTCACATAAACAACGACATCCGGCTTGCGCGTGTTCTCCGCCTTCACCCTGATCTGATGCGTCACGGAAAACTGGTTGTTGCCGGGGTTGAGGAAATCGATCACCCGCAGCGTCTGGCGCGTTTCCTGGCCGGTGACCTTGCGTGCATAGTCCCCGCGTAGAATCTTCAACCAGGCCTGGTTGTCGCTGATCGCCGCAAGCTCGCCATAGGCGGCCTCGGCAGACGCGCGGGCGATCCCGTTGATGCGCATCAGTGCCTCAATCAACTGCGGGCGAAACAGAACCTGGTTCTCGCCCTCGCGCAAGCTGGCATGGTCCGCCGGTGCCACGAAGCCATAGCCCATGGCCTTGAGATACTCGATGGTGGGGCGCTCGGCAAAATACCATTCGGGACCGTGGCTCATGGGCGGCTTACTCCGCTGCCATGGGCAGAGCGTCAGTGACGCGCTTGCGGCCTGTGAGGAGATCGGACATGAGGGCGGATTTAGACCTAATCTGCTGTTCCAAGGTTCGCTCAAGCGCAGCCTCGGTGCTTGCAAATTCTTGTATATTCGCCACGATCTCGTGTTGTTCGTTCAGCGGCGGCAGCGGGAATTGCATTTGCTTCATTGCACCCACATTGAAGTGCTTCTGCGCCAAGCCTCCCTCTGCCTTCAAAACTTGGGTCTTTCCACTTGCACTATTGATGAACGTCGAAAGGAAGTAGGGATCGATCAGCTCGATCTTTGGTCGCGCAAAGATGATGTCGATACAGTTTGCTCCATCATATCTCGGCGGCACCACACAAGAGGTTCCTGGATAGCCCGTTCGAACAACAAGAACGTCTCCGGTCCGAAGGACTGATTTCTGGTTTACGCGATTGCCCTCTTCACTGATGTAAACCCAGTCCGCATCCTCCACGAAGCCTTCACGGACATTGGCAGAGCGGAAGCAGCGAACTCCTTTCTCGACATAATATTGCGATGGCTTGATAACGATTCCGACACTGACTTGCGTGCAGACATTGTCAGCGCTGGTGAGCGGCCACCCCTCCGGAATTTCCCCGATCTCCGTCTGCTTAAAGCGCGTGTGGCCGATGCCTTTGGTGAGCAGGCGTTCCAGCACGCCCTGCTTGACCTTTCTGGTCTGCTCGATCACCGCCCGCGTTGTCGCAATGGCCTCATCGACGCTGGATAGAATTTCGGCAATCCGGCGCTGTTCGTGGAGTGGGGGAAGCAAAAAAGGATAGGCACCCACGTCACTGGCAGTTACAGCGGGATAATTCGACCCCTTCATTCTAGGCGTCAGGTGCTCGACGAACTTCTCCGAAAGAACATGCTGATACAGGAAATCGCCATCAACCGGCGGCTTCGGGCGTAACACCGCAAAAGCAGTGGATGCGACGAGGTCCGGCTCACGCGCTAACACTTGGCAAAAAGAGCGCAGATAAGGTCGGATAGTGGAGACGAGGATGTCTCCGCGCTTCACTCGCTTGCGCGCACGGCTAGGTGCCTCACCAAAGTTCATGGGCCGTGGCTCCAGCATGCTTGACGGGCCATCAACTGTGGCAACGTCAATGTATTTCAGGCGGAAATCGACCGAGGTGTTTGAGCGAAGACTTTCCGGATTCATATCAGCCACTGCATCAATCTGGCTCTCCGACCACCCGCTCGGCACCTCACGCGACATAGCCAAGCTCCCGCAGAAAGCCCATCATCCGCGCTTCCGCTGCATCCCGCTCGGCCTGAAGCTCGACAAGCTTTTCCACCTCGACTGCGACATCCACTTCCGCCGCCTCTTCTCCCAGATGCACATAGCGGCTGATATTGAGGTTAAAATCATTCGCCTCGATCTCACTTGCCGGCACTACCCGCGCCAGCCGGTCCACATCGGCAAAATCACCATAGGCCTTTGCCAGCGTCGCGACATTGCCCTCCGACAGATGGTTCTGGTTCTTGCCATCCACCACCTGTTCGGCACCGTTGACGATTAGGATCTGGCCCTTGCGCGCGAGCGGCTTCTGTTTGCGCATGATGAGGATACAGGCCGGAATGCCCGCGCCATAAAACAGGTTCGGCGCAAGGCCGATAACGGCTTCGATCAGATCATCCCGGATCAATCCCTCGCGGATCTTGCCTTCCGCGCCGCCGCGAAACAGCACGCCATGCGGCAGCACCACGCCGCACACGCCATCTTCCTTGAGGCTCGCCACCATATGCTGCACGAAGGCGAGATCGCCATAGGATTTCGGCGGGCAGCCATAACGGTCGCGGCCATAGGCATCGCCCTTCGACCAGACATCATGGCCCCAGCTTTTCAGCGAAAAAGGCGGATTGGCCAGCACCCGGCCAAAGGTGCGGATGGCCTTCACGCTGTCGCCGGTCAGATGCTTCGGCTCCAGCAGCGTATCGCCCCGCGCCACCTGCGCATCATCGATATCATGCAGGAACAGGTTTATCTGGCAGATGGCCCAGGTATTAAGGTTCCGCTCCTGGCCAAACAGCGACAGGCTTTTCGGGTTCTTGCCCTGCCTCTCCAGGTGATGCACCGCCTCCAGCAGCATGCCGCCTGAGCCGCACGTGGGGTCATAGATGGACATGCCTTCTTCCGGCTTCAGGCACTCGACAATCAGCCGAACGACCATCTTCGGCGTGTAGAATTCGCCGCCCTTCTTCCCGGCATCATCGGCAAACTGGGCGATCAGATATTCATAGGCCTGACCCAGCACATCCGGCTCGACATCGCCGTTGCGCAGCCGGTAGGTCTCGAAATGCTGCAGCAGCTTTTCCAGCATGGCATCCGGAAAGCGCTCCTTGTTGTTGAAATCGACATCCTGAAAAACGCCGCGCAGCTTCATGTTCGCGTCTTCAATGGCGCGGAAGGCAGCGTTCAGATGCGTGCCGATATCGGTCGTGTGCTTGCGCACATCCTTCCAGGAGTGCCCCTTCGGTATATCGAAGCGATGCTCCTCCGGATCGGCAGCCATATCCTGGCTTTTGTAGACGGCCAGCGCCCGCTCATACTCCTCCTCCCAGACATCCGAGAGGCGCTTGAAAAACAGAAGACCGAAAATGTAGTGCTTGTAATCGCCGGAATCGATCGATCCCCGCAGGATATCCGCCGCCCGCCAGAGATGGTTTTCCAGCTGCGAAAGGCTCAAAGTCGTCACGTTATGCATTCCCCGTCATGCTTCGCGCCCATCTTAATCAGTTGAGCGCGCCGCGGCAATTTATCTGGACAAACGCGCAAGAGCCAATAAAAACTCAACTCAAATTTGCAAGTCATTTAAGGTGGCCGAGTGAGCGACATCAAGCTATTTCAGTTTGCAGACCGGGGAGCGGTGGAAATTCCCGGCGCAGCAATTCAGGTCGAAAAATCCTTACAAATTCTATTTGAAGGTAATCTTGAAGCCCTGCTTGGCATCCGGTTCATAGCCACGGAACACTCGACCGGTCCCGTCCATGGCGGGCGCATCGACACGCTCGGTTTGGATGAAGACAATTCGCCTGTGATCATCGAATACAAGCGTGCGGTGAACGAGAACGTCATCAATCAGGGACTGTTCTATCTCGACTGGCTGATGGACCACCGCAAGGAATTCCAATGGTTGGTGATGGAGAAGCTGGGATCAGACGCGGCAAAAGCCGTTGATTGGTCTGCACCAAGGCTGCTCTGCATCGCTGGCGATTTCACGCGCTACGACGAGCACGCGGTGAAGCAGATCGCCCGCAACATCGAACTGATCCGCTACCGTCGTTTCGGGGGCGACCTCTTGATGCTGGAACTGGTGCATGCTCCCAAAACGATCAGTGTGATGGCACCACGTCAGGGGCACAAAGTTGCCGCTACGGTTATCACACCGGAGGAAAGTTCAGCAGATGAAGCAGATCCCTATTGGATGAACCGACAGTCCTATCGCCTATCTCAGGCATCCACTGAGCTGCGAGATCTCTACGATGCTGTGCAGCAGTTTCTTATCGGTCTCGGCGATGACGTTCAGGTTAAGGAGCTGAAGCAATACACTGCCTTCAAGCGGATTAAAAACTTCACCAGCTTACTGATTTTCCCTCAGGCCCGCAGCATTCTTGCCTTTGTGCGGCTCGACCCCTCCGACGTTCAGCTTGAAGAGGGCTTTTCGCGCGATGTCAGAAAGATCGGTCACCAGGGAACAGGGGATCTGGAGATCTCACTGCATTCTTTGGCTGAATTTGAGAAGGCACAGCCACTGTTTAGAAGAGCGTATGAGGGGGGATGAGTGGCTGATCTCGGTTGTCTTCCGTTTTCCGCTCTCATCGGAAGACAAACCTGTTTGAATCTTTCACGTGGAAGACAAGAGGATTTGACTGTCACGAGTCGTCCAAAATGGGGCTCAAATGCCCTTGAGTCTCATGCATCTCACTCAAATTAATTTGACTTTCAAAAAATAGATATTTTGACAGCCAATTAGCTTGCATGCGATACCGCCGCTATTGAGCATTTCCATTGCAACGGACCCTCATCATGAACCGCCCGAGTCTAGATCTAAGTGAAGCCGTGAACTATCACTACGATCAGTTCCCACCTTCCGGGATGGACGCCAATCAACTGATAATGCCAATTGCTTCAGCGTCTGCAGCCCTAGCTCGCTATGACCAGATGCTCAAGGGCATGCACAACAGTGAAATTCTGCTGGCTCCTCTGCGGATTCAGGAAGCCGTCGTTCATCTCGTATGGAAGGCACAGTCAGCACGCTAGACGAGGTGCTGCGCTACGAAGCGGACCAAGAAGACAATGAGGATATATCCAACGGCAATTACCGCAATGAAGCGATTGAAGTCTTTCTCTATAGTCGAGCCTTAAGCGCCGCCCAGCGCGCTATGGAGCAAGGTGCTCCCCTATCGAGCTTTCTCATCAAAAGCGCGCATAAGGTGCTTCTTGGCTTAGGCCGCGGTGCCCAATTGTCGCCAGGTGAATTCAAAAGCGAGCAGAATTACCTGGTAGACAGAACGAGGCGGAAAGTCCTGTTTGTGCCAATGCGCCCCGAACAACTCAATGACGGGATGGAGCGCTTGTTCGCTTTCATTCAGTCAGAGGAATGGCAGATCCTCATCAAAACGGCCCTCGCCCATCTCGAATTTGAGGCACTGCATCCGTTCAAGGACGGAAACGGCCGCATCGGTCGAATGCTGATCACACTTATGCTCTGGAAATCCGGTGCAATCTCAGCGCCGCACTTTTACATCAGCAGCTATTTCGAAGATCGCCGCGATGAATATATCGACCGAATGCGGGAGGTTTCGAAGTCCGGCGAATGGACCGAATGGACCGTGTTCTTTCTGGAAGCACTGGAAGCGCAAGCCCAGAAGGACCTGGCAACAGCTGAACGGATCCGCGATCTCTACGAAGAGCTGAAGAAGGAGTTTCCGCAACTTTTAAGTTCTCAGTGGGCGACGGCAGCGCTTGACTTCCTGTTTTCACGCCCGGTGTTCCGCAACAATATTTTCACGAGCCGATCTGGTATTCCCGAGACGACAGCGCACCGGTTCACGCGGATTCTGGTCGAAAAGGAACTGATCCGAACCCTGGAACCTGCTGCTGGGCGTCGGCCAGCGCTCTACAGCTTCGAACCGCTCCTGCAGATTGTCAGAGATTAAGGCACGCTGCGGCCACACCGCCAATGCCGTAAACCCAATTTGCCAGCTCATCCGTTCATTGCTATCAGACGGCGCGTGCAAATCGCGCCGACCTGATGCGGAGAGGTGGCAGAGAGGTCGAATGCACCGCACTCGAAATGCGGCATACCTGCAAGGGTATCGTGGGTTCAAATCCCACCCTCTCCGCCATTGTTACAGGGGCGTTGAGCCTTAGGCTCAGGACTCGTTAAATTACAGCCAGAAAATTACGGCTGCTGCGATGCATATGCTTGAGAAGAAGGTGTGGGCGTAGCGATCGTATCTGGTGTGAATTCGCCTCCAGTCCTTTAGCCTGCCAAACCTGTTTTCGATCTTGTGTCGCTTTTTGTAGAGCGTCTGGTCGTGCGGGATATGCACCTTGCGGTTTGCCCGCGATGGAATGCAGGCGGTTATCTTGCGCTCGGCCAGAGCATTTCGAAACCAATCAGCGTCATAGCCCTTGTCAGCCAGCAGCGTCTTTGCCTTTGGGAAGGCGTGCAACATCTGCGCGGCCCCTTTGTAGTCGCTCATCTGCCCTTCGCTCAAAAGCAGGATCAGCGGCCGACCATGGCCATCGCAGACAGCATGCAGCTTGGAGTTCAGCCCGCCTTTGGTGCGTCCGATACGTCGGGGAACATCCCCTTTTTTAGCAGACTGGCTGCGGTGCGGTGGGCTTTCAAATGGGTCGCATCGATCATCAATTGCTCGGGACTACCACGCTTTGCAGTCAGTTCTGCCAGGATGCGATTGAACACGCCGAGCCTGCTCCAGCGGATGAAGCGGTTGTAGATCGTCTTATGCGGCCCATATTCCTTCGGTGCGTCGCGCCATCGCAACCCATTGCGCAGAACGAAGATGATTCCACTCAAAATCAGCCGATCATCAACGCGCGGAACGCCGTGCGACAGCGGAAAATACGGCTCGATCCGGCGCATCTGCGCTTCCGATAGCAGCATCAAATCACTCATCGTAAGGCCTCCGTTTCGATCCAAAGGAATCAAAAAGGAGAAAGCCGCGCAAGTTATTTAATAGGTCCTGAGCCTAGCGCTTCATCTGCTTTTCTTAACTATTACTCCACTTATTAGTAGTGTTTTGAGTGTAAGCGCGAGTTTCTATACGCCTTCCTGTCTTAAATGCTGTCAGGCATGGAGATTTCCACTTAACATAGGTGGACACCTTGATGGACAAAGACACTCTTAAATTCCCCTCTTCAAAACAAGATCGCGACCGCCGGCGCCGCTATGATCCCGCATGGAAGCAGCGGCTGGTCGAGGCGTGTTCAGAGCCGGGGGTTTCAGTATCACGGCTAGCGCTTCAGCACGGGGTCAACGCAAACCTTGTGAGAAAATGGATCCAGAATGCCCGGCACGTATCTGTGTCGTCGACATCTGCGTTCGTACCGGTTCAGATCACGGCGGCAATCGGCAAGTTCGATATTGAGATGCCAAATGCAGGGAACGAAGAGCCGGCACGCAGAGCGCACGGGACCTGCTCCCCGTCGAAGGTGAGTGCGTCATTGCCAAATGGCGTGATGCTGTCGCTTGAATGCGATGACGTGGACGCTTTGACAACGATCATCGGAACGCTGGCTCATGTTCAAGCTAAACGCTGATATCCAGGTTTACCTGCATCGTGAACCGATCGACTTCAGGGCGGGGATCAATAGCCTTGCGGTGCTGGTTCAGGAGACAATGGCGCTCGATCCGTTCGCTCCTGCTGTCTTTGCATTTTGCAATCGCCGGCGTGACCGGATGAAGCTCCTGTTTTTTGATCGATCCGGTTTTGTGCTGGTTTTGAAACGGTTGACCGAAGATAAGTTCCGATGGCCGCGCCGCGAGGTGCCGGTGGTGACGCTGACGACAGAACAGCTTCATTGGGTTCTCGACGGCATCGATATCGACGCGATGGTCCGCCATCCCTTGCGGCAATATGAGATTGTCGGCTGAAGGGACGATCTAAGCAGTTGACGCGGCCGGGCGGTTCAGATTCAAAACTGTGATGAACAGAGCCAGTGAACCTGATGTTGCAGTGCTGATGGCGCAGTTGGCGGCAAATGCCGCCGAAATTGCTGCGCTGAAAGCCGAGAAGGAAGCGCTCTCGCGCCGCGTCGTCAAGCTCGAAGAGGAACTGGCACTCGCAAAGCTGCATCGTTTTGCACCACGCAGCGAAAAGCACATTGATCGCCTGTTCAACGAAGCCGAAATTGCTGCGGACGAAGATGGCAGTGACGACGGCGATGCTGCCATCGATCTCCCTGATACAGGCCTGCCAGCGGTCGACAGGACCGCGGGGAAAAAGCGGGGTCGCAGACCTCTGCCGGAAGATCTGCCGCGCGAGCGTGTTGAATACGACCTTGCCGATGATCAGAAGGCTTGTCCATGCTGCAAAAGTCAAATGCATCGTATGGGCGAGGCCGTTACCGAGCAGCTCCATATCGAAGTCAAAGCAAAGGTCCTGCAGAATGTTCGGTTCAAGTACGCTTGCCGCCATTGCGACCGCACCGGGATCAACACGCCCGTCGTAATCGCGCCTATGCCGACACAACCCTTGCCGGGCAGCATTGCTACGGCTTCAACGCTGGCCTTCGCGCTTGTTCACAAATACGTCGATGGCACACCGCTCTACCGCGTTGCCCAGACCTTCGAGCGGGCCGGCGTACCGATCAGCCGTGGAGCACTTGCTCACTGGGTGATCGCCTCGAGCGAGAAGCATCTGCATCGCATCTATGAGGCCCTGAAGCTGCGGCTTGGCTCGCATCCTCTCATCCATGGTGACGAAACGACCGTTCAGGTCCTGAAGGAAAAGAACAAGGAAGCCACCAGCACGTCGTACATGTGGGCATACCGCAGCGGTGAGGACAGTGACGAGCCAATCGTACTTCTCGACTACCAGCCCGGCCGGGGTCAGATCTACCCGCAGACCTTCCTCGGTGATTATCGCGGCATATTGGTGACCGACGGCTACACCGCGTGGCGCACCATCAATGGCGCAACCCATGTCGGATGCATGGCTCATTCCAGGCGGCGCTTTGTCGAGGCCCTCAAGACCCGCAAGAATGGAGGCGGACCGCCGGAACAGGCACTCCGGTTCTTCGAGCAGCTCTACCGGATCGAAAAGCAGGCAAGAGACAATATCCCGGATGCCGGGGAGACGAAGGTCGACTGCATACGCGGTTTCCGCCAACAGCACAGCTTGCCCGTCCTAAACGCCCTAAAGATTTGGCTCGACACCATTGCGCCAAAGGTCTTGCCGGACACCAAGCTGGGTGACGCCGTGTCCTACACTCTAAACCAGTGGGAGTATCTGACGCGCTATACCAGTGACGGCACAATGCCGATCGACAACAACATTCTTGAACGCGATATCAGAGTATTTGCGACCGGAAGAAAATCGTGGCTGTTCAGCGACAGCGTCGAGGGTGCCAAGGCCAGCGCCGTGATCTACAGTCTCATGTTGACTTGCCGCGCTTGTGGCGTCGACCCGCTCGCCTGGCTGCGTCACGTGCTCCATGAGTTGCCGCAACGCGCTACCGACGTCAAAATTGACGACCTCCTGCCGTCCAACTTCGCCAGCAAAACACCGCGAGCATAAAAAACAGTTCCAAACCACTACCCGCGATATACCGGTGACGATCGTGTCAACGTGCGCAGAAAATCGCGTTTACTTTTGAGTAACTTTAGCACAATCTTAAAAACAGCCTGACGAAACGAATCTATCTAATGAACTCCAGCCTCGGCCGTGATTAACGTTAAAGAAATTGAAACAACGTTTTGCACCTATCAACAATACGCTAAGAACAACTAAACACACACGTCCGAGGACCCGGTATGAACGACAACGAACCTAATCTCGAGCATTCTGACTTATCTGAGGAATTTACGCGCGATGGCGTGACCGTGCTGGTGGATATCTTTCGCCCGGCGGGCAGCACAGGTGGCTGGACATTGCAGGTTATCGATCAGGATGACGTCATGACCGTTTGGGATGAGCCATTCGCCAGCGAACAGGAGGCCTACGACGAGTTCCTCGCAACGCTCGAAGCGGACGGCATCGAGTCGTTTTCGGCGGGCCCGGAAGACGAACTCGAATAAACGACGAACACAGAAAAGGCCCGGATCACTCCGGGCCTTTTTAGAGCATAATCCGACCGGAGTGAAACGAGGATCGACAAGATTATGCTTTCAGTCAAAGGAATCAGAGCGCCGATCTGATTCAATCAGATCGGCGCTCTAACTTCGATCAGCTTACGCTGCCTGTTCCAGTTCCTTGCGAACCATGGTTCGCAGCGAAATCAGATCCTTGGCAAAAGAGCGGATGCCTTCTGCAAGCTTTTCTGTCGCCATCGCATCTTCGTTCATCATCCAGCGGAATGTCTTCTCGTCCACCGTCAGCTTTTCGACGTTGGTGACCGTATCGGGCGAAAGCTTGCGTTCCAGCTTCCCGTCGTCCTTGGACAGCTCATCCAGAAGGGCCGGGCTGATGGTCAGGCGATCGCAACCGGCTAGCGCTTCAATTTCACCGGCATTGCGGAACGATGCGCCCATGACGATGGTCTTGATATCGTGCGCTTTGTAGTAATTGTAGATTTCGCGAACCGACAGAACACCTGGATCTTCTTCCGCCGTGAAGTCCTTGCCGGAAGCCTTTTTGTGCCAGTCGAGGATACGGCCGACGAAGGGCGAAATCAGGAATGCGCCAGCGTCGGCACATGCAATGGCCTGCGCCTTGCTGAACAGCAGGGTCAGGTTGCAATCGATGCCTTCTTTCTGCAAGACTTCGGCAGCGCGGATACCTTCCCATGTGGACGCGAGCTTGACCAGAATACGGTCACGGGTAACGCCGCGCTCTTCGTATGCAGCGATAATCTTACGGCCTTTGTCAATCGAACCTTCCGTGTCGAATGACAGGTCAGCATCGACTTCGGTTGAAACGCGGCCGGGCACCAGCTTAACCAGTTCCGCACCAACGGAAATAGACAGGCGGTCAGCGACGGTTTGAACAACGGTTTCTGCGATACCGCCCTGCTTGGAACCCCAGGCTACCGCTTCTTTGATCGCATCGGCAAACATGGGCTCGCCAAGCGCTTTGTAGACGATTGTCGGGTTGGTGGTGCAATCAACAGGCTTAAGGCGCGCAACAGCCTCGATATCGCCGGTGTCGGCAACAACCGTGGTCATTTCGCGAAGTTGGTCAAGCTTGGATGTCATATCAGTTCCTCACGTAAAGTCCTTAAGACCCGCCCTAGTGCGCAGACGAAAAATAGGAGCGCGTGGCGCTTTTGTCAATTGGTATCGTCAAATGTATTGCTATCCTCAAAGATTTTGGTGATAGTGACCATCTTACTGTGGAGTAAAACGTGGCAAAGCTGACACGCAATGGTCAAACGGCCCTTCTTGAGACGGAGTCCCTGCGTCTGCGGGCAGCATGGCTGTATTACAACCGAGGCCTGACGCAAAAAGACATCGCCGAGAATCTGGGCGTCAGCCGCTCAACGGTCATTCGCATGCTGGACGAAGCCCGTAAACGAGCGGAGGTGCAAATCTGGATCAACCAGGCCCCTGCCGAATGTACGGCTCTGGCGCTGGAACTGGAGCAGGCATTTGGTCTGGAAGAAGCCATCGTGGTTCCCGGCGAAGGCACGCCAGAGAGTACTGCGCGTGATGTAGGCGCGGCCCTTGGCACATTCCTGAGCGAGGTCATCACCGATCATATGACGCTTGGCGTTGGTTGGGGCCGAACGCTGAATGCGTCACTCCAGACCTTTCGCCCGCCGCGGCGGGAAGCGGTTAAGGTTGTTTCTCTTCTGGGCGGTCTGCTGGAGGCCAGCACGATCAATCCGGTGGAATATTCCTGGCGGGTTGCAAGCCATCTGGGCGCCGATTGTCTGCTGCTGCTCGCCCCACTTGTCGTCGATTCTGCGGAAACCAAGACCCGCCTGATCGAGCGCTGCGGGTTGGAAAAACTGTTCAACAAGGCTGCCAACCTTGATATTGCCGTCATCAGCTGTGGGGATATGAGCCCGCAGGGAACCTCGCTCTCGCGTGGCTTTCTCAATCCCGATGATCATGCCGCCCTTCTGGCAGCGGGGGCGATTTGCGATACGCTGTTTCATTTTCTCGATGCTGAGGGCCGGACAGTGCACCATCCCATTCACGACCGGGTCATGTCCGTGGGGCTGGAAGCAGTATCAAACGCTCGCCATATCGTTCTTGCGTCCGGCGGAAAGGTACGGGCTCCTGCTATCCGGGCAACAATTCTGCGCACCGGGTGCCATACGCTGGTAACGGACGAGGCCGCCGCACGGGCGCTTCTTAGCCTGCAGGATGGGGAATAACGAACACATCGTAACGGGTGCTCTTGCCCAGTATCTGGTGCGAGGGCTTAACGATTCCGTCCATGGGCGCGGCCCGGAGCGGCCATTTCAATACCACACGCTTTTGCGCGCAACGCAACGCTATCGTCATCAACTCGCGAGAGTCGGGATCGGCCCCGACAAGTTCGCGCAGAACGCGCATTTCCTTCTTCACCAATGCGCTGTTATGGCGTGGCGGATGCATGGGGTCGACCACAACAACCTCCGGCGACAGCTCCGGCAACAGCGCAATGGAATCGCCATGAAGAAGTGTCATCCGGCTAACGATCTCCGCGTAGCGCCCGCCTTCGGTCTTTGCGCGCTCCAGCCCTGCCCGCAACGCCTCAAACATGTCCGGGGACCGCTCAATCAGCGTCACCTCTGCTCCCAACGAAGCCAATAGAAAAGCGTCTCGCCCCAACCCTGCTGTGGAGTCCACAATTTTGGGTGTGAAGCCGCGCGCAAACCCTGCTGCCTTGGGCAGCGCCTGCCCTCGCCCTTCACCGGCGCGAAGGCGATGGCCCACGGCACCGCCGACAAAATCCACCAAATGCTGTGTGTCGCTCACGCTCATGTCATTCTCAAAACGGGCATGGAACGGTAAAGGTCACATCCCGCCCATCGGGATGACGAAACCGCAGTGTTTCAGCATGCAGCAAAAGCCGGTCCGCAGCCGCGAGCGCAGCCTCATCCGCATAGAACGCATCACCCAAAATGGGGTGGCCGATGGCCTTCATATGCACGCGAAGCTGATGGGTGCGGCCCGTCAAGGGTGATAATTTCACCCGCGTCCGGTCCTCTTCGCGCGCCAACACGCGCCATTCCGTTTGCGCCGGGCGGCCATTGTCGTGATCGACGCGGTGGCGCGGTTTGTTATTGGTATCAATGGCCAGCGGCAGATCGATTTGTCCGCTATCCCCGACAAGTTGCCCGGACACGACAGCTACATAGGATTTCTCAGTAAGCCGTTGCTCGAACTGCGATGCAACGGTCGCATGGGCCTTCCGGTTGAGAGACATGACAACAACCCCGGATGTATCCTTATCCAACCTGTGGATCATCAAGGCTGTCGGAAACCGCCGTTGTACCCTGCTTGCCAGACTGTCCGACAAAGCGGGATCCCGTCCCGGCACGGACAAAAGCCCGCTGGGCTTATCCAGAACCAAAATATCCGCATCCTGATGGATGATGGAGATATACGGCTCCAGCGGCGGGTTATAGACAGGGTTGTTGAGTGGCGCAGATGACATGCGGCTTCCTACCACAGTTTGGCAATGGCTCACAAATGCGGAAAAGAGTGCGCCTACGCGTCACCGCACACAGTGATGATAGGCTCATGTTAAGGCGTTTAAGACGAGGGCGCTGCCGTCTCCACGGCAAATGCTTTCGCCTGGCAAAGCATGTTATGAGGGTCGAGAACCATGACGCGCTTGTTGGTCTTGAAAAGAGCATCCCAGCCAGCCTGCCCGCGCTGTGCGTACAGATTGATGATTGCAGCCGTATCTATGATCAATAAATTTTCGCTCATGGCGTGATGCCCTTAATGAAAACAGTACTTCTCTTTAATTTTGCCGCCTCCATTACCGCCGGAATATCGTCCGGACTTTGGCCAGCGAGGCGCAACGCGCTAGCCACGAAAAAGACGCTTGCAGGCAGGATCAATCCGTATTTGCGGAACAAGCGCCTGCTTTCAGCATAGAGCGGATGCCACATGGCTCCCGTTGCCTCTTCCTCGTCGTCTTCGCTGTCGTCGGGATGCTCATAATTGCGGATTTTCTCCAGAAGAATTTCGAACATCCCGGTCTCCGCCTCCCACGCCACGTATTCCTTGAGTACGGTGTGGAACTCCTCGAAGCTGATCCGCTGGTCTTTGATACGATCATAAAATTTGCTGTCGGCAAATGTCCGCTCAAGTACATAGCTTTTCGCCGCTTCGCTCAAAGCACTGTCGAACCGGCCTA
>NZ_JACYUD010000012.1 GCF_014841565.1 Rhizobium sp. CFBP 8762
TAGCGTTCCCGGAAGACTCACATCTTGCAGGTTCTTAAAATCTCACCTATGTTGGGAATGAATTGAGACGGTTGTCTTTTCCCAACTTAGATTGCTGTCATCCAAAAACCCCTGCCGCTTCCAACGGCGGGGTTTTTATTTATGCCCTCATGTTTTCAAAATAAAACCTCACGGCTTCCTCGATCAGCGGCGCGCGCGAGGCGACGCCACGTTCTTTCTTCAGAGCGTCCAGCTTCTGGATCATCTCCGTTGATAGGTATGTGTTGACTTCCGAACGACCAGCAGCCGCCTGCTTCGCCCGATGGGCGGCGACCTTTTTACGAATCGTTTCGGCTTTATCTGTTGATCTGTTCATAGTTACTCGTAACTTGTTTTCAATTGATTCTACAACTGATCAATTCGACGTATCACTCATCACCCGGAAAATAGGGTAATTGCAAGGGCGGGGAGGGCAGGGCCAGTTGGTCAGACTTCGCTTTGCCTTTCGCCGGCCGAGGTTTACGCGCGGCGGCTTTCTGTTCGGCCTCGATCTCGTCCAGATGCCGCAACAAATAACCAAGGCTATAGTGATCGCGCACATCGATCTCGATACGCAGCATGGACTTGCCGCCCTTCGTGGTGGCGGAATAGCTTTTCAGGGAGCAATGCTCGTCCAGCCAGATAGAACTCATGATGCTTGATCCTCAATCCATGTTTCCAGCGCACCTTCCAGCGTATGAAGGGCATCATTCCAGCCTTCGCGGTAGCCTGCAGGCTTGGCGTCAAGGACGTTATCTTTCATCATCTCGGCCTTGGTGAGCGCGTAGTGCTTGGAGCACCAGGTGCAAAACTCGCGCATCTTCACCTCAAAGAGGGCTTCAATGTCTTGTTCGAGATTGAGACCCATCACCGGGCGTCCGCATCAATGTTGCGGCGCTCAACCCTGTAGCGATAAACAACGACCCACGGGTCTCTATCCCATGCGCCCGGGCCGTTGATCGTGTCCCAAAGCGCTGCATACCAGCCGATGGGATAAGCGTCACGGATCTCGGCAACGCCTGCCTGCGCCCTGTTTTCCGGCGCTGGCCAGCCTTCCGCCGCCGCATCTTCCTCGCTGATATTCTGCAGCCGCTCAATGCGGACCTCTTCAACCACAAGCGTCATGCGCGAAGCCCATCGGGGCATGTACCGCCCTGTTTTCCAAATCATCTGGACGTCATCCCACGTGGGATCGGCGCGGTATATGCAATGCGCTGGCTTGCGCAGTGCGTTCGGCACATCGGCCGCCTTGCATCCGCAGCCGCTCCATTGAACATAGGTGTAGGAATGATCGTCCCATGCGTCGTCGTCCGACGGTGGATCGGGAAGAAAGCACTCCTTGACCCAAAAACGGTCGCCGACGTTAACGGTCAACCGACCTTGCCATTGCGCCATCACGGCCGAGATTTGATGCGGCGCGGGATCTGTAACCCAAGTCAAAATCCCATTCAGATTTTGCGTTAATTCCACAGTTCGTGCCGGCTCCGATCTCGGATTTACGATGACTATTGTGCGGGATGCTGTGCTTGGCTTCGATATGCCTTCCGCTCATCTCTCTGCGCGTACGATCTTTGATGTGACGATGGCACACCTTGAATCCGATTTTGCCAAAGTTGTCGACGCTGCCTCTCTGTTCGCCGAGTAAGCAGCGCGCGCCTCAAACGCCGTTCTCAATCCGTTCTAAAAAGCCGGACAATCACATTACTTTCGTGTCGTGATGCCTTAGAGTGTCTTTTCGCCCCCAGCCGGAACCGACCCCATCATCGGGCACACCTATCTTTTCAATAAGCAGCCAAGCCAAAACCTCTTCCGCTGCTGTCATACGAGTATCACCACCATCTGCCATGGGAACGGTTCCATCGTAGAGGCGGGCATCAATCGCTTCCTGTTGTATCTTGCTCATGACTGTGCCCTCAAATTACGTTGCGCACGGCGCTGGCGCTTTGCCTCTGCGCGGCTAAGGTGAAGCTGTTTGCTTTCGTCTGATTGTTTTGGCGGGGCTGGTGGCAGCACGAGGTGTTGATCGGTCAAGCTCAAATTTACAACTGTGCCAAATATGCCAGCGGCACCCAGAGCATATAGCTCTCTCATGACTGTGTTCCTTCCTCAATAATCCAATCTGTGAGGCAGTCTTCACAAAGCGCTTCACCGTCGTCGTTGAAAGCAACAGCTACTTCCCCGCAACTTCTTGCTTCGCAAATTTGATTGCCAGAACCTTCGCAAGCTTCACATTCACGGTCCCGCCAGACGTCAGGATCGTTGCCGCCGTACTTCGATTTGTAGATAGCGCCTTCACCGGCGCACGTTGAGCACGCTAGTCTCATGACTGTGTTCCTTCATGGGGAGAGGCGGGGAGAGGCGCAGGCGGCAAGGGCTGCCAGTGGGTTGGTAGGTGCCAATTGCCTTCGTTGATAGAACTGTCAAAATAGTTGTCCCGGCCTGTACCAGCCCACCACCATTCGCCGTCTTCTGCACCATTATCGGGCTCCGGGTCGAAATACGCCTCGCCGACTAGGTAACCGTCCTGATCCTTGGTAGGCACAGCAATAAAGATGTGTGTCTTATCGCGCGGCGCTGTTTTAATAAGCCGCCACTGGCGCTCTGCTTCAAGCTCTGCGATGCGCTGGGCCATCTTGTCGAAAAGACCCTCAACCGCATTTACCCATTCTTGGCCTGTCACGTCTGCCGTTATATCCGCCAGCAATTGGCGGGCGTCTTTGTGGTTGGCCATCGCGTTGGCGATATCCAGCTGGTAGTGCAGCTGATCGCGAATGCGCATTGCTGTCAGGTCTGCCCAATGCGCCGGGTGGAATGACAGCCGTCGCCGACCCTGTTGGGTAATATCAAGCGGGTGATGTTCGGTGTCGTCGCAAATCTCGTTCCAGGCATTGAGCATCGCCGAGCGAACGATCTCGTTCGTCACGCTCTCGGGCAAAAGCGTCTCGGCGCAAGACGCTTTCTGCGCTGGCTGGGCAACGGCGATGGGCAGTGCTGACCCCGTGGGTTTCGCGGCCTGCTTTGCACGTATCTTGTCGATCTTCTCCCATACACGGGCAAGCTCCGCTTCCCCGCAGGTGTCCATGTCGAGGCCATTGGCCAGGCACAGGGACGCAAATGTCAGCTGGACGCCGCCCGCTTCCTGCTCGGGATCTCCGACCGGGCGGTTGAACACATACTCGACCAGCGCATGGGCGCGGCCGGCGCTATAGCCGGTGGCCTGCACCAGCTCCAGCGCCTCTTCGATAAAGCGGTCGTTCCGCTCTTGCCTGTCGGCCGCGATGGCTGGGCCAAAGCAGGCATCCAGCCAACGGCCGACGCGTTCCTGAAAACTGGCTTGGCCCATGGCCACAACGCCGTGATGCTCGATCTCGCTCATGCTGACGCCTCCTGAATGAAGCAACCAATGCCGTTGATGATGTCGAAGCGGAAATGGTACGGGCCGCTCCAGTGATAAGCGTTCACGTCAATCGGGCCGGGAGCGGCCTCTGCGGACTCAACCGCCCCTTTCACTGTGTCACTGAGAAATTCATCGTCATCATTGACGACAAAGTGGGTCGCATCGGCTGGAATGCCGCCTATGCCTTCGATAGTGCCGTCCTCGTGTAGAGTGGCCTCAAAATAACCGTAGGCGCGGTTAAGGTCGAACGGCACGATCTGGCCGGGCGTGAGCTGTTCGGACCAGCCGAAACGCTCTCTGTCATCTTCCGTCGCCGGCCGCATCCACCATTCGCCGTTGTCGCAATGCAGGAAGGCGTTGATATAGGCCTGCGGATCGGGGATGTGTTCACACACCCAATCATGAGGAAGCCACGTGTTGACTGCGGTCGCGGCGCTCATTTCGCACCGCCTTGCATGTACGGTCGGACAAGGTCCAGTCCGGTCTCAACGTCGCCTTCGTCCACACCGTCATCGCCATTTTCCATCACGGCATCGGCGGCTGCATCCAGCATGCGGTGCACCGCTGTCGTTCCATCTTCCTCTTCGCGCTTCAGCTGCTGGGCCATAGACTTGGCGAACTTACTGAGATCGCTCACATAGAAATCTTCCGGCCACGCATCCTGCATCTGAACAGTCCACGCTAGGGTGGCGATGCCTATCGAGATATGTAGCTGTCCCTCTTTGATGGATACGGATAACGCCTTCGCCATCTGCTTCTTAGTCGGCGCAACGGGCTTAAGCTTCAGGCCGCGATACATCGTGGTGCCAGTCGAGCGGTCGCTTTCAAACTTGGCCGACATTTCCCGCGCAAAGGCCGCAGGCCCTACGAAGTTTTCGGGGGCTGTGCACATGAAATCGCGATAGGCTTGATATAGCTCCCTCGTTGAAATCGCAGGCGCGTCAGGATCGAGCGCAATACGGGCCTCAACAAACGTGGACGTGTGGTCCAGCTTGAAATATCCACGGCCATCGCTGGCAACTCTGAACCGGAAATACAGCGGGCCGGACCAAAAGTTGCATTCGGCTTCATGGTGACCTGGTTCAAGTTCTTCCCATGTCGCCAGTTCGGCCAGCGTGTCGCTGCAGGTGTCACCATCTCCGGCAAGCCAAAACAAATTGGCGTCGTCAGGGATTTCGCGGTCGACCTTTATTGATAAGTCATCTGTCAAGGTGAAGGTGAATTTGCCGTACAGCCGCACCTGATCAAATGCGATGGCATCGCCCGGCGTCAGTCCAATGACATGCTGGGTGAAGTTCTCAGGATCGGCTGCATGCTCTGTGGGTTGAAGTGTCCACTGACCATCGACACGATGCAAAAAGTCGTTTGGGTTGATTTGAGGCGCGGGATATTTTTTCTCTACCCATTCGCGCGGCACATAAAGGGTGGGTGCATCGGGATTCATTTCGCTTCACCTTTGAGGAGTTCGCCAAGAGCCTTGAATGTGGCTGTCAGGCGCTGGTTTTCGTTCAATGCTTCAGTCAGGAGAGAACTGCTGTCCCCGGCGGGGCCGTAGTCTTCAAAGAACCATGCCGGGGGAATGCCGAGCGCCTTGGCGATCTGCACGAGGCGAGAGCAGCCCACGCGGTTCGCGCCGCTCTCGTATTTCTGGATCTGCTGAAAGGTGACGCCGCATTTGTGACCGAGCGCAATTTGCGACAAGCCGCGCTGATTGCGCATGAGCCGGATGCGGGCACCTATCGCGACATCGATGTGATGAGGATCGCGGGCGGACATCAGGCGTAGCCCTCCATGCGCGCTGTTTTAGTGTTGCGGAATACAGGTCCGGTCTGCATACTCGTGGGGCGGAGACGAGCGCCTTCACACGACGCCCGCCTCCTGTCATTCATCACTACAGGAGCCATCATGATGAACGATTTTGTAACCTCAAATCGCTTCGCAAAATGATACGCAGTCCGTATTCGAACGCGCCGGGGAAACCTGCGACGCACTATAGCTTCAGATGCCAGCATGGAATCGCGGAGATCATTTGGCGCTTCGACCGCGGTAGAATTGCGTGGCATTGCTACTTCAACGGGGAGTGGCTGGGCGCATATGTTACGAAGTATGTCGCCGTAGAGCAGGTTGCTGGCGGTTCCTGCAACTGGCCGTCCGCAGGCAACATCTACGAGTTTGGGATATCGGATGATCTTTCCGACTGGGCCTCGCGGTAGTACGTGCAAGCGTGCCGCACGTCCTTGGCTGCCGTTTCGTCGAGCAGGAGACGCAATACACCTTCCGGTGTTTCGAGCATGATTGCCACGACCTGCTTCACGCCGTTCCGCTCGGTATGTGTCGGAAAGCTTGTTCCAAGCCATTGAGCGGTGATGAAATTCGCAAAGGGTTGTTTTGGTGACATTGGAAAAGCGTTCCTTTCTCATGAATTGTCCCCTTTGATGACAAGGCGTTGGCGCGGCTTGGCGGTTGACCTCCAGAGTGACCAGACGCTGAATCCGACCCGATTTCTGTAGGCACCCGTATGCCTAATGCGGATTAAATTACGCGTCAATACAATGTGCGTAATAAATTACTTATCCGCGCGTAATATATTCCCGATTGAAGCGCTGCGGAAACCTGCTCTATGGTTGCAATTCAGCTTGGGAGAGGTGAGATGTTAAAGTTCGCAGTGAAGGGCACCACGAATCAATATGTTGTCACAGCTGACGGCCGGGGCGCGAACCTTCGGATGTTCTGCACGTGTCCGGCTGGGCGAAAAGGGGGGCTTTTTTGTAAGCACTCGCAAGCACTTGTGTTGGGTGACGTGACATCTCTTTTACAGCCTTCAGACGATGTCATGTTGCTGAAGGAGGCTGTTGTCGGAAGTAACTATGAACAGAAAGCTTTGAACCACGTGTCGCTCGAAGAGCGCAGGCCCAAAGTTGAGGGGATGAAGACCATCCATGATGTCAATGCAAAGTACGGCGACGCGCTCCGCAACGCTGGATACGTTGTGGAGTTGGTTGAAGAAACCGACCCTTGGCATTCTGTCCGACTAAACTGCTATGGCAGAGGCAAAAGCGGAAAGATGCTCAAGTATCCAGTTGTGGTTTTGGAATGGGAAGAAAAAATCGCTGATCATTCCCACGATGAACACGGAAAGCCTGCACTAATCAGGGTCCGGCCGCGTGTAAGGCCATATAGCGTTCGTGGTAAAAAAGGAGGGAATTGGGGCGATATCGGGAAAGCTACACATGCCTTTTTAATTGAGGCTGGCATCCCCGTCTAAGCACTACACCCCAAACAATTCGTTTATCGTCAACACCCTATGAATGCCCTTGACGATATCGCATTTTATTTCGATTTCAGCAGGCGGATTGTGTTTTCCGATGACAATCGCCTTCTCAGTCCTGCGGCGATATATGCCAATGCTGGCCTCATGTGGCTCGTGGTCACCGTTCTTACATTCTACCACGACAATATCGCCTGCTCTCGGAGGTTTGCGCGGGTTAACGTAAATGAGGTCTCCAGGGTGATATTGTGGCTCCATAGACGTACCTTCGACAAAAAGCGCATAGATATCCCTTGCCTCTGTCAATGCGGGAGGCCTCCGAACATAGTCGACAATCCCCCCTTCGAACTGAAAAGCACCTCTAGTGTGAGAGCCTGCAGCAGTTCCCATAACTGGTATGTCTAACGGCATAGTTACGCGAGACGGAAGGGTTGGTATCTCGCGGGTTGAGTTCTGAAGAATAGTGTTTACTTGCTCCGGCGTTCCGTCCTCCCCGGTTAGATACTGAGATGTCGTGCCCAGCACCGACGCCAACTTAGACACCGTATCAACTCTCGGGTTTTTTGTTGTCCCATCCAATATTTTTCGGACAGTATCGCGAGCGCCGGTCGCTTGGATCGACAGGCGGTTTGCGCTTATGCCATTCTCCTTCATTAGAGAATTAAGCCGATTTATCAAAGTGTTATTCATCAAGCGTAACATAGTACGCGATACCTCTCGGAGAAAGCGGATTAAATTATGTTGACCGGCGTATAAAATTACGCATATTCGCATGTATGAAGTTACGAGATCAGCTCCTTACTGCCGCCGATGCATACTGCGCAGCCACTGGCCTAAGCCGTGGTCGGGTATCGACTCTCGTCCTATCTGGAGGGCGGCGAATTGATACAATAGCGGCAGGCGGCGATATCGGAGTTGATCGTTTTGAGCAGGCGATGCTTTGGTTTTCTTATAACTGGCCAGACAACGCCCCTTGGCCGGGTGATGTACCCCGTCCCGCACACTGCATAGAGGCCGCCGAATGATGCGCCTCTTTCCCCTTTTCCATTCGCGGCTGGGCAAGTCCTCCCAAGGCTTGGCTGCGCATAGCCGGTGCGGCGCGTCCATTGCGCCTTTGGGGCTGCGCCGCACCGGCGTTTTGAACCTGCGGCAACTTTTATCCTGCGCAGTTGCCGCAATACATTGCCGGCGGGGTTTGAACATTGGCCCTGTCGGCAATGGTCCGTTTGATGTGGTGCGCGCATGTGGCCCTCCATGAGTTGATGCGCTGATCCTGACAGTTTCGAGAATTTCCCACTACGGGAAAACCCGCCACATTTTCCCATGGCGGGAATGACCTTTTTTTGCCTAGAGGACGCCGCGCCATGAAAGACGCCATGACAGACGCCTGGTTCCACCAGTTGAAAGCCGCGAACCGCCAGTTGATCAAGAAAAACGGTGGAATCGAACCTTCCGCCGAACTGACATCCCTTTCGAAAAGTCAGATCGGCCGCTGCAATTCATCCAACGACACGGAGTTGCTGCCCATACCCGCTGTGCTGCGGCTGGAGATGGAATGCGAAGACCCGGTCGTTACCCGCGTCATGGCTGCTTTGAATGGGTGCAAGCTGACCGATCCGAAAGCAATCGTGGGGGAGGGTGCCTGCCTGCTTCGCGAATCCATGGAGCTTTCCACCCGCCAGAACGCCTATCAAATGAATGCGTCTATTGCGTTCGCAGACCTCAATGTCAGCCCGAACGAAGGGCGCAAGTGCATGTCCGACCTCGACCGCGTGATTGAGCAGGCGACGGCGCTAAAGCGTGAGTATGCAACCATTGTGGCCAAGGGCGGCGTGGACGCGCCTGCGTTGAGGATTGTCGGCGAAGCGGAGTAAGTTTCCGTGTCGCCCTTGCCCCCATCCACTCGCGATCAAGTCCGCCTCCGGAAATTATCCGAGGCGGTCCTCGATCTATGGGCCAAGGGCGGCAAAAGCACGTTCTGCATTGCGCAGGAGCTGCGCGCCGATGAGCGCGACGTGTGCCAGATCATTCAGGACGCGCAGGAGCACGGGCCGAAAGGCGGGCGCGCATGACAGATATTCTCCTCCACATCGTGACTGACGATCCGGCGTTTGCCGCAATGGAGGTGCTCCAGTGCCGTCCGGCCGAGGTGCCCCTGTGGGCGAAGCTGGTAAGCGATCCGAAACGGATACTGGCTTTGCCAAAGGGCGCGAAGTGCATCGGCATCATGCACTCCATGCGTCCGCACCTCACTCTGGCGCACTGCGCGTGGCTGGAGCGTCAGGAGCGCAACGATCTCGCCCGGGGGCTGACCGATCAAGAGATCGATATCTACCGGGATTGGGTGCGGCGGGGACACACGCTGACCCCGCCGTCCGGCGACCGGAACCCTGCACCAGCGCAATCTGCCCCGCCCACTGCGCCGCCAGCGCCAGCCACAGACCATATCACGCCGCTACCGCCAGCCGTGGAGCCATCCAAGCCCAAACAACCGAGGTGGAAATGATCGGGATTTACGCGTTCGGGCAGCACTCGATACCGATCAGCCCCCATCTGTTTGCTGCCATGCCTCCGGTCATGCAGACGCTGGCCGTACGGCATATGGCCGACATTGGAATGCCCGCCGCGTTCATTCGATGGGCAACCGGGCTGAACCAGCGCCAGTTCGATGAGATCGCGCAAATGCACCATTGCGTGCCTGCAGCGGGCCTGATTGCCGACGAGGCCAGCGCCAAAGCCAAGGCGGGCCGTGAACCCGGCAGGCTCTATCCCGTGAATGCCGAAAAGGCTTTGCTTTGGCTGTGCAGTGAGGGTGGCCGGGTGCGGATTTCCTTCAAGGGTCTCGAAGCCTCGGCCGCACTTGCGCGGGGCAGCGGACGCGAAGCGCTCGGCTGGCTCCTGGACCGGGGCTATCTCGGCATTCTCGGCGACCAGCGCAACAATGCAGCCTCCACCTATCAGGTAACCCGACCCGGCTGGCGTCTTGCCAGAGCACTCGAAAAGGCAGGTGCGCCATGACGACTTCCACCGCCCCGAACATGGACATGCTTGTGCGGCTGCAGAACGGCCGCAGACTGATGCGGGCAACCGGCCCCGGCAAGGTTGTTCGCCATGGGCGGGATTATCCGTTTATCGAAGGCGATATTCTCATGTTGGGCGTCGGCGGCGAAATCATTGGCCCAACCGATAGCAAGCGACTGGTGCAGAATGCATTCGACATTCTCGGAGCAGCTCTGGGCGTTTACCCCATGGCATTGGTCGAGTTTGCAGCGGTCTTTTGCGCCTGTGGTTTTGATCTGCGCGAGTGCCCTCAAAATTTTGTCAGGTTCAGCAATGGCAGCGTTCTATCGGTTGCCGACCCTGACGAAATAACACGCGACCTCGGCGATCCGCTTTGCGGCGCGTCTGTTTTGCTGGTTTCCAAAAAGGGTGTGGCGCTCACCGACGCGGTGGATTTCAGCCAGGCGGTGCTGAAAGCCATTACGCTCTTGAACCAGCCCCGCATTGTCTATCCCGCCCTGCAGGTGGATTTCGCGATGACCCTGCTGGCCTTCGAAATCATCTCGGAAATGAACAGGCCCGCGCAACCGGCGCCGGCAAAAGCAGAGAGGGCGCACTGATGGCTGGATCGGTCAACAAAGTCATCCTCATTGGCAACCTCGGCGCAGATCCCGACATCCGCCGCACCCAAGATGGGCGGATTATCGTCAGCCTGAGTATCGCCACCTCGGAGACATGGCGCGACAAGGCCACAGGCGACCGGAAGGAAAAGGTCGAGTGGCACAAGGTTGTCATTTTCAATGAAAACCTTGCCAAACTGGCCGAACAGTATCTCAAAAAGGGTGCGAAGGTTTACATTGAGGGCCAGCTTGCGACCCGCAAGTGGCAGGACCGGGATGGTGCCGACCGCTATGCCACCGAGATCCTGCTACAGGGTTACAGCGGCAGCCTGACCATGCTGGAAGGCCGTCGCGACGGCTCCCGCCCACCCGCTGGTGACGCCGACGATTACGGCTATGACAGCAACCGCGCAGCCGGTCGTTCCTCCACATCATCATCCGGGGCAGGCTCCTACAGCCAGTCAATGGATGATGACGTGCCGTTCTAGCGGTGCAGGCAATGAACGCCCTTGCGCCGATCAGTCCCGCTTCTACCGATCTCGTCGGCGACCTCGACCGTGCACGGGCGCTGTTTGACGCCGGCGATGTGCAGGCGGCAAAGCAGCTGGCCGATCTCGTCTATTCCACCGTGAAGCCGTTGGGCGATGCGGTGGCTAAACTTAAACTGCAAGAATCCCTTGCCGCCTGCCGGCGCATTCAGGCCGATGCGCTGGAGCTGGTTAGCTATTCCGAAATCCGCATTGCAGATGAATGGGACCGGCTGGCCAAGGAAGGCAAGACGCTGCGCGGTCGCCCCAAAAGCGTCGTCAACGAAGACACTTTAACCGCCGATAGCATTGGCCTGACCCGTGACCAGATCCACAAGGCCCGCAAGCTGCGCGATAAGGAGGCGGCAAACCCCGGCTTTATCCGCCTCGTGATCGAGGAGAAGGTGCGCGAAGGGGTTTCACCCACGAAAGCCGCCATTCGCCACGCCATCGGCACCAAATCGCACACGGCGGCGGAGAAGGGCGACCAGCTTTACCAGACGCCGATTGAAGCCATGCGCACGTTGCTGGCGCTGGAATCCTTTTCCGGCGTGGTGAAGGAACCGGCCGTCGGCCTCGGCGCTTGCCTGCGCCCGCTGGAGGCGGCGGGCTACCGCGTCATGATTGCGGATCTGGTTGACCGGGGAATCGTCACGCAAGAGGGCGACTATCAGCAGGTTGGGGATTTCCTGCTGTCAGATGCAACGGGGTCTGAAGGTGTCGATATCGTCACCAACCCGCCTTACGACGATCTCGCCAATGCCTTTGCAGCCCATGCGCTGCGCGTTCACAAGCCGGGCAAGATGGCGTTGCTGTTGAACCTGAATTTCATGTGCGGTTTTGAGGATAAGAACCGCCGCTACGTGATGGATGAACACCCGCCATCGCGGATCTACGTATTTGCCCACCGCCTGCCCATGATGCACCGGGAAGGCTGGGAGGGAAACAAGGTCTCCAGCCAGATGAACACGGCGTGGTTCGTTTGGGAGCGCAATGAAGACGGCTCCTACGGGCAGGGCAATCCGCAGATTATCCGCGTCATGTGGGACGATTACATGAAGGCGGACCCCCGGCCCCCCGGCGCTGGCGGTCATGTTGCGCCGATGTCGTTTCGCGCGGCGTCTCCTCGTTCCGGGCCGGATGATGAATTTGCGCGTGAGACGGTGCGCAAGACCATGGAGGAGCGGATCGAGGAAGCGCAGGCGCGGGCCTTGATCTGGATCGGCGAACACGACCAGCCGTTCGACGCTGGCACCTTGCGACGCGGGATCGGCGTTCGGCCGTCCGTGGCGGATGCGTTGATTGCGGATTTTGCGGAGCGGGCGCTGATTGCGGCCGATCAAGATACATCCGGCGCGCCGAGCACCTGGAGCATCACAAATTACGGCTGGGAAGCGCTGCGCACGGCGGCGGCCGTGGTGCACCTGCGCGCCAGCTATCCAGCGGAGGATTCACGGCTATGACGCGTCTTGTAATTTTGGAAAGCCCCTATGCGGGTGATGTGCTCACGAATGAGACCTACGGGCGGGAGTGCCTGCGCGATTGCCTGCGCCGGGGCGAGGCTCCGATAGCCTCCCACTTGCTCTACACGCAACCGGGCGTGCTGGATGACGATGTGCCGGACGAGCGGGCGCTCGGCATTGCCGCCGGTTTGGCGTGGGGCCGCGTGGCGGATGCGACGGTGGTTTACACGGATCGCGGCATATCCAAGGGCATGCTGGAAGGCATTGAACACGCCAAGGATGCAGGCAGGCCGATAGAATATCGGGTGCTTGGGGGGTGGTGGTCATGACGCCAAAGCGCTTGCTCGCATCCTTTTCTTTTGCAATCGCGCCGGCGTCACCAAGAAGCGCGACGAGTTGCGGCCGCTGTTTTCCACCACGGAGATCTATCCATGAAAAACCGACTTATCGACCTCAACAACCACCTGTTCTCGCAGCTTGAGCGGTTGAGCGACGAGGGAATGACCGCTGAACAGATCGAGCAGGAGGTCAAACGCGCGGACGCCATCGTAGGTGTGAGCGAGCAGATCATCCGCAACGCGGACCTGTCGCTGAAAGCCGTGGCGCTTGTTGCCACACACGGCGACCGTTTCGCTTCAGCGCTGCCGATGATTTCGCCGCCGACCGCCCCGTCTCGAGACGAACCGCAAGTGCGCACACAGCGTCCACTGATCAAGGCAGCAGGCACATGAAGGGACGCGCGATCTCATACAGCGCCGAGGAAATGGCTTGGCTGGAGGAAAATCGCTCTATGATCATTAGTGATTACCATCGAGCGTTTCTTGCAGCATTCGGCAGGCCTGAAATCACGGCTCTCCACCTTCATGGCCTGAGAAAGCGGAAAGGCTGGTTTGTAGGCCGAAAGCCGGGTCGCTTCTTTGGTCGCCACAGGAAGTTTTCGGTCGAGGAAATGGCTTGGCTTAAAAATCACTCTGCCATGGTGATTGGAGAATATCACTCCGCCTTCAACGCGAATTTCCAGCGCGAAGATGTTACGCCGCAGAACCTGCACGCACTCCGCAAGCGGATGGGCTGGAAGACCGGACGAACCGGCCATTTCGTGAAAGGCCAGGTGTCTCCGAATAAGGGTACGACCTGTGCGCCTGGCACTGGAGGTCGTCACCCTAACGCGCAGCGCACTCAGTTCAAGAAAGGTAGGCTACCTCACAATCATCAAGGGGCAGGCCACGAGCGGATTGATAGAAAGGACGGGTACACCGTCATGATCATTGACGAGGTGAACCCATGGACGGGAGCCGCAACTCGCCCAGTGCATAAGCATCGGTATTTGTGGGAGCAGGCGAACGGGCCAATTCCCGATGGCTATGTCCTGAAATGCCTAGACGGCGACAAAATGAATTGTGCCCCCTCGAATTGGGAAGCGATCCCCCGCGGCGTTCTTCCGCGGCTTAACGGAGGTCGCTCTACTCGCGTCATGGCTTACGACACGGCCCCCGATGAATTGAAGCCAGCACTCCTGACGCTGGCACGCGTCGATCAAAAGGCGAGCGAACTGCGTAAGCGCAAAGGAACTCGCCTTGACAAATCCTGACACCCATACCCGCCCGATCTACGCCGAACTGTTCAAGTCAGAGGACATCTGCGCCATTTTCCATCGGTTCAAACCATGCAGCGTAAGCATACGTCTTAACATTCTTTCCCCTCATAAAGGATCAGGGCGCACCACAAGAGTGCGCCCTGATGTGCCCGGATTGCCTTTCGGTGGTCTATTCAGCTGCTTCCAAGCCCACGACCAGGCGCATGCCCATAACGGCCAGTGCCTGCGTCAACGGCTGCAGCTTCGTCTGGTGATTGGGGTCCAACATCCGGCGAACCTCTTTCTCGTCTTTGCCCAGCTGGCGGCCGAGTTCCGTTCTGGTCATGCCGCTTTCACGGAAAGTCTCGATCACGGCAATCTTGGCTGCAACATCAGCGTCCGGCGTAACGAACACGCCTTTCGCATCTGCGACGGGCAAGCTGCGACCCAGCTCGATGTACGTCAGAAGCGCCACGCCCAGCGCGTCCGCCGCCATTTCGCGGGCTTCCTTCATGGTGTCGCCTTCCGTGATGGCTTCCGGCACGTCATCAAACGTCACCACAAAGCCATCACCATCTTCCATCGGTTCAAACCGGGCTGCATACGCATACGTCTTCATGTTCTTTCCCTTCATGGCCAAACATGGCCTTGCAGTTACGGGCAAGGTGGCGAGGGGGCTTATTTCAGCCCCAACCCCTTTTTGATCTTCGATGCCGTTTTCGGGTCGATTTCTCGGCTGGGAAGAGTTGCAAACCTTTCTCCTATGAAAACCGTTGCATGCCCTCCTTTGCCTTTGCTTTTGTCGACCCGGAAAGAAAGACCCAATTCCTTGGCTTGCTCCCTGAGTTCGGCGATGAAGCGGTCTCGTTTGTCCATAACTGTCTCCGTTTCAATGAGATTGGTATCGGACATTTTTGTCCGTTTGTCAACGGCATTCGGACAATTTTATCCGAATATTTTGCGCATACTCTGGTCTCGAAAGGGATGGGTTCATGTCTGACGTTCTGGATGAATTCATAGAACGCGCCCGGGCCATATCCTTTGCGGATGCGGTTGACCGGCTGGCCATACCGGTACCGGCGCGGGGCAGGCCGGAATATGAGGGGCCGTGCCCGCGTTGCGGCGGTCGGGATCGCTTTGCGGTTAACCGCAAGAAAGCCGTGTGGGTTTGCCGGGGCTGCGGCGCTGGCGGGAAAGACGGGATCGGCCTTGCAGCCCATGTCCTGCATTATGAGGTGCGGTCGCGCACGGGCTTCCTCGGCGCGTGTTCGGCCGTGCTGAAAGAGCCTGTGCCGCAAGAGGGCGAACACGAGAGCGATGAACAACGGGCAGAGCGCCAGAGGCGCATTGCCGAGGCGCAGGCGCAGGCCGAACGCAATCGGCAAGCGCAGGACGCGCAAGGCAACATCCATCGTGAGCGCGAAATCAACAAGGCACGGGGCATGTGGCTGAAAGCCAGTACAGAGCGCGGCCGTGACATGGTGACGGCTTACCTGCAGGCGCGAACAGGCTTTGTCGTGCCGCCGGATATTTTCGACAACATTCGATTCATTGCCGATTGCGGCTATTATGAAGGCGAAGACGAGGGCGGTCGGCCGCTGGCGATTTATTCCGGGCCGGTCATGATCGCGCCTATTGTCGATCCATCCGACACCGTTATCGGGTGCCACCAGACGTGGATCGACCTGTCCAACGCCCGAGGCAAATCCCGGCCGGTGCTGTGGGGTGTGACGAAAAAGGGCAGAGAAGCCAGGCGCTCTTTCCTGTCCGACGCTGGCCGTCGCCGACCACCGACCCCCCTCGATGTCGAGGCGGGCCTCTATACCCTCCTGCCCACCAAAAAGATGCGCGGCTCCAAGAAAGGCGGGCTGATACCGATCCTCGGCGACCCGGACGCGAACCGCTGGCTGGGCGGCGAGGGCATTGAGAACGTGATGGCGGTCGCCGGCGCTGAAGGTTTCCGCAAGGATACGTTTTACTTCTCGGCCGGCGATATCGGCAATCTGGCAGGCCCGGCCGACCCCGATTCCGCGTTTCCGCATCCGACGCTCAAAAAGCAGATCGCGAACGGCCAATGGCGGCGCGTGAGCGTGCCGGGGCCAAAACCGAAAGAGGGGCAGAACCCCGCTGAAGCGCTCCAGGTGCGCGCCCATGTGCGCCAGCTGCTGCTGGTGGCCGATGGCGATAGCGAACCGCTGTGGACCGCCTCGGCCATGGCACGGGCGCAGGCACGGCTGGCGCGTGCGGATCTCGACATTCAGATCCTGTGGCCTCCCGAGGGCACGGATTTTTCTGGCGCTATCAGCGCCGCAATAGCAGTGCAGGGGCGTTAATGAGCAAAGACAAGAGCAAAAGCGGTGTGCCTGAGCCGGTTGTGGACATGCTGGCCCGCGCCAACATGCAGCGTGGGCTTTATAACCAACACCCGGACCCTTTGCCTGTTGTCGAGGCGGATGAAGAGGAACCGTCCCTTGTGCTTTCTCCCGAGGAAATCCTCGAAGAATGCGCGCTTGAGCCGGAAACCGACATCGGTAATGCCCGTCGGCTGATCAACCGTTATGGCGATGAAATTCTATATGTTGCCCGTGTTGGCTGGCACGGATTCGACGGGAAACGTTGGAAAGAGGATGAGGATGGGTCCGTTGTTCGGCCCTTGGCCCACCGCACGGCCGAATTTATTGACGATGAAGCCATTCTTCTCGATGCCACTGATGAGGAAAAGGCGATGATTGATGAAGGCCGGGCCGCGCAGGTTGCCATGAAGGAGTTGGGCAAACCCAACGAAAAGTGGCCGGTCGAGAAGCTGGAAAGGCATGAAAAGCTGCAGGAGGCCATCGACACTATGGCTGCTGCAAACAAGACCCGCAAAGCCCGAATGTCATCGCGACATAGCCATGCCAAAAGCTCGGCCGGAACCTCCAAAATCAACAATATGCTGCAGGAAGCTGCACCCTACGTCGCCAAGATGGTCAATGATCTCAACACTGATCTGTACGCCATCAACGTGCGCAACGGCACTTTGCGCTTCTTCTGCTCGGAGCTGGATGGCGTTGGAAAGTGGCAGGTGCGGATGGATCGTCATCGGCATAGCGATTACATCTCCAAACTTGCGCCGGTGGTTTTCGATCCGAATGCGATCTGCCCGGTGTTTGAACAGTTTTTCATAACCGTCATGCCAAACCCGGATATCCGGGCCTTCATGCAGCGCTACATTGGTTACTGCCTTCTCGGACTGACGGTCGAGCAATGCCTTCTGTTTCTTTACGGGGCAGGCCGGAATGGCAAATCAACCTTTGTCGATCTGATGGTCGATGTCCTCGGTGATTATGCGGTCACCCTGTCGATTGACAGTTTCGCCGGCGAGAACCGACGAGGGGGAGGCGATGCCACCCCTGACCTTGCCCGCTTGCCGGGCGCTCGACTGGTGGCAGCGTCCGAGCCTGAAATGGGCGTCAAAATGAAGGATGCCCTGATCAAGACGCTGACGGGTGGCGAGAAAATCGCGGTTCGACGCCTGCAACAGGATTTCTTCGAACTGATACCGCAATTCAAGATCCTGCTTCAGGGCAACCATAAGCCACGCGTTGACGACGATTCAGACGGTATATGGCGGCGCGTCCACTTGGTGCCGTTTGATATCCAGATCCCGGAAAACGAGGTCGATCCCGACTTGCCCATGAAACTGCGGCGGGAAATTCCCGGCGTGCTTGCCTGGGCCGTGCGGGGCGCTTTGGACTACCTGCAAAAAGGTTTGCAGCCACCCGCTGCGGTGAAGGCCGCGACGGCCGAATACCGCGAGGAAAGCGACCCGATAGGAGCCTTTCTGCGCAATGGCTGCCGCATAACCGGCAATGACAACGACATGGCTTCACCAGAGGATTTGTTCATTGCCTATTCGAATTTCGCCCGCAAGGAAGGTTTGCCAGAGTTCAAAAAGGACACGTTCAACCGGCGAATGCCGGGGCAGGCGCAGAAAAGCTTTAAGGGGGAGGACGGACGTATGCACCAGTTCCGCAAGGGCAAACGCGGGACCACGTTTTATTTCGGAATCGCGGTCAAAGACGAGTTCCTTGCACCGCAAGGCGATAGCCCGTCGCAGGGGCGCTTCAACGATGAGCCATGGCCAGATGACCGCTAACGGCGCACCCGGACCCTTTGCGTTTTGCTCAAAACGCCGCGCCCTACCGTCTCTATCGGCGAAATCAGGGAGCGTAGGGACGATAACGGCGGGATTTTGGGCGGAACAGTCAAGTCAAAGGGCGCGGGGATTCAAACACTTATGACGATAGGGAGGCTAGGGACGCTATCTGCGAGGCTTGCGTGAGGCGCGCGCGTGTATCTGTTGGCGACAATAGGGATAGCGAGGATTCAATCTCTCACATGTGTAGGCCGTTCTTTCATCCCTACCGTCCCTATCATCCCTCAAAATTAAAATTAACCAATAAAAACAATGGTCTTTATCTAAGTCATAGGGACGCAAGAACACTGATTAGGGACGCAAGGTCCAATATTAGGGACGCTAGGGAAAACATCATGAAACAGATCGGTATTCAAAAGCTTTTGGAATGGGCTTTCACCTATGAACTTCGGATGGTGGAACCAAAAACCTCTGTTTCCGGGCAGTCTTCATGGGGGGTCTTTATGGAGATGGCCAAGCTGGGGACCATTGTGGATCGGTCGCCTAGCGTGTTCGGGTTTGCCCTTGGCGGGGTGGAGCCAAGGGAGCCACATCCAGATGCGGTGCTGGTGGGCAATGCGGTGCGGGCGCTGGGCATGAACCGCTTCGAAATCCCGGAAAGCTGGAACCCGTTTCCTGACTTTGACGATCCCTACGGCGTGATTGCGGAAGACGTGGAAAGTGTCATCAGCGAAATACGCTTATCAGGCGAACGGTTGACCGGCACCTACATGACCGGACTGGTCATCTGTGCCGCCATCATGGGAAAGGGGCCGGACTGGCGGGCAGAAAAGCCGGAATTGCAGCTGGTTTCGGCCAATGGCAAGCCGCGCTGGTTTCTCCTCAAAAAGGGCCGTGACGAATTCGGGCGAAACTATTGGTTTGAGGTCAATGGTTACGACAAAAAACGCAAGCGTCCGATGCGCAATGCCTACCAGAAATGTGAACTGGTGGAATCCACGCGCAACGATGTCCTGTCCCGGCTCGACTGGCAGATATGGCAATCCGCGCTCGATAGCCTGACGGCCAGCCTTTCCGGCCGTCTTTCGACCTATCGGCTGATGCCCTTCGATTCTGTGATCGAGCCATGGTGCGATTCCTGCACTTTTTCACCTTCCTCACAAGCCATTGAAAACGTTTATGAATAAATTAGAAAATACCCCCTACTTTGCGGCAGTCGCTTGACATAGCTTTGAAGAGTAGAAAAGGGTCTCGACAAACCCGCTGGTTAACCCCGGCGGGTTTTGCGTTTCTGCCCATGCGGTGGAGGTGGCTATGAAACTTGAAATCAGTTGGCAGGATGCGTCGGGCATTGAGCGCTTATCCAATGCTCTCGGTGTTCTCGATAGCCATAAGAAGCACTTGGCCCTGCAAAGAGCAGTCAACCATACGGGTGCCAAGGCAAAGACGCAGGTTATACGGGCGCTGGCAAAACAGACGGGTTTGAAGTCTGAGGTCATTCGCGCTGCGGTAAAGGTCAATAAAGCGTGGGGGGCAAGCGCTGATCCTGAACAATTTGCTCGTTCGTTAGCATCGAAGAATAGGGCACCCGGGGCACAATCGCTGCACTATTCGCTTACGACGCGGGGCGGCGACATATCGCTGAAACATTTCAAGGCTCGAGAAACCTTGAGGGGTGTAACTGCATCTCCCTTTGGTGAGCGCAAGCTTTTCCCCGGGACATTCATCAAAGGCGGGCGGTTCCCTAACCGTGTCACCGCATCTGGCTTGAACGGACACGTTTACGAACCCGAGAGCAACGCGAAGACCGGCAAATCAACATGGCGTCGGCCTGTTTCGTTCTACGATAGCGGTGTCATCATCCCTGTTGAAATGCTTAAAGGCGCCACGGCTGATGCATTCACATCCGTGGTCAACCGTCATCTGGCCAATCGGGTCAACCACGAAATCAACCGCCTATGCCCGGGCATCTTCGTCTAACCCTCAATAGGGCAGGTCAAGGGGGGGGTGTGGCGGTCCTGCCACACCCCCCCCCGGGGTTAGGGACCGTACCCCTGACCCACCCCCCACGGGCGGAGAACGGCCCGAAATCTCGCCAGTCTGAGGCTAAATTCAAAGCCTAAACTTCTAAAGACCGGCTAAAAAGCTAAAGAGAACGGTAAAGTCGGCATGGAAATCGCAGTCAGCAAAGGCGAATTTGCTGCGATGATCGGCGTCTCGCCGGGTCGCATCAGTCAGTACCTCTCCGAAGGCAAGATTTCGACGTCTGCCCTGTCCGGCTCTGGTCGAAACGCCAAAATCATTGTTGATCGGGCAAAACAGGATCTGCGCATCACGCTCGACGTGTCGCAGCGCCTCGGCAATGGGATCGACACCCGGCTGGATGACGAGCGGCCTCTACCCGGATCGGCTCCGTTGTTTAGTCAGCACAATCCGCCGCCGCCATCGTCGCAGGACGACCACATGCCGCGCGGGATCGACTACCAAATCAAACAGCAGAAGCTGGAGCAGGCGCGGCGCGCCAACCGCAACGCGGCGATAGAGGATGCACAGGCACGCGGCCAGCTGACCAACACCGACGAGATGCGCAACGGCATGGCGCGGGTCGCCAGCGCCATGATGGAAATCTTTGAGGGCGGTCTCACTGACATGTCGATGGCGATAGCAGCCGAATGGAAGCTGCCGCAGCGCGACGTGAAGCACCTCATGCGGCGTGAGTTCCGCAAAGTGCGTGAGACCGCCGAAAAGCAGATGACACTGAAGGCAATTGCGCTTCCCGACGTAGTTCAAACCGTGCTGGAGGCTGAAGAACCGGAAGGCGATATCCAATGAACATTATCACGGTCGATACCGCCAACGCGGAACGGATCGCCTACGAGGTTCTGGCTGACGTCATCAAGCCCCCGGAAAAGGTCGATTATCTGGCGTGGGCCGAGAACAACATCGTGTTCTCGGAGCTGGAAAGCCCGGATTATCCCGGCCCGTACAATCGCCGCCTGTTTCGGTACTTCGATGCGGTTCTGCAGGCGCTATCGCCGGACGATCTCTGCCGCATCGTGTCGCTGATGAAGTCGGCGCAGATCGGCGGAACGGTTGCCGCCAACATCTTCACCGGCGGCTCGATGGACATGGACCCGTCATGGTTTCTGTACGTCCACCCGACGGAAAACAACGCCGAGCGCTGGAGCAAGATGAAACTTGCGCCAATGCTGCGCAACACCACGAGCCTCACGTCGCTGTTTCCAAAGAAGAGCCGCGATGGGCTGGATTCGCTGCTGTACAAGGAGCGCGCCGACGGTCGCGGAGCCATTCAGATCTCCGGGGCGAACTCGGCCGCATCGTTGTCGCAGGTAACCATGAAGCGACAGGTGCAGGATGACCTGTCGAAATGGGAAACCAACACCGGTGGCGACCCGGAAACACAGGCCGATAGCCGCAGCCGTGGGGTGGAGGAGGCGAAAATCTTTAAGATTTCGACGCCGCTGGTTATGCCCGGGTGTCGGATTACGAAGAATTTCGAGGATGGCAGTCAGGAGTATCCTTACGTTCCGTGTCCGCACTGCGGGCATTATCAGGTGCTGGAATGGGAGAACATGCTTGCCAATCTGGATGAGGCTCATCCCGAAAAAGCGCATTTTACCTGTATCGAGTGCGGAACAGAGATCGAGGAATACCATCGCCAGACGATGCTGGATGGTTTGCAGTTTCGCCCGCACAACCCGTCGCAGATGCGGTTCCACCGGTCGTTTTACATCTGGTCGGCCTACTCGCCGCTGCAAAGCTGGGAGCGAATTGCCCGCGAATGGCTGAGTGCCCGAGGCGATCCGGCGTCTGAACAGACGTTTTTGAATGATACGGTCGGGAAAGCCTATGTGACGCTCGGTGAAGCGCCGCCGTGGGAGGCGTTGCGCGACCGGGGTGCGGCATCCGATTACCCACGCGGCAAGATCCCGGTCGGGGGTATCATCGTCACCATTGGGATCGACTGCCAAGGGGACCGTGTCGAATGGCAACTGGTGGTTTGGGGCAGGGATTTCCGGCGCTGGGTTGTCGATTGCGGCGTTATTCCTGGTCATATCACCGAGAAAAGCTGCCAGGAGCGGCTGGACGCGCTGGTCGCGCAGACCTGGACGAACAGCTACGGGCAGAAACTGGCGGCCGACAAGATCGCCATCGACGGTAATGCTTATACCGAGGATGTCTGGCTTTGGGCAAAGCGTCACCCTGCATCGCGTGTTGTCATGGTGCGCGGTGCAAAGAGTGAGTCAGCGCCATTGACGCAACGGGTGAAGAAGGAGCGAAACCACAAGACGGGTAAGATTCTGAATTACTCGAAGCGGTTTTATAACTTCAACGGCTCGATCCTGAAGATGGCGCTCTACCGCAATGTCGCCAAGCTGGACCCGATGGAGCGCGGCTTTGTCGGTTTTCCGACGGGTCTGGAAGACGAGTATTACCGCCAGCTGACCGCCGAGCGTCGTGTCCCGAAAAAAAAGAAAGACGGCTTTGTCGAGTACGTTTGGGAAAAAGACCCGGCGCAGGCCAACGAAATGCTCGACACGATGAACCAGGCCGAGGTGGCGGCAATCCTGTTCGGCGTTCGTGGCATGCCCGACAAAATTTGGGACCGGCTGGAATCCGAGCGGGAAGTGCATCCGCCTGAAGCACAGTTTGATTTCGAGGACGGGCTGTTCTCGGCCCTGAAAACAGCAGTGGCCGTCATAAAAGCCACTGCCGCGCCGCCTGTTCCGGCTGAACCGAAGAAACCACCGCGAACCAACCGATGGGCGAAACGAAAATGACAAAACCTCGTATGCGCGTTGCAGCGGGCAGTCACAGACTGCCCGCTCCGGCAACAATCGGTCGGGCTGTGCGCGCCACCAACGCTTACATGCGTGATAGCCAGTCCGGCGTGATCGCGGCCCGGCCTGCATCCCTGCAGGACCACCGGGACGAAGTGCGCCGGGTCTGGCGGCGCGCGGCCGGGCTGACCATGGACATGCTGCAAAACTCCGGCCGATTGAAAGGTGCGGTCGACCAGATCATCGTTGATACGGTCGGCGTCGAGCTAACGCTCAATCCGCAGCCGGATCTGGCTCGGTTCGGCTATGAGGAAGGGGAAGCAGCCGACTGGATTCGCATGCTGAAGAACCGCTTCAAGCTTTGGGCGTGGAATCCAGCGGAATGTGACTTTCGGGGCAAGTTTACCCTGCCGCAAAAGACCGATATCGGCATCCGCAACTGGCTCGGCTATGGTGAAAGCCTTGGCGTTGTCGAGTTCATGGGCAAGGCGCAGCGCAGACGGTACGGTATCAAAACAGGTACGAAATTCCTGCTTTTGTCGCCAGATCGATTGGTTCAGGACACAAACACCAACGAGCGGCTGTTTCAGGGTGTTCTGCATGACGAAAACGGCCGCGTTCGGGCGTATCGGTTCGAGGTGCAGAACGAATATGGCCTTACTGCCAAGCGCGATTTTCCAGCGCGGGACGCAGATGGCCGCGAACTGGTGATGCACGCGTTCGATCCGATCGGTGCCAACGACGTTCGTGGCATCACGCCGCTGGCGCCGACGTTCAGAAAATACCTCATGGGGGAAAATCTGGACGATGCCACCTCGCAAATGGCGTTTTTGCAGACGGTTTACGCCGCTGTTTTGAAGAGTGATCGACCCAGCGCCGATGTGTTTGAAGCGCTGGATGCGATGAAAGATACCGGGGCCGAAGGGGCCGAGGATCTGGCAGCGGATTTTGTTGACTACTTCAAGGCAAATCTCGACCGGGCAGCGGAGTCGGAACTCAAAATCGGCTCCGGCGTCGGCGTTTCGCAATTGGCTGTCGGCGAAAGCCTGACATTTGAGAATGCCAAGATACCGGGCCCGGATTATCTGCCGTTTTCGTCGGCGCTGCACCGCGAAACAGCCCGTGCGCTCGGTATCACCTATGGCGGCTACACCATGGATTATACGCAGGCGACCTACGCAAGCACGAACATGGAAAACGCCTCTGTGTGGCCGCTGGCCGTGCGGCGGACAGACAGGATTGCCGCGCCGCATATGCTTGTGCCGTTTGCGTCGTGGCTGGATGAGGAAATCGAGGAAGGACGCATCCCGTTCAAGCCCGGCGCTGAAGCCTACCGCCAGAACCGGGATGCGATCTTGTGGGCAACATGCCTCGGTCCTTCCAAGCCAACCGCCGACGACGAAAAACAGGCCAAGGCGTCAACCGAACGCATGCTCAACGGCACCACGACGTGGGAAGTCGAGTGCGCTGCGCGCGGTATCGACCCGGAAGAAAGCTTCGAAAGCCGCAAACGGTGGCACCAGCGTCACATCGAGGCGGAAATGCCGTCGCCCTTTGCCCGCAAGATGGGCAGTGAACCGACGATGGACAACGGCGAGAAGAAGAAGGCGGAACGCTGATGGCAAACATCATCAAACTCGCCGGCGTCTCGGTTGACGCCGACGACCCTTGCGCCTTGAAAGCCGTGCTTGAAGTTGTTCGCCTCAAGCTGGTGGCCGGGGAAAACACCGAGGAATACTCCCTCATGTCGCCAGTCACGCGGGAAACCGTGCGGTTTTCGCCCGGAAACCTGAAGGCGCTGGATATGGAAATTGACCGGCTCAATCGGGCCTGTCTGGTTAAGCAGAACAAGCGCCCGCCGTCCCGACGCCGGTTGCTGCGCTACTAGAGGAAATCATTATGGCTGTTCTGGTGAACGGCGAACTCGTTTTGTACGGGTTCGTCGGCGATAACTATTGGGATCAAGGCTTCACTTCGCGCGAAGTCATTGATGCGCTGGCCGAGATCGGCCGGGATACAGACGTCAACGTCCGGATCAATTCGGGCGGCGGCTATGTCGATGATGGCGTGGCGATCTTCAATGCGCTTTCACAGCATAAGGGCAAGGTCACCGTCATTGTCGATGCGATGGCAGCGTCCAGTGCCTCTATCATTGCCATGGCGGGTGAGGAGCGGATCATGCGCAAGGGCGCAATGATGATGATCCACGACCCGGCCTCTGTGGTGTGGGGTACAGCCGACGATATGGCCAAGGCGGTCAAGATGCTGGAAAAGCACGCCGTCAGTTTCGCCAGCATTTACGCCGATGTGACCGGTGAAGACATCGACGACATCCGCGCCGACATGAAAGACGAGTTGTGGCTGACCGCCGACGAGGCTGTCGAGCGTGCTTTTGCAACCTCGGCCAATGACAACAAGGCCAAGCCAGCCGCTGCCCACGATTACAGCGTCTACGCAAAAGCCCCACAGCGCTTCGTCGCGCTGGCGGGCAAGAAAAACTGGTCTCACACCGGGGCCGAGAACCGGGCACTGGCGTCCACCACTGCCGCAAACCCTTCCAAACAGGAGAACCGTTCCATGGCGAACGATAAACCGGCTGTCACCAGTGACGCCGACGCTGACAAGGCGGTTGCAACCGCGACGAAAGACCGGATCAAGGCCATCATGAACTGCGATGATGCCAAGGGCCGCGAGGCGCTTGCCAACCATTTTGCCTTTGAAACCGACATGACGCCGGACGCTGCTATCGCCGCTTTGAAACTGGCAGCCCCGGCGACCGCCACCACGCCACCGGAACCAACCTACGAAGAACGGCGGCTGGCAGCCGCTGCTCTGGCCCAGCCGGGCGGCGGGGGCGGCGGCACCCAAAGCAAGCCCGCTGCCAATCTCAATGCGAGCGAGATTTACGCGCGCCGAAACATGAAAGGTGCCTGATGATGAAGACGGTTCACGAAACAGCCCGTCCGCTGGCGTTCCTGCTGACGGAAGCCAACGGGTATATCTCGCGTGAGGTTCTGACTATCGCGGCGGGATCTGGAAAGCTTGAAGCCGGGACAGTTCTCGGCAAGGTCACCGCGACCTCAAAGCATATTCCATCACCTGCGGCCCTCGTTGCAGGCAGTGAGGGCGCTGAAACTGCAAATGCCGTTCTCGGTTACGGCGTGGATGCAACAACGGTCGACGTCGAGGTTGTCTGCATTACCAATGATGCCGAGGTCAAACGGCCCATGTTGATCTTCCATCCGAGCGTCAACGATGCGGGCAAGACCAACGCCAAACTCAACCAGCTGCGCAGCGTCACCATCAAGGCGCGATAGGAGAATCCGATTATGACAGTTCCAAATATTCACGGCGGCGATCCCTTCAGCCTTGAGAGCCTGACCGCCGCAGTTAACGTCGGCACCTACCGGCCCGGCCAGATTTCCGCATCCGGTCTTTTTGATGAGGACGGCGTATCAACAACTACGATTTCTGTCGAAATGCGCGACGGCAAACTGGCGCTTGTCGAACCGAGCGCACGCGGCGGCGCGGGTGAAACGACAGACGACGAAAAGCGCAAGAAAGTCCCTGTCAACATTGAACACTACCAGCGTGATGATTCCATCCTTGCGGATGAAGTCCAAGGGGTTCGTGCTTTCGGCTCTGAATCGGCTGCAGAAACCGTCGAGAACCGGGTCAATGGAAAGACACAGCGACACGCAGCTGACTTGACCATGACCTTGGAACATCAACGTGTCGGTGCCATCAAGGGGATCGTTACCTCCAAGTCCGGCGGCGTTCTGGTGGATCTCTACAAGACGTTTGAAATCGCTGTTCCTGCCCCAATCTCTTTGGGATTGAACGACCCGAACACGCTGGTCACAAAACTGTGGCAAGAAGCTCTCTACGGCTTAGAGGATACGCTAGACGAACCCTATGATGGGATACATGTTTTCGCCGGCCGTACACTCCATCAGGCCATGTGGCAGCATAAGAGCGTGCGTGAAACCTTCCTCTACGGTGGTGGTGCTGCCGTTCTTCGCCAAGACGTGCCCGATGTGTACGAGTTTGGTGGGGCAACGTGGGAACGCTACAAAACCGGTGCGAAGGCTACGAAGGATCTTGGCTCGCCGTACATTGCCCATGACCGCGCTCGCGTCGTGCCGAAAGGCGTCGCGGATCTGTTTATCACCCGTTTCGCACCCGGCGATTACAATGAAACGGTGAATACCAAAGGCCTGCCATTCTATGCGCGCGCCATCGAGAAGCGAAACGGCAAGGGCTACGATCTCGAAGTGCAGATGAACGCGATTTCCATCTGCACCCGCCCACAGGTTCTGCGCGAACTGACCTTGTAAGCGCCGCTTGTCTTTCAAACCAAAGGCCGGGCGTGGGTCCGGCCATCTGCAAATGGAAAGAAACCGCCATGACATTGAAGACAATGCGGGTTGCCTCCCCGCGCGGCATCATCATCCCGGGCACAGTGCTTGGACTGCCAAAGGATTACTCGACAGATCCTCATGAGGCTGTCGACGTGCCAGAAGACTATGGACGTATGCTGGTTGAAAATCGCTTTGCCCATGAAGTGATCCAGTCCGAGGACGCGGGCAGCGCTGATAAGCCGAACGGCCCGGAAAAGCCGAAAGGCAAAGGACGCGGCAAGGCGTCTGTGCCGCCGTCTAGTCCAGCAGCTCCTGAGACAAAAGAAAACACGCCGCAAGGGCAGGACAATCCTGCAGCCGACGTGTCCAACGCTCATGTAGATCCGCAACAGAGCGGCTTGCCACTGGATGGCACCACGACATTGGAGCAGGAACCGGACCCGTCCAACGACGAAGGCGCAGATGAGGGCGAAGACGACACCTCGTCTTCTGACGCATAAGGCTTTCGAGAATGGACCTCGAAGCTGTGCGCGCCTCACTGCCGGGCATGCTTCGGGATGTTTTCGGCGAACCCGTGACCATCCTTGCCATGCGCGAGGGCAAAATGTCGGCCGTTGCGGACGACACCCGCCCGCGCATGGACGCCGTCCCGGCCAGATATGACCTCGGCATCGACATCGAGACGCTCGGAACCGGGCGTAAAGTTGCCGGTGCCTCCCATGCCGATGATGAAACGCCATCGATCAGCATCGCGCTTGACCGCCTCGCATGGCAGCCACGACCGGGCGACCATGTCATCCGAACACCGAAACAGGGCGGCGGCCCCATCACCTACCGCGTCACCCGCCCGTTCAATCTGCCGAACGGGGTGTTGCTGCTCTACCTGCAAAGGATTTGACCATGAGCGTTGTTCGACAACTGGTTGTGACCTCGGCCGTCGAGGCTTTACGCGGACGTACGGTTGCAGGCGACTGCGTCTATGATAGCCGCATTGATAGTTTTCGGGGGCTGGTCAATGAAGATGGTCAAACCGCGCTGATTATTTCCTGCGAGGAAGCCGAGCAGGATGGAACGGCTCACAGCGACGGTGGGTTTCTCGGCCGATCCACCGAATTGCGGCTTCTGATTCAAGCAATTGTCGTCTCCGTTTCTAAAATCAAGACGGAGGACGGTGAAGCTCTTGTGTCTGATATTGCCGAGACAGATGCGGCCTATGAGGCGGTGCTTAATATTCTTGATCGTCAGTGGCGCGCTGTACTGCATGATTACGATGTCGCATGGTGTCGTGTGTTTCGCGGCCTTGTTTTAGGTGTCGGCAAAATCATCGATACCCGCGCAGTCGACCCGGAGGTCGGCCGCAAATACGCCTGCCGCTATACACAAGTGAGCCTGAAGGTTGTGCATGAGCCAATTCCCGGACGAAACTTGCCGCCGTGTATTGAAGCCGGCTTGGCGGCGATGGAAGCCGACGGGGATAAAGGTTTCGCCAATATTGCGATGAACTTCAGGGCGGCACTGGCCGACGGTTCTGACCAGCCAGACTGGCGTAAGCTGCAATCGCGGCTGTTTGCTACGCGCGCGGACATGGATGCGTTGCTGCTGACGCCGCTGGTGACCGAGGAGACATTGATCGATGATCCCACACACACTGCCTGACCAACTTGCCGACCTTTATTCCCGCGTCAACGAGATCGAGCGCCGGGCACGCAACCGCAAGCGCACCGGCACCATTGCCGAGGTCGATCACGAACAGGGCAAGTACCGCGTGATGCTCTCCAGTCCGAACGGCAAACCGTACCTGTCGCCGTGGATTCGATCCCGGTCGCTTGGGGCAGGCGGGGTGAAGATCGATGTGCTGTTGACCAAGGGCGAACAGGTCGATGTCGTCTCCGAAAGCGGCGATCTGACCGACGCCGTGATCGATATGTCGACCTACAGCAACGCCAACGCCCGCGAGAACACGTCCTCGCCGCTGCATATCAAGATCGGCGACACGGTGTTTGCAGCTGACGGCGGCGCTCTGACACTGGTGTCCGGCCAGATTGTCATGAACGGCGATGTGACGATCACCGGCAATGTGGCGATTGAGGGCGGTTCGCTCACCCACAACGGCGTCAACATTGGCAGCACCCACATCCACGGCGGTGTGAAGCGCGCCGGCGAGAAGACAGATCCGCCAATCCAATAGCTGACAGTTTTTTCCAGGAGGCAAATATGGCGTTTTCAACCGGTATCGACGCCTCGACCGGCGCGGCTTTGAGCGATTGGGACCATGTGCAGCAATCGATTGCCAAGATCCTGACGACACCCATCGGGTCGCGGGTCATGCGGCGCGATTTTGGTTCGCGTCTGCCCGATCTGATCGACAACAAACTGACGGCGCGCAATGTGTTGCAGCTGTTTTCCGAAGCGGCGGTCGCCATTGCCCGCTGGGAGCCACGTTTTCGGGTGGAGGAATGCGCCGTTGACGAGGCCGGTCCATCGGGCCGCATCACGCTGGCGCTTTACGGCACATACTTTCCGCGCGGTCACCTCGGCGACTTCACCAACAGTCAGGCAATGACAACGCGCCCGATCCTGCAGCGATTGGGCTAATCAGTCAGGACGGTCCACCATGGCCTTTGTTTCCGATACCCTCGATCTATCCCGGCTTGGCGCTGCTGAACTGGTTGGCGTCAATTTCGAAGCCACTCTCGCGGCGCGCCTGATCCTGCTTCAGCAGTTCTGGAATGCGGCGCGCGAGAAGAACCCGGACCTGCCGGCGTTCAACGTGGCGATGCTGGAAAGCGATCCGGCGATCATTCTGAATGAGGAATTCGCCTATTCGGAAACGCTGATCCTGCAGATGATCAACGATGCAGCCAAGGGTTTGCGACTGGCGCAGGCCACCGGGGCCAATCTCGACCATCTGGCAACGACCTATCACCGCACGCAGCGCCGGGTGATCGTTGCGGCAACCGAGCGCACGGCGGCGCAGATGGAAACAGACGAGGCGCTGCGCTCGCGCGCGCAACTGGCACCCGAAGCGCTGGCCGATATGGGGCTGACACCGGGCGGCTATGTCTATCGCATCCGCACGGCGTTTGCCCAAGAGATCAAACATGCCTGGCCGATCCATCGGGGTGCTGGCCGCGTCGAGGTCCGGCTGCTCGGCCGGTCCGGGGATGGCATGATCGGCCCCGATCTGATTGCCGAGATCGTTGCGGCGTTTTCCGCCGAGGACGGTCAGCAATCGACCGATGTCGTGACGTTCCTGCCCGCCGAGATCGATGCGCAGGATTGGACGGTGACATTGGTTGTTCCGAAAGGCCCGGACCTGTCCGTGGTCCGGGCGCAGGCCGAACGTGGGCTTTGGGCGCTGGCTGACAGTCTCCACCGCATCCATGCAGCGGTGTTTCGTGAAGCGATCAGTGCGGCCGCCCATGTCGGCCCGGTCATCACCGTGCGCGTCAACGCGCCGGTGACCGACAGACCGGCGCGGCCCGAAACCGTGCCGCATGTGCGCTCGATCACGGTCGAAACGGAGGTGGTGTGATGGCGACCACACTGTTGCCGGGCGCATCCGGCGCGTTCGAGACCGTCATGAGCCAGACCAACCGGACCCGGCTTGATAGGGTGCAATCCTATCCGGCCATTCTGTCCACGCTCTGGAACGCCGACACATGCCCGGAAAGTGAGCTTAGTCTTCTGGCCTGGGCCTTGTCGGTCGATATCTGGGATGAGGCGTGGTCGGTTTCGCGCAAACGCCGCGTGGTTGGCGAAAGCCTTGCCTATCATCGGGCCAAGACCACGCCAGCCGGGGTGCGCATGGCGCTGTCCTACCGCGACGCCGATCTTGTGTCCTACAATCTGCCCCGTCACGGGCTGTTTGTGGATCGTGCGGTTTCGCGCAGTGACGAACAGGCATGGCGCGCGCGTTTGCCCGAGCTGCGCATTCACGATGGCGCAACTTTCACGCTGGCCGGATCGGTTCGTCGCTTTGTCGGGCGCGACTGCTTTGTGCGCGGCGATGCGAGGCTTGCCCGGCGCGCTGTGATGGTGCGTGACGGGATGGAAACACCGCTTGTCATTCAGCCGCGCGACGGGTTTGAGCGCATCACCTTGCCGGTGGCCCGTCAGGCCATGACGATCTGCGGACGGGGCGCGATGGTTCGCCTTGCCGGTCCGCTCACTCTGCCACTCGATGTGCTGGCCGTGCGTCCGCTGACCGGATCGCAAACGGACGTGCGCAGCGTGGTTTCACGCGGAGATCGCCAGATCGTCGCCCATGCCGCACGCCGCCAGATTGATGGTGCCACGGCAATCTTCAAGCCGGTCGGACGCAGCGGCCGTCAGGTTGTCGCACCGGTTACGGTTGCCAATGGTTATATCGCCATGCGCTTCAGCTATAGCGCCGGGCGCACCACGGCCCACAAGCCGCTCAACATCGTCGGCCGGTCGCGTCTTATGCGCCCGGCCTATACCGCCGCCTGGACGGTGGACTGGAGCCGTCCGATTGCACCATCCCGGTTTCCAACAGGCCGCAAGGTTGCCGGTTCCAGCACTGCCCAGGCCGTTCGCCTGATGACGGCCATCCAGTCGGCCGCAGCGCTGCGCGACGTCAACGCCATCGATTTTAAAGCCACAGACAGACTGACCTATGCGGATCTGCACGCCATTCGGCCAGCCACCCGCTACGGCCAGAGAAAAAGGAAAAGCTGATGTATCAACGTGTAGTGGTCAAAGAAGGCCAAGGCGTCAACGAGGTTGATTTTGAGCGCCTCGGCACATTCCCGCAGACCGGTATCGACCTGTTGACCCGCGACCTCATGGCCTCGGCGCTGGTCTATTCCGGCCTGCTGGTCACGCAGTCCGGTTCGGTCACGGTGCAGATTGCGCCCGGTCGTCTCTATGACAACGGTCGCCAGTTTGCCTCCGAGGTGACGGAGGAGCGCTCCTTTGCCGCGTTCGTGCCGGTCACGGCCGGACAGTCGGTCATTTGCCTGATCGTGGCGCAGGGGCAGGAAGTCAGCGACGATGTCGAGGATCGTTATTACGAGCGGCCCATCGATCCCAACAATCCGGCCAGCGGCACCCAGCAAAGCATTGACGATGGTTATCGCACCAAAAACCGCAAGGTTGTTCTGACCGTTGCTCCCGGTATTGAAGGCGCGCGGCCTGTGGCACCGGTTGCCCCGATTGGCGCGGTGGCTGTTGCCGAGGTGCTGGTGACGACATCGGGCATCCAGTCGGTGACCATGCGCACCGATAGCCAAGCGCAGCGGCTGGAGCGCGTAGCAGGCCAAGTTAACGACGTTGCCAAAACACTGGCACTGATCACGCAGGCCATTGAGGGCCTTCGTGCCGATCAGGCCGGCATCAAGGCGTCCCTGCTTGGCTCGGCTTCCAAGGGCGCGCTGGCTGCGCTGCAGGTCGATATGGCGCTGATCAAGGATCGTTTCGATATCTCTGACAACAACAGCCCGTATTGGGGAGATCGCTTCCTCGATCTGCGCGAGACCGATATCAAGCATCCCGACTACAAGGCGCTGGTGGAAGAAGGCATTCGCTTTCCGTATGCCAACATTACCGAAGTGCCGCTTTCGGTCTACAATCCCAACGACCCGAACCTGTCTCATGCAGGCTCCGGCCTGATTTGCCCGCGCTATGTGGCAACCGATGGCATCACGGTCACGGCTGCGACCGGGGAAATGCCGCTTGGTGGCATTGCGGTCCAGACGATTACCGTCGAGCAGCTCGTGGAAAAGCGTGAGCGAGTGCGCGTCGGCTCGACGTTTACGATCTGCAACAATAACCAGTGGTGGCAGTCCGGTCGTTACGATCCGATTGCAGGCATCTTCACCTCGGCAACCGGCGAGACCTACAAGGCAGCAACGGATCATTACGATCCCGTCAATGCCAATCATCGGATCATGCGCGTTCAGCAGTACTGGACAGATACGATTGACGTGCCTTACGAGAAGTTCACCGCCAACCAGAAGACGGTCTCGGGTGTCATCAAGGCGCAGTCCTTCCTTGTGCATCAGGAGCGCTGGACGCCGCGCACATGGCTTGGCATCAAGCGCTGGGGCAAGGGTGCTGCGGTCACCGCCGTTCTTGTAGAATGCCGCGACGATGGCACACCCGATCCGACGCGGGCACTGGCAACCGTCCACAAAAGCGAGGCCGACTTCAAGGCATGGCCAGAGCGGACCTACTTCCCGTTCGACAAACCGCGCTTTCTGGCACCGCTGGCGGGAAGCCAGAGCCGGGCACGCGCCTATGCGATGATGTACTTTGTCACCGGCGACGTGGATGTGGCAACCGCAGACGGTCAGTCCTTCCTTGGCGGCAACCTGTTCTCGACCACGGACGGGCGCTACTTCGACGGCGATCTCACCCGCGATCTGGTGTTCGGGATCGACTTCTGCTCGTTTGAGATCACGCAGATCCCGGTCAACCTGACGGCGTGGAATCTGGATGGCGGCATTCAGGGCATCGATATTCTGGCGCCGACCATCGTGCCGTCTGCCAGCAATATCGTCTACGAGATCAATGTCGGCGGGGTCTGGCGACCCTTGTCTGATCAGACCATCGGCGGCGGCATTCTGGATGGTGTGACCGTCTACTATCAGTCGCGCGTCGTGCTGACGGGAACGCAGTGGGCCATGCCGATCATCGAGACCGGCAACAGCCGCGTGCGCCTGACCCGCAATGGCGACAAGCTCACATGGGTGTCGGCCGACTGGTTGATCGGCGAACAGGCCACCGAGTTCAGCTTCCGCGTCGTGGTGGCAGCCCACGATGCAGACCGCCATACGCTCAACGCCAAATGCCTGCACGGGGCTGGCTACAAGACGGCCACGGCCGCCGTCTCCGTCACCAGCCGCGTGGTGGCAGGCCGCGAGGTGGCGAGGCCCGATCAGGAATATGCTGTCGAGATGGAATGGACGTTCAAGCTGCCGGCAGCCGTCGACCGCGCCAAGTTCCGCCTCGACGGCTCCACCAGCAATCACCGCCTTCCCTACAACGTCGAATGGGCAGCGGCACGCAAGACGGCGTAAAGGAGCTGACATTGCGCAAGTTTGAGAAAGACTACCGCTTGCGCGAAAGCGACGATGTGCTTTCGCGCGAGAATGCCATTCACCTCGATCTCGACATGCGTCTCGACGCGGTCGAGCAGGTGGCAGAAGCCGTTCGGGACGGCAACCGCGAAGACGTGAACCTCTTAATCCAGAAGATCGATCAGACGGTATCGCCGCTGACGCAGGCCATGAAAGCGGTGATCGAAGAACAGGGCAAGGGTTTTACCCCGGACCGCATTGCCGAAACCGCCGACAAGCGCTTTACCAGTGAGCGGGAAATCGGTGCGCTTCACACCGAGATGCAAAACCTGAACGTCCAGGCGGAGCGCAACAAGGCTCAGATCGAGGCCCGGGTGGCTGATGCTCTTGACGATCTCGTCAATGGTGCACCCGGCACGCTCGATACCTTGAAGGAGTTGGCAGCGGCGATTGGCAACGACAAGGATTTTGGTGCGTCGATTGCCGCGCAACTGGCCAAAAAAGTCGATCTGACTGGCGGGACAATGACCGGGCCTCTTACGGTCAAACAGCAGGTTGTCATCAACGGAATTGACGGCTCGGTGCGTCGCTTGTTCAACCAAGACGGCACAATTGGCGTAACCGGTGGTGACGGCAAATGGTCCACGCGGTTCAGCGACACCGGCGAAATCTGGACAAAGCAGTACGGCAATCTGTCAGGGTATTTTGCAACCAAAGCGGAGTTTTCCACAAAGCTCAACCGTTCTGGCGGCACATTGACCGGTGATCTTGAAATTCAGAAAACGCAACCCTCCTTGATGCTACACTATCCGAGCGTTTCCTGGTGGAAGCTCCAAGTAGCAGCTAACAGCGGTCTTTATTTCACGAACAATCTGACAGGCGATAATTTCATATTCGGCCAAGGCGGCGACATTTGGACCCGTCAGTTTGGAGATTTGAATACCCGCATCGAAACCCGCGCCCGTGAGTGGGCAAATGATCGAGCCCAACGGCTATCGGCACGTTTGGCCTTCGCTGGCGACGTGGACGCCCAATGGGGGGTTATGAGCGAACCTTATGGAGGCGCGGTCATAACCGGAGCTGAAGGAAAATCTCAAACGGGTGGGCGATACCGCTTCCGTTACCTTCAAATGAAGAGCATCTTCGACCAGTGGTATACCGTTGGATACGCTTAAGGATCACCCAATGACATACGCACTTAAAAACCTTGGGTTCTGGGAAGCCTACACGCCCACAACCCTACCGCCCGGCGCTCCTGAAAACGCCATGTTCGCCCGCCGTGTCAGCGACGGAAAGGACTGGTACGAACTCGCCCATGATCCGACGACATGGACGCCGTATAGCGTGACGGCAACACTCATGCCGACCCCGACCGGGCTTCTCGTCCAGTCGGTCGTGCGCGATGCGTCGGCAATCTTCCCGGCCGGTTCCCATCTGATCGAGATCATCGGGATCGATCCGGCAATCGAAAAACCACACAAGCTGTTTGAGCAACAGATTTGTGATATTGAAGCAGGCACATTCGCACCGCCGCCTTTACCCGCGCCGCAGACGATATCGGATCGCCAGTTTTTCCAGTTGCTGGCCGAGCGCTGCATCATCACCGAAGCAGAGGCGCTCAATGCGGTCGGTCCCGGCATCATGCCGAAAGCCATGATGGCGCTGATCGACAAGCTACCGCAGGACAAACGCTTTGCGGCAAAAATGCTGGTGACCGGCGCATCGACCTATGAACGGTCATCACCCTTTGCCACCCTGATCGGCCAGCTTTACGGCTGGAGCGACGCCGATATCGATCAGGCGTGGCGGGATGCGGACGGCCTTTAACACCGGCTAGAGTCACACCAACAAGACCCGCCCACAAGGCGGTTTTTTTATGCCCATTGTCAACCTTGAAAGGATCGCCCCATGGCTGACCTGTCTTATAACCACGGCGTCAAAGTCACCGAAAGCACGGCCACGCCCTCGCTTCTGCGTGTCACCAACTTCGGCGTCACATTCATCAACGGCACGGCTCCCGACGCCGACGACGCCGTGTTTCCTGTCAATCACCCGACGCTCGTCACCTCGCAGACGCAGGCGGCCGCGCTGGGGGCAAAAGGCACGCTGCTTGACGACGTCAACACCATCTTTGACGAGGGCGGTTCGTCCGTCATCATCAACCGCGTTGAGGATGACGCGGACGAAGCCAAGCTTCAGGCCAACCTGATCGGCGATGCGGAGGAGCGCACAGGACTTTATTCCGTCCTGCGGGCAAAGTCCCTTTGCGGCATCCAGCCGCGTGTGATCATCACCGCTGGCAAGACTGGCGTATGGGGCGAGGACGGGCTCCTGTCTGTCACGCTAACGGCCAACGGCTCCAAGCTGACAGAGGTTCCAGCCGTCAAGTTTGCCAATGGGGGCAACGATCCGGGCAAGACCCTGCCGACCGTCGTGGCGGTATTGGGAACGGGTGACAAGGCCGGACAGGTCGTTGACATCGAAATCACAGCGCCCGGCAAACGCCTGACCGAACCGCTCACCATCACGTTCGAAGGCGGCGGTGCGGATGCGGGCAAGGTGTTGCCAAAAGCCACCGCCAACATCGGTGACCTTGGCAACCCGTTTGTCTCGGCGCTGGCCACCATCACCCCGCAGATCCGTGCGCGCGCCTATATCAATGGCCCGAACACCAGCAATGCCGAAGCCATACGCTTTCGTCAGATGGTCAATTCGGATCGCATCCTGATTATCGACCCGATGGGCCTGAAGAACGTCAACGGCAAGCCAGTCGAGGTTTCGTCAGCGGCTGTGTTCGCCGGGGTGCGCGCTCGCGTTGTGGCGTCTGACGAGGGCGTGTCCGGATCGGTCTCCAACAAGATCATCCGTTCGCTTGATGGCGTTGCCCGTGCCATCCAATACCCGTATGACAGCAACTATCTTAACGAACAGCACGTCTCGACCATCATCAACGAGCGTGGCGGACTCCGTACCTGGGGATCGCGGCTTGCCACCGATAAGCTGATATGGGCATTCGACAGCGTCCGTGCCACCGCCGACATGATCAACGAAGCGCTGGAAGACATCTACTTCCAGTGGGCCGACAAGAAGTTCACCGTCGCCAACCTCAAAATGATGGTTGAGGACGGCAACGCGGCGCTGCGGGCCTTCAAGAGCAACGACGACATTCTCGGCGGCCGGGTCTGGCTGTCAAAACAGAACACCCCGACGCTGAACGCGGGCGGCAAGGTGTTTCTGGATGTCGAGTATGAGCCTGTCGGCCTCATGGAACAGATCAACATCACCGCGCACCGTAACATCTTCTACTACCAGCTTGTGCTGGATGAGGTGAAGGGTGCCATCGACAACGGCCCGCTGACGCTGGCGCAATAAGGAGATGAGACAATGGCAGAGAAACTTCGATATGTGCTGCGCAACTGCACCTTATGGGCAGATCGAGAATCCAAGGTCGGGCAGGTAAGTGAAATTACCTTGCCCGTGCCACAGGCCAAAATTGAAGAGGTCCGCAATTCGGGCATGGCTATCCCTGCTCAAATCGTCATGGGATACGAAAAGCTGGAATTCAGCTTCAAGATGACGGGGTTTGACCCGCAGATCCTGAAACTGTTCGGCCTGAAAATCGGCAGTGAAACACCTTTCATGATCACGGGATCGCTCGTGGATGAGGATGGCACCTCCCGCAATGCCACAGCTACCATTCGCGGAATTTTAAAACAAGCCGACGCCGGTAGCTGGAAATCCGGAGAAATGGCCGAAACCGATTATCAGGTCTCCGTCAACTATTATAAGCTGGAAGTGGAAGGCGAAGAGCTAATCGAGATGGACGCTTTCGATATCAAGATCGGCGGCGTCTCGCAGTACGGAGATGTCCGCCGCGACCTGCTGCTTTAGACCGGAACCCAATTAATCACCCCACAATCAGCCCGCCTTAAGCGGGCATTTTTATGGAGCATTCGCATGGATACCACCATTCCTGACAGCATTACCGTGAAACTGTCCAAACCTATTGAGCATGCCGACAAGCAGTACGACGAACTAACTTTTGAAGAGGCAACCGCTGGCGATCTGGCAGTTGTTGACTCTGTCAGCGGCGAAACAACTCGCATGCTTGCCATCCTTGCCAGCATGTCGGGTGTTCCGTTGCAGGTCATCAAAAAGATCAAGGCACGCGATTTGACCCGCATCATCAAGGAAGTTGAACCCCTTATGGGGGAGCAGGAACCACCGGCTGGACAGACATCATAGCCGTTGTTGCCAGTGAGCTTTCCACCTCGATTATCGACGTGGAAAGCATGCGGCCCGCCAAAGCGTTGCGGTATTACGATGCTGCCGCCCGCTTGATCAAAGCCAAAAACAGGACAAACAAATGACCGTCTTGCAATCCACTCTCAGACTGTCTTTGCTGGATATGGTCACTGGCAAGGCAGCGGGAATATCGCGCGCCCTGACCAGCCTGAACAATGCTGCAGCCCGCAACAGTGCCGCCATGGACCGCATGCGCGGGCGCATGGCCGAAAGCCTTGGTGCTGGCTATGCGCTGGCACAAGCTTTGTCAGCGCCGATCAAGGCAGCGGTGGATTTCGAATCCACGATGGCCGATATCAAGAAGGTTGTGGACTTCCCGACGCCGGTTGCTTTTGCTCAAATGGGTAAGGACATTCGCGATATGTCCTTGCGCATTCCCATGGCGGCGGACGGGATCGGCCAGATCGTGGCGGCGGCTGGGCAGTCCGGCATAGCGAAGGCCGATTTGCTGGCCTTTACCGAAATGGCGGCAAAGGTTGGTGTGGCGTGGGATGTTGCTGCGGGTGAGGCGGGTGAATCCCTTGCCAAGTTGAAAACTGCGACAGGACGGTCGGTCGCAGACGTCGGAAAACTGGCCGACGCTATCAACCACCTCGGCAACAATAGCGCCGCTGGCGCGCCACAAATTCTGGACGTGGTCAAGCGTGTCGCACCAATGGCGAAACAGTTCGGCATGACGGCTGAACAGGTTGCCGCGCTCGGCGCTGCTATGACCGGCTCCGGTTTCGAAAGTGAAGTAGCAGCCACGTCTATCCTCAATGTCGGTCGCGCTTTGACGAAAGGGGGTAGCGCCAGCACCCGGCAGGTGAAAGCCTTCAAGGCACTTGGACTGTCGTCAAGGGGGGTCGCCAAGTCCATGCAGAAGGACGCTATGGGCACGCTCCAAAACGTGCTCACACGGATCGGCAAGGTTCCCGCTCATCTGCGCGCCGCACTTGTCTCTGATATCTTTGGGGACGAGGCGCGTGCGCTTGGCCCGCTTATCAGCAACAGCAAGCTTTTGGCTGAAACCCTGGGAATGGTAGCCGATGAAACGCAGTATGCCGGATCTGCGCAAAAGGAGTTTGAGACGCGCTCGGACACCACTGCCAATTCTATGCAGTTGTTTAGAAACCGTGTGAACGATCTGGCGATATCAGTAGGCAACGCCCTAATCCCACCGCTGAATAAGCTGATGGATATCTTTGGGCCTATGATTACCGATCTGCGCGATCTGGTGGATCGATATCCAAAGCTGACGGCCGGGATTATCGGTGCGACTGCTGCCGTTATCGGTTTCCGCGTGGCAACGACTGCGGCTGCATGGGCAGGGCTGTTCATGAAGGGAAGCCTTATTGCGCTGACAACAGCATTTCTAAATGTCGCCCGCGCCACTGGTATCTTTGCCGTCGCTTCGTTGTTCACAAAAGCTGGTCTGGTAGCAGCCGGTACAGCCGTGCTCGGCTTTGGCCGCAAGTTACTCGGATTGGCTTTTGCGCCTGCCATTGTTGCCTTCAAGGCATTGCGCACTGCGGTCATTGGATACGCCGCGAGTGCTGCTATTGCGGGGCAGGGCACAGCCTTGGCATTGCTAGGTCGATCATTGCTCGGACTTTTAAATCCGATGGCACTTGTGCGCGGTGCATTTGTAGCATTGCGAGTGGCGCTGATCTCAACGGGGCTTGGTGCAATTGTTGTTGGATTAGCTGCGGCTGGTATTTGGATTTACAACAACTGGAACGGCATTTCCCGGATGTTCAGTGCGTTCGGATCGGCATTCATGACGGCAATGAAACCCGTCATGCCTGTTATCCAGCCGGTTATAGATGGTGTTTCCAATCTTTGGGCAAAGGTCACCAACTTGCTCGGCCCGGTCGATGGTCTGGGCAAAAGCTGGTTTGAGATGGGTCGTATAGCTGGCACGGCTGTCGGGGAGTTTGTTGTTGCGGGCATCACAAAGCTGACCGAGTTCGTTCGGTGGGTGTCCGAACTGCCGGGTAGGATAATGGCGTTCAGCTCACAATTGTACGGTGTCGGTTCGCAGATGATCCAGAATCTGTGGGATGGCGTGACCGCGAAGTTCAATCAGCTACTTGCATGGTTCAAAGAGATGCCATCGCGGATCGTGGCGGCTATTGGCACAATTGATTTATCCAATATCTTTAAACTGCCATCTATCCCGTCGCCATCCAGTTGGGGTTCTGGCGGTGGCAACAACGCCTTCGGCGGTGGAACACCACCCGCAACTGGACCAGGCACTGTCGCTGTAGATGGCGCTCGTGCTGACGGTGGGCCGGTTCGTAGCGGCAAGACGTACCTTGTCGGGGAGCGCGGCCCGGAGTTGTTCTCTCCTCGCCAGTCTGGCGTGATTTCGCCAAACGAGGTCTATCGGCAAGCGCGTGCGGCGAACGCGCCAGTTGCCACCGCGACCAGTCAAGTACCTGTGTTAAACCTGTACGCCACGTTCAATGTTAACGGAAACTTTGATCCGAGAATGGCCGCAGAAGAAACATTACAGAAATTAGGTGGGTCAGTGCGCAACGCCGTTGAAGCATCATTTGGAGCAAGCTGAGGCGGGTGATTCAACATCAGCCGTCAAAACTTGAAGGTAGAGTTGTCATTGCGTTGTTTGCTCTCGCTCTCTTGCGACAAGCATTGTTCCAAAATGACGTAGGAACCATCACTACCGGTACGAGCAACCTCGTCACACCATTTCCGTGACTTAACAGGAAAGGTCGACCACGTGTCCTTGAGTGTGTCGTAAGACGATTGTTCACCTCGGATACATTCCGCTTTGATGACTTCGGACATGCCACCTCCCGTCGAAGCGACTTCGGTGCACCATGCAACTGGATCGTAACGGGGCACGTCACTTGCGGTAGCCGGTAATGTCAAAGCCAACAAACTCGCAAAATGCAGAGCTAATACACGCACAAGCATACGGGCCTCCGAACGTTAGTAGAATTCAACGCTTGTCTCATTCAACACGACTCGCAAAACTCGGTACAGGTATAAAAATGAAGCAAGTCCTAGCGTGATTAATATCAACACAGCCCAAACGACAACGTGCCCGATTGAGTGTCCGATATTGAAAGTGCAGTTAAGCCGACCGATAGCCCGTCCTGAAACATCTACTAATTCAGTTTTGTTCAGAACCGCACGATTGAAATAATAAGGAAATACGATCAACGCCAGACCAAGCGTAACGACCGTTAGGACAATCCATAGGATCACACTGCCGATTGCCTCAGTGGTGCTGAACCTGCATTTAAGTTTGGCTACGCGAGCCGCGCTATTCACTATTTCTGCCACTTTAACTCCAATCAGACACGTGATTGCGTTTGGTTATGACATCGCCGTGTCTATGTGCGGTCGATTCAATCTAAGATTGATCGAATATTAGAAACCATTAACATCTGTCAACCTGTGAGGCACCATGTCCGGTCCTGTCGCAATGATGCTCGGAGACTATGGCTTCGAGTCCCTTGGCTTTGGCTATCAGGGGTTAACCCGCCGCATCCAGACACCTTGGGTCGATGTGCAGGTGGCCCAAACACTCAACCAACAACAGTGGACCGGCCCAACCTCGGAAGAGGTGACGATTACCGGCGCGCTGTTTCCTGTCCAGTTCGGCGGGCAAGAAAGCCTCGACGGCATCATCGCGGCTGCCAATGCCGGCACGCCGATGATGCTGGTATCGGGATCTGCGCAGGCGGGGAAAATCCACGGCATGTTTACCGTGCAGGGCGTGGACGAGGACCGCAGCTTTCATGACCGGTTCGGCCAGGCGCACAAGAACACCTACAGCATCGCCCTGAAGCGATACCAGCAGACGCAAACCGCCACATCCAGTGGCGCTAGAGACTCCCTCGCCGAATTGTTTCGGTGATGTCGTACCGCTTAGACAGGAGATTTATTAATGTTTCCCAAGCCCTTTCAGATTGAGCTTCACAAATGCGCGGATGGCCACCAGCGTTTCTTATTTTCCAGAATGGATGGGACCATCATCCGTCCAGAAGAACTTGACGATTTCATCAATGGCAGCCTTCGCAACGCCATGCTCCATTTCATAAGAAAATCCATAAAAATCTTCGTTTCGAAGCTCCGCCGCAAGCTCATCACCAATCGCGCGTAACTCACTGTCTGTTGTGCCCCGCTTCCCAAGTTCGTTGCAGAGCTTTCTTGCAAGAAGATGGTAGCCCAAAATGACACCAATAACCTGGAATTTCTCTGCTGGAATAGTGACCATTCAATTCCCCTCTTATACCTCTTTGTGGAGGATAATCTAATATGACGAACAGATACACCATGAAACAGGGCGAGACGGTCGATCTGGCGTGTCTCGCCTTTTATGGCCGCACGCGTGACGTGGTCGAACAGGTGCTGTCAGCCAATCCCGGACTCGCCAGTCTTGGCGCGGTCCTGCCGATGGGCACCACCATCCTCATGCCCGACGCGCCCACGGCCAGCCGTGCCCGTCCACTTGTCAGCCTTTGGGAGTAACGCCATGACACCCGTTGTAGAAATTACCGTCGATGGTAAGCCTGTCGCCGGCGCATTTTATGAGCGCCTCGTGTCCCTGACCGTGACCGACAAGGAAGGGGTCGGCAGTGACACCTTCGATATGGAGCTGTTCGACAGTCCGGAGGCGTTCCTGGCTATCCCGAGGAAGGGCGCAAAAGTCGAGATACGGCTGGGCTATGGTCAGGCCGGAAGCCTCGGCCAGTTCACGGTCGACAAGGTCAGTATCAAATGCCTGCCCTACTCGATGTCGATCTCCGGTAAGGCGGCGGACCTCGCCAGCGGCAAGCTGAAGGAGCGGCAAGAGCGCCATTGGGATGGCAAGACCGTCAAAGAAATCGTGGACGATATTGCAGCGGAAAGCGGGCTGACGGCGTCCGTCGATCCGGAGCTGGGCAAACATCGGTACGAATGGCTTGGCCAGCAGGACGAAAGCAACGTGCAGTTCATGCGCAGGCTGGAGCAGCGCCACAATGCTCTGTTCACCATCAAGAATGGCAGGTTGGTGTTTGCCAAGCGCGGATCGGGCCTGTCGGCATCCGGCGCGTTCGTCGGCACGGTCACCATCACACCGGATATCATCTCGCCGGGATCATGCTCGTTTGAGACCAACGACCGCACCCGCTATTCCAAGGTTGTGGCCTATAGCCAAGACAAGGACAAGGCCGAGCGGGTTGAGATTGAGGCGGAAGCCGATGCGGAGGGCGATAGCGTCTACCGCATTCCCGAACCCTATGCGGATCTGGCAGAGGCCGACAAAGCGGCGCAGGCCAAGGCCAAAGACCTGAAACGCGGCGAGGGGTCGGCCTCGGTCAAAGTGGTGGGTGACACGTCTATCACGGCCGGTGCGCCGCTGTTGTTTTCGAACGTGCGGCCGGGGCTGGATGGCGTGCCGTACATCATTGAGACTGCGACCCATACCTTCAGCAAGGGCGGTGGTTATATGACCGAAATCAGCGCCAAGCTGTATGACGGCAAGTCCACCGACGAAAATGCGGCCGACGATACCGACGACGCCGGCACATCAGCGTCCGACACCAAAGGCACGGTCGCAAAGGACAGTGCCAAGGGCACGCCCTACACGCCGTCACAATGGGCCTTGCAACGCCGCAGCGGGCGCACTGACGATAACTGACCGGCAGGCCGCAATGCCTCTCTGTTCACCTTCCCCGACCGCCCTTTGAGGCGGTTTTTTTGTATCTAGAGGATATCGCTATGACGACATCACCTTTGCGGGTTCTCCCCGTCGAGTGGCTTCCGGCTGCCCAGATGAAACGCATTATCTGCCACTGGACGGCGGGCGGACATAAGGCCACCGAGTTCGACCGTGGGCATTATCACATCCTGATTGAGGCGGATGGGCGCGTGGTGCGCGGTACGCCATCCATCGACAAGAATGCCGCGCCCGTGAAGGCCGGTTATGCGGCCCACACGCTGAACTGCAACAGCGGTTCCATCGGCGTGTCGCTGTGCTGCATGGCCGGGGCCGTGGAATCCCCCTTCAATCCCGGCAAGGCCCCCATGACCAAAGCACAGTGGGACAAGCTGGCCGTTGTCGTGGCTGATCTGTGCCAGCGCTACGGCATCCCGGTCACTCCTCAAACCGTGCTCAGTCATGCCGAGGTGCAGGCCAATCTCAAGATCCCGCAGCGGGGCAAGTGGGACTTCACCCGCCTTGCCTTCGATCCATCCATCATCGGCGCAAAGGCCTGCGGTGACCGCCTGCGCGCCGCTGTGAGTGCCCACCTCAAAACAACAAAGGAGACATCATGAATATCTTTCTTTCCAACCTGTGGCTCATCTTAGAACCGTTTGTGGAGACGTTCACCATGATCGTTGGACCTGCGCTGGCGGCGTGGCTGGCCACCCGCATGGTGCTGTTTCTCAAGATCGACAACGAAGCCAGAAAGCTGCAAGTCGAACAGCAGCTGCGCGATGCCCTTCACAAGTCAGCAACGAACGCCATCCACATGGCGCTCACCAAATGGGGCCACCCGGCCGGGGCAGTTCCATCTGCCGACGTCATCGCCAACGCGGTCAATTATGTGCGCACCAACAACCCGGACGCAGTTGCCCGGTTGAACGTCAGCCAGACGGCGCTGGAAGATATCATCTTGAGCAAGGTGCCCCCGCTGTTTGCAGGCCAGCAGAAAGGGGGAGGCTGATGTCGCTCGGCGAATTTCTGACGTCGCTCGGTATCAATCTCAACATTGTGCTGGCGGGGCTTGCCGGTGGCCTGCTGCGGGCTTTGTCCCGCAAAGAGTACAAGCCCCGCGAAATCATCGTCTCGCCTTTGTGCGGCACTCTGGCGGCGGTGAATCTGTCGGCGGTTGGTGTCCACACCATCACCAGCGTGGCCAGCTTTATGGGCTGGGCCATGCCGGCCGATGCCCTGTCGACCGAGCGGGCCGTGGCGTTCCTTATCGGCGTCAGCGCCATGTGGATCTCCGACATCGTGTTCGACCTGGTTGCCCGAAAGCTGAAGGCGATCTGACCGAGACCACACGAACAGTCGGCCGGTGGGTTTATCCCTCCGGCCTTTCTCTTGTTTCTTGGAGTGAGCGATGAGCAAAAACACAGCCGGTTTCGGCACGGCCTCGGCCCTGACGCACGCCGAAATGGGTAATGGCACCTATACCGAGCGCATGCTGGCGCTGGCGATCCCCTCGCAGATCGACAGCAACGGCTACCCCGTCAATCCCGATGGCATGGCCCAAACGCTGGCCTATACCGGCGATAACCTGACCTCGATACAGGCGAGCGATGGCGTGGGCGTATGGGTGAAAACCTTCACCTACACCAATGGCAAGCTGACCGGCGTCAGCGCGTGGGTCAAACAATGACAATCGTTCGCGCCGGCAACCTGACGCGATATATCGGCGGGCAGCCTTTGGGTGTTGGTAGCGTGCGAACGCGGGTCGATCCTGTCAGTGGCCTGCCCGTTGTCGATATCGGCATTGGTTCGGGGCTTGGCTTACGTGTGCAGGGCGGCGTTGCACCGGCTGCCACCATTGCCGGTCTCGATCTGGATTTTGCAAACGGACGCTACGCCTTCAATGGGCCTTACGTGGCGGACATTTCGGCCTTGCCCGGCTGGGCGTTTGCCCGCAACAGTCAGGCAACGGCGCAGACAGAAGCGCGCGAGGTGAGGACGTTTGGCGTCAACGTGCCTGCGATCACCGACCGGGGCCTGTTGATACAGGAGGCAAGTGGCGGCCGCGACGCCGACCTTGCATCCATTGGCGGCTTGCTGGCGCTGTTAATAGCGCCCTTCGTGATGTTTGGCGAATGGACGGTCGGGACTGTGCCGGTCGGATCGACGGCGCTGTTGACACAGTTAAAAGGACCGACGCTTGGCATCGATCCCGCACGGGTCAAGATCAGCTATCCGGGCGTGGCCGATATTGTGACCATACAAGGCGCACTGGCGGCGAGCACACGCAACCGGATGGCAGGGCGGTTCAAGCCCGGCGATTATGCCGTGTCGATCAACGGCGCAATTGCCAAGTCAACCAGCACCCGCGCCGTATCAGCGATTGAGCGCATGGATATCGGCAAACAGGCGCGTTTCCTGAATGGCTATATCCGTCGCCTTCGCATCATCCCCGGCGACATGACGGACGCGCAGCTGCGCGACCTGACGACTTAACCACAACACTTTCACAGACATCGGCCGGAGGGGTAACTAAAGCTGAAGTCGATCTGCTCGACACCACGCAAAATCAGCCGGGGCATGCTTCCCGGCTGAACAGTGACTATTCTTTGTCTGTTATGGTTTTGGGTGTCTGTTCGTGTGCTGCTAGACCGATTTCACATAGGCGGCGCATAGCTTCAGCGCGGCTACGAATGCGGTTTGAAAATCCCCAGTTATCAATCAGTTCTGCTTCTCTAGGCGACAGCATTAGCTGAAATTTTATTGTCTTCATTTCGTCGGGCATTTGCATTTCCTTTTTCAGCTACCTTTGCCACATATCCAGCCGTGCCTATCGTGGCAGCCTCCCCGTAAAGAACCGATTACCCTCCCGACTTCCGCATTTGGCGCAGCGTATCTTGAAGGCAATCTGCCCAAGGCTGGCATACTTGCCGAACCGACGCTCCAATGCCCAGCGGTCGAGCCAGCCCTCGCGCTCGCAACGTGGGCAATATGCTCCGAGCCTCTCCCATTCCTTCAGCTCGGCCAGTGTCTGGCCGCTGATATCCTCGATCTCGGGTTGTCGCAGATCGATTGACCGCCGGTGCTTCATACCCGCACCACCGGCAGGTCAGACAGGCGTGTGGTGTAGCGCGGTGACCGGAAGTCCGCCTTCGTTGCCCAGGTTCGTTTGAAGCCCTCGCTGGCCAGTACCATCGTTTTTTTGCCGAAGCGGTCGTTGACCTGATCGAGTGCATGCATCAGCTGGGCGCTGCGCGGGTTCTCAATTTCAAACAGTTGTTTTGGTGCATCCTGTTCTGCGATCAGATCCTCGAGGATGACACCGGCCTTGGTATAGCCATGACCATTGCCACCGCGATCTCCCTTCCAGCCGCGCTCGATGCAGCGCCGGGCTGATGACACCAGCGCAAACGTGTTGTTGGACGGCGGTGAGATGTCCGTGGACCGCGAGGCGGAATGTTGCGGTCGTTCTGGCTTGTGTGGGTTTGTGTGGAAGAACGCTGTCAACTGATTGGCTACCAGCCCGTGACGGCGAAGCTTTTGCGCTGCCCGGGTGGCGTGGGCCGTGACGGCTTGCATCAGTTGATCGAACGTCACCATCGGTTCGCCGGCCGAGCGTGTAACGGCGGTGCCCTTGCGCTGCGGCTCCACGTCCTGCAGATCCATGCAACGCACCCCGCGCAACTCTGCGACAGTTCGCTCCAGCACCACCGAGCCGATCTTGCGCGCCAGCGGGAAGGGCATGTCGCGCAGCTGTGCCACGGTGTTAATACCCTGCGCATGCAATTTGGCTTGCGTCTGTCGACCAACGCCCCATACTTCACCCACAGCAATACGATTCATGCAAAAGGCTGCGACCCGTTCGTCTGTCATGTCACAGATGCCGCCGAACACAGGGTTCTTCTTGGCCGCATGATTGGCAAGCTTCGCCATGGTCTTTGTCGGTGCGATCCCGACACAGGTAGGGATGCCTGTGCGCTCTCTCACGCAGTCGCGCATATCAGCTGCCTGGCGCAGCATACGCCCGCCAAAGCCGCTCATATCAACGAACGTTTCGTCGATGGAATAGACTTCGACCGATGGCGAGAACTCGTTGACGGCATCCACCACGCGGCGGCTCATGTCGCCATAGAGGGTATAGTTCGATGACAGGGCACGAATGCCGTGGCGCTGGACGGTGTCGCGGATCTTGAACATGGGATCACCCATCTTGATCCCAAGTGCCTTGGCTTCCTCCGAGCGGGCAATGGCACAACCGTCATTGTTCGACAGCACGATAACGGGAACGCCAATCAAACGACGGTCGAATACCCGCTCGCAGGACACATAGAAATTGTTGCAGTCGATCAGGGCAATAGGATCGGCCATGGTCAGTCAATCGGGTAGCGGCGCACGACACCCGCAACGACGCCCCAAAACTCTGTGGTCTCGGTCACAAGGATCGGCTTGTAGGCCGGGTTGTCGCTGCTTGGGTCCAACCACAGGCGACCGTCACGACGGGCAAGCTTCTTGATGGTTACGCCGCCATCAACCACTGCCAGCACGATCCGCCCCGGTGCTTTCTTGCCTGCGCGATCCACGGCAATGATATCGCCGTCGAGAATACCTTCGTGCTGTAAGCTCTCGCCAGAGACCCGCCACCAGAACGTCGAGCTTTCCCGACGAACCACCCAGGCAATCGGATCAATGCTGTCTTCCAGATCATCGGCGGCAGGCGAGGGGAAGCCAGCCGGGACAATGATGCTCGAGAGACGGACAAGCTGCGGAATATGTTCGACAGCAACCGGCGTCAACGTCGGTTCAGGGGCATTGGAATTTGGGCGCACGTAGTTGTTCTCCTGTGATGGGTCACAGTCGGGGTGAGGTTTAACGATGTCGGGTTCACGCCGTAATGGCGCTATGTTCGCAACATGTTCCAACTAGGAATGAGTGTCAAGCTCAGGAGGATCGCGTTCCTAGATGATTGAGACGTATGGTCTAAAAAACCAGTTTAAAATCATGGGATTGTGAGAATGAAATTTTTCTTTGACGATATGACGACGTCATCACTGGTTGGTGACGACATGTTTCACCTTAAGCGAAACTAAATATCCCGATAAATCCTATGGTTGCTTATATTAATTGTATGTGTTTTAGTTATGGCGCACGTAATCCTCACTGTTGGAGATGAATATGACTGATTTCGCCGCAGCTTTGCAGGAACTGAAAGATCATCACATCAATAACATCAAGCAAGGAAAGCGCAGATATTACGTCCCGTCTGAACGCGTCAGAAAATTCTACGAACTAGAAATCAATGTAAGTAACGATAACAAAGACATCATTGAACTCCAGAATCTTTCACAGGATTTGGGTCAGCAACAATCTAATGATAATCGTACGGCAATCTCCAGCTCAACGGAGGCTTATCAAAATGCAGGAGCGACACCTGCTGCTCAAAGTACTTTTAGTGAGCAACTTGAAAAGCAACGTCAAGCAGCGATAGAACAGGCCGTCGATCACGTAAATAAAATCTACGACAAGGCGGCAATTATTGCTGAAAAACATCCCGACCTTCAACCTTTAATTTTATCAACACTTGATACTATCTCCAAACTATTCGAAGAATTGTACAACAAGCTTTCAGACTTTATATCAGGTGTAATTGATACGATTGTCGAATGGCTTGATCACGCCTGGAAAACTATAAAGGACACATTCAACGCATTTACGAGCTGGATATCTCATTGGTTCTAGATACAGATCAATGAGACTGGAAGCAGTTTGAGTTTGGTTGGTAGAGCGGGGGTGCCCCGCCTCTACCAATCACAGACTACCAACAACGCGCATGATAGTCTGTCGGCTGGTTTGGTATTTCCGCGCCATTGCCGAAATTGACATCCCCTCCCCCGCATCTTTTTTCACATCATCTTTCTGTTCCTCGGTCAGCGACCCCGGCCGACCGATTGCTTTTCCCTGCGCCCTCGCCCGCTTCAATCCGGACTGTGTTCGCTCGATCAGCAGATCCCGCTCGAACTGTGCGACGGCATTGATGACGTTCATCGTCATCATGCCGACCGAGCTGGTGAGATCGACGCCACCTAGCGCTAGGCAATGCACCCTCACCCCCATGCCCTCCAAACGCTTCACTGTCTGGCTGACGTCAATGGCGTCCCGGCCGAGCCGGTCCAACTTCGTGACGATTAGCACGTCACCCGGCTCCAGCCTGTCCAGGAGCTTCATAAACCCGGTGCGCTTGGCGATAGCCGTACTGCCTGACACGGTCTCGGCGATGATGCGGAATGGCTCGACCTGAAACCCGGCCGCTTCGATTTCATGGATCTGGTTTTCCGTCGTCTGGCCGACGGTGGAGACGCGGACATAGGCAAAGGTGCGAGGCATGGTCAAATCTATCCGAAACGAGTGTCCATAAGTGGCTATCTGTTCATAACCCAAACCACCTATGTTTTGAACAGGGTAAAAGCAGACCTGTTCAAAGCGCTCGGTTTCGGACAGTTTTGATTAGTCCAAAGCCTTAAAGTTTTCCCGCAGTCCAACTATCACTGAACTCTCTTTGTTAGAAAAACATTGATCTGTTGCAGACCACCCTAGCGATGCTGAATGCATACGACGCCGCAACCGATCTGCGATTTTCTACTTGAAGGTAGCCGCACCCGCTGCAGCTGCTATTATACTGGCCGTAACAGTACGTAACTCTTGGCCAACCAAATCAACAAAAGAGTTTGCTGACTGATAGAGTTCATAAATCTCAGTCGGAGTCAGGTCGATAAACAGGCTGGCGTAATCACCATGGACAAGCCGATTGCGCTCGCTGCCGATTTTTAAGAACGACTTGACGGATTTCGCAAGATCTGCGTCGCTGGCAACTTTAGTTGTCATATAGTTCTTAAATGTTTCACCAAACATTCCAAAGAACTTATTTGCATTAGGTTTGTCCCATTCGAACCATGTATGGTACTGACGAGATATCGCTTTTTGCTGAACGAGCGCTCGGATTAGTTCGTTTCCCGAAGTGATCTCATCAGTAAACGCTCCAACTTCCCGTATCAGCCGAACCTCGAAATAGCTTGCGGCACCCAGCAACAAAGTTTTCCGTAGGTTCGCTTCCAACATAACATGAAGTGATATCTCGTTGGCGGCTTTCAAAACTGCTACAGCATCTTGGAACTCGTCATATATGTTGTCAACAACAGCCATTACAGTGCGCTCAAAATTGCTTCAGCGCGGTTGATCCGCTGCAATACGTTCGCAGTCCTTGTTGTGCCCTCGACCGATGCTGCTATGAAATGTTCATCCACAGAAAGGTTGGCAACCTGGGTAGCGTCAATCACTCCTTTGAGTCCGCGTCTCTCATGAAAAGCATCTTTGCAGACTGCAGCGAACGTTGCCTCGAACAAGGCCAAATTGAACCTGTTATTGCGCGCGTTGATGAAGGCGTTGTCAGGTAAAAGACTACAGCTTTCTACAAACGTTAAAAATATTGTTTCCAGCAGCTTATTTTGATCATCGGTGTGAGTTTCACAACGCCGGGAAAACTGGTTGAGAAAACGCACCAAAGAAGGAGCATAGTTATGGCCTTCGATTAACATAGCGAAGCCACGGAGCATGACTTCAACGTCTTTCATGTGAATATCTGGCTGGTCGTCCTGAATTATTCGTCGCCAGCGGACGTCTTGATTCACACGATAAAGCATGCCGTAAAAGTTGGAATGATACATGCTTGTACGTATTTCCTGTGGTCGCAAGTTCACACCGCCAGTATTCAGCCGATTAAATACCTCGTATATTGAGGAATCGTCATCACTAGGGGCATTCTGTTTTACAACAATGTTCCGAATAGGGCGCAAATCAAGCTGCGTTTTGTAATCTCCGAGCGTTGCATAATTTAGACCGTTGAATCTATTTTTTGCATTAGGAAGCTTTTCGGATAGCTTTAGTTTAAAATCTTCAAAATATTCATCATTGGCTAATATTTCCGACGGAATCATTCCATTTTGGTCAAAAATGGTCCTAAGTTCAACTCGCTTCTCTTTTCTGGGAAAACGACGCTTTATAAAATAGTAGATTGTCATCAAACGTTGTTGACCGTCAATTACAAGAAACTTATTCCGCGATTGCTCATAGAGAAAGAGTTGTGGCACGGGAATCCCCATTATCAAGGATTCAATAAGCTTCGACGCTCGTACCCGGTCCCAAACAAAATTTCGCTGAAAGCCTGGAATTTTAACTGCGCCTGATTCAATAAAGCTGAAAAGTGTTAGAACGTTAAAATCGTTTGGTGAAGCTGTAATGTCGTATTCATCAATTTGCGCCTCATCGTCGCCATCCGCATAGTCTTCAAACCAACTGTTATCTTTATCGCCAGCAGCCATATTTATCTTTGCCTCTATTTTGTGCTAAATTTTATTACAAATGTATGCCTTAACTTCACCGAAACCTTGATTATGGTCAATCGTATTCAGTAACGGACTTTTACTAAGCACGCTCGCTTTCCTCCACTGGTAACAATCATTTGCAAGTCACCTATCGATTTAAAAAACCGGAGCTGAGGTCCAAAATAATCTTTTGAAGAACGCGCGTTAACGCAAATGCGTCAATCAATTTTTGCTCGATCCATTAACTCTTTTAATGCCTCCGGATAACTTAGTCGGTTTTGCATCGCCCAAGTCACAAAGCGATTGTAGGTTGAAACCGGCGGCCGAATATTGAGGTTCGCTGACGGTTCAGCCTCTTTCCGACGCACAACTTTTTGAATTGGCTCCCGCGCGACAAAACCATGACGAGCCGCAACTTCATCAATCTTATGGTCAGGCACTGAAACTTCAGGCTCTGGATCCGGCTTAATGTCTGCCAAGCGTTTCGTAAAACCAAGGTTCTTCACGCTACTTTCTCCTTCTCCATAACCATTGCTACGAGTTCCTCGGTCAACTGGAGCGCATTTTCTCGCGCTTTTGGCAGACCGTTCACCTCGGCTTCGTCCAACTCGTCCAGATCCAGCTGGTGATAGAACATGCTTTTGAATGCAGCGCGTTCATTCAAGTGATGCTTGAACTGCGGTATATCGCCATCCTTTAGTTGGGCGAGAATGGCACGCTCCAGTTTCGTCGCAATGACCGGCGAGGTGCGGGTGAACAGAACCCGATACGGGATGACCTTATCGAAGGCATCCCCCTCGTCGTTGATAAGGTGGATCGCGCGCGCGGCCAGTTCGGCATCCGTTGGGCTGGCCTGAATTGGTATGATAACCAAATGCGCGCGAAAAAGCGCACGCGACATGAGGCGGCTGGCCGTGCCTTCCAGGTCGACAAACACAAATTGTTGCGTCCGCCGATGTGCATCGAGCTTTTCTTTGAAAGTCTCCTCATCGATGGCGCTATCAACCACCACCGGGTTTTTGGACCCCCCTCCCCTCCAGCCGGCAATAGGCTGATTGCGGTCGCAGTCCAAAATCGTGACGCTCGCGCCCTGACGGGCAAGCGTTGTGGCGAGCACCAGCGTCGATGTCGATTTTCCGGCCCCACCCTTCGGGTTGGCCACGGCGATAACAGGCATTCGTATCCCCTGTAGTTGCAAGCGTCATATGGCATCATAATGCGTCTAAAAGGTTTATGACGCGTTAAGATGCACGTTGACTGACGTTAATGCGTTACGATTGACGCGCGTTAACGCTGATTGCAAGTCTCGAAACCTCGCCTCAGCTACTTTCATAAGCAACCTACCGGCCCGCTTTAGCGCGGGTCGGAACCGCCGCAGGGTCGCGTAAGCGGCCCGAACAGCGGCGTCCGCTTTTCTTCCTCTATTATATTAAACCTAGATTGGGTTTCTGTCCGCTTGGCGGACTCGCGCTGTTTGATGAAACCACCGAGCCTCGCCAACGCCCGGCCTATAGGATTATCGCCGACTTCAAAGAGTGCCAGTTGATTGGCCTCCAATGTCTTGCGGTATTCGTCAAACATGGCCTCTCGGGCAGCGAGAGCGATCTGTGCATCGTCTGCCGGGGGAGGGGCCTTGCCATAGCGGCCGAGGCAAGCCTCTGCGCGAGCGGGCAGCATCAGGCGGTAGGCATTGCTGGTCTGTTGCAGCTGGGGGCCAGCGCCGTCGTTGTGCGTGGGGACAAACCGGCGCAGCCAATCGACAAAGCCATGGGTGCGCAGCGCCTTCAGTGCACGGACAATCGCATCGCGTGACCGGCGCAGCTTTCCCATCATTGTCTCGATAGACGGCTCCAGTCGGCCGCTGCGGTAGTCCACCATATTGGCCAGAAGATCCAGCACCTCGATGGCGACCGCGCCCAGCGGCCCGTTGCGCTTGCCGCGCTCCTTATTGGCCACCTCGAAGCGACGGGCTGCCAGAACGATGCGGCGCATGTCCTGCCGGTTTGTCCGCCGCCAGAACGTGCCTTCGCACTTTCCGGCCTCGCGTGAGTTGCGCCGGATCGGCATACGGCTTCGCCGTGACGGCGCTTTGGCAAGCGCCATCCTATAGATATTCGACATGGTTCGTCCCCGACTCCATTCGGAAGGCAGGACGGCAGGCAAAGAAATAGCGTTCCCGGAAGACTCACATCTTGCAGGTTCTTAAAATCTCACCTATGTTGGGAATGAA
>NZ_JACYUD010000013.1 GCF_014841565.1 Rhizobium sp. CFBP 8762
CCGCCAGAAGCGCCGCCGCCGCCGTTCGTGAGGTGGCTTATAAGGCCCCGGGACGACGGAAGTCAACGACCATTTTCAAAAAAACTTCATTTTTATGCAGAATGCTTGAAAAAAGGGCGTTGGCGTCACGCGCTCGTCTTCATATGAGTTGCAAAGGTAGCGATTTCCACCCTTGCCCTACCTTTTTCACAATCATGGCCTCTAAGCGTTGGACGAAGCGGCGCTCAAGTTTGACTTGAAAGCGTGAAACGGGCACATCTCTTCGCGTCAAACAGGATTGGGTCAGCGACACAGCATGATGACGGACAAGAACATGATCCGCTCACTCGGCAACGAGCCGCCTATTCTGGCGGATGGGCGCAAGTCACCAGACCGCCGTGAGATTTCGTTCCGCTGGTTGTCTGGCACGTTTCTGACCGGGGTTACCAGCAGTATCCTTATGGGTGTTGCCTTGTTTGCCGCGCTGGACGGACGCCAACAACTGGCAATTCCAGCGGAAGCCTATGCCGCTTTGAATGCAGGTGCGTCCTCAGCACCGACCGCTGCCAAGCGCGGCGGACGTATCGTTACCCCGACCCTCGTCGCCAAGCCATCCGATCGCAAGATCATGGAAGTGCCGACCATGGTCAAGGAGGGCGAGAAGGAAGTTGTCCGCCGCCAGCCCTTCGCGTACGTAAAAATGTCCCTGGCGGCCAACCATACAACGCAGGAAGACTATCCCGCGTTCGATCCGCTCGCCATTTTCTCGTCCGACGGCAAGGTCGAGCAGCCGACGGTGCGAGCAGGCACGATCTACGGATCCGACGTTGAATCGGAGGTCAGTCTCAAGACTGTCGATTTTCCGGTGAATGCCTCCGGCCTGACCTATGCTGGCACCATGTCTCTGGATGAGGTGGAGGAGGATGTGCGCACAAACGGTTCCGTTCTGACTGAAGGCGATACACAGCTTGCGTCTCTTGCCTATGTCGATCCGCAGCGATTTGCATCCGACTCCGATAATATCGACATGATGCAGGGCTTGTCTGCCCGTATCGTCGAGCAGAACATGACAGTGTCTCCTTACGAAAACATCACGCAGTCGACAGAGGAGTTTGCCGACGATGTGATCCCGGTGCGCAAGACCACGGACATCAGAAGTGTGATGGTGGCTGCCGGTTACTCCCGGGCGCAAGCGGATGATATCAGCAGCTATCTGACAGAGTTGCGCAAATCACCTGATTTGATCGATGGGGATGTGCTGCGCATCGGTGTGATTCAGAAAGGCGAAGAGGCAAGTATTATCCGCGCGAGCGTCTACTCACGCGGCAAACATAGTCTGACGATTTGTCTGGATGACAAGGGGCGGCTAGTGCAGGGCGCAGAGCCGCCGACACTGGATGCCGTTGCTTCAGCCTTTGACAATATGTCGACGCCTGTGGTGACATCAGGCCGCGACATTCGCGTATATGACGGTATTTACCGCGCTGCACTGTCCTACGGAATGAGCAAGGATATGACCGCGCAGATCATCAAGCTGCTGGCCAGCAATGTCGATTTCCAGGCGCAGCTTCGCCCGACCGATACGCTGGAAGCATTCTTCTCCGTGGCCGATGCCAGCGGCAATGCCACCATCGATTCCGAGCTTCTGTATGTGCACGCCAAGTTTGGCGACGCCGAAACGCGCTTCTACCGCTTTCAGGACCCGGAAGACAATTCGGTCGATTACTACGACGAAGACGGCAAAAGCACGCGGCAATTCCTCCTTCGCAACCCCGTGCCCAACGGTACATTCCGATCGGGCTTCGGGATGCGCCGCCACCCCATCCTCGGCTTCTCCCGCATGCATACCGGTGTTGACTGGGCCGCACCGCGCGGCACGCCGATTATTGCCGCGGGCAATGGTATCGTAGAAAAGGCAAGCTGGGATTCCGGTGGTTATGGAAACCAGACCCTGATCCGCCATGCGAACGGGTATGTCTCATCATACAATCACCAGAACGGGTTTGCAAAAGGTGTCGTGCCGGGTGCGAAGGTAACTCAGGGACAGGTGATTGGCTTCATCGGCACGACAGGGCTCTCGACCGGGCCGCATCTTCACTACGAACTGATCGTCAACGGCACCAAGGTTGATGCTCTGCGTATTCGCCTTCCGGGCGGCAAGTCTCTGGATGGGGATGCACTGGCGAAATTTGAAACCGAGCGCGGCCGTATTGACGATCTGCTTGGTCCAGAAAACAAGGGCGATCAAATCGCCAGCCAATAATGAGATCATTTCCAATAAAACTACGTAGCGGTTTTACCTTCGGAAGATGAGCAAAACAAATCGGCAAAGCATTTTTTCGCGACATAAAAAGGGGGCCAACTGGCCCCCTTTTTATGATTATGCAGCACGTTTGATTGCCGATCCCACGGAAAAGATCAGCCGATCCGAACCGGCATCGATCTTCACCAGCGATCCTTCCGGCACATCCCCAGAGAGAATTTTCTCCGCCAACGGGTCCTGCAAGTGCTTCTGTATGGCGCGCTTCAGCGGGCGTGCGCCATAGACGGGATCGTAACCCCGATCCGCCAGCCAGTTGCGCGCATCGTCGCGCAACTCGATGGTGATCTTGCGATCTGCGAGCAGATTGCGCAAACGTCCCATCTGGATATCGACAATCGCGCCCATTTCCGCCCGGCGTAGCCGGTGGAACAGGATGATTTCATCGACACGGTTCAGGAACTCCGGCCGGAACGATGCCCGCACCACATCCATCACCTGATCGCGCACCTTTTCGCTGTCTTCGTCCTCGCCCAGCGCAGTCAGATATTCCGCACCAAGATTCGATGTCATGATGATCATCGTGTTGCGGAAGTCGACAGTACGGCCCTGTCCATCGGTCAGGCGTCCGTCATCCAGTACCTGCAACAGCACGTTGAACACATCGGGGTGCGCCTTTTCGATCTCGTCGAACAGGATCACCTGATAGGGTCTGCGGCGAACGGCCTCCGTCAGCGCGCCACCCTCGTCGTAGCCGACGTAGCCGGGAGGTGCGCCGATCAGACGGGCAACCGAGTGCTTCTCCATATATTCAGACATATCCATCCGCACGAGCGCGGTTTCATCGTCGAACAGAAAGCGAGCCAGCGATTTCGTCAGTTCGGTCTTGCCCACGCCGGTTGGCCCGAGGAAGATGAACGAGCCCATCGGGCGGTTCGGGTCCTGCAATCCAGCGCGCGAACGGCGCACGGCACGGGAAACGGCCTGCACAGCGTCTCCCTGCCCCACGACCCATTTGGCCAGATCGTCTTCCATCCGCAACAACTTGTCACGCTCACCCTGCAGCATCTTGTCGACGGGAATGCCGGTCCAGCGGGAAACGACATGCGCGATATTATCGGGCGTCACCACCTCCTGCACCATCGGGCTTTGGGCATCGGCATCATGGGTTTCCGCCGTTTCCAGCTCTTTTTCCAGACGCGGAATCACCCCATAGGCAAGCTCCCCGGCACGCTGAAATTCGCCTTTGCGCTGCACAGTCGCCAGTTCGTTACGAGCTTCATCCAACTGCTTCTTGATGTCGGCGGCAAGCCCAAGCTTCTGCTTCTCCGACTGCCACCGGGCAGTCAGCGCATCGGCCTGCTCTTCCAGATCGGTCAGATCCAGTTGCAGTTTTTCCAACCGATCCACGGACGCACGGTCGGTTTCTTTTTTCAACGCTTCGCGCTCAATCTTGAGCTGAATAATGCGGCGGTCCAGTTCGTCCAGTTCTTCGGGCTTGGAATCCACCTGCATCCGCAGCCGCGATGCAGCCTCGTCCATCAGGTCGATGGCCTTATCGGGCAAGAAACGGTCAGTGATGTAGCGATTGGACAGGGTTGCAGCGGCCACCAGCGCGGAATCGGAGATTCGCACCTTGTGATGCTGCTCGTATTTTTCCTTCAGACCACGCAGAATGGAGATCGTATCTTCAACAGTCGGCTCTTCCACCATGACAGGTTGGAAACGGCGGGCCAGCGCCGCATCCTTTTCCACATGCTTGCGGTACTCATCCAGCGTTGTCGCACCCACGCAATGAAGTTCGCCGCGCGCCAAGGCCGGTTTTAGCAGGTTGGAGGCGTCCATTGCGCCCTCGGCTTTGCCCGCACCCACCAGCGTGTGCATCTCATCAATGAACAGGATAATGTTGCCGTTTTCCGATTGCACTTCCGAGAGAACCGCTTTCAGCCGCTCTTCAAACTCGCCACGGAATTTCGCACCTGCAATCAGCGAGCCCATATCGAGCGCCAGCAATTGCTTGTCTTTCAGGGACTCCGGCACATCGCCGTTGATGATGCGCTGCGCCAGCCCTTCCGCAATCGCGGTCTTGCCAACGCCGGGCTCGCCGATCAAAACCGGGTTGTTTTTCGTACGACGCGATAGGACCTGAATGGTCCGGCGAATTTCATCATCACGGCCAATTACCGGGTCCAACCGACCATCACGCGCATCGGCGGTCAGATCCCGTGTGTACTTTTTCAACGACTCGAAACCGGCCTCCGCATTGGCACTGTCGGCAGTGCGGCCCTTGCGAACGTCGTTGATCACCTGATTGATGGCGCTGGCGGTTACACCGGCTTTTTCCAACACGGACGATGTTGCAGCAGACTTTTCAATGATCAAAGCCAGCAGCAAACGTTCGACGGTAACAAAAGTGTCACCTGCCTTCTTGGCAGCCTCTTCAGCGGTGGAAAACACCTTCGCGAGCGGCTGGGACAGATAGACCTGCCCGTTTCCACCGGAAACCTTTGCCAGTTTCGCCAAAGCCGCATCATTGCCAAGGCGTGCATCCTTCGCGCGCCCCCCTGCCCGCTCAATAAGCGAGGCGGCCATGCCTTGGTCGTCATCAAGCAGAACCTTCAGGACATGCTCGGGGGTAAATTGTTGGTGGCCTTCGGCCAACGCGTAGGTTTGTGCGGACTGCAAAAAGCCGCGAACCCGCTCGGAGTACTTTTCGATATTCATGTTCATCTCCATATGATCGCCCGGCCCTTTACGGCACCGGTCAACGGTTCAGGACTGGCTCCCTCAAAGGCAAGCCACAGGCCGCATTCACGGCGCTTGAACTCAATATGGTGAATGATTTCCGGGGATTAAAGAGCTGTGAAAACAAAAATGCCGCGCTTCCATGGGAAGCGCGGCATTCTCAGTTTCACCAATTCAGCACAATATACGTGGCTTATTCGCTTTCGACAGCAGCCAAAGCTGGCTTGCCGTCACCTGCATCGGCACCACCCTCATCGGCGGCAGCGCGGGGCTGACGACGTGGACGGGCCGGCGCGCGGCGGCGAGGAGCGCGGGCCGGAGCCTGGTCGTCCAGTGCAACTTCTGCCGGGATGCCCTCAATATCTGGCTGCGGACCGGAACCATCGATAACCGGCTGCGGCTGAGGTTCCGGCTGCTTCACGGCAACGGGTTCCGGTTCACGCACGGGCTCCTGCTCGCGTGCTGGCTCCGGTGTTTTCGCTGTTTCCAGAGTCCGCTCACGGTTCTGATCGAAATTGCGCTCACGAGGAACGCGCACTGGGCGGGGTTGACGCTGACGCGGCGGCTGTACAACAACCGGTGCATCCTCATCCGAGTTGACGTCTGTCGGCTCGGCTGCGGCCTGTTCCTGAACAGGGCGTGGTGCCTGAACGGGGCGCGGCGGACGAGGTTGATGCTGCTGCACGGGTCTATGTTCAGGGGCCTGAACATAGACCGGCTGCGAACCATTGCCCGAATCGTCAGTGTCCATGTCCATCGAGTCCTGATCGCGATCATCCTGATCCCGCTCATTTCCGTTCTGGTCGTTGTAATCCTGACGCTCTTCGCGCTGGAAACGCTCCTGCATCTGGGCCTGGGCAGCAGCAATAATGCGGTTGTAATGCTCGGCGTGCTGAAGATAATTTTCAGCGACGACACGATCACCAGAACTTTGCGCATCACGCGCCAGGTTGGCGTATTTCTCAGCAATATGTTGTGCAGTACCACGGATCTTCACGTCCGGGCCGGAACTGTCGTAAGACCGTGTCAGCGGGTTTCCGCCCTTGCGGTTGTTGTTACCGCCATTATTATTGTTGTTACTGCTGCTATTGTTGTTGTTATTACGCCCACGGCCGCGCTTGTTTTGCTGTCCTGGCCTCATCATTAACTCACCTGAATTCTCTTGATTGATGATATGTGCAACGCAGCCAGCCCGGGAGACCCAGATCAGGCATATGCGCGCCGCGAAGAAGCCAGACACCGCTGTGCTTATCGCTGGTTTACGTTATGTATATAGGCACCCGCATTTGGCACCGTTCAACCCTGGCATCCCCAAAAAGGAGAAGCCCTTGCGGCTTGAGCCAAACCGAAACGAATCTCTGGTAGGACCTGACTTCCGAGTGCGTAAAGCAACCTAGCCCGCTTCCCGACCAATGAAAAGCCCTTTTCTTCGCCTTTGCAAAAGAACATTTGCATGTTTCCTTTTTGCATTGGTTACCTCGATAAGGCGAACACCAGGACCCGGTCATTCCCACCGAGATCGGACGCAGCCTCACGCAAGATAAAGCCCTGCGCCTCGAAGATCCGGCAGACCTCCAGCTTCTGGTCAAAGCCGATTTCCACGCCGATCACACCATGGGGCTCAAGGGCAGATGTCGCTCCCTGCGCGATGATCCGGTAGGCATCAAGCCCATCGTCACCGCCATCCAGCGCCAGAAGCGGATCGTAAAGACGAACATCAGGCGAAAGCGACGGAATGACACTTGACGAAATGTAAGGCGGATTTGAGACGATCACATCGTAAACACCATCGACCGCCGAAAACCAGTTGCTGTGAAGCGCGATAAACCGGCTTTCCAGCCCATTCTCTTTCGCGTTGCGGCTCGCGGTTTCCAGCGCACCGGGCGAGAGGTCCACACCCGTTCCCGCCACCCGCTCATCTGCGTTTGCCAAAGCCAGACAGATTGCACCGGTTCCCGTCCCAAGATCCAGCACACGGCAGGCACCCTTTTGCGCAGCGATTTGCGATACGACGGATAGCATCCGCTCCACCAGAATTTCCGTATCCGGTCTTGGCTCCAGCGTGTCAGGCGACAGCGCAAGCTTCAGCCCGAAAAACCAGCGCTCGCCCAAAATCCGATGCACCGGTTCGTGTGCGAGCCGCCGCTCGATTGCGCTGCGAACAACCTCGGCCTTGTGTGCCTCCACCGCGTCGCCGCCATGGGAGATCATATGGGCTGACGAAAGGTCCAGAAGGTTGGATACGAGCAGACGCGCATCAAGGCTGGCATCCGGCAATCCCGCCGCCATAAACTGACGGCGCGCTTCCAGCACAAGACTATCGGCTGTGTCCATCATCCCTGCACTTCGCCCAGCTGCGCCAACTGACCCGCCTGATAATCGGCCAGAAGCGCATCGACGATCTCATCGATTTCGCCGATCATCATGCGATCAAGCTTGTAGAGCGTCAGGTTGATCCGGTGATCCGTCACGCGCCCCTGCGGAAAATTATAGGTGCGGATACGCTCGGAGCGGTCGCCAGATCCGACCTGGCTTTTGCGCGAAGCGGACCGTTCACTGTCGGCCTTCTGCCGTTCCATGTCATAAAGACGCGCGCGCAGAACCTGCATGGCCCGCGCCCGGTTCTGGTGCTGCGATTTTTCCGAACTCGTGACCACGATACCGGAGGGGATATGGGTGATACGCACGGCTGAGTCCGTGGTGTTGACGTGCTGACCGCCTGCACCCGACGAGCGCATGGTATCGATGCGAATATCCTCCTGTCGCACCTCGATATCGATATCCTCTGCCTCCGGCAGAACCGCGACGGTTGCCGCAGAGGTGTGGATGCGGCCGCCCGCCTCCGTTTCCGGTACGCGCTGCACACGGTGCACACCGGACTCGAATTTCAGCCGCGAAAACACCCCCCGCCCGGAAATGGTGGCAATGATTTCCTTGAAACCACCCGCTTCACCCTCGCTGGACGACAGCACCTCTACCTTCCAGTTGTTGGCGCTGGCAAAGCGCTCATACATCCGGAAGAGATCGCCGGCAAAAAGGGCTGCTTCCGAGCCACCCGTTCCGGCGCGGATTTCCAGAATGGCGCTTTTCTCGTCCGCCGCATCGCGGGGCAGCAGCAGGATCTGCATGTCCTGTTCCAGCGCCTCGATCCGAGCCTCAACCTCCGGCTTTTCCATATCCGCCAGATCGCGCATATCGCGATCCGTCGATCTGTCATCCAGCAGCGCATCGAGGTCGGCCAGCTCGCCGAGCGCCTTGTCATAGGCGCGGATTTTCGTCACCACCGGTTGCAGTTCCGAATATTCCGAGGCGAGTTTCACATATACATCCGATGGCGGACCGGCAGACATGCGCGCTTCGATTTCTCCAAAACGGCGCTCAAGATCACGCATCTTTTCAACAGGAAGCTTGGCCACCCGGTTACTCCACAAAATCTATGTTAAAGCGGGATGTTGTTATCCGCAGCAAAATCTTTGAGCATGTCGCGCACAGATGTCAGCGCCTTGCGGTCGTCCAGCGTTTCGTTCAGCCGCTCTGCCAGTTTTGCCGTATCGAGCGCCAGAAGCATGGCCTTGACCGGACCAATCGCCGTCGGTGACATGGACACGGACCGGAACCCAAGCGCCAGAAGCGCCATCGCCGATAGCGGCTTGCTCGCCATCTCTCCGCACAGCGTCACCGGTGTCTGGTTGCGCTCCCCTGCCCGCACAATATCGCGCAAAATACGCAGGAAGGGTCTGCCCAGCACATCGAACCGGTCGGACACACGCGCATTGCCGCGATCCACCGCCATGGCAAACTGAAACAGATCGTTTGAACCGACGGACACGAAATCCACTTCGTCCATCAACTCGTCCAACTGCCAGAGCAGAGAGGGCACTTCCAGCATAGCGCCAAATTGCAGCTTGCGCGGCAATTGCTCGCCCAGCTTCGATTGGCGCTGAATTTCCTTCTGCATCAGCTCGCGCACGGCGCGCAGTTCGGCCACCTCCGTCACCATTGGCAGCATCATTTTGAGTTCCTGCCCAGCAGAGGCCCGCAGCATGGAGCGAAGTTGCGTGCGCAGCAGTCCAGGCCGGTCCAGCGACAAACGAATGGCACGCCAGCCCAGTGCCGGGTTTTCCTCTTCCGCTGCCCGGAAATACGGCACCACCTTGTCGCCGCCAATATCCAGCGTGCGGAAGGTGACAGGGCGACCGGCAGCCTGCTTCATAACATTGCGGTAGAACGCTTCCTGCTCATCGGCGCGGGGCATGGTTGACGCAATCATGAACTGCAACTCAGTGCGAAACAGGCCGATGCCTTCGGCACCGGATTCGGTCAGTTGCGGCAGGTCCACCATCAGTCCCGCATTCATTTGCAGGCTGATCCGCTGGCCATCGAGCGTCAGCGGCTCGACGGCGCGCAACGCGCGAAACTGCTCCTGCCTGCGGGCGCGAAACCGGACCTTTTCTTCGTAAGCTCTTTGCAGATCCGCCATGGGCCGCAAATGCACCTTGCCATCATCCCCATCGATGATGATGGCATCATTGTTTTCCGCCAGCGCCACGACGCCCGCCGCCTGTCCCACGACAGGAATGCCCATGGCGCGGGCGACGATGACCACGTGGCTCGTGACCGCCCCGTCTTCCAGGATCAGGCCGCGCACGTTCTGCCGGGGATAATCCAGCAACTCGGCTGCACCCATCGCACGTGCAACGACAATCGCGTCGTCCGGGAACGAGTCGGCGGACAGTTTCGCGCCATAGCCTGTGAGTTGCCGCAGCAGACGATTGGCCAGATCGTCAAAATCATGCATGCGCTCGCGTAGATACGGGTCCGTCATGCGGATCATCCGTGCCTTGGTCTCGCTTTGCACCCGCTCCACTGCCGCTTCGGCGGTCAGGCCGTTGCGGATGGCCTCTTCCAGCTTGCGCACCCAGCCCCGGTCATGGGCAAACATACGGTAGGCTTCCAGCACTGCGCGGTGCTCACCTTCCATCGACACGTCACGGCGCGACAGCATGTCGTCAATCGAGATGCGCAGCGAGCCCAGGGCATCCGCCAGCCGCTGCAATTCATGATCGGTGTCGTCATTCAACAGGTTGGTAACGACAATGCGCGGCTCATGCAGCACCACGTAGCCAAGGCCCACGCCTTCGCCAAAACTGTTGCCCTCAATCGTGACAGGACGACTCAAGTCCAGTTCAAGGCCGGGTCGGGTGATCTTTTTCAGCTCACCGGTGGCCACCATTTCGGCCAGCACCATAGCCGTGGTTTCAAGCGCCTCGATCTCGTCATCGCGATAATTGCGGCTGGCCTTGTTTTGCACCACGAGAACGCCAAGCGCACGGCCCGTGCGCAGGATGGGCACACCCAGAAACGAGTGGTACACTTCTTCGCCGGTTTCCGGCAGATAGGTAAAGGCGGGATGCGCCTGCGCATCCGACAGGTTGAGAGGCCGTGCACTGGCGGCAATGGTGCCCACAAGGCCCTGCCCCATTTTCAACTGGGCAAGGTGAACCGCATCCTTGTTCAGGCCTTCGGTGGCGTAGAGTTCCAGTACGCCATCGGACCGCAGCACGTAAACTGAACACACCTCCGCGACCATATTGCTCGCGATCTGGCGAACAATCTGGTCTAGGCGCTCCTGCGGCTCAAGCGGCTCCGCCATCAATTCGCGGAGCTTCTTAAGCAGAACGCGCGGACCTGCGGAGAGGTCTCTCATCGCGTGGTGTCTCCTGATCAAGTTACGCGGACACCGGTGTGCCCGAGATCAACTCTTATCCAGACCGTAGACGGAATGCAAAGTCCTCACGGCAAGTTCTGCGTATGCACCGTCGATCAGAATGGAAATCTTGATCTCGGAGGTGGTTATCGCCTTGATGTTGATACCCTTTTCGCCCAACGCCCTGAAAGCGCTAGCGGCAACGCCCGCATGGCTGCGCATGCCGATACCGATGACCGATACCTTCACCAGACCGGACTCATGCTGGATCACATCGAACCCGATGGTGTTCTTTGATTCGTTCAGCGCTCTCAGCGCCTTGTCGAGATCACCCGATGGCACGGTAAAAGTCATATCCGTGCGCGAACCGTCCTCGGAAATGTTCTGCACGATCATATCGACATTGATATGCGCCTCGGCCAACGGGCCGAAGATCGCAGCCGATACGCCCGGCCGATCTGCTAAGCGCCGGAGCGAGATCTGCGCTTCATCCTTGGCATAGGCGATGCCGGTTACGACTTCCTGTTCCACGATCTCATCCTCGTCACAAATCAGCGTTCCGGGCGGATTGAGCAGATCGCCCATGCCCGGTGCATCGGGGTCTTCAAAACTGGAGCGCACGAATGTGCGCACCTTGTGAACCATGGCAAGCTCGACAGAGCGAACCTGCAATACCTTGGCGCCAAGCGACGCCATTTCCAGCATTTCCTCAAACGCCACCTTTTTCAGGCGGCGTGCCTTGGGCACGATGCGCGGATCGGTCGTGTAAACGCCATCCACATCTGTGTAGATATCGCAGCGGTCCGCCTTGATCGCAGCAGCGATGGCGACGGCACTGGTATCGGACCCGCCACGACCAAGCGTTGCAAGGCGATTGTCCGGGCCAATGCCTTGAAAACCGGCGATAACGGCCACCTGTCCCTCGCCAAAGCGGCGAATGAGTTCGGAGCCGTCAATATCCAGAATGCGCGCGGCTCCATGGGCGTTGTCGGTGCGGATGGGGATTTGCCAGCCCTGCCAGGAGCGGGCATTGATGCCGATATGCTGCAGCGCAATTGCCAGCAGACCAGACGTGACCTGCTCGCCGGACGCGACAACAGCATCGTATTCGCGGGCATCGTGCATGGGGGACGCATCACGTGTCCAGCCGACCAGTTCATTGGTCTTGCCGGACATGGCTGAAACGACAACGGCAACATCGTGGCCGGCATCGACCTCACGTTTCACATGGCGGGCAACATTACGGATGCGGTCCATGTCGGCAACCGAGGTGCCACCAAATTTCATCACGATGCGTGCCATAGGAAAACCTGATAATCAAAAGGGTCTAGGACGATGGCCGTGCCTGCTGTTTCAAGCCTGCACAGCCGAATGCGCCGCCCTCTTAGCCAAAATTCACCCGCCTCGCAAGGCAGCCAAAGGGCCAACGTGGAGCCAATATCAAAGACATGCAGCAATTTGTCGTCTTTATTTCCTTTATCGTGCATATTCACCGCACTTGACTTCGCGCGCCATTCGCCCGACTTCACAAGCAAAGCATGACGGAGTTTGAAACAATGACCGAATCCACCCCGCGCACCACCATTGACCAAGGCGAAGTGGACCGTTTTTCCGCGCTGGCCGCAGAGTGGTGGAACCCGACCGGCAAGTTCAAGCCTTTGCACAAATTCAATCCGGTGCGCCTAGCCTATATTCGTGATCTGGCCTCCAGCCATTTCGGCGGCGATGCCAAACCCAATTCCCCTTTGGCCAATCGCCCTTTGGAAGGTCTTCGCGTGCTGGATATCGGCTGTGGTGGCGGGCTTTTGTCCGAACCGATGGCGCGGATGGGCGCAGATGTCGTGGGCGCCGATGCCTCTGAAAAGAACGTGATGATTGCCCGCACCCATGCCGAGCAGAGCGGCGTTACGGTAGATTACCGCGCCGTTACCGCCGAGGCTCTGGCCGATGCGGGTGAAACCTTCGATATCGTGCTGAACATGGAAGTGGTGGAGCATGTTGCCGATGTGAACCTGTTTCTCACCTCCTGCGCCAAAATGGTGCGGCCCAATGGCCTGATGTTCGTCGCCACCATCAACCGGACAGTCAAGGCGGGAGCATTGGCCATTTTCGCCGCAGAAAATATTTTGCGCTGGCTGCCGCGCGGGACGCATCAGTTTGAAAAACTGGTGCGTCCGGACGAGCTGGAAGCGCCGTTGACGGCCAGCGGTCTGACCATCACCGACCGGACTGGCGTGACGTTCAACCCGCTGACCAACAGCTGGAACCTGTCGCGCGACATGGACATGAACTACATGATCGTCGCCCGCAACAGGTAGGTATCGTGACACTCTATCCCAAACTTGTGCCGGAACTTCTGGTGAGCGACCTGGCGGTAAGCCTGCGCTTCTGGGTGGATGTGCTTGGCTTCCGAATTCACTATGACCGTCCGGAAGAAGGCTTCGCCTACCTCGATTGCGACGGTGCGCATGTGATGCTGGAGGAGCGCGATGAGGAAGAGCGCCAATGGTTGACCGGCCCACTGGATCGCCCCTATGGCCGCGGCATCAATTTTCAGATCGAGGTCGCCGCTGTCCAGCCCATTCTGGACCGTCTCGCTGCTGCCGGGATTTCGCTGTTTATGGAGTGCGAAGAGGCGTGGTATCGCGCGGATGATAAAGAGGTTGGTCAGCGCCAGTTCATCGTACAGGACCCGGACGGCTACCTGCTTCGCCTTGCCGAAGATATCGGTGAACGACCGTTGCAGGGTTAAACCACCCTGAAAAACTCGACCCCCTTCGCGATCACGCGATCTTTCCGTCCTATGCCCATCCTTGGTCCTGTGACGAGCAACGGTCAGGAAGGATACCAATGCCTGATCATTCCGTATTGTTACCAATCGCTAGTTGATATCTTCCGGCAACACCGGCAGCGGCGCAATCTCGATGCCTTCATCGATCAGCGCCCGTGCTTCATCCGGCGTCGCCTTACCAATCAGCCCACGGGCATTGGCCTCGCCGTAATGCACCTTGCGGGCTTCTTCGGGAAAGCGCTCGCCGACATCCTCGGCATTCTGGCGAATGGAGGTTACCATCTCGCGTATTTTTCCGATGACCTCTTTTTGAGCTGAATCCATGATTACGGCGCGGGCCTCGTCCTTTTTGCGAGCGGTGGACACGGATGGAGCCATTAGCTCCTTCCCAACGCGCAAAGATCCACAAACGGGACAGCTCACCAGCCCGCGCTCCGACTGATCGTCAAAATCGCTGCTGGAGCCAAACCAGCCTTCAAAAGCATGGGCCTGATCACAGGACAGACTGTAGCGGATCATGACGCTGCCGGATTGAGCACGAATTCGCGCTCATTTTTCAGGTTGGGGATTTTTGCCCTTGCTTGGCCAACACGATCAAGGTCGAGATCGGCGATGATGACCGCCTCACCCACACCACCGGCCTGCGCCAAAACCTTGCCCCATGGATCGATGATGATGGAATGACCATAAGTCTCACGCCCATCCTCATGCACACCACCTTGGGCTGCGGCGATGACGAAGGCGCCGTTTTCAATGGCGCGGGCACGCAACAGAATGTCCCAATGGGCCTCACCTGTCTGGCGCGTGAATGCCGCTGGAACCGTCAGAATATCCACGCCATCTAAAGCCTGGGCGCGAAACAACTGCGGAAACCGCACATCGTAGCAAATGGCAAACCCAAATTTCCCGACAGGCAAAGTCGCCGTGCGCGCTTGTTCGCCGGGCCGGTAGACTGCGCTTTCCCGCCAGCTTTCACCGTTGTCCAGATCCACGTCGAACATATGAATCTTGTCGTAATGGCAGATTTTGGCACCGTCCGGGCCAAACAGAAAGCCGCGATTGGCAATTTTGCCATCCTCAAGCGCTATCGCCGTCGAGCCGATATGCACATAGACTTTGAGTTCCCCAGCAAGTTCTTGCGCTTTGGCCACGATCACATCATCGGCTTCGCTGCGCAAAATAGCGCGAAGACCGTTACGATCCCGCTGGAGTGCACCCGTCATTTCCGGTGTCTGGATATAGGTGGCACCCTGGCTTGCCGCATCGCGCACCAGCCGGGCCAAATGGTTGGCGTTTACAAGCGGATCAGTGCCGGAGCACATTTGAACAGCAGCAGCGCGCAGGATCATGTTACACCTTTACGCCACCAGCATGGGATCAAGCTTGCCCTCGCGGTCCAGCGCGTGAAGATCATCCGAACCGCCGACATGCTGGCCGTTGATGAAAATCTGCGGGAAGGTCGAAGCACCATTGGCTTTACTGATCATTTCCTGACGCAGTTCCGGCAAGCCCGTTGCGTCATGCTCGGTGAAGGCCACGCCTTTGGAGGTGAGGAGCCGCTTGGCAGCCGCACAATAGCTGCAGAACTGCCGGGTGTAGATTGTAACAGACGCCATGATTTATCCTGACAAGCCTTCATTTCAACACCCATCATATAGGCGCGGCCAACGCTCTTGCAAAGGTCAAAACCGTGACATCGGCCACACCCGCACGCTTCAGCACTCGTGTTGCCGCCGAAACGGTTGCGCCTGTGGTGTAGACATCGTCCACGAGAACCACGCGCTTGCCAAAAAGCTGCGGCAGCGCGTTTTCGCGCACGCGAAACGCGCCACGCACATTGTCCTGCCGTGCGGCCTTGCCCAGCCCCACCTGCTGGCTGGTGCGCTTGGTGCGAATCAAAACATCCGCGAGATAAGGTTTGTTGGCCGCTTTCGCCATGGCCCGCGCCAGTTCGGCAGACTGGTTGAATTTGCGCGAAATCAGTCGCGCTCGGTGCAAGGGAACGGGAATGATGACGTCACAGGCGTCCACCGTCCCATCACTGGCGCGCAGCATCCATCGTCCCATGGAGTGGGCGAGATCCGTCCGGTCGAGATACTTCAATTTGTGCACAAGCGTTCGCGCCACGCCCTCATGCAGCGCAACCGAGCGCAAACGATCAAACACCGGCGGCTCGGCAATTGCCTGCGCCGACAGGATGCCCTTGCCGATATCGCGTGAAAACGGCAGGCCCAACACCTCGCAATAGGGACGCTCAATCAGCCGCAATGTTGTCCAACATTGCGCGCACACGCCGCCGGGGCTGGCGATCAACACACCGCAACCACCGCATACCGGCGGAAACGCGATATCCACTGCACAGGCCAACGCTCGTTTTGCGCTTGCCCCGGTGGCCGTCATCAGCATTCGTGCGTGTTTAAACACCATGGAGTTGACACTATATCGCCGTTTGAGCCATTGCGACATCTATTCGTGTGAAGGAGCGTCCGTATGGACAAGATATTTGACCAGACGCTGATAGAAGCGAAACGACGCCGCGCTTTTGCAACGGCCAGTCCGAAGGCGGATTTTCTGTTGGAGATTGCCGCTCGTGATCTGGCGGAACGGCTGGCCGTGGTCGAGCGCCAGTTCGAGACGGCTGTGGAGTTGCACGGCTATTCCGGCTTGACGGCGCGCTACATGCTGGAAACCGGCAAGATCAACCATTTGACACGGGTGGAAACCGAAACGGCCTTCGCAACAGCAGGACTTGATTTTGTCCAGTCACCGCTGGAAATCGTGCCGCTTGAGCCGGCGTCCACCAATCTCATCGTCTCGCCCCTGTCGCTGCATCTCACCAATGACACACCCGGTGTCTTCATTCAAATCCGGCGCGCCTTGAAGCCGGACGGCCTGTTTCTGGCGGCCATTCCCGGCAGCGGCACGTTGAGCGAGCTGCGCGATGTTCTGTTGCAGACGGAAAGCGAATTGAGCGGTGGCGCAAGCCCGCGTGTGATTCCCTTTGCGGACGTGCGTGATACCGGCGCGCTGTTGCAGCGTGCGGGCTTCGCCCTTCCGGTAGCAGATACGGAAAATTACACGGTGCGCTATGATTCGATTTTTGCATTGATGCGCGATCTGCGGATCATGGGCATGACCAATCCGCTGATCAACCGCCCCCGGACCCCGGCCAACAGAGCCTTTTTTCTGCGGGCCGCCGAAATCTATGCGGAGCGCTTTTCCGATCCGGACGGGCGCATCCGCGCCACCTTCTCGGTCATCTATATTTCGGGATGGGCACCGCATGAAAGCCAGCAGAAACCACTGGCACCGGGATCGGCCAAAACACGGCTTTCCGATGCACTTGGGGTTTCAGAACGACCGTTGAAGAATTAACAGCCGCTTTTCGCGCCGTTGCTGTCGATAATGCAGACGGCACCCGGAACCGGCTGCACGGCGCTGTCGCGCACGGTGTAACGGTCGCTTTTCTTGACCTTGACGTCAGGAATACTGCCGGTCTGGATCATGTCGTAATCAACGGGCGAATTCGCAATCAGGCGGCTGTCGGTCTTGGACGACAGCATCGGCGTCAGCACGAGCGTGAGCGCAATGGCCGCCGTGCCGAACAACAGAGCGAGATTGAGCGCACCGGTCTTCGGAGAGGGATGATATCCCATCTCTTTTTCCTGCACCGTTCTCCAAAACTCGTCATCAACCATAGCCCGTCTCCGAAAACCGGCAGCACCACGCGTCAAAGACGAGCAGCGCTGCGATAAGCTTATCCGTGGGGTAACTGTGGCGGACTGGGATAAAAGATTGATTAACGAAACGGAAATTTCCCCGTTAAAATGGGAATGAGGCGGTTATCCCCTACAAAAGATCCATGAGATATGGAATCAGCGGCTCATCGGCGGGTGGCATGGGGTAATCGCGCAGGGCTTTCGGGCGCACCCATTTAATGGCCTGGCCTTCCCGGCCATGCGGCGTGCCTTCAAACCGGCGGCAGACATAAAGCGGCATCAGCAGATGAAAGGTCTCGTAGGTATGGCTGGCAAAGGTCAGCGGCGCGAGACACGCAACCTTCGTGGTGATACCGAGTTCTTCGTTCAACTCGCGGATCAGCGTTTCCTCAGGCGTCTCGCCCGCCTCTACCTTGCCGCCGGGAAACTCCCAGAGACCGGCGAGCGATTTGCCTTCCGGCCGTTGTGCCAGCAGAATACGACCATCCGCATCAATGAGCGCACAGGCCGCTACCAGAAGGATTTTGCGCGCCGCACTCATGCGGACGCACCGACAACAGCGGGACGGCGGTAGGTGTAGCGATACACTTCGCCAAACCCGAAGGTGCGATACATGGCAATCGCCGGGGCGTTATCGGCCTCCACCTGCAACCATGCCGTCTTGGCGCCGCGCAAACGCGCCCACCGCAGCGAGGTGCCCAGGATGGCGGAACCTATGCCCTGCCGACGCAGGTCTTTGCGCACAATCATCTGGAGAATACCGGCCATGTCATTATCCTGCACTGCCAGACAGACAGCCTCGGGACCGCTTTTGGCATCTTCAAACAGGAACATGCCACGCTCGGGCTTGATGGCATTGATGATCTCGCTCAGGCCCGCTTTGAGAAACGCATCCTCACCGCTAACCGAAAGCCGTGCATCGACGAAGCGACCGACATCGCGGATCGGCAGATGGTCCATGCCATCGCCGGGGTCGCTGACGGTCAGGTCCACGCGCATGACGATGGTCTCGCCAAGGCTGCTCCAACCCTGCTCGTCCATGTGGGAGACCAGCGGCAGCGGCGTCAAAGGGGTCTGCCGCACCGTCAGCGGACGGCCATAATCGGCGAAGCGGCGCGCTGCCTTTTCCAGCCGCACGGCAATATTGGCCGTGTCGGACGGGTCCAGCGGATTGAGAGAATTCAGACGCTTGGAATCATGTCCCGCCGTCAGGCGGATCAGCCAGCTTCCATCGTAAAGGACCGAGGCCGCCGGCCATGCGCGGAAGGCCACCGCTTCCAGACGGCGGACACTGGGTAAATCGGTCATAGCATTTCGGTCCTGCACAGCGATCATGTCAGCTACGATAATCGCCGTTGATCTCGATATATTCCTTGGTCAGGTCACAGGTATAGACGGTGGCCTTGCCTTCACCCAGACCAATCTCCACCCGCACGGCAATATCCTGCTCGCGCATCACAGCGGATGCCGCATCCTCGCTATAGCTGGGGTCACGCTCGCCATCGACGGCAACGCGCACATCACCAAACCAGATTGCCAGTCGGTCCCGATCCGCCATCTCGCCGGATTTGCCAACGGCCATGACGACACGGCCCCAATTGGCATCCTCACCGGCCACAGCGGTTTTGACCAGCGGCGAATTGGCGATGGACAGCGCAATGCGCTTGGCAGCCGTATCGTTTTCAGCCCCTTCGACCGTCACCGCCACCATCTTGCGCGCACCTTCGCCATCGCGAACCACCTGCAAAGCCAGATCGTGCAGGACAGCGTTCAGTGCATCACGGAAACCGGCCAGTGCCGGGTCCGCCGCATCGGTTATTTTCGCCTGTCCGTCGGCGTGGGCAGCCCCCGTTGCAAACAGCATCAGCGTATCGGACGTTGAGGTGTCACTATCGACAGTCACCGAATTAAACGTGGGCCCGACACCATCTGACAACAGTGTTTGCAGGGCTGCGGGTGCGATATCTGCATCCGTCACCACGAAAGACAGCATGGTTGCCATATCCGGCGCAATCATGCCTGCACCCTTGGCAATACCGTTGATGGTAACCGTAACACCACCAATGTCGGCGCTGCGTGTCGCAACCTTTGGGTAGGTATCGGTGGTCATGATGGCCTTGGCCGCTTCCAGCCAGAAATCACCCGTGGCTGAGCTGTTCAGCTCATCTAGAACACCGGAAAACTTTGTTGCGTCCAGCGGCTCGCCGATCACGCCTGTCGAGGCCAGAAAGACTTCGGTCTCGGTGCAACCGACCGCGCTTGCCGCCGACTTCGCCGTCAGCGCCGTTGCCTCCCGGCCTTTTTTGCCTGTGAAGGCGTTGGCGTTGCCGGAATTGACGACAACCGCGCGGGCAACGCCGCCACGCAAATGCTCGCGGCAAAGATCAACCGGGGCCGAGGGGCAGCGCGATTTCGTAAAGACGCCGGCAACGGCCGCGGGCGCATCGAAAACCATCATCAGCACGTCCGTGCGGTTTTTATACTTGATGCCCGCCGCTGCCGTTGCCATGCGCACGCCGCGCACCTCCGGCATATCGGGATAGGATTTTGGAGCAAGCGGCGAAACAGAGGACATGGGCCAACCTATAAAACGAAGAACGGAAGTGCCCGGACCGACGTGTCCGGCCCGGGCAAAATACATGTAAAACTTATTCGGCGGGCTTTTCTTCGCCAGCTTCCTGTTTGTTGACGTCCTCATAGGCCTTCTTCAGGGCCGGGTCGGAAATTTCCACACCGGCATCAGCCTTAGCCTTGGTCAAAAGGTCCACATACTTGTCGCGCATGACAAGCTGGCGAACCTGCGGCTCAACCTGCTCCAATGTCGGGGCTGGCTGTGTGCGCTTGTCGGTCAGCAGAATGACGTGATAGCCGAAGGGGCTTTTGACGGGCTCCTTGGTATACTTGCCCTTCTCCAGCGCGAAAGCGGCGGTTTCAAACTCGGGAACCATGCGGCCCTTGGTGAAATAGCCGAGGTCGCCGCCATCGTCCTTGTTGCTGTCGGTAGATTTTTCCTTCGCAACGGCTGCGAAATCCTTGCCGCCATCCAGTTCCTTGATGATCGCCTTGGCTTCTTCCTCGGTCTTCACCAGAATGTGGCTGGCCTTGACTTCTTCCTGCGGCGGAATCTTCTTCATTTCGGCCTCATACCGGGCCTTCACCTCTTCCGGCGTCACGGTATCGACAACATACTTCTTGAAGTAGCTGTTGTGCAGCTCGCGCTCGGTAAGATAGGCGATGCGGTTTTTGAAGCCCGTATCGTTTTCCAGACCATCGGTCTTGGCACCCTTGGCCAGAAGCTTGACGTCGATCACGGCAGACAAGGCAGCCACACGCTTCTGGTCGTCCGGAAGGTTTGCCAGCTGCGGATCAAGACCGGTCATGGCAAGATCGACTTCAGACTGATGGATTTCAGCGTCTCCAACCTTGGCGATAACGGGATCGGCAGCGCCTTGAGCATATGCTGCCGTCGTGCCAAGCCATGCAACCAGTGCAGCAGCGGCAAGCCTATTGTACGTCTTCATTCCTGTGACCTTTCACATGATAGCATTTCCAGTGAAAGCGGAATCGCTTTCATGCCCGGACAATGCGGTAAACAAATGCTCCAACACTGGACTGATTCCAGATTATCCTGTCCACATCACCAGATTGTGGCCGTTGTGGTACGAAGGCGAAACCCCTGTCTCCCGTTGACATAATTCGACCCCCCTCTTATCTGTCACGCAATCTCACGTCCAGATCAGTTCCGGGCGGTACGGCCACGGAATTAAAGGAAAGGGCCATATAAATGGTCAGTCTCGGCGGCATCGCCCGCAAATTGTTCGGTTCGTCCAATGACCGCCGCGTGAAGGGTTATTCTTCCCGCGTCAATGCCATCAATGCGCTTGAGGCAGACATGCAGGCGCTGTCAGATGCGCAGCTGGCGGCCAAGACTGTCGAATTTCGCCAGCAACTGGCAGATGGCAAAACGCTCGATGATCTTCTGGTGCCAGCCTTCGCCGTGGTGCGTGAGGCATCCCGCCGCGTTCTTGGTCTCAGGCCCTTCGATGTGCAGTTGATCGGCGGGATTATCCTGCACGAGCGCTCCATCGCCGAAATGAAAACCGGTGAAGGCAAAACGCTGGTGGCAACGCTGCCAGTCTACCTCAATGCGCTGGCATCCAAGGGCGTGCACGTCGTCACCGTCAACGACTATCTGGCAAGTCGCGATTCGGCGACCATGAACCGGATTTATTCCTTTCTCGGCATGACCACGGGCGTCATCGTCCATGGCCTCTCGGACGAAGAGCGACGCGCGGCCTACGCCTGTGACATCACCTACGCCACCAACAACGAACTCGGGTTCGACTATCTGCGCGACAACATGAAGTATGATCGCGGCCAGATGGTGCAGCGCGGCCACTTCTTCGCCATCGTCGACGAGGTCGACTCCATTCTGGTAGACGAAGCCCGCACGCCGCTGATCATTTCCGGCCCGCTGGATGATCGTTCCGAGCTGTACAACACCATCGACGCCTTCATTCCGATGCTGTCGGAGGAAGACTACGAAATTGACGAGAAACAGCGCTCGGCCAACTTCTCAGAAGTGGGCACTGAAAAGTTGGAAAACCTGCTGCGCGACGCCAATCTCCTGCGCGGCGAAACGCTGTATGATGTCGAAAACGTTGCCATCGTCCACCACATCAACAATGCGCTGAAGGCCCACAAGCTGTTCCAGCGCGACAAGGACTACATCGTCCGCGATGACGAAATCGTCATCATCGATGAATTCACGGGCCGCATGATGCCGGGTCGCCGCTACTCCGAAGGTCAGCATCAGGCGCTGGAAGCCAAGGAAAAGGTTACCATCCAGCCGGAAAACCAGACGCTGGCATCGGTCACGTTCCAGAACTATTTCCGGATGTACGACAAGCTGGGCGGCATGACCGGCACGGCCTCGACCGAAGCGGAAGAGTTCGGCAATATCTACGGTCTGGAAGTGGTGGAAGTGCCCACCAACCTGCCGATCAAGCGTATTGACGAAAGCGATGAAGTCTACCGCACCGGCGAGGAAAAATACAAAGCCATCGTGGTGGAAATTCGCGAAGCACAGTCGCGCAAGCAGCCGGTTCTCGTCGGCACCACGTCCATCGAAAAATCGGAGCTTCTGGCCACGCTTCTCGCCAAGGAAGGCTTCAAGGATTTTCAGGTTCTGAACGCCCGCTACCATGAGCAGGAAGCCTATATCGTCAGTCAGGCCGGTGTACCCGGTGCTGTGACCATTGCCACCAACATGGCCGGTCGCGGCACCGACATCCAGCTCGGCGGCAATCTGGAAATGCGTCTGGAGCGTGAGCTGGAGGGCGTGGAGCCCGGACCCGAGCGCGATGCCAGGCATGACGCCATCGTTGCCGATGTAAAGCGGTTGAAGGAAGAGGCGCTGGCCGCTGGCGGTCTTTACGTTCTGGCAACAGAGCGCCATGAAAGCCGCCGGATTGACAACCAGCTTCGCGGCCGTTCCGGTCGTCAGGGCGACCCAGGCCGCTCCAAGTTCTTCCTGTCGTTGCAGGACGACCTCATGCGCATTTTCGGCTCGGACCGGATGGACAGCATGTTGCAGAAGCTCGGTCTGAAAGAAGGCGAAGCCATCGTCCATCCGTGGATTAACAAGGCTTTGGAGCGTGCGCAGAAGAAGGTGGAAGCCCGCAACTTCGACACACGCAAAAACCTGCTGAAATACGACGACGTGCTCAACGATCAGCGCAAGGTGATCTTCGAGCAGCGCATCGAGCTGATGGATTCGCCGGATATTTCCGAAACCACGACCGATATGCGCCACGAAGTCATTGACGATCTCGTCAACAAGCATATTCCCGAGCGCGCCTATGCGGAGCAGTGGGATGCCGTTGGCCTGCAAGCCGAAGTGGCAACACAGCTCAATCTCGATCTGCCGATTGTGGAATGGGCTGCCGAGGAAGGCATTGCCGAAGACGATATCCGAGAGCGTATCCGCACCGCAGCCGATGCCGCCGCGAAGGACCGTGCGGAGCGGTTCGGCCCGGATATGATGCTGTATGTGGAGCGCTCCGTCGTGCTGCAAACGCTGGATCATTTGTGGCGCGAGCATATCGTCAACCTCGATCATCTGCGCTCGGTCATCGGGTTCCGGGGTTACGCGCAGCGCGATCCGTTGCAGGAATACAAGTCCGAGGCTTTTGAACTGTTTCATGCTCTGCTTGCCAACCTGCGGCAGGCCGTGACCGCGCAGTTGATGCGCGTGGAGCTGGTGCGTGAGGCCGAGCCTCAGCCGTTGCCTGAAATGGAAGGCCACCATATTGACGCTCTGACCGGCGAGGATGATTTCGGCGACAATGATGGCTCCGGTCCGCAGTTTGTGGTTGCTCCGCACAATCGCGACCCGGAAGACCCCGCCACCTGGGGCAAGGTCTCGCGCAACGAGCCCTGCCCATGCGGTTCCGGCAAGAAGTACAAGCACTGCCATGGCAGCTTTGAATCCGTTTGATCCCTGACATGAACGCCCCTGACGGGGCGTTTTTCTTTGGCTAAACCCTAAAGGCGGGCGGATAGGGTGGCTTGGTTTTTGCGGTTTCAAATCCTGGCTGGCAGGGTGCTGGTATCCGGCACACCGGAGCGTTTTGCGCTGACTGCTTTTTCTATTCGCATTGTCAGCGCGGCAATCGCCTTCCTGTCGCAGATTATGCTGGCGCGTCTGATGGGTGGCTTCGACTATGGTGTCTTCACCTTCGTCTGGGTTCTGGTGATCATCGTCGGCACGCTGTCCGGCTTTGGTTTTCCCACCACAATCATTCGATTTCTGCCGCAATACCGCGCCGATGGGCAGTTCGGCCACATTCGCGGCCTGACACTTGCCGCCCCTTTGCTGGCGATGGGCACTGCCAGCCTGTTGGCGCTTATTGGCTGGTTTGCGATGCAGCATGTCAGTGCGCATATCGAAGCATACATGCTTGTGCCGCTGACGATTGGCCTGATGATACTGCCGATGATTGCTCTCGGCGATATGATGGATGGCATTGCGCGTGCCAGTGGGTGGCCCATTATCGCGCTCAGTCCCACCTATATCGTGCGGCCTCTGGCCATTCTGGCCTTTATGAAGCTGGCAGCCGCACTTGGTTACGACCACAGTGCGCGCGTGGCGCTGATAGCAGCTCTGCTTGCCACCTATCTCACCAGTATGGGGCAATGTCTGCTGGTCATGAAGCGGCTTCTCGCGCAGGTGCCGCGGGAGCCGCATGCACTGGAATTTGCGAAATGGCTGCCGGTAGCGCTACCCATTCTGGTCATTGAGCTCTTCGGCTTTCTGTTGACCAACTCGGATGTGGTCATGGTCGGGTTCTTTTTGAGACCGGAGGACGTTGCGATCTATTTTGCTGCTGCCAAGGTGATTGCGCTGGTCAATTTCGTCATCTTTGCCGTAAAAGCGGCTGCGGGGCCACGCTTTGCAAATGCCATCGCTGCCGGAAATACTGCCCAATTATCGCATATCGCGGTTGAGAGCGCACGCTGGACGTTTTTTCCGTCGCTGGCGCTTGGTGTTGTTCTTCTGCTCGCAGGCCCTTGGCTGCTCGCGCTGTTTGGAACCAGTTTTGTTACAGGGCATAGTCTCATGCTCGTTCTGTTTATCGGTATTGCCTGCAAGGCTTTTGTCGGCCCTGCAGAAACGTTGCTGATGATGGCCGGGGAACAAAAGCTGTGTGTAGGGATTTATGGCGGTGCCGTGATGTTCAGCATCATCGTCAATGTTATCTTTATTCCTTTGTTTGGCACCGTGGGCGCGGCACTTTCAACAATGTCGGCGATGATCGTGGAAACTGTGATGCTGCATGTGGCGGTGCGCTATCGATTTGGTGTTGTTTTGACTGCGTTTTCCAATGTCGCGGAGCCGAACTCTGCTTTTGAGCGTGAAAAATGGTAATGCGTACAGATCTGAAGTCCAGACGGGCAAACAGCCCGCGCTTTATCGACACTGCCAGAGCGTCAAAGGTTGCCCCGCCTGCCGATATGGCCGTTCCCATTGGCCCGGAGGGCCGGGAGTTCTGCCTCTACACCGCACAGATGGGCTATGATCTTCAGGAAGAACTCGATTTTCTCTCCTATCGCGCCATAGAGCCAAACGTGTTTTTCACGGGCCGTTTTCTGGCTCCGGCCATGCCGCGCGTGGACGAGCGCACCGTGCGTCTGGCCCTGCTGCGCGACGAGGACGGCACGCGAAGCCGCCTGCGTTTCCTGATGCCCTTCACCATTGAGAGACCGGGCTACTCGCTGGGTTCATCGATCATCCGTGCCTGGTCCAACCCCTTCGCGCCGCTGGGCACGCCGCTGCTGGATGGCGAGGGTGCGGTTGACAGCATGTCGCATATGCTGGAGGCCTTCGCCAACCCAGCCCTCGGCCTGCCGGATGTGCTGGTGTTTCCCGATTTACGGCTGAACGGACCGTTCGCGCGGCTCGCCCGTGCCGTTGCCATCAACCTTAACCTGCCGTTGGACACCACCGACACGGTACAACGCCCCATGCTCGACAGTCTGGATGATGGTCCAAACTATCTCAAGGACGCCATCACACCGCATCACTACCGGGATATGCAGCGCCAATGGCGTAAACTCTCGGAAAATGGTGCTCTGATCTATGACGTTGCCCGCCAGCCTCAGGATATTCATTTCCGGCTAGAGGAATTTCTTGCGCTGGAGGCCAGCGGCTGGAAAGGGCAGAAGCGCACGGCCATGGTCACGGATCGCTACCACGCTGCCTTTGCCCGCGAAGCCGTTACCAATCTAGCCGACAGCGATGCGGTGCGCATTCACACATTGAGCCTCGATGGTCAGGTCCTGGCGTCCATGATCGTATTGCTGATGGGTGGTGAGGCGTTTACGTGGAAAACGGCCTACAACGAAGCCTATGCCAGCTTTTCGCCGGGCAAGCTTCTGGCAATGAAAGTCACGGAATGGAATCTCGACGATCCAAACATCAGCCGGTCCGATTCCTGCGCCGTTCCGGACCATCCCATCATGAGCCGCTTCTGGAAGGAACGTGAGGATATGGGCACACTGATCATCGGCCTGAAACCCTCCGCAGACCGTGATGTGCGGCAGGTCGCGGCGCAACTGCATCTCTACCGCAACACCCGTCAGATTGCCCGGATGCTGCGGCAGAAACTGAGATCATTGACGCGGCGCTAGAGCGTATTCGATCTGATTGAACCAGATCGGCGCTCTAAGTCATTTATTTGTAAGCATCATCTTTTCGATCCTCGCTTCGCTCCGGTCGGATTATGCTCTAAAGCCAGTTCGCTTTTACTGGAAATTCTCAAGCACAATCTTGCCCATGGCTGCATGACTTTCCAGCAGTTCGTGGGCGCGCTTGAGATTGTCAGCGTTGATCACACCAAAGTGCTGGCCAAAGGTGGTGCGCAACGTGCCATCATCAATCAGCCGTGCGACATCGTTGAGCAAGGCCCCCTGTTCTTCCATATCATCGGTTTCGAACATGGAGCGGGTAAACATGAACTCCCAATGCGTAGAAACGCTTTTTTGCTTGAATGCGTTGACCGCCAGCGTGCCGGGATCATCGATCAGCGCAAACCGGCCCTGCGGCGCAATCAGCTCGGCAATATCGGGCAAATGCTCATCCGTATGGGTGGTGGAAAACACATAGGAAGGTGCACCGATACCAAGCGCCGCCATGCCATTGCTCAAACCTGCGCTGTGGTCGATGACGTGATGCGCTCCAAGATCGCGCGCCCAATCCTGTGTTTCCGGGCGGGATGCGGTCGCAATAACGGTAAGATCGGTCAGTTGCCGTGCCAGTTGAATGGCTATCGAACCAACGCCGCCTGCTCCGCCGACGATCAGAATGGAACGCGCACCACCTGGTACCGGCTTGTTGACATCGAGACGATCAAACAGAGCCTCCCACGCGGTAATAGCCGTCAATGGCAAGGCCGCTGATTGTGCCCAGTCCAGTGATTTCGGCTTTTCACCAACAATGCGCTCATCCACCAGATGAAACTCCGCATTCGTGCCAGGCCGCCCGAGCGCACCGGCATAGAAAACGGCATCGCCAACACTAAACAGCTCCGCATCCGGTCCCGTTTCAACCACGATGCCCGCAGCATCCCAGCCCAGAACTTTCCACTGCCCCTCATCCGGCCGCGCATTTTTGCGAACCTTCGTATCGACAGGATTGACGGAGACCGCCTTTACCTCAATCAGCAGGTCACGACCTTGCGGCGCTGGTTTGGGCAGATCGATATCCACGAGGGCATCGGGGTCGTCGATAGAAAGTGGATTTTGATAACCAACGGCGCGCATAGTTTCTCCTTTTCAGCCTGTTCGTTTCCGCCGGAAAGAACATCGGGAAGAAACATATAGTATTGAAAACCGCCATGTCATCGTGCGTCCGAAGGTTACGTTCTACCCGTGCACCTGCTCCTGATGCCGTTGCAGCCGCTTTCCATAGGCCTGACTGACCCGATCAAACAGAATGGCGATACCGACGATTGCCAACCCGTTGAAAATGCCAAGCGTGAAATACTGGTTGGCAATGGCCTTCAAAACCGGTTGCCCCAGACCCTGCACGCCGATCATGGATGCAATCACCACCATGGCCAGCGCCATCATGATCGTTTGATTGATTCCGGCCATAATCGTGGGCAGCGCCAGCGGCATCTGCACCTTTCGTAGCGTCTGCCATTCGGATGAGCCGAAGGCGTCGGCTGCTTCCAGCACATCGCGATCCACATGGCGGATGCCCAGATTGGTCAGGCGGATCATCGGCGGCAAGGCATAGATGACCACCGCAATCAGCCCCGGCACCTTGCCGATGCCCAACAACATCACCACCGGTATCAGATAGACGAAGCTTGGCATGGTCTGCATCACATCCAGAACCGGATTGATGACCCTCTGAACACGGTCCGACCGCGCCATGATGATGCCCAGCGGAATACCGATGACAATGGACAGGATGGTACAGACGAAGATCATCGAGATCGTCTTCATCGTATCGTCCCACATTTCAAAATAACCGATCAGAAGCAACGTCACCACCGAGCCGATGGTGATGCGAACATCCCGGCTGGCAAACCAGGCGATGGCAGCGATCACCACAATCACAATGGGCCAGGGTGTCGAGGTCATCAGCCGTTCGGACCAGATGAGAAACGCCTTCAAGGGATTGAACAACGCTTCGATCACATCGCCATAGCCGCGTGTGAAACCCCGGAAACCTTCATCGATAGCCTTCTTCAATGCCCGAAGGCTGTCGGCATTCATGCTGGGAAATTTATAGAACCATTCCATGGCGTTAGCTCGCTTGCAACTGCTTCGACAAGACATGCGAAAGCACACCCGATATCGCTAGAGCATCTTCGACGAACTGCTTTCGCCAAAAATGCTCTAACTCCTTGTTTTGCCGCATTGTCCGGACGTGAAAATCTCTGCGTTTCACTGGAAATGCTCTATCGCATGTGCTTTCATCTCCTTTAAAGGGAGGCTTTGACCTTCTCGGCAACCTCTGGCGAAACCCATTTCGTCCAGAGCTCGGGTTGCGTCTTCAGGAACTCCTTGGCACCTTCTTCGCCAGAAGCCTGATTATCGGTCATCCACGCCATCAGTTTGTTGACGGTCGCGTTGCTCCAGTTGCGCGCCTTCAGATAGTTGACGGCATCACCAGCGCGATTGGCAAACTCGGTGGTGATCACGGTTTCGACGGTGTCGCGTGGCCACTCATTGGGCTTGGGGTCTGCGCAGTCGGCAACAGTGTTGCACCGCTTCCATTCTGCCTCATCATAAGGAACGCCGTGTTCCAGCTTGACCATCTCATACTTGCCGAGCAGCGCCGTGGGCGCCCAGTAATAGCCGACCCAGCCTTTCTTCTGCTCATAGGCCTTTGCCATCGAGCCATCCAGCCCCGCTGCTGAACCGGGATCAACAAGGCGGAACCCGGCCTTGTCGCCGTCGAATGCCTTGTACAGATTGGTGGTGACCACCGTTCCGCCCCAACCCGCCGGACCGTTATACACAGCGCCCTTGCTGCTATCTTCCGCATCCGGAAACAGTTCAGGGTGCTTCAAGACATCACTGATGGATTTCAGTTCCGGATTGGCATCGGCCAGATATTTGGGAATCCACCAGCCCTGCACACCGCCATCCGCCAATGACTTGCCTGTGGAGATCAGTTTCTTTTCTTCATATGCCCGGTTCAACACCTCCGGCACCAGACCCACCCAGGCCTCCGGCGCCACATCGGGCTGGCCCTTTTCGGCCATGGACGTCAACGTCGGCACCGTATCGCCAACGATCAGTTCGGCTTGACAGCCATAGCCTGCGCTTAAAATGATTTTGTCGACATTGGCGAGCACCTCTGCCGATTGCCAGTTCATATTGGCAATCGTTACGGTGCCACAGTCCGCAGCCATAACCTGTCCTGTCGCCAGCATCGTACCCGCTGCCAGCACAGTTGAGAGCAAAATTGTTTTCATCACTATTCCCCTTTTTTGAGCGGCTTCCTTTGTAGAACAGCAACAGGAGCCACTTGCCGTTACTGTCTTTTCACAAGCCTGCCACAGTTTTTCGGTATCTGCCAACAGCGTTTTTCACTCACTGCGATTATAGAATTATGCGCCACTGCATGGCGCAGAGAGAACAGTTGTTACGGTGCTGACCCCTTACCTTTGCGCCCGTCAACAAAGCTCATTTTAGACTTGCAAGCCGTTCGCGCGTGCAAGTACACCTGAGCGCGCGTTCAGCTTTGGTAAAATTTGACAGCAAGCAACGGGATGTGGTCCTCTCGTCAGGACGTTAGAAGAGGCTATAGCTACGGCTTCGAGGAACCACGCCATGCAGCAATCACATGAAGATCAGGATGCGGCCCGGTGGTCAGCACTTGTCCGCCGGAAGTCCCTGCCCGATGATCCCTTCGTCTATGCTGTCAAGACAACCGGGATATACTGTCGCCCGTCCTGCCCTTCGCGCCGCGCAAAGCGGGAAAACCTCTTGTATTTCAGTAGGAGCAATGAAGCTGAAAAAGCTGGCTTTCGCCCCTGCCTGCGTTGCCGGCCCGAAGCCGGCGATCCACTGGAACAGCAATCTGAATTGATCCTGACCGCCTGCCGAACGATTGAGGCCAGCGACAACCTGCCCTCACTCGATTCGCTGGCCAAGGCAGCCGGACTGAGCCCCTTTCACTTCCACCGATTGTTCAAGGCCGCCACGGGTATTACCCCGCGCCAATATGCTGTGGCAAAACGCAATGATCGGCTGCGGGACAACGTATACGGCACCGCCAACGTGACAGAGGCGATTTATGCCTCAGGCTTTCAGACAGCCAGCCGCTTTTACGCAACCACGGACGCAACACTCGGAATGACACCCACCGACTACAAAAACGGCGGTTCAAAAGCGCCGATCTGGTTTGGCATCGGCACATCCACACTTGGGTTCGTGCTGGCCGCGCGCAGTGAAAAAGGCGTCTGCTGCATCCTTCTCGGCGACGACCCCGACATTTTGTTGCAGGATTTGCAGGATCGCTTTCCCAAAGCAACGCTGATTGGTAATGATCCAACCTTCGATGAAAGCCTTGCTGCCATCATTGCCTTTGTCGATCAACCCTCCCGCGCTTTGACCCTTCCGCTGGACATTCGTGGAACCGCCTTTCAACAGCAGGTGTGGGAGGCTTTGCGGGCCATCCCTATCGGACACACCGCCAGCTACACCGAGATTGCAATACGGATCGGCGCACCAAAGTCCGTCCGTGCCGTGGCCCAGGCCTGCGCCGCCAACGCGCTGGCGGTTGCCATTCCCTGCCACCGCGTTGTGCGTAACGATGGCGCGCTTTCAGGCTATCGTTGGGGTGTAGAGCGCAAGCAGCGCTTGCTTAACGAAGAACACAAGGAAAGATCGGACTAAATTTGCTCTGCTGCTTGTCGCGAACAATATGAAGAACACATTAAGTTCAAATTTCATGCTCTTTCGTGGCAAAACAGCTCGATACCCAGCCAATGCGGGTTGTTCATTTTTTCAAGACCTATTGGCCCGATAGGTTTCGCGGCGTCGCGCGCACGATTGATGCGATAGCCACCGGTACGGCCAAGCATTGGGTTGAAACTGATTTGCTATCGCGCGGAACGGCTTTTCAACAGCAAGTGTATGACGCGTTGCGAACTATCGCCGTGGAATACACCGCAAGCTACACCGAGATTGCAACGCAAATAGACGCACCAAAGGCAGTCCGAGTTGTGGTTCATGCCTGCGCTGACAGCGCCCTTGCGGTCGTCATTCTCTGTCATCGCGTTGTGCGAAACGATGGCACCCTTTCAGGCTATCGCTGGGGTGTGAAGCGCAAACAGCATCTGCTCAACGTAGAACGAAAGGTAAGATCAGAATAAAATTTGCTCTTTTTCTTGACGCGAACAATATGAAGAACACATTGAGTTCAGATTTCATACTGCTGCGCCGACAAAAGAGATCAATAACCAGTCCATGCGGGTTCTTCATTTTTTCAAAACCTATTGGCCCGATACGTTTGGCGGCATCGAACGCACGATTGATGCAATTGCCACGGGCACGGCCAAGCATGGGATCGAGACCGATGTTCTGTCACTCAGCAAGACGCCTGAGGAAAACTCGGTCGTCTTCAACGGTCACCATGCTCATAAGGCGAAGCAGGATTTCGAATTCGCATCGACCGGATTCTCCCGTGATGCGTTCTCAAAATTCTCGTCACTGGCCGCAAAAGCAGACATCATACACTATCATTTTCCATGGCCATTCATGGATATCGTGCACTTTGCCAGCCGCGTCCAGAAGCCCAGCCTCGTTACCTATCATTCCGATATTGTGAAGCAGAATGGACTTTTGAAACTGTACAGGCCGCTGATGCGCCGGTTTCTGCGCAGCGTTGACCGGATCGTCGTAACCTCGTCGAACTATCTGGAAACCAGCGAGCAACTGCGTGACTTCAAGGACAAAACCACGGTCATTCCCATTGGACTGGCACGCAGTTCCTATCCACAGGTTGATGACACCGTAAGAGAGCAATGGCGAGAACGGCTCCCCGACCGCTTCTTTCTGTTCATCGGCGTACTGCGCTACTACAAGGGCCTGCACATTTTGCTCAATGCGGCCAAGCTTGCCCCCTATCCTATCGTGATCGTGGGTGGCGGGCCGACCGAACAGGACCTGAAAACACAAGCGGCACAGTTGGGGCTGACCAATATTCATTTCCTCGGGCCGGTTCAGGATGAGGATAAGGTGGCTCTTCTGGACCTGTGCAGCGCCGTGGTTTTCCCTTCCCACCTTCGCTCAGAAGCGTTCGGCCTGTCTCTGGTCGAGGCATCCATGTTCGCCAAGCCGATGATCTCCTGCGAAATTGGTACCGGAACCAGCTTTGTGAACCTTGACGGGGTAACAGGTCTTATCGTTTCTCCGGACGATGCACCGGCATTATCTGAGGCAATGACGCGCCTTTGGGACAATCCTGATCTGGCGGCCCGATACGGACAAGCGGCGCTGGCGCGCTACGAGCAACACTTTACTGCAACCCGCATGGCCGATGCCTACGCAACAGTCTATCAAGAGTTGCTGGAGACATCCCGTCCATGACAGACTTTAGCGCAGGCCGATGATGAAGAACCGACCGAGCGAAAATCGACTTCTTCTGCTGGACGGACTTCGTGGAATTGCCGCCTATGCTGTTGTCTTCTGGCATTGGCACCATTTTTATCTCGTACCGGAAAAACCTTATCAGTACGACATGGAAAGCCAGCCATTATTTCCAGTCTTCTCACTGTTTTATCTGCATGGATGGCTTGCCGTGCCGCTGTTCTTTGCCCTTTCAGGCGTCATTTTTTTCTGGCTGTTTGAGGAACGGTTGGCAAGGCGGGACATCGGTGTGCGTCAATTTTGTATAGATCGATTCAGTAGAATCGCGCCGCTTTATTATGCCACCTTCGGTGCTGTCATTTTATTGCAGGCGCTTTACCTGCATCACAAAGGCCATTTCTTCGTCTACAATTATAACGACCTCTACCATGCCGTTTTGAATATCCTGTTCATGTCGGGATGGGGCTTTGAAAAGGGATGGTCGTTCAATGGACCGGTCTGGTCCATTTCGGTCGAGATCTTCCTGTACATAAGCCTTGTAGGCGCATGCCTGACGGGAAGACTTCGGTATCTGGCCTTTGCCGCACTTCTTCTCCTTGGCTACTGTCTGCCAGCACCGACCGACAAATTGGCCATGGGGCTCACACAGTTTTATGCGGCAGGACTCTTATTCATCGGATTTCGATACGGTTTTGCGCGGTCCCGCAAGGCAACGATCCTTCTGTGTGTGGTGACTGCCGTCATCTGCTGGTTGGCAATCGCCGCGTTTCCAGCGAGCCGCCAGCTCCTGCTCAACACCATTGCTTTTCCTGTAACGATTGTAGCTCTGGCAGCGGTAAATTTCTGCTGGCCGGTTGCCAACCGGGCGCTGAAATGGCTGGGGGACGTCAGCTTTTCGATCTACCTGTGGCATTTTCCACTACAGCTAATCTTCGCTCTGGTCCTGGACAGCCTAGGCTATGCCCGAACGGTATTTTCACAGCCCGCCATGTTGTTCGGCTTTATCGCAGCCCTCACCATTGTCTCCCAGGCGTCCTATTCGCTGCTGGAATGTCCCGCGCGGCGCGCCTTGCGTCGATATGCAACCGCTCGAACAAGGTAGCTGGTGTTCTGGTTCTGAGACAGTGAGGTTGAAGCCTCTTCCAGACGAAGGCATCTGTATGTTCGGCGGGGGGATAACGATGGTGCGGGTGGTCGGACTCGAACCGACACTCCTTTCGGAACTGGATTTTGAGTCCAGCGCGTCTACCAATTCCACCACACCCGCAAAGCCGTCATGTCTGGTCGACGGAGACGATCTATACGAACAGCTTCCGTGCGGTCAACTGGGATTTTGCATCAACACTCAGCTTCTTTCACAAATGCGTGAGAGCACAGTCATAACCAGCGGCATTTACAGCTTGGCCGTTCCTGCTTACAAGGCAAACGCAACGAAAACTGGATATCTGCATGCTGCGCAAATTGTACGACTGGACCATGTCTCTGGCAGGCAGAAAATCCGCTGAAGCCTGGCTCGGCGTGATCGCCTTCGTCGAAAGCTCGGTTTTTCTGGTGCCTGCCGATGTGCTGTTTGTACCGATGGCGCTGTCTAAGCCGGAAAAGGCGTGGCGCTACGCCATTATTGCCACGGTGTTTTCAGTTCTTGGCGGCATGGCTGGCTGGCTGCTCGGCCATTTTGCCTTCGAGGCCATCGCACGCCCTGTTCTGGAGTTTTACGGCAAGCTCGATGTGTTCGAGCAGATGAAGAGCTCCGTCAGCTATGAGATGATGGTGCTGCTGCTGGTCACATCCGGCCTGGCACACCTGCCCCCCATCAAGGTCGTGACGATCCTGGCGGGCGCGGTCAATATCAATTTTGGCCTGTTCGTGGTGTCTGCCATCATTGCCCGCGGTGCCCGTTTTCTGGTGCTGGCTTGGCTGTTGCAGCGCTATGGCGAAAGTATCAGGCACTTTATCGAGAATAAGCTTGGCCTGATTGCAGGGTTGGGCGCGTTCATACTGATTCTTTTGTATGGTGCGTACCGCACCCTGATCTGAAGTGGGATTTCTGATGGAAAGAACACCTGTTGCGCCTTCCCGGCCGTTGACGGCAACGCTCATCGTTACCCTTGGCATGATTGTCACGGTCGCAAGCGCGCTTGGCTTCCAGCATCTGGGTGGTTACGTGCCATGCGCGCTGTGCCTTGTACAACGCGATCCCTATTATTTTGCTATTCCGCTTGGCATTCTGGCGATTGCCTTCATCGCCTTTCACCTGCCGCTATGGACCGTGCGGGTCTTGCTCGCCATTATCGGCGTTGTGATGCTGATTGGCGCGGGTATTGCCGTCTACCATGCAGGGGTGGAGTGGCATTTCTGGGCAGGACCAGCAACCTGCGCCACCAGCGCACCGTCCGTTACCACCAGCGCCGGCAACCTGCTGGGGGATCTGGATGCGGTCAAGCCGCCATCCTGCTCGGACGCATCGCTGCGCGTTCTCGGCCTGTCCTTTGCCGGGTGGAATGTTCTCGCCAGCCTCGCGCTTGCCGCTGTCGCCTTCTGGGGCGTGAGCAAGGGTCAGGGTTGAAGCTCGACATCCCAATAGAGATAATCCATCCAGCTTTCGTGCAGAAAATTGGGTGGAAAATGCCGCCCGTTGTTGTGCAAATCCTGCACTGTGGGCGCATACGGCTTCTGGTGCGGAAACATGCCCGCCTGCTTGGGCATTTTGCCGCCCTTGCGCAGATTGCACGGTGAACAGGCCGCCACGACGTTTTCCCAGGTCGTCTGCCCGCCTGCCCGCCGCGGAATGACGTGATCGAAGGTCAGATCATCCGGTGAGCCGCAATACTGGCATTCAAACTTATCCCGCAAAAACACATTGAATCGGGTAAAGGCCGGGTGGCGGGAGGGCTGAACATAGCTTTTCAGGCACACGACGCTTGGAAGCCGCATGGAAAAGCTTGGGGATGAAACCGAGTGGTCGTATTCTGCCAGAATGTTCACACGGTCAAGAAAAACGGCCTTGATCGCGTCCTGCCAGGACCACAACGACAAGGGGTAGTAACTCAGCGGCCGAAAGTCGGCGTTCAGAACGAGCGCCGGAAGGCCTTGTGGTGAAACTGCAATCGTCAAGCTAGTCTCCTGATCGATACGGCACCTGCAAATATATACTAAGCGCGTTGCAACAGAATTGTGAAGATAAAACGCTAAAATTCAGCGGTATTGTTCAAACCCCACTATCCCGGCGAATCTGCCGTGCATAATAGGCCCAGAACAGGCGGGCGGCGACGCTGCGCCACGGTGACCACGCAGCAGAAACAACATCCAGTTCTACTAAACTTGGCCGCATGCCCAAAGACAGACCGTGTCCAACGGCATTTTGCAAAGCAACATCGCCCACTGGAAATATATCGGGATGGCCCGCGCAAAACACAAGATACACTTGCGCAGTCCAGCGCCCGATACCCCGGATTTTGGTGAGCGATGATATGGCAAGATGCGGCTCCATCTCGCACACGGAATAAAGATCCAGCGCACCGGAGGCGACTGCATGCGCGGCAGCCTGCAAGGTGGAGAATTTGGCACGGGAGAGCCCGATACGCCGGGAGGCTTCTTCATCCAGCCCTAGTACAGCCTCCGGCGTCACCATACCGCAGACCTGTTCCAGCCGCTGCCAGATAGCACGGGCACTGGCTTTGGAAACCATTTGCGACACGATGATATCGGCAAGGCTGGGAAAGCCGGGCGGGGTTCGGCGCAAAGGCACCGGGCCTGCTTTTTCCACAACGGCAATCAGCCGCGCATCCAGCATCATCAGGCCATTGAGACCCGCTGTCATATCCTCATGGGTATGAATGATCTGCATACCATCAGCCTCTTCTGGACATAGGCAAGACACAATTTCTATGGCAAAACCTTGGACATGTCGCCTCTTTCTGCCTCTTCGATGTCTCAGCCGGTTTTTCGCTTCGCCCCCAGTCCGAATGGCCGCCTGCATCTGGGCCACGCTTTTTCGGCATTGCTGAATCAGACGATGGCAGAATCAGGGAACGGGCGTCTGCTGCTGCGGATCGAGGATATCGATCGCGTCCGGTGTGCGCCCGAATTCAAGGCGGGGATTTACGACGATCTGAACTGGCTTGGCGTCTCCTATGAGACACCGGTGCGGCGACAATCAGACCATTTCGCCGACTACGCGCACGCGCTGGAGCGACTTCAAGCTCGCGGCCTTGTCTACCCTGCCTTTCTCACGCGCAAGGAGGTGAGAGCACAGACCACCGCCGACTGGCCGAAAGACCCCGATGGCACACCGCTCTACCCGACATTCGAGCGCGACATGGACGCGAGCGAACGTCAACGCAGATTGGACAATGGCGAACACCATGCGTGGCGGCTCAATATGCAACGCGCTTTGCAGGACGTTGGCGAGATCCTCACATGGCAGGAAACCGGGGATGGCCAGAAGGGTATTGTCCAGGCCAACCCGGCAGTCTAGGGCGATGTGATTCTGTCCCGCTCGGATGCTCCGGCCAGCTATCATCTGGCGGCCACGCTGGACGATGCAGTTCAGGGGGTCACGCATGTGGTGCGCGGCCTCGATCTCTTCTCATCCACGTCCATCCATCGCCTGCTGCAGCATCTGCTGGATTTGCCCGAGCCGGTGTATCACCACCATCGCCTGATCACGGGACCGGATGGCCGTAAGCTTGCCAAAAGCAACGGGGACAAGGGGCTCCACCAGCTGCGCGCGGAAGGTTGCACCCCCGGCACCATCCGTTCGCTACTGAACCTCTGACAGGCGTTTTTCCTCAGACGAGCGAAAGCTGCGGATGACCATGCGTTTTACTTTGAATTTCATGATCGCCGCATTGATTTCGGCGCCGATGATGAAAATCATGCCTACCATATAGAGAAAAACCAGTGCGATCATCAGCGAGGCCAGACCGGCATAGGTTGCAGCGTAATTGGCAAACATAGAGAGATAATAAGCAAAGGCGTAGGCACCGGTAGACCAGAGCAGCAAAGTTAACAGAATTCCCGGCACCACATCCATGATCTTGCGCCGGCCATCGGGTAGCCAGAGATGGCAGACCACCAGGCCAATGGTGAGAACCACGAGCGCAACCACCAGACCCCAATTGCCGATGAGCGACAGAAATTCGCGCAAACCGGGAATAAACCGATAGGTAAAGTTCAGCGCCAGCGGTGCCGCGACCAGCCCGATGCTGACCGCGACAAGGCTCAACACCCCAGCAATGACGAAACCAAGGCTCGCAAGACGGGTGGCATACCATGGCCGGGTTTCCGGCACGCGGTATGCCCGATTCAGCGATACCCGCAAGGCCTCGACGCCGTTGGAGGCGAAGTAGGCTGCAGCCAGCACCGATACCGTCAGCAAGCCACCGCGCGGGATGGTCAGCACCCGCACCACTTCATCCGAGATCGGCTTGGCGATGACTTCCGGCCATGTATCGAAAATCAGATGAACGGCAGTTGCGGAAAACTGGTCCGCACCCAGAAAATTGCCGAGCGCTGCACCAAAGATGAGAAACGGAAACAAGGCCAACAGGGTGGACAGCGCAATATGGCTGGCCATGGCCCACCCATCGTCATCGCTAAAATGCCACAGTGCATCAAAAATTACTTTATAAGCCATTTTGAGGGCTACAGGCATGTAATCTCCGTCTTGGCATCGGCTATCGCAATTGTAAGGAGCGACTAGATATGGGAAAGCTGATCCGATTTATACAGGGATCGTATGTATGAAAGCACAACGCAGCATCATCATCACCGGTTGTTCATCCGGCATTGGCGCATGGTGCGCGCGTGCCTTGCAGCGGGATGGCTGGCGGGTGTTTGCCACCGTGCGCAAAACAGAAGACCTGAAAGCGCTGACCTCGGACGGCATTGAGGCGTTCATCATGGACTATACGCAGCCTGATACCATTTCGAGTCTGGTCAAAGCGGTGCTCACCCGCACCGGCGGCACGCTGGATGCGCTGTTCAACAACGGTGCCTATGGTCAGCCCGGCGCGGTGGAAGACCTGACCACGGAGGTGCTGCGTCAGCAGTTCGAAACCAACGTGTTCGGCTGGCATGAGTTGACACGGCAGGTCATTCCCATCATGCGCCGTCAGGGTCATGGCCGCATCGTGCAGTGCTCGTCGGTGCTTGGCATTGTGCCCTATCGCTGGCGCGGGGCCTATAACGCCTCCAAATTTGCGCTGGAAGGGCTAAGCCTGACCCTGCGCATGGAACTGAGCGGCACCGGCATTCACGTCAGCCTGATTGAGCCCGGCCCCATCGCCTCGAAATTTACCGCCAATGCGCTACTTCATGTCGAGAAGAACATTGATGTGGAGAACTCGGTTCATGCAGAAGACTATCGCCGCCAGTTGCGCCGCTTGAAGGGCGAGGCGCCGCCGGCCAAGGGCAAGCTGGAACCGGATGCCGTGTACAAGGTTCTCGCCCATGCGTTGACGGCTAGAAATCCAAAGCCCCACTACCCTGTTACGACGCCTGCAAAGCAGGGTATGCTTTTGAAGAAGCTTTTGCCCGCTGCCACGTTCTACCGCATCATCGCCAAGTTCGGCTGAATCTATCAACCAAAATCGCCCAGCAACCAAAAATCGAATGGTCCCATGTCCACTTTTCTTACAGTTCTGACCCTGATCGTCATGGGCCTTGTCGCCATTGTGCTGGTGCGCGGTCTCGTCAATATGGCGCGCGGCGGCAGCGGCAATACATCCAACAAGCTGATGCAGGCCCGCATCCTGCTACAGGCGGTAGCCATTCTTCTCATCATGTTTACGCTCTGGATAACGGGCGGCGGTCGATAAGTTGAAGGGGTCCGATCATGGTCAAGCTCAATAAAATCTACACGAAAACCGGTGACGACGGCACGACAGGTCTGGTTTCCGGCCCCCGTCGCCTGAAAGCCGATCTGCGCGTGGAAGCCTATGGTACCGTCGACGAGGCCAATTCCTATCTTGGCGTCGCCCGCCAGTACACCGCTGATCTGCCAGACCTCGATGCCATGCTGATGCGGATCCAGAATGACCTGTTCGATCTCGGGGCCGATCTCGCAACCCCTGACACGGGAGAAAAACCGGAATGGGAGCCGTTGCGCATCGTTAGCCAACAGGTGGACCGAATCGAGCAGGAAATCGACCGGTTAAACGCCGATCTCCAGCCGTTGACCTCCTTCGTGCTGCCCGGCGGCAGTGCCGCATCCGCAGCCCTGCATGTGGCGCGCACCATTGCCCGGCGCGCAGAGCGCGACATGGTGGCGTTGTCGAAGACAGACGGGGAAGTGGTGAGCCGCGAGGCGCTGGCCTATGTCAACCGTTTATCGGACTTTCTGTTCGTGGCGGCGCGCTGGGTCAACGACCAGGGCCGCGCCGATGTGCTGTGGGTCCCCGGCAAAAACCGCTAGAACGCTATTCGATCTGATTGAATCAGATCGGCGCTCTAAGTCGTTTATTTGTGAGCATAATCTTTTCGATCCTCGCTTCGCTCCGGTCGGATTATGCTCTAGTCTTGTTCAGGGAATTTCATGTTCATTCCGCTCTACGATCGAAATTCCCTGAAACATATTCGCAAGCAATATGTCACGATTGCCCTGATCCTCGCCAACATCGTTGTGTGGCTGCTGACGGGGCCGGTTGCCAGCGACCAGTTTGCCAATGCTGCGGTGCTGGGGCTTGGCTACATTCCGGCGGTGGCCTTCAATTTCGCGTATATCGACCCGGCCTCCGTGCTGGTGCCCCCATATGCCACCTATATCACCTACGCGTTTCTGCATGGGGACATTACCCATCTCGGCATGAACATGCTGTTCCTCTGGGTCTTCGGCGATAATGTCGAGGATGCCATGGGGCATTTTCGATTTCTCTGCTTCTACCTTTTGTGTGCTGCGGCCGGTGCGTTGGCGCATGGTTTGATCAACCCGCAGTCCGAAGCACCACTGATTGGTGCATCCGGCGCGATTTCCGGCGTGGTAGCGGCCTATTTTCTGCTGCATCCGAAGGTGCGGGTCTGGGTCCTCGTCTTTTTCCGCATACCGCTTCCCCTGCCCGCCTTCATTCCGCTTGCGCTGTGGATCGGTCAGCAGGTCTACATGCTGGTTATCAATCAGGACAGCGGCGTATCCTGGGCAGCCCATGTCGGCGGTATCGTGACCGGGTCTTTGTTGATTGTCTTTTTGCGACGTACCGATGTGCCATTGTTCGACCGCACCATCGTGACACCAAAGGCCGTTGCGCACGAAAAACCTGAAATTCCGGTCCCGCAAACCCAAGCGGAGCCGGAACCGACACGTTGGGGCCGTTCCTGAAGAAGTTTAAGGATGCCATGAAACGTCTGTTGTAATTGGAGAAAAAACGCGTATCGATGTCGTCAATCGACTATCACGCGGGTCTGAAGTATCGCATTTTCGTGCGTCTGCTGGGGAAGGAATTGAACATATGAAGGTACTGGTCACGGTCAAGCGGGTTGTGGACTACAACGTCAAGATACGCGTCAAGCCGGATGGTTCAGGCGTGGAACTGGCCAATGTGAAGATGTCGATGAACCCGTTCGACGAAATCTCGGTGGAAGAAGCGCTGCGCCTGAAAGAGGCTGGCAAGGCTTCCGAAGTTGTCGTCGTGTCCATCGGTCC
>NZ_JACYUD010000014.1 GCF_014841565.1 Rhizobium sp. CFBP 8762
CTGCGCTTCGCGATCCGTGAAGGTGGCCGTACCGTCGGCGCCGGCATCGTGGCATCCATCGTTGAGTAATCGCTGGTAAAATAGAAAAAAGGCGCTGCCAGAAATGGCGGCGCCTTTTTCGTTTCCATTATCTTGTTGTTCTGGATGTTTTTTCAGAATTGATGTCGAAGGTGCTTGTCAATTCGGCCTAAACTGAATAATAAGCCGCTACACAGTTTGCAGGCGGTTTCGGTCTGGAATTGTAAAGGGGTATAGCTCAGTTGGTAGAGCGACGGTCTCCAAAACCGTAGGCCGGGGGTTCGAGCCCCTCTGCCCCTGCCATTGACCGACAGTCAGCCCCGAACCGGGCGCAAATCATAAAAATGAACGAATAGTGATGTTTCGTCGCATATTCGTCAAAAAGTCCGATAGCCTCTTGTGATTTTTGGAATCGGCCTTTATGTAGAAGTTCAAACAGACACGCGGCGCGTGGGGCTGATTCAGTCAGCTTTGCGCGTCGTAATGGCGTGAGCATTATATGGCATCGAAAACTACTCCACTGACGTTTCTGCGACAGGTTCGCGCCGAGACGGCAAAAGTTACCTGGCCTTCTCGTCGGGAAACAGTGATATCCACCATCATGGTTTTCATCATGGTGTTTGTTGCAGCCGTATTTTTCTTTGCTGCGGATCATCTGATGGGCTGGCTGATTAGCCTCGTGCTCACAGCTGGCGTATAATCGTTAGGAGACGAAGATGGCTTCGCGCTGGTATATTGTTCAAGCCTATTCCAATTTCGAGAAGAAGGTTGCTGAATCGATTGAAGAAAAGGTCAAGCAAAAGGGCTTGGACCATTTGTTCGAAAAGATTTTGGTGCCTACCGAAAAAGTCGTCGAAGTTCGTCGCGGTCGCAAGGTCGATGCCGAGCGGAAGTTCTTCCCAGGCTACGTTCTTGTTCGGGCGGATCTCACCGATGAAGCCTATCACTTGATCAAGAACACGCCAAAGGTCACCGGGTTCCTTGGTTCCGATAACAAGCCTGTTCCGATCCCGGATTATGAGGCTGAGCGCATTCTCGGTCAGGTTCAGGATGGTGTTGATCGTCCGAAGCCGTCAATTTCGTTTGAGGTTGGTGAGCAGGTTCGCGTCTCTGATGGTCCGTTCGCATCCTTCAACGGGATCGTGCAGGATGTTGATGAAGAGCGTTCGCGCCTCAAGGTTGAGGTTTCGATCTTCGGACGTGCGACGCCTGTCGAACTCGAATATGGCCAGGTCGAAAAAGTTTAATCTGCATCCGTGGCAGAGATGAATTCAGGGTGACCTGAATTGCGGATTGTTCCGCAACCGCGTGGGAGGGCAGGGGCTTTAAGCCGGGCTCCCTGAACGCACCACGCAACCGCAGCCGCCAGTCGTTGACTGGCTCTTGACCGGAAACGGTCATATCTAGAAAGGCAGAGAAATGGCTAAGAAAGTTGCAGGCCAGCTCAAGCTTCAGGTCAAGGCAGGATCGGCTAATCCGTCCCCGCCAATCGGTCCTGCGCTTGGTCAGCGTGGCATTAACATTATGGAATTCTGCAAGTCGTTCAACGCAGCGACGCAGGAAATGGAAAAAGGCATGCCGATCCCGGTCGTCATCACCTACTTCCAGGACAAGTCCTTTACTTTTGCGATGAAGCAGCCACCGGTCTCCTACTTCCTGAAGAAGGAAGCCAAGGTAACATCCGGTTCCAAGCTGCCCGGCAAGACGAAGGCTGGTTCGATCACTCAGGAGCAGGTGCGCAAGATCGCCGAAGCGAAGATGAAGGATCTGAATGCGGCTGACGTTGAAGGCGCAATGGCGATGGTTGAGGGCTCCGCCCGCTCCATGGGCCTTGAAGTGGTAGGTTAAGACATGGCCAAGATTGCAAAGCGTGTACAGAAGACTCGCGAAGGCGTTGATCCGGTCAAGTTTTATGGCCTGAACGACGCTGTATCGATGGTAAAGGAACGGGCAATCGCCAAGTTCGATGAAACCATCGAAGTTGCGATGAACCTCGGCGTTGACCCACGTCATGCCGACCAGATGGTTCGTGGCGTTGTCAACCTTCCGAACGGCACAGGCCGTACGGTTCGCGTTGCGGTGTTCGCACGCGGCGCCAAGGCGGAAGAAGCAACAGCTGCCGGTGCTGACGTTGTCGGCGCGGAAGATCTGGTTGAAATCGTTCAGGGCGGCAAGATCGATTTCGATCGTTGCATTGCCACGCCGGACATGATGCCGCTCGTCGGTCGCCTCGGTAAGGTTCTCGGACCTCGCGGCATGATGCCGAACCCGAAGGTCGGTACGGTCACGATGGACGTTGCCGGTGCAGTCAAGGCTTCCAAGGGTGGCGCTGTCGAGTTCCGCGTTGAGAAGGCTGGTATTGTCCATGCCGGTATCGGCAAGGCTTCCTTTGAGGTTGCAGCTTTGGAAGAAAACATTCGCGCATTTGCGGATGCGGTGATCAAAGCAAAGCCGACTGGTGCTAAGGGCAACTACGTCAAGCGCGTTGCCATTTCGTCGACGATGGGCCCGGGCGTGAAGGTCGATCCTTCGACGCTTGCTGTATGATTCAGGGCATGTTGCCCGGCGTTCCGTCTTGAACGGATCGTTCACGTAATTTCCGGCCTCTAGGGGCCGGGAATGTCCGGAGAAATCCGGACTCCTGTCCAAGATTGCGGGTGGTTTTCCTTAATCACTTTGCCCGCATGAGATGGGTAAGACCTGGATTGGGTATCTCGTATGCCGGTATTCAGTTCGAACCTGTAAAGCCTTGAAGCCCGGTAACGGGTTAGGGGGCAGGATCCTGAAGCGTCGTTTGGGTCGGAAATGTTCCAAACGATAAAGGCAAAACCGATGGGGACTGCATCTTGCATCCCTATCAACTGGAGATAGGCAGTGGAAAGAGCGGAAAAACGCGAATTCGTCACGGAGCTGAATGAAGTCTTCAAGGCTTCCGGTTCAGTTGTCGTGGCCCGCTATGCCGGCATCACGGTTGCACAGATGAACGATCTTCGTTCAAAAATGCGTGCAGCTGGCGGAACCGTCAAAGTCGCGAAAAACCGCCTGGCCAAAATTGCTCTTCAGGGCACGGAGTCGGAAGGGATCGCAGATCTTTTCCAGGGTCAGACGCTCATCGCTTATAGCGAAGATCCGATTACCGCTCCGAAAGTGGCCATGGACTTTGCCAAGACCAACGACAAGCTCGTTGTTCTCGGTGGTGCCATGGGTTCGACCAGCCTCGACGCCGAAGCAGTCAAGTCGCTTGCGACCCTGCCTTCGTTGGACGAGCTGCGTGCAAAGCTGCTGGGTATGCTGAATACACCTGCAACGCGTATCGCAACGGTCGTCAGCGCACCTGCAAGCCAGCTGGCTCGCGTGTTCGCCGCTTACGCCAAGAAGGACGAAGCCGCATAAGGCGGAATTTCGCTGTAAATAACCAAACCAGTTCGAACTGAACGAAGGAATAGTAAAATGGCTGATCTCGCAAAGATCGTAGAAGACCTCTCCTCTTTGACCGTTCTGGAAGCCGCTGAGCTTTCAAAGCTGCTTGAAGAAAAGTGGGGCGTTTCGGCTGCTGCACCGGTTGCTGTTGCTGCTGCTGGCGGTGGTGCTGCTGCTGCACCTGCTGAAGAAGAAAAGACTGAATTTGACGTTATCCTGACGGACGCTGGTGCCAACAAGATCAACGTCATCAAGGAAGTTCGTGCGATCACAGGTCTTGGCCTGAAGGAAGCTAAGGACCTCGTTGAAGGCGCACCTAAGGCTGTTAAGGAAGCTGTTTCCAAGGCTGAAGCTGCTGACCTCAAGAAGAAGCTGGAAGACGCAGGCGCCAAGGTCGACGTTAAGTAAGTCGATCTGGTACCGGAGGCAGCCTTTACAGGCTGCCTCTCTTTTACCTTTTTGTGAACGTATTACCCAAAAGCCTGCAAAAACGGCTTTTGGGTAATGGGTTCTCTAAAAGGCCCCATTCTATGACGGAGCCGACTGGCCAGCGGTATCCGTCTGTTGCAGGCCCGGATGCATTGACAAGGAGCGACGATGGCTCAGACCCTTTCGTTTAACGGTCGCAGGCGCGTACGCAAGTTTTTTGGAAAAATTCCAGAAGTCGCGGAGATGCCGAATCTTATTGAGGTTCAAAAAGCGTCCTACGACCAGTTTCTCATGGTTGATGAACCTCAGGGCGGTCGGCCTGACGAGGGTCTTCAGTCTGTCTTCAAATCAGTTTTCCCGATCACGGATTTCTCCGGTGCGTCGATGCTGGAGTTCGTGTCCTACGAGTTCGAGCAGCCGAAGTTCGATGTTGAGGAATGCCGTCAGCGCGACCTGACCTATGCAGCGCCGCTGAAAGTGACGCTACGCCTGATCGTCTTTGATATCGATGAGGATACAGGCGCGAAGTCCATTAAGGACATCAAGGAACAGAACGTCTACATGGGCGACATGCCCCTGATGACAGACAACGGTACGTTCATTGTGAACGGAACCGAGCGCGTTATCGTATCCCAGATGCACCGGTCTCCCGGTGTGTTCTTTGACCATGACAAGGGCAAGAGCCATTCGTCTGGTAAATTGTTGTTTGCGGCACGTGTGATCCCGTATCGCGGTTCCTGGCTCGATATTGAATTCGACGCCAAGGATATTGTGTACGCGCGTATCGACCGCCGCCGTAAGATTCCTGCCTCTTCGCTTCTGATGGCGCTCGGCATGGACGGTGAGCAGATTCTGGAAACCTTCTACACGAAGTCCGTTTATGAGCGCGACGGCGATAGCTGGCGCTATCCGTTCCGTGCGGACGTTCTGAAGGGCCAGAAGGTTCTTTCCGATCTGATCGATGCCGATACAGGTGAAGTTGTTGTCGAGTCCGGCAAGAAGTTAACACCGCGTCTGCTTAAGCAATTGACCGAAAAGGGCCTTAAGTCCCTGAAGGCAACCGATGGCGACCTGTTTGGTAACTACCTGGCGGAAGACCTTGTCAACATGGAAACCGGGGAAATTTTCCTGGAAGCCGGCGATGAGATCGACGAAAAGACGCTGCCGCAGATCATGGCCGCGGGCTTCGACGAAATTCCCGTTCTTGACATCGACCACATCAATGTTGGTGCGTATATTCGCAACACGCTGAATGCGGACAAGAACGGCAACCGTCAGGATGCATTGTTCGATATCTACCGCGTGATGCGTCCCGGCGAGCCGCCGACGATGGAATCGGCGGAAGCGATGTTCAACACGCTATTCTTCGATCCCGAGCGTTACGATCTCTCTGCCGTGGGCCGTGTGAAGATGAACATGCGTCTCGACCTTGAAGTGGCTGACACGGTTCGTGTTTTGCGCAAGGAAGACATTCTGGCTGTGGTCAAGATGCTCGTCGAGCTGCGCGACGGCAAGGGCGAAATCGACGATATCGATAACCTCGGTAACCGCCGCGTCCGTTCCGTTGGTGAATTAATGGAGAACCAGTACCGTCTGGGTCTGCTGCGCATGGAGCGCGCCATCAAGGAACGTATGTCGTCCATCGAGATCGACACGGTCATGCCGCAGGATTTGATCAACGCCAAGCCTGCAGCCGCAGCAGTGCGCGAATTCTTCGGTTCGTCACAGCTTTCGCAGTTCATGGACCAGGTCAATCCGCTGTCCGAAATTACCCACAAGCGCCGTTTGTCGGCTCTTGGACCGGGTGGTTTGACCCGTGAACGCGCAGGCTTCGAAGTCCGCGACGTTCATCCAACGCATTACGGTCGTATCTGCCCGATTGAGACGCCGGAAGGTCCGAATATCGGTCTGATCAACTCGCTGGCGACGTTTGCCCGCGTGAATAAGTACGGCTTCATCGAAAGCCCGTACCGGAAGATCACGGACGGCAAGGTTACGAGTGATGTCGTCTACCTGTCGGCGATGGAAGAAGCCAAGTATCACGTGGCTCAGGCCAATTCGATCCTGGAGGACGATGGTTCGTTCGCCGAAGAGTTCGTGGTCTGCCGTCATGCTGGCGATGTTATGCTGGCACCGCGCGACATCGTGAACCTGATGGACGTGTCGCCGAAGCAGCTCGTGTCCGTGGCTGCGGCTTTGATTCCGTTCCTTGAAAACGATGACGCCAACCGCGCATTGATGGGTTCCAACATGCAGCGTCAGGCTGTGCCTCTGCTGCGCGCAGAAGCACCGTTTGTTGGCACCGGCATGGAGCCTGTTGTTGCCCGCGACTCCGGTGCTGCAATTGCAGCCCGCCGTGGGGGTGTGGTCGATCAGGTGGATGCAACGCGTATTGTTATCCGCGCAACGGAAGATATTGATCCGTCGAAGTCCGGCGTTGATATCTACCGTTTGCAGAAGTTCCAGCGTTCCAACCAGAACACCTGCATCAATCAGCGTCCGCTGGTGGCTGTTGGTGACATTCTGAACAAGGGCGATATCATTGCGGACGGTCCATCGACCGACCTCGGTGACCTGGCTCTCGGCCGCAACGCGCTGGTCGCGTTCATGCCCTGGAACGGCTACAATTACGAAGACTCGATCCTGCTGTCCGAGCGTATCGTGCGCGATGACGTGTTCACATCCATTCACATCGAAGAATTCGAAGTGATGGCGCGTGATACCAAGCTTGGTCCTGAGGAAATCACACGGGATATTCCGAACGTTTCGGAAGAAGCGTTGAAGAACCTCGACGAAGCCGGCATTGTTTATATCGGTGCGGAAGTGCAGCCGGGCGATATTCTTGTGGGCAAGATCACGCCAAAGGGTGAAAGCCCGATGACACCGGAAGAGAAGCTTCTGCGTGCCATCTTCGGTGAGAAGGCGTCCGATGTGCGCGATACGTCTATGCGTATGCCTCCGGGCACGTTCGGTACGATCGTTGAAGTTCGTGTTTTCAACCGTCACGGTGTTGAAAAAGACGAACGTGCAATGGCTATCGAGCGGGAAGAAATCGAGCGTCTTGCCAAGGACCGTGATGACGAGCAGGCGATCCTTGATCGCAACGTTTACGGTCGTCTGATCGATATGTTGCGCGGTCATGTCGCTGTGGCTGGCCCTAAAAACTTCAAGAAGGGCACCGAGCTTTCCAACGCGGTCGTCAGTGAATATCCACGCTCTCAGTGGTGGATGTTCGCGGTCGAAGACGAGCGCGTGCAGGGCGAGATCGAAGCGCTTCGCGGTCAGTATGACGAATCCAAGTCGCGCCTTGAGCAGCGCTTCATGGATAAGGTCGAAAAGGTTCAGCGCGGCGACGAAATGCCTCCGGGCGTCATGAAGATGGTGAAGGTTTTTGTCGCCGTAAAGCGCAAGATCCAGCCGGGCGACAAGATGGCTGGCCGTCATGGCAACAAGGGTGTGGTTTCGCGCATCGTTCCTGTCGAAGACATGCCGTTCCTGGAAGACGGCACGCATGTTGATGTGGTGCTGAACCCGCTGGGCGTGCCATCCCGCATGAACGTTGGCCAGATTTTGGAAACACATCTGGGTTGGGCTTGTGCTGGCATGGGTAAGCAGATTGGCGAAATGCTGGATGCCTACAATGCCGGTGGTGAAATCCAGCCGCTGCGCGATGTCATCGATGATGTCATCGGGTCCGGTCCGAAGGGTGAGCCGATCAAGCAATATGATGATAGCTCTATCGTTCGCTTGGCCGAGCAGACCCGTCGCGGTGTTTCGATTGCAACGCCTGTATTCGACGGCGCTGTGGAAGCAGACGTGAACGAGATGCTGGTTCGTGCTGGCTTGAAGGAGTCGGGTCAGTCGACATTGTTCGATGGCCGTACCGGTGAGCAGTTTGACCGGCAGGTGACGGTCGGCTACATCTACATGTTGAAGCTGAACCACCTGGTTGACGACAAGATCCATGCCCGCTCGATTGGTCCGTACTCGCTGGTTACCCAGCAGCCACTCGGGGGTAAGGCTCAGTTCGGCGGTCAGCGCTTCGGGGAAATGGAAGTCTGGGCTCTGGAAGCCTACGGCGCTGCCTACACCCTGCAGGAAATGCTGACGGTGAAATCGGATGATGTGGCCGGTCGTACCAAGGTCTATGAAGCCATCGTTCGCGGTGATGATACGTTTGAAGCCGGTATTCCTGAAAGCTTCAACGTTCTCGTCAAGGAAATGCGCTCACTCGGCCTGAGTGTTGAGCTCGAGAACTCGAAGCTTGACGATCTTGGTGCCGCAGGTCAGTTGCCTGACGCTGCTGAGTAAATATTTGGAATGCGCGCTTTGCGGCGCGCATTCTCTCGTTCCTCTGTCCTGATGAACGAGATTGACCGCGCCCTTTGTCCATGTGTCGCTCACATGATCAGAGTTGGTGCGGCGTCGCTTTTTGTAGCGGTGAAACGGCTCCCGGGACATGCCGTATTCATTCGCAAGGTAAGGGCTGATCGCCCTCAAAGGAGACAGGCATGAACCAAGAGGTCATGAATCTTTTCAATCCGCAGGTGCCTGCACAGACTTTCGACTCGATCCGGATTTCGATCGCGTCGCCAGAGAAAATCCTTTCCTGGTCCTATGGTGAAATCAAGAAGCCGGAAACCATCAACTATCGGACGTTCAAGCCTGAACGCGATGGGCTGTTCTGTGCGCGTATTTTTGGCCCGATCAAGGACTATGAGTGCCTGTGCGGCAAGTACAAGCGCATGAAGTATAAAGGCATTATCTGCGAAAAGTGCGGTGTTGAAGTCACATTGTCGCGCGTTCGGCGCGAGCGCATGGGCCACATTGAGCTTGCCGCACCCGTTGCGCATATCTGGTTCCTGAAGTCGCTCCCAAGCCGCATTTCGACACTGCTCGACATGACGCTGAAGGATATCGAGCGCGTTCTGTACTTTGAAAACTACATCGTGACGGAGCCTGGCCTCACGTCGCTCAAGGAAAATCAGCTTCTTTCCGAAGAAGAGTACATGATTGCCGTTGATGAATTTGGCGAAGACCAGTTCACAGCGATGATTGGCGCGGAAGCGATCTATGAGATGCTCGCCAGCATGAATCTCGAAAAGATCGCCGGTGAACTGCGCTCGGATATGGCCGATACGACATCAGAACTGAAGCAGAAGAAACTGATGAAGCGTCTCAAAATCGTTGAGAACTTCATGGAGTCCGGCAATCGTCCCGAATGGATGATCATGAAGGTTGTTCCGGTCATTCCGCCGGATCTGCGGCCTCTGGTTCCGCTTGATGGCGGCCGTTTTGCGACGTCCGACTTGAACGATCTCTATCGTCGCGTGATCAACCGTAACAACCGCTTGAAGCGTCTGATCGAACTGCGCGCACCAGGCATCATTATTCGCAACGAAAAGCGTATGTTGCAGGAATCCGTTGACGCGTTGTTTGATAACGGTCGTCGCGGTCGCGTCATCACGGGTGCCAACAAGCGTCCTCTGAAGTCGCTGTCGGATATGTTGAAGGGTAAGCAGGGTCGGTTCCGTCAGAACCTTCTCGGCAAGCGCGTCGACTATTCCGGCCGTTCGGTCATCGTGACTGGTCCGGAATTGAAACTGCACCAGTGCGGTCTGCCAAAGAAGATGGCGCTGGAACTGTTCAAGCCATTCATCTACGCGCGTCTGGATGCCAAGGGCTTTTCCTCCACTGTCAAGCAGGCGAAGAAGCTGGTGGAGAAAGAGAAGCCGGAAGTCTGGGATATCCTCGATGAGGTCATTCGCGAGCACCCGGTATTGCTGAACCGCGCGCCAACGCTTCACCGTCTCGGCATTCAGGCGTTTGAGCCAATCCTGGTTGAAGGCAAGGCCATTCAGCTTCATCCGCTCGTCTGCACGGCCTTCAACGCCGACTTTGACGGCGACCAGATGGCTGTTCACGTTCCGCTTTCGCTGGAAGCCCAGCTGGAAGCGCGCGTGTTGATGATGTCGACGAACAACATTCTGCATCCGGCCAACGGCGCACCAATCATCGTGCCGTCGCAAGACATGGTGTTGGGTCTCTACTACCTGTCGATCATGAACCAGAACGAGCCGGGTGAGGGCATGGCCTTCTCCGATATAGGTGAGTTGCATCACGCGCTGGAAACGAAGTCTGTCACGCTGCACTCCAAGATTCGTGGTCGCTTCAAAACTGTCGACGAAGCTGGTAATCCCGTTTCGCAAATTTTTGAAACGACACCGGGTCGTATGCTTGTTGGCGAACTGCTGCCAAAGAACCACAAGGTTCCGTTTGACGTCTGCAACCAGGAACTGACCAAGAAGAACATCTCCAAGATGATCGACACGGTCTACCGTCACTGCGGCCAGAAGGATACGGTCATCTTCTGTGACCGCATCATGCAGTTGGGCTTTGCCCATGCTTGCCGCGCGGGTATTTCCTTCGGCAAGGACGACATGGTCATTCCGTCGACCAAGGCAGGTATCGTCAACGATACTGAAACGCTGGTGAAGGAATACGAGCAGCAGTATAATGACGGCCTGATCACTCAGGGCGAAAAGTACAACAAGGTCGTTGATGCCTGGGGTAAGGCAACCGAGAAGGTCGCCGACGAGATGATGGCCCGCATTAAGGCCGTTGAATTCGACGAGGCGACCGGTCGTCAAAAGCCGATGAACTCGATCTATATGATGAGCCACTCCGGTGCACGTGGTTCTCCGAACCAGATGCGTCAGTTGGGCGGTATGCGCGGTCTGATGGCCAAGCCTTCGGGCGAAATCATCGAAACGCCGATCATCTCCAACTTTAAGGAAGGTCTGACCGTAAACGAGTACTTCAACTCGACGCACGGCGCCCGTAAGGGTCTTGCAGACACCGCCTTGAAGACTGCGAACTCCGGTTACCTGACGCGTCGTCTCGTTGACGTGGCGCAGGACTGCATCGTCACGCATGTCGATTGCGGCACTGAAAAGGGCCTGACGATGACGGCGATCGTCGATGCCGGTCAGGTTGTTGCGTCCATCGGTGCGCGTATTCTTGGTCGTACGGCTCTGGACGATATCGATAACCCGGTTACGGGTGAGCGTATCGTTGATGCGGGCCGCATGATCCTTGAGCCAGATGTCGTCGAAATCGAAAAGGTCGGTATCCAGTCTGTCCGTATTCGCTCTGCATTGACATGCGAAATTCAGACAGGCGTCTGCGGCGTCTGCTACGGTCGCGACCTGGCACGGGGTACACCGGTCAACATGGGTGAAGCTGTCGGCGTCATTGCGGCGCAGTCCATTGGGGAGCCCGGTACACAGTTGACCATGCGTACGTTCCACCTTGGTGGCACGGCCACGGTGGTTGACCAGTCGTTCCTGGAAGCATCCTATGAAGGTACGATCCAGATCAAGAACCGTAACATGTTGCGCAACTCCGATGGTATTCTTGTTGCTATGGGCCGTAACATGGCTGTTCAGATTCTGGACGAGCGTGGCGTCGAGCGGTCGTCGCAGCGTGTGGCTTATGGTTCGAAAATCTTTGTCGATGATGGTGACACGGTACGCCGTGGTCAGCGCCTGGCCGAATGGGACCCATACACCCGCCCAATGATGACCGAAGTCGAAGGCACGGTTCATTTCGAAGATATCGTTGATGGTATCTCCGTTCTGGAAGCAACTGACGAAGCAACGGGTATCACCAAGCGTCAGGTTATCGATTGGCGTTCAACGCCGCGCGGTACGGATTTGAAGCCTGCAATCATCATCAAAGACAAGAATGGCGATGTTGCCAAGCTTGCTCGCGGTGGTGAAGCTCGCTTCATGCTGTCGGTCGACGCTATTCTATCGGTTGAGCCAGGCACGAAGGTTAGCCAAGGTGACGTGCTGGCGCGTTCGCCTCTCGAAAGCGCCAAGACGAAGGACATCACCGGTGGTCTGCCACGTGTAGCCGAATTGTTTGAAGCACGCCGTCCAAAGGATCACGCTATCATCGCCGAAATCGATGGTACGGTTCGCTTTGGCCGCGATTACAAGAACAAGCGTCGCGTACTGATCGAGCCAGCGGAAGACGGTGTCGAGCCGGTTGAATATCTGATCCCGAAGGGCAAGCCATTCCACCTTCAGGACGGCGACTATATTGAAAAGGGTGACTACATCCTCGACGGTAACCCAGCGCCACATGATATTTTGGCCATCAAGGGCGTTGAAGCGCTTGCTTCCTATCTCGTGAATGAGATTCAGGAAGTCTATCGACTTCAGGGCGTGGTGATCAACGACAAGCACATTGAAGTGATCGTACGTCAGATGTTGCAGAAGGTTGAAATTACCGATGCCGGTGATTCCACCTACATCGTTGGTGACAACATCGACCGCATCGAACTCGATAACGTCAATGAAGGTTTGGTAGAGCAGGGCAAGAAGCCAGCTTATGGCGATCCGGTCCTTCTCGGTATCACCAAGGCTTCGCTGCAGACACCGTCGTTCATCTCCGCTGCGTCCTTCCAGGAAACGACGAAGGTTCTGACGGAAGCTGCCGTTGCCGGTAAGGTTGACGGTCTGCAGGGTCTGAAGGAGAACGTGATCGTCGGTCGTTTGATCCCGGCGGGTACGGGCGGAACCATGACGCAGATCCGTCGCATCGCCACCGCACGCGACGAGATGATCCTGGACGAGCGCCGCAAGGGCACCGGGGCTGACAGTGCAACACCGATGTTGACGGACATGGCTGGCGTCGAGCACCTCGAGCCCGGCGAGTAAGCCTGATAAAAATGAAAACGCCCGGATGAAAATCCGGGCGTTTCTGTATTGAAGCGTTGTGGAGTTCTCGGCTGGTTAGCCAAATCGAATAATAGCAACCTCGCCGGTCAACGCGCCTTTATAGGCAGAAGCGTGCGGTTCTTCTTCCGGGCGTTCCGTTAACGTGCCGATCTGGTCGAGGTCGGCCTCCAGAAACCCCTCTTCGGCCAAGGCGTTCAAGGCTTCCCGGACAGCGCTGTCGTCATCAGGCGCACAGAGCATCACGTGGATATCAACGCCCTCACTATCCTCGTCCTTCTGGTAGGCTTTTCCGATGATGATGAACACCATGGGTTCGTCGGTGTTGTTGTCGTTATCTGGCGCTGTCTGCATAACTTCGTCCTTCCTGTAGCCAATCGCTCCGCTGTTGATGGTTTAGACATGATATTGCAAGGACTTTTAGCAAGGTCCCTGTAATGTTTCTTGTCACAGGCGACTCGGGTTTCAGCCTGATTCCTTTTTGTTCCGAGCCGGTACAGCCGGGGCTGAAGACGTCATCATTTCGCGGTCGGCACGGCATCCTTGAACCAAACGCCCTTGTTTTCGGCGGTTTTGAAGCATTTCTTGGTATGCTGACGTTTGGCAGCCCTTGACGAACCGACCGTTAACAAGTACACCCCGCGTCATCGAAGCCGATGTGAGACTGGCTTTTCCGGAGCGACAGGCACTGGAGTTCGTCTCAAACAAGGTTTTTATAGCAAACTGAAGACATACAATGCTGCACGCACGACACAGTTAGTGTCCTCTGCATTTGTAGGCCATCTGCGCAGAGCGGATAGGCCTTTTGTTGCGCATTCCGATCTTGGTGTTGTTTTAGTTGCCGGAGACGGTGAGTTCCGCCCGAAAGGGTAATGAAGATTTTGCAAGGGATGGGTATATGCCTACCGTAAACCAGCTGATCCGCAAGCCGCGCCAAGCGCAGGTAAAGCGCAATAAGGTTCCTGCTCTGCAGGAAAACCCACAGAAGCGCGGCGTCTGCACCCGCGTTTATACAACGACCCCGAAGAAGCCGAACTCGGCGCTGCGTAAGGTTGCTAAGATCCGCCTGACCAATGGCTTCGAAGTCATCGGCTACATTCCCGGCGAAGGCCACAACCTGCAGGAACACTCCGTTGTGATGATCCGCGGCGGCCGCGTAAAGGATTTGCCCGGCGTGCGTTACCACATCATCCGCGGCGTTCTCGATACGCAGGGTGTTAAGAACCGCAAGCAGCGCCGTTCGAAGTACGGTGCGAAGCGTCCGAAGTAAGCGACAAACCGGCGCCATTTCGCTGGATAATCTGATTTAAAGTTGAGAGACGACACATATGTCACGACGTCATAGTGCAGAAAAGCGCGAGATTAACCCGGATCCAAAGTTCGGTGACCTCGTAGTCACAAAGTTCATGAACGCCATCATGCTTCACGGCAAGAAGTCGGTTGCTGAAAACATCGTTTACGGTGCTTTCGATGTGGTTCAGGGCAAGGCCAAGCAAGAGCCGATCACCGTTTTCCATCAGGCATTGGAAAACATCGCTCCGCATGTTGAAGTTCGTTCGCGTCGTGTCGGTGGTGCAACTTATCAGGTTCCGGTTGATGTGCGCCCAGAGCGTCGTCAGGCATTGGCCATTCGCTGGCTGATTACCGCAGCGCGCAAGCGCAACGAAACAACCATGGTCGAGCGCCTTTCCGGCGAACTCATGGATGCAGCTAACAACCGTGGAAGTGCCGTGAAAAAGCGGGAAGATACGCACAAGATGGCCGATGCCAACCGTGCATTCTCGCATTATCGCTGGTAATTCCGGTTTAACGTCTCGAAAGGCAGTCCATTATGGCTCGCGAATTTAAAATCGAAGACTACCGTAATTTCGGTATTATGGCGCACATCGACGCCGGCAAGACGACGACCACCGAGCGGATTCTGTTCTACACAGGCAAGTCGCACAAGATCGGTGAAGTGCATGATGGCGCAGCCACGATGGACTGGATGGAACAGGAGCAGGAGCGTGGCATTACGATCACGTCTGCTGCGACGACGACCTTCTGGAAAGGCCGTGATGGCACTCTGCGTCGCTTTAATATTATCGACACCCCCGGCCACGTTGACTTCACGATTGAAGTTGAGCGTTCGCTCCGGGTTCTTGACGGTGCGATTGCCCTGCTCGACGCCAATGCTGGTGTAGAGCCACAGACGGAAACCGTCTGGCGCCAGGCTGACAAGTACAATGTTCCGCGGATGATCTTCTGCAACAAGATGGACAAGACCGGTGCGGATTTCTACCGCTCCATGGAAATGGTCAAGTCGCGTCTGGGTGGGATCCCTGTTGTCATGCAGTTGCCAATCGGCGCTGAAAGCGACTTCAAGGGCATGATCGATCTGATCGAGATGAAGGCTATGTTCTGGCACGATGAGTCGATTGGTGCGATGTACTCGCTGGAAGAGATTCCGGCGGATATGGTCGACAAGGCCAATGAATATCGTGAAAAGCTGATCGAGACTGTCGTTGACATCGACGAAGCTGCGATGGAAGCTTATTTGGAAGGCACGATGCCGGACAACGATCAGATCCGTGCGCTGGTTCGTCGTGGTACGATCGACGTCAAGTTCTTCCCGATGTTCTGTGGCACAGCCTTCAAGAACAAGGGCGTTCAGCCTTTGCTCGACGCCGTTGTCGAATACTTGCCTTCGCCAATCGACATTCCCGCTATCAAGGGTATTGATGTCAAGACGGAAGCAGATGTTGTCCGCAATGCCGACGACTCCGAGCCTCTTTCGATGCTTGCGTTCAAGATCATGAACGACCCCTTCGTTGGTTCGCTGACCTTCGCTCGTATCTACTCCGGCAAGCTCGAAAAAGGCACGTCGGTGATGAATACGGTCAAGGACAAGCGTGAGCGCGTTGGCCGTATGTTGCAGATGCACTCGAACTCCCGTGAGGATATCGAGGAAGCCTTTGCTGGTGACATCGTTGCGCTTGCAGGTCTGAAGGAAACGACGACCGGTGACACGCTTTGTGATCCGCTGAAGCCTGTTGTGCTTGAGCGCATGGAGTTCCCTGAGCCGGTTATTCAGATTGCGATTGAGCCAAAGTCCAAGGGCGATCAGGAAAAGATGGGTCTGGCGTTGAACCGCCTGGCTGCTGAAGATCCTTCGTTCCGCGTTAAGACTGATGAAGAATCTGGCCAGACAATCATTGCCGGCATGGGTGAACTTCACCTCGACATTCTCGTCGACCGTATGCGTCGTGAGTTCAAGGTAGAAGCTTCTGTAGGTGCGCCGCAGGTCGCCTACCGCGAATCGATTACGCGCAAGCACGAAGAAGATTACACGCACAAGAAGCAGTCCGGTGGTACCGGTCAGTTCGCGCGCGTCAAGATCATCTTTGAACCCAATCCAGAAGGCGAAGATTTTGCGTTTGAATCCAAGATCGTCGGTGGTGCTGTTCCAAAGGAATACATCCCAGGCGTTCAGAAGGGTATCGAAAGCGTTCTGTCCTCTGGTCCTTTGGCTGGCTTCCCAATGTTGGGCGTCAAGGCAACATTGATCGACGGTGCATACCACGATGTTGACTCCTCGGTTCTGGCGTTCGAAATCGCTTCGCGTGCTTGCTTCCGTGAAGCAGCCAAGAAGGCTGGCGCTCAGTTGCTCGAGCCGATCATGAAGGTCGAAGTTGTTACGCCTGAAGATTACGTCGGTGACGTTATCGGAGACCTGAACTCCCGTCGTGGGCAAATTCAGGGTCAGGAATCCCGCGGTGTGGCCGTTGTCATCAACGCACACGTTCCGCTGGCAAACATGTTCAAGTACGTGGACAACTTGCGCTCAATGTCTCAGGGCCGTGCGCAGTACACCATGTCCTTCGATCATTACGCACCGGTTCCATCGAACGTTGCGACTGAAATTCAGGCAAAATATTCCGGTCAGAAATGATCGGGATACCCCGACCTATCGAAATTGAATTAATCCCGGTACGGGACAGAATGGAGAGCCAATAATGGCAAAGAGCAAATTTGAGCGCAACAAGCCGCACGTCAACATTGGCACGATTGGCCACGT
>NZ_JACYUD010000015.1 GCF_014841565.1 Rhizobium sp. CFBP 8762
CTGTGGCAGCGGCCTACGGCGGACGCTGACACTATTGTGGGTACTGTCGGCGACGATACGTTGAGCGGCGGCCGGGGCAATGACCGGCTGTTTGCTGCCGGTGGCAGGGATACGCTTTTGGGTGACGGAGGTGACGACACACTAACGGGATCGGCTGGTGACGATATTCTCGACGGCGGAACGGGTCGAGATGCCCTGTTAGGCGGACTAGGCAACGATATTTATCGTTGGGCGCGCGGTGACGGTCATGATGTGATTACGGACACCGGCGGTAACGACCGAATCGAACTGGGCACCGGTATTGCGCCGAAGAATATCCGTGTTCTCCGGCGCGACAATGACTTGATGCTTCGCATACTGGACACACATGAGACTTTGACACTTTCCAATAGTCTTTCGGGGCGTACCCATACACTTGAAACAATGTCCTTTACCGACGGTACAATCTGGACAAGTGACGATCTGATTGCTCGATCCTTTGTCGGGGACGCGTCGGATGACACGATGACTGGTACGGCTGCCGGCGATCGGATCGAGGGGCTGGGTGGCAACGACCAACTGAGTGGTATGGACGGCGACGATTTATTGCTCGGCGGCACCGGTGATGATGTGCTTATCGGTGGCGGTGGTGCTGATACTTTTATCTTCGCTGCGGGTGACGGTGCCGACAGCATTGCAGAGGTGAGTGATACTTGGCTCGATACGCTGAAGATTGAAGGATACGCTCTGACACGGATCCGTTTCTCCGCCATGGGTGACGACCTCATTGTACGCTTCACCGACAGCAGAGATAAAATTACGGTGCGTAACGTTTTTGCGGACGGTAGCGCCCAACCCATCGAACGGATCGAAGTCGCTACCGATGGCATTGTGTTATCCCTTGCCGATGTGCGGGCGCGGCTTGTTCCGAATGTGGCTGTGACGGGTGAATTTCTGGTCGGTACGGTATCAGCAGACAACTTGGCCGGTGGTGCTGGCGACGATTATCTCTCCGGTGGCGACGGAGCAGACAAATTGTCTGGCGGCGCGGGTGACGACCATTTCGACGATCTTTCCTCCGATGGCTTTGTAGACATTCTCACAGGGGGCGAAGGCCGCGACATCTATGCTTTCCTTCAGGTCCAGGCGACGACGGCTATAGTTGAAGCTGATACAATCACGGACTTCCAGCCTGGCATAGGCGGTGATGTCATTCGTCTTGCCTCATCCAACCCCAATCCGTTCGAAGGCGGTGGGCTGCGACTGTTTCAGTCCGGGAGCGATACGCTGATAGTAATCCGTGCCGCAACGGGCAGTGACCGGACAATTCTGCGTCTTGCCAGTGTCGAGGCAACAGCTCTGGTTGCCGCCAATTTCGATGGCGTTGCAATCGCTATCGACAATTCCGTCAACCTCGTCGATGGTGACAATGCCAGCCTACTCGCGGGAACCTCTCTGGATGACCGTATTGAAGGCCATGGTGGTGACGATACCATTCACGGCTTCGCCGGTAACGACCGGCTTTCCGGGGGTGCTGGCACCGATACAATCGATGGCGGCTTTGGTGATGACTGGATTGCAGGCGGGCAGGGTGCCGATCATCTTACAGGCGGTGCCGGCAGCGATATTCTGTCGGGCGGCACCGGTGACGATTTCATCGCCGGTTCCGGTGACGGAAGCATGGCAAGCGACATTGATGTACTGAATGGTGGTAAAGGCGACGACCGTCTGTCAGGCGGGGATGGTTCTGATATCTATCATTTCGCCCGCGGTGATGGTCGCGACACCCTAGTTGATGCAGGTGGCGTAAACCGCATCGTCTTTGCCGAAGGTATCGACGACGCCGATGTTTCCGTACGTCAGATAGATCACGACATTGAATTGATCGTTGCCAACGAAGGCGGACGAATCCGTCTTGTTGGTGCCCTGACCGGCTCCAGTGCAATCGAGACCATCGTTTTTGCCAATAATACGCTATGGACGTTTTCCGAATTACTATCGCGGTCGATGACGGCGTCGGATCGCGACGACCGCTTGGCCATTCCCATGACCCTGAATAACACCGGCTTTACCATCGAAGGGAGAGGCGGCAATGACCTGATACGCGGCGCTGCTGGCGACGATACGCTTAGCGGTGGTTCCGGCAACGACCGGCTGGAGGGTGGCAGCGGTAACGACACCTATATCTTTGGCCGTGGTGACGGGCAAGATACGATCAGTGACGTTTCTGGTATCAATATGCTGCGCTTTGGGGTCGGTATTGCCGCAAGCAACATCCGAGTTGTCGGCGGAGCCGCCAATATGGTGCTCGAAATTATTGGAACGGGCGACCGCATCGATCTCGGTACGCCGGCGATGTCTGGTATGGGTGTAGCGCGCGTTGTTTTTGCCGATGGCACCGTGTGGGACGAAAAGGCGTTGATCGCGCTGGCACGCACGCCGACTGCCGGCGACGACGTTCTGATTGCCGATGCTGGTGATGATAGGCTGTCTGGAGACGCCGGCGACGATCACCTCATTGGCAATGGGGGCAGTGATACTTTTGACGGCGGGCCGGGCAACGATCGCCTTGAAGGCGGTGCGGGTGACGATATCTATCACTTCTCGGCCAGCGGCGGACACGACCGGATTTCCGATGTGGCGGGCAATGACGTGCTGCAACTGGGCGCTGATATAGCCCCCACCGATATTTCCGTGGCGCAAAGTCGCGATGGTGAGGACATGACGTTGGTCGTACGGTCGACAGGCGCCCGCATCACCATGGAAAAGGCGCTTCGGTCCGGTCGTATAGAAACAATCCGTTTTGTTGACGGCACGGCCTGGGCTACTACGGATCTCCTCACGCGCACCGCATCGATCGGCAATGATGTCCTAACGGGCAATGATGAGGCTAACGTCATGGCGGGCGGCCTCGGCAACGACCGTTTGTCGGGAGGTGCCGGAGACGATATATATTATTTTGCGCGCGGTGATGGAAGCGACGTGATTGCCGACGCGGCAGCGTCCACCGGAGACCGCCTTGAGATTAGTGGTTACAGAGCCGGTGAAATCAGCTTTCATCGCCTCGGTTCCGGCAGTGACGACCTCGCGATCCGCTTCGTAGGCACAACTGATCAGATCGTAGTTGCAGATGGTCTTGGCGCGAATGGGAGGGGTATAGAGAAGGTTGTGCTGACGGATGGAACACAATTTTCCGTCCAGGACATTCGTTTTGGCATCCTTGCCAGCCTGTCGACCGCAGGCGACGACATCATCACCGGTACGGACAATGCCGATACGCTTTCCGCAGGAAAAGGCAACGATCTTATTGCTGGTGGACAAGGCGACGACATCTACCTATATCGCCGAGGCGACGGCGACGATCGTATTGAAGCTGTTGGCAAAGGACGCGATACGGTTCGCTTTGTCGACTACAAATCGTCAGAAGTCGTTTCCGCCTTGCGCGCTGGCCCTGATAGCCATGACCTTGTGGTAAGCTTCGCAGATCCCGAGGATCGGATCGTCCTTATCGGCGTTTTGGCGGCTGAAAATGGTTGGAACGGTGATGTTACAATACGTTTTGCCGATGATATCGTTTGGGATCGGGACGATATGCGCGCCCGCGTACTTATTGATAGCGACGGAGCCGGAAACGATAATGTCTACGGTTTCGATGGTGCCGATCGATTTGCAGCTCGGTCGGGCGACGACCGGCTGATTGGGGGTGAAGGCGATGATGTTTACAATTTCGCAAATGGATCGGGCAACGACACCATTATTGAAACCGGTGGTTGGGATACCGATGAAGTACGTTTTAACGATCTGCCCTCATCGATTGCCCATGTGGAGCGGCTTTATCGTGGCAGTAATGCCATTACAATTGGTTTTGCTGGCAATACCAGCGACAGCCTGACGATCTTCAACGCACTTGCGCAAGACGCCAAGGGCATTGAACGCTATGTCTTTGCTGATGGCGTGACCTGGACCAAGGCAAGCCTGCGTTCGCTGCTGGACAACAGAGCTCCAGACGCCGGTGATGATGGTTTTTTTACCGTTACGACTGGCACGGAACTTATCATTCATGCCGGAGACATTCTCCGCAACGATTTTGATGCCGATGGTGACAGGCTCCGAATTGTCAGCGTGGATGCCGGGAGAAGCGGTACTGCCCGTCTTGATTCCGAGGGCAATATCCGTTACTCGGCAACCGGAGGATTTTACGGCGCAACGTCGCTGACTTATATGATTTCTGATGGTCGTAATGGATTTGCTTCTGCTGAAATCGACCTACGTGTTCGTCCCGTGGCAACCGCATATCCAGATAGCGGTTTCAGTGTTGCGGAAGACGGTACACTGGCTATCCGTGTTGAGCGCCTTCTCGCCAACGACCTTGACGGCGACCGCTTGATCATAGGACAGGTCGGTAAAGCCCGCAACGGAATGGCATCTCTCACCAGCGATGGCAATATCACCTTCACCCCGACGCCCGATATACATGGCATTGCCGAATTCACCTATGTGGCTAATACACCAGAAGGCGGCCGGACCGAGGCAAAGGTCACCATTGCCGTGACGCCGGTCAACGATGCGCCTGTCACTCGTGACGATGACGTTGCAGCGACTGATGAAGGCAAGAGTTTCACGCTCGATCCGGCTCAACTTTTGACCAATGACCGGGATATCGATGGCGATAGCCTCACAATCCGGTCAGTCCAATCGAATGCCGATGTTTCGGTAGCCATCGGTGCGGATGGGCGAATACGCATAGCTCCCCGTGCTTATTATTGGGGGAATGCCTGGTTCGACTATGTAGCCGTTGATCCTAACGGCGCGACGGCCACAGGCCGGGTGCGTTTCTCGATTACGCCAGTTAACGATGCGCCACAAGCGCACGACGACCGCTTTGAGACCACCGATTCCGGCGGCCCTGTTCTAGAGGACATGCCAATCGTCATCGATTGGAAGCATCTGCTTGCCAATGACATCGAGCACGACGGCGAGACGATGACGGTGACTCGCCTTGGTAACCATTCTGGCGGCACCGCAAGGCTTCTGGAAAACGGCACCGTTTTGTTCACGCCGTACAAAGATTTTTTCGGCGAGGCTTGGTTCGATTATATAGTGGACGACGGCCATGGCGGTACGAGCGAGGCGCGGGCCACACTCGTCTACCAGCCAGTAAACGATTTGCCGAAAGCAAACGACGACAGCTATTACGATAAAACGCTGCCGATGCTCCGCGGCAAGGAAGATACAGTAATTGAGATTTCTGTGATGGAGTTGTTGAAAAACGATTTCGATCCAGAAGGCTTTACGGTTCGTTTCGAAAGTGCCGGAAATGCAATTCACGGCGACCTTGAAGTTACCGATCATGGCACAATTCGCTTCACACCGGATGCAGATTTCTGGGGCGAGGCAACCTTTACGTATCTTGTGTCCGACAAAGAAGGTGCTGTCGATGGTGCCACCGTCACGATGTGGTTCGAAAATGTCGGTGATGCTCCGCCAGTTGCCTATAGAGACATAGTCTATGTTAATGAAGGCGTTCCAACCCTTATTCCGATAGCTACGCTCTTGTCCAACGACGTGGATATCGACCGTGATCCTCTAACGTATCTCGGCTGGCGACGGACGTCACCTCTCGATGCTTTACGTTGGGGAAGCGAAGCAGGTGGAACGCTCAATGGTATCATAGAGGCGGATGCCAACGGCAATCTTCTGTTCACACCGAACCACGATGCCAGCAAAAGTGCAGGTTTTGTCTATTCTGTCACCGACAATGCCGATGGAAAGGATGAGGGGTATGTCCAGATCGTCATCGTGCCAACCAATGATGATCCGACCGTGGTGGATGACAAGGATATTTTTACACCACGCGATGCGCCGCTGGTGCTGCGCGTCACCCATCTCCTTGAGAACGATTATGACATCGAACAGGCCGATAAAGACGGAAACGGCATTATTGATGACGATCTCGACGATCCCAAGCGCTCACGTCCCGCTTTCGTCAGCATCGAAGGCGTGTTCGATGTCGATGCCCTGAAACGCGGAGAGCGTGTGTCACAAGGAACCTTCGAGGTTATCACTTGGGCGGGTGAACAATTCGTCGTCGTCCGTTTTCCCAACGGATTTAGCGGCAAGGTCGCGGTCGAGTACCGCATTGCTGATTTAGACGGGGCCACCGATACCGGTTTTGCCATGGTTGAGGTCGAGGAAACCTATAATGGCACACTGAATGGTAGCCGACGTATAGATCATCTCATTGGCACGCCCGGAGTTGATCTTATCCGTGCGTTTGATGGTGACGATCTGGTGCTGGCGGGCGAGGGCGATGACCGGATCGAGGCAGGATCTGGCAATGACCGGATCGACGCCGGAGCAGGTGACGACGAAATCGATGGCGGTGACGGTGCCGATCATATTATCGGAGGCACGGGTGTCGATACCGTCAGTTTTCAATCTTCGGACGCGGCTGTTCGAGTCGATCTTGATGCCCGGATCGGGCAAGGCGGCTACGCACAGGGTGACAGTTTTATCAATGTTGAAGCGCTCATCGGTTCGTCTTATGGCGATCGTCTGGCAGGTGATGCAGCCGAAAATCATCTAAGCGGACGCGCCGGTGACGATCACCTTGAGGGCCGTGGCGGCGATGACCAGCTTGCTGGTGGCGAAGGGAACGATGTGCTGTCCGGTGGCGCCGGTGCGGATAGACTTGATGGCGGAGCGGGCAACGATACTGCCGATTACAGTTTTAGCAAGGTGGGTGTTTCAATCGTGCTTGCCGATGGCACGGGCGTTGGTGGAGACGCGGAAGGCGACCGGCTGACCGGTATCGAAAATTTGATCGGCACAGATGCGGACGACCAGCTTGAAGGAGACGGTTTCTCGAATAAACTGTCGGGTGGTCGCGGTGATGATAGTTTGCGGGGTGGCGCGGGCGACGACGTCCTCACCGGTGGTCGCGGGGCAGACCGGATCGATGGCGGCGAGGGCATCGATATTGCCGACTATACGCTGTCAGATGAGGCGGTTGTCATCGACATGATGGATGGCAGCGCCGGTGGTGGTGATGCATTCGGTGACACCTTCTCCGGTATCGAAATTGTGGTAGGCTCCTATCATGACGATACGATTTATGGCGACAAAAGCGACAATCGCTTGCGCGGTGGCCGTGGTGCGGACCGCCTCGATGGGCGCGACGGATTTGACATTGCCGACTATAGCCGCGCCGACGAGGGTGTCGAGGTCGATTTGGCGACCGGCCGAGGTTTAACGGGCGAGGCGGCGGGCGATCGTCTTTCGAATATCGAGATGATTGTCGGTTCGCTTTACTCCGATGTTATAGTAGGTAGTCGCGCAGAGGATTGGTTCCAAGGGCTGCGGGGTGACGATCGTCTTTCTGGCGGTGCCGGTTCTGACACCTACGTGTTTGGCTTCGACCATGGACAGGATACCATCGTCGAACGCGGTTCCGACACCGATGTCGACCGTATCGATTTATCTGATATTGCGCCCAGTAATGTATCAGTGGTGCGCGAAGACAATGCGTTATTGCTTGAATTCGAACGGCAGGACGGTTTCCTGATTGATACAATCCGGGTTGCCGATCACTTCCTCGGTCGTGCGACCGGTATCGAAAGCGTGGCTTTTGCTGACGGAACCCGATGGAAGCGAGAGGATCTTGATGCGCTGCTGCGGTTGGGCCGGTTTAACGCTGCCGACGATATCGTTCGCTTTGGCTTTGAGGACCGCGTTCTTCTCATTGATCCGGCCACTCTCCTTGCCAATGATGCCCAGACTGGAACTATTGGCCTGACCTTTGTAGGTGTAGACCAGCCGATCAACGGTTCGGTATGGATGACCGAAGACGGTCAGATCGCGTTCCTCGGTACGCAGAATTATAATGGAGACGCTTTCTTCTCCTATACGGTGCGAGACGCCTATGGACGCCAGTCCCGTGCCCGTGTTGAAGTCAATCTATCGGCAGTCAATGATGCTCCGACTGCCGTCGATGATCCTGTCATTCAGGTGGTAGAGGACCAGATCGTACGCATTCGTATCGATAGTCTGCTTGCGAACGATTTTGACGTGGATGGCGATGCGGTTATCGAAGACCTGAGGATCGTAAAACTTTTACCGCTTGTCAACGAAGCCGGTAAGGACATTGATCGCTACCGACACGAAGACTATAAGTATGATGCTACCCATTCGGCCGGTAATTATTTCCCCATCCTGTCTGGTGACTATTTGGAGTTTGTCTTGCGGCCGGACTATTTTGGTCCAGCGGGTTTTCGCTACGTGTTATCAGACGCGCATGGCGCGACCGGAACTGGCAACGTGGAGCTATCGGTGCAGCCCGTCAACGACGCACCGCGCAGTCAAGAAAAGCCCTACTCGATTCGACTTGGGGTCGATACCCTTCTGACCGTTGGTGATTTGTTAAAAAACACCTACGATATTGAGGTCGATGCCATCACCTTCATGGGACTGCATAACGGTCTCGACGGCAATCCTGGTACCAACGGCACGGTTATTTTCGATGCTAATGCTGGCGTTATCACCTTCACGCCGTCGACGCTCGGCGTTGCGTCCCTTGATTATGATGTAATCGACGCCCGTGGTGCTGCAGCAACCCTTAAGTATCTTTTCGAAGTTCGTCCTCTCAACGATGCACCGGAAGCCAACAACGATTATGGATTCAGAACGTTCGAGGACCAGATTCTGATCATCGATCCAACAGTCCTCCTTGCCAACGATACAGATGAAAACGGTGACCGCCTGACGATCGATCATCTTGCCCGTTTCGCCGATGGTGGCAAGGTCCGGCTGCGTGACGACGGCATGATCGAATTCCGCCCGACCGCCGATTATAACGGTGCGGCTTCCTTCGAGTATACGATCAGTGATGGACGCGGTGGTACGGATAGTGCACGGGTGGCAATTACCGTTATACCTCGCAACGACGCACCTGTTCTACGCAACGATCTTGTAAGCGGGATTGAGGATACACCGCTGATTGTTATTCCCGGCGAAGTTTTCGGAAATGATTCCGATGGCGATGGCGACTTTATTTTCTTCAAGCGCGCAACTGTCCTTGGCCGTGTAAAACATCGGTTCTTGTCTGACGGCTACACGGTTGACGCCCGCATGGCGGACGGGTCTGCCCTTCCTTCGTGGCTGCATTTCGATACTGGTACCATGCGATTTGAAGGTCGTCCGCCGACCGAGACAGAGACTGCTTCGGTGGATGTCTGGGTTGAAGATCCCGCCAACGGAAACATCTTTAATTCTCGCTTCACACTTGATGCGATGAGCCTTAAGGACGGGTTCTCGGCCTACGAGCCGGTTCTCGAAGACTATCGAATTCGATCACCTTTCGCTGTCGATTTCCAGTTTGGGATTGGCGATATCGATGCAAAAACCAGCGTCATAGCAAGGCTCGCCGATGGTTCACCCTTGCCGTCCTGGCTGGCTTTCAACGATACAAATTTGCGTTTTACCGGTATGGTGCCTAAAGGAATGGAGGCGCATTTACAGGTAACTTTGGTCTTTTCCCGACCGTCCGAAAACGGCGGCAGTCCGCTCTTATTCGAAGATACGATTGAGCTCAATCCGCTGGCTTTGCCCACAGGCATTACCTATGACAGCGATTTTGCCCTGTTCGATATCAAGAATGGGACCGTCGCCGCTATGCTCGCCGGTGGTCGGCCCTTGCCCGATTGGCTGCTTTTCGATCCCGCTACCCGAAAGATCTCCCTTTCAGGCTTCGCCCCTGATGCCAATGCACCCCCAGCCCGTGTGCAAATCGTGTTCACACCCGGTCCGCGTGTTCTGCCAGAAAAGTTCTTTGCGTCGTCTGATCGGGGTTTCACACTGGAATTCGTTCTTGATCCTGCAGGCGATGTCGCTGCGCTGACAGCAGCGATCAGCACAGTGCTCGAAGGACACCCCTACTTTGCTGCGCAGGGTCTATTCTCGCTGAATTTGGCCGGAGCGGGTGCGATGTCTGTCGCGCGAGAAAGTGGCGCGCCGTTACCGTCATGGCTACACTTTGATGCGGAAACACTCAGCTTTACCGGTTCGCCACCACCCGCCTGGGTTGGTGCTTTGCCACTCCGTATCGATATTGCCTCTGGCGGTGCTCGACCGGAGATGTCGATTATAACTGAAGCCGTAATAGACGACATTTTCCAGATCGAAGAATTCGATGCACAATCTCGGTTGTCTAAAACCCATACGTCTACTATGGGCGGGATGGATCGGATCGACCTCAATATCGAGAAGGACTTCCACGGTTCTTTAGTCATTCGATATGATGCAACCGATGAAAAAGGAGCAGTTTCATCTAAACCCGCTCTTGTATTTTACAATATCAAACCTGCGCGGGAGCGGCCCGATACAAATTTAGATATTATTGCTGCTCGCGAGGGCCAAAGCGTGCGCTTTGCTGTGACCGATCTTCTCGCCAATGATTTTGACCGGGATGGTGATCCCCTCCGTATCGTCGATCTTGTGCAACCCAGCAACGGCACGTTTGTGATCGAAAGACAGCATATCGAGATTGCTCCGCCCCCTGCTTTGTCATCGCTGCCTGGTGCACGATGGGAGGCAACAATCAGTGACGGAGAGCGGCTGCCTGATTGGCTGTCTATCGACACAGAAACAGGAGTTCTGTCTGGCAAGGTGCCTGTCGATTTCGCCGGTGACCTCGTTTTTACCGTTACTCGGCGAGTCGGACTAGATATTCGCACCGCAAAACTGATGCACCACTTCGATGGCAATAGCGGTGCCTATGCTATTTACACGCCTAATGGTTCTTTTTCTGGGGATGACGTTTTCCAATACATCGTCACCGACGACCGGGAAGGAAGATCAAGCGGATCGTCGATCATGCGTGTTGCACCACTTCTCGACCCGCCAACAGCGGTTGAAGACAACCTCAAAACCTTTGAAGACACCAGAATGGAGATCGCGCCGCAACTCATTCTGGCCAATGATTTTGATGTCGATGGGGACCCAATTCGATTTTTGGGTGTTTCGAACGCAACAAACGGCACGGTAATCTTCGATGGCACCAAAATCGTGTTTACACCAAAGCATAATTTTGAAGGTACGGCCTCTTTTAATTACCTCATCACCGATGATCGTCATGGTGAAAGCCTTGGCAACGTCAAGGTCTCAGTCGTCTCAACCAATCGAGCGCCTACCCTCGCACACAACCTGTATTCAGTCGTAGAGGATACGCCGTTCGAATTTACTACGCTGCAGCTTCTTGAAGACGACAGCGATCCTGACGGCGATATCTTGGATTTTCAGTCACTGTCACGCACCTCAACCGGCGGGCGCATTCTTGAATTACCGAATGGGCGCTGGCAATTCGTTCCGGACGAAAATGTCTATGGCGATATCGGCTTTCGCTATAGCGTTAGCGATGGGCGCAGGGTGTCGGTCGCCAGTGTGACTTTCCGTATTGCGCCAGTCAATGACGGACCGATCGCCAATGCGGACGGGGCTGGCACGGCCAACGACCCGCCGGGTGTTTTCCGCACTAAGGAGAATCAGACTGTCTCTATAGATTTCGCAACGCTCGTCCATAACGATCGGGATGTTGAAGGCGACAGTTTCGAAATAGTCGAAATATTCGACGCCGATCAGGGCGCGGTTGTCCGCGATGGAACGAAGGCAGTGTTCACGCCCAATGCTGGATATATTGGTGATGCCGGTTTCCATTATCGGGTTACCGATAGGCTGGGTGCCTCGAGCGTTGGCTACGCAGCTATAATTGTGGCACCCGACGTGCCATTGCCGATTGCTGTGTCGGATACAGGTTTCGAGGTGTTGGAAGACGGCTTTATCGATATCGATCCTGCCGATCTCATGGCCAACGATGTTGCACCAGAAGGTACCACACTGAGCTTTGTTGGCCTGGCAGGTAGCGAGCGGCTGGCAAATGGCAATTATCGTGTCACCCCGCAACCAGATATGAATGGCGAACTCCGCTTGTGGTATTCCGTCAAGAATGAACAGGATTTTGCCGTCTCCGCAACGGTTACCATTCAGGTAATTCCGGTGGCGGACGCTCCTGTTGCCAACTCGGACAACTTGGAGATGGTGGAGGACACCCCGCTCGAACTGTTTACAAGTGTGCTACTGACCAACGATAGCGATGCTGACAAACAAGCGTTCGATTTAACCCGCATCGTCGCGTCAGAGGGCGTTGCAGTTACTGATCTCGGTTTCGGCCAGCTGCGGATCGCGCCGGAACCGGACTTCCACGGGGCGGGCTGGTTCGACTATGAGATCGAAGACAGTACCGGCCAGACGTCGACGGCGCGGGTCAAGATCTCCGTATCGCCGGTCAATGATGCACCCATCCTGACTCTTCCCGCCGTTTTTAAAGGAACAGAGGACCGACCTTTTTATGCCACACTTCCTGCTGACTTTGTCAAGGATGCTGATGGCGACGCACTGGTGGTGGAAGTCAGGGGCAGGAATGGCATGGTACTGCCAGAATGGCTCTCCTTCAATCCACAGACGCGGGTTTTAAGTGGCCAACCACCAACCAGTTTTAACGGGACGGTCGAGCTGGAAATTGCCGCCTCCGACACAATAGGGACGACTGTTCATAGCGTTCGGGTCTCTATAGCACCGGTCAACGATGCGCCGGTGGTCGTCCAGACACTTGTTCCACGTGTCGCAGGCGAAGGGGAACCATTCTCTATAGTCCTGCCGGTTGGAATGTTTGCGGATGTTGATGGCGACAATCTCGTTATCTCCGTAACGCTGGCCGATGGATCGCCACTGCCCGTTTGGATGTCCTTCGACGGATTTCGCCTGACAGGGGTGCCACCGATTGGGGCAGCGGGGCCTATCGATCTGCTTGTCACCGCCCATGACGGCGCGCTTGGCATATCCTCGCCATTCACACTGAATGTGAGTCTGGTCAATGACGCTCCTCGACTAATCAAGCAGCTATCGAACCATACGGTTACGGAGGATCAAGCCGTTAATTTCGCACTCGACACAACAGCTTTTGATGATGCTGATGGCGATGTGCTAACGTACTCAGTCCGCCTTGCGAACGGCGCATCCTTGCCGGACTGGCTGGTTTTCAACGGCGACCGGTTTGTCGGCCAGCCGCCAGCTCATTTTCATGGCACATTGCTGATCGAGGTGTCGGCCAGTGACGGATCCTTGAGCGTGAGCGACAGTTTTCAATTAACGATATCGGCAGAAAATGATGCGCCTTTCCTGTCCGCAACTTTGCCCGACGTTGTATTTTTGGAGGATACGGCGGTCTCTTTCACACTGCCGATTGGAAGTTTTATTGATAGCGATAATGATGCCTTGATCCTTACCGCTCATCTTTCCAACGGCAACGCGCTTCCTGATTGGTTGACCTTCGACGGTTATCGATTTGCCGGACATCCCCCATCCAATTTCAATGGGACAGTTGATATCAAAGTGAGGGCCACAGATGGCGTTCTAGCGGCAACCGGGTCTTTCGGCCTTCACATAACGCCTGTCAACGACGCACCTCAGCTTATGATAGCTCTGCCCGATCGGGACGCACAGGCCAACGTGCCGATTTCTATCGATGTTGCTAAAGATAGTTTTGTCGATGCAGATGGTGATACACTCTCTTACTGGGTAAAGCTTGCCGATGGCAAGCCGTTACCGGCATGGCTGACATTTGATGGTAATCGCTTTATTGGTACACCACCTGCCGAGTATGCAGGGAAGCTCAATATTTTAGTAAGCGCGAGCGATAGCAGGTTGTCGGCAGCGGATACATTCGCATTGACGGTCGCGCCGGTTGCTGGCGCGCCTATTCTGGATAAGCCACTCCGGGATATATTCTCTCAGGAGGACCGATTTGTATCCTTCTTTGTTCCTCTGGATAGTTTCCGGAAGCCGAACGGTGGTTGGCTACGCTATTCGGCAATGCTTGCCGACGGTCGTCCATTGCCCACTTGGTTACGCTTTGATGGAAACCAGTTCCGCGGCCAACCGCCTACTGATTTTCATGGCGATCTGGATATCCGTGTAACAGCGTTTGACGGCGTATCACGGGCGAGCGATGATTTTCGTCTTAAAATTATGCCAGTCAACGACGCGCCTGTTATCATAGGTCGCTTAAATAATGTATTGTCTCCGGAAGACACATCTGTATCTTTCAGCTTACCGGCAGAAAAGATCACCGATATCGATGGTGATCTTTTGACCCTTTCGGCCACGCTCATCAATGATGCACCATTGCCATCGTGGCTGAAATTCAACGGCAACGGTTTTATAGGTACGCCACCGGCCAATTTCACAGGTACTTTTTATATAAAGGTGACGGCAAGCGATGGTAAATCAACTACCAGTGACGTTATGAGGCTTACAATTACGCCAATCAATGATGCGCCGATACTAGTAGGCCCGCTCAACGATGTAATCGTGCTCGAGGATAGTTTCATTTCATTCGGAATTCCACCTCAAGGCTTCAGGGATGTGGAGGGGACGCGACTGAGTTATTCTGCAACGCAGGTTGACGGACGCCCGCTGCCATATTGGCTGCGCTTCAACAACCGTTGGTTCGACGGTGTACCCCCAGCCGATTTCACTGGTGCGATTGATATCCGCGTTATAGCTTCCGACGGGGTATCGACGACCAGCGATGATTTTCGTCTATCCATTCAACCTGTCAATGATGCGCCGTCTGTGGTAGCACGCATACCGGATATTGCCTCTCCAGAGGATATGCTCCTGTCCTTTACCATTCCGGCTGGGAGCTTTACCGATGTTGACGGGGATACATTGACCATTTCTGCAAGTCTTGCAAACGGCGACACATTGCCATCTTGGATGCAATTTAACGGTACGCAGTTTAGTGGCCTGCCGCCAGCGAATTTCAACGGCGCACTTTATCTCAAGGTATGGGCTAGTGATGGAGTCTTTACTGCGAGCGACTTCATGAAAGTAACAATCACGCCAGTTAATGATGCACCAGAATTGATTACGCCCCTTCATGACCTAACCTCGAAACACGGCGATTACATCCTCTCGGGTGTTCCGTTGGCTAGTTTCAGAGATCCAGAAGAAACAAGCCTTAGTTATTCTGCAGCTCTGTCGGATGTCCGTCCTTCGCCAACACGTCTAAGTTTTAGCGACGGGCTCACAAGACAACCAAAAGCTGATTTTATCAGCGATATTAATATTCGTCTAAATGCGTCCGACGGCGCATTTACGACAAGCAACGAGTTTAGCCCTATCAATCACGATATACAGCAAGCTCCAGTCATTACACCTTCTGCTGAAAGAGACGTAGATCCCACAATTCCTGCTGTACCGACGTCTCGGGCGATGGATGTCGAAAAAGCTTTTCGCTCCGAGCATATTATACCGCTAATTTTACAAGACTTAGCTGCGTTTGGCGGTAACCGAGGTGATGGGACTGCCCGGAACCACGAAAATTCTGTAAAAATAATTGATTACTTTGCCTAAGCGCCTGGCCGTGAAAAGTAGAATAAGCTCAGATCTTTATTTTTTCGTCTTAGTTTAATACTAGGCTGAGGTGACGAATTAATGATTTGGGCTTCCGTTTGAGGAGCAAATTTGATGGCAGCGAGAAAGCTCATCGTGTCTTCGTCGTAACGGGTTGCGATGCCTCTGCGCTGTTTGAGTTTACTGAAGAAACGCTCAACGGGATTGTGCTATCGATGAACCCATTTGCTAAAAGGAAACTTCCCTTCCGATTGCTGTTTGCAGGAATAATGGCCCAGGCCTGCCTTTGGTTCACAAATGCTCTTCTCGCGTCGGTATTGTAGGCCTTACCAGCCAACATGATCACACCTTTGGAAATTGTTTGTAACAATAGTTCCGACATGCGACCGTCATGGGCCTGACCGGCTATGAGCGCGATACGGATCGGTCGGCCATCGGCATCGACGACAGCGTGGATTTTGGTGGGCGAGCCGTCACGGGAACGTCCCATGCAGCCCTCGTCCTGGCCCCCCTTTTCCCGTCGCCGTATGCTGATGAACGCGGACACAGAAGCTGTCGATCATGACGATATCACCATCGAAGGCCTTGGAAATCTCGCTTAGAAGATGATCCCATACCCCCGCCTTGCGCCATCGCAAGAACCAGTTGAGCAGGCGGTATACGGGCCTATATCGATCAAGAAAATCTGCCCAAGGCGAGCCTGTCCGGAAGCGCGATAAGATGCCGTTGATGACCCGTCTGTCGTCAACCCGTGGCACCCCGCGCGGCTTATTCTGTAACAAGGGCTTAATAACAGTCCATTCGAAATCAGTGAGATCAAAACGGTGACGGGTCATTAGAAGCCTTCCAGGTAAGGCCTCAATGAATCAAAATCAAACCGATTTGCAAACCCGATTTATGAGTGCACGACCTAGGTGACCGACTCATAAGGTCGAAGCCAAATCGGGATTGAAGCGAGTTGGACGGAAGCGAGGAAATTATCGTCGCGTTTGT
>NZ_JACYUD010000016.1 GCF_014841565.1 Rhizobium sp. CFBP 8762
CAATCCAAACAACTTCAAATTCCCTTAGCGTGTATTAATGTAGAAATGCCCACGGAGCCCCTACTTGCGTTCGACACAGATGGTATCGCCGGTCAAACCTATCGAATTTATCAAGCAGGGTTCAACCGCAAACCAGACGTGGAAGGTTTAGGCTACTGGATCCGCCAGTTGGAAAGCGGGAAAACAATCCAGTGGGCAACCGATCATTTCGTTCGCTCCAACGAATTTACCAGCCTGTACGAAGATGCCAAGACGGTCACCAACATAAGGTATACCGAACTGCTTTACAGAAACACGCTGGGCCGGCCGTATGAGAAAGCCGGTCTCGATTATTGGGTTGGTCAATTGGATAACGGCTTTGTCACGCGCAACACCATGCTCGAAGCGTTTGCAGACAGCCTCGAAAACAGGAGCAACGTTGCAAGTGCGATTGCCGACGGGATATGGTTTGCCTGACACAGTACACGACTCAATCAGTTTTGAATGCTTTAGGACATGTTTGTTTCCATGCATTGATGGCATTTTGTTGCGCACCGATAAGACCATGTGATCGCGAGGGTGAGGATGGCTGTCAGGGTGTCGATTTTCTCTGATGCTGTCATTCTGGTATCTTCGATGTTGAAGCCTCGGGTCTTGGTGTCGCCGAACAGGCACTCTATGGCCCATCGGCCCTTGTATGCTCGTAGAGCGGACTTTGCGTCAGCAGTGTTGGTCATGACAACCAGCCATTCGCCTTGGCAAGCCTTTCTGCCGGTGATCCATTTGGCCGCAAAGAGCACAGGTACGGATGAAGCCGGCAAACAAGCTTCAAGCGTGGTGATGCTGCGGCTCCTGCGACGCTTGCGTAGCAAGGTCCGCAGTGCCCAGAGCCGTCCATCTGCCAAGGCGACGCGCTGGTTGATCTTGACGCGGATGGCGAACGCTACATTGTTTTTCCTCAGGAATTCGACCCAACCGCCACCCATAAACTCGCGGTCGGCCATGAGCAGTTCAATCGAGGCGGCACCGAACACGAAAGCGCCGCGTCACGATGGCCAGCATGACAATGTTGATGTCCTTGCTGCCAACCTTCCAGTTGGTGCGGTCAAGCGCCAGACATTTGGGCCGGGACAGGTTCAGCATCGCCACGACGATCTGCGCAACGCGTGCCTGATCAAGCCTGATCGACTGAAAGAAGCGTTGCAGGCGGCGATAGTTCGAACCGTGTTGCGCCCCTGCCGGAAACTGGCCGGCAATATGGCTCAGATTGAATGTACGGCACTGCACCAAGCCGACGATCAAAACAGCAAGCGTTTCCAAACGCGAATTGCGCAGCACAAAATGACGGCTTAATGTCTCAATGAGAGCGGCATGAACTGTGGAAACCATGGAGCGATCCTTTTGGCAAAGAATCCTTCCAAACAATCACATCAAGCCGTTCTCACCATTGCGTCGTGTACCGTGGTTTGCCTGAGACGAAACTTACCTAACCTATTGTAATTGTTACATAATTAAGATTATCCAACTTGCTGTCACAGTGGTCTTGAAGGAAAATGAACCGCCGGCCTCTAAGTCGACGCTGCTAAAACCTTAAGAAGTATTCTTTATCGTGGTGCTCTAATCGGATTTCACTTCTTAACACAAACCACAGACCCAGTCATTCCGCTATCGAGCTGTGCAGCGGATATGCTAATAGCCGGCTTCAGCCAGCTGCATTTCGGGGTACTTTAATATAATGCAGCGTACCCTATCGCTAATACCGGCTGGGGAGCCTCGTTTGGAGAGCATGTAATCGAGGCATTCAAGGATAGCTTTCAGCTTGTTTGGTGCCGCTGTCGGAACGCTCGCACTTCTTAATCGACTTGGCTGCTTTTGTAAGCTGCGATTGAAAAGCCGGTCATGGTGAGCGCAGATGTTGCGTAGATCCACAAGGGCTTCGATCCAGCTAGTGAAAACCTGATCTGAACCCACTCCGAATTGAGCCGCAATGTTTGTTTTGATTGAACCGTTGAGGCATTGAAAAATCCGCGAAGACGCTCCGAAGGTCAGAAATTCCTTCATCGTCCAGATCGGCGGCAGAACAGGGGTGCTATACGTGTCCCGATAGTGCTTCGCCCTCCGGTCCTTGGAAGCCCCATACACCTTGGCGAAGGTCTGAAGCGCGTTGAGATTTGCACTCGAATCCTTGAACGCACCTGCATGGTAGTAGGGATGACTGCCGAATCCTGCGCTCAAAGCCTCTGACATGCTGTTGCGTAACAGCAGTTCGAACTGTCCGACGGCAAGAAAGCAGACGTTACGCAACTCGGCATCGCATTCATATAGGCTGATGATGTCGTGATACTTCGTGCCGGCTATAAATGGCTTGCCCGTAACGTTTGTCTGCCTGCGGCTCAGAAAATAAATGCGAAGACGTTCATAGCCGATAGCCTCGATTTTCCGGGCAGCAACATTCGGGCGGCTTATAACCAGCCCCTTTGCCCTCAGATGGGCAATCCTCTGCGCCGCCGTCGCGTGCGCCTTGACGTAAGGAATAAGTGCCATGAAATAAGAAGGGCCACCCTTTTGCACTTCCCGAAGGAGTCGTGTGGCAGCCCATGACCCTCCCTATATAGCCCTCTTGGGAAAAAGTTTCAAGCGATATCCACTCACCTCTTTTTGGGTAAGAGCGGATTGGTTGGCGCGCAGTCATGCTAAGATCAGATGGCACTCTCACAGATTTTAGAACAAATCACAACGTCTTCGCCTTGAGCGGATTCGAACTAGCTACCAGCTAATGCATCAACGAAACGCAAAAACCGTTGGATGAAATCAACAACTTAATGCCACCCTGAACCCGTCACGGCTCTGATCCGTTTGGTGCCAAATCGCACTAGACGTCGGCTCTCGGAAACTATGGGTCCGCCAGGACAAATCAAGCCCTTCTGACGTCCACCGATACTTTCACAACGTTATAAAGGGATACGTTTCCACCTGTGGCCTTGTCCGGGTCAAACAATGCCAAATTAAATCCCTCGCTGACCGAGCTGCGGTAAATGACGCCGTCGAAGCCGCTCTTCTTTATGAATTCGCAAAGGTACTGGCTGGGAATGTAATCAATTGCTGCACCCTGTGGAAGAACTGGTCGCGTTAGCTCCTCGCCGAGACGCTCCAAAAACGGAAGATCAGCTCTCAACTGGCCGATTTCGCTCGCATCGGAAAGGATAAAAGGTGACACCAGCTTTCGAGGGTGACGCAAATCGACTGCTCGAATGTCCGGAACATAAAATTCTGCGACACAAGCCACCTCGCCCGTGTGAGGGCGCACTTCCGAAGCTGCTGTGTCTGGCAGGGAGCCAAGGTAAAGATATGGAATACCAGCAGGGTTTGCTCTGCCATGAGAAGCCCTTCTTTTGGGAGGCGATCCCATTTTATCTATTGTGAAAAGTTCGTCATCCGTTTGAATTCGAGCTCGAAACCACTGCTCGGGCAACTGGGGAGCAAGCAACAAATCGAGCAACTGCCGAAGCCGGGCCTCATCGATGGTGACGTCTAGGAACCACCGGTTCTTATACATCATCTCATCTCGCAACGTTTCCCACTTTGCCAACCCCTCGCTGACATAGCTTGGAGACGGGACAAAGCGCTGTCGCACGACATCGCCGTTATCGAGAATCTCGCCAAGTAGCTCCTTCGAATGCGCTAGGTCCATCGCATGGTGCGTGAAGAGTTCCCAGTCGTCCCTCATCCACTCGACAAGCAACTTTCCATCATTTTGCGGCTCGTATACGTTTACCAATAGTTCAAACCAGGGGGAGAGCCGACTTGGCTCGATCAACGAAACGCCGACAGTTCCGCAGAAATCGCATTTTCCCTTGGTCGGGTTGAGCGTGGGAAATATGTCCTCGCGAAGTCCGCGGTCGTCAAAACACTCCGGGCAGCAGAATCTTTTTTCCATAGTTGGCCTCAGCCGAGAAACGCCGCCAGGGTTTCGATGTGGTGCTTCATGGACATTTTCTTGACATACCCAAGACCCGGAAAGTGTCCTTTCGCGTGAAGATCTCGGAATTCGATAATCGCGCTGGTTTCCAAAAGCTTTGAATTGCCGCTGTCGAGTTTTTGAATCAGTTTCGCTAGAGCTTGTCCGAACTTGCCCGCCGGGTCTGCCGGAGTATTGTTCGTATCCGAAACGAAATGGTAGATGTACATGACATCGTCTTTGTCTGGGTCGATAAACGTCAGGTGGATTGCTACAGCGTAGGCAGGTCCGCCGCCTTCGCTATAGACATCCCCGACCGTAAGGAAATCACCAAACCCAGACATACCAAGTTCGCCATAAGTGACATGAAGGTCTGAAAACTCCTCGACAGGCGGATAGTCCGCATTCTTTTGCCGACTGAAGCCGTCTCTAACAAGAACACGCTCGCTCGCACTAAAATGCTTCCAGTAAAGAAGCTTAGAGTGGCTATCGACGAACACGTTGCACATTCCGGGCAAGTCGGAACCGAATGCGGCAGCCAGCGCTTTCGGTTCAGTGAAGCCTGCGTGGACGAATACCGGATAATGATCAGCATGAGCGTGATAACAGGCAATTGCCTCATCAACCGTCATGTCGCTGCGCAACAAGATACCAGCCGCAACGGCATCGTTGCCGGTGTACCAGTCTTTCAGCAATTTCGTGATGTTTGCGCCATCCTCTTGGTGGTCACCATGATAGGGATTGACGATGACAACCGCCCGACTTCCAGCATCGCTCAGCGCCTTCAGCGCTTTCTCTAGGCCACCCAGAGACTCCCGCACCGGCTCGATGATAGGAATAAACCCGCTTGATGCAAGCAACGCGGCGGTTTCCCGCAACGTTATGAGTTCAAACTGCTTCCCACGAAAATATGGACGATACACTCTCAGCTCCAAGCCATTGCGATTGAAAGCGGCGTCCTGACAGCTTCGACCAACCGAATGTGTTCGGAGCGCTTGACGGTAATCGATATTGCCGCAGCCTGCAGTGACTCGGGAAGTTGGTCAACAAGCTCAACCAAAGGAGTTAGGTTTCGAGTGCGCTTTAGTGTTTTGACCATCTCATTGTGAAGCATGCTGGGGTCGAGTTCGGCGAAAATTGTTCGAAGCGCGCCATGAAGTTGAGTATTCGGAACCTGTGGCACCGCCCGACCTAGCGCCCTGAGAACGGCCGCGGCTTCAGCAGATCGGAGAGATTCAAGAACAGTCTGCGGGCAAATCCTATCCGGGCGATTAACGCCTTCGCGTTCCGTGGAAATTTGGTAACGCCTGGATAGACATAAAACCCCTATGTCTTCTGGCACTGCCGCGAGAACCCCCTCCACGTGATCTTCGCTTGCAATCACGTTGACCTTCGCAAATACCTTTTTATAGTTCGCGACTTGGTTCGCCAGCCTGGCCAACGAGTCCCGCTCGGACTTTATTTCGTAGACTGTCGCCGTCCCATTAAGGATAACGAGATCTGCCTTGCAGGTCCCTGCCCGGAACTCAGTTAGCATAGAGGCTGTGCGTAGCGAGTGTGTGCCCATCAAAATCTTATGGCTGATGGCGCTCCGGTAAATGTATTCATCTCGCTGACCTGCTACCCGCAGCACACCGAATGCACGATCGAATGCGTCACCGACGGTCGCATCGGCATTGCACAACTCTGAAAGGCCAACTTCGTCGGCCAATCGCTTGAATAGCCCTGAGCGCCCTTTTTTAGCCATCTCGCGGAAAACGGCTGATGAGAACAGGCGCGAAAAGACCGCTAGCTCTGTTTTTTTGCTTCTTACCAATTCCCATTTCCTAGAGCGGAGCAACAAATAACTTTGTACAACGCTCGGCCCGCGTGCGATATCGCCAAAATAGCGCACCTGAGATTTAATATGCTGCCGGGCTGTTGCAACTAGCGCTCAACCGATCGTCAATCAGACAGGCAGCCATGATCTCGGATCATCGAGAAGAAGCGCCCAACCTTGAATAACAACTAGCGAACGAAACGATCCGGGCCTGAAGTTCGCCGGCAAGCTAAAGCGGTTGCTTACTTTCGTTGATAAAGTAGTCAAACCTTCGGTTGAGATCTTGTCCATCGCCTAGAACTCTCTAACGTGACGGAGTGGCATGTGGTCGGTAGGTGGAACGACTCACGCGTTCGTTCAGCCTGGCGCAAATCGGTCCAGGATTTAAGAAGGATTGAAATGACGTTTTTCCAGCAAAAGATCGAAAAGTGGCTGCTCAGAACAGTACCTGAGCGCGCGGTATCGCAGGCCTTCGATCTCCCTGCGGTTGTAATGACTACGGATGTTGGATTACATCGGACGGAAAATCAGGATAGGGTGGCCGCTCTTTCCATCGATGGCACTAAAGGTGATCGGCTTAAAGTAGTCGCGGTAGTCGATGGCATGGGCGGCATGCGTGATGGCGAAAAATGCGCCACGCTCGCCCTGGCCAGCTTTTTTACTGGGCTCGCTTCGTCCCGCGGTCATATCCACCAGAGAGCATATCGGGCGATATCTTTTGCAAACGACAGTGTATTCAAGTTTGCTGGCGGTAAGGGGGGCGCGACGCTTTCGGCCATTGTGATTGATAGCCGCGGAGCTACATGCATCGTCCACCTCGGTGACAGCAGAGTTTACAGCTTCGGGCACAACTCACGAGTCGAACGTCTTACCAAAGATGACTCGTTAGCCGAGGCGGTTGGCGGACATGGTCGAGAACTCCTTCAGTTCGTCGGAATGGGCCCGGAGATGCAGCCATTCCTCGGCGAGATCCCAAAGGAAACGAAGAATCTAGCTATCACAAGTGATGGTATCCATTTTATTGAAGCGCCCACCCTGCAGAGCGTGCTTCTCAACTCGTCAACTATCCGGAGCGCCGCCGAGCGGCTTGCCGCCTTGGCGCGCTGGTGTGGCGGACCAGACAACGCCTCCGGCGCGTTTGTAGACCTGCCGTTACTTGTACAGGAGTTGCTTTCACCATCGGAAGTAAACGCACAGATTTGGGACCCATTCGGTAGCCTCAGCTTCGAGATGAAGCTGGATAACTCCGGTGAACTGAGCCCCTTGCTCCAAGCGCCAATGCAAAATTTCGAGCGCCCGAACGAAGCAAAAAGTCCTCACCTCGACGACAAAAAACCGCCGCGCGAATCCCTGCCTCAGGCCAACACGAAAAAGAATAACAAGCGGAAGAGGAAAGAGAGCGTCCCTAAAGAGGACATACAGCTCGAAATAAAAATTGAGGGGAACTCGGGGGAAGATGACGGTGACAATCGCCAATAGGTACGAGCCGACTGGAAATACCGACGCAGGGGGGATGGGAGAAATCCTAGAATGCGTCGACCTTCACCTGAAACGCCGAGTGATCATTAAACGATTACAGCTCGGTATTGATGAAAGGCGCTTGCTCGACGAGCAAAAAGCGCTGGTTAAAGTGCGCTCCAAGCATGTTGTGCAACTCTATGACATAGTAGAACTGGATAGCGGCAAAAAAGCAAACAAAGCAATTGTGCTTGAATATATTGACGGCAATAATCTGGCCATCGGTGCGTTTGCGCCCGATCGGACCTATCTAGGTGTAATTTGGCAGATCGCTTGCGGACTACGAGATATCCATCACGCCGGCGTCATCCATCGCGATATTAAACCTACCAATATCCGTCTTGATTCAGAGGGCGTGGTCAAGATCATCGATTTTGGACTCGCCCGCTCACGAGACGAGGCGAAGACGCGCGGAGTGGTTGGCACCCCTGTTTTTATGGCGCCAGAGCTTTGGGGCAACGATACAGTAAGCTTCAATAGCTCAATAGACGTTTACGCATTCGGTGTGACCGCCCTCGCTCTGCTGAACCAGAGGGTCCCGGCGGAACTCGGAAGCATGCCGCCAAAACCAGTCTCTGTCTCCTCGCTGGTCGCCACTTTTCCAAAAATACCCAATGAGATTATGGCTACCCTTGTCTCTTGCCTTGAACACACGCCTGCTCACCGTCCGACAATGGCAGCAGTTCAGAAAATAATTGAACGCCGATTGCTTGAGAATGCCCATCGCGCACTCGTGGTTATGGATGGAAAAATACACCATCTTGATAGCAAAAGCCGTAAGATAACGCTCAATGCCGGTTCCGTCGGATCAATAGCTATCGAATACAACGGCTACGAATTCACCGTTGTGACGGTAAGCGGCAATGTCTTTATCAACAATACCGTAGCGAAGATGGGGACTTCCATGCCTGGTTGCTGTGTAATAACGTTCGGGACCGGCTCGAACAGGCGCTTCGTCACTTTTGATGTTTCGCACCCGGAGGTTATGCCATGAAGGTAGGAGACGTCGTATCAGATCGATATAGGGTTACGGGGACGATTGGCAGCGGCGGCATGCAGGATGTTTACCTGGCTGAAGATCTGCTTATTGGCGTTGATGTCGCGCTTAAGACGCCTCAACCTGGTCAGCAGAACAAGCGCTTTAGCCAAAGTGCAATAATAGCAGCAAAAGTAAATCATCATAACGTTGCGAAGACGCTCGATTACATTGAGGAAAACGGGCGGCTTTTTCTTATTGAAGAATTCGTGCCGGGCGAAACGCTGGACGTCAAACTGGATCGCTTTGGAGCTGTGGATCCCCACTTAGCGGCAAGAGTTTTTCATCACCTTTCCAAAGGCGTAGCGGCGTCTCACCACGCTGGCGTCGTGCATCGCGATCTGAAACCGAGCAACGTCATTGCTGAGCCCGGCGTCAATCTGCATCATTTGAAAATCACTGACTTCGGTATTGCTACGCTCACTGCTGAGGTCTTCGCTGATGCTGCGAAGGATGGCGACCTGACACGGTCGACGTCTGGGACCATCAGGGGCGCGTTACCCTTCATGGCGCCTGAAATGATGTTTCGAGCACCTGGCGACCATCCCGGCCCAGAAGCCGACATTTGGTCCCTCGGCGCGATGATGTTTAAGGTTATGACTGGAATATATCCATTTGGTGTCTACCTGCAGGCCGCGGTAAATGTGCAAACCCGTAATCGTGCTCAATGGCCAAGCTTTATGACAAGGAACGCCCAATATCAGCCTCTCGCCACGGAGTTGCAGTCGGTGGTCGATGCGTGCCTTTCTTATGACGCCAAGGATAGACCAACAGCAGACGATTTGGTTCGTCAAATCTCGGGGGTTTGTTACATCAATGTTCACCGAAGCGAAGGGGTGATCAACAATCTTATTCAGAACGGATACAGTGGCTTCATAAATGAGGGCGCTGACCCCGTCTTTTTCAGTATGGAAAGCGTCTACGGAGAGCGGCGTCCAGCCATCCAAAAAAACAATCGCGTTTGCTATTCAAAGTTCCCAGGCTCTCCAAGGTATCGGGGACATCCAATAGTTGTCATCGATTAAACGCAACCAAGGCGCTTCATCGGCCCGTTAGAAAGTCGTGAGAGTAGTCAAGAACGCCAGGCAATAGTGGCTCACCCAGCACAATGCCGTTGCTTAGGTGCCCGAGTACCACTCTGGCTGCGATACCATTGCCTGTTTGCAAAGTGTTTGCTGGGGGAGCGTCGCTGCCTGACATCAAAGTCCAGCCGCTGACGGTGTTGCCAGCGATCTCGAATCCCCACGGCGTCGACAGGTTCAACTAATATGGAGGGCAGAAACGAAGCCTCCCAATCTCCGGTTCTGGTCAAAAACATGGAGCTGTAGATCGGCCTTCGGCATCCAGACACGGCCCACTTCAACTGCCGCCGAGACAGGCAAAGCAGGGAAAACGTGGATGGATGCCCCTTCTCCATGCGCTGTTTTTATCATATCGAAAAGCCGCCGAAGATCACTCCGAAAGCGGGACAGATCGGCGGGGCTGCGCATGATGTCATTATGTGGGGACTTCGCGGTCAACGACCAAATCGAAGTTTCGTCGCCAAGCACTGACGTTACCCGGTCCTGGGAAATGGAAGCACTCAGGCCAAGGATAAGCGCAACGGTAGGAAGGATCTCGCCCGGTGTTTCCGTCTTGAGCTCGATCGAAGGCGTGTCATTTTGCCATTTCCACGTGGCAGGTTCACGATGGCGTTGGTGAATCTCGGCGGGAAGAATATCGCAAAGCTGTCTTCCCAATTCTATTAAAAGCGGCTGTGGTGCCAGTGCAAATACGCTTGCATGGGTGATCTGCTGTCGTTCGATCCGGCCCCTGATCTTTTCGGTAAACAGCCGTTGAAGGTTAGTCTGCTGAACCTGCCAATACTGTTCGTCGGCATCGTCAAAAGAGACGCCGAGCATTTCAAGATCGATCGTTTCAAACGATGCCGGCGAGCGCTCCGGCAGCATCGACGCGAATATGTCATCTCTTGCCACAAGCGCTTCGTTTCTGCCGATGTTGGCTCCGAAACGGATAACATGCGAAGCGCGATCTGGTTGGATACCGCTCGCGAGGCGGACCCTCCGCTCGTGCTCCTCCTTCATAAGGACCAGAAGCTCCTCAGGATGGTCGTCCGGCGCTTCATTGTCGATCAGTCGATGGCACTTGGCGCAGAGAAGCATGAGGTTGGAGATGTCTTTGGCGAGAAGTGCTGATCTTGTCGGATGACCGCGGGCTCCTTCGGGCGAGTCGGCAACGATGTGGGCGACAAAGCCAAACATCTTGTCCTCTTTGCCAGTGAGAAGGTCTCCGATGAGCTCGCAGTTGCAACCGCGAAACTGGCAACGACCTGCCGCACGCGCCCAGAGCGCGCGTTGGATCTTCTCGGGAACCTTCGACTTTGCCATTCAACCGACCCTTCGAACTGGTGCGTGTCGCTGCAAGCGGCTTCGACTGACACGCTGCTCCACATCGCGATGCTCCGGGTGCTCTCCCCCGCCTCGCCACTCGCCATCGATCAGCCAGTCTTCGAAATAGAAGAGCCAGAGCGACGTCCACGGAATGATGGTCTGATCCAGCCTCATCCAGGGCTGCCACTCATATGTGCGTGGCAAATAGAGACAGAGGCGGGTGGGCTTCTGGTCATATACATGTGGAAGGTCTTTTCCACCAGACAGCATCAGCAGATCAGGATTGTCGAGAAACACCCTCGGCGAGCGATTGACCGCAAATTCCAACCGAGTATCATAGATGCGGGAAAGCGGCGTGGGTGACGATTTATAGTGCCAGCTGAAATGTCCTGATCCGAGTTCACCATCCCCGGCCGACAACGGGTTCTTCGTCAGTAGAAGAAACTGCTGCGCGGCTGTCAGTGGCTTCGGATCGGAAAAACGCATGGCGGCTATCTTCCAAAAAACGTGTTGGCGGGAACGGGGGTGACGGTGGCCGTGGTGATACCTGTCACGAGGCCGATGCGGGGTGCGACGCCAAGAGTGCCCTTCTGACGAGAGGTCGAGATGTCATCGGTAATGGAATCTATTACGGCCTTGGCCGGGCCGGAACCGAAGGCATCGCCGAGCTGTCGCTTCAGGCCATCAAGCCCTTCCACGTCCTTCAACCTGCTGATGTCGGCCAGAGCACGGGTATGCCAGGTGAAAAATATCTCGGCGCGCTTGGGATCGCCGTTCCACTTTTCGGAAAAATTCTCCCCCTTCGTCGTCTCGTTCCAGACAAACCATTGCATCTGACCGTCAACGCGGCGCGTCTCGATGAAGTCGGTCATGTGCCGGATGACGTCGAAGAGCAGATCCAATTCAGACTCGTAGGTGAAGGTCCTGACGCAGTACTCATAGCTCTGGGATGCCAACGTCGTCACCAGAACTGAAATCGGCGACAGGGATATATCGATCTCGTTGACGGCGATGAAGACATCCCGGTGGCGCTTGAGTATCTGGACGACCCTCTGCAACAGGCCCTTGAAATGAACCTGCTCAGGAAAAGGTTCGATGTCGGCACGTGCGCGATCCTGAGTATGCAAGCTCTTCGTCACCCGGAAACGCGGCGCAAGCTTTACACGCTCAAGGAACAATGCCTTATAGCCCTTCGGATTTGACGACTTCCAGATCTTGAGTGCCCGGTCGGGCACAAGTTCCCCGCCCATGGTGCAGTTCCGGTTCGGAATTGACGGGGTAATGTCCATATGGAATTCGTTAGCGTAGACGAGCCGCCAGCAGCGCGCCATCTCCACCAGAAGCGGCTTGTAATGGCCGTTCGCTTTTAACCGGTCGCCGATCGCCTTCTTCAGTGCAGCCGGCTCGACCCAATTTCCGAGATATGGCGCGTGGGCTACTAGATCGACATCATGTTCATTGCTGCCAATCGGCTTAACGGTCGTTCCGATAGCGGTCGATCCCTGCAAGAAAATTCCCATTGCCTTAAGCAAGGGATCCTCCGCGTCAGCCAACCATCCACCCACCCCATCGTAGCGTTCCTTCGCGAGGTCAACCTGGCTCGGCGCGATTTCAAGAGTAGCGCACATCCGCTCAAGAGCACCGATGAGCATTCCGTCCCGCATGACAAGTCGATGGTCGTGAAACATGCATTCCTCCTGCGCCCGAAAAGGGGTCTAGCCGTAAGATTTGCTCGTCTAATTTCGTACAGATAAATCGAACGCTTGCCATCGTCAAGCTCTGTGCTATATTTTTGTACAGATTAACCGAACGGCGCGGCATGCGAGTGCACGCGCCTTCAGTGATTCAAGGGAGCAATTCAAACATGTCTTTGGCTGCCAAGCTCAAAGAACTCAGGGGCAAGAACCGTCAATCCTTGCAGGAGGTCGCGGATGCAATTGGAGCATCCAAGACACATATTTACGATCTGGAGACCGGTAGAAGCACCAACCCCTCAATTGAACTACTTACCAAGCTCGCCACGCATTTTCGCGTTGCCATTGCCGACTTGGTTGGAGAGAATCCAGAGGGGAAAGACGAAGAGCCTGGTCTCGTTGCGATGTACAGGGATCTTAAATCTCTAGCGCCGCAAGACCGTGAAACAATTCAGATGTTGATGGACAGGCTGAAACCAAAGGGAAAGTAAATGGACATTCTGCGGATGGACCTAGCCGACACGGGGTCGCCCGAGGGGCTCGTCAGTCTGATCCTGAAGCATGAACCAAACCTTCCGTTTCCTGTACCGATCGAAGAGTTAGCGCTCCAGCTCGAGATTGAGGAAATTGCCGAGTTGCAAACGGAAGGCTTTGAAGGCGGCTTGATCACCGATACGGTTCGGAGCCGCGGAATTATACTCGTCAAAAAGGGGCTGAACCAGCCGCGTCGCCGTTTTACCATCGGCCACGAGCTCGGTCACTTCCTGATTGCCAACCACATCCCGGACAAGGACGGTCAGTTCCTCTGCTCGAGGGAAGACCTCCGGGCACTCTCTGCAAAGGAAGGCAACCGGCGGGCAAAAATGGAAGTGGAAGCGAATCGCTTCTCGTCCCTCATCCTGATGCCGCCACCGAAACTGCGTGATGCCTTCAAGAAGCACCCCTCGCCGAGCCTTGAACATGTATTTGAGTTGGCGGACCAGTTTGATGTCAGCAAAGAAGCCATGGCGCGGGCCTATGCCGAGTATCACCCAGAGGCGTTGGCCTTCATTGTCGTCAAGGATGAGAAAGTTGGGCGGATCTATCACAATCGAAAGCGCTTTCCTTTCGTCGTTGCAAGCCGCAACAAGTCGGTTCCTCAAGGCTCAACGTTTTACCGACGAAATCTCCAGATCGGCGTTCCAAGCGAAATCGAAAGCCGGCTTCCCGATCTGTGGATCGACGTAGCTCGAGGGCAGCGCGCTCCGTCTCTCAGCGAACAGGTCTGCCTTCAGAAAAATGGGTTTGCCTTGATCATGCTCTGGCATGAAAGCGCGGAGGAGGACGAAGAAGAAAACGAAGACATGACCACGCGCGACCGCTGGCGTGCCCAACAGGAACGATATCGCAGGGATTGAACTTGATGGAAGGCCATAACTTCGAGCGTCTCAAATCACACATCGTTCCCTTGTCAAACTCCAAGGCATTCGAGACGGCTCGGCTTGAATGGGACCTGGTCGGCGTCGAGATCAGTGAAGAGTTTGATCAATGTCCCTGCGGTCAGGATATCCTCGAACATTGTTATATTCGAAATCGCCTCAATGGCGCGACGACCTACGTCGGCAATGTCTGCATTAACCGCTTCGTTGGAATTGACACGGGGAACCTCTTTGAAGGCCTGAAGCGTATTCAAGCGGATCTCTCCGCCAATGCAAACGACGATCTCATCGAGCACGCCTACCGGATGGGATACCTATTCAACGACAAGGAATATCACTTCCTCAAGCAGACGAGGCTTAAACGGAAATTCTCGTCGGCGCAGTTAGCCTGGAAGAAAAAATTAATCGCCGGATTTTGAATCAGACTATCGTACAGCGAAGGGGCGTTCATCAGTCTCGGTGAGTTACCGTCGCACTGCATCAGTGTGCATGTTGAAACAACACGCTCAAAAATGTCTTGCGATTTCGAACGAAATGCTCGCGAATATTGCCATAGCGACAGACTCGATTTTTTGCAGCATTGAGGAGTACTACCGGAGATGACGGTGAAACTGACTGATCTACGTGATGACATCGACGCAATAATTCTCGATCTTCGCCGGGAGCGAAACGATGGCGAAATTCCAATTGCTGACGCGCTCGCCCGCATTCGCTCGGAGTTGAGTGGCAAGATCTCCGACGCAGCAAATCAGCTGATCGATTTAACGCTCCGAAAACTGATCCACGATGTGAGCGGCCGGAAGCGCCTCAGCCTGGCGATGGTAGGCCAAACGAGTTTATTCGGCCACTACTCCGGAATACCCGCGATGATTACTACCGGACGTGGTAGGAAGCGGGACACGACAAAAGCGACCTTCCAGGAAGCAGATGCTTGGCTGTCTGCGCGCGAAAAAGAAGATACCGACGTTCGAACAAAGAACGAAAAATTCAAACAAATGGTCGAAGAGCTGCGTCCGTTTATTCAGGCGCCGATTGATACTCTTGAAGATGCCGCACGTCGCAAATTTGAGCTGGAAACAGTTCACGCGAGTCACCTGTGACCTTTGGATTTCATGCGGTTGGCGTTGGTCATACCACGCCCCACGCGCGAAACCTCCCCCTCCCCGTCATCTCGCGCAGGCCAAGCTCCAAAACAATCCGCCGAGCCGCCTGCGGCGTCACATCGAGCGCCTTCGCCACCATTTTTGCCGACACCAAGGGCTTCGCCATCACCAGATCGACCAGCTCCGGCAGTTTTGAAGACGTCCGGCGTCCGTCTAGCTTTCGCTCCATCAGTGTTCGAGCCAGGGCCAGCCTGTCATGCTCCTTAAGACCGAGCTCGGCGGCCGCGATCAGGCCGTGAGCAATCGCAAGCAACCGGGTCTCCCGATCACGATGACGGCGCCGATCGACTGGAATGGTTTTGAGGCCGGTATTGATGGCGGCGAGATGAGCACCTGATGTGATGCCCGCCTGGCGCAGGATCGCGGCGGAAAACAGTCGGCCAAGCCAAGGTGCGTGCTGAAGGACGGAAAGCTCGTTCCAGGCATCGAGGGCGATGATGGCCTGCAGCACCGCCGGCAAATTTTCCGCCTGTCGCAACACACCACGCCATTCGTCGAGCCTGGAATCTTCGTCCCAATCGAGGTCATAGACCAGCGGATCTTTTTCCGCCGTGCCGCCACGGCCGGGTCGGGTCGCGTTCTCGATCGCAGCTTCGGAGCGGGCCAGCACTGCATCGATGGCGGCATAGTCGACGCCAGGGAGATTTTCGATGTCGTCGATATCTTCCCCCTCCCCTTCCGGATCTTTTACGACCGCGCGCCGGATGACACCCACTGTGTCTGCCGCTTCGCTGCCGGACGACGTGATCTCCGAGGTCTGCCGGAGCGTCCGAAGCCCGTCGGCGGAAAAAGCCCAGCCGGGGAGCTGCGCGGCAATGCGCCGGCGGGTGCGCAGCACGTCGCGGGCGATTGTCAGCTCGTGGGTGGGGGTGCGGATATCGCGGGTGGCATCGTGGAGAACGAGGTCTTCGAGATGGACCAGTTCGCCGTCGATCCAGAGGGACGCGCAGGCATCGGTGAAGTGGGAGCGCTCAATCCAGCCCTGGCCGACCGGCGAACGGGCGATGCGCTCGTCGAGACGTGTGAGCGCGATTGCCGCGTCGAAAGCCGGCCGCATCAAGGTCGTCATGCTGATTTTTGCGAGATCGTAAGCCATTGAAATCATGATAAGTGATTTCCTAAAGGAACTCTATCTGAATATTAAGGTTCTTCATATGGTATGATTGGGAGTTGAGCTTCTAACCATCGATAAGTATCGCTTATCGATGGCTGGATAATCGAGATACCGCTTTGCTCATTTGATTCATTTGGGCATACCCAAAAGAGCCATGGTGATGTTACAGTCCCGAATGTAACTTTTGACTTGTGTTCCT
>NZ_JACYUD010000017.1 GCF_014841565.1 Rhizobium sp. CFBP 8762
GTCGCGTGCTCATGGATTTCGACGGAGCTTTCGTTGTGAAGGAGGCCGTCGAGCACGTAAGGCGCTTCGCCCTCGGATACCTGGATCATGCGGGAGAAGAAGGAAGCAAAACGGTTGGATAGGAAGCCATAGATCGCCGCACCCGGTCGTTTGCCATATTTTGCATTATAGTCGAGGCTGGCTTCGCCGCGCCCGCCGGCCGGAAAGAACTGTCCGTCCGAGGAAGAGATATGGCCGTCACCCCAGATCGCGGCAAAGGGGTGGGCCTGCTGCGCATCAACCAGAACGGCGGTCGCCGTGGCGTAGGTTTCCGACCTTAAATGCCGGTCTACCATCAGCATCATCTGGTGGATCGTGACGCCGCGTGAGCTTTTGACCTTGCCCCGCTGAACTAATCCATTTTGAAGTAAGCTCTGGCCTATTGAGAGGACCAGAGAATGAAGCGCAACCGTTTCACAGACGAACAGATTATGGGGATACTGAAGGAGCACGAGGCAGGCACGCCGGTCACTGAGCTTTGCCGCAAGCACGGCGTCAGCGATGCGAGCATCTATAAATGGAAGGCCAAATTCGGCGGCATGGACGTATCCGAAGCCAAGAGGTTGAGGACACTTGAGGACGAGAACGCGAAGCTGAAGCGGCTTCTGGCTGACGCGATGCTCGACAATGCGGCTTTGAAGGACCTGTTGGGAAAGAATGTATGGTCCGCCTCGTCCGTGCAAGGGTTCGCGACATCGCAAATGACGATTCCAGTTGCATATGTATCCGGCCTCTCGCGAGTGAGCTGCGGTTGCAGCCAGGCCATGATGAGATCCGCACACGCCGTTCCCAATAAATGGTTCGGGCACGAGGCCCGTTTTTTTGCACAGGACTTACGGCATGTTGATCCACTGTTTCGTCATCACTATTCCCGAGCCTTGCAATCGAGCCAGGAGTGTCAGGTGAAGGCAGGGTCTCTGCGTTCGTAGAGCGCTCCGGGCTTGGTCAGGACGACCCAGACAATCCGGGCCATTTTGGCGGCAAGTGCAACGACAGCTTTGTTCGGGTGCATTCGGGCTTGGAGACCATCCAGCCAGTTCCCCAGTCGATCCTTTGTTCGGTCGAGATGCCGAAAGCATGATCGTGCACCATGCACGAGCAGTTTGCGCACGTAGCGGTTTCCTCGTTTGCTGATGCCGAGAAGCTTTTGCTTTCCGCCGGTCGAGTATTCCCGCGGCACGAGGCCGAGCCACGCCGCCAGATCGCGGGCTTTTTGGAATTGCCGTCCACTGCCAATCGCTGCAAGAAGTGCAGTCGCCCCCAATGCTCCGATGCCGGGGATCGTCATGAGCCGTCGAGCCACATCCTCTCGACTAGCTATGGCTTCGATCTCACGTGTGATGTCACCGATACGTTGCTCCAATTGGCGCAGATCGGCAAACAGATCTGCGAGCAGCTTCCGCATCGCCAACGAAAGGTCGTTTGATTGGTCTTCGAGAACCTGTGGCAGGTCGAGCTTGAACAGACCCGCGCCCTGGCGCAAGGCAATCCCGTACTCCAGGCAGAAGGCTCGCATCTGATTGATCAGGCGCGTTCTCGTTCCGATCATCTGGTCCCGCACCCGGTGCAAAGCTTGAAGATCCGCCTGCTCCTCGCTTTTGAGTGCAGCAAATCGCATCGTTGGTCGCGTGGCTGCTTCTGCGATCGCCTCAGCATCAATGATGTCAGTCTTGTTCGATTTTACGTAGGGCTTCACAAATTGCGCCGGGATCAAGCGCACCTTATGTCCCAGAGCCTGTATCTTCCTCGCAATCCATTGAGAGCCAGCGCAGGATTCCATCCCTACAATTGCCGGCGCTGCTCGCTCGAAGAATTGCAGCAGCGTATCGCGTCGGAAACGAACCTTCTGAACTGGCACGCCGTCGCTTCCGAGGCCGACGACGTGAAAGATGTTCTTACCGATATCAATTCCGTAGACAGCCGCAGGGCGCGGCACATTGCGTTGTGGCATAGCAACCTCCTTCGGTTTGACCGCCTCATTATGCTGCAGGAGGACGAGGCGGACCATCCCATTAATGGTGACGCCCGCAGCAAGGCGGAAAGCTGTCGTGCATCTGATGGATCACCACCAGATGAGCGAACGGCGGGCGTGTAAAGCCAGCGGCTTTTGCCGAATGACTGTCCGTTACGAAACCAGGCGCAGCGACGATGATCGTCTTCGCGAGCGAATGAAAGCATTGGCGCATGAGCGCCGTCGCTTTGGCTATAGACGCATCCACGTGCTGCTCAAACGCGAAGGGCACCGTGTGAACCACAAGAAGCTCTTCCGGCTCTATCGGGAGGAGAAGCTGACGGTGCGCAAGCGCGGCGGCCGGAAACGAGCGATCGGCACACGTGCGCCAATGCTGGTCCCGATGACGGTCAATGATCGCTGGTCGCTGGACTTCGTGTCGGATCAACTCACCGATGGCCGCAGCTTCCGGGTGGTGACGATCGTCGATGATTGCACCAGAGAATGCCTGGGCCTCGTCGCCGACACATCGCTCTCGGGCCTTCGGGTTGCTCGTGAGCTGGATCGGATCATCGAGAAGCGTGGCAAGCCTAAGATGATCGTCAGTGACAACGGGAGCGAGTTCACCAGCAACGCGATCCTGCAATGGACGGATCAGGTCAAGGTGGAATGGCACTACATCGCGCCGGGCAAGCCGATCCAGAACGCCTTCATCGAAAGCTTCAATGGCCGACTGCGGGATGAGCTCCTGAACGAGACGCTCTTCTCGTCCCTGAACCAGGCCCGATCAACGCTCTCGAGTTGGCGCAACGACTACAACGACCATAGACCACACTCCGGCCTCGGCTGGCTCACACCAGCCGAGTTCGCTCAGACCATCAACCCGCGACGTGATGCGGTGCTGCGCAGCCGAAACGGCTCCGCACCGCAACACGCCGCTACCGCACAAAATGCAGCAACACAAAACCGCCGGAGCGAACTCAAAACTGGATAAAACTTGGGGGGCAAGGTCACTTTCCGCCATCCGTTCGGCTCCGGCATTGGTGGCGTCGGCAAGGATTGTTGCCATCAGCGCCGCCTCGTCGCTTGCCGTCTCACCGATACGATAATGCGTGAAGCTGTCGAGGAACCTCGTCCAGCTTTGCACCTCTGCAAGCAGCTGGTGATCCTGATCCGTGGCACCAGAACATATAGTCGGCGGCTGAGCGCGACGATCCTGTCGCGCTCCTCCTCAGAGTCCGTTTGACAACTTCAGTGCATTATTCGTCTGATGATTAAACTGCTCATTGCGGCGTAGATCATGGCTTCGGAGACGTCGATACGGGCTTCATAGTCGCGCACGAGGCGTCGATAGCGGGTCATCCATCCGAAGGTTCGCTCGACCACCCATCGCCTTGGCAGGATTTTGAACCCCTTGTCGGTGCGTCGGACGATATCGACCGTGAAGTTCAGGAACTCCGCTTTATCCAGCAGTTGCCTGCGGTCATACGCACCGTCGGCAAACAGGTGCCTGATGCCGGGCCAGCGCTTGCGGATCGTATCAAGGATCACCTGAGCCCCGGCGCTGTCGGAGACGTCGGCCGTTGTCAGGTTGACCATCAGCAGGCGTCCGCTGGTATCGACGGCGATATGACGTTTGCGGTCGACAATTTTCTTGCCCCCGTCGAAACCGCGCGTACCACCGGCCGCAGGCGCCTTGACCGACTGACTGTCGATCACGCCGGCAGTCGGCTGCGCCTTTCGCGCTTCCCGTTCACGATCGATCATCAGGGCGACATCATGGATCGTCTGAAACAGCAATCGCCGCACGAAGCGCCGGAACCGCCAATACACCGTCTGCCAGGGTGGGAAGTGGACCGGCAACATACGCCATTCACAACCCGAACGAACCATGTATCGGATCGCATTGAGGATTTCACGCAAGTCCGTCTGTCGCCGTCGGCCCGTCGCATTTGGTGTCGTCATTCCACCAAAACGGAATCACAAAATCCAACGTGCCTATGACACTGAACTTTACAAGGAGCGCAATCGCATCGAGCGCTTCTTCAACAAGCTTAAACAGTTTCGACGCGTCGCAACACGATACGACAAGCTCCTCGCCAATTTCATGGGATTCGTCAAACTCGCTGCTATCGCAATCTGGCTCAAATAGTTAAATCGTCACTACGGCCTAGGAAGTTGTGAAATTATTTCAACAAATAAGATTCTTGGACATCTGCCTTCTGTAGCCGATTAAAATACGAAGTGGGATTGATCAAGGTTATGGTTAATACCGTTTAGCTTGATAGCAAAATCGCCACTTCCTTTGATAGCAATTGTCGTCTGATCAGTGGCTTCAGACACGACGAGATCGGTATAGCTATGAACCAACCCACGAATGTCTATTTTGTCCATATTCCTTTCGAAATCCAAAATGATATCGATGGCATTTACGCTGCTGTCTTCGACCGAGTTAAACTGGAATGTGTCGGCTCCAGTTCCTCCAACCAAAACATCGGCACCAAAGCCACCGATCAGCCGGTCATGATCCTCACCACCATTGAGAAAGTCGGCGCCGCGACCACCGAAAAGATAGTCGTCTCCTTGGCCACCGATTAGCTGATCATTGCCGTCTCCTCCATCCAATAAGTCGTTACCGATGTTGCCACTTAAACGATCTTTTCCAGCCTCGCCGTACAAGGAATCATGACCTTCTCCGCCTTCTATGTAATCATCTTCAGAGCCGCCTCTGATCAAATCATCGCCGAGTTGTCCAAATAAGCGATCATGCCCCGTACCACCTGAAATGGTGTCATTGTTCGTGCCGCCGATGATAAAATCACTGCCATCGCCACCGTCAATCAAATCAGAGCCCGCCCCGCCCCATATAACCTCGTCACCCGTACCGCCATAGATAACATCAATACCCGCGCCGCCATGTATCCAATGGTTTCCGACAACGCCATAAATAAGATCGTCGTTATCGTCTCCGTCGATATAATCCCAGCCACTTCCGCCTTTTAGAACATCAGCTCCCGGTCCTCCGTAGAGACGATCATTCCCCTCATTGCCCTCTAAGTGATCCGCACCAAAACCACCCTGAAGAACATCGTCTCCGGCACCACCTATAAGAAGGTCATCGCCCCAGTCACCGAGCAAAGTATCGTTGCCTTCATCCCCAAAAAGCGTATCGTTATGTCCTGCCCCCTGCATCCAGTCGTTTTGTGCCCCGCCGCGAAGGACGTCATTGCCGTCCTCGCCATTCATTGCATCGTCGCCCTCACCGCCTTCGAGCACATCATCACCCCATCCGCCGATAAGCGTGTCGTTCCCCCCTTGACCATGAAGGGTGTCGTTATGGCCAGCACCGTGCATCCAGTCATTACCTGATCCGCCGATCAAGGTATCGTAGCCATCCTCTCCGTTCAGAGCGTCGTCGCCATTGCCACCATCGAGTACATCTTCGCCCCACCCGCCGATTAAGGTGTCATTGCCATCCTCACCATAGAGCCTGTCGTTATGACCGCCGCCATTTATTGTGTCGTTGTCCGATCCACCAACAAGATGGTCAAAACCGTCCTCACCATAGATGGTGTCGTTACCAGTCATGCCGTTGACATAATCGTTCCCATCGCCAGCCCAGACTTGGTCGTCACCTGCACCGGCATGGACAGCATCATGACCGCCGTGGGACCATATGCGTTCCGACCAGGGTGCTCCGTGCATTTCGTTAGCCTTATCGCCATTACGGGTAGCATCTTGCCGGAACAAGCCAGTGCCTCTTTTACTCGTAAAATCCGTGTCTTGCCTTAAGTCATATTTGTCTCGTTGCCAGAAATTTCGGTTTTGCTTGGCCCAATATTCCCTGTTGTGCAACTCGTTCTCACGGCCCTGCTTAAAAATATTGTCAACCGTATCAAAATTGGTGTCCGATAAACCTGCTCCAGCGCCTGGCGAACCTTTTGGAAGGCTCCTATTTGCCTCGACGCGTGCAAAGGCGGAACTATCGGCAACATCAGCTTCTATGATCTCGTCTTTACTGAAGTCATGGTCGATGTATCCGCTGAAACGTTGAGCATCCATGGTTTTGTCTTGGAAGACATCGAAAACGAAGTTTCCATCTGTCAACGAACGCGAATGAACACCCTCAAGTAAGACATGCTGATTGTTGTCCAAGGAAATGACGGTGTCATTCCCCTTTTGAGTGAACTGGAATTGACTGGCGGATATTTTATCGCCGAAGGCTGAAAGATCGAGCTTATCTTGGCCCACGTTGAAGTCGGTAATGGTATCAATATCGCCGGCTCGGGCGCTAATTTTAAATGTATCAGATCCTGCACCTCCAGTAAGGATATCGAAGCCAGTACCATCTATAATAATATCGTTGTTGGCACTCCCAATGATGATGTCATTTTTGTTGGTTCCAACCGTTCCAGTTATCGTTGCGAGATCAAAAATGAATTTGCTTGCATCGAGAGAGGATACCTGAATGTCCTCGACGCGGATTGTCTGCTGAGACCCGAGCTTTATGATCGTATCAACGCCAGACTGCTCCAAGCCTTGACCGAAATAATTAAGCTGCTTTAGAGAGACGAACCGGTCTCCAAATTCTGAAAGATCAATACGATCATTTCCCTTACCGAAGTCAGCAATTGTGTCTTCACTCGATGTCTCGCGGCTAATGACAAATATGTCATCGCCTTGACCACCGATTAGCATGTCTTTACCTGCGCCACCGCTAATCGTGTCATTGCCATTGTCGCCGGAGAGCAAATCATTTTCGCCCGACCCGTATATGCGATCGTTACCGGCACCACCAAAAATTCCGTCTTTGCCGGGACCTCCGTCTAGAAAGTCGTCTCCGCCAAGACCCAGAATGCTATCATTGCCTCCAAGTCCCAAAATTCCGTCATTTCCTTCGGTGCCAACCAGCGTATTGTCTCCGTCGTCGCCGACGATAAGGTTAGAAAGATTAAGGGTGTAACCATCAGAAAACTCAATTGCCTCAACGGTGCGTGCGTCTCCTGAAAACTGTCCCTGAATGCGGATGGTTCCTAGCGTCCAATCAGAACCAGCCGTCGTATTAGACGAAGCAATTTCTAATATCTTCACAAATATTTGACCGACTGAAATCTCTCCAGACGTCAACATGTCAGCATATTGAGCTTTCGTATCAGCATCAACTGTACGACCAAAACCACTTTGATAAACTGCATCTAGAAAAGCTTTAGAGGCATCTAATTTCGGCTGTAAGGAGGATGGATATTTTTGATGAGCTTCTAGCGAAGCAGCAAAATAATCGGCAATTTCCATAATTGAAGCACCGGCTTTTATACGTGCGCTCCAGTAGTTCATGCCACCTGGATCAGGCAACCGATCAAAGAAACCTTTATATAATTCTGTTATGACTTGATCAGTTTCATCTGCCACATAATCGGCATTGCGAACGGAATAAATAACAAGATCATTGCCGTCTCGCGTCAATGAAACGTGTTTTGGTTCAACACCAGAGGTAAGCTTTAGGACGTCGACACCTTCGGTTTCCGATATCAGTACCGAGCCCGCAAGCAAGTCAACTTCGTAAGTGTCATTGCCAGCGCCGCCCGAAAGTCCATCGCGTCCTTGTCCGCTAACCAGCGTGTCATTTCCTGCACCGCCGTCCAGCGTATCGTCGCCATCGCCGCCATCCAACCGGTCATCGCCGTCGTCACCCGAGAGGCTGTCATTACCAACTCCCCCGAAAAGCGTATCGTTTCCATCACCACCCTTCAAGGTATCATTGCTTAACCCACCATCTAGGATGTCGTCCCCAGCCTTACCATCAAGGATATCGTTTCCATCTTCGCCGTAGAGTGCGTCTTTGCCATCACCCCCATCGAGATTATCGTCACCCTGCCCACCGAAGAGTTGATCTTCCCCAGCACCGCCGGAAAGGGTGTCGTGACCCTCGCGACCGTACAAAAGGTCGTCGCCAATTTCGCCGAGAAGTCTATCGTCGGCATCTCCACCATCAAGGTTGTCGTTGCCGATGCCACCAAGAAGGAGATCTGCACCAGCTCCACCGGAAAGTTGGTCGTTGCCCAGATTCCCGTTGAGCATATCATTTCCATCGCCGCCATCCAGAGCGTCGTCACCCATGCCACCATCAAGGCTGTCTCGGCCATCGTGCCCGAAGAGATGGTCGTTTCCGTCTCCACCATCCAAGGTGTCGTTCCCGCTTCCACCATTCAGCCGATCATTCCCTCCGCCAGCGATCAGGGTATCATCTCCGTCATCGCCAGAAAGTGTATCGTCACCATCCATACCGCTAATGGTATCGTTGCCGCTGCCTCCGTAGACCTTATCGTTGCCTGACCCGGCATACACCATGTCGTTTCCAAGGCCCGCCTGAATGACATCGTCGCCCGTCCCTGAAAACGTCATTGATCCATCAGCTTTGATAATCACCACATCGCCGAAAAGCGTATCGTTGTCGGCGCCACCTAATATTGCGTCGTTACCCTCTCCACCAATAACGACATCAGCGCCGTCACCCCCGACGAGCTCGTCGTTTCCATCTCCACCGTCGACGAAATCGTCATTGCCTCCGGCGTGAATGAAGTCGTTGCCCGCACCGCCTGCGATCGTATCCTTGCCACTTACGCCCCTGCTCCCCACAGGCGTGTCACCATTCCACTCTTCGTCGCCGAACAGTCGGTCATGACCATCTCCCCCAGAGATTTGATCGTCACCACTACCACCGACAGCATAATCGTCGCCATCTCCGCCAACGAGAACGTCCTGGCCGGCTTCTCCACGCAGAATGTCGTTGCCGCCATTGCCGTGAAGTTCGTTATTGCCACTTGAGCCGACAAGCGTATCCGCACCTTTATTGCCTATAAGCTTGTCATGTTGTCCCTCACGAGCCGATGTGCCGTAGCCACCGGAGTATGCTGTGACGAACATTGTTTGGCTGCCATCAGCATTGTGTTCGATAGTCAGAAGAGGCGGTGGTGGCGGAAGCTTGCGTCCACCAAACAATCCACCCAGTATACCGCCGAGTATACCGCCAAGTATTGGTCCGAGCGGGCCAAGAACCGGTGTCAGCGCCGCCCCGAGTGCTTGGCCGATATAGGTTGTTCCCGCAGCAACGGCGGTCTGGATAACTGTCTTCTCAAAATCCTTGAACCCATGGTCAATAAGATTTGATATAAATGTCACAGCAGCTGCAACGGCAGCGCTTCCCGCAGGTGACAATTTAGGTTGGAGAAGTAATGTTTGTGTATCAGCAAGTGCGAACGTAGAGACAGTCGGCGCAGCCCATGCGTATTGTTTCACGACTTCTGTAACTGCGTAGCGAATGGATGTATTAGCGGCAAGTTTAGCCCAGTCGCCCCCTGTCATGTCATTGCCGCGAAGCGCAGCGACGACAGCAAATTGGATGACAGCGCCCTTCAAGGCCTGACCGGCAGAAGTGTCGAAAAACTTCTTTTGATCAAGAACGGGAATATGATTAACGTCAGTCTTTATAATGCCAACCTGATCGCCCGTAAGGCCAAACGTATCTGCCAGAAAATCTACACCGAGGGTCACTGCCAACTGGATAGCGTATTGTTCCGCTACCTTTTCCAAATCACCGCCCAAAACAAGGTCGGCGATAATTTGGGGAGCAAAGCTCATCAGGTAGCCGGGAATGCTACCGATAGCATCCCCAAGTGCTTCACGTACGGCAGCACTGCCTTCCAAGGCCATCGGTACAAGATCACCAAGTTTAACGACCGTGCCATCAAGCTGCGTGACCTCGATACTGTCGTCGAGTTCATAATAATACTCGTTATCCCCGATCTTTTGTAGACGCACCTGCTCCTTAGGAAACATGTCTCGCACTATATCAGCGTCTCGTTCCGAAAGTATGTGATCTGAATAGGTACTTTTGTTATGGACTCGTACCCCACCAGCAACGTATGTGTGGAGGCCTTCGACTTCGAAGTTATACGTTTTCCAAACCTCCTCTTTTATCAGTGTACCTGCCGTACTGCTCGCTGCCTTAAGTTGGGGCTCTATATGTTCGAACATATGTGCCGTTTCTGACGAGTAAACAATACGCTTCGCAGTCACCTCAGCAGTATTTCCCGATGCCAAAACTATAGTTGCCTGCCCTTCTGCCGTTAACTTACCTATTGGCGCGAAGCTGCCATCAGGAGTAAGAAACTCATGACCAGGTGTAACTATTAGGGGATCACGTTCAATTGAACCGAATGATAATTCCAACCATTCGTCAGTTACATTCGAAAAAAGGCGGGTTACTTTTCGCGCTGTAAGAGACCCTAGGCCGTCAAAAGCCATCACATCGTCACCAATCTTAACATCCTTTATGGGCTTTTGCGACCCATCAGAAAGCAAAATAGGCGTGCCTGGCGGAAAACACTTCACAGGAGATAACTCAAATAAGGCCTGCTTTAAATTGACGCCCGCACCGAAACCCCAAACTATATCAGCTAGCAACTCATTCTCGTTCAACTCTTTCCAATATCCCTCTCCTATTCCTATGGTACGGATGTGGTATGTTCCATCTATGGCGACGATTTGCCGATGAACTATTCCGGGATCAAGAAAATGCATTTGATTTTCCGTCACATTGACCACGGAACCTCCGACACCAGCAAGCTGGTAAACAAATCCAACACCAGCAAATCGGTCGGTGAACGGCGTTGAGTAATACCGCAGGAGTTTATTTATTTCATTGATTGAAACATCGATTTCCTTAACTTCAAGATTAAATAAATGACTATATTCATGATAATTAACGTCGCCAGTATTTATGTTTTTTATTTGGTCGTAAAAACGGTTATATGATGTAATTGGAATTACAATATCCCCATAATTTTTAGTTTTAAATATAGATACGTCGCCATATACTTTCCAACTATTATTTTCCATTATACTCACCTGATGATCCAAGATAGCTAGACAAACACGCTAATTTGCAAATTAGTAATTATTATTAAAATGAAGTTTTCATGTTACAATTGCTTTTAATAGTATAAATCACTGAAAAAAAATTCAATGAAATCATAATGAATATTGACGACCTGATATTTTCTGATGCATTAATCCATCCGATTAATGTTTTTTTTCCATTTATTACTGTTTGCCCTTGGATAGTTGTAACAGAAATATTTGCTCTTGTTTCTGTAAGAAAAATCCAAAGAAAAAACTCTATACTAACGTATAAAAAAAATAAATCTGTTAGGATTAAGCGTGTAAAATCAATATTTAATTTATTTTTAACTCGTAATAATAATAATAATACTGATGATATCATAAATAAAATAAAATAAATTAATAATGCCAATGCTGAGATGTACAAGCAAGTAAAAATTAAAGAGCCAACATCCTTGAAAGGATCACTTTTGTTACTTATTATTGCAGCAAGGAGGCTGAAAAATAAAGAGATTATAAATCTAGCAATTAGAAATTTCAACATACATAGTTTCCAAACATTAGAATAGAGACCTACTCATGTTCACAAAGGGTTTGATTGCAAATTGAGCGACTTATACATGAGGCCGAACATTTGAATGAAGCATGGTTCCCACGAAATTTACATGTTGATTGAAAGTGATCTCTTTAACAGATAGTCTTCATACATCAATGGGTAATTTCGTAAAGCAGATGTGTCGCGAACGGCGCTTTCATTGCGGATACCTCTCAATAAACATTGGCGTCAGTGATACTGCATGAGGAGACTTCGTATGGCTTCGACAACCGCAAGGGCCGAAACGCGTTTAAAAGGCGAACGGGTCTTTATGGGAGGATCGTTTGTCACGGGCATTGCGGCAATCAGTGGTGTTCTCAATCTCCTCGGTCTGACAGCGTCACTCTACATGCTGCAGATTTATGACCGCGTGCTGGCAAGCGGAAGCGTGTCCACTTTGGTTGGACTAACCATTCTCGTAGCAGCGCTTTATAGTTTCCAAGCCTTTTTGGACGTGGTGCGCTCGCGCATTTTGTTAAGGCTAGGTGAGCGCTTCGACAATCGCCTAGCGAGCAAAGTGCACCGTGCTGTGGTTCGTCTTCCTCTACTAACCCGCATGGCTGGCGACGGTCTCCAGCCTCTGCGTGATCTTGATAACGTTCGTGGGTTTCTGTCCAGTCCTGGCCCAACGGCTATCTTCGATCTGCCTTGGGTGCCACTTTACCTTGCTATCTGCTTTGCCTTTCATGCCTGGATCGGCATCCTTGCTACGATTGGGGCAGTTGTTCTGATCTTGTTGACGGCCCTGACCGGCGCTTTAACGCAGGCTGCATCGAAGGAAACCGTTTCCAATGCCATAACTCGCAATGCTTTGCTTGAGGCCGCACGTCGAAACGCCGACGTGGTTCAGGCTATGGGTTTGGAAAAAAGGCTGCATACCCGATGGCAGTCGGCCAACAGTGAATACCTTGTATCCAACCGCAAAGTGGGTGACATCTCCGGTGGCTTAGGCGGGCTGTCAAAAGCGCTTCGGTTTCTATTACAGTCCGGCCTCCTTGGTTTGGGGGCTTATCTCGCTATTCGTCAGGAGGTGTCGCCGGGCGTCATGATTGCCAGTTCCATTATTATGGGACGGGCACTTGCGCCCGTCGATCTGGCGATTGGAAGCTGGAAGTCCTTCATTATGGCACGGCAAAGCTGGACCAGACTCCAGGATTTGCTATCAAAACTGGGTGATAGAGACCAGCGTACCACTTTGCCGCCTCCCCAACAGGAACTACGTTTAGAGGACGTCTACGTTGCCCCGCCGGGTGAAACAAATCCAACGGTTAATGGTATCAATCTGACAGTGCCTGCTGGCAGTGCCCTGGCGATCATCGGGCCGAGCGGCTGTGGAAAATCTACCTTGGCCCGTGCAATCGTTGGGGTATGGGCCACGCGTCGTGGTGCGGTCCGGTTGGACAATGCTACATTTGATCAGTGGGACCGAGACGAGCTTGGCCAACATATCGGGTATCTGCCACAAACCTGCGATCTGTTCGACGGTACGATTGCTCAAAATATCTCTCGCTTTGAAGATGAACCAGATTCGCAGGCTATTGTTGCAGCCGCACGCGCGGCAGGTGTACATGACCTTATTGTTCGGTTTGAGAACGGCTATGATACTGCGATCGGTGAAGGCGGCAGTGCGCTTTCGGCAGGTCAGCGCCAGAGGTTGGGGTTGGCCCGGGCCATGTACCGCGATCCCTTCCTTGTCGTGCTCGACGAACCGAACTCCAATCTTGACGCAGAAGGCGAGACTGCTCTGACGCAAGCGATTGCTGCCATTCGTCAGCGTAAGGGTATAGTGATTGTGGTAGCGCACAGACCGAGCGCATTGAGCACGGTTGATCTTGTGCTGATGATGGACGCCGGACGCGTTCAGGCATTTGGTCCGCGCGATGAGGTTTTGTCAAAAGTATTAAAGCAAGCCAAACCCGCGCACCCGCAACAGACACCAGCTTCTGGACAAAGTGCAACCTCGCGCAGTGTGGTTCCACTTCGCGCAGCAGTAACGCCGCTCACCGACGCGTCGCCGATACCTCACCAGGATACTGAACATGCGGACAGATGAACACACAACAGTTGATCGTTCCTTGAGACTTCACATGGTTGGGGGGATCGCCGGTATTGCCTTGCTGCTGGGTGGTGTGGGTGGCTGGGCGGCAGCAACGAACCTTGCAGGTGCAGTGATCGCAAATGGCGTTTTCGTCGTTGATAGTTACGTCAAGCGCGTACAACATCCAACTGGCGGAGTCGTCGGAGAGATCTTAATCACAGAAGGGCAACCTGTTAAAGCAGGGGATGTTCTGATGCGGCTCGATGCGACGCAAACACGCGCTAGCCTTGCAATTGTTACCAAGCGCCTTGATGAACTTGCCGCTCGACAGGCGCGGCTCGAAGCGGAGCGAGATGGAACGGGCATAATCACCTTTCCGGCCAGCCTTACAATGCGCATCGATAACGCCGATGTTGACCAAGCTGTGAAAAGTGAAACGCGCCTGTTTGATTTTCGAAAAGCATCTTTAGACAGCAAAAAACAACAACTGCTGGAACGCGTCGCACAATATGAGAAAGAGATTGTCGGTTTAAAGTCCCAAGAGGCAGCCTACGACCGTGGCATTGCCGTCCTGCAATCTGAGCTATTGGGTGTGCGAGATCTTAGTGATCGCAAACTCGTATCCATTCAGCGCGCCAACGCATTGGAGCGGGAAATGGCTGATCTTGGGGGAGATCGAGGTGAAGCCATTGCCCGCCAAGCACAAACAGCGGGACGTATCGCGGAAGTTCAGCTCCAGATTTTGCAGCTGGAGCAGGATTTGCGCAGTGAAGTGGCAACCGAACTGCGTGAGATTCAGGGACAGGTTGGCGAATATATTGAGCGCAAGGTTTCTGCAGAAGACCAACTCAAGCGTATTGATATCATTGCACCTCAAACGGGCATTGTTCACCAATTGGCGGCTCATACAGTTGGCGGAGTAATCTCGCCAGCCGACAGTATCATGACCATTGTTCCAGGCGGAGACGATCTGGCGCTGGAAGTTCGCATAGGGCCTCAAGACATTGAGCAGGTCCGTGTCGGACAAACAGCGACTTTGCGTTTAAGCGCTTTTAATCAACGAGAAACACCTGAGTTGTTTGGTACTGTCACGCGTGTTGCGGCTGACCTGACAGAAGACCAAAAAACCGGCCAGAGTTTTTATCTGGTGCGCATTACTCTGCCACCTAAGGAGCTCCAGCGCTTGGGACAACAATCGCTCATCCCCGGCATGCCGGCAGAAGCGTTTATTCGCACACAAGAACGCACGGCTCTATCGTATTTTACCAAACCGCTCGCCGACCAAATCGCCCGTGCGTTTCGAGAGGAATAGAACTTTAGCTGGAAATAAGAAGTGAACCGCACCGGGTTTGCCGGAGGCCATTTCGTTTAAGTTACGCAGCCATGGCTGGTTC
>NZ_JACYUD010000018.1 GCF_014841565.1 Rhizobium sp. CFBP 8762
TTTGCAGACCTGGCAGCGACCTACTCTCCCGCGTCTTAAGACGAAGTACCATCGGCGCTGGGGCGTTTCACGGCCGTGTTCGGAATGGGAACGGGTGCAGCCACCCCGCCAGAACCACCAGGTCGGCAAAGCGCAACATCGACGCCTTATGGGCGTTGACATCGTAATTGAGAAGCTGGCTGCCTTTTGAGCAATTGTTGAGTGATGGCTGATCTGGATTGGTTTCAGATGAGCACAAGCAATGAGAATGATAAAGCCTATCGAGCTATTAGTACTGGTAAGCTTCATGCGTTGCCGCACTTCCACACCCAGCCTATCAACGTGGTCGTCTTCCACGGCTCTCGAGGGAATACTCGTTTTTAGGTTGGTTTCCCGCTTAGATGCCTTCAGCGGTTATCCATTCCACATATAGCTACCCTGCTATGCCGTTGGCACGACAACAGGTCCACCAGAGATGTGTTCACCCCGGTCCTCTCGTACTAGGGGCAAATCCTATCAATATTCCTACACCTACGGCAGATAGGGACCGAACTGTCTCACGACGTTCTGAACCCAACTCACGTACCGCTTTAAATGGCGAACAGCCATACCCTTGGGACCTGCTCCAGCCCCAGGATGCGATGAGTCGACATCGAGGTGCCAAACAACCCCGTCGATATGGACTCTTGGGGGTCATCAGCCTGTTATCCCCGGCGTACCTTTTATCCGTTGAGCGATGGCCCTTCCACGCGGGACCACCGGATCACTATGACCGACTTTCGTCTCTGCTCGACTTGTCAGTCTCGCAGTCAGGCGGGCTTATGCCATTGCACTCGACGAACGATTTCCGACCGTTCTGAGCCCACCATCGCGCGCCTCCGTTACTCTTTCGGAGGCGACCGCCCCAGTCAAACTACCCACCATACACTGTCCCGGATCCGGATAACGGACCGCGGTTAGACATCCATGACGATAAGGGTGGTATTTCAAGGATGGCTCCACAGAAACTGGCGTCCCTGCTTCAAAGCCTACCACCTATCCTACACATGCCGACACGAATGCCAGTGTAAAGCTATAGTAAAGGTGCACGGGGTCTTTCCGTCTGACCGCAGGAACCCCGCATCTTCACGGGGAATTCAATTTCACTGAGTCTATGTTGGAGACAGCGGGGAAGTCGTTACGCCATTCGTGCAGGTCGGAACTTACCCGACAAGGAATTTCGCTACCTTAGGACCGTTATAGTTACGGCCGCCGTTTACTGGGGCTTCAGTTCAGAGCTTGCACCCCTCCCTTTAACCTTCCAGCACCGGGCAGGCGTCAGACCCTATACGTCGTCTTGCGACTTCGCAGAGCCCTGTGTTTTTGATAAACAGTCGCTACCCCCTGGTCTGTGCCACCCCATCATACTTGCGTACCATGGGGTCACGCTTCTTCCGAAGTTACGCGTGCAATTTGCCGAGTTCCTTCAACATAGTTCTCTCAAGCGCCTTGGTATACTCTACCTGACCACCTGTGTCGGTTTCGGGTACGGTCTATACGGTGGAGCTATTTCCTGGAACCTCTTCGCCGCACAATCAATCCAATAAGATCATACAACATACGAGATCCGTCACTACCACCAGGCCCACGAATATTAACGTGGTTCCCATCGACTACGCATGTCTGCCTCGTCTTAGGGGCCGGCTAACCCTGCTCAGATTAACTTTAAGCAGGAACCCTTGGTCTTTCGGCGAGGGAGTCTCTCACTCCCTTTATCGTTACTCATGTCAACATTCGCACTTCCGATACCTCCAGGACCCCTCACGGATATCCCTTCGCAGGCTTACGGAACGCTCTGCTACCGCAGTGTGTAAACACACTACCCTCAGCTTCGGTGCATGGCTTTAGCCCCGTTACATTTTCGGCGCAAGGACCCTTATTTAGACCAGTGAGCTGTTACGCTTTCTTTAAATGATGGCTGCTTCTAAGCCAACATCCTGGTTGTTTTGGGATCCTCACATCCTTTCCCACTTAGCCATGACTTGGGGACCTTAGATGGAGGTCAGGGTTGTTGCCCTTTTCACGACGGACGTTAGCACCCGCCGTGTGTCTGCCGAGTAGTACTTCCCGGTATTCGGAGTTTGGTTAGGATCAGTAAGACGGTGAGTCCCCATAGCCCATCCAGTGCTCTACCCCCGGGAGTATTGGCTCGACGCTCTACCTAAATAGATTTCGCAGAGAACCAGCTATCTCCGAGTTTGATTGGCCTTTCACCCCTAGCCACAAGTCATCCCGATCTATTGCAACAGATATGGGTTCGGTCCTCCAGTTGGTGTTACCCAACCTTCAACCTGCTCATGGCTAGATCACTCGGTTTCGGGTCTAATGCAACGAACTAAAACGCCCTATTCAGACTCGCTTTCGCTGCGCCTTCACCTATCGGCTTAAGCTTGCTCGTTACACTAAGTCGTTGACCCATTATACAAAAGGTACGCCGTCAGGGTTGCCCCCTCCGACTGTTTGTAGGCATCCGGTTTCAGGTTCTATTTCACTCCCCTTGTCGGGGTGCTTTTCACCTTTCCCTCACGGTACTTGTTCGCTATCGGTCATGCACGAGTACTTAGGCTTAGAGGGTGGTCCCCCTAATTTCAAACAGGATTTCACGTGTCCCGCCCTACTCAAGGACAATGATTGTTCTACGTGTACGGGGCTATCACCCGCTACGGCCGCACTTTCCAGAGCGTTCCACTTTATTCATCATTGCCACTGGCCTGGTCCGCGTTCGCTCGCCACTACTTACGGAGTCTCGGTTGATGTCCTTTCCTGCAGGTACTTAGATGTTTCAGTTCCCTGCGTTCGCTTCTTACCCCTATGTATTCAAGGTAAGATACCTTATCGCGATATCTAGAAACCTCTTTTGCCGAACCTTACTGCCCCAATCCCGGGGTTGTTTTGTCCTCACGCTGCCAGCGATCCAAAGGATCGCTTACGCTGCGGACGGCGCGCCAAACGATTGGCGACGACCGTCAGGTCACTCGTGGGAAGTCCCACGAAACTGCCTTTTCAATAAAAAGGCCAAAACAAGATTACGGCAAAACAGATTTTCTAGATATCTAAGGTGGGTTTCCCCATTCGGAAATCCATGGATCAAAGCTTATTCGCAGCTCCCCACGGCTTATCGCAGCGTATCACGTCCTTCATCGCCTGTGCATGCCAAGGCATCCACCAAATGCCCTTATTTCACTTCATCATTCTCATTGCCAATGCTCATCATGGTCAAACGGCAAAGCCGTTTGAAGACATTCAGTTACCTTTTACAACCAAACGCCATTCCATCATGCCATCAACATGTCGATATGTCCCTCATTGCACACACGCCGGTGAGTGCGAGGTCATATCATTAAGACCAGCTTCTCGAGATACGTCCGGGAATGCGCGGTCAGGCAACATTCATCAGCTTGAACCGTCAGAGATCGCCAACCAAAGCAAAAGCCAAGGCCAACCATCAACAACAATCCATGCCAGAGCGACAAACCTGATCAATCTCCAACCAGCCCGTGTCCTGCAGCTGTTAACAGCAGGGGTGTGGACTGGTCTTCAAAACAACATCACCCAATGACAAAACCGCCAGATCAACACTTGCGTGTCAATCAGCGTCATCATCAGATCATACTGGATCAAGTCTCCAGACATATCTTCTCTTCACAATGGATACAGAACAGGCACAACAGTCTCAAAAAGACCAGTGCAAACTTTTTACTTTCTATACCGGACAAGGTATCAAATCAGTCACTCGCAAACTTCCTCGCACGCCACCAACAGGGCCAGAGGCCCACGCGACAGCGCCCTTGCGGAGGCCACAGCCGTGAGCACAAACTAATCTCCGCCATTTTCAAAGAAAATGGTGGAGCTGAGCGGGATCGAACCGCTGACCCCCTGCTTGCAAAGCAGGTGCTCTCCCAGCTGAGCTACAGCCCCA
>NZ_JACYUD010000020.1 GCF_014841565.1 Rhizobium sp. CFBP 8762
TCAAAGATATCCCCGACAAGGCCGTAATCGGCGACCTGAAAGATCGGCGCTTCCTCGTCCTTGTTGATGGCGACGATGACCTTGGAGTCCTTCATGCCCGCCAGATGCTGGATAGCACCGGAAATGCCGCAGGCGATGTAAAGCTGGGGTGCCACGACCTTGCCGGTCTGGCCCACCTGCCAATCATTGGGCGCGTAGCCTGCGTCCACAGCCGCGCGGGATGCACCGATGGCAGCACCGAGCTTGTCGGCAAGCGGTAGCAGAACCTCGTTGAACTTTTCCGATGAGCCCAACGCACGACCACCGGAAACGATGATCTTGGCCGAGGTCAGTTCAGGGCGGTCGGAGGTGGACAGTTCATCGCTGACAAATGTGGACAGGCCGGGATTGGTCGCAGCCGAGACGGTCTCTACCGAGGCCGAGCCGCCTTCGCCAGCCGAAGCAAAGGACGCCGTGCGCACGGTGATGACCGTCTTGGCATCTGTCGTTTGAACGGTCTGGATGGCGTTGCCAGCATAGATCGGGCGCTGGAAGGTATCCGCGCTGACAACGGCGGTGATTTCGGAAATCTGTGCCACGTCGAGAAGAGCCGCTACGCGCGGCATCACATTCTTGGCCGTCGATGTCGCCGGTGCGAGAACGGTATCGTAGCTACCCGCCAGCGAAACGATCAGAGCCGCCAGCGGCTCGGCCAACTGGTTGGCGAGATCGTCGCTATCGGCTAGCAGAACCTTCGTGACGCCGGAAAGTTTGGCAGCTGCCGTGGCCACAGCCTCAGCGCCCTTGCCTGCCACCAGCACATGCACATCGCCGCCCATCTGTGTGGCTGCGGTCAGCGCCTTTGCCGTCTGGTCGGAAAGGCTGGCATTATCGTGATCGGCCAGAAGAAGAATTGCCATTGGTATGTCCTTTCCCAAATCTCAGATGACGCCAGCTTCGTTGCGCAGCTTGTCGACCAGTTCAGCTACCGTCGAGACCTTGACGCCAGCCTTGCGGCCGCCCGGTTCCTCCGTCTTCAACACTTTCAGCCGTGGCGTGGTATCGACACCAAAATCGGCCGGGGTCTTTTTGTCGAGCGGCTTCTTCTTGGCCTTCATGATGTTGGGCAGCGAGGCGTAGCGCGGCTCGTTGAGGCGCAGATCGGTGGTCACCACTGCGGGCAGCGTCAGCGAGACGGTCTGTGCGCCCCCGTCCACTTCGCGGGTGACGGTCGCATGGGTATCGGTCAGTTCCACCTTGGAGGCAAACGTGCCCTGGCTCCAGCCCAAAAGTGCCGACAGCATCTGTCCGGTCTGGTTGCTGTCGTCGTCAATGGCCTGCTTGCCGACGATGATCAGGCCGGGCTGCTCGGTTTGCGCAACGCCTTTGATGATCTTGGCGACGGCCAGAGGCTCTACCACATCGTCGGTTTCCACCAGAATGGCACGGTCTGCACCCATGGCGAGCGCGGTGCGCAAGGTTTCCTCGGCCTTGGCCGGACCGATGGACACGACGACAACTTCGGAAGCCTTGCCAGCCTCTTTCAGGCGCAGCGCTTC
>NZ_JACYUD010000021.1 GCF_014841565.1 Rhizobium sp. CFBP 8762
ATGGCAAAGAGCAAATTTGAGCGCAACAAGCCGCACGTCAACATTGGCACGATTGGCCACGTTGACCACGGCAAGACGTCTCTGACGGCAGCAATCACGAAGTATTTCGGCGAGTTCAAGGCGTACGATCAGATCGACGCAGCGCCGGAAGAAAAGGCTCGCGGCATCACGATTTCGACGGCACACGTCGAGTATGAGACGACTGCGCGTCACTACGCCCACGTTGACTGCCCCGGCCACGCCGACTACGTCAAGAACATGATCACCGGTGCGGCCCAGATGGACGGCGCGATCCTGGTTTGCTCGGCTGCCGATGGCCCGATGCCCCAGACCCGCGAGCACATCCTGCTGGCCCGTCAGGTTGGCGTTCCTGCCATCGTTGTGTTCCTGAACAAGGTTGACCAGGTTGACGACGAAGAACTGCTGGAGCTCGTTGAGCTGGAAGTTCGTGAGCTTCTGTCGTCCTACGAATTCCCGGGCGACGATATTCCGATCGTCAAAGGTTCGGCTCTGGCCGCTTTGGAAGACAGCGACAAGAAGATCGGCGAAGACGCGATCCGTGAACTGATGGCGGCTGTCGATGCCTACATCCCGACACCTGAGCGTCCGATTGATCAGCCCTTCCTGTTGCCGATCGAAGACGTGTTCTCGATCTCGGGCCGTGGTACGGTTGTAACGGGTCGCGTTGAGCGCGGTATCGTCAAGGTTGGTGAAGAAGTTGAGATCGTCGGCATTCGTGCAACATCGAAGACGACGGTGACCGGCGTTGAAATGTTCCGCAAGCTGCTCGATCAGGGCCAGGCTGGCGATAACATCGGTGCGCTGGTTCGCGGTGTGAACCGTGACGGTATCGAGCGTGGCCAGATCCTGTGCAAGCCCGGTTCGGTCAAGCCGCACAAGAAGTTCAAGGCAGAAGCCTACATCCTGACGAAGGAAGAGGGTGGCCGTCATACGCCATTCTTCACGAACTACCGCCCACAGTTCTACTTCCGTACAACGGACGTGACGGGCATCGTGACACTTCCAGAAGGCACGGAAATGGTTATGCCTGGCGACAACGTGACCGTTGACGTCGAGCTGATCGTTCCGATCGCGATGGAAGAAAAGCTGCGCTTCGCGATCCGTGAAGGTGGCCGTACCGTCGGCGCCGGCATCGTGGCATCCATCGT
>NZ_JACYUD010000022.1 GCF_014841565.1 Rhizobium sp. CFBP 8762
GCTTATACCAATCGTCGTTAATCTTGACTCGTGGAATTCCCAAAAACCGCCGAATCTGAATCGATGACGCAAACAGGAGGTTTGCGATGGGTTCAGCCATTTCCTTACGTTCGGATTTTGATGGGGCGATGTTGCGGCTTCTGGCTCGGCAGACCAGAGATGCCGACCAGGTTCGGCGTCTTCTCGCCCTTGCATCTATCTATGATGGCGGCTCTCGCGCCGATGCGGCTCGGCTCGGGAGCGTGACTGTTCAGATCGTTCGCGACTGGGTGGTGCGCTTCAACGCACGCGGTGCCGACGGATTGATCAACGGTAAGGCTCCGGGCAAGCCGTCACTGTTGAACGACGACCAGCGTGCGGCCTTGGCACACGCCCTTGAACGCGGGCCTACGCCTTATCTGGATGGCGTGGTTCGGTGGCGTCTGTGTGATCTGGCTCAATGGATCTGGGAAGAATTCCAGGTTTCGGTGAGTGAAGAGACCCTGGGCCGCGAAGTGCGCGCCATGGGCTACCGCAAACTCTCCGCCCGTCCCAGGCACCATGCGCAGGATGCTGATGCCGCCGAGACATTTAAAAAAACTTTCCAAGTGCTGTGGCAGAGATCGTTGCAGGCCCCGCCAAAGGCAGGAGTATCGAAATCTGGTACCAAGACGAAGCCCGGATAGGCCAGAAAAACAAGATCACAAGACGCTGGGCCAAGCGTGGATCAAGGCCATCAGCGCCGCACGACCAGCGCACACGCTCCGCGTACATCTTCGGGGCGATATGCCCCAAATACGGCAAGGCCGCCGCCCTCGTCATGCCGTGGTGCGATACCCACGCCATGAACCAACATTTGATCGAAATCTCCCGAAACGTCGCGGAGGGTGCCCATGCCATCCTCATCATGGATCAAGCAGGATGGCATATGTCCAACAATCTCCTCGTCCCCGAAAACATCACCATCCTGCCGCTGCCACCCAAATCGCCCGAGTTGAACCCCGTCGAAAACATCTGGCAGTTCATGAGAGATAACTGGCTCTCCAACCGCGTCTTCAAATCCTACGAGGATATCGTCAATCACTGCTGCTACGCTTGGCGGACACTGCAGGATCGCCCCTGGAAGATCATGTCGATCGGTCGACGCAAATGGGCGCAAGGGTTCTGATCAATGACGGTTGGTATTAGAG
>NZ_JACYUD010000023.1 GCF_014841565.1 Rhizobium sp. CFBP 8762
AGAGGCAGTGAATCATAATCCATTCAAAACGAAAACTATTTTATGGGTATGTGACCTAGAGCAGATTCCGATCAGTATGCATGGTATCCGGCAGCAGCCGAGTAGTTGGCGCACTCATCGGGGGTGACTTGCGCCCCTTGCCTCGATTGCCTTACAGGCCGCGACGCTCTTGTGAGCGGAAAGGTTGTCGATGATCACGATGTCTCCGGGTTTCAGCATTGGAGCGAGCGCTTGGGCACCCCAGGCCTCGAACCATGCCCCGGTCATCGGTCCGTCGATGACGAGCGGTGCGGTCGTGCCCGAGAGCCGCAAAGCCCTGACGAACGTGGTTGTGATCCAGTGCCTGTGCGGCACGACCATGCGCAGCCGCTCGCCGCGTGGAGCGCGTCCGTAGCGGCGCGCCATCTTCGTGCTGGCGCCCGACTCATCGACGAAGATCAGTGTCTCTTGATCGAGGTCGAGCTGACCATCGAACCAGGCGCGCGCGCTCAGGACGTCGGGGCGGTCCTGCTCTTGTGCGTGGTTGGTCTTTTCTACGCGTATGCCCGTGGCGGCCGAAAAACCGCCACGGGATCGACAACGTAACCGCGATCCCCTCGGCGACCAGCGCCCTGCGCAACTTTGCAAGCGTGATGTCGGTAGCCGCCTGGTACAGCGCCAAGATCCGTGCCACCCTGGCCTCGGTCGTGACCGAGCGCGTGTAACCGCCCTGCGGCTTGGCCGCCGGCTTTCCCTGATTACGCTGAAGCGCGCCCACCTCACCGCACTGGCCGCGCTCACCCCGAACCGCGCCGCGGCCGCCCAGCGTGACATGCTTCCCGAAATGGCGCCAACAACCTGCTCACGCAGTTCCATCGATAACAACTTGCCCATCTGACCGGCCTCCCGTCGCCGGCGGCCAACCTGAATCATACCTCACACAATTGGGAAGTCCCTAGCGGTTTACGCTGTTCGGATTTTGCTCTAAGCTATGGTGACTCGACAAGATCAAGGACAGCTCTAGGTCACATACCCATAAAATAGTTTTCGTTTTGAATGGATTATGATTCACTGCCTCT
>NZ_JACYUD010000024.1 GCF_014841565.1 Rhizobium sp. CFBP 8762
TAGCTTTTCGCCGCTTCGCTCAAAGCACTGTCGAACCGGCCTACCGCAACGCGACGCGCCAGTGCCTGCACCACCGCCTGATAACCCAAACGGACAATCGGGCTGACATCCTCAAAACTGCCTGCCAACCCATGCGTGTCGTAGATCAGCGCCTGTTCCTCAGGCGTAAATTCGCCACCGATCCCGACGCGCCGAAAGGCGGCTAGGCAGGCGGGATCATCCAGCAGGCGCTGCGCAAAATCCTGTATTTGCCCGGTGCGCAACAACCGCTCGGTCATTTCCTCATGCGTGGGCTCACCCAGGCCGCTGTTTGTCAAACTCATATCATCACCCCAAAGCCAGCACCTGAAAACGCAAAGTCACGCTGCCATAGCGTAAAAAGTCATCTAGCCTACACCGGTAGAGCGCTATCGAAAGCGCTTCCCATCTCCATATCCAAGAACGACGACGCGCTTGTTGGTATTGAAAAGAGCATCCCAGCCAGCCTGCCCACGCTGTGCGTACAGATTGATGATTGCAGCCGTATCGATGATCAATAAATTTTCGCTCATCGCGTGATGCCTTCAATGAAAACATTATCTAAATTCATTCTCACTGCTTCCATCACTGCCGGAATATCGTTCGGACTTTGGCCATCGAGGCGCAATGCGCTAGCCACGAAAAAGACGCTTGCAGGCAGGATCAATCCGTATTTGCGGAACAAGCGCGTGCTTTCAGCATAGAGCGGATGCCACATACCCACCGTTGCCTCTTCCTCGTCGTCCTCGCTGTCGTCGGGATGCTCATAATTGCGTATCTGTTCCAGGAGGATTTCGAACATGCCGGTCTCCGTCTCCCACGCCACGTATTCCTTCAGTACGGTGTGAAACTCCTCGAAGCTGATCCGCTGGTCTTTGATACGATCATAAAATTTGCTGTCTGAAAATGTCCGCTCAAGTACATAGCTTTTCGCCGCTTCGCTCAAAGCACTGTCGAACCGGCCTA
>NZ_JACYUD010000025.1 GCF_014841565.1 Rhizobium sp. CFBP 8762
CTAGGGCGTGTCGTCAGTTGAGTGAAATGACCGCAGCGATGAGCTGCACGGCTCCGAGAAAAGTGTTGGCAAGCTTGTCGTATCGCGTTGCAATGGCTCTGAACTGTTTGAGATTATTGAAGAAACGCTCAACTAGATTGCGTTCGCAATAAAGCGCGAAGTCTGTTGGCCTTGGCTTGATGCGATTGGCTTTTGGTGGAATCACCGGGTTGATATGACGTTCTTTGAGGTGGTCGATAAGCGCGTCGGCGTCGTAGGCTTTGTCCGCCAGAAAGGCTTGGGGATCAACCTCTTCCAGAAGAGGCTCGGCCTGCGTAAGGTCCGATGCTTGGCCCGGCGTCAGGGATATCGCCAGCGGATTGCCGAGCGCATCGACGATCACATGAATCTTTGTCGTCAATCCGCCTCGGGATCGACCGATCGCCTGGCACCCCCTTTTTGCGCGCCGGCACTATGCTGGTGGGCGCGTACGATGGTGGAATCCAGCATCATGTATTCGTTGTCGTGGTCGGCAGCCAAGTGTTTGAAAATACGCTCAAAGATGCCACTTTCGCACCATCGGCGCAGCCGCCTGTGGACATTCTTCCAGTCTCCGAACCGCTCGGGAAGATCGCGCCAAGGTATCCCGGCGCGGTATCGATAAAGCACAGCTTCCACGAACAGGCGATTATCCGCCGCCGTACTCCCAACATGACCTTCACGCCCAGGCAGAAGGTCCTTGATCCGATCCCACTGATCGTCCCGCAATCCATAACGACGTGCCAAAACCAGCCCTCCAGTAGCCGGTCTCCTATGAATCACATAAAATCTGATTTGGGAATCTGCCGCCGGAAGCTACTCAACTGACGACACGCCCTA
>NZ_JACYUD010000026.1 GCF_014841565.1 Rhizobium sp. CFBP 8762
GCTCTAGGTCACATACCCATAAAATAGTTTTCGTTTTGAATGGATTATGATTCACTGCCTCTGTTGATTTGGAGGCAGTGATGGCACGCTTTGATTTGACGGACTCCGAGTGGTCTGTGATTGAACCGCTTCTTCCGACGAAGGTCCGCGGGAAAAAGCGGGTTGACGACCGACGGGTGTTGAACGGCATTTTCTGGCGGCTTCGGACCGGTGCGCCTTGGGCCGATATTCCCGCGCGATACGGTCCCTATACGACCTGCGTCAATCGTTTCAACCGATGGCGTCATGCAGGACACTGGGCTCGTATTCTCAACGCAATTTCAGACGTTTACGACGGCGATATTCAAATGATCGATAGTTCGTCGATCCGCGTGCATCAACACGCCGCCAACGGTCAAAAAAAGAGGAGCGATCCAGTTGCATGGGTCGTTCGCGCGGCGGGCTGACAACGAAAATCCATGCCCTTGTCGATGCCGGTGGTCGTCCGATCCTGTTGAAGCTGACAGCTGGTCAAGCTCATGACGGACGCTCGGCGGCGGATATGTTCGACACCGTGAAGAGCGGAAACGTCCTTCTTGCCGACCGTGCCTATGATAGCGACGCCCTGCGTCAGAACCTCAAAGCCCGTGGAGCATGGGGGTGTATCCGCCCCATGCCGAACAGGGTCAATATTCCCGTCTTCAGCCCCTGGCTTTACAAACAGCGCAATGCTGTCGAGCGCTTCTTCAACAAACTCAAACACTTCCGGGCAATCGCAACACGATACGACAAACGCGACGATAATTTCCTCGCTTCCGTCCAACTCGCTTCAATCCCGATTTGGCTTCGA
>NZ_JACYUD010000027.1 GCF_014841565.1 Rhizobium sp. CFBP 8762
TTGGCCTACGGACAACTGATTACTCAGATTAGTTCGTGAACCACCTGCAAGCGCAGTGCGGTAAAGCGCAAAATGCGAGTCTTTATCGTGAAGAGACGCTGACGGTGCGCAACCGTGACGGACGTAAACGGGCTTTGAGGACGAAACGGCCTTGAGCACGGCCTTGCGTGCTAAAGAGCGCTGGAGCCCGGATTTCGTTCGCGACGCCTTCATAGATGGTCATCGCTTTCGGCTCTTCGCAGCCGTGGAAGAATTCACCTCCGAATGCCTAGCGATGCTTGCTGACACGTTGCTAGTGGGCGGCGGCTTGCCCGGCAACTCAATGCCGCTATCGTTCAACGAGTCAACCGCGAACGTTTGTCTCGGAAGATGGCACGGTGATGACCAGTATAGCCGTTGTGCAATGGTCCAAAGCACTCATGTTAAATAGCATTATATCGCACCGGGCAAGCCTATGCAGAATGACTTCGTAGAAAGCTTCAAGGGCAGCTTGGGTGACGAATGCCTTAACGAGACACTGTTCTCGTCACAGATACAGGCTAGGACTGAGATCGTAGCATAGAATGAAGACCACAATCGTAACAGATCGCACTCTTCATTCGGCAACATCACACCGAGTAATTTCGCAATGAAACTAGCTGTGAAAAAACAGGCGGCATATTGCCGTATTGAAAGCCCAACACTTTCCTAAAGCTAACGAGAGGATGGTTCTAGGGCGTGTCGTCAGTTGAGTGAAATGACCGCAGCGATGAGCTGCACGGCTCCGAGAAAA
>NZ_JACYUD010000028.1 GCF_014841565.1 Rhizobium sp. CFBP 8762
TCATTCCCCATTTGGTCGTTGGCCATTGCGTGTTCTTGTTCTGCTTCTGGTTATGACTGTGCGAAAGACCGTGGCTTTTAAGCTCATGCGGTTTGTCGATGTGATGCGGTGTGTGTCTGTCAGCTGGTTGACGGTTTCGGCAGTGCTATCGATCGTGACAGTTTTCGGCAAGGTCGTTGGCGGTTTCAGGGCTTTTTGCGCTGAGTGTTATGGTTGAATGGGGATGTGATCAGCCGCTTTCAGTTTGGTATCTGGAACGCAAAAACCCCTGTACGTTCGGTACAGGGGTTTTTTTCGTATTTGGCTTTGGTTGCGGGGGCAGGATTTGAACCTGCGGCCTTCAGGTTATGAGCCTGACGAGCTACCGGGCTGCTCCACCCCGCGTTATGTTTGGGTTGTTTGTTGTTGTGAGAAGATTGACGATGAGTGTGTTGCGTTTTGCAGACCTGGCAGCGACCTACTCTCCCGCGTCTTAAGACGAAGTACCATCGGCGCTGGG
>NZ_JACYUD010000029.1 GCF_014841565.1 Rhizobium sp. CFBP 8762
AGCAAAAAAAAAAGCAAATGGAGACGAGAGTGCAATATGTGCGCACCCGTAGAAAATATGCAACCACAGAAAGAGCAAGAGTATGTTGAACCATTACAAATGTACTGGACGGCGAGGCTCACATGACATGTAATCTGGGATATGGACAACAGTAGTTTCATATAATATACTACATCACATCAAACGATCAACAAATTTGTTTAACAGCGGAAAGATCGGCTTCGGGTCCAGTCCGACAGTGATGGTGGCATTCGATACGGACAACAGCAGTCCCGATATATTGAAGGAGAGCCTAAATCCATGCGGATCTGCATTAAACAAAGGAAGATCTACTTCATCGAGAAACCGACGGATATCTGTATTTAGAGTCGTTGAGTTCAAACCATCGATAAGCGAAGTGCCCAGTCCTGTCACTACGTCCATAGACGATAACTTCAGGTCTAAT
>NZ_JACYUD010000030.1 GCF_014841565.1 Rhizobium sp. CFBP 8762
CTAGAGATGAATAATTTGTTTGTTTACACGTGGCTGCGTACAATATTGGAGTGTAGGAAATAGATTGTATCAGCCACAACGAATTTCTTAAATACTACAGAGTTTTCCTCAATGAAGCGCTGATGTGCGTTTACCGGTACATGAGCCGTTTGTGTCGGGATGTATTACGAACCCTGAGGAACACAGGCCGCTTGCATCCTTACGTTTCTATTGCGATAAATGACCGTCAGAAGAGTGTTCAAATTGTTTGTGTTGGCGGAAGGATAGTGAGGTTGTATGTTTTCGTTGGCGATGGTAAACACGCTGTAGTTTCTTAACATCTGGATAGCTTGAGTTCAGGCTCGCGAGCCCTCACAGGCCAAGCTTGAT
>NZ_JACYUD010000031.1 GCF_014841565.1 Rhizobium sp. CFBP 8762
AACGTATCGTCGCCGACAGTACCCACAATAGTGTCAGCGTCCGCCGTAGGCCGCTGCCACAGCCTCGCCATATCCGACAGTTTCCAGACCGTTCCATCAAAGAACGAAAATTCCTCGATAACGCGTGCATCAAGCGCAGCACCGTTGACGATAGTGATGCGGTCATCAATATTTTTGAATTTGACGACGAGTGTCGAGGCATCCCCGAGCAAGGAAACCTCTGTCCCGTCCGGCATAATACCGGCACCGAACTCGATCCGGTCGATGCCGGAGGCATCCGTGATCCTGTCCTGCCCGTCTCCGGCTTCAAAGCGATACACATCGTCGCCATCGCCACCCGAAAGCGTATCGTCGCCATGACC
>NZ_JACYUD010000032.1 GCF_014841565.1 Rhizobium sp. CFBP 8762
AGATCACGCCAGTCAGGTGATGATCGAAACGAAATACGTCACATGAGATGACGATTTGGCTGCCCTTTGAGCGCAAGCGAGAAGGATCAGCTTAGCCAAATCCGACTTGAATGATGATATGGCGGACACCGCCTCCCACGTTTCTCTTTCTTTTAGGACAAGGATCACGCTGTTCCTTTGATGGTCGACTTTCGGGTTGGCTGTTGATGGTTTAACAAGCTGTTGTTGTGACCCATGTGGGCCCGTAGCTCAGTTGGTTAGAGCACACGCTTGATAAGCGTGGGGTCGGAAGTTCAAGTCTTCCCGGGCCCACCATTTGTTTCTGCTCACGCTGTCGTGCTCTTTGAGCGCTGCGCTGCG
>NZ_JACYUD010000033.1 GCF_014841565.1 Rhizobium sp. CFBP 8762
GGATCGAACCGCTGACCCCCTGCTTGCAAAGCAGGTGCTCTCCCAGCTGAGCTACAGCCCCAATTCCATGCGTTCACGCGCAAAGCGCTCCACGGGGGCGCCAAACGATTGGCGACGGCCGCTGGCCTTGCGAAGGCCAAAGCCTTCGAACACCAAACAAACAAACCAAAATCATCAAACCAACCGCAACCCACCAAACAGCCGGCAAAGCCGAGCCGAAAGGTTTACCTTTCGCGTCTGCGCAGCGCAGCGCTCAAAGAGCACGACAGCGTGAGCAGAAACAAATGGTGGGCCCGGGAAGA
>NZ_JACYUD010000034.1 GCF_014841565.1 Rhizobium sp. CFBP 8762
GGATCGAACCGCTGACCCCCTGCTTGCAAAGCAGGTGCTCTCCCAGCTGAGCTACAGCCCCATTCTTTGCACTCACGCTTGACAACGACATACGTTGCTTCGCTGCGTGGGCGCGCCAAACGATTGGCGGCGACCGCCTGGTCGCTGCAGGTGCCAAAAGCACAAAATCTTCTCATCAAACCAACCGTAACCCACCAAACAGGTGCAGAGCACCACGCCGGTCGTCCGGCGCGCATTCCGCAGCGCAGCGCTCAAAGAGCACGACAGCGTGAGCAGAAACAAATGGTGGGCCCGGGAAGA
>NZ_JACYUD010000035.1 GCF_014841565.1 Rhizobium sp. CFBP 8762
ACCGCACTGCGCTTGCAGGTGGTTCACGAACTAATCTGAGTAATCAGTTGTCCGTAGGCCAAGGCAAAAGTGTGGCTCGATAAGATTTAGCGTTCCATTCAGGAACTCGCCTGGCTGCGGCGTGAGAGACTTCGCCATCCGCCAGTGAATCGGAGAGCGCATCGATCATGCAACGATTGATGCCTACGTTGCGATCCGTAGATGCGCTTATACCTATCGTGTATTTGCGACGTTCATTCCCCATTTGGTCGTTGGCCATTGCGTGTTCTTGTTCTGCTTCTGGTTATGACTGTGC